>NZ_CP110340.1:0-88930 GCF_026014005.1 Brucella sp. JSBI001 | reverse complement strand
GAGGGGGAGAGATCGGCCGCCGGTCTCTCCCCCGCAACAGGCAAAACCGGTTTCCCCGTCCTTCCGCGGGCGAGCTCGCCGGCGTTGCCGGCGAACTCCCCTTGTGCAGGACCAGGTGCGCGGATTTTGCGCGTCCCGCGCGGATCCTCGCAACCTGTCCCTTCGGGCGGGTGATCCCCCTCCGGTTTTGCCTGTTGCCCCCCTCTCTCCGGTCGGATCGCCGACTGCTCGGGAGCAGGAGCCGGGCTCCTGCCCCTCAACGGGACAGGAAGACCGCTTCGCGGATCAGGAGAGAAAACACCATGGCGAAACTCAGCAAAGCACAGCGCAAGGCCCATGCCGAGGCAGAGGCGATCCTGACAAAGGACCGCCTGACCGAGGACGAAAAGGATTTTGTTTTCCAGAACTGGCATGAGGGCGCAAACTTTGAGACCGGCGCGGCTGGCGCATTCTTCACGCCGTGGGACATGGCAGCAGATTTCCAGATCGATACGCGCAGCGGGCGCGTGATCGACCTTTGCGCAGGCATCGGCATTCTGAGCTATTTCATCCATCATCGCAGCCTGTGGGGCGGCGGTAGGGGGGCCGATATCACATGCGTTGAGATCAACCCCCGTTATGTGGAGATAGGGCGCAAACTCTTGCCGGAGGCCCGTTGGATCAATGCCGATGTTTTCGACTGGCGCGAGCTTGATCTAGGCCACTACGATTGCGCCATAGGGAACCCGCCGTTCGGGAGGGTGAAGCGGCAGGGGAATGGCCCGCGTTATCGCGGTCAGGACTTCGAGCTTCACGTTATCGATATCGCTTCTGAGCTTGCCGACTATGGCGCTTTCATCGTGCCGCAGCAGTCCGCCAGCTTTCGCTATTCCGGAACGCAGCTTTACCAACGTCTTGAGAAGGGGCGCGGCGTCGATTTCGAGCGTCAGACCGGCCTTGAAATGATGGGCGGCGCAGGTATCGACACGGCTTTTTATCAAGACAAATGGAAGGACGTTGCCCCCCTCTGCGAGATCGTTTGCATTGAATTTGCCGAATGCCGCGAACGCATGAAGGCCGAACGTGACCGGATCGCCGCCCGACCCATGCCGCAAATAATGCGGCAGGCCGAGCAACTGGCCTTGCTGTGAGGGGAGATCGGGCAATGTCGAAAATCAGCATCAGCCTTTTGGAAGGCTATCACATCACCGCAACCGACAAACGCCATATCGCGGCGATTGTCGAACGAGGTTGGCGCGAGGGCGTAACCCGTCAGCGCCGATACAAGATCACAGAGAAAACCGGCGATATTGTCCGCCTTGTGATCGAGCGGAGCGAAAGGGACATGCAAGGACGGCCCATGATCCGACGCAGCAAGGTTGTCGTCAGGATCGGGGGAGGGCAGGGGCATGCGTGAGCCGCAAAGCATCACAGTTTTCGATACCCCCTCAAATCTAGGGGGAAGTTTCACCGTCTCGATTACGAGCGAGATCGACGCGGAAACGGTCAAGGTGCGCGTCTGGTACGGGCGCGCAACGCCTAGCGGTTGGGAGTCTTGGAAGGATTGGGACGGATACACGTTCCAGACCCGCCGCGATCTTCTCACCAATCGGCGCGTCATGCGCTTGCGCAAGCCATGAGCGAGGAACCCACAATGAGCAGCATCACGATTTTTCAGGCGATGGAGTTTTTCGGGACAGGCGATCCATTCTTCGGCGGAAACGCCGCCGATTGGTGCCTGTACCATCAAGAAGACGGCGGACTTACCTTTGTCGCCAGCCACGAGGCGCAGCGCCGCGAGCTGGTCAAAGCCTATTTCCCGACCGAAATCGAGGCTCAGGAGGCGGGAGCCGCCGCCAGTGGGCGCAAGGGCCGCGTGTCAGCGTTGCCCGTTACCGCCCGCGCCGAGGTCCCGACCGGTCAAATTCGTTGGCTTGTCGGAAACCGCCATGTTGGAACTGATGATAACGAGCTTTCCGCCGAGTTTCGGAGCAGGGCAGAAGGGGCAGGCGCAGCCGATCCCGATATAATCGCACAGATCGTCGCCTATGCGCTTGCGTGTCACCGGGCCAATCAGGCCCTTTGCATCGCGCTTCGGCTCTGAGAGAGCGATTATGAGCGGTATGGGACATAATGGCGGGCCATCGCTCGATAGCGAGCGGCCCGCAATCGACGGGAAATGCCGCTTGTGTCGGCATTGGTGCGCGCCGTCTGAGTCCTGGGAGAGCAAATATCGGCTCTTCAAGATGACCGGGAAAGGGCGACGGGTGAAGCGGCCGAGCGGGACATGCGACCGCGTGTTGATAGGCGGAAAGGTTTCCTTCTCAGCAACGAACGGCGATTATCGATGCGGAAATTTCGAGGCGAAACCACAGGAAGCGCCAAAGCGTGGCGGTGCTTTCGTGACGATCTGGAAAGGAAATCGCATCATCTGGCAAGGGCCGGAGGAAGATCAACCGCCAGAGCAACTAGACTTGTTACCGGCCTAAAATCAGGAGTTGAGGAAAAACATGAGCCGCTATTCTATTGAACTGGATAATAAAGGGCGCACCGACAACGAAGCCGTTATCGGCTATGACAAACCCTTGCGGACATTCTTCCTGCATGGGTTCATTCCCGAGGATTCGGACCTGGAAGAGCCGGAAGTCTGGCTTGGAGCCTTCCTTGAGGAATTTCCCACGCTGGAATCTCTTGTTGAGGAAGCCCACAGGCAGGGTTGCGAGATTCGCGGCCTGAAGCATTCGGCCATCGTATCGATGCTCGAAGAGGCAGGGCAGAAATCCGATCCGAGTGTAGGCGAGCGGTTGGGATTGATCAGATAGGCCACCCATGCCGGCCAAGCCACCGAAAAGGCTTGACTTTTCTGTAAAATCTGTTTATTACAGAATTTCCAGAAAACGAGGGAATGAAGGCTAAACCATGAATGACAGAACAATTTCCTCTGTCGAGTTCGTTCGGCACTTCGGGCGCTATCACGATGAGGCCATGCGTGAGCCGATCGTTCTGACCAAACATGGTCGCGCTTCCGTGGTTGTCATGCCGGTGGAGCTATATGAGCGGATGACAAAGGGCACGGAAGATCCTCGAAAGGTCTACCGGACGAGCGAGACCCCGCCCGAGTTGGCCGACATGCTCTTGTCGGAACTGGATAAGCGCCTCGCGCATGTATCGGACGAGCCGCAGGATGACTAAGCAGTTCGACGATGGCGAGATCGTGGAGTATGAATATCTGTGGGAGTGGCAGGCGCAGAAAGGTCGCACGAACGCAGAAAAAGGGCGGCCCGTCTGCTTGGCAATGGTCGTTAAGGACAGCAAGCAGGGTATCACGCATCTGATCATCTTGCCTATATCCTCGACCCAACCGCGTCCCGATCAGGATGCGTTAGTAATCCCTGCGCTGGAATTGCGCCGGGCCGGTTTGGCGGATTTCAAGGCTGGCTGGATTACGGTCAGCGAGTACAATTATGATGTTCTGGAAAGATCGTTTTACTTCGATCCGAACCAGAAGCCGCGAGGCCGGTTCAGCGGCCCGTTCATGGATCAGATTTTGATACGTTTCCGCCGCTATTTGCGAGAAAAGTGCGGACGCATTGACAGGACAAAGTGATGAGCAAGGCCGGATCACGGATTTTGCAAGGAGCAAAGGAGGCGCTCGCTTTTGCGAAAGGCGAGGCCGATGTGACCGACTTCCACATACTGTGCAACGATCAAGAGGACATCATGGCTCTTGCCCTCAAGCAGAAGACCCCGGCCATCACCGCCGAGGAAATGGAGCGCCGTCGCAAGATGGTTCGCAGCGCATTTCGTTCTAACGCTATGGAAGGTCTTCGCCCGAATCCGGCATGCCAGCCGGTATTTGACGCGTTCATTGCTGGCGAGATCGAGCTTGACGAGATGATGCCGCGCGTTAAGTCCATTCTCGGCATCCAGTAGGCATGTCGTTTACGCTCGCCGACGGCGAGACCCTTCGAAACAAGATAGGGGCCGAGACACACGAGGCGCTAGAAGCGGCCGAGCACCCGGTTCTTGCGATCCGGCTTCTCGAACTGCGAAGCGGTCTCGGCCCAAAACCCACTTTCGATACGGCCCATCTTCAGGCGCTTCATAAGCACTTGTTTCAGGACGTGTTCGAATGGGCGGGCGAGCTGCGCCATCATCCATTCACTTTCGCTGACGGTACGCAGGCCTCAATGCCTGCCATGCACAAGATTGGCGGTAAGGATTTCGCGATCGGCAACGAGATCGACAGAGGCTTGAATAGCCTCATGTCGGATCTCGAATCCCGCAACTTCTTGCGTGGCCTTGATCGCGAAACCTTCGCAACGGAAGCGGCCGACGCCTTCGCCCGGATGAATTCCATCCATCCTTTTCGCGAAGGCAACGGCCGGACTCAGCGTGAATTCTTCGCGGCCCTTGCCGAAAGGGCAGGGCATCCGCTCGAATTCGGCGTGATTTCCGACGAACGCATGACGTTCGTCTCAGTCGCCGCCCATGAACGCGGCGACCTGGCGCCCATGCGTCGCATGTTCGCGGAAATCACCGACCCCGATCGCGTGAACGCGCTCGAGGTCGCGCAGCAGGCTATTGAGCGCTTCCGCCCTGTGCAGGCCCCGCACGTCACGGCATGGGACGGTATCTATATGGCGACGACCGAACCAGGGCAGGATTATAGCGGCGTCTTCAGCGGTGCGGCCGGTCGCAACTTCATGATGCAGAGAGATGATGGCGCGATCATCATAGGCAACGTGGTCGATCTGCCGGAGCCGCGCCCGGAATCAGGCGCGCGGCTCTCCTTCACCGCTTCCGATCCTCGCCAACTCCAACCCGCGCATGAGCAGGCACAAGCGCCGCTCATTGCCGCCGTTACCGATTGGCCGCGAAGCATCGATGAGACCGTGGCGGAGAGGATTTCGGCCCGGCCGACCATGCAGGCCGCGAACAGCCGCCTTGTCGCAGCGGTTCAAGCAGTCTGGCAAGATCCGCAAGCGGTCCTTGCCAGACTGCGTAACCGCATCGAGGTTGAACGCCGTCCCGTTTCCGAATTCGCTCAGGAAATGCGGACCAATCCGGAGGCTTTCGGCTCGCTCCACGGCAACCGCAGCCTTTTCGGCCGCGATGACGCGGCCGCGAAAAGGCGCTTGCTGCCGTTCCGCTCGCCGTCGCTGCGCTCCATGATTACGGGCAGGTACGTGGCTCCCTGGCCGTAGACCTTCGCCGCGACGAAGAGCGCTTTCGCACTCTTATGCGCGAGCCGGTCAATGATCTGTCACCCGCTGCCCGCGAGCTGGTCGGCCAGATTGAAAAGACACCCGCCCACGAGCTGGGTGCGGTGCTCGGACAGGGCGATCATAAGCAAGCCTTGACCGAATTGCGCGGCTTTATCGCCAACATTCGTGACCGCTTTGGCGCTCCCGGTTCGCTGGAGCTCGACCGGGACCGCCTTTCGCGTGCGATTCCGAATGCTTCGCCGGAACGACTTGAGGCGTTCACGGCGGGCTTTTCGCGCGCGCAGTTCATCGTCTCACGCGCCGAATCCTTCGAGCAGGCGAACACCCTGCAGGTGGCACAAGGCCACCAGCAGGGCCATGAAAGAGGCAAGACCTTCGAGATGTAGCAGATACGGTTGATGCTTTATGCGGCAGTTTGCTAAGTATCGCTATTCCCGTCAGCTATAACGAGGTTGCCGCATATGAAATTCGCTTACATCGCCTTTGCCATGGTCGGCCTTGCAGGCTGCACAACCGCCCAAAAAAATCCTTATGACCTGACCGCAGTTTGCCTCACTGACGAAGGAAAACCAGTCTCCAAAGGTATGACCTACAAGGGCAAGACATGCGGTCAGTCGGACATGCCGATCGCTGACGGCAAGCCTACTCCGCTTGTCTGGCGATAAAAGGGAGGGGAGGGGACATGAGGACCGGCCTTATCATCGCAGCCACCATCACGGCGCTGACCGCTTCGACGGCGATCGCGCAGACCTTCGAGACCGTCGATAGGAGCCCCGCCGGCGACCGCTTCGAGAAATCGGTCAATTTCGATATTCTCGGGATTCAACCTGGTGATACGATCGAGGACGTGAAGGCCAAGATGAAAGCCGAATTTCCCGAGGTCGAACCGGAGGAAACTCGTTTGAAGGGTTCGGTTTCAACGCCTGAAGGCGCTCGCGTCCAAATGGAGTTCGTGAACGAAATCGCTTTCGTAGATTCCGGTAGCAAGAACCAAATCTACGTCAATTTCGCATCCGAGGTTTATGATAACCGTGCATTGGCTATCCGACGCACCGTTCATTTTAAAGAATTCACTACGGCCGATATCTTCCGGAAGCAAGTCGCAGAAAAATATGGACAGCCGTCGATCGTCGAAGATCAGAATGGCTTCCTGAATCTCTATTACATCTATGCCAACGGGCGCTTGCTATCCGAATCGGATGCGCCAAAGAGCAAGGAAAACTGCAAGCGCATCAATGAGGGCAGTTTGTGTGATTATGTTGAGGAAACGCAGTCACCCGAGTCAGGCAAGAAGTTGGAAATTGCGCAGAAACCTTGCGCCGCATTCTTTCATGGAAATTGGCATACCATCGGCAAATACCGGTTCGATCAACGCTATACCGTGATTAAGGATGACCAGTGCGACGGTATTATGCTTATCAGCATGAGCACGTTCCAGCCCGAGCTAAACTCGGCAGAGTTCACCCTTGTCGATGTCAAGCGGGCCTACGGTCATCAATCTGCCCTGGACGCCGCGATCGAGGCAAAGCTGAAACAGGGTGTCGATATGGACAAGGTTGCCAAGCCGCGTCTTTGATCTAATTGCACAGGCGCTATAATAGCATGATTGCACCGCCACCTGCATCTGACGCTCCAATTGACGTCGATCACGCATTGAACTTTGCTTTTTTTACAGGCGCGGTGTTAGCCGTGCTTTTGACGCTGAGCGCTGTTATATGCATCCAATGGCTTCGACGGCTCACGCGATGGATTTGGTGGCTCTATACACCGCAAGGACGGCGCTCCACCGCGAAACACGAAGCCGGTCACGCCCTTGTTGCATCAGTTCTCGGTGCGGAAATTGTGGGCGTATCTGTTTATCGCAAGGCAGTTGATGGCGACCTAGGATTGTCCGTTCATAGAAATCCAGTGATTGCTGCAGATACGCTTGAGGATGTTTGGCAAATGTTGGTCAGAGAAATAGCCGTCTGTTTGGCCGGGGGAATGGCAGAGCGGAAATGGTCAAACATTGATGCTGTAGCTTACTCAATGGGAGCGTCTAAGGATTTGGCGAAAGTGCAGGCCATGGCCTCACTCGCGAGATTCATTACACACCGCCCTGATCCAGAGAGCGAGATTAAGAAGGCCTTATACGACGACATTCAGACGCCAAACTGGCAAAGAGCGATAAATGATCTGGCAAGCGCGCTTTTGAGGTCAAACGGAGCAGGTGTTACCTCTCCTGTGGTTGCTATGGTCGTGGATCAATACATGTTGCAGCTACCTATGGTAAGATCGCTCGCGGAAGCCCGAAATACCACAAACGATCCCAGGAACACCGTCATCCCCTGACGATCACCGGCGCTCCGATCGGCACGCGCTCATATAAATCGATCACATCACGGTCAAACATGCGAATGCATCCACTCGATACGGATTTGCCGATCGAGCTTGGATCATTCGTGCCGTGAATGCGATAGAGCGTGTCCCGACCGCCCTGGAACAGATAGAGCGCGCGAGCGCCAAGAGGATTCGCCGCCCCCCCTTGCACACCGCCCGCTAGTCGGCCCTTGCCGTCAGGATCGGCGGCAATCATGTTCGCCGTCGGCGTCCACTTAGGCCATTCTTCCTTGCGGCCGACTGTCGCCCGCCCGCTGAAACTGTGGCCTGCTTTCCCGACGCCGACCGGATAGGTGAGGGCTTTGCCGCCGCCCTGTATCAGCAGCAGTTCATACCGGGGTGGCTCGACAATGATCGTTCCGGCCGGCTCGCTTGTTTCATAGTCCACTGTCCGTCCGCCTCGGTTCGAAGGTGCTGGCCGATCCAAGCCAACCCGCTCCGTTTCCGAGGAAGCACAGCCAGTCAGCATCGAGCCGGCTGCGAGCAAGAATATCCGTCTGCTGTATTTCATAGGTTACGACCACTTCTGAATTTGACATACGTTAGCTGCCGACCATGGGAATGGTGCAGACGGACTAAGCGATGAGCACTGAATTTCCCGGCGCTGCGTCCCCTGAGTGAAGAACCTTTGCGTAAACTCCAAGGCATGGAAATGCCCCGACATCTGGTATGTCCACGCGGTTCTGCGCATGGATTGCTCGTAATACATCTGGTTTCGGCTCAAGCCCGAGACCGTGAGCCAAAGTCGGCACGGCACATCTAGGCGTAGGCACCATGATCTCCAGCACTGCGCTGCCGATCTGCAATTTCTGGCCTGACCAACTGTTTTCGATGAAGGGAGTGGTGTCGGAACTATCGATCACGATGTTGGGCCGATATCTTTCCGCCTCCAGCCCATCGAGGTTTGCCTTGCGCGAAATTTCTTCCAAGGAAGCGACAGTGACGAGATGCACGGGCGCAAAGTCGTAAAAACCTCCTTCCGGGGCGGCTGCACCAATTTCTCCCACATCCAAGGCAACATCGGCATCAAGGCCGTGAGCCAGCACTTCTTCCGGTCGTGAGCGTTCAAACTGCATTCCGGGCCGGCGCTCGGATACCAGCGAGACGTGGCGTCCGAGGAAGCTGGACAGATCTGGATCAATATTTGCCGAGTTCGAATGAATGGTGTGGCCATTGGACAGAGAGATTGCCAATGTGCCAGTGTCTTCCGAAAGCTGAGCCGTGAGCGATAGAAGGGACCGCCAGAGCCTTGGCCTTTTCGCACTGGCGATTTTCCCGCTTTCCCTATCCAACACGGCAAAAGCCCGGTCGCCATATACACCTGTCTTTGTCAGCACCGCGTGCTGAAGCTCTTCACCAAGGGCTGATTTCAACGGATATCGACGAAGGCGTCGTATTTTTCCGATTCTCTCCATTTCTCCGGCTACTCCCTGAGATTCTTTGCCACCAGCATGACTTATGAGCGCTTTGGTCCCTATTCCACCGTCCACGCTTCTTTGCCAGATGGTGGTTCGAAGCCCCGGATGTAGCGCCGCAAACGCTCCTCTGTAATTGGAAAGGCCGCGTTAGCATCTTGGCGGGAGGCCCTCGCGATCAACCGCTCGCGCAAGACCTTCTCTGGAGCGTTCATATACACGAGTTGGCAGTGATGATCGTTGCGCTGCACAAGCTCACGGTAGTCGGCCCGTGCTTTGGCGTTCCAGAAGCTAAAGTCGATTACCGCCTTGGTTCCGTGCCGCAGCATTTTGACAAGCTGCCGACGCAGGCTCTTCTCTACTGACGCTTGCAGGTCGGGATAATCGTGCTCCGAATAGTCCACACCAAATCGACCGCTTGTGCGCCAGATCTCCTCATCTATGGATAGCCGTTGGCAGCCCATCTTCTCAAGCGCTTGGGCGAATGTGGTCTTCCCTGATCCTGAGATCCCGCACATCATGAAGACGATACGGGGGTGAGCCTGCATGAGCGTGCGCGCGCACTTAAGCGCCTCGTGATGGTCCATCAGCTTGTCTTCTCCGATATTCATCAAAATAGCCGTTGGAAATGTCAAATGACACGAATTTTGGCCTTTTTGGCCACTATGTTGCCTTTGGGTCAGGATTGCTGACCGTTCCAAACGATCCTCTGGTCAAGCCGCTACTATTCAATGGAGGATGGCAGTGCTGCAACTCGCCTGAAATCCACTCTGCGACTTCCACGCCCCCGCACGTCAAACAACGTGACAGCTCCTTGACAGTTTATCGACTGACAATGACACCAGGTCTGGAAGCAAGTCTTCTACCCGCGGTGCTTAAGGGAATCGATAATAGACCCAAACCGCATAGGCGATAATTTCATGCGCAAAGCGAAAGCCTTTCAGACAGGGCATAGGGTATGGAATGATCACCTCAAAGTGATAAATCAATGCCCATCAGACAACTTGGCAATACTGTAAACTTCGCGCCGATATTCAAAATGCCCCAACGCGAGGTTATCGTGTCGGGGCTACTCGATACATCTTCGTGTGCCGTTTATGGCAAGAAGCTAAAAGGAGATAATCGTTAAGAGAAATTACAGCGGAACCCGCTTGTTTCCAGTGGTTCTCCGAGCTTCACCTGCCTCAGGGACAGGTTTTATTCAATCATGGCTTTGTTCGTATCGACTTTTTCAAAGTGATTTTCCGATAAACGCGCTGAAGGTCGTCGCCCTCTCAGTATTTCGATTCGAATAATCGAAATCGAGGGTGCCGGAAATCCAATAACCCTTATCCGCCAGGCCTGAATAGGTAAAAGTCGGTCCTACCCTCCCGCGTTCCGACCTAGCATAATCAGAGTCGGTCAGATTGTAGATGTCATATTGGTGATGGACGCCAACGGCCAGCGTATCCGTCAGCTGATATCCAAACGCGATATCCGCCAGATTGAGCGAAAGGCCTGCCTGCATACGCTTCCGGCCTCCCGTTTCCAGGTCGGTATAATTTTTGTCGCGGAAGAGGTAGTTAATATTCGCGGGCGATATGCTTAGTTGCCATTTGTCATAACCAAAGAAGTTATTGACGCTCGCGCTGATGGAATACTGGTTCGCGCCAGCACCGTACCCGCTGGATTTATCCGATCCGTTAGGAAAGTTCATGAATATCGTAGGGCTGATCCACCAGGCTCGATAACCCTCTGTGTTTGGTTTGGCTTTTGTGGCTGCGACCTGATAGTAATATTCGAATCCTAGTTGAGGAGATGTAACACCCCACCGTGAGTCATCACCCTCAAAATCGCTTTTTTGGTAACCACCATTAAAACCTAGCCAGAGTTCAACCTGATCCTGCTTTGTGCCGGTCAGTCCAGTTTCGCTGAACCAGGCCAGCTGGAAAAAATTTGCTGCCGTTTGGCTGTTATTTTCCTTCGTATAGTAAGGCCACAGTTGAAGCGCCCAACCCGGTGTCCCGGGTTGGGCGTTTCCCAAGAAATTTCCTGCGTACGCACCATTTGGAACGAATGAAAGAGCGATCGTTGACATTAGTGAGCCAGCGATGCTCATTTTACGAAAAAGTAGCATGGTATTCCCCTTCTTATTGGCATACTTGCGTGGACATAGTATTTTTACATTTCGGAGATCAATTTGTGACGTCTATTACGATTTTCCCATGTGAACTCCTGGTGGATTTCATATATTTCCAAGCTTCTATGTATCCATTCATAGGAAATAAGCGGTCTATATTCGGACTAATATTTTTTAAAGTGAGATTTTTATTTACATAATCCACGCCTCTCTGTCTCATTTCTTGGTGTTCAACGTAGTTGAATACTGAGTACGGCTGGAACGTCACGTTCTTTTGAAACATGTCTCGCAAAGGAAGTTCGGGCGGCTTTGTGTCCAGAGTGCCGTAAAAATAGACATGCGCATCTCGCGCAAAGGCAGGACTGTATTTGGAGATCAGTCCCTCTCCGATTGGATCAAAGGCGACATCAATTCCCTTACCGCCGGTCACCGCCAGAAGTTGTTCGGCAATTGAAGTCCCGTCGCTATCGGTCACGATGACATGAGAAGCGCCTCTTTCCTTCAGATAGGGAACGTTGGAGGGAAACCGTGTCGTGCCGATTATGGTTGCGCCGAGCATGCGGCCTATTTCAAGTGCTGCTGATCCGGCTGTCGACGTTGCAGCGGTAGCGAGAACGAAACTATCCGGCCCAACCTTCGAGACTTCAGCGAGGGGATAATAGGCAGTCAGGTACTGCATCCATATGGATGCGCTTTCTGGGGCCGACAGTCCGGGAGGCGCCGGTGTTATATACCGTGCATCGACGATGAGTGTCTCTGTGCTGGCCCCACGATTGTAATAGAAATAGGGCAAAGTACAGTAGCGGCTTCCGATGGTTATTCCCTCAACCCCATCGCCGACGGCCTCAACAATGCCGGCCGCCTCAATTCCGACACAAGCTGGAAAATGGTGGAAGCTGAATGAATAATTGTCCACCATCAGATCCATATCACCCCAATTGAGAGCAAATGCCTCAATTCGAAGCCGAACTTCTCCGGGACCTGGTTGCTCAATAGGAACCTTGACTAGTCTCAGTCCCTGATAACCGTCATAACCATTGATGACCCATGCTCTTGCTGTGGCGCCCATATCAGCCCCTCGCCATATGCACGTCGCGCGGAAGCGCGGAGAGGATTTCCGGTCCGTATTCGCGCAGGATCACAATATCCTCTAGGCGGATGCCGAAGCGGCCGGGCAGATAGATGCCAGGTTCGATGGAGAAGACCATCCCTTCCTCCAGCACCGTTTCGGAGGTTGCAGTGATATAGGGCGGCTCGTGACCATCGATGCCCATGCCGTGGCCGGTACGGTGCACGAAATATTCGCCATAGCCCGCATCGGCGATGACGTTGCGAGCCGCTGCATCCACCTCGCGCGCCATGACGCCCGGACGAGCTACCTTCAGCGCCGCCTGCACGGCCTTCTCGACGATGGTGTGGATCTCCCCATAACCTTCGGGCGGCATGCCGACGACGGCCATGCGGGTGATGTCAGAAGGGAACCCCTGCTTGCGTCCGCCAATGTCGATCACCACCGCGTCCCCTTCCTGGATAACGCGATCGCTAGCCGAATGGTGCGGGAACGCGCCGTTGCCTCCCGCGCCCACAATCCAGAAGCGCGGCTCGGCACCTTCCGACGAAAAATGTGCGCGGATTTCCGCGGCAAGTTCATTCTCGGTCATGCCCGGCCTGATTGCGGTGAATGCCGCTTCCATGGCGCGATCGGCGATGCTGGCATTCATCTTGAGTTTTGCGTATTCATTGCTGTCTTTGCGCATGCGGAGACCGCCGAGCGTTGCGGGCGTAAAATTGCGACACGTATCTGCAGGCAAAGCATCGAGGAGCAGTAGCGCGAAGTCAGCGCGCATCGTTTCATCAAGCGTGACGAGGCCGGGTGCTTCCGCCCCGATGGCCGATAATGCTGCTCGCAAGGCGACGTCGGGGCCTTCATCATCAGCCCAGGTGTAGAACTTGATATTCGTGAATTCCCGGCTGCCCTCCGCATTCAGCGCTGGCATCAGGAAAGCCTCCTTTTCCGGGCCAATGAGCAGCAGGCAGGGGCGCTCGTCGGGATGCGGGTGGAAGCCCAGCACCCAGTCCATGTGAGAACCGGGTGCGACGGCGACGAGGCCCGTACCTGCTTCGGCCATGCGCTGTCGCAGGGCTAGAAGTCGGGAGGCGATCTGTTTTGCATGGTCTTGTCCTCGTTCACGTAGCTGGAATGATGATGCGGCTGCCGAAGATCGGCTCGTCGTCCGGAAAGGCTTTGAACGCGGCAAGTTCGGCTTCAGACGGCGATTCACACGAGCCTTTCCGGCTTGGCACCCAGCCGCACTGGCGCTTAAGGATCGCTGCATATTCCGCCCGCTTCAAAGCGGCGATGGACGGATCGATGACCGGCACGCCGAGCTCTTTCTCGATTTCCTTGTAGAAGCCGACCTCCATGGTGCAGCCGAGAATGAGCGCTTCCGCGCCACCTTCCTCCACCGCCTTGCGACCGGCGGCCAGCAGCCGTCGGTTGGTTTCCGCATGATCCTTCTGGAAATCATCGACACCGAGGTCGACATCATAGAAGCCCGCGAGACGTTCCGCGTGGCCATACCCGTGCACGGTGGACTGCATCTGGTGCACCCATTTGCGCCGGCCGACAATGATGCCGAAGCGGTTGGCAAGGCTTGCGGCGATCTCACAGGAGGCAATGCAGGGAGCAGTGACGACCATTTGGTCCGAAATCTCAAGAGCATCGTGTAACGCTGTGTCGTAGAAGCAGCCAATGGCCAGCGCATCGAAACCTTCCCGTGCTGCGGTGCGCACCGCCCGCATGATGCCGCGTGTCACCAATGCCTCATAGGTGCGGAATTCGATATGGGAGAAGCCATAGCTAGCCTTCGGCAAGGCAGCCACGTGGACTTCCGTACCAGGCAGTTTGTGGTCCCGCGCCATGTCGGCAAAGATGGCATCTACTGCATCGTTCGCAGCAAAGGGATTGAGATACATGATCTTGAACGGTTCAGGACTCATATTGCCATTCTCCTTAGTAGTGTCGTTGCGATCCCCGACGAAATTGTCGGAGATCAGACCGATCTGTCACTCTCGACTCATAGCTTTCCCGTTCGCGTACAGCCCTGAATTGGCTGATACGCGTCAGAACAAGACCTTGACCGGGAGCGGCTATCCTATCCTGTTTGTCGTCTTCACTCAGGAAGCAGGAATGATGATGCGACTGCCAAAGACGGGTTCGTTGTCAGGGAACGCTTTGAAGGCAGAAAGTTCGGCTTCGGAAGGTGCTTCGCAGGAGCCTTTCCGGCTAGGTACCCAGCCGCACTGGCGCTTGAGAATCGCAGCATATTCCGCTCGCTTCAAAGCGGCGATGGATGGATCAATGACCGGCACGCCAAGTTCCTTCTCAATCTCCTTGTAGAAACCGATTTCCATCGTGCAGCCGAGGATGAGTGCTTCCGCGCCGCCTTCCTCAACCGCCTTGCGACCGGCGGCTAGCAAACGGCGGTTGGTTTCCACATGATCTTTCTGAAAATCATCTACCCCGAGGCCGACATCGTAGAAACCGGCAAGACGTTCCGCATGGCCATAGCCGTGGACGGTCGACTGCATCTGATGTACCCATTTCCGTCGACCGACGATGATCCCGAAGAGGTTGGCAAGGCTGGCGGCGATTTCGCAAGAAGCGATGCAGGGCGCGGTTATGATCATCGAGCCGGAAATCTCGCGCGCATCATGTAAAGCGGTGTCGTAAAAGCAGCCGATCGCCAGTGCATCGAAACCTTCGCGCGCTGCGGTGCGCACCGCACGCATGATGCCGCGTGTCACCAACGCTTCATAGGTGCGAAATTCGATATGGGAGAAGCTGTAGCCGACCTTCGGCAACGCAGCCACGTGTACCTCTGTGCCCGGCAGTTTGTGGTCCCGCGCCATGTCTGCAAAGATCGCATCAACTGCGTCGTTTGCGCCGACGGGGTTAAGATACATAATCTTGAGCGGCTCAGTGCTCATTTTGTTATCCTCCTCTACAGTTTCATGATGATCCCCGTCGATACCGTCGGAGATCAGTTCGATGACTCACACGTTCGATCCATAGATCGCGCGCGCACGTTCCGCCGTTACGTACTCGTTGCGGATGTCTTCGAGCACGAGGGCTGGATCACGTTCTTTCGGATTTCCGAACCCTCCGCCAGCACCCGTGATCACGCGGATCACGTCGTCCTTGTCGACCCTGATGCCGGAGGCGAAGGCGTAGCGCTCCGATTCCCCATTCTTTCGCAGGACGAGCGCATAGTTGGCCGAGCCTTCGTTGCCACCGTCGAGTGACCATGGAAGGATGCGCGAGCGGGTATAGCCGAGCGTCAGGAAGGAATCGTCGCGGCGGATGCGGTAGTCGAGCCGGATGCCGCGGCCGCCGGTCCATTTGCCTTCGCCGCCCGGATCGGTGTTCAGCTCCATGCGGTCGACGACGAGGCCGTTGCGTGCCTCGGAGATCTCTGCCGGACAATTGTAGGTCTCGCCGTGCACGCCGGAGAAGATCGCCGAATTGCCGTCGCGCCCATCCGATGCGCCCCAGCCGCCGATCTGCGGCTCGATGATCGTGTATTGCCGCCCCGTATCGGGATGGATGCCGCCGATGAAGGTGCCGGCGATGGAGGAGAAATGCCCGGCGGGCAACTTTTCCGGCATGTGCGGGGCAAGGCAGCGCCAGACGAGGTCGTAGCCGCGGATGCCGATCTCGTAGTAGAAGCCCACCGCCGCCGGCTCCCTGGCATGGAAGCACGAGCCCTCGCGCGTCAGCACCTTGAGCGGGCGGAAGGAGCCTTCGTTGGCCGGCGAGGCCGGGTCGGTCAGCGCCTTGAAGATGACCTGCATGCTGACGAGCGTGTCGTCGTAGCCGGCGTTCGACGGGCCGCTGTCCTGGTCCGGGTTGTCTCTGAGGTCGATGACGAATTCCGTGTCGGAGATCGTCACCTTGACGTTGAACAGGCGCCCGTCGTCCTGTTCCTCGGTCAGCTCGAAGGTGCCGTGCGGGAGCTTCGCCAGCTCGGCGAGCGCGATCTTCTCGCCATGGTCCATGAAGCCCGCCATGGCCGCCTCGAAGGTGGCGACGGAGTATTTTTCCGCAAGCTCGGCAAGGCGTTTCGCCCCGATGCGGACGGAGGCGATTGCGGCCCAGAGGTCGCCTTCGAGGAAGTCCGGCATGCGCGAATTGACGGTAATGATGTCGAAGATGCCGGGAATGGCCTTGCCCTTCGAGATCATCTTGATGGCGGGAAGGCGCAGGCCTTCCTGGAAGATCTCCGTCGCGTCGGCGGAGAGCGAACCCGGCGACTTGCCGCCGACGTCGGAATTGTGGGCGATGTTGGCCGTCCAGGCGATCAGCCGGTCGCCGGAAAAGACCGGCATGCAGACGACGAGGTCGTTGAGATGCGTCACGCCGCCGTAATAGGGGTCGTTGGTGATGAAGACGTCGCCGGGCTGGATGTCGCCGGGCTTCGAGAATTTCTTCAGGAGCACCTTCACCGACTTGTCGAGCACGCCGATGAAGCCGGGAATGCCCGCGCCGGAGGAGGCAAGGCGCCCCTCAGCATCGGTGATGCCCGTGCCCATGTCGAGCACTTCGTAGATGATGGAGCTCATCGCCGTCTTGCGCATGGCCGCGAACATCTCGTCGGCGGTCGCCTGCAGCGAGTTCTGGATGATTTCCAGCGTGATCGGATCGTGGGAAGCTGTCGTCATGTCCCGCACTCCTCAGGCTTTCAGGTGGATGTGGATATTGCCGAAACCGTCGATCTCGACGCGGTTGCCGGGGTGGACGACGATCGTCGTGCCCGGATCCTCGACGATCGCCGGGCCGGTGAAGGCCATGCCGGGCTCCAGCTTCTCGCCGTCGTAGATTGCGGCCGGATGCACGCCTTCCAGCGCATAGTCGACCTTGCGCTCGCCCTTCCGCGCGGCGGAGGCGGGCGTCGCGGAAAGCGGCCTTTCCTGCATCTTCAGCTTGCCGACCTCGGCCGAGGCGACGAGGTGGATGCCGACCAGCTCGACGGGGGCGTCGAGGCGGTAGGTGTATTCCCGCTCGTAGGTCTCGTGGAAGGCGGCCTCGATGGCGGCGAGGCTCTCGTCGGTGATCGCGCCTTCGACGAGGACTTCGGTCGTGTGCTCCTGGTTCTGGTAGCGGAACTTGCCGTAACGCAGGAACCGGACCTTGTCCTTCCCGACGCCTTCCTCGGCGAATTGCCGGTGGGCCAGCGCTTCTGTCTCGGCAAAGAGGCCTTCGATGGCTTCGGCCGCGCCGGGCTTGAGGTCCGCGAGCTTCGTGACGAAGTAGTCGCGGCGCAGGTCCGACATCATCATGCCCCAGGCGGAGAACACCGAGGCGCCGGCCGGGATGACGACCTTCTTCACGCCGAGTTCCGTGCCGAGCGCCACCGCATGCATCGCCCCGCCGCCGCCGAAGGCGACCAGCGTGAAGTCGCGCGGATCGAAGCCGCGGTTGAGCGAGACGAGCTTCAGCGCGTTGACCATGTTGTTGTTGGCGATCCGCACGATGCCGCGCGCCACGTCGTCGGCCGAGACGCCGAGCCTTCCGCCGAGTTCCGACAGCGCCTTTTCGGCCGCTGTCATATCCGCGACGACGGAGCCGCCGCAGAAATAGTCGCGGTTGATGCGGCCGAGCCAGAGGTTGGCGTCGGTGGTGGTGGCATTGGTGCCGCCGCGGCCGTAGGCGGCCGGGCCGGGCATGGCGCCGGCCGACTTCGGGCCGACATGCAGCTTGCCGAAGTCGTCGACCCAGGCGATGGAGCCGCCGCCATTGCCGATCTCGACGAGATCGACCACCGGCACCATGATCGGGTAGCCGGCCGACGTGCGGTCGCGCTCGATCCAGTAGTCCGTCATGATGCGGACCTGGCCGTTCTCGATCAGCGAGCATTTCGCCGTGGTGCCGCCGATATCGAGGGCCAGCACGTTCGGCTCGCCGATCAGCTTGCCGAGCTCGCCGCGCCCCAGAAGCCGGAGGCGGGGCCGGATTCGACCATGGTGATCGGGATCTTCCTGACCGATTCCAGCGAATCCACGCCGCAGTTCGACTGCATGACGAAGAGATTGCCGGTAAAGCCCTTGCCCGCGAGGCCGTCCTTGAGGCGGGTGAGATAGCGCTCGGCGGTCGGCTGCACATAGGCGGACATGACGGTCGTGTTGGTGCGTTCGTATTCGCGCCATTCGCGGGTGATCTGGTGCGAGGCGACGGTGGCGATCTGCGGCCACAGGCGCCCGATCTCGGCGATTGTCGCCTGCTCGTGGCTCGGGTTGGCGTAGGAATGCAGGAAGCAGACGGCGATGGCCTCGACGCCGTCGGCGCGGAAGTCGTCGAGGATCGCCGGCAGGCCCGAGAGATCGAGCGGCGTCATCTCCGTGCCGTGATAGTCGAAGCGGCCCGGAAGCTCGCGGCGCAGGTACCGCGGAACGAAGGGCTCCGGCTTCTCATAGTGCAGGTTGAAGAAGTCCGGCCGGTTGCCGCGGGCGATCTCCAGCGAATCGCGGAAACCTTCCGTGGTGATGAGGCCGACCTTGACGCCCTTCCTCTCGGTCAGCGCGTTGATGACGACGGTGGTGCCGTGGGCGAGGAAATCGACGGTCTTCGGATCGATGCCGCCCTTGTCGAGCACGTTCAGCACGCCCTCTTCGAAATTCGGCGGCGTGGTGTCGGACTTAGCCGTCGTGATGCGGAACTGGCCTGTCGCGTGGTCCGTCTCGAAGCAGACGAGATCGGTGAATGTTCCGCCGACATCGGTCGCGACCCGAATGGTCTTCTGGCTCATTGGTTTTTCTCCCTCTTCTGCCGGTCGTGCAGAAGCATGCAAACGGCGCCGGGCAGTTTCAGCGCGTCGGCGGCTCGGATGCGGTCCTCGGTGTAGTAGTCACGATCATGGAGGCAGTTCAGCGTACCAACGACTTCACCGTCGATGATGACTGGTACGTTGATGACTGACTCGCAGCCCAGTGAAAGGATCAACTCGTGGTCGTCAAAAACTTTGGCGATGTCTTCGATCGTGTTGGCGACAAAGGTGTCTTTGCGGTTCAGCGTGATTTCCGACCATTCGGTTTCGTTATAGGGTTTGGTCCCGGAAACCGGGTAGACGTCGGGCATGCTTGAATAGATGCGTTCCGCCTGCTTGTCGGACGTATCGGATGTCATGATGGTGAAAAGCTTGGCGCCAACAATGCCTTTCACCAGTTGCTCAAGTGCGGCGTAGGCCTTCTCCGGCTGGCTGCCAGCGTCGGCAACAGCGTGTACGAAGGCGGTGAAGTCAGGTATTTCCATTCTGCAGTTGCTCCATGATGTGATCCCGAAGCGCTGCTTCCTCAGAGCTGACGACGGGAACGGCGCCGATTAGCCGGCGCGTGTAGGGATTTACGGGGCGGGTGAAAATGACGTCGGTCGTGGCAAATTCAACGAGCCGGCCTTTCTCGAAGACGGCGACGCGGTCTGCGATGTTACGAACGACGGAGAGATCGTGGGTGATAAAGACGTAGGTTAACCCGCGGCTTTCCTTGAGTGCCTTCAGAAGTTTGAGCACGCGCGCCTGCACCAGAACGTCGAGTGCGGAGGTTGGCTCGTCGAGCACGATGAGCTCCGATTGGCAAGCAAGGGCGCGGGCTATAGCAACGCGTTGGCGCTGACCGCCGGAAAGGGCCGACGGGGCACGGTTGCGAAGCTCTGCCGGCAATCCGACTTCCTCCAGCAGTTCGCCAGTGCGCTTGGCGCGGCCCGCCTTAGCGCCGATATTATGGACATCAAGCGCGAGGCGCAGCGATGCCCCGATTGAACGACGCGGATTGAGCGAGGAGAGCGGATTCTGTTGCACGAGCTGGATAGCCCGGCGATGTTCCTGCGTACGTCTTGCCGGCAGCGCCTCACCCTTGAAGGTGAGGTTGCCAGTGGTCGCGGCGTAGATGCCGAGGATAATGTTGGCGATGGTTGATTTGCCCGAGCCGGATTCCCCGACCACGGCTAGGCATTCGCCCTTTGTGACACTGAAAGAGACGCTATCGAGTGCTTTGACCGTGCCTCCATTGACCTCGAAATTCTTGGAGACGTCGGAAACGGAAAGAATCGTGCTCATTTGAGGAGTTCCTTTTCGCTGAAGCCTTCATGAGCAACTAGTGGGGCGAGGAATTGCGCAGGATCGTCGTCGAGGTCTGGAATGCCGCCGCCGGTGATGCGCGGCACGGCCGAGAGGAGCGCACGCGTATAGGGGTGGCGGGGATCCTCGAAGAGCGCGGCGGTCGGGCCCTGCTCGACAATGTTGCCCTTGTAGATGACATAGACCCGGTCGGCGAATTCGCGCACCACGCCGAGATTGTGCGAGATGAAGAGCACGGAGGTGTGGTGTTTCTCGACAAGCTGGGACATCAGCTTGAGCGTCTGCGCCTGCACGGTCACGTCGAGCGCCGTGCCAGGTTCGTCAGCCAGCAGCAACGCCGGATTGTTGGCGAGCGCCATGGCAATCATGACACGTTGGTTCATGCCACCGGAAAGCTGGAAGGCATAGGATTCGAGCACACGCTCCGGGTCATGGATCGCAACGTCTGCAAGTGCTGCAAGGGCCTTGCGGCGAGCCGTCTCGTAATTGATGTTAGGTTCTGTGCGTTGCAGGACTTCCCGAAACAGCGTGGATATCTTGTAGACCGGATTCAGCGACGAGGTCGGGTCCTGAAAAATCATCGACATGGCGGTACCGCGCAGCGCATGGCGCGAAGCGGATTTTAGCGTTTCGAGGTCAATGCCTTCGAATTCAACCGTGCCGGAGATGTGAGCTGTGCGCAGGTGCTGGAGCATGCCCAGCACAATGCGCGCTGTCACAGATTTGCCGGAACCGGACTCGCCGACAAGGGCGACACGCTCACCTCTGCGGATATGCAGAGAGATGCCGTGCAGCACGTCGATCATCCCGGACCACGTCTTGAAGCCGAGCCGGAGGTTATCGATCTTGAGTGTAGGGGCCGTCATTGATCCACTCCCAGGAATTCACGCAACGCGTCGCCGATCAGGTTGAATCCGAAGACGGCGATCAGGATGGCAAGGCCAGGGAACACGGTGAGCCACCAGCTGTCTGGAAGGTACTTCGCACCTTCTGCAACCATGGAGCCGAGGTCGGGTGTCGGCGGCTGAACGCCAAGACCGAGAAAAGACAGCGAGGAGGCAATGAGAATGACGAAACCGAAGTCGAGCGTCATCTTGGTGATGACTGAGGGAACGCAGTTCGGCAATATCTCGCGGAACATGATATGCCGTTTCGAGGCGCCGATCACCTCCGCCGCCAGCACATAGCCCTCTTCTTTCTCAGAACGGGCGATATTGTAGACAAGGCGGGTGTACCAGGGCCACCACATCACGGTCACCGCGATCATACCATTGGTAAGGGTTGGCTCGAGGAGGCCCATGATCGACATGGCGAGCACCAGTGGCGGTATTGACAGGAAGACGTCCGTAAGCCGCATCAGCAAATATTCAGTCCAGCCGCCAAGATAGCCAGCAGCAAGACCGATGGCGACGCCGACCGGAACGGCGATGATGAGCACGACAATGCCGAGGATCAGCGAGATCCGGTAGGCATAGACGACGCGGGTGAAGAGGTCGCGGCCAACGAGATCTGTGCCGAATATATTCGGCCAGTGTGGAGGTTGGTTGAAGTTGGCGAAGTCCACCACAGCGCCGACATGTTCAGGGAAGGGCGTGATGAGATCGGCGAAAATCGCCGAGAACACTACGATTCCGACGAGCACGAGCCCGATCAGCGACAGAGGATTGGCGGCGAGGATGACGAGGGTCTTCTTCATGACGCTCTCTGCGAAAGGCGGATGCGTGGATTTACGATAGAAACCAGCAAGTCCACGACGATGTTGACGATGAGGAACATGGCCGAGATGACCAGAACGGTTCCCACGATGGCGTTAAGGTCCTTACGCAGGATCACGGCCACGCCGTAGCGCGACAGGCCGGGCCAGGCATACACGGCTTCAACAAGGAAGGCGCTGCCCAGCATGGCGGCAAAATCGAGACCAATAATGGTAAGAGAAGGGATCAGAGATGGTCGGAAGGCATAGCGTCGAGCGATGCGCTTTTCCGGGAAGCCATATGCCTCTGCCATCTCGATGTAAGGCCGTTCGTAAGTCTCGACCATGTTCGATCGCACGAGGCGGGCGGCCTGTCCGATACCGGAAAGGGCCAGAGCGAAGGCAGGGAGGACCAGGTGCCAGACGGCATCTGCAAACGCTTCGAGATTGCCGGCAAGCAGCGTATCGATCAGCATGAAGCCGGTTACGTTCTGCACAGCGATACTGTCTGAGAGCCGACCCGCAATCGGAAAAAGCCTTATGAAGTAGGAGAAGACGAGCATCAGCACGACTGCCCAGACGAAGGCGGGCGCGGAGACACCAAGAATAGTCACCAGCCGGATAGCGTGATCTATCCATTTTCCGCGGTAATGGGCTGACAAAACTCCGAGTGGAAGGCCGATGCCGATCATCATCAAACCTGCGACCATGACCAGCTCCAGCGTTGCGGGTAGAAACTGGGCGATGTCGGCCGTAACAGGGCGATTTGTGTACAGCGAGATGCCAAGATTGCCGTGCATAAGATCGGCAAGAAAATAGCCGTACTGGACGAAGAAGGAAGCATCGAGATGCAATTTATCCCGCAGGGCGGCAATTGCTTCGGGCGTCGCGTTTGGTCCGAGCGCGATGCGCGCCGGGTCGCCGGGAATTACCCGAGCGATAGCAAATATCAGCACTGATACCCCTATGAGAACAAGCAAAGAGGTACCTAGCCGCTTCGCTAGGAGGCGGATGAACGGTGACATAATCAAATTCCGGTTGAAAGGCGGGGCCGCTAATGAACGACCCGGGTTTCGTCGGTAACTACTGCTTCATTTCCATCAGGCGGAAACTCATGCCGAACCCGGCTAGCGCGAAGGCCTTGGACGGATCAGTCAGCGCCGGAACCAAGACTTTGTCAGAAGCGGCGAAGACTGAAATTTGATCCTGAGCGAAAATCGAGGGGGCGATTGCGAGCAGCCGCCTATTGAGATCTTCATAGATCTTGGCACGCGCTGCTTCATCAAGTGTTGTACGAGCCTTCTCCAGCAGAGCGTCGACTTGTTCATCTTTCAGATGTTCTGGCGACATCCAGGTACCCGCAGCGCTCGAATGATACATGTTAGATAGGAGAGTATCCGGATCACCCGTCATCGTGTTCACGAAGACCTGCGAGACAACGGGTGTACGTTCGGCCTTTGATACCTGATCGGAGAATAGAGCCCAAGGCACCTTGCTGACTTTCGCCTTTATGCCAATCTGCGAGAGATTGGCCTGCAGAAGGAGTGCGAACCGCTCCTCTATTGGAACCTCACCCGTCCAGGATATATCGATATTCATATCCTCTGGCTTATATTTGCACGCGCTGAGATATTCTTTCGCCTTGGTGAGGTCCTGCTTGAGGGGTTGTTCATTGGGAAGAGCTCCCAACATGCCGACCGGGAGTGGTCCGGTAGCAGGACTGCCCAGGGAAACATTGTCTGTGATGGCCACCATCTTAACGCCCGTACCATAATCAAAGGCGTAGCTGACTGAGAGGCGGCAGTTAACGTCGTCGAAAGGAGGCTTCGTCGTATTCAGCTTGATATAAAACCCGGACGTTCCCCTTTCTGTGAGCAATTGGGCTCCATCGGCAGCGAGCGACTTGAGTACTTCCGGAGGCAGCCATTGCGAGGAGATTTCGTGCTCGCCCTGCGCAATCAACGTGCGCACAGTGGCTGCTTCCAGGCCATAGCGCAGACGCACCTTATCTGGCGCTGTAGCGGGCACTCCGAGAAAATAAGCCGGGTTCTTGGCCATTACCGTCTCTTCTTGCGGATTGTGCGAAATGACGGTGTAAGCACCACTGCCAGCAGCATGGTTCGAAAGAAATGCCTGGCCCCAGTCCTTCATAGGACCATTGCCATCCCCCAGATTGGCCATTACGAGTTTCTTGTCGACAATAGGCAGACGCGTGAGTGCCGAAATGAAAGGGGCATAGATTTCTTTCAAGGTGAAACGGACAGTTGAAGCATCTATCGCCTCTGCCTTTTCCACTTTGTCGAAGAGGTATGACAGCCTTGGCCAAGGGCGCGCATGCGATCAAGCGAAAAGACGACATCATCTGCGGTAAGCGGATTTCCGCTCTGAAATTTTACATCGTCGCGCAATCTGAACGTAAAGACCTTGCCGTCAGTGCTTTCCCATGATTCAGCAATAAACGGCTCATAGCCAGGCTTTCCCTGTTTGGGAACTACCAGTGCATCATAGATGTTGAACATCAGAATGGAGTCGGCGTAATCTGAAGCTTTGGCGGGATCGAGTTCGCCAACGGGCGACTCATCAAGCCTGAGTACGGTGTCTGCGGTCGCTTGATTCTGGATAGATGTAGTGGCCAAAAATGCGGCCAATAACAGTTTGATGCCAGATCTCATTTTAGTTCCCCTATTTGTTGTTATTTTGGTGCACCACGTCGGTTGACAGCTCTTGTTACAGCAAGGACATTTTCCGAACCGGTCCCCTGATTTTCGTCACCGAACACGTCCATTGTGCATGTGTGAAAAACGATCGTCGTGTCGCCTGTATGATTCCAGGTAACGTGTGTCTGGGAGGACGGGAAATGTGCGGTATCGCCCTCGTTCAGGATCGTAATTTCGCCTTCCAGCTCAAGCGTCAACGAACCGCGAACGATGTAATAGATCTCTTCCCCCTCATGAGATGTCGGTTCACTTCGAAAGCCCGGAGGTTCGTGGATCAATGTCGAGCGCAGAATATTGCCGGGAAAGGCCGCCGATAACCTCTCGTAAGTAACATCTTTTCCCGTCAATGAGCCGAGGCCATAAAGCGGTCTATTATCTCGACGTGTAATTGGCCCCTGAGGCTGAGACTTCTGGAAAAAGGTTCCCACATCGACGTCAAGCACCCGGCAAACGGCAACCAGTGAAACGAGGGAAGGCACGGCAATGCCGCGCTCGATTTGAGATATGAATCCTACTGACAGTTCTGCTTGATCTGCAACTTCCTGAAGCGTCAGCTTCAACGCCTTTCGGCGGCTACGCAAACGCTTTCCTAGCGGCTGCTGATCAGCCTCGATAATTTTGGCGAGATCGCTCATTGTCCCTCTTTTTTAGTATTTATTCAAAATACAACCCACTCAGCGAGTCATGTCAACATTTTTTTAGGGGTCGTTTGCGGGAGAGGGCGAAATCCTACGCTAAGGCTTTGGCCAACGATATTCTCCGGTAAGATTGATGTGTTCCCAGGGGATAGGAGAAGTCGCTTGATATCTAGTATGACGTCTGTCGCACCTGCTTGATCGCGGCCGCGATAGCTAGATCGCGTTGCTCCTCTTCTCCATCCGCGTTCCAAGCTGCGGAAAGGCACCCATAAGCGTACGCCTGGTCGAGCAGGCGACGCGGATCGACGTCCAGCGCACGAGAGAATGCGTCCGCCATCTGTGCAATGCGTCTAGGATCGAGACAAAGGTCGTCTCTGTCAGCCGGATCGTAGAACATATTGGCGGCGCCAAAGCCCACTTCACCGACCAGACCGACGGGATCTATCACCAGCCAGCCGCGACTGGAGAACATGATGTTTTCATGATGCAGATCGCCATGTAGCCCACGCAGTTCCGAGGCATTGCTCATCATTTGATCGGCTATAATCGCCGCGTGGACGTAGTCAGTTTGACAACCTGCGTTTTGATCATCGCGCGCCCGCTGAAACAAAGCTGCAAAGCGATCCCGGATCGGGAGAAGGGCAGAAGGCAGGGGTTCCTCAGATGCGGCATACAGCTTCGCCATTAGTTCCGCTGCAATTTCGGTCGCCTGGTAGTCGCCGTGCTCGGCAACGATGTGAGAGAGCATTCGCTCCCCGGCATATTCGAGCAACATCAGATTGTTCTCACGACCGAGCAACCGGACTGCTCCCCTCCCATTGCGCCATACCAGATAGTCGGCCCCGCGCAGTTCATCAGCAATGTCTTCTATAGGTTTCAATCCCTTGACGATTGCAGGAGTCCCGTCTGGCAATGAAACTTTCCAAACGAGGCTGGAAAAGGTGTCCGCAATGAGAACAGGTTGCGAAACGTGCCAATGAGCAGGAAAAACAGGCGGCATGAACATCAACCCCAAGTCAGAGGGTCCAATCGCAGATAGAAGGCAAGGCGTTCGCGGTCGGGGGCTTCGATCCCCAATACATTGAATAGGACAGCGAAGGCGCGCTCTGCTTCATCTGGCGCTGCCCAGTTCTCTTCGGCGTTAGCAATCATGAGTGCCAAATCGGCATAGCGATCTGCTGTTCCGAGCCGCCCAAGGTCGATCAGACCCGTGCATTGAAGAGTTTTAGGGTCCACCATGAAGTTCGGCATGCAGGGATCACCATGGCAAACAACCATATCGGTGCGCTCTTGGTCGAGCCGCACCGGTAGCTCTCGTTCGACACGAGCCAAAAGATCGAGCTGCGGCGTACTCTTGTCCTCGTCCGGTAAGAAGTCGGGATTGACGGCATTGCGGGACACCACATCAACGGCGCGGACGAAAATTCGCGACAGCCTGCGCTCAAACGGACATTGATCAACCGATAGGCTGTGAACAGCGCCAAGTTGCTGCCCCATTGACGGCCACGCTTTGAGCAAATCCGCTCCAGACAGATCAGCCGCCGGTACTCCCGGAATTGCCGTTATCACCAAGCATGCACCCTCCTGTTCCTCCTGCCAGTTGATCACCTCGGGGCAAGCCACACCTCGACCTTTGAGCCAAATGAGGCGGTCACGCTCTCCAGCGAGCTCACCGCGGCGGGAAGCAGGTGCGATTTTCGCGAAGGCATGCCCGTCACCACGTCGAAAAACAAAATCACCAGATTCTCCGCCTCTGACAGGCAACCAGTCAGAATGCGATTCACCAAAAAAAATATTAGTTCGATTCAATGGAGGTTCCTTCAGTTTTCTGATGAAGCGCGGAGGTGGCTCAACCTGCGAAAAGAAACGAGTTGCTACGTAAGTCCGAGAACATGCTTTCCATGGTCTCTGAGCTCGCCTTTGGGACCGACATATCGGTAGAGAGTGACGCGCTCGATGCCGAGTTCCTTGCAGAGATCGGAAACTGAAGTATCGCGCTGGGCCATGGCGGCTTGCGCGAGACGCACCTGAGCTTTGGTGAGCGCGAATTTTCGTCCGCCCTTGCGACCGCGCGCTCTCGCGGAGGCGAGACCCGCCATGGTGCGCTCTCGGATCAGATCCCGCTCGAACTCGGCCAAGGTGGCGAAGATTCCGAACACCATGCGACCGGACGCAGTCGTGGTGTCGATCTGAGCGCCCTTTCCAGTCAGAACCCGCAGGCCGATCTTGCGGTCTGACAGCTCCTTCACCGTGTTGACCAGATGGGCAAGCGATCGTCCGAGGCGATCGAGCTTCCAGACCACCAGCACATCGCCGTCACGCAATGACTTGAGGCAGGCAGTCAAGCCAGGGCGATCATCACGACCGCCGGAAGCAAGATCATCATAGATATTGTCCCGTTCGACACCTGCGGCGCGCAAGGCGTCGTGCTGCAGGTCGAGAGACTGCGAGCCATCGGCTTTGGAGACGCGGGCATATCCGATCAGCATGTATCACAAACGTTGGTTTGAGGCGGCGCTTCGGCCACGATTGCATTGACCTCTGGAAATGTATCTCAACCAGCTTCATAAACAAAGCGTCTTGAACGCTATCAGATTTTGAAAAAGGAACATGTATGCCGCGTCGCGTCACTCTAACCGATCGGCAGAAAGACGCGCTGTTGCGCTTGCCGACTTCACAGACGGATTTGCTCAAGCACTATACGCTGAGTGATGAAGACCTTGGGCATATCAGGCTGCGTCGGCGCGCTCACAACAGGTTCGGCTTCGCCCTGCAATTGTGTGTCCTGCGCTATCCCGGCCGGGTGCTGGCTCCAGGCGAACTGATCCCTGCAGAGGTCATCGAATTTATCGGAGCGCAGCTTGGCCTGGGTGCCGACGATCTCGTAGACTATGCTGCCCGCGAGGAAACACGGCACGAGCATCTTGCCGAGTTACGGGGGCTCTACGGCTTCCGCACCTTCTCCGGACGTGGTGCGAGCGAGCTGAAGGAATGGTTGTTCCGAGAAGCCGAGATGGCGGTGTCGAACGAGGATATCGCCCGTCGCTTCGTAGCCGAGTGCCGACGCACCCGCACTGTCCTTCCCGCGACATCCACGATCGAGCGGCTTTGTGCCGCGGCTCTCGTCGATGCCGAGCGACGCATCGAGACGAGGATCGCCAGTCGGCTGCCTATGTCGATCCGAGAACAGTTGCTGGCATTGCTCGAGGAGACGGCTGATGATCGGGTGACCCGTTTTGTGTGGCTGCGCCAGTTCGAGCCTGGCTCGAACTCTTCGTCGGCCAACCGGCTGCTCGACCGGCTCGAATATCTGCAACGCATCGATCTCCCCGAGGATCTGCTTGCCGGCGTTCCTGCCCATCGGGTGACTCGTCTGCGCAGGCAGGGTGAACGGTATTATGCCGACGGCATGCGCGATCTCCCGGAGGACAGGCGGCTTGCGATCTTGGCTGTTTGCGTCTCGGAATGGCAGGCGATGTTGGCCGACGCAGTGGTCGAAACCCACGACCGGATCGTCGGCCGTCTCTACCGTGCTTCGGAGCGTATTTGCCATGCAAAGGTCGCAGACGAAGCGGGGGTGGTGCGTGACACCCTGAAATCCTTCGCCGAGATCGGGGGCGCCCTGGTCGATGCACAGGATGATGGCCAGCCGCTGGGCGATGTCATCGCGAGTGGGTCAGGGTGGGACGGCTTAAAAACCCTTGTTGCAATGGCAACCAGGCTGACCGCCACCATGGCCGACGATCCGCTCAATCATGTGCTCGACGGTTATCACCGCTTCCGCCGATACGCTCCACGCATGTTGCGCCTGCTCGATCTGCGAGCTGCGCCCGTTGCACTGCCGCTTCTGGAAGCGGTGACGGCCCTTCGTACCGGTTTGAACGATGCCGCGATGACCAGCTTCTTGCGGCCCAGCTCGAAATGGCATCGCCACCTTCGGGCCCAGAGGGCTGGCGACGCTCGCCTATGGGAGATCGCGGTGCTGTTCCATCTGCGCGATGCGTTCCGCTCCGGAGATGTCTGGCTTACTAGGTCCCGGCGCTATGGCGATCTGAAACACGCACTCGTTCCGGCACAATCCATCGCGGAAGGCGGTCGTCTCGCTGTGCCATTGCGGCCGGAGGAATGGCTGGCAGACCGGCAAGCTCGCCTCGACATGCGGTTGCGCGAGCTTGGCCGTGCCGCTCGCGCAGGCACGATCCCGGGCGGGTCGATTGAAAACGGCGTTCTGCATATCGAGAAACTCGAAGCCGCCGCGCCGACAGGCGCCGAAGATCTGGTGCTCGATCTCTACAAGCAGATCCCGCCCACGCGCATCACCGATCTCCTGCTGGAGGTGGATGCGGCGACCGGCTTCACCGAAGCGTTCACCCATCTGCGCACAGGAGCACCCTGCGCTGACCGGATCGGGCTAATGAACGTTATCTTGGCGGAAGGGATCAACCTCGGCTTGCGCAAAATGGCGGATGCGACAAACACCCACACCTTCTGGGAATTGATCCGCATTGGACGGTGGCATGTCGAGGGCGAAGCCTATGACCGGGCGCTGGCCATGGTGGTCGAGGCACAGGCAGCGTTACCCATGGCCCGGTTCTGGGGCATGGGCACGTCGGCTTCGAGCGACGGACAGTTCTTCGTCGCTACAGAGCAAGGTGAGGCCATGAACCTGGTCAACGCGAAATATGGCAATACCCCGGGCCTGAAAGCCTATAGCCACGTCTCCGACCAATATGCGCCGTTCGCAACCCAGGTGATTCCTGCAACGGCAAGCGAAGCGCCTTACATCCTCGATGGCCTGCTGATGAACGATGCTGGACGCCATATCCGCGAGCAGTTCACCGACACGGGCGGCTTCACCGATCACGTCTTTGCCGCATGTGCCATTCTCGGCTACCGGTTCGCTCCGCGCATCCGCGACCTGCCATCCAAACGGCTCTACGCGTTCAATCCGTCGGCCGCCCCGGCGCACCTGCGAGCGTTGATCGGCGGAAAGGTCAACCAAGCCATGATCGAGCGCAATTGGCCCGACATCCTGCGCATCGCCGCCACCATTGCTGCCGGGACCGTCGCGCCAAGCCAGATTCTGCGGAAACTCGCCTCCTATCCGCGGCAGAACGAGCTCGCGACAGCCCTGCGGGAAGTCGGTCGCGTCGAGCGCACCCTGTTCATGATCGACTGGATTCTGGATGCCGAACTCCAACGGCGTGCCCAGATCGGGCTCAACAAAGGCGAAGCTCATCATGCGCTGAAGCGGGCAATTAGCTTCCACCGCCGCGGTGAAATCCGCGACCGTTCCGCCGAAGGCCAGCATTACCGCATCGCCGGCATGAATCTGCTCGCCGCCATCATCATCTTCTGGAACACCATGAAGCTCGGCGAGGTCGTTGCAAACCAGAAACGCGATGGAAAGCTGCTATCGCCCGATCTCTTGGCCCATGTTTCGCCGCTCGGATGGGAACACATCAATCTCACCGGAGAATATCGCTGGCCAAAGCCTTAGCGTAGGATTCCGCCCCCTCCCGCAAACGACCCCTTTTAGTATGACTTCAATTTTAATATAGAGGTCGGCCGCCTTGGAGCTACTCAAATGGCACTGCATATTCGCAATCCGGAGGGCCGATAGGCTCGCGCGCGAGCTTGCGCGCATTGACCGCACAAGCATCACCGATGCTGTAATCGTCGCCCTTCGTGAAACCGTCCGTAACCGGATGAACCAGGAGAAGCCATGGGAGACGGCACAAAAGATCCTTGCCAAACATGGCCGATCTTTTCCGCCAGATCGAAAGCCCGTTCCTCCAGAAGCCTATCACGAGCTTGACCACGATTTGACGGGTGACGAATAGTTTGCGTCAACAGGCACCGCTGTGCCAAAAATCCTGGTGCCAAAAACCTTTTCCGGATCGCGAACGCCTTTATTATTTCAAGAGCAAAATATCGTGGCAAAAAGGGCAAAATATCTGAAACCAGTTTAATTTGACACGTTTGTTTTCAATGACTTTGAATAACCTCAAGGGCCAAATTCCGTGTCACTCGACAGGAAATCGCCCAAATTTACGCGCATGCTGTTACGCATTGTGCGAGCAACTCAGGCGACTTCGCGAAGTTCAGCGTTCTTGCAACGCCAATCGGACACCTAATGCGCAGTAGATTCCACCGACCACCTTACCCTGCCATTTCAGCACGATCGGGTTGCGGCGGAGAAAGTTGCCGAGACTTGCGGCTGACACGGCGAAGATCACCGTGCTGAGCAAGCCCAGAAGCACAAAGACGATGCCTAGCACCATCAGTTGAAGTGCAACGGAACCATTCTCTGGATGGACGAATTGAGGCAGGAACGCCAGGAAGAATAGCGCAGTCTTCGGGTTGAGCACTTCCGCCAAAATGGCCTGCCTAAATGCTTTCTGCGCGGTGATCGGAAGTGCTCTGGCGGCGGTCGGATCCGAGGGAGTTTTCGCTAAGATCGCCTGTATGCCGAGATAGACAAGATAGGCTGCACCTACATATTTCACGATGCTGAACAGAGTAGCCGATGCGGCGATCACAGCAGAGATTCCGATGATGGCCATGAACGTGTGAACAACGTCACCAGCCGCGATACCGACGCCGGTCGCGATACCGACCTTTGTGCCCGAGCTGGTCGCCCGCGCGACAGTTAAAAGTGTTGCAGGGCCAGGAATGAAAACGAAGCCAAGTACGATTGCGTTGTAGGTAATTAGTGTAGTCAAGTCGATCATATGGCGGTTCCGAATGATGTTGAAGTTGGCAGCCCGTGTCCGCTGAACTCCTATCCTGCACGAAAGCCGACAGGCAGCAAACCACCCCTACTGCGACACTCCCCCCAAGTGCCTCCGCTGCACTCATCTTCTGAGCGCTATAGGAAAGGTTCCGGTGTTAGCTAGTCTTTCAGTTCGAACACTTCGGAATTATCAGCAGGTTCTCGTAACCCTTTGAATGAGGCGTGGCGTAGTCTTGGCTCGCGCGTCCATCCGCGATATTCGATTTCCGCGAAATAGCGTGGTTCGGCAAAGATAGCATTCTTTCGCTTCAGAGCCACAGGGGCCTTTCGGGCCGAAATCCTGTCCAGTATGGTTTTCAGATCGCGCGCGGACTTATGTGTGAAGCCGGTTCCGACGCCACCGACGTAGACCAGTTCACCACTCTTGCGAGCCGCAAGCAGCAGACGGGCGACTCCGCCGCGCATCGCTTCCGACGGTTCGTAGCCGACGATCGCGAATGTGTCGCTCTGCACGCATTTGATCTTTTGCCATTCGCCATGACGGCCGGAACGATACAGACGATCGAGACGCTTTGCGATAATTCCCTCGAGGCCGAGTTCGCAAGCGCGCTCGAGGAGCTGGTTCCCATCCGCATCAATCGATTCAGAGTAGCGTATTATGCCTTCACGGCCGTTCAGTACCTTTTCGAGCGTCTGCCGCCGCTTGGAAAGGGGCTCGTGCGTAAGATCGCGACCGTCGAGATAGAGAAGATCGAAGGCGAAGAATATGGCCTCACGGGCAAAACGCCTGCCGCCACGTCCGCCGAGAGCTTGCTGCAGCAAGCCGAAGTCAGATCGGCCTTGTTCATCCAGAACGACCGCCTCGCCGTCGAGGATCATTGTATCGTGGCCGAGTTGCTGCGCATCGTCGGCAATGTGTGTGAATCTTGGCGTCCAGTCGTGTCCTCCTCGGGTCAGCACCCGGACGCCATCAGGTTCGACATGGACCGCAAGGCGGTAGCCATCCCACTTGATTTCAAATGACCAGTCCGGCCCTGCTGGTGGTTTGGACACAAGCAGCGCAAGGCATGGCTCGATGCGCCGGGGCATCGGGTCGCTGATCTTGGTTCGTGTTCTCATACCGCTCAAGTGCTTCGCCATGCCGCCCTAACGCTCGAAGAAGCGATTTGTCTCAACGCGATAATAGCGGAGCTTGCTTCGCAAGCGTGTTGATCCCCTTCAGGGGGAAAGACCGTGCGGCCGTCTCTCCCCCGCAATGGCGAAAACCGGTCTCCCCATCCTTCCGCGGGCGAGCTCGCCGGCGATGCCGGCGAACTCGCCCTTGTGCAGGACCAGGTGTGCGGATTTTGCGCGTGTCCGCGCGGATCCTCGCCACCTGTCCCTTCGGGTGGGTGATCCCCCTCCGGTTTTCACCATTGCCCCCCTCTCTCGCCGGTCGGATCGCCGACTGCTCGGGAGCAGGAGCGGGGCTCCTGCCCCTTACGGGACAGGAAGACCGCTTCGCGGGAAAAGGGAAATAGGAGATAACATCATGACCGATACCAACAACATCACAGTGCCGCTCAACAAGCTCGACCACGACCCCCGGAACGTGCGCCAGACCTACGAGGCGGCAGAAATCGCGGAAATGGCCGCTTCCATAAAGGCGCGTAATTTCCGGCTGATCCATAACCTTGTCATTCGTCCGGGCGAAAAGAAGGGCCGCTATTTCGTCACCGCTGGCGGTTTGCGTCTGGCTGGCCTCAATCTGCTTGCAGAGCAGGGCGAAATCGGAAAAACCCATGGCGTCGATTGCGGCCTGTGGGATGGCGAAGACGCGACCGAAATCAGCCTTGCCGAGAATTTCGTCAGAAAGGGGATGCATCCCGCCGACGAATTCATGGCCTTCAAGACCTTGGCCGACGAGGGGAAAAGCCCTGCCGAAATTGCAGTACGTTTCGGGACCACGGAGCTAAACGTGAAGCGCCGCATGGCGCTGGCTCGCGTGTCGCCGGTCCTGTTCGATCTCTTCCGCAATGGTGAGATGAGCTATGACGAGCTTGCAGCCTTCACCATCACGGATGACCACGAACGGCAGGAGCAGGTTTGGAATAGCCTCGCCAGTTACAACCGTTATGCCCACACCATCAAGCGCATGCTGGCTTCCGAGGAAATCCCGGCTTCCGACAAGCGTATCCGTTTCATTGGCGGCTTGGATGCCATTGAAGCGGCTGGCGGGACCGTTCGCCGCGATCTGTTCGACGGTGAGAGCGGCGGCTATGCCACAGATTCCGGCCTAGTCGAAAGGCTGGTGCTCGAAAAGCTCGAAACCGAAGCCGAAGGCGTCAAGGCTGAGGGCTGGAAATGGGTTGAAGTTCATTCCGCACAGCCGGACGACATTTACAGCATGAGCCGCGTCTATCCGGAGCCTGTAGATATTAGCGCAGAAGATCAGGAGCGGCTTGATCAGCTTGCCGAGGAATATGACAGCCTTGCCGAATTGATCGAGGCAGGAGACGCCGACGAGGACGCCGAACCGAAGCTTGAAGCCATCGAAAAGGAAATGGACAGCCTCAAGGACCGGCAGGAAGCCTATAAGGCGGAGGATTTGGCGCGCGCCGGGGCGATCGTTTGCCTCGACTACTACGGGCGGGCAACCGTGCATCGTGGCCTTGTCAACGATGAGGATGAACAGCAGGAGCAGGAGGAAGGCCAGCACAGCGGCGAGAATGAGGGTAGCAGAGAAAGCGAGGCGGCGCCGATCAAGCTGACCCATTCGGCGGCATTGGTCGAGGACCTGACAGCGCAGAAGACCGCTGCCCTTCGCGTGGAACTGGCCGACAATCCCGATATAGCCTTCGCAGCCGTGGTTCATGCCCTGCTTTTGAGCGCGGTCTACCGCTATGCGAGTGAACACACCGCCTTGGAAATCAAGCTGACCTATCAGCCCTTGGAAGGGTCCATGAAGCAGCCCGAAAACAGCAAGGCCGGGATTGCGTTTCAGGAGTTGAAGGAACGCTATGGCGATCATATCCCCGGCAATCCCGCCGATCTATGGGAATGGTGCCTTGATCAGCCTCGCGACCAGTTGCTGGTCTTGCTGGCCTTCGCCGCCTCTCATAGCCTCAATGCCGTGGAAGCAAAATTTCATGGACGCGACAAGGCTCTTGCTCATGCCAACGAAATAGGCCGCGCCCTCAATGTCGATATGCGCAACTGGTTTGAACCGACCGGCGATGCCTATCTTTCCCACCTCAACAAAAAGAGCATCGAGGCTGTGGTTGCCGAGGTGAAAGGGGAAGAAGCCGCGACGGCTATCCGAGCAGCAGGCAAGAAGGCCGAGGCCGTTGCCATTGCCGAGCGGATGGTTGCAAACACCGGCTGGCTTCCCGAACCGGTTCGCATTCCCATGACCGAGGTCGAAGCCGAGCAACAGTTCCCCGAAGCGGCTGAATAAGCCGTTAGCTGGTCGCGCTCCTCTCCGGCGCGGCCAGCTCCCCCAAAAACCCATTAGCGCCCGGCCAGGTATCGAACCTGCCCGGGCGCTTGGCGTTCCGCCAGTTTTCTCATGCCCCTTGTTCGATCCGCGCCGGAGGCGGATCGAACTTCCTCGCCAGCGGGCGAGGGGCGATGCCCCTCGTCCCGATGCTTTCAGCACCGCGCCGGCGCGCAGGCTTGTGCAAGGGCGGCCTTCGGGCCGGGACCGGAGCCACGCGCAGCGGGCAAGGCCCGCGAGCATGGCGAGGACCCACCACTTGCACAAGCCGAGCACTGGTGCATTCAATAACGGCACCACTCCATAGGATCGTGATATCCGCCGTAATAGGTTCGCCCGTGTCCGCTCTTGACCATCAGCGCCGCGACGTCTTCGCCGTCGGCGGTCCGGACAGTCACAAGCACGCGCCCATAGCGGTCATTGCCCCGGCGCTGAAACGTCAGCCCCGGTCTTTGCATAAGCTCCTGGAGCCGCACTGTGGCAGCGTCTGCCATGTTCCGCTCTTTGGCGCAGCGCGCGCCATCGCCAGCTTCAGGAGCGTTCACGCCCTGAAGACGGTATTTGACCCGATCCATCCAGAAAGTATCGCCGTCCACTATGCAGGTGATACGCTTGCCGCGACCGCAAATCGGCCAGTTCGTATCGGCGGCTTGCGCCGACATTTCGCCCGAGGGGAGGGCGAACAGGAGGGGTATAATCAACAGCAGTCGCGGCAATCTCATTCAGAGCTTCCTCTTTGCATTTTCGCTTTATAAAGCAGAATCAACTTTATGCCGCGCATGCAAGAGGGAAGATCGACGCGGCTGCGATAAGCAGCCAAAGGCGGGCGGCGCTCAGTGCCGCCCGCTTCCGCGTCAGTCCCAAGGAATGACCGCCATCAGGGTGTCGTCGTCCTGTCCCGGATAGCGGCCGAGGTTCGCATTCAGCTTCGCGAAACCGGTGTTGACCGAAAGAGTGTAGTATTCGCCGCCTCGCTGGTTCTTCTTCTTCCAGATGCCGCCAACTTCGATCCGGCGATTGCGCGGAGACTTGCCGTAAAGACGGTAGACCGGAGCCGCCGGGTTTTCGCTGTGGACCGGCTCGCCGGTCACGTCGATATCAAAGGTGATCGTGGCGATGTTACCTGCGACCTTGTCGCCGTCGATCTTGATGTAATTCACGAGGTCAGTCATCGGTATTACTCCTCTTTTCGGTTGCCGATGCGGAAACACCGGAGCGAACACGGGACATGCGTCACCCGTTAGGGCCGCAACATCGTGGAGGACGCCGAAAGGCTGGCGAATTTGCTTCGCGAGGAAGCGCCGCAGGCGCGGGGAAATTCGTCAGCGCAGGCGTTGGCGCAGGGCCGTTCGGTCCTAGATTCCGCTCGTCAGGCAAACCGAATGGAGCGGAGTAATTAACGTCATGACGGATCGCGGTACGTACATCACGAACGGCGACCCTTGGAAAGCATAAGTTGTATTGCCGCATCAACTTTGAATATGACCATCCGCAGCCTCATGACAATTAGAAAAAAGCAGGGGCGTCTATTGGGCGTCTGCCTTACGGCACCGCCGCTCTATTCGCCGGTTCTGGCGCACCGGCTCACCGAACCAGTCAGGCCGCGCGCCTGCCTACACAACGGCCAGTACCGTCACGCAAGCGTGCCGATCCCGGCCTGTTCCGGACAGGGCGCGCGGCCAGCCTGTTTCGGCCCATTCGGGTAACGATCGGACTGACGCGGAATATGGTCGCGGCAGGGCCGCGAAGCCATTGGGTGCGGCGCGATCGCGCCGCAGGTCCCGATCCCACGCGCTGCGCGCAGCCTCGAAGAAGAAGGGCAGTTTCACCGCATGAGGCCGTCGGGCCAGCGCAATAATGTTCCAATCCTGCCGCGTTGAAACCGGCTACGGCCGGTGGCTTGGAGGGAGCAATGTGCTTCATGCCCCGCTCCTGTGAGCTGCGTTATTCATTGCTGCGTAGACTACCACCCGGCCAGGGGCCAGCAACCTTGTCAGCCAAGAATTTTCCCCGCGCCTTCGGCGCTCCTCGCGCAACAAAATTCATGTCCGCCAAGGTGCTCCGCTGCGCTGCGCCCCTCCGGGTGCAAGCCCCTGTCCGGGCGTTCGCGTAACTCCGCAATAACGCAGATCACAGGAGCTACCACCATGAAGAATTTTATCCAATATCTCCAAGCCACCGGCCGCAGCCTCCGCACTTTCCTCGCGAAGATCGTCAGTAACTTCTTCCGCCGGGGCAGTATCGCCCTGAAAATCGCGGTGAAACTGCCCTTCTTCTTCGAGGCAGACCTGACGGTCAAAACCGAGTGGGATCGGGACCAGCACCGCTAACGCGGTGCAGCCAAGGCCGCTTCGGCGGCCTTGGCCTTTTCCCGGCCTTCGGCCTCGACGATGCGAGCCGCATAGCGGCTCACGCTGTTAATTAGAGGGGGAGAGATCGGCCGCCGGTCTCTCCCCCGCAACAGGCAAAACCGGTTTCCCCGTCCTTCCGCGGGCGAGCTCGCCGGCGTTGCCGGCGAACTCCCCCTTGTGCAGGACCAGGTGCGCGGATTTTGCGCGTCCCGCGCGGATCCTCGCAACCTGTCCCTTCGGGCGGGTGATCCCCCTCCGGTTTTGCCTGTTGCCCCCCTCTCTCCGGTCGGATCGCCGACTGCTCGGGAGCAGGAGCCGGGCTCCTGCCCCTCACCGGGACAGGAAGACAGCTTCGCGGATCAGGAGAGAAAACACCATGCGCAAACAGTCCAAAAGCAGCACCACACAGCCCCGCGCTGACGTTTACGAGCGGATCACCAACCGGATCATTGAACAGCTTGAGCAGGGTACTCGCCCATGGATGCAGCCATGGGGCGCTTGTGGAACGCCGGTCCGCCCGTTGCGGCATAATGGCGTTCCCTATCGCGGTATCAATACCGTGCTTTTGTGGATGGAAGCGAGCGAGCGCGGCTATTCTTCGCCGTTTTGGATGACCTACAAGCAAGCGCAGGAGCTTGGCGGGCAAGTCCGCAAAGGCGAGAAATCGGCCCTTGTCGTCTATGCGAACGCCATCGAGCGCACGGAGACGACAGAAAGCGGCGAGGAAATCGAAAAGCGCATTCCTTTCATGAAAGGATATAGCGTTTTTTGCGCCGATCAGATCGATGACCTGCCAGAGCAGTATTACGCCAAGGCGACCGCGCCCGAAGGATCGGAGATCAAGGAACGCATTCCGCATGTGGATGCCTTTTTCGCCAACCTTGGCGCTGACATTCGCGAAGGTGGAAACAAGGCGTATTACCGGATCGATGCTGATTTCATCGGCATGCCGGTTTTTGACGCCTTTGTTTCGGCCGAGGCACATGCGACCACGCTCGGGCACGAATGCATCCACTGGACCCGCCACCCGTCGCGCCTTGCTCGGGATTTTGGCCGCAAGGCATGGGGCGATGAGGGATATTCGCGGGAAGAATTGTGTGCCGAACTTGGGAGCGTTTTTTTAGCCGCCGATCTTGGCCTTGCCATCGATCCCCGCGACGATCATGCCGCCTATATCGCGAGTTGGCTCAAGGTCCTGAACAACGACAAACGGGCGATTTTTCAGGCGGCATCCCATGCAGAGCGTGCCGTTACCTATCTGCATAGCCTTCAGCCTGACGCGGGCGAGATCACAGCCGAAGTTGACGAGATCGAGGAACGTCGCGCCGCTTGAGCGGCGCGGGAAAGGATGAGCCATGGGCACCATTGGAGAATTGGAACAACAGGCAGGCATAGGACCGGCGCGCGAGGAACGCGCCGCCTTCTGGATGCAATTCCGGCATCTCGAAGGGAGAGCCTGCCTTGAGGCCGGAGTTGCGGAACTGCACCGGATTATTGCGGAAAAGGCGGAGCTTGCTCGCCATGCCATAAAGGAGGACGGCCTATGACTGATTTGGAGACCCTGAATTCTTTCGTGCCGGGATGGAGCGAAATCCCGAACGGGATGATGACGAACCCACATGACGCAGGCGGCATTATCGATTGCACTTTCGTAACCGGCGAATGGTTTGTGATCTTCAATGATGATCGCCCTATGCGGGACGGTTTCGCCACGCGGAAAGATGCCATCGCAGCCTTTATCGAGGCTGCCCGTCCTCAAGTCCGATAGAGGCCGAAGGCTGACATGAAGAATTCATTTCAGTGGAAGCGCTGGAATCTTGGTTACACAAAGGAGGTCATGGACCGCGATCCTGACAGCCCTTTGACGCAGGCGCTTTTATCGTGCTGGCCGCCGCGTATCCAACGGGCGCTAGTGGCCCGGTTCAAATCGCGGGCACAGGAGTTTGTCCCGGATCGACCGGACCAAACCCCTCGAAAGAGGGGGGGCAAGCCGCCCCTCTCTAACTCTCCCCCATGAGGGAAGGGCGGTCCCGCCCCTCCCTCAAACACCCTCCCATGGGAAGGAGGGACGGTTCCCTCCTCCTCCTTCCCAAACCCTTCCACCTCTCCCTGGCAGTGGGTAACGATGCGGGCAGATTCGCCAGTACCGAGAGAATCAGTCATTGATGATCAGTGCCGGAAGTGTTCGTAAAGCCGGCCACGATGATGCGATTGCGCTTGTGCGACAATGCGATCCCACAGGCTTTGGGTTTAGGAAAAACCCTTACGACGCAAGCGCTTGTCAAGTTGTGACCGGTTCGCTTGAAAGCTGTAGCTCGGAAAATTTCCCGAATCATTTTGCTTTATCAAGCAAATCGGTTAGCGTTTGCGGCTGACGCGATTGCGAGTCGTGTGATTTGGAACGAGGAGAAACCCTAACCCGGAAAAAGTAAACCCCGACGCAGCAAGCTACATCGGGGGGAAAGAATGATCTTAGAAGCGATTGCCGTCGCTCCGAGAGACCCATCTCAAAAACTCAAGTCTCAATCTAAGGCTCCTTTCCCTCACTGTCAATATCGAGCGCAGCTTTTGCGAACGGGTGAGCTTTGCCCGGATTTCAGAAAGGAATCCGATGCAGACCATCGCCAGTTTCAGAAGGGTGACGCCTGGCATTCTTGCCAGCGCTGCCCTTGCCATGAGGGAAGACAACCGCCCCGCGACCAAGGCGCAGGTTGCGAGCGCGCTAAAGAAATGCGCCGGTCGCCTTGGCATAAAAGGCTATCCCTACCAGATCCTCGACACGCTTCTTGCTATCTCCCCGGCAGAGGACTGGACAGAGGGCAAGCGTCCCGTCGTCGCCATATCAAATGCCCGTTTGGCCTATGATCTTGGCGTCTGCGAGAAAACCGTCACCCGCGCCATTCGTTCGCTCGTGGAGGCGGGCATTGTCGCTTATCGCGACAGCCCGACCGGTCGCCGCTATGTAAATCGGGAAGGCGGGGGCAGCTTCGGCCTTGATTTCTCGCCCGCCAGAGCGCGGCTCGCGGAACTCGAAGAACTGGCGAGCGCTCATGTTGATGAGTGGCGATCGATGCGCGAGACGACACGGCAAAGCCAAGGTGTCGCCCGGCAGATCGTCGATGCGCTCGAACAGCTTCGCCGTGATGGTCATGAGACGCAGGGTTTCGAGGAGAAGTTCAATGCGCTCGTAGTCGATTTTCACCAACAGAGGGCAAATCCTGACTACCTTGCGCAGCTCGTGGACCTCCTGAAGGACGCACTTGCACTGTATGAGCCGTCCGAGCAACCTTCGGGGTCATCGCCACAGAATGATGATTCTGCCGATCAAAGCCGTAAAGAGTCCCCCGCGCAGGACAATTCTGTCCCCCCATATACAACTACAACCCCCACGACATTAGTAAGAAGAGAACGGCATCGCGCTAACGCACGATCGATTCAGTTTAGTTCTGAGATCGGCTCCGCCGATCAATGGGCTCTCGAAAAAGAGCCTGTGCGAGCGGAACCGTCTGCGCAAGACCGGGAACGTAGTGATGATGATCCTGCAACCACCCTTGATCTGCTACGGCTAGCTTGCCGCCAGCTTCAGGCCGAATATGGCATCAGTTTCTCGTCCTGGCGCGATTTGGAGGGGCAGGCCGACACAATCCGGGCGCTCATACAAATACCGCGCGAAACATGGGTCGCGGGCGTACAGGTCGCCGGCCGGATGAACGCGGCCGCGGCGCTCGCGATCGTGGCTGAGAAGCTGGTGCGGTCCGCCGCGCTGAAGCCGGGCGCGGCCGAGATCGCGAAGCCGGCGCGCTACTTCCTGTCAATGCTGTACCGCTCGCCGAAGGGTGAATTGCACCTCGCGCCGACACTGCGGGCCTTGGCGAAATCTGCCATGAACTAGGGCGCTCGAATTGTTGAAGGCGAAAGGGAAGCCCCCGCCGAAGCAGGCCGGGGGGACGGCGCGAATACCGATGATGGTCATTGGCATCGAGGTCCTGCCGGCAAGATGTAGGGAGCTGTGCACGCTTTGCAAAGCGGCGCTGACAGTTTGAGGTGAAGGACCAAGCTACCGGCCTGGTTCATGTTCCAGATTGCCGACTGTCATTTCGATAGACGGGCGCGAAAGCTGTGTAGCGTAGCTGGCGGCACGGAGCAGGAAGTTTCGTGCGCGCGACGCCTAGGCCATTGATGTCAATGTCGTCGGGACGAACACTGTGAAGCCGTGCCGGTCAAAATGCCGGTTTCGGCTATGGAATGAAATGGGACGAGAGCAAAGACATAGCGATCAAATCCCTTTGCATGGCAGCGTTGTCGATCGAATAGGCCACTAGGACCGTCCGCCCGGCCAGCAACAGCATAACCGAACGATTTTCCCCGCGCCTGCGGCGCTTCCTCGCGAGTCAAAATCGCCCGCCAATGCCGTCCTCCGCTGCGCTGCGGCCCTTCGGGTGCAGCCCGGTCTTTGTGCGGTCCTTTCTCGTGTCCATCGACAACGCAAGCAAAGGAGATCGCGCAATGTCTGACCTCGTAAACTTCATCCAGATCGACGCCGAAACCGACACGCTGACCGGCAACCTCGCAACGCTGACCTTCGACATCGACATCACCGGCGAGCCGGTTGAGAGCACGAACCCTCAGGCTCCGGTCTACCGGCTTTACGCGAAGTCCCCGCGCAACCGCCGGATCGAGATCGGCGGCATCTGGAAAAAGAAGAACCAGAGGGGCGGCGAATACTATACGCTCACCGTCAACACCGGCTTTGCAAAGCTGAACGCGAACCTGGGCCGCTATCCGGGGCAGGATGACGAAAGCCTGATGGCGGTCATCCCCTGGGATTGATCCACCCGGCCCCCGCTTCGGCGGGGGCTTCCCTTTCGCCTTCCCTGAGACGGAGAGTTCAATGACTGATTCCCAAACCCACCTGTTTCGTGTGGAGCTCGAACGCCCAAATGGCGCCCTGGATTGCTATCCGTGTGTATCGCTCGATACGCTGCCCGAGCTGATCGTTCCGCTCATCTCGAGCGCTGATGAACACGCCGGCACCATTGTCCGCGTCTACGACTATCAACGCTGGACGCCCGACAGTGAAAGCGGGCTCATACGTGCCCTGTCTCTCCTCGAATAGGACTTGCCCCTTGTTCGATCCGCGCCGGAGGCGGATCGAACTTTCTCGCCAACGGGCGAGGGGCGATGCCCCTCGTCCCGATAGGTCAGGATGGCACCGAACCGCCCGATCCGGTCAAACTCGGTCGCTTGCGACCGGAACCGGAGCCACGCGCAGCGGCGAGCCCGCGAGCATGGCGAGGCTCTGCAATTTGACCGGATCGAGGATCGGTGCATTTCAACAAGGAAATAGTCGCCGGCGAAGCCGGCCTTCCATGCAGTAAGGGTTTTTCCAGCCCGGAGGGCCGAAGCCTGCTTTCGAGGGAAAGCAGGCGTAGCAGGCGGAGGCCTGAGCGCGCCCCCAATGGCGCCGTAGAGAAGGCCGGAGCCTGTGGGAAAACCCTGCGGCCGAAGGCCGCCGTAAAACGCTGTCCCAAAACTGACGTTTTTGATATGTTGTTTTTGTTACGGGTTTTCTGACAGATTCGGGAGGTGATATGGCACACACTGACATTTGTCCCAAAAATGACCGTTTTTGGCACAGGGGGCTGAATGCTAATCGGCTACATGCGTGTATCGAAGGTGGACGGCTCGCAGAGTCTCGACCTGCAGCGAGATAGTCTCGTGCAAGCGGGAGTCGATCCGAACAACATCTATCAGGACCTGGCGTCGGGGAAACGCGACGATCGGCCGGGCTTCGCCGCGTGCCTGAAAGCATTGCGGCGAGGGGATACGCTTGTCGTGTGGAAGCTCGACCGGCTCGGCCGCGATCTGCGCAACCTGGTGAACACGGTTCATGATCTTACAGCGCGAGACATCGGCGTGAAGGTCCTAACCGGACATGGCGCATCAATCGACACGACGACGCCGGCGGGCAAGATGGTTTTCGGGATCTTCGCCGCTCTGGCTGAGTATGAACGCGAACTGACAATAGAACGTACTGTGGCGGGCCTCTCTGCTGCGCGAGCGCGCGGGAGAGTAGGAGGGAGACCGCCGAAAATGACAAAGGCGAAGTTACGTTTGGCTATGGCTGCGATGAGCCAGCCGAGAACGAAGGTCGGGGAACTATGCCGGGAATTAGGCATTACCCGATCGACCCTTTATCGGCATGTCGGGCCAGACGGCACCTTGCGGACCGAGGGGAAAAAGCTCCTGCCAAGCTAGTCGTATTTGACATTGAAAATGTCGCAGGATTCATTGTGAAATGATTCTGCTGGATGGAGCAAAACATTGACTCCATTAAGGAGATGATAACGGTTAGGACGTTCTCTTGTATAAAAGTACACCAATAAGCGCACCAAATAAAATCGAACGTGGGAACGACAGACTGGCGGAACAGATGAAGGGCATCTCAAAGGTAATAACGTTTGACGGCCCACCTGAACCAGAGAAAATAAAACCGGGTGAAGCCGGCGTGAATCTCTCTTGGTTGACAGAACTCGCGGATAACCCTCCTCCAAAAAACAGGCATTGGTCTAAGATGCTTAGGGAGTTGGTGTTAAATCCGCGAGCGGATGGGACAACTCCGACAAATGACGAGTTGGCGGCTAAACTCGAAGTCTTTCGAGATACAGTGATGCGCGCCAAAAAGCGTTGGCAAAAGATCGGCGTGATCTATCGCGTCAATTACAACGGCGTTTATGCTTACAATCCCAAAATGCTTGTCGCGAAAGACAAGGACGGGAATGTCATAAAGCACGTGTCGATTGATGTGCGGGCGGCGTCCGATATGGAGGCCTACCACTAGGGCAACTAGCGGTACTTCTCAAAAAGATCGACCTGTTCGGGCTTGTCTCCGGCCTCCTCAGAATGTGCCGGAGCACTCGCATTTTTGCGTGCGGCCGCGGCCGCCGCTTTGAAGGCTTCTTCAAGCGGCAAGTCCTCTTGTTCGGTATCTTCGGTCGAAGGCAACGCACCTCGTGGCGGAGGGGAGTTCTTTCCAAGAACCGCCTTCACATAGACGTCGATATCGGCGTCACTGGTGAAGGTGCCGGTTGGTTTAAAGGTGTAGGTCCACTCGGCCGGAACGTTCGATGGGCGATGATCCTTTGCGTCTTCAGGAAAGGGGAATTTGACCTGATAGACGTTCTTGCCGATTCCGGTAACGAAGGCGGTCACACCTTTATCATCGACGCCTAATTCCGTGCTGAATTCCGATCGTTCGATAGGGCTGGCGCGATGCGTTTCCTTCAACCATTTCGTCGTGCCATCGGTCATCATGTCCCGGCGATACTCATAGAATGTCGTCTCGCCCAGGTCACGTTCCATGCGTTCGGCTGTGGGGCCAAAGTTGATACGAGTTATGACCTTCGTGCCAACAGACGCTATGAGGACGTCGAGGACTTCCTGTCCGTAGTTTTTGGCGATCTGTGACAGGTCTTGCAGACCGAGTACGGCGCAGACCCCCTTGGACCGACCGAGAGTAACGAAGCGCTCGAAATCCTGAATTTCAGGAAGCTGACCCCATTCGTCAAGGAAGAACCATATACGGCGCAGGTCATGGTCTGAAAGCAGGTTACTGTCCGTTACCGTAGAGACTGCGACCGCGTAAAGCGCGGAGATCCAGCCGTCAGACAGTTCGGCATATCGACCGGAGTGCTGGACAATGACCGTTCTCTGATCGGTCTTGTTGACCAGCCATTCACGCAACCGGAATCGCTGCCTTCCCTCATAGGTCGGCCATGCCGTCGCCAGCATTTCGAGCAGGCGCATATTCGTTTCGAGCTGTCCGAGAGTGGACATGACCTGCTTGTAATCGGCGGTCAAAAATATGTCGGCTCCGCGCTGATACTTGAGCATGATCCGGAGCAGTTTTTCCTGATCCTGACGCGTTTCATTGAGCAGATCGAGCCATGTCCATTCCTTCGGTTTTTCCGCCATCAGCTTGATAGCGCAGCCGGCGAGGACAGCGCGAGCGCTCTGCGTAAAAAACGGATGTCCGTCATCGGGAATGATACGTTGCGCCAATTCAACAGCGTCCTGTGACACGATCAAATCGGCCGCAATATCCCAAACCGCCGAACGGTCATCCTGTGGCGCCAGAAGAAGCGGAGGAACCTCTTTTCCGTCACGAACCGATGGAGGTGTTATGCGGGTATAGTCACCCTTCTCATCGAAGATGATAGCTTTGTCCCCGCGTTCGACAACGGAGCCGATCATGCGACGAAAAGTTACCGTCTTGCCACCCCCGGGAGCGCCAAGGATGAATGTGTGATTTGTCTCGCGAGGGAGCGTGTAATGCCATCCATTGAACATATGGATTCCGCGAGTCTTCGGATAGCGATTGTGCTTCTGCTCGTAACGAGCAGCACGCAACAAAGCGTCCATTCCCTCTACGACCATTCCCGAGATAATGATGCGTTGCCGAACCACGAGCCACTTCTGAAAAATGAATACTCCGAGGAGGGCGAGAGCGACTAGAAGAGGCGCAATAACCACTACCTGGTTGCGAATAGCTGAGCCGGCGAGGGGGCTTCCGATCGCTTCAAGATGGGATCGGCAAGCGCCCCATTTCCATATCGTCAGGCAATCCCATGCCTGCGAAAATGAGAGTTGGACGAAATGACCGTTCGCCGTAGGCCATGATGGGTTTACGAAACGGAAGTACCACAAGAGCGGCGTCATGACCGCCGCCACGATAGCAGTGATAACGAGAACTCCAACAGCAGGTTCAGGCGGTTTCCGTATCATTTCTCAAATGCCTTCCTGCCTTTTTCGATCATCGCAATGCGAAGCTTCTCGTTATCCTTTTGCTCAAAAGCAGTCAGCAGCACACCGAGGATGAAGGCGGGGTTCTCACCGCGAAGACCTGCCTTCACGACGAGCCCACCAAGCATGATTTTCTCATGCGCATCCTTTTGCCGATTTGCCGCCATCTTGTCTCGATACTCCCTTTGTCGCTTCCCAAGCAGGAGCGCTAAGCTTCCCGCTTCACTCGGCGGGTGTTTGTTGAAATCGCTCGGCCACCTCTTTCAAAGCCTTGAGCAGATCGCGATCGGAGACTTCAACGTCAGCGAGGCCGGCTTTGACCGCTAGGCTTCCCAACCTTTCAGCTTCTTTTGCACGCTCAGCGTCTAGCTGCTGCTGGAGACGTGCAATCTCGTCTTGGATCTTCGATACCTTTGATGTGCGAGCCACGAATAACCTCCGTTGTTGCGCTGTACACTCGTCATTGATACCGCCAGTTGCTCTATACGGCAAGATTGATTTCCACTCGATAAGCGGTCGAGCGATAGCGAGACACAGAGAAAAACAACGAGTTGGCGTAGCCAACGCATTGTCAGTCCCGTTCGGAGCCGCGCAGCGCTCCGATTGTAAGGGCGCACTTATGTATCGACAAGTCGATACCTGCTTGTTATGTGTGTTCGCATGGCGATATTTCATCTTCATGCGAAGGTTTTAAGCAGGGCGACCGGGCAAAGCGCGGTCGCAGCAGCATCATATCGCCATTGCGCCGCCATGACTAATCAGACCTATGAACGGTCCTATGATTTTTCCAACAAGAAGGGAAACGTTCACAGCGAATTCGCGATACCAGCTAATGCGCCGGAATGGGCGCAGGCTCTCGCGAACCTTTCCCCGGTTCAGGCGTCGGAGGCCTTTTGGAATAAAGTTGAGGCATCCGAGAACAGGAAGGACGCGCAGTTTGCTCGTGAAATGACACTTGCCCTGCCCATTGAGTTTTCGCGAGAACAGAACATTGCCCTGGTCCGCGAATTCGTGGAGGAGAACTTTTCAAAGAAGGGGGTCGTGGCGGATTGGGCGTATCACGAGATCAAGGGCAATCCGCACGTTCATATCATGAGCGCTTTGCGGCCTCTGACAGATGAGGGATTTGGAGCAAAAAATGTTCGCGCGGTTGATGAGAATGGTGAGCCGAAATTCTCGAAGAACGGCCATGCCCTCTATCGCCAGTTCGCCGGAGACAAGGAGCTCATCCCTGCACTGAGAGAAGCATGGGCGGATGTGCAGAACCATCATCTTGCCTCACACGGGTTCGATATTCGTGTTGACCACCGCTCCTATTCAGAGCAGGGAATTGCGATCGAACCAACCATGCACCGCGGGCCTACCGCCGAGGGGATGGACCGGAAAGGGGTGAAGTCGGATCGCATAGAGATCAATGCAGAGATCGAAGCGACACGCCGCCAGCAGGTGATGGCAGATCCTTCCATCATCCTGAAGCTGATCACCGCTGAAAAGTCTGTCTTCGATGAGCGCGACGTTGCGCGAACAGTCCATCGCTACACCGATTCCTACGAGGATTTTCAGGCGCTGTTCCTCCGCGTAGGCGCGCTTGAAAATCAGGTGATGATCGCATCACCGATCTTCGATCCTATGACAGACAAGATCATTGAGCGCGCAAAATATACAACGACGGAAGTGCTCGATACCGAACGAACTATGATCGCTTCTGCGCGGTCGCTAGTCGGTCGGGACGGTTTTGCGGTCAATCAGAAGAGCGCTGATAAGGTTGTCGCAGAGGTTGAGAAACGTGCCGGTTTCAAATTCGATCCAGAGCAAAAGGTTGTCATTTCTCGCCTAACTGAAAAGGCGGGTATCGCCGTCATGGTCGGTTACGCAGGTGCCGGCAAATCGACTGTGATGAACGCTGTACGCGCGGTTTACGAGGGAGAGGGGAGACGTGTCGTAGGCGGAGCGTTGGCCGGCAAGGCTGCAGTCGGCTTGCAGGAAAGTGCAGGCATTGAATCCCGCACACTTGCCTCCTGGGAGGCGTCTTGGAAGAACGGCCTTCGCCAGTTGGGGCCGGGCGATGTGTTCGTACTTGATGAAGCAGGCATGGTCGGTTCAGCGCAGATGCAGCGATTTGTTTCTGCGGTGGAAGAAGCCGGAGCGAAGCTCATCTTACTCGGTGATGCGCGCCAGTTGCAGCCGATTGAAGCTGGTGCCGCCTTCCGGGCTATTGCCGATGACGCAGGGTATATCGAGCTTACGGGCGTTCGCCGCCAGCGCGAAGAATGGATGCAGAATGCGACTATTGAATTCGGCAAGGGGAATACCGCGGACGCGATCGGGCGCTACGTCGAACATGATCTCGTCCAGCTCGAATCTGACAGTGCATCGGCTCGGAATTCTTTGATCGGCAATTGGCGGAGTGATTGGGAGGCCGGCGTCGATGTGTTGATGCTTGCGCATCGCAATGTCGATGTCCTTGCTCTGAATATGGCTGCCCGAAACGTTATCAAAGAGGGAGGCGGTCTTCAGGAGGAACATGGGTTCCGGACTGATCGGGGCCAGCGTCAGTTTGCGGTTGGGGATCGTATCGTATTTCTGGAGAAGAGCCGTGAACTTGGTGTCGAGAACGGTTCATTCGGCAATGTAGAGGAGGCTAGTCGCGGCCGTCTCGTGATTGGTCTGTTTGACGGCCGAAGCGTCACCGTCGCACAGAACGGTTACGCGAATATCGATTATGGCTACGCAGCGACGATCCACAAGAGTCAGGGCGCGACGGTCGATCGTGCCCACGTTCTGGCGAGCCCGACGATGGACGCGCACATGACGTATGTGGCGATGAGCCGGCATCGAGACAGTGCGACCCTTTATGCAGGTTCCGATGAATTCAGAACTCTGGATAAGCTGGTGGACACACTTTCACGCGATCGCATGAAGGATACCACTCTCGCTTATGAACGGACTGACGATTACCGTCTGAGCGTGAAGGAATTTGCTGAACGGCGCGGCATCCCATCATTCAGCGAAATTGGGGATATGTTCCGTCATCAGCTTGCGGCATTGCGAGAGCGCTTCACGAAGGTTGCCGAGCGGCTGGAAGCCATTGGCAAGAAATTCGCCCATGTCATTCGGCCCGAGCAGCAACAGGGCAAAGCCGCCGAACATCGGCCGGAATATCAACCGTCACAGCGGCAGGTCGTAACGGTTCCGGACATCACATTCCCCGAAATGACTTCTGCGGTTCGTCAAGCCCTTTCCCGATTGGAGCATAATCTAGGACATGCCCAAATCTCCGATACGGATCGAGCACGTCGGCGTTGGTTCACGAGTGCTGGATATGAATTAAGGGACGGTTCAGCCGCCACGGATCTTCAGCGCTTCAATCGGGAAATTGCTTCCATTATTCCGCAAGCGACTGTCGTTGCCATCGGTCCGGATCTCGGCGCCGACGATCGCAATCAGGTTCAGTCGCTATTACCGGAGTCGGTTCGAGAGGCTTTCATCGACAACTGGCCGCTGATCCATGCCGGGCAGAAAGCCGGTCAGGATCTCACGCGCCTCGAACTCGCGCAGACGCTCAACAGCGAAGCGAAAGAGAGGCTGGTAGTCGAACAGTATGAAAGGAGGCAGGCGATGTTTGCGACACCAGAAAAGCCACTTGTTGCAGCAATCTCCGACTGGCGCGATAGCATCGAGGCGACGGTTGCGGCACGGATGGAAACCCGGCCGGTCATGCAATCAGCAACACGCCGTCTCGAGACGGCGGTTGCAGCCGTCTGGCAGCGGCCTGAAGCCGTGCTTTCTGCGCTGCGGAACCGGATAGATGACGGGCGGGTTCTAGTCGCCGATTTCGCGCAGTCCATTCGGGATAATCCAGCATCTGTTGGCGAGCTTCACGGCAGCAGAAGCATGTTCGGCCGAAATGACGGCGTGCGAGAGAAGGCGCTGGCAGCGGTCTCGCCGGCGATCTCGGCCTTGCAGGATTACGGCCAGGTTCGAAGCAATCTGAGGAATGATCTGACCAAGGACGAGCAGCGGTTCCGTACCCTGATGCGGGAGCCAGTTGATGATCTTTCGCAGGCTGCACGCGAGCTTGTCGGTCGTATCGAGAGAACGCCTGCAGATCGTCTAGGGACGTTGATTAGATCGGCGGATGATCAGCAGGCAATGGGTGAGTTGCGCCGGTTTGTCGAGACAGTTCGCGACCGGTTCGGTTTGCCGGGAACAAATGAGCTTGATCGCGATCGCCTCGCCCAGGCGATGCCCGGTGCTGATCAGGAGCGGGTTGAAGCGTTCGCAGCCGGGTACGCGAAAGCTGACCAGCTTGTGACGACCGTGCAGGCGGCTCAACAGGCGCAAAAGATTGAAATGAGCCATGAGCAGCAGCAGGTGCGTGGCCGGGAGAGGGGCGAAGGAATCTCGCATTAAGATTGTAGGAAATGGTCGCTTTTGGTGATGCTGTATATTGCAAAATCCGTCAAATTGGGTAGGACTGATTTTGAGAGGGTGATCATTCCATTGATCGCTTGTCCATAATGAGAGACAAGGCGACTTTTGATGCGGAACTCAGTAATTGTAGCTCTGGCATTCCTGTTGAGTGCCTGCGCGAACAAGAAAGAGAATTTCGATACTCTATCGGTTAGAAAATATCTCGATTCGTCGTTGGCGACTGTGAATGAGGAAAAGCGATATGCTTCGCTATATCCGAGAGCACTAGAGCCCCACGCAAGTAATACTGTCAGGCTGCATCCAGAGACCGCCGGGCAAGAGCTTTTACAGCCGGTTCATGCTCGTTGGAACGGAACACTTGATGATATCACACGGAAAGCGGCCCGCATGGCCGGCTATTCCGTTAGGGCGAATGGAGAACGTTCAGGGTCTCCAATCTTGGTTTCGGTCCATTGGGCCGACATGACGCTTCTTGGTCTGTTGCGGGAAGCTTTCGGCCAAGGAAAAGGGCGCGCATGGCTGGAAATTGACCAGTTCGCACGCGTCATGACCATCCACTACGCCCGGCCTGAAAAAAGCCCGGTCCCGCACCTGGACGACACCAAGCTATGAAGCAGTTTCCAACAATCCTTGCCGCACTGTCCGTCTCTGTCGCCCTGGCCGGTTGCACCACGACCGGTACATCGAATCCGGACGAACCGCCTCCACCTCCAACCCTTGGCGGAGTGGACAACCTAACGGGCGGAACGACCGCGCCTATGACTTACGAGCAGTTTGCCCGTAAGACGCGCAGCGGGACCGGCGCGAACGCCGTTGATGCAGAGCGGTATTCGGCGCTGCGCGACGCTGCGCTCTCATATGCGGCGCAGGCCGCCTATGAGCGGCGTTCGTGGGAGATCCTGCGAGAGCTTGAGGCGCAGTCGTCGAGGCTTTCGCAAGAGTTCAATTTCAATGATGTGGTCTACAAGGCACCGAAAGAGGCGGGCTATGTCGTTCCTCCTGTCGTGAGCAGGGCCAAGGAAGCGATCACCATCACGGACGGCGGCCGCGAGAGCGTTGCGGCCGATGAATATTACCGCATCGAGAAGCCCGGTCGCCTCGTGGCCGTGATACCGAGCTGGCGCGATTATCTCGTTATCGGCGTCGATAAGACCCCTGATCCCTCAGACCAGTTCCTTCCTTCTGGAAAGGAAGAGCGAAAGATTTGGGACCGCTATATGGCTGAAGGCTGGCGGCAGGGACGGATGCAGGCCGAGGAAGCGTTGAAGGAAAACATGAACCTTCTTCGCCGCGACTATTTGGGCATGGTCGAATATCGGCGTCTGGTCGATGCTGGCCTGGTCAAGAGCCTTGTAGTGACGTCGAGCGAGGTTCGTGCCAAGGGCACGCCGGAAGAGCTGTTTATCGGCCAGCGCCGGGTGAAGATCGAGAATGCCGCGACGTTCGTTTCCGACCCGAGGCGTTGGAAACCGATCACTCGGAGATTCGAGGTCTCCAAATGAACGGAAACTCAACTTCGAGCCAGACAAGCACGGTCGATCCTGCTGACCCCCTCGGCCTCCGCAAGCAGGAAGGGGGATATGGCGGGCTTTTCATCGTCGTAGCTCTGATTGCCGTGGTTGCTGGCTATTGGTTCTATAGGCGAGGCAGATGATTGACGAAACGCGTCTGGACGATACCCCATTCAAGCCAACGGATTCCTTCGTACCGGTCCTGAAGGAAGAGCCGACGCGGTTCGATTCCTCGCCCGAGATCTTCGACACATTCATCGTCGGCGCCGGCAAGCGCGGGGCGTCCGACATTACCATCCAGTCGGAAGCCCGGCCGCGCATTCAGATCAATTCTCGCCAGCATTTCGGCACCAAGCGCATGTTGCTGCGCTCAGAGGTCGATCTACTGCTGTCGTACATCTGGCGATCGAGCGATGCACCGAGCATATTGCGCCAGGGCCGTTGTCTCGACTTCTCCTATGAGGTCCAAGTCAGTCGCCATGAGCGGCATCGTTTCCGCGTCAACGCAACCCCGATTACGAAAAACGGCGGCTCCGGCGTCGAATTGACGATGCGCTCATTGCCGTCTCGTACACCGACTCTCGATGATGTTCAGCTCGAAAATGAGTTGAGGCCGTTTCTCAATCCGAAATCCGGCATCATCGTCATTGCGGGCGGGACGGGCCATGGAAAATCGACAACGATGGCTGCAATCACCCGTCATCATCTCGAAAACCACGAAAATCCGCGAAAGATCGTGGACTTTCAGGCGCCGATCGAATTCACATTCTCCGATATTCTCAGCGAGCAGGGCGTTTCCGCGAGCTTGATCGGCCAATCGGAGATCGGGGAGGGGCGTGACCTTCCTACCTTCGCGGCCGGAATCTGGTCGTCACTTCGGCGTGCGCCGGCGATCATCAATGTCGGTGAGGCACGCGATCATGGTTCGATGAGCGGCTGTATCGCTGCAAGCATTCAGGGGCATATCGTCAACACGACCACGCACGCGGGCTCCGTAGCCGAGGGGCTACGGCGCATGGCGATGGAATTTCCGGCGGAGGAGCAGGCCGCGCGAGCGTTCGACCTGATCAGCTCCTTGCAGATCTTTATCGCTCAACATCTTATCCGCACGACGGACGGCACCAAACGCTTTGCGGTCCGCGAATTCCTCGTGTTCGATGATGATGTTCGCGACCGATTTCTGGATAAGCCAATCGACGGCTGGTCCGCTGTGGTGCGTCAGCTCCTCAAGGAGGGAATGAAATCTGACAAGGTTATTGCGCGACCGCTCGCCCAATCGACTATGAAGCTTGTCGACGAAGGTTGGATCACGATGAAAGAGGCCCGGAGTTTCGTTCCGCGGTCGATGTTTGAGGTCCTGGAATAGAGGAGATGCGGCATGACCGATCATAATCGGTATGCAGTCAGGCCGATGACTGAAGGCCAAAGCCGGGAAGCGCAAGAGGACTTGACGCTAATCATACGCGGTGAAGATCGAGATTTGCCGTGGGGTCGATTGAGATTGCTTCTCGATCACGAGCTGGTCGAGATTGCCTATCCTGTTATCGCTCAAGGAAGCGTTCGGTCACTAAATCCGACTGACAAGGGTCTCGCCTTTTTGGAACGGTGAAGAAATGAGAAAGAACAGCGTTGGAACGCCACCTGTGCCTAAAACAGGAATCATCGTTGGCAAAGCACAGTCGGGAAAATCCGTGACAATGGTAGCAATTCTGCGCAAATTGATCCGAATCTAAAATATTCAGCGATATCAATGGCTTAGTTCCAAAGAGTGCGGTTTCGGCAGTGAAGCTGGGTGAGTGAGTGAGCCGATCGCCATGCGTTGCAATGGTTTCCGGAGGATGACCTCGGGACAAGGTGTTGCAGCAATGATTTGACACCGTTTGTTGCTTTGGTGGTCGGCCCGTTTCGCTACACTTGGCAGCATTGTTGCACCGCTCTATCCCTCCCTTGTTGCTCCGTAGAGCGTCGGTTCTGGCGGCATAGTTCGACGCGAGGCACGCAACAATCGGAGCGCTGATCATCAAGCTTGGCCAGAAGGCACCGACGATGCCGTGACCATTATGCGCGTCAGGGATGAGGTGCCCGCTCCGTCTATGCTACAACTTGAGCAAGCACCCGTTTCCCTTTCACCTTTAACCCGCGCAGCAGGATAGCTTTTTCACGTCCCTGTCGAAGGTCTGAGCCGCAAGCTTCAAACCTTCGACGGTTGTCAGGTACGGGAAGATCGTCTCCGACAGATCGTCAATCGTCAGGCCGCCACGGATAGCCAGCGCGGCCGTCTGGATGCTGTCGGCACCTTCCGGCGCGAGAATGTGCGCCCCCAGCAGTTTCCGGCTTGCTCCGTCCGCCACCAGCTTGATCAGGCCGCGTGTGTCGCGCGCCGCCAGCGCCCGCGGCACATTGTCGAGGGAAAGGACGGAAGTGCGAACCGAATGTCCGGCGGCGCGCGCCTGCGCTTCGGTCAGGCCGACGCTCGCCACCTGCGGGTCTGTGAACACCACAGCGGGCATTGCGGTGTTGTCGTAGCGCAGGCCGTCGCCGTTCAAGGCGTTCCTGGCGGCGAGCTTTGCGCCATAGGCAGCCATGTAGACGAACTGATCCTTGCCGGTCACGTCTCCGGCCGCATAGACCCCCGTCTTCGAGGTGCGCATGCGGTCGTCAACGACGATGGCACCGGCAGGTGACAAGTCTATGCCGGCCTCAGTGAGCCCGAGGGCCTCGGTGTTCGGGCGGCGTCCCGTCGCTACAAGAATCCGCTCGGCCGTCAGGGTCTCCGGACGACCGTCCCGCACGATGGCGAGCGCAATGCCGCCGTCATCGGTCCTGCGGGCGGATTCGTAGCTGATGCCGCCGACGATCCGGATGCCCTCGTCGGCCAGGTAGGTAGCAAGCGCAGACCCGATTTCGGGTTCAGCCTCCGGCAGAAGCCGACTGCGGAACACGAGCGTCACCGCGACACCGGCCCGCGCGAAAGTCTGGGCAAGCTCCAAGCCGATGTAGCCGCCGCCGAGCACGATCATCGAACGCGGCAGTTCGGTCAGGGCGAGCGCCGTCGTGCTGTCGAGCGGCGATACGTCGGCGATCCCCGGAATTTCCGGCAGTTCTGGACGCGCGCCTGTCGCGATGACGATCCGTTCGGAGGCGAGCCGCTGGCCTGCCACCTCGACACCGCCGTCTACAAGACGGGCCTGCCCTTCGCGATAGACCACGTTGTTGTACTCCGGCAGCAGATCGGCGTATTTCGCCTGTCGCAGAGCGGAAACCAAAGCGTCCTTCTGGGCGATCTGGGCGGCCCAATTGACCACCCGCGCACCGCTTTCGACACCATCAAAACGGGCAGCCGCATCATTGGCGTGACGCACGGCCTCCGTGGCTCTGATCAGGGCTTTCGAGGGCACGCAGCCGATGTTGACGCAGGTGCCGCCGATCGTGCCATGCCCGACAAGGGCCACTTGCGCGCCTTGTTCGGCGGCCGTGATTGCGGCGGAAAATCCGGCCGAGCCGGCCCCGACGACAACGAGATCGTAACGGCCATTGCCTTTGTTCGAAGTGGGTTCGCAGTGTTCACACATTCAATTCTTCCTTGTTTTCTGTCGGCGATCCGCAGCAAGCGGCATCCGCCGCCGATCCGGAACGGCTGCGCCGGTAAAGGTAAAATGCAGCTACCCCAATGGCAGCGAGCGCGATCGGGACCTGCATATGGCCCGCTGCCGCGAACCATGCGTAAGCCACGAAAGAGCCCGCAGCAGCCAGCAGAAATGGGGCGGCGCAACAGGTGATAGCCAGAAGCGCGACGACGCCGAAGCCGATGAACTTTCCATCAGTCATGCTGAGCCTCCCTACTGCGAAAGGCTGGAGGGATAGCCAGCATTGCTGGTTGCGGTGATCAGCGCCTCAACATTCGTCTGACTGTCATCGAAGCGCACCTTGGCGATTGCCGCGCCAATCGCCTCCGACACGTCGACATCGAGTACGCCTGGCACGTCGCTGAGAGCCCGCTGCACGATCGGGCCGCAAAGTTCGCAGGTGGCGTTGGCGACATTCAAGGTCACCGTCTGCTCGGCGGCAAAGGCGGGAACACTCGTAAGCAGCGATACGGTGAGGGCAACGAGGGGTAGGATTTTCATGAGGATTTCCTTCAGGTCAGGCGTTAAGGAGGAAGCGCGCAGCGTAGGGAAAGCCCACAGCGACGACGATGAGGACCGTTGCGATCCAGAGGCCGATCTTGGCGTTCCGGTGGGACGACGGGCGCGCGCAATAGGAGCCTTCGACGCATTCCGCGGCCTTCGGCTTGCGGTATACGAGATAGAAGCCATAGCCGAGGCAGGCGAGCGCGATCGTGACGAACACAGGCTGATAGGGCTCGAAGGCAGTCAGATTGCCGATCCATGCGCCGCTGATGCCGGCGAAGAACAAGGCAAAAGGCACCACGCAACAGGTTGCCGCGCCCAGTGCCGCCACGATGCCGCCAACTGACAGCAACGCCGCCCGATCAAATCCTTTTTCCTCGGGCTCTACGGCGGTATTTCTCAGCGTCTGAGTTTCGTCCTGCGTCATCGTTCACATATTCCCAAAATTGATCTATCGTGACCCTAGCGTCTGTAGCGACTACAGGGTCAAGCGGGAAAAATTCACCAATTTGTGAGCACATCGTGATGAAGCAGACTGAAGAAGAATTCTCGATCGGCGTGCTGTCTGAACGCAGCGGCGTCAACATCGAGACGATCCGCTACTACGAGAAGATCGGCGTCATGCCGGAGCCCGCCCGCAGCGCAGGCGGGTATCGTGTATACGGCAATGACCACACGCGGCGGCTACATTTCGTGCGGCGCGGCCGGGAACTCGGCTTCAGCCTCGATGAACTGCGTGGGCTATTGCAACTTGTCGATGGCCACGCCCACACCTGCCAGGAGGTTCACGCGCTCACAATCGAACATTTGAAAGATATCCGTCAGAAAATCGCCGATCTAAGGCGTCTGGAGCGGGTCATGTCGGATATGGCAGCGCAATGCAGCGGCGACCAGGTTCCGGAATGCCCGATTATTGATGCCCTTTTTGAGATGCGCCCGGTGGGCCGTTCCCGCTCCGTTCGGCCTTAGCGCGATTTCGAGCAACTATTGTTCCGCCTCCAAGCTCATCGAACTGCTTCGATCAAGAGCCGTGGGCGGCTCTTCAATCGTGCGACGAAGGACTTCCGGGTCACCAACAATGACGACCGTCTCGACGGCTCTGGTGACGGCCGTATAGAGCAGGGTCCGGTCAAGAAGTTTCGAGCCGACGAGCGGCACGATCACCCTACGGAAAGCCGAGCCCTGCGCCTTGTGAACGCTGATCGCCCAGCCATGAGTAACCTTCTCAAGGTCGGCCGCAGTGACCGCATCTTCAGCGCCGTCATCGAACCTAACCCAAGCACCCTTCGGATGAGGCTTGGTGACCACGCCCAGAGAGCCGTTCATGAACCCGGAGCAGACAGGTTCGCCGGTCACCTTGTCGAGTAGGGGACTGCCATCAGCATCCAGTTGCGGTGCCTTGGAGTAGTCGTTCTTCAACCACATGATCTTCGAGCCGACGCTCAGGCCCCAGTCCTCGACGTTGGCCTGCCGCGCCATGTATTCGATCTCGATGGCGCGGTTCAGCTCCTTCGATCCGGCCGGTCCGTTCTTCACCTGAGTGAGTATCTGGACATCCATATCGTGCAGGGCGGCCGTCCTGCCGTAGGCGGGCACCCGACCGCACATGGCGCGGAAGGCGGCCAAGGTTCTTGCTGCCACATCCTCCTTCGTCGCCGGGAAGAGATAGACGCCCGGCGAGAGGGCGACGTTTGGATCGAAGCGCCGGAGGGCGACGGACTTACCTGATCGCACCGCAGAGGCGACGGCGGGAATGCCAGTGGCATCATCCTGACGATGGACGACATCCAAAGTGACCGAAGGGATGCGCGTCGCCTTGACCATGGTGTGGAAGGGCAGGCCGGGTCCGATAGGCGGGAGCTGACCGGGGTCGCCAATGAAGATCAGGTTGACCTCGATGGGCAACTGAGCGAGCACCCGATAGATCGACGGGGTGTCGAGCATCGAGGACTCGTCGAAGATGACGGTCCCTGACTGAACACGGCGGCCAGCATTTTCGATGTCGTGCACCAGTCGCGAAAGAGTGCTTGCCGGGCGGCCTGTCGCTTCGCTGATCCGTCTGACGGCGCGGCCTGCCAGAGCCACCTGCAGGTGTTCGACGCCTTGGCGCTGCGAAGCTGGAAGACTGTCGCGGACGGCCTCCAGTGCGGCAAGGATTGCACGCACGACTGTCGTCTTGCCCGTGCCTGCGCCACCGCTGATGACGCAGATGCCGCAGCTCGTGGCCATGTAGACCGCCTCTCGCTGGGCATCGGTAAGCGCGTAGCCGATTTCCTCTTCCACCTTGGCGATGGCGTCAACGACGAGTTTACCGTCGAATGCCGGAACTTCACGACCAACGCGCTCGCTGACCTGTCGCGCGACCTCTTCCTCCATGAACCGGCAGGCCCTCGACTGCAAAAGGTCGGGGGTTGGCGACACAACGCGACTGCTGGCCAAGGCCAGGTCGATGGCACTCGCCGGATCGCCGCTCCAAGGCGCGAGCAGGCGTTTCACCAGAGGCTTCAGAACTGGGGAAGGGGAGGCCATGTTCCCTGTCCGGAACCGGATGGCCAAGGCCTCCTCGACGGCGGCCGTTAGCCGCCTCGGATCGTCGAGGGCGACTCCAAGACGAAGCGCTCTCGCGTCCACGTCTTTCCACGGCTCCAGCAATGTCATCGTGAACGGATCGGCCTTGATGCGGTCGATGGCTCCGAGACCCCAGAGACGGGCGGCAGCACCAGCCACACGAGGCGAGACGCCGTATCGATCCAGCCAGCGGAAGATTTCGACCTCCTCGGCGAGCATGCCGAAGCCGTCGACGATGGCGATGGCCCGATCCGCGCCGACGACGTCCGCGACCGCCTTCAGGTCACGATCTCGGATGATGGAGTAGATGGTCTCGCCGAAGCGCTCCCAGACTTTCTCCGCCGTAGCCCAGCCGATACCTACGAAGCGCTTGTCGGTGGCCAGATGGCGGATGATCGCCCGCCCCTTGGTGACCAAGGGCAGGGCCACCTCGGCATGGAGCTGCGGCCCATATTCGGGATGGAGTTTGACAGGACCCGTGACACGCCACGTCTCCCCTGCGACCGGATCGCGCGGCGACCTCTTCGAAGGGACGAGTGCACGACGGAGCTGCTCGGTCCCGTCACGGCCAATGATGACATGGTCGCCGAACCGGCTGGCATGAACGGAGGTGATGGACAGCTCCCAGGAAGACTGCTCAGAACGCTCACCAAGGACCAGGAACGTCTGCCCCTCTGCGCCACCCCGTCGTTGATTGGCCCCTGCCATGGGCTCTGGCTCTCCGTTCACTGCGGCCACCCACGACGTGCCGTCGCGGGTCCCTGTGCCTCATTCACTGCGATCCAGCTCCCACGGCCTGTCGGGGCCACGACGGCGCGGCTCCGAGGACCAGACTTCAAACACCCAATCATGGAAGTCTCCCAGTCTCGGCGATCACCGCGCTCAACCGCTTCATGCGGTCAAGGTCGCGGCGCAGCGAGGCGTTCTCCGCCTTCAGCCGAAGGTTCTCTTCCTCCAAAGCCATCTGATTGCCATCGACCTTGGCCTTCTGCTCGCGGTCCGCTTCCGCCTGTTCGAGGCGTGTCAGGTTAGCCTTGCGATCACGGTCGTCTGCGTTGCCCAGGATTTCGGCGCATCTCGGATTGGTGCGGAACACCTGACGGTCGAAGCCGCAGGCCTTGGCGATGGCGCTCTTGTTCAGCTCGACGCCGCCGTAGCGGGGAAGCGGCTGGTCACCGAGGTTCTCCAGATACTCTTGGAGGGCATCGACATGCTCCTGGGCAACCTCGACACCGCTTTTGCCCGTTCCTCGCGCCATTAGGACTTCCTCGGAGGAAGGGTTACGACCTCGCCAGAAGGAATGGCATTCATTCCGTCGAGCTTGTTGACTGTCTCCTGATATCCCTCGAACAGACGTTTCCATTTTGAGAAGCCGCCCATTTCGGCGACAGCCAGGATCATCATGCGGTGTGACGCGATCACGAGCTGCCGATCAGCCTGAAGCTGGTCAATCTCGGCGTTCTTCACTTCGACCAGTCGCTCCAGCTCTGCGCGAGACTTACCGCTGCTGCGACCAATCGCGATCCTTATAGTCTCCTGCTTTCGCTGGGCACCCTCGAACTTGGTGCGACGGTCCACATTCCGAGTGATGTCAGTGGCGTTCTTGAACACGCCGCCGCTGCGCCGGACGATGGCTCTCGCGGTGATGGTTTCGTCCTCGGCGATCATCGCCTCCAACATTTCCTCAAGATGGGCGATCTTATCAATCATCAAGGTCTCTCAGGCGGCTCATGGTGTCGATGATGGTGTTACCGAACTTCTGCTCCGGCGTCACGGAGAGGTCTTTGCCATCGGGGAAGGGGCGGTCACCGGGTTCGGTCGCGAGAGCCTTGCCGATATTCTCGTATCGGATGCGGGCGTGGGCGATCTGGTTCGCCCATCCGGCATATCGACGGCCCTCGGGTACGGATTCCAACTGGATGATGATTTTCGCGAAGCGGTCGCGCATCGTTTCGAGATGGTCGTGCTCCTCTACGACGTCGGTTCGGGCTAGATGCAGGCAGCCGTTGAAGCATTCGAGATGTTTCGGGCAGGGATCGCTGGTGAAGCTGTTCACGCACAGCCCGTAGGGCGTGACGTGAAGACCGTCGGCCTCGGCATTCAGGTAGTCGAAGGCTGCATCGTCGCCATACTCGCGTTGAACACGCCGGAACTCGTCGACGATAGGTCCTCGCACCTTGTTGGCGGCGATCATCTTGTAGACCTGAAGCGCCTTGTCGCCGAGAGAATCTTCGGCTTCCGGGGGAACGTCGATATGCTCGATATCCTCATGAAGGCTTCGGTGATCGTACTCGTAGCTCTGCTGAACGCTACGGCGGCCGAACTTCTTGGTTATCATCGTGTCAGCGACGCCGAGACGGAACAGCTCGGTGTTCTGCAGGTGCCGCAGGGAATGAGAAGTCAGCGTCAACGCGCGGTCCTCGTCCGTCTGGCCGTATCGCTGGAAGAGGGTCTCCCCGCTTGCCTTGCCGCTCAAGGAGCCGTTCAGAGGGCCTTTGTCCAAAATGCCGATGGCAGAGTACAAGGTCGTGTCAAGAAGGCCGTTGTTGCGCCCCTCGATGAGGTTTCTGATCGGCATCAAGAACAGGAGGTCGTAGGGATAAAACACCGTACCGTCGGTCGTCGCGGTCGGCTTGGTAGCGGATAGCTTCGTCGCGCGGTTCTCCCGGATGTGTTCCTCGACATCGCCAACGCGGACGAATGCAAATCGCCAGTTAATCCTGCCGTTTTCGATCACGCCCGCCGATGTCCGGATCGGAATGTTGCGTTGAGCCGGATTGGTCCAGAACTGCGACAAACCAGCGGGTCTGCCGCCTAATTGAAGATCGCGGATGGTGTCGAGGTACTGCGGGTCGTAGCTTTCGCGATATTGCTGGATCAGTTGCGGCGGAACCTCTGCGTCCGAGAACACCGCATTTCCTGTAATGCGGACGTACATCTCCCAGGCAGGAACGAGCGCGTCCTCAGCATATTCGGGAAAGATGCGACCTGTTTCAGCCTGCCGTTTCAATCGCTCCCGCAGCGGGGCGGTAATGGTGGCTATGTGGTCGAGCGTCTCTACCAAAATCTCCTCGAACATCGGCGGGACGTGCTGGATGTTCTCGTACAGAGCCAATCCCTCGGCAAGGTCGTCCTCTTCCTGCTTTTCAGCGAAGTACCTGATTATCAGGGAACGGGAGAACCCACCATGCTCTCCGGCCAGTCGGCCGTCGGCGTCCAGATATTCGCGCCAACGCTTCCAATCCAATGGAAGAAGGGCGGCCTCTCCGATCCGGAAGCCCATGATGATCTGGACCTTAAATGCCGCAAACCGGATCGCATCCGAGAAGGACAGGGGCGTCTCGGTGAAGACAATCCGAACCAGTTCCCAGAAGGCCTTCTCATCCGGAAGCTTCGACGCCGACTTCCGTTCAGCCAGGCTGCGCCGCAGGCTCTTGCGGCCACCATGTGCGTTTTGGCGGTCTTTGACCGCATCGGCCCGCTGCTGCGCTGCCAACGCTTCCTTGCTGGAATAGGGTTGGCAGAAACGAGCCAAAGCAGGGATGTCGGCGAGCTTTTGTCTGTCGATGACGTTCCTGACCATGGTCACGAAGTCGAGCGCTTGCTTGCCGGATTCCGATGACCGAAGAACGGCATTGTAGGCCTGCTGGATTTGATCGGGGGTTACCGCCCAGGGCGGTGTATCCTCTGCTGCAGGTGCCAGCCGTCGGATGCCAGCGCCCACTTGAACGGCGCTTCCGGGCTTCGTCTGACCAAGGAGAAGCTGGTGGATCAATACAGCCTGGAAGAAGTCCAGCCAGTGGGGGGACAGGGGCATGGCGACCAAGAGACCTTGTCCCATTTCCACTCTGATCTCGTTCAGTTTTATGAATGGCGCGGCGTCCACGCCAACCTGACCAAGCCATGAGACCGGTTTGGAAAGGCCACCCCTCAGTTCCGTCAGGTTCCACCTCGTCTCCTTGGTGACCTTGCCCTCACCGTCGAAGACTAGCTTCCAGCTCAGGCCGCGTTCTTCGGCCAGCCTCTTGGCCGTGGCAATGTATTCGGCATAGAACGGGTTCATGGCTCGTCCCCGCCATCGGATTTCAGTTCCTCGGCAACACGTCTTGCGGCGTCGAGCGTGCTCTTCAACTGAGCGTAGGCAGGGGATTGCTGGTTGTTGCGGGACGCGGCGGCGAACTCAGTGACGACCGGACGAAGGCTCTCCACGACGTCCTGGTGGATTTCGGGATCGTTGAGGGGCATGAACTGGGAACAGGTGTAGCAGGCAAGCACCGGGTTCTTCATGCAGAGGTTCTGACCCAAGTTGCAACCACCTATTCCTGCGATAGGAATCCCGTGAGGCACACCTCCGATCTGCTTCTCGGCCGGAAGGCCCAGAAGCATCTCCTTATCGATGGTTCTCGTCGTCGCGATCTTGGCTACGTTCTTGTAAATGGGCGAGATTGCAAGGGCATCATTGATACGCTTGGCTTGTGGTGGCGATGCGTCGAAGTAGACATTGGCCACGCGGTCGCTGGAGTGTCCCATGAACTCCGAGAGGCCAGCGTGCGAGATGCCGCCGTCCGCGAGACGTTGTGCCGCCGTATGTCTCAGGTCGGTTGGAGACCAGGCTTCTCCTGTCAAGTCCGACGTAAGCTCAAGAATGACCCGGCCAACACCGGACGGCGTGAGGCCGAAGAGGAGGCGAGGGGGCACGCCCTCCTCTATCATGACGATTCCTGCGTCCCGGCGCTTCACAAACTCATTGAAGAGCGGCCCCCACTCACGCTTGATCCGCCGGGTTTCTCGAATGCGCTTGCGGTGATCCTTCTGCTTGATCCGGGTGACCGCAACATGCACCGCACCAGTCGAGTACAGCCGAACATCGGCCGTCTCGATCCGCGCTATCTGCCCCGGACGGAAGGCATACTGGTATGACGTGACCAAGATGCACACGTCCCGTAGCGCTTCGTCATCAATCGACTGAGGATCATTCGATAGCGCGGCGCACATCGCATCGATGTGGTCGACGATGATGCTTTGGTGATCCAGTGGCAGGAAGCAATCACCGATGCGAACGACGCGATACTTGTCGACCTTTGGGCTCTTCAGAGCCCGAATGATCGATGCCGCCGTGGGCGTCCAATGACCAATGTTGAGCCGACACAGGGAATGAAGAATGGCTCTTAGCGAGTAACTTTCCCTGGCACTTACCTCTGCAAGAACGAATGTGTTCCAATGGGATCGAGCATCGAACGGCTGTGACACTAATAGCTCGATGAGAGAGGCGACGCCGCGACGTGCGAGATAGCTCAGGGTGCTGCCAAACAGGATCGTCACGTAGTGAAGGTCGTGCTCGCCAAGCCATTCGGCGAACACATGTTTCATTACCTGCGTTGCGGGACCAAACGCATTGAACGATATTGAATGCTGGCGGCCGTCCAAGGCAAGGAAGACTTGGTCGGTTTCGGATAGGTCTCGGACGGAGCATATCTCGTTCGCAAAATCATCGTAGTATTTGACCACCGCAGGCAGCGGCGGCAATCTCGATGTCAGGCGATCAATATCGGCGACGAGGCGGTCGTTCTGAAGCGTGACGGCGGCTTTCAATGGGATGTCTCCGGAACAGTGCGTCGAAGAGCATCCACAAAATGGTCAAATTTTTCGCCCCAGGCTTCGTCCAGGCTGGTTTCGAAGTAGGCCTTGGCATAGAGGCGCGGCATATCCGACTTCTTCGACCACCCAAAAAATGTCCGTAGCTTCTCCTGAGCCTTGTCCAGATCATTGCCCGTGTCCTGATACCGACGCATCCTAACGACAGCGGATGTATGGCGGAGATCGTGACAAGAGACGCCTTTAAGCCCTTGCTTTTTCAGAGATTGCTTAGCCTCGTCGCACAGGGCCTTCGTCGCAACCTCAAAGATTTCACTGAGGGATCGCAGCGAAAGTGGCAGGCCTTTTTGAGAGATCAGAAGGTGTGGGTGGTTTGCCCGTCCGCGATAGTTGCGGATGTAGAACCTGACGAGTTCAACGATCTCTTCCTGTAACGGAAGCTGGCGTCGCGAGGTCTCCGTCTTCAGCCCAGGCTGTTCGTACCGTGGGTCCGGATCATCGACTTCCTCGACATCCAACCAGTGGACGGTCTTGCGAGCGACTGGGTCGAAGTCCTCCTTAAACGAGGAAGCGTACAGCAACGCGCCTTCACCACGCCGAAGCCCAAGGCGCAACAGCAACATGAAGACCAAGAGGTTGCGCCAGCGCAGCGCTTCAGTCTTGAAGGGGTTTCGCGTCGAATCCGGCCTGAAGATTTCGTAAAGGTCCTCGATTACGAGCGGCGGAAGTGCCCGGATCGGCGGTGGCGGCTTCTGGGGGTTCGGAACTAGGTTGCGGTAGAAGGTCTCAAGGCGATGTACCTTTGCCTGGATTTCGTTCGCCCGCGCACCGGCCGTGCTACCGGCCTGGCGAAGCATTTCCGTCGCGAAGTCGAGCGCAAACTTCCATGTGGACGACTTGTCCGCGTTCTCGACGACGGCCGCGTTCCTGAGTTGGGCGAAGAAGCCCAGAAGACATTCTTCCAAAGCATCTCCATCGGCTTCGGCTATAAGACGGTCCAGACAGTCGGTACCGTGTTGCTCGCAGACTGCCTCGTAGAAACGATCAATGGCCGTCAGATACTTCTGTCGGCTCGATGGTTCCAGTCTTGGGTTCAGGACGTCACTCCAGATGGTGGCCCAAAACCGTGGGACGCCAAGAGAACCGACAGCGACAAGCCCACGTGCTGATGGCGGCAGGGCTGCATTTCTTATATTGATGATCGGCATGGTCACTCGCGTTTCTCAACGAAAGCAACAATGCCATCGGTTCGGTTAAACGCAACACAGCAAACCGCAGCATCTACGGTTTTCCACAGTCGTGGAAAACGCGGTTTCAGGCCAGAACGCAACAGCCCGCAAACCGCCTAGATGTTCCATAATAAGGGTTATGCGACTAAGCCATATAGCAGCTATATACAGATGCGACACATGGGCAAATTAGAGATGCGACATTTTTAGGTCGCTTGCCCTATTCAAACAAAACAAAGAAAGGAAGACTGGGGTTCCGGATACAAGCAACGGATGGGAGCCGTCATGTCTTGTTTGATCACGATGTCGCAGAAAGAACTCAATAGATTAGAAGTCATTCAGAAGATACGAGATCGCCGTCTGAGCGTTGTTCAGGCAACAACATTACTTGATCTCAGCCGCAGCCAAATTCATCGTCTTTTACAGGCCTACGATAGATTTGGACACACAGGCCTGATTACTGGAAGACGCGGTCGCCCGAGTAATCGACGTTACAGCGAGGACTTCCGGAATACCGTGCTGGATTTGGTGCGGGTTTATTATCGGGATTTTGGGCCGACACTAGCATGTGAGAAGCTTGTTGAACGACATCAAATTTCGATCAGCAAGGAGACACTGCGCCAATGGATGACGGCGGCAGGCATATGGGTTTCACGCCGTGAACGCAAAAAACGGGTATTCCAACCGCGCGCCCGGCGCGATTGTTTTGGTGAGCTGGTGCAGATGGATGGCTCACATCATTGGTGGTTCGAGGAGCGGGGTCCCAAATGCGCCCTCCTCGTTTATATTGACGATGCCACCGGCAAGCTTCTGCATCTGCGCTTTGCTGGATCAGAGAATATGTTTGATTATTTTCATGCAACGAAGGCCTACCTGCAGCAATGGGGCAAGCCGCTGGCCTTTTACAGTGACAAGCATGGTGTGTTTCGCTCCACTCATGGTTCGCAGAAAGATCGCACGAGTGGCCTGACCCAGTTTGGGCGCGCGCTTTATGAGCTCAACATCGACATTATCTGTGCCAACACCCCGCAGGCCAAGGGCCGTGTCGAGCGGGCAAACAGGACTCTGCAGGATCGTCTGGTGAAGGAATTGCGATTGCACGGCATTGATACGATGGAAGCAGCAAATGCTTATGCACCGGAGTTCATTGCAGATTTCAATACCCGTTTTGGCAAGGAGCCTCGCAATCCAAAAGATATGCATCGACCGCTGGCCGCGCATGAGAACATTGATAGTGCGATGTGTCGGAAGGAAGTGCGGACACTGTCACAAACACTGACACTGCGTTACGACAAGGTGCTGTTCATCTTGGAACCAACGGAGTTTGCAAAACGCTTGGCACGACAGAAAGTCATAGTCTGCGATTACCCCGATGGGCGTCTGGAGATCATGCATGGCACGGACACCCTGCCCTATAAAACGTTTGACAAGCTGCGCTCGGTTCATAGGTCGTCTATTGTAGAGAACAAACGACTGGATGACGCGCTTGCGCTCGTAGCCGAGATGCAGGCTGGTCGAGAACAGCAGCGCAGTAAGAGTGGGCCGCGTCGAACAGGACAGACAAACCATATGTTTGGCATTCGCGACGGCAGCATAGCCAATGGCTATCAGAAGCGCGAGCGTAAATCGCGCACCGCTTACATGAATGATCCCGATGTTATCGCCCGCCGGGAGAAAGCGCTGGCGCGTATGAAGGCGGTTGATAGATAATTGGAATCTTTAGTCCTAGCGGACAGTTGAAGCTTTGACTTCGTTCAATTTGGAAAGCTCTGAGTTGCGCATCAGATAGTGATCAAGTTGAGGATCTTCCAAATAACGGATTTGTTCGTCCAAGATGTCATAGTCATTGCCAATCTCTTGGCGTAAGAGCGCTACTAATCTGTCCACATTCGCGTTGAAACGATCACAGAGCGCCTGAGACCAAAGACTGGGGTCAGGCGGATACAAAGGGTTAAGATAGCCAGAGTGCTCAAAGTCAAGTTGATCCCTTAAACTTTTAGCTATTTCAGAAAGTTCCACGCAGGCAGGTTTGATTACTTGCCCTTGTAGATTAAAAAACACCGCATCAACAGGTCCTGTGCCAAGGCTGTCACGTGTGGCAGGATCACCAGCCCATAGGCAGCCGCCTGCACCATAATCGAAGAAAAATCTGAGAACGCCTTTAGTCATGTCGAAGGCATACCAGCTTTATCAACGGCAAGCAAAGGGGTGCGCACTATATTGGTGATTAAAGAGGTTGAAGCCGAAGAGCCGTATATTCACCCGCCCCCATTCCTCGCTTGCAACCCTGACCAGCCTCTCGGAATGGGGGCTGAACGTCACCGCCTGTCGCATTTCTATCTTGCTGGAAACGTCGCATCCTTAACTTGCTAAAACAAGCCATTGAATTTATTGGAAGAAATATGGCTACTACTTCTTGCCGTCATTGTTCGTACTCACCTGTCGCCAGCAACGCTCCATACTGTCCTAAGTGTGGTGGCAAGAGGCCCGGCGAGCGGTGGTATGAAATACCAGTTGGATTAATGATTCTGGCAGCAATCTGCTATTTGGCGTGGCTGATCTTCTCGTAAGGGCGTTACGCAAGGCCGCCGACAAACCCGCTTAACTCATCAAGCCGCACCATCGAAATCCGTACTGTGCCACGACAGCCGCGCGCCCTGCAGATCGTTTCGCGCTCGAGCTCGTCGATGTACAGGAATTCGCGTTCCGGCGAGACACATACGATGGCACGGGTGAGGTAATGCACGTGTCCGCATTTCTTGCACCGCGCTTCAAGCTTCTGATTGTCGGCCAGGTCGCCGACCTTGACGCTTTGTTTCCAGCCCATCACCAAAAATCCTCCGCGGATGGAATGCGTGTGTATGAGATCTTGCCCCCGACGTGGCCGCCAGCCGGCGGCCGCCATTGGCCGAGGCTGACAACAGTGGCAGCATAGCGCGCATTGAGATTGTCGATTGCCTTGCTGGCGTTTTCCCAACGCCGGCGTTGGCGGTCATCATTGTGAAGTAGGTCAAGCTGGCGCTCATGCGCTGGCGTCAGATCATAGAGGGTGACGCCTATCCGGAAGATCGTGAGTCCACGCGGATAGTCCAGCGCGACCATTTCCCAAAGTTCGGAAAGGGCGGCGAGGATGGCCTGGTCGTCGTTGACGACCGGCAGATGGCGCTTTCCCATCCACGATCCATCACGAATCGAGAGCCAGAGCCAGAGGCCGGCTGCATAAAAATTTTCGCGTCGCAGACGCCGCGCCGCTTTTATCAGAAGCAACCGTGAGATCTCGCGCGCGCCGGCTATGGTGCGCGATTCCGGAGGAAGCACGCGCCCATGGCCGAACATGCCCCGGCTCGATGCCTGGGCCTGTATGTCGTAACCATGGAGAGCGTACCAGAGCCGTTCGCCAGTGACGTTGTTCCAAAGCCGGCGCATGTGCTTGGGCTGGAGTTTATAAAGCTGTTCGGTTGTGTAGATGGACGATCGATAGAGCCGCTTCGCCATGTTCCCGCCGACACCTGGAATATCTTCCATCGGAACCGCAAACAATGGCGCCGGCAAGTCAACCGGCCGCCAGATCGCCAGTCCGTCGCCGTACCGCCCTGCCCCGCGCTTACCTTCTTTACAGGCGATTTTCGCAAGCTGGCGATTGGCGGCGAAGCCGATCGAACAGGTGATAAAGGAACCGACATTCTCTGCGATCGCGGCCTTGATGCGAGCGGACAACCCTTCCGGGTCATTGCGGCCGGTCTCATCGAGGCGGCAAGTCAGCTCATCAATCGATTTAGCCGCGTCGATCGGAATAACGGTCTCTATTTCGGACAGGAGCGCGTTATGCGCCCGCCGATAAAGGTCGGGCTTTTGTGGAACAAGCACCAGGTCTGGACAGAGCCTCTTCGCCTCCTCGATCGGCATTACATTTTTTACGCCGTAGGCCTTTGCCTCACGACTGCACGCTATGACGGCCGTGCGGGTCGTGCCGGCGAACGGCACGACGCCGATCGGCCGCCCCCTTAAGCGCCGGTCACACTGCTGCTCGACGCTTGCAAAGAAGCCGTCAAAATCTAGGTAGAGCCGTTCGATCGTCTCCGGCTTGCGCATTCTGTCTTCGCTCCTGAATAGAACAAAAACAGAACAACGGAGAGACGGTTCCCGTCAAGAGGAATTTTTTCTTATGCAACGCTGTAGGCAGGATGCTTGGCGGCAAAAACCGCAAAAGGCCCGCATCGCGGGCCTTTATGCTTGAACGACCTTTTCTTAGCCGAACGGCAGGAAATAGCGTCGGATTGCCTTTGCGATGCTGTTCGAGAAGAGAAGCATCGCTACGATCGCGAGGAGAATTGACAATTCGAAACTGTAATTCTTCGGGTCGTGGATGATGGTGTCTATTCCAACCGGAAGAAAAAAGAGCATGTAGCCAAGCAGGATCGGCATAACCGCGATAAGCGCTCCACGCGGAATTGAGAACAGCATCAGGAACGGCACGAAAACCAAAAAACGAAAGAGTTTTTCAGTTCCGCTCAAGCCGTGTGCCTCAACGTCACGAATAGGACGCAGATACTTAGGCAATGTCATATCCGGCCTCCTTTCGTGCCGAGTTTCATTCTGCAATATACATCAATATCGCTAACGTGAAAACCGGCACCCTTACCCGTTGGTTATTCTTTGCTGTGGCTTCGGTAGAAGTGCTGGCTTTGCGGCCTCAATGGATTTTCCAAGATGAGCTGCGCTGCCCATCGCTGCAGTGTTAGCGCGGAGTGCAGTGTGAGCGTCGAGATCGTCGCCGATATGGTCGAACCAGCGGAAAATCCGGCCAGGAAATTCTGCAATCAGCGAGAACGACCGCTCAATGATGACGAGATAGACCGCTCCCATAAAGCCCATGACGACAAAGATGCCGAGGAACCAAGCGAGGCTAACAAAGCTGTCGCCTACAAGTGCTTGTGCCGAGGTAAGGGCGTAATAGAGCCCGCCATTGATAAGCACGCCCATGATCCGGAACAGGATCATTCCGAGCAGGAGCCCAAAAAGCATGAGGACCGGCGTCAGGGTGAGCGCCAGGATCATGACGTAGCCGCGACGTGCTTGGCTGCCACCCATCCCCTTCCCTTCCATGGAGAGATGCGCGATCGCCCAAAGTGGGGCGGCGAATATGGCTTCCATTACGAGAAGGAAGAACGCGCCGATTCCGATCACCCAAGTCACCATCGGAACCATTGGAAGCACGAACGCAAGGAACATGCCTATCACGCCAATACCGCTGATCACCCAACCGACGAAGTTCGAGAGGACCGTTATCCCGGTTCCCACGTATGGAACTACTGCAAGGACGGAAAGCGCGATTATCGCGGCCGTTGTGTAGAACGTGACCTGTGTTCCGAACGTGACAAGACCGATCATCGGATCATTGGTGGCCCGCATTGGGTTCAGGAATTCCAGCGCCTGATAGAGAGATCCCGCGGATGGCATCCAGTCCGATATATCGCCGCCGCTGTCCGCGAACGCGACGCGTTCATTTACGAATGCCCTGATCCCGCTTCTCGCGACGCTTTCGTTCCACCACTCGACAGTGCCGTTGTAGGTTGCTGAAATCTGATCAAGGAACTTCTTCGCGTCACCATCGGCCGAGCCGAGTAAGTACCAGTTGTTGTCCGCATACTGTGACGCGATGGCGTTACGAACTGATCCAGCGGGGTTTGATGCGGCGCCGATGGCTCCGCCAGGAGTTACCTTAGGAAGTGCGGTTGCTACCGAATTGGAGTCGGCCGAAAGCCGTGCGATGAGCTGATAATAGAATCCGGCTTGCAACCAGCCGCCGTTCTTGAGATTGCCGGCTAGTGCCTGGCTTTGTGAATCTCCAACCGGCGTGACCTGCAACGGATCATCGGCTTCCGCAACGTCCTTGCCCGCCTTTTGCAGCTTATCCGGTCCAATGTACCCATCAAGTATTCTCGCATGCTTTTCCCGCCATGCCTTCAGATCCTCTCTCAAGTTGCGATAGTCCGGCATTAACTGCGGATTCCGCGAACTAATCGCCTGAGCGAGTTTGGCGGCAGTTTCGGTGAAGCCGTTGGCCGTATCGTCTACCGCCTTTTGCATGTCGGTGATGTAGTCATTATACGATTTGCCAGCGGCTTCAGCGAGCCGTTGAAATCCTGATGTCTGGCCGGGTAGGCTGACGATGCCACAAGCTCCATACGAATTCGGCAGACTGTATGCCATTTGCGGGACGCCGGATTTCATTTGCCACGGCCCACGAGATATGCCGTCAAGTCCATCACCGCCTTTGGATACTTCGAGATTGTACACGGCCTGGCACAGCTCGGCCCTCCACAGTCCTTGTAAGAATTGACCGTCAAGGGCGTCATAGTCACCGCCCACGACTGGCAACCGCTGTTCAACGATGAGATCGACCGTCTCATTCCAGAAGAATGAAGCGGTGGCCGTGCTCACGTTGACCATGTAGGCAATGCCATGCTGAGCGGCATTATATCCTGTCGGCATGGGGATGAGAGCGCCAACCGCGAGAATGGTGCGCAGCGGCACCCACATTGCCGAATGCCGTCTTCCAAGAATCTCACCCTCATGGGCGGTTTCAGTGACACCTACGATGACGTTGTAAATGAACAGGATTGCAGCAACGGCAAAGAACAGGACATTGAAATTGGCGATCAGTGAGGAAATCAGGGTTTCGTCGTTGGGGCCGGTGAAGAGCGGCCCAAATATCATGTTTAAGAAGGAATTAGACCGTGCGTCACCCTCGCCCTTGATAATGTCGGCAATGTTGATGTCGTCGGCGTGCGCGACGCTTGCCGAAATCATCCAAAAAGTAGCGAGAAGCCCCACCCGGTTCATGGTTAATCGTCCTTTGATAGGATCTGCATGTTCGAAGGCAGACGGTCGTTAAAATAATCCCGCACGGACCCGATACGGCCTTGCCGGATCTGCCATGCTCTAAAATCAGCCTTCATCGCCAAGGCAAAGGTGATGATGGCTACTAGGCACCCCCCGATAAGAAGATAGAAGGACCGATAGCCGAGCACGTAGAGAGCCGGGATAGCAGCAAGTGCTATGCAACCTGCTACCATGTAGATGCTGGAATCCCGGTCCCATGCTGCCAGCGCTGCATCTATTTCCTTTGCATTGAGCCCGTCACTCAATTCCTTGAAGCGCTGAATGCCGCCATCGGCATATCGATCTCCGAAGCTTCTCGCCTTTAACCGGCCTTTCGGTCGCAGCTCGCCGATCGTGTTCTGAACGTTGTCGGCGGCATCTTCCGCAGCATGTGATGCTGCGTTGAAAAAGACTTTGATGCCGAAAGCCCGTTTCAGGTTCCAAGAGGCGAAACGACGGATGCGACCTTCCTCACTCATTGCGCACTCGCTGTCGTTACGGTCGTGCGACTGTCGCGCTCATCGAGGCTGTTCGATAACAGTGCGGCAATAGCCGATGCTTGGCGACGCTCGAGATTGAACCGCATCCAATCGACATGAAGGTTGAGGGCCTGGGTTAGCAGTTGTTCGCGCTGCACCGCGGCTGGCGACATGCCAGCCAGTTCCTTGTGCCACTCCGGGTTTGAAAAGCGTGAGCGGACGAAAATATCCACTGCCTGCAGTTCGGAAACATGCTCGCCTACTTCGTAGGGATAGGATTCCGTCACTGCTTTTTTTGCCCAATCCGCAAGTTCTTTGCCGCCAGTCGGAGCCGCAATGTCACCGAGATAGCTGTAGATCGAATGTGCCGCTGAACGGCGTGTAGCATCGACTTGACGGGCAGCAACTTGAGCCCTGCCGGCGGGAGATTTCATCTCCGCTTGCGTGATCGGTTTTGGCGGAATCGGATCGACCATATTGTTGATCATCCGGACGTAAGCCTTGGAAACCTCACCGTCCGACGTATCGAGAGTGATCGCATCGGTCAGAAGGCGAACGTCAGAAGTCGGATCAGCGAAGCCGGCGACATTCCTCAACTCGTCACGGTCTGCAATGATCGCGTTCGCGACCGCCAAACCACCTTCCGTTACCGGCTTGCCAATATCCTCGTTGCCGTAAGACCAATTGCGGGATGCGTTGGCTACATCGTTGCCGCCATAGCCGGCGACCCCCTGCCCTGGCTTACCCATGCTGAAGATGCCCGACAAGTCGAGGCAGGCGGATGTCGCCGGATCGTATCGCCCGCCTTCGGCTGCAGCTCGGGCCTTCTGTCGCTCGCGGATGGTTTCTGCCATCTGAGCGGCTTCCTGGGTCCGTGAATTCGCCTCGATCGCGCGGTTCTGATAAGCGCTCAATTGAGCGACCCCCTTCAGGATGGTTTGCGCAATCTGATTGCCTACGTCCGTCGTATGAGAATTGATGTTCTCCTGAGCGCGGTAGACGATGTTTTGAACGCCACCACAGGAGCAGGCAGCCAGCGCCGCATCTCCGACGGAAAGGGACGCGAAAGCCGTTCCAGCAAACAGAAACGATTTGATGACTGCCTTCATCACAGGCCTCCCGGTCCATAGAGATCGTTGTAGAGATTATTCAAGAGCGAGCCGTCATTCTCTCGACGGCCAGAATTTTCCGTCGAGGGAGAATTCAGATTCAGGGAACCGCCCTTGTAATTGTAGTTCAAGGTCGGGACCGATCCCCCGCCCATGCCGCCCGGCAACTGCAAGGAATCGAAGGATGGCAATTGAAGCGCGGACTGGAGCGGTTCAGTCACCTTGTTCCACTGCTCTTGCGCATAGGAGCAGATTTGCTGTTCGGCGTTCGACAAAGCCTGATTGAAAATCTGGCTCAGGTCCGGAACCTGAATTGCGAAATCGAGATTGACCTTCATCAGATTGTCGAGGCAGCCAAGCGAATCCAGTGATGGCGGCTTTTGAAGGGCTGCTTCATGGCGCTTCACTTCCTTATCGATACCTGCGCGAATGGCCTCGACGAGGTTGATCTTTACCGTATCGACGCAGCCTTTACCGCTGTCCTTGAATAGCTGTTCGATCTGGTCTGCTTGGGCGGGCGCGGCTGCGAGAGCCAAGCCACCGATGGCGCAGAACGATAGATATCGGAAGATCCTCATAGCGTTGCTTTCTCCCCTTGGAATGGTGGGATTTCTCGGATGAGAATCGGCCGCTTGGTGCCGATTCCGGGGAATCCTTCGGTCTGGTCATACATGCCGCCCCCGGTTTCTCCGCCCAGCCCGCCGTCCAAACCTGCGAAGGATTGGCCGTTCATGGCTGCCATGCGCTTCAACAAATGTGCCTGAAGCTCCGCATAGGATGAGAAGCCGTTCGCGGTCAGATACGAAGCTGGCAGGACGGACGGATCAAAGCCGCTGGCGACCCAATCGTTGAGCGCACCGGCGCCGAGGAAGTGGGCCGCGCCGAGCAATCCGTCCTGGGTGATCTCGACTCCGTTGATCGTCTGACCGACGAGACCGCGCGTCTGGCTACTCAGGGACGACCAATTGCGGGAAGCAAGCTCCATATTCGCCGCATCTTGCAGAGCCGCCCCCGCGCTCGAATAGCGCAGATCGTTCAGGCTGTTGACGCCTGCGGCTTTGGCCTTGTCGGTAGCAACATAATTGTTCCAATTGCCGGTAGAACCACTACCCGTATATTTGAAGTAGCCGAGAGATTCCCATGTGCCGGCCGTGATTTGATAACGGCCGACGGCGCTACCGCCGTTTCCGTTGAAGATAGAATAGGAGTTGCCGCCTTCGAGCTTGGACGTGTTTTCATTATAGTCCGCCCATGCCGCGAACGGCAGCAGCAATGCTAAGCACAGGATGGCAATAATCGAGCGTTTCATCGCTTCTGCCCCGCTATCGTGATCTTCATGGCGTTGATGACAGAGCGCGGGTTTTTGTCGCCAAGCGAATAGGTCGCAACGCCGTCCTGCGTCGCGACTTCGATCAGACGACGATTATTCCCATCGCGCTCATCAATGACTGAGAAATCTGGTCCCCATGCTTCGAGAATGTCGATGAGCTGCTTTTTCCCATCGAGAAAGACCACGGGACACGCCGAATTGCCGCAATAGTAATTTGACCGCACCAGAATAGCGGTCTCGTCACCATCCTTAATATTCACGTCTTGAGCGAGAACATTCGACGGTTCGAGAGCTTCCGAGCCGCCCTTGAAGCGCTCTTTCAGCGCTTCGGTTGTGGCCTTCAGCTCATCCTCCGTCGGAGTTCTGTTCTTGCGGTCTTGGGGTACGGGTTGCGCCATATAAGCCGTTCCAGACCATTGCCAAAGGCGATGACCATCATAGAGCGGCTTCATGCCAGTCGCTGCAACAGGACCAAGCCCAACGGACTTGCCCGGTACGCGCCAAACCTCAAGCCATTGCTTATCGTCATAGTACAAAGCGGACACGAAACACCCGGTCGCGCAACCGCGGGCCTCGCCGAGCAAGACCACCATCTGGTCGTAGCCATCTGTCGGTTCTTCGAGCCAGACGCGCTTTGCCTGCACGATACGAAAATCACGCCCATACATTTTCCGCGCCGTCGCCGTCGCATCCGAGTCCTGCTTTTCGAAATTGATGGTTTCCGTCACCAGGTCGTCAATGTTGGACTGAGCCAGAGCAACGCTTCCAATCGCGCTTGCCAACAGCGCGGCTGTAATTGCCTTTATCACGAGGCCTCCTTGATCAGTTCGTCCGCGAGCTGGCGAATTGCGTTGCCCCGAACCTTGTCATCAATTGCGACGCCACGATCTTCCATGTCTGCAAGACGGCGCTCGATCGTGTCCTTTGCCGAACCTGAAGGGAAACGGCGCGCGAGAATGCGCCGGGCTGCCTTCGAACCGAGGCTTTCGTAAAGCATCGTGCGTAGCGAGGTGTCCTCAGCCGTCGTTGAGAGCGCCCAAATTTCAATCGGGCCGAGCTGGTTGAATACGTGCTGGACATACGTGCCTGACCGCAGGTTCAGCATCGCCAGCAGCGGTGCGCCCTCCCCTTCGATCGGACCACGAAGCCCGCGCATAATGTCCATGATCGAAGGGGTAAGATTGTAGGTCGATGCAATCTGACGGATAGATTCCTCCGTCGGCACGTTACAGAACCAGAAGCTGTTGGCGAGTTTCTGAATGCTCGTGTCGAAGTCTTCGAGAAGCTGAGACGCAAGCGTGATTTGCACGCCGGCCTTACGACCGACGCGGCCGAGATTGATCATCTGGTCGCGGAAGCTGTCCAGGCCGCCAGTCAAATGATATTCGTCGACGCAGAGGCGCTTGCCCATCTGCCGGTTGTTCTCGATCCGCTGAAGATGATAGGCGCGAACCTCGTCGCTTAGATCACGAGCACGGATCTCGTCAGCATCCATCCAGAAATCGGTGGTCAGGGTCTGAAGCGAGACCATATACATGATGGCGGTCTGTCGTTTGGCGTGCGGACCTGTCTTCGCGGTTACGCCGGCAAGGTCGAACGCGATGATGCGGGCGTTCGAAACATCGAACCGCGTCGGTCGGGCCAGGATCGGATAATCGCGGCAAGCCGCCGTCAACATGCGCTGGAAAGCTTTCAGCACATCCTCGCCGGTTGGTGCCTTCATATCTCGGAATGGCTCTCGTACGATTTCGGAGTTAGAGACATTCACGAGATCGGCCAAGGTCGGGACGGCATAGCGCTGCGCTAGTGCAGCCTCATGATATCTTCCCTTCGAGAACAGATAGTCGGTGATCTCGTACCATGTCGTCGCGGTGTCGATCTCGAAACCAAGCTCTTCGAGCGCGGCGTCAACCTCGAAGGAATCGGATTTGGAATAGCGCTTCGGTGAGCGGCTATCGCTGAAGAACTTATAGGCTTCGTCGATCGTTGCGCCCGCAAGCGCACTGATACCGTCATAGGTCGCCTCCTCACCGTCCGGGGTACATATGAGGCAGAGCAGGTTTACAAGGTAAGCTCGCTCATATTCGAAGGGGTGACGCATGCACAGTTGCAGGTCGAGCGGGTTGACCGAATATTGTTCTGACATTTTCAGCCGATGAAAGACGGCTTCATGGCGGCGCTGGACCGGTAGAGCATCGCGAATGAGGCTGATCAGGCCTGACGACGATGGACCAATGTCGATAATCGAAATACGCGGCAACAGGCCCTCGTTAGACCTGCTTCGACCTGACTGGCGTGATAACGCCACGCCGAGATTGATCGAATTCATCAGGACCGATTTGCCGGAGCCCGGCGTGCCGACGATCAGGTCAACCCAGCCCAACTGTTTCGAGGAACCGGGTTGATACGGCCACAGCTTGCCATCTTTCGTCCGGAACATGACGGAACCCTGTTGCCATGGGCTTGCAGGTCGTGCGATCGGCGCAAGGGCAAAAGCGTCGGCAAGGCTGGCGGCGGCCGCCGGTGCTGTCGATTGTGCATTGAGCGCTAGAGCCGACGACATCACGCACTGGACGGGATCTCCGACCAGTGCGTCCGTCTGGCAGTTGCCCCATCGTTCTACCGTCCGCCTCAGGGTCGCCACATGCCGCTGCAGCGTCTCTATATCCGTCTTTGGCGCCCATGCTGCAAACGAGCAGCGCCACCGAACGACGGTATCATCCGCGCCGTCATCAAGACGCAGTTTCTCGAAAGCCTTCTTGATGCGTGAATTGTGGATCGGCGCGGTCCACGTCATGATATTCGTGTAGGTTTCCTTGAACATCTGTCCTTGGAAACCGCCGGAATCGATCAGCATCGACATGCGCCAAGAGATGCGTTGATTGCTGTCGAGCACCCTCCGGATCAGGTCATTGAATTGAACAACGACTTCCGGTCCAAGCGATATGTCGAAACCGGAGAAGACTGTTTCACCAAGCTGCACCGTCGTTTGGTCAATGATTTCGCCATGCTCATTGATGAGCTGTCGAGATAGCAACGGCCAAAGGAGGTTCGAAACCTCGCTTTTCTTGAGTTCCTTGACGGATTTGGGCATACGAGCCCGCGCATAATCTCCGGGTAAGATCGCCTTCCAGCTATCCCCCGCGATCAGATATTCCGGATTGAGCACGCCCTTGATCTGCGACAGGGCCTCATGCACTTCCAGCGGCTCGATTTCGATACCGACAATGTTGGCTTCTCGCACCATGGCCTCGCAAAAGGAGCGATGCCTTGTAACGAGGGCGTCGATCGCCAGCGCCGGCCACTGTGCATGCCGCATTTGCGGCGCACCCTGCATATCTTTGCGGGCCTTTTCCGAACTGGTCTTCAGCTCCTGGCGCGTGAGCAAGGTAGGCCGCGACCACAGCGCCATGAAACAACGCTCGCCGGTTAGACGTTTCGGCAACAATTGCCGCCGCTCGTCTATAAGATCGTGAATATCAAGGCCCGTATCGGCCGCAACGCCTTCTGTTACTGCAAGTGCGCGATTGATGTCGGCCGCGCCGAGTTCCGGGGTGTGCCCGAACCAGAATTGAAGCGTATAGCCGGCAGTCCCCAATTGCGAGCTGAAGGCAAGGCGAAGATCCGTCACCGCCTTGCTGATTTCCTTCTCGCCCGGCATGGACCGGAAGCCTTCAAGCCGAAATACCGTCACCAACGAACCGTCATCGGCAACAAGCATGTTTTCGCCTTCAGAGGTCACAAGGCGGCAATAGCCGTCCAGCGACTTCCGCAGCGCCGACCGACCGATGACGGCCGCCAGCGTGTCCAGAATTCCGATCCCTCCCATCATCAGTTGATCGACCGCAAGGTTCCGTCAACCGACGTGGTATCGGCACCAGAGCCGAAGAACGTCGTCACACCCATGCCGAGGAATTCCGGAACGGCAATGAACAGTGCGGCCGCAACGCCGAACCAGATCGCCGTAGCGGGCCTAGCGGACGGATCGTGCGGGTTGCGGTGGTTCTGCACGAGCTTGTTGATCGCCAGCATGGCGAACACAACACCAATGATGAACGAAGCCGCGCCGAGGAAGTCACCGGCAGGGCCGAGCGTATCATTGCGAACATTCGTCAGAACTTCGCCAAGGCCGCCACTCGATTGAGCGAGCGCCATGGTCTGGTAAGCAAACGTCCCGGCAAAGAGTGCCGCCGTTTGTATCCATGCCTTCTTCATAAGTGCTTTCCTTTCTTAGCCGAGCACAAGTTCTTCGATGTAGCCAACGAACATCACGATGTTCATCGCGAATGTTCCGCCGATTAGGTGTACGACTCCAAAGCCAACAAGGCCCGGAGCCGGCCATTTCACGGATTGATTGAGCAGCATGAGCCCGCGAATGAAGCCGAGAAGGCCGAGAAATTGCACAACGCGCAGAAGCGCAATAATGACCGAACGGGCCTGCTCATGATCGAGCGGAGCGAGCATTTCTGGCGCGTAAGCAAAAATTTCCGAGGCTGCGACTGTCTCGTCCACCTGGAAAAACGACATCAGAAACGCCGAGATCGCCGATGATAGCGAGACCAGCATGACGGCGGTTATCAAGCCAGCCATTCCGATCCATCGGCCATGATCGTCACGCGCAACGTGCTGGCCGGAGGCGGCGCGTTCGCTTGCTTTGACAAAGCTGTTGATGGACGCAATCGCCAGGACAATGCCGATAATGAAACATGTCGCGGCAACAAGCGCCTGTGCCGGCGGGATCAGGTCAGCGAGCCGCTGAACCAATCCCACCAAGCCATTCAGTGCTTCACCGTTTCCGCCCATGGCTCACCCATATTACTGCGTCGCCGCAGCATCCTCTTTCGGTTTATCTCCGGCGGCGCTCGCTTCCGCTACCTTTTCCGGCTTCGGAGTTGGAACGGGTGGTGCCTTCGCCTTCGGGGTCACGATCTGATGTCGGGCATTGCCGAAAACCGCCTCGTCTGCCGGAGCTTCCCCGTCATTGCCGGCTTGAACGGAATATCCGTTTGCTCCCGGCTGGATCAGGCCGATAATTGCCTGATCTTGTGCCTTGAGTTCCCGCAGACGCGCGATGATCGTATCCACAACGCCGTTCTGCGAAGTCAGCGTTGTGACCTCCGCACGCAATGCATCGTTGTCGGCACGCAAATCAGCTACCTGACGTTTTAACGCAATAATTTCACGCTCAATCGGGGTTGGCGTAGATGTTTTTTCTATTTTGACTGAATCTGATTTTTCGCCGTGCGCACTACCCGCAGCAAAATAAAGTCCGCCACCAGCAATTGCACAAATTGCGACTATCAAGACTACCCGGAATAGCATGCCTCTGTCGCTATCTTCCGTAGGTAGCCGAGATAGATTGTCATCATGCCTGCCTATACTCATTTTGTGCTCTGCGTGTGCTTTCGACAACACGAATCGAACAATTTTCGATTGTGGCCTTTTGGGGGTGACAATGAGACTCTTTATGGCATATTCAGACGATATTGCAATATAAAGCAAAAGGAAAATGCGGGAATGAATGCCTACAAAATCCTCCTCGCGTCATGTGCCATTTTCGCTACAGGTCTGCCCGCCAAGGCAGAATTGAATCTCTGGCAGCAGAATTTTGTGGGCTGCTCGGTCTCATCTTCACCCTATACAACGCAGGTCCTTTTCAAGGACGCGTCGAAGGTTCGCCCGCTCATGCAAATTGCCGGGATGAACGCATGGGCGGTTCCAACTGCTGATGGCGGCCAGCAAATCGCGCTCACCACACCGGACGGTCTGACGATTTACGGTCGCATCGTCGGCCCGCAGGGTGAAGACATTTCCGCCGCTCTTCTGGCAACTGCACCAACCGTCACACCGGAACCTTCGCCGTTCGATCCGCAGTCGCCAGCCACCTCATCAACGACGACCTCTCAGGCTGCCGCTAATGTTATCCGGTCGGTTCCCGGAGTAGGAACCGCCGCGCAGATAGCGGCCGCGGCCGCAGCGCCTCAGACGGGACAGTCCTCCCCTGCCCCGGTTGAACAACCATCCACGGCAGAGCCGCAACAGGCTGCTTCGGCTGCCCCGTCTGTTGAGAGGCCAGCAAGCAACAATTCGGTCGTTGCACCGGCAGCACCCGCAACGCAAGCCGCTCAATCCACGCAGGCCCCTACCGCTGCAACGCCGCCACCAGAGGCTCAGCCGCAACAGCAGGCGCAAGCCGCTACCCCTCCGCAACAGCTCGCATCGGTGGGCTCGCAAACCGTTCCAGACGTTCCCAAGGCAGCCAGCATTGAACAGCTTATGCAGCAAGCCCAGGACTTCGCTATGTGGTTCCCTGCCAATAAGCCAAAGCCTGGTTCGCCTCTCGTATACGTCTTCGTTGATCCCACCTGCCCGCATTGCGCATGGTCGTTCGAGCATCTGAAGCAGCGGATCGATGACAATACGATTGACCTGCGCGTCATCATGGCCCCGATCCTTTCGCCCGAAGCCGCGCAGATCGCGGCTTCAATCATGCATCAGGAGGATATTGCTACGAGCTTGCGTGACCAACTCGCATCCGTGATCGGATCGGGCAAGCCAGCGCCGAAGGTCGATCCGAAGAACTTCGACAACGCCGTGGTCGCAGCTATGCAACGCAATGTCGATTGGATGCGTCTCAATGGCGTTCCCGGAACCCCATTCTATCTCTATCGCACGAAGGAAGGTGCTCAGTTCGCCTTTGGCGCTCTCAATGATGCACAACTAGCAACCGCTCTCCCCGACGCGCAGCCAGCCGCTACCGCCAACAACGCCGGAACCGCCGCCCAATGAGCCAGAACGCCGATTACGGCCAGATCGAAACAATCCTCATGCGGGCGGACGTTTATCGGACCGCCTATCGTCGCATGAGCATCATCGCCCTTGCCTTGCTTGTCGTCGCCGTGATCGCCGTCCTGGCGGCGGTTAGCCTCGCGCTGACAAGGCCGGAGCCGCGATATTTCGCAACGACAGCCGACGGGCGCATTCAGCCGCTCATACCGCTCGATCAACCACATTTGAGCGCCGCCGAGATAGCGACCTATGCGGCAGAAGCCGTCACGCGGTCCTTCACCTATTCATTCGCCACCTACCAGCAGGATTTTCAGGACGCGCAGCAGTATTTCACCAAGCCGCAAGGCTGGAATTCATTCGTTGATGCGGTCCAGAAATCCGGAACGCTCGAACTTGTGAAAAACCGCCGTCTCAACACGACTGCGATCGCACAACGCGCAGTTATCGTGCGAGAAGGCGTCAATGCGAATGGCGTCTACGAGTGGATCGTTCAGATGCCGGTACGTGTCACCTATCAGTCTGCATCGGAAGTGACAGGCCAAAATCTGATGGTCACGATCACCCTGCAGCGTTTGCAAAGCTATGAACACCCGCGCGGCGCGGCTATCTCCCGCTTCCTCGCGGCCCCCGGAGGTGCTTGATGAGAATGTTCGCCGGCAATATCGCTTTTCTCCTCGCCCTGAGCGGGTCCGCACTTGCTCAACAGGCTGCTCAGCCTGCGCAAACATACACGCCTCCAACCCCAGAGGCCGCCGCCGAACTGCCTGTCCAACAGCCTCAGCAACAAGAGCAGGTATCTCAACCTGCCGACGAGCAGGAAACTCAAGGGCAAGGCCAGCCTGCATACTCCAAATACGGCGAAGCAATGCCCGGACAGGCCGCGCAACGCCAGCCACGACAAGCCCCGAATGTCCCGATCATCGGCGCCCGCCGTCTGATGCAGTCACTCTCCGAACTGGACCGTCCCCTGACGCCAGAAGAGATTACGGCCTATGGCGCAACTGTTCAGTCGTTAATGCCGATGTCTCCGGAAATCATCCGCGATTATCGGCGTAGGGTCGATGAAAGCCAGAAGGCCGCGGCGATGCCGCCAAGCGGTTTCAGAGCACGGCCAATATCTGATTCCGTGCGTATGTCGCTCAAGTCCAATCAGGCGCTCCAAACCCTGTACACGACGCCAAACACGGTATCGGTAATGGCTTTCTACGACCGCACAGGCAAAGCATGGCCGATTGCCAGCTTTGTCGTTGGTCGAGCCGATTCTTTCCAAGTCTATGCGCTGCAGGAAGGTTCGAACCAGATCGCAGTCACGCCGCTCGTGACGCACGGCTATTCGAACCTGATAATCTCTCTTGTCGAGGAAGATCGACCGATCGTGATCAATCTCGAGACAAGCGATACCAAGACGCATTTCCGCCGTGACATCACCGTTGAGGGGTACGGCCCAAATGCCGCGGTCTCGCCGACGGAAGTTTCCGTTAAAGAGCCGCCTTCCAACGGGACGATGATGGCCTTCGCACAAGGTGCGGATCTTCCACGATCGGCAATCAAATTGCGGACCTCTGACAGCAATGTTGAGGCCTGGCTTCTTGATGGAGCCTATTATCTCCGGACATCTGACACATACACCTCCCCATCCCCGCAAGCCATGCTGACGGGACCGGGAGGCATCCATGCCGTGAAAATCAAGCCCTCTCCCGTTGTGCTGATCTCGCGCAATGGCACGATTTCCAGAGTGAGGATTACCCAATGAGCGACGCAAGCGACGAAAACGCCAAGAATTCGGCCGAGCGCGAGGATGCAGCGCCGGAGCTGGCCGGTGCTGCAACCGTCAATCGTTCAAGCCGCAAACGCGGGTCACGGGTTCAGACTTACGTCGTCGTCGGTTTGCTTGCGTCAGCCGTCGGCTATGTCGGCTACTCCATGTTCAAGCAAAACGATCTTGCGCCGTCCCGTATTTCACGCGGCCCTAATGTCGATGCCACGCCAGCCGGACAGCAGCAGGCCGACTCCGAACGATATCAGCAATCGCTCGATGCGGTTAATCAGCAGGGCGCGCAAACGGCAGATCAGAGCGGCGGCAGCTTCCTCGCTACGCCGGACGAACCACTGCGCAATATTGACGATATTCGCGATGTGACGAAGGAGCCCTACCCTCGCCAACGTCCGGTGGCCCCTGCCAACGAAGTTCCGACGCAGCGCGTTGAGAATTTCACCCCTGACCGCCGTCAGGCCATGACCCCGGATGACTACAGTGACATCAACACGCTTGCCGGTGCGATGGCCGCCCAAGCTGCAAGTCTAGCGTCGCAATGGTCTCCCAAGGGGTCTGTTAATACGATCGTTCTCAATCAGACGCTCTACAAGTCGCCCGAACAGCGACAGGCCGAGGCCGAGGCAGCGCGACAGGCCGCCCTATCAGGCACTGGCGGCGTTGTTGACGGCGCAAACATGCTCATCAAAGCCGGTCAGATCCTCTTTGCACGCACCGTCAATGCGTCCGACTCCGATACGCCCGGTCCCGTCGTCGCCGAAATCTTCCAGAAAGGCCCTCTGTATCGTGCCCGAATGCTCGGGTCATTTCAGCAAAACCGCAACACGAACGCTTTGATTGTCGAATTCAGCCGCCTTGTGATGGCCGATGGCACCGAAGTACCGATCTCGGCATATGCCGTTGATGGTGCCAAAGGCTCCATCGCCGTCAAATCAGATGTAGATCATCGGTGGCTTGCCCGCTACGGGCCGCGACTTGCCGGTGCCTTCATTTCCGGCCTTGGCGAAACCATGTCGCGCCCAAGCCAGGAAATCATCATCGGCAATAACTCCACGACTGTCGTTGATCGCGAAACCGAGCTGAAGGACGCGCTATATGCCGGCGCTGGCCGTGTTGGCGATCAGCTCGCCAGCGAAATCGAGGACATGGCCCCGAGTGGACCGCTCGTCAAGCTTGGCAGCGGCTACACCATTGGCGTCCTATTCATGCAGGGCGTACCCAACGTTCAGGCCACGCTTAATTCGGTTGCTACGCGATGAGTGAACAGGAATTCGAAGACGGCAACCGCTTCAAAAGAAAGGTCCATTGGCGCGACTCCATGCGAGAACCCCGTCTCATGATCTTTGATGCCCGCCTGGTCTTCTTTTTCCTGCTTCTGGCGGTCCATCTTGCGGTCTGGACCGCCGTTCTTCTCCTGGCAGCAATGCTTGTGTTCTGGCTCGTTGAAAGGGCTGGATATCGTTTCCCGAGTGCTCTCAGGACGATCAGGGCCACCTTTGCCGGCCATAGGAGGCCGGCGTTCTATCAGAGACGTTATCGCGAAGCCGTAGACTACGGATTCGAATATCGCCGCTCCCCCTCCCCTCCCCCGATACCCGCTCAGAAGGCTCCGGCATTAACGGAGTCCGAACCTGTCGAGACACAGGCGGGCAGACTCCCATTAGCCGCTGAATAAGCGGCTATTTTTTTCTTCGCATTCATTTCCTAATGGCAAATATAAGCAAAACGTTTTCCATAGGCTTTAAATAGGTATACCATAATAAAACCTTTGCGAAACGTAGGAATTGCGTTTACCATCCGTTCATAATCCGATGATAAAACCGATAGTGAAGACATTCGCATGGTTTCGGATGTGTCGACTATCCGAATAGCAACTAGATACGGAAGATGATCGTATGGCTGTCGTTTCCTTCATGACCACCAAAGGCGGCGGTGGAAAAACCACAAGCGCCACGCTTTTTGCGACCGTACTCGCAGAGCAGGGCGCTTCGGTATGCATGATCGACGCCGACCCCAATCAGCCGCTTGTCGGTTGGGCCACAGAGGCGGTTCATCCTAAATCGTTGACGGTGATCGGCGATGTACATGAGGACAACATCATCGAGACAATCGAAGAACAATCCGCCAAGCATATGTTTGTGGTTGTCGATCTCGAAGGCTCGGCAAACCTATCGACCGGCTACGCGCTGACCCAAAGCGATTTGATACTTATCCCGTTGCAGCCGTCCAAACTCGATGCCAACGAAGCGGCCAAAACCCTGAAGTTCATCCTCAGACAGGGAAAAAGCAGTGGGAAGACAATGCCTGCACGAGTATTTTGGGCTCGCACGCCAGCCGCTTATATTACGCGCAGCGCTCGCGATATCGGCTCGCAATTCGAGGAGGCAGGAATCGGCTTTCTCGAAACCAGCTTGATCGAACGAGAAGCCTTCAGGGGCATCTTCAACTACGGCAGGACGCTGGAGAACCTGACCGAAGATCAGGTTCCCTCACTTGAGAAGGCTCGGGCTAACGCCGCCGCGTTCACCGGTGAAATCATCGCCTTGCTGAAGGAGCACCGCACATGAGCACGCACAATATTCGCCTTGATCTGGATGAGTTTAAACCAGAGGCTAAGAAGGCCGATCCTGCTGCAAAGGCGTCCGTGGAAAAGCTTGCCGAGGCAACCGGTTTCAAGACACGCCATGCACCGGAACAGACCCGCAATGAGCCGAAACCTTCCCCGAAACCCGACTCCGTACCTGCACCGGCCGCGCCAGTAGCGCCAGTTGCATCAGAAGGAGAGGGCGAAGCACGTCGCCGTGGTAGAAAACGAACCACCAATCGTAACACTCCCTTTGCCGTGAAGCTGAAGGTCGAGACGAACAACCTGATCTATGAGTTTGCCGACCGCCTGGAATGCAACGCGATTGCCGAGGTCCTGGAACTCGCACTTGGCGCACTTCAGAAAGAACTCGACGAGGGCATAGACCCTCGCGCTCGCGCGGCCGAACAGGCGGCCGCCCAGGGCTAATGCCCGGCGGCCGGGTAGGGGAGGGCTGGCAAGCGTTTGCGAACGCGGTTAGCAGCCCCAGGCTTTCGCGGCGGATCTATGCCCGGCGCGCTGCGCTCGCCGGGCTTCTGATCGCCGCGACGCTCTTCCTACTCCTCCTGCAGGGGCATATCGGGACTGCCATGACAGTTCCGGTCATCATCGTCGGCATGTGCTTTGCAGCCCTGTTTACCGGCCTTCTTGCGGAAATAGTCGCCATATGGTCGCGAAACAGGTTGTACACGTCCAGAAGCGGTCATTGGATCGTCTTTCCACTGACCTTTGCTATCTCTCCTATTCTGGCGCCGATCGTGCTCGCCGTTTCGACTGTGCAATTCCTCAAATCGACGTCCTGATCCAAAGTAAAGCCTAGTGGCAATGAGAGGTCGTGTGAATTGGACGCTTTCATATCGAATGATAGGATCTGATGAACGAAGATGATCAACGATAACTGGAGGGATTAATGCTGGTTGACGATCGAAACTTGTTACGAATTGCTGGATATGCTGCTGCAACGGCGTTCGTGGGTGCTGCGTCACTCGGATTTCATAAACCTGTTTTGAGTTGGTTTGCGCTTTTGGCTGTGGCTATCGTTGGCGGGCTATTGAGCTATGCGCCTGGTCTGGTCCACCGTTTGCGATTTCAGGAAGCGTCCAGCATAGTTTTGGTGAGCGCTCTTGCAACAGTGATGGGTGAGGGCCTTTGGCTGGAAATATTTGCCAGTTGATGCGGTTTTTGCGCACAGTTTAGACCGCTGATATTTCATGCAGAATTATGCGATTTGGAACCTAACGGCCGGTTTGCTTGCGTTACTGGATATATGAGTTTCCGTTTTGAGAAGGCGACTTAGGGAAGCGTGAGGTATCGCAGGATTGTTTGCGTCTGCCTATGGCACCGCCGCCCTATTCGCCGGCTTTACCGGCTCACCGAACCATCCGCACCGCTCGCCAGCCTTAGCAACGGCGTTCCCGGTCTTTTGCTCCGCAAGCCCGTCACTTGCCTGCTTCGTCAAGGCTCCCGGCACGTCCGTTTCGGCCCATGCGGGTGACGACCGGACTGACGCGGCGATGCCATCGCTTCGCTCATGCCATCGCAGAATAAAAGCCGGCCGTAGGCCGTCCTATTTGCGTCAACGCGAAAAAGGATGCTCATCATGCATATGAGAAGGCTTGTTCAACTGGCGATGTCCGGCGTCTTGGTTCTTGGCTCGTTCGCTTTCGCTGAAGAACCGGACTGGACCGGACGCTCACAACAGGAACGAGAGGCCGATAGTTCGGACTCCCGGCACGAAAACCCCGAGGAATCGACAGAGCAACCGCCTGTTCTCCCGCCGCCAGCCTCGCCAAGATCGCCCAAATAATCAGGAACGGAGAGCCGCGTTGCGGCTCTTGCTTGTTTGTCTC
>NZ_CP110339.1:4472500-4795184 GCF_026014005.1 Brucella sp. JSBI001 | reverse complement strand
CAGGCTCTTTTCATTTCCGGTAGCAGAAGATCCATGGATACGGTTCGCATGTGCATCATCACCCATCGTTGCCGTCGATTTGCCGGTCATCATTGCCATCGTCTCGCCTGCCTTCACATTCGTACGCGCCGTTTTTTGGCGCTTGTCATTTTTTCCTGTCCGAACCGCGGATTTTTTATCCGTCTGGCCTGGCAGGTACTCACTCATAAAGCCCGGCTCTACAGCTCTGGGCCAAACACAAACTCAAACGGTCCCATCAGGACCAACACCCGGATACTCCTTCCCGGCGACCTTTTTACGACTCACAACACTTTTACCGGAGGCTGATTGCCCGGAAAGAAATCCGCCACAACCATTCAATTGTCGGGGACATGCCTAAAACGGCATTCCGGTTAACGAACGGTAAGCAAACAACCATGAGGAACAGGACCTTACGACCAGAATATAACACCCGCGGGCTGTGATGCCCACGCCGACAAACTCGCTATTTGATGCTAACTCCGGGCCGGTGGCCCACCCCTCTTATGCCCTGACTTTAGCGAAGCCTCGCAGCAAAGGGCAAGCCTCAGAAAGCCACATTTTTTTGCTGAAAGCCCTTGCAGGGGGACTCGACAAAAGTAGGGAATCGGACGCCAGCGAAATAACACCTTTGGATTCAATGTGTTTTCGTGGGGCAATTTTTAGGTGATCTTGATATGTTCTTCCTAAAAATAAATTTAAAAATATTCCTTGACTCAAACCCCCTTCCGAGTCCCTAAACCCGCCTGTGGATAACGGTGGATAATAATCCGCAACCATTTGAAAATACTACTTAAATAGCCTCATGCGAGATTAACCGCCCTCTGAAATATTCCAGCTAGGCATTGAAAAATCTCTACAATTCAGGGTGGTATGAAAGAATGCCAGTGTTCTGAGAAACGCTCAAAAAAGAAAACCCGGCTAACAATGAGCCGGGTTTCGAAAACAATCCATAAAAATGGATGAATGCTTAGGCGTTCAGAGCCTTAACGCGCTGAGCAAGGCGAGACACCTTACGCGAAGCGGTATTCTTGTGCATCACGCCCTTGGAAGCAGCGCGCATCAGTTCAGGCTCAGCAGCCTTGAATGCGACTTCTGCAGCCTGCTTGTCGCCGCTCAGCAGAGCGTCTTCCAGCTTGCGCACGAAGGTACGAACGCGCGAACGGCGGGACTTGTTGATTTCGGTGCGGGCAGCGATCTTGCGCACTGCCTTCTTGGCCGAAGGAGTATTGGCCATAAATGCCTCTCTTTTTTCTGTCAGCTAGCCAGGGGCAAAAACCGCCGGGCACAAAACCTCTAGGGCAGCCGAGAAAATCCCTTGAAGATCCCTGGGGGCCGCCGATCCGTGGCGGGCTTATAGATCAGCTTTGGCGCGGCGTCAACGTGGATTCTGCCCCAAAGCTCGATCAAAAAGCCGCAAACCCGGCCTGAAAGCCCGCCGAAAGCGACCGGAAGGCTCCCATGATGCTCTTGTCAGGGCCGTCACTCGACCACCAGCCAATCAATTAGAGCGGTTCCAGCTAAAACCGAGTCATTGAAACTGCTCTATCTATTTGTCTTTTCAAGCATGTCTTTATCCCGAAACCGGTTCCCACTTTAGGGAGACAAGCTTTAGCGATTCTTGAACGACGGCGTACGCTTGTCGATGAAGGCTGCCATGCCTTCCTTCTGGTCTTCCGTCGCAAACAGCGAATGGAACTGGCGCCGCTCAAAGCGGAGTCCTTCGCTCAGCGTCATTTCGTAGGTACGATTGACCGCTTCCTTGACCATCAGCACAGACGGACGTGAGAAGGATGCAATGCGTTCTGCTGCCTTCAGCGCTTCGTCAAGAAGCTCTTCCGGCGCAACGACGCGCGAGACAAGACCGCTGCGTTCTGCTTCCGCCGCGTCCATCATGCGCCCGGTGAGGCACATATCCATCGCCTTGGACTTGCCGACATAGCGCGTGAGACGCTGCGAGCCGCCCATGCCGGGCATGACGCCGAGCGTGATTTCCGGCTGGCCGAATTTTGCATTGCTGCCCGCGATGATGAAATCGCACATCATGGCGAGTTCGCAGCCGCCGCCCAGCGCATAGCCCGAAACCGCCGCGATGATCGGCTTGCGGACCCGATCCACTTTCTGCCAGTCAGCGAACATGTCCTGAAGATAGGCATCCACGAAATCGATCGGCTGCATTTCCTTGATGTCGGCACCGGCAGCGAAGGCCTTTTCGGAACCGGTGAGAACGATCGCGCCGATCTTGCCGTCCGTATCGAAAGCGCCGAGAGCTTCGGTCAATTCGTCGAGAACCTTGCGGTTCAGGGCATTGAGCGCCTGCGGGCGGTTGAGGCGGATGAGGCCGACGCCGCCACGTGTCTCGACAATGATCGTTTCATAGGCCATGGATTGAACTCCTCCTTCGGACAGATCAAGCGTTTCCTGTTTTTCCTGAATCACGGGAAATGCTCTATCTTTTCGGTTTGAACCGCGCATCTTGTCCGAAAACCGTTTCACACCTTTCGGGATACGCTCTCGCTGGTTGGCGGGCAAAGTGGACCGGCGTCACTTCTTTTTCAAGGCCTCATTGCTGGCAGGAGGCACAGAAAAAAGTCGAACGTCCCGACTGAACCGCCCGTTCCACAATGCCGTTGCAGGCAGGGTTTTTGCACGGCTCGCCCTCGCGCCCATAGACGGAGAAGGAGTGTTGGAAATAGCCAAGCGCGCCATCTGCCTGAATATAGTCCTTGAGGGTTGAACCGCCTGCGGCAATGGCTTCCGCGATAACTGTGCGGATATCGGCAGCCAATTGCTCCATGATTGCGGGATTCTGCGCAACAGACCCGGCTGTCTGCATGGGCGACAGTTGGCTGCGCCAGAGCGCCTCGCAAACATAGATATTACCAAGACCAGCTATCAGCCGCTGATCGAGCAGCGCCGCCTTGAGCGGCGTCCGACGCCCCTTGAAGAGTTCGGCCAGAATGGTGCCCGAGAGCAGATTGCCTGTCGGCTCTATGCCGAGGCTTGCCAGCAGCGGGTGGCTATCGAGCGTGCCTTCTTCCGCAAAAAGCATGAAGCCGAAGCGACGCGGATCGTTGTAGACGATACGGGCCGGAGCGCCATCGGCTCGCAGAAGATGAAACACGACATGGTCATGCGCACTCAGTTTGGAGCGCTCATGATGGAATTCGCCGGGCGTGCCGCCGTCATCATCGGTCTCGATGCGAAACGAACCCGACATGCCAAGATGGCTGATGACGGATAGGCCGTCATCGAGATGGATCGTCAGATATTTCGCGCGACGTCCAAGCGCCAAAATGCGCCGACCGGAAAGCCGTTCGACAAAGCGGTCGGGAAAGGGAAAGCGCAAGTCCGGGCGTCGTTGTTCGACTTGGCTGACGGTCGCACCCTCCATGACGGGCTGCAGACCACGGCGAACCGTTTCGACTTCTGGCAATTCGGGCATAGAAAACTGATCCTGAACAAGAGCCATGCATTGGCTTTGCCCTTATATGTTCAGTTTTGTCCGCAATGCCAAGATGTTCAGCAATTGGTACAGGGAAGCGTGTTCGTATAGCGGGGCGCCAGATAATAGGTTTCGCTCATCGGAATGCTCGTGGAAATCCATGCATTGAGCGGCCTGTAGTCGAGTTCGACGTCGACTTTGATGAAATACGATCCTTCATCCAGAAGGCTTGACGGAATATCGCCGACATCCCCCTTCTTGGCGGCAAAATCCGCAATGTTGGCATAGGACCAATCGACCTCCGGTGTCAGGTTGCTGGCCCTCGCCGTTCCGTCAATCCTGATTGCGGTGATCCTTATCTTCGGGGTGCTCCGACCATAGGGCAGCAGTGACGCGCGACTGATGTTGAACATATCGTTCAGATCATTCTTCGTGACCGACAATTGGCGGGCAACCAGATCAGCGAGGCTGCTCGCCGAGCGCGACACTTTCTTGTTCGTGTCGACCCCGTCAGCCAAATCAACCGAGCCAAGATAAATCAGAAGCAGGGCGGGCGCGATCAGTGCGAATTCAACCGCACCCAATCCGCGTTTATCATTCAGGAATTTTCGAAGACAATTACGCATGGCAATCGATCGCTCCAGAATGCATTCCGAAAAGTGCGAGGCGATTTTCGGAACGCACATCAGTTGTTTTAGTTCGGGAAGGGTTCGTTCTGCCAGGTGAGGGTCGCAAAGAGCGGCATGGTGCCCCCTGCTGCATGTGGATTTTCGATCAGATAAAGGATGTTTGTCAGCACGGGCCAAGCATAAACCACGTTGAGCTGATTGATCGTCGAGGTTCCACTGGTCCCGATAATACCTGTCCGCGTGAGCTTGCCCTCACCATCGAGAATCTGGTCAATCGGAACCTTGTCGAAGCCTTCGTAGGTTCCCAGATTGAGCGAAAGATTGGGGCAGCCTTGCGCGACCATAAACTGCATCTGCTGACAGAGTTCGGTGCGCAGGGTTCCTTCGCTGATTTGAGCCCCTCTGATCTGCCCCGTCTGCAATCGGCGTGCAACAGTCTCTGTCGCATTGGATATGACCTGACGCGCCACAAAACTCATACCGATTTCGATCGTCGCAAAGATGATGATCAGGAACGGACCGATAAGCAACGCGAACTCCACCGCCGCCACACCATGTTGTGCACGGGCAAAACGGCGTAAGTTCGCGCTCGCCCCTGCAAGGCCACGCGCCAAAATCCGGAAAGTCATAACCCCACCCAACTTCACATGAATTCGATTGGGAGTATCGTTACAACAGGACAACCTGAAAGAGTATTAACGGAACAGGGACTCACGATTGAATAGCGTTACTTGTCGTCGAAGCCGTTCTTCGTTGAGGCTTTTTCGCAGTAAGGCGTACAGGAAAGCGTTTGTACTTCGGCCTGCCGGTAAATTCGCGTCGTGCCGCGTGCATTGCGGGAAACCACCAGCTCACGGTCGAGGATCGGTTCGCCCTGCTTGTCCATGACGACAATATTGGTGACGCCAAAATCCTTGCCAGTCAGAACAATAGTCTGTGCATCCTGAACGACGGCATCGGCAATCGACGGATTTCCGATCACGACACTGTCGGCTGGCCGCGCGAGCCGCAAGATGCGCGCCTGGCTTGTCTCAAGGGCAATGTAGTCTTCTGCAGACGCCGGTATGGCCGCAAAGACCGTCATGAAAGCAATGCCCATGGCAGACACCATGCCGAAGCCACCCAAAGCAAACAATCGACGCGTCACGCGACATTCCCCCGCAGATATAGTGGGCTCAGCGAATGGAACCCCATCAATATAATGAGCAAAGAATGAAGGGGATTGGTGAAGGAAGAATTAAGTCGCTACCCTTCCGTGCAGACCGCGTTCACAATTCGCCAAAGATTAACCAATCGTGCGATTGCAGTGATCCGGAAAGCGTCGAAACACTTCATTAACCCTGATTGTTAAGAGGGCCACAATTCCTCTCTCTTATGCTTCAGCTTATCCGAAATTAGAGCGCGTTCCCAAAAACCAGCGCAATCGGAACAGCGAGGAGCATGTGATGCCGACATTGATGACGCGCTTCATGAAGAACAGGGCCGGTTCGACAGCAATCGAATATGCGCTGATCGGCACACTCGTTTCCATAATGATCATCAGCGGCGTCGCGCTCGTGGCTGGCAATGTCGGCGAAAAATTCAATGACACGGCCATACAGTTCGAACAGGCGACGAACCGCTAATCATCAAAGCGCAACTCCGTGCAAACGGTGACCAAATGATGGGATGACAGGCGACGCGGGGGCATCGGCAATGACAGCAGCAGCCATGACGGCAATCTTTGCTTTGGCAATGGTGACGGCCATGATCACCGACTTGACCTCGATGACCATCCGCAACCGCGTTTCCATCGGACTGACCCTGGGCTTTGTCCTGCTCGCACCGTTCTGTGGAATTTCCCTCGCAGACTATGGCTGGCATCTGGCTGTCGGCGGTATCGTACTCATCATCACCTTTTCGCTCTTTTGCCTGCGCGCCATGGGTGGTGGTGACGCCAAGCTCATTGCGGCGACGGCCTTGTGGTTCGGTCCCAATGCCAGCCTCATGGATTATATTGTGATGGTTTCGATCCTGGGCGGCGTGCTGACACTCACGATCATCCTCTACAGGATGATCCCCCGTCCGCTTCTGGCGGATCGCTATGCCTTCTTGGGAACGCTCGCCCGCAAGGATGTGGGCATTCCCTACGGCATTGCACTTGGCGCTGCCGGTCTCTGGACATTTCCACTGTCGCCAGTCGGGGAAACGATGAAAACCTATATGGCAGGGGCATTTTAAGCGCATTTATGCGCAACGTTCGCGTGTACTCCCAATCTTTCTTTATTCGAATAAGATTATATTAACCATAATTACACGATTCCCAGTGCAATTTTGGAACACGTCATCAAGACGTGGGGATTTGCGCGGGGCACATCATGAAATCAGCTCGACTGCTCATTTTAGGAGTGGCCGTTCTTGCGGCAGGTGGCGCTGGCTATATCGCCATGAACCTCGCCGCACCGCCGCCTGCTCCCGTTGTCGTCGCGCCTGAAACGCCGCAGATGAAGCTGGAAGACGTGCTGGTTGCCACCGAAAATCTCGGTGTCGGCGCAGAGCTGACATCGCAGATGCGCTGGCAGCCCTGGCCCGCCGAAGCTGTCAGCGACGGCTATATCACCCGCGCAAGCGAACCCGACGCCATCAATCAGTTGAGTGGCGCAACCGTGCGCCTGCAGTTCTTCACGGGCGAACCGATCCGCAAGACCAAGCTCATCGGTCCGGGACAGAGTTTCATGTCGTCGATCCTGCCACCCGGCATGCGCGCCGTCGCGACACAGATCAATGCCGAAAGCTCGGCAGGCGGCTTCATTCTTCCCAATGACTTCGTCGATGTCATCATGACCCGCCGCAAGCCGGACAATGGCGATAAATCGCTGACGCCATTCACCACAGAAACCGTGTTGCAGAATGTGCGTGTTCTGGCCATCGATCAGGCCATTCAGGAAGACGAGCAGGGCCGCAAGGTCATGGTCGGCCAGACCGCGACGCTCGAAGTCACGCCGGAACAGGCCGAAATCATCACCGTCGCCCAGCAGATGGCAGACCGCCTGACGCTGGCACTTCGCTCGACACAGGATGTCGAGGACAAGGATATCAAGCAGGCCGACTATCTGGTTTCCTCGCCGACCCGCAGCGGAACGGTCAAGGTCATCAAGTCCGGCAGCGTTACAGAAATAGGACCGCGCTCATGAGAAAGACAAAACGCGTGCGCCCATATTCCGCAAAAGTCGCAATTTTTACCAGCGCGCTTGCCGCCTTCTCACTGCCGCTCACCGATATGTCCGCCATGGCGGCGGCCGGCATCGTCAAGGTGGGCAGCCAGCAGCGTTCGCAGACGATCAAGCTTGGCCTCAACAAGTCGGTCGTGCTCGATCTTCCGCAGGATGCTTATGACGTTCTCGTCTCCAACCCCACAATCGCCGATGCGGTGACGCGTACGTCGCGACGCATCTATCTTTTCGGCAAGCAGGTCGGACAGACCAATATTTTCGTTTTCGGTCCCAATGGCGAACAGGTCGCATCGATCGATGTCGAAATCGAGCGCGATGTGAGCGGGATTTCATCCCAGCTGAAGCGCCTCATTCCCGGTTCCGATATTCGCGTCGAACTGATCAACGACAATGTGGTGCTGACCGGAACGGTGCAGACCCCACAGGATTCGGCACAGGCCGCAAAGCTTGCAGGCCTTTTCGTTTCCGGTGGCGAAGCAACAACCGGTCAGTTCACCACGACTGCGTCCGCGCCAACGGATGGCGGCGGCGTTGCTATCAACAATCCCGACCGGAACCGCCGCGCGAGCGCCATCGTCAATATGCTGACTATCGTCGGCGAGGATCAGGTGACATTGAAGGTCACCGTCGCGGAAGTCAGCCGCTCCGTCATGAAGCAGCTTGGCGTCAATATGGCAGGCAGCGGTGTTTCGAACGGCATTTCCTATGGGGGAATTTCCGAGAGTATTGCCGGAGCCATTGGCAACAACCTTTCCGATACCGGATTCGGCCTCGCGACAAGCAATTTTTCCGCCTATCTGCGGGCAATGGAATCGGCAGGCGTGATGAAGACGCTCGCCGAGCCGACCCTGACCGCAATCTCCGGGGAAAAAGCGGCCTTCAATGTCGGCGGCGAATATAATGTCATCAACAGCGTCAAATATGACGATGACGGAAAGCGCACCAACGAACTGGCTAAGATCAACTATGGCATTGGTCTCGAATTCATGCCGACCGTGCTGGGGCCGGGACGCATCAGCCTGAAAATCAGAACCTCTGTCTCTGAGCCGACGACAGAAGGCGCAGGCACCACCAACAAGATGGATGGCGTTGGCGCAAGTGTTCTATCGCTGCGCAAGCGTGTCGCCGATACAACGGTCGAACTTCCGTCCGGCGGTTCCATGATGATCGGTGGGTTGATCCGCGATGAAGTGCGCCAGTCGGTTTCCGGCTTTCCAGGCCTTACCAAGATTCCGGTCCTCGGCGCGCTGTTCCGCAGCAAGGATTTCATCCGCAACGAATCCGAACTGGTGGTGATCGTCACACCTTATCTGGCACGCCCCGTTGCCCGCCAGCAGCTTGCGCGACCCGACGACAATCTCAATCCGGCCAGCGATGGCGCGGGATACATCCTTGGCAAGGTCAATCGGGTTTACGGCACGATGGAAACCAAACTGCCGCCCGGTCGCTACAACGGCGTCGTCGGTTATATCTACAAGTGAGCGGGGACAGATCATGACATATTCAGTCAGAGGCTTTTGCAGGATTTCCGCCCGACCAGCGCTTGTCGCCCTGTCGCTGGCTCTTCTCGCGGGTTGTGCGAACCGCCAGCATGTCACCGTTGGCGCCTTGCCGGACGATTATCGTACCAATCATCCGATCACGATTGCGGAACGGGAGCAGGTTACCGATATTCCGGTTGCACAAGCCGACCAGAAGCTGAGCCCGATGCAGCGTGGCATCGTTCAGGGCGCTATTGCCAATTACCGGCGTGGTGGCTCAGGCATGCTCTATGTGCTGGTGCCTTCTGGCACCTCCAATCAGGCGGCAGCCTATCGGTTAAGCACTGAGGTGTCGGCTATGCTCCGGCGCGGTGGCATCAAGGCAAACAACATCGCCATCGAAAACTATCCCGTTGAAAACCCGGAAGCGGCAGCGCCCATCAGGATCAGCTATTATGCGATGACGGCGGGCACGACGCCGTGCGGTCGCTGGCCGGACGATCTCGCCAGCACGCCTGAAAACAAGCATTACGCCAATTTTGGCTGTGCCTCGCAGAACAATCTTGCCGCTCAGATCGCCAATCCGGCCGATCTTCTGGGACCACGCGTCATGTCGCCAATCGATTCGGACCGCACGACCGAACGTCTCAACGGCGATCAGGGCTACGTGAAAATGTCGCCGGCACAGACGGACAACTGGCAAGAACCCCGCAGCAAGCAAGCCGAGTATTAAGAGGGCGCCATGAGCAACTTCGCTTTCGAACCAGCGGAAGAAGAACAAGGCCCCGAGACGGGCCGCGCGCCGATCATGCTCGAAAATGTGCGCCCCATTCCACGCATTTCGATCCAGGCCTTCTGCGTGAACGAAAGCGTCGCCATTCCAATCGAGCGCGCCGGCGGCGACCGGCGCATGGCCAAAACCCATCTGAAAGTCATGATGGGTGGCATTGCAGCGGCTACCGAGTTTTATCAGACCGCCTCCACGCCGAATCTGATCATTGTCGAATCGGCGTCCGAACCCAATGTGCTGCTAGAAGAACTGCAGCAATTGTCAGAGGTATGCGATTCCGGTTCAAAAGTTATGGTGATTGGTCATTCCAACGAGGTCTGGCTTTATCGCGAATTGCTGCGGCGCGGCGTTTCAGAATATATCGTGGCACCTGTCTCGCTCGCAGACATTCTGGCCATCGTTTCCTCGATTTTTCTCGATCCCGGTGCAGAACCGCTGGGTCGTTCCATCGCCTTTATCGGTGCGAAAGGTGGCGTTGGTGCTTCGACAATCGCCCACAATGTCGCCTGGTCGATCTCCGACCTGTTTCGGCACGATGTCGTGCTGGCAGACATGGACCTGCCCTTTGGCACAGCAAACATCAATTTCGATCAGGACCCGACGCTCGGCATCGCCGATGCCGTTTTCTCGCCGGAGCGGATCGATGAGGTCTATCTCGACCGGTTGCTGGTTCAATATGACGATCACCTTTCAATCCTCGCTGCACCTTCGAGCCTGGAGCGGACATTCGATTTCGGCGAAGACGCCTTTGCCGAAATGATCGATGTTGCCCAACGCAATTCTCCGCTGATTGTGCTGGATGTGGCACATGGCTGGAGCGGATGGACGCGGACCACATTGATGCGCGCCGATGAGGTCGTGATCGTTGCAACACCCGATCTCGCCAATCTGCGCAACACAAAGAACCTTCTCGACACACTGGCGCAACTGCGACCGAACGATGTGAAACCGCATCTCGTCCTCAACCAGATGGGCATTCCCAAACGGCCGGAAATTGCGCTTGCAGATTTTGCCGAGCCGCTCGGCATCGACCCTGTCGCGACTATAGACTTCGATCCGCAGCTTTTCGGCAATGCAGCCAACAACGGCCGGATGATCGCAGAAACCAATCCGGAAAGTCCGATTGCCGAAGCCATCAGCCATATTGCGCATGTCGTGACTGGCAGGGCCGATGTGCAGCCGCGCAAGAAGAGCAGCATTTCGAGCCTTCTCGGCAAATTTGCACGCAAGACCAAGTAACGGCAGGAAATCATGTTCGGCAGAAGAGGCAACGATACGGGAAACAAGCCGGAAAGCGGAACGCGACCGGCTATGCCGAAACCTGCCAGTTCCGCTGCGATGCCTGCTCCGACCCAGCCTGTCGTGCAACCGTCCCGCATGCAGGCAGCCGTACCAAGTACTCCGGCGAAATCCCATACCCAGACGGGTACGCAAGGGCGCGAGAAGACCGAAAGCTATTACGACACCAAATCGCAGGTCTTCTCGGCACTCATCGACACGATCGACCTGTCGCAGCTTTCCCGCATGGCGCCGGATGCCGCGCGTGAGGAAATCCGCGACATCGTCAACGACATCATCGCCATCAAGAACTTCGTCATGTCGATTGCCGAGCAGGAGGAACTGCTCGATGATATCTGCAACGATGTTCTGGGCTACGGCCCGCTTGAGCCGCTTCTTTCTCGCGACGACATCGCCGATATCATGGTCAACGGTTCGCGCCGCACCTATATCGAAGTGGACGGTCTGCTGCAGGAAACCGGCATTCGTTTCCGCGATAACCAGCAGCTTCTGAACATCTGCCAGCGTATCGTGAGCCAGGTCGGACGCCGGGTCGACGAATCGAGCCCGATCTGCGATGCGCGCCTGCCCGACGGCTCGCGCGTCAACGTCATCGCGCCACCGCTGTCGCTCGACGGCCCCACCCTGACCATCCGCAAGTTCCGCAAGGACAAGCTGACACTCGACCAGCTGGTGCGATTCGGCGCCATATCGAATGCCGGGGCGGAACTGCTGCAGATCATCAGCCGGGTGCGCTGCAATGTCATTATTTCCGGCGGCACCGGTTCGGGCAAAACCACGCTTCTGAACTGTCTGACACGCTATATCGACACGCATGAACGCATCATCACCTGCGAGGATTCGGCTGAACTGCAATTGCAGCAGCCGCACGTAGTGCGTCTGGAAACCCGCCCGCCCAATCTGGAAGGCGAAGGCGAAGTCACCATGCGCGATCTGGTTAAGAACTGTCTGCGTATGCGTCCCGAACGCATTATTGTCGGTGAAGTGCGCGGATCCGAAGTGTTCGATCTTTTGCAGGCCATGAACACCGGCCACGACGGTTCGATGGGCACGATCCATGCCAACAGTCCGCGTGAATGCCTCAACCGTATGGAAGCCATGATCGCCATGGGCGGCTATGTGCTGCCACAAAAGACCGTGCGCGAGATCATCGTCGGTTCTGTCGATATCATCATTCAGGCCGCACGTCTGCGCGACGGCACACGCCGCATTACCCACATCACCGAAGTGGTGGGGCTGGAAGGCGACGTCATCACCACTCAGGATCTCGTTCTCTACGATATCAAGGGAGAAGATGCCTCTGGCCGTATTCTTGGCAACCATAGTTCGACCGGCATCGGGCGACCTGCCTTCTGGGAACGCGCCCGCTATTATAATGAGGATAACCGCCTTGCTTCTGTGCTCGACAGCATGGAAAGGGCAAACACATGACAGGATCCGGTGCCAGCATTGTGATGTTCATCGTGCTCGCCGTTGTCGCCTGCGCGGCTCTGTTCTATGCGCTCTTTTATGAAAAGCTCGGCAAGAAGGACCACGCAGCACGGCGCTTTGAAACCGTGCGCAACAGCGGTTCAGAACGGGCGATAACGCGTAGCGAACGCGACAGAAACGCCGACATCCAAAAGCGCCGCAAGCAGTTGCAGGATAATATCAAGGATCTGGAAGCGCGGCAGAAGCAGCGCGAGAAGAACCAGAAATATCCGCCCCTGCGCATTCTTCTGGCGCAGGCGGGGCTGAGCCTCACTTTGCAGAAATTCTACATCTATTCCGGCGTGGCGGCGTTTCTCGCAACATTCATCGCACTGATTTTCGGCGCGCCGCTGCTTTTCCTGCCAGGTATCGCAATTGCCGGTTTTTTCGGTTTGCCGCGCTGGTTCGTGCTGCAGAAGCGCAAACGTCGGCTGAAGAAATTCCTTGAAGAATTTCCCAACGCGCTTGATGTCATTGTGCGCGCAACCCGGGCAGGACTGCCGCTTAATGACGGTCTGAGACTTATTGCGAGTGAGGCAGTTGAACCGGTCAAGAGCGAGTTCAAGAAGGTGGTCGAGGCACAGCAGATCGGCCTTTCAATCCCTGAAGCGGTCGGCAAGATGCCCGATTCCATGCCCTGCCCGGAAACCAACTTCTTCGCCATCGTCATCCAGATACAGGCACAGGCAGGCGGCAATCTCTCGGAAGCGCTCAATAATCTTTCAAAGGTTCTGCGCGACCGGAAGAAGATGAAGGCCAAAGTCGATGCGCTTTCCATGGAAGCCAAGGCTTCGGCTGCGATCATCGGCGCGCTGCCTTTCATCGTTATGGTTCTCGTCTATCTGACGAGCCCGCAATATATGACGCTGCTTTTCACGTCGTCCACCGGCCATATGCTCCTGGGCATTGCAGCCGTTTTGATGCTGACCGGCATCTTCATCATGAAGAATATGATCAATTTCGATATGTGAGGCACCGGACATGTTTTCTCTCCTCACACAAAAATTGACCGACCCGCAGTTTCTCATCGGCGCTTTGATCACGGTTGCGGTTTTTGCAACTGTAGTAACGATCCTCATGCCGGTTCTGAGCGGCAGCGCACTCAAATCACGCATGAAATCGGTCGCCACCGAGCGCGAAGCCATTCGCTCACGGGAGCGTGCCCGTCTTGCAGCAGAAAGCGACCGCCGCAACAGCCTGCGGCATCAGCAGAAACAGGGCATCCGCGAATTCGTCGAAAGGCTTGATCTCAAGCGCGCGCTTGCCGACGAAAAGACGATCGCTTCGCTCAGACAAGCAGGCTTCCGGGGACAAAACCCTCTCAACATCTTTCTGTTTCTGCGCTTTGTGCTGCCTTTCGGCGCCATGTTGATTGCCGCCATCTACATTTTCATGCTCGGTGTGCTTGCCGATCAAACCTTCTTCGTTCGTTTGCTCGTCTGCATTTTCGCGGGCTATGCCGGTTTCTATGCGCCGAACCTCTACGTCTCCAACAGGGCAACCAAGCGCAAGCAATCCATCCGTCGCGCATGGCCGGACGCGCTCGACCTGATGCTCATCTGCGTCGAATCGGGCATGTCCACGGAAGCTGCCTTTCGCCGGGTGGCCGATGAAATCGGTATTCAATCCGTCGAGCTTGCCGAAGAACTGATGCTGACCAATGCCGAGCTTTCCTTCCTGCCGGAGCGCCGTCAGGCCTATGAAAACCTCGCCAATCGCACGGGGCTGGATCCGGTGAAGTCCGTAACGCAGGCACTGATTCAAGCCGAGCGTTACGGCACCCCGGTGGCGCAGGCGCTTCGCACGCTTTCTCAGGAAAGCCGCGATTTACGTCTGCTGGACGCTGAAAAGAAGGCTGCGGCCCTGCCGCCAAAGCTGACCGTGCCGATGATCGTTTTCTTCCTGCCGGTACTCTTTATCGTCATCCTCGGCCCGGCCTTCATCCAGATTTCGGCGCAGGGCGGATTGTTTGGCGGCAACTGACAACCGTTCATTCAGACATGACGAAAACTAAGAGAGGCCTCAGCCCTTCGGCTTGTCCTTGAGCATGTTCCAGGAGTTCTGCTGGGCCAGCATGGAACGGAGATAATCCGTATTGGCCTTGGCCTGTTGCGGAGAAATCTCGCGCGCGGCAATCGCTTCCGCCTCCTGAAAGCGGCCTTGCAAACCGACTGACAGCGCGAGGTTCTGACGCACGCGGCTGTCGGCGCCCGGAGCGGCAGCGGCCTGCTTGAAATAGGTTTCGGCAGTTCGTGCATCGCCTGCCAGAAGATAGGACATCCCCATATTGGAGATGATCGACGGTTCATTCGGCTGAAGCTGCAGCGCCTTCTGATAAGTCGCGCGCGCTTCTTCCTTCCTGCCCATCTGGTCGAGAATGGCGCCTTCTGCGGAAACCAGTTTCCAGTCGGGATAGGCCGGGTTCTGTGCGCGACGAACGGCATCAAGTGCGCCTTCAAACTGGCCTGCACCCGCAAGCGCCTTGCCATAAGCCGAAAGAACAGCCTGATCTTTCGGATAGACAATGGCAAGCGCCCGCATGACGGCAAGCGCCTGATCGTTGCGGCCAAGGCGCGCCAGCACATTGGCGTAGTTGAGCGCCGTCTGACGGTCCTTCGGATTGCGCTCGTATTGCGCCCCGAGCCGCCCGGCCATCGCAGCAAGCTGCGCGTCGTTCATGTGATCGAAAGTGGCGACCGTCGCCGCACGGCGGACCGAACCGGTCGTGGTTCGGTCGACGGATGTGCAGCCGGAAAGAACCAATGCTGAAAGAATGCAGGCGAAACCAAGACGTGTTGCGATAACGTCTTTTCGAACGATATTCAGCATCCCGCCTCTCCTGCTAAAGCGTGTCGCGCATCCAACATGCTTTAGTCTCTGGTTTTCACCCTCAAGCCCAATTCCTGCTAGATCAATAATCTGTTAACCCTAACGATTGGTTAATATAGCGATTGCGGTTTCTGTTTCCGCGCGGCAATAATCACGCTATCTGTTTGTTTTAGCGCGCATCTTATCCGAAAACCGTTTCACACTTTTCGGGAGGCGCGGTATCTGTTTGTTTTATGAACTTCCGACAAAATCCCAGCGCTTTTGCCGGACATCGCTTACTGGTCAGAAAGAGCATCATGTCTGTCGAACTTCTTTCCCAAAAATCCGAACAAAGCCGTCCGATCTGGTTTACGCCGAAAGGCGGACTGGAAACCGCCGGTCTTCCCGCCGATGCAATTGCATGGGCCGGGGCCAACGGGTTTGACGGCGAAGCCGGACGTGTGCTCGTCCTCCCCGGCGCAGGCGGATCGGTGTCGGGTGCGCTTTTCGGAACAGGCAGCGAGGAAAAGGGCAGCCAGTCGCAGCTTCTGGCCGGAAAGCTGGCGCGCAACCTTCCGGAAGGAGACTGGCATATCGAAGGCGCGGTCGATGAGGCGGCCCTTGCCGTTCTCGGCTTCCTGATGGGCGCTTATAGTTTCACGCGTTATCGCAGGGCCAATGGCAAGGCGATCCGCCTCGCTCTGCCCGATGGCGTGGACGAAGCGGAAATCCGCCGCATCGCCGCTGCGGTTATGCTGGTGCGCGATCTCATCAACACGCCGACCAACGATATGGGACCAGATGCTCTCGAAAATGCGGCCCGTGAACTGGCGTCCAAGTACAAAGCCGATATTGCCGTTACTGAAGGCGATGCGCTTCTGGAGAAGAATTTTCCGATGATCCATGCGGTCGGTCGTGCTGGCGCTATTGCGCCACGCCTGATCGATCTTAGCTGGGGCAAGGCAAGCGACCCGAAAATCACGCTGGTTGGCAAGGGCGTCTGTTTCGATACCGGCGGCCTCGACATCAAACCGGCAAGCGGCATGTTGCTGATGAAGAAGGACATGGGCGGAGCCGCCAATGTGCTGGGCCTCGCCTCCATGATCATGGACGCGCAACTGCCGGTGCGGCTGCGTGTATTGATCCCGGCGGTAGAGAATTCGATTGCCGGTAATGCCTTCCGTCCGGGTGACGTGTTGCAAAGCCGCAAGGGCTTAACCGTCGAAATCGGCAATACCGATGCCGAAGGCCGACTGGTTCTTGCCGACGCGCTTGCGCTTGCCGACGAGGAAGAACCTGCACTCCTGATCGACATGGCAACGCTGACGGGCGCGGCACGTGTCGCGCTCGGTCCCGACCTGCCGCCATTCTACACGCATGATGACGGACTTGCTGCTTCCATCGCGCAAAGCGCGGATTCCACAGCAGACCCGCTATGGCGCATGCCGCTCTGGAAGCCCTATGCGCAGAAACTGTCCTCACGGATCGCCGACATCAACAATGTCACCACCGACGGCTTTGCCGGATCGGTCACGGCTGCGCTCTTCCTCAGCAAATTTGTCGAAAAAGCTCAAGCATGGGCGCATTTCGACATTTTCGGTTGGGTGCCGGTCGAAAAACCCGCTTCCCCGGTCGGCGGCGAAGCGCAAGCCATTCGCGCTCTTTACCAACTTTTGAAGGAGCGTTACCCGGCGCGCTGAATCCACTTGCCTGCAACGCCGAAAACGGATTGAATAAAACGGTTCCGAAACAATCCCCATTTGGGTGGAACCGGATGCCGATTGAGCTGAAGCCGTTGCAGGCGCTGACATTGCTGAGAACCCTGTCGCTGGAACAGGTACGTGATGAGATGCCCGATCTCACCACGCGACAGGCAGCCATTCTCCTGACCATCTATCTGGAGCCCCCGCCGCATACTGTGCGGGGACTTGCAGCAAAACTGAATGTCACCAAGCCGGTGATTACCCGCGCGCTCGACACGATGGGAGCGCTTGAACTCGTCTCCCGGCATCGTGATGAAAAAGACCGGCGAAATGTGCTAGTAAAGAGGACGGTCGCCGGTGCACTTTATGTTGAAAGACTGGGCGATCTGGTGATCGCCAAAGCCAGGGAGTTACCACTTTGACCATGCTCGACCGCCGCCTCAACGCTTATCGCCCCGACCTCGCCGACGAACGGCTGACCGGTCAGGTGGAAGCGGCGCGTTTTACCGCCGGAGCACCAATGCAGGTTTCCGCATCCGTTGTCGATCTGCGCGCTGAACCGCGTATGGATAGCGGTCCGCAGACACAGATGATTTTCGGCGATCCCGTTCGTGTCTTCGAGGAAATGGACGGCTGGTCGTGGGTCCAGGCAGAACGCGACGGCTATACGGGTTATGTCTCCTCTGCCGCGCTGGAGCAGACTGCTGGCGCCGAAACACATCTGGTCATTGTGCCGCGTACTTTCGTCTATCCCGGCTCTGATCTGCGTTTCCCGCACACCAAGGCACTGTCGCTCGGCTCTCGCGTGCGCATCGTCGGCGCAGCCGAAACGCGCGGTACGAAATATGCACTGCTGGAAAGCGGCGAGGCGCTGATCGCAAGCCACCTTGCGCCAGTCGGTGAACATGCAGCCGACTATGTGGCGGTCGCCGAAACCCTTCTTCATACGCCTTATCTGTGGGGCGGCACATCAGGCTTCGGCATCGACTGCTCCGGCCTTGTGCAATTGTGCATGTGGGTGACAGGCCGCAAGGTTCTGCGCGATTCCGACATGCAGCAGGATACGCTCGGCGAAATCATCGAACCCGATGCGACCTATTCGAATTTGAAGCGCGGCGATCTGGTTTTCTGGAAGGGCCATGTCGCCATCTGTGCCTCGCCTGACATGCTGATCCATGCGAGCGGTCATACGATGACCGTCACGCTGGAACCGCTGCAGGACGCCATCAAGCGCATTGCCTATCTCTACGATCTGCCGACGCTTATCCGCAGACCCTGAAAATGAGACCGGGGATCCATGAAGGGAAAGACCACATTGACGATAGCCGCTTTGCTGATCGGCTTTGTTTTGTCTTTTCCATCCACCGTTTCACCTGAGAGAATTGCACGCATGACCATTCCCGCGTCGCCTGCCGCCTTTGCAGAAGTCAACGGCATCGAAATGTATTACCGGATCGTCGGCGAAGGCTCGCCAATCCTGCTTATTCCCGGCGGCCTGTCCGACCAGCATGTATGGGATGCACAACTTCCGATCCTTGCGCGCGACCACACCGTAATCGTTGCCGACAGTCGCGGACAGGGACGCTCCACCCGCACCGATGATCCGATCACCTATGGACTGATGGCCGACGACTATGTGGCGCTGCTCGACTTTCTCCACATCGACAAGGTCGATCTAGTCGGCTGGAGCGATGGCGGCATTATCGGCCTCGACATCGCCATGCGCTATCCTGAACGGCTGACAAGCCTGTTTGCGCAGGCGGCAAACGTCACGCCTGACGGCAATACCGGTTATGCCGAGGCCCGCGCCGAAGGAAAACCGATACCGGAACTGCGCCACTATGAGAGCATCGACAAGGAAATCCACGCGCTGTGGGCGAACGAGCCGAACTTTACGGACGAGGACTTGTCCGGCATCAGCGTGCGCACGGCGATTGTGATCGGAGACCGCGACACGGCCATCACACGCGAACATACGGAGTTCATCGCCAGTCAGATACCGGGTGCTGAATTGATCATTCTGCCTGATGCCGGGCACGGCGTCCCGGTCGAAAATCCGCGTCTCTATGCGCATACGGTGCTTCGTTTCATTGACGGCAAAAACGCCGAAGAAACGAAGACCGCGAGCCGGAAAAATTAAACCCGGTTCGGCAATACGCGATCGGGCGGGCGGTGCCCGTCGACAAAAGCCTTGATATTGATGATGACCTTGTCGCCCATATCGATGCGACCTTCCATGGTGGCCGATCCCATATGCGGCAGCAGGACGACCTTGCCCTTTTCGGCAAGCGCCAGCAGCCGCGGATTGACCGCCGGCTCGTTCTCGAAAACATCCAGCCCCGCCCCGGCAAGCTTGCCTTGTTCGATCAGCTCGATCAGGGCATTCTCGTCAATGATCTGGCCGCGTGCTGTGTTGACCATATAGGCAGTCGGTTGCATCAGCGCGATGCGGCGTGCGGACAGCAGATGGAATGTGGCAGGCGTCGAAGGGCAGTTGACCGAGATGATATCCATCCGGGCCAGCATCTGGTCGAGGCTATCCCAATAGGTCGCTTCCAGTTCTTCCTCGACTTCAGGGTTGACGCGCTTGCGGTTGTGATAGTGAATGGAAAGCCCGAAAGCCTTGGCGCGGCGGGCGACAGCCGTGCCGATGCGTCCCATGCCGACAATCCCGAGGCGCTTGCCCCAGATGCGCCGTCCGAGCATCCAGGTCGGAGACCAGCCTGGCCATTGTCCGTGGCGCTCGCCCAGCACATTGGCACCTTCCACCAAACGTCTAGGCACGGAAAGCAAAAGTGCCAGGGTCATATCCGCCGTGTCTTCGGTCAGGACATTCGGCGTATTGGTGACGGTGATTCCACGCTTTGCGGCGGCCGCGACGTCGATATTATCCACGCCATTACCGAAATTTGCGATGAGCTTGAGATTGGGACCCGCCTGTTCGATCGCAGCTGCATCGATGACATCTGTGATGCAAGGCACCAGAACGTCCGCTTCCTTCATCGCAGCGATGATTTCCGGCTGATTCATGCGGTGGTCGTCTATATTCAGACGCGCATCAAACAGTTCCCGCATTCGGGTTTCCACTGGGTCCGGCAATTTTCGCGTAAGAACGACCAGCGGTTTCTTCTTGTTCGACATCTCCACCCCATCGTTGAGCAAAGCCCCCGGAACAGCCCGTATTGTAACCAACTGGCGGGGCACGCTCCAAGAAATTTCCTGCACATTTCCAGCGGAAAACCGACTCCCACTTTTCCCGAAAATGCGTTAACCGAAGCTTCATGTTGAGACCTCCTTAACCAAGGCGGTGCAATATGGGATATTGCTTCGGCTGAACATCTCTATCAAGGCGAAGCGGCAAAGACAAAGAAAAACCGGAAACTTCAGGTGTCTCTTGGAAAATCCACATCGATTTTCTGAAAAGATACATTTAAAATCAAACAATTAGGTCGCTTTCGATCTGTTCCATACAGACGGATGTGCGATCTGAAAACAGGACGGCAACGTCGCCTCGCAGCCCCCTTAAACTGCTGAAGCTACTACCGTGCTGTCGTGACAGGACGGCGAGAGGTCGCAGTTTGTACAGAGTACTTTCGCAACGCTTTTGGATAGCCATGCTTGGCTTTCTGGCATTTTTTCTCATTCTGGCGCCGCTTGGCGCTTCACACAGGCATGCCGCACGGGCCGCAGAGCCCGCGGGCACGACTGTCGGCGCAAGCGGACTTCCCGTGCCACGTTTCGTCAGCCTTAAACCCGCACGCGTCAATCTGCGCATCGGTCCGGGGCGCGACTATGCGGTTTCATGGCTTTTCATGAAGGCGGGACTGCCCGTCGAGATCATCCAGGAATATGACAACTGGCGTCGTATCCGCGATGCGGACGGCACGGAAGGCTGGGTCTACCAGTCGCTGCTTTCCGGAAAGCGAACTGCCATCACAGCCCCCTGGCTCAAGAACAATCAGGGTTCGATGATCAATATGCGCCGCGATGCCGCCGACACATCGGGACTTGCTGCCGAAATCGAACCGGGTGTAGTCGGCACCGTGCGTGAGTGCACCGGTCAATGGTGTCGGGTGGACATGGGCGGCGTACGCGGCTGGATCAAGCAATCTGACCTGTGGGGTGTTTATCCGGGCGAAGTCTTCGACTGACTTCGGTCTCACGGAGTGGGATAAGAGAACCGGGCAAGCTTGACTTCGCCAGACACGAACCGATACTGCGATCAGAGCGTCGATCTCATTCAATCAGATCGAAGTGCGCTCTGAATTGAGTTTCAAAGGAGTTTTATGCGCAGACGTTCATCGCGACCGTTTTAACGGATTTGAACCCGCCCGTACGGCGGAACTCTTGTGCATACTCAAAACTCTGGAAGACCATGAAAAATCATGACGTGATAATCCGCGCCTATCAGGCGTCGGACAAGCCATCCCTGTCGTCCATCTGGTATCGCGCCTCCCTGGAGGCCCATTCCTTTCTCGGAGGAGATCGGCTTCAAGACCAGCGCAAACTCATCGAAGACGTCTATCTCGAGAAGGCAGAAACATGGGTTGCCACGATCAATGACAGGCCGATTGGCTTTATCGGCCTGCTCGATAGTTTTATCGGCGGGCTGTTTGTCGATCCTGACGTTCAAGGCTGCGGAACAGGGCGAATTCTGATCCGCCATGCATTGGCATTGAAAGGCGAGCTATCGCTTGAAGTTTATGCCGACAATGAGCGGGCATGTCGTTTCTACAGCCGTCTCGGCTTCAAGATAACCAGTCAGCGATCGGAAGACGATGAAGGCCTTCCCTTTCGCAACATCCGGATGGAACTGAAAGGCTGATAAGCGAGCGGGGCGAAAAATCGCCCCGCCTCCACCTCGGAATATCACCAGGCAGGTGCCACCGATCCCTTGAACGTCGTGGCGATGAATTCCTTCACTTCATCGCTGTGGTAGGATGAGATCAGGGTTTTCACCCAGTCGGCATCCTTATCGGTGGTGCGAACGACGAGAATATTGACGTAAGGCGCTTTCTCGCCTTCCCGCACCAGCGGATCGGTTGCCGGGTTCAAGCCAGCTTCCATGGCATAGTTGGTGTTGATGACGGCCGCATCGACGTCTTCCATCGAACGCGGAAGCTGTGCCGCATCGAGTTCAACGAATTTGAGGTTCTTCGGGTTTTCAACGATATCGAGGGTACTGACCTTCAGCCCCTTGGCCGGGTCGATTTTGATGATGCCGTTTTCAGCAAGAACCAGCAAAGCGCGACCACCATTGGTCGGATCATTGGGGATCGCAATTGTCGCGCCGTCGGCCAACTCCGAAATATTCTTCAGCTTCTTTGAATACAGCCCCATCGGAAAGTTGACCGTCTCGGCAACGCTCACAATGTCGAAGCCGCGATCGGCAACCTGATTGTCGAGATAGGGCTTATGCTGGAAGGAGTTGGCTTCCAGTGCGCCATCCGCAAGCGCCATGTTCGGGATGACATAATCCGAGAATTCCTGAATATCGATTTCAAGACCGTTCTTCTCGGCGACTTCCTTCACCTTTTCCATGATCTGGGCGTGCGGCCCCGGCGTCACTCCGATCCGGATGGTCTTTGCAAAGGCGCTGCCAGCGGTGAACACGGCGAGAATGGTCGCGGCGACAAGTAGCTTACGCATGATATCTCCTTCGAATGTGCTCCGGCCAGGCTTGGGAGGCGATTCAGCCGGGGGTGCAGAACTTTATCCCTTTTCAGCCCCATACGGTCCAATAGGCAACAAAAAAGCGGCCATGGCCGCTTTCTTTTCATGTCCAACTAAAAGGAGCGCTCGTTACTGGCTCTTGCGGCGCAGGCGAACGATAATATCCACGTTCACGATTTCCATGCCATGCGGCGCATCCGGCATGTTGGCAACCGTAGGCTGGCCTCTTTCGCCGTGTGGAATATCGAACACGACATTTTCCCCTTCGAGGAAGAAATGCTGGTGATCCGAGATATTCGTATCGAAATAGGTCTTCGAGCCTTCAACCGCGATGATACGCAGCATACCGGCTTCCGTGAACTGGTGCAGCGTGTTGTAGACCGTCGCCAGAGACACCGGCACGTCGGCCATCACGGCCTCTTCGTGCAGGTCTTCTGCAGACAGATGGCGATCGCCCTGGGCGAAGATCAGGCTCGCAAGCGCAACGCGCTGCCGCGTCGGACGCAGGCCCGCGCGGCGGAGCTGCTCTTCCATCGAGACCGTCGAGTGGGTATGTGAAGACTGCATATTCACCGTTGGTTCCGTCACAAGCTTGTTGCAAAATCATCAATCGTCAAACGGGCTGTTGCCCATTGCATACTGACATTGATATATGCCGTTGCGAAATAAGTATCAATAGGCTTGGGAATTGGCCGGTTTTTCGGATAAACCCCCAAATAACTCAATGCATGATTTTACTGCCGGAAACAGTCTGTGGTAGGGATGTTCCGGTGAAACCTACAACCGGGCCGGATTGCCGGTCGATACAGAATGAACCTCAAGGGAGGCGTAATGGCAGAACAGAAATCAAGCTATGGGTATGAAGAACTCCTGGCCTGCGCACGCGGCGAGATGTTCGGCCCCGGCAATGCTCAGCTTCCCCTGCCTCCGATGCTGATGGTCCATCGCATCACCGATATTTCCGAAACCGGTGGTGAGTTCGACAAGGGCTATATCCGCGCCGAGTATGATGTGCGCCCCGATGACTGGTATTTCCCGTGTCATTTCATGGGCAATCCGATCATGCCGGGCTGCCTCGGTCTTGATGGCATGTGGCAGCTGACCGGTTTCTTCCTCGGCTGGCTCGGCGAGCCGGGTCGCGGCATGGCTCTCTCCACCGGTGAAGTGAAGTTCAAGGGCATGGTGCGTCCGCATACCAAGCTTCTCGAATATGGCATCGATTTCAAGCGCGTCATGCGTGGCCGCCTTGTGCTCGGCACGGCTGACGGCTGGCTGAAAGCCGATGGCGAAACCATCTACCGGGCGTCTGACCTGCGCGTCGGCCTGTCGAAGGACAGCGAGGGCCAGTAAGGCACCTCAATCACCATCATCCACGAGCGCGACTGCAAAAAAGTGAACAGTTTTCATGCGGCCGCGCTCAAAACATGCGAAGATCGCACCTATGTAACCGCGAGACGGACACGTCGCTCACGGATCAGGTGTAAAGGAGAACGCGATGCGGCGTGTGGTCGTAACGGGTATGGGGATCGTATCCTCGATTGGTAACAACACCGAAGAGGTCACGGCTTCGCTGCGTGAAGCAAAGTCCGGCATCTCCCGCGCTGAGGAATATGCCGAGCTTGGCTTCCGTTGTCAGGTGCACGGCGCTCCGAATATCGACGTCGAAGCACTGGTCGATCGTCGCGCGATGCGCTTCCATGGCCGTGGCACGGCCTGGAACCATATTGCGATGGATCAGGCCATTGCGGATGCGGGGCTTTCCGAAGAGGAGGTCTCCAACGACCGCACCGGCATCATCATGGGTTCCGGCGGTCCATCGACCCGCACCATCGTCGATTCTGCCGACATCACCCGCGAAAAAGGCCCAAAGCGCGTCGGCCCGTTTGCCGTGCCAAAAGCCATGAGCTCGACGGCTTCCGCGACGCTTGCGACCTTCTTCAAGATCAAGGGCATCAACTATTCGATTTCTTCGGCCTGCGCGACTTCCAACCATTGCATCGGCAATGCGTTCGAAATGATCCAGTATGGCAAGCAGGACCGCATGTTCGCAGGCGGCTGCGAAGACCTCGACTGGACGCTTTCGGTCCTGTTCGACGCCATGGGCGCCATGTCGAGCAAGTATAACGACACGCCATCCACTGCATCGCGTGCCTATGACAAGAATCGCGACGGCTTCGTCATTGCTGGCGGTGCTGGCGTGCTGGTGCTGGAAGACCTCGAAACCGCACTGGCCCGCGGCGCCAAGATTTACGGCGAAATCGTCGGCTATGGCGCGACGTCCGACGGTTACGACATGGTCGCCCCGTCCGGCGAAGGCGCGATCCGCTGCATGAAGATGGCCCTTTCGACCGTCGAGGGCAAAATCGACTATATCAATCCACACGCCACCTCGACGCCAGCTGGCGACGCCCCGGAAATCGATGCGATCCGTCAGGTCTTCGGCTCAGGCGACGCCTGCCCACCGATTGCTGCGACCAAGTCGCTGACCGGCCACTCGCTCGGTGCAACCGGTGTGCAGGAAGCGATCTACTCGCTTCTGATGATGCACAATAATTTCATTTGCGAAAGCGCACATATCGAAGAACTGGACCCTGCCTTCGCGGACATGCCTATCGTTCGCAAGCGCATTGACAACGCTCAGCTCAATACCGTGCTCTCCAACTCCTTCGGATTTGGCGGCACCAATGCGACGCTGGTTTTCCAGCGCTATCAGGGCTGAGGGAGAGGGAAAATATGGAAGGTTTGATGAAAGGCAAACGCGGCCTCATCATGGGGGTCGCGAATAATCACTCACTCGCTTGGGGAATTTCAAAGCAACTCGCAGCACAGGGCGCCGAACTAGCCTTCACCTATCAAGGTGATGCACTCGGCAAGCGCGTAAAGCCGCTGGCCGAACAGGTCGGCTCCGATTTCGTACTGCCTTGCGATGTTGAAGATATCGAGTCGGTCGATGCGGTCTTTGCCGAAGTCGAAAAGAAGTGGGGCAAGCTCGATTTCATCGTTCACGCCATCGGCTTCTCCGACAAGACCGAACTGAAGGGTCGCTACGCAGACGTCACCACGCGCGAAAATTTCAGCCGCACAATGGTGATTTCCGCCTACTCCTTCACGGAAATGGCACAGCGCGCTGAAAAACTCATGAAGGACGGCGGCTCGATCCTGACGCTGACCTATGGCGGTTCCACGCGCACCATCCCGAACTATAACGTCATGGGCGTTGCCAAGGCCGCGCTTGAAGCCATGGTGCGTTATCTTGCTGCCGATTACGGCCCGCAGGGCATCCGCGTCAACGCCATTTCGGCCGGTCCGGTGCGTACGCTTGCCGGTGCCGGTATTGGCGACGCCCGCGCAATCTTCAGCTATCAGCGCCGTAACTCGCCGCTGCGCCGTACCGTCGACATCGATGATGTCGGCAAATCGGCGGTCTATCTGCTGTCTGATCTCTCGAGCGGTGTCACCGGTGAAGTCCATTATGTGGATTCCGGCTACAACATCGTCTCCATGCCGACGCTTGAAGAGCTGAAAAGCTCTGACGCGGAGCGCGGTGAATAAGCCAAGCCATCTTATAAAAGGCCGCCTTCTGGGCGGCCTTTTTACTTATTTCTTCGCATCGAAGATTTTGAAACCGTTCGCCTCTTCGAGAAGAGTCACATTCTTGAACAGTCCTTTGAGCGTCGTCTCATAAGGCAATTGCCGGTTTGCGACCATAAGCAGACGCCCGCCCGGCTTCAGGCGTGACGCGGCAGCGGCAATGAACGCCTGACCAAGCGAAACATCCGTCACCCGCCCCTCATGGAACGGTGGGTTCATAATCACGGTGTCGTAGATGCCTGCCATCTTTTCACTCGTCACATCGAACCAGTTGAAGCTGATCGGCACTGATGCACCAAGCCGCTCCAGATTGCCGCGCGCCGCTTCCAGCGCCTCATAATCGGCTTCATAGAGATCGATAGACTTGATGCGATCCGCAAACTTCAAGCATTGCGCCGCAAGATAGCCCCAACCGGCGCCAAGATCGGCGACGTTACCAAAAACAATCTTTTCCATATGCGGCACGAGCAGCGCCGAACCCTTATCGATAACACCGTGCGAGAACATGCCGGGTTCTGTGCGGAACACATCGTCAATATCGGTCGCAAGCGGCTTCAGAGCCGCGATGAATTCATCGGTGAGGTCGGCTGGTCGTCCGAACCAGAACGCCACGGCATGGTTCTTCGACATGCGGTCGCTGATCTCGGCGATATTGCTGGCCCATTTTCGAAAACTGTCAATGCCGAGCTTCTTGTCGCCTGACACGGCAATCCACCCACCGGGCTCAACACGCGCCAGGAGCTCCGCAAACCACGCCTCATTGCGCCCGCGATGTTTTCCGAGCAGCAGTAGCCCGCCGGAAAAACGCTTCTCCTCGCCCAATCTGGGAACTGTCTTGAAGCCCTCCTTTTCCAGCACCAGCCAATCGGGGCGCCAAGGCTGCAGGAAGGTCAGCGCCTGTTTCCATTCGTCCTCAAGACGCCGATCCGCAGAAAGACCACACGCAAGAAAGGATTGCCCCTCTTCGGGCATATCCAGAATGTCCTGATCGAAGGGGAGAAAGAGTGTCTGTTGTGCCGGTGTAATCATGACTCATCCATGGTCTTGAATTGATTCCCATGCAACAAAAAAGCGCGCCACAAGAGCGCGCTTTCGATTGATTTACAGTAGCAGAAACGCTTATTCAGCGTCGGCTTCTGCCTTCTTTTCAGCAACAACTTCCTTGCCGGTTTCCTGATCGACAACCTTCATCGACAGGCGAACCTTGCCACGTTCGTCAAAGCCCATGAGCTTGACCCAGACCTTCTGGCCTTCCTTGACCACGTCAGTGGTCTTGGCAACGCGGTCGGAAGCCAGCTGCGAAATGTGAACCAGACCATCGCGTGGACCAAAGAAGTTTACGAAAGCGCCAAAGTCAGCGGTCTTGACGACCGTACCTTCGTAGATTTCGCCAACTTCCGGTTCGGCAACAATCGAGTGGATCCACTTCTTGGCGGCTGCGATTTCCTTGCCGTTCGACGAAGCGATCTTCACCGTACCGTCGTCTTCGATGTTGATCTTGGCGCCGGTCTTTTCCACGATTTCGCGGATAACCTTGCCGCCCGAACCGATAACGTCACGGATCTTGTCGGTCGGAATGTTCATCACTTCGATGCGCGGAGCGAATTCGCCGAGTTCGTCACGCGACGTGGACAGAGCCTTCGCCATTTCGCCGAGAATGTGGACGCGACCGCCCTTGGCCTGCTCCAGAGCGACCTTCATGATCTCTTCGGTGATACCGTCGATCTTGATGTCCATCTGAAGTGCGGTGATGCCGTTGTCAGTACCGGCTACCTTGAAGTCCATGTCGCCGAGGTGATCTTCGTCGCCGAGGATGTCGGACAGGACAGCATAACGGTCGCCTTCCTTGATCAGGCCCATGGCGATACCGGCAACCGGACGTGCGAGCGGAACGCCTGCGTCCATCAGAGCCAGCGAGGTGCCGCAAACAGTCGCCATCGAGGACGAACCGTTGGATTCGGTGATCTCGGAAACCGAACGGATCGTGTAAGGGAACTGGTCGGCAGCAGGCAGCATCGGGTGGATGGCGCGCCATGCGAGCTTGCCATGACCAACTTCACGACGGCCTGGCGAACCCATACGACCGGTTTCACCGACCGAGTATGGCGGGAAGTTGTAATGCAGCATGAAGGATTCTTTGTAGGTGCCGGTCAGGGCATCGATCATCTGCTCGTCTTCGCCGGTGCCGAGCGTGGCAACAACGATGGCCTGCGTTTCGCCACGGGTGAACAGCGCCGAACCGTGGGTGCGCGGCAGAAGGCCAACTTCCGAAACGATTGCACGAACGGTCTTCAGATCGCGGCCGTCAATGCGGCTGCCGGTGTCCAGAATGTTCCAGCGAACAATCTTGGCCTGCAGATGCTTGAAAATGGTCGCGAACTGCTCAGGCGACATTTCCGGCTCTTCAACGCCTTCCGGGAAGAAGTGAGCCTTCGCCTTGGCTTTTGCAGCGTCAACAGCAACGTAACGGGCCTGCTTTTCGGTGATCTTGTAAGCGTCGCGCAGGTCGTTTTCGATAACGGCGAGCACCTTGGCTTCGAGATCCGACAGATCTTCCGGCTGGAAATCACGTGGTTCCTTGGCAGCAACTTCAGCGAGCTTGATGATCGCGTCGATTACCGGCTGGAAGCCCTTCTGGCCGAAAACAACGGCGCCGAGCATGACCTCTTCGGAAAGTTCCTGCGCTTCCGATTCGACCATCAGCACTGCGTCGGCAGTACCGGCAACAACCAGATCGAGCTTCGATTCCGGCATTTCGTCGATATTCGGGTTCAGGACGTATTCGCCGTTGATGTAGCCAACGCGCGCGCCGCCGATCGGACCCATGAAAGGAACGCCGGAAATGGTCAGTGCTGCGGAAGCTGCAACCATCGACAGAACGTCGGGGTTGTTTTCGAGGTCGTGCTGAACAACAGTTAGAACAACCTGCGTGTCATTCTTGTAGCCATCAACGAAGAGCGGGCGGATCGGACGGTCGATCAGACGCGAAACGAGGGTTTCGTTTTCGCTCGGACGGCCTTCACGCTTGAAGTAACCACCAGGGATCTTGCCAGCGGCATAGGTCTTTTCCTGATAGTTGACAGTGAGCGGGAAGAAATCCTGGCCCGGCTTCGGCTCCTTGGCAGAAACGACAGTCGCCAAGACAACGGTTTCGCCATAGGTTGCGAGAACTGCACCGTCAGCCTGACGTGCGATCTTGCCGGTTTCGAGCGTAAGCGGACGACCGCCCCATTCGATTTCTACTTTATGGGTATTGAACATATCTTGTCCTCATGTGGTGATGCCGCGCAAAAGCGCCTGAAGGCATCGCCTCGGTTGGCGGACGGGCCACGGGCAAGACAACGGGAAGTTCGTTATGTGTCAGAACATTCGCTCCCGAATATCCTCTGACACGAACTGCCTGCAATCCTGCCCCATGACTGGTCCAGGTCATGAGCCTTTTGGCTCTTCATCGGCATGACGGAATGCACCCGGTGCGTCGTTTCATGCCAGCGGGCATTCGCCCGATAGAGCGGATGCACTCACATATGTTCGCGCTTCCGCTCTATCTGTTTGGTTTTACGCATGTCTTTGTCCCAAAACCGGTTCCCACTTTTGGGAGACATGCTCAAGTGTCGCATTTTATCTGTAAGCGGCTATCCGCACGACAAAATGCCGAATAAATCAAATGGGCGACGTTTTGAGACGTCGCCCGATTTTACCGTTAGCGGCGCAGGCCGAGACGGCCGATCAGCGCCTGGTAACGTGCCTGGTCGATGCCCTTGACGTAGTCAAGAAGGCGACGACGCTGCGAAACCAGCTTCAGGAGGCCGCGACGCGAATGATTGTCATTCTTGTGGCCCTTGAAGTGTTCGGTGAGGTTGGCGATACGCTCGGAAAGAACGGCAACCTGTACTTCAGGAGAACCGGTGTCGCCTTCCTTGGTGGCGTATTCCTTGATAAGTGCTTGCTTGCGCTCAGCAGTAATCGACATCGTAACACCCTTTCTAGATGAGAGGAAAACCAGACGCCCGGGCCGGGATGTCGTCCAGCGCGGGCCATTTACACGATCTGACATGCTTTTACGCATGATCGATGAAGGGGCATATAGTGCAAAATTGGCGGGAACGCCAGTCTCAATTCAATTTGCCGCCTTATCGCGATCTTCTGACGAAACGTCAGCCCGTTGTGAAAACGCGCTTCGGTTTGAACTGTCCATGCTCGATGTAACCGATGGCGAGCAGTTTTCCGCGTGTCGTGACACAGGCTTCGTCTGCTTCCAGAGGCGCATCGCGTCCGCGCAGGATCACCGGATTGCCAAGACGCACGCGTTGCGCCTGATCGTCGGTAAGCGGCACCTGCGGCAGACAATCGAGAGCAGCTCCCGTATCGATGACCAATGCATCAATCGCCGAAAAGTCGCGACGCGGAGCGGGTTCGACGACATTGCCATCCTCATCCTTGGGCGGAAGCGGCGGCCAAGCCTGTTCAAGTTCTGCCAGTGTTACAGCGTCTTCTTCCGTGAACGGCGCAACTTCGATGCGGCGCAGCTCTGAAATGTGTCCGTAGCAACCGAGATCCCGGCCCATATCGCGTGCGAGAGAGCGCACATAGGTGCCCTTGGAGCATTCGACCTCGAACTCGGTGCGATCAGCATCCGGAATACCAACGATCTCCAGACGGTCAATCTCGACTTCACGGGAAGGTATCTCGACCGTCTCGCCTTCGCGGGCAAGATCGTAAGCGCGCTCGCCATCGATCTTGATGGCGGAAAACTGCGGTGGAACCTGCGAAATGACACCGGTGTAGTTCGGCAGCAATGCCTCGACATCGGCGCGCGACGGGCGATTATCCGAGGTCTTGGTGGCAACACCTTCCAGATCGTCCGTTGAGCGTTCCTCGCCCCAGCTTACCGTGAAACGGTAGATCTTGGTTCCATCCATGACATAAGGCACGGTTTTGGTGGCCTCACCCAGCGCTATGGGCAACATGCCGGAAGCAAGCGGATCAAGCGTACCGGCATGACCGGCTTTTTCGGCGTTGAACAGCCACTTGATCTTCGAGACCGCCTCGGTCGATCCCATCCCTTTCGGCTTATCGAAAATAACCCAGCCGGATATCGGACGACCTTTTTTCTTGCCCCGTCTTGCCATGCTTTATTCGTCTCCATTGCGGGAAGCCTTGTCTGCCTCCCGGTCTTCTTCATCGTCATGCCCAAGATCGCGGGCGACTTCCGGCGAGCGGAGCAGCGCATCGATCTTGGAAAAATTGTCAAAGCTCGTATCGGCCCGGAAGCGGAATTCCGGCATGTATTTCATCTGGCTGAGGCTTGGCGCCATGCGACCACGAATGAACTTTGCGTTTGCAGCCAGCGCCTTGATAACCGCTTGCGTGTCGGCGTTACCAAGCGGGGTGATGAAACAGGTCGCAATCTTGAGATCGGGCGACATCCGCACTTCCGAGACGGAAATCACGGTGTGGGCGATAAGATCGTCGCGAATTTCACCGCGTTGAAGCACCTGCGCCAATGCGTGGCGCACCTGCTCGCCCACGCGAAGCTGGCGCTGGGAAAGGCCGCCTGAGCCTTTTGGATCTGGAGAACGTGCCATGGCTATATCCTCGATAAACAGCCGCCAATCGGCATCCAGCCGCGAAGGACTGTCCGACAACATGACTACAAATTGGCAGGCGTAATAATACGCAACTTACCACAATCCAGCTGGGAGTCAGACCCTCTGGACCGGATAATGAAAAGCCGGGCCACCTCTCGGCAGCCCGGCGGGATAGTACTTAAAGTGTGCGCGAAACGTGTTCGACTCGGAAGGCTTCGATAACGTCGCCTGCGCGAATGTCGTCGTAGTTCTCGAACGCCATACCGCATTCCTGACCGGCCGGAACTTCCGACACTTCGTCCTTGAAACGCTTGAGCGTCTTGAGCTTACCTTCGTGAATAACCACGTTGTCGCGGATGAGGCGGACGCCTGCACCACGCTCGACCTTGCCTTCGGTGACACGGCAACCGGCAACCTTGCCGACCTTGGTGATGTTGAAGACTTCGAGAATCTCGGCATTGCCGAGGAAGGTTTCGCGGCGTTCCGGCGACAGGAGACCCGACATCGCTGCCTTAACGTCATCGATCAAATCATAGATGATGTTGTAGTAGCGGATTTCGATGCCCTGCTGATCAGCTGCGTCACGTGCCTGCTTGTTGGCGCGGACGTTGAAGCCGATGATCGCAGCGTTGGAGGCTTCGGCCAGCGACACGTCGCTTTCCGTGATACCACCGGCGCCCGAATGCACGATACGTGCACGCACTTCGTCGGTGCCGAGCTTGTCCAGCGCATTGGTGATGGCTTCGATAGAACCCTGCACGTCGCCCTTGATGACGAGTGGGAATTCCTTCGTGCCCGACACCTGGAGCTGGTTCATCATCTGCTCGAGCGAACCACGCGCACCGGACTGGCGAGCAACGGCCTTGTCGCGTGCCAGACGCTGACGGTACTCGGCAATTTCGCGCGCCTTGGCTTCGTTGGCAACCACGGCAAAGCGGTCACCGGCCTGCGGCGTGCCCTGAAGGCCGAGGACTTCCACCGGCATCGCAGGACCGGCTTCCTTCACATGCTCGCCACGGTCGTTGACCAGTGCGCGCACGCGGCCCCATTCGCTACCGGCGACGAGGATGTCACCCGGATGCAGCGTACCCGTCTGAACCAGAACGGTTGCAACCGAACCACGGCCACGATCGAGCTGGGCTTCGACGACAACGCCTTCAGCCGTACGCGACGGATCAGCCTTGAGATCAAGAATTTCAGCCTGCAACAGAATTGCTTCAAGCAGTTTGTCGAGGTTGAGCTTGTTCTTGGCCGACACTTCGACGTCGAGAACTTCACCGCCCATCGATTCCACAAAGACGTCATGCTGCAACAGAGCAGTACGAACCTTCTGCGGATCGGCAGCCGGCTTGTCGATCTTGTTGATCGCCACGATGATCGGAACACCTGCCGCCTTGGCATGGTTGATCGATTCAATCGTCTGAGGCATCACGCTGTCATCGGCAGCCACCACGAGGATGGCAATGTCGGTCGCCTGCGCACCACGGGCACGCATTGCAGTAAAGGCAGCGTGGCCCGGCGTATCGATGAAGGTGATCTTCTGGCCGTTCTGCTCGACCTGATAAGCACCGATATGCTGGGTGATGCCACCGGCTTCGCCCGAAACAACATTGGCGTGACGGATCGCATCAAGCAGCGAGGTCTTGCCGTGATCGACGTGACCCATAATGGTCACGACCGGAGGACGGGAAACCAGCGCAGCCTCGTTGTCGGCAACACCGAAGATGCCTTCTTCAACGTCCGATTCCGCAACGCGCTTGACGGTATGGCCGAATTCTTCAGCAATGAGCTGCGCCATATCGGCATCGATCACGTCGCCCGGCTTCATCATCTGGCCCTGCTTCATCAGGTACTTGATGATATCGACCGAACGTTCGGTCATGCGCTGCGCAAGTTCCTGAAGCGTAATGGTTTCAGGAATGGTCACTTCACGCGAAATCTTTTCGCGTGTTTCCTGCATCTGCGAACGCTTGAACTTTTCCTGACGACGACGCATCGCCGAAAGCGAACGCGAACGACCTTCATCCTCAAGATTGCTGGAGATGGTCAGCTTGCCACGACGGCGATCATCTTCGGTCTTGACCACTTTTGGCGCGCGAACTTCCGGCTTGGCCGGAGCACCGCGACGGGCAGCAGTCAGGCCACCGCCACGACGGTCGTCATCGTCAGATGCGACAGTCTTGCGAAGCTGGCTCTGCGGAAGCGGCTTGCCCGGGATTGGGGCAGCGTCGGCAAGGCTTGGCGCAGCCGGGCGCGGACCACCCTGCTGCGGACGGCCACCTTGCGGCGGACGATTGCCCTGAGGACGACCGGCCTGCTGCGGGCGATTGCCCTGCGGTGCCGGGCGCGCATCGTCGCGACGCTCGGTACGGGCTTCCGGCTGCGGCATACGCTTGGCAGCCTCTTCCTCGGCCTTGCGGCGGGCATCGGCCTCGGCCTTGAGGCGAGCTTCCTCTTCCGCCTGACGACGGGCAGATTCTTCACGCTCCTTGGCGCGGCGGGCATCTTCCTCGGCGCGACGCTTGGCTTCCTCGACAGCGCGTGCGCGTTCCTCAACTTCACGGACCTGCGCTTCTTCGAGCGCACGGCGACGTGCATCCATTTCGGAGCGCGACAGCGTGTTCAACACCATGCCGGAGCGGTCGGACGGGCGCGGACGCTGTGCCTGCTGGCCGCCGGGACGCTGCTGTGCCGGGCGCTGCTGTGCGACATGCGGCTTCGTTACCGGAGCAGCAGGGGCTGCTGGCTTCGGTGCCGGGGCGGCTGGTGCTGGCGCACGCACTACCGGCGCGGCTTGTGCAGGCTGCGCGGCTTGTGCCGGTGCAGGAGTAGATGCCGCAGGCGCGGGAGCAGCAGGTGCCGGAGCTGCTGGCTTCGGCGCCGCTGCCTCGACTTCCGGCTTCTCGTCAGGCCGCGAGAATTTGCGCTTTTTCGTTTCAACGACGACAGCCTTCGTGCGGCCGTGGCTGAAATTCTGGCGCACGGTGCTCTGCTCGACGCCCGGCCGCTTCATGGTCAGCGTCTTCTTCGTATTAACGCTCAGCGTCTTGTCGTCGTTCGTTTTATCGCTCATTACGTTTCCGTTTCCTTCGCGGCTCCGGCCGCTCTACTCGAGCTTTATCCAACGTGACCGGGTCATGTTGGATAAAACTCCAGTCATCCGCCTCAACGCGCAATCCGATCCGGGGTCTGCCAGGCCCCTCCAAAATTGCGCTCTAATCCGGGTCCGATGCGCTTTCACCGCGATAGCGATGCAACATAAGCGCCCGCTTTACGAACCCGGCCGCCGCCTTTCCTTCAAGTACGGCTGCATGTATCACATTTCCGCCCCCAAATGCCAAATCCATTTCTTCCCCCGTAAAAAGAGTGAAAGAAGGGATTTCCGGACCATCCAGATGCACCACGGCACGGCGAGCCTGATCGAGCTTGCGTACGCCGTCGGCGGCGGCTTCCTTTGCGTGCAACACCATGGCGGCTGTCCCGGTGCGGATCGCCTGATCCACCTTGGTCGAGCCAGATACCACAGCTCCGGCCTTGCGAGCCAACGCGAGGCTGCCAAGGGCAGATTTCGTCAGCAACTGGTCCACCAGCGCGCCAAGATCCGCCTGCGGCGTTACACCTTCCTTCAGCGCCCGCGCAAAAAGCTTGCGCTTGACTGCTTCATCCACCAGACGGCGCTCGGCCTTGACCCAGCACCCCCTGCCCGGCAGAGTTCTTTTCAAGTCCGGCACCACGGAACCGTCGGGACCGGCCACAAAACGGATCAGATCATCGGCAGAACCGCTTTCGCGCGTGACGATACAGGTTCTGTCATTCATATCCTGCTCCACGCGAACTCCAGTCTTGCCATATTGCGGTCTGCCCGCACGTCGGACGTAACGCGGGCGCTGTACCAGAGCATAAGCCCCACCACAACCCGGAACATGTCCGAAACCTGAACTGGCCAATCAATTCGAATGAATGACGACCATTTTTCAGGGATGAATTGCAAGAGCCGCATAGCTTACGCCTGAATTACACCAGACGTAAGAAGCCATGCGGCTCTTTTTATTCCGGCCGCTTCTTAGGAAGCAGCTTCCTCTTCACCGACTTCGGCTTCTTCTTCCTGAGCCGATACCAGTTCTTCTTCCGTGATCCATCCTGCCTTCAAACGCGCAGTCAGGACCATCTGTTCCGCATCGACGCGCGAAACATCGAAGGAAGAGAAGATACCGCTATGAGCGACGGTTTCACCGTCCTTGCGTTCACGCCAGCCGACCAGATCATCGACGGCATAGCCGGCAAAGTCTTCCATCGTCTTGACGCCGTCTTCACCGACAGCCACGAGCATTGCCGTGGTGATACCCGGCAGTTCGCGCAGTTCGTCTTCGACGCCCAGTTCCTTGCGGCGATCATCCTGTTCGCTCTCGATACGATCCAGATATTCGCGAGCACGTTCCTGGATTTCGCCAGCCGTATCCTCATCGAAACCATCGATGGAAGCGATTTCGCCCGGCTCGACATAGGCCAGTTCTTCAACAGATGCGAAACCTTCGGAGGCCAGAACCTGACCAACCATCTCGTCAACGTTGAGGGCATCCATGAAGAGCGTCGAACGCTCGGTGAATTCCTTCTGGCGACGTTCGGATTCTTCGTCTTCCGTCAGGATGTCAATGTCCCAGCCGGTGAGCTGGGAAGCAAGGCGCACGTTCTGACCGCGACGACCGATTGCAAGTGATAGTTGGTCATTCGGAACGACAACTTCAATACGTTCAGCATCTTCATCGAGAACAACCTTGGCAACTTCAGCTGGCTGAAGCGCGTTGACGATGAAGGAAGCAGCGTCCGGCGACCACGGAATGATGTCGATCTTTTCACCCTGCAGTTCGCCCACAACGGCCTGAACGCGGGAGCCACGCATACCGACGCAGGCGCCGACCGGATCGATGGACGCATCACGCGACACGACCGCAATCTTGGCGCGGGAACCCGGATCGCGGGCAACCGACTTGATTTCGATGATGCCGTCATAGATTTCCGGCACTTCCATGGTGAAGAGCTTCGCCATGAAGGACGGATGGGTACGCGACAGGAAAATCTGCGGGCCGCGCTGTTCGCGGCGCACGTCGTAGACATAGGCGCGGATGCGGTCACCATAACGGAAAGCTTCACGCGGGATCAGCTCATCGCGGCGCACGATGGCTTCGCCACGACCGAGATCGACAATCACATTGCCATATTCGACGCGCTTGACGGTGCCGTTGACGATCTCACCAACGCGATCCTTGTATTCGTCATACTGGCGGTCACGCTCGGCTTCGCGCACTTTCTGCACGATGACCTGCTTTGCCGACTGGGCAGCAATACGGCCGAAATCCATCGGCGGCAGCTGATCGGCGATGAAGTCGCCGACCTGTGCGTCCGGGTTGCGATCGCGCGCGGTGAAGAGCGAAATCTGCGTCGCGTAATCCTCGACATGCTCGACGACTTCGAGCAGACGCTGCAGCTTGATCTCGCCGGACTTCGCATTGATGTCCGCGCGGATGTTGCTTTCCTGGCCGTAACGCGAACGCGCCGCCTTCTGGATCGCATCGGCCATGGCCGCAAGAACGATCTCGCGGTCGATCGACTTCTCGCGTGCGACCGCATCGGCGATCTGCAGAAGCTCCAGCCTGTTAGCACTGACTGCCATTGGACTCTCCTTGGTGTCGCACCCGGCTCCTCTAGATGCCGGACGCCAGAAACTTATTCTTTATCTTCAGCTTCGCCCGATGCGGTTTCATCGGACTGCTCGCCCGCTTCTTCGCTACCGAGGTCGTCACCGGGAATGCGGCCTTCGCGCAGGGCCTTGTCCTTGCGGAGCGCATCGCGGATCAGGTCATCGGTCAGCACGAGGCGTGCATCAGAAATCAGATCGAATGGAATGCGCACGACAGGTTCGCTGCCGTAGGAAATCTGGTCGCTTTCGATCACGACCGATTCCGCATCCCCCAGGACGATGCGGCCGCGGAATTTCTTGCGGCCTTCGTGCACGACGGAGGTTTCCACCTTTGCGATGTGACCGGCCCAATCGGCAAAGTCCGACTTGCGAACCAGCGGGCGGTCGATACCGGGAGACGAAATCTCCAGATGGTATTGTCCACTGATGGGATCTTCCACGTCGAGAACCGGGGCAACCGTACGGCTGACCAGTTCGCAATCATCGACCGTCATCGTGCCATCGGGACGTTCGGCCATGATCTGCAAGGTCTGGCCATTGAGCCCCGAAAGGCGCACGCGTACCAACCGAAAGCCCAGCGTATTGATGACGGGCTCGATGATGGAAGCCACTTTCGCATCAATACCCGTCTCGCGAATGATGCGTTCATCCGCGCCTGCTGCGAGCGTTTCTGCTTCGTTTTCCTGAACCTGTTCCGTCAACCTAAAAACCTTTCAAAAGGCCGGAAAGCCCCTTCAAGTTAGCCGTAAGTAACAAAAAAGAGCGGGACCGGGTGGACCCACTCTTGTTCAAACGACCAAGAATTTGAGACTTATATACCAGCGGAAGCGGATTTTTTCAAGACCGCTTCTGCTGTTCGATTCATTCCGTTCACTGCTGGTAGCTTCAACGACGGGTGAAGGTCAGATAGGCTGCACGGCGTCCTTCGCGAAAAGCCTTTGCCTCATAGCGCGTGCCAGGCCAGCCTTCATAGGCGTCGTTCCAGTCGGACGGGCCTTCTGCCTGCCAGTCGAATGCAGGATGACGGCGACAATGCTGGAGCGTCCAGTTGACATAATGTTCAATGTCGGAAGCAAACCGGAATTTCGCGCCGGGTTTCAGGACACGGGCGAAGCGGTCGAGATTGGCATCGCTGACAAAACGGCGCTTCCAGTGGCGACGCTTGTGCCATGGGTCGGGATAGAAGAGATCGATACCCGACAAGGAGGCGTCGGGCAGCCAGTCCAGAACCGCCGTCGCATCCTCGTCGTAGAGACGCAGGTTCGATCGAGGTTCGCCATCCAATGCCGCCAGCATCTTGGCCATGCCGTTGATGAAAGGCTCGACGCCAATGAAACCCGTTTGCGGATAACGGCCTGTCTCATGGTGCAGGTGCTCACCGCCGCCAAAACCGATTTCCAGACGAACTGCATCGACCTTCGCTTCAAAGAGCGTGCGCAGATCCTGTGGCGCCGGGCTTTCGACGTTGACCTTGAGGCGCGGCAGAAGATCCTCGAACAGGTTCTTCTGGTGGCTTCGCAATGGCTTGCCGTGGCGACGGCCGAAGAAATTTCCGGCACCGCGCAGAGGATGAGATTCTTCGGTCATATTTTATCCGTCGGCATCATATCGGTGTTCTATTTATTCGTTTTGACGCGCATCTAGCCCGAAAACCGTTTCACACTTTTCGGGATGCGCTCCAATAACAGAAGAGCGCGATCCAAGACCGCGCTCCTCGAAAATCGTCGGGACACATAACGCCAAGCGGCTTGCGATGCAACTTTCCGTCAGGAAAGTTACGCTACCGCGGCTTTCAGAGCCTTGGTCAGGTCCGTCTTCTCCCAGGAGAAAGAACCGTCACGGCCCGGCTTGCGGCCGAAATGACCGTAAGACGAGGTCTTGGCATAGATCGGCTTGTTGAGGTCGAGATGCTTGCGGATACCGGTCGGCGACAGGTCCATGACCTCGCGAAGCGCTTCCTCAACCGCAGATTCGGCTACCTTGCCCGTGCCATGCAGATCGACATAGACCGAAAGCGGCTGTGCCACACCGATGGCATAGGAAAGCTGGATCGTGCAGCGGTCGGCAAGACCGGCAGCAACGACGTTCTTGGCGAGATAGCGCGCGGCATAGGCGGCAGAGCGATCCACCTTGGTCGTGTCCTTGCCCGAAAATGCACCGCCGCCATGCGGAGCGGCGCCGCCATAGGTATCCACGATGATCTTGCGGCCAGTCAGACCAGCATCGCCGTCCGGTCCGCCGATGACGAACTTGCCGGTCGGATTGATGTACCAGTTGCAAGTGGCTGCGATCGGAAGCTCGCCGAGCGCATCACGGATATAGGGTTCGACAACCGAACGAACCTTTTTCGAATCCCAGCTTGCATCCAGATGCTGCGTGGACAGAACGATCTGCGTGACCTCAGCGGCCTTGCCATTCTCGTAGCGCACTGTGACCTGGCTCTTGGCGTCGGGGCCGAGTTTGCCTGCGTCGCCTTCGCCCTTGTGACGGGCTTCGGAGAGCTTTTCGAGAATCTTGTGCGAATAATAGATCGGGGCCGGCATGAGGTCGGGGGTTTCGCGGCAGGCATAACCGAACATGATGCCCTGATCGCCTGCACCTTCTTCGCCCTGACGATCGGCGGCGTTGTCCACGCCTTGCGCGATATCGGCGGACTGCGGATGCAGAAGCACGTCGATCTTCACCGTCTTCCAGTTGAAACCGTTCTGCTCGTAACCGATTTCCCGGATCGCCTTGCGGGCTGCCGAGCGGAAACGCGAAGGATTAATCAGCGGATGCCCTGCAGCATCATGGGCGACAGTGCCGTCCTTATTCTTCTTCAGGAACGTATCCGGCACGCGCACTTCGCCGGCAATGACCACCCGATTGGTGGTGGCAAGCGTTTCGCAGGCAACACGGACAGACCAGGGATCCACGCCGGTGCGGCGCGCTTCCTTATAGATCATGTCCACGATTTCATCGGAGATGCGGTCGCAAACCTTGTCCGGATGTCCTTCGGACACAGATTCGCTGGTGAAGAGATAAGAACTGCGCGACACGGGTAACCCCTCTTGAAAATCCAACGGAGAATATCTCCGCCATGGAAACACAGTAGCGCCCGGAACAGGCTTTCAGCGTTCCGGGCACGGTAATGTGTTAGCGAAGTTGGGATTAAACCGTCAATGCATATTCTTGTTGCGACAGCGCATCAGCGGGAAAATTCATTCCAGATGGCATTTTCTGCCTGTTCAGGCACTGTAAATCGCAAAAACCGGCGGGACATGTCCATGTCCCGCGCTTACTGCACTTTTCGAGATATGAAATCAGTCAGCGTCTGCAGCGAGCGACTTCACGAGATCGATGATCTTGCGGCGCACTTTCGGATCTGAAATTTTCGTGAAGGCGCGGGTCAGCTGAACACCTTCGTTGGAATTCAGGAAATCGACCACATAGGTTGCTTCATTGTCTTCCGCAAAACCGGCCTGGTTCGAAGAACCTGGTGCGTCTTCAAAAAAGAAGGAAACCGGGACATTGAGAATTGCCGAGATCGCCTGAAGGCGGCTTGCACCGACGCGGTTGGTGCCTTTCTCGTATTTCTGGATCTGCTGAAACGTAATTCCAAGGCTTTCGCCAAGTTTTTCCTGACTGAGGCCCAGCATGTTACGGCGAAGACGGATGCGGCTGCCGACATGCACGTCAATTGGGTTGGGCTTCTTTTTATTCTCAATCATACAACTGTCACTCCTCGCAGCTGCGAGCTTCCATTCATGCTCTGTTCATCTGAACAGCGATAACAATAAGTTTTGGGAGGTAGTCTGACGATTTTCCGCAAAAACCGTCGCCGCCGCGCCATAACATCGTAACAATATTAGTCTGTCAATGAAAACGCCTGCCGATTGGCAGTCGGAAAGCCATGCTCAACACGAGTAAGGTTAACAGCGCTACCAGAGATTGTCGTGAGCCATGTGGCGTGCCCCAAAATGGTGCACGAGATGACGGTAGGTAAGCGTCAACGACCCCGACAGCGTCATGTGCAAGTCCGTCGGTGATTCGACCATAAGCATCAACGACAGCTGAAAGACCATTGTTAGCTGCACGAATGAGGGGGAGCCCTTGCTCCACCGCGCGAACCTGTGCCTGGCGAAAATGCTGGTACGGACCCGGCGTATCGCCATACCATGCGTCGTTTGTCACATTGATGATGGCGCTGGCTTTTTGGCCCGTATATCCAAGCTCATCCGGAAAAATGGCTTCGTAACAGATCAGTGGCAGAAAGGTCTGGCCGTCTTTGACGTTCAGCGCCCGACGCGACGCACCGGCGGTAAATCCGCCCGGCATCTCCACCACTTCCTGAAGTCCAAGCCTGCGCAAAAAACTCTCATAGGGAAGATACTCGCCAAAGGGGACGAGGTGCACCTTGTCGGCGGCATCGACAATCACACCACGATCATCAATCGTATAAATTGAATTATAATAGCGCGGTTCACCGCCCCCTGATGCCTTCTCTTCACGAACGGCACCGGTGAGCAGCATCTGCCCGTCCTGTAGAACCTCGCCGATGCGGGACAGAGCCTCGGGCGTCGAGGTGAGAATATAGGGAACAGCCGTTTCCGGCCAAATGACCACATCGGGTTTCGGCTTGCCTTCCGCTGGCACTTCGCCCGTCAGCGACACCAGCTTGTCGAAGATAGACCGGCGCTCCGCATTATCCCACTTCATGGTCTGGGCGATAGACGGCTGTACGATGCGAACCGCGAGCGCTCCTTTTTCTTCACCGATTGCCGGCGCTTTTGAAAGCGTCCAGGCACCGAATCCGACATGCGCTGCCACCAGCAACAAGGCGAGAACAATGCCTGTCTTGGCAAACCGCCCACCAATCAGCAGAGCCGGTGCGGCAAAGACAAAGACGGCCAATGCGCTCATCCCGATCAGACCGAGCACGGCAACCGATTGCATCAGCAGCGGCGTCGGCATGATGGCATAGCCGATCGCATTCCACGGAAAACCGGTGAACAGGAAAAGACGCAGCCATTCCGCCAGCGCAAAGCCAAACGCTAGCGCGAAGATACGCCCCAAGCCGTCCGACCAGAAGATGCGCGCAACCATGGCTGCAAATGCATAGAATAGAGCCAGAAATGCAGGGAGGCCCAGAACAGCCAGCGGCAAGGCCCAGGCGAACTGGTCCGCATCAACCAGCAGCGCCGTTCCAATCCACCACAGTCCGGAAACGAAATAGCCAAACCCGAACCACCAGCCAACCATGGCCGCTGGCAACAGACGGCGAATCAGGCCGGCATTCGCTTTCGCAATGGCCCCGTCAATCAACCAGACCAAAATGGGGAAAGAAACGAAACCCGCCACAAAACCATCGAAGGGCGGCTGGGTCAGCGTGGCGAAGGCACCGCTCAGGAAAGCGGCCAACGCTCGACGCCAGCCGCTCGAAAGAATGATTTTCCCCGCCAGCCTTTCGATCATCAGGCCTCTTTGGGAGCGTCGGTTATGGTTTCAGCCTCTATAGGCTGGTCACCCGGCTTGGCGGACACGACAGCACGCTGCTGGCGACGGCGATCAGCCGCGGAAAGCGGCACAATACGCACTTTCTTCACCCGGCGCGGATCGACTTCCAGCACATGGAATTCATAGCCCGGAATAGCCTGCACCACTTCACCGCGAACCGGAATACGCCCCAGGACCGAAAAGATGAGGCCGCCGACCGTGTCGACATCCTCGCCATGTTCGCCGACTTCGAAGGATGGGCCGATTTTCGCGGCGAGCTCTTCCAGATCGGCGCGCGCATCGACAACGAACACGCCATCGGCTTCTTCGGCGATCATGATTTCTTCGTCGTCATGCTCGTCTTCGATATCACCGACAACCATTTCGACAATGTCTTCCAGTGAAACCAGACCGTCGGTACCGCCATATTCATCAATGACCAGCGCCATCTGGATATGGGTCGCCTGCATGCGCGCCATCAATCCGCTTGCCATCATGGATGGCGGCACAAACAGAACCTTGCGCATGAGATTGAGTTCACCGATCGTCTTGGTGAGATCGATCCGGCTCATGTCGAATTTGGCGGCCTTGTCTTCGGCCGTCGCCTTGCTGCGCGCGCTGCTACGGCGCGTGGTCTTCTGGCGGGCCTGCTTGGTGATGTAATTGAGAACATCACGGATGTGGATCATACCGCGCGGATCGTCCAGCGTCTCGGCATAGACCGGCATACGCGAATGGCCGGATTTTTCGAAAAGCTCCAGCACTTCCCAGAGCGGTGTGGAAATTTCCACTGCCTCGACATCGGCGCGCGGGATCATCACGTCTTCGACGCGAATCTCGCGCAGGCGAAGGATGTTATGCAGCATCGCCTTTTCTTCAGGCGAGAATGCTGAATCCTGTTCGCTTGCCGTGCTGGAAAGGGCATCGGCCAGATCTTCGCGCAGGGAAGATGATTGGCGCGAGCGCATGAACGGGAAAATATTAGACAAGAGGGAACGCTTCTCGGCCACTACGGGCCGCTGCGTACTTTGCCCTTCGGCGTCTTGAGTCTCGCTGCGATTTTCGCCAGCGGACGGGGGGTGCGATGTTTGATCAGCCATGGTCAATCGTTGTTAAGGTCTTATTCGGATACAGCATAAGGGTCGGGGATGGCAAGAGCATGAAGGATTTCACGCTCGCGCCCCTCCATAACCTCCGCTTCCGCATCGGTTTCATGATCGTAACCCAAAAGGTGCAAAAAGCCATGCACGACGAGGTGAGCGAGATGGTTTTCGAGCGGTTTGCCCTCTTCACGGGCCTCACGCTCGACAGTTTCGCGCGCGATGATGATGTCGCCCAGCATCGGGCCCGGCTGCGCCCCGGCCTTGACCGGAAACGCCGGAAACGACAACACATTGGTCGGCTTGTCCTTGCCGCGCCATTCTGCATTCAGGGTCTGGATCAAGGCATCGTCGGCGAAGACAACACTCAGCTCGCTTGCCGCGCTTTTCAGGCCAAGATTGGCCCAGGCGGCCTCGACCGACTTTCTGACGAGCCCTTCAAGGGCGGTTTCATCCGGCCAGTTGCCAGCTTCAACCATGATATCGATATGGATCGCGTTATTTGACACGTTCTGCGGCGGCTCTCCGTGCTGGCTAGCCGCATCATCCTTTCAGTTACAGGAAAGCTGCCTGCCAAGAGCGGTTCCCACTTTTGGGGACACGTTCGAAAAGGCAGACAGCTTTTCTTAAATCGTGATTCCAATAGGCAATTGCAAGATCATTCCGAACGCGCGTGCTGTTTGCCGTCGCGGTCGTAAGCTCCGACGATTGCCGCCACCAGCGGATGACGAACAACGTCTTTCTCCGTAAAGCGCACCTTGATGACGCCTTCGACATCGTCCAGCACGCGAAGCGCTTCAACGAGACCTGATTTCTGGCCCGGCGGAAGATCGATCTGGCTCGGGTCGCCATTGACCATCATGCGCGACCCCTCGCCCAAGCGGGTCAGGAACATCTTCATCTGCATGGACGTCGTGTTCTGCGCCTCATCAAGGATGACCGCAGAATGCGCCAGAGTACGCCCGCGCATGAAGGCAAGCGGCGCGATTTCGATCACACCTGCCGTAATGGCACGCTCAACCTTTTCGGCAGGCATCATGTCGTAAAGCGCATCGTAAAGCGGGCGCAAATAGGGATCGACCTTTTCCTTCATATCGCCCGGCAGGAAGCCCAGTCGTTCGCCGGCCTCGACAGCCGGACGTGACAGGATGATGCGCTCCACCAGACCGCGTTCCAGCAGCATCGCCGCATGGGCGACGGCAAGATAGGTCTTGCCGGTACCTGCGGGGCCGACGCCGAACACCAGCTCCGACCGGTCGAGCGCACGCATATAGGCATCCTGCGTCGGCGTGCGGGCAAAGATGGTCTTTTTGCGCGTGGAAATCTGGGCAGCAGAGAGCTTGCCCTTGTTTTCCATGGTCGGCAGCGTCAGCTGGTCGTCCGCAGCGATTGCCATGCGCAAGGCGCCGTCGACATCCGACGTCGTCAGCTCATGGCCTTTCTGCAGCGATTCATAAAGATGATCGAGTGCACGCCGCGCCTGCTCGGTTGCGGTCGGCTCCCCCCGGATCGAAAGCTGGTTTCCCTTGGAGCGGACATCCACGCCAAGCTTCTGTTCGATACGGGCCAGATTTTCATCGAACTGACCGTAAAGCGCGATGGCAAGACGGTTATTGTCGAAAGTGAGCACGATGTGGGCCATATCCGAGGCCCCGGTCGTCGGGCTTTTTTGCGTTTGATTGGTTGGCTTGGCAGACTTCAGCTTTTCCGTAGCGCTCAACCGTATCTCCTTAAAGCACAATCCTGAAAAGTTGCGACTTTTCAGACCAGATTATGCGTGAACGCAAACCGTTCACGCATTGCAATCGAAGTCTCGACAGGATTACCGGCAAGCGACTCAATACGCCGAAATTTTCTGCCTCGACATCATCATGCCTTCAGGCCAGTTTTTGCGCAATAAGGCTATTGGTCCCTGTGGATGTGATTTTCACATGAATGATGTCGCCGACCCGGTCATTGCTGTCATCGATGATGACAGGCAGGAGCCATGGCGAACGGCCCACCATCTGGCCTGCGACACGACCCGGCTTTTCAAGCAGCACATCCATCTCGCGACCGATCATGGAATCCTGAAATGCATATTGCTGTTCGGACAGGAGAGCCTGAAGGCGCTGAAGACGCTCATCCTTGACCGCTTCCTCGACATGATCGTCGAGATCGGCACCCGGCGTGCCGGGGCGAGGCGAATATTTGAACGAATAGGCCTGCGCGTAGTTGACCGCGCGCACCAGCTGCATCGTGTCTTCGAAGTCCTGATCGGTTTCACCGGGGAAGCCGACGATAAAATCGCCCGACAGCGCCAGATCCGGCCTCACTTCGCGGATGCGTTCGATCAGACGCACATATTCATCCGCCTTGTGACGACGGTTCATCGCCTTGAGAATGCGGTCAGAACCGGATTGTACCGGCAGATGCAGATAGGGCATCAGCTGGCGCAGATCACGGTGGGCGGCAATCAGGCTGTCGTCCATGTCGCGCGGATGGCTGGTCGTATAACGAAGCCGGGCAATGCCCGGAATGCGCGCCAGGCGAAACAGGAGTTCGCCCAAGCCCCATTCGCGACCATCATCACCAGCGCCGTGCCAGGCATTGACGTTCTGGCCAAGCAGGGTGAGTTCACGCACGCCGCTGTCGGCAAGGCGCTCGGCCTCTGCCACGATCTGCTTCACGCTGCGCGAAACTTCCGAGCCGCGTGTATAGGGAACCACGCAGAAGGTACAGAACTTGTCGCAGCCTTCCTGCACAGTGAGGAAGGCAGAAACACCGCGCTTGCGGGTTTCCTCGCGCTTGGGAGACGGCAGGTGTTCGAATTTATCTTCGAGAGCGTATTCGGTCTCAACCACCTTTTCGCCGCTGCGGACCCGCGCAAGCGCATTGGGCAGGCGATGATAGGTCTGCGGACCGATGACGAGATCGACATTCGGCGCCCGGCGCAGGATTTCCTGCCCTTCGGCCTGCGCCACGCAGCCCGCAACACCGATGGTCAGTTCCTTGCCATTCGCTTCACGCGCATCCTTCATCTTGCGCAGACGGCCAAGCGCGGAATAGAGCTTTTCCGACGCTTTTTCGCGAATGTGGCACGTATTGAGCAGAACCAGATCGGCATCGTCCGGCGTATCGGTCGCAACATAGCCTTCCGCTGCAAGGCTGTCGGCCATGCGCTGGCTATCGTAGACGTTCATCTGGCAGCCATAGGTTTTCACGAAAACCTTGCGCACATTGGGGCGCTCTGCCGTGGGCTCGAGATCGGTAATATTGTCGCTCATGCGCGGCTATCTACAGCTTTTGTGACCATTTTGAAAGGTGACAATCTGAACACTTGGCTGAACACCCGATGGAGCAGTTGTCACTCTTCGGGAATCTCGCGCCCCAGCAACGCACTTTGCAAGAGCGAGCGCACACGGTTTTCCATTGTGCGAGCCAGCGCCTTGCGGTCTGTCTTGGCCGTTACGACGACCGGCTCGCCAAAACGCACTTCAACGTCGATAGCACCTTCACGCAAGATACCTTTCAGGTGCGGCATCAGCTCGACGTCGCCCGGCCATGATGCGATCGGGCGGAAATAACGGCCCATGGCCATGCCATGCACGCCCGTGTAGGCAATGGCAACCGGCTGAACCACGACTTCGGGTACATTGGCTTCCTTGATCGCGGCATGCGCGGCACCAAAAAGCGCGGTCTTGAACGGCAGGACGCGATTACCATCCGAGGTCGTGCCTTCCGCAAACAGCACCATAGCGTCGTCGGTTACCAGACGCCTTGCGATTTCGGATGTCTGTTCACCCGTTTTGCCCCGCCGTTCCCGCTCCACGAAAACGGTGCGCTGCAAAACGGCGAACATACCGAAAACAGGCCACTTCCTGACTTCCGACTTGGCGATGAAGGAGACCTGACCGACCGTCGACAGAACAATAATATCGCTCCACGAAGTATGGTTGGCGACGAGTAACAAAGGTCGGCCCTCGTGCATCTGGCCGACGGTCTTGATGCGAAAACCGAACAGGCGTGCAGCAATACGATGGAAAAAGGTCGGCAGACGCCGCTTCCAGTTGTTCTTCAGCTTAAGCAACAGATACTGAACTGGAATAAGCGACAGGCTCAATGCGACCATTGCCGCGACGACGAGAAAGATGCGGATTGCTCCGATCATCGTGGCCCTGCCGGAGTACGGCTCAGGTCGCGGCGCAATATCAGCGCAGCCGAACGCCCATTGGCGGTTTCATAATAAGCGGGTCTGTCGCCAACCTTTTGGAAGCCGAGACGGCGATAAAGCGTCTGGGCGGCAACATTGGCCTCATCCACTTCCAGAAAAAGCGTTTCAGCGCGCTCCTGATAGAGATGGCGCAACACGGCATCCATCAGCGCGCGCCCGACGCCCTGGCGTTGCACATCACGCGCGACGGCGATCGTCAGGATTTCCGCCTCACCTGCCACCAGACGAGCCAGCACGAAACCACAGGCATCGTTCGGTTTGCCTTCCGCACGGGCAACAAAACCGAAAACCGTATCCTGTGCGATCAGCGATCTGAAATCGTCGGAACTCCAGCCGTGATGGAAAGCGACTGCATGAATACGCTGAATCGCATGACTGTCCTGTACGCCAAGCGGCTCCACCGAGATTTGTCTGCGACCGAAACGCCCAAACGGCAAGCCCATCATCGGCTATTCTCCGGTAGCCTTGCGCGGCAGCGCAAACCCGACCTGCGGCTTCGCATCAGGCCCACGCATGTAAAGCGGCTTCGGCGCATCGCCCGGCTGGCGCAAGCTTGCCAGACGCGCATAGATACCGATTTTCGCGGTTGGCTCTATCGGGCCCAACTCGAAACGGCCACCAAGCACGTCATTGATCGCAGCGGCTGCAGAACCCGCAAGAACAGTATTTTCCGCTTGAGAAACAGCAAGAGCCTCCGCTCCCTCTCGCGACAGAACCAGCGGCTTCGCGCCCGGCAACCCTTTTGCATCGAATGATTGCGCATAAATCTCGCCACGATGCGCGTCGAGGAGAACCAGAATTGGCTTTTCCGGGGACAGTATCTGTGTTTCCGCAGCCAACGCTTCGAACGCCGTTATGCCGATGGCAGGAACGTCGAGCGCCAATGCAAAGCCACGTGCTGCCGAGACACCGATACGAACGCCGGTAAACGATCCCGGTCCGATATTGACCGCTACCCGATCCATATCGCGGAGCGACAGTTTCGCCTCAGTCACAGCACGTTCGATATAGTCCATCAATACTTCCGCATGTCCCTTGCCGATGTTTTCGCTCACATCGGCAAGCACGACATCGCCGTCGGCATTGTAGACAGCAACGGAACACCACGAAGCGGCAGTATCAAGCGCAAGTATCTTCATGCGCAACCGGGTAAATCAGATTTTACCTCGCGACAAGCCAAGTCTTGTCCAAAGGCTGGATCAGTTTCGTTTTTTAGCCCTTCTCGCGGAACAAAACTTGGCGATATGCGTTTGAAAACCGGGTGCGGCAACGTTTTTGCTTTGTCCTGACGGCGACAAGGCCCATTCAGCAATCGAGCCTTACAATGATCTGGCGGGTTCATTTGCGTTTGGAACACCCACCCGTGACGATGAGCGACATCTCCCAGCCGCTCCAAGCCGGATCGAACAACAGGATATGAGGATAAAATGTCCAAGAAGTCGATGCATGCAACCCGCAACGATCTTCCTTCCAATACGAAGACGACAATGATCGCGCTGCTCAACGAAAATCTAGCCGCGACAATCGATCTTGCCCTCATCACCAAGCAGGCACACTGGAACCTCAAGGGACCGCAGTTCATCGCCGTTCATGAAATGCTCGATGGTTTCCGCGCCGATCTTGATGAACATGTCGACACGATTGCGGAGCGTGCCGTGCAGATCGGCGGAACGGCCTATGGCACTACGCAGGTCGTGGCCAAGGAAAGCAAGCTCAAGCCTTATCCGACCGACATCTATGCCGTTCACGATCATCTGCTTGCACTGATCGAGCGTTATGGCGACGTTGCCAATCTTCTGCGCAAGTCGATCAAGGATGCGGATGATGCAGGTGACGACGATACGGCGGATATTTTTACCGCCGCTTCCCGTGGTCTCGACAAGGCATTGTGGTTCCTTGAGGCCCACGTTCAGGAAAAGAACTGACCTCGCAGATGCAATGAAAAGGCCGGGAACTCCCGGCCTTTTCTATTCGCGATAATCAGTTGGCCCATTCGCCGCTGCGCATCACTGGCTCTCGGGTTCCATCCGCATTGATGCCATCAACGTCGATCTGGCCGGAACCAATCATCCAGTCGATATGGATGAGACTCGAATTGCCACCCTGCGCCTTGATCTGTTCCGGTGTCAGTTTTGCGCCGTCGATAAAGCACTTGGAATAGCACTGGCCAAGCGCGATGTGGCTTGCGGCATTTTCATCGAACAACGTGTTGTAGAACAAAAGCCCGCTCTGCGAGATCGGCGAGGAATGCGGCACCAGTGCCACCTCACCCAGATGACGGGCACCTTCATCCGTATCCAGCACCTTGTTGAGCACTTCTTCACCGCGGCTTGCCTTCGCCTCGACAATTCGTCCACCTTCAAAGCGAACCGCGATATCCTCGATCAATGTGCCCTGATGCGACAGAGGCTTGGTGCTCGTCACATAGCCCTCGACCCGTAGTGCATGAGGTGTGGTGAACACTTCTTCCGTCGGAATGTTCGGATTGCAGGTAATCCCATTCTTCGCCGTAGACGCGCCGCCGTGCCATTCATGACCGTCGGCAAGTCCGACCGTCAGATCGGTGTTCGGACCTTTGAAATGCAGGGCGCTATAAGCCTTGCCGTTCAGGAAGCGGGTGCGGGTGCGAAGCGCTGCATTGTGTGCCGCCCATGCGCCGACCGGATCATCGACATCGACGCGCGAAGCCGCGAAGATCGCATCGGCCAGCTTGCGGGTCGCGATGTCCGCCGGTTCGTTCGGAAACATAAGCTTCGCCCATGCCGGATTGGGATAGGAGACAATGTTCCAGTTGATGTCGAAACCGGCAATCTTTTCGAGAGCCGGCTGATAAGCTTTCGAGTTGGCCCGGTTGGCGCGTGAAACCTTGGCCGGGTCCTGGCTGGAGAGCAGCATCGGATTATCAGCTGCAATGGCCAAACGGGCAGCGCCATCCGAATAGGCCTTCGCCATTCCCTCATAGAGCCAGCTCGCCGCACGATCGAAACTTGCGTCGGATGCGTTCTCGTAACGCGCAAGCGCCATTTCGTCATCCGCGAAGAATGGTGTTACCAGTCCGGCTCCAGCCTTGTAAGCATGCTTGGCGATAAGGCGAACCAGCGGCAAGGCCACGACCGGCGCGGTAATGACGAGATCCTGCCCCTCGCGCAATTGCAGACCAACGCGAACGGCGACTTCCGCGAGACGTTCGAGTTTCACCGGATCGATGACTGGGTTCAGCTGTTCATGAGCCATGGGTGGAAGACCTTTTTGGATATGGAATCACCGACAGTTTATCAGACGGCATAATTTCACCACCTTTTTTCCTGCCTTTGCAGTATAGTAATTCTGCAGTCAGTTGCAGGAGAAAGCAGACAGTAATGAATAAGAAAATGCTTATTTTGCTGGGCGTTATCGGCCTTCTGGCGGGCTGCGTGACCATGACACCTGAACAACGTCGTGCGGCCGACGAACAGACCTGCCGCAGCTATGGCTTCAAGGCCAAAACTGACGCTTTCGCCAACTGTCTCATGCGACTGGACCTCGATCGCAGAGCTGACCGGCGTGCCTGGCAGGATCAGGTCGATTTCTACGACACTCCGATGGTGATCTATCGCCCGATCTATCGCTGAAACTTTCGCCGGAAAGCGACGACAATCAGCCAGAAAAATCAAAACGCCGGTCAGGTAGAACCAGACCGGCGTTGCAGATTATCTGATTGTAAAATCGCCTCTTATAGCGGTGCTTCTGGACGGTCCTGAGACAGAAGAAGCGCGCCAATGGCGTCAGCCTGCTTCTGGCTTGCCGGAGCATAGCCAAGCGATGTCGGCTGCGGGGCTGTCGTATCGAATTGCGGCTGGTAGGAGGCCACCTGCATATGCTGTTCCTGCTGAGGTGCAGCCACACCGCGATGGCGTGCCAGTCGTTCGCCACGGGCCTGCGGACCAGCGCCAGTACTCTGTTCCACACTTTGAGCCTTTGCCGCTTCCGCGAGTGCCACCTGAACGGTCGGTTCCGTTCCCGGAACTGGACCGGTCTGTGGCAAGGTCACATCATAAGACGGATCCTGTGGAACGGAAGGCGATTGTGGCGAATAGGCCATAGCCAGATTGTATGGCTCCTGCGGGACCGGATTTTGCAGCGAGCCGTCGCGATTGCGCTTCTCGTAGAAGGAATTTCCACCGGCTACGAGCACGTAATGCATATTGTTGTAAGGGAACTTCAGACCCGCCGTGTGGAAGAACATGGCATTCTTGAGCTTCGGATGACGCTCACCCTTCAGAACCGCGTCAGCAGCGGCCTGAACATCAGGCAGCGCCTTGGAATTCATCTGGCGGGTAAGCACACCGGGCGCAAACTGGTTCTTCTGACCGACGACACCGCAAATCGTATCCGGATAACGTCCCGACGCGAGACGGTTCATGACGACCGTACCAACAGCCAGAAGACCGTCGGAACTCGAACGATTGGATTCGAAGAACATCGCACGTTCAAGGCAATTCTTGTCCCGTGCGGTGTAGGTGTAGGTCTTCACGCCATTGACGGATTTGACGTGGCTTGCCGCCGTCTTTTCCGAATTGGCTTTTCCCGAGGTTCCGGTTGTCGTGCAACCGGTCACCACGAAAGGCGCAATCACCAGCCCGATAAGAGCGGGCAATTTCCACTTCGCGGCGCGCGTCAATGGCTCAGTCTCATGTTAGGACCCTTAACTGATCCAGTCATCCATTCAGGCGAACACATCTGGAACGATGCGCGCGAACGTCTGACTGCGGTGCAAGTCAAAGAGGACGAAGATCAAAATCACACGTCCTACAGTCGCTCAATCGAATTCAAGGTTTTGGAATTTTTAGGCCAAAAAAAGGCGACGGGTCAAATCCCAACAATGCTGGAGACCGCTGAAAAGTCCTAAAACAATTCCGAATCGAGATTGCGAATGTGCCTACAAGCCCTTTAAATATATTAACAATTCCTTAACAAGAATTAGCGATTCAGGTAAGATATTGATTTAACGAGATTCAAAGTCTCGCAATACACGCCATATCGCTGCCTTAATTCGCCTTTGCTTGTACATTTTTTGCATACACATTCGTGGTGTTTCAAATCTTCTGCAGAATTTCTGCTTCCAGGCCGGTTCCATTGCTCTTTGTCAACTTTGACAACAGATTTGTAACATCGCGTGAGATTATGCTTTTGAGACCCGTTTCGGGTTGTTGCAATGCGAATCGGGCGAGCACGATCCGCACCTTGCAAAGCTGGGTCTTGGACAAAAACGACCCGCCACGGATACCGTGGCGGGTCGGACAAGTTCAATTCCTGACGCCGAGATGACCGCAGCGGTCACCCGAAAGAATAACCCGCACCCCGAACGGTGCGGATCGGATCGAGCGCACGACCGACATTGATCGCCTTGCGCAGCCGTCCGACATGGACGTCCACCGTGCGGTCGTCGACATAGATATCCGGTCCCCAAACGCCATCCAGAAGCTGGCTACGCGAGAAGACACGACCGGGCGACATCATGAAATATTCGAGCAGGCGGAATTCCGTTGGTCCGAGACGAACTTCCTTTTCCTTGCGATAGACACGATGCTGTTGGCGGTCGAGAACCAGATCGCCCACTTTCAGCACGTGCGAAAGAATGCTCGGATTCGACCGGCGCAACATCGCCTTGACGCGCGCAAGCAGTTCCGGCGTCGAAAATGGCTTCACGACATAGTCGTCCGCACCGACGCTCAGGCCGCGAACACGTTCGCTTTCCTCGCCACGTGCCGTCAGCATGATGATGGGCAGGCGTTCGGTTTCCGGCCATTGGCGCAAGCGACGGCAAAGCTCGATGCCCGATACGCCCGGCAACATCCAGTCCAGAATGAGCAGATCCGGTACGTTCTCGCGCAAGGCGATCTCGGCTTCGTCGCCGCGCAGCATTGTATCGACCTGGTAGCCCTCTGCCTCAAGATTATAGCGAAGAAGAACGCTCAGCGCCTCTTCGTCTTCTACCACAGCGATTTTGGGTGCCTGTGACATCCAGTATTTCCCTATCCAAATTCGGCGGGCGGTGGATACAATCCCCCCAATCGACCGCGTGCCGCCGCGCTATTCACTCATTTTCAACCGCCGGACCGTGGTCCGGTCGGCTGTAGTTCAGGGTTTACGCGCCTCATCCACGACAATACCGTGGCTCAGGTCTTCCTTCGGTCGTTCGGCCGGCATTTGCAGGCCGGTCACGATGTAGTAGACGGTCTCCGCAATATTGGTCGCGTGATCGCCGATACGCTCGATATTCTTTGCGCAGAACAGAAGATGCGTGCAGGCGGAAATATTGCGCGGATCTTCCATCATGTAGGTCAGCAGCTCGCGGAACAGTGACGTGTACATGGCATCAATCTCGTCGTCGCGGTCGCGAACGACATTGATCTGCTGCACCGAGCGCGACGCATAGGCGTCGAGAACATCCTTGAGCTGGGTCAGCGCCAGCTCGGCGAGTGTTTCGAGCCCGCGATAAAGCTTTACCGGCTGGCGTGATTCCGAAACGGCGGCAACGCGTTTGGCGATATTCTTGCCCAGATCGCCCACGCGTTCCAGATCGGCAGAGATGCGGATCGAGCCGATGATCTCGCGCAGGTCCACAGCCATGGGCTGACGCTTGGCGATAATCATCACAGCCTTGTCGTCAATCTCGCGCTCGCTGGCATCGAGAATGAGATCGTCGGAGATGACGCGCTGTGCGAGCGCATTGTCCGCATTGACGATAGCGGCGACCGACTGCTCGACCATACGTTCCGCATGTCCGCCCATTTCGGCGATCTTATGGGAGAGAAACTTCAATTCCTCGTCGTAGGAGCGAACGGTATGCTGAGACGGCATAGTAGACCTCGTAATATAAATTGCGGGGAAGCCGCACTGTCTATCTGTTGAAGCGCAGTTCCGGATCAGCCGAAGCGTCCGGTAATGTAGTCCTGCGTGCGCTTTTCGGTCGGCGCGGTGAACATGGTTTCCGTGTCACCCACTTCGACCAGATTGCCGAGGTGGAACATGGCGGTGCGCTGCGAAACACGCGCGGCCTGCTGCATGGAGTGCGTGACGATCACAATCGTATAGTTCTGGCGCAGTTCGTCGATCAGCTCCTCCACCTTCGCGGTCGCAATCGGGTCGAGCGCCGAGCACGGTTCGTCCATGAGAATGACTTCCGGGCTCACCGCAATCGCGCGTGCGATGCAAAGACGTTGCTGCTGGCCGCCCGAAAGACCGGTGCCCGCATCGTGCAAACGATCCTTCACTTCCTCGAACAAGCTCGCCTTCTGCAAGCTCGTCACGACGATTTCTTCAAGATCGGCCTTGGTGCGGGCGAGACCGTGAATGCGTGGGCCGTAGGCGACATTTTCATAAATCGACTTCGGAAACGGATTCGGCTTCTGGAACACCATGCCGACACGGGCGCGCAGTTCGACGACATCGATCTTCGGATCGTAGATGTCTTCATTGTCGAGCGTGATCTTGCCACCGACCTTGCAGCCTTCGATCGTATCGTTCATGCGGTTAAGCGAACGCAGGAAGGTAGACTTGCCGCAACCCGAAGGGCCGATCAGCGCCGTGACCATCTTTTCCTGGATTTCCAGATCGACGTCGAACAGCGCCTGCTTCTCGCCATAAAATACGCAAACCTTGTCGCCGCGCATCTTTATGGAATTGGCGTTGGCGTTCATCTTTTCTCCTACGGCTTTCTCGAGAGATCGTTCAGTCATCAGGTTCATAGCTTTCGACTCCCGTTTACCAGCGGCGCTCGAAGCGGCGGCGCAGAATGATTGCTGCAATATTCATCACGGCAAGGAACAGAAGCAGGACGATGATAGCGCCTGACGTGCGTTCCACAAAGGCGCGTTCTGCTTCATTCGCCCACATGTAGATTTGTACAGGCAATGCCGTCGCTGGATCCATTGGCGTGGACGGCACGTCGGCGACGAAAGCCACCATGCCGATGAGAAGAAGCGGTGCGGTTTCACCAAGCGCATGGGCAAGGCCGATGATCGTTCCCGTCAGGATGCCGGGTGCGGCAAGCGGCAGGACGTGGTGGAACACCATCTGTGTTTTCGATGCACCAAGACCGAGGGCCGCAGCGCGGATCGACGGCGGCACCGCGCGAAGGGCGGCACGGGTCGCGATGATGATGGTGGGAAGCGTCATCAGCGTCAGCACCAGACCACCGACCAGTGACGCCGAACGCGGCAGGCCGAAGAAGTTGATGAAGACAGCAAGCCCGAGCAGACCGAACACGATGGACGGAACCGCTGCCAGATTGTTGATGTTCACCTCAATCATGTCGGTGAAACGGTTCTTCTTGGCGAACTCTTCCAGATAGATCGAAGCGGCGACGCCGATAGGCAGCGACAGACCGAGAACGATCAGCATCATGTAGAGCGAACCGACAAGCGCGACGCCGAGACCGGAGGTTTCCGGACGGCTGGAGGCACCGAAGGTGAAGAGACCTGTATTGAAGGCCTCCTTCATGACGCCTTCTTCCGAAAGCATCTTCATCCAGCCCACCTGACGGTCAGAAACCTTGCGGCTCGTCTCCGGCACGGAAAGGTCGATCTGCCCCTTGAAGGCGGAATCGATGTCGGCGCCGGCCAGAACAGGAACGGTCTGCGTCGTGCCGATGAGCGATGGAGTGTCCATCACCATCTTGCGCAGCTGAATGCGCACGCCGTCGGAATAGAAGCGGCCCAGATCACGCATTGCCGGACGGTCTGTCGCAGCAACACCCAGTTTTTCGGCCAATGCATTGCGCACCAGAAGCGGATAATTGGCCGTGATCAGCACATTCGGATCGGTCGCGCGCTTGTTGCCCGGGTCAATCACCTTTTCTTCAAGCTTGACCGGCAGATAAAGCGTCGTCTGCCAGAAGGCTGTATAGCCCTTGGAAAAGACCGAGAAGAGGAGCGCACACAGAAAGAACACGCCGATGGCGATCGCAGCAATACCGTAATAGCGGAAGCGACGTTCGGCAGCGTAGCGGCGTTTCAGTCCGATATCGCGGCGCGTTGGCTGTGCCGTGGCGCCACTGGCGTTGAAGGTCGTATCGGTCATTATTCGTACTGCTCCCGGTACTTGCGCACGATATGCAGCGCAAAGATGTTCATGATCAGCGTCAGGACGAAAAGCGTGATGCCGAGTGCAAAGGCCACCAGCGTTTGCGGCGAGTTGAACTCCAGATCGCCGGTGAGCTGGTTGACGATTTTCACCGTGATGGTGGTCATCGCCTCGAAAGGATTGATGTTGATGCGTGCCGCAACACCGGCGGCAAGAACCACGATCATGGTTTCGCCGATGGCGCGGGATGCGGTCATCAGAAGCGCGCCGACAATTCCGGGCAAAGCGGCAGGAAGGACAACACGTTTGACGGTTTCGGAGCGGGTTGCGCCAAGACCAAGCGAACCGTCGCGCAATGTCCGCGGCACGGCTGTGATGATGTCATCGGAGAGCGAGGACACGAAGGGGATCAGCATCACACCCATGACGAGACCAGCGGTCAGAACGCTCTGCGCCATGATGAAGCCCTGACCGCCTGCAATGGCAATCGAGAGATCGCGCAGGAAAGGTCCGACTGTCACAAGGGCGAAGAAACCGTAGACGATGCTGGGAATACCGGCCAGAAGCTCAAGGACCGGCTTGACGATCGTGCGCACTCGGGGCGACGCATATTCTGCCATGTAGATGGCCGAGAACAAGCCGACTGGAACAGCGAACAGCATGGCCACAAGGGCGATGTAAAGTGTACCAGCCAGAAGCGGAATGAGACCGAACTGGCCTGTCTCACCACCCGAGCCGGCGGCGGCAAAGCGCGGGTCCCATACAGTGCCGAAGAAGAACTCCCACGGCGAGACTGACTGGAAGAAACTGATCGTCTGGAACAGCATCGAGCAGATGATGCCGACGGTCGTCAGAATGGCGATACCGGATGCGGCGATCAGCCCCCAGAGAACGATCCGCTCGACATTGTTGCGTGCACGCATGCGGCGGCTGATCGTGGAAAGGCCGAAGATCAGGCCTGCGATGGCGATCACCAAGGAAACAGCCGAACCGATGGTGTGTGTCAGCGCCGTTGCCTTTTTCAGGTAAAGCGCGATCGGCACCATGTAATCCTGGCCTTCAGTCGCGAGCGCCACGCCCTTGGATGCAAGAACGGCGCGAGCATCCTGATAGTTTGCCGGGAAGCTTTCCAGTTCGGCAGGCGTCAGCCGGTCAAGCCCGTTGGCCAGACCACGCACCATGCCAAGCTGCAGGCTGCGATTGGTGAAGGAGCCGTCCTCGATAGCATCCGGCAGACGGGCGGTCGCGCTGTGATCGAGATAGACCGACGTTCCAACGGCCCATACAGCGAGAAACAGAATCGCAGGCAATGCAGAAACGAGGAAAACCCACCAGCCATGATAATGCGGGCGGGAATGCATTTTCTCGGTCGGCGAGGCTTTTGCGGAAGCAGACTGCGCCTTGTCCAGTGCAACGGCACGCTGGCGGCCTATGAAGAATCCGATCAGCCCGATTGCAACGATACTGACGAGAACCAGAAAGAAGGACATTCAATTTCCCCGGTTGCCCTGATGAATGCGGACGGTTTTAGGTGCAGCTTCCACCCATGCCGTTCCACGTGGATGCGCCTGTCATAGTGCAAAGGCGCGAAAGGAGAAGAACGCGGAGATTCATCATCCCCGCGTTCCACAGATTAAAACTTACTTCGCAGCCAGCGTCTTGCCTTCGGTGAAGGCGGCGCGCTGTGCTTCACGTTCTGCGTCCGGAGCCGGAACCAGACCATATTCGGCGAGCGGGCCATCAGGACCGATCATCTGGTCATTCAGGAAGAACTCAACATATTCCTTCAGACCCGGGATAACGCCAAGGTGAGCCTTCTTCACGTAGAAGAACAGCGGACGCGACACCGGATATTCGCCCGAAGCGACGGTTTCAGCCGAAGGGGTGATGTCGTTGACGGTCGCAACCTTCAGCTTGTCAGCGTTGTTTTCGAAGAAGTAGAGGCCGAATACACCAACGCCGGTCTTGTTGGAGTCGATGCGGGCGAGCGTTTCGGCATAATCGCCGTCGATGTCGACAGCTTTGCCGTCCTTGCGCACTGCGATACAGGCGGAAGCGGCAGCCTTGTCGTCAAGACCGGTCTTCTTGATTTCGTCCAGAGCGCCGGAGTGCTTGCAGCCGTCGGCAAGAACCTTTTCTTCAAACACTTCACGGGTGCCGTGCTTTTCGCCTGGGATATAGGCAGCAATGTCCCAGTCCGGAAGGTTCGGGTTGACCTGGTTCCACTTGGTGTTCGGATTGTCGACCAGCTTGCCGTCGACGACGAGCTTGGCTGCGAGAGCCTTGTAGACATCTTCCGGCTTCAGCTTCCAATCCGGACCCTTGGCGTCGGTCGCGAAGACGATGCCGTCATAGCCGAAGCGTACTTCCTGAACATCCTTGACGCCAGCGTCGATGCACGACTTCAGTTCCGAGTCCTTCATGGCGCGCGATGCATTGGCGATATCGATGGTGTTTTCACCGACGCCCTTGCAGAATTCTTTGATGCCTGCGCCCGAACCGCCCGATTCAACAACCGGTGTCTTGAAGTTCGGAAAGGTTTCGCCGAACGTTTCGGCGACGATTTTTGCATAAGGCAGAACGGTCGAGGAACCGGCAACCTGAATCTGATCGCGCGCCTGAGCGGCGGAAACCGACATAACAGCAGCGATGGCAATCGCTGCGGTCGAGGAAATCATCTTGTTCATGAGCTGCGGCTCCTGTTGTAAAAGACATATGACGATGTGGCGTCGTTAGCCCTCTACGCGCTCTATATTACATTCATATGACACTATTGTTACAGGTTTGTATCAGAGCCGCTTGCCAGTGATTTTGTGGGGTTCTGCCGGTCCCTGAACCGGCAAAGATTTCAGCGCTTGAGCGGTTCCGGTTAACACAGAATCGTGGAACCGACCTATCTCTTTGTTTGTATGCATTATCCGACGCAAAACCGCTTCGCACTTCTGCTGGAAATGCTCTTAGAAATGCGGCAAACGCGCACCGAGATCTTCAATCCCCGAAACATCGACGTTGGCGAAGGCAAAGCGCAGAAATGCTTCTTGCCCATCACCGAAGAACCGGCCTGGCAAGGTGAGGATGCCAAGTGACTTCGCAAGGCGCTCGGCAACCTCGACCGATGAGGCATCAGGATAAGGGTGACGGACGAAGGCGAAGTAGGCCCCAACCGCCTCCACATGCCAGCCCTCGATATTGGCCATGACCGACCGCAATGCAGAGGCACGCCTTGCAATCTCGCCGCGATTATCGTCACGCCAGCCGATCAAGGGCTCAATGGCGCGTGCGACTGCGATCTGTGGCGCGCGGCTTGCGCATATCTGCAGATTGTCCATGACTTTTGCAACGTTCTCGACCATCGCCTTGCCCGCGACAATCGCACCAAGCCGGTGCCCCGGAATGCAGAACGATTTTGAGAAGCTGTAAAGCTGGATCAGATGCGACGGCCAGTCCGCCTCGTCAAAAAGCCGATGCGGCGGTTCATTGGCATCGGCCATAAAATCGCGATAGGTCTCGTCCAGAATGAGCCATGTTCCATTGTCGCGGCAGAGAGCATAGATTTCCGATAACAGTCCCGCCGGATAAATCGCCCCAGTTGGGTTGTTCGGGGAAACAAGCGCCAGCGCCGCAATACCCGGACGAAGCACAGCTCGGACATCTTCCGCGCTTGGGATGAAACCATTCTGGGCATGGCAGGGCACCGAACCTGAAGCGATGCCGAGCATTTCCAGCGATGAACGATGGTTGAAATAGAACGGATCGGTGGTCAGCACCCTATCGCCACTTTGCGCCACACACATGATGGCAGCGATAAAGGCCTGATTGCAGCCGGACGTAATATGGACGTTGGAGGCGTCGATCTGCGCGCGATAGAGCTGTCCGACATGCGCAGCATAGGCTTCGCGCAGAACCTTTTCGCCCTCAATCGAACCGTAACCGGCATAGGCGACCGATCCGGCTGCCTCGCCGAGAAAGTGCAGCATGTCTGGATGCGGAGGATAGCCGGGAACAGCTTGCGACAAATCAATCAGAGCACCACGCGACCCGTCATAATCCCGCGCCCAGGCCTGTACCGCTGGAATGGGCGGCGCGGAAAGGCGATTAATCAGCGGATTGACGGCAGGCGAGGACATTGGCGGCTCCCATGGTGGTTTTGGCCACTCTTATCGCGATCGCTGGTGTGGTTGAAGCCATTATTCGCTCGGACGCGAAAGCACGTAAACAGCCGAGCCGAGCATGAAAACAGTTACCGATGTTGCCAGCAGCCAGCCGGGTTTCGCGCCCCACCAGAACAGGCCATACCCGACCGTCATGCCAAGACAGGCATAAAGCTTTGCACGTGGCGGAATGGCTCCACGCTCGCGCCATTTTATGACCAGAGGACCAAAACGCTGATCGGCAAGCAGGCGAGCCTCAAGCTTCGGCGATGATCGTGCAAAGAACCACGCGGCAAAAATGATGAAGATCGTTGTTGGCATGACCGGCAGGAAAGCACCGATGATGCCAAGTGCCAGCATAAGGAAGCCGAGGCAAAGATAGAGTATCCGCTTACCCGCCGAAATTGCTGGCGAAGCGGTCTCGATCCTGTCTTTTTCCGGGTGGTCCTGCATGGCGTTCCATCGTCTGATCTGGACGCTTATAACAGGATTCTGGCGCTTTCGTGCAGGTTCACAGCGGTCAAAGAAATGTCATCCCACTGCCTTTCAGCCCCTGTGGATAACTTTTTGAGACCGGTAAGGAATTGTAAAACACAGTCATAAATTGCAGCTTTGCCCCCGAAATGCCTTATTTCCTTAACTTTGCCACTCAGGATGAAAACTTGTTCTACAAATAAAAATTGCAACGCAATCGCACCGAACCTCCGTCCGGGTAAGCAGTTCTTCTTGCAATCAATGCGCGAAAACAAGGCGCAGCAAAGGCTGCCGCAGATTCCTAACGAATCGTAAACGGTATTACAGCAACCAAACAGAATCTTTCCTAATATTCCTTGGTTATGTTTATCTGATTAAATAAACAACGTGTAGTATAGGATGATTTTCCCGATGCGATATAGATTCAATTATCGCATAATGTTCTCATTCAAACCACGTCAGCGCCACATTTAGATTCCAGTTCGCGATTGTCTTTCTCAGCGACAACTGTGGGACACCCCGTTAACAACTAGTGGATCTGGCATGACTTTCAAGACCCGTATGGCTATGCTCGCCGTTGCGGCAACCGGTCTTCTCGCGACCACCGCAATCGAGGCTTCAGCACAGCAATGCGGCGGTGCCTCCTGGTACGCCCTCACTTCCCGTACGGCTTCGGGTGAACGTATGAACCCGGCCGGCCTGACCGCAGCACACCGCACCCTGCCGCTTGGCAGCAAGGTCAAGGTTACCAATCAGAGAAACGGCAAGTCACTCGTCGTGCGCATCAACGATCGCGGCCCGTTCATCAAGGGACGCGTCCTCGACCTGTCGAAGGGTGCCGCCGGCCGCCTTGGCTTCATCGGCGCGGGACACACCAAGGTCTGCTTTACGCCGCTTTGATTTCGGCGACATTTCGTCCGACTATTGGATATGGAGCATTTCCGATCTAAGTTCGATCGTTAGAAATGCTCCATCGAATTGTTTTCGGCATTTCCTTGCCCCAAAATCGGTTCCCACTTTTGGGTGAGATGCCTATTTCCGGTCCAACCGGTCGGTGAACCAGCGGGTCAGCTTGATCCAGACCTCGTCCTTTTCGGCGGCATCCTCGATCCCGTGTTCAAGATTGGGATTGTCGTTGACCTCGATCACCACCACGCCATCGTCCGTTTCCTTCAGATCGACGCCATAGAGCCCGTCGCCGATGCAGCGTGCCGCGCGTAGCCCGGTTTCCAGAACCAATGGCGGCGCATCGCCCAGCGCATAGGAACGAAACCCGCCTTCCAGAGGCTTGCCGCCCGTATCGTGCTTGACGATCTGCCAATGGTTCTTGGCCATCATGTACTGGCAGATGAAAAGCGGCTTTCCGTCGAGAACGCCAACACGCCAGTCGAACTTCGTCGGCATGTATTTCTGCGCCAGCAGGAGGTCACTGTCCTCCAGCCATAAAGTGGCGAGCGATTTCAGTTCGGCAAAATCCTTCACCTTCTTCACGCCGCGCGAAAATGACGAATCCGGTATCTTGATGACCATCGGAAAGCCGAGCATATCGGCGGCGCGCTCCAGATCCTCCTCACCCGCAATCATCACCGTCGGCGGAACCGCCACGTCGTTCGCCTGCATCAGTTCGTGCAGATAAACCTTGTTGGTGCAGCGGATCATGGAAATCGGATCATCGATGACTGGCATGTTTTCCTGCTGCGCCCGCCGGGCGAAACGGTAGGTGTGATTGGAGATCGATGTCGTCTCGCGGATGAACAGTGCGTCATAATTGGCAAGTCGCGGCAGATCGCGCTTGCCGATCGGTTCCACTTCCACCCCAAGCCGGGCTGCGATTCTTGCCCAATGCTTCAGCGTTGAAACGGTCGAGGGCGGCATAGCTTCCTTCGGATCGCACAGCGTTGCGAAGGAATAGCGCGCTGGCACCTTTGGGCGCGCGGCGCGCCACTCACGCTGGGTATAGCGATCAAGTGCGTCCTCGAAGCGTTCCTTCTGTGCCTTGGTAAACTTGGTGATATTCGCAAAGCCGATCTTCTGGATTCGCGCCCATTCACCGGGCTTGACCGTGACTTCCAGCGACGGCGCGCGAAACCAGTCGAAGAGCAGCCGTCCGAACCGTTCAAATTCGGGATTATCGGCAAGACCGAAATGTACGTGAATTGTTTCGGGCGCCCTTTCCGGATGCTTGCCGAGCGCCTTGTTCAGCATGTCTTCGAGTTCGGGAATAGCGTTTTCATAAAGTCGCCGTTCCGACAGATCGATCATCGTTTCCACAGAGGGGATGATGCGATGCCCCCGCGCTTCAGCCAGAAGCGAAGCGTAATAGCCACGGCTTTGATAGGCGTAGGAGCGCGACAGGTTGATGATGCGCGGGCGCAGCTGCCCGTTGAAGAGAGCGGGATGCGCGAGATAGTCACGCGTGGTCATGACCTTGTGCGGCGTCGCCCCATTGTCGATATCCGAGAGGCGCCCTACCAGAATGACGCAGATCGTCATCAATCCGTCCTTTTTTCCAGAATAACGGCCGCCCTGAGCCCATCACTGCCGAACCGTGCGATGCGGTCGAAAATGTGGAAGGGAACAGGGACATTTGCAGCATCGGCAATGGTTTCGCCGAGCTCTTCCTCCACCCAGGGGTCATGAATGAGAATATGCCGCCCATCTTCGCCATGGGCGAGCACCCAGTGCGGCACTTTCTTGCCGAACATATGATAACCGCTGATCAGCACGATCACTGCCGCCCCACGGCGCAAGGCAGCCAGAATGTCGTGCAGCGTGAAACCGCGATAGTCCACCGGAATTGCATAGGCTTCTGTACGCTGGCGGAAATCGGTCTGCGCCAGTTGCATCACCTTGCGCTTTTCCTCCGAACGCACCGATTGCAGGAAAAGCATGTCCTCGATGGAAACGATGATCGAAGCTTTCAGACCGCGCTCATGCGCAGCGACCGCAAGCCCAAACGGCTCACAACCGCCCGGCCCCGACATCATGTAAATCGTCGTCGCATCGCGCCAAAGGCGGACTTCCAGCACGGGGTCGAGCTGCGTCTCCCGATTGTGCCGGGCAAGCACCATCATCAGGCAGGCTGCACCGCAGGTAAAATCAGTCGTCTGCTCGTAATAGGGAAAGGCCGTGACGGGTGAAATGTCACCGCGAACCGTCTTTTCGAAACGCAGCGCATCCGAATGGTCAGCGTAGTAATCGAGATAGCGTCCAATGGGGCGGTAGCCGTGCCGCTTGTAAAGCGCGATGGCGCGTTCATTATCCTCGCGCACTTCCAGCCGCAGCAACGGACGGTCGTGGTCGTAAGCTGCCGTTTCCGCCGCCTGCAACAGAAGAGAGCCGACGCCCTTGACCTTGGCCTCCGGGTCGACGGCTATCGAGTAAAGTCGCGCAAGCGCGGTGCCATGACGGAAAAGAATCATCGCATAGCCGATGACCGTGCCGTCCATTGTTGCAACAATGGTTTCTGCGGTTGGTCGTGCGATGAGGGCACGAAATGAACGGCGAGAAATCCGGTCTGTCTCGAAACAGCGCTCCTCGATGCGCAGGAGCGCATCTATGTCGTCTGCCGTGGCCTTGCGCGTCGTTGCGCCTGTCATCTTTTGGCCTTTGCAAAGGGATCGTTACGATCCGGTCGACACCAACATTGGCTTATTCGAGGCAAAAGACAAGCGCCCGGACCGTGGCAAAATTATGAGTGATTTTTACCGCCTGATCGGTTCCGCTCAGCCGCTAAATTCAATCAATAATTGCAATTTTTGGCACCACCCGCGTTAACCATTAATTAAGAAGTCCGGCGACCCCAAGGTGAACTGAATTGACTCCAGAGTATTTCAGACATTAACGTTTCGTTAACAAATGAGTAACTGGCGAGAGCCAAAGGGCGTTGAGTATGTTTTGCGTTGTTCGCTCGACCACAAAGATTATGGCAGTCGCCGGTTTTGCAGTTTCGCTGCTGATGGCAAGCTTTGGTGCGGAAGCCGCCTCCGGCGACTTCATGCAGACCGGCAAGCTGACCTCGCAGCCGATTGGACATTATGAATTCTGCAAGCGCGAAGCCAAGGAATGCGGCATCACCAGCCGCGACACCCGCGCACTGCAGCTCGACCATTCAAACTGGCAGCGCATCGTCGAGATCAATCTTTCGGTCAATGAACGTATCAAGCCGATGACCGACATGGAAATCTATGGCGTCGAGGAATACTGGGCTTACCCGACGACTGTTGGCGACTGCGAAGATTACGTCCTGCTGAAGCAGCGTGAATTGCAGAAGGCCGGCATTCCGATCACCGATCTTCTGATCACTGTCGTTCGCAAGCCGGACGGTGAAGGTCATGCAGTCCTCACCGTTCGCACGGATCGCGGTGATTTCGTTCTCGACAATCTGACCGATGAAGTCATGCGCTGGAACGAGACCGATTATACTTATCTGAAGCGTCAAGCAGCCAACGATACCGGTCGCTGGGTCACCATCGAAGGCCCGGACAACCTCCTCGTCGGTTCGGTACGCTGACACAAAACCTTCCCCATATGTTTTTGAAAACGTCCCGGAATGTGCTATTCATTCCGGGTCTAAAAAGGAGAGGTCGGTGCGGTTAGCCCGATCCCCGTTGCAAAGCGGGTCCTGGCCTTCGCAATTGTTTTCATTTCGGCAAATGCGTCGAGTCCCTTGACCTTACACTCCGATGCAATGGTGTATTGGAGAACAAAAGGTCTTGGTCATGAAACAGCAAATCTCCGTCATTACAATTGGTATCGCCGACCTCGAGTGCTCACGTCGTTTTTACACGCAGGGTTTCGGCTGGGCACCTGTTTTCGAGAATGAAGAAATCATCTTCTATCAGATGAACGGTTTCGTTCTCGGAACCTTCCTGAAAGCTTCGCTCGAAACCGATATGAACCGCAAAGGCCTCCAGCAGCTCGGCGCATTTTCTCTTGCACATAATGTGGAACTGGAAACGGATGTCGTGCCACTGATGGACCGGTTGGTTGGGGCTGGTGGCAAACTGGTGCGTTCGGCTGACGCGCCGAGCCAAGGTGGTTTTCGCGGCTATGTCGCCGATCCTGACGATCACGCCTGGGAAATTGCATGGAACCCGGCCTGGGCCATCGATGAGAATGGACTTGTAACGTTCGGAATATGAACTCAATGGGTTGGCAACAGGGCGCGAAATGCGCCCTGTTGTTTACAATGATACGGCTATTGGGGGGCGTATGAAGAAAATCTACTTTATCTCGCATCCGGAAGTCGTGATCGATCCCGCAAAGCCTGTTCCGTCGTGGAACCTGTCGGAGCGCGGAATTGAACGGATGCGCTCCTTTGCCAACCAGCCTGAACTGCAATCGATCACATCGATCTGGTCCAGCACGGAAGCAAAGGCAACTGAAGCTGCTGAAATTCTAGCGGATATTTTGAGAGTCCGTCTATTAACCGACAGCCGCTTTAACGAGATCGACCGAAGCACCACTGGCTTCCTGCCCGCCGAACAACACGAGACTGTAGCCGACCAGTTCTTTTCCGCACCCGAAGCGAGTATTCACGGCTGGGAGCGGGCCATCGATGTGCAACAACGCATCGTGGAAGGTTTTGAAGCGGTGAAATCATTTCCGGCCTCCGGAGACATCGCGATTGTCGGCCACGGTGGTGCCGGTACGCTACTGCTCTGCTTTCTGGCCGGACGTCCAATCAGCCGCCAGTATGATCAGCCCTTTCAGGGCCATTACTGGTGTTATTCATGCGAAGACAAATCCGTCCTTCATCACTGGAAGCCGATAGCGCCACGCTGAAATTTCCTCATCGTACTGTCTAAGCTACATAGCAGTTCCGCAGACTGACCATTTGCGTTATTCTCCGATTCTGGTTGCTTCCAAGCCTCCCCCCTCCGTCCGGGAAAGCATTTTTCATGCAGGAAGATGAAATCATCGAACCAACTGTTCGGGCACATGCACAAGGAGGGACTGCAATGACAGCTCGTCACAGGAGGTTTATCGATGCGGTTATCGTCACCTATCTATCACCTGAAGCGGCTTGCCAAGCGTTTGGCAAATGATGCTGATATTCCACTTCACGAAGCGCTTGATCGCGTTGCCGCGCAGGAGGGTTACAGAAGCTGGAGCCTGCTCGTTAACAACACATCCGCTCCCGTTTCTGCTCGCGAAATCTATGGCTATCTCAAGTCCGGCAGCATGGTGCTGATTGGCGCCAGACCGGGCCATGGGAAAACCCTGTTGAGTCTTGATATAATGATTGAGGCCATGCGAGATGGCAATTACGGCCTTTTCTTTTCGCTTGAATACACTGAGACGGATATCGCCGGACGCTTCAAGGCACTCGGCGTCGATCGCGATAACTTCCGGCATCTATTCCGTTTCGATTGCTCGGATGCCATCTGCGCGGATTATATGATCGCCAAACTCGACGCTGCTTCGGCTGGAACCGTCGTGATCGTCGATTATCTGCAGATTCTCGATCAGAAGCGGGAAAAGCCCGACCTGTCGACCCAGATTGCGGCGCTCAGGTCATTTGCTTCAAAGCGAAGGCTCACCATTCTGTGTATATCGCAAATCGACCGTTCCTTTGATCCAGCGGCAAAGCCGTGCCCAGGGATCGAGGATGTTCGGCTTCCCAACCCGCTTGATCTCACATTGTTCGATACATGCCTCTTTCTCAACAATGGCGAGATTCGCGTGCAATCGCGTGATCGGATGAAGACGCTTGAAAACATGACGTCGTAGAAGATGTTCAGGCTACGGAAACCAGCCTTTCCGCACCCATGCGATAGGATATGGCGCTGGCCAAATGAATGCGACCGACTTTGTCGCTCCCGTCCAGATCGGCCAGCGTCCGGGCGACCTTCAGAATGCGATGATAAGCGCGGGCAGAAAAACGCATCTGCTCGCTTGCGTCACGCAAAAGCTTGAGGCCTGCCGCATCCGGCTCAGCAACCTGTTCGATCAGTTTGGCCGAGCAATAGGCATTGGTCAGGGACGGTTCCAGACCGAGCGCTGAATAACGCTGGGTCTGAATCGCACGAGCGCGGGAGACGCGTTGCGCGACCGTCTCGCTCGTTTCCGACCGGGATGGCTTGATAAGATCGAAGGCAGAGACGGCAGGCATATCCACCCGCAAGTCTATACGGTCGAGAAGCGGGCCTGAAATACGCGCCTGATAATCGGCCTGACAACGGGGCCCCCGCGCGCAGACATGACCGGGTTCGCCCGCCATACCACAACGGCAGGGATTCATGGCGGCGATCAGTTGAAAGCGCGCTGGATAGCTGGTGCGATGATTGACGCGTGCAATGAGACATTCGCCGGTTTCGAGTGGCTGACGCAAGGAATCCAGCACCTGTGGCGAGAATTCCGGAAACTCGTCCAGAAACAGCACACCGTTATGCGCAAGCGATACCTCGCCCGGACGCGCACGCAGTCCACCGCCGACCATTGCCGCCATCGACGCCGAATGATGCGGCGCGCGGAACGGACGGCGATCTGACAGTTTTCCACCCGAAAGCTCACCCGCAATCGAGGCGATCATCGATACGTCCAGCAATTCGCGCGGAGAAAGGCGAGGCAGAATGGATGGCAATCGCTGAGCAAGCATGGATTTGCCGGATCCCGGCGGTCCGACGAGCAGCAGATTGTGATTGCCTGCAGCGGCGATTTCGAGCGCTCGCTTGGCGGTCTCCTGCCCCTTGATATCGGCAAGGTCGAGTTCCGCTTCACCGGAAATCCGCATGGATGGTTCCGGCCGGGTCAGAACCTGCGTGCCGCGAAAATGGTTGGCAAGGGCGATCAGGCTGCGCGGAGCCAATATATCAATGTCCGCACCCGCCCAGGCTGCCTCAGGCCCACAAACATAAGGGCAGATGAGTCCCTTCTCGTCCCGGTTCGCACCGATTGCAGCAGGCAGGACGCCTGCCACCGGCGTTATCGAACCATCGAGCGACAATTCACCCAGAACGAGATAGGACTGGATCGCATCCGCCGGGATAGCGCCGATCGCCGCCATAAGCCCGACAGCAATGGGCAAGTCATAATGCGACCCTTCTTTCGGCAGGTCGGCAGGTGCCAGATTAACCGTCACCCGTTTGGTCGGCATGGAAAGGCCCGAGGCGTGCAACGCCGCTTGCACCCGCTCCCGGCTTTCTGCCACGGCTTTGTCCGGCAAGCCGACAATGGACATGCCCATCTTGCCCGGCGCGACCATCACCTGCACGTCGACAGGCACAGCTTCTATGCCTTGAAAAGCAACTGTTCCAACCCGCGCGACCATGTGCCCCCGCTCGCCACGCACCACATCTCTTAAGTGAGTAAAGACTCAAATACAACTTAGAGAGTTAAGCACGAGCGAGCGGTAAACTCAAGAACGTTAAGAGAACAAATTAACGCTTGGCTTCGACCGCATCCCAGAACAGGGCTGCTATATTAGTCCCGTCGAAACGCTGGATTTCGCGGATACCAGTTGGAGAGGTAACGTTGATTTCGGTCATGTAGTCGCCGATCACATCAATGCCGACCAGAATGAAACCACGTTCTTTCAGTGATGGGCCAATGCGCTCGCAAATCTCGCGTTCACGTGGCGTAAGCTTGCTTTGTTCCGCACGCCCGCCGACATGCATGTTGGAACGGGCATCGGTTTCCGACGGCACGCGATTGATTGCACCGACAGGTTCCCCATCAATCAGGATGATGCGCTTGTCGCCGGCGCGTACGTCCTTCAGATAACGTTGTGCAATGAACGGCTCCTTGAAGAGCTGACCGAACATTTCCAGAAGCGAGGTCAGGTTGCGGTCACCATCGGCCAGATGGAAGACGCCCGCACCGCCATTACCGTAAAGCGGCTTCAAAATGATGTCGCCGAACTCGCGACGGAAATCCATGACTTCCTGCGGGTCCTTGGTGATGAGCGTTTCCGGCATCAGGTCGGGAAACTCTGTCACAAAGATTTTTTCGGGGCTGTTGCGCACCCATGCCGGATCGTTGACAACCAGTGTTTTCGGGTGAATCCGCTCCAGAAGATGGGTGGTGGTGATATAGTTCATGTCGAAGGGCGGGTCCTGACGCAAAAGCACCACATCCATTTCCGACAGGTCGCGGCGGATCGGCTCACCCAGCGTATAGTGATCGCCCTTGACGTCGCGCACTTCCATCTTTTCCAAGCGGGCGGAAACGACGCCATCGCGCATCGAAAGCCGGTCTGGCGTATAATGGTAAAGCTCATGACCGCGCTTCTGCGCCTCGAGCGAAAGGGCGAATGTGGTGTCGCCCGTAATATTCACCGTGCTGATATGGTCCATCTGGACCGCGACTTTGAGAGCCATGATTTCCTCGCGATTCGAAGTTGCGGGAAATCTAAAACGGAATGACTGGGCAACATAGTCCTTTCTCTCAATCCGTTCTCGGGCGTTGGCTGTGCACTCACAATGCTTGAAGTTGAACTGGATCAGCTTTCATCCGTTGATTATGTTGGATGCAATCGCTTCGGGCGTCTCGGGAGGAAAAAGTGACCGTCGTTAAAACTACCCTGTTTGCCGACCATGTAGCAGAACTGGGCGAAGGCCCCGGCTACGATCCACTGAGCGGAAATGTCTGGTGGTTCGATATTCTCGGTCAGAAACTGATCGAGAAGAACTGGGACAGCGGTGAAATCCACGTCCATGCGCTTGGCATGAAGGCCAGCGCCCTCGCCGTTATCGACCGTGACCGGCAGTTGATCGTCAGTGAGCATGGGCTGTTCATCCGCGAACGCGCCAATGGGCGACTGACCCTTCATCACCCGCTTGAAGCCGACAATGAAATTACCCGTTCCAATGATGCGCGCGTGCATCCATCAGGATCGTTCTGGATTGGCACGATGGGCAAAAAGGCCGAGACCGATGCAGGCTCGATCTGGTGGTATCGCGAAGGCCAGGTGAAAAAGCTTTTCTCCGGTATCACGATCACCAATTCAATCTGCTTTTCTTCCGATGGAACGATCGCCTATTTCGCCGACACGGATCGCAACATCATCTGGCGGGTCGATACGGATCCTGAGACCGGCCTACCGATATCCGACAAAAGCGTCTTCCACCACCGGGCCGAAGAAGGCGGTGTCGATGGCTCGGTCGTTGATGCGGACGGCACGCTGTGGAATGCCTGCTGGGGCGGCAGTTCGCTCAATGCCTATTCATCGCAAGGCCGCCTGATCCGCTCGATTTCACTGCCGGTCCGCCAGCCATCATGCCCTGCTTTTGTCGGACCGGATGCAACGGTGATGATCGTGACCAGTGCCAATGAAGGACTCGACGAAGAGGCTCGCCGTTCCGATCCCCATGCCGGAAAGGTTCTGCTGCTCGATCTGACGCTTGCCGGACGGCACGATCCGCCGGTTCGGCTCTAAACAGCAAATAAAAAAGAGCCCCTGCGGGCCCTTTGATTTAGAGCATAATCCGACCGAAGTGAAACGAGGATCGATAAGATTATGCTTAAAATATAATAGGTTAGAGTTCCGATCAGATCCTATCTGATCGGCACTCTAAACGCCTTCGACGATGACGATTTCACCATCCGCAACCGTCTGGCGGATCGCCTTCGCCGCCTGATATTCCGGCGAATTATAGCAATCGAGCGCGTGCTGCATGGTTTCGAATTCGATGATCACGTTGCGGGCGCGACCTTGTCCCTCAACTGCATCAGCCGTGCCGCCACGAGCGATGAAATTTGCACCATAACGTTCAAATGCCGGTTTCGCCGTTGAAACATAATCCTTGTATCGCTCGGGATCACGGACATCCACACGGGCAATCCAGTAGGCTTTAGTCATGCTGTTTCCTCCACTAGCTCGCAATCTTTTCTACCGCATTATCCCGCGCAAAACCGCTTCGCACTTTTGCTGGAAATGCTCTAGGCAACGGAACGCATTTCGTCGAGAATGGCAAGGGCTGCGGCTTTGCGATCAACCGCGCCGACAATTGGACGGGCAACGACCAGATGGCTGGCTCCGGCCTTCAAGGCATCCGCAGGGGTCATGACCCGTTTCTGGTCGCCCTTTTCCGAACCGGCGGGACGAATGCCCGGCGTGACGATGGCCATATCCGGGCCGACCGCCTGACGGATGGCTGCCGCTTCGACCGCGGAAGCAACAATGCCGCCCATACCAGCCTCACGCGCCTGAAGGGCGCGTTTCAGCACCAGCGTTTCGGCATCGTCAGAATAACCTGCTTCCCGCAGATCGGCATTGTCCATTGAGGTTAGAACTGTCACGCCGAGCAGGCAGAGGTCTGATCCTTTGGCGGCTTCCACCGCTGCCCGCATCGCTTTCGGATAGGCATGCAGCGTGAGCATGGAAACACCCATCTTCGCGACATTCTCAACACCCTTCGCGATGGTGTTGTCGATATCAAGCAGCTTCATGTCGAGGAAGACTTTCTTCTTCGCCGCCACAAGGCTTTTTGCGAAATCGAGACCACCCGCAAAAACCAGCTGATAGCCGATCTTGTAGAAGGAAACAGTGTCGCCCAGCTCTTCGACCGCCTTCTCAGCATCGGCGATGGTCGGCACGTCGAGGCCCACGATCAAGCGCCCGGATGCTTGATCGCGCAAATCTGTCGTCGTCATGAGAGTCTCCGTGGTGATTTTTATTCTCTTCGCACAACAAGACTCGTTACGAAAGAGACGGAATCAGCTTTTTGCTTCTTCCACCCGTGCGATGAGGCTGCGGCAGACAGCGGAGAGCATTCTCGCGCTGCGTTCTTCTTTCAGCGTACCATCGTCATTGAACGCCACCGATGCATGACCGACCGAGCATTGCTCGGTGACGATCTGTACGCCGACATTCATCAGAACGGCGCGCAGGTGGTAGAGTCCACGCATACCGGCAAACATACCGTCGGAGCTGGAACAGAGGCCGACAGTCAGACCGGCATAAGGCCTGAACGGCCTGTCTCCGTCTCTTGAAATGCGACTGACCCAATCGATGGTGTTTTTCAGAAGCGGCGGGATCGATGCATTATATTCCGGCGAGCAGATCATCAGACCGTCCTGTTCGGCAAACAGGCGACCGAGTCGCATGGCGTTCTCGGGAACGCCATGCTCGTTTTCCAGATTCTGATCCATGATCGGCAGCGGATAGTCGGCAAGCGTGATGCGCGTGACCTGCGCACCTTGCGCCCGTAATTCTTTCTCGGCGGCATCTGCCATATGGCCGGAAAAAGCGCCGATGCGAACTGAACCCGCGAAGACGAGAATACGTGCAGTCATGAAAAGCCTCGTGCGAAACTAGTGGATTGAATTTGACGTTTGAATCCCGACTGAATGAGATGCTGTTTCAAACGTCAAATTCGAAAAATCCACTAGATACATAAAGTTACTAGTGGTCATTACGATTCCGACATTTGCTCGACGCTTGTATCAGAGGGACGCAAATGTCGGAATCAGACCACTAGACCAAAGGGCTGCGATAAACCCAAAGCTGCGCCGGTGGCACATTGCGCACCACGAAATCATAGTGCTGGACCGTATAATTGCCGCGACCGGCTGGAACCGGTGGCAAGGGACCATAGGTGATCTGCATCAGAGGCCGTCCGTGTGGAATGCGTGAAAGCAGGCTTTCCACGAGCTGGATGCGCTTGTCCATCGGGAAATTGAGCATCGGCACCGCAGAGATGATGCAGTCGAATTTCTGGTCTTTCTTCTCACCCAACGCGCTATCGAGATCGAAGGCATCACCCTGAATGATGTTGACCTCCGGAAAGATCGTATTCAAGTGATCCACGAAGTCCTGCGAATATTCGATGGAATAGAGGTCGGCAGGTTTCACGCCCTGTTTCAGGATCGCCTTGGTAATCACGCCCGTGCCCGGTCCGAGTTCCAGAACCGGAAGACCGGAACCGGTATCGATGACGCTCGCCATACGGCGCGCGGTAATGGAACTCGTCGGCAAAATAGCGCCGACCGCTTTCGGCCCGTCTATCCATCCCTTGAAAAAACGGATCTCCTCATCGAACTTAGCGGCCAGTTTCCTGCCGAGCTGTCCTGCCATTCTTGCTGCTCCCATTGTCGTTATTGGACAAGTTTATGCCGCTTTGAATTCCCTAAGCAAGGCGTGAATAAGGAAAAGAACAAAAAAGGGAGCCAAAAGGCTCCCTTTATTATTCACCGATACCTTCAAAGAATTCTTTCATCCTTGAGAAGAACCCCGCTGATTTCGGGCTGTTCTCTTGCGAGGAAAGTTTTTCGAACTCTTCCAGCAGTTCACGCTGGCGTTTGGACAGGTTCTGCGGCGTCTCAATGTCGATCTGTATATAAAGATCGCCAACGGCGGCCTGACGCAGAACCGGCATGCCCTTGCCCTTGAGGCGGAACTGCTTGCCGTTCTGTGTGCCGTCCGGAACCTTGACCCTTGTCTGCGTGCCATCGAGTGTCGAAACTTCGAACTGGCCGCCAAGCGCCGCAGTCGTCATCGAGATCGGCACCTTGCAATAAAGGTCGGAACCGTCGCGCTGGAAGAACTCATGCGGCTTGACCGAAAGGAAAATGTAGAGATCGCCCGATGGGCCACCGCGCATACCGGCCTCGCCTTCACCGGAAAGACGGATACGGGTGCCATCCTCAATGCCAGCAGGAATATTGACCGACAGTGAACGTTCCTGGGTGACGCGGCCCTGACCATGGCACTTGCCGCAAGGATCCTTGATCATCTGTCCGCGACCATTACAGGTCGGACAGGTGCGTTCCACCGAGAAAAAGCCCTGGGCAGCGCGAACGCGGCCCGAACCTGAACACATGGTACAGGTGGTCGGCTGGGAACCGGCCTTTGCCCCGGAACCCGAACATTCATCGCAGGTAATGGAGGTTGGAACGCGGATTTGCGCGGTCTTGCCCGCATAGGCTTCTTCCAGCGTCACTTCCATATTGTAGCGAAGATCGGCGCCGCGTTCGCGTCCGCCATTGGAGCGACGGCGACCACCACCCATCATCTCGCCAAAAATGTCTTCGAAGATATCGGCGAAACCGCCAGAGCCACCAAAACCGTTGCCGAAGCCGCCGCCCATGCCGCCATTTTCAAAGGCTGCGTGGCCGAACCGGTCATAAGCGGCACGCTTCTGCGGGTCCTTCAGCGTTTCGTAAGCTTCACCGATTTCCTTGAACTTGCGTTCAGCTTCCGGATTGTTCGGATTGCGATCCGGATGGTACTCCATCGCGAGCTTGCGAAAGGCGGTTTTCAGCACCTTATCGTCTGCCGTTCTTTCAACACCCAGAGCTTCGTAGTAGTCGATCTTCATCAGTTCGTTATCCCGGCGGCAGGAACGCGCCTTTTGCTTTCACGGACATCGTATCCCGAAACCGGTCCCCAGATTCGTGCGACACGCCCCAAAGCGTTCAACACTTGTCAGGGGCCAGCGTTTCCAATTGTTCATCTATCGAAGCGCCTTCCGACTCAATGCGTCAGAGCAGCACTCCGGGTTTCAGCGTCAACACCACTTTGCCCGAAACCGTCTCATGCTTTTCAAGATGTATGCAGGCCAGCGCGATTTTTCAAATAGAGGCTGATCTGCCTGATATTTCCATCGGTACTTTCTACCGATACCGGCCAATATGCAGGCTTATACAAAACCTGCGAATATGAACATCTCGAAAATTGGCAAAAGCCCGGGGCAGAGCCCCGGGCTTGAGCGTATAGAGCCTGAAATTACGACTTCTTCTTGTCGTCGTCGATTTCTTCGTAATCGGCGTCGACAACATCGTCGTTCGAAGCAGCTTCTTCGCTACCGCCGGCAGAACCGGTTTCAGCAGCCTGAGCGGCCTCATACATGGCCTGACCAAGTTTCATGGAAGCTTCGGCGAGCGTCTGCGTCTTGGCTTTGATGTCCTCGGCATCGTCGCCTTCAAGCGAGGTCTTGAGGCTTGCGAGAGCATCCTCAATGGCCTTCTTGTCGTCAGCCGAAACCTTGTCACCATATTCGCTCAGCGACTTTTCGGTCGAATGAACGAGGCTTTCGCCCTGGTTCTTGGCTTCCACGGCGTCGCGGCGCTTCTTGTCAGCTTCGGCATTCGCCTCGGCGTCCTTGACCATCTTTTCGATGTCGGCATCGCTCAAACCACCGGATGCCTGGATGCGGATCTGGTGTTCCTTGCCGGTGCCCTTGTCCTTGGCCGTCACGTTGACGATACCGTTGGCGTCGATGTCGAAGGTCACTTCGATCTGCGGCACGCCACGCGGTGCGGGCGGAATGCCGACGAGGTCGAACTGGCCGAGCATCTTGTTGTCGGCAGCCATTTCACGCTCGCCCTGGAAGACGCGGATCGTCACGGCCGACTGGTTGTCTTCGGCGGTGGAGAAGGTCTGCGACTTCTTGGTCGGGATCGTGGTGTTGCGTTCGATCAGACGGGTGAACACGCCGCCCAGCGTTTCGATACCCAGCGAAAGCGGGGTCACGTCGAGCAGCAGAACATCCTTGACGTCGCCCTGCAGAACGCCTGCCTGAATTGCCGCGCCCATGGCGACGACTTCATCAGGATTAACGCCCTTGTGCGGCTCCTTGCCGAAGAAGGCCTTCACGACTTCCTGAATCTTCGGCATGCGAGTCATGCCGCCGACCAGAATCACTTCGTCGATTTCGCCAGCCTTGAGACCGGCATCCTTCAGCGCTGCCTTGCAAGGCTCGATGGTGCGCTGGACGAGATCGTCGACCAGGCTTTCGAACTTGGCGCGCGACAGCTTGATGGCAAGATGCTTCGGACCGGTCTGGTCGGCCGTGATGAACGGCAGATTGACTTCGGTCTGCTGCGCGGACGACAGTTCGATCTTGGCCTTTTCGGCAGCTTCCTTGAGGCGCTGCAGAGCGAGCTTGTCGTTCTTGAGGTCGATGCCGCTTTCCTTCTTGAACTCGGCCACGAGGTATTCGACCAGACGCATGTCAAAGTCTTCACCGCCGAGGAAGGTGTCGCCATTGGTCGACTTCACTTCAAAGACGCCGTCACCGATTTCGAGGATCGACACGTCGAAGGTACCGCCGCCAAGGTCATAAACAGCAATGGTCTTGCCTTCGTTCTTGTCCAGACCGTAAGCGAGTGCAGCAGCCGTCGGCTCGTTGATGATACGCAGCACTTCAAGACCGGCGATCTTGCCGGCATCCTTGGTTGCCTGGCGCTGAGCGTCGTTGAAGTAGGCCGGGACGGTGATAACCGCCTGCGTAACCGTTTCGCCGAGATAAGACTCAGCGGTTTCCTTCATCTTCTGAAGGATCATCGCAGAAACCTGCGACGGGGAATATTTCTTGCCGTGGACTTCAACCCAGGCATCGCCATTGTCGCCCTTGACGATCTGGTATGGGACAAGGTCCTTGTCCTTGGTAACCATCGGGTCGTCAAAGCGGCGGCCGATCAGGCGCTTGACCGCAAAAATGGTACCTTCCGGATTGGTGACGGCCTGACGCTTTGCAGGCTGGCCGATAAGACGTTCGTCACTATCCGTGAATGCAACGATCGAAGGGGTTGTACGCGCACCTTCGGCATTTTCGATGACCTTCGCGTTTTTGCCGTCCATGACGGATACGCAGGAGTTGGTCGTTCCTAGATCGATACCAATTACTTTAGCCATATTTCTCTCCATTCAGCAAACCGCCAAGACCTCTACCGAGCGTTCCATGGGCGGTTCCTATCGGTTTCACAATGCGCTTTTCACGATGCTTGTCCAGATACCGGACCGGTTTCCAGACGCACATCAATGCCCTGTGCGAGGCGTATATAAGAAACGCGGTTTTTTACTGCAAGTCACAACAGCCAAGCTGAGGCAGATTCCGCACCCGGAAATACTGACAGGGACCTATCGACGTACAAAATAGGGGTCGCCGCTGCACTACATAGTGCGCGCCGACCATCATACCATAGCCGATTTGCCGTCTTTTGCCGCTCGGTAGATCGCATCGATGAATTTCTGGTTCGCCTTCGAGTTTTCAAGCGAGAAAAGCCGCGCATCCTTATCGCCACGCGCAGCACGCACAAAACTCTCGGCCTGAAGCTGATAATGATTGGCGTCACCGAACGACCATTCCGTCGCCTTCGTGTGACCGGCATCGAAAAGCGCGATGCTGCCATGACCATATTTGCCGGTATTGAACGGCGCATAGACTTCGATGAAGCCCTTGTCGCCATGGAAAACCATCGTTTGTCGAGTGCCAAGTTGCGTGGCGACATAGAAAGTCAGGTCAAAACCGTCGAAGCGCGCCGAAACATTGGCATAACGGTCGGTGCCGAAGGCCGGATCATATTCGACCGACGCCTGAACCGACACCGGTTCCTGACCGGTAACCATACGGGTTACCACGGTCGGATAGACGCCAATATCCGGCAGGGCGCCGCCACCCAGTTCCGGCTGGTTGCGCATATTGCCCGGATCGACATTGAAATAGGAAAAAGCGCCCTGCACATGGCGGAGCCTGCCGATAGCGCCTTCGGCCAGAAGTTCCTGCAGCTTGATCCACTGCGGATGGTAATAGACCATGAAGGCTTCAGCCATCGTAACCTTATGCCTGTCACGCGCGGCAATAAGCTGGTCGATATCGTCGGCCTTGAGTGCAATCGGCTTTTCGCACAGGACATGCTTGCCTGCTTCAGCCGCCTTGAGGCTCCATTCGATATGCTGCGAGGTCGGCAGCGGTATATAGACGCCGTCGATAGCGTCGCTGGCCAAAAGTTCTTCATAGGAACCGAATGCCAGCGGTGCACCGAAACGGTCGGCGACGGCGCGTGCCCGCGACAGGTCGCGGCTTGCAATGGCATGAACAATGCCATTTTCGGACGCGCAAAGCGCTGGAATTACCTGCGTGACGCCAATCTTGGCAGTTGAAAGGATACCCCAACGAAACATGCTGTTCCCTCTTTCATTCAAAGCAAGAACCGGACTCATTCCGGCGTGTCCCAGTCCTGAACTCTCAGTTCCGGCCAGAATTTCAGCGCGCGGGTTGCCTTGATCTCATGCGTTTCGCGGTTATCGATGGCACGATTGGGCCGAATGCGAAATGAAAAAATATCGTCAAAGCCGAATGGAGCGTGGATGAGCAGCCCATCTTCCGTCACCTCGCCGTCTTTTGCCAGCCGCGCACCCACACAATGGGCAATCGTCGAATAGCGTTCTATCGATTCGGTCGCAGAGCGAAGCGGTGCATAGGGCTGTCCAAAGCGCTTTTCGAACCACAGATGCACCCGCGCCTGATTGCGAACTTGCACCGGAAGCGGAAAGTCGCGGAAGACGTCAGCCCCGCGGGTGATAACCGCATCCTCTGCCTCCCAGGAGAGATCGCTGCTGTCGAAATAGATAATATCGAGATCCTTGATCCCATGCAGAGCCTGTCGCCTAGTCAGCCGATTCCAGATGGTGTTGTAGAGGGCACCGGAGACGAGCCAGAATTTGGATGATTCCCCGCCGAGTTCATGCAGCCGATGCAGCGCATCCATCAGCAGCGGGCTTTCCAGAATCATCTGTGAAAAGATATCCCGCTGCCGTGCGAGTGGCAGACCGGCATGACGCAAATGGTTCGACGTTGCCTTCATTGACCGCTCCCCGACCCATGGCGATAAAAGTCGATGAATGCGCGCAAGGCCGGGCGCATCTGGCGGCGGCTTGGATAATAGAGATAAAGCCCGGCGAAAGGCTGGCACCAGTCTTCCAGGACCCGGACAAGACGTCCATTCGCCAATGCATCGTGAACATAGGCTTCGAACAGATAAGCAAACCCCGTACCGTTCAGGGCTGCTTCCAGAATAACCCTGTCGTCATTGACAATCAGAGGTCCCTCAATGGCGATTTCCTGCACTTCGCCCGCTTTTTCGAACTCCCAGCGATAGGTTCGCCCGCTCGGAAAGCGATGGCGAATACATGCGTGCTGCAAAAGATCGCGCGGTTCGACGGGAGCTGGACGGTTATTGAAATAAGCCGGTGCCGCGACGATTGCCGCACGAACATGCCCGGTCAGCCGCGTTGCAATCATGTCCGCTTCGAGGCTTTCACCAAGACGCACACCTGCATCGAAGCCCGCCGCCACGATATCGGTGAAGCCATTTTCCACCCGCAGGTCGAGTGTAATATCGGGATAAGCTCTGGCGAACTCGCCCAGACGCGGAGCGATGACAAGCTGCGCCGCCACATAAGGCGCCGTGATACGCAACACCCCCGACGGACGATCTCGCGAATCAACGGCGGCGCCCAAAGCCGCATTGATCTCCTCAAGCGCCGGTGCCAGCCTCTCCAGCAATTGCCTCCCGGCCTCCGTCGGGGCAACGCTGCGCGTTGTGCGCGCAAGAAGACGCACACCCAGACTGTCCTCCAGTGTTGCCACTGCGTGGCTGACGGCTGAAGGTGCGATCGCCAGTTCCCGTGCTGCGCCACGGAAACTTCCATGCGCGGCAACGGCGGCTAGAACGGCAAGCTGTGACAGTTGACTTCGATTCATTGTTACAAATTACAGAACAAGCTGTGAAAATAAATCGGTATTATCGAACTGATCACCCTGTTTTATGGTTCGCAACATGATCCCGGGCTTGGGCGCAGGCAGCTTGAAGGCGCGTCCACCCAGAACCTCCTCCCGATCCTCCCGCACAATTCTCAGTACTTTCAATCAGCCATTCGAAAGGAACTACAATGCAACAGCGCAAACTCGGCCAGCAATTGAGCGTTTCCGCCCTTGGTTTCGGCTGCATGGGAATGACACACGCCTATGGGGGGCAGGACGAACAGGATGCAATCCGCACGCTGCACCGCGCCGTCGACCTTGGCGTGACATTTTTCGATACCGCGGAGGTCTATGGCCCGTTCGAGAATGAGAAACTCGTCGGCAAGGCGCTCAAGCCATTCCGTGAACGGGTGACGATTGCAACGAAGTTCGGCTTCAAGATCGAAGACGGCCAGATGAAGGGTGTCGATAGCCGCCCTGAACATATTCGCGACGTAGCCGAGGCCTCCCTGAAGCGGCTTGGCATTGATGTGATCGATCTGTTCTACCAGCACCGCGTCGATCCATCCGTGCCGATCGAAGATGTGGTTGGCACTTTGAAGGACCTGATCGATGAGGGAAAGATACGCGCCATCGGTCTTTCGGAAGCAGGTAGCACCACCTTGCGCCGCGCGCATGCGGTCCATCCGATCGCCGCGTTGCAAAGCGAGTATTCGCTATGGGCACGCGATCCGGAAGACAATGTGCTGCCAGTCTGCCGTGAACTTGGTATCGGTTTCGTACCCTATAGCCCGCTTGGGCGCGGTATGCTGACCGGCACATTGCGCTCACAGTCAGACCTTGCCGAAGACGATTTCCGCAAGACGCTGCCACGTTTCCAGCCGGGCAATCTGGAAGCCAACAACCGGCAGGTGGATCGTATCGTCGAGATCGCACAGGAAAAGCAGGTCACGCCCGCGCAATTGGCGCTGGCATGGGTGCTGAGCCGGGGCGATTTCATCGTGCCGATCCCCGGTGTCCGCAAGATCCATCATCTGGAAGACAATGTGAAAGCCGTGGACATCGTACTGACGGAGCAAGATCTCAAGCGTCTGGATGAGATATCCGCACCCGCCCTGATCGCAGGCAAGCGTTACAACGAACAGCAGCTTGCTTTGACCGGTCTTTGATAAATGCTCCAAATAAAAGGGGAGCCCGTCGGGCTCCCTTTTTTACATCCTGCGCAGAGCTGGCGGTGCAAGCGTCAGAAGCCCGGCCAGTGTCATGGCAAAGCCGACCCATAGCGGTGCATGCAGGCCATAGCCTGCCTCCATTGCCTGTCCACCAACCCACGGCCCAAGTCCGAGACCGATATTGATGACCGATGCATGCATGGCGTTCACCAGCGCGCCCGGATGCGCGATCCGCATCACCCTCGCGATAAAGGCAGGATTAAGTGCTATGCCTGTCAGACCGATCATCACGATGGCAAGGATCGTAGCCAGTTTCAGCTCGGCGAAAAGCGCGAAAATCAGCATGGCCGACAGCATCAACACAAGACCGATGGCGATAGTCGGGATCGTGTGACGGTCGGCAAAGCGACCGGTGACATAGTTGCCGACGATATTGGCGCCACCATAGACGGCAAGCAGCAGTGGCACCTGCATCGCGGAGAAGCCGGCAAGCTCCACCGTGATCGGCGACAGATAGCTATAGACCGCGAAAGACGAACCGATGACGAGCGCGCTCGTGGCATAGGCGGCCCAGAGTTTCGGCTTGCGCATTTCCTTCAGTTCAGAGCGCAGATCGGCCTGCGGCGTATCGGGCGACGATTCGATCTTGAAGGCGATGACAAGGGCGCAGATCAGGACCAGAACCACAATGGCCCAGAAGCTCGCCCGCCAGCCGAACGCATTGGTGATCGCCGTCGCTATCGGCACGCCGAAGACGGTGCAGAGCATAAGACCGGCAAAGACCAGCGATGAAGCTCGCCCGCGCAGTTCCGGTCCGACGAGCTGTGCCGTGATGGCAAGCATCAGCCCGAAGCTCGTTGCCGCCGCCATACCGGTCAAAACACGGGCGATCAGCAGAATTTGAAAACTGCTTGTGGACGCGGCCACGCTTTGCGCCGCTGCATAAAATACAAGCAGAATCAGAAGTCCCCGCTTGTTCTCGATCTTCAACGCCAGAAACAGGATCGTGACCAGCGGTCCGCCGATCATCATGCCAAGCGCATAAAGCGAAATGAGATTGCCGATATCGGCGATGGAACGGTCGAACGCCACCTGAAGTGAAGGCAGCATGCCCGAGATCATGAGTTCGGAAGTCGTGAGCGCGAACACGCCTAAGCTGAGGCAATAGACAACCAGCGGGATCGCTCGCGCCTTTTGCGAAGACGCAGAAACCTCTTCCGCCGCAAGGGCGGATTCGCACGTATCGTTCATGGGACGAATCCTATTTATATAGTGTAGACTACATAATTAATATCGCCTTGCCTGAAAGGGTCAAGAGAATTATATAAGGCTGATTACAGAAAGGGAGAAAAATGGTTCCACGCGGACGCCCGCGCAGCTTCGACCGCGATGCAGCGCTGGACAAGGTGATGAAGGTTTTCTGGGCCAAAGGCTATGAGTGCGCCCAGATCAACGACTTCACGACCGCCATCGGCATTACGCCGCCAAGCTTCTATGCCGCCTTCGGCAACAAGGAGCAGGCGTTTCGTGAAGCCGTCGACTATTATCGCCGCACCATCGGCACCGCTCCTTTCGATGCATTGGAAAATGCAACCACCATACAGGATGGCTTACGCCAATGGCTGGAACAGAGCGCAGACAGCGCTTTCGCCTGCCCGGCGGGCGGCTGTATGATCAGTGTCAGCTCAATCCAGTGCAAACCGGAAAATGTGCCTGTGAAGGAGTTTCTCCAGGCTATCCGACACGCAAATCATGAGCGGCTTTCCAAGCGCTTGCAGCAGGCGGTAGGGGCAGGTGATCTACCCTCCAATGCCGATACTGCACAGATGACCGAATTCTATCACATGATCCAGCAGAGCATTTCTTTTGAAGCCCGCGATGGCAATTCGCGCGCCGCGGTACAAAAGATCATCGATATGGCGATGATGGCTCTGCCAGCAAGGACGAGACAGGCCGCTGAATAGCTGCATTAGAGCGTCGATCTGACTGGATCAGATCGACGCTCTAACTTCTTCTATTACAAGCATAATCTTATCGATCCTCGTTTTACTCCGGTCGGATTATGCTCTAAAAAAGCCCGCCAGATGGCGGGCTTTTCATTTCATGCTTATCCGCGCAGCACACCGCCGGTCTGCTTGGCCACACTGGCCACTACCTGCTTCGATAGTGCTTCCAGATCTTCATCCGTCAATGTGCGGTCCTGCGGCTGCAGCAGCACTTCAACCGCGATCGACTTCTTGCCTTCACCCAGCGATGCGCCGGTGAAGATATCGAAGACCTGAACGCCAACAATTAGCTTCTTGTCAGCCGACGAAACTGCCTTCACTACATTTCCAGCTTCCACATCTGCATCCACCACAAACGCAAAATCGCGCTTGAGGCTCTGGAACTGCGAGAGGTTCAAAGCCGGCTTGGTGCGCGTGGATTTTGCCTTCGGCTCAGGGACCGCATCAATATAGACTTCAAAGCCGCAAAGCGCGCCCGAAGCATCGAGTGCTTCCAGCGTATCCGGATGGAACTCGCCGAAATAGCCCAAGATGACCTTCGGTCCGAGCTTCAATGTGCCCGAACGACCCGGATGGAACCATTCAGGACCACCAGCTTCGATCTGGATGCGGTCAACCGGAGCGCCAGCAGCTTCAAGTGCTGCCAATGCATCAGCCTTGGCATCGAAGACGCCGACGGGAGCCGCATTACCAGCCCAGAAACGGCCCGAGCCATCAACCTTGGCTGTACCGCGGCGCACGCCAACCGCCACGCGACGCTGCTTGTCTGGCGTATCGCCTTCATAGATTCCCGAAACCTCGAACAGTGCCGTATCGCCGAAACCGCGATCCGCATTGCGCTGTGCTGCGACCAACAGGCCCGGCAGAAGCGAAGGACGCATGTCCGACATATCGGCGGCAATCGGGTTCGCCAGCTTCAGTTCCGGCTTGCCACCACCAAAAGCTTTGGCTTGCGCGTCGGAAATGAAGGAATAGGTCACGGCTTCCATCATGCCGCGCGAAGCGAGCATGCGGCGGGCATGGCGGGTTCTGATTTGCAAGGTTGTCAGAATACGACCATTGACCGTGCCAAGCCCCGGCAGCGGCTGCGGGTCGATCTGGTTGATGCCATGAATGCGCATGACTTCTTCAACGAGGTCGGCCTTGCCTTCCACGTCGCCACGCCACGTCGGAACGGTGGCCTTTATAACCTTGCCGTCGCCTTCAACGCCGAAGCCAAGACGCTTCAGGATATCGAAGGATGCGTCGTAGGAAACCTCGATGCCCGTCAGGCGCTTGACTTCCGATACCGGGAAATCGATCACGCGCGGCGTAGGCTTGCTATATCCAACCACGTCGAGAACTGTTGGCTGTCCGCCGCACAGGTCCAGCACCAGCTTGGTCGCAATTTCCGCACCGGGCACCATCATTTCCGGATCGACGCCACGCTCGAAACGATAGCGCGCATCGGTAACGATGCCGAGTTCGCGGCCCGTGCGCGCAATCATGCGCGGGTCCCAGAGAGCCGATTCGATCAACACATCGACAGTGTTTTCATCGCAACCGGAATGCTCGCCGCCCATGATACCGGCAATCGATTCGGGACCGTTCTCATCGGCAATCACATACATGCCCGGCTTGAACTTATAATCACGCTGATCGAGGCCGAGAATGGTTTCGCCATCCTTTGCCAGACGCACCGTCAGATTGCCCTTGACCTTGGCAGCGTCGAAGACGTGCAGCGGACGGCCCTGATCGAAGGTCACATAATTGGTGATGTCGACCAGCGCATTGATCGGGCGCAGGCCGATGGCCTTGAGGCGCTGCTGCATCCATTTGGGGCTTGGGCCATTTTTCACGCCCTTGACCATGCGCAGTGCGAAACCAGTGCAGAACGGGTTCTCGGCATCCTGATCCAGAATGATCTTGACCGGGGTTTCCCCCTCGCCCTTGACGGCGTCCGGCAGCGTGTTCTTGAGCGTGCCTAGACCAGCAGCAGCAAGATCACGTGCAATGCCATGAATGCCGGTGCAATCGGCACGGTTCGGCGTCAGGCCAATCTCGATCACCGCATCGTCCAATCCGGCATAAGTCGCGAAGCTGGTGCCGACCGGAGCGTCTTCCGGGAGGTCGATGATGCCATTGTGCTCGTCGGAAAGCTCCAGCTCGCGCTCGGAACACATCATACCGAAACTTTCGACACCGCGAATCTTGCCGATGGAAAGCGTGACATCGAGACCCGGCACATAATCGCCCGGACGACCCAGAACGCCGACCAGACCGGCACGTGCATTCGGCGCGCCGCAAACGACCTGAACCGGTTTGCCATCGCCCGTATCGACGGAAAGCACGCGCAGCTTGTCGGCATCCGGATGTTGAACAGCTGTCAGGACCTTGGCAATCTTGAAGGCTTTGAAAGCAGCACGGTCGTCGACCGATTCCACTTCCAGACCAATATCGGTCAGCTTTTCGACGATTTGTTCCAGCGTCGCATCGGTTTCAAGGTGATCCTTGAGCCAGGAAAGCGTGAATTTCATTTGTCTTGTCCCTTCCTGTCCTTACGCGCTCAGTCCGCCGAAAAGCGTCGGAATGTCGAGCGGACGGAAACCGTAATGTTCGATCCAGCGCACATCAGCGTCGAAGAAAGCGCGCAGATCAGGCATGCCATATTTCAGCATGGCGATGCGGTCGATGCCCATGCCCCATGCAAAGCCCTGATAGACGTCTGGGTCGTAGCCGGAAGCGCGCAGCACATTCGGATGCACCATGCCGCAGCCCAGAATTTCGAGCCAGTCATTGCCTTCGCCGAACTTCACATGCGGACCGGAACGGTCGCACTGAATATCAACCTCGACCGATGGCTCGGTGAACGGGAAGAAGCTCGGACGCATGCGCATCTTGACCGAAGGAACTTCAAAGAAGGATTTGCAGAACTCTTCCAGCACCCACTTCATGTTGGCGACATTGGCCGACTTATCGACAACCAGACCTTCGACCTGATGGAACATCGGCGAATGGGTGGCGTCGGAATCCATGCGATAGGTCTTGCCCGGAATGACGATGCGGATCGGCTCGTCGCGGCCTTCCTTGTCACGGATGGCCGCGAACTTCTCCATCGTGTGCACCTGCACCGGCGAGGTATGCGTGCGCAGCAACTTGCGCTCGCCCTTCTCGTCTGCATTGAAGAAGAAGGTGTCGTGCATTTCGCGCGCCGGATGGCCTTCGGGGAAGTTCAGAGCCGTGAAATTGTAATAATCGGTTTCGATATCCGGACCTTCGGCAATCGAGAAACCCATATCGGCGAAGATTGCGGTGATCTCATCGATGACCTGTGAAATCGGATGAATGCGGCCGCGCGATGCAGCGCTTTCACGCACCGGCAGCGTCACATCGACCTTTTCGCGCTCAAGGCGAGCGGCAATCGCTTGCTTGCGCAGTTCCGTCTTGCGCTCGGTCAGCGCTTCGGTAACCCGGTTCTTCAAGCCGTTGATCGCCGGTCCCTGCGCCTGGCGCTCTTCCGGCGTCATGCTGCCCAGTGTCTTCAGCTTTTCCGAAACTGAGCCCTTCTTGCCAAGAGCGGCGACACGCACGGCTTCAATGGCAGGCTCGTCAGCCGCCGCCGCGATGTCTTCGAGAATCTGCCGTTCAAGTTGTTCTAGATCACTCATTGTTTAAATCCCTGTCGTGCCTGCGGCACTCCACGCCTCTTGTTTTGAGTTACCTGTTGCGCCTGCAGCGCTCCACATATTTCGCTTTGCAGCCCAAAGAAGCGTTGTCGTTACTCTCTTTGGCCTGATTGGTGAGACGCATCAAGATTGGCGTCAAAAAATTCCATCGCCTGCAAAAGCCGTCTGCCATCGCCGCCGAGAAAAATGCGGCGGAACAGCCTCAGCGGCGCGATGGTAAATCGGAAGAAGCCGACAATTTTCTTCAATTCCGGAATCACGTCAGCGGGCGCGACCGCACGATAGGCTGCGAATGTCTGCTGCGGTGTCCCGGCAAGACGCGCCTGCGCCGTGATCTGGAAGAACAGGAGCCACACGTCGCGCGCCTGTGCAGCAGCAAGCGGCATGACCGTTTCCGGTTCCTCCTCGAAATCCAGAAAACCGGCAACGCCGTTTTTCTCGAAGAAATCGCGCGGGTGCGGACGCCCATGGCAGAGCCCGGCAGCATGGGCTTCACCCAACGCGCGGGCGCAATGCACGAGAAGTGCATCATGGCCCTGCGGATCATTGCGACGCAAATGGTCAAGCTGGTCCTGGATAATCGGCGCGACATCGCTCAGAACCATCACCGCCCCTTGGTGGTAGACGATCCTGGGAACCTGAAAGCCTGCCTGCAGAAAAGCGCTCATCTTGCGCTCTTCGCGGTCGGCCATGTCTGCTTCTCCAACATCCTTCGGGCTGCGCAGGAACGGATAGGGAAGAAGCGGCGAGATGAGGCTGTGCAGACGCTTCGGAAATGGGCGCCTTTCTGCATCGTAGCGCTTGATCCAGACACGATGACCACCGATGACGGCGCTGGAAATGCGCTTGCCCCGGCTCTGGACAAGCAGAACCAGCAGGCTGCGGAGATCATCCGCATCCAGATCCAGTCTCAACTTGCCCGGTTCATCCTTCATGCCCGCTTTGAATCCTTAAAACGAGAAAACCCGCGCCAGCCGAGCCAGCGCGGGTCCCCAAATTATCAATACTGCTTGGGAAAGGCGGCTGGCTTAGCGGACAGCGCCTTCAAAAGCGTTCGGCGTCTCGGTGTTCTTGAGGTACTCGAGAGCCTTCTTTGCCGATGCAACCAGCGCACCGAATGCATCCGGTTCGTGGATTGCGATGTCGGACAGAACCTTGCGGTCGATCTCGATGCCAGCCTTGGCAAGACCGTCGATGAAACGGCCATAGGTCAGGCCCTGCTCGCGGACAGCAGCGTTGATGCGCTGGATCCAGAGAGCGCGGAACGAGCGCTTGCGGTTCTTGCGGTCGCGGTAAGCATACTGCTTCGAACGGTCAACTGCAGCCTTGGCGGTGCGGATGGTGTTCTTGCGACGGCCACGGAAACCAGCAGCCTGATCCAGAACCTTCTTGTGCTTTGCGTGGGCGGTAACGCCGCGTTTTACGCGTGCCATGTTATGATCTCCTTCTCAGACTAATCTTAGAGGCCGTTCGGCAGGAACTGCTTCACGATCTTTGCATCGGCATCGGCGAGAACCATGGTGCCGCGTGCATCGCGAATGAACTTGTTCGAACGCTTGATCATGCCATGACGCTTACCAGCAGCTGCGGCCTTGATTTTGCCGGTGCCGGTGATCTTGAACCGCTTCTTGGCGGCCGATTTGGTCTTCATCTTGGGCATTTTGCTACTCCTTCTTTGCGATCCCCCTCGTGCCTCCGGCACTCGACGCCTCTTGCGTGGCGTCCGGTCATGCCTGATGCGGATGGGAACCTAGTTTTACTTCCGGACTGACCAAGCCCGAAAAGCATACGAAACCGCCACGGCATGCCCTGCCGGGCGGTTCGAACGCGGCCTTATAGGCTCAAAGACCGCAAAACGCAATGCCCGAATTGGACTGAATCGCAACCGGAACGTCAATAAAGCCGCAGAAGTACCGGCAGGACGTGAATGTCCTGCAGATATTCCACGAACTCGAAAAACGGATAGGCCACGAAGAACACCAGGCCGTCCTGAAAAGTGCGATAAATCCGGTCAGGCCGGACGATCAGTTCCTTGTCGTCGCGAAACAGCGAAAACTTCGGAAAGAAACGCGGAACGCTCGCACAATAGGCTTCATAAGGCTTGCCGAAATTCTGCTTGAGAAATTTCTCTTCCGTCCGGATGACAACCGAGAAAGCGAGATAGCAAAGCACGCCGAAGGCGATCGCAATGATGATGCTGCCGGTCTGCGCGCCGATACCCATCGCGCCGATGCTGCTGAAGACGTAAAGTGGATTGCGCGTGACCGAATACGGTCCGCTCTGCACGATTTCCGCGCTCTTGCGTCCGCCGATATAGAGCGTGCACCACATGCGTCCGATGATGGCCGCGACGATCAGACTGAGACCGAACGCCTCGATATATTCATGAAAATGGCCGGTCGATTGCGAGCTGACAAAAAGCAGCGCCACGACCAGAAGCACCACGACGGCGCCGATCGCAAGACGCCGACGCTGCTGATATTTACCCAATTCGCCCAAAGTCTTCATTGCGATTCCATGATCCAATTTGCCTGGCCAAAAGAAAAGCCGCCCGAAGGCGGCTTTTCCAAGGCATTTCGAAATGCTCAGCGCGGAGCGAGAACCATCATCATCTGACGGCCTTCAAGCTTCGGCTCGGACTCAACCTTGGCGATTTCGACAGTGTCTTCCTTGACGCGCTGCAAAAGCTTCATGCCAAGTTCCTGGTGCGCCATTTCACGTCCACGGAAACGCAAGGTAACCTTGACCTTGTCGCCTTCCTCAAAGAAACGCAGAGCAGCCTTCATCTTCACCTCATAGTCATGGGTGTCGATGTTCGGTCGCATCTTGATTTCCTTGATTTCAACCGTTTTCTGCTTCTTGCGCGCTTCGGCGGCCTTTTTCTGATTCTGATACTTCAGCTTGCCGAGGTCGACGATCTTGCAAACCGGAGGCTCTGCGTTCGGCACGATCTCGACGAGATCGAGACCTGCTTCTTCAGCCATGGCGATAGCTTCCTGAATGGAAACATCACCGTGGTTCTGGCCTTCGGCATCGATAAGCTGAACCCGGGGAACCCGGATATCACGGTTGGAGCGCGGTCCGTCTTTCTGAACCGGCGTCGCTCTGAAGGGTCGGCGAATGGTCGTTATCTCCTGAATTGTTAAGTCTCATGCGGTCGGATACTCGCTGCCAGACGGCATATCCCCAATCAAACCGCAGTTGATCGCGGAAATGTCGTCAAGCGGGCGGCGAAGTCAATAGCATCTTTGACAGGAAAAATCACCCCCGCGTGATAAACGTTCTTTTTGTTGTCATTTCGCGGCGGACAAGCGGCATATCGGTCACATTTGCCGTCATTTCAAGGGCCTCGCCCCACATGCGGGTTTTCTCTCTTTTGCGAACATGCAAAAACACTCCCGGAAAATGAGGAGATTTGTCATGAGCGTTGCGGGGCCGGAATTCATCGACGTGGACGGAGCGAAAATCGCCCTGCGTTACAGAGCCGGAAGCAAATCTCCCGGTGTGGTCTGGCTCGGCGGCTATCGGTCCGACATGCTGGGCACCAAGGCGGTCGTCCTCGATGAATGGGCGGCTGAGACCGGGCACAGCGCACTCAGGCTCGATTATTCCGGCCACGGCGAATCCGGCGGCGACTTCAATCAAGGCACCATCTCGCGCTGGCTGAACGAAAGCCTCGCCGTCTATCGCAAATATGCCAAAGGTCCGCAGATTCTGGTCGGCTCCTCAATGGGTGGCTGGATCGCGCTGCGCATGGCGCAGGAGCTCAAGAAGGAAGGGAACCCGCCTGCCGGGATCGTCCTGATCGCACCTGCTCCGGATTTTACGGCTGTGCTTGTGGAGCCAACACTTTCCGACGCGCAGAAAAACGACCTTCAGGAAAAGGGTTATTTCGAAGAACCCTCCGAATATTCGCCCAATCCTTATGTCTATACCCGTGCGCTGATCGAGGACGGACGGAAGAACCTGGTTCTCAAGGGTATCATCGAGACCGGCTGTCCAGTTCATATCCTGCAAGGCATGCAGGACCCCGATGTTCCCTACAAGCATGCGCTGACGCTGGTGGAACACCTGCCCGTCGATGACGTGACCCTGACACTGGTGCGCGACGGGGATCATCGCCTGTCGCGACCGCAGGATCTCGATCTTCTGATCCGCACCGTATCCGGTCTGGCGGAACGCATCGGCGAAAAATCATAACGGAGCGAAATCATGCGGTTTTCGGTTTTCGCTTCCTCGGCGGTTGCGGCCATTGTCGGTTTCGGCGGCACGCTGGCACTCATCATTGCCGCAGCGCAGGTGCTGGGCGCCACACAGGCCGAAACTGCAAGCTGGGTGACGGCGATTTGCCTTGCGATTGCCGCTTCATCCGCCTGGCTCAGCATTCGCTACAAGATGCCGATCATCGCGGCCTGGTCTACACCGGGGCTGGCGCTGATCGGCGCCAGTGCCGGTTTCACCATGCCGGAAGCGGTTGGCGCATTCATCGTGACGGCGCTCGCACTGGTCGCCACCGGACTGATCCGCCGATTGTCGGTGCTTGTTTCCCGCATTCCAGCCTCCGTCGCATCAGGTATGCTTGCAGGTGTGCTGCTGAGTTTCGTCATTGCCGCCGCCAAAACAGTGCCTGGCGATCCGGTTTTCGTCCTGCCGCTGGTAGCGCTGTTCTTTATTATCCGCCTGTTCAACCCGTCGCTCGCCGTCATTGCCGTTCTGGTGATCGGGATGATCTTCGCGCTCGCCACTGGGCGCTCACCCGCACTGCCCGCGCCTGAAATCTCCACGCTCACCCTCATCTGGCCAGAGTTCCACATGGGTGCGATGATCGGCATCGCGATCCCGCTTTATCTGGTGACCATGGCCTCGCAGAACCTGCCGGGTTTCGCCGTGCTGCGTGCTTCAGGCTATGAGCCGCCAACCAGCGCCTGCCTGCGCGTAACCGGCCTGTTTTCACTGCTGACGGCTCCTTTCGGCGCATCGACCACCAATCTGGCCGCGATTTCGGCGGCGCTCTGCACCAATCCCGATGCACATCCCGATCACACCAAACGCTGGCTTACCGGTCCGGTCTATGCGGCGATCTATGTGGTGTTCGCCCTCTTCGGGGCGTCACTGGTCGCAATCTTTGCCGTATTACCGGTAACGCTCATCGCCCTTGTTGCCGGGCTTGCCCTGACAGGCCCGTTCATCAACGCCATGTCATTGGCGCTGAAGGATGAACATGAGCGTCTTGCGGCGACCATAACCTTTGCCGTGACGGCCTCCGGTATGGCATTTTTCGGCGTCGGCTCCGCCTTCTGGGCACTGATCGCCGGGCTTGCCGTCACTTTTCTCGAACATTTTCGCAAAAAAATTTCGAATTAATCACATTGGTTAGCAGAAGCGTGGCCTGAATCCGCAAGTTGCATTCTTGAAAAGCCGCAATCTTTTCACCACGTCGAAGTCAAGCCGCCAGAACAAAATGCCCGCACAGGGCGGGCTGGCAGGCCTTGGTTTTGCGCATGTTGCCGGACGATGTCGAACGGTTGAATGGCATGCGCTTTTCGACGGAGCAGACCATGACCAATACTGCATTGATCCGCCCGGCATGGACGCCAGCCACGATTGCGCTGATGGTGCTCGGCTTTATCCTGTTCTGGCCGCTTGGCCTTGCCATGCTGGCCTATATCCTCTGGGGCGACCGCCTCGAAGGATTCAAGCGTGGCGTGAACGAGAAGACCGATTCCATGTTCGGATCGTTCCGCAACTGCCGCAAGGGCGAAAGCTTCAACTTCGGTAGCACCACCGGCAACGAGGCTTTTGACGACTGGCGCCGCGCCGAGCTGGAACGACTGGCCGAAGAACGCCGCAAGCTTGAAGAAGCACGCGCCGAATTCGAGGCCTATGCTGCAGAACTTCGCCGCGCTCGCGACAAGGAAGAATTCGACCGCTTCATGGCTGAACGCCGTGCGGCCTCGAAGAAGACGCCTGCCCCGCGCGCGAAAGGCGGCAAGGACGACATCACCGATCTTTGATAAGGTATAACACCCTGAAATCTCTCGAAACGGCGCGGTTTGGCTGCGCCGTTTCGGTCAAAACAGCAATTTTTTCTGGCTTTTTAAGCGAATCGCTTATTCTTAAGCGATGGGCTTATCCTTTCTTCGGCAAATCAGCGGTAAAGGGGCATCCGCTGGAACGACAACCGTTCGCAGCGAACGTATCCATGCGGTCGCCGGACGCGAACTTCCCTTACGTGTTTTCGAGAATCCGCGTGCCAAACGACTGACCCTGCGTATCGAAGCAGGCGGCAGGGGACTGCGCATTACGGTTCCGCCCGGCCTTCCCGAGCGCGAGGTGCTGAGCTTCCTCAACCGCCATGAAGGCTGGATCGAAAGCCGCATTGCAAAACTGCCCGACCAGCCAGGCGTGCGCGCCGGTATCAAAATCCCCTTGCGTGGCGTGCCACACAAGATCGTGCATCAGCCCGGGCGCGGCACCACACAGCTTCTCGAAGGCAATATTCTGCTCGTCCATGGCGACCCGGCACATCTGCCACGCCGCGTTGCCGATCACATCAAGCGCGAAGTGAAGCGCGAGATCGAGGCGCTTGTCGTCCGTCACACCGCGGCTGTCGGCCGCAAGGCCAAGGCAGTGCGCTTCAAGGATACGAAGAGCCGCTGGGGGTCGTGTACCTCGGACGGCATCCTTTCTTTCTCCTGGCGCATCGGCATGGCCCCTGCCCCGGTGATCAATTATCTCGTTGCCCATGAGGTGGCCCATCTCATCGAGATGAACCATGGGCCGAAATTCTGGAAACTCTGCCATGAGCTTTGCCCCGATACGGAGCGCTGCAAGGCTTGGCTGAAGCGCAATGGCAGCGCATTACAGGCTATCGACTTCACATGACCGCATCCATACTGACCGCCGCCAAGGTGCTGTGGGATTATCACTGCATCTATGATCCGCTGGAAACTGCCGATGTCATTATCGGGCTTGGCAGCTACGATCCACGCGTTGCCGAGAGGGCAGCCGATCTCTTTCTGGCCGGCACGGCGACGTGGCTGGTATTCACCGGCAAAAGTGGTCACTGGACGGACAGGCTCTACAAGGCAAGTGAAGCAGAAGCTTTTGCTGAAATCGCAATCAGGCGCGGCGTGCCCGAAGAAGCGATCACCATCGAACCCAATGCCACCAATATTGGCGAAAATATAAGGTTCAGTCGCGAACGGCTTGCACCCGGTGCTATCAGCGCCATCCTTGTGACCAAGCCGCAGACCCAGCGCCGCGTTCTGGCGACCGTGGCCCGGCAATGGCCGGAAGCACGCGCAAGCATCACCGCGCCGCTCGTATCCTTCGAGGACCAGCCAACGGCAGATCATCCGGTCGAAATGCTTATCAGCGAGATGACCGGCGATCTTCAACGCATTCTGGAATATCCCGCCAGGGGCTATCAGATCGCGCAGGCTGTTCCCCTTGAGGTCATGGAGGCGTATGATTTTCTGATCGCACAGGGTTTTGACGGCCATCCGGTCTCCGAATAGGTCGACAATGGACAGAATAACTTGAGTAGACCCCGGATTTATGCGACGGAAAACCATGGTTCTCGATATCAAGATATGCGGGCTTAAAACCCCTGATGCCGTTGCCGCCGCTCTCGACGGCGGTGCGACGCATATCGGTTTCATCTTCTTTCCAAAAAGCCCGCGCCATATAACCCCGCAGGCAGCGGCAGGCCTGCGCGATGCGGTCAAGGGACGTGCGCTTGTCGTTGCCGTTACAGTCGATGCGGACGATGAAACGCTGGATGATATCGTGAAAACCGTGAAGCCCGATATTCTGCAGCTTCACGGCCATGAGACGCCGGAACGCGTGGCCTTCATCAAGGCGCATTATGGCCTGCCGGTCATGAAGGCTTTCTCGGTGCGCGAAGCCAGCGACCTTGCCGCGATTGCAGCCTATAAAGGCATAGCCGACCGTTTCCTGTTCGATGCCAAACCGCCAAGGGGCTCTGAGCTGCCCGGCGGCAATGGCGTGTCATTCGACTGGGAACTTCTGGCGGCGCTTGACGCGGATATCGATTACATGCTTTCCGGTGGATTGAATGCGGACAATATCGCCGAGGCGCTGCACAAGACCCAGGCGCCGGGCATCGATATATCGTCCGGCGTCGAGCGCGCGCCCGGCGAAAAGGATGTGCGTCTCATCGAGAATTTTTTCCGGGCTGTCGCCGATGCGCGCCGTTGCCCTGTAGACAGCCTGAACTGACGGAGCGGAAGCGTTGAACAAGCCGGTTGCACCCAATTCCTATAAGACAGGCCCCGATGAAGAGGGCATGTTCGGTATTTTCGGCGGACGCTTCGTCGCCGAAACGCTGATGCCGCTGATCCTTGAATTGCAGGAAGCCTATGAAACGGCGAAGAACGACCCTGAGTTCAAGGCGGAGCTGAACGCGCTTTCCACCTATTATGCAGGTCGTCCTTCCAAGCTCTATTATGCCGAAGGCCTGACCAAGCATTTGGGCGGCGCGAAAATCTACTTCAAGCGCGAAGACCTCAATCACACAGGCAGTCACAAGATCAACAATTGCCTTGGTCAGATTCTGCTTGCCAAGCGCATGGGCAAGACCCGCATTATCGCTGAGACCGGCGCCGGACAGCATGGCGTGGCTTCTGCCACCGTTGCCGCGCGTTTCGGCCTGCCCTGCGTGGTCTATATGGGCGCAACCGACGTCGAACGTCAGAAGCCGAATGTGTTCCGCATGAAGCTGCTTGGTGCCGAAGTGATCCCGGTTTCTGCAGGCAACGGCACGCTCAAGGATGCGATGAACGAAGCCCTGCGTGACTGGGTGACGAATGTCGAAGACACCTATTACCTGATCGGCACCGCTGCCGGTCCGCATCCCTATCCGGAACTGGTGCGCGACTTCCAGTCGGTGATTGGCAACGAAGCGCGCCAACAGATTCTGGAACAGGAAGGACGCCTGCCGGATGTGATCGTGGCAGCGGTCGGCGGCGGTTCCAATGCCATCGGTCTGTTCCATCCGTTCCTTGACGACGCCTCGGTGAAGATCGTCGGTGTCGAAGCGGGCGGACGCGGTCTCGACGGTGAAGAACATTGCGCTTCGATGAGCGCAGGTCGTCCCGGCGTTCTGCATGGCAACCGCACCTATCTCCTCCAGAACGATGACGGTCAGATTCTCGAAGGTCATTCCGTTTCTGCCGGCCTCGACTATCCGGGCGTCGGGCCGGAACATTCATGGCTGAAAGACAGCGGGCGCGTCGACTATGTGCCGATCCTCGACGATGAGGCGCTGGATGCATTTCAGCTTTGCACCCGCACCGAAGGCATCATCCCTGCCCTCGAATCCGCCCACGCCATCGCGCAGGCCGTGAAAATGGCACCGACCATGGGCAAGGATCAGGTCATGATCGTCAATCTGTCCGGTCGTGGCGACAAGGATGTCCACACGGTCGGCAAGCTTCTCGGCATGGACATCTGACATGGGTAATGACGTCGCCGAAATCTCCGCCTACAAGCCGCGTGCCGCATGGTTCGACGGCCTGACGACGTGCGGTCCGGCGACGATCAAGCTCAACATCATCGAAGCCGATCCGGCCAATCCTGTCGCGGAGGCTGCTGTCGGCCTCGCCCGCAGACAGATCGAAACTGCCGCTGAAAAGCTCACCGCATTGCCGCATCTGGGCGTCGGTTTCGCCGTTCTTCATCAGGGCGAGGAGGGCCTCTGGCTGCTGCTGCACTGGTGGCTGGAGGGCGGCATCGCTACGGAAATCCTCTGGCAGTCGGAACTCGGCGACGAGGTGGACTTCATGCCCGCACAGCCGCTGCTGATGGCCTGCGTGTGGGAACTCGGAATTATAGACTTTGAACGGCGTGCATGGATGGAAACGGCAATGGCGGGCAAGCCCGTTGCCGACTATCTGGCACGCACTTTGCCACGGGGCACGGTATGACTACTCGCATCGACACCAAATTCGCTGAACTGAAGGCCGAGGGCCGTCCGGCACTCGTTACCTATTTCATGGGTGGCGATCCCGATCTGGAAACCTCGCTCAAGGTGATGAAGGCCTTGCCAAAGGCTGGTGCCGACGTGATCGAACTCGGTATGCCCTTCTCCGATCCGATGGCAGACGGACCCGCCATTCAGGCCGCTGGCCTGCGCGCCCTCAACGCCGGTCAGACGCTTGCCAAGACGTTGCACATGGCAGCAGAATTCCGCAAGGAAGACGACACGACCCCGATCGTCATGATGGGCTATTATAACCCGATCTATATTTACGGCGTGGAACGCTTTCTGGCCGATGCCAAGGCTTCCGGCGTGGACGGGCTGATCATCGTCGATCTTCCCTCCGAAATGGATGCCGAACTCTGCATTCCGGCCATGAAGGCGGGTATCAATTTTATCCGCCTCACCACGCCGACCACGGACGACAAGCGCTTGCCGAAGGTGCTGCATAATTCATCGGGCTTCGTCTATTACGTCTCGATGAACGGCATCACCGGTTCGGCCATTGCCGATACGGCAAAGGTCGGTGAAGCTGTGCGTCACATCAAGAAGAGCACCGATCTGCCGATCTGTGTCGGTTTCGGCGTCAAGACGCCGGGGCAGGCAGCAGCCATCGCCACCCATGCCGATGGCGTCGTCGTCGGCACGGCGATTGTCAACGCGATTGCCGGTGAACTGGACGAAAACGGCAAGGCGAAGGGCGATCCTGTCGCCGCTGCAACCAGACTTGTCCACGCCCTTGCGGAGAGTGTGCGTGCCACACGCCTTGAAGCCGCCCAATAAATCGTCCATTTAGTGCACATCTTAAAAGTGCTAAGCGGCTGAAGCTCTTTGCCGAAGAACAAGAAACGGAAGCAAACGTCATGAACTGGATCACCAACTACGTCCGTCCGAAGATCAATTCGATGCTCGGCCGTCGTGAAATGCCGGAAAACCTCTGGATCAAGGATCCGTCGACCGGTGAAATGGTGTTTCACAAGGACCTTGAGAGCAACCAGTTTGTGATCCCGTCCTCGGGTCATCACATGCGCATCAAGGCGAAGGATCGTCTGCGTTTCTTCTTCGACAATGGCGAATACACCACGCTTGACGCTCCGAAAGTGCCGATCGATCCGCTGAAATTCCGCGACGAGAAGAAATATATCGATCGTCTCAAGGATTATCGCACCCGCACAGGCATGGATGACGCTATCGTCAACGGCCTCGGCACCATTGACGGCCTGCCGATTGTCGCCACCGTTCAGGATTTCGGCTTCATGGGCGGTTCGCTCGGCATGGGAGCCGGCGAAGCGATCATTCAGGGCTTTGAAAAGGCCATTGAGCTGAAGCGTCCGCTGGTTCTGTTCGCGGCCTCGGGCGGTGCACGCATGCAGGAGGGCATCCTGTCGCTCATGCAGCTCCCGCGCACCACGGTTGCTGTGGAAATGTTGAAAGAAGCTGGCCTGCCCTATATCGTCGTTCTGACCAATCCGACTACGGGCGGCGTGACGGCTTCCTACGCCATGCTGGGCGATATCCACATTGCCGAACCCGGCGCACTGATCGGCTTTGCCGGACCACGCGTCATCGAACAGACGATCCGTGAAAAGCTGCCGGAAGGCTTCCAGAGCGCCGACTATCTCATGGAACACGGTATGGTCGACATGGTCGTCTCGCGTCTTGAACTGAAGGACACGATTGCGCGCCTTCTCAAGATCATGACCAGGCAGCCGGGCAATAGCGACGTGCCGGAACACGAAAAGACGGAAGCAACCGACAAGGCAGCCTGATCGTGACAGAAAAAGCCGCCGCCGCAATCGAGCGGCTTATGCAGTTGCATCCAAAAGGCTTCGATCTTTCATTAGACCGCATCCGCGGTCTTCTGGAAAAGCTCGGCAATCCGCATCTGAAATTGCCGCCGGTCATCCATATTGCCGGAACCAACGGCAAGGGATCGGCGACGGCTTTCTGCCGCGCGCTTCTGGAAGCGGGCGGCTTCGACGTTCACGTCCATACTTCGCCGCACCTCGTCCACTGGCATGAGCGCTACCGTCTGGCGGCGCCCGGCGGCGGCAGGCTGGTCAGCGACGATGTTCTGGCCGACGCCATAGAGCGCGTTGCGGCAGCCAATGGCGGCCAGCACATCACCGTTTTCGAAATCCTGACGGCTGTGGCTTTCGTACTCTTTTCCGAGCATCCGGCGGATGTCGTCGTTATGGAAGTCGGCCTTGGTGGACGTTTCGACGCCACCAATGTCATTGCCGAGCCTGCCGTCTCGCTCATCATGCCGGTTTCCATCGACCATCAGGCCTATCTTGGCGACCGCGTGGAGCTGATTGCCGCCGAGAAAGCCGGTATCATCAAGAAGGATTGTCCGGTCGTTGTCGGTTTCCAGCCTTTCGATGCAGCGCGGGAAGTTCTCGTCTCGACTGCCGATCGTCTTGGCTGTCCGGTTTCGGTCTACGGGCAGGATTTCCTCGCCTTCGAGGAACATGGTCGCATGGTGTTCCAGAACGAGGACGGTCTGATCGACCTGCCATTGCCGCGCTTGCCCGGACGCCATCAGATTTCCAATGCCGCAGCGGCAATCGAGGCGGTGCAGATGGCTGGTTTCAGCCTGACCGACAAAGCCGTCGAAAAGGCTTTGATGGTGGTGGACTGGCCAGCACGTATGCAGCGGCTGACCCATGGTGCGCTCGTGGATTTGGCCCCGGCGGCCTCCGAAATCTGGCTTGATGGCGGTCATAACCCGGGCGCCGGCGCAGTCATCGCGGAGGCACTCGGCGATCTTGAAGAGCGTAACGAGCGCCCGCTGTTCCTCATCACCGGCATGATCAACACCAAGGACCCGGTCGGCTATTTCGAAGCCTTTGCCGGTATGGCACGGCATGTTTTCACCGTGCCTGTTCCGTCCAGCGATGCGGGTATCCCGAATGATGAGCTGGCGGTCGCGGCCCAGAAAGCCAACCTGTCGGCAGAGCCTGTGCATTCGGTTGCCAACGCGTTGAAACTTCTGCGTGGCACGTGGCCCCCGGATGAAGCGCCACCGCGTATCCTGATTGGCGGTTCGCTTTACCTTGCGGGTGAAGTTTTGAGAGAGAACGGCACACCACCCGCCTAACGGCAAATTCTAGAACGGTTCCAGTAAAACAGAGTCGCTGGAACCGCTCCAAGTATTTATTTCGTCGCATTATCCTGCGCAAAAACCGCTTCACACTTTTGCTGGAAATGCTCCAAACAAAAACCCGGCTCGAAGGCCGGGTTTTGCATTTTTATGATGCTGTTATTATGCAGCTGAAGCCTTGATCCAGTCGGCAAGGCGGCTCTTCGGAGCAGCGCCGACCATATTGGCGGCGAGTTCACCGTCCTTGAACATCAGAAGCGTCGGGATCGAACGCACGCCGAACTGGGCAGCCAGTTCCGGGTTTTCGTCGATATTAACCTTGGCGATCTTGACCTGACCGGCCATTTCGGTCGCGATTTCGTCCAGAGCCGGCGCGATCATCTTGCAGGGACCGCACCATTCCGCCCAGAAATCCACCACGACAGGCTCGCTCGACTGAAGAACGTCCGACTGAAAATTGCTGTTATCGACCTTAACGGTTGCCATAGGGCTATCCTCTTTTCTCACCAAGAACGGCAGACATCTTTTCAGACTCACAACACGATCCGCTCTTCATTCGCTATATCATGTGGCGCGTCTGCTGCCATCCGTCAAGTTCTGGTTCGTCACCTTTCCTTGAGAGTCTTTCAGAGACTGCAGCGCTTCGTCCAGAACCACATCCGGCAGCGGCATCAAAAACGGACCTTCGGTGAACAGAAGCGCCGTTTCGACAATCCGCCCCGGATAGAGCGGGGCCAGCAACTCGCGATAAAGCGCAAGCTGCGCCCGATAGGCGAAAGGAACCGCCTCGATGGTTTTCGGTGGCGGTCGATTGGTCTTGTAGTCGACGATCAGGACACAATCCTCGCCAACACTGATGCGGTCGATCTGACCGGACACGGCATGATCGCGCCCGCCAAGCTCAATCGTGCCCATGATGGCAACTTCCCCGCGCGAGCCTTCCGCAAAGACCGGTGCATAGGTGGCATCGTCCAGAATGGTCCTGACGCTTTGCCAGGCAATCTGGCGCTCCGTTTCCGGCCAGTCGGCAGCAATCCGCCCAAGATAGTCGCGTGCCAGCGTTTCACGCCCATCCTGTGGGACATCCGGCAGATATTGCAGCAGCATATGGATCGCCGTGCCGCGTCGCAACGCAAAGGCTGGCGTCCCATTGCCCGGTCCCAGAACGGGCGAAAACGTATCGAGCGGCGGTTCTTCATCCGCTTCGATCAGCGCAGAAGCGCCGGACGGCGCCAGCGGTCGCGGCAGTCCGATTTCCGGCTTTATCGGCTCTCTATATTCATCTGGAAATGATGGCAGTGCATGATCTTCGGTTCTATCCTGCTCGGCAATCTCGACCATGCCGCGCGGTGTGTTGCGATAACGTCTTGCGGCAACATTCAGCACGGGGTGCACGAATGTCTCGGCCTTGGTGGCCAACGCATCCTCGACAAGGCGATGCCATGTTTCGCCGCTTTCACGCGTGCCGCGATAGCCGCAGATGATGAGCCGGTCTTCGGCACGCGTCATGCCGACATAGAGCAGGCGGCGATATTCTTCCTCCGCCCGCGTTTTCAGCTCCTCGATCTGAGCGGTCGTGAAGCCGGTCTGGTATCCGGCATTCGGTTGCCAGAGATAGCCTTTCACCGACGGACTATCATTCGAAAAGTCAAAAGGAATGAGCTTTGGCGCACGACTGCCAGTCCAGACCGCGCTTCCCGGATCAACAAGAAACACCACCGCCCCTTCCAGCCCCTTGGCGGCATGGACAGTCATGATGCGCACTTCATTGCGCCCCTGATCGAGTTCACGCTTGATTTCCGGCGATGCCGCTTCCAGCGTTTCAAGGAAGGCTTGCAGGCCGGGCAGACCGGCACGCTCGGCGGAAAGCGCATAATTCTGGAATTCGTCGATGATATCGCCCGCCTCCGGCCCCAACCTCGCCAGTAGTTTTCGCCGCGCACCGTCCGCACTCAATATCCGTGCATAGAATTCGAACACCGGCATCGTGTCGGCCATATTGCGCCAGCGGCTCAAGGTCTTGTGCACCTCGGCCAGTGCAGCATCGCCGCGCGAGACCTGATAAAGCCGCTCGAACAGCGTGAGGCTTGAACCGCGCGGATAGGCAAGCTCGAACAGCCGGTCGTCATCCCAGCCGAATAACGGGCTTTTCAATACCGATGCCAGCGAAAGATCGTCCGAAGGCTGAAGCACGAAACGACCGAGTGCCATCAGGTCTTGAATGGCGATATGGCTGGTGAGCCGCAAGCGGTCTGCACCTGCTACAGGAACGGACAGGTTTTTCAGCGCCCGCGACAAAGCAGGCATGAACTGGTCGCGCTTTCGCACCAGAACCATGATGTCACGCGGCATGATCCGCCGGTTCTGGCCCGGAATAGGTTCGCCGCGATCCAGCCAGTGGCGAATAGTGGCTGCGATCTGATCCGCCAGCCGGACAGCAGGTGCTGCCAGATGATCGACCGGCTCGCGCCAGTCGTCCGGCTCTTCCACCACTTCCGGCGTCAGCATATCCCAGATTTCCACCTCGCCCGGCGCATCGGAGCGAATGGCTTCATGTACCGTTGCGCCTGCAAGGCCTCGATTGGCCTCGGCTCTCGCAAAAACCTCGTCTACAGCCTGCAGGACGTCGGGCGCGGATCGGAACGAGAAATTGAGGCTGACGCGCTCGAATTTCAGCTCCGCATCTCCGGCGCGAAGACTGACGGACCGCCCCTGCGCCGCGAAATCCTCCGGCACCGCGCCCTGGAACGAATAGATCGACTGTTTTTCATCGCCGACAGCAAAAAGCGTGCGGCTGATATTGCGTTGGCCGACGCCGGAGAAAAACTCTTCCGACAGCATGCGGATCACCTGCCACTGGTCGGGGCTGGTGTCTTGCGCCTCGTCGACCAGAATATGGTCGATGCCGCGATCGAGCTTGTACTGAACCCACTGCCCTGCCCCGTTGCGGGCGAGCAGCGCCACGGTCCGGGTAATGAGATCCTCGAAATCGAGCAGGCCGCGCTGACGCTTCAGGTCGTGATAGCGTTGCAGCAGATTGTCGATCAGCGTCAGCGCGGCCAGATTGAGCCGCACCAGACGCAATTCCTTCAGCCGGTCGAGACCCTGTTCGACACGCGCGGCTGCCGCGTCAAAATCCTCTTCGAAATCCGGCAGAAGTTTCTTGACCGCCGCCGAGCCAACATAGGAACCGGATTTCGGCTCGCCCGTACTTTTCAGGAAAGCTGCGCGCAACACGGCCTCGCGGTCACGCTGGCTCGTCACCTTTTCGAAACGCCGAAGCTGCAGCGCAAAATCCTGCGCGCGCGACGCGCCTTTCTGGATCGACATGATGAGGTCGAGCGCATCGTCGGAAAACTCCGGTATCGGCCAGAGATCTGCGACGAGGTCATCTTCGCTGGTTCGCGGGTCGAAGCGGAAAGCCCGGTGCAGAGCTTCGCTGCGATGCGCCGTTACGCCCAGTTCGGCGATATAGGTCTGCAGGCCATTGCGCCTGTTTACGGCCTCATCCAGAAGCGATTGAAGCCCCATCTCGCCCGATGCCTGCAGAACATCAGCAAAGGCCGCTGCGAGATCAATATCGCCGCCGCCATGCGCGGTTTCGAGCAGTTGGCGCCGTGCTTCGCCGACAAGGGCTGCCTGCATCAAATCATCCATCATCTCGAAATGACCGGCAATGTTCGCCTCAAGCGGGAACTGGTGCAGGATCGCTTCGCAGAAAGCATGGATGGTCTGGATTTTAAGTCCGCCCGGTGTTTCGAGCGCACGCGCGAACAGCCGTCGCGCTGCTGCAAGACGAGCATCGTTCGGTCTGCGGCCTTCCAGCGACTTCAGACGTTCGACGAGTTCTTCGTCAGGCAGGACAGCCCATTCTGAAAGCCGCATGAACACGCGGTTCTGCATCACCGCCGCAGCCGCCTTGGTGTAGGTAAGGCAGAGAATCTTGGAAGGATCAGTACCCTCCAGCAGCAGGCGGATAACACGTTCGGTCAGAACATGGGTCTTGCCGGAACCCGCATTGGCGGACACCCAGACAGAAGCCGCCGGATTTGCCGCGTTGCTCTGTGCCCGTAGCGTTTCTTCGGGGATAATGGGTGCCTTTTTCATTCACCGCCCTCCCCGCCAGCATCGCCCCCGGCAGACCATTCCAGTACTCGCGCCAGATGATCGTAATCGCCTGTCAGGTCCGTCTCGCGAAACGGCAATGCGCGTGACAGGTAGCCTTTTTCCGGTTTTTGATATTCGACGAGCAATTGCGCCAGTCGCTGCCAGGATTCCTCGCCGAGAGCCGGTGCAGTTTTTTCCGATGGCGGTCGTCCGATCTTGAGGATCGATTCCGGCTTCACCTCGCCGCCCGCCTTGAGACGCACATAGGTCAGATCGGATGCACGGACCGAACCAAGTTCCCGAAACGCGCCGCGCACCAGAAGTGCGGCTTCCAGCGCCAGCTGCGGCGACAGCAGCACATGCGCCTGTTTGGGCGATGGTGTCGATCCGGTCTTGTAATCGATGATTTCCGCTGTCCCGTCACGCATCAGATCGATGCGGTCAGCACGACCGGAAAGCGTAATGCCAAGCCCTTCGACTTCACGTTTATCGGATGAAATCTCCGCAAAGCGGGTCTGGACATTGTAGGCGCGCTCGCGTTCCCAAGCCAGAAACTGCGGAATGAGCGCGGTGAAGCGTGGCCACCAAACGGCCTCTATTTCCGTCGGCAGATCCATATCGGCAAAGAGGATGCGCCCCAACTCCATCAACCGCTCTGCAGCGTCGGGCGCCAGCGGATCGATTGCCTCCTGCGTAAAATGGCCCAGAATATCGTGGAACAAAGTGCCGCGTTCGGCGGCAGCCGGGTCGCGGATCAAGGGTTCCAGCGGCCGCAGCTTCAATATCTTCTTGGCGAAGATCGCATAGGGATCGCGGCGCAACGTTTCGATTTCCGTTACCGAAAAATGCTTCGGGCGCGCTAGGACCGGCGGCGCAGGCTGCGGTCTCTTCACGAAAGGCACATCTTCGTCACGATCGATTTCGCGCGACCACTGGATGAATCGAGCCCCGCGCTTGCGCATTTCGGCGGTCACATCCGCACCCAGCACTGTTTCAAGTCGTTGAAGCCAGCGCGATGGCACGGTCGGGGCATTGTCGGAACGCTGCGAGCGCGTCAGCACGACATGGTCCATGCCGAGCGCCATCTGGAAATCGTGGGCGGCAAGGCCGGTGCGGCGTTCGGGCGGATCGAGCGCGATCATCGACTTCATGGGGCGTGACATGAATGGGTCGTTGCGGGTGCGTGCGGGCCAGCTCCCCTCGTTGAGGCCACCGATAACCACCGTGTCCATGGTTTGCAGGCGCGCTTCCAGCGCACCCCAGATGAAGAGGCGCGGATGACCGCCCGGATGCGGCTTCACCGTCTCACCCGCCATCAGGGCATCCAGTACGGCTGGCCATTCCGACGCTTCAAAATCGAGCCCGGCTTCGTTCGAAACCAGACCACGCAAAAAGATGGCAAGCTGCTCGCCACGTTCACCGGAATAGAAAGGCGCGATGCTGGCCTTTTCATTCCGAGCAAGATTTTCCAGCGCCTCCACCGTGGCCCGCGCGATTTCACCGATCTCGGTCCTGCGTCCAGCGATAACGAAAGGCGCCAATGGTGCCACCGCGTTCGATAGGCTTTCGCAAAGATTTCGGGCAGCGGCGATCATGTCCGGTGTGACCGTGTCGTGCCATGCCGGTTGCCATGGCTGGCCGGCACTTTCCTCCAGCCGCCGGTCGAAAAATGCAGGAAGATCGAGCACGGATGCGCGGCCCGTGCCACCGCGAAAGGCGATGAGTTCCAGGGTTTCGGCAGCAAGGCGTCGCTCGATGCGGGGAGCTTCCAGCCGTAGCAGCGGATGCTTGACCAGCGCCAGCAACGCAACCGGGTCGCCCGGGTTGAAGACGGTCTCGACCAGCAGCCGTAGCAATGTCGTGGTCTCGACATCACGCAGATGCCGCCCGCCGGAATCATCGGCGTCGATGCCGAAACGGGCAAGTTCACCCACCACGCGCCGCGCCAGATTGCGGTCTGCCGTAACAAGCGCGGCTGTTCTGCCTTCATCATTGATCGCGTCGCGCAGGACGAGAGCCACAGTAAGCGCTTCTTCCCGCTCATTCGCGGTTTCAATCAGATCGATCGTCTGCGCTGCTTCCTGCAAGGCTTTCGGCTGCATATCGGGATCGCGTGCAAGCTGTCCCCACGCATCGGTCGTTTCCGCCGGACGAAGCGCTTCACTGACCACCCGTTCGCGCAGGCGTTTCGAGGCAGGCATATCGTCCAGATGTTCCACATCCGCACGCAATGTCTGCATTGCATCGAGAAGCTTGCGCAAACCGAATTGCGGATGACCGAAGGTCGACGGATTATCGGTTGCCGATGCCAGCATCTGCCAGGCTGCATCATCCAGATCGCGATCCAGCCCGGGCAGCACCACCGCGCCATTCGGCAAGTCCGCAATGGCGGAAATCAGTTCCGCCGTCGCCGGTATGGAACCGGTGGAACCAGCAACGATAACCGGCCCGGCAGGCGGATGGGCGCGCAGCCGCTTCACTTCGCTCCAGATGAGATCGTTGCGATGCGCAGCGGGATTCGAAAGCCTGCGTTCCGCCAGAATATCCGGCCAGAGATTGGTGACGATGTTGAGAAAGCCGAGCGTGACCTGCCACCAGTCGGCAAGGTCTTCCGGAGCAATTCCAGCAAGCTCGCTCCATTTAGCCCCATCAGTTTCGACCTGATCCATCAGCCCTGCCAGATCGCGGGCGAGCCAGATCGCATCGGCAGTCGTTGCCGGAACGGAAACGTCGTCAACACCGAAAAGGGCGCGCACATGCGAAGGCAGCGATTCCCGCCAAGGACGGATCAATCGCGCCAGAAGCAGAAGCCGCTCCGCTGTACCGATCGGTGGATTGATATCGAAGACGCCCGACGAGCCTGCATTGAAGAAAGCTGCATCTTCATCCACATCGCCGAGCGGCTTTATTGTCGGCAAAATAGCGCTCTTTTTTTGCGACGCATTTCCGGACGCAATACCGGTTCCCGCTTTTTCTGGAAATTCTTTAGCCGGATTCATATCGACCAAAATGGACCGCAATGCGCGCGCTGCGCGACGCGTGGGCACATAGATGGTGGCATTGGCCAATGCCAGCGGATCGGATGGATTACCGGGGAAACCTTCGACCAGCCGCCCTTCCAGAAGCGCCTTGGCAAAGGCGGGCAAAAAGGGCGTGCCGGGAGGAACTGAAAACAGGCGCTGTTTCCCATCTCTGGGTTGTCGTGCGCTCATGCGTTCTACCTCCTCATGCAAATGCGGTAAGCGCTGCCTCCGCCTCGCCGATCGCGTCCGGCGTTCCGACGGTCAGCCAATGTCCGGTCATTGGCATACCATAAAGGCGACCGGCTGCAATCGCTTCGTCGAAATAGCGGTTGAGTGAGGACACACCGGGCTCCGCGCCAGCGAAGATACGAGGATGGATGATCCCTGCTCCCGCATAGATCACCGGCTCGCCGGAGATGTCCCGTGCGCGGTGCAGATGCCCGTTTTCGTCGGCAACGAAATCACCCTTGCCTTCATAACCCGTTTCCTGATCGAGACGTGCCGTCATCAGGAGAATATCCATTCGGTCGGCATCCCAAGCGTCAGCGAGCGCCAACAGATTAGGAGCTTTCTCGTCGCCGACCCAGAATGTGTCGGCATTCAATATGACAAACGGTTCTGTTCCGAGTATCGGCAGCGCCTTCACGATGCCGCCAGCGGAATCGAGCAGCATTTCGCGTTCGTCCGAAATCACGATCTCAAGATCGTTGCGGTCACGAAGATGCGCTTCCAGTTGGCCGGCTAAATAGTGCACATTGACGATTGCGATGCCAATGCCCGCCTGCGCCGCCGCATCGAGCCCCCAGTCGATCAAGGGCTTGCCCGCCACCTTGACCAGCGGTTTAGGAATGGTTTCGGTGATGGGACGCATGCGCTTGCCAAGTCCGGCGGCAAGAACCATAGCCGTCTTCGGGACCATTTCAGGCATTCTCATTGCGCGGCCTCTTCCTGCTGCATCAATCCCAATTCCTCAAACCACGCCGCCACTGGCGCCATGACCGAATGCTTCAGCACACGGCCGAGATAGTCATGAATGCGTGGCAGATGTTTTAGATAATCCGGCTTACCATCACGCTCATCGAGCCGCACGAAAAGACCGAGCAGCTTGGCGTTACGCTGTGCGCCCATGGCCGCATAGGCCTTGCGGAACAAAGCCTCGTCGAACGCATGTCCGAGCGCACAACGCTCATCGCAATAGGCAGCGACCACAGCCTGTTCCAGCTCCGGCGAAATCGTCACGCGCGCATCGAGGGCCAGCGAAGCCACGTCATAGGCTGCCGGTCCAATCATCGCATCCTGAAAATCGATGACGCCGATCTTGTCCTTGCCTTCCGCTTCTGGAAACCAGAACAGGTTGGGCGAATGATAGTCGCGCAAGAGCAGGCTCTTCTCAACATCGGCAATGTCGGCGATCACGTGGTCCCATGCGGCTTCGTAAGCTTGCTTTTCTGCGTCTGTAAGTTGCCTTCCCATCATGCGCGGCGCGTACCACTGGCCGATCAGGCTGACCTCGATCATCATCGCATCGCGGTCGAAACCGGCGATGATGTGGTCGGGATGCCCCGCCACAGGTGCATGGTCTGGCCAGGAAACACCATGCAGATGCGCCAGAAAGCGTCCGGCGGCCTCATAGCGTTCGGCGACAGGTTCACCGGACGATGCCCGCACACCTACGGTTCCGAGATTCTCGAGGATCAAAAGCCCTGCATCAATATCTACCGCACGCATTTGCGGCACGCGAAAACCATGTTTTGCAAGCAAGCCATCAATTGCCACAAAAGCCTGAATATTCTCTGCAATATGGGCAAGCTGGCGATAGGACTTGCCATTACGTAGTGGCGGATCATAGGGCATCGCTGGCGCGTTCATGAGAACTTCCACACCATCAGAGGCACTTGTGATGAGTTCATATCTACGTGGACCAGCATCTCCCTGGAAATAACGACGCGTGGACTCTCCCCGGTCGTTTTTTTCAAGAAATGCGCGGATCATCCGACAGCGTTCCAGCCGCTGGATCGCAGCCGCTGGTCCCGACACGGTAATACGCCGCCCTGCTCCTTCATGGCTCAGCGTGACGGCAAACGACGGTTCGGGCAGGAAACTGTCGCCCTGCTCCGGCCATTCGGCCAGCACCACGCCATCTTCCAGGAACTCCGGCAACCCCAACTCATCCAGTTCTTCGCCGTGTGAAATACGGTAAAGATCGGCATGGGCAACAGGAATGCGCAAAGTCTCGTAACTTTGTACCAGCGTGAAAGTCGGGCTTGGGACATCCAGCCCCTCATCATCAGCAATTGCCCGGATGATAGCGCGGGCAAGCGAGGATTTTCCCGCCCCCAGATCGCCGGAAAGCGTGACAAGATCGCCCTTCTGCAGGGCGAGGGCGAAATCCTCGCCGAAACGCTGTGTTGCAGCTTCGTCGGGCAAGAAATAGCTGATACTGGATTGTGAGGCGCTCATGGGCACCCTTTACCTTATTCGGCAGCGACGCGGAAGCTACGTGTTTCCGACGGAAAACGGCAAATGACCGTTGTTCCACGACCGGAACCCGTATCGATATCGACCGACCCGCCATGCAGCTCGACAAAGCTCTTGACGATGGCAAGTCCGAGGCCGGCACCACGACGGCGACCTCCATTCGGATAGGACTGGAAGCGTTTGAAAACCGTGTCGAGCACTTCTCCGGGCATGCCGGGACCGTCATCGTGGACGGCAAAGACCACTTCCGACCCCTCGCGCGCCACCTGCAGCTGGATGCTGGAGCCTTCCGGCGCATAGTTGGTGGCGTTGGACAGGAGGTTGAAAAGTACCTGACGGACGCGGTTTGCATCGGCCTTGAATACATCCACGTCGTCGGCAATGTCGATGTCGAGCCCGATATCGTGGTCGCGCATACGCTCGCCGACACGGGAGGCGGCAGCGGAAATCGCTTCCACGACGGAAACCTCACCGACCTCCAATTCCATGATGCCTGCATCGACCGTTGCGAGATCAAGAATATCATTGACGATGGTCAGCAAGACCGATGACGACGTGCTGATATGGTCGAGATATTCGATCTGGCGCTCGTTGAGCGACCCGAAAGTCGGTGTCTGCAACAGCTCGGTAAAGCCGATGATGTTTGTGAGTGGCGAACGCAGTTCGTAGGAAACGTGCTGGACGAAATCGTTCTTGATCTGGTCGGCCAGTTCCAGCGCCTCGTTCTTTTCCTTGAGCGCCCGTTCGACGCGCACGGTGTCGGTGACGTCGATGAAGGTCAGCATGGTCTGGCCCTTCGGCAGTGGCACCACGGCAAAGGAAAGAATGGTGCCGTCGTCCAGCTCCACCTGTCCCATGCGCCCGTCACGCGTATCGAGAAAGCCAGTGACGGTGGAGACGAAATCATCCCACAATCCGTTGCCGCCGCGCTCGCCGCAAATCTTGGCAATCGACGAAATATGCGTGCCTTCGACAATGAGCGGCATCGGCAGCGCCCAAAGATCGGCGAAGGACGGGTTGGAAAGCCGGATGCGGCCATCAGAGCCGAACACCGCCACGGCTTCCGCCAGATGGTCGAGCGTTTCACCCTGCACCTTGATGAGCGTGTTGTAACGGCCTTCGAGCTCGAACTTCTCGGTCATGTTCTCGAAGAACCAGGTCACACCGCCTTGCGGATGCGGATTGGCGACGACGCGCATCGTCCGCGTATCCGGCAGATGCCACATATGTTCCTGCGGCTCGACTGCGCGATAGGCAGAAAGCACCGAATCCTTCCATTTGCGCCATTCCGGCTGCTCTGGAAGTTTGCCTTCCGAACGCAGGCGGTCAAGGATCAGCGTATTGCTCGGCTGCGATTCCAGCCAAGCCGTATCAAGTGACCAAAGCTTGGCAAAAGCCTGATTGAAGAATTGCAGCTTCATCTCGGGATCGAAAATCGCCACAGCAGTCGAAAGCTGGTCGAGCGTTTCAGCGTGGCTCTTCATGGTGCGGTTCAGTTCTTCGCGCACCGCCTGTACTTCGGTCTGGTCGAAACCGAGGCCGATGGAACCTGTTTCCGCGCTTACGTCCGTCACGTTGAAAAGGCGGCGGTCACCGTGCACCACAGCCGTCAGCTGGTCCTGCAGGACAGGCTCGGCAAAGCGATCACGCTCCAGACGCTGACGCGCCTGTGCGCCGAAAAGCTCGCGCCCTTCTGAAATGACCTGGCTCGCATCCGCCATATCGACTGCCTGCGCATAGGCGGCGTTGACCCATTCGACGCGACCACCGGCGTCGCGGGTCCATACCGGCTGGTCGATCCGGTCGAGAAGACGCCGGAAAAGCTCGATACGCTCGGAAAATTCACGGTTCTGCGCCTGCAGTGCCGCGCGTTCCGCCTGCACGCCCTGCAGGCTGAGGAACCGGGCAACAGCAAAGCCGCCCGATGTGCGTCCGCGCACGTCGAGCAGAGTGCCGTTGACAGTTTCAACCGTGAGATCGAAAGACCGTGCCTGTTCACGCAGCATTCCAATGGCGCGCTCAAGCGCCACGACCGATTGCGGGCGCAACCAGCGGCCAAATGCCAGAAAGGTGGAGCGATCCTGCGGGGCCGCACTATCGTCTGGCAACAGTCCGACGACTTCAGCGCGTGTGCTATGGCCATCCCAGACCACGATGCGCTGATCCTTGAGGTTAAGCAGCGCTTCATTGCGCTGGGCGACCAGATTGAGGTCGGCGAATTTGGAACGCAGTTCCTTGTTTTCTGCGGCAACGCGCGATCGTTCGCGGATCAGCCAGCCCGCAGAAAGAAGCGCTGCGCCCATCACACCTAGGAACATGGAAAACTGGATGACTTCGAAAGCGCCGATACTGCCACCGCCGAAGGGCAGGGCGATACGCGCCGATTCCGCGCCCTGTGCGAAGGCAGGCATGGCGGCGAAAAGCGTCGAAAGAGAAACGGAAGCCTTCATCAGGGCTTTTTTCGGAGCAAGCCATGCGAACGGCTTTGCAACATGGGCGGCAGGAAGCCATTGCCTGCCAGTAACGATTGCGGAAACATTCCGCAAAATCCCCGTTGCGCCGAAATCTGGCATGTTGTCCTTTTCTCCGCCACCCGGCCATGAAAACCGCCACGAAGGCAGACCGGCCGTATTAAAACACTTCAATACACATCAAAGCCTGACCATACGCACGCCGCCACAGTGCACGATGGTCATCGCGTTTTGAGGTATTCTGGGGATGAATCGTCCTGTCGCTTCCCGCCACAACCGGCAAAAAACGCACAACGCAAACACCCGCTCAAACACCTTGATTCGCCTACACAATACCCTTCCGGCGAATCCGCGTGAAGCATCTTGCACGCAAAAAGAAAGACCGGGCAGTTTGTCAACCGCCCGGCCTCAACATGTAGTGCAATGCTTAACGTATGGTTAATACCTGTAGTGTTCCGACTTGAACGGGCCCTGTGGAGTGACGCCGATATAGGCAGCCTGTTCCTCGGAAAGCACAGTCAGCTTGGCACCGAGCTTGTCGAGATGCAGGCGCGCGACCTTCTCGTCAAGATGTTTCGGCAGCACATAGACTTCATTCTTGTAGGCGTCGGTGCGGGTAAAGAGCTCGATCTGGCCCAGAACCTGATTGGTGAACGAAGCCGACATGACGAAGCTCGGATGGCCAGTTGCATTGCCCAGATTGAGCAGGCGGCCTTCAGAAAGCAGGATGATGCGCTTGCCGTCCGGGAATTCGATCAGATCGACCTGCGGCTTCACATTGGTCCATTTCAGGTTGCGGAGTGCTGCCACCTGAATTTCGTTGTCGAAGTGACCGATATTACCGACGATCGCCATGTCCTTGAACTTGCGCATATGGTCGATGGTGATCACGTCTTTGTTGCCGGTCGTGGTCACGATGATATCGGCTGTAGAAGCGGCATCGTCGAGGGTTACGACTTCGAAACCATCCATTGCAGCCTGAAGTGCGCAGATCGGATCGACTTCGGTAACCTTCACGCGTGCGCCTGCGCCGGCGAGCGACTGGGCAGAGCCTTTGCCGACATCGCCATAACCGCACACGACGGCAACCTTGCCAGCCATCATGACATCGGTGCCGCGACGAATGCCGTCAACGAGCGATTCCTTGCAGCCGTACTTGTTGTCGAATTTCGACTTGGTGACGCTGTCATTGACGTTGATGGCCGGGAAGGGCAGGAGGCCCTTCTTCTGCAGCTGGTAAAGACGGTTGACGCCGGTGGTGGTTTCTTCCGTCACGCCCTTGATGGCGTCGCGCTGGCGCGTGAAGAAGCCCGGCGTTGCAGCCATACGCTTCTTGATCTGCGCGAAAAGCACTTCCTCTTCTTCCGAACCGGGTTTCGACAGAACGTCCTCGCCTGCTTCGGCACGCGCGCCGATGAGGATATACATGGTGGCGTCACCACCATCGTCGAGGATCATATTGGACGGTTCGCCGTCCGGCCACTGGAAGATCTGGTCGGTATAGGTCCAGTATTCTTCAAGCGTTTCGCCCTTGATGGCGAAAACCGGCGTGCCGGTTGCGGCAATCGCGGCAGCCGCATGATCCTGCGTCGAGAAAATGTTGCAGGAGGCCCAGCGGACCTCAGCGCCCAGCGCCTGCAGGGTTTCGATCAGAACGGCGGTCTGAATCGTCATATGCAGCGATCCGGAAATGCGTGCGCCCTTCAGCGGCTGCGACTTGCCGAATTCCTCGCGGGCAGCCATCAGGCCCGGCATTTCGGTTTCTGCGATATCGAGTTCCTTGCGGCCCCAATCGGCCAGGCTAAGATCCTTGACGACAAAATCTTGGCTTGCGGTCATCGCTTGCTCCAATAAAAGGCAGTTCCAGCTCGATAAAGATGTAATCAGCGGCCGGGATTGCATTCCAATATGGGGCGGCTTTCCACACGGGAAAGCGCTCCGGCTGCCGCCTTGACTAGCAGATCACAGCCAGAAGCACAACGCAATATAAAGAAATCTTTATACGTGCATATCAGGCAGGTTTGTCGAATACGGGGTCGATGACCGTCAAAGGAAGATCGACCTGCAATATTTCGAGCATGTGGCGAAACTCGGCAACGGGATAGGTTTCGCTTTCCGTGACAAGGGCAACTGTGCGACCGGAGCCGCCTTCGGGTAGCGGGAGTGCAGCGATCACGTCATCCGCCGGATCAAGAAACTGCCAGCCGGGACGGGCCGTTTCGAAAAACGGTCTGAGCCATGGCAGATGGGTGCTGGAAAGTGTCAGCGTGTCGATATGAGGGTGGCTCGCAGCAATGTCATCGCAGAATGCGGCGACCTTTTGCGCGGTCTCGTCCGGTTGCCGAAGAAAAGCGCCGTTTTCCACCAGCTCCACCATCGCAGACGCATTGATCAGAGCGACATCGCCTGGGTTATCGGCCTGTGTTCGGACAAAACATGCAAGTTCTTCGCTCTCGATCATCGAACGCACCCCCAAAACGGCAACCTTGCCGCTGTGGCTCATCGCAAGGGCAGTGCGTACCGGCGGCGCCACACCGTAAACCGGTACGGCGAACTCGCTTTTCAATGTGTCGAGGACCATGACCGAGGGCGCGTTGGAAGCAAGGACAATTGTTTGAGCGCCAAGGCTTGTGAGGTATTGGATCGTGCTGCGCATGATGGAAAGCAGCTGATCGTGGCTTTTGGCGCCATAGGGGAAACTGGCCCGATCAGCAAAATAGATGATGTCGCGCTGCGGCTGGCTGCGCCTGATCAGTTCAACCAGAGCATAACTGCCGATCCCTGCATCAAAAACGGCCACCGGATCGTTGAGATCACCCACGGCGGCCACAGTCTTGTTCTTCAGCATTCTTCGCCGAACTTGTCGGCGATGAGTGTCTGCAAGGCTTCCAACACGGCATCGGCCTGTTCACCGGAGGCACTAACGTCGATGCAGCAGCCGGGTGACGCGGCGAGCATCATCAGCCCCATGATCGACGTGCCGCCAACGGTCATGCCGTCCTTGCTCACGCGGACATGCGCATTGTAACCATCGACCAGTTGCACGAACTTGGCCGAAGCGCGGGCATGAAGTCCGCGCTTGTTGACGATCTCGAAGGATCGGGAAACTGCAGTTTCGGGTTCGTATTCACCGGTAACGGGCACGCTGGAGTGCATGAATTACTTTCCTGTCAGGACCTGGCTCGCAACATTAATATATTTGCGCCCCGCATCCTGCGCCTCACGCAGGGCTGTCTTGATGTCGCCCCCGATGCGGACGCTCGACAGCTTGATAAGCATCGGCAGATTGACACCTGCGATGACTTCGACCTTGCCTTCCTTCATGACGGAAATGGCGAGATTGGACGGTGTACCACCGAACATATCGGTCAGGATGATGACCCCGCTGCCATTATCGGCGCGTTCCACCGCATCAACGATATCCCGCCGACGCTGTTCCATATCGTCTTCGGCACCGATGCAAACGGTCTCGAAATTGTCTTGCGGCCCGACTACATGCTCAACAGCATGCAAAAACTCTTCGGCCAACCTTCCGTGCGTGACAAGCACGAGTCCGATCATACTATAAAAGCTCCCGTCGCGTGCCCGCCGCATCACCCCGCCAGAGTGTCAGATGGCACTGAAACCACGCCGGAAAAGCGCCGGCGAGTTGTGCATCTTGGCAGCGCAAATCTTGATAGCAAGTGAAAAATTTCCACGCTGCCACTAAAAAAGCAAAATGCCGCAGCGCTGTGAAATATTAGCCGATTCGTAACGAAGCCTGTTTCAGCCCTCGGAGGAGGGCCATTTTTCATAGAACAAGGTGGCTTCGATGGCCCGTGAAAGCGCGTTGGAATCGCCATTCGACGACAAAGCCGGCAAAAGAAGTCGGGGCAGTGAGATGCCCTCGAATTCCCACATTTCACCACTTGGATAGCGTTCGGCCTCGTCACGATCCACAAGCCGGACGACGAGATAAAGCGGAACGGCCTCCGCAAAAGCGACCTTAAAAAGCCCCGCCCCGCGAATCTCCACGCCACCAGCAAGGGCGGCTGGAACGCTGGCGATCAGCGTGCCGCTTTCCACATGAAGCAATGTGCGGTCGTCAGCGACCAGTGAAGCCACCTCTCCACGAAGGAGGGCTCTTTCCACAAGTGTCAGCGCAAGTTCGGTCTTGCCCGCGCCGGAACGCCCCATGATCATGACACCGCGGCCTTGAACCTGAAGCGTGGTCGCATGAAGCCCGCTTTTTTCCTCTTCAGGCGTCATGGGCTTGCAGGCAGGTCGACGATGAAGCGCGCACCCTTGAACTGGTCGGGCCTTGCCGGATCGACAATATTCTCTGCAGTCAGCGTGCCGCCATGCGCTTCTATGATCTGGCGGCTGATCGAAAGGCCGAGACCGGAATTCTGGCCGAAAGCCTCTGAGGCCGGACGGTCCGTATAGAATCGCTCGAAAATGCGCTCGATATTCTCGATCGGAATGCCTGGACCATTATCCTCGACAAGCACGCGCAAGCGACTGCCTTCGCCACTCAGCGACACGACGATGCGGCCTGTATCGTCCGGCACGAAAGAACGGGCATTTTCAATCAGATTGCTCACCACCTGACCGAGACGCAGATCGTGACCGGCAACATAGAAACCCTTCTTTCCGGCAGGCAGTTTGCCGGTATCGAAGACGATTTCCGTTCCGACCTTGTTGCGCCGCACTTCGCGCGCTGCCGTTACGAGATTGGTCAGAAGCGTCTTCATGTCGACGCGGTCGATATGTTCGCGCGCAAGTTCCGCATCGAGACGCGAAGCGTCGGAAATATCGGTAATCAGGCGGTCGAGGCGGCGAACGTCATGCTGGATGATATCGAGAAGCCGCTTGCGCGATTCTTCGGTCTTGGCGAGCGGCAGGGTTTCGACAGCGCTGCGCAGCGAGGTGAGGGGGTTCTTCAACTCGTGGCTGACATCGGCGGCAAAGCTTTCGATGGCTTCGATACGGGTATAGAGCGAATCGGTCATTTCGCGGATCGACGTGGAAAGATGGCCGACCTCATCCTGACGTTCGGAGAAATCGGGAATTTCCACACGGCTCTTCACACCATGGCGAACGCGGTCTGCCGCAGCAGAAAGCTTGCGCAGCGGGCTTGCAATCGTCGATGCGAGGAAAAGCGACAGAATGACCATGACCAGAGAAACGACGCCGAACACGCGGAAAACCGCCATGCGTTCACCCTGCACGATCTTGTCGATGTCGTCGCCTTCGGTGGAGAGCAGGAGTACACCCAATATTGCACGCGAGCGCTGGATCGGGACGGCAACCGAGACGACCAGCTCGCCCTTTTCATTGCGTCGCTGCGCTGTTTGCGGCGAACCGGCCAGCGCCTTGACGATTTCCGGATAGGCAAGGCCGTTACCGCCCGGCTGTTCCTGATAGACCGGCAGGCCTCCACCATAGAACAGATGCGAAATCCACGTCCCGGCCCGTTCCCAGATGGTCGGCGTCTCTTCCTCGATCGGCGGCAGGTCGTAGCGAAGTACAGGCCCCGCCGAAGGGAAGCTTGGTGAATAGAGTGCGCGCGAATCGAGCAACATATTGGCGTAGCGATCATAGATGCGCGCCCGCGTGCTCGTCGGCGAAATCAACCGGCGCAGCAAGGGAGAAACTTTTTCCGGATTGATCGGAAATTCCCAATTGTCGGGCGAATCCGGTGATGGCGTCAGGCTTTGCCCGGCCTGAAGCTCCAGAAGCTTTTCCGGGTCGATCATCAGAGAATTGGTATCGATGGTCGCCGAAGCCGAAATGGCGCCTGCAATGATCTTGCCTTGCGTCAGCAGGCTTTCGATCTTTGCATCAATCAGCCCCTCACGGAACTGATTCATGTAGAGAATGCCGGAAACAAGAACCGCCAGCGCCGCCAGATTGAGAAACAGGATACGGCGCGTCAGACTCGAGAACAGATATTGGCCAAGAAACTTGCGCAGGGGCGCAAAGAAGCGACGCCAGAACACCGAGCGCTGCCGCCGGGCCCTGCGTTCGCGCAAATCCGATTTCTGGCCGATAAGGCCGTCGTTCCCGGTTTCTGCGACCATGTCGCTCTGTCTGCTCTCATTAAACTACCGCCAGACCTTACGGACTGGCGATATGTAATTATCTATCAAGCCTCGCGGAAGCGATAGCCAACGCCATAGAGCGTTTCGATCATTTCGAAATCGTCGTCAACCGCCTTGAACTTCTTGCGCAGGCGCTTGATATGGCTGTCGATGGTACGGTCATCCACATAGACCTGCTCATCATAAGCCGCATCCATGAGGGCGTCACGGCTTTTCACGACGCCCGGACGCTGTGCCAACGAATGAAGAATCAGGAACTCAGTGACCGTCAGCGTTACCGGCTCGCCCTTCCAGGTGCAGGTGTGACGCTCCTGATCCATGACCAGCTGGCCGCGCTCAAGCGATTTGGCCTGCTGTCCGGTCGGCTTGGCCGTGCCATCGCGTGCGGCAACCCGGCGAAGCACCGCCTTGACGCGCTCGACCAGAAGGCGCTGCGAGAACGGCTTGGTGATGAAATCATCCGCGCCCATCTTGAGGCCGAAAAGCTCGTCGATCTCGTCGTCCTTGGACGTGAGGAAGATGACGGGGAGGTCGGATTTCTGGCGCAGACGGCGCAGAAGCTCCATACCGTCCATGCGCGGCATTTTGATATCGAAGATCGCAAGATTGGGCGGACGCGCCATCAGACCGTCCAGCGCGGACGCGCCATCGGTGTAGGTTTCGACCCGATAGCCTTCCGATTCCAGCGCGATGGACACGGAGGTCAGGATGTTGCGGTCGTCGTCGACCAGCGCAATTGTCTGCGTTGCCGAGGCTTCCTTCATGCGAACCTTTCTCCTTCAACTAAGCCAACCGGAATATCCGGCTGGTGACGTCTTTCAGCCGCCAGAGACTGGCGGGTTATAGATCGAGCGCCTTATTACACATCGATACTAGTATAATGTGCCTGCTTGTGCAGTACAAATTAGGTACAAAATGTGGCAGCACCGGAAGAAGCCGCGAAACGACGCTCTCCGAATCGCGCTTTGGTTAATGCCAGCCCGACCTTCATTCCCCGAAACTCACAGCTCATAACGCATAGATTAAACGATTTAAAAAAATTTCAAAAATTTTAAATCGATTAAATATTTGAATTGCCACGATTAATCTGTTTCTGACTGCCATCCTCAGTTTCGCGATCAATCTGGTAGGCGCGAAACGAGACCGATCAATTGTCAAACCATATGGCGGAGACATCATGAGAGAGACCGGCATTCACAACACGGCCGCTTCCATTGCCACTTCAGGACTGAAGGAAATCTCCGCAGTCTTTTACAACCTTGGGGCCGCCCGGCTTTATGAGGAAACCGTTCGCCGGGGCGAAGCCGAACTGTCGGCGCAGGGTGCGCTTGTCGCACGCACCGGACAGCACACGGGCCGTTCGCCGAAAGACAAGTTCGTCGTCCGCGATGCCGACACGGAAGGTCATGTCTGGTGGGACAACAACAAGCCGATGAGCCGCGAGGCCTTCGAGCTTCTTTATGCCGATTTCATCGACCATGCGAAGGGCAAGGAGCTTTTCGTTCAGGATCTCATCGGCGGCGCCGATGCCGACAACAAGATCAATGCCCGCGTCATCACCGAGTATGCCTGGCATTCGCTGTTCATTCGCAATCTTCTGATCCGTCCGGAACAGGAAGCGCTCGCTTCCTACGTGCCGGAAATGACGATTATCGACCTGCCATCCTTCAAGGCGGATCCGGAACGCTATGGCGTGCGCACTGAAACCGTGATCGCGGTCGACCTGACCCGCAAGATCGTACTGATCGGCGGCACGTCCTATGCCGGCGAGATGAAGAAGTCGGTTTTCACCGCACTCAACTACATCCTGCCTGCGAAGGGTGTGATGCCGATGCACTGCTCGGCCAATGAAGGCCCGAACGGCGACACCGCCGTCTTCTTCGGCCTGTCCGGCACCGGCAAGACCACGCTTTCGGCAGATCCGACCCGTACGCTGATCGGCGATGACGAGCATGGCTGGGGCGAACATGGCATCTTCAACTTCGAAGGCGGCTGCTACGCCAAAACCATCCGTCTGTCCGCCGAAGCGGAGCCGGAAATCTACGCGACGACGCAGCGTTTCGGCACGGTGCTGGAAAATGTCGTTCTCGATGAGAACCGCCAGCCGGATTTCGACGACGGCTCGCTGACGGAAAACACCCGCTGCGCCTATCCGCTCGATTTCATCCCGAATGCATCGAAGTCGGGCAAGGGCGGCCAGCCGAAGAACATCATCATGCTCACCGCCGATGCCTTCGGCGTAATGCCTCCGATTGCCAAGCTGACGCCAGCACAGGCCATGTACCACTTCCTGTCCGGCTACACGGCTAAGGTCGCCGGTACCGAAAAGGGCGTGACCGAACCGGAAGCGACCTTCTCGACCTGTTTCGGCGCACCGTTCATGCCGCGCCATCCGTCGGAATATGGCAATCTTCTGCGCAAGCTGATCGCCGAGCACAAGGTCGATTGCTGGCTGGTCAATACCGGCTGGACCGGTGGTGCTTACGGCGTCGGCAAGCGCATGCCAATCAAGGCAACCCGCGCTCTGCTCGCCGCCGCGCTTGACGGTTCGCTGAACGAAGCCGAATTCCGCATCGATCCGAATTTCGGCTTCGCGGTTCCGGTCGACGTACCGGGTGTGGACACGTCCATTCTCGATCCGCGCTCGACCTGGGCCGACAAGGCTGCCTATGACGCGCAGGCCAAGAAGCTTGTCGACATGTTCGTCACGAATTTCGAAAAATTCGAAAGCCATGTCGATCACGAGGTAAAGGACGCGGCGCCAGCGATCCGTATCGCTGCGGAATAGCTTTTTCTACGCATGTCTTTATCCAAAAACCGGTTCCCACTTTTTGGAGACATGCTTTTACCATCCTGAGGAGGAGGGAGAGCCCGGCTGAAAGGCCGGGTTTTTCTTTTGTATAAGGGATACAAAGCGGTATATCTCCTCGTCATGGAAGAGAACCGGAACATCATCCGCATCACCAATCGCCTGACGATCCGTGAAGACGATCTGGAGGAGAGCTTCATTCGTGCCTCCGGGCCGGGCGGTCAGAACGTCAACAAGGTTTCGACTGCCGTGCAGCTGCGCTTTCATGCCGTGAGAGCAGGCCTGCCGGAAGATATCCTGTCACGGCTCTTCAAGCTTGCCGGACAGAAAGGTACCAAGGACGGCGATATTCTGATCGAGGCCAATCGTTTCCGCACCCAGGAGCGCAACCGCGAGGACGCGCGCGAACGGCTGATCGCGCTTATTGCCAAAGCTGCCGAACCACCGCCGCCGCCACGCAAGAAGACCAGGCCCACAAAAGGCTCCGTCGAACGCCGCCTCAAGGCCAAGTCTGGACGATCCGACATCAAGAAGGGCCGCGGCAAGGTTTCTTACGATTAAAAGGAACCACGGGGCGGAAACTCTCCGCCATCAACATCCGGCAGATAGATTTCCGCCGCCATGAAGGTGACGGCCTTGCCCGCAAGCAGGACGCGGTCGTCTTTCAGTTCGCAAAGAAGATGTCCGCCACGTGCCGACACCTGCTGTGCATGCAGTCGGTTCTTTCCCAATTTCCGGCTCCAATAGGGTACAAGCGTAGCGTGAATCGACCCGGTGACGGGATCTTCGGGAATGCCCGCGCCAGGTACGAAATAGCGCGAGACAAAATCATGCGACACGCCCTTTGCCGTGACAACTAGACCGACGGGTCCCAGTTTCGCAATCTGCGGCAAGTCAGGGACGAAAACGCGTACGGACGCCTCGTCTGCAACCTCAACGAAGATGTTCTCAAAATTGCGGAAGAACCGGCTCCCGTCCGATCTGTCAAAAAGCGGAGCGATGGAGGTCGGCAGTTCCGCCAATGGTTGCGGCGGAAAACACGGAATGTCGAGGACATAACCGCTGCCCGAACGAGAAACCCGGATCGGGCCGACGCGGGTTTCAAAATCCATATCCCCTTCAACATCATAATGTGCAGCAAGGACATGCGCCGTCGCCAGCGTGGCATGGCCGCAGAAATCGACTTCCGTCGTTGGGGTGAACCAGCGCAAACGCCAGCTATCCCCGTCGCGGCAGGCAAAAGCCGTTTCCGCCAGATTGTTCTCGCTGGCGATTGCCTGCATCAGATGGTCGGACAGCCACGCGTCGAGAATGAGAACGGCTGCCGGATTGCCACCAAACAGGCGGTCTGTGAAGGCATCCACTTGATACATGCGCAACGTTTGCGGCATTGTCGTTACTATATCTTCCGCTTTTATATTTTTCTCAGCGCAACTTCCTCGATCAGGTGATCGCTGCCCTTGCGCAGGATCAGATCGGCGCGCGGGCGCGTCGGCAGGATATTATCCTTGAGGTTCTTCAGGTTGATATTGTTCCACAGTCCTTCGCCAATCGAACGCGCCGCATCTTCCGAAAGCTGCGAATAGCGATGGAAGAAGGATTCCGGATTGACGAAAGCAGTCTCCCGCAGCCGCATGAAGCGGTCGATATACCATTTGTGAATCAGCTGCGATTCCGCATCGATATAGATCGAGAAGTCGAAGAAATCGGACACGAAGGGCACCATCTTGCCGTCTTCCGGCAGATCGCGCACCTGCAGCACATTGATGCCTTCAAAGATCAGAATATCCGGCTTGTCGACGATCTGATATTCGCCCGGCAATACGTCGTAGCTCAGATGCGAATAGAGCGGCGCACGCACCTGGCTCATGCCTGCCTTGATCGCTGACAGAAAGCGCAAGACCGCACCGACATCGTAGCTTTCGGGAAAACCCTTGCGCTCCATCATGTTCTGCTCGCGCAGGACCGCATTGGGGTAGAGAAAACCGTCGGTCGTCACCAGATCGACCTTCGGGCTCGATGGCCAGCGTGCAAGAAGCTCTTTCAGGATACGCGCAGTCGTGGATTTGCCGACTGCAACCGAACCGGCAATGCCGATGATGAACGGTGTCTTGAACGACTCTTCCATGTTGAGGAACTGCTTGCGCTGCTCGAACAGAAGCTGGCTTGCCTCCACATGCGCCGACAGCAATCGCGACAGCGACAGATAGATGCGCCGCACCTCATCGAGATCGATAGGATCGCCCAGCGAGCGCAGCCGTTTGACCTCGTCATAAGTCAAAGTGAGCGGCGTGTCGGCGCGAAAGCCCGCCCATTCCTCAGCCGAAAAGAAACGGTAAGGCGAGTAACGCGACGGCGTTAGCTGGTCCACTTTTTCCCACATATTGTCGCTGCTCTCCCTCAACGCCAATTCTGCACTAGCAGCTTTCAATTCGCTTTGCATTTATGCTTTCGGACGACCGGCCTTTTCCTCAAGACCAGTCTGCGCCGTGCGGCGTTGCAATTCTGCAAGAACCTCATTGAGTGGTACGTCCGCAATCTTGAGAACCACCAGCAGATGATAAAGCAGGTCAGCGCTTTCAGTGACCACTTCCGCGCGGTTGCCCTCAACAGCGGCAATGACCGTTTCCACGGCTTCTTCACCGAGCTTTTTCGCGGCCCGTGTCTGTCCCTTGGCAACAAGGCTTGCAGTATAAGACGAGCCGCCCGTCATGCCGGCACGCTCCGCGACGATGCGTTCAAGGTCGGAAAGTGTGAACTCAGTCATCGGATTTCCTTAAATCTTGCTCTTTAACGGACCGGATCGAGCCGCATCGGGATGCCAGCTTCGGCCATATAGCGTTTGGCCTCGCCAATCGTATAGGTGCCGAAGTGGAAGATGGATGCTGCGAGAACTGCCGTCGCATGACCGTCACGAATGCCCGCAACCATGTGATCGAGATTGCCGACACCACCCGAAGCGATTACCGGAACGCGCACGCTGTCAGCCACGGCTCGCGTCAGTGCCACGTCGTAACCGGCCTTGGTTCCGTCGCGATCCATCGAGGTTAGCAGGATTTCACCAGCGCCGAGGCTCACCACCTTCTGCGCAAACTCCACCGCGTCGATGCCGGTTGTCTGGCGTCCGCCATGGGTGAAGATTTCCCAACGGTCGGCTTCACCTTCGCCCGAAACCTTCTTGGCGTCGATGGCAACCACGATGCACTGGTCACCGAATTTGTCAGCAGCTTCTGCAACAAATTCCGGGTTCTTCACCGCAGCCGTGTTGATCGAAACCTTGTCTGCACCGGCCAGAAGCAGCTTGCGAATATCGGCAACCTGACGCACGCCACCGCCAACAGTGAGCGGCATGAAGCACTGTTCCGCTGTACGGGCGATCACATCGAAAATTGTCTCGCGATTGTCCGAAGACGCCGTGATGTCGAGGAAGCACAATTCGTCTGCGCCTGCCGCATCATAGGCACGCGCTGCTTCAACCGGATCACCGGCATCGATCAGATCGACAAAGTTCACACCCTTGACGACGCGTCCGTCCTTCACATCGAGGCACGGTATCACTCTTGCTTTCAGCATGGTTGTCCTCGATCTGCCGCGTCTCTTTTCAGTTTTGCCTGTCCTCGCTGTCCGGCCTTTGCCGGACTGTTCGCTGCGGGCAGGCGGGAGCGGCCGTCTTTAACATCGAGGCAAGGAATTACGCGTGCTTTGAGTGTCATACTGCGGCCCTCAACAGGGATAATGCTTCTGCCGGATCGATGCGGCCATCGTAAAGCGCGCGACCGGAAATCGCGCCTTCCAGCTTGCGGGCATCAGGAGCGGCAAGACGTTTGATGTCATCCATCGAGGCGAGGCCGCCCGATGCGATCACCGGGATGGAAACGCTATCTGCGAGGCCGAGCGTCGAATCCCAGTTGATGCCAGCCAGAACGCCGTCGCGATCAATGTCGGTATAGATGATGGCGGCAACGCCTGCGCCTTCAAACTTTTTCGCGAGTTCGATCACGCCCAGTTCAGACGCTTCTGCCCAGCCTTCAACGGCGACATAGCCGCCCTTGGCATCGATGCCGACAGCAACCCGACCCGGAAATGCCTTGCAGGCCTCTATCACCAATGCTGGATCGCGCACGGCGACCGTACCAAGAATGACGCGGCGCAATCCCTTGGAAAGCCAGTTCTCGATATGCTGGAGCGTGCGGATACCGCCCCCGAGCTGCACCGGATTTTTCGTGGCTTTCAGGATCGCTTCCACAGCCTTGCCGTTGACGCTTTCGCCAGCAAAGGCACCGTTGAGATCAACCACATGCAGCCATTCAAAGCCCTGATCCTCAAAGGCTTTGGCCTGTGCAGCCGGGTCTTCATTATAGACGGTTGCCTGATCCATGTCGCCGAGCTTCAGGCGCACGCATTGACCGTCTTTCAAATCGATGGCGGGAAAAAGGATCATAATGTCAGGGCTTCCATTTCAGGAAATTGGCAATGAGCGAAAGGCCGAGCAACTGGCTCTTTTCAGGATGGAACTGGGTTCCCACCATATTGTCGCGGCCAACCGTTGCAGTGACATCGCCGCCATATTCAGTAACGGCCAGCACGTCAGCCTTGTTCTTCGCATCGAACATATAGGAATGCACGAAATAGGCGTGCAAGCCGTTCTCGCCGGTCTCGATACCTTCGAAGACCGGGTGAGAATGTTTCACGTGAATCCTGTTCCAGCCGATCTGCGGAATTTTCAGCGAAGGATCGGACGGTGTCATTTCACGCACATCGCCCGCAATCCAGCCAAGACCCTTGGTCACTTCCTTTTCAAGGCCGCGCTCCGACATGAGCTGCATGCCGACGCAAATGCCAAGGAAGGGGTGCGCCTTCTTCAGAACCACATCTTCCAGTGCTTCCACCATGCCCGGTACGGCATGAAGGCCGCGACGGCAATCGGCGTAGGCGCCAACGCCCGGAAGCACGATACGGTCAGCCGTCGCCACTCGGTCGGCATCCGCCGTCAGTTCTATTTCTGCCGCGATACCGCTCTCATGCGCCGCACGCTCAAAAGCCTTGGTGGCCGAGCGCAGATTGCCGGAGCCGTAATCGATGATTGCAACACGCATTTTCAGTTTTCTCCGCGATGGCCGACAAACCCGATCGTCGAGCCAAATGAGGAATAGGTGGGACGAGGGGGCTGCTGCGCCCATTCCGGAGCAGGCTTGTCCGCAAGAGAGGTTGCTGGCCGGGCCGCATCTTCGAGGCTGTAGAAATAGCGGATCTCTGCTTCTTCCAGATCGGAGGCATCAATGACCGCTTTTTCGACAAAACCCTGACGCCTGAGCTTGGCGATCTTCCAGTTGACGCCTTCCAGCGCCACAAACAGCGATACCAGCAGGGTCAGAAGCGGAACCGCATCGGCGATGCCAAAGTAAGCTCCGACAAGCCCGAGCAGGATTGTAATGCCCAGAACAGCAAAAGCTTCAAACCACAGACGCTGGGTCAGAAGCCAGACGAAGGGCAAGACCAGCGCCAGTACATGGAATCCGTCGCGCACGAAGACGGCCTTTTCAGCGCTTTTTTCAGTCGCAATTTCGGACGGAAAACCGGTGTCCACTTTTCCTGAAATTGCTTTACTATCCCTCGGTTCCAGCACGACATATTGCGCCATGACCTGTCCTTCCGTTCGGGACCTATCCCTTTAACGAACCCTTGGTGGAGGGAATTGCATCCTTCTGGCGCGGATCGGTTTCCAGCGCCGTGCGCAGAACCCTGGCCACCGCCTTGAAGATCGATTCCGCAATATGGTGGTTGTTGGCACCATAATGATTGTTGATGTGGAGCGTGATGCCTGCATTCATCGCAAAAGCCTGGAAGAATTCGCGCACCAGCTCGGTATCGAACGCACCGATCTTGGATGTCGTGAAATTGACGTTCCAGACCAGAAAGGCGCGCCCGGACACATCGACCGCAGCGCCGGTCAGCGTATCGTCCATGGCCAGGTCCATTGAGGCATAGCGCACGATACCGCGGCGCTCGCCCAATGCTTTGGCAATGGCCTGACCGAGCGCAATGCCGGTGTCCTCGACCGTGTGGTGATCGTCAATATGCAGGTCGCCCTTGGCCATGACACGCATATCGATGAGCGAATGTCGGGAAAGCTGCTCCAGCATGTGATCGAAGAAGCCGACACCGGTGGTGATGTCGAACTTGCCAACGCCGTCCAGATCGACGGAAACGGCAATGCTCGTTTCCTTGGTCGAGCGCTCGATGCTTGCCTTGCGGGTGCTTTCTGCAGTCATAAGCTTTCCTCATTCAATAGCTTGGAGGCGTTCTAGAACAGCTTGCCCAGTTTGCCAATTCCTTTTGCCGGTTTGGCAAGCTGCAATTCGGCATTTGCAATTCGTCCGTACGTTCTTAAATATTCTCAGCGAAGCACGATTCATCCGCCAATGGCTGACGGAACCTGTTTCTTCAATAGATGAAGGGGCACCTGCAATTGCCTTCCGGGATTGCATGTGCCGCCAAAGGAGCATCCATGATCGAACATCATCCCACGACAATTTACGGCACGACCATCGTCACCGTGCGCAAGGGTAACAAGGTCGTTATCGCCGGCGACGGACAGGTTTCGCTCGGCAATACCGTCATGAAGGGCAATGCGCGAAAGGTTCGCCGCATCGGCAAGGGCAATGTGATTGCCGGTTTCGCCGGAGCCACCGCAGACGCCTTCACCCTTCTGGAACGCCTCGAAGCGAAGCTGGAGCAATATCCCGACCAGCTCATGCGCGCTTCGGTCGAACTCGCCAAGGACTGGCGCACCGACCGCTATCTGCGCAAGCTGGAAGCCATGATGCTGGTTGCCGACAGCAAGGTAACGCTGGCGCTGACGGGCACCGGCGACGTGCTTGAACCCGAACACGGCGTCATGGCCATCGGTTCGGGCGGCAATTATGCGCTGGCCGCTGCCCGCGCGCTGGTCGATACGGACAAGTCAGCCGAAGAAATCGCCCGCAAGGCGATGGATATCGCCGCCGATATCTGCATCTACACCAACCACAATATCATCGTGGAAAGCCTGGACGCAGAATGAGTTCGCTCGCGCAGGCCTCAAAACCGAGTGCGCAACGCTGGGGTCTGGGCGCCCTGATCGTTCTCGCCATACTCGCAGTGCAAGCCTCCTGGCTTTACTTCGACGGGCGGATCGCCATGTGCGAATGCGGGACCATAAAATTATGGTCGGGTTCGCTGATGACCGAAAATTCGCAGCATATATCCGACTGGTATACGCTGTCGCATATCATCCATGGCTTTCTGTTCTACTGGCTGTTCACGGTCATCGCACCCAAAGCCCCGCTCGGCTTGAGACTTGCGGCTGCGGTCGGCATCGAAGCCGTATGGGAACTGGTCGAGAATTCGAACTTCATCATCGAACGCTATCGCGCCAATACGTCCTCGGTGGACTATTTCGGCGACAGCATCGTGAATTCGGTTGCCGACACGGTTGCCGCCCTGATCGGCTTTCTGATCGCAGCCAAACTGCCAACGAAAATAACCGTCGCCATCGCGCTGTTCTTTGAAGTTCTGGCGCTGATCGTCATTCGCGACAATCTTACGCTCAACGTGATCATGCTGCTGCATCCGTTCGAGTTCATCAAGCAGTGGCAAAGTGGGTTATAATTATGAGTAATTTCTCTCCCCGTGAAATCGTCTCCGAACTCGACCGCTTCATCATCGGCCAGAACGACGCCAAGCGCGCGGTCGCTATCGCCCTTCGCAATCGCTGGCGCCGCCAGCAGCTCGAAGGCCAGATGCGCGAAGAGGTCATGCCGAAAAACATCCTGATGATCGGACCGACCGGCGTCGGCAAGACAGAAATTTCCCGCCGCCTCGCAAAGCTGGCCGGTGCGCCTTTCGTCAAGGTGGAAGCGACCAAGTTCACCGAAGTCGGCTATGTCGGCCGTGACGTCGAGCAGATCGTCCGCGATCTCGTCGAAGTTGCCATCACGCTCGTCCGTGAAAAGCGTCGCGACGATGTGAAGGCCAAGGCGCATCTCAATGCCGAAGAACGCGTGCTGGATGCACTGGTCGGCAAGACCGCCAGCCCCGCCACGCGTGACAGTTTCCGCAAGAAGCTGCGCAATGGCGAAATGGACGACAAGGAAATCGAAATCGAGGTCGCCGATACCGGCTCCGGCCCAAGCTTTGAAATTCCGGGCATGCCGGGCGCCAATATCGGTGTCATGAACCTGTCCGACATGCTGGGCAAGGCCATGGGCGGGCGCACCAAGACGCGCAAGACCACGGTGAAGGATTCCTATCCGATCCTGATCAATGATGAATCCGACAAGCTTCTGGATCAGGACCAGATCGTTCAGGAAGCGCTTCGCGTCACCGAAGACGAAGGCATTGTGTTCATCGACGAGATCGACAAGATCGCATCGCGGGAAGGTGGTATGGGTGCCGGTGTGTCGCGCGAAGGCGTGCAACGCGATCTGCTGCCGCTGGTCGAAGGCACGACCGTTGCGACCAAATACGGGCCGGTGAAGACCGACCACGTGCTGTTCATCGCATCCGGTGCGTTTCACGTATCCAAGCCGTCCGATCTTCTGCCGGAACTACAGGGCCGTCTGCCGATCCGTGTCGAGCTTAATGCGCTGACACGCGAAGATTTCCGCCGCATCCTGACGGAGACCGAGGCAAGCCTGATCAAGCAGTATATCGCACTGATGGAAACGGAAGAGGTGAAGCTGGAGATCACCGATGACGCCATCGACGCTCTGGCCGATATCGCTGTCGATCTCAATGCGACGGTTGAAAACATCGGTGCGCGCCGGTTGCAGACGGTGATGGAACGTGTTCTCGATGAAATTTCATACACCGCGCCTGACAAGACAGGCGCAACTTTCGTCATCGACGCGGCCTATGTAAAGGACAAGATCGGCAGCCTTGCCAAGAACACCGATCTGTCGCGCTTCATCTTGTAAAAGTGGCCATAAAGCCACGGCGCGAGTTCACTTTCGCAAATACTGCAAAAACCCCTCGACTTGCATCGGGGGGTTTTTTATTTTCCCCGCAACTTTTACCGAATATTCACCATATCAGGACCGTTTCCACACAATGATCAGAATAATGGGCGCAAAGCCGCGACGCATTTTTGTTGGATTTGTCCTGGCCCTCAGCCTTGCCAGCCAGAGCGCCTATGCAGCGACGGTCGTGCCTCCGGGCAATCGCAGTGCGGAACAGCCCCCAATTCCCGGCGCATCCGCCAAGCGCACGCGTGAGCTGAGCACGACGTACGAGAAGAAGTATCAGAAGATCTACAATCTCCTGAAAAAGGATGCCTCGCTGCGTTCCAAGATCCGCTCAACGGCAGCCGCCTATGGCATCGATCCTATTCATATTGTCGGCGCGATTGTGGGCGAGCACACCTATAATGTCGACGTCTATGACCGGCTGCAGACCTATTACGTCAAGGCCATGTCCTATGTGAACCAGGGCGTGAGCTTCGGCTACAATGGTGAAAGCATCGGCCAGTTCATCAAGAGGCCGGAATTTGCCGACTGCCTGAAACACAAGGACAGCTATTCGCTATGGTCCTGCCGCGAGAATGTCTGGAATAAGAACTTCCGCGGCAAATCTGTCGGTGGCAACGCTTATCCCAACAATCGTTTCAGCGCGGTCTTCTTCCAGCCCTTCTATGCCGGGCAGACATTCGGTCTTGGCCAGATCAATCCGCTGACAGCATTGCAGATGTCCGACATGGTGAACCGCGTTTCCGGTCTGCCCAAGCTCAACGCAGAAGACGGCAATGTCGTCTACAAGACGATCATGGACCCCGATCTGACGCTGCCCTACATTGCGGCGACGCTGAAACAGTCGATCAACTCCTACCGCCAGATCGCCGACTTCGACATTTCGAAGAATCCCGGCCTGACCGCCACGCTCTATAATACGGGCGGTGCCGAAGCACGCGCACGAGCGCTTGCCAACGAAAACGCCAAGCGAAAGGCGGACGGTCAGGAACCTTTGCTACCGCAGGAAAACTACTATGGATGGCTGGTCAATTCGAAGCTTGATGAGCTGAAAGCGCTTTTCTAGTGGGTTTTTCGAATTTGACGTTTGAAACGGGATTAATATCGGACGGGTATCAAACGTCAAATTCAATCCACTAGAGCGCGTTTCGATCTGATTGGATCAGATCGGCGCTCTGATCATTTGTTTCTATGTGCATCTTTTCCGATCGAAGCAGGATCAGAAATCAGTCCAGTGGACTGATTTCCCTGCGTAGGCGTTTCACACTTTTCGGGATGCGCTTTAATCAACTTGAACAGGCTTGATACCGCGGCGGCGCTTTCGCGCCGCCTCTATTTCCTCACTCAGATGCCTGATCGTCTCGCGGTCGATGATGCGGATATTGCGCGCCAGAAGATTGGCGAGTTCTGTTGCCTGCGGCGACAGGCCCGACGTATCGATCACCACGCGCGGATGCGACACGGCGGCGAGGTTCTGCAACTCTTCCGCTTCGTCCCAGATGATATTGAAATAGGTGATGATGCGCTGAAGCAGGTCCCAGGTCGGCTGGCCGCGCCGGCCATGTTCCAGCGCTGACAGATAGGCCGGTGAAACGCGAAGCGCTGCCGCCATATCCTTCTGCGTTACGCCGCGTTCTTCCCGCAACTCGCGCAAGCGTATTCCAAATGGCGTCATCGCGGTCTGCTCCCCCCGGGCAATACGGTTTGCTGTGCCATGGTTTGCGTCTGGCGGCGAAGCCTTACATAGAGGGCGCCATGCCCGCCATGATGACGCGCCGCATCCTCATAGGCACTCACCAGAAGCCGGAACAGCGGTGTGGAAAACCAGTGCGGCACCGCCTGTCGCAAAATCCCTTCGCTGCCGAATGAACGGCCTTTGCCGGTAATAACCATGACGTGACGCAGGCCACGTGCATGTGCGCTGACCAGAAATCCGTAGAGCAGGCCGTGCGCCTCTCCCTGCGTGAGACCGTGCAGATCGATGCGGGCTTCAATATCGACACGACCTTTGGCGATCTTTCGATGCGTCGGCTTGTCGAGTGATTGAATCTGCATTTCGCTGAGCGCCGACAAACCCTTCTTCGGTTTGCTCGCTTCCACTGCAGGCTGAACCTTCGCCTTGGCAGGGCGTTTTTCTTCTTCCGCCATCAGGGATTTGAAGTCGGGAAGTTCGTCCTCACTCGCCTTTGGCTTTATCAGCGGCTTTGCGGTTTTCGCGACCGTCTCCCACAGGATGCGGTCTTCGGGCCGCAGATAATCCTTTTCCGGCTTGTCGGTGTTACGCGCCATCCCGTTCAAGCCTCCAGAAGCCTGCGCGGCACCAGCGCATAAAAGTCAGCATCGTCCTTTACACCACCGGCGATCTCGCCTGCCGTGTCGCCAGAGCCCGCGAACAGATCGCCGCGGGCAGGGCCGACAATGGCCGTTCCCGTATCCTGCGCGATCATCAGGCGTGCAAAGGGTTCGCCGTCAAAGACCGTGACATTGGGAGCACTGGCGTAGATCGGCGTCCCGAATGTGTGGAGCAATTTGTCGACAGCAAGCGAACGCCCGGCGGTCAGCGGAACTTTTGCAGCCGCAATAGGTCCGGCATCCGGGTCGTCCACAGAAGCTTCCCGGAAGAAAATGTAGGACCGGTTCTGCCAGATGAGATCGTCGGCCTTATCCGGATGCTCGGCCAGCCAGCGTCGGATCGACTGCATGGAAATTTCTGAAGCCGGGATTTCGCCATTGGCAACCAGAATGCGGCCGATGCCTGTAAACGGATGGCCGGATTTGGCTGCATATGTAATGCGCAGCAACCCGCCATCGGGCAGTTTCAGGCGTGCTGCACCTTGCACATGCGCGAAAAAGGCATCGACCCGGTCGGCGACAAAAGCGATTTCCAACCCACGCCCGGAAAGACTTCCCTGCTCGATTGTCTGGCGGTCGTCATATTCGGCAAGGCCGTTTTCCGTCCGGCGCGCAAAGGCAAAGGACGGATCAAGTCCGATTGGACGGCTTTCATCTGTCACTTTCACGAGGTCATCGGGCTGGCGCAGGAAGGGCACCTTGAACCGGGTGTCGGCCTCAAGGGAGGCTTCGATCTCCGGTTCATAGAAAGCGGTCACAAAGCCTTTGCTCTGATCGGGAACGATCCGGCAGGGGATAAAATTCTGTTCGAAGAAAGCGCGCGCTTCTTCCACACCCGGATTGTCGAGGCTGCGTGCAGCCGCAAAGATCGGCCCCAACGCTTCGAAACAGATGCCGAGACTGCCGCTTTTGTAAGTCTGGTGGGCCGCATAGTCGGCAGAACGGCGAAACGCAGCGAATGCCGCGGACTGATCGTCCCGGTTCCAGCCCGGACAATCGGAAAAAGCCACCGGGCGCAAAATCCTCGCCAAGTCGTTCATCGCCGCATCCGTCTAACTATGCACAAACAAAAAGGCCGCTGATTTTTTGAAACGCGCATCTTTTCCGATCGAAGCAGGATCAGAAATCAGTCCAGTGGACTGATTTCCCTGCGTAGGCGTTTCACACTTTTCGGGATGCGCTATCGCGGCCGGATTCACATGTTTTCTCTTAATCTTCCGCTTCAGTCGCGACAAGCTTCCAATTTGGATCACGCGATCGTGTGTCGCGGGCAAAGGTCCAGAGATCCTTGATCTCGAGCACGTTTTCCGGATCACCGTCGATCAGCTTGCCGTCCTTGTCAAAGGTGGATGAAATCATCTGGCTGACGATATTGACCGTTACGTGCGCTTCCGACCCCTTCATTTCAGCACCGGCGATTTCCGCCTTGTCGATCCCGACAAAGGACGAACGCACGCTTTCGCCACGGGTTTCGCGGTCGTCGATAGCTGAAACAAAGCCCTCGAAGACATCCTTGGAAAGCAGATTTTTCAGAACCTTGCGATCGCCATCGGCAAAGGACATCACAATCATTTCATAGGCGATCTTTACGCCTTCCACGAAACCGGCCGGATCGAACGAAGGATCGGCAGCGTAAATCGCGCGCATGCCGTCATTGACCGGCGTGCCGACCGGAGCGGCCTTGTCGATGGCGGTGAAATCTTTTTCGCCCGGACGACGTGGCAGAGAGACGACATTATCCGTCTCACCGCTTGCCGGTGCAGCATCGGCACTGCGGGCTGATGTGTAAGGATCGAAGGGCGGTTTTTCACTTCCGGTACGACGGCCAAGAACATTCCTCAGCTGGAGAAAGATGATCACCGCTGCGATGAAGAAGAATATCGTGCCAAAATCAAAAAATTCCATGCCGCCTGCCGCTGATTGAAGGATCAGGCATTTCGCCTTTCCTTATCCCTAGTTTGTATCTCATACATATAGATCGGCTTACGTCATCATTCAAATCCCGATCATGCATACCTATTTGATATTGCATGACAGACAGTTTCAATTTCGTTCCGAACCTGAAAAAGTTACAATTCAGGTTAAATTGAAACGCTGAAACCAAACAACAAAGGTCGTAACTTACGTGTCCTCCTCTCTCGCCCCTCTCGTCATGCTGGCGATGCCTTTCATCGAAATTGCCGGTTTCGTCATTATCGGCAGCAAGATCGGCGTTTTCGCGACTTTGGGCCTCGTTATTCTGAGCGCAATGCTGGGTTTCTTTCTGCTGCGCGTACAGGGCATCGGGCTTTTGCAGCGTATCCGTACCGAAACGGCTGCCGGACGCGTGCCGGATCGCGAAATGGTGCATGGCGCCATGCTGGTTCTGGCAGCAATCCTGCTGATCGTGCCCGGTTTTGTCAGCAGCACCATCGGCATTCTGCTGTTCATTCCGTTCATCCGTGATTTCATGTGGGAAAAATTCATGCGCGGCCGCATGGTCGTTGCGACATCCGCGCGCTATTCAGACGGCTACGGGCAACAGCGTCCCGGTTCAAATCCACGTCAGGACCATGTCATCGATCTCGATCCAGAGGATTATACCACCAGGCCGAATGAAAACTCGCCGTGGAAAGACGACCGTAAAGATCAATGAATACGCAAATACTAACCTAAAAAGCCTTTCTTGCCTCATGCCCGCGCACATGCTAGCCAAACATTCCGACCTTTCGGGGCAGTCTGCGTAGACTGCGCTGGAAGCGCAAAAGTTTTAATCACCGATAGAAGGCATACCGATAATGAGCGATAAGGCCGCGGGCGAAGTAAAGAACGGCAATGGCGCGACGGCCGAGCCGTCCCTCAACATTCTGGCGCAGTATGTGAAGGACCTGTCCTTCGAAAGCCCGGGCGCGCCGCTGTCGCTGCGTCCGCGCGAGAAGGCACCGTCCATCAACATCAACGTGAACGTAAACGCCAATCCGCTTTCCGAAACGGATTTCGACGTTGTGCTGACGCTGGAAGCCAAGGCTGTTGACGGCAAGGACGTCCTTTTCAACACCGAGCTCGTCTATGGCGGCGTGTTCCGCATTCAGGGCATCCCGCAGGAGCACATGCTTCCGCTTCTGTTCATCGAATGCCCGCGTCTTCTGTTCCCGTTCGCTCGCCAGATCATTGCCGACGCAACGCGCAACGGTGGCTACCCGCCGCTGATGATCGACCCGATCGATTTCGCGCAGATGTTCCAGCAGCGGATGGCCGAAGAACAGGCCAAGTCCGCTGTAAAGAGCTGATCATTTCAGACGATAGCGCGGTTCCAGTTAAAGCAGAGCCGTGGAATCGCTCTATCTCTTTGTTTGTACGCATTATCCGACGCAAAACCGCTTCGCACTTTTGCTGGAAATGCTCTAACTGCAAAAAAGCCCGGTTTCGACCGGGCTTTTTTCATATCCGCTTCTGAGACTTACTCAGTACTTTTTCCAGATGGCTTTTTCGCCCAGCTTGTCCACAAGTGCGGCGTGAGCAGCGCGCTCCGCATCGGAAATGCGTGGAGCAAGCGGCCTCGGGCGCGCGGCAAGAACGATGGCAGCGCCGCTCTCTCCGGCATTGTTGCCGCTGACAGCACCGCCCATGCTGAGCCCAAGCGCTGTCTGCTTGCCGCCGATCAGTTCTATATAGACTTCGGCCAAAATCTCGGAATCGAGCAATGCCCCGTGCAGGGTACGGTGTCCATTCTCGATGCCGTAGCGCTTGCACAAGGCGTCGAGTGAATTCGGACCCATCGGATGCTTGCGGCGGGCAAGCGCCAATGTATCGATGATGCGCTCCGACTGGATTTCAGCCTGTCCGAGCCTTGCCAGTTCAGCATTGATGAAGCCAAGGTCGAACATGGCATTGTGTGCCACCAGCTTGGCCCCGTCGAAAAATTCGAGAAACTCGTCCAGAACTTCCGCGAATGTCGGCTTGTCCAGCAATTGTTCATTGCTGATGCCGTGGACCGCGAGCGCTTCGGGATGAACCTGACGCCCCTGCGGGTTGATGTATTTATGGAAAGTGCGGCCTGTGGGAAACTTGTTGATCAGTTCCACGCCGCCGATTTCGATCACACGGTCCTCGAGCCTTTCCAGACCGGTGGTTTCCGTATCGAAAACGATTTCACGCATTGAAGAACCTCTCGGAAAATATCTCGAACAGCTGTAACACAGCGCCCGCGATTATTCTGTCGCGACCGCCGGCTTTCCACTCAATTCCGCAACAATTTCGGTAATCTGACGGCGCAGATTGTCGAAACTACCGCTCGTATCGATAATGAAATCGGCTCTCGCACGCTTTTCCGCATCCGGCGTCTGACGGGCGAGAATGGCATCGAGTTTTTCTTCCGTCATGCCCGGTCGCGCAAGCACGCGAATGTGCTGTATCTCGGCAGGGGCTGAGACAACCACTATCTTGTCCACACGCTTGTCGCCGCCGGTTTCAAAAAGCAGCGGAATATCGATCAGTGCTAGAGCGGCGCCAGCTTGCTCCGCATTGCGGCGAAAGGCTTCTTCTTCCTCACGCACAAGCGGATGAACGATGGCTTCCAGTTTCTTCAGGGCTTCGGGCTTTCCGATGACGGCAGCGGAAAGTTTTTCCCGATTGACCGCACCGTTTTCCACAGTGCCCGGAAACGCAGCCTCGATCAGCGGGGCCGCGCGACCGGAATAGAGCTGGTGCACGGTGTCGTCGGCGCTATAGATCGGCACACCGGCTTCGGCGAACATGTTCGCCGCCGTTGTTTTCCCCATTCCGATGGAGCCGGTTAATCCGAGCACGATCATAGAGCGCCAGCCTTTGCCATATCCGCCAGAATATGCTCACGCAGCGCTTTCGTCACTAGCGGCCTTTTGCCGAACCAGCGCTCGAAACCTGGAACGGCCTGATGCAGCAACATGCCAAGACCATCCACTGTCACCAGACCTGCTTCTTCGGCCTTTTTCAGAAATGGCGTCTTGAGCGGTACATAAACAATATCGGTGGCGACTGCCTTTCGCGACGCCTTGCCAAGATCGAGCGGAAATACTTCCTGCTCGTCATGGCCGCTCATGCCAAGCGATGTCGTGTTGACGATCAATCCGGCGTCGGAGACCAGTTTTTGCGCCGCATCCCAGCCATACGCCGAGACACGTGGTCCGAAATGGGTTGCGAGATCTTGCGCCCGACTCACCGTGCGATTGACGATGGCGACTTTCTTAAAGCCGCGCGACAACAGCGCGTGGGCGATTGCCCGGCTTGCGCCACCAGCGCCCAGAACGAGGGCACTGTCGGCATTATCCCAGCCGGAAGCCGATGCATCGAGATTGGCGGCAAAACCATAGGCATCGGTATTGCCGCCATTGAGCCTGCCATTTTCAAGCCAAAGCGTGTTGACCGCGCCGATGGCCTTCGCGGCCTCATCCAGACTTTCCACCGCAGCATAGGCTGCTTCCTTGTGGGGAATGGTGACATTGCCACCGGCAAAACCGTTTTCGGCAAGCGACGAAGCAAAGAAGCCGAAATCCTCCGGCTTCACTTCTATCGCCTCATAAGAACCGTCGATCCCAAGTTCATCAAGCCAGAAACCATGGATCAGCGGCGACCGCGAATGTTTTATCGGAAAGCCGGTGACAAACGCCTTCTTAGCCATCGATCAGTTTTTCCTTCCGCAGTTCAGCCAGCAGCGGCAGCAGCGGCAGACCGATAATCGTGAAATAATCGCCTTCGATCTTGTCGAAAAGCTGGATGCCCGGTCCTTCGACCTGATAGGCGCCGACGCTCGAAAGCGCGACGTCCCCCACACGACCGAGATAACGCCCGACAAAACCGGGATCCAGATCGCGCATGGTCATGCGGGCAATCGAAACGTGGCGCCACAGGGTTTTGCCGTCCTTCACAAGCACAACCGCACTGTTGAGCTGATGGGTCTTTCCGGAAAATTTCAGAAGCTGGCGGCGCGCCGCTTCCATATCGGCGGGCTTGTGGAAAATCTCGTCACCGAGTGACAGAGTCTGATCGCAGCCGATCACCACCGCGCCGGGGTTCTTCTCGCTTACGTCGAGCGCCTTCGCCTCGGCCAGAACCTGTGCGACTTCTTCCGGCGTAGCGCCCGTTTCATAAAGCGGGGCTTCGACCGCGCGCTCGTCGATATCCGCGCTTGCTGTTGAAAACTCTATGCCGGCATTCTTCAGCAACGCCGAACGGAAGGGGCTTTTAGAGGCAAGAACGAGTTTGTCCGTCATGACAGGAATCCTTGTTTATCCCTTTTCGCTATGCGCACGGAGCAGCGCCAGAATGGCAGCTGCGGTTTCCTCGATCGACCGGCGCGATACATCAATGATTGGCCAGCCGTTTCGGTTGCATATATTACGCGCATAGGCCAGCTCTTCCGAGATCGATACGCGATCCGTATAAAGACCCGTATCCAGCGACGGCACATTGCCGAGCGGCCGGTTCTGGCGGATTTGCGAAATCCGTTCAGCCGTCGCGACCAGTCCCACGATCAATGGACGCTTCGCCGTGAAAAGGACTTCGGGCAAGGGAATCCCCAGCACAATCGGAACATTGGTGGCCTTGATGCCACGATTGGCGAGATAGATGCTTGTCGGTGTCTTGGATGTGCGTGAAATGCCAACAAGAATGACGTCGGCTTCCTCAATGTCATAAGGCAATTGCCCGTCATCATGTTCCATTGTGAAATTGAGCGCGTCGATGCGCCGGAAATAATCGGCATTGAGAACATGCTGTGCGCTGGCGCGGCGATGCGCGGGCGCACCGAGATAGGATTGAAACGTGTTCAGCACCGGCTCCAGCACGGAAACGCTCGGCACGCCCATTTCCGCGCAGGATTCATCAATGATCGCCGCCAGCTTCTGGTCGACAATCGTATAGAGAACGATGCCGGGTTCCGCATCGATGCCCTCAAGAACCTTGCGCAACTGCTTTTCGGTACGGATCAGCGGATAGATGTGCTCGATGGCACGCGCATTGGCATATTGCGCCGCTGCCGCACGACCCGCCGCGAGGAGAGTCTCTCCCGTCGCATCAGAAATAAGATGAAGATGAAAGTAGGAAAGCGGTCTGGTCACAGTTTTGTTGCCCTCCTGTTGACGGCTGTGCGTAAAGGCCGAACGTCTTCCACAAGCCATGGCAGGCCGTGGGAAACTTGGCAAGTCATCCACAGCGGGCGAACATGTGGCGAGTGGTCATCAACATGTGTGGACAAGACTCATGAAAACGCGAAATCCCATCGTAATTCCCAGCTTTTCCACAAATCCTCATGAACTGCGTCAATTGGTAACCCTTTATATTAAAAGAGGGAATTGAGTTTTCATTGTATTTGGTCAGACTATCGGTGAATGATTGCACAGGATGACATGGCAAATTCGGAACTGTGGGGAAAACAGGGACAGACCTTAATCCCCGATTCCAACAGACTCTAAGAATCAAAAGATTCCTGAATCATCCTTTCTTTATGAGAGCCGGACTGGATAACTTCAGACCAAACCGGATCAGGTAACCAACAGGGCGGATAAAAATCAGATGAAGCGCAAAGTCTTGAGAGTGATTGACGGTGAAACGGTCTTTCCACCTCCCATCTGGATGATGCGCCAGGCCGGACGCTATCTTCCCGAATATCGCGAGACGCGGAAAAAGGCGGGGAGCTTTCTCGATCTCTGCTATTCGCCCGATCTTGCTGTCGAAGTGACCCTTCAGCCGATCCGCCGGTTTGGCTTTGATGCAGCCATTCTCTTTTCAGATATTCTTGTCATTCCCCACGCCCTTGGACGTGACCTTCGCTTTGAAGAAGGCAAGGGACCTTTGATGACACCGATTGATGCGGACGAGATTTTCTGGCTTGAGACGGAAGGTGTCGCCAAAAGGCTGGAGCCGGTCTACGAGACGGTTCGGCTGCTGCGCGAGCAGTTGCCCGACGAAACCACGCTGCTGGGCTTCTGTGGCGCTCCCTGGACCGTTGCGACCTATATGATTGCCGGTCACGGCACGCCGGATCAGGCGCCCGCCCGTCTTTTCGCCTATCGCTTCCCCGAAGCTTTTGAAAAGCTCCTGAACGATCTTGCCGATGTTTCTGCCGAATATCTTATCGAGCAGCTGGATGCCGGTGCTGATGCGGTTCAGATTTTCGATTCATGGTCGGGCGTTTTGGATGAGGACTGCTTTGAGCGTTTCTGCATCCGGCCCGTTGCCCGGATCGTCCAGAAGGTGAGGGCGGTTTATCCAGAGGCGCGCATCATCGGCTTCCCGAAAGGGGCAGGAATGCTTTATGCAGGCTATCGTGAAAAGACCGGTGTGGATGCGCTCGGTCTCGACTGGTCTGTTCCCTTTTCCTTTGCTGCCGCCCTTCAGGAAGAAGGCGCGATACAGGGCAATCTCGATCCGCTGCGCGTTGTAGCAGGCGGCAATGCGCTGGATGAAGGCGTGGACACCATTCTCGAACGCCTCGGTCAGGGTCCGCTGATCTTCAATCTCGGTCACGGAATCACACCGCAGGCGCCGATTGAAAATGTTCAGCGCATGATCGACCGTATTCGCGGAGGAAAATCATGAGCCAGACAGCTCCGGAAAATCGCGGCTCGGCAGTCGCCATTCGCACTGTTGTTTCGCTGGTTGTGGTCGCGCTTGGCGTTTGGGCATTGTTTCACGTGAATCCAGCCGACGCCTATCTCTGGATCAAGTCGCTGCATGTGATTGCCGTCATCGCATGGATGGCCGGGATGCTCTATCTGCCGCGCCTCTTCGTCTATCACTGCGCTGCAAAGCCTGGTTCCGAAACATCGGAGACCTTCAAGGTGATGGAGAAACGGTTGCTGCGCTTCATCATCAATCCGGCCATGATCGTGACCTGGATTGCCGGTCTCTGGATGGCTTGGGAAATCTTCGGTTTCCAGGGTGGCTGGCTGCATGCAAAACTGCTGCTGGTCGTGCTGATGTCCGGCCTGCACGGCTATCTCGCCAAGTCGACCCGACTTTTTGCTGAAGACCGCAATATGCGCTCGGCCAAACACTGGCGAATCATCAATGAAGTGCCGACGATTCTGATGATTCTGATCGTCATACTGGTGATCGTTAAGCCGTTTTAATCGGAATACAGTGTCGAGAAAGAAACCCGCTCGCCGGGTTTCTGCCATTTTTCTGTTGCAGAAATTTCGCGCTATCCCTACATGAGGCTTGCTCTGCATGCTGCAAGTCAGTATGTAGGAAGCCTCTTCCCTTCAAGACAGCAGGCCTTCGATGCCGGTCACGACATTCAGGTGGCCACCTTTCCGAACAACTGCATTTTCTCCTTACATTTTAAAAAGAGTTCCTCATCCATGCAGGAAATGAAACTACAAGAACTAAAGAACAAGACACCGGTGGAGCTGCTGGCTTTTGCCGAAACACTTGAGGTCGAAAACGCGAGCGCCATGCGCAAGCAGGAACTGATGTTCGCGATCCTCAAGAAGCTGGCGGCCCAGGACGTCGAAATTATCGGCGAGGGCGTCGTTGAGGTGCTGCAGGATGGATTTGGCTTCCTGCGCTCTGCTGATGCCAACTACCTGCCGGGCCCAGACGATATTTATATTTCACCCTCGCAGCTGCGTCGTTTTTCTCTCAAGACCGGTGATACGGTCGAAGGTCCGATCCGCGGTCCCAAGGAAGGCGAACGTTATTTCGCGCTGCTCAAGGTTAATTCGATCAATTTCGAAGATCCGGAAAAGATCCGGCACAAGGTTCACTTCGACAATCTGACGCCGCTCTACCCGAATGAGCGCTTCAAGATGGAACTGGAAGTTCCAACTTCCAAGGATCTTTCGCCGCGTGTCATCGATCTGGTGGCACCGCTCGGCAAGGGCCAGCGCGGCCTGATCGTCGCTCCGCCACGTACCGGTAAGACTGTTCTTCTCCAGAACATCGCCCATTCGATCACCGCAAATCATCCAGAATGCTATCTGATCGTTCTTCTGATCGACGAACGTCCGGAAGAAGTGACCGACATGCAGCGCTCGGTGAAGGGCGAAGTGATTTCCTCGACCTTCGATGAACCGGCAGCGCGTCACGTTCAGGTGGCTGAAATGGTCATCGAAAAGGCCAAGCGCCTTGTCGAACATGGTCGCGATGTTGTGATTCTGCTCGACTCGATCACCCGTCTGGGCCGCGCTTACAACACGGTTGTGCCGTCTTCCGGCAAGGTTCTGACCGGTGGTGTGGATGCCAATGCATTGCAGCGCCCGAAGCGTTTCTTCGGCGCTGCGCGCAATATCGAAGAAGGCGGTTCGCTGACCATCATCGCAACCGCGCTGATCGATACGGGCAGCCGTATGGACGAAGTGATCTTTGAAGAATTCAAGGGCACCGGTAACTCGGAAATCGTGCTTGACCGTAAGGTTGCCGACAAGCGCATCTTCCCGGCCATGGACATTCTCAAGTCCGGCACCCGCAAGGAAGACCTGCTCGTACCGCGCGCCGATCTGCAGAAGATTTTTGTTCTGCGCCGTATCCTCGCGCCGATGGGCACGACCGATGCGATCGAATTCCTTATCGACAAGCTCAAGCAGACCAAGAGCAATTCCGAATTCTTCGATTCGATGAATACGTAAAAATTACTCGGTTCAAACCGTTTGAGAAGCGCCGCACGGGAAACCGTTGCGGCGCTTCTTATTTCAGGATGCCTTGCCGAGGAGCAGTCGCAAAGCATCAGCGTTCTGGACAGGCGGCAGACAGACATGTCCCTTGCAGAACCAGGCTGATGGATGCTCAGGCTCTGCAGTTCCCCCGGTCGGTAGCTCTACTGTCTTGCCAATCTCGAACCGCACGAACTTGTCGACGCGTCTTGGGTCTGGATTTCGATTCGCTGTCGAAACAAGTTCTTCGGCGTTATCGTCTGAGGCCACGACAAGAGAAAGTGGTTCAGCTGCAAAACGGGCCGCATTCAATATTCCAATTTGCCCATATTGCTGTGCGAAGGCTCGGCCAAGCGCCTGTTCGATCAGCTTCTCATTGCTTTGATAGAGATCGATATTGCCCGTCACCAGAAACAGTCTTGTCAGTGCTTCGATGATCTGGCTGGTCGCGCTCGGTATCGCTTCATCATAATTGCCATAAGCGTGCAGGATGACGTCATCAGCGTCCAGCGCCGACAGGCGATAATTACCGGCACCATCGCGATGGCTGTCATCGAGCGCCTTTTTGAGTTTCAATGCGTCATCGATATAAGCCCATTCGCTCGTTGCCTCATAAAGGGCTATAGCTGCGTTGATCATCGATGCATAATCGGTCGAAAGGGCAGGGTAGAGAAGAGAGTTTTCCATGCGGCAATGTGCGATGCGTCCATCACGAAAACTGCTCGCTATGGAGCGATAGGCATCAACCGCGAGGTCGATCCAGTTCTGTCTTCCAAAACTCCGACCTGCTTCGGCCAATGCCCGGATAGCAAGTCCGTTCCAGTCGGTCAGTGCTTTTTCATCGCGTCCGGGCCGTACCCGCAATTCACGACGTGCCAGCAGTTTTTGCCGCGATGTTTCGATCAATGGCGGCAGGATCGCATCACCATCGACGGCATCAAGGCGATTCAGAATGTTCTGGCCTTCCCAGTTTCCACCCGCTGTGACGCCGTAATAGTCCTTGAAGGTTTTGCTATCGTTGCCAAGCGCCTGATCGATTTCCTGCTCGCTCCAGACGTAAAACCGTCCTTCTTCGCCTTCGCTGTCGGCATCGAGGCTGGATGCAAAACTTCCGTCGGGCAAACGCATTTCACGGATCAACCAATCGATAGTTTCTTCGATTCGTAAACGAAACAAATCATTTCCGGTTTCGGCGAAAGCGTAATTCGCATGTCGAATGAATTGAGCATTGTCGTAGAGCATTTTTTCAAAATGCGGGACCAGCCAATTGGCATCGGTGGAATAGCGGCAAAGCCCACCACCCAGATGGTCGTAAATCCCGCCCTGCAGCATCACCTTGAGAGACAGGAGGAAATTGTCCCGATGCGTCTCATTACGCCCGTAGAGCCAAGAGAGCCACAGATTGTCCATGAAAGGCGCGTTGGGGAATTTCGGTGCTCCTTCTATTCCGCCCCGGACCGGATCAATCAGGCTGTTGATGCGTGTCGCAATCTCGTCAAATCGTTCGACTTCGTTCACCACCGGCGCGATCTGCGCTGCCAGCCTGCCTTCGAGATGATCGAACACAGCCTGCGCATTATGGTTAATTTTTTCTTTATCCTTATTCCAAAGGTTATTAACCGCATGCAGCACATCGACAAAGCCGGGCATGTTGTGGCGCTTGTGCGGGGGAAAGTAGGTTCCTCCCCAGAAGGGCTTGCCATCTGGCCTCAAAAACATGGTGAGCGGCCAGCCGCCCTGTTGTCCCATCGCTCCAAGCGCTGCCATATATATCTGGTCTAGGTCGGGCCGTTCCTCGCGGTCCACTTTCACATTGACAAACAAGGCATTCATTACTTCCGCCACTTCGGGATTTTCAAAGGACTCATGCGCCATGACGTGACACCAGTGGCAGGCCGCATAGCCAACCGAAAGCAGAATGGGCCGGTCGAGCTCCTTCGCAGCATCCAACGCCTCTTTACCCCACGGCTGCCAGTGAACAGGATTATTGGCGTGCTGGCGCAGATAGGCACTCGGTTCTTCAGCAAGGCGATTGCGGTCTAACTCTGTCATAAGGCTTTTCTTTCACTGCACGAATGAATATGCCATTCCATCAGCATCCGTTTGGTTGCTTTCGTCCTTATTGATTATAGGTCAGGAAATGAAATGAGCGAGATCGCTTCCCTTCAAGATACGATTTTTGCTTTATCGAGCGGGCGTCTGCCATCCGGCGTTGCTGTGGTACGCATTTCCGGCCCCAAAGTTCGATTCGTACTCGAAACGATAGTCGACTCCATACCGACACCACGATATGCAGCCTACAAGCTATTCCGTAGCCGAAATGGTGACCCAATCGACCGAGGACTTGTACTCTTTTTCCCTGGACCGAACAGTTTTACCGGCGAAGATTGCGCCGAATTTCATTTGCATGGCGGCAAAGCAGTCGTTGAGAAGCTCTTGTCGGAAATGGGAGAGCTGCATGGTTGCCGTATAGCGGAAGCTGGAGAGTTTACGCGACGTGCTTTTTCCAATGGCAAGATGGACTTGACGATCGCCGAAGGCTTTGCGGATCTGATCGCCGCAGAAACCGAGGGACAGAGGCGGCTTGCTTTGCAGGTCGCTTCTGGTACGCAGCGCGAGCTTTATACGGAATGGCGTCAGCGTCTGTTGCGCGCACGCGCCTTTATCGAAGCGGAACTCGACTTTGCCGATGAAAGCGATGTTCCTGGTTCCGTATCGGAGCAGGTCTGGCAGTCACTGGAACTGTTAAAGAGCGAGATCGAGAACCATATAGCGAGCGGCAAGCGCGCTTCGATGTTGCGCGACGGACTGCATGTCGTGATTGTTGGTGCACCGAATGCCGGTAAATCCAGCCTGCTAAACTTTCTTGCTGGTCGCGAAGTAGCGATCATCTCGGAAGAGGCGGGAACGACCCGCGATCTTCTGGAGGTCAAACTCGATCTGGGCGGTATCCCGGTATACGTGACAGACACGGCAGGTTTGCGGGAGACCGATAGTTCCGTCGAGAAGATCGGGATTGAACGCGCCCGCGCGCGTATGGTTGATGCCGATCTGATTCTGCTGCTTGAAGATATGAACGATCCTATAGCCGTCGCTTCCGACGAAATACCGGAAGCTTTATGGAAAATCGGTACAAAAGCTGATCTGAATGCTGAATCTGCCGATCGCTGGACCTACCGCATTTCAACAAAAACTGGCGAAGGACTGGACCAATTACTCACGAATCTGCAGAATTTCGCGGAAGAACAGATAGGCCAGATTGAGGATGCCGTGCCCACGCGGCAAAGACATATCAACCTTCTGCGATCTACTGTCACCGAGATCGATAGAGCAATGAACGGTACAAACCTTCCGCTTGAACTCCGCGCAGAGAACATGCGCCTTGCATCCCAATATCTCGGACGTATTACTGGTGATGTCGATGTGGAAGAAATTTTGGACGTTATTTTCTCTCAGTTCTGCATCGGAAAATGATTCACGTGAAACACGGGCCGATTGATCCTGAAAATTGTTTCACGTGAAACATCTGTGGAATCTCGCGAAGGTGATTGACTCACTCCTCCATCCGTGAGTCGGCTCGTCGCCGAGATTTGATCAAGTCGACGACCAATTTGATCTTCCGTTTCAAGCCTATTCGTGTCAAAGAGACATCTTTCAGAAACGGATTCGAGTTGCGTCAGGATGAACCAAATGAGTTCGACCGAAGCCACAGTCTTTGATGTCATTGTGATCGGCGGCGGCCACGCGGGATGCGAGGCCGCTTCAGCGGCTGCGCGCGCCGGCGCCAGAACTGCGCTTGTAACACATCGCTTTGATACTATTGGCGTTATGTCCTGCAACCCTGCCATTGGTGGGCTGGGAAAAGGGCATCTTGTACGTGAGATCGATGCACTCGATGGCTTGATGGGGCGTGTCGCCGATGAAGCCGGTATCCAGTTTCGTCTACTGAACCGCCGAAAAGGGCCTGCTGTTCGCGGACCTCGAACTCAGGCTGACCGCAAGCTTTATCGGCTTGCAATGCAGAAGATGATCGCGGCTCAGGACAATCTATTTGTTGTCGAAGGCGGCGCGCGCGACCTTCGGGAAGAACACGGACGCATCACTGGGGTTGTTTTGTCCGATGGGCGGACCCTGTCATGTAGCGCTGTGGTGCTGACCACCGGCACTTTCCTGAATGGGTTGATCCATATTGGGGAAAAGAAGATTCCAGCCGGCCGCATGGGCGAAAAGCCAGCGCTTGGTCTTTCCGAACGCCTGACCTCGTTCGGCTTTGCGCTTGGGCGTCTCAAAACAGGCACGCCGCCACGACTGGATGGGCGTACTATTGATTGGCAAAGCCTTGACATGCAGTCCGCCGATGAGGAGCCTGTGCCGTTCTCTCTCATGACGGATCGGATCACCACACCGCAGATTGATTGTGGCATTACCCGCACAACGCAGGAAACCCACGCTGTCATTCGGGCCAATCTGCATCGTTCGGCTATGTATTCTGGTTCGATCGAGGGCATTGGTCCCCGTTACTGCCCCTCGGTGGAAGATAAGATTGTCAAGTTCGGCGACCGTGACGGCCACCAGATATTCCTCGAGCCGGAAGGGCTGGACGACGATACCGTTTATCCAAACGGCATTTCGACATCGCTTCCGGAAGATGTGCAGCTCGACATATTGAAGACCATACCGGGGCTTGAAAAAGCCGCTATGCTGCAGCCCGGATATGCGATTGAATATGATTTCATCGATCCGCGTGAGTTGAAGCGCAGCCTTGAAACCCGGAAAGTTACCGGTCTGTTTCTGGCGGGGCAGATCAACGGCACGACTGGCTATGAAGAAGCGGGCGCACAAGGCTTGCTCGCGGGCATCAATGCCGCGCGTCGAGCTTCTGGTGGCGATCCTGTCATTATCCAGCGCACGGAAGCCTATATCGGCGTCATGGTTGATGATCTGACGTCACGCGGTGTCAGCGAACCTTATCGCATGTTTACATCGCGTGCAGAATTCCGTCTGTCGCTTCGCGCGGATAATGCCGATCAACGCCTGACGCCCTTGGCGGACAAGCTTGGTATATTGGGGAACGCACGCAAGGAACGATTTGAAGCGCGGGAAACAGCGTTGGATGAGGCGCGGTCACTGACACAGTCACTGACCATTACGCCCAATCTGGCCAGCCGTTACGATCTGCGTCTCAATCAGGATGGCGTGCGCCGTTCGGCCTATGATCTTCTGTCCTACCCGGAGATTGATCTGGATCGGTTGAAGTCGATCTGGCCTGAACTCGGAGCTGTCGATCCGGCAACGCGGGAAGCGCTGGAGATCGAGGCTCAGTATGCCGTCTATATGGATCGGCAGAAGAGCGACATTGCAGTGATGGAGCGCGAGGAGCAACTGCTCATTCCAGCAGGGTTGGACATTGATGGAATATCCGGTCTTTCCAATGAGTTGAAGCACAAGCTCAAGCAGCGTAAGCCGGAAACAATTGCCGAGGCGCAGCGCGTTGACGGGATGACACCGGCAGCACTGGCGCTCCTTATCGCACAGATCAAGAAATTCGGATATCGCCAGCGGGCTGCATCGGAATTGTCTGAAGGACAGGGCGCTGCATGAGCGCCGATACTCGCTTTGAAAGTCTGAAAGCAATCGTTCCCGCTGTTTCACGTGAAACAGCGAACCGCCTGATCGCCTTTGAAGACTTGTTCCGCAAATGGTCGAAGGCGATCAATCTTGCCTCCCCCTCTACTCTGAACGAGTTGTGGACCCGTCATATTCTGGATAGTGCACAGCTATTTCCCTTGGCGAGTGACGCCAAACACTGGCTGGATATTGGTTCTGGCGGCGGATTTCCGGGCATTGTGACGGCCTGTTTCCTCGCCGAGCAACCAGGCGGCGTTATCGATCTTATTGAGAGCGCAGGGAAAAAGGCGGCGTTCCTGCGCACTGCAGCGGGACATTTGCACGTACCGGCGCGGGTCCATTCCGCCCGTATTGAAGCGATGTGGGAGAAAATTGAAACACCACAAGTGGTTACGGCACGCGCGTTGGCGTCGCTGAACGATCTTTTTGGTCTGACGGAGCCGTGGCTGACCAATGGCGCCAAAGCTCTCTTCCAAAAAGGTCGGGATTATCAGCGTGAGATAGACGAAAGCCGTGTCGGTTGGAGTTTCGATCTGGTACAACATCAAAGTGCTATCGATCAGGCTTCGGTCATACTCGAAATTACCAATCTTCGGCGCAAAATCGCTTGATGGCTGGAAATTTCGAAGGGGCGGGCAGCAGCAAGGCGACGGTGATGAACAAAATGTCCAGAATCATAACCATTGCAAACCAGAAAGGCGGCGTGGGTAAAACTACCACCGCCATCAATCTGGCTACGGCATTGGCGGCTATCGGCGAGACGGTACTGATTGTCGATCTCGATCCGCAGGGCAATGCCAGCACCGGTTTGGGTATTGATCGCCGCAACCGGCCTTTGTCTTCCTATGACGTGCTGACGCAGGAATCGTCGGTTCCTGATGCTGCAATGCCAACCGATGTTCCCAATCTGCATATCGTACCATCGACGCTGGATCTTCTTGGCATTGAAATGGAAATTGCGCAGTCGGCCGATCGTACACGGCGCTTGCGTGATGCTTTGCGGTTCGATTCCTCCGTGTCGGAGCGATTCTCCTATGTGCTTGTCGATTGCCCACCGTCGCTCAATCTTCTGACGTTGAACGCCATGGCTGCAGCCGATTCCGTTCTGGTGCCGCTGCAATGCGAGTTCTTTGCCCTGGAAGGCTTGAGCCAGCTTTTGCAGACGGTCGATCAGGTGCGGTCGTCGATCAATGCCGAGCTTTCGATCCAGGGTATTGTGCTGACCATGTTCGACAGCCGCAACAATCTCGCTGCGCAAGTGGTGGATGATGTTCGCGCTTTCATGGGTGAGAAGGTCTATCGTACTGTCATTCCGCGTAATGTGCGCGTCTCGGAAGCACCATCACACGGTAAACCGGCAATTCTCTACGATTTGAAATGCGCCGGCAGTCAGGCCTATTTGCAACTCGCATCGGAAGTTATCCAGCGCGAGCGACAATTGCAGGCCGCTTAAACCAATCGATTCGACGACGAAACAATTCAGGAATAAGCCGAACGATGAATGATGATCCTTCAAAAAAGCGCCTTGGCCGCGGATTAGCGGCGCTGATCGGTGAAATCGACCGCCCTGCCGAAGAGCGTAAGGCACCTGTTCCCATCGAACGGAATGTTCCGATTGAATTCGTTACGCGCAATCCGCGTAATCCGCGTCGCATGTTCTCAGAAGGTGACTTGGAGGATCTGGCGCAGTCGATCAAGGAACATGGCGTCGTACAGCCGATCGTCGTGCGACCGGCACCAGGGCAGCCGGACCGGTTCGAATTGATTGCTGGTGAGCGTCGCTGGCGCGCTTCGCAGCGGGCCGGTGTCGATACGATCCCGGTTATTGTTCGTGACGTCGACGATCGTGTCGCACTTGAGATCGCGATCATCGAAAACGTGCAGCGCGCCGACCTGAATGCGGTCGAAGAAGCGTTGGGATATCAACAGCTTATCGATAATCACGACTATACGCAGAATGATCTGGCACAGGTGATCGGCAAGAGCCGCAGCCATGTCGCCAATACGTTGCGCCTGCTTAAATTGCCGCAACCCGTGCAGGATTTCATTGTCGATGGTGCGCTTTCGGCAGGTCATGCTCGAAGTCTCATCACGATGGAAAACCCGACCGCACTGGCTGAGCGGATTGTCAAAGATGGTCTGTCGGTACGCCAGGTGGAAGCGCTTGCGCAGGCGGAAGCACGCGGTGGTGCGGAAGCCAAGCCCGGTAAAGCAGGACCTGTTGAGAAAGATGCCGACACCAAAGCACTCGAAAAGCTGCTTTCTGATGTTACTGGCATGAAGGTTGAGATCAATCATCGTGATCGCGGCGGTGAGGTCAAGATTCGATATAGTTCTCTTGAGCAACTCGACGAGATTTGCCGCCGGCTTCAGAGCTGATCTATTATACGAATATTTGAACATAAAGGCTCGTTGCATTTCATTGCGGCGAGCTTTTTCATTTACAGCAGCCAAACCAACACAACACCTATATTGTAACGCGATGCGGAGAACTGGCTTAGTCAGGCTGCAAAGCCCACCGCTATTCGTTCCAACAAGTACATGGATAGATAGGATCACCGCCGCGTCAAAAGGCAATTATGATCCGTCATCGCTTCAAGTTAGAGGCCGCAGTCAAACAGCGCTCCCACAGCATAACTCGTAACTTTATGAACCATTTTGTTTCGCAGCCGCTCGTCAGTTCGACCGGTGGCTGTTTCGTTTGGAAGCGAATTGCGCTAGTGAGTGGCAATGGCGCAGAAGAAAGCAGACGAAGTCGATAGTTTTCTGGCAAGGCCGACGAGTTCGTTTCCGGTCGTGCTGCTTTACGGCCCCGACAAGGGGCTGGTGAGCGAGCGTGCGCGCCGTTTTGCCGAAGCAAGCAAACTGCCGCTGGACGACCCGTTCGCCGTCATTCGCATGGAAGCGGATGAGATCGAAGCCGACCCGGCGAAACTCGCCGATGAAGCTCGCACCATCTCTATGTTCGGTGGCCAGCGCCTGATCTGGATCAAGAATGCCGCAGGCCAGAAGAAGTTGGCGGAAGCGATCAAGCTGCTTGCGACCGAACCGCCACTTGAGACATTCGTTCTGGTCGAAGCCGGAGATCTCAAGAAAGGCGCGGGTCTGCGCAGCGCTGTCGAAAATGCTTCCGCAGGTATGGCCTTGCCCTGCTATGCCGACGACAGCCGGGGTATTGATGGTGTCATTGATGACGTTCTGGCGGAATGGAAGATGCAGATCACACTCGACGGGCGGCAGCTGCTGCGGGCAAGTCTGGGCGGTGATCGTCTCGCCACGCGGGGTGAACTCGAAAAGCTCTGCCTCTATGCGCGCGGCAAGGAGCGGATCGATATAGACGATGTGCGTGAAGCGGTGGGCGATGTTGCCGGTCTTTCCACCGACGAGGTGATCGATGCGGTTTTGGCTGGCGATCTTCCGCGTTTCGAAGTCTCCTTCGACCGTGTCGTGAAATCCGGCACCGCGCCGTTTCTGCTGCTCAACACGGCGATGCGCCAGTTTCAGCAGGTACAGACCTTGCGCCACATTGCCGATACCGAGCGTAAAAGCGCGTCCGTCGTTGTGGCTGCGGCTCGTCCGCCAATCTTCTTCAACCGTAAGAAACTGGTCGAGAATTCAGTAAGCCGCTGGACTAGCGAAAGCCTTGCGCGCGTTATGGAGCGCCTGCAGCGCGCCGTTCTCGAAAGCCGCCAAAATGCGGCGCTCGCTATCCCCATCATCCGCCAATGTCTGCTGGCAATCAGCGTCGAGTCACTTCGAAACGCTCGGCGTTAAAGTCTGTTCGAAGTTCTGTTGCGATTAATGTAGGCCGAGATCGGCCTCGATTGCGGGTTTGCCACATCCCAATTTCGAGCTGCTACGCTTAGCAGCTCGAAACCATGATCAAATTGAGCAATAGTTTTCATCCGCCTCATAAGCCGGATGACTTGGTGCTGCATGGTTATCGAAGCCTAGGACAGATTAAGAACAATATCATATTCCGGTCGGGTGACCTATTCCATACCGAATATTTTTTATCTGATGGCTAATGTAAAACAGCAAGAATTATGAAATTTCCTTCAAAGAAAGAGAAATAATGAAAATATATACCAAGTGGAGCCCATTTGAAACCCAAGTTTATGACCAATCGTGTGGAGATGATCAAGAAATAGATACTGATTTCAGTAAAAATGTCGGCGCTGGATTTATCATGGATGCTGAAGGAAAATCATTAACTCTGAGTACCAATTCTGACGTTTACTGGCCTGACTCCGAAAGCGATCCTGATACTTTCATCGACACAGTCACAGAGTTTGGCATTTTGTCTGGCCACTTTGCGTTAACCCAGCGCACGGGTGGCGCATTATGCCTGGGAAGTGAGCGTTCTTTCAGCTTAACTCTACAGCGTGAAGGTTCGATGGTTTTAGAACACCCTCATGTTCAAATGGAGACGAGATCGCGCGGTGATTATGGTAGTGTACGGGTTGAAATGTATGATGCTTCACAGCTGACTTTCTCAGGGCGCAATATTTTCTGGGGGAGAGTTTTCTGTCTATGACAATGCCAGACTAAATTTCTTCGAAGAACACGTAATACCTTACACTGGCCTAACGGAACTGTATGACACATCGGAATTCAATCTCTCTACGAATAGGATTTATGCAAGCAACTCACCCGAGAGTGAATGGCGGATTTCTCTTGCCGATGGTTCGCCGCAGTTAAATATTCTGGCTCAGACAAGTGGAGGAGATCCTCTTCAGACCCAGAATGAAGCGGCGCCGTATCCAGAAGCAATTCTGGATTTTGGTGCAAGCTCCAGAGGGACTATTGCTATTGATATGCCTGACGCTAACGCATTCATGTTAACTCTCTTGGATAGCAGAAAGACGTTTTCCGTTAACGGAAAACCCGTTTACGTCGGCAATAGCAGTCAATTTAATCACAGTTTTCAAAATGGTGTACAGAGAAACGGTTTTACGACCGGCGTCATGACTATCACCAAGGTGAGATAGACAATAAGCTCTGTCGTATCAAATAGCCCATCTGCTCCATGTCCGGCTTCAAGTCCGAAGCCGCCGCCAGCCTTATGCTTTCCGGCGTCGAGTCCATTCATATAATGGCTGGCAGCAAGGCATCTTTGTACCAGATGCCTATGTAGAAATGAAAAGTCGGCGACGCACAGCGGAACAACGGTTGCAATACTGCGCTGCGCGCCGTCAACACGAGGTTCCTATTCGATCAGCAGCGCATCGTCATCGAGCGTCTGGCCGCGCACCTTGCGGAACATTTCGATGAGGTCTTCCACACCCAGCGTCTTGCGCTTGTCGCCGGTCACGTCGAGCAGGATCTTGCCGCCATGCAGCATGATCGTGCGGTCGCCATAATCGAGCGCCTGCCGCATGGAATGGGTGACCATCAGCGCGGTCAGCTTATTCTCGGCAATCAGCGTCCGGGTCAGTTCCATCACGAACTCGGCCATGCCGGGATCAAGCGCTGCTGTATGCTCATCGAGCAGCAGTACTTCCGAACTGGAAAGCGTCGCCATGATCAGTGACAGGGCCTGACGCTGGCCGCCGGAGAGAAGTTCCATGCGGTCCTGCATACGGTTTTCCAGCCCCAGATTGAGGCTCGCCACACGCTCGCGAAACCATGCGCGACGCTTGGAATTGAGCGCGTGGGTGAGGCCGCGCGTCTTGCCGCGCGAAGCAGCCAGCGCGAGGTTTTCCTCGATTGACAGCGTACCGCAGCTGCCTGCCAGCGGGTCCTGGAACACGCGGGCGACAAGACCGGCCCGCTCGGCAGTGGGCTTGCGGGTCACATCCTTGCCACTGATGACCACTTTGCCAGCGGTGGGGATCACATCGCCTGCAAGAACACCCAGCATCGTGGATTTGCCTGCGCCGTTCGATCCGATGACCGTGACGAAGGAACCCTGATCCATGGTCAGGTTGATCTTGTTCAAGACCTGCTTTTCGAGCGGAGTGCCGCGACCGAACACGACATCGAGATTGGAAAGTTCGATCATGCCGATGCTCCTCCGCGACGCAGGCGCGGCAATATCAGGGCGAAGGTAACGAGAAGGGCGGTCGCAATGTTGAGATCGGATGCCTGCAGGCCAAGAACGTCACCATTCGAAAGCGCAAACTGGATGGCGATACGATAGATGATCGAGCCGAGTACACAACCAATCAGGATCACCAGAATGAAACGGCTGCGCAACAGCGTTTCACCGATGATGACCGCTGCAAGGCCGACCACGATGGTGCCGACGCCGGAGGTCACATCGGCAAAGCCGTTGGTCTGTGCGAAGAGCGAGCCACCGAGCGCCACCAGTGCGTTCGACAGCGCCATGCCGAGATAGATCTGCCTGTCGGTGCGAACGCCCTGTGCACGCGCCATTCTCGGATTGGCGCCGGTTGCGCGCATGGCAAGACCCATATCGCTTTCCAGAAAGCGCCAGACGACAAATACCGCAATGGCGACCAGCACGAAAAGGAACAGCGGACGTACATAATATTCGGGAATGCCGTGTCCGAAGAACGGCGTCAGCATGGTGTCCTGATTGATGAGCGCGATGTTCGGACGCCCCATGACGCGCAGATTGACGGAGAACAGCGCGATCATGGTCAGAATGGAGGCGAGAAGATTGAGAATCTTGAAACGCACGTTCAGCGTCGCGGTCACAAGCCCGGCAGCAGCACCCGCAACCATGGCGATGGCTGCCGCCAGCCAGGCATTCATTCCCGCCAGAATCAGTACACCGGTTACGGCAGCGCCCAGCGGAAACGAACCGTCAACCGTCAGATCGGGGAAATCGAGGACGCGGAACGCCAGATAGACGCCGATGGCTACAAATGCGAAGACGAGGCCCAATTCGACCGCACCCCAGAAGGCGATCTGACTCACAATGTCATTCCTTGTTTCTCGCCGTGACCAAAACGAAAGATCGCCGCTTCAGCGCGGCCAGCTTCAGTCACGACCGGTTTTGTTCTGAGTTCGCTTCCGGTGAAACTGTCACCTGAAACATTTCCCCGGTTTATGCCCACAGAGTGAACTTGCTCCTGCCGACCGCAAATGCACCCTCAATTTCATTTGCCGCAATGACTACGGTTGTTCTTGTCATATCGTTTTCGGGATACAACGCAAAAAACCGCAGTGCGCAAGCATTATCACTGCAAATGCACCCAAAAATACCATTCCGGGGGAGCACCGTTGCAAGAATTCACTCTGCACTGGGTGAGCCTTAAGGCTCACCCAGGCTATGTTGCAAGGGCGATTTGTCTGCTTTCCGGTGCTCGCGCACCTTTAAGTACACTCCGCTCCAGTACCCGAATATCTCCATTTTCACACATGTCGTTTTTGATTCAGGCTCCTAGTACATCGATAGACAAAGGCCCGTGTTTAGGTCCTTCTGTTTATGCCAGCTGTCCGATCAAATATGTGTGTGGCTTATCCAATTTATTGGAGTTTGAGAAATACCTTTTGGTATATATAATGAATTTTAGTAATGTAGTTTTATCGAATAAATACCGTATTCATATAATAACATATAGTATTTCTATTTTTTTATAATTAGAGAGCATAACAAAAATTGTGAAACGGTTTTCTGGAAAGATGTGCGTTAAAAATAGCTAGAGTGTCGATCTGATTCGATCAGATCGAAAATTTCTCTATTATAATTTACTATTACTGAGGAATAAATGGTCTTTAAAGATATTTTAATTTTGAATTTTATATTATTTTTTACGAAAGAATTAAAACAAAACATATTTTTATATAATAAAAATTATATTTTTCGGAAAATAATACATTCAGTTTTTGGTATTTCATTAACTTTCATGGCATTGCTATTTCCAACTGGAAATTCTTTTGCTCAAAATGAGCACTATGATTACAAGTTCCAGGTTGGGAAACCAGTTAATACTAAAGTAATACTTCCCGGCGAGCATGGAAGTGCTACTTGGTATCCTTGTAATTATAAAAAATGATTGCGATGAAATTCCGGGTTTGAAATACCGCACAGATAATTCCAAATTAGGTTATATTGAAGGAACTCCAACAAAAGCTGGAGATTACCTTTTTTCCTTCTTCCAAAATAAAGTATTTGGTAATGAATATGCATATGTTGGCGTTCATGTTGACCCAGCCGATGTGGTCATCACGACAGCGAGCCTTTCGCCGGGCCGGATCGGTGTCACCTATCCTGCAACCACGCTTGCAGCCACAGGTGGCAGCGGAGCTTACACGTGGTCTGCGAACAAGCTGCCGGCCGATCTGACGCTTGACGCAACGAGCGGTATCATCACAGGCACGCCCACCGAGGCGGGCAGTTTTGACGTGAAGGTCACCGCGACCGACAAGGAAGGCCACGAGGGCCATATGACCTATACGCTGGTTGTCGCTGAAGCATTACCGGTTGCGCAATCCCATTCAATGAGAGTGATGGCAGGTACCACGGCGTTTCTGAATCTGACGGAGGGAGCAACCGAAGGACCTTTCACCGATGCACGAATTATAACCACGCCAGAACAGTCTGCAGGTCACACCTGGATCAAACGTGAAGGAAAAGCGTATTTCCTTTATTTCGCTGCTTCCACAACGTTCTCCGGTGGCACGAAATTGACCTATTCGCTTGCAAACGCTCGTGGAGCGTCTAACCCGGCAGTTGTAACGATTGATGTGGTTGCGCGTCCGGATCCATCCAAGGACGAGGAAGTCATCGGACTTGTGCGCGCACAGGTCGATACTGCGAACCAATTGGCCAAGACGCAATTGGAAAACTTCAATCAGCGGCTGGAACAATTGCACAGTGACGCCGAATGCCGCGCGAACTCTGTTGGAATCAATTTAAGCCTTGATGGCCAGCAATTGCATCCGGATTTGAATGTTCTCGACAAACTACGGCAAGCAGACCCGAACGAAGCGTGCTCGTCGTTCCGCCGTAAATTTTCAGTGTGGACGAATGGCGCGCTGGCTTACGGTAAAAATGACGATGATAACGGCACAAACCAGAAGAATTCCGGTACCAGCATAAGCGGCGGCATCGATTATCGCTTTTCGCCGTCATTCACCGGCGGCATCAGCTTTGGATATGGGCGTGTCGTCACTGACATAGGAGAACGAGGCACACGAAACGACGGGGATATGTTCAGCACTGCGCTTTACGGCAGCTTCCGTTCGTATCGAAACATGTTTCTTGACGGGGTTCTGGGTTATGGCTGGCTGCAATTCGACAGCAATCGCTATGTTACCGCAACGGGTGAAACCGCAAGCGGCCAGCGTCTCGGCAAGCAAGTCTTCGGGTCCGTTACGTTGGGATACGAGTATCGCAATGATGCGTGGCTGCTCTCTCCTTACGCACGTCTCGACGCGGCACATACAATGCTGGGCGCGTTTGATGAAACAGGCGCGGGCATCTTTAATCTCGCATTCGACAAGCAGGCCGTGGATCTCCTCTCTACGACGGTCGGCATTCGTTCCGAATATTCAGTTCCCATGGATTGGGGGATACTGAAACTGCGCGGACGCCTGGAATATTCGCACGATTTTGCCGGCGCCAGTCAGGCAAGAATAGGTTATGCGGATATAGGCGGCTTTATGCCTTATGCAATTGAAGTCGACGCATCATACCGTGACAGCTTCAAAATCGGAGTAGGCGTTGACAATCAGATCGGCAGGCGCTGGTCCCTTGGCCTCGACTACAGTACCCAGATTGGAACGACCAACGGCGCACTGCAGCATAGTTTCACATGGAAGCTGTCGAGGCAATTCAGCCCGGGAAAACCGTGATGGTTGAATAGGCCTATCACAACATTCGGTTCGATCGCTTTCGGTCACACTTCACCGCGTGCGCGCCATAGCTCCCTGGCAAAGCGCGCACGCTGTCGGCAAGGCCACGCACCAGAGCTGTCGGGTTTAAAAGCGAGGTGCCATAGGTGAAAATGGCGGCCTTGAAATGGCTTGTCCCGAGCCGCTTGGTGGGAGCGTCGCCTTCAAGCCAGTCGAATGGTTCCTTAAGGCGCTCAGCTCTTTGACGGTTGGTTCAAGAACCTCACGCATCTCCTGATCCGAAACGGCCGCGTGAAACTTTCCATCCTGCCGCCAGTCGCAGTTGATGCCATGCTGGTCAATCTGCTGTTTGAGATGGTCTATGGCTGCGCGCGCCAGCGCACGGTAGCTGTGCGACTTGGCCAGCTCTTCCATCGACGAGCTGACATTGTGCGGCAGATCAATGGCAAAGCCTGCAGCGCGTCCCGATGTCCCTTTTCCGACTTCCTGCGCATTGATCAATGCAATCTGATCGTTGGGGCGGTTCTCGGCCAGACGTCGCGCGGCGGCTAAGCCTGCATATCCTGCACCGAGTACGATCCAGTCGGCCTTGATATCGCCTTTGAGCGCTGCATTTGGCGTGCGAACTGTAACATCCTGCTCCAGCCATTGGTGTTGCCATCAGCGGGAAGGATGCGAATGGCGGGCATTTCAAAGGCTCAACTGTTGGAAAGAGATTTCAAAGAAAAGGGCGGGAGTTCATCCCGCCCTGTTCCAGTTACAATATGGAGGCCGATCAGTCGATCTTGCTGGTCGCGCGGTCGATAACAGCCTGCGGGAATTCGACGCCCATCTTCTTGGCAGCGCCAAGATTGATGACGAGATCGGTGCCCTTGGCGATGTCGACAGCGATATCGCCTGGCTTTTCACCCTTGAGAATCTTCACCACGACGGCGCCGGTCTGCTTGCCGACATCGTAATAGTTGAAGCCGAGGGCAGCGAGTGCACCACGCTTGACCGAATCCGTGTCTGCAGTGAAGAGCGGCAGTTTGCTTTCTTCCGCAACACCGACGGCGCTTTCCAGAGCCGAAACGATGGTGTTGTCGGTCGGAACATACATGGCGTCCGCACGGCCGACGAGGGCGCGCGCTGCACCCTGAACTTCAGCCGACTTGGTGGCAGCCGATTCAACGATTTCGATGCCTTCGGCGGAAGCTGCTTCCTTCAGTGCGGCCAGAAGCGACACGGAATTGGTTTCACCGGAATTGTAGAGATAACCGAGCTTCTTGATGTTCGGCATCACTTCCTTGATGAGCTTGATGTGCTCTGCCACCGGCGACATATCGGAAAGACCGGTCACGTTGCCGCCCGGCTTTGTCATGTCCTTGACGAGCTGCGCGCCGAGCGGATCGGAAACAGCGGTGAACACGACCGGAATATCGCGGGTTGCCGAAACGACAGCCTGTGCCGAAGGTGTCGAGATCGGAACGATCACATCCGGGCCTTCGCCGACGAACTGGCGGGCGATCTGTGCTGCGGTTGCCGGGTTGCCCTGTGCGGACTGATAGACGAATTTGAGATTTTCGCCTTCCTTGTAGCCAGCTTCGGCCAGCGCATCCTTCACGCCGTCGCGCGCGGCGTCGAGGGCCGGATGTTCAACGATGGCGGTTACGGCGACGGTTACGTCTTTTGCCTGTGCCGAGGTGGCAATGGCCGTTGCGGCCAGCAAGGCCAGAAGCATAGAACGCATGAAAATCTCCCCTGTTTTGGTGCGTTGCTTATCGGCAAACACCTTTTCTCCAATAACCTCAGATTGAAGGTTTATCCGCCAGATTTGAGGCTTAATCGGGTCCGGATAGACTGTCAACGTGTGGGGTAATCTGTCAGGCAGCCTGTCCGGCAACCTGTCCGGATTGAACACGATATGCCCGCAACTAAAAGCGGCTCGAATTCTGACGGGGTTCAAATGCTGAACACTGTGTTCAGCACCCTTTCAATATGGCGGCGCGCCGCCATATTTGGCGATAACAATTATCTTTTGCCCGCAATCAGGGAACATCATCATGAAGAAAATCGGCTTTCTTTCCTTCGGTCATTGGTCGCCATCGCCGCAATCGGGAACCCGTTCCGCAAGCGATGCGCTTCTGCAATCGATTGACCTTGCTGTTGCCGCCGAGGAACTGGGCGCGGATGGCGCCTATTTCCGCGTGCATCATTTTGCGCGCCAGCTTGCCTCGCCATTTCCGCTGCTCGCCGCAGTTGGCGCCAAGACGAGCAAGATCGAGATCGGCACTGCCGTCATCGACATGCGTTATGAAAACCCGTTCTATATGGTCGAAGATGCCAGTGCTGCGGACCTGATCTCCAAGGGCCGTCTGCAGCTCGGCATTAGCCGCGGCTCGCCGGAACAGGTGATCGATGGCTGGCGTTATTTCGGTTATGCGCCGGAAGAGGGCAAGACCGATGCCGATATGGGGCGCCAGCATGGCGAGGTGTTCTTCGAAGCGCTGAAGGGGCAGGGCTTCGCCCAGCCAAATCCGCGCCCGATGTTTCCGAATCCTCCCGGTCTGCTGCGCATTGAGCCGCATTCGGAAGGTCTTCGGGATCGCATCTGGTGGGGTGCCGCCTCGGATGCGACAGCGATCTGGGCTGCAAAGCTTGGCATGAATTTGCAAAGTTCGACCCTGAAGAAGGACGAGTCAGGCGAGCCGTTGCATATCCAGCAGGCCAAGCAGATCCGCGCCTATCGTGAAGCCTGGAAGGAAGCCGGACATACGCGCACGCCGCGTGTTTCGGTAAGCCGCAGCATCTTCGCGCTGGTTGATGATCGCGACCGGGCCTATTTTGGTGGCGGAAGCAACGAGCAGGATTCCATCGGCTATATCGAGGAAGATCTGCGGGCGGTCTTTGGTCGGTCTTATGCGGCTGAACCGGATAAGCTCATCGAGCAACTTGAAAAGGATGAAGCGATTGCCGAAGCCGATACGCTGCTTCTCACGGTGCCGAACCAGCTTGGTGTCGACTACAATGCGCATGTAATCGAGTCGATCCTCAAGCATGTTGCGCCAGCACTTGGCTGGCGCTGAGTGCTTTTAAAGACAGGCGGTGCAAGCATGTCTCCTGAAAGTGGAAACCGGTTTCGGGATAAAGATATGCGCAGAAACAGGCCACCGCCTGTTTTCATTCCATGCGGTAAATCGCCAGAAGCTGTTTCATGCGGCTGATGGCGAGGTCTGGCTGGTCGAGAACATTGGCCTGATCGGCAAGGCGGAATATGTCGGCGTAATGCGAAATGCCACGCGCCGACTGCATTCCGGCTGGCATGGTGAAATGGTTCTGGTGACCGTTCAGCCAGGCCAGGAACACGACGCCAGCCTTGTAATATTGTGTCGGTGCCTCAAAGATTTTCCGTGATAGCGGCACGGTTGGCTCGATGATGGCACGGAAGCGGGCATTGTCGCCTGCGGCCAGTGCCGCGAGCGCGCTGGACGCCTGTGGTGCGACCGCATCAAAGATACCGAGCAGCGCATGACTGTGCTTGTTTCCGTCGCCTTCGATCAGCGGCGCATAGTTGAAATCATCACCTGTGAAACACAGAACACCTTCCGGCAGGCGGTCGCGCAGTGCGATTTCGTAGCGCTCCTCCAGCAGCGAGATTTTGATGCCTTCCACCTTGTCGCGATTGGCTTCAATGATGCCGATCACCGTATCAAGCGCATTGTCGAAATTTTCCGAACCCCAATAGCCTTTAAGCTGCGGGTCGAACATATCGCCCAGCCAGTGCAGCACGACTTTGTCGCGGGCTTGACCGAGAATCCGGCCATAGACCTTGGCGTAATCGTCGGGGGACCTGGCGATGCGCGCCAGTGCGCGGCTTGCCATCAGGATGAAACGCCCGCCATGTTTCTCGATGAAGTCGGCCTGTGTTTCATAGGCCTTGATGACGTCATCGAGGCTTTTCGCATCGGCGGGATCAAGATGATCAGTGCCTGCACCGCTCGCGAGATCGGCGCCCGCTACGGTCTTGCTGTCTGCCAGCGAACGGCGGATCAGTTCCTGCGCACCTGCCCAGTTCAGTCCCATGCCGCGCTGTGACGTATCCATCGCTTCCGCGATGTTGAAGCCGAGGCTCCACAGATGATGCCGGAAAGCCATGGTCGCATCCCAGTCGATCGCCGGGTCGTTCCATGGACGGGCATCTTTCAGCGGATCGGAAACCACATGCGCTGCTGCATAGGCAATGCGATTGAACTGCGGCGGGTTTGCTGGACGTGAGGTTGGTGTCCCGGTCAGCGTGTAGGAATGCAGGCTTCCCTTGCTATCCGGCAATGTCACTTGATGGTTGCTCATGCCCTTATCGTTCCTCCGCCTGAATATCTGATTGTTAGTTTAGAACGTTCCAAATGACAATCCGGTCAAAAATTAAGGCAGAAATGTGATTTGCGTGATTTTAGGTGAAAAGTACACGCTTTCGCAGAAAATGCGCCTAAAAACCGGCTTTCAATTGTGGCGAAGCAAGAGAAAATAGCGGCTTCCGCCTCCGCTCTTGACAGTATTGGAACGTTCCAATTAAATCAGCAATCGAAACCGGAGCAGGGCATGAGCAAGAACAGCGTCACCGTTATCGACATTGCGCGCGAGGCAGGCGTGTCGAAATCGACTGTCTCGCTGGTGCTGCGTGACAGTCCGCTTGTTCATGCCGAAACCCGCGCCAAGGTGCAGGAGGCAATCGAGAAACTCGGTTATGTTTATAATCGCTCGGCTGCCAATCTCCGCCAGGCGAAGTCGAAGATCATCGGCCTTGTGGTCAATGACCTGACCAACAGTTTCTTTGCCGAACTGGCCGTAGGCGTGGACCGTGTCATGCAGTCGGCGGGCTATGTGCAGTTTCTAGCCAACACGGCGGAAAGCATTGACCGTCAGCGCGAGGTGATTGCCTCGATGCGTGAACATGGCATTGCCGGGCTGATCGTTTCGCCAGCGCGTGGAACCGAGGCTAATGATCTGAAACCGCTGGCAAAAAGTGGCCTGCCGGTTGTGCAGATGGTGCGCGATGTGCCGGGATCGGGCGTTTCTTCCATCGTTTCGGATAACCGCGGCGGCGTGGCAAAGGCGGTTGAGCATCTGGTGTCGCTAGGGCATCGCGTAATCGCTTTCATGGGCGGCTATGCGGATACCGCTGTTTTTGCCGAGAGAGTTGCGGGCTATCGTGCGGGACTTGAGCAGGCAGGCATCGTGTTTGATGATGCGCTGGTCTTTACCGCAGCGCCTTCACGCGCTGGCGGTGTTGAAGCGGTGGAGCAGATGCTGCGGCAAGGTATGAAGCCGACGGCAGCGGTGTGCTTCAACGATGCGGTTGCTTTCGGTGTCTGCGATGGTTTGCGCGGTGCGCAACTGGAGCCGGGCCGTGATTTTGGCGTGGTTGGTTTTGACGATGTGATCGAAGCCAAGACTGCTGTTCCAGCGCTGACGACTGTGGCTGTCGATCCGCAAGGTTTGGGAGAACGTGCGGCGCAGCTTTTGCTGAAGCAGATCAATTCGGAACGGGTGGAGGCGGAGGCGCAGCGCTTGTCGGTGCGTCTTGCGGTGCGTGCAAGTTGTGGTGCGCCGTTCAAAAATGAGGAGAAATTCGCATGGCAAAGTGGGGCCTTATAGGCGCAAGCACCATTGCAAAAGAATGGGTGATCGGAGCTATTCGCGCACCGGTGGCGAAGTAGTGTCCGTCTACAGCACCAATGCTGCACGTGGCGAAACTTATGCCCGCGAGAACGGGATTGCCTGCTCTGTGACAAGCCTTGATGCGCTGTTATCCGATCCGGAAATCGACGCTGTTTATATCTCCACCACCAATGAATTGCATCGTGATCAGGCGATTGCTGCCGCCAAAGCAGGTAAGCATATTCTCTGCGAAAAGCCACTGGCACTGACGCTTTCTGACGCGCACCAGATGTTGAAAGCGGTTCGCGAGGCGGGCGTGGTTGCGGGTACCAATCATCACTTGCGCAATGCCGCAAGCCACGGTGCCATGCGTGATGCCATTGCCAGTGGCAGGATCGGCAAAGTGTTGGGTGCGCGGGTTTTCCATGCGGTTTATCTGCCGCCTCATTTGCAGGGGTGGCGTATTGAACGGCCCGATGCGGGCGGCGGTGTGATCCTCGATATTACCGTGCATGATGCCGATACATTGCGCTTTGTGCTGGGTGAAAACCCAGTCGAGGCCTTGGCTTTCAGCCAGCAAGGGGGCCTCAGCGGCGAAGGACTGGAAGATGGCGTGATGGGCGTTTTGCGCTTCTCCTCCGGCGTTATCGCTCAGTTCCACGATGCTTTCACCACCAAATATGCGGAAACCGGCTTCGAGATACATGGCAGCGAAGGCTCGCTTATTGCACGCAATGTCATGACGCAAAAGCCGGTCGGGACCGTCATTCTGCGTGACAAGGATGGCGAGTACGAATTGCCGCTCGACCAGAAGAATCTCTACGAAACCGCCTTACAGGCTTTCCATAATGCCATCGCAGGCAAAGGACAGCCTTCGGCAACATTGGAGGATGGCATCTGGTCGCTTGCGACCGGGCTTGCCGTGCTTGAGGCTGCAAAGACCGGTAAGGCAACCGCTGTTCATTCAGGACTTTGAACATTATGAGCAAACATATTTCATTTGCGGAAGCAGCATCACTCATTCCCGACAACGCTGTCGTTTCGGTTTCTTCATCGAGTGGCCTCGGCTGTCCGGATATGATGCTGAAAGCCATTGGCGAGCGGTTTGATGAAACCGGTCATCCCCAGAATATAACCACGCTGCATCCGATTGCGGCTGGCGATATGAGTGGCATCAAGGGTGTCGATTACATCGCCAAAAAGGGGCTTCTCAAAAAGATCATCGGCGGCTCATATCCTTCCGGACCGTCGAGCGCCGAGCCGCCGCTGATCTGGCAGATGATCACCAATAATGAGATTCCGGCCTATAATGTTCCGTCGGGCATTCTATTCGACATGCATCGCGAAGCCGCCGCCAAACGCCCCGGCGTGCTGACCAAGGTGGGGCTTGATACCTTCGTTGATCCCAAGCGTCAGGGTACGGCGATGAACGACAAGGCGCGTGAGGAGCCGGTCGTTAAACAGGTCAGTTTTGAAGGTGAGGACTGGCTCTATTTCCCCAATATCGTGCCGCTTGTCACGATTATCCGGGCAACGACCGCTGATGAACGCGGCAACCTCACCTATGAACATGAGGGTGCTTATCTTGGCGGTCTTGATCAGGCGCTGGCTGCACGCAACAATGGCGGTATCGTCATTGCGCAGGTCAAACGCATTGCCAAGGAAGGCACGCTGAAACCGCATGATGTGCGGGTGCCGGGCGTTTTGGTCGATTATATCGTGGTTGATCCCGACCAGAAGCAGACAACACAGACGCTTTATGATCCGGCAATTTCCGGCGAGATTTTCCGTCCGCTCGATACGTTCCGTTTGGCGGAATTCAATATTCAGAAGGCGATTGCGCGGCGTGTCGCACAGGAATTGCAGGCGGGAAGTACGGTCAATTTGGGCTTTGGCATTTCCGCCAATGTGCCGCGCATTCTGCTGGAAGAGGGCCTGCATGGCGCGGTGACATGGGTGATCGAGCAGGGTGCTGTCGGCGGTGTGCCGCTTCTCGATTTTGCTTTTGGCTGTGCGTCCAATGCAGACGCTTATATGCCGTCGCCCTATCAGTTCACCTATTTTCAGGGCGCGGGATTCGATGCCTCGCTGTTGTCCTTCCTTGAGATCGGACGTGACGGTTCGGTCAATGTGTCGAAGCTGTCATTCCGTCCGCATGTAACGGCGGGCGCTGGCGGCTTTGTCGATATTACCGCAAGAGCCAAAAAGATCGTCTTTTCAGGCATGTTCAATGCCGGGGCGAAATTGTCGGTCGCTGACGGTAAGCTGGTGATCGAGAAGGAAGGCAAGCTTAAAAAGCTCGTCAATGAGGTTGAGCATGTCACCTTCTCCGGTCCGCGCGGTGTCGAACAGGGACAGGACATTACCTATGTCACCGAACGTGCGGTTCTGAAGCTCACGCCAGAAGGCATTGTGCTTACCGAGATTGCGCCGGGTGTGGATTTGCAGACGCATATTCTTGATCAGGCTGAGTTTCCACTGATCGTTTCGGATCAGCTCAAGCTCATGGATGAGGCGCTGTTCCGCGACGAGCCGATCGGCCTTGAATTGCCGCAAAAGCCTGCGCGAAAGCTGGAGGCTTAAATGGCTCAACGGATAGACATCTCGATTGAGAACCACATCGCGGTCATGACCATCAAGCGGCCCGAAAAGCTCAATGCGTTTGATATCGAGCTTCTGCAGGAATTGTCTGCCGCCTGTGATCGGGTTGAAGCGGATAGCAGTGTACGAGTTGCGATCCTGACGGGCGAGGGCAAAGCCTTTTCCGCCGGTGGTGACATCAAGGCATGGGGCGGCATGGAACCGCAGGAATTCGGCCATGCCTGGGTGCGCTACGGTCATCGTGTGTTCGAGCGGCTTGCGACCTTGCGTGTGCCACTGATCGCAGCGATGAACGGCCATGCCTTGGGTGGTGGTCTGGAACTGGCCGGTGCCGCCGATATTCGCATTGTCGAACGACAGGCCAAGATCGGCCTGCCGGAAACCTCGCTCGGCATGATCCCCGGCTGGTCGGGCACACAGCGTCTTGTGCGCCGTTTTGGTGCGCAGATCGTGCGCCGCATGGTGTTGGGTGGCGAAATGTTCACCGCAGAAGAAGCGCTGTCGCATGGGCTGGTGGATCATGTGGTGGAGACGGGTGCAGCCTTGCAGGCGGCGCAGGACTATGCGGCGCGGGTGGCCAAGCGCGGACCGGCTGCGCTGGAAATTCCAAACTGATGCTGTCGGTCGCCAATGGCGAGGATAGTGGCACGGCAGTCGAGGCGCTGGGGTCCATCCTTGTCGCCAAGACCGGCGATCTGAAAGAAGGCGTGCGCTCGTTTACCGAAAAGCGCGAAGCAAATTTTGAAGGAAAATGGTGATGAGCGTAGTCGTAAAACCGCAGCCGTTGACCGGGCTGGAAGTCCGCGAATTCTCCATGCTGATCGATGGAAAATGGGTGGGCAGTGAAAGTGGCCAAACGATTGAACGTGTGGCGCCCGGCCATGGAGTGACGGTGAGCCGCTATCCGGCCGGCAACAAGGCCGATGTGGAACGCGCGGTTGCGAGCGCTCGTAAGGCTTTCGATGACGGGCGCTGGTCGTCTAAAACCGCATCGCAGCGTTCGTTGATTTTGCTAAAGGCCGCCGATCTGATTGAAGCGCGGGCCGAAGAGCTTGCCTATCTTGACGCAATTGAAGCCGGCAAACCAATTTCTCAGGTGCGCGGCGAAATTGCTGGTTCCGTGGATATCTGGCGCTATGCGGCAGCGCTCGCACGCGATCTGCATGGTGAAAGCTATAATACGCTGGGTGATGGCACCCTTGGTGTCGTGCTGCGCGAGGCAATTGGCGTTGTTTCCATCATTACGCCTTGGAATTTCCCGTTCCTGATCGTGGGTCAGAAGCTGCCATTTGCTTTGGCAGCGGGCTGCACGGCAGTCGTAAAGCCTTCGGAGCTGACGTCCGGATCGACATTGTTGCTCGGCGAAATTCTGGCTGAAGCAGGCGTGCCGGACGGTGTTGTCAACATCATCACCGGAACGGGCGCTGATGTTGGCCAGCATATGAGCATGCATCCAGATGTTGATATGGTGTCGTTCACCGGCTCAACCGGTGTGGGCAAGCTGACCATGGCCAACGCTGCACAAACGCTGAAAAAAGTATCGCTTGAGCTTGGCGGCAAGAACCCGCAAATCCTGTTTCCTGATGCGGATATGGATGCCTTTATCGATGCTGCCGTTTTTGGCGCATGGTTCAATGCAGGCGAGTGCTGCAATGCCGGTTCGCGGCTGATCGTGCATCGCTCGATTGTCGATGAGATTGTCGAGCGCGTGGCTGATCTGTCGAAGAAAGTCATCGTCGGCGATCCGCTCGATGTCAGTACGCAGGTTGGCGCGATCATCACGCCGCAGCATTTGACAAAGGTTGGCACCTATGTCGATCAGGCCAAAAAGGCGGGTGCCGCAATTGCTCATGGCGGCGATGTACTGGATCTCGGCCTTGGCCAATATATGGGGCCAACCATCATTGCAGGCGTGAAGGCCGACATGGCTGTGGCGCGTGAGGAAGTGTTCGGCCCGGTTCTGTCGGTACTTTCCTTCGATACGCTGGATGAAGCAATCTCGATTGCCAATGCGGTCGATTACGGACTTTCGGCAGGCGTGTGGAGCCGCGATTTCGATACCTGCATGAGCATTGGTCGCAAGGTGCGCGCTGGCACAGTCTGGATGAACACCTTCATGGACGGCACGCCGGAACTGCCGTTTGGCGGTTATCGTCAATCGGGTCTGGGCCGCGAGCTGGGCCGTCATGCGGTGGAGGATTACACCGAAACCAAGACGCTCAACATGCATATCGGTGCGCGCACCGGCTGGTGGATGCCACAAGGCAAGTAAGGAGTGACGGCTTTGGGAGGACAGCCGGATATCGTCATCATCGGATCTGGTATCGGCGGCGCGACAATGGCTGCCGGTCTTGCCGCGTCAGGTGCGGACATTCTTATTCTTGAGGCAGGAGAGCGCTTGCCGGACCGACCGGCAAACCGCGATGCACGGGCAATTTTCCAGCGCGGTTTCTTTCGCCCGAAAGAGTTCTGGTACGAGACGGATGGCACGCCGTTTAATCCCGGAAATTATTATAATGTTGGCGGTAATTCCAAGTTCTTTGGCGCGGTGCTGATCCGTTATCGCCGCGAGGATTTTGCCGAGATGACGCATCTGGAAGGTGTGTCTCCGGCATGGCCATTCGCCTATGAGGAGCTGGAGCCGTGGTATAGCCGTGCTGAGCAGCTTTTTCAGGTGCGGGGTGAACTGGGCGATGATCCGACCGAACCGGAACATTCAAAGTCCTATCCCTATCCGGCGATCCGTGACGAACGGCCAATGGCCGATGTGCGTGCCCGATTAAAGAAAGCGGGACTGCACCCGGCTTCCTTGCCGTTGGGTGTCGATATCGACCGTTGGCTGGCAAAGGCTAAAACGCCATGGGATGCATTTCCCAATAGCGATGACGGCAAGATGGATGCGGAATCCTGTTCGCTTGCGGCTGCCCTCAAACATCCTGATGTGCGGCTTGAAACTCAAGCGAGGGTGACGCGGCTGGAAACCGGGCCGGATGGCAAGGCGATCACCGCAGTTCATTATGTGAAGAATGGCGAAACGCTGGTTCTGCGCCCCAAGCTCGTTATTCTATCCGCTGGCGCAGTTCAGTCAGCAGCGCTTCTGCTACGCTCCGGCCTTGCCAATCGCTCGGATCAGGTGGGCCGCAATTTCATGAACCACAATTCCAGCGCGGTGATTGCTTTCGACCCGCGCTATCGCAACGATTCCATCCACCAAAAGACTTTCGGTTTCAATGATTACTATCTGTCGGATGGAGCAGGCGGACCGCCGCTTGGCAATGTGCAACTGCTTGGCCGAGTGTCGGGCGAAATCCTGAAAGCCAATATGCCCCGCGTGCCGGAATGGCTGCTGAACCGCATTGCACGTCATACGATCGATTTTTATGCGATGAGCGAAGACCTGCCATCGCCGGATAGCCGCGTGACAGTGGATAGCGACCGCATCATTCTGCATTGGGTGCGCAGCAACTGGAAAGCGCATCTGATGCTGGTCGATAAGCTCAAATCAGCACTCAGGCAGGCAGGTTTTCCAGTGGTGCTGTCGCGCGCCTTCGACCGGCGCACGCCATCGCATCAATGCGGCACTGTGCGCATCGGCAACGATCCGGCGACGGCGCCGCTTGATCCATATTGCCGCGCTTACGATCATCCCAATCTTCATGTGGTGGATGCGTCGTTCCTGCCGACATCGGCGGCGGTCAACCCGGCGCTGACCATCGCCGCACAGGCGTTGCGCGTGGCGGACAGTCTTAACCGGGAGGTGCTGGCATGAACCATCAACGACCTGTTGCACTGGTAACCGGTGGGCGGCGTGGCATCGGGCTTGGCATTGCCCGCACATTGGCCGCCAAAGGGTTCGATCTGGCGATTACTGATCGCGAGCATGACGATGCTGTCATCCATGAATTACGCGCGCTTGGCGGAAAGGTGGTTTTCTTTGAAAGCGATCTGGCTGCCGTTGGAATGCATGAGGCAACTGTCTCCGCGGTGCTGAAGGAATTTGGCGGCATCGATTGTCTGGTCAACAATGCAGGCATGGGTTCGGTCGAACGCGGGGATTTTCTGGGTCTGAAGCCGGAAAACTTCGACACGATCATGGATGTGAACCTGCGTGGCACGGTGTTTTTCACCCAGGCTGTGGTGAAGGCCATGCTTGCCGCAACCGAAGTGCGTTTCTCACGCAGTATCGTGACGATCAGTTCGGTTTCGTCAGTGATGACTTCGCCGGAGCGGCTTGATTACTGCATCAGCAAAGCCGGATTGACGGCCTTCGTGCAAGGGCTGGCGTTGCGGCTTGCCGAGGCGCGCATCGGCGTGTTCGAGGTGCGCCCCGGCATTATCCGCACCGATATGACGGCGAAAGTCTCCGAGCGTTACGACGGGCTGATCGAAGGCGGTCTGGTGCCGATGAAGCGCTGGGGCGAGGTGGGTGATGTCGGCGCCATCGTGGCCGGGCTTGCGGGCGGAAATTTCATCTTTGCCACTGGGTCGGTGATCAACGCCGATGGCGGCCTGTCTATCGCGAAGCTTTAGTTTCTCGGGAGGAGAAACAAATGAATTACGATTATATCATCGTTGGCGGCGGGCCTGCCGGTTGTGTTCTCGCCAATCGTCTGAGCGAAGATGCTTCGGTGAAAGTCTTGCTGCTGGAAGCCGGAGGAAGCGACTGGAATCCACTGTTTCACATGCCTGCAGGCTTTGCCAGGATGACCAAGGGCGTGGCGAGCTGGGGCTGGGAAACCGTTCCACAGAAGCACCTGAAAAACCGCGTGCTCCGCTACACGCAGGCGAAAGTCATCGGCGGTGGCTCCAGCATCAATGCGCAGATTTATACGCGCGGCAATGCGGCTGATTATGATCTATGGGCTGGCGAGGATGGCTGCACCGGCTGGGATTATCGCCATGTGCTGCCCTATTTCAAACGCGCCGAAGACAATCAGCGCTTCAACGATGATTTTCATTCCTATGGCGGGCCGCTTGGTGTTTCGATGCCATCCGCACCACTGCCGATCTGCGACGCCTATATCCGTGCTGGGCAGGAACTGGGCATCCCGTATAATCCGGATTTCAACGGTCGCGAACAGGCGGGCGTCGGCTTTTATCAGCTCACGCAACGCAATCGCCGCCGTTCCTCCGCATCGCTTGCCTATCTCGCGCTGATCAAAGATCGCAAGAACCTCACCGTGCGCATGAATGCGCCGGTGCGCAACATCGAGCTGGAAAAGACCCGCGTAACCGGGGTCACGCTGATGAGCGGCGAGGTCTTGCGCGCAAACCGCGAGGTGATTGTCTCTTCCGGCGCCATCGGCTCACCGAAACTCCTGCTGCAATCGGGCATCGGCCCTGCCGACCATCTGAAAAAACTCGGCGTAAACGTGAAGCATGATCTGCCGGGTGTGGGCGAAAACTTGCAGGATCATCTTGATCTCTTTGTCATTGCCGAATGCACCGGCGATCACACCTATGATGGCGTGGCAAAGCTCCATCGGACACTGGGAGCGGGGCTGCAATATATTCTGCTGCGCTCTGGCCCGGTGGCGTCGAGCCTCTTTGAAACCGGCGGTTTCTGGTATGCCGATCCGGATGCCCGTTCGCCGGATATCCAGTTCCATCTGGGGCTTGGTTCGGGGATCGAGGCAGGTGTCGAAAAGCTCAAAAATGCGGGTGTGACACTCAATTCCGCCTATCTGCATCCGCGCTCGCGTGGAACGGTGCGGCTCGCTTCCAGCGACCCGGCTGCGGCACCGCTGATCGACCCCAATTACTGGAGCGATCCGCATGATCGCAAAATGTCCCTTGAGGGTTTGAAGATCGCGCGCGAAATCATGCAGCAGGATGCGTTGAAGCCCTATGTTATGGCCGAACGCCTGCCGGGCGCGAAGGTCGTCAGTGACGATGACCTGTTCGATTATGCCTGTGCCAATGCCAAGACTGATCATCATCCGGTCGGCACCTGCAAGATGGGAACCGGTGCAATGGCGGTTGTAGATCTCGATCTGAAAGTGCGGGGGCTCGAAGGCTTGCGGGTATGCGACAGCTCGATCATGCCGCGCGTTCCGTCCTGCAACACCAATGCGCCGACCATCATGATCGGCGAAAAGGGTGCGGATATTATTCGTGGCCTTGATCCGCTGCCGCCAGTTCTGTTTTCATGGGAGAAGAACGAGCACAAGCAGCGCGCGCGGATTTAGTCCCCGTCAACGACCGGTTCAAAACGCAGATAGCCCACGACATCCGAGCCTTTTCGCCTCGGATTGTCGGAGGGGTGGTTCACGCCGTCATTCACCTCGACGACCGCAAAATCGAATGGTGATACGCCCTCCAGACAAGCCGCATTCACGCCGAACTGGCGCGGATTGGAACGGCGCTGGTGGAAGGTGTAAATTCCGCATTTCGAGCAGAAATAATGTTTCGCCACGCCGGTATTGAATTGGTAGAGCGTCAGCGCATCTTCACCTTCAAGCACTTCCAGTCCGTCCAGTTCTGCAGAAACGGCGACGGCCCCGCGCATCCGGCAATAGGAGCAGGTGCAGCGCCGCGCAGTGTTAAGGCCATCCGAAAGTTTAACACGAAAGCGCACCGTTCCGCAGTGGCACGCGCCATTGGCTTCCTTGATGTCAGGGTTCATTTTCTCTCCTCGCATTTATACGGAAGCTATTTTGTTTTTTGCCGGTTTACCATCGCTGAAAACCTATTAAATTCGTGACCGGGAATACTTCCGGGAGGGATTTGGCATGGGTGAGTTTGCAGTCGTCACGGGCGGGAGTACCGGCATCGGAAGGCATCTCGTTTGTGCTTTTGCCGATGCGGGCTACACGGTGGCCTTCAGCTACAAGCACGATGACGAAGCTGCACAATCGCTCGTCGAAGCCATCGAAGAGGCGGGCGGTCAGGCGCTGGGGCTTGGCTGCGATGTCGGGAGACGTGTCGAGGTCGAAGCCTTCTTCGATGAGGTCTGCGACTGGTTCGGTGATGCGCCCGATGTGCTGGTCAACAATGCAGGCATCCAGACCTGGGCACCCTTGCTGGAACTTTCCGAGGATGGTTGGGACGATGTCATCCGCACCAATCTGAAAGGCTGCTTCCTCAATACGCAGGCTGCCGCGAAGCGCATGGTGGAGGCCGACAAGGGCGGCGCCATCGTCAATATCGGATCAGGCTGCAACAAGCTCGCCTTTCCGAAACTGGTTTCCTACACAGCATCGAAGGGCGGCATAGAGCAGTTCACCAAGGCTTCGGCGGTGGAGCTTGGGCCGCACGGCATCCGGGTGAATTGCGTGGCCCCCGGCGCGATCCTCAATGAACGCACGGCAGAAGAACAGCCCGACTATGCCGACACCTGGGCACGCATCACGCCGCTGCGCAGGGTGGGAACAGCGGAGGACATTTCCGGCCCGGTCCTGTTCTTTGCTTCCGATGCGGCGCGTTTTGTTACCGGCCAGACGATCTGGGTCGATGGTGGTGTCTTCTCGCAGGCCAACTGGCCGTATGAGGGGTGAAATGCGGTGGTGATCCCGACAGGAATCGAACCTGTGACCTACAGATTAGGAATCTGTCGCTCTATCCTACTGAGCTACGGGACCAACCGATGAGCATTCGCCGGTGATTCCGGCATTGCGAATGCTTTCAGACACATACTGGTTTTCATAGCTGTCGCCAACCCCGCAAAAAGCGGGGCAGGCGGATTTATTCAGCTATCAGGCGGCAAGCGCCGTTTCCGCTACCGCTACAAAATAGCTGACGCCATAGGGAATGGCATCGTCATTGAAGTCATAGGCCGGATGGTGAAGGCCGGGCGTATCGCCATTGCCGAGGAAGATATAGGCGCCGGGACGCGCTTCCAGCATGTAGGAAAAATCTTCCGCCGCCATCATCGGCTCGACACTCTCATCCACTTTGCCTTCGCCCGCCACAGCGCTGGCGACGCGGGCGGCAAACTCCGTCTGTGCATCGTGGTTGAAGGTGACCGGATAATTGTTCTTGTAGCGCACGGTGATTTCCGCACCGGTGGCGGCTGCGATACCGGCGGCAGCTTCACGGATACGGCGTTCGGCAAAGGCGCGGGTTTCCTTCTTGAGCGTGCGGACAGTGCCCGACAGCGTCGCCTTTTCCGGGATTACATTATAAGCCTCGCCTGCAATGAACTTCGTCACCGAGATCACAAGTGAATCGAGCGGATCGACATTGCGCGAAACAATGCCCTGAAGGGCGATCATCAGCTGGGAACCTGCCAGAATCGGATCGATGGTGCGATGCGGCTGCGCTGCGTGGCCGCCGCGACCTGTGATGAAGAGATCGAATTCATCCGTCGCTGCCATGATCGGGCCTTTTCGCATCGCGAACTGTCCGACCGGCAGGCCCGGCATATTGTGGATGCCGTAGACTTCCGAAATGTTGAAACGGTCCATCACGCCGTCCTCGACCATGGCGAGGCCACCGGCGCCGCCTTCTTCGGCAGGCTGGAACAGAAGCGCGACCGAGCCGCGGAAATTGCGGGTCTCCGCGAGGTATTGCGCTGCGCCCAGTAGCATTGAGGTGTGTCCGTCATGGCCGCAGGAATGCGCCTTGCCGGGATTTTGCGAGACCCATTCGACACCGCTCGTTTCGGTGATGGGCAGGGCATCCATGTCGGCGCGCAGGCCAATTGCCGGCCCATCACCATGGCGACCCTTGATGATGCCGACCACGCCTGTGCGTCCGACGCCTGTTTCCACAAGATCGCAACCGAAGGATTTCAGCTTGTCTTCGACAAATTGTGCAGTTTCGTGCACGTCATAGAGAAGTTCAGGATTCTGGTGCAGTTTTCGGCGCCATGCGGCAATTTTCGCTTGCGTTTCAACGGCACGATTCAACACTGGCATTTTCTGATGGCTCCCCGGATTGGGCGTGATTTGAAGGAAACAGGATATGACGTTTCGGTGAAAGCGGGCAATCCCTGTTTGCCTTTTCATCGCCACATGGCATAGATAAAGAAAGCGTTAATCTCCCATTATAGAGCAATTCGAACCCGCAGAAGTTGCAGGCTATTTCGATTGGAACTACGGAATGATGTCGAAATCATTGAAAATCTGGTTTGCAGCTGTTGGCTTGTCCGCGACCGCACTGGCGTCCGCCGCCGCTAATCCCTCGATCGCAGTGGATGTGGCAACCGGCAAGGTCTACCAGCAGCAGGAAGCTTTTCAGCGCTGGTATCCCGCTTCCCTGACCAAGATGATGACGGCCTATGTGGCATTCCGTGCGCTTCAGTCGGGCCAGATGACGCTGGATTCGCCGGTGCGCATGACGGTGAACGCCGCCAAGGAACCGCCGAGCAAGATGGGTTACAAGCCGGGATCGGTCATGACGCTCGATACGGCGTTGAAGATCATGCTGGTTAAGTCGGCCAATGATGTTGCTGTGGCCGTTGCCGAGGCCGTGGGCGGAACGGAATCCGGTTTCGTGCAGCGCATGAATGCGGAAGCGCAGCGTATCGGTATGGTCGGCTCGCATTTCGCCAATCCGAACGGCTTGCATAATCCCAATAACTACACAACGGCACGCGATCTGGCGGTTCTGGCCGTGCAGCTGCGCCGCGAATTTCCGCAATATGCGCATTATTTTGCGACCGAGGCGATCGATCCGGGCGCGGGCAAGAAAGTTCAGGCCAATTACAACATCCTGCTTGGCCGCTATGACGGGGCGGACGGGATGAAGACCGGCTTCGTCTGTGCATCCGGCTTCAATCTTGCAAGTTCGGCCACGCGCAACGGTCGGACGGTGCTGGCGATTGTTCTCGGTGCGGACCGGCAGGAAGCGCGCGCGGTTCAGGCAGCACAGCTGATGACTGACGCTTTCAGGGCAAATGCGAGCGGTGGTGCTACATTGGCGACCTTGCGCCCCGCAGCCGGCGGAAATCTCAATCAGGCCGTCGATATGCGCAAGGCTATCTGCAGCCAGCAGGCCATGGCCGATCGCTGGGACGGTCGCGATGTCGAGGGCAAGTTGAAAATCAATTCGCCTTATATCCATGCGATGGATCGCGATCCGGTTCCGGTTCGCGTCGGTCTGGTTTCCGAACCGGGTCCGACGACCCGCCCGAGCCAGCTCGACATTTCGCAGATTCCGGTGCCAATGCCGCGTCCGCAGCGTTCCGCCGGTGCCAATACCACCGCGATCAACTGATATGCCGAATCCCATTCCCGTTTCCGTGCTGACCGGTTTTCTTGGTTCAGGCAAGACGACGCTTCTCAACCGGCTTCTGAAAGATCCGGCGCTGAGCGATACGGCGGTTATCATCAACGAGTTCGGCGAGATCAGCATTGATCATCTGCTGGTTGAGCAGGCGAGCGAGGGCGTGATCGAGCTTTCCGACGGCTGCCTGTGCTGCACGGTGCGCGGCGAGCTGGTGGATACGCTGGCCGACCTGATCGACCGGCTCCAGACCGGGCGCATCAAGGCGTTGAAGCGCGTCATCATCGAAACCACCGGGCTCGCCGATCCGGCGCCGGTGCTGCATTCGATCATGGGGCATCCGGTGCTCATGCAGGCTTTCAGGCTGGACGGTGTTCTGGCGACCGTGGATGCCGTTAACGGCATGGCGACGCTCGACAATCACGAGGAAGCCGTCAAGCAGGCGGCAATGGCCGACCGCATCGTGCTGACCAAAACCGATCTGCCGGAAGCGCAGTCAGGACTGGCAGCATTGAAGGCGCGTCTTCATGCGCTCCATCCCGGCGCAGACATTCTGGAAGCCGGTGAACAGCGCACGGGTTATGCGGCGCTTTTTGAATGCGGTCTCTATAATCCGGAAACGAAATCGGCGGACGTGCAGCGCTGGCTCAAGGCGGAAGCCTATGAGGACGGTCATCATGACCACTCCCATCATGGGCGTTCTCATGGGCCTGACCATGCTTGCGGGCCGAATTGCGATCACGACCATCATCATCACCACGAACACCATCACGATCATGGCCATGCGCATCATCATCACCACGACGATGCGATCCGGTCCTTTTCGCTTCGTCACGATGCGCCGATCCCGCTATCGACCTTCGACATGTTCCTGGATCTTCTGCGTTCAACGCATGGGGAGAAGCTTCTGCGTGTGAAAGGGATCGTGCAGATTGCCGAAGACCCGGATCGTCCGGTTGTCATTCACGGGGTGCAGAAGATTTTCCATCCGCCAGCGCGCCTGCCGCAATGGCCGCAGGATAAGCGGGAAACGCTTCTGGTGATGATCGTGAAGGATCTGCCGGAAACCTATGTGCGTGAGCTGTTCGATGCGTTTTTGGGGCGCCCTGCGCTCGATAGGCCAGACCGTGCCGCGCTGATGGAAAATCCGCTGGCTATTCCGGGTTTTTCGCCCCGGAGCTGATACTTATTTCTTGCGAATAAGGAAGCGATGCAACGTCCCTTGGTGCTCCTGCGCGACCAGGGCGTGGCCTTCCTGCGTGCAGAAATGCGGGATGTCGATGCCGGACAGCGGATCGGTCGCTTCCACCCAGAGAAGCGCTTCGCTCGGCATTTTTTCCAGACGATTGCGGGTTTTCAAAACCGGAAGGGGGCATTTAAGCCCCCTCAGGTCGTAAACAGGAATGTCATCCTGCCAGGCCATCAGTTCCCGATGATCTTCCACCATGGCTTCTTCGGCTCGGGGGCTGCGACAGCTGCCGGCTGTTCGACATTCTGCGCCACCGTGCTGGCGGTCGTCATTGGAGAGACCTGGGGTGAAACAGACTGAGCAGCCTGCGCTGCAGCCGGGTTTGGCTGTGGTGCGGGCACAGCTGCGGTCTGTGTCGTCGGCTGAGCCGGAACAGCAGCCGGTTGCGGCGTTGCAGCAATGGCTGTCGGCTGTGCGGCTGGCGTTGCCGGGCGAATGTCCGGTGCGCCCGCCTTTTCAGCGGAAGAAGCGGTGAGTGACGGCGGTTCCCGCGTTACCTTTTCACCGCGTGCACGCGCAGCGCTCCAGGCGGAGACGAGCTTGGCTTCGGCGATGCCCTGAATAGACGGTGCCGGTGCCTTCTGGCTGGCGCTGAATGCCGACTGATAGGTCTTTTCGTAAGACGCATAGGACATGGCCTCGCCGCCAGCCGAAGGCGGGCAGGCGTCCGTTGCGGACAGAGGCTGGCCGTCGGGTGTCGCGACGTTGAACACATAGCGCTTTTCGCAAACATCGACCTTTGGTGGCACCTTGGTGACCTCGAAAGAGTCGTAGCCCTGCTTCAGCATCTTCCAGAAGGAATAGTTCGGGTCGCTCTTGTATCGCGCCATGTTGGCAGCCGTCATACGGAACGGAAATGCCTGAATCTGGAAGTCGCGCTGGCCGCCCTTGAAGGCGTCGCGACCGAAGGCGTAAATCTCGGCAACCTGTTCGTCGGTCATCGAGTAACAGCCCGACGACGAGCATGCGCCATGCACCATCAGGTGCTGGCCCGTGCGGCCATTGGCGCGGTCATAGGCGTTGGGGAAACCGATGTTGAACGAGAGATAATAGCTCGAATTCGGGTTCATCTGGGCGGGGCGGACGTTGTAGAAACCTTCCGGCGCCTGACGGTCACCCTCGATATATTTCGGCCCGAGCTTGCCCGACCATTTGCAGATGTCGTAGGACGCGATCTGGTCGTACTTGCCGTTGTTCTTCTGCTTCCAGACCTCGAGTGTGCCTTCTTCCTTGAAAATGCGTACCATGATTGGCGAGGTGCGGGTCATGCCCTTCGCCTTCATCTTGGCAACGACTTTCTCGGGAAGCGGCTTCTCGGCCCGGAGGCTTAGATCGGATACGGACGAACCCTGACAGCCGGCGAGGAGCGCGGTTGCCATTACGGAGCCTAGAATTGCGGTTCTGATCTTCATGTCGCATCGAGTCTGTTAGAGCTACGCCAGAGACTTTATGAGCAAAAGCCAATTTCCTGAACGTCGAATTTTAAAACTGAAACCTTACGGTATCGTTTATAAATCCTTGCTCAGATAGCTAAAATCCAGCGCGTCGGCAATATGGCCGAATTTGCAGCATGATGCAAATCCGGGAGGCGCGAGGCCTCCCGGACGGGTCTTCTTCTTTGTTCTGAACCGCGCATCTTATTCCGAAAACCGTATTACACTTTTCGGGATGCGCTCCAATTTGCGGTGAAAATCAGATGTTGCGGCCGATTTCGAGGAATTTCTGGCGGCGTTCCTGCTTCAGCGTTTCGCCGTCGATATCCTTCATCGAGCGCAGCGATGCTGTGATGATATCGCCAGCTGCATCGATGACGGCTTCCTTGCCGCGATGCGCACCACCCATAGGTTCAGGAATGACACCGTCAATGACCTTCAGGTCAAACAGGTCCTGTGCGGTGATACGCATGCTTGAGGCGGCATCCTTGGCGCGGGTGGAATCGTGCCAGAGGATCGACGCAGCACCTTCGGGCGAGATCACCGAATAGATTGAATGCTCAAGCATATAGACGCGGTTTGCAACGGCGATGGCGATTGCGCCACCCGAACCGCCTTCACCGATGATGATCGAGATGACCGGGACGCGCAGCCGGAGGCATTCCGCCGTCGAGCGCGCAATGGCTTCAGCCTGGCCGCGTTCTTCGGCGCTGACACCCGGATAGGCGCCTGCCGTGTCGACGAAAGTGATGAGCGGCAGTTGGAAACGGTCTGCCATTTCCATGATGCGGACGGCCTTGCGATAGCCTTCCGGACGGGCCGAGCCGAAATTGTGCTTCAGGCGCGTCTTGGTGTCAGAGCCTTTTTCCTGCCCGATGATCGCAACGGCCTGACCGTTGAAGCGGCCAAAACCAGTCTGGAGAGCTTCGTCATTGGCAAACTTGCGGTCACCGGCGAGCGGAGTGAATTCGGTGAACAGCCGGTCAATATATTCCAGGCAATGCGGACGGTCCGGATGGCGGGCGATCTGCGTCTTCTGCCACGGGGTCAGCTTGCGATAGATGTCCTTCAGCGCATCGGCCGAACGCTTCTCGAGGCGACGAATCTCGTCGCTCATCTCGACGCTGCCTTGTTCCTGCGCGAGCTTCTTGAGCTCAAGAATCTGGCCTTCAAGGTCGGCGACGGGTTTTTCAAAGTCGAGATAGTTGTACATCGGGCCTGACTGTTCGTGCTTTTTCCAAAGGGATTAGCGCTATTGCGAGCCTGAAAAAGGCTGTTTTACGGCGCTTTACATATTCACTACTGGCTCATCTTGCAAATTTTCGACTTTCTCATAACCGGACAGAGGCTAATCGGCAAGCGGATGATGCTCGCTGACAAGCTTATGCAGTCTTTCCTCCAGCACATGCGTATAGATTTGCGTCGTTGAAATGTCGGCGTGGCCGAGCAATTGCTGCACGGTACGCAGATCGGCACCGTTCTGCAGCAGATGGCTGGCAAAGGCATGGCGGAGCACGTGCGGTGAAACGGCTGCCGCCGACAATCCCGCCCGCGCGGCAAGCCCTTTCAGTTCGCGTGCAAAAACCTGGCGCGCCAGGTGGCCGCTTTCCGAAAAAGCCGGAAAAAGCCACGGATTGTCATCGCTGCCAGGCAGGGAATCCCGCAAGGCGAGAAAGCGCTGCAACGCCTCACGGGCCTTGGGCGAAAGCGGGACCATGCGTTCCTTGGAGCCCTTGCCGCGAACCAGTAGGAAGCGGTGGTCGGTGCGCGCGACGCCGACCGGCAGACCGACAAGTTCGGAAACGCGCATGCCGGTGGCATAAAGTGTTTCAATGAGAGCGTGAAGACGCAGCGCCTTGAAGCGCTCGGCCGGTTCCGCTTCTTCGCTGGTTTCAAGTGCTGCGCGGTCGAGCAGTTTTGTGACGTTCTCAACGCTCATGATTTTCGGCAAAGGCTTCTGCTTTTTCGGCGCATCGACCGTACCGGTTGGATCGTCCTGCCGATAACCTTCCGAATAGAGAAAGCGGAAGAACTGGCGTAGCGCCGACAGACGCCGGGCTTGCGATGTCGCGGCAAAACCTTCCGTTGCCATGGCATCGATGGCGCTGCGAATATGGTCCGCACCCGCTTCGGCAAGATTGACGCCTCGGGCCGACAGCGCCTCTGCCACCGCCTCAAGATCGCGCCGGTAGGATTCAAGCGTGTTTTCCGCCGCGCCGCGTTCGGCACTCATCATTTCCAGAAAGTTCTCGATCGCCAGCGATGCGCGCATTGTCATTCCTGCGGTGTCTGCGGCGATTGGGGCGCCGTATCGGCGGTCTCCGCAGGGGCAAGCTCGGCTGCGGGAGCTGGCGGAGGCGCAATCGTGACCGGTTTCAGCTTCGAAGCCGGTATTTCGACGGTGATCTCGCGTGTGTCCGGCTCAACGAAATTGGCAAGTGTATACATCGCGCCATAAACGACGGCGGCGACAAGGGCGAGAAAGAGAACGAGGCGCGTTAGCGTAGGCATCCATCTTTTATGCTGTGGCATTGGGACGAAAGCAAGGAGGGGGGACGAAAGCAAGGAGGAGGAATGAAAGCAAGGAGAAGGAATGAAAGAGGAGACAAGAGCCCAATCATGCAAAAAAGCCTTGCTTGCGGCCATGCACGCCCTGAAAACCAATCAAAGCAATTGACGTCGTCCTGTTTTTCATGTGGAACCGGAACAAATGGACGAGGTCAATGAGCAGCACGACAAAACAAAACAATCTACATGAGAAAGCGGAGCTGATCCGCGATCTTCTCGGTTCGAAAGTCGTGGTACTCGTGGGGCTGATGGGTGCAGGCAAATCCACCGTCGGACGCAAGGCTGCAGCCTTGCTCGGCCTGCCGTTTCGCGATGCCGATACGGAGATCGAAGCGGTTTCCCGCATGACCATTCCTGAATTGTTTGAAGCATATGGCGAGGTCGAGTTCCGCGATCTCGAACGTCGGGTCATCATGCGCCTGCTCGAAGACGGACCGATGGTTCTGGCCACCGGCGGCGGGGCCTATATGAATGCCGAAACACGCGCGGCAATCGGTCGTGCAGGTGTTTCCGTCTGGCTCAATGCGGAAATCGATATTCTGATGGAGCGCGTATCGCGCCGCCAGAACCGCCCGCTGCTGAAAAACAGCGATCCGCGCGGCGTCATGCTGCGGCTGATGAATGAACGTTATCCTGTCTATGCACTGGCCGACCTTCAGCTGATGACGCGGGATGACAAGAAGGAAGTGATCGCTGCGGAACTGCTCGATGTTCTGGCGGATCATCTTGAAAGATTAGAGGCATAATCGGTCCGGTAGAACAAGCCGCCGATGTCTTCGCCGCATGTATTGGAGACTACGCATGAACGCGCCTTCCATCGCCCAGGATGTTACGACTGTTCCCGTGTCGCTTGGCGACCGCTCCTACGATATTCTGATCGGCAAGGGGCTGGTGGATCGTGCAGGCGAGGAGTTGGCGAAGCGTCTGAAAGGCGTGCGCGTGGCGGTGGTGACGGACGAAAATGTTGCCAAGGCTCATCTGGAGCGCCTGACAGCAAGCTTCGCCAAGGCCAGTATCGATGTGACGCCGGTGATTGTTGCGCCGGGCGAAAAGTCCAAATCCTTCGGTACGCTGGAAACCGTCACCAATGCCGTACTGGCGGCGCGGCTGGAGCGCGGCGACGCGGTCGTGGCATTTGGCGGCGGTGTGGTTGGCGATCTTTCGGGCTTCGTCGCCGGTATCGTGCGGCGTGGTATGAATTTCGTTCAGATGCCGACCTCGCTCCTGTCGCAGGTGGATTCCTCGGTCGGTGGCAAGACCGGGATCAACACGGCACACGGTAAAAATCTCGTCGGTGTCTTTTATCAGCCGCAGCTGGTTCTGGCCGATACGGAGGTTCTCGACACGCTGAGCCCGCGTGAATTCCGCGCCGGTTATGCCGAAGTTGCAAAATATGGTCTGATCGACCGTCCGGACTTTTTTGAATGGCTGGAACAGAACTGGCAGGAGGTCTTCTCCGGCGGGGCGGCACGGACGCAAGCCATCGCTGAATCCTGCCGCTGCAAGGCAGCCGTTGTTGCGCGCGACGAGCGCGAAACCGGTGACCGGGCGCTTCTCAATCTCGGCCATACTTTCGGCCACGCGCTGGAAACGGCAACGGGCTACGATTCGACCCGTCTTGTGCATGGTGAAGGTGTCGCTATCGGTATGGCGCTGGCCCATCGCTTCTCGGTCAAGATGAACCTGTGCGGCATTGAGGATGCGGAGCGCGTTGAGGCGCATCTGAAAGCCGTCGGGCTGCCATACAGGCTGTCGGATGTTCCGGGCGGGTTGCCACCGGCGGAAAAGCTGATGGATTATATTGCGCAGGACAAGAAAGTGGCGCGTGGTGCGCTCACCTTCATCCTGACGCGCGGCATCGGCCAGTCCTTTATTGCCAAGGACGTGCCACCGGCCGCCGTGCTGGAATTTTTGAAAGAACGTCTGGAAACGAAATAAGAGGATAAGGCGGATGGCTTTCGAGCTCTGGGTTATGTGCGGCATCATCCTGCTCTGCGTCATTCTCTCAGCATTCTTTTCCGGATCCGAAACGGCGCTGACGGCGGCGTCTCGAGCCCGGATGCACACGCTCGAACATAATGGCGATGAGCGCGCAGGGCTGGTCCAGCGCCTCATCAGTCGCCGCGACCGGCTGATCGGTGCGCTTCTGATCGGCAACAACCTCGCCAATATTCTGGCGTCCTCCATTGCCACCAGCATCTTTTTGAACCTGTTCGGCGATGCGGGCGTTGCTTATGCCACGCTGGCAATGACGGTCATTCTGGTCATCTTCGCGGAAGTGCTGCCGAAATCCTGGGCGATTTCCGGTCCAGACCGGTTTTCGCTTGCCGTTGCACGCGGCGTGTCGCTGGTCGTCCTGATCCTCGGCCCGATTTCCAGTGCGGTGAACCGCATTGTGCGCGCGATCCTGAAGCTTTGCGGCATCAATCTTGCCGCCGGTCGGTCCATGTTGAGCCCGCAGGAGGAATTGCGCGGTGCGGTCGAGGTGCTGCATCGCGACAAGTCGCTCATCAAGGAAGATCGTGACCAGCTGGGCGGCCTGCTCGACCTCAAGGAGCTGGAAGTCAGCGACGTCATGGTGCACCGGACCTCGATGGGCACCGTCAATGCCGATGCTCCGGCGGATGAGATCGTGCGCGATATTCTGGCCAGCCCGCATACACGTATGCCGCTCTGGCGCGACGATATCGATAATATTGTCGGCATTATCCACACCAAGGACCTGCTGCGCGCGCTTTACGACGTCGACAATGATTTCAAGCGCATCGACATCATGAAGGTTGCGCGCAAGCCGTGGTTCGTGCCCGACACGACCACGTTGCAGGACCAGCTCGACGCGTTTCTCCGCCGGAAGGCGCATATTGCCATCGTCGTCGACGAGTATGGTGACGTGCAGGGGCTGGTGACGCTTGAGGATATTCTGGAAGAAATCGTCGGCGATATTGCCGACGAACACGACATCGAAATCCAGGGTGTCCGCCTGCAGCCGGATGGTTCGGTGATTGTCGACGGATCGCTGCCGATTCGCGATATTAACCGCGCGCTTGACTGGTCTTTGCCGGATGAGGAAGCGACAACGATTGCCGGTCTGGTCATTCATGAGACCCAGACCATTCCCGAAGTGAAACAGGCTTTCACCTTTTACGGGAAGCGCTTTTCCGTCCTGAAGAAGGAAATGAATCGCCTGACACGGCTGCGCATCGTGCCACTTGATGCCGATGGAAAGCCTGCGCCCATAGTTGCCGCGCTGCCGCGCTGAAAGCTATCGCGGGAGCAGTTTCCACCTAACACTTTGTTTCTGAATATTTTAATCCCAGACTAAAGCCAGTTTTCGGCCGGAAAATCTGGCCGGGCTGGCGTTGTCTTTTCCGGTTTCTTGTGCGCGTTTCAGTATTAAATATAAGTAATAATAAAACGACATAATATTATGATATTATTCTAGTCTAATATATCTCGGATGCAACTACTAGTAATAGAAAAAAATTCATTTGAAATTATTGAGAATATACGCTTCTATAACATTGTTTTTCGCAACAATAAGGCTACTAATAATCCGGTAGCATACATTATATATGACTTATGTTTGGATACGAAAACTACGGAGAAAATCGCCTACGACCTACTTTATAATTAGAGAAATACAGTCTTGGTCTATTGGTACTTGCACTAGATACTATCCTGGAATTTCTTTTCTCCGCAAAGTTCGATCTATCTGGTCTATATTACAAAGGCGCCCGAAAGGGCGCCTTTGTAATATAGACCAGGGTTTACGCCGGATCTGATCAGGGGAAGAGACGTTCCCGTCTGGGACGGCATGTCGAGTTCGGATGCCAAGTGATGGGTAGTCGTGAAGCTGCTCAGCGCCGCGTTGCTTCGCCAGGAGCGGAAGGCTCCAGTGCAAGTGCATGGACGCCGCTATCCAGTTCTTCCTTCAAAAGTTCGTTAATGGCGCGGTGGCGCTGAATGCGACTCATTCCGGCAAAAGCTTGGGCAACGATACGGATGCGAAAGTGTGTTTCGCCGGTGCCGTCATAGACTTCATGATGGCCGCGCTCTTCGTGATGATGTCCGGCGTGGAGATGGCTTTCATTAATGACTTCAAGCCGTTCGGGAGCGAAAGCCGTGGTCAGTTTCGCTTCCATCGCGCTTTGTTTGCTATTGTGAATGGACATTTGGACCACTTCTCCCCATATAGACGCTGTGCCTCATATAACGTTGCTTCGGCAGCAAAAGGTGGGGCAAATCCGCACAGGAAAGCAACCTGCTTCAAAATTTCGCCCAGTTGAAATGGCCAAAAGCCAGACCGGACGAAATGTCAATTCTTGTTCAGCAACTCATAATCCGCATAATTCGATTCGATGACAACGAACTCAAAATTTTTCGACAGTATCCGCATCAAGCCCAAGAAGACCGCGGAAGCGAAGGCTTCGGGGCCTTGCTGCCAGTGGGACGGGTGCGACAAGCCAGGCACGCATCGCGCGCCTGTCGGACGCATGCGCGAAGGTGAATATTTCCGCTTCTGTGTTGATCACGTGCGGGAATATAACAAGAATTTCAATTACTTCTCTGGTCTTTCGGATGGCGACATCGCGAAATTCCAGAAGGATGCGATCACGGGTCATAGGCCGACATGGTCGACGACGGCGAACTCCACCGCCAAGCCGCGCACGTCGCCGGACATGGCGAAGGTACGTTCCGGTTCGGCTTCCTATCACAACCGCATCCGCGATCCCTTCAACCTTTTCAAGGAAGCCAAGGGACATGCGCCGGGCCAGAAAGCGCAGCGCAAGCCGCGTACGCTCGAGATAAAGGCGCTGGCGACACTCGGTCTTGAACCAAATTCGACTGGCGATAAGATCAAGGCGCGCTATAAAGAGCTGGTAAAACAGCACCATCCCGATGCGAATGGTGGTGATCGCGGATCGGAAGAAAGATTTCGCGATGTTATTCAGGCTTATCAATTGCTCAAGCAGGCAGGTTTTTGCTAAAGCCTGTTTGGGTCTGAAAGGCCGACTATGGGGCTGTCGCCGACAGCTCCGACGGACATTCTTCTGCCGCGCGATTGCGTGGACGCAAGCACGGATGCCCGCAACGAATTACGGAAGGGGCATACCGTCCGGCTCGCCGGAAAAACATGCCCACGGGTGAAAGTTGCCGGTCGGTAGCTTGCCGGTATTAATTCGCGGCCGGTCGCTGCCTGCCGCTCTGGAGGCATGATGAACAAGGTTGAGCGGGATATAGCCAATTTGCCGGATACAACGGTTTCGGTGCGCGAAGTGTTCGGGATCGATTCCGACATGACGGTGCCAGCCTATGCGGCAGGCGATTCCTATGTGCCGGAGCTTGATCCGGATTATCTTTTCGACCGTCAGACGACGCTCGCGATCCTTGCAGGCTTTGCCTATAACCGCCGCGTGATGGTTTCCGGTTATCACGGCACCGGTAAGTCGACCCATATTGAACAGGTCGCAGCCCGCCTCAACTGGCCTTGCGTGCGCGTCAACCTCGACAGCCATGTCAGCCGTATCGATCTCGTCGGCAAGGATGCCATCGTCGTGAAAGACGGCATGCAGGTCACCGAATTCAAGGACGGCATCCTGCCCTGGGCCTATCAGCACAATGTGGCTCTCGTTTTCGACGAATATGATGCGGGTCGTCCGGACGTGATGTTCGTGATCCAGCGCATTCTGGAAACTTCGGGCCGTCTGACCCTGCTCGACCAGAGCCGCGTTATCCATCCGCATCCGGCTTTCCGTCTGTTCGCCACCGCCAACACCGTTGGCCTCGGTGACACGACCGGCCTCTATCACGGCACCCAGCAGATCAACCAGGCGCAGATGGACCGCTGGTCCATCGTGACGACGCTGAACTATCTGCCGCACGACAATGAAGTGAACATCGTTCTCGCCAAGGCCAAGCATTACCAGAATGCCGAAGGCCGCGAGATCGTGAACAAGATGGTGCGCGTGGCCGACATGACCCGTCAGGCCTTCATCAATGGCGATCTCTCGACCGTCATGAGCCCGCGTACGGTCATCACATGGTCCGAAAATGCCGCGATCTTCAACGATGTCGGCTTTGCCTTCCGCCTGACCTTCCTCAACAAGTGCGACGAACTGGAACGCCCGATTGTGGCCGAGTTCTATCAGCGCGCTTTCGGCGTTGAGCTGCCCGAATCGGCAGCGAATATCGTTCTCGCTTGATGCGGAAGAAGCCTGCCGCCTGAGCGTGTCCGGCGGCAGCGCACTGTCTGATGCGGGGGCGATGAGCTTCGCCCTTGCTTGAAAGCGAAGTCAGGATAGGCATATGTCGGGCCAGAAGTCAGGAATAGGCGATAATTCGCGCGAGCGTAAACCGGGGCCGGTGGATTCCGAACCATTCAAGCGCGCTCTAACGGCTTGCGTCCGTGCCATTTCCGGTGAGCATGAGCTGGAAGTGGCGTTCACCAACGACCGCCCGGCGTTGAGCGCAAATCGCGCCCGTCTTCCCGATCTGCCGAAGCGCCCGACTGCGCACGATATCGCCGTCACCCGTGGCCTCGGCGATTCCATGGCGCTGCGTCAGGCACGTCACAATCCGCGCATTCACGCGGCCCTTGCCCCGGAAGGAAAGCAGGCGCGCGCGATTTACGACGCTGTCGAGCAGGCGCGTGTGGAAGCCATCGGCGCCCGCGCCATGGCAGGCATGGCGGATAATCTCACCACCATGCTTGCGGACAAATATTCGAAAGCCAATTTCTCCGCAGTTACCGCCAAGGAAGATGCGCCGCTTGAGGAAGCCGTATCGCTTCTGCTGCGTGAAAAGCTGACCGGACGGTCCGCACCTGCGGAAGCCGGACAGGTGCTCGAGCTGTGGCGGGAGTGGATCGAGCAGAAGGCCGCAGCCGACATTGCGCGGCTTGGCGACAATCTCGAAGACCAGCAGGCCTTTGCGCGCACGGTGCGTGACATGCTCGCCTCCATGGATATGGCGGAGGAGCTGTCGCAGGAAGAACCGAGCGACGAAGAAGAGCAGAACGACGAGCAGACGCCGGATTCCGACGAGAACGAGGAAGGTGGCGACGAGAGCCAGGAAGGTTCCGATTCCGCTGAAAGCGAAGAATCCGACAGTTCGAGCGATGAAGGCGAGCAGGGCGAAATGGACGCCGCCGATGCTTCTGCCGACGACATGGATGACAGCGACGATATCGACGCGGAAACGCCGGGCGATACACGCCGTCCGAACCAGCCTTTCGCCAATTTTGCCGAACATGTCGACTACAAGGTCTTCACGCGAGAGTTCGATGAAGAGGTTGAAGCGGTTGATCTTTGCGACGAGGCGGAACTAGACCGCCTTCGCAGCTTCCTCGACAAGCAGCTTGCCAATCTGCAAGGTGTGGTGGGGCGTCTGGCCAACCGCTTGCAGCGCCGCCTGATGGCGCAGCAGAATCGCTCCTGGGATTTCGATCTGGAAGAGGGCTATCTCGATTCGGCCCGTCTGGTGCGCATCGTCATTGATCCGACGCAGCCGCTTTCCTACAAGCAGGAGCGCGATACGGATTTTCGCGATACGGTCGTGACGCTGGTTCTGGACAATTCCGGCTCCATGCGTGGTCGTCCGATCACGGTCGCCGCGACCTGTGCGGACATTCTGGCCCGCACGCTGGAGCGTTGCGGTGTGAAGGTGGAGATTCTCGGTTTCACCACCAAGGCGTGGAAGGGTGGCCAGTCACGCGAAGCGTGGCTTGGACGCGGCAAGCCTGCCAATCCGGGTCGCCTCAATGATCTGCGCCATATCGTCTACAAGAGCGCCGATGCGCCCTGGCGGCGGGCACGGCGCAATCTCGGCCTGATGATGCGCGAAGGCCTGCTCAAGGAAAATATCGACGGTGAGGCGCTGATCTGGGCGCATCAGCGGCTGCTGGCGCGTCCCGAGCAACGCAAGATCCTGATGATGATCTCGGACGGCGCCCCCGTCGACGATTCGACACTTTCCGTCAATCCGGGCAACTATCTCGAACGCCATCTGCGCGCCGTGATTGAAGAGATCGAAACACGCTCTCCGGTGGAGTTGATTGCAATCGGTATCGGCCATGATGTCACGCGCTATTATCAGCGTGCTGTCACCATCGTTGATGCGGAAGAACTGGCAGGCGCGATGACGGAGCAGCTCGCCTCGCTGTTCGAGGAGCAGGGTGCTGTAGCCTCGGGCGGGCGACAGCGCCGCGCTGGCGGACGATAAAAATCAGGCATGAAAAGGGCGCTTGAAGCGCCCTTTTTCATGCCTGCTGTTTGGTTGCAGCCAGAACGATTTCGCGTATGCACACGCCCTGGGGCTGTTCATAGGCATAGAGAATGGCGCGAGCCACATCGTCGGCTGAAAGCACAGGCGCGCCCATTTCTTTCTTCCATGCTTCGTAACCGGCCTTGATACCGGCGTCGCTGGTATGGCTCAGAAGTTCCGTTTCCACGGCACCCGGCGCGATCGTCACGACACGGACATTATGTGGCGAAAGTTCTTCGCGCAGGTTTTCCGACATGCCGTGCACGGCGAACTTCGTGCCAACATAGGCGACATGATTGGCGAAGGTCTTGCGGCCAGCCACCGAGCTGATGTTGATGATTGTGCCGTGCTTGCGCGCAGCCATGCCAGCCGAGACAGCATGAATGCCGTTGAGAAGGCCTTTGACATTGACCTCCAGCATCCGGTCCCATTCATCCGGGTTCTGCTTGTTCACTTCACCCAGCAACATCACACCGGCATTATTGATGATAGCATCGGCAGGACCGAACTTGGCTTCGGCTTCCCGGACGGCTGCCACAAGCGCCTTCCGGTCAGTGACGTCGACGGATTTGCAGAGCGTGTCTGGCAGGTTGAGCTTTTCCATCGCGTCCAGGCGGCGCGCCAGAAGCAACAATGGATGACCGCGATGGGCAAACATTTTTGCAGTGGCAAGGCCAATGCCCGAGCTTGCGCCGGTAATAATGACGAGTGGAAGTTTTTCCTTATTCAAGGACATCTAATCAATCCTTACCTAAATATAAATATAGTCAAACCGAAAGAGGAAAGCCGACGCTTGAATAATTTCAGGCGTCTTTGCTTTCTATACGTAATATAGAAATCCGTTCCGATAAAGAAAGACCGCAGGAAAAACCTGCGGTCTGTCGGAGAGCGGTTCATACAGGGGATATTTATTGAGGAAAACCGGTTTTCGTTGCGTTCAACGGATCGTGAATCCTCGAGAATATCAGCCAGCGTTTGTCCGGTTTGGCGCGTAAAGCGTCGGGGCAAAGACGGCGAGGATTGCGCCATAGGGGATCAGCATCAGCGTTCCCATAATGACTTTCACGAAGAAGTCGCCGAAAGCAAGCGAGGCCCAGAGCGGCACGCCAAGGCCGAGGAAGGATGCTGGTTCGGCAAGCGACGAATCGGGCATTCCGGTCAGCTTGTCGATCCAGGCGAAGCCGGCTGCGAAGGCAATCGAGAAGAACAGGATTGTATCGAGCACCGAACCGAACATGGCGGCAGCAAAGGGAGCCTTCCACCAGGTCTTGCGACGCAGGCGGTCGAAGACTGTGATGTCCATCAGCTGTGCGAGAAGGAAAGCGGAGCCGGAGGCAATCGCGATACGCGGCGTGGCGAGCCAGACCGACATGATGACGCCAAGCACGAAACCGGCATAGACGACCTTGCGCGCGGCAGCGGGGCCGAAGCGGCGATTCGTCAGGTCATTGACCAGAAAGGCGATGGGGTAGGTGAAGGCGCCGTAGGTCAGCACTTCACCGAGGCCAAAATGCTGGAATGGATATTGGACAAGTATGTTCGACGCGGCAACCGCCACGCACATTGCCAGTATCGCAGGCATAAGCCGGGAATAAGAAGGTGTCTTGATTGACATTTTTTTATCCTGGGTGATGGAACCAGCAAAAAAGGCCGACAAAAGCCGGCCTTTTTTGTCGAAATTTTTGGCCGGAAGCTTAGGCAGCGACTGCTGCTTCAGCCTGCTTCTTTGCGATCTGACGCTTCAGCAGGCGAGCGCGCTGCGAAAGTTCCTTGTCGTCAGACTTGACGAGGAACGCATCGAGACCGCCGCGATGTTCAACCGAACGCAGAGCGTTGGCGGAAACGCGCAGGCGATAGCTCTGGCCGAGCGTTTCGGACATCAGCGTAACATTGCAGAGGTTCGGCAGAAAGCGGCGACGCGTCTTGTTGTTCGCGTGGCTGACATTGTTGCCGTACTGGACCGACTTGCCGGTCAATTCACAAGCGCGGGACATTTTGGTCTCACCTTCAATTACGTTCTTCAGGCCCCGACCCGAATGTCCGAATTCAAGCAATCAACGCAGTTTGATGCTGCTGGCGCGCGATCTCGGACAGGCGGCCTATTGGGAAAGTCGCGTTTCTATAGTGACAGCAGCCGTTGCAGTCAAGTGAGATTCCGTATCCATCGCGCAAAGACGCGGTTTTCCGGCTTTCGCACGGTCTTCACGAAAGCTTGCGATCATAACTTCGCCAGTTTTGCTTGGCTTACACAGATACTGTATCGAAGAATCCCACGCAACTTTTGGGCGTTTCAATGTGGTTGAAAACCATCAGGAGACGACCAGGCGAAAAACAGGTCGCAAGATAGGATAAAGCGAATTTGCTTTGAGTTTTTGTCTTTACGCATGTCTTTATGGAAAACGGTCTCTCTCTTCCACGACGTGCTTTAGCGAAAGGAATGCGCGCATGATCGAACCGTCGCATGAGTTGAAGCCCGTCTGGCAGCGGCTGGCGCATTATGGTGTGTTGACCTTTGCGGGCCTGATCCTTGCGGGATTAACGATTGCTAGCGGGCCGGCCAGGGCCAACGATCTTTATCGGACCGAATACGATATTTCCATTTTCGGACTTTCGATTGCGCGGTCTGCCATAGAAACCACGGTCAATGGCGCCAATTACAATCTCAATGGCCGTTTTCTGACTTCCGGTCTGGCGCGTGTGTTCGACGATACGGACGGCACCGTGCACGTTACCGGGAGCGCCGTTGGGGGCAAGGTCGTGCCGAAGAGCTTCGATCTCGCCTATAAGCATGGCCGCAAGAACAAGAGCACGACGATCCGCTTCGCCAATGGCGATGTCGTCGCGGCGGAAAACCAGCCTCCGGTGAAAAAGCGCGACCAGTGGGTGGAAACATCACCGCAGGACCTTCTCAATGTGAGCGATCCGCTGAGCGCGCTCATGATACCTGCAAAGAGCGGTCGGGCGGTCTGTGACCGGTCGCTGAGCGTTTTCGACGGTCAGACCCGCGCGGAGATCAAGCTTTCCTTCAATGGCACCGAATCGTTCACGACCGACGGCTTTACCGGCGAATCGGTCGTCTGCTCGGCAAAGTTCGTTCCGATTTCCGGATATCAGAAGGGCAAGAAGGCTATCGATTATCTGAGCAATCGCAGCCGGATCACGATTTCCTTCGCATCGCTCGGCAATTCGGGCATCTATGCGCCCGTCGTGGCGCGAATCGGCACGCAGATCGGCACGCTCAAGATCGAAGCCACCCGTTTTTCCAAGGTGAACTGACCGGCAGCCGGTCCCAGTTAATGTTTCGGGTGCACGCATTCCTCATGGTTGCCGAGGATTTCGATCACGCGGCACTGGTCGATGCGGCCATGTGCAGTGCATTCCAGCATGCGCTGCAGTTCGGTTTTAAGCGATAGCAGTTTTGCGATGCGGTGTTCGACATCGCTCAAGCGTGCGCGTGCAATGGCATCGGCCGCCGAACATGACTGGTCGGGATTATCCTGAAGATCAAGAAGCGTGCGGATCGCATCCACCTCGAAACCCAGATCGCGTGCGTGGCGAATGAAAAGCAGCCGCTGGACATCCTGCCGGTCATAGAGGCGGCGATTGCCATCAGTGCGCGGCGGTGAGGGTAGCAGGCCGATCTGCTCGTAATAACGAATCGTCGGCACTTTGACGCCGCTCGCTTTCGATGCTTCTCCGATCGATACATTCATGATCATTTTCCGCTTGCTCCTCTAGTCACTAGAGGATGTAGACCTTGCTCAACACAATTCAAGAGCAGTGCTGAAAAGAGCAGATCATGAGTGAAACATTGAACCAGATTCGCTTTCGCATCGACGGTATGGATTGCGCATCCTGCGCAGCCAAGATCGATACTGCCGTGCGGCGCGTGCGCGGTATCGAGGATGTGTCCGTCTCTGTCACGGCAGGCACGATGACCGTCAGCCATGATGGAACAGGTGATCTTGACAAGATCGCAAGCAAGGTGCGTAGCCTCGGCTATAGTGTGGAGCCGATGGCTCCCGAAAAAACCGTCAAGGAAAAAGCACTGGCGAAGCATGAGCATTCGCACGATCATTCTCACCACGACCACGACCACGACCACGACCACGACCACGACCACGACCACGACCACGACCACAGTGCGTGCGGCGGCCATCATGATCATCACGATCACGCCCATGAACACAATCATGAAGCCCACGACGAGGTTATTGCCGTAACCTCCAACAGTTTCCGCTTTCAGGTCGATGGCATGGATTGTGCATCCTGTGCGGCCAAGATCGATACTGCCGTACGGCGCCTGTCCGGCGTGACGGATGTGTCCGTTTCCGTGACCAATGGCGCAATGACCGTCAATCATGATGGAACGGCGAAGAGCGACGAAATCGCCGGCAAAGTGACGGCACTGGGCTACAAGACTGCCCTTGCCAAAACCGTTGTCCCCGGTGCCGGTTCTGCACCAAAGGCGACCGGGCTGACAAAGCCACAGCCGTGGTGGCGTTCGAAAAAGGGCCAGATGATGCTGGCCTGTGGCGGCGGGCTGGTCGCGGCCTATATTGTCGGACATCTTTATCCGTCCATCGCGCTTTGGGCCTTCACGGCTGCGATGCTGATCGGTCTCGTGCCGATTGCCAAGCGTGCCTATATGGCGGCCATCAACGGCACGCCATTCTCCATCGAGATGCTGATGACGATTGCCGCCATCGGCGCAATGTTTATCGGCGCAACCGAGGAAGCTGCAGCCGTCGTTTTTCTGTTTCTGGTCGGTGAGCTTCTGGAAGGCGTTGCTGCAGGTAAGGCGCGTGCCAGCATTCAATCCCTGACTGCGCTGGTGCCGAAGACTGCCTTCCTTGAGAGAAATGGTGCGACCACGGAAGTTGCCGCCGACAGTCTGGCGGTCGGCGATGTGATTTCCGTGCGCCCCGGCGACCGTATGCCTGCGGATGGTGAAATCCTGACGGGCGAGAGCGCTGTCGATGAAGCGCCGGTCACCGGTGAAAGCACCCCGGTCGGGAAGGCCGAAGGCGACACGGTTTTTGCTGGCACGATCAATGGTGATGGTGTGTTGCGGGTCCGGGTCACGGCTGCCGCGCAGGACAACACCATCGCCCGGGTTGTGCGGCTGGTCGAGGAAGCGCAGGAAGCCAAGGCGCCGACCGAACGTTTCATCAATCGTTTCTCGACCTATTACACGCCGGGCGTTGTGGTTGTGGCGGCGCTCGTCGCCATTCTGCCGCCGCTTGTTGCGGGTGGTGACTGGAATGAATGGGTTTACAAGGGTCTTGCGATCCTTCTGATCGGTTGCCCCTGTGCGCTGGTCATTTCCACGCCTGCTGCAATTGCAGCGGCTCTGTCGTCGGGTGCCCGGCGCGGCCTTCTCATGAAGGGCGGCGCTGTGCTGGAAACCATCGGCAAGATCACGGCGGCCTGTTTCGACAAGACCGGCACGCTGACCGAAGGCAAGCCGAAGGTGACAGATGTTCTTGCAGGCGACTTGTCCGAGGATGAAGTGCTGCGTCTTGCCGCGTCCCTGGATGCGGGCTCAAGCCATCCGCTGGCGCTGGCGATTGTCGGTGCTGCAGAACAGCGCAGCCTGAAACTGTCTGCCATCACGCAGGGCAAGGCCCATGGCGGCAAGGGTGTGTCTGGGGCGGTTGGCGAAATGGACCTGTTTCTGGGGTCGCGCCGCGCCGCCAATGATATTGCGGCCATTCCGGATGCACTGGCGAGCCGCATCGCTGCCTGCAACGACGAAGGCAAGACCGTTTCTGTCCTTGTCGCCAATGGCAAGATTGCCGGTGCAATCGCCATGCGTGATGAACCGCGCGCTGATGCCATTGCCGGTTTGCAGGAATTGAAAGCGGCCAATATTCGCACCGTCATGCTGACCGGTGACAATCGCCGCACGGCGGAAGCAATCGGACGCGATCTCGGGATCGAAGTGCGGGCTGAGCTTCTGCCGGAAGACAAGCAGCGTATTGTCGGCGAGTTGCGTAAAGAAGGTCTGATCGTCGCCAAGGTTGGTGACGGCATCAACGATGCGCCAGCCCTTGCTGCAGCCGATGTCGGCATCGCCATGGGTGGCGGCACGGATGTGGCGCTGGAAACGGCCGACGCTGCGGTTCTGCATGGCCGGGTTGGCGATGTGGCAGCGATGGTCGACCTTTCCAAGCGAACCATGCGCAATATCCATCAGAATATTGCCATAGCGCTCGGATTGAAGGCTGTCTTTCTGGTGACCACCGTGCTGGGTATTACAGGCCTCTGGCCCGCAATTCTGGCCGATACAGGTGCCACCGTTCTCGTGACGATCAATGCGTTACGGCTTCTTAGACAACCGGTGCGATAAAACAAAAGAACCGGCGAAACCGCCGGTTCGCGTCTCTTCCTTCGAGCCGTGTTACTCGCCGATCAGAACGCGGATGCGTTCACTATATTGCTTGCCGAAAGCAAGATGTTCGGGATTGATGTCCTTCAACTCATCCACCAACTGCGGCTCGCTTTCGGCATCAGCTGCTGCAAGGCTGCTCATCAGGGCGAAATAGCCGAGAATATAATCGGACGGCGTGATGTTCTGGGCCTTGAGTACTTCCACGACCTGCGGACGGGATTCGACGCTCTTCACCATCTTGTCGAAGGAAGGCGTGGCATCCTGTCCTTCCTCTTCGGTCGCTGAAAGTTCCATGCCACCCAGCTGTTCCTGCACTTTTTCCATGCGCGACAGGAAATCTTCGCTCAGCTTGAAATTGTTGATTTCGGCAGGCGTCTGCTTCGGTGCGACATCAAGCAGGTCGTCGGCAAACGCGACGCTTGTGGAAACGGGCAGGGCGACAAGAGAAAGGCCAATGGGGAAAAGGCCGAGGAAAACGGCGCAGCCTGCAATCTGGAAACGGGAAAACACCGTCATTCTTCTATCCTCGAACTGTGGAACGATTCGCGCTCTCAAATAGCAATAGCATATGTCAGAACATATCCTTGCGCTTGCGGATTTCGGCAAACACGGCTTCGTCGGGTGCATCCTGCAGGCCGAGGCGGCTGCGAATGCCTGCATCATGCCAGCGCAGGAAGGGATTGGTCGCCATTTCAAGCGCAATGCTTGATGGCAATGTCATGCGATCGGCGGCGCGAAGCCGCGCAATCTCGGCGGCACGCTCCTTGAGGGCGGAATTGGCGGGGTCGATGGTCAGCGCAAATCGGGCATTGCTTTCGGTATATTCATGACCGCAATAAACCGCCGTGTCGCCGGGAAGCGCAACCAGCTTCTGCAACGACTGGAACATGGTGAGCGGCGTTCCCTCGAAAAGCCGCCCGCAACCAAGCGCGAACAGCGTATCGCCCGTGAAGACGGCTTTCGCATCGGGAAGGTAATAGGACACTTCGCCCGCCGTATGGCCGGGCGTCGCGATGGTCTTGACGCGGAAGAGCCCGAAGGTGAATTCGTCGCCGTCCTTCACCGTGCGGTCGATGCCGGGAATCTTTGTTTCTTCGGCCTTGGGGCCGATGATGCTGACGCCGTATTTCGCCTTCAGCGCATCATTGCCCTCGACGTGATCGAGATGGTGATGCGTTGTGAAGATGAAATCGAGCGTCCAGCCGCGCCGTTTCAGCGCGGCCTCGATCGCCGCTGCATCGGGCGCATCGATGGATGCTGTCAGTGCACTTTGGGGATCGTGGATGAGGACGCCGTAATTGTCGCTGCGGCAGATGAACTGTTCGATTTCAAGCCGTGCTGCGATCCCGTTCATGGTGTCCGTCCTCCCGTTATGATGCGGTCTTGTTGTCTTCCGTCAGTGAATGCTTCTGGATAAGCGGCATTTGTAAAAGCGTGAAGACAATGGTGATGGGCATAATGCCCCACACCTTGAACGATACCCAGGCATCGGTCGTGAAATTCCGCCAGACAACCTCGTTGACCACGGCGAGGAAGATGAAGAACAGCCCCCAGCGCAGCGTCAGTTTTCGCCAGCCTTCGGCATCGAGACGGAAGGCCGAATCAAACACATAGCCGAGCAGGGACTTGCCGAAGAAGAGCCCGCCGAGCAGGATCGCACCAAACAGCGTGTTGACGATGGTGGGCTTCATCTTGATGAAGGTGTCGTTGTGCAGCCAGAGCGTCAGCGCTCCGAACACCAGCACGACGATGCCGGAGACAAGCGGCATGATGGGCAGGGTGCGCGTCATTGTCCATGAAATGGCGAGCGCGATTACGGTCGCGCCCATGAATAGTGCCGTTGCCAGAAAGATCGGTGCGCCGATGGACGCCAGCACCGGAAAACGCTCGATCAGCATTTCGCCACGCGCATTGGCAAAGAAGAACACCAGAAGCGGTCCCAGTTCCAGCGCCAGCTTGAGCAGCGGCGGGACTTCCCGGCGTTCGGCTTCGCTTTTCTGTGACGGATCGCGTTCGAAAACGGGATGCTCCATCAGGCAACTCCTGCGATGGCGCGGGCAAAATCCTTGGCCGCAAAGGGTTCCAGATCGTCGACACCTTCGCCGACACCGATGAAATAGATCGGCAGTTTATGCTTGGCCGAGATGGCGACAAGAATGCCGCCCCGTGCCGTGCCGTCAAGCTTGGTCATGACCAGACCGTTGACACCGGCAATATTCTTGAAGATTTCGACCTGATTAAGGGCATTCTGGCCGGTGGTGGCATCAAGTGTCTGCAGCACCGTATGCGGCGCTTCCGGATCATGCTTGCCCAGCACGCGCACGATTTTTGCAAGCTCGTCCATCAGTTCGGCCTTGTTCTGCAACCGCCCTGCCGTATCGATGATGAGAACGTCGCTGCCGGCTTCCTTGGCCTTTTCCCATGCATCATAGGCAAGCCCTGCCGCATCGGCGCCGAGCTTGGAGGACACGACCGGCGAACCGGTGCGTTCGCCCCAGATGTGCAACTGCTCGATGGCTGCTGCGCGGAATGTGTCGCCTGCCGCCAGCATGACCTTGAGGCCACCTGCGGTAAGCTTTGCGGCAAGCTTGCCGATGGTGGTGGTCTTGCCGGTGCCGTTGACGCCGACCACGAGGATGACATGCGGCTTGTGTGACAGGTCAAGCTCCAGCGGCTTTGCCACCGGGCCTAGAACCTTTTCGATTTCCGCGCCCATGATGGTGCGCACTTCCTCGCCCGTCACGTCCTTGCCGTAGCGACCCGAGGCAAGTGCATCGGTCACGCGCATGGCGGTTTCAAGACCGAGATCAGCCTGGATCAGCACGTCTTCGAGATCCTGCAGCGTGTCATCATCGAGCTTGCGCTTGGTGAAAATGCCGCCGATGGATTCGCTCAATGAATTCGATGAACGGAGCAGGCCGCGACGCAGACGCTCGAACCAGGACAGCTTTGGCTCAGGCGCTGCCTCAACCGGCGCTTCTTCCTTATGTTCCTCGACGGCCTTGGCGACTTTCACCTTCTTGGGCTTCACCGGCTCCGGCTGAGGTGTTGGTTCGACCGCTTCCTCTACTACAGGTGCGTCAGGAGCTTTTGCGACTTCGGGCTGTTCGAGTTCGACAGCGGGTTCCGCCTCGGGCTCGACAACAGGCTCGACAACGGGTTCAATAACAGGCTCTGGCGCAGGTGCTTCGACCGCGATTGGTTCCATCACCGGAGGCTGTTCAATCGGGATTTCGATCTCGGCAACCGGATGCTCCGGTTCAGTCTTTTCTTCCTCAACCGTTTCAGACGCAGGCGCTTCAATCGGCTCAGGCTCGCTGGCGATCACTGGCACTTCCGGTTCGGAAACGACCACTTCAACGACGGCTGTTTCGATTTCTTTGGGCGCTTCGACGGTTTCAGGAAGTTGCGTTTCTAAAGCCGTTTCCACGGCATCGGGAGCCGGTTGTTCGACTGGTTTTTCTTCGACCTCCTTCTTGCCGAAGGAGAACATTTTCTTGATGAAACCCATTGCCATGAAATCTGATGCCCTTAAGCTTTAAGCCGCTTGCGGCTCTGCCTGACGGGTGAGGAGTTTTTCACCGTCATGCCCTGTCACGATACGTTCGATGATTTCGCCCGGTGCACCGCTGTCCACCGATGCCAGTGTAAAGCCTTCGGTGCGCGCAATACCTTCCTTCTCGACGAGAAGGCGCTGCAAGGTGCCATTCAGCGCGCCGAGGTGTTTTTCATAAGCGCGGTCGCCTTCCGCGCGCAGGCGTGCCGCACGTTCCTTGACGATTTCGCGCCGCACCTGCGGCATACGGGCGGCGGGGGTGCCTTCGCGTGCGCTGTAGGGGAAGACGTGCAGGTGGGACAGTCCGCATTCCTCGACGATCTTCAGCGAATTCCGGAACATGTCTTCGGTTTCGGTGGGGAAACCGGCGATGATGTCCGCGCCGAAGACGATGTCAGGACGAAGCCCACGTACTGTTTCGCAGAAGCGGATCGAATCGTCGCGTAAGTGGCGACGCTTCATGCGCTTCAGGATCATGTCGTCGCCCGCCTGCAGCGACAGGTGCAGATGCGGCATCAGGCGCTTTTCATTGGCAATCGCATCCATCAGATCGTCATCGGCTTCGATGGAATCGATGGAGGAAAGACGCAGGCGCCGCAAATCCGGCACTTGGTTGAGAACAGTCTTCACCAGCTTGCCGAGACGCAGGCTTCCCGGAAGATCGGGACCGTAGGAGGTCATGTCCACGCCGGTCAGCACCACTTCGGCATAACCGTTGCCGACAAGGCGCTTGACTTGATCCACCACCGCGCCCATCGGAACGGAGCGGGAATTACCACGACCATAGGGAATAATGCAGAAGGTGCAGCGATGATCGCAGCCATTCTGCACCTGCACGAAAGCGCGCGCGCGACCTTCGATGGCATCGACCATATGGCTTGCGGTTTCGCGCACTTCCATAATGTCGTTGACACGCACTTTCTCGAACTGGTTGACGCCGAAATCCGGCAGCATCCGGTAGGAATTGGATTTCAGTTTTTCCTCATTGCCAAGAATGAGGTCGACTTCGTCCATGGCGGCAAAATTGTCCGCTTCGGTCTGTGCTGCGCATCCGGTGACGATGATGCGGGCTTCCGGGTTTTCACGGCGGGCCTTGCGGATCGCCTGACGCGCCTGTCGCACGGCTTCTGCCGTCACGGCGCAGGTGTTGAAGATGATCGCGCCATCCTTCAATTCGCCAAGTCCGGCGGCATCGGCTTCGCGTTTCATCACCTCTGATTCATAGGTGTTGAGACGGCATCCGAATGTTACGACTTCCACCGACATCAGGCTGCACCCCTGTCAGTTGGCTTGTCATTCTGGGCGTCGCGGCTCCATTCGCCGGACGCAGGATCGAAAGTGCCTGAAAATTCCCATTCGGCGGGGCCGGTCATCATGACATGATCGTCGTCGCGCCATTCGATCCTGAGCGGGCCACCGGGAACATTGACGGTGACTGTGCGCCCGGTGCGGCGCGTGCGCACTGCCGATACGGCGGCGGCGCAGGCGGCGGAACCACAGGCGCGGGTCAGACCTGCACCGCGCTCCCATGTGCGCAGATCGATTGTCTCGGGCGAGGTGACATGGGCTATGGAGATATTGGCGCGCTCCGGAAAGATCGGATGATGTTCCAGAAGCGGTCCGAATTTTTCCAGCTCATAGGACCAGACATCACGGTCGACCAGAAGATTGCATGCGGGTTGCCCATGGATGCAACCGACGGCGAATGCAGAACCGGCGCGTCGATGGGGCCGACCTGCAGTTCGATCATGCGCGTATCGCGAAATTCCTCGGCAAGCGGAATGTCCTGCCAATCGAAGCGCGGCTTGCCCATATCGACTGAAATCAGGCCGTCTTCGTGTTCGGTCGCGGTCAGAATTCCGGCGCGGGTCTCAAAAGTAAAGGCCTGCCGACCGGTCTCGGCCGCCAGCGCCTGAACGACGCAGCGTGTGCCGTTGCCGCAAGCCTGCGCTTCCGTGCCGTCGCAATTGATGATCGCAATATAGTTGTCGGTTCCCGCCGTGCGCGGATCGTGGATCGCCATGATCTGATCGAAGGCGGTTTCGCTGTCGCCTGCAAGACGGATCGCAGCTTCAGGCGTTATCCGGTCCGCGCGACCGCGCATGTCGGCAACGATGATCTGATTGCCGAGCCCGTTCATCTTGGCGAAGGCTGCCTTGGTGGCCATAACTATCGTGGTTCCGTTTTCCTGTGGCTTTGGTCGATAAAGCCTATGGGACAATTAGCGTCTATATGGCGGAAAAGCCCGCAAATTGCCAGTACCCGCGACAGATTGCGAAAAGTTGCGGCTCGGATGTTCGTGCAGGACAGGCGCCAATATCGGAGAAACTGTGGCCTTCCTGTCCCAGTTTCAAGATTATTAAGCGGTTTCAAGCATTCTTGAAGGGTTTGGGGGGCAAAAATGACAGGTGCCGGTGTTGCTTTTTTAACCATATAGCCATTTTATCGGTCCAATATTGTCACATTGCAGGGCTTCGGTAGGAAGTCCGGGGCATCCCCACCCCTGATGAGAAATGCGGAAATGGAGAACCAGATGGGAATTTCGAAAGCAAGTCTGCTCAGCCTCGCGGCGGCTGGCATTGTCCTGGCCGGGTGCCAGAGCTCCCGGTTCGGCAATCTCGATACGGTTTCGCCACCACCGCCACCGCCGCCCGTGAATGCGGCTCCGGCAGGCTCGGTGCAGAAGGGCAACCTTAATTCTCCTAATGCTTCGCAGTTCCCGACGGCTCCGACCACGGACCCGAATGCACAGCCCGGCACACAGGTTGCAAGCCTGCCGCCGGCATCCGCGCCTGATCTGACGCCAGGCTCCGTCGCCGGTGTCTGGAACGCATCGCTTGGCGGCCAGAGCTGCAAGATCGCGACGCCGCAGACCAAGTATGGTCAGGGCTATCGCGCTGGTCCGCTGCGTTGCCCGGGCGAACTCGGCAATCTCGCTTCCTGGGCCGTCAACGGCAAGCAACTCGTTCTCTATGATGCGAATGGCGGCACCGTCGCGTCGCTCTATTCTTCGGGACAGAGCCGCTTCGACGGACAGACTTCAGGCGGGCAGGCCGTGTCGCTTTCGCGCTAAGACATTCTTTCGCTTAAAGACAGGCGGATCATCGCGAGATGGTCCGCCGTTTTTGCAATTGAAAGGTTGAACGGAAGCAATCATGTCTTTCGACGGTAATCTGAAAGCCTTCCCCTCCGTCCGCGAACATTACGATGCGATGGTCGTGGCGGGTGATGTGGAAGCCGATCCTGCTCAACTCGAACTCACCGTCCGTTATGACCGGCTGATCGAGGAAATCTGCACCAAACGCCTGTCACGCAAGTCGAGCGCGCTCGGCTGGCTGTTTGGCAAGCGCAAGGAGGCAACGAGCGTCATCAAGGGGCTTTACGTGCACGGCGAGGTCGGGCGCGGCAAGACCATGCTGATGGACATGTTCTTTTCGCTTCTTCCGGTGGAACGCAAACGCCGTGCACATTTCAATGATTTTATGGCCGATGTGCACGAGCGCATCTATGCGCATCGTCAGGCGTTGAAGCGTGGCGAGACCAAGCATGACGATCCGATCCCGCCGGTCGCCGATGCCTTGAGCCAACAGGCGTGGGTGCTGTGTTTCGACGAATTCACCGTGACGGATATTGCCGATGCGATGATCCTGTCGCGCCTGTTCAGTGCCTTGTTCGCGCGTGGAGTGGTGTTGGTGGCGACGTCCAACGTTGCGCCGGACAATCTTTATCGCGACGGACTGAACCGGCAGCTTTTCCTGCCCTTCATCGATATTCTCAAGCAGCATGTCGATGTGATCAATCTCGATTCGCGCACCGATTACCGCCTCGAAAAGCTCGACCGCCAGCCGGTCTATCTGTCACCGCTGGGTTCTGAGACGACCAAGCGCATGGAGGCGGCTTGGGTGGCGCAAAAGGACGGTGCGCATGAAAAGCCGGATGTCATCCGCATCAAGGGACGCGACATCGAGGTCGCCCGTGCCGTGCATGGTGCGGCGCGCTTCACTTTCGATGCGCTCTGTTCGAAGCCGCTTGGTGCCTCGGACTATATCGCCATCGTGAAGCACTATCCGACCTTGTTCATCGATGATGTTCCGGTGTTGGACTATTCACGCCGCAACGAGGCCAAGCGCTTCATTCTGCTGGTCGACGTACTCTACGATCACCACGCGCGGGTGTTCATTTCGGCTGAAGCCCAACCGGAAAAGCTCTATCTCGCCAGCAAGGGCACGGAGGCCTTCGAGTTCGATCGTACCGCTTCCCGTCTTTTCGAGATGCAGAGCGCGGACTATCTGGCGGAGCCACCCGGCAAGGCCGGTTGAAGTCGACCCTTCCCGCTATCATCATCAGACTGCCCCATCATCAGACTGCCACAGACTGGACTTATAAGCCCGGTGGGCTATGTTGCTCACGCAATTCATGCGGAAGGCGGTGGCGCGTTCGTGCCGGACTTCTGATACGGCATCAGTTTTAAATCGGGGCCGGTTTTGAACAGGTGCACAACGTTGTTGGAATTGGCAGCTTGCCAGTCGCTCCTTCACCGCTTCGCCGGGGATGGTTCGCGGCGGTAGGAGAGGGTGGTTTTGCCTTGATATTGACAAATTATCTTACGTTTACGTAAGAACTATTAATTCTAACCGATTGAAAACATTAGTCGCAAAATAATGAGTTGAGTTTATCGCCAAAGAGTCCTATCTCGCAGTTCCAACGCTTGAGCGTTTCCGGCGAGGATTCCGGATGGCTTGATGCGTCTCTGGATCAAAAGTGAGGAAAGAAACAATCATGGCACGCAACAAGATTGCCCTCATCGGCTCCGGCATGATCGGCGGCACGCTCGCCCATCTGGCTGGTCTGAAGGAACTCGGCGACGTCGTCCTTTTCGACATTGCGGAAGGCATCCCGCAGGGTAAGGGACTGGATATCGCCGAATCTTCTCCGGTTGACGGTTTTGATGCGAAATACACCGGCGCCAACGACTACGCAGCAATTGAAGGCGCAGACGTTGTCATCGTGACCGCAGGCGTGCCGCGCAAGCCGGGCATGAGCCGCGACGACCTTCTGGGCATCAACCTCAAGGTGATGGAACAGGTTGGCGCAGGTATCAAGAAATACGCCCCTGAAGCTTTCGTCATCTGCATCACCAACCCGCTGGACGCCATGGTCTGGGCGCTGCAGAAGTTCTCCGGTCTTCCGGCGCACAAGGTTGTCGGCATGGCTGGCGTTCTCGACAGCGCCCGCTTCCGTTATTTCCTCTCGGAAGAGTTCAACGTTTCGGTTGAAGACGTCACGGCATTCGTGCTGGGCGGCCACGGCGACAGCATGGTTCCGCTGGCCCGTTACTCGACCGTTGCCGGTATCCCGCTGCCGGATCTCGTCAAGATGGGCTGGACCAGCCAGGACAAGCTCGACAAGATCATCCAGCGCACCCGTGACGGCGGCGCGGAAATCGTCGGCCTGCTCAAGACCGGCTCGGCTTTCTACGCTCCGGCTGCATCGGCCATCCAGATGGCTGAATCCTACCTCAAGGACAAGAAGCGCGTCCTGCCGGTTGCTGCCCAGCTTACGGGCCAGTACGGCGTCAAGGACATGTATGTCGGCGTGCCGACCGTGATCGGTGCCAATGGCGTCGAGCGCATCATTGAAATTGATCTCGACAAGAACGAAAAGGCTGAATTCGACAAGTCGGTGGCTTCGGTCGCCGGTCTTTGCGAAGCCTGCATCGGCATCGCTCCGTCGCTGAAGTAAAATTCCAGGCAAGGCCGGATTGTCGCATTTGTGCGGCTCCGGCCTTTTCCGGCTGTCAATTATCGGTCGAAGATTCGGGTCGTACCGGCTCGCTGAATCGGTCGGGAATCCGTAGAGGACAACCAGATGAATATTCACGAATACCAGGCCAAGCGCCTGCTTCACACCTACGGCGCACCGATCGCCAATGGTGTGGCTGTCTATTCCGTCGAACAGGCGGAAGAATGGGCAAAGACGCTTCCCGGACCGCTTTATGTCGTCAAGAGCCAGATCCATGCTGGTGGACGCGGCAAGGGCAAGTTCAAGGAACTGCCAGCCGATGCAAAGGGCGGCGTGCGCCTCGCCAAGTCGGTTGAGGAAGTGGTTGCCAATGCGAAGGAAATGCTCGGCAACACGCTCGTCACCAAGCAGACCGGCCCTGCCGGCAAGCAGGTCAACCGTCTTTACATCGAGGACGGCGCCGACATCGATCGCGAACTCTATCTCTCGATCCTGATCGACCGCACCGTTGGTCGTCCGGCTTTCGTCGTTTCGACCGAAGGCGGCATGGACATCGAAGCCGTTGCCGAAGAAACCCCTGAAAAGATCGTGACTGTCGCCATCGATCCGGCCAAGGGCGTAACGGACGAAGACGCCAGCAAGCTCGCCGACGCGCTGAAGCTTGAAGGTCAGGCTCGCGAAGACGGCGTCAAGCTGTTCCCGATCCTCTACAAGGCGTTCACCGAAAAGGACATGAGCCTTCTCGAGATCAACCCGCTGATCGTCATGACCGATGGCCGCGTGCGCGTTCTCGACGCCAAGGTATCGTTCGACGGCAATGCGCTGTTCCGTCATCCTGACATTCAGGAACTGCGCGATCTGTCGGAAGAAGACGAAAAAGAGATCGAAGCTTCCAAGTACGATCTCGCTTACGTGGCTCTCGACGGCAATATCGGCTGCATGGTCAACGGCGCAGGCCTTGCCATGGCAACGATGGACATCATCAAGCTCTACGGTGCAGAACCTGCCAACTTCCTCGACGTTGGTGGCGGCGCTTCCAAGGAGAAGGTGACGGCTGCGTTCAAGATCATCACCGCTGATCCGGCTGTCCAGGGCATTCTGGTCAACATCTTCGGTGGCATCATGAAGTGCGACGTCATTGCCGAAGGCGTGATCGCTGCGGTCAAGGAAGTCGGCCTCAAGGTTCCTCTGGTTGTCCGTCTCGAAGGCACCAATGTCGAACTCGGCAAGAAGATCATCAACGAGAGCGGCCTGAACGTCATTTCGGCCGACGATCTCGACGATGCGGCGCAGAAGATCGTCGCTGCAGTGAAGGGGAATTAAGGCATGTCCATTCTCGTCAACAAGGACACCAAGGTTCTCGTACAGGGCCTGACCGGCAAGACCGGCACCTTCCACACCGAACAGGCGCTTGCCTACTACGGCACGCAGATGGTCGGCGGTATCCATCCGAAGAAGGGTGGCGAAACCTGGGAAGGCCAGAAGGGCGAAAAGCTTCCGATCTTCGCAACCGTTGCCGAAGCCAAGGAACGCACAGGTGCAGACGCATCGGTGATCTACGTTCCGCCAGCAGGTGCTGCCGATGCGATCATCGAAGCCATCGAAGCTGAAATCCCGTTCATCGTCTGCATCACCGAAGGCATTCCGGTCATGGACATGGTTCGCGTCAAGGAGCGTCTGGAACGCTCGAAGTCGCGCCTGCTCGGACCGAACTGCCCGGGCATCCTGACCCCTGAAGAATGCAAGATCGGCATCATGCCGGGCAATATCTTCAAGAAGGGTTCGGTGGGTGTTGTTTCCCGCTCCGGCACGCTTACCTATGAAGCAGTGTTCCAGACCTCGAACGAAGGCCTCGGCCAGACCACTGCTGTCGGTATCGGCGGTGATCCGGTGAAGGGCACCGAGTTCATCGACGTGCTGGAAATGTTCCTGGCTGACGACGAAACCAAGTCGATCGTCATGATCGGTGAAATCGGTGGTTCGGCTGAAGAAGATGCGGCCCAGTTCCTCAAGGACGAAGCCAAGCGCGGTCGCAAGAAGCCGATGGTCGGCTTCATCGCTGGCCGTACAGCTCCTGCCGGACGCACCATGGGCCATGCTGGCGCCGTGATCTCCGGCGGCAAGGGCGGCGCGGAAGACAAGATTGCTGCCATGGAATCGGCCGGCATTCGCGTGTCGCCGTCGCCGGCGCAGCTCGGCAAGACGCTGGTCGAAGTCCTCAAGGGCTGAGATCGCGTATCGGTCTGAATATCCCGGCGGCGGCGAAAGCCGCTGCCGGGTTTAGCATAACAACGGGTCATGTGATCCGGCTTAGAGGGACGGATATCCGTTCCGACGCGTAGAGTTTAGTCATGCCGGGGTCTGTAGCGGTTCCTCCCCGGCGGCGTGAGGGATGAAGTTTCGAACTTCCGGCCCGCGCAAGATGAGCCACTGACAAGGAGACGGAGCGCTGCTCCGGATAGGCTATGGCAAGGCAAGAACAAGCCAACGACGTTTTCGCCCTTACCTCATTCCTCTATGGCGGCAATGCCGACTATATTGAGGAGCTGTACGCCAAGTATGAGGACGATCCGAATTCGGTCGATCCGCAGTGGCGCGATTTCTTCGCGAAGCTGGGCGACAATGCCGACGATGTGAAGAAAAACGCTGAAGGCGCGTCCTGGACCAGGAAAAACTGGCCGATTGCAGCCAATGGCGAACTGATTTCCGCGCTCGATGGCAACTGGGCTGAAGTTGAAAAGCACGTCACCGACAAGCTGAAAGGTAAGGCTGCAAAGGGCGAAGCGAAGGGTGCTACCGGCGCGGCTCTTACCAGCGAAGAGATTACGCAGGCTGCACGCGACAGCGTTCGCGCCATCATGATGATCCGCGCCTACCGCATGCGTGGCCATCTGCACGCCAATCTCGATCCGCTCGGTCTCTCCGAAAAGCCGAACGACTATAATGAGCTGGAGCCGGAAAACTACGGTTTCACGCCTGCCGACTACAACCGCAAGATCTTTATCGACAACGTGCTCGGCCTCGAATATGCGACCGTGCCGGAAATGCTCGACATTCTGAAGCGTACCTACTGTGGCACGATCGGCGTCGAATTCATGCATATCTCCGATCCGGCTGAAAAAGCCTGGATTCAGGAACGCATCGAAGGTCCGGATAAAAAGGTTGCTTTCACGCCGGAAGGCAAGAAGGCCATCCTGTCGAAGCTGATCGAAGCGGAAGGCTTCGAGCAGTTCATCGACGTCAAATACAAGGGCACCAAGCGTTTCGGCCTCGATGGCGGTGAATCGCTGATCCCGGCCCTTGAGCAGATCGTCAAGCGCGGCGGCGCCATGGGCGTCAAGGAAATCATCTTCGGCATGGCCCATCGTGGCCGTCTGAACGTGCTTAGCCAGGTCATGGGCAAGCCGCACCGCGCCATCTTCCACGAATTCAAGGGCGGCTCCTATGCACCGGACGACGTGGAAGGCTCGGGCGACGTGAAGTATCATCTGGGCGCTTCGTCGGACCGTGAATTCGACGGCAACAAGGTCCACCTGTCGCTGACCGCCAACCCGTCGCACCTCGAAATCGTCAACCCCGTCGTGATGGGCAAGGCCCGTGCCAAGCAGGACCTGCTGGCTGGTCGCACCCGTGACGACATGGTTCCGCTTGCAACGCGCGCCAAGGTTTTGCCGCTGCTCCTGCATGGCGATGCTGCCTTTGCCGGTCAGGGTGTTGTGGCCGAGTGCCTTGGCCTTTCGGGCCTGAAGGGGCACCGCGTCGCCGGTACGCTGCATTTCATCATCAACAACCAGATCGGTTTCACCACCAATCCGGCCTTCTCGCGTTCGTCGCCTTATCCGTCGGATGTTGCGAAGATGATCGAAGCGCCGATCTTCCACGTCAATGGCGACGATCCGGAAGCCGTGGTGTTCGCTGCCAAGGTTGCGACCGAATTCCGCATGACCTTCCACAAGCCGGTGGTCATCGACATGTTCTGCTATCGCCGCTTCGGTCACAACGAAGGCGACGAGCCGTCCTTCACCCAGCCGTTGATGTACAAGGCGATCCGTGCACACAAGACCACGGTTCAGCTCTACAGCGACAAGCTGATTGCTGAAGGCCTGATCAAGCAGGAAGAAATCGACCAGATGAAAGCGCAGTGGCGCGAAAATCTGGAAACCGAATTCGACGCCGGACAGAGCTACAAGCCAAACAAGGCCGACTGGCTGGACGGCGCTTGGGCTGGCCTGCGCACCGCGGACAATGCCGACGAACAGCGTCGCGGCAAGACTGCCGTACCGATGAAGACGCTCAAGGAAATCGGCAAGAAGCTGGTTGAAGTACCGAAGGACTTCCACGTCCATCGCACGATCCAGCGCTTCCTCGACAACCGTGCCAAGATGATGGAAACGGGCGAAGGGATCGATTGGGCGACGGCTGAATCGCTGGCATTCGGTTCGCTGGTTGCTGAAGGCAGCCCGATCCGCCTGTCCGGTCAGGACGTCGAACGCGGCACCTTCTCGCAGCGTCACACGGTTCTCTACGATCAGGAAACCCAGAACCGCTACATTCCGCTCAACAATATCCAGAAGGGTCAGGCGATCTACGAGGCCATCAACTCGATGCTCTCGGAAGAAGCAGTGCTGGGCTACGAATACGGCTATTCGCTGTCCGACCCGCGCGCTCTGGTTCTGTGGGAAGCCCAGTTCGGCGATTTCGCCAATGGTGCACAGGTCGTGTTCGACCAGTTCATCTCGTCGGGCGAACGCAAGTGGCTGCGCATGTCCGGTCTCGTCTGCCTTCTGCCGCACGGCTATGAAGGTCAGGGTCCGGAACACTCCTCGGCTCGTCTGGAACGCTGGTTGCAGATGTGTGCGGAAGACAACATGCAGGTGGCCAACGTTACGACGCCGGCTAACTACTTCCATATTCTGCGCCGCCAGATGAAGCGCGACTTCCGCAAGCCGCTCATCATGATGACGCCGAAGTCGCTGCTGCGTCACAAGCGTGCCGTTTCGACCCTCAACGAACTGTCGGGCGAATCCTCGTTCCACCGTCTGCTGTGGGACGATGCGCAGTACAACAAGGACGAAGGCATCAAGCTCCAGAAGGATGCAAAGATCCGTCGCGTCGTTCTCTGCTCGGGCAAGGTCTATTACGATCTTTACGAAGAGCGTGAAAAGCGTGGCATCGATGACGTCTACCTGCTGCGTGTCGAACAGCTTTATCCGTTTCCGGCCAAGGCACTCATCAATGAGCTGTCACGCTTCCGCCATGCGGAAATGGTCTGGTGTCAGGAAGAGCCGAAGAACATGGGCGCATGGTCGTTCATCGACCCGTATCTGGAATGGGTGCTGGCTCATATCGACGCCAAGCATCAGCGCGTGCGCTATGCAGGCCGTCCGGCGGCAGCATCGCCTGCAACGGGTCTGATGTCGAAGCATCTTGCGCAGCTCGCCGCTTTCCTTGAGGATGCGCTCGGTAACTGATCCGGGTTAGAGTTCTGGAGCAGTTTTTCGGAACTGCTCCAACCTGAATTGAACACAAAATCTAAAGTTTGAAGATCAACGGAAGAAGAAACCATGGCCACCGAAATTCGCGTTCCCACGCTTGGGGAGTCCGTTACTGAGGCAACCATCGGAAAATGGTTCAAGAAGGTCGGCGACGCCATCGCCATCGATGAACCGCTGGTGGAACTGGAAACCGACAAGGTGACAGTGGAAGTTCCGGCTGCTGCTGCTGGCGTATTGGCTGAAATCACGGCCAAGGAAGGCGACACTGTCGAGGTCAATGCGCTTCTCGGCCAGATTTCCACCGATGGCGCTGCCGTCGCTGCGGCTCCTGCTGCGAAGAAGGAAGAAGCCAAGCCTGCTGCCGCACCGGCAGCAGCACCTGTCGCTTCGGCTTCGTCGGGCCCGGCTATGCAGCCTGCCCCGGCTGCCTCCAAGCTGCTTGCTGAAAATAACCTCTCCGCCGATCAGGTGGACGGTTCCGGCAAGCGCGGTCAGGTGCTGAAGGGCGACGTGCTCGACGCTATCGCCAAGGGTGTTTCCGCTGCTCCGGCTCCGGCCGCACCGGCCGCTGCCCGTCCGGCATCGTCGGCTGGCGACGTATCGCGCGAAGAACGCGTGAAGATGACCCGTTTGCGCCAGACCATCGCCAAGCGTCTGAAGGATGCCCAGAACACCGCCGCCATGCTGACGACTTATAACGAAGTCGACATGTCTGCGGTGATGGAACTGCGCACCAAGTACAAGGACGTCTTCGAAAAGAAGCATGGCGTGAAGCTCGGCTTCATGGGCTTTTTCACCAAGGCCGTAACCCATGCGCTGAAGGAAATCCCGGCTGTTAATGCCGAGATCGACGGTACAGACATCATCTACAAGAACTTCGCCCATGTCGGCATGGCCGTCGGCACGGACAAGGGCCTTGTGGTTCCGGTCATCCGTGACGCCGACCAGCTTTCGATTGCAGGCGTTGAAAAGGAACTGGGACGTCTTGCCAAGGCAGCACGCGACGGCACGCTTTCGGTCGCTGACATGCAGGGCGGCACGTTCACCATCACCAATGGCGGTGTGTACGGTTCGCTGATGTCCTCACCGATCCTGAACGCTCCGCAGTCGGGTATCCTCGGCATGCACAAGATTCAGGAACGTCCGGTTGTCGTGGGCGGTCAGATTGTCATCCGTCCGATGATGTATCTGGCGCTTTCCTACGATCACCGCATTGTGGACGGCAAGGAAGCGGTGACATTCCTCGTGCGCGTCAAGGAAAGCCTGGAAGATCCGGAACGTCTGGTTCTCGATCTCTAAGGACGAACGATGGAGCAGGGCGTCTTCTCCGCATCCCCGTTTCTGCCGTTGGTCGGCTTGAGCGTTGTCCTGCTGGTGGTTCATATCCTCCTGCAGGGCTTTGCGGCGACGAAGGAACTTGGCTCTCGATGGAATGCCGGTCCGCGCGACGAGGGTTTGAAACCCTCCGGCAAATTTGCCGGGCGCGCGGAACGGGCCTCCGCCAATTTTCGCGAGACCTATCCGGCTTTCATCGGTCTGGCGCTGGCGCTCGTGCTGAAAGGCGATCCGTCCGGCTGGGGTATTCTCGGGGCGTGGCTCTGGTTTTTCGGTCGCATCGTCTATATCCCGCTTTATCTGGCGGGCATTCCCTATTTCCGTTCCTTCGTCTGGCTCATTAGTCTGGTGGGGCTCGGTATCATGCTTCTGGCTTTGGTTCTGTGATGACAGCCTGCGCGTGAAACACGCGCAATGAAGGAAACACGATGCATCCCTATCTGTTCGAACTTGCATCCCTGATGGCGATTTTCGTCTTTGCCATTGTTTCCCCCGGCGCCGATCTCGCCATGGTCATCCGGCAATCGCTGCTGCATGGCCGCCGCGAGGCGATCATCACGAGCTTCGGCATCGGCGCCGCCCTGATGATGCATGTGACTTACACGGTTTTGGGCCTCGGGCTCATCATTTCCAAGTCGATCTATCTGTTCAATATCGTCAAATGGTGCGGTGTGGCCTATCTGTTCTATATCGGCATCAAGGCGCTGCGGGCTGGAACCACAAAGATCGACGTGGACGCAACGCCGAAGGAACCGCGCAAGCAGCAGAGCTTTGCCAAGGCATTCGGCCTCGGCTTTGCCGCCAATGCGCTGAACCCAAAGGCCGTGTTCTTCTTTCTGTCGATTTTCTCGACGGTCGTTCATGCCCATACGCCGACTGAGGTGAAGCTCGGTTACGGTGTCGTGATGGCGACGGCGCTCATTTCCTGGTTTGTTGGCGTCAGCCTTTTCATGACGACGCCGAAGATGCGGGCGGCTTTCTCGCGCGCCTCGAAATGGATTGATCGGGCCAGTGGTGTTGTCTTCATCGCGCTGGGGCTTAAACTTGCCACCGAAAAGGCTATGTAAGAAGCAACAGGTTCAGTTTTGCTGAACCTCGATTCGCTGCCGGAAACGCTCAACCGGAACATTCAGGGAGAACCGACAGATGCACGCTGCAAACAAGCTTTTCAGGACCGCCGCCGCTTCGGTGCTTGCGCTCACCGTGTTCTCAACTGCGGTTCAGGCGGCCTGCACCCAGAATCGGGCGATTTATCGCGATCGCGACGATGCTTATACGCTAACCTTCCGCCCGGAGCAGCCGAACGACCTGAAAATGTCACCGGCGCCGACGAACGAGTTCACCATTACGGCCAATGACAAGCCCGAGTTCAAGCTGAGCGGCATGGTGATCTGGCCGGAAGAAGGCGTGGCGCGTCCTTATGCGTTGCTGACCTTCAACTGCAAGGGCGATGGTTCCAATCCGGAAGATCTCGACGATTGCAGTATCTGGCAGAGCGTCATCTATGCGCTGAAGGAAGGCGCGGAAGCCGATGTCCTGCCCAAGGCGGAAGAACCGGCGGCGCAGGCAATCCTGCTGCCTGATCTGGTGACGGCGCTTGATGGTTATGATTTTGGAGCGGCGAAACCTGAAAAGCCGCTTCAGTGGGAAGCATTCCGTTTTCAGGGATGTTCACCAGACGAGGAATAGCCGGCACCCTGTAGGCACCGGTTGCATGTGAATAATTTCGAATGAGAGAACGGGCCCGGATGAACGGGGCGTTCGAAAAAAGTTCAGGACAGACTGAAGAAGGATAGTTCAATGTCATACGATGTGGTTGTCATCGGTACGGGCCCTGGCGGTTATGTCGCCGCGATCAAGGCTGCACAGCTTGGTCTTTCCGTTGCTGTTGTGGAGAAGCGCAAGACCTTCGGTGGCACCTGCCTGAATATCGGCTGCATTCCCTCCAAGGCACTTCTGCATGCGTCGGAAGTTTTTGCTGAAGCCGGTCACTCCTTCGACACGCTCGGCGTGGAAGTGACGCCGAAGCTCAATCTGGGAAAGATGCTGGCGCACAAGGACACGACCGTAAAGGCCAATGTCACGGGCGTTGAATTCCTGTTCAAGAAGAACAAGATCACGGCCTTCATCGGCACTGGCAAGATCGTTGGCAAGGGCAAGGTTTCTGTGACCGCCGAAGACGGCAAGGTCGAGGAAATCGAAGCAAAGAACATCATCATTGCTACCGGTTCCGATGTTGCGGGCATTCCGGGCGTCAAGGTCGATATTGATGAGAAAGTCATCGTTTCCTCGACTGGCGCGCTTTCCTTCGACAAGGTTCCGGGCAGCCTGATCGTTGTCGGCGGCGGCGTGATCGGTCTGGAACTTGGTTCCGTCTGGGCGCGTCTTGGTGCGAAGGTCACGGTCGTCGAATATCTCGACAAGGTGCTCGGGCCCATGGATGGCGAAGTGTCGAAGCAGTTCCAGCGCCTGCTCGAAAAGCAGGGCATTGCCTTCAAGCTCGGCGCGAAGGTGACGGGCGTAGAGAAAGCCGGCAAATCAGGTTCCGGGGGAGCGAAAGTGACCTTCGAACCGGTGAAGGGCGGTAATGCAGAGACACTTGAAGCAGATGCGGTTCTGATCGCGACCGGCCGTCGTCCTTACACGGACGGTCTTGGCCTTCAGGAAGCGGGCGTGAATATCGATGATCGTGGCCGTGTTGCAATCGACGACCATTGGCGCACCAATGTCGAAGGCATCTATGCCATCGGCGACGTGGTGCAGGGTCCGATGCTGGCGCACAAGGCCGAAGACGAAGGCATTGCGGTTGCCGAAATCATTGCCGGTCAGGCCGGTCACGTGAATTTCGATGTCATTCCGAGTGTGGTTTATACGCAGCCGGAAGTCGCTTCGGTCGGCAAGACCGAAGAAGAACTGAAGGCCGCCGGTATCGACTACAAGGTGGGCAAGTTCCCGTTCACGGCCAATGGTCGTGCACGCGCCATGCTGCACACAGACGGCTTCGTGAAAATCCTTGCTGACAAGGCAACGGATCGCGTTCTGGGCGCTCATATCCTCGGCTATAATGCCGGTGAAATGATCCACGAACTGGCTGTTCTGATGGAGTTTGGCGGCTCGTCGGAAGATCTGGCACGCACCTGCCATGCCCACCCGACCATGTCGGAAGCTGTGCGCGAATCCGCATTGGCGACCTTTGCCAAGCCGATCCATATGTAATTGGCTGCAACCATATGATTATAAAAAGGCCCGCTGATGCGGGCCTTTTTCGTTAATGCTTAATTTTGTGCCGGTGGGGCTGGAGCCGGTGTGGCAGGCTCACTCTGTGTCGTCGGCGGCGGAGGAGGTGGAGCCGCAGTATCCGTTCCACTGCCATTCCGGTAGAAGAAGTAAGCGAGGATAATGATCGCTGCCAGAAGCACCGCACCAAGCAGATAGCCACTTCCGCCGCGCGGGGGCGGAGGTGGCGGCATTCCGGAAGGGTCTGACAGGCGCGGATCGGAAGTTGTGCGCGGGTCGCTATTTCGTGGATCAAGGGGATCAACCATAACGGGCTCCTCCAATGGTCCCTTTCGTCATCGAAGCGACGTTTGGGAAATGACGGTTGGCCGGGCATTTGCGGTCATACATGAGCCAATCTGTGCTCCGACCGCCTCAAATGTGTGTTGTCATGCGTTGCGATAACAAACCCGGTGTATATCAATGCGAGAAAGAGCGCTTAGTTCCAAGAAATCTAATATAAGAAGAGCTATGAATTAATAGCTATACAATGCAATTCGGCGAGGATTCTATTAACCCAAGCGAAACTGCACATTGATATGTATATTCAATCACGGAAGCGATCCGGTAATAGGGACTATGGTCGATCAACTGGCCATCTTGGCTTTATCACTGTAAATCATTGATGAGGTCGGGTCGTTGAGAGCGATCGTAAACCACGCCGAAATTTGAGGAATGACATAATGCCGTCGAAAGAGAACCTGAAAACCATTGAGCGCTTCGAAAAGCTCTCTTCGCTTCTGCGCGATGAACAGTTCAAGCTTCTCGACGAAGCGGCACGGGAAGAGGCGCTTCCGGGAAAATCGATACTGAGACAGATTGCCGAACTCGAGCTCAATATAACGGCCATTGAAAACAGCATCACCGATCTGAAAGCCGACTAGCGATATTCTAGCTTAGAGGTTTTATAGTGAGCTCACCCGATAGCCTTTTGCGCGTAACAGTTCAATTATTCCGTCCTTGCCCGGCAGATGCAGGCGCCGACGGCAATAAAGGCATTTCCCTTGTCGATGATCGGAACGGCACGATCCGTCATGACCTGATTACGGTCGGAAATGAGATATTTTAGAAATAGTTCATAGTCTGCTTCGGAAAGACTGTCGGGAACGATCTTTCGGAGCGACGGCATGATCATGCCAATCTCGCCCTTGAGGTAGAGCGCGGTCGTGGTCTCCATGGCATCCTCGACCTTGTCGCCATAGTCGACGGTAGCCACCAGATTGCGGAGATGGAAGTCGAGCGGCATCCGGTTCATCGCGACCAGTTGTTCTGCTGCACTTTCCAGGCCCAAAACACTGCGGCCCTCGGCCTGTGCGTCGAGAGCCAGCCTTTCATCAAGCGATTTCTCGCCATCGTTTTTGCGCTCCCTCTCGCATTTTGGAAGTGCGAGCAGGCTGGTCAGCACCCACGGCTTCATTTTTGCAACCGCGTCGAGAACGATACCGCGTTCTGCAAGCTTCTGTTCGATCTCCTCCCGCCGCTCGGGCGGAATATGCGACTTCAAGGTGCTGCCATCAGTGAAGAGCAGCAGGTCGGGCTGTTCGAGCTTGAGACGCAGGAAAGCCTTCGGGTCCAGAATATCCGTCGTTTCGATGACGACAGTGCTTGCTGACCGATAGGCCTCGTCGGCAGCTTTCGGCAATGTCAAAACACGCGGATCGGAAAGATGGATCGTGCCAAAGAGATAGGACGGTTCGACGCCGTCTTTATCGATTTTCCAGAGAAGCCCTTTGCGATTGGGTACAGCATCGGCTTCGCGCTGTATTTCCTGCCAACTTGCCGGGTCTTTTGCCTCCAACCCGTCAATGAGATTGATGCCGTGCACGGCGCAAGCAGCAGGTGCATCGTCGGCGCGGGCCGAGACAGTGCCTGCCAGACAGGCATAGAGGAGAACGAGAAGCAGCTTTTTCATGAGAGTAATATAGGGGCGGTTTTTGCCGATGCCAGCGACTTCTCAAGCGCGCGGATGCGCCTTGTCATAGACTTCCAGCAGTCGCTCGGTATCCACGCCGGTATAGACCTGTGTGGTCGAGAGGCTTGCGTGGCCAAGCAGCTCCTGGATGGTCCTGAGATCACCGCCTCGCCCCAGAAGGTGGGTGGCGAAGGAATGGCGCAGCGCATGCGGCGTCGCGCTGTCGGGCAGGCCGAGACCAGCACGCAGTTTCTGCATTTCACGCTGGATGATCGCAGCATGCAGCACGCCGCCCTTGGCGCCTCGAAAAAGCGGTTTGTCGGCGGAAAGGTCGAACGGACAAAGCGTTCGATATTGTGCAATGGCGCGATGCACGATGGGCAGAAGCGGGACGAGGCGCGCTTTGCTGCCCTTGCCCGTAATGGTGATCGAACGGGCAGTGCTGTCAGACAGCGCATCACCCATCAGGCCGAGCGCTTCCGAAATGCGCAGGCCGCAACCGTAGAGCAAGGTCAGGACGGCTGCGTTGCGCGCGGCAATCCATGGCTCCTCCGCCATTTGCCCATCGGCTGCAACCACGCGCCGGGCGTCTTCGGCGGTCAATGGTTTCGGCAGTGATTTCGGCTGGCGCGGCGCACGCATGGCGCTTGCGCCTGCCGCATTGGCCAGGCCGCGTTTTTCCAGATGGCGTAAAAGCGAGCGCACACCGGCAAGCCCGCGGCCCAGCGTGCGGGCACCGACGCCTTCATTGCGACGGCTGGCCAGAAACGAACGCAGGTCGGCGATCCGTAGATTGCCAACATCTTTCAGCGATGGCGGTTCGCCCAGATGCCCAGTCAGAAAATTGAGGAACTGCCGCGTGTCGCGCTCATAGGCTTCGAGTGTGTTTTCCGACAGGCGGCGCGCATCCTTCAGCGTCTTCAACCATTCTTCACGCGCCGCTGCGAGGTCGGCGCGGGCAGGGATCAGAAATTCGCTGTTCGTTGTCATAATCAAGCCGGTCGTTCATTCTGGATGGACGGACAGTCTGCCAGCGATAGGTTACCGGCTGGTTGTTCGTGGGACGAAAAGCACTATTCTTACGAATTGAGGTGAATTGCGCTGACGAAAGGGTTATTGAACGAAAAATAGTTCTATTCGAGCAGCAGAAACAAGGTTGGCAATGCCACGTCCAGAAAACCCGATCCAGCTTGCCGTCATTGGTGCCGCCCATGGCACGCGTGGCGAAGTGAGAGTAAAGACCTTTACCGGCGACCCGCTGGCAATTGCCGAATACGGCCTGCTCTATGACGAACAGGGCAAGAGTTACGAGGTTCTGGAAGCTCGTCCTGCAAAGACGGTTGTGGTCGTGCGCTTCAAGGGCATCAATGATCGTAATGCCGCCGAAGCGCTGAACGGGACCGAACTTTTCATTGATCGTTCGCAGCTGCCGGACGACGAACTGGACGAAGATGAGTTCTTCCAGACCGACCTGATCGGCTTGCTGGCGGTGGATGCCGAAGGCAAGACCTATGGCGTGGTGAGCGCCCTGTTCGATTTCGGTGGCGGCGACCTCATCGAGCTCAGCGAAAAGGGCAAGCGCCCGATGCTTATTCCTTTCACGGAGGCAGCCGTACCGGAAATCGATCTGGACAAGGGCACGCTGCTGGTCGAGCCCTATGCCGCTGGACTGATCGCCGACGATGAGGATGAACGCCCGCAGAACGAAAAGAAAAAGCCGAAGAAGTCATGACCGACGTTTCAAGGGTCGATGATGAGCCGGGCTTCTTTCATGCATCGGTGCTGACGCTTTATCCGGAAATGTTTCCCGGTCCCCTTGGCACTTCGCTTGCAGGTAAGGCACTCAGCGAGGCCAAATGGCAGCTTGATGCGGTGCAGATTCGCGATTTTGCGGAAGGCAAGCATCGTATGGTCGATGACACGCCATCCGGTGGTGGCGCTGGCATGGTGATGAAGCCGGATGTGATCGCCCGCGCGCTGGATTCGGTTGCCGACGGTCGCCGTCCGACGCTGCTGATGAGCCCGCGCGGAAAGCCGCTAACGCAGAAGCGCGTGCGCGAACTGGCCGACGGACCGGGCGCGATCATTCTTTGTGGCCGCTTCGAGGGTGTGGACGAGCGCGTCATCGAGGCGCGCAATCTCGAGGAAGTATCGATCGGCGATTACATCCTGTCGGGTGGAGAAACCGCGGCAATCGTTTTGCTTGATGCAATCGTGCGGCTTTTGCCGGGTGTGATGGGCAATCGCGAATCCGGAGAGACGGAAAGTTTTGAAACCGGGCTGCTCGAACATCCGCATTATACCCGTCCGCAGGTTTGGGAAGATAGGCCCATTCCCGAAATCCTGACCTCCGGCAATCATGGCGCAATCGATAAATGGCGGCATGAGCAGGCCGAACGGATCACGAAGGAACGGCGTCCCGATCTTTGGGAAGCCTATAGCGAGGGCAAACGCAAATGAACCTGATCCAGCGGCTCGAAAGTCTTTCCCTCGCGCTGCTGGCGCTGGGAGCCTATTGGGTCAGCGGTGCAAGCTGGTGGCTTTTCGCCCTGCTCATTCTGGCGCCCGATCTGTCTTTCTTCGGCTATATGAAGGGGCCGCGCACCGGCGCCGTGGTCTATAATATCGCCCATAGCTGGATCGGCATTGTGCTTCTCGCAGTTCTGGGCTGGGCGATGAACTGGCAGATCTGCATCGCTATGGCACTGATCTGGGCCGTGCATATCGGCGTCGACCGCGCGCTTGGCTTCGGTCTCAAATATGGAACCGGTTTCAAGGACACGCATCTGGGTCGTATCTGAGGCGATTTTCTTGTCCTGATATTGATTCATTGGCGGCAATGGTGTATTGCCGCGCGAGTTCGGGCTAGTACCGACATTGTAATATCTCGTTCGGGCAAAGCCCGAAACGTCCTAAACCAATAAATGGTGTACCGCTCCTGCCTGAAATTGAGGGCATAGTCGCAGGGCCAAGGATTGCTTGGCGGCAAGTGCAGAGCGCTCTGACTGTTTGAGAAGAATTCAAGAAGGAGAGAGACGATGACCGATATCATTCGTCAGCTTGAAGCCGAACAGGCAGCAAAGATCGAAGAAAAGCGCAAGCTTCCAGATTTCCAGCCGGGCGACACGGTTCGCGTTCAGGTTCGCGTTACCGAAGGTACGCGTACCCGCGTGCAGGCCTATGAAGGCGTTTGCATTGCCCGTTCCGGCGCTGGCCTCAACGAAAACTTCACCGTTCGCAAGATTTCTTACGGCGAAGGCGTAGAGCGCGTATTCCCGGTTTACTCGCCGATCGTCGAAGGCGTTGAACTCGTTCGCCGCGGCAAGGTTCGTCGCGCGAAGCTTTACTACCTGCGTGGCCTTACCGGTAAGGCTGCCCGTATTGCTGAAAAGAAAGACAACCGTACCAAGGCCGAGCGCGAAGCCGACAAGGCTGCCGCTGCCAAGGCCGAAGCCGCCAAGGCTGCTGCTGAATAAGTTTCACAGCAATCTGTTTGAAAAAGGCGGCCTCGGGTCGCCTTTTTTATTTGCCAAATGCGACGGGCTGCGTAACATATTGCATAATTCCGCCCATATCTCGCAAGATTGTTACTGCGACACCCTGTTGCGGTTTCAGTTTCTTGACGAACCGTGATGGCGGGTGCATATGACAGCCAAAGTTAAGAACTATTCAAAGGACCTCTCGCAATGAGCGCGCCGCGTACACTTTACGACAAGATCTGGGACGACCATGTAGTGGATCAGCAGGAAGACGGAACCTGCCTCCTTTATATTGATCGCCATCTTGTGCACGAAGTGACGAGTCCGCAGGCTTTTGAAGGCCTGCGCATGGCTGGCCGCAAGGTGCGTCATCCTGAAAAGACGCTGGCCGTGGTCGATCACAATGTTCCGACCTCACCGGACCGCATCAACGGTATCAAGAACGAGGAAAGCCGCATTCAGGTCGAAGCTCTGGCCAAGAATGCTGCGGATTTCAACGTTGAATATTATTCCGAGCGTGATCGCCGTCAGGGTGTCGTGCACATCGTCGGACCGGAACAGGGCTTCACCCTGCCGGGCATGACCATCGTCTGCGGCGATAGCCACACCTCCACGCATGGCGCTTTCGGTTCGCTGGCGCATGGTATTGGCACCTCCGAGGTGGAACACGTTCTGGCTACCCAGACGCTGATCCAGAAGAAAGCCAAGAACATGCTGGTGCGTGTCGAGGGCGAACTGGCTCCCGGCGTCACCGCCAAGGACATCACGCTTGCCATCATCGGCGAAATCGGCACGGCGGGCGGCACCGGTTATGTGATCGAATATGCAGGCAGCGCCATTCGCTCGCTGTCAATGGAAGGTCGCATGACCGTCTGCAACATGTCGATTGAAGGCGGCGCACGCGCTGGTCTGATCGCACCGGACGAAACGACCTTTGCCTATGTGCAGGACAAGCCGCGCGCGCCGAAGGGCGAAGCGCTGGAACAGGCGATTTCGTACTGGAAGACGCTGCATTCGGATGAGGGTGCACATTTCGACAAGATCGTCGAACTGGATGCCGCTAAGATTTCGCCGGTCGTTTCCTGGGGTTCCTCACCGGAAGACGTGGTCTTCGTCACCGACATCGTTCCGAACCCGGACGAGATCAAGGACGAAACCAAGCGTGCATCCAAGTGGCGTGCTCTGGACTATATGGGCCTGAAGCCGGGCACCAAGATGACCGACATCAAGATCGATCGCGTCTTCATCGGTTCCTGCACCAATGGTCGTATCGAAGATCTGCGCGATGCGGCACGCATGGCCGCTGGCAAGAAGGTTGCGGCTGGCGTCAATGCCATGATCGTGCCGGGCTCGGGTCTCGTGAAGGAACAGGCGGAAGCTGAAGGTCTGGACAAGATCTTCATCGAAGCCGGTTTTGACTGGCGCGAGCCGGGTTGCTCCATGTGCCTGGCCATGAACGACGACCGCCTGAAGCCGGGCGAACGTTGCGCTTCGACCTCGAACCGTAACTTCGAAGGACGTCAGGGCTTTAAGGGCCGCACGCATCTCGTGTCACCAGCCATGGCTGCCGCTGCGGCAATTGCCGGACATTTCGTCGACATTCGCGAGTGGAACTGAGGTTTCACACCTGACGAAGCGTTTTTGAAGCGCTTCTGGAAAGATCAAACCGCCGGTTCATCCCGGCGGTTTTTCTTTGGCTGTATTTTAGCAGCTTTTTCACGCTTTGATTGTAAGGAGGAATGGGGTGGCTGGCGTCTGGGAGCCTTTGACAGCCAGCACGGGGAAGAGCATCGATGAATGGAGCCGACTTTATCCTCCTGATCAACATGACCGTTTCCGGTCTGTTTGCTTTCGCATTTCTCGGCATTGCCGTTTATGCGCGGGATAATGCGGCCGCGCCTGTCTTCGCCTTCGGCTTTATTTTCGCAATGCTCTATTTCCTGACAGAGCTTGCCATGCCTTCCATTCCCAATCCCCGCCTCGGCTATATGCTCGCCTTTTCGACCTATTACCTGACATTGTCCTGTCTGGTCGTCGGTCTGGCGCGGATGTATGCCCGACCGGTGCCGTGGATTGCGCTCGGTCTGCTGACCATTGCATCTCTCGCCGCGGTCTACAGCATATATGACATTGCCCGCAGCCAGATGATCGGCATGCTGCTTTATCAGGCGCCCTATTTCCTCGTACTCCTTCTGGCAGTGTGGCTGATCCTGCGGGTGGAACGCAACGGTATCGATACCTTGATGGCGATGCTGTTTGGTATCAGTGCCGTCCACTTCCTGTTCAAGCCGGTCATCGCCGTGCTGTCGGGAGGCGCGGGTGCTGAACCGGCTGATTATATCGATACGACCTATGCAATGTTCTCGCAGTCAATCGGTGCTGCTCTTTCCGTCGCAGGCGGGCTGCTTCTGCTCTTGAGCCTGATGCGGGAGCTGATCGCCAATATGCTGATCCGCTCGGAAACGGACCAGCTATCGACGTTGCTCAATCGGCGCGGTTTTGAGTTTCGCGCCGAGGCTGCAATTGAAAAGTCGAAACGCATGCGGCAGGCTCTGTCGCTTGTTCTGTGCGACATCGACCACTTCAAGGCAATCAACGATACACATGGTCATGCGCTGGGAGATCGCGTCATCGCCGCTTTCTCCGCCGAATTGCGCAAGGCAGCCAATGCCAAGGGTGGGATTGCCGCGCGTATTGGCGGCGAGGAATTCGCGATCATTCTGCCGGGCAATACGATCCAGTCCGCATGGAGATTTGCGGACAAGACCCGGCTTGTCTGTCGCGATATCCATATTCCGGGCAGGAACGGCGGGATTGAATTCACCGTGAGCTTCGGTATCGCGGAAATGGAATTCGACGATGTGTTTTCCGATCTCTACAAGCGGGCCGACGGGGCGCTTTATGAAGCGAAGAAGGGCGGGCGCAACTGCGTCCGCAGCGCTCTGCCGATATTGGTGGACGAAAACGTGGTGGAATTCCGCTCAAAGGCCGGGCGTTGAACGAATCCTATTGATAGCCGCAGCCTGCATGGTCGAGGACCGGCGTTTCCCCGCGGTCGATCCCATACATGAAAGAGCGTCCGTGCAGCACGACTGCGCTCTCGCAATTGCTGTTGGGCTTGGCGACGATATAGGCAACCGTGCGATCCCGCGACGCGGTAATCACCTTCATGCGTTGCGGCGAAGGCAAAACTGGCTTCTGCGCCGCGCCGACCCGGATGATCTTGGCGCCATTATCCGGCATCTGGACGACAAGATTTCCCGACGCATCGACGGAGCGCATCGCTTCTTCGGCAAGCGCGGGACCGGTCAGCGCAAGGGCGCCGACGACAACCAGACCAAGTATCAGCCGTTTGCAGTTTGCCATCGTTGATCGAGCCTCATCGTGCATGATCCCAAAGAGAATGAGGACTATCTTAACTCTTTCTTTACCTTTGTCATCCGTGCTGGCTAAAATCGAACCGGTCTTCTCGTGCGCTACTGCTTCGCAGGTCGCAGGCGGAAGAGCTGGAAACGCCAAGGAACGTCCAATGACCAAAGATCATGCCGTCGATATTGCGCTCCTCCATCTGCGTGATGCCCATGAATTCGCGCCGCTGCTGGCAAGCTATGCGCAGGCGCTGAAGCGCGGCGCGCCACGCCGCCCCGATGATTTTTATGCCGAACACCTGCTTCAGGATCGCGCCGCTGAAACTCTGGGGGCCAGGGTCGACGGAAATCTGGTCGGCTTCGTGATCTTCTACGATTTGCCCGAACCCGTGACGGGTCTGCGTGCAGGGCAGGTGGACCATATTTATGTGCATCACGATCATCGCGGAAAGGGCATAGCCAAGGCGCTGATCGACGTGCTTGCCGACAAGGCGGAAGAGCGCAGCTGGTCCAAGCTGGTGCTTAATGCGCCGCGCGTGCCGGAAGACGGGCGCAAGCTCTATGAACAGATTGCTACGGCTGCGGACTGGTCGAGCTATGTGATTCGATTCGGCAGTTGATCGATTTCCCAAAAGTTGATGAAATTACACATGTTTTTGCCGATTGCGGTCTTCAATCGTTTGAATGCCGCAATCACGCGAATGTGTCGCCCAGGTGCGACCAATTGTTAGTCTTTTCGTGAAAAAGCTTCTTTGACGTGATGGTAAAAGCGCAGTAGAAAGCGCCACATAGGGCCGTACGCCACGGTCCAGCCATATTTTATTGGGTCGTACCGGCGCGGGATCGTAAAGTCCGGTTCCCTGTGCTTTGGACGACGTCGAACTGGGGTTCGGGAGAACCCGCAACCTGGCTGCTTCGCTGATCTTCGTCAGCGGGGTGTGGCCGGAGAGAAACGTCAGGGAAGCCTACAGAGCCATGACACAACCGACTGTAACGCGCCAGCGTCCTTTGTCGCCGCACCTGTCCATCTACAAGCCGGTCATTACGATGACGATGTCCATCGTCCATCGCATCACGGGCGGCGCACTTTACTTCGGCACCCTGTTGCTGGCAGCCTGGCTGATTTCGGCTGCGGTCAGCGAAGAGTGCTTCAATTTCGTCAACGCATTGTTCTCGTCCTGGATCGGTCGCCTGATCCTGTTCGGCTATACCTGGGCGCTTCTGCACCATCTGGCCGGTGGCGTTCGTCACCTGATCTGGGATACGGGCGCTGGTCTTGAAAAGCACACAGCTTCGAAGATCGCCTGGGCGACCGTCGTTTTCTCCGTCATCGCCACGATCCTCGTCTGGGTCGTTGCCTATTCGGTGCGCTAGGGAGAGCTGGTTTCATGAACGGTATGAACAATGATATGCGCACCCCGCTCGGCAAGGTTCGGGGTCTGGGATCAGCCAAGGAAGGCACCGGTCATTTCTGGTATCAGCGCTTGAGCGCCGCCGCTCTTGTGCCGCTGGTCATGTTTTTCATCGGTCTGGTCATTTCGCTCAATGGCGCAAGCTATGCGGAAGTCCGGGCTGCCCTGTCGCATCCCTTCACGGCAATCGTGATGGCGCTGTTCGTTCTGACTGGCGTTTATCACATGCGCCTGGGTATGCAGGTCATTATCGAAGATTATGTGCATGGCGAAGGCATGAAGGTCGTGCTGGTGATGTTGAACACCTTCTTTACAGCGGTGGTCGGCTTTGCCTGCATTTTTGCGATTCTCAAGCTGAGCTTCGGAGGTTGATAGCCCGATGGCTAGTGCAGTAAACAACGCGGCCGATGCTGCCGTGGCAAGCAAATATACCTATGTCGATCACAAGTTCGACGTGGTGGTGGTCGGAGCTGGCGGCGCGGGCTTACGCGCAACGCTCGGCATGGCCGAGCAAGGCCTGAAGACGGCTTGCATCACCAAGGTTTTCCCGACCCGTTCGCATACGGTCGCAGCGCAGGGTGGCATCGCCGCTTCGCTCAAGAATATGGGCCCGGACAGCTGGCAGTGGCACATGTACGATACCGTCAAGGGATCGGACTGGCTCGGCGACACCGATGCGATGGAATATCTGGCGCGTGAAGCGCCTGCCGCCGTCTACGAACTGGAACACTACGGTGTGCCTTTCTCGCGTACGGAAGAAGGCAAGATCTATCAGCGCCCGTTCGGCGGTCACATGCAGAATTTCGGCGACGGCCCTCCGGTCCAGCGCACCTGTGCTGCTGCCGACCGTACCGGCCACGCGATCCTGCATACGCTCTACGGCCAGTCGCTCAAGAACAACGCGCAGTTCTTCATCGAATATTTCGCGCTCGATCTCATCATGACCGACGGTGTCTGCACCGGCGTCGTGGCGTGGAACCTTGATGACGGCACGATCCATCGCTTCTCGGCCAAGATGGTGGTTCTGGCGACGGGCGGTTATGGCCGTGCCTATTTCTCGGCAACCTCTGCTCATACCTGCACCGGCGATGGTGGCGGCATGGTTGCACGTGCCGGCCTGCCACTGCAGGACATGGAATTCGTACAGTTCCATCCAACTGGCATCTATGGCGCTGGCTGCCTGATTACTGAAGGCGCGCGCGGTGAAGGCGGTTATCTGGTCAATTCCGAAGGCGAGCGCTTCATGGAGCGTTATGCGCCATCGGCCAAGGATCTTGCCTCGCGTGATGTTGTCTCGCGCTGCATGACCATGGAAATCCGTGCTGGCCGTGGCGTCGGCAAGGCCAAGGATCACATCTTCCTGCATCTTGACCATCTCGATCCGGCTGTTCTGCATGAACGCCTGCCGGGTATTTCGGAATCGGCCAAGATTTTCGCAGGCGTCGATGTGACCAAGGAACCGATCCCGGTTCTCCCGACGGTTCACTACAATATGGGTGGCATTCCGACCAATTACTGGGGCGAAGTGTTGAACCCGACCGAGGCTGATCCAGACCGCGTACAGCCGGGCCTGATGGCTGTCGGCGAAGCGGGCTGCGCTTCGGTGCACGGCGCAAACCGTCTCGGCTCCAACTCGCTGATCGATCTGGTCGTGTTTGGCCGTGCGGCTGCAATCCGCGCCGGGCAGGTCATCGATCGCAAGTCGAAGATTCCGGACCTCGACGTTACCGCCTGCGACAAGATCATGGAGCGCTTCGATCGTCTGCGTTTTGCCAACGGCTCCCAGCCGACCGCAGAACTGCGCGAGAAGATGCAGCGTACCATGCAGGAAGATGCCGCCGTATTCCGTACGTCGGAATCGCTCAAGCAAGGCGTCGAGCGCATGGAAAAGCTCTGGCATGAACTGCCGGACATCAAGGTTACCGACCGTTCGATGATCTGGAACTCCGATCTCGTCGAAACGCTTGAGCTGGAAAACCTGATGGCGAATGCGCTGACGACGGTTGTTTCCGCCGAAGCGCGCCAGGAAAGCCGCGGTGCCCATGCGCATGAGGATTTCCCGGATCGCAACGATGCCGTGTGGCGCAAGCACACCCTGTCCTGGCTGTCGCCGGATGGCAAGGTCAAGCTTGACTACCGTCCTGTCCACCTCGATCCGTTGACGACGGAAGAGGAAGGCGGCATCAGCCTCGCCAAGATTGCGCCGAAGAAGCGCGTTTACTAATCAAGGGAAAGAGCAATGGTTGAACTCGCACTTCCCAAGAATTCGCGCCCGCAAGAGGGCAAGACCTGGCCGCGCCCCGACGGTGCGAAGCGGGTTACCGAATTCCGTATCTATCGCTGGTCGCCGGACGACGACGCCAATCCGAGCATCGACACCTATTATGTCGATCGCGACGATTGCGGTCCGATGGTTCTGGACGGTCTGCTCTATATCAAGAACAAGATCGACCCGACCCTGACGCTGCGCCGTTCGTGCCGTGAAGGCATTTGCGGTTCCTGCGCCATGAATATCGACGGCGCAAACACGCTTGCCTGCACCAAGGGCATGGACGACATCAAGGGTGCCATCAAGGTTTACCCGCTGCCGCATATGCCGGTGGTGAAGGATCTTGTGCCGGACCTCACCAATTTCTACGCCCAGCATCGTTCCATCGAGCCATGGCTCAAGACGGTTTCGCCGGAGCCGCAGAAGGAATGGCTGCAGAGCCATGAGGACCGTCAGAAGCTCGACGGTCTCTACGAGTGCATTCTGTGCGCCTGCTGCTCGACCTCGTGCCCGAGCTACTGGTGGAACGGCGACCGATATCTCGGTCCTGCCGTGCTGCTGCAAGCTTATCGCTGGCTGATCGATAGCCGCGACGAAGCCAAGGGCGAACGCCTCGACAATCTCGAAGACCCGTTCCGGCTCTATCGCTGCCACACGATCATGAATTGTGCGCAGACCTGCCCGAAGGGCTTGAACCCTGCCAAGGCGATTGCCGAAATCAAGAAGATGATGGTCGAGCGCCGCGTGTAATCGCGGCAATCGCTTTTATCCGCAGTCCCTGTCGGCCTGTGGCCTCCACGTCTCTTGTGCCGATATCAAGAAGATGATGGTCGAACGCCGCGTCTAGTAGCGTGACTGATCTGGAATTTGAGAAGGGGGAAGGTGCAAACCTTCCCCTTTTTCTTGATCAGAGCTCTGGTTGCCATCGCAGAAGGCTTGATCTTTGTAGCTGCGCCGATATCTCATTGGAGAATAGATCCATCGGAGACAGGGCAATCATGCTCGATCATATTGGTTTCAACATTTCCAGCATGTCCAAGTCGCGAGCATTCTATGATGCGGCACTCGCCCCCCTTGGCATAAGCCGCGCCATGGAGTTCGGCGACTGGGTAGGGTATGGCCGCAATGGCAAGCCGGAATTCTGGATCGGCAAGCAGAAGGGCGCGAAGCTCGATGGCGTGCTTCATGTGGCTTTTTCGGCTGGAACCCGCTCCGAGGTTGACCGCTTTTATGAAGCGGCAATTGCTGCCGGGGGGGCCGACAACGGCAAACCCGGCTTGCGTGCCGATTACCATCCTGATTACTACGCTGCTTTCGTGACGGACCCGGATGGGCATAATATCGAGGCTGTTTGCCACCTGCCCGAATAGAAAAGCGGGCTTGCGCCCGCTCATCATTTCCGCGTCTTGGAATTTTTCAGACCAGCTTTGCGTCCAGCGTAACTTCAATGGCGCCCAGTGCTTTCGAGAGAGGGCAGGACTGCTTGGCCTTGTTGGCGAGCGCTTCGAAATCCTCGACCGAAATGCCGGGAATAGAGGCATTGAGCGTGAGCGCGCTGCGGCTGATCTCAAAGCCACCGCCAGCTGCGGGGCCGACAGTGACTGCCGCAGTTGCTTCCAGCTTTTCCGGTGGTGTTCCGTGTTCCGTCAGGAGTGCGGAAAGCTGCATGGCAAAGCAGCCTGCGTGAGCAGCACCCAGAAGTTCTTCCGGATTGGTGCCGGAGCGACCGCTTTCGTCCTGAAAACGAGCTTTGAAATCGTAAGGCAGGTCTTTCAGTGCACCGCTTTGCGTGTTGAGGGTGCCTTTGCCTTCCTTCAGCGTGCCTTGCCAGACGGCGGTTGCTTTTCTGTCCATGGGAAGCTCTCCTCTCGGTTGGGATTTCCGCTACCGATATAGGGCGCTTGACCACGGCTTCCAGCAATCAACCAGAACTTGGCGAGAATTCAGATAGCCTGTCCCTTCAGCAAGCGCGGCGTATCGCCTGAAAGACCGGCGGCCTGCTTGATGAAGAAGGATTTCAACGCCGGTACCCGGTCTACGAGCCCCAGACCAATATCGCGGATAGAGCGGATGGCCGGGTTGTCGTTGGAGAAAAGCTTGGTCAGGATGTCCGTCGTCACACCCATCTGCACGGTATCGAAGCGACGCCAGGACTGATAACGCTCCAGAGCGGCAAATGAACCGATGTCGAGGCCGAGGCGATCCGTTTCGACCACGACTTCGGCAATTGCGGCGGCATCCCGGAAGCCAAGATTGAGGCCCTGACCGGCAATGGGATGGATACGGTGCGCCGCATCGCCCACCAGCACCAAACGTGGCTTCACGAATTCACGTGCCAGCGTCAGGCCGAGCGGGAAGGCGCGGCGCGGGCCTTCGACATGCAGGACGCCGAGACGATGCCCGAAGCGCTGTTCCAGTTCAGCCTCGAATACGAAGTCGTCTTCGCGAATGAGGCGTTCGGCATCCGATGTGCGCTCGGTCCAGACCAGTGAGCTGCGATTACCCTTCAACGGAAGGATCGCAAATGGACCGGCTGGAAGAAAATGCTCATCAGCCCGGCCGCCATGCGGCAGTTCATGGGCGACATTGCACACGATGCCGGACTGGCCGTAATCCCAGTTGACGGTCTTGATGCCAGCAAGATCACGCAGGCGGGAGCGCGCACCATCTGCGGCGATCAGCAGGCGCGTTTCAAGCGTATCCCCATTGGAGAGGGTGACGGTTACTCCTTCAGGGAGAGTGTTGAAATTCTCAACACTGGTGGCTTCAAGGAAGACAATTCCGAGCGCTTCGGCCTTATTATGGAGGGCGGTGTTAAGGACACGGTTTTCCACCATATGGGCAAAAGGTTCGCCGGGTTCGACTTCACCTTCGAAAGTGAGAAAAACCGGGCGCACCGGATCGGAAGTGCGCGAATCGGTGATGACCATTTCCGTGATGGGCTGGGCTTCGGGAAGGATTTCCTGCCAGCAGCCGAGCTGGTCAAGCATACGTGATGCAGCCGCGGCAATCGAGGAAGCGCGCGGGTCGTTCTTCCAGGCACCAGCCGGTGCACCGTCGATCACGGTGACAGAAAGATGCGGTGCCGCCGATTTGATCGCAACTGCCGTGACGAGCCCGACATAGCCGCCGCCTGCAATCACCACATCGTTACTGCGTGCTGCTTCCTGCTTCTTCCGGGCGGCCATAGTCATTTCCTTTCGAGAATCTATCTCACGATAGCATTTCCAGCAAAAGTGCGAAGCGGTTTTGCGCCAGGCAAATGCTTAGAAACAAAGAGATAGTGCGGTTCCACGATTCTGGTTTGACTGGAACCGCTCTAGCGGTGTTTTGGCATATATCGTTGTCCAAAAAACCCGATATTTTGCCGCGGTGCATGTCGGAACGCGAACTGCCGAAGCGAGGTATCCGGGCCTCTGCCGATACAGCTTCTCCCGCACGGTTCTTGACAGGTTCCAATGCTCCGGCTCAAACAAGAACCCAAAGCATATATATGGTTGCAGGAGACAGGCTGTCCATGACCGATCAAGAAAAGTCCGCTGAGGCTCAAACTGACGCAATGCGTGAGCTTCTTTCCATCCTCGATCTGGAAACTCTTGAGGTGGATCTGTTCCGCGGCAACAGTCCACAGGTCGGCTGGCAGCGGGTTTTCGGCGGGCAGGTGATCGGGCAGGCGCTGATCGCAGCGCAGCGCACGGTTGAGCCCGAGCGACATGTCCACTCCCTGCATGCCTATTTCGTGCGGCCCGGCGATCCAGCGATCCCGATTGTCTATGAGGTGGACCGCATCCGCGACGGATCGAGCTTCAGCACACGGCGCGTTCTGGCAAAGCAGCATGGCAAGGCCATTTTTTCCCTTTCGGCTTCGTTTCAGGTGGATGAGGGTGGGCTCGATCACCAGCTTCCCATGCCGGAAGGACTACCGATGCCTGAGCAGCTTGTCGGCGATCGCGACATCAAGGAGCAATATCTCCATATGGCGCCGCCCAATGTGCGCAAATACTGGGAGCGGGAGCGACCTATCGAAATCAAGCCTGTCTCGCTGACCCATTATTTCTCGCGCGAGAAGCTTGAGCCTGTCCAGCATGTCTGGGTCAGAGCGCGCGGTATCGTGCCGGATGACCGGGCATTGCAGGCCGCCATTCTCGCCTATCTCTCCGATATGACGCTGCTCGATACGTCCCTGCATCCGCATGGCCGCACCATTTTCGACCGTGATCTGCAGGTTGCAAGCCTCGATCATGCCATGTGGTTTCATCGTCCATGCAGGCTGGATGACTGGTTGCTCTATACGCAGGACACCCCCAGCGCCTCCGGCGCGCGCGGTTTCAACCGGGGTGCGCTTTATACACGCGATGGCGTGCTGATCGCATCGGTCGCGCAGGAAGGGTTGATCCGCGTCCATGACAAAAAGAATTGATTATTTTTTAATCGCACATCAATCAGTCGATTAAAAATAAGGCATTTCGCTGCTGATTAGTAGAATGCTCGTGGTGCAAAAACCGAATCGAATGAATCACTTACGGCGTCATTCGATTCGAAATCGTAGCGGCACCACCTCTTCCATGGCCCGGAATTTCCGCATCCGGCGCACCGAATATCAGAAAATTTGCAGTTAATTTGCCAGCCAGGGCCAACTGGCACGATTTTTGTTTCTCTCTGTTTGAACCGGTCTTTCCAGCGCAGCCGCGTTTGAAGCCGCCCTTCGACGGAGAAATTCGATGCTCATAACAGGAAGAAACAAGCAAACGGCCCTTCTGGCTACCCTGCCTGCGCTCGTCGCCATGGCCGGGACGGCATTGGCACAGGACGCCGCACCGACACCAACCCTCGATACGGGCGATACGGCGTGGATGCTGACTTCAACCGCGCTTGTGTTGATGATGACTATACCGGGTCTCGCTCTGTTCTATGGCGGCATGGTGCGCAAGAAGAACGTGCTCTCCACGGTGATGCAGAGCTTCGCCATTACTTGTCTCATGTCCATTCTGTGGATGGTTGCAGGCTATTCGCTGGCCTTTACCGATGGTGGATCGCTCAACTCTTATATTGGCGGTCTTTCCAAGGCCTTTTTCTCCGGCGTCACGATGGAATCGCTGACGGGAACGATCCCCGAATATGTGTTCATCACCTTCCAGATGACTTTTGCGGTGATCACGCCCGCACTTATCGCCGGTTCGTTTGCCGAACGCATGAAGTTTTCCTCCATGCTTGTCTTCCTGACCCTCTGGCTGTTCATCGTCTATATCCCGGTCGCGCATTGGGTCTGGGGCGGCGGCTTCATGGCGTCGGATGGCGTGCTTGATTTTGCTGGCGGCACGGTCGTCCATATCAATGCCGGTGTGGCCGGTCTGGTTGCGGCTCTCATCATCGGCAAGCGCGATGGTTACGGCCACACCAATATGGCGCCGCACAATCTCGTGCTGTCGGTCATTGGTGCTGCCCTTCTGTGGGTTGGCTGGTTCGGCTTCAATGCCGGGTCCGCTGTCGGTGCCAATGCACTTGCTGGCGTCGCCATGCTCAATACGCAGGTTGCGACTGCTGGTGCAGCTCTGGCCTGGATGTTTGTGGAATGGGCGATTGCAGGCAAGCCGAGCGTGCTCGGTATCATTTCAGGCGCCGTTGCCGGCCTTGTTGCCGTTACGCCTGCCGCCGGTTTCGTCAACCCCATGGGTGCGCTCATCATCGGCATCGTGGCTGGTGCGGTCTGCTATGTGGCGGCCGTAAAGATCAAGCATGCTCTCGGTTATGACGATTCGCTCGATGCGTTCGGCGTCCATGGTGTCGGCGGCTTCGTCGGTGCGGTGCTGACCGGTCTCTTCGCCGATGCGGCGATCAACCCGGCCAGCGAAGGTGCAACCATCGGCAAGCAGTTCTTCGGTGCTGCCATCACGATTGTCTATACGGCGATCGCCACCGCGATCATTCTTTACGTGGTCAAGGCTGTCATGGGTCTGCGCCCCAGCAAACAGGCCGAGATCGAAGGCCTCGACATCGCTTTGCACGGCGAATCCGTTCAATAGAGCGGGATTGTCTCAAGAGGAAAAAGGCGCGGAAAACTGCGCCTTTTTCATTTTGTCGACAGGATTTATCTGCGGCCTGATGCATGGTTAATGAGGAATTAACCATCTCGCGACTAGGATCGGACCGATTCAATGTGCCCGGAGCATTTCCGCTCAGGGGCCAGCAAATATTTTCGGTTCGGGACAGGCTATATGCGGCAAGGATATTCGCCCTCATACCCGCTGCGTGACGAGCGGATTACGGAAGACAGGCTGAAACTGGCCAATCTCTTCCGCAGGCAGTTCTATATCCTGTTCGGATTGGGGCTTCTGGCGCTCACCGGCATGGCGGTCGGCGCATTGGCGACATGGAATGTTGCCGATCCGAGCTTCAGCCATGCGACCGACAATCCGGTAACGAATGCGCTGGGTTATCCGGGCGCAGTGTTCTCCGATATTGCCATGCAGTTTTTCGGTCTGGCGAGTGTTCCCGCTCTGCTTCCGCTCGCCGTCTGGTCGCTGCTGATGATGACACGCGGCGGCATTGGCCGCGTAGCCAAGCGCAGTTTCGCGTGGCTCGGCGCTGCACTCCTGTTTGCAGCCATCGCCAGCTGCTTCGCCGTGCCGGAAAGCTGGCCGATGCCGATTGGTCTCGGTGGCGTCTTCGGCGACATGATCCTGAAGTTCCCGGGTCTTTTCCTTGGCAGTTTCCCGCAAGGCGCGATCGCTTCAGGCATTGCGCTTATCCTCGCCGTACCGGCCTTCTGGCTCTGCCTTTTCGCCAGCGGTATCATTGGGCGCGGTGTGGGGATCGTCAATCCTGCACAGCCCTCGGGCCGCCGTGGCGCGGAGGAGGATGATTTCGCAGCAGATGACGAGGACGATGAAACATCAGCCGGTGGTGGTTTCCAGCTTATGGGCGCGCTCACCCATCTGGTACTGACCACGACCGCGAACTTCAAGCGCCTGACGGGGCTTGGCCGTCGTCGCCCGCGCGCGGAAGATTTCGACGATATGCGCGTTGTGCGCCGCAACGCCGAAACACGCAATGCGCCGCGCCGCGAACCCGGATTCGGGGCGCCAGCGGCTGCCGATGACGAACCGCCTTTCGATATGGACGATATGGATGATGATGCGCCGCTCGCCGGTCAGGAATGGCACGATGCGCCGCCGCCGCGTAGCCGAAAGGCTCGCGTGGAACAGGCCGCTCCGTCGCCGAAACCCGGTGCCCGCGCCCAGCGCGAGGCGCAGCCGTCCTTCCTCAAGGACAACGGCGTGTTTGAAATGCCATCGCTGCATTTCCTTGCCGAACCGAAGCTCGTCCAGCGCGATCCCGCGCTTTCCAAGGATGCGCTGGAACAGAACGCCCGTCTGTTGGAAGGTGTGCTGGAAGATTTCGGCGTGCGTGGTGAAATCATCAATGTGAAGCCTGGTCCGGTGGTGACACTTTACGAACTGGAGCCCGCACCGGGAATCAAGTCCTCGCGCGTCATCGGTCTTGCCGACGATATCGCCCGCTCGATGAGCGCGATTGCAGCACGCGTGGCCGTCATTCCCGGCCGTAACGCCATTGGCATCGAACTGCCGAACCCGAAGCGCGAGATGGTTTATCTGCGCGAGATGCTGGCAAGTCGCGACTTCGAACAGTCGAAGGCGAAACTCGCGCTTGCGCTCGGCAAGACCATCAATGGCGAGCCGGTGATCGCCGATATCGCGAAGATGCCGCACGTTCTCGTCGCCGGTACGACCGGTTCGGGTAAGTCGGTGGCGATCAACACCATGATCCTGTCCTTGCTTTATCGCATGACACCGCAGGAATGCCGCCTGATCATGATCGATCCGAAGATGCTGGAACTCTCGGTCTATGACGGCATTCCGCATCTGCTGACGCCTGTCGTAACCGATCCCAAGAAAGCCGTGGTCGCGCTCAAATGGACCGTGCGCGAAATGGAAGACCGTTATCGCAAGATGTCGAAGGTCGGCGTGCGCAATATTGACGGCTTTAATCAGCGCGTCGGCCTTGCGCAGAAAAAGGGTGAGCCGATTGCACGTACGGTCCAGACCGGCTTTGACCGCAATACCGGCGAGGCGATTTACGAGACGGAGGAGCTCGATCTGGAGCCGATGCCATATATCGTCGTGATTATCGACGAAATGGCCGACCTGATGATGGTTGCCGGCAAGGATATCGAAGGTGCAGTGCAGCGTCTGGCGCAGATGGCGCGTGCGGCGGGTATTCATGTCATCATGGCCACCCAGCGCCCGTCAGTGGATGTCATCACCGGAACGATCAAGGCCAACTTCCCGACCCGCATTTCATTCCAGGTGACGTCGAAGATCGATAGCCGAACCATTCTGGGCGAGCAGGGCGCCGAGCAGCTTCTCGGTCAGGGTGATATGCTCTTCATGGCTGGCGGTGGCCGCATCCAGCGCGTGCACGGGCCTTTCGTCGGTGACGACGAGGTGGAGCGCATCGTGCAGCATCTGAAGCTTCAGGGCGTGCCGGAATATCTCGATGCCATCACCGAGGATGACGAAGACGACGAAGGTGGCAGCGGTCCGGCTGGAACCGGCAATCTGGAGGATTCCGACGATCCTTACGATCAGGCCGTGGCCGTGGTGCTGCGTGACAAGAAGGCTTCGACTTCCTACATCCAGCGCCGTCTCGGTATTGGTTATAATCGGGCTGCCTCAATCATCGAACGCATGGAAGAGGAGGGCATTGTCGGTCCGGCCAACCATGCGGGCAAGCGTGAAATTTTGGTTCCCACTGGCGACGATGATTTCTGATGGCCATACTCGCGCCCAACTGGCGGTGTAGTTAAACAGAATGATGAAAAGAGAAAGTTTGTCGATGATGTTCTCCCGTTTCTCCGCCTTCGCGAAAGCTGGTCGCCTTGCCGCCGTGCTGGGAATGGGAGCGCTTGGGCTTGGCATGACGTCGCTGGTTCTCGCTCCCGTCGCCGCGATGGCGCAGGGGGCAGGCGGCGGTGCGGCGGCACAGCAGATCGCCGATCATTTTTCATCGGTACGTACAATGACCGGCGAGTTCGTACAGTTCGGCCCGAAGGGCGAACAGACGGGCGGCACTTTCTATATCGAGCGTCCGGGCAAGATTCGCTTCAACTACAATAATTCTCCAATCCGGGTGATTTCGGATGGCGAATCGGTTGTCATCAATAATCGCAAGCTCGATACCTGGGATCTCTATCCGCTTTCGAAGACGCCCTTGAAGCTTCTGCTGGCAGATCGGATTGATCTGGGTGGTGGCCGTCTTCAGAATGTGAAGCAGGAGCCGGACATGACCACGCTGGTCCTGGGCGACAAGTCGATCTTTGGCGATTCGAAAATCACCATGATGTTCGACCCTAAATCCTACGAGCTGAAGCAGTGGACCATCACCGATGCCCAGAAGCTTGATACCACTGTCATGATCTTCAACGTGCGCAGCGGCGTGCGTTTCACCGACGATATGTTCAAGATCGACTATCAGCGCATCGCAATGAAGCGCAAAGGTCAGTAATCGTCAGTTTGTGATAGGCAAGCCGTTTGCATTTGCCGGATAAATGATTAGGTTCGCAGCATCTTTTTCGTTGCTGCGAGTCCTATCTTCATGGCCTTTTCCGTTGCTACTTGGAACATCAATTCCGTTCGTCTGCGTATGCCGCTGGTCGAACAGTTTCTGCGCGATTATCAGCCGGATGTTCTGTGCCTTCAGGAAACGAAGTGCCCCGATAATCTGTTTCCGTCGAAAGGGTTCCGGGCTCTTGGCTATGAGCACATCGCGATCAGCGGTCAGAAGGGCTACCACGGCGTTGCTACGATATCGCGGCGTCCTCTGACGGGCGTGGAAAAGATCGGTTTCTGCGACATGGGCGATTGCCGCCATTTGAGCGCTGTCGTCGAGGCGGGCGGTAAGAAGCTCCGTATTCATAACTTTTACGTTCCTGCGGGCGGTGATGAGCCGGACCCGGTAATCAATCCGAAATTCGCGCATAAGCTGGCTTTTCTGGAAGAAATGCGCGCTATCGTCGCCGACCGGAAAGACGGACATTCTTCCGTTCTCGTTGGTGATCTCAACATTGCTCCGCTCGAAAACGACGTCTGGTCGCACAAGCAGTTGCTCAAGATCGTCAGCCATACGCCGATAGAAACCGAAACGCTGGAAGATTTGCGTGTGAAGGGTGGCTGGAGCGACCTGATGCGACAGCTTATTCCGGCGGACCAGAAAATCTTCACCTGGTGGAGCTATCGCGCCAAGGATTGGGCCGAATCGGATCGTGGCCGCAGGCTGGATCACGTCTGGGGTTCTGCCGATCTTGAAGGGCATATGCAGGGTCTGCAAATCCTTCGCGATGCGCGCGGTTGGGACCGCCCATCGGACCATGTGCCAGTCATTGCGACATTCGATCTGGATTGATCGGATCGTAAGGCCTATATAAGAGCCGGTTTAGAAGAGGAGAGAAGAACGATGGATCGGATTGCACTGTTTCAAATGACCAGTGTTTTCAACGTTTCCATGGTTCGCGATGTCTGCTCTTCTTACACTTCAGGATGTTTCCTGCGTTACGGCTGATGGCCGTACTCTCTTCGAATCCATTAATTTCAGCATAGCCGAGGGCCGCATCGGTCTGGTCGGGCGCAATGGTGTGGGTAAATCGACGCTGTTGCATGTGATGAATGGCGCGCTGCTTCCGACAAGCGGAAATGTGACGGTGAACGGGACCATCGGTGTTTTGCGGCAGAACGTCGGCGGCGATGGTTCCGAGACGCTGGCTGATCTTTTCGATGCGCGCACAGACTTCGACATTTTGGCCCGTGTCGAACAGGGCTTGGCCAGTGACAGCGATCTTAGTGAGGCCGACTGGCTTCTGCCGCAGCGCTTTACCGACGCGCTGCAGCGGCTTGGATTGCCTGATATGGCTTCCGAGATACTCCTGTCGACCTTGAGTGGAGGTCAGCAGACGCGCGCGGCGCTTGCAGCCCTCATATTTCGCCAGCCTGATCTCATTCTCTTGGACGAGCCGACAAATAATCTTGATCGTGCCGGTCGTTTGGCAGTTGTCGATTTGCTGACCGCCTGGCGCGGCGCAGCCGTGGTAGTCAGCCATGACCGCGAACTGTTGCAGTCCATGGATGCGATAGCAGAATTATCTCCGGACGGGCTTCGGCTCTATGGCGGCAACTGGGACTTCTATCACGCAAAAAAGACCGAAGAGCGCGCGACGGCGGTGCGCGATCTCGTAACGGCACGGCGTGAAGTCAAGCAGGTGGAGCGCAAGGCACAGGCTGCAGCCGAAAGACAGGCGCGCAGCGATGCGCGCGGTCGCAAATCACGCGCCGATGCAGGGATGAGCAAAATGCTGCTCGATGCCCGGGAGGACCGTGCGCAGCAATCGAAAGGCCGGGGCGATGCACTGGCGGAACGCCAGTCTAGCCGGGCCAACGAGCAGTTGCAGGAGGCGGAAGCAAAAGTCGAGCGAGTAAGGCCGATGCATTTCAATGTGGCTGGTGCGGTTCCGCCTTCCGGTCGCGTCATGCTCGATATGCAAAGTGTCTCGGGCGGGCCGCAAGCCGACTACCCGGTGATCCGCGACCTGTCATTGAAGATCGTGGGAGCCGAGCGTGTGGTTGTCGCAGGGCCGAATGGCGCAGGCAAGACCAGCCTGTTGCGGCTGATTACGGGGGAGCTTCAACCTTTGGCCGGAACCGTCATGCGCCCGGAGCGCATGGTGATGTTTGACCAGCAGATGAGCCTGATGGATCGCGGCCAGACCCTTTATGAAAATTATCGGCATCTCAATCCGGGGTCGAACGACAATGATGCCCGTGCAGCACTGGCGCGTTTTTCGTTTCGCGGCGAGGGGGCTTCACGGCTTGCCAGCAGTCTCAGTGGAGGCGAATTGTTGCGGGCGGCACTTGCCTGCGTTCTGGGTGGAACAGAGCTTCCCGAACTTTTGATCCTTGATGAACCGACCAATCATCTCGACCTGGATTCCATCGAGGCACTGGAAACCGCTCTCAATGCCTATGAGGGAGCATTGATCATCGTGAGCCACGATCAGGCTTTTCTCAATGCCATCGGAATGGAAAGGGTGATTGAACTCTGAAAAGGGTCAATCGCCATTCAGGCGCGGTGCGACTTTTTCGATTTCGCCGATCAGTTCCAGCAGATTGCGACTGACATGCGCATGGAGTGCCGCCGCCACTTCGGGATATTCTTCCAGAATGCGGCGGAAGATTGCGCGGCTGATGCGGATAACCTCGGTTTCCGCTTCGGCGACGGCACCGGTAAGACGCGAGGTCTGCGCGATCAACGCCATTTCGCCAATCATGGCGCCAGGGCCGACAGGGCGGATCGCAATCCGCCCTTCGTCTTGTTCATGAAACAGGGTGATATTGCCCGATACGACGATATAGGCGCAGTCGGCACTTTGCCCTTCACGGAAAAGCTCACGCCCGGCCCTGAGAACGAGACGTTCCGCACCGAAGGCAAGCAACCGCAACTGTTCGGGCGTAAAAGACTCGAACAGGCCTACCGTGCCGAGAATGCGAATATCGTCATCAAGCGCCATGGGTCGTCAATACACCTGCATCGGGCGCTGTCCATCATGGGACAAGCTTGTATCCCCCGCTTTCTGTGACCAGAAGCGCCGCATTGGACGGATCTTTTTCGATTTTCTGGCGCAGACGATAGACGTGGGTTTCCAGCGTATGCGTGGTCACACCTGAATTATAACCCCATACTTCTTCAAGAAGCACATCGCGGCCGATAACCTTGTCGCCGGCACGATAGAGATACTTGATGATCGCCGCTTCCTTTTCGGTGAGGCGAATCTTGCTGCCCTTCTCGTCGATGAGGAGTTTCTGGCCGGGCTTGAACGTATAAGGGCCGACGATGAAGGTCGCGTCCTCGCTCTGCTCGTGCTGACGCAGCTGCGCGCGCACGCGCGCCAGAAGCACCGCGAATTTGAACGGCTTGGTGACGTAATCATTGGCGCCCGATTCGAGGCCGAGAATCGTATCCGATTCCGTATCGTGGCCGGTGAGCATGATGATCGGCGCCTTGAAACCGCCCTTGCGCAGCAATTTTACGGCTTCACGTCCATCCATATCCGGCAGCCCGACATCCATGATCAGGAGGTCTACAATGCCGTTTCGTGCAGTCTGGATGCCCTTGGTGGCATTGTCTTCCTGCAAAATCTGGAATTCTTCGCACAGCTCCAGCTGTTCGACGAGGATAGAACGGAGATCTTCGTCATCGTCCACAATCAGTATCGTACGGCCTGTCATGCCTGTCCTCGTTACTCTTTGATTTAAATGGCTCTTGGTGTTTTATGACATTTAATGGAGACAAGTTGAAGCGGCGAAACGCGAAAGAGATTTTTGCTCTCGCCGACAACGGTTTGAAACATGCATGACACGGAGGCGGGGGCTTGGCCAGATACGAAATTAGCCGAGGAATTGGCATTATCGATGTGCGGGCCAAACCGGGCCACAAGACTCGCGGTTTGCTTGTTGCCGGCAATCTGGTGCTGGAATGCGCTCTTGGCAAGGGGGGAATCAGCGCTTTCAAGCGCGAAGGTGACGGAGCAACGCCTCTGGCGACCATGCGGCTGCTCTATGGATACCGCCGCGGCGACAAGGGTGTGCTGCCGTCATCGCGGTTGCCGCTCGGGCGCATCCGCCGTCTGGATGGCTGGTGCGATGCATCGTCTGACGCCAATTACAACCGCCCGGTAAGGCTGCCTTATGCGGCAAGCCACGAGGATATGTGGCGGCGTGATGATCTTTATGATGTCTGCATTGTCATGGACTGGAATATTGCGCCACGCCGTCGCGGATGCGGCAGTGCAATCTTCTTTCACCTTGCCCGACCCGGCTATACGCCCACAGAAGGCTGCATAGCATTGAGGCGCGCCGACATGGCGCGCCTCCTGCCTCATCTGACGGACCGAACCATGATCCGTGTCCTGAGATAATCGTCTCAGTGTGCGGCGGCAGCAGCGACGACCCTGACTTCATTGCCTTTGGCATCGTAGAGCTTGCCGTTCAGGAAATAATCTCCGTCATGCAGCTCCGAGATGTTGTGATGGCGGATGATGCGTTCCGTACCTTCCGCGAAAACTGACATCTGGTTGCTGTTGCCCAATTTGATTTCATTGAACATCAGGTTGAGCGCAATGGCCATCAACGCTGCCGAGCTGATGCCGGAGTGGAAGATGGTTTCGAACCAGGTTGGAAAGTTATGATAGAACTGGGGTGCGGCGATCGGGATCATACCGAAGCCGATCGAGGTTGCCACGATGATGAGATTGATATTGTTCTCGTAGTCCACTTTGGCGAGTGTGCGGATGCCGCTTGCAGCCACCGTGCCGAACAGGACGATACCCGCTCCACCCAGAACTGCCGGAGGAACGCAGGCGATCACCCGACCCATCACCGGCAGGAGGCCGAGGGTGATAAGGATCAGCCCGCCAGTTGCCACGACATAACGGCTCTTCACGCCTGTCACAGCGACAAGGCCGACATTCTGTGCGAAGGCGCTTTGCGTAAAGGAACCGACAACCGGCGACAGGATGCTTGAAAGCATATCCGCGCGCAGGCCGTTGGCGAGACGTCGCGAATCCACTTTCGTACCGAGGATTTCACCGACCGCCAGAATATCGGCAGAAGTCTCGACGAGCGTGACCATGATCACAATGAACATAGAGAGCGTTGCGGCGAGGCTGAATACCGGCATGCCGAAGTGGAAGATTTCCGGCAGCGCCACCATTGAACCTTCGCTCACCCGCGAAAAATCGGTCATGCCGAGCGCCCAGGCGATAAAGGTTCCGATGACCATCGCGAGCAGGATCGAAAGTCGCGAAATCGTGGCATTGCCCATCTTGCTGAGAATGAGCACGATGACCAGTGTGAGGCCTGCAAGCCCGATATTGGCCATGCTGCCGAATTCGGGGCTGTTGCTGTCTCCGCCCATTGCCCAGCGCGCCGCAACAGGCATCAGCGTCAGGCCGATGGTGGTGATGACGATACCGGTGACGAGCGGCGGAAAGAAACGCGTGATGCGTGAGAATATTGGCGTGATGATAAGGCCGATGACGGCTGCCGCAATGACGGCCCCCAGCACGACCTGCAAGCCGGCTTCACCGGTCTGGCTCGATGTGACGATGGCTACCATGGTGGCGACGCCCGAAAAAGAGACGCCCTGGACCAGAGGCAGCTGGCAGCCGAAAAAAGGTATGCCGACGGTTTGCAGGACGGTGGCAACGCCACCGGCAAAAAGCGATGCGGTGATCAAGAGGCCGATTTCGGTTGGGCTGAGACCAGCCGCCTGACCGATGATCAGCGGAACTGCCACGATGCCCCCATACATGGTCAGCACATGCTGAAAACCATATGCCAGATTGGCAGCGACAGATAGTTTTTCATCTTCGGGACGCGAAAGCGTATCCGCCCCGGACTGGTGCGTATTCAATGCTACTCCCTCCCAGCAGGCGCGAATATATCGCCAGCCTGCTCTCTCCGTTCTCCCTGCGCTGGATCGTCATGACGGCATGTCTTTCGACACCGAACTGACGAAGAAATGCGCGATGTCTCCTCCAAAGACATGTCGCAGGAGTATAACCGCAGCCGTCCGGATGACTGTGTCTCTTTTGCTTGAAATTGTTTTCGATACGGGAGTGCTAATGTTGAGGGAGTTTTTCAGCTGTCGGTTTTGGTGCGCGCGTCTCTCATCGCATCGCGCAGCACAGCGAAAACGTATGGCTCCAGCGATTGCGCAACGTTGAAGCGCAGGAAACGGCTGGCCGTATGTGACGGACTGAAGACGTTGCCGGGCGCAAGCACGACGCCTTTGTCCAGAGCATGCCGCGCAATCTGGCCGGAGTCCAGCCCAGCGGGCAATTCGGCCCATAGAAACATGCCGCCTTGCGGCTCGGTCCACAGCGTGAGGCCCTCTGCCTTCAGGCGGCTGGCGATGAGTGTCATCGCATCGGCCAGTTTGGCGCGCAGGCTGTCCACGTGGCGGCGATAGGCACCATCGGTCAAGAGCGCATGCACAATCTGTTGCGACAACACATTGCCCCCGAAGCTGGTGGCGAGCTTCAGGTCGGTCAGCCCGTCGATCCAGTCGCGACGTCCGGCGATATAGCCGACGCGGGCTGCGGCGGACAGCGTCTTGGAGAAACTGCCAACATGCAGGACGCGGTCGAACCCGTCCAGTTCGGCAAGAAGCGGGGTAGGCGAGGGGTGGAAGTCGCCGAAGATATTGTCTTCGACCAGCGTGACGCCATGCGCTTCGGCGAGCTTCAGCAGCCGGTGGGCCGTGGCTGGCGTCATCGAACCGCCGGTCGGGTTATGCAATCCGGCATTGGATATATAGAGTTTCGGAGCGTGTTCGCTGGCTGCTCTCGCAAAGGCTTCGAGGTCCGGGCCGGTATGGGTATAGGGCACCCCGACCAGTTTTACACGGTGTGTCAGAAGCACGGCCTGAAAGTTGAAGTAGCAGGGATCATCGACCAGAACCGTATCGCCCGGTTGCAACAGATAACGGCAGATCAGGTCGATGGCCTGCGTGCCGGAATCGGCCAGCAATATTTCTCCGCTCGAAACGTCGATGCCTTGTTCACCGAGTCGGTGAGCAAGGTGCTGGCGCAGGGGGCGGAACCCGAGCGGTTCGCCATAGGTGGCAATATCGCTCCCCTCGTCGCGAGCAACCGCGCGCATCGCCCGGCGGATCGCTTCCTGTGGAAGCCACGTGTCGGGTAGCCATCCGCACCCCGGTTTAAGTGCAGTGTCGTCTGCCTCAAGTGACTGTCGCATGACCCAGAAAGGATCGATCTGGCGTTCCTTGTGCGGTGTGTTGGTGGCCAGCGAAAATGGCTGGCGAGCGCGCTCCGAAACATAGAAACCGGCACCGCGGCGCGACTGGATTATGCCTTCCGCCACCAGCCTGTCATAGGCTTCGACGACAGTGGATTTCGAGACATTCATCGCTTCGGCGAGGCGACGGATGGAAGGTAGTCGTGCACCCGGCGCAAGGCTCATCGCCGTAATGCGTCCGCGAATAATGCCCATCACCTTTTCAACGAGCGGGGTCCTGTCGGCGGTGGCGTTTTCATCGCCACGCTCGATTTCTCCGCTTGCGTAAGCGGCTTCTACAGCTTCGAGGCTGCGCAGAAGGCCCGTCGAAATCATCTGTACTATCCCTTGTACCAGTACAGTTTGCCAGAATTGTCCCGAAACTGTCTCTGATTATTCGGGCAGTTCCACGGCATTGTCTCACGAATCCTTATACGATTTTAGAGAAAGTCGAAAAGACACTATGCGTGAGAATGTTGGGAATAAGACCGCCGGATGGGTCAACGGGTTTTTGGGCGTATTGATTTTTTCCGGCTCGCTGCCGGCAACGCGGCTGGCGGTGATCGATATCGATCCGACGTTTCTGACAATGGCGCGAGCGTCTATCGCTGGACTGCTTGGCATGGCGCTTCTGCTGGCGTTTCGGGAACCTTTTCCCCGCCGGAACGATGCCATCTCGTTGATTGTGGTGGCGCTTGGCGTGGTCGTCGGTTTCCCGCTTCTGACGGGGCTTGCCCTTCAGCACATGACATCTGCCCATGCGATTGTCTTTATCGGACTGCTGCCGCTCGCCACGGCAATCTTCGCTGTCCTGCGCGGTGGTGAGCATCCGCGCCCGATGTTCTGGCTGTTTTCAGTGGTTGGAAGCCTCATTGTCGCTTCCTATGCCTATGGGCAGGGAAGCCAGTCCACGCTTCTGGGTGACGTGCTGATGCTCGCTGCCGTTATCGTCTGCGGTCTGGGCTATGCCGAAGGCGCGCAGCTTTCGCGCAGGCTCGGCGGCTGGCAGGTTATCTGCTGGGCGCTGGTGTTCTCGCTGCCGGTCATGCTGCCGCTGAGTGTCTTGACGCGTCCGGAGACATGGGCAGGCATCGGCACGCCAGCCTGGATAAGCCTCGGCTATGTCTCGCTGTTTTCGATGCTGATCGGCTTCTTCTTCTGGTATCGCGGCCTTGCGCAGGGCGGTGCCGCCACTGTCGGCCAGTTACAGCTTCTCCAGCCTTTCTTTGGCCTTATGCTGGCTGCCGGTATTGCGGGGGAACCCGTCAGTATGGGTATGGTTGCGACGGCAGCGGTGGTCGTCGTGTGTGTGGCGGGTGCGAAGAAATTTGCTTAAATAAACGCCCAGACGGTCGTTCGCTTCACTTCAGCGTCTTCAAGGGCGCGGGTAACAGGCACGGTATAGACGGCAAGTTGTTGCAGCCGGTCTTTCGGGAGATAGGCGCGTCCCGGATCGCCGACGACGATACGGGCGCCACGTTCGGCAAGTTTTGCAAACCAGGGAATGAGCCGCTCGGCGAGCGGCTTTTCATAAAAGACATCGCCTGCCAGGATCACATCCCAACCACCGTCATTGCCGATGAGGTCATCCAGAGAGGGAGCAACCGACACTCCATTGGCCGATGCATTGATCTCGATGGCGGGAAGCGCGAAGGGATCGATGTCCGATGCCAGCACGCTTGATGCCCCTGCCTGCATGGCGGCAATGGCGACAAGGCCGGAACCGGATGCAAAATCGAGTACCGTCTTGTCTTTCACCGTTTCTGGATGATCAAGGATATAGCGTGCCACACCCTGACCACCAGCCCAGGCGAAAGCCCAGAAGGGCGGTGGCAGGCCGATTGTAGCAAGCTCTTCCTCGGTCTTGTGCCAGAGGTCGTGCGCTTCATCGGCCAGATGCAGACGAATTTCCGGCACGTGCGGCGGCGCTTGCAGGCTGGTATTGGCCAGAATGAAATCACGCGCGCTTTTATGTGCCGGATCGAGCATCAGAGCATGTCTCCCTAAAGCGGGAACCGGTTTGGGGATGCAGACATGCTCATGCCAAAGCGCTCTTTGCGTCCAGTCCGCCCATGCGGCAGACTTCGATCCATTCATCTTCCGTCACTGGCTGCACCGAAAGACGCATCGAGGTGACGAGCGCCATCTTCTCTAGCTTCGGATTGGCTTTCACATCTTTCAGCGTTACCGGCTTCGGCATGTCGCGCACAGCTCTGATATCCACGCATTCCCAGCGCGGATCGTCCGTCGTACTGTCATGATGCGCCAGCGCACAGACCTCGACGATGCCGACGACTTCCAGCCCTTCGTTGGAATGATAGAAGAAGCCTTTGTCGCCCAGTTTCATGGCACGCATGTTGTTGCGCGCCAGATAATTGCGCACACCGTCCCATTGCTCGCCTTTTTCGCCACGGGCTTTCTGCATTTCCCATGACCATTTGAACGGTTCGGATTTGAACAGCCAGTAAGCCATCAGTCATGAGCCTCAAGCGTTGGCGGGATTGTTGATCGCCCAATTCCACGGACGCACGGTTACGTTCTGAAACAGGCCTGCCAGTGCGTAAGGATCGTTGGCAGCGATCTTTTCTGCTGCGGCCTTGTCGGCAGCTTCGACAACGACCAGACTGCCGTTTGGCTTGCCGTCTTCACCGAGGAAGGGGCCTGCGAACTTCAGCCCGTCACCAAGACCCTTGAGATAGTCGAGATGTGCAGGGCGCGTATCGAGGCGCACTTGCAGATGGTCCGGCTTGTCGTTGCACAGAAGAGCAAAAAGCATTGTCAATTATCCTTTCCGTTCGAGCATGATCTTGTCCGAAAACCGGTTCCCACCTTCGGGATCACGCTCTAGTCCTCGGTTTTGAGTGGTCGGTTGAGCAGAGCCGTCACGGCTTCGTCAATGGTGATGGTGCCGTCAAGCAGTGCTCCCGTCGCATCGATGATGGGTGCGGAGATAGCATGTTTGCGGCATAGTTCGGCGGCAATCGGTGCGGTCGCTACGCCTTCGGCAAGCGGGCGATTGGTCAGATCCTCGCCGCGTCCGAGTGCCAGCCCGTAGGAGTAATTGCGTGACTGTGACGAAGAGCAGGTCAGCATCAGATCGCCGAGACCGGAAAGCCCCATGATGGTTTCGGGTCTGGCACCCATGGCCTGACCGATGCGGCGGAGTTCCGCAAACCCGCGCGTGACGAGAGCAGCCTGTGCGCTTGCGCCGAACCCGCGCCCGACGGCAGCACCGGCGGCAATAGCGAGGACATTCTTCAGGGCACCGCCGATTTCGACCCCTTTTAGATCGGTTGTCGAATAGCATCGGAAGGCTGGACCGGACAGAAGTGCTGCGAGCCGATCGGCAATTGCTGCTTCCTCGCAGGCAACCGTCACAGCGGTCGGAAGCCCTCTGGCGACGTCTGTTGCAAAACTCGGACCGGATAGCGCTGCGATCCGATGGTTCGGCAGAACTTCGGCTACGATTTCCGACATCAGCCGTCCGGTGCTGCGTTCGATCCCTTTCGCGCAGAGCACGACGGGTGCGGTTTGCGGAATAAGACTGCTCAACTGCGAAAGCCCGGCGCGCATGGCCTGCGCGGGAATGACGGCCAGAACGGCATCCGCATGTTCGGCGGCAGCAGCCACGTCCGTGCTTGCATTTATAGCGCCGGGAAGGTCGATCTCGCCCAGATAGCGCGGATTGCGGTGTGTCCGGTTGATGGCTTCGACCATCGCCTCGTCGCGGGCATAAAGCCATGTATCATGGCCGCGGCTGCATGCCATAGCCGCAAGGGCCGTGCCCCAGGCACCACCACCCAGAATAGCAATCTTGCTAGTCTTTTCGCTCATGCCTTGGCTCCACGTCGTCCGGTTCCGATCAGCGGAGCCGACTTCTCGTCAAGCGGCCAGCGCGAGCGCGGTGCAAGATCGAGCGAATCAGGAGCTTCCGTTGCGGCCCGTTCGGCACCGGCCCAGGCAATCATTGCAGCATTGTCGGTGCATAGATCGAGCGGCGGAGCGATGAAGCTGAAACCGTGCCGGGCGCAAAGAGTTTCGAGCGCGGCGCGCAAGGTCTTGTTGGCCGCGACCCCGCCCGCAACGACAAGCGCCGGTGTTTCGCAATCGGGAAATTCGTTTCTGAAACGTTCAAGTGACCGGCCCACCCGGTCGGACAGCGTGTCGGCGACTGCAGTCTGGAAAGAGGCGCAAATATCGGCCACGTCCTGCACCGACAATGGAACCAGTTCTGTTGCCGTCTGGCGCACTGCCGTCTTGAGACCGGAAAAGGAAAAATCGAGCCGTGCTTCGCCCTTCAGCGGTCGCGGCAGGGCGAATCGCTTCGGATTGCCCTGAAGCGCCATACGTTCGACTGCCGGACCGCCCGGATAAGGCAGACCCAAAAGCTTTGCCGTTTTGTCGAAGGCTTCGCCCAGCGCGTCGTCAATAGTGGTGCCGAGGCGTTCGTAGTCGCCAATACCGCGTATCAGCACCATCTGCGTATGACCGCCGGAAACGAGCAGCAACAGATAAGGAAACGGCAGGCTGTCGGTCAGACGCGCCGTCAATGCATGGCCTTCCAGATGGTTGACGGCATAAAACGGCTTCTGTGCCGCCATGGCCAGTGCCTTGGCGGTCATCAGCCCGACGATCAGTCCGCCGATCAGCCCCGGTCCTGCCGTGGCGGCCACCGCATCGACATCGGCAAGCTTCATGTCGGCATCTTCGAGCGCGCGCGCAACCAGCCGGTCCAGCGCTTCGACATGGGCGCGTGCGGCAATCTCCGGCACCACACCGCCATAGGGTTCGTGCTCGGCGATCTGGCTCAAAACCACATTGGACAGAATCCGTCCTTCACCTTGATCGTCACGTTCGACGATTGCGGCGGCTGTTTCGTCGCAACTTGTTTCTATTCCAAGAATGCGCATTTGCGGTTAGACCCTGCCTGTCTCATAATTCATTGAAAAAATCCGGTACCATGGACGACGCAATATGCAAACAGCATCCTTAAAGAATGGCACGTTGAAGATAGGCACGCGGGGCAGCAAGCTTGCTCTCGCCCAGGCTTACGAGACGCGTCGCCGCCTTATGGAGGCACATGGTCTGCCGGAAGAAGCCATTGAAATCATTCCCATGTCGACGGCGGGCGACCGTATTCAGGATCGCGCGCTTTCCGAGATCGGCGGCAAGGGGCTTTTTACCGAAGAGATCGAGCAGGCGCTGACGGATGGTCGAATCGATCTTGCGGTCCATTCGACCAAGGATATGCCGACGGTTCTGCCCGATGGTCTGCATCTTTCTGTTTTCCTTGAGCGCGAAGATCCGCGCGATGCCTTTATCGGTCGTACGGCCTCCCGCCTTATCGATCTGCCGCAGGGTGCAACTGTTGGATCGTCATCATTGCGTCGTCAGGCTTTGATCCGCCGTCTTCGTCCCGACATTCAAGTGGTGATTTTCCGCGGCAATGTCGATACTCGCCTTCGCAAACTGGAAGCCGGAGAAGTCGACGGGACGTTTCTCGCCTGTGCGGGGTTGCGGCGTCTGGGGCTAGGCGATGTCATTACAGACCTGGCCGATCCGGAAAGCTTCCCGCCTGCGCCGGGACAAGGTGCCATCGGCATCGAGACCCGTATCGGCGATACGCGTATCGACACGCTGCTGGCGCCCCTTGCGCATCGCGAGACTGGTATTGCACTTGCCTGCGAACGGGCATTTCTGGCTGCCCTTGACGGTTCCTGCCGCACGCCGATTGCCGGTCTTGCAACCGTGAACGGCGATACGGTTTCCTTTCACGGCATGATTTTGAAGCCGGACGGGTCTGAAGCGCACGAGATAAGGACGGAAGGTCCGGCATCAAATGCCGCCGTTCTTGGCAAAGAAGCCGCGGAGCATCTGCGCGCGAAGGCTGGTCCCCAATTCTTCGAGGGCTGGGAGTAGATTTGGCGGGGCCAGCACAAATCGCATCTCTTGGTCGCGTTCTGGTGATGCGGCCACAGCCGGCTGGCTCCGAGACTGCCGCCAAACTGGCGTCGAGAGGCTATGAGCCGGTTCTCCTTCCACTGAGCCGAACCGTTGCGCTTTCCTTTGCTCTGCCCGATGGCCCGTTTGCGGCTTTGACAGTGACGAGCGCCAATGCCTTTCACCATATCGACACGGAACGGCTGAAGCCGTTTCTTGGCCTGCCGCTCTTTGCTGTGGGACAGGGAACAGCGCAGGCAGCGCAGAAGGCCGGGTTCGGTCATGTGATCGACGGGGGCGGTGATGCGGTTCGTCTTGCAGCGACGATGCGGCGCGATCTTCCCGAACAATCCCGTGTTCTTTATCTCGCCGGACGGGTGCGCCAACCGGTGTTCGAGGACGAGATACAGGCCGCCAAACTCGATATGCATGTTGCCGATGTCTATGACACGGAGACAATTCCTTATTCTGCGTCAGCACTTCGGAATGTGCTTGACGGCGCGCCTTTTGTCGCGGTCATGCTCTATTCCGGCGTTGCCGCGACGAGCTTCGTCGAAGCGATGCATGAAATCGCGCCGCCTTTTGACGAGAAAACGCGGTTTTTATGCATTTCTGCCCGTGTGGCCGACCGGTTGCCGTCGCTCTGGCGGGCAAATGCGCTTGTCGCAGACCATCCGGATGAAGGCGGACTTTTCCGGCTGTTTGCCAAACTTTGACTCATTTCGGCGCAACCTTCCTTCATCTGGCGATTTTATCTGTTAGAGTTTGAGGCAACCAATCGGCATTTACGAGAGGATCCATGGCGAAACCCGGCACTCCGCGACACTCCAAATCGGCCCGTAATCCTGTGACAATCAATCTTGATCCATCGGATGTGAAGCGGGTTGACGAACCGGCGAAGGCGACGCCAGATGCGGAGCCGGTGGGAAATTTCTCAAAATCTGAAACCCCGAAGCCTGTATCACCCAAACCCGAAGCGACGACTGCCGAAAAGACCGTGAAGACGGAAACGCCGGAAAGTTCGACTTATACCAAACCACCTTTTACCTCGGGCGTGAAACCGGAAACCCAGCAGACTGCTCAAAAGAGCGGTGCGGGCGCGTCGCATCTTCTGGCCGGTATTGCTGGTGGTGTAATCGGGCTTGGCGGTTTGCTGGCGCTGCAATGGGGCAATGTTATCCCCTCTCCGGGCGCGAGAGTGACAGCGGAACAGCTTGCGCATATGGAACAGCAGATCGCCGACTTGCGGACCAATCCGACGCCGGCGCCGCTTGACGATACAAGCCGCGCGCAGCTTGCGGCTCTGGAAAAGAATGTTCAGGCAGCCGAGATCAAGGCAGAGGCGGTGGCAGGTTCCTTCGCCGATCTTCAGCAGCAATTTGCCGCCTTGCCGAAAGAGGCTGAGCAGGACGCGGCAGTCGATACCACTGCTCTGACCGAGCGGTTGGACGCGCTGGAAAGCAAGCTTTCAGCGACACAGAGCCGGGCGGATGAGGCGACAGCCGGAGTTTCGGGAAACAGCGGCACGATTTCATCGCTCGAATCGAAACTGACCTCCTTGCAGGAGAAGGTCACCCAGGCTTCACGCCAGCCCGATGCGACGGCGCTTATAGCGGCCAATGCGCTGAAAACGGCGATTGATCGTGGTGGTTCTTTCAAGGCGGAACTGGACACTTACGCTTCGGTTGCACCGGACGAGGCATCCATCGAACAGCTGCGCGCCCACGCTGACAAGGGCGTTCCGACCGTTGCCGACCTGAATGCGTGGTTCGGTGCTGTTGCGAACCGGATCGTCGCGACGGAAAACAAGCTGCCTGCCGATGCCGGAATTTGGGATCAGCTTGTCGCCAGCGCCAGAGGACTGGTAAGCGTGCGCCCGGTTGCGGGCAATGTCACCGGCACTGGTGCCGGACCGATCACGGCCCGAATGGAGGCCGCCTTGCAGGCGGGTGATCTGGAGCGTGCTCTCAGCGAATGGGAACAGTTGCCTGCTGATGCCAAGGCTACCTCGCAGGAATTCGCTGATCAGATTCGGGCGCGGCGTGACGCTGATGCACTGGTGCAGCGCCTCGTTGCCGACAGCTTGAAACCCAAGTCGTCTATGGGTGAAACCGGCGAGGCTCCGGCCTCTTCCGGTCAGTAGGAGGCGGGCCGATGCTGCGTGTCCTGTTCTATTTCGTCGTCGTTGCCGCGCTTGGTTTCGGCTTTGCCTGGCTTGCGGACCGTCCGGGTGAACTTGATGTCACTTTTGCGGGCAATCATTACAATGTACCGCTGATAACCGCTGTTGCGGGGATCGTTGCCATCGTCGCGGCCATCCTGATCCTGTGGTGGCTGGTCAAGAGCATCATCCAGTCACCTTACACGCTGCGCAGGCATTTTCGTGCGCGCAAGCGTGATCGTGGTTATCAGTCGCTTTCAACCGGATTGATTGCAGCCGGGGCCGGCGATGCGGAAGCAGCGCGCCGCATGACCAAGCAGGCCGGCAAATTGCTGAGTTCCGATCAGGAGCCGCTGATAAAGCTTCTCGAAGCGCAGACCGCTATGCTGGAAGGGCGCACGGAAGATGCCCGCAAAGGCTTCGAAGCGATGGTGGATGATCCCGAGACACGGTTGCTCGGTTTGCGCGGGCTTTACATCGAAGCCCAGCGCGTTGGCGCTCTCGATGCCGCACGCCATTATGCCGCCGAAGCCGCGAGCCAAGCGCCGCAGCTTGAATGGGCCTCGTCAGCCATGATGGGCCAGCTTTGTGCCGAGGGCGACTGGGATGCGGCGCTGAAGCTTGTCGATGCACGCAAACAGGCACTCGCCCATAGCAAGGATGTGGTGAAGAAAGAACGCGCCGCACTTTTGACCGCCAAGGCGATGGCAGTCGCCGATGTTGATCATGCGCAGGCAAAGGCGCTGGCGCTGGAGGCAAACAAGCTGACACCCGATCTGGTGCCTGCTGCCGTGGTTGCCGCGCGTGCGCTTTTTTCCGATGGCGATATGCGAAAAGGTTCGAAAATTCTGGAAGCGGCCTGGAAGCGGTTTCCGCATCCTGACATTGCCTCAACCTATGTCTATGCACGATCCGGCGATACGGCACAGGATCGATTGAAGCGTGCAAAGCATCTCGTATCGCTGCGATCCAACAATGCCGAGGGCAGTCTTGCGCTGGCGCGCGCTGCCTATGAGGCGGGTGATTATCGCCTTGCCCGTGACAGTGCCGAGCAGGTTCTGCGTGCTTCGCCGCGCGAAAGCGCCTATCTGTTGCTGGCCGATATTGAAGAAGCTGAAACGGGCGATCAGGGTAAGGTTCGTGAATGGCTGGCGCGAGCCGTCAAAGCGCCGCGTGATCCCGCTTGGACCGCCGACGGTTATGTTTCAGAACAATGGTCGCCTGTATCGCCGGTTACGGGACGCCTCAACAGCTTCGAGTGGAAGGTTCCCGTCGTGGAACTTGCTCCAGCCATTGAAGCGGAAAAACCTGAAATCAAAGGCCCGGTGGAAGCAAAGTCGGGCAATCCGCTGGTTCTTGCAGAGCCGAAAGACAAGGCTGGCGTAGTGGATGCATCAGCCGTCGTGGAGAGAAAGTCGCCTGTTCGCGATGTTGAGGAAGCTGAAGTCATCGTGCCCGCCGCCGAGCCGGTCAAGGTATCGCCAGCCCCTTCGGTAAAGAAGGTCGAGGAGGTGAAGTCGCCTGTCCCAAATGTGGTCGCGACTGATGACGATAGGGAAGACGAGCCGCGTCGCGCGCATCTGGTGGTGGACGATCCGGGTGTTGACGAAAACAAATCTTCACAAAAAGCCCAGAGTGGATTGAGGCTTTTCTGATCAGGCTTCCGAGAAATCGTTGCCGAAAAACAACGCAGCCCATCTCTTGGACGGTAAACGGTTGCGCAAGACTGTTTACCGTCTTGCGTGGCGCATTCAGCTCGTTACCTTCGATGTTGCTAACAAAGATGCCGGAATCGCCGTAACGGCTGGCAAGTCGCAAACATGGCAGCGAGGGTGAATGTTCGATCGTCTTCTGGATTTTTTAAAAGAACTCCCGGCCGGCGGTTTTCGTGACCGGAGCGAAAAATTTTCCAATGATGATCCACGACTGGCCGCCGCCGCTTTGCTTTATCACATCATGGATGCCGACGGCGAAACGCGGGAAAGCGAGCGTAAGAAGCTTTCTTCGATGCTGTCACAGAAATATGGCCTTAAAGGCGACAGTCTGAAACAACTCATCCAGGCAGCGGAAAAAGCCGATCAGGAAGCGATTGACCTTTCGGATTTCACTTCGGTTCTGAAGCGGCAGCTCGATTATCAGGCTCGCCTAGACCTGATCGGACTGATGTGGGAAATGGTCTACGCCGACGGCAAGGTGAGCGAAGTCGAGGCCGACGTAATGTGGCGCGTGGCCGAACTCGTCGGCATCCGGCAGGACGACAGGAATGCCATTCAGGATCGCATGGACAAGGCGAATCGTAGCACGTCCGCCTCCTGATCATCTCTGATTTGAGAGATCAAGTCCGTCCCTGCAGGTGACGGGCCTTGCGCAATTGCGGGAACATTGCCGCCCAGGCAACAGCAACGGCGATTGATCCCAATCCACCGATGACGACAGCGGGAACAGCGCCGATGGCCGCAGCCATCAGGCCGGCGCGAAACTCGCCCAGTTCATTCGATGCACCGACAAAGACCATGTTGACGGCATTGACACGACCGCGCACGTGATCGGGTGTCCAAAGCTGCATAAGCGTTTCACGGATATAGACGCTGATCATGTCAGCCGCACCTGCAAGTGCCAGAGCAATGACCGACAGCCATGTCAGGGTCGAGACCCCGAAGATAATATTGAACAGACCGAACAGGCCGACGAAGACGAACATCACGCGACCTGCATGGTCGCGGATCGGGTGTCCGGCCAGCCAGACGGCGGTAAGAACGGCGCCGATACCGGGAGCGGATCGCAGCAGGCCGAGACCCCACGGACCGAGATCGAGGATGTCGCGTGCGTAAATCGGCAGCAGCGCCACCGTTCCACCAAGGAGAACGGCAAAGAGGTCGAGCGAGATGGCGCCAAGGACGATCTTTTCCTTCCAGATGTAGCGGAAGCCAGCGAGCATGCTTGTCAGCGAGCGCTGCTCGGCAAGCGTGTGCTGTTTGGGCTTTGGAATGGAAAAGATCAGCACGGAGCCGATCAGCAGGAACAGCGTGGCGACGGAATAGGCTGCAACCGGCGAAATGCCATAGAGCAGACCACCTGCGACAGGTCCCACGATTGTTGCCACCTGCCATGCAGATGAATTCCACGAAACGGCGTTGGCGAAATCCTCGGTCGGCACGAGATTGACGACCAGCGATGCTGAGGAGGGTCCGAGAAATGCGCGCGCAACGCCGAAAAGTGTGAGTGAGGCAAAGACCGTCAGGGGCTCGAACAGACCGGCGAGCGTCAGACCGAGCAGCAGTGCGGTCACCACGCTTTCCAGGATAAGTGACAAGCCCATGATGAAGCGTCTGCCGAAGCGGTCGGCAGCAGCACCGGTTACCAGAACCAGCAACAGGGCCGGTAGAAATTGCACCAGTCCGACCATGCCCAGATTGAAGGCGTCGCGGGTGAGGTCATAAATCTGCCAGCCCACTGACACACTCACGATTTGCACCGCAAATGCGCTCAGGAAACGGGCGCCCCAGTATTTTTTGAAGGCAGAGTGCCGGAAAGCTGCGTAACGATCCGCAGAAGAAGCATCGGTAGAGGGGGACATTGCTCATAACATCTGGAGCATTTCCAGCAAAAGTGCGTAGCAGCTTTGCGTCGGATAATGCGTTACAACAAGAAGATAGATGTTACTTACAGCATCCTTCCCATGATCGGAACCATTTTTTGTGCGGCTCTGTTCGAGACGATTGCAAAAGAGCCCTGAAAGCAAGAAAGGCCGGAATGAACCGGCCTTTCATTGTTGTCGTTCTGGATCAATCCTTGCCGAGCAGGCCTTTCCAGATGATCGCGCCGATAGCCGCGCCGACGAGTGGCGCAACCCAGAACAGCCAGAGCTGGCTGAGTGCTGCCGTATCGGCGAAGAGAGCAACACCGGTCGAGCGGGCCGGATTTACCGACGTATTGGTGACCGGGATCGAAATCAAATGGATCAGGGTGAGACCGAGACCGATGGCAATCGGGGCAAAACCAGCTGGAGCCAGCGACGAGGTGGAGCCCAGAATGATGATAAGGAAGAAGGCCGTCAGGATAACCTCGATGAGCAGGCCCGCCATCATGCTGTAGCCGCCCGGTGAAAGTTCACCATAGCCGTTGGAAGCGAGGCCACCGGCGGAGAAGCCTTCTTTGCCCGAGGCGATAAGGAAGAGAACTGCGGCGGCGGCAATGGCGCCCAGAACCTGTGCAACCCAGTAAGGGATCAGGTCCTTGGCTGGAAGACGACCAGCCACCATGAGGCCCAAGGAGACAGCCGGGTTGAAATGGCCGCCGGAAATGCCGCCCACAGCATAAGCCATGGTCAGGACAGTCAAACCGAAGGCGAGAGCAACGCCGAGAAAGCCGATGCCCAGTTCAGGGAAGGCTGCGGCGAGGATTGCGCTGCCGCAGCCCCCGAAAACAAGCCAGAATGTTCCGAAAAATTCAGCCGACAATTTGTTCAGCATGGAAATCCCCAGGGTTGGTGTAGTGAAAAATGCCATATGCGAATCATTTAGCAAGAAGCATATAATCGTCTTTTTCTTCGGACAATCATGTTTAACTTGATTGGAGGCTTTTGTTCTCTGTGGATTTTTCCCGTCATTTCAGTAAACGAAAAAGCTATTCTTCGTATATTCGTGTTTTGCTTTTATATCTCTTCTAAATTGGGTTTTGATGGATAGTAAGAGTTGGTCGGCTGGGCTTTTTTAAAAGCTGTCGATCCCGCTCAGCTATATTGCGGAGAAGGGCGGCGGCACGTTATAAGCGCAGATGTCGAACGGGCGACGCCGGCCAATGCAAGATCGATTGGCAGGGATTTCGCGGGGCAGATTGGAGTTGTCAGCCTTGAACACTCATCGTGGGACGAAAACACAAAGGCTTGTTCTAAATGCCGTTAGGGTCGTTCCGATTGTTGCGGCGCTATCCGGCTGCACGGCAACTGCGTGGACGGAAAAGGTGAAGATCGACAGCACGCCAATGCCAACCGAATGCGCGGGCTGGCAGAAGATCGATCTCAAACAGCGCACGACGCTGGTTCTTTTACGCGAAGACCCGCGCCTTGTGGTCGATATCGATGCGCATAATCTCAAAGGGCGTAATCTCGGTTGCTGGCAGTAGCCGGAGGCGCCAGGCTCGTTTTTTGGATCGGCCTTGCTAGGCCGGGGTGGCCAATCGCACATCGACTTTCTCGATGGTGCCGCGCAGCGCCGGAAGCATCGTTTCGAAGTCGATATATGCACCCGGTTTCAGCATTGCTTCACCAGGAGCCAGACGGCGTTCGCGTTTGCTGCCGTCGCTATAGGTGATCATGACGATCAGCGGCGGCGTGGCGCGTTCTTCGGATGTGGTGTTCCGGATGCGGCCGCCGACACTCAGAATCTTGCCCTTGTCATGCATTCCGACGCTGGTTTTGAGATCAGTAAGCTGAAGTGCCGAAATGAGCGGCAAGGTTGGCTGCCCGCCGGAAAGAGGTTTGCCGGCAAGCAGTGTATATCCGCCCGCCATCCAGAAAGCGGTTGTCGCGCAAAGAGCGACGAAAACCCAATATCCGAATCCCGGCCATCCGCTGGGAAGACTTGTTTCGGACATCAGCTTGCGTGGGGCGAGCGGCTTCTGCGGAATGCCGTACGAGAGGAATTTCCGGGGTGATGACCCCGGAACGATGGTTTCGAATTCGGCGTCTTCAATCAGTCCGGCATCGGAAGCAAACCGTGTCGTGCGATGGTTTTCGCACGAAGGCGCGCGCGACATCTGCGCTGTCGATGGTTGTTTCGCCATCATGCCGTCATCTTCCTTTGCGTTTTTCGCCCCTTCGACCGGTGCCACACACTGGCTCATAATGGTTAATGCTTCATGGCCGCAGCCTCGGTCACGCATTTTTTAAGGCTCGTTCGAGCGGAATTAACGCAACATTAACCATAGAGGATAAAGGTCGATTTGATATCGATGTCATCCGTGCGTCGTTCAGCGTGCGGACAATTGAAGAGAAACAGCCCGGTGATACGTTTCGAGAATGTCGGCCTGCGATATGGAATGGGTCCTGAGATCCTGCGCGATGTCAGTTTCCATATTCCGCCGCGTTCATTCCAGTTTTTGACCGGCCCTTCCGGGGCAGGAAAGACGTCGCTCATGCGCCTTCTTTTCATGGCCCTGAAGCCGACGCGCGGTCTTATCAATATTTTCGGCAAGGATGTTGCGCGGCTCAATCATGCGGAAATTCCGCTTCTGCGCCGTCGTATCGGCATCGTGTTCCAGGATTTCCGCCTGCTCGACCATATGACCACCTATGAGAATGTGGCACTTCCACTGCGCGTGCGCGGAAAGGAAGAGGCAACCTATCGTCATGAGGTGGAGGAACTTCTCCATTGGGTCGGGCTCGGCGACCGCATGAATGTGCTGCCGCCGGTTCTTTCAGGCGGTGAGAAGCAGCGCGCAGCGATTGCGCGCGCGCTCATTGATCAGCCGGAACTTCTTCTGGCCGACGAACCGACCGGCAATGTCGACCCGCCGCTTGCGAAGCGTCTGCTGCGCCTTTTCACCGAGCTGAACCGTTCGGGCACGGCTGTGATTATCGCGACCCACGACCTTTCCCTGATGGAGCAGGTGGATGCGCGACGCATGATCCTCGAACATGGGCGGCTCGACATCTATGATTGATGCAAAGAACGCCTGGCGACGTATACTGGATGACATCCGGGCCCGTTTCGAAGACCTCAAGGACATGCTGCTCGTTCGTATCGGCAAACGCCGGAAGCGTCAGGGACCGAGTCCCATCGTTCCTGATGGCAGCGTAACGGGAACCGCACTTGTCATCGTGATCGCGATCATGACCTTTCTGGCATGCCTGACGATGGGCGGCGTGACGCTCGTTCGCGCCTCGGCCGCTGCCTGGCAGAGCCAGATAGCTCGCGAAGCCACGATCCAGATCCGGCCTGTCGACGGGCAGGATATGGAAAAGGCGTTGGCTCAGGCCAGCGAAATCGCGCGTGGTTTTGCCGGTGTGAAAGGCACCAGCATCATCGACAAGGATGCGACCGCCCGGTTGCTCGAACCATGGCTCGGCAGTGGCCTTAACATCGATGAATTGCCTGTGCCGCGTCTTGTCGTCGTTACGATCGATGAAAATGCGCCACCTGATTTCGAAACCATGCGGACTGAAATCACCCGCGCCATTCCGGCTGCGACTTTCGATGATCACCGCACCTGGTCGACCGTCTCGTCTCCATGGCGCATACGACGGTGTTCGTCGGCACAGGCGTTCTCTCGCTTGTGATCGCTGCGACCGTTCTAACTGTTATCTTTGCCACGCGCGGTGCGATGTCCGGCAATGGCCATATTATCGAGGTTCTGCATTTCATCGGCGCGGAATCGAAATTCGTGGCGCGCGAGTTTGAATGGCACTTCTTCCGCACAGCACTGAAAGGCGCGCTGTGCGGTGGCGCGGCGGCAATGCTGGTCTTCCTGATGTTTTCCTGGTGGGCGTCGAGCCATATGGCGACACCTGAAGGCGATCAGGCTGCCGCCATGTTCGGTAATTTCGCCATCGGGCGCGATGGCTATATCGGCGCTGCCGTCATCATTATTCTGGTCAGTTTCCTGACCATGCTGACCAGCCGCCTGACGGTGATCCGCCAGCTTGCAACCATGGACGGTCCGGGAGTGCGCTCCGAATGAAGACCTTTTCCGATACAGACGCTTTCAAGACAAGATTTTCGTCTGCTTCTCCGACTTCTCGCCGCAATGCTGGCTATGATGGAAGAAGAGATGGTACGCGAATCCCGCAAGCGCTATCGGGCGGGCACCGGTCGAGTGACGATGCAGTGGCACAGAGGCAGACAGCAAACGGGTTTTCTTCAGGAGATGTGGTCTGGCGCCGCAGCCGGAATGGCGCTCACCTGCAATCTCTTGCACTTGCCTCCGGCAATTTCCTATGGTCTGTCATGATGCGCATGTTCAGACGTCTCCAGCCCGTTTCCATCGTTTTGTTTGTTATTCTTCTGGCGTTTCTCGTCGGCTTCGTCGCGTTCGGTGAAAAGGTCACCAGCATGCAGCCGCCGGCTATCGATGAGCCTGCCGATGCCATCATCGTTCTCACCGGTGGCCAGTCCAGAATTCAGGCTGCGGTTGATCTTCTGAAGGACAAGCGAGGAAAGCGGCTTCTGATCAGTGGTGTTCATCCGGCGACCAATGAAAAGGCACTGCAGCGTGCGACCCATGCCGACCAGAGTCTCTTCGATTGCTGTGTCGATCTCGACCGGTCGGCACTCAACACCATTGGCAACGCGACCGAAAGCGAACGCTGGATTCGTACCAACAACTATCGTCGCGTGATCCTGGTCACCAACAACTACCATATTCCGCGCAGCACGCTGGAAATGTCCTATCGCATGAAGGATGTGGAATTCATTCCCTATCCGGTCGTGAACGGGGACCGCCGCGAACATAGCTGGGTTTCCGAAGGCGACACATTGCGCGTGCTCTTTATCGAATATGTGAAATATCTTGGCGCCGCTGTCCGTGTGGGTACGACCGAACTGTTCGGAACGCAGACCAATCAGGGTGTAACGACCGAGAATTGATCTTGCTGCCGGATTACGATTTCCTGATGGAAATGGCCGTTCTTCCTGATATATCGATGCCGTCACTTCTGCAGAAAGTCCAGAATTCGTGCGTGATCGTTTACCGGAAGTCGGGAACGAAAATGCTTTAGCCAGGGTCTCCACCGACTGATGCTTCTCTATCTGCGCTCAATCTTGTTCAATGCGGCGTTTTATATCTGCACACTGGTTCAGATGATCGTCTATACGCCTTTCTATTTTCTTCTGCCCCGCAAGAAGGCCTGGATTGTGCCGAAGCTGTGGGCACGGGTCAATCTCTGGCTCCAGAAGCATATTGTCGGCACCGACTATGTGGTTGAAGGATTGGAGAACATTCCTGAGGGCGCTTATATCTGTGCGCCAAAGCACCAGTCTGCCTGGGATACCTATGCTTTCCTGCCCTATCTTGACGATCCCGTGCTGATCCTGAAGCGGGAATTGATGCGCATTCCGCTTTTTGGCTGGTATATCGCGAAAATGCAGATGATCCCGGTCGATCGCGGTTCTCGCGTCAAGGCACTGCATTCCATCACCAAGGGCGCGGAAAAGGCTATTGCGGAAGGCCGCCAGATTCTTATCTATCCAGAAGGTACGCGTCGGGCGCCAGGTGCTCCACCGCACTATAAATATGGCATCGTCCATCTTTACGAAGCGCTCAATCTGCCGGTTTTGCCTATTGCGCACAATGCAGGCCTCTACTGGCCACGCCGCAAGTTTCTGCGTTATCCGGGAACCATTCGCGCCCGTATTCTGCCGCCAATTCCGGCAGGTCTTCCGAAGGATGAATTTCTCAAAAGATTGATTGAAACGACCGAGACGGCCTGCGACGAATTTCTGGTCGCCGCCAGCCGCGATCCCAATCCACCACCCATGCCACCGACTGCCGTTCAAAGACTGAACGAACTCGGCGCCTAACCCTCACAGCATGTTAACGGCCTGATCACGTTCAATTGCGTTGCGGGAACGACAATTCGCCGCGTTTTCTAGAACTTTCGTTTTTCTTGCGCGCAACCTTGAAACCCGTTATCAGAGCCCGACACGAAAGGACACATCATGAATATTGATGCCATCTCCATCGGCTCCAATCCTCCTGAAGACGTCAACGTCATCATTGAAGTGCCTGTCGGCGGCCAGCCGATCAAGTACGAGATGGACAAGAAGGCCGGCGCCCTCATCGTCGACCGCTTCCTCTATACGCCAATGACCTATCCGGGCAATTACGGCTTCGTGCCACATACGCTTTCGGAAGACGGTGACCCGATTGACGTTCTCGTCTGCAACACCCGTCCGCTGGTTCCCGGCTGCGTGATCAATGTTCGCCCGATCGGCGTTCTGGTCATGGAAGACAATTCCGGCAAGGACGAGAAGATCATTGCAGTACCGTCGCCGCACCTGACGCGCCGCTATGAGAAGATTCACGACTATACCGATATGCCGGAGATCACTCTGAAGCAGATCGCGCACTTCTTCGAACACTACAAGGATCTGGAACCCGGCAAGTGGGTCAAGATCGGTGACTGGGGTGACGAAGATTACGCACGCAAGTTCATCGTCGAAGCTATCGAACGCGCCAAGGGCAAGTAAGCAACAGCTTCCCGATCCGTTTAGAGCGCCGATCTGATTGGATCAGATCGGCGCTCTAACTTTTCTATCTTAAGCTTAATCTTATCGATCCTCGTTTCACTCCGGTCGGATTATGCTCTAGAACAACAGCGCCCGGCAATGTCCGGGCGCTTTTGTTTTTAGGCTTGCGAGTGATGCGCTTACAGGAAAAGCGGCAGCAGCGTCGTCCACATGAACTGGCGGATGAAGAAGATGATCAGCAGCAGGACGATCGGTGAAATATCGATGCCGCCGAGATTGGGTAAGATATTGCGGATCGGCCGCAGAACGGGTTCCGTCACCTTGTAGAGAAACTCACCGATCGAAGCCACGAAACGGTTGCCGGAATTGACGACATTGAACGCATAGAGCCACGAGAAGATGGCACTCGCTATAATGATATAGGTGTAGATATCGAGCGCCAAATCAATGGTGCGGAACAATGCGATCATGGAGGCCTCCTTGGCAATTGGCCGAGATGTAGCGGTTGCATCGGGCAAGAACAAGGGCCGAGCGATTGAACGCCGGTATTTTTGAGGCGCGCGGTGTGTGTTTCTAGGCGCTGGAACCGCCCGTTTGATGTTGGATAGTGTGGTGAATGAGATCGTTGACATGTTCCAGCCAATGATCGCGTACCCGCATGTTGCGCAGATGCTGGAGCGTATTGGCGACATAATCCACATTGGCCCCGGAATCGCCGTGAGCAGATGCGACGATCGCTGCGGCACTCTCAGGTGAAAGCGATCCGGCATATTGAATGTGGTGCCGGTCTGCGACATAGGTGACCGCATCGACATTGCGACCGTCAGCGAGGCGCAGGCGCAGATGCTTTTCGTGATAGACTTGGTTCGACATTTCACGTTCGCGCAGATAGGTCATCACTTCGCCAGTCATGTCACCAGGCACGCGAAAAGCGATGCCGAGACATGAGCCACCGGTGTCCAGGCCCAGGACCAGACCCGGTTGGTCCGGCGTTCCGCGATGGACATGCGAATAGATGCACAGGCTGCGCCTGTAGCCGTAAAGACGCGCCCGGACGGTCTCCACATGTGCAAAGCCCGGTCGCCACATCAGCGAGCCATAGCCGAAAACCCAGAAATCGTTCATTCGCCTGTCATTGAGAGCTGTGGTCATGAAGGGTGTCCATAATGGATCAGTGGACGCCGATTTCCACCGGTAATCAACGGATATCCCTCGATTTTTCTTCTCAATCGCTTCACAAGGCACATTCCTGCCATAATATGGCCAACAGTCGGGAGGAGCAAAACATATCGGGGTTTGGAATGTTCAGTCTGACCCCGGAGCGAGGCTCTTCGAAACAACCGTCTGATTAATGTAAGGCTTTTTGAAATGGCGCATACTGGAATGAACGCATCGAAGTCCAGAAAGCGTCCCATCGCGCTCATTGTCATTCTGCTTGTCTTGATCGCTGGCTATACAGCGGGCTGGTTCTATATCGCAAACAGGCTAGAGGCACGAGCCAAGGCCGACATGGCCAAGCTTGCCTCTCAGGGCGTCGGCGTGAAATGCGAAGACTTGCGCATGGGCGGCTATCCGTTGCGCGTCAATGTCGTCTGCGACAGCATTTCCTGGCAGCGTCCTTCTGAAGGCATGGCGTTCCGCGCAGGGCGCTTCACCTCGGGTTCCCCGGTCTATGCGCCACGTTCCCTCTCGAACGATCTGACAGGACCCGCCTTCATCGAATTTCCGGGGCTGGAACCGCTGGAAGTCAACTGGAGCAAGTTTACCTCCAACACCCGGCTGGCACGTCCGTTCCCGACAGAGATTGAGCTCGCCGCGCGTGAAGTGGCTGTCGGTCTTCGCACCGAAGCCACCACGACAGTGCCGCTCAGCACGCTTGAGCAGATGGATTTCCGCATGAGCGCCTCGGGTGACACATTGAAGGTCAATGGTCGCTTTGCCGGTCTGAAACTTGCCAAGGCAGCGATTGGTACAGCCACCAGCCCTGAAATCGACGGTGTGGCGGATATCGATGTGTCCGATGCCGCGACGTTGCTCGCAAAGGGCGATGCTCCTTTTCATGAACGGTTGCGCGGGCATTCCGGTACCGTCAATCAGGCTTTCCTGTCCATGCCCAATGGAGCGATGGTTTCGGTAGCCGGGCCGTTTTCGGTCGATGCTGACGGGCTGATTAATGCCGATGTGAAGCTGACACTGGTCAACCCGCAATCGCTGGCGCAGGCTGGTCAGACAGTGTTTCCCGAGCAGGGTGGCAATATCGCTACCGTTTTGTTTGCTCTCTCGGCCATGCCGAAAGATGAAAACGGCAATCCCGTGATGGAGATTGCCGTTCGCAAGGGTAAGGTCAGCGCTGGATTTATTCCGCTCGGGCGGTTGCCTGCGCTGTAGCGCAATATGCGCCCTATTTTTGCTCGCTGGTACGCGTTGCAGCCTGACGGCCGAAATCAGGCGCATCCACTTCCTGACCTGCATCGATGATGCCGCGCCGGACAGCGCGCGTGCGCGTGAAAAGGTCGAACAGCGCTTCACCATCCCCCCAGCGGATCGAGCGCTGAAGCGAGGCGAGATCTTCCGAAAAACGCCCGAGCATTTCGAGGATGGCATCCTTGTTGTGCAGGCATACATCGCGCCACATCGTCGGATCGGATGCGGCCAGTCGTGTGAAATCGCGGAAACCGGAAGCCGAGTATTTGATGACTTCCGACTTGGTCACCTGTTCCAGATCACTGGCTGTGCCAACGATATTGTAGGCGATGATGTGCGGCAGATGCGAGACAATGGCCAGCACCAGATCGTGGTGCTGCGGGTCCATGCGATCAAGCCGTGAGCCGCAGGCGACCCAGAACTCGCTCAGCTTTTCGAGAGCTGCTTCACTCGTGTCGGGCAGGGGCGTCAGAATGCACCAGCGATTGGTGAAAAGCTCTGCAAAGCCTGCATCGGGGCCGGAATACTCTGTACCCGCCAGCGGATGACCGGGAATGAAATGCACATTGTCCGGCAGTTCCGGTTGCATCTGCGCAATCACGGAAGCCTTGGTGGAGCCAACATCGGTGACGATGGCACCGGGCTTGAGGTTTGCCGCGATCTGGCGTGCAACCGTTCCTGACGAGCCAACCGGCACAGATACAATGATCAGATCGGCATCCTTGACGGCCTCCGCACTGTCGGTGGTGTAGCTGTCACCGAGACCCAGTTCCTCGGCCCGCTTCAGTGTTTCACTGCTGCGTGTGGCGATGGCGATATGATCGGCGAGCTTTTCGCGTCGAATGACACGCGCCAGCGATGAGCCGATAAGGCCGATGCCGATCAGGGCGATCTTGTTGAAATGGATCGTGGACATTGTTCTACTTCAAAAATTCGGTCAGGGCGGCGACGACGCCACGATTGGCTTCCTCCGGTCCGACCGTCATGCGCAAGGCATTGGGGAACCCGTAACCGCCGACGCGACGCAGTATATAGCCACGCTTGGAGAGCCACTCGTCGGCCTTGTCGGCGGAATGCGCGCCATTGTCCGAAAAATGGATCAGCAGGAAGTTCGTGACTGACGGCGTAACCCGAAGACCAAGTCTGGTGAACTCTTCGGTCAGCCAGCCAAGCCATTTGTCGTTGTAGGTGATCGATTTTTCGACGTGGGCGCGGTCGCGGATGGCCGCAGCACCGGCGGCAATGGCGGCTGAATTCATATTGAATGGCCCGCGGATGCGATTGACGGCATCGACCACATGCAGAGGCGCATACATCCAGCCAATACGCAGACCCGGAAGCCCGTGGATTTTCGAAAAAGTGCGCGTCATGACAACATTCTCGTTGGATGAAACGAGTTCGAGGCCCGATTCATAGTCATTGCGACGAACATATTCTGCATAGGCCGCATCGAGAACCAGAAGCACATACTTCGGCAATCCGGCATGAAGGCGGCGGACTTCCTCGAAAGGCAGATAGGTTCCGGTTGGATTGGCCGGATTGGCGATGAAGACGATCTTCGTGCGCGGCGACAGGCCAGCCAGAATGGCATCCACGTCGATACGCTCGTTCTTCTCCTTCACCGTGATCGGCGTCGCGCCGGCACCCAGCGTCTGGATCTTGTAGACGGCAAAACCGTGCTCCGTGATGATGGCTTCGTCGCCCGGAGCAAGATAGGTCTGGCAGATCAGGCCAAGCAGTTCGTCGGAACCATTGCCGCACAGGATGTTGGCCATGTTGAGCCCCTGCGTTTCGGCAATTGCCTCACGCAGCGCCAGGGCCTGCCCATCGGGATAAAGCTCCAGCTTCTCGCCTGCGTGTCGATAGGCTTCGACCGCATGCGGGCTTGGCCCGATCGGCGTTTCGTTGGAGGAGAGCTTATAGACCTTGGCAACGCCTTCCACATGTTCCTTACCGGGTACGTAGGCTGCGATATCGAGCAGGCCTGCCTTGGGCTGGGGACGGGTAAGGTTCTGCGTATCGGTCATGATTTTGGCTCCGCCAAAAGGTCAATGTTAAAGTTACGATGGGTTAAAGTTACGATGGCGGCATATCCCGCCATTGCGTCTAAGTCGAGAAAAACCTTGTTCGGTAATACTTGCAGACCGCAGCAACTGTACGTTTTCCCGGGCGATGATGCGCAAATGCCCTAACTCTTTCGATCTGTCTTGCTGGTCCGTGCCGGTGTTTTCCGCAATCCGCCGACAGGCGTTCCCTGAGGTGCGAGAACCGGAACGAAGACACGGCGCGAGGAGCGCTGTGCGACAGGCAGTCCCTGATAAAGACGCTTCTGCGCTTCCACCACCAGAACGCCTGAAAAGACCGGCCACAGCCTCCGCCCCATGCCTTCCAGCGCCAGACAGGGCCGCATCATCCATCGGCGCGTAGCGGGTGGGAAATGCAAGGCGTCGCTGACCGTACTGACGGTGAAATTCGCTTCACGCAGCAGGGTCGTCAGCTGTGTGCGGCTATAAGGTCGCCCGCTGCCGAAGGGTGTATGCTCGAAGCGGGCCCAGACACCGCGCCGGTTCGGCACCACGATGACGAGCCGCCCATTGGGGGCGAGGACGCGCCACATCTCTTTCAGCGTTTCTGTCGGATTTTCCGCATACTCCAGCGCATGCACCATAAGCACCCGATCGATCGAGGAATCGGGTAGCGGCAGTTCCTCATCGAAAACAAGCGCTGTTGCCGTTTTCTCTACTGAGGGCCAGGCGACGGCTCCCTGACCGGCAGGCATGAAGGCGAATGTCCGCTCCGTATCGGCGCTGAAGCGGTCGAGATAGGGCAGGCTGTAGCCCATGCCGACAAGCCGCTCTCCCGGCACGTGACCCCATAGGCCGGCAAGCGCCATGCGAATGGCGCGTTCCGCGAGATGGCCCAGCGTGGTGTCGTAAAATGATCGCAGTTCGATGATGTCTGGATGCATGAATGTCACGCTATATGAAATCTTAACGCTGGGAAATGGAGAAGCCGGAGCATCTTCATCTGGTGGGGTGCAATTTCCTCAAACCATGCTATAGAGCGTGCCTTTCCGGCGCCTTTGATCGCGCCAAAGTCTGCGCGAAAGCGAACGATCAGGAGAAGCAGCAGATGCCCGAAGTCGGTGGCAAGACAATCGAAGTTCTCTTTAGCCCGGACGAGATTGCCGGTCGCAATCTCGAGCTCGCCAAGGCCATTGCTGAACGCAAGTTCCACAACCTGCTGACGATTTCGATCCTGAAGGGCTCCTTCATCTTTGCAGCCGACCTCATCCGCGCAATGCATGATGCGGGCGTGGAGCCCGATGTCGAATTCATCACGGTTTCAAGCTACGGCAAGGGCACGACAAGCGCCGAAGTTCGTCTTCTGCGCGATATCGACAGCGATGTTCGCGACCGCGATGTACTGCTGATCGATGATATTCTGGAGTCTGGAAAGACACTGAAATTCGTTCGCGAACTTATGCTGGAACGCGGAGCGCGGAGCGTCAGCATTGCTGTTCTTCTCGACAAGAGCGTGCGCCGCAAAGTCGATCTTGATGCCGATTTCGTGGCTTTCGAATGCCCCGACTATTTTGTCGTCGGTTATGGCATGGACGTTGGGCACGCCTTCCGCCAGTTGCCCTTTGTCGGTCGTGTGATGGATTAAGGCTCCGGCCTGCTTCTCAATCGAACTTCAGCAGGCGCTGCAGATATTCCTTTTCCATCTGCGGCGTCAGCGCATTACCAAGTTTGCGGCGGATTTCATCGAGAATTTCACGCGCGCGCTGAATATCGATTTCACCTGGAATCTTGACGTCATCGTTGAGGCCGCTGTCGCCGGTACCTTGCTGGCGCCCAAGCGGGTCCCTTCCCCGACTGCCATTGGCGCCACTTTGCCCCTGACCTTGCTGGCCCATGGCTTGCTGCATTTTCTGCATCATGTCGCGCCCGCCGCGACGCAGTGCATCGAGTGCGCTGCCCTGCTGGTCGCTTGCTTCGGCACCTTCGCTGCGGCCCAACGCATCAGTGGCGTTGCCCATTGATTTTCCGGCATCCGAAAAATCCTTGCCGGGTTCAATACCCATGCCTTTCAAATCGTCCATCAGTTTTTGCAGATCGGATTGAAGGTCCTTTTGCTGCTGCTGCAGCTTGCGCATGGTTTCCGCCATATCGGGTGGCACATCGCCTTTCCCGCCCTGACCGTTCTCGCTCTGGCCGTTTTCGGTTTCACCGCCCGGCTGTCCGCCGCCCATGGAACCGTCATCACCCGGGAACATGTTGTCGCCGAATTCGCCCTCACCATCGCTGCCACCGAATTGGCGTTGCATCTTCTGATCGAGATCGAAGGTTTCGTTCATCGTCTTTTGCTGGCGTTGCATCAGTTCGCCGAGCTTGTTCATCTGCTGCTGCATCTGGCCTTGTTGGCCCTGCTGACCTTGCCCCTGACCTTGCTGGCCCTGTTGCATCTGTCCCATCTGCAGATTGTTCATCAGGTTCTGCAATTGCGACAGCAGTTCTTCCGCCTGATCGCGTGAGCCCTGACGCGCGAGATTTTCGATCTGGTCCATCATGCGCTGGAGGTCTTTTTCCGTCAGCATTCGCGCATTGGGATCGGGAGCGGCTTGGCGCGCATTGGGATTCTGTTGCTGGCGCTGGGCGAATTCCCGCAGGAAATCCTGCATCGCCTTGCGTAGCTCTGCCGAAAGCTTTTCGATCTCCTCTTGTGAGGCGCCGTTCTGGAGAGCGTTTTTCAGGGCCTCCTGTGCTTGCCGCAGGCGCTTTTCGGCGGCGGACAGATTTCCATCTTCGATGCCAAGGGCCACCTGCCACATATAATCCGCTGCATCGCGCAAGGCGTCATCGCTCCTGGCGAGACGAAGACGTGTACCAATCGTGACCAGACCCAGATAATGGGCTGCATTCTTGATGGTTTCGTCCGGGCGAAGCGTGATTGCCGACAGCATGTCGAGCACATGATCGCGTTGCGTCGCATCGAGCGCGAGGATACGGCGCTGTTCCGCAACGGCGCGGGCAAGTGGATTGCTGAAAGGGCGCTCGGGCAAAGTGATGATCTTGGTTTCGCTGCGGCCCGTTTGTCCGGCGGCGTCGGTTACGACCAGCGTGAGCGCAACTTTTTCACCTGCCCAAGGATGCTCGGTCAGGTCTTTCGACGTCGTGGCGTCCTTCACACCGCGGCGCGGCAGTGCAAGCGGCAGTTCCGGTGCATCGTAGAGTGGTGCGGCTTCCTCATCCTCATCATTGTTGAGCGGGATGATCTCACCTTCGGCCTTTACCGGCGCGTAGTCGTCCTCGATCTGATAGGAAAGTTGCAATGTGCCATTCAGCGCGTGTCCCGGCTCTTTCGTGAAGCGGATCGTTGGCGGATTATCCGGCGTGACGACAAATTTCCAGCGGGCATCGGTGCCGGAAAGCGCTATGGTTTCATCCTGCTGCAAATCGTAGCGGAAGTTGCGGCTTCCATCGACGACGGCCTGTTCTGCAGGCTCCTTCTGGTCTTCCTTCGCGTTTACCGGCTGTACGTCGCGGCGCTCGCCCTTCGCATCGGTCGCAGTCAGGCGTTCGGAACCGCCACCGATCACGCGGACCGACAGAATGCTGCCTTGCGGTACATTGATTGCGGCCTGTTCGCTGTCGTTCGTCGTGGTCAGGAAGACCGGAGCACGGCCAGTATAGCGCGGCGGCGTTACCCATGCATCGATGCGGGCAACGGCGGTTCCATTGCTTGGACGGATATGAAAGGCATCGGCAATGCGCCCGCTGTTTGGGCTGAGGCTGTAGGCGAAGGCGGTCATGAAGAGCAGGGCGACCACCGCACGAATGCCGAAGGGATCGTGTTCGGGAACACGCGTATAAGGCAGGCCGGATTGCAGGTTCTTGAGCCGGTCCGCCATGCGGCGCTGGTGTTCCCGCCACAGGGCGACAGCGAATGGATCGTGTTCGCCTGTTGCCATATGGCCTGTCTGGACGGAAAGCGGTTCGTGAACGAGACCGTTGATCGCCTCGATACGACTTGTGACGTCGCTTTCTGCTGGGGTGCGAAACCGGAACGGCAGATAAAGCGCAATGAGGGTGGCAATACCGAATAGCGTCAGCACGCCGATATGCAGCCAACGGGGCATCATGCCGAACAGGCCGAACCAGCTCAGGCTGGCAAACAGACCGACGAGAAGAATCAGCGGCAGGATCAGCGGCCAGAACCGCTCGAAGCTGATCGAAAGAAAGGCACGCAGACGCAGACGGCGCAGGCTGGCGCCATCGCCTGAAAACAGCCGCAGAAAAACATCCCGCGCATGACGCGGCGGGTTTTTCCTGTCGTTGCTGCTATCTGTCTGCGGGGCCGCCTTAGGGGCAGTCATAGGTCTCGTCTTTCGCGTCAGCCGATTTCGGTTCGGCTGACAGGATAACATGCATCATGGCAAAGGCGAGGCTTTGCCCCGAGATTTATGGGCCATGATAAATGTGGGCCATGAATAATTATGGTCGCGAGACCTATAACCATTCCGGTACGGAATCGAGCGCGAGCAGTTCTTCATAGGTACGGCGCGCACGCACGACATGATAACGGTCGCCGTCGACCAGCACTTCGGGGATGAGCAGACGGCTGTTGTAGGTGCTGGAAAGCACCGCGCCATATGCACCCGTCGTGCAGACGGCAATCAGATCGCCTGGAGCAGGCTTTGCCACTTCCCGGTCGAGGCCGAGATAGTCGCCTGTTTCGCAGACCGGACCGACAAAATCGGCACGAATACGCGGCGCATCATCCTTCGGCAAAGTGACAGGCTTGATGTCGTGGAACGCATCATAAAGCGTCGGACGAATCAAATCGTTCATTGCCGCATCCACGATGACGAAGTTCTTGGCGTCGCCTTCCTTGACGAAGATCACTTCCGTTACCAGAAGCCCGGCATTGCCGACGATCAGGCGGCCCGGTTCGAACACCGTTTTCAGGCCCAGCGGCTTGATGTGCTTGGCGACGATTTCTGCATAGGCGACGGGTAGCGGCGGAGGTGTATTGTCTGTGCGGTAGGGAATGCCGAGTCCCCCGCCAACATCGACGTGGCGGATGTTGTGACCGTCGGCCTGCAGTTCCTTGACCAGTTGCGCCATCAGGGCGAATGCATTGTCGAAGGGTTCGAGGTCGATGATCTGGCTACCGATATGCATATCGATGCCGACCACGTCGAGACCGGGCAGGCTCGCTGCGCGCGCATAGGCCTCACGCGCCTTGACGCGCGGAATGCCGAACTTGTTTTCAGATTTGCCAGTTGAAATCTTGGCGTGGGTCTTCGCATCTACATCGGGATTGATGCGCAGCGATACGGATGCGACCTTGCCTGCCTTGACGGCGCGAGCGGAAAGAATTTCCAGCTCTGGTTCGGATTCAACATTGAAGCAATAGATGCCCGCTTCAAGCGCGAAGTCCATTTCGTGTGGAGTCTTGCCAACGCCTGAAAAGACGATCTTGTTGGCCGGGATGCCTGCAGCAAGCGCCCGGCGGATTTCGCCTTCCGAAACGGTGTCCGCGCCGGCACCAAGCTTCGCCAGAGTTTTCAGCACGGCCAGGTTCGAATTGGCCTTCAGCGCGTAGGTCACGAGCGTTTCCATGCCGGCGAAGGCTTCGCTGAACACGCGGAAATGACGCTCGATGGTCGCGCGGGAATAAACGTAAAAAGGGGTGCCAACGGCCTGTGCGATTTCAGGCAGGCTGACATTTTCGGCGTGAAGAACGCCGTTGCGATGTTCGAAATGGTTCACGGGAATGCCCTGCAGCAGAAACTTACAACAGCTTGTCGAGGATGATCGGCTTGTCTTCCTTCGGTTTCGGCTTGGTGTGGCCCTGTTCGTCCGTCACGACGGCGGATGGCGGCGGCTCCAGCGGGCCCTTGCGACCGCAAGCGGCGAGCGTTGCCGCAAGCGCGGCGATCAGAAGCACGGAAGAAATGGCGGAGCGGCCTGTCATCAGCTTTGGTTCCCGAAATATATGATCTTGCTCTAAGTTTTGTCTTTACGCATGTCTTCCAAAACCGGTTCCCACTTTTGGAAGACATGCTCTAGGTCTAACTCATAATGCCCGAAAGTGGAATCATCAGTTCGACAGATGATTCCACATGACGTCATGTTGATCGATTATCAGGCCTTGGTGATGCGCTTCTTCCAGTAACGAATCTGGCGACGCACCTCCTGCGGGGCCGTGCCACCGAAGGACTGACGGCTTTTCACTGATTTCTCGACCGTCAGATAGCCGAAAATCGCATCCGTGATGCCCGGATGAATCGACTGCAGTTCCTCAAGTGAAAGCTTCGCCAGATCGACCTTGCGGCTTTCAGCCAGAGCGACTGCGCGACCGGTGACGTGATGTGCCTCACGGAAGGGCAGCCCCAGTTCACGCACCAGCCAGTCGGCGAGATCGGTCGCAGTGGAATAGCCTGAACCGGCCGCCTTTTTCATTGACGCTACATTGATCGTCAGGTCGCGCACCATGCCGGCCATGGCGGCGATGGCGAGTTCCAGGTTTTCAGCTGCATCGAAGACCTGTTCCTTGTCTTCCTGCATGTCCTTGGAATAGGCGAGCGGCAGGCCCTTCATGATGGTCAGAAGCGCGACCAGCGAACCGTTGATACGGCCTGTCTTGGCGCGGACCAGTTCCGCAGCGTCCGGGTTTTTCTTCTGCGGCATGATCGACGAGCCGGTGGAAAAGGCATCGGACAGCCGCACGAAATTGAATTGCGGCGTCGACCAGATGACGATTTCTTCCGCAAGGCGCGAAAGATGACCGGCGCAGATGGCGCCAAGCGACAGAAACTCCAGCGCATAGTCGCGGTCGGAAACGCTATCGAGAGAATTGCGGGTCGGTTCGCGGAAGCCAAGCGTTTTGGCGGTCATGTGGCGGTCGATCGGGAAGCCGGTGCCTGCAAGGGCTGCAGCACCCAAAGGCGATTCGTCCATACGTTCGATTGCGTCACGCACGCGCGACAGGTCGCGACCGAACATTTCGACATAGGCCATGCAATGATGACCAAAAGTGACAGGCTGCGCGGTCTGGAGATGGGTGAAACCCGGCATGACCGTCGCCGCATGTTCTTCGGCGCGTTCCAGAAAAGCTTCGATCAGATTCTTGAGGGCGGCGGCGGTCTTTTCCAGTTCCTGCTTCACCCAGAGGCGAAAGTCGACGGCCACCTGATCGTTACGCGAACGGGCGGTGTGGAGCCGTCCGGCGGACGGGCCGATCAGATCGGCAAGCCGCGCCTCGATGTTCATATGAATGTCTTCGAGCTTGCGCGAGAAGGTGAACTTGCCGTCCTCGATTTCCTTGAGGATGGTTTTCAGACCATCTTCGATTTGTCGATGGTCTTCTGCCGCAATAATGCCTGTCTTTGCCAGCATGGCTGCATGGGCGAGCGAGCCTTGAATATCCTGCGCATAGAGCTTGCGGTCGAAGCCGATCGATGCATTGATCTCTTCCATGATCGCATCGGGCCCTGAGGCAAAACGGCCGCCCCACATCTGGTTGCTTGATTTTTGTTCGCTCATGCTCATATGCCCCGAGTGACGGTTTGGCGGAATATTGGAAAGAAGTAACGCGACATGGCAGAAGACAACGAAAAGGCGAATTCCGAACAGCAGGCGAAATCGGGAAATCGCAAGATCGTCCTTCTTGCCGCCCTTGCCGGTGTCATTGCCGGTATCGGGGCGGTATACGTGATGGAGCGCCCTTCTGGCAATGTGGTTGCCCAGAATGTTTCGACGAATGTTTCAGCGGAAAGCGATGAAGCTTCGGCGCAATGCGTGTTGAAAGCGGATAAGCTTAAGGCACTTGATACAGCTGCGACCGGGGGCGTGGCGGCGATGCGTGCCGCTGAAAAGCCGATTTCCGTCTCGCATATTGCTTTCACAGGCCCGGACGGCAAGCAGATGACTCTCGGCGATTTTAAGGGCAAGACACTGCTGGTCAATCTCTGGGCGACGTGGTGCGCGCCATGCCGCGAGGAAATGCCCGCTCTCGACAAGCTCGAGGCCGAAAAAGGCGGGGCCGATTTCGAGGTCGTCGCAATCAACATCGACACCGGCTCGGATGACAAGCCCAAGGGCTTTCTGAACGAAATTGGTATCAAGAATCTGACGCTACACCGGGACGCTTCCATGTCGAGCTTCAACGAACTGAAGCGCAAGAATCTGGCCTTCGGCCTTCCGGTGACGCTGCTGGTCGACAAGGACGGCTGCCAGATTGCATCCATGAACGGTCCAGCACCTTGGGATAGCCCGGAAGCGGCTAAACTCATCGAAGCGGCAAAGAATCTTTAGCCTCGACAAACGACGAAATCAGTGGCTTGCTCCCTTTTCAAGAGAGGGAGCCGCCCATGAGCCTTGAAGTCTGGCTTGCATTTTCCGCCGCGTCCATCGTGCTTCTGGTCATCCCGGGGCCGACCGTCTTGCTCGTCGTCTCCTATGCCTTGGGTCAAGGTTGGAAAGCGGCTTTCCCGATGGCTGTCGGTGTCGCCCTTGGCGACTTTACCGCGATGACGCTTTCCATGCTTGGCGTGGGTGCGCTGCTGGCAGCGTCGGCAACCGTGTTCACCACCGTTAAATGGGCAGGTGCCGCTTATCTGATCTGGCTCGGCATAAAACTGTTTCGCGCTGGTGGAACACTTCATGCCAGTGCCCGACACGACAAGGTGCATCCGGCGCGGATGCTGGTTCATGCGTGGCTCGTGACAGCGCTCAATCCGAAGAGCATCACCTTTTTCGTTGCTTTTCTTCCGCAGTTTCTTAGCCCGCACCGGGATTTCCTCACCCAGATGCTGGTTTTCGAAAGCACGTTCCTCGTGCTCGCTTTTCTCAATGCCTTTGCCTATGCACTTCTGGCAACCCGCGCACGCCGCTTCTTCTCAAGCGAACGCGCGCTGCGCATTTTCAATCGGGCTGGCGGAACATTGCTGATCGGTGCTGGCGTCGCGACCGCCTCAATGCGATCAACCTGAGACGAAACCCGCACGTTTTAGCCGGACGATGGCAAGATCAAGTGCGGAAAGGAATGCAGAGCGGTCCTTGGGCGAAAATGGAGCGGGTCCGCCTGTAACTTCGCCTGCGGAACGCAAACTATCCATCAGATTGCGCGTCGCCAGCGTGTTGCCGATGGTGTTTTGGGTGTGAACGCGTCCGTTCGGTGCGATCACCGAAGCGCCTTTTTCGAGCGAGCGGCTGGCCAAAGGAATGTCGGCGGTAATCACGATTGCACCCGGTCGCGAATTCTCGGCAATCCAGTCGTCAGCGGCGTCGAGCTTGTCCGATACGATAACCCGTTCGACACGCTCCGCATCGCGGGGAATGGCAATGAAACTGTTGGCCACCAGCATGACCGGCAGATTGTGCCGTTCCGCCACGCGATAGATTTCAGCTTTCACCGGGCAGGCGTCAGCATCGACGAGAATGCGGATGGTTTCAGGTTCAATGTTCATGCCGCTTCATAAAATGCGGGCGGCTGTTTGGCAAATTCAACGCTGCGATCAGTTTTATGCGATAGGCGTTTGCCGCAAAGCGGTATAAGGCGGGCCGCGAAAGTGAGAGTTCTGCCATGGCCGCCCGTTTGTTCCCCGTCATGTTTGTCCTGCTTTGGGCCACCGGTTTTATCGGAGCCGGGCTTTCCATGCCTTATGCCGAACCATTTACTTTCATGGCGGTGCGTTTTTCCATCGCGGCTGTCATCATGACACTTTGGGCGCTAGCGAGCCGGAGTATCTGGCCGAAAGGCGATGTGCTTCTTCATGCGGCGATTGCCGGTTGTCTCATCCACGGCGTTTATCTTTCCGCCTTGTTCTGGGCCGTTCACCACGGCCTGCCTGCGGGAATGTCCGGTCTGGTGGCGGGCCTTCAGCCGATGTTGACCACGCTGATTGCGGCCATTCTTCTGGGAGAACGAGCGAGCGGGCGGCAATGGACAGGGCTTCTGATCGGTTTCTGCGGCGTCGCCATGGTGGTATGGCCGAAGTTTTCGGCTGGCAGCGGTGTCGATCCGAAAAGCCTGGCGGCGGCATTTTTGGCTGTGGTGGCGATCAGCACTGGCACAGTCTGGCAGAAGCGGTTCGGCACGGCTGGTGATCTCAAGGCCGGGACGGCGGTGCAATATATCGCTGCGGCCATTTTGACTGCTATCTGTGCCTTTGCTTTCGAAACACGCGTCATGATCTGGTCGCCATCGCTGATTTTTGCGCTGGTCTGGCTGACGCTCGCCATTTCTATCGGTGCCATTCTGGCGCTTCTCGTCATGATCCGCGAAGGCGCCATGTCGAAAGTCGCATCGTTGTTTTATCTGGTGCCCGGCACCGCCGCGATCATGGCCTATCTGATTTTTGGTGAAACGCTATCGGCAATCCAGATTGCAGGTATGGTGGTGACGACGCTTGGCGTTGCACTGACTACTTTACGTCGATGAGCTCGGGTTGTTGTTCGCGCTTGCGAAAAATCATGATCGCGGCGTTTATTTCCGCACCGATGATGAAAATTGCTGACAGCATATAGAGAAAGACGATCGCCACCATGATGGAGGCGAGGCCCGCATAGGTCGTTACATAGGTGGCGAAAGTTTCCAGATATTTTGCAAAGGCCATTGCGGCGGCAAGCCAGGCGATGAGCGTGATCAATATGCCGGGCAGGATATCGCCGAGGCTGCGCCGTCCGGCTGGAAGCCAGATATGCACCATGAACAGTGCCAGAACCAGAACCCCCACTGCCACAGTATAGCGCCAGAAGGCAATCGTGCCTGTGAACGGCGCTATATCGGGAAACCATTGTTCGGCAAGACGCACGGCAAGCGGGGCCAGAACCAGCAGAAAGCTGATTGCCATCAGGCTCAGAGTGCCGACGAGAACGAAGCCCAGACTTTGCAAGCGGCAGAAAATGATCGAGCGCTGGTCGCTGACGCGATAGGCTCGGTTGAGCGCGATGCGCAGCGCCTCCACGCCATTGGAGGCAAAATAGGCGGCTGCGATGACACTGAGCGTTAGCAGTCCGCTGCGCTGCACGGTCAGCACGTTCATCACTTCGTTGGCAATTGGGGCAGCGATGTTCGACGGCCACATATCGAAGATGACATGCACCGCCGTATCGGCGAATTCCTTGGTGCCGAGAAAGCTTGCAAGCGTGGTGGCAAAGATGAGGAACGGAAACAATGCCATCAGGCCGGAAAGGGCAATATGGCTGGCGAAGGCCCAGCCATCGTCCGAACTGAAATGACCGATGACATCATAGGTGATCTGACGGAGAAAACGTCTGATTTTTCGCATCCGCAGATTTGTCCCTCAAAGCCTTGGTCGGTATTCGATAGTGTTCAGCCGGTGTTTCAAGGCCTTAAATCTAGCATTGGTCTGCGGATTGCAAGGGCGGGACCCGTTTTAAACCGGAGCCGAATCAAGCAAGCTTGGCGAAACGGCAGCGGGAAACGAACATATGGCTCCGGCACAAACCGGTCAGAACCGACAGCGTAATATCATTATCACCGGCTGTTCCTCCGGTATCGGTGCCTATTGTGCCGAAGCACTGCACAGTCAAGGCTGGCGCGTCTTTGCGACCGCCCGCAAGGATGCGGATATTGCGGCACTCAAGGCAAAGGGAATGGAAGCCCATTATCTCGACTATACGGAGCCGCAGTCGATCGCGGTCTTAGCCGATGAGGTGCTGCGCCAGACGGACGGCAAGCTCGATGCCCTGTTCAATAATGGTGCTTATGCTCAACCCGGCGCGATAGAGGACTTGCCGGTCGAAGCCTTACGCCAGCAGTTCGAAGCCAATTTCTTCGGTTGGCACGACCTTACCCGACGCTTGGTTCCGGTCATGCGCAGGCAAGGGCATGGGCGCATCGTGCATTGCTCGTCGATCCTCGGTCTCGTGCCGATGAAATGGCGCGGTGCTTATGTGGCGTCAAAGTTTGCGCTTGAAGGGCTGATGCTTGCGCAGCGCATGGAGCTGGAAGGTTCCGGTATCGATGTGTCGCTGATTGAACCCGGCCCGATTGCTTCGCGCTTCACTTACAACGCCGCCAGCCATGCTAGAGCCAATATCGACATGGAAGCTTCGGTGCATCGCGAGCTTTACCAGCGCCAGATGGCGAAACTGGAAGGTGGCGGTACAAAATCCAAGAACAAGCTTGGACCGGAAGCCGTCTATGCTGTACTGCTTCATGCATTGGAGGCGCCGCGTCCCCGCCCGCATTATGTGGTGACGAGACCGGCGAAACTTGGGTCACTGGCACGACGTCTGATGCCTGCCCGCTGGCTCTACCGGATGCTGTCCGACCAGTCATGAGGTCAGGGACGGTGCGCATGGGAAGGAAATAAAATGGACGTTCTGTTCAAGGGCGCGGCAATGGTGGCCATGTTTGCTGTGGCCGTCGTTCTGATCATCGGTCTGCGCAACATGATGCGCGGCGGTGACGGCAATTTCTCGAACAAGATGATGCAGCTGCGTGTTTTCCTGCAGTTCATTGCCATCGTTCTGATCGTTGGTGCGATCTATTTTGCCCGCCAGAAAACTGGCCAGTAAATATGGTCAAGCTCAACAAGATCTATACCCGCACGGGCGACAAGGGCACGACCGGACTTGCCAGCGGACCACGGCGGCTGAAGTCGGACCTGCGCGTCGAAGCCTATGGCACGGTGGATGAAACCAATGCCTGCATTGGCATGGCGCGCCTTCACACCGGCGGCGAAGATAATCCTCATGCGCAAATCGATGCCATGCTGGGTCGTATCCAAAATGATCTTTTCGACCTTGGTGCGGATCTTTCAACCCCGGATGACGGCAAGCCGCTCGCCTATGAACCGCTGCGCATCGTCGCATCGCAGGTTTCGCGTGTGGAAGCCGATATTGATCTCCTCAATACCGATTTGCAGCCGCTGCGTTCGTTCATTCTTCCGGGCGGTTCGGCGGCATCGGCTGCATTGCATCTCGCTCGCACGGTTTCACGCCGGGCCGAGCGCCTGATGGTTGCGCTTGCCCGCGTCGAAGGAGAGGTCGTTTCGGCGGAGGCTTTGCAATATATGAACCGCCTCTCCGATTTCCTGTTCGTGGCGTCGCGAACCGTCAACGATAACGGCGCGCAGGACGTTCTCTGGGTGCCCGGCGCCAACCGCTAATCAGACGCCACGTCTGTTGCCCCAGATCAGCACGTGAAGCTGGGGCAGGACGTGCGCTTCGTACCAGCCATCCGCAATTACCTTTTCGACCAGCCATTCCATTCGCCGCATGATGCCGTCGATATCGATTGCGGCATCATGTGCTTCGGGCGGCGGCGGTGTGTGATTGCCGGGCTGGAGATAGACCGGTAGACCGGAATATTGACTGGCTACATCTTTCGCGAAGGCATAATCGGCATCGTTAAAGATGACGAATTTCAGCACCGTTCGCGGCGTTGTGCCTGCAGCCTCGACACAGGCCGCCAGCGCGTCGAAATCGGAGCTCATGCCGCTTGAAGGTGGTTTTGGGCTCAGTACCAGTGCGTCGAGCGCGGAAAACCAGTCTTGCGCGACCGATCCTTGGGTTTCCAGTGCAAAGCGATAGCCTTCGGTCTTGCCGTGCTCGATCAAGGGCCCCAGCGGTTGAATGGCCGGATTGCCGCCCGAAAGTGACACTGTTAGTGGCTTATTTCGGGAAAGTGTCGTCACTTCACCCCAAATCGCTTCAACACTCATCGCCTTCCACTCGTGGCGAAAGCGGCTTTCGACGGCGTGCAGGCTGTCGCACCAGACGCAGCGATAATCGCAGCCACCGGCTCGCACGAAGACGGTCGGCTCACCGATCAGCACACCTTCGCCCTGTATCGTAGGGCCGAAAATCTCTGCGATGCGTATTTGCTTCACGGTCTGTACTCGGCCCATGTCTTGGGCGTTTCACTGACCCGCACGGCGGAAATTTCCGGCCAGCGCGCATAACACCATTCGAAAAAATGCCGGGCAAGGGTTTCAGCCGTGCTCTGGTCGTGGCCCAGAACATCGTTGAGATGGCGGTGGTCAAAACAATCATCGATGTAGCGCTTGAACGGTGCCAGCTCATGATAATCACGGACAAAGCCGTGCTGGTTAAGATCGTCAGCCGAGAGCTCGACCTCAACAATATAATTGTGGCCGTGCAGGCGGGCGCATTGATGATCGTCCGGGAGGCCAGTCAGTTGATGCGATGCGGAGAAATGAAATTCCTTGGTAATGCGAAACATCAGGCGTTCCTCTTCTCGATTGCCGAGCGCCAGAAATCCGCATCTTCATAGAGGGTCGGGTCTTGGATGCCGGCGAGATGGAAGGCTTCGCGTCGCTCGACGCAGGTGCCGCAGCGTCCGCAGTGATGTTCACCGCCCTTGTAGCAGGACCAGGTCGCTGCAAAAGGCGTACCGTATTTTGCGCCGTCGATAACGATGTCGGCTTTGGATGCGTGCACATAAGGCGCGAGCAGTTTTATGTCTGCATAACCGTCCAATGCATGGTTCTGCATCGTCTGGAAAGCATCGATAAAACCGGGGCGGCAGTCGGGATAAATGAAGTGATCGCCGCCATGGACGGCAAGGGCTATCGCCTCGGCTTTTTGGGCAGCGGCTACGCCGAATGCTATTGCCAGCATAATCGCATTGCGGTTCGGAACGACGGTGATCTTCATCGTTTCTTCGGCATAGTGTCCGTCCGGCACATCGATATTGTCAGTGAGGGCGGAGCCGGTCAGGCTGGCACCGATGTTGGTGATATCGATGATCTGGTGGGGAACGCCGAGCCTTTCGGCGCAGGCTTTGGCCGAATCCAGTTCCTTTTTGTGACGCTGGCCATAGTCGAAGGAGAGGAGGGCGGTGAGTTGGTGTTCGGTTGCTATTCTGTAAGCAAGCGAAACGGAATCGAGTCCGCCGGAGCAGACGACGAGCGTTTTCATAAGTCAGGGTTCCTTGTTTTGACCGGGTAGGCTGCGACCGGATTGCGAGGCGTTACCTAAAGCATGGCGCATCGCTTGTAAACGACATGAAAACGGGAGGTGTCGGGTTGCTCGGTTTTGGAATGACCTCTTGTCAGAATAAATTGATTTTAATCGATATAGCGGCCTGTGCCTGATTGACGTGCACGTCAACCGTCTTTAGGTTTCGTGCCGGTTCCCGGCGGATAGGCAGCGCATTTGCGTCATAACCCAAGTTACGCTGGTGCCGCTTTCATGTCGGATTTTGACATGCGGGTGGGAGTTCACGGCGGCATAGTCGTGCTGCAAGAGTCATTGAAGAGGTAATCGCGGATGAAAGTCCTTGTCGCAGTGAAACGGGTTGTCGATTACAACGTAAAGATCCGTGTAAAGGGAGACGGTTCGGGCGTTGAGCTTGCGAACGTCAAGATGTCGATGAACCCTTTCGATGAGATCGCGGTTGAAGAAGCGATCCGTCTGAAGGAAGCGGGCAAGGTGACGGAAATCGTCGCGGTTTCGGTCGGCCCGGCACAGGCACAGGAAACGCTGCGTACCGCACTTGCCATGGGCGCCGATCGTGCGATCCTGGTGAAGTCGGACGAAACGGTTGAGCCGCTTGGCGTTGCCAAGGTTCTCAAGGGCGTGGTCGATGCGGAAAAGCCGGATCTCGTCTTCCTCGGCAAGCAGGCAATCGACGATGATTCCAACCAGACTGGCCAGATGCTTTCGGCCCTTCTCAACTGGAGCCAGGCGACGTTCGCCTCGAAGGTGGAACTGGGCGACGGTTCGGCCAAGGTAACGCGCGAAGTTGATGGTGGTCTCCAGACCATCGACGTGAAGCTTCCGGCTATCGTTACGGTCGATCTTCGTTTGAACCAGCCGCGCTATGCGTCGCTGCCGAACATCATGAAGGCCAAGAAGAAGCCGCTTGACGAGAAGTCGCCTGCCGATTTCGGCGCCGACATTGCGCCGCGTCTCAAGGTCCTGAAGACTGAAGAGCCGGGTGGCCGCAAGGCTGGCGTGAAGGTCGGTTCAGTTTCTGAACTGGTCGAGAAGCTCAAGGCCGACGGCGTACTCTAAAGAAATCGGAAGGGACGATATAAATGGCTATTCTTCTTATTGCCGAACATGACAATGCAACCCTTTCCGACCAGACGGCGAAGGCGCTGACGGCAGCTGCCCAGATCGGCGGCGACGTGGATGTTCTGGTTGCAGGCAAGGGCGCGAAGGCTGCAGCCGATGCCGCCGCCAAGCTCAAGGGTGTGCGTAAGGTTCTGCTCGCTGAAAGTGATGGACTGGAAAACCGTCTGGCCGAGCCAACGGCCGCTCTCATCGTGGAACTGGCAGGCAATTACGACACGATCATTGCTCCGGCAACGACCTCGGCCAAGAACATCCTGCCGCGCGTTGCAGCGCTTCTCGATGTGATGCAGTTGTCCGAAATCATGGAAGTCGTGTCGGCTGATACGTTCAAGCGTCCGATCTATGCGGGCAATGCGATCCAGACGGTGCAGTCGACAGACGCCAAGAAGGTCATCACCGTTCGTACGGCTTCGTTCCAGGCGACTGCTGAGGGTGGTTCGGCTGCAGTTGAAAGCGTCAATGCAGCAGCCGATCCGGCGCTGTCGAGCTTCGTCGGCAATGCATTGTCGGATTCGGACCGTCCGGAACTGACCTCTGCCAAGATCATCATCTCCGGCGGTCGTGCGCTCGGTTCTGCCGAAAAGTTCCAGGAAGTGATCCTGCCGGTTGCCGACAAGCTCGGTGCAGCGGTCGGCGCAAGCCGTGCTGCAGTCGATGCGGGCTACGCGCCGAACGACTGGCAGGTTGGCCAGACCGGCAAGGTGGTTGCCCCGGATCTCTACATCGCCGTCGGAATCTCTGGTGCGATCCAGCATCTGGCCGGTATGAAGGACAGTCGCGTGATCGTGGCGATCAACAAGGACGAGGAAGCGCCGATCTTCCAGGTGGCCGATTACGGCCTCGTCGGCGATCTCTTTACGATCCTGCCGGAACTGCAAAAAGCGCTTTAATCGATCAGAAAGCGGCGGGCTAGTCCCGCCGCTTTTTCATTTGGAAAGCCTTCTGATACGAAAGCGCTGTTTTGCTTTTCTCTGAATGAGGGCTGTATCCGTCTCGGGCAGAATTGGTATAGTGAAGCATTTCCAGCAAAAGTGCGAAGCGGTTTTGCGTTGGACAATGCGAAAAGACAAAGACAGAGCATTTCCAGCAAAAGTGCGAAGCGGTTTTGCTGGGGGTAATATGTAAGAACAAAAGTTAGAGCATATGCTCTCGGCCTCGGCTCTGTTGTGGGGCGGCTGAATGAAGGAGTTATGACTGTGGCAATCAAGACGGTAGGGGTGGTCGGCGCAGGACAGATGGGCAGCGGTATTGCTCATGTATGCGCGCTGGCCGGGTTCGATGTGCTTCTTCACGATGCGGCAGCGGACCGGCTGGAAAAGGGCATCGCCACCATCAATGGCAACATGGCGCGTCAGGTTGCCTCAGGCAAACTGCTGGAAGACCAACGCGCAGCGGCGATGAAGCTTATCCGTCCGGCAAATTCCATGGAGGATCTGGCGGGTGTCGATCTAGCCATCGAAGCGGCAACGGAAGACGAAACCGTCAAGCGCAAGATTTTTGCGCAGCTTTGCACGGTTCTGAACCCCGAAGCGATTCTCGCAACCAACACGTCGTCGATCTCGATCACACGTCTCGCATCCACGACCGACCGTCCAGAGCGTTTTATCGGCATTCATTTCATGAATCCCGTTCCTGTGATGAAGCTTGTCGAACTGGTGCGCGGCATCGCAACGGATGAGGAAACCTTCCGCAAGTCGAACGATTTCGTGACCGCGCTTGGCAAGACGGTAACCGTTGCCGAGGATTTTCCGGCCTTTATTGTCAATCGCATTCTGTTGCCGATGATCAACGAGGCCATCTACACGCTTTATGAAGGGGTCGGCAGCGTCGAAGCTATCGATACAGCCATGAAGCTAGGCGCCAACCACCCGATGGGGCCGCTACAGCTCGCCGATTTCATTGGCCTCGATACCTGCCTCTCCATCATGCAGGTTCTGCACGACGGGCTGGCGGATTCCAAGTATCGCCCGTGCCCGCTTCTGGTCAAATATGTCGAAGCAGGCTGGCTGGGACGCAAGACGGGTCGCGGCTTTTACGATTATCGTGGTGAGCATCCGGTTCCGACGCGGTAAGGCGCTTGAACTTTTGAACATGAAAGGCCGGTTAAAACCGGCCTTTTCTAATTGTGGCGACAATTCGCGGCCTGTGGAAAAGCTTGAACATCCTTACCATTAACTTACCCTTAACCATAAGGGTTCAGAGCTTATTCATCTTTGATTGTTAAAGTTTTCATTAAGATGTTCGGAAATGAACAACGTTTCAGAGCCCGGTTAGTCGGGACAGGACGGGCATCCATTCCGAACAGCATGTTTTTTGACGAAGGTGAAGACGATGAGCATTCTTGTTCAGCTGCGTGACAGCGTTAATGTCATCCGCGAGTTCGTTGCACCGAGCTACAGGCCCGAGCGCCATTATATGCGCGGGCCAGGCCCGGCTTGCGCCGCACGCACGCACCATTGATATGAGCGCTTAAAGCCTCCGTTTGCTTGGCGAACGGACCGGCATTTAAAAAAGTAAAGCCAGAACGGTTCACCGCTCTGGCTTTTGTTTTTGGCCACCGCGTGTGAGTGCGGATTATTCCAGACCTTCAAACAAAGCCGTCGAAAGATAGCGTTCGGCAAAGGACGGAATGATGATGACGATGTTCTTGCCAGCGTTTTCCGGGCGCTTGCCGATTTCAACAGCGGCGGTCAGAGCCGCGCCGGAAGAAATGCCGACGGGAATGCCTTCGAGACGGGCCAATAGGCGCGCATTGGCAAAAGCGTCTTCGTTGGAGACCTGAACGACCTCATCATAGATGCTGGTATCGAGCGTCTTCGGGGCGAAGCCTGCGCCGATGCCCTGAATTTTGTGCGGGCCGGGTGCGCCACCGGAAAGTACCGGTGAATCCTTCGGTTCCACGGCGATCACCTTGAAGGACGGCTTGCGCCCCTTGATGACCTGACCGACACCGGTAATCGTGCCGCCGGTGCCGATGCCGGAGATCAGGATATCTGCTTCCCCATTGGTGTCGTTCCAGATTTCCTCAGCCGTCGTGAGGCGATGGATTTCCGGGTTGGCCGGATTTTCGAACTGCTGCGGAATGATTGCGTTCGGGTTGCCTTCCGCAATGGCTTCCGCTTCCGCAATAGCACCCTTCATGCCTTTTGCGCCTTCGGTCAGAACCAGTTCGGCACCGAGAAGCTTCAAAAGCTTGCGGCGTTCCACCGACATGGTTTCCGGCATGGTGAGAACGAGGCGATAACCCTTGGCCGCAGCGGCAAAGGCAAGGGCAATGCCGGTATTGCCGGAAGTCGGCTCGACGAAGACTGTCTTGCCCGGCACGGCGCGACCGTCGCGTTCCAGAGCTTCGATCAGCGCCAGACCGATACGGTCCTTCACACTGGCCAGAGGGTTGAAGAACTCCAGCTTGGCCAGAAGATTGGCTTCCACGCCCTTTTCCTTGGCGAACTTGTCAATGCGCACAAGCGGTGTATTGCCGATTGTGTCGAGGATGGAATCGTAAACGCGGCCACGGCCTGCGGTCTTACCAGCTTGTGGTTCGTTCAGGGGCTTGTTCATGGCGTGATCTCCCTATTTGTCGCGCAAAGTTTAAGAGGAAACTGCGCAAAAGCATAGTTGGGTACGTGCGCCCGGCACATCAAGTTTAGAAATTTATTCTTTATAATTGAATAAATTGGAAGTAAATTCCATCATAATTGGGAGGGAGCGTATTAGCTTGGGGTAAAGCTTGATTGATCCGCGTCAATGCGTTGCGACGGGGAGGCGCGCATCATCGGGTATCAGGCAGCCAGGAGAACATGAATGTACAAGAACATATTGATCGCAACCGATGGATCGGAACTCGCTGAGAAAGGCGTCGACCAAGGCGTTGCGCTGGCCAAGGAAACAGGCGCAAAGGTTATTTTCGTGTCCGTGACCGAGCTTCTGCCATCCTATGGCATTGTGGTTGCGGCTGAATGGGCGTCGAGCCCGGCGGCATTTCAGGAATATCGCGAGGCTATCACCAAAGCGGCCACCGAAATTCTGTCGAAGGCCAAAGCCAAGGCAATGGAGATCGGCGTCAGTGCTGAGGCCGTGCATGTCGAAAATCAATCTCCGGCGCAGGGCATTGTCGAGGCTGCGAATGCCAAGAATGCCGATCTGATCGTCATCGCATCACATGGCCGTCGCGGCGTGAACAAATTATTGCTGGGAAGTCAGGCAGCTGAGGTGTTGTCGCTCAGTACCGTGCCGGTGCTGGTCATCAAGTAATCGACGGCTATGCGCGCCTCTTCCGGCATCGCAGCGATTTCTCTAAAAGGCATAACAACGCAAGAAGATTCCTGAATACCTCTGTTAAGCTCCTCCTGTCCGAATACGGACGGGAGGATTTTCTCAAGGAGGTATTCATGACTGCGCCACGGCCTTCAAAGACCATGTTGGGCAATCATCCGCTTCATCCCGAAACGCAGATGCTCAATTATGGCTACGATCCGGAGCTTTCCGAAGGAGCGGTCAAGCCACCGGTATTCCTGACGTCGACTTTCGTTTTCAAGACTGCCGAAGACGGACGCGATTTCTTCGATTTCGTTTCCGGTCGCAAGGAACCGCCTGCCGGTGTCGGTGCTGGTCTCGTCTATTCCCGTTTCAACCATCCCAACAGCGAGATCGTTGAAGATCGCCTCGCGGTCTATGAAGGCACCGAGAGCTGTGCGCTGTTTTCTTCCGGCATGTCGGCCATTGCCACGACGCTGTTTGCTTTTGCACGCCGGCGATGTCATTTTGCATTCGCAACCGCTCTATGGCGGCACGGAAACGCTCCTTGCAAAGACGTTTCTCAATTTCGGCGTTGAAGCCGTTGCTTTCGCCGATGGCGTGCACGAAGCCTCGATAGAACAGGCAGCCGACGAGGCTGTTCGCAAGGGACGTGTTTCGGTGATTCTGATCGAGACGCCTGCCAACCCGACCAACAGCATTGTCGATATTGCCGCCATCCGGCGTGTCGCGGAAAAGATTGAACAAAAGCAGGGGCATCGTCCGATCATTGCTTGCGATAATACCCTGCTTGGGCCGATCTATCAGAAGCCTCTCGACCACGGTGCTGATCTTTCGGTCTATTCGCTGACCAAATATGTTGGCGGGCACTCGGATCTGATTGCCGGGGCTGTGCTGGGTGCCAAGGCTGTTGTAAAGCAGGTCAAGGCATTGCGTGGTGCGATCGGTACGCAGCTTGACCCGCATTCATGCTGGATGCTGGGTCGCTCGCTTGAAACGCTCGGACTTCGCATGGAACGCGCCAACAACAACGCGCAGGCAATTGCGGAATTCCTGCGCGATCATCCGAAAGTGGAGAAACTGCATTATCTCCCATTTGAGGATGAGAATTCGGACGTTGGTGCTTTGTTCAAACGCCAGTGCAGTGGTGCGGGGTCGACTTTCTCCTTCGATATCAAAGGCGGGCAGGCGGCGGCATTCCGCTTCCTGAATGCGCTTCAGATATTGAAGCTTGCTGTCAGTCTCGGCGGTACGGAATCGCTTGCAAGCCATCCCGCCGCGATGACCCATTCGGGCGTTCCCGTCGATGTAAGAGAGCGTATCGGTGTGCTGGAATCAACGATCCGACTTTCCATCGGCATCGAGCATCCCGACGATCTGATTGCCGATCTGGCGCAAGCGCTCGAAGCGGCGTGACAAGAAAATTTGTGGTGGGATGAATGGTGCGGGTGGTCGGAATCGAACCGACACTCCTTTCGGAACCGGATTTTGAGTCCGGCGCGTCTACCAGTTCCACCACACCCGCACATTTCTGCCGAAGCAGTTCGATATGGTTCAAAGGGACAGCGGGTTGGGATATACCGGCTAAACGAAACGAGGTCAATTGCTCAAAAGTGCAGCTTTCACTCCTCTTCAGACAGACGGCTGAAAGGGTAAGAAGTAATGGCGTGTGATTCAATCAACCGCTCATCGTCACGGCAGCGTTCCAGTCAACAAGCCCGTTCCTGATCGTGTCAGGCGCAGCAGGCTTTATGTGGTTGCGCGGCTTTGAGATAAGCCGCCGTCATCTATCTGCGCAAGTTCGCTTCAACCAGATTCCAGAAAACCAGCAAGGCGATGAAGCCCAGCAGGACGTAATCCAGCGTGCTGACATAGTGAAAATATTCCATAGCGCATCTCCTTCCCCGGGAGGGCGCGATAGCGTTTGAGCCAGACGGAAGCTTTTATAATTATCCGGGCTTCGGACACTTGTTCAAAGTGCCGGATTGCACCGGTGCGGACCTCCTCTTCCGCCTGTCCATGCGCTCTCCCAAGGCAAAGTGTACCACGCTTTGTCGGATGGCTCAAATTATTGGTTTGGCTAATATAATCAGCTATCTGCGCGCGATGCCAAATGTCCTAGTTCGACGTTGCGACATTGGCTTTCCGGCAGTTGGCAAAGCGGTCGAGCGCCTGATCATAGGCTGACGTTTTCACGCCCATCATGCCGATGACCGTGTGGAACAGATTGTCGTGCGAAGAAGGGGCGGCAGCATCCTGTTTGACGCAAGCCGTGTCGAGCCTGGTGGCGTTCGCATAGTCCGGCGAGAACCACGCGACGAATGGGATGTGTGTCTGGACGTCAGGCGCGATGAAATAGGGTGCTGCATGCAGATAAAGACCATCTTCGCCCAGCGATTCGCCATGGTCGGACATATAGATCATGGCGGGGGCAAAACGGTCTTCGCTTGCCTTCAGGACGTTGATGATCTCCGACAATATGTGATCGGTATAGAGGATCGAATTGTCGTATGCATTGACGATCTGGTCCGTCGTGCAATCGGAAAATTCGCTCGTGCGGCACTCAGGCTTGAACTTGGCGAATTCTGGCGGATAACGCCGATAATAGGACGGTCCGTGACTGCCGGTCATATGCAGGACAATGGTGGCGTTGCCGTTTACGTTCTTCAGGTGGTCACGGAGCTGGTCGACCAGAATCTGGTCGAGACATTCGCCGCCTTCGCAATATTGCGCATCGTTTGAATTCTGCAGGTCGACCGTCGGTATGCGGTCCGAAACGCTCTTGCTGCCGGTATTATTCTCGTACCACGCAACCTGCACGCCGGCATGATTAAGGAGGTCCATCAGATTTTCCGAGCTATGGAACTTGGAGCTCGAATATTCCTCGCGCGGAAAGGGCGAGAACATACATGGCACGGAAACGGAGGTGTCCGTGCCGCAGCTTGTTGTGTTTGGAAAGGTAACGATATCCTGCTGCTTCAGTTCGGGATTGGTCTCACGCGGGTAGCCGTAAAGGCTGAAATTCTGGGCGCGTGCCGTTTCGCCCACCACGATGACGGTCAGGAGCTTCTTGCCCGACGCAATCGGCGGCAGCACTTGTTTTGCATCGAGGCCGAGCGGCTGCATGACGATCTGCCTGTCATTCAGGTCACGCACGATATATTGCACGGTGCTCTTGAGTGGTGTGCCGGGCATCAGCCGTTCCATGATGTCGGAGCGGTGTTCGCGGTACATCGAGGAGAAGCTGCCGTAATCGGAGCCGATAAGTGCGATTGCGACAGCCAGGCAGACGATGATCGAGACAGTATTGACCAGAAGCTTTTGCAGCAAAGGCCGGTGTTTCACACGGACCCAGAGGATGAAAAGCGTGGGAACGACGGCATAAAGCAGGATATGCAGCAGAAAGCCCGTCGTTATCAGATGACCCGACTCTGCCTTTGTCGTTGTGAGCGTCGCCTCGACCACATTGCGATCGATGATCGTGCCGAAAGTATCCGTAAAATAGGACCCACCTGCGGCGACCCATATTGCGAAAATGAGAACAGGCTTGATGACATATTTTGCCGAGAAGGCCATCAGCACGGCGATATGGATGAGAAGGATGGCCGCTGCCCCAACAACCAGCTTTTGCGGATGGTCGGAAAAGTAGGCGATCAGCCGCTGCCAGAAGGAGCTATTGGTGAAAGCGAGGAGATAAAATGCGGTCAGGACGCAAAGCGTGCCGCTGGCGATAGTCGGGCGTGGAAACCGCATTCCTGAACCTTCAAAATTCCGAAGTGGCTGTTGAGGATGGAGCTTCGCAGGGCTTCCGCAAAACTGCAATCGCAACATTCTTGCCGGATAATCCAGCATCGGAGATTCAGGACAGCGATTTCTGGGCTTTTTTAAGGTCGCTTAAACTCGCCCCTATTTCCTCTCAGTGAAGCTGCGGATGCGATTGCGCACAATGCGGGCCAGATTGCGGGTTCGCTGATAAAGATGAATCTGCGAGGCAGCCTGACGGACGAGCTTATCCGTGGACGGGTTGAGGCCAATCACCAGCGTTTCGATTGTCTCGCGCTTGTCGAACAGCCGCATCATGACCGGATGATCGGGGACGGCGCAGGAATCTGTGCGGTTGATGTTCGGATCGTTCAGATGGTTCTTCACGACTTCGATCATGAGAAGTACGCCGGGCGACCAGGCGTTCAGGCTTTCGTCATAAGCTGTTTTCCAGGTCCAGGCTTCTCCTGAAACCGTAAATACGATCAAAATGGCGATAACCCGTCCGTCGAGCTCAAGCGTGTGCACGCGCACGCAGTCGCGTTCAGCAAGATTGTTGACTGCCTCGCGGGCGAAAGCCGCGCGAAACCGGTCGACGGCCATGGCGGTGCCGCGTTTGCCTTTCCAGCCACTCGCTTCCAGCGTCAGGAAATGTTCGAACGCGTGACGCACATCGTCGGGCGTGCGGGCGACGCGATAGGCAAGCTCGCCCTTTTCGGCCAGCCTGCGCCACAGGCGATTGTAATCCCGGCGATGGTGTGCACCGATTGCTTGCTTGATATAGGCGTCGCCGTCCAGATCGCTCTCGAGAAAGGGGCGCTCCTTCTGCTCTATGGCGACCAAAGGCAATTGACGGCCCACCGCCACAGAACGGATCAGTTTTGCCGCCGGGCCGTTAGCCCGCATTTCCGGCAGCACAAGCACATCAGGCAATTTGAGATGCCTGCGCGCCAGAATGTCGAACAGGTCTTCCAGCACGCCGACAGGGTCATCGTGATCGATCAGTGGCGTGCCCTGCGGTCCGAATGGTGTCGACCATGCACGGATCACAGGCGTCGATAGCGGCAAGCCGGGACGTTCGATCGTATAGGGCATGACAAAGCGCAGGCGGCTACGGATTTCGTTTTCGTCGCGCATGACCATGAAGCGAACTTCGCGATCCTCAAGGCGCGGCATGGCTGGCGCCAGAAACCGTGCATTGAAGAACACATTCGGTTCGACGGTCCGGTTGCTCAAGTGATCGAGTTCGTCGCGCAGTTCGAAGCCTGCGGCAGCGCCATAGATGGCCAGCTTGCGCGGTATATCGCGGCTGTGAAGGCTTTCCTCCAGCTTTTTGACAGCTTCGTGCGCCATACCGCTCTCGGAGAGTTCCGAAACGATGTGAGCTGCATTTCCGCCCGCCGATTCTTCAAGCAAAGGTTTCGCGGCCATTACAAAGTCCCCTCCGAGGTCTTGGTACGGTCTCGTGGAATGAGAATGAACATGGTTATGTGCAAGGTGCGTGATACGGCTGCCGAAAGAAGTGCCGCTTCCATCAGCATGGCAATAGCTGTCGAAATGGCGGCGCCTGTCAGGCCGAAGCGTGGTATCAGGACCAGATTGAGAATAACGTTGACAGCAAGTGTCACGGCATAAAGGAGCGCGCAGATATTCTGCTTTCCCGACATGTTGAGAAGGCTTTCCGCCGGGCCGACGCTTGCACGTGCGATCACCCCGATGATCAGGATGAACAGAAGCGGATAGCCCGCTGTGAAGGCCGGACCGAAAAGCCGCAGGAGCGGATAGCCGGTGAGCAGAATGACTGCGCCGAGGAACAGCGTCGGCCAGAATGTCCAGCGGACGGACGCTTCGGCGAAGCTTGCAAATTCGGCGCGATCACCGCTGTGCAGCAGGTCCGAGTAGCGCTGCGCGACACTGGCTTTCACGGCGAAATAGACGAAATGCGCGAGCGCCATGATCTTCGTTGCCGCAAAATAGATCGCGACATGCTCGGGGTCGAGCGCGTGGCCAACCATCAGAACATCGACATTGATGAGTAGGAAGAAAAAGCCTTCCACGAGGAAAATCGGCAGGGCAACTTTCATCCATTCGCCAAGACGCTGGTCACGCGTTGCGGCGGGAATATCTTTTTCCAGTGAGCGGTCGACGGTCAGAAATTGTCCGACGGTGGTCAGCCACGTTGCGGCAATCGATACTGCCAGCGCGATAGTTGCACTGGAAGGTAGTCCCGCTTCATGTGCGATGATCATGAACAGGAGAACCAGAAGTGGGCGGACGATATAGCTTGGCGTCAGTGCCATCATCACCCAGGTGCGCGAGCGCGCAATGCCATCCAGCATATTGCCGAGCGTAATCATTGGCAGGCAGATGAAGCCGAGGATGAACGGCACGAGATAATAGCTTGTGACATGGTCTTTGAGCAGGAGCAGCAGGCCCGCACCCAGAAGCGCGATGAATGTAGCGGCTGCAAAAGCGAAGACGCGTCCGGTCCGGATGATCCCGCGCACGAGGCCGAACATCTGACGCTGCATATATTCCGGTACGAAGCGGATAATCGTGGTGTGCAGTCCGAAACAGGCCAGATCGCCGATAATTATCATGGTCAGCCAGACGAGGACGAAGATGCCGTACTCGAATTCCCCCATCCAACGGGCGAGAATAACCTGAGACAGGAGAGCAATAGCAGCGCTCGCAACGCGCACGGAAAAGGCGACGAGGGAAGAGCGCTGTGCGCTTGCCTGCGGTCCGCTATCCGTAAGCACGGCATCCAGCCGCTCCGTCACGGGACGAAGCGTGGCTGCGATCCTGCCGGGTAGAAACCGGCTCGCCGTTTCAGCTGCCGAAAACCGCACTGTTTGCCAACCCTGTCTTTGCACGCCTCTTGGGACCTGCTTGTTTAGCACCGGATAACCCGGCTTTCACGCCTATGCTTTGTTGGTCATGAGGCGCATGAAAACCTTAGACAGGAGTTCTTTATAAAGAGAAAAAGAAAAAGTCTAATCTGCCGAAGGTCGCAAGACTTCAAGGAATGGTGAGTATTTTCTAAACGGCATCTATATTTGAAGTATCTAAAATAAAGCAAGTCATACAACTGCTCGCGGTGCATATCGACGTCCATCGTGTGCTAGAAAACACAAACCCCGGCAAATGGCTTGCCGGGGTTTGTTCGATAGATGCGATGATGAGCTCGGCTCACATCACTCGAAAGCGCCGTGGCAGTGCTTGTACTTCTTGCCGGAGCCGCATGGGCAAGCCTCGTTGCGGCTGACCTTACCCCATGTGCGCGGGTCGGCCGGATCGCGTTCGGCAGCAGGCACATTGCGTTCGTCATGCTGATGGTCGGACCAGCTCGCTTCGTCGAAATCGTTTTCGCCGGTGGTGCTGTCGATATGACGGCCGGTCATCGGCGGCAGTTCCGGTTCCGGCGGTGCTTCGCGAACGATCTCGACGCGCATCAGCTGCGAGATAACGACTTCGCGCAGGTTGGCAAGCATCGACTGGAACAGTTCGAACGCTTCGGTCTTGTATTCGTTCAGCGGATCGCGCTGAGCGTAACCGCGGAAACCGACGACCGAACGCAGATGGTCGAGATTGACCAGATGCTCACGCCAGAGATTGTCCAGCGACTGCATGATCACGGACTTTTCAACGTAAGTCATGATCTGCGGGCCGAAGCGTTCGGCCTTCTCGGCAGCAGCCTTGTCCGCGGCTTCCTTGATGCGGTTCTCGAACTCTTCTTCCGCGATGCCTTCTTCCTTGGCCCAATCCTCGACCGGCAGGTCGAGATTGAGCTTGGAGATGATGTCTTCCTTGAGGCCGGCAATATCCCACTTTTCCGCATAGGCGTCCTTGGGGATGCGCAGTGCGACCATGTCCTCGATGACCTCATGGCGCATTTCGCCAACGGTCTCGGTCAGGTCCTCTTCGTCCATCATTTCCAGACGCTGTTCGAAGATCACCTTGCGTTGATCGTTCATGACATCGTCGTATTTCAGAAGGTTCTTGCGGATTTCGAAGTTGCGGGCTTCGACCTTCTTCTGCGCCTTTTCAAGCGCCTTGTTGATCCACGGATGGACGATGGCTTCGTCTTCCTTGAGGCCGAGCTTCTGCAGCATGCTGTCCATGCGGTCGGAACCGAAAATGCGCATCAGATCGTCCTGCAACGACAGGAAGAACTTCGAACGGCCCGGATCGCCCTGACGGCCCGAACGACCGCGCAGCTGGTTGTCGATGCGACGGCTTTCGTGGCGCTCGGTGGCGAGAACGTAAAGTCCGCCTGCGGCCAGAGCCTTTTCCTTCAGCTGTGCAATGTCAGCCTTGATTTCCGCGATCTTGGCATCGCGCTCGGGACCTTCCGGTATATCGGAAAGTTCCTGACGAACGCGCATTTCCAGGTTGCCGCCAAGCTGAATGTCGGTACCACGACCAGCCATGTTGGTGGCGATGGTGACGGTTCCGGGCACACCGGCCTGTGCGATGATATAGGCTTCCTGCTCGTGGTAGCGAGCGTTCAGAACCTGGAATTCCTTGATACCTTCCTTGCGAAGGCGTTCGGCCAGCTGTTCTGATTTTTCGATCGAGGTCGTGCCGACGAGGATCGGCTGGCCCTTCTCGTGCGAGGCGCGGATATCGCGCACGATGGCGCGGTATTTTTCCTCGACGGAACGATAGACTTCGTCGTCTTCGTCGATGCGCTGGACCGGCAGATTGGTCGGAATCTCGAGCACTTCGAGGCCATAAATATTGCCGAATTCTTCCGCTTCCGTCGCAGCCGTACCGGTCATGCCCGACAGCTTGTTGTACATGCGGAAGTAGTTCTGGAAGGTGATCGAAGCCAGCGTCTGATTTTCCGGCTGGATGGTCACATGTTCCTTGGCTTCCAGCGCCTGGTGCAGGCCTTCCGAATAACGGCGGCCTGGCATCATGCGGCCGGTGAATTCGTCGATGATGACGATTTCGTCATTGCGGACGATATAATCCTTGTCGCGCTGAAAGAGCTTGTGCGCGCGAAGCGCATTGTTCAGGTGGTGCACGACCGCAACATTCTCGATGTCGTAGAGGCTTTCACCCTTGAGATGGCCTGCGGCTTCCAGAAGCTGCTCAACCTTCTCTGTGCCGACTTCGGTGAAGATTGCCGTCTTCTGTTTCTCGTCGATTTCAAAATCTTCCGGCTCAAGGGCTGGAATGAAGGTGTCGATGAGATTGTAGAAGTCCGAACGGTCTTCCAGCGGGCCGGAAATGATGAGCGGCGTGCGCGCTTCGTCGATGAGGATCGAGTCCACTTCATCGACGATGGCGTAATTGTGCGGGCGCTGCACCATCTGGGCGCGCTCATATTTCATGTTGTCGCGCAGATAGTCGAAGCCCAGCTCGTTGTTGGTGCCGTAGGTGATGTCGCAGGCATAGGCCGCACGGCGCTCATCGTCGTCGAGACCGTGCTTGATGACACCGACGGTCAGGCCGAGGAAGTTATAGAGCTTGCCCATGGTTTCGGCGTCGCGGGTGGCGAGGTAGTCGTTGACCGTCACCACGTGTACGCCCTTGCCCTCAAGCGCATTGAGGTAGACCGGTAGGGTCGCCATCAGCGTCTTGCCTTCACCGGTGCGCATTTCCGCGATGCCGCGTTCGTGCAGAACCATGCCGCCGATCAGCTGCACGTCGAACGGGCGCATACCGAGTACGCGCTTCGCAGCTTCACGTGCCGTAGCGAAAGCGTCGGGCAGAAGAGAGTCGAGCGTCTTGCCTTCAGCCAGCGCCGCACGAAATTCGGCGGTCTTGGCCTGCAATTGCTCATCGGTAAGATTTTCGTAATTCTTCTCGATAGCAGTAATTTGATTTGCCCGCTGGCGCAGGGTTTTAACGCGGCGGTCATTGGATGAACCGAATATCTTGCGGGCGAAACCGCCAAAGCTGACCATCACTGGTCCTTTCCTGTCCGTTCAGCCGGAAGCGCTTCCGGCAATGTCGAATGCTTTATTCACGCGTATTGAAACAATTGCAAGAAAACTGCGCTGCGAAAGCTGCCCGTTACGGCGCATTTCCGGCGCAATTCCCCCGCCCCTTACTGGACGTAAAGCCGAAGGACAGATAAGAGGGGCTTCGGGCGATGTCAACGTTGCTCCAGTGTGGTGGATTTGAAGTTCCTGTCATTTGCATGGCATCTGCGTTCATGAACTTCAAATCTGTAAACCGCACTCGATTCTATATATTGCTGGTGTGGCTTTGAATCCGAAATTCGTTAGCAACACTGTTCCAAAGTGATGCGAATTTCGGATTCGCCACATCGTGGGCTGGAAAACCTTTCCTTTGTTGCAATATTGGGGAGATCCGGGCCAAATTCCGCCGCATTCATCGGGCCGGTAAGCGGCCACGAAGGAGAGAATTCCATATGAAAGCCATTCTGAAAGCCCCTTATCGCAAGGCTCTCGCTGTCGTCGGCATGTCTCTGGCGGCCTCGGTGGCGCTGGCAAGCTACTCAGGCGCCGCATTCGCACAGGATGCTGGAAAGCCTGCTGCCGCACCGGCTGCAGCCCCTGCAGAAAAGGAAGATCCGTCCAAGGTTCTGGCGACCGTCAACGGCAACGACATCACAGTCGGTGAAGTCGATCAGGCTGCAGGCGATCTCGATCCGCAGTTCTCGCGCCTTCCTGCAGAGCAGCGCCGTCTGGCTGCGCTTGCCGCCCTGATCGACATCAAGGCAATGGCTGGTGAAGCGGAAAAGGAAAAGCTCGATCAGTCCCAGGAATTCAAGGATCGCATGGAATTCCTGCGTGAACGCGCGCTCCATAACGAATATTTCAAGGACGCCGTTGTCGATAAGATCAGCGATGATGATGTACGTGCGCGCTACGACAAGGAAATCGCAGCCATGCCGCCGCAGGTGGAAGTGCGCGCTCGTCACATCCTCGTGAAGACCAAGGAAGAAGCCGAAGCCATCATCAAAAAGCTTGAAGGCGGCGCCAAGTTCGAGGACCTCGCCAAGGAGAGCTCAACTGACGGCACTGCAGCCAATGGTGGCGATCTCGGCTACTTCGCCGAAGGCCAGATGGTGCCGGAGTTCGAAAAAGCCGCCTTTGCGCTCAAGCCGGGTGAATACACCAAGGAGCCGGTCCAGACCCAGTTTGGCTTCCATGTGATCCAGCTCGAAGATCGTCGCACCAAGCAGCCACCGGCATTCGATCAGGTCAAGGACCAGATCCGTTCGATCATCATGCGCGAGCGTTATGTCGAAACCGTCAAGAAGCTGCGTGACGGCATGAAGATTGACTACAAGGATCCGGCTGTCGAGAAAGCCATGAAGGATGCAGCCGCAGCGCAGGAAGGTGCGGACAAGGATGACGCGCCGGAAGAAGCTGCTCCACAGCAGTAAAAACTGGTTTCAAATATCAACGCCCCGGCTTGCCGGGGCGTTTTTTATTCCGATCTTGCGTTTCCCGCTTGATTTTAAACCGCAAACCTTTCCAATGCGCGCGTCATATTTTGAATCCGAAATTCGCGTAACGCCGTTTGCTGGGCATCACGATTTCGGGTTTCTACGAAACCGCATCCATCGAGGCACATATGTCCGCGTCTGTTTCTCCGCTCGCTCCCAAACACTACCCCACAATGCCGGTCGTCCATGGCGTGCGCATCGCCACCGCTGCTGCCGGGATCAAGTATAAGGGGCGAACGGATGTGATGTTGATGGTGTTCGACCGACCGGCTGAAGCCGCAGGTGTCTTTACACGTTCGCTCTGTCCATCGGCGCCAGTCGATTTTTGCCGCCGCAATCTCGTGTACGGAAAGGCCCGCGCGGTCGTCGTCAATTCCGGCAACGCCAATGCCTTTACCGGCGTCAAGGGGCGTGAAGCGACGGAAGCAACGGCTGAAGCTGCCGCCAAGGCGGTCGGGTGCGCCACAACGGATGTCTTTCTGGCGTCAACGGGCGTGATCGGCGAACCGCTCGATGCAAGCAAGTTCGCGCATCTGCTTGGCGACATGAACAAGGATGCGGTCGAGGATTTCTGGACCGAAGCCGCCAAGGCGATCATGACCACGGATACCTATCCGAAGGTTGCGACCGAAACGGTGCTGCTCGGTCAGGTACCGGTCACGATCAACGGTATCGCCAAGGGTGCTGGCATGATCGCGCCGGATATGGCGACAATGCTTTCCTTCGTCGTCACTGATGCACCGATCAAGGCTGACGTGTTGCAGAGCCTGCTCTCCAAGGGCGTTGGCTCGACCTTCAATGCTGTGACGGTAGACAGCGACACTTCTACATCGGACACGCTAATGCTGTTCGCCACTGGTGCGGCGGCAGAGCGCGGTGCACCTGAAATCACTGATCCTGCCGACAAGCGCCTTGGCGAATTCAAGAAGGCGCTCGGCCGCCTCCTGAAATCGCTGGCGCTGCAGGTCGTGCGCGACGGTGAGGGCGCACGCAAGATGGTGGAAGTGGAAGTGACGGGTGCAAAATCTGCAGCTTCTGCCAAGAAGATCGCGCTTTCCATCGCCAATTCGCCGCTGGTCAAGACGGCTGTTGCCGGTGAAGATGCCAATTGGGGCCGCGTGGTCATGGCCGTCGGCAAGGCTGGTGAACCTGCCGATCGTGACCTGCTCGCGATCTGGTTCGGCGATATTCGTGTTGCGCATCAAGGCGAGCGCGATCCGGCCTATTCGGAAGCAGCGACGTCCACCTATATGCAGGGCGAGGATATTCGCATTCGCGTCGATCTGGGGTTAGGCAAGGGCAAGGCAACTGTCTGGACCTGCGACCTCACAAAGGAATATGTCGCCATCAATGGCGATTACAGAAGTTGATCGAAGTAATGGAAAAGCCCAGCACCCCAAGTCTTGCCATCGTTCGCCAGCTTGAAGCCGTCGGCTTCCGTGCCTGGCCTGCCACGTCGGTTCACTATGACGGCACATGGGCGATACGCATGACTGCAGCGCATCCATCCCGGCGTCTCAACTCGATCAATCCGCTCGATCCCGGCGACACGCGCGATATTCCAACACGTGTGGAACTGGCGGCGCAGCGTTTTCGTGCCTATGGCCGTGTTCCCTGTTTCAGGCTTTCGCCGCTCGCACCGCGCGAGCTTGAGGATTATCTCGAAGGGCTTGGCTGGAAGCGCCGGGACGAAACCATCGTGATGACGGCGAATCTCGAGGAACTCGATTTGTCGGACGCCATCGACCAGATACCCCTGAAGGATATTGGGCGCTTCGTGGATGCTTCGCTTTCCATCCATGAAAGACCGGAAGATATGCGGCCCGGATTTTCCGAACTTCTTAATAGCGTTCGCCCGAACAAGGGCATGTTCGTGCTGGAGGAGGGCGGACGCGCCGTATCCAACCTGCTTTGCGTACAGGATGGCGTGATGGCGGGTCTATTCGATGTCGGAACCCTGCGTGACGCAAGGCGCAAGGGGCATGGACATGCGATTGTCGGTTCTGCACTCAAATGGGCCGTAAAGCTCGGTGCAAAGACGGCATGGCTGCAGATCGAGGCGGACAACGTTGCTGGACTTGCTCTTTACGAGAGCTTCGGCTTTCGGGAAGCCTATCGCTATGCCTATCGGGAGAGCAACGAGAAATGACCGAGGTAAAGGGACGCCGCATTCTTCTGGTAGCTGCTTGCGCACTGGTGGATTCGGATGGCCGGGTTCTGCTGACGCAGCGCCCGGAAGGCAAGCAGCTGGCCGGGCTGTGGGAGTTTCCCGGTGGCAAAGTGGAACCGGGCGAAACGCCGGAAGAAACGCTGATCCGCGAATTGCAGGAAGAAGTCGGCATCACGACGAAAGCGGCCTGCCTTGCACCGCTGACTTTTGCGAGCCATACCTATGATGACTTCCACCTGCTGATGCCGCTCTATGTCTGCCGCCGTTATGAAGGTATCGCGCGGGGGCTCGAAGGGCAGGCGCTGAAATGGGTTCGTCCGAAGGATATGCGCGACTATCCGATGCCGCCAGCCGACGAACCGCTGATCCCGTTTCTGCTTGATCTGCTGTAGACCGGCCCCCTGTCCACAACCGTGGAAAAAGGTTGGCAATTTCTTACGATTCCACTGGCTGGTTAATCTATGATTCACTCCGTTGAGGCATTCTCGTTTGGGAGCTGCCCCGGAGTCTTGAAGCATGAGTTTCGACAACAATTATTTTAGCGCTGATCACAACGAATATACGGCCAAGCCGCTAACGAAGGCTGGTCGCGGAATCCTGCGCGTTGTGCTGTTGTTCGGCTCTGCCGTTGTCGCTCTGGCTCTCATCATTGTGCCGGTTCTCAACGATCAGGCAAACAAGGTTGCAGCCCAGTCAGTGCTCCCGGTCGGGATAGACCGCACCATGACCGGCTCGATCAAGCGCGATGCCAGCGCCCAGCCGCATGCAACAGGCCAGACGTATACAGTGCGCAAGAGCGTGCTTCAGCCGAGCCCCAATTCCGTCTGCATCATCGAGACAAACGGCAGCCACCACGGCGACTGTTAGCTGTCTTTCGCAGCCTTTTTTAGCGCTTCTGCCAGCGATGCTTTTGCAGAGCCCGGTTTCAATGGTTTTTGCTGCGATTCATGCGGCGCCCAGCCTGATAGCCAGATGACCGAGAAAGTGGCGCGGATGCGTCCATCCGGATCGGAGAACCGCTCGGCATAGATTTCAGCGGCCGCAGGAAAAGGCGTTTCGAAACCGGCTTGCGGGAACGGTCACGCAGGATGTTCTGCATGCCCATGGCGCGCAGATCGGCCATCAGATTGAACAGCGAATCGTAGCGCACCGTGATGTTGTCGACGTCGGTTACGGGCAGGGCGAAACCTGCACGTTGCAGAAGGCCGCCCACATCGCGCACGTCCGGGAACGGGAAAATGCGCGGCGAGGCGCCGCCTGTCAGTTCGATTTCCGCCTGAAGAAGACTTTCGCGCAATTCACCGAGTGTTCCACTGCCGCTAAGGGCCGCCAGAAAAAGTCCGTCCGGCTTTAGGGCGCGAGCGATCTGCACCATCGTACCCGGTGTATCATTGGTCGCGTGAAGAGCCATTAGCGACACGATCAGATCGGTGCTGCCAGCTTTCAGCGGCAGCATTTCCTCGTCACCGGCAATAGCCGGGAAAGGACCTCGCAGGAAATCACTGTCGCGTTCGATGCGGACAATCAGGTCGGCTTTGCCAGACTGCGCGATGGCTGCTGCAGCTACGCCGGTATGGCCAGCGAGATCGACGGCGACGGGAAAACGCCGCTCCACAGCGTCAAGGCGGTCGGCGAGATCGTCGGCAATGCGCTGCAACAGGAAATCTGCGCCGGGTTCGGCGCGCGCAAAGGCGCGACGGCGAAACGAGAGCAGGAGATCGCGATCGAAAATCGCGCTATCATCGGTCGGCGCAGGCATGGAATCCGTCTTCTCTTTCGAGCAAGGTTCAGTACAATCGTTGCGGGGATAGATGCATTCGAATGGGGGCGAATGCAATGGCGGATGACGATAGAACGCATCAAACCTTTTTGCGCAGCGCGGGCGAAGGGCTTCGGCGGTTTGCCGGCAGGGCTTTTCGCTCCTCTGCGGACATGTTGTTTCCGCCGACATGTATCGGCTGCCGGGCGCATGTATCCGAACCGGGGACGCTGTGTCCGAAATGCTGGCCGGAGCTACGCTTTATAGAAAAGCCTTATTGCCCCGTGCTGGGCATTCCTTTCAGCCATGATTTCGGCGACAACTTCACGAGTGCTGAGGCGATTGCCGATCCGCCACCTTTCCGGCGTCTCCGGTCCGCCGTCCTGCATCGGGGCGCAGCGCAGCGCATGGCGGTTTCGCTCAAGTTTCACGACCGGACCGATCTGGCCCCGTGGATGGCGCGCTGGATGCAACGCGCGGGTCGCGAATTACTGGATGAATGCGAGGTCATTCTTCCGGTGCCTCTGCATCGCTGGCGGTTCTGGCAGCGGCGTTTCAACCAGTCGGCGGAACTTGCCCGTGCCCTGGCGAAACTGGAATCGAAACCCTTTGCGCCGCAAGGCGTGAAGCGTGTGCGTCGGACCGAACAGCAGATCGGCCTTGGTATCAAGGAGCGAAAGCGCAATGTGGACGGTGCGTTCCGCGTGCCGCAGGAACACGAGATTCATGTGCGCGGGCGACGGGTTCTGCTCATCGATGACGTCTATACGACCGGCGCTACGGTCAAGGCGGTAACGCGGGCATTGCTGCGTGGTGGCGCGAAAAGCGTGGATGTACTGACGTTCAGCCGCGTTCTACCGGATTGAGCCGGATAACCGGCTACACAGGCTCGTGAAAAGCGTCGGGGCTTCCAGATAACGTCTTTGCCGCTTATATAGTGGCCAAAACGATTGGAGTTTATGATGGTTGATGTAACGATCTACACGCGTGTCGGTTGCCCTTATTGCACCCGGGCCAAGGATCTTCTGACCCGCAAGGGCGTTGCGTATAATGAAATCGATGCAGGCGCATCGCCGGAACTGCGCGCCGAAATGCAGCAGCGTTCGGGCCGTAACACCTTCCCGCAGATATTCGTCGGCTCCGTTCATGTCGGTGGATGTGATGATCTTTTCGAGCTGGAAGATCAGGGCAAGCTGGATGGCCTGCTCAAGACTGGCGCACTGGTTTAGAATTCGATCGGACAGGGAGAGGTCGATGAGCATGTTCCGCGCAGCAGCCGTCCAGATGCGGTCTGGCACAGACGTGGCCCGCAATATTGAAGCCATGGAAAAACTGGTCGCGGAAGCGGCGGTCAAAGGTGCGAAATATGTGCAGACGCCGGAAGTGACCGGGATCATGCAGCGTGACCGGCCATTGCTCGCACAGTCATTGCGCGATGAGGCCAACGATCCTGTCATGGCTGCTGCGGCGAAGCTCGCCTCGAAACACGGTATATTCCTTCATATAGGTTCGACCCTGATCAAGGGCGATGACGGAAGATCCTATAATCGCGGCGCGATCTTTGCACCGTCGGGCGAGAAGGTCTCGACCTACGATAAAATCCATATGTTCGATGTCGATCTCGACAATGGTGAGAGCTGGCGCGAATCGGATGCCTGTATTCCGGGCAAGGAAACTGTCGTTGTCGACCTGCCTTTCGCAAAGTTCGGCATGGCTGTCTGTTACGACATCCGCTTTCCGCAATTGTTCCGCGCTCAGGCTCTCGCCGGTGCCAATGTGATTACCGGTCCGGCCGCCTTCACGAAACAGACCGGAGAGGCCCACTGGCACATCTTGCAGCGTGCGCGTGCTATCGAAAATGGTGCATTCCTGATCTCTGCCGCACAGGGCGGTCTGCATGAGGACGGGCGCGAAACCTACGGTCATTCGATCATCGTCTCACCATGGGGCAAGATTCTCGCCGAAGCCGATCACGACGAGCCGGGCATCATCCTGGCTGATATCGACGTGGCGGAAAGTGCTGCTGCACGCGGCAAGATACCGAACCTGAAGAATGCGCGGGAGTTCGATGTCCGGACTTTTTCCGCGAAGCAGAAAGAGGACGCGTAAATTCCATGATCCGCTTTTCGCTTCATTGCGATCAGGGCCATGAATTCGAGGGCTGGTTTCGCGACAATGCTGATTTCGACCGTCAGTCGGAAATGCAGCTTGTCGCTTGCCCCGTGTGCAATTCGCAAGTCGTTCAGAAGTCGCTGATGGCGCCGGCGGTCTCGACAAGCCGTGGCAAGGAAAAGATTGCCATGGCGCTGGGCGATACGCAAAAGCAGATATTGGACGAAATGCGGGAATTGAGCCGCAAGGTTCGCGAGAATGCGGATTATGTCGGCGACAAATTTGCCGAGGAAGCCCGGAAGATCCATTTCGGCGAGACCGAAACACGTGGTATCTACGGCGAAGCGTCGCGCGAGGATGTGCATTCGCTGCTCGAAGACGGTGTCGACGTTCTGCCGTTGCCGGTATTTCCAGAAGACAAGAACTGATTGCCGTACAGGAGACAAGGCGCATGAAACTGACGGATTCTGCGCCTTTTTTGCTGATCGCAACCGGCACCTTGCTGGGCCTCATCCTGCCACTCGGCAAGATCGCTGCGCAGGCTGGTATTCCGCCTGCCATCTGGACCTTTTTGTTCTCGGCGAGTGCCGGAATCATTCTGTTCGCCGTTCTTCTTCTGCAGGGAAAGAAGATCGGCTTTTCAGGCGGAAGACTGCGTTACTATATCTGTACCGCGCTTATCTCCTATGCCGTGCCCAATCTCCTCATTCTTTCCGCCATTCCGCGCCTCGGCGCGGGGTTTACCGGCATCATGTACACGCTGTCGCCGGTCATCACGCTCGTTCTGTCTATGGGGTTCGGGTTGCGGCGTCCCAATGCGCTGGGGATCGGCGGTATCGCTGCCGGGTTTATCGGTGCAGTGATGGTGGCAATGACGCGCGGCGAAGTGGGAAAACCTGCTGATCCATTGTGGATCGCCGCGGCATTGCTCATTCCGGTGTTTCTCGCCATCGGCAATGTCTATCGCACGCTCGACTGGCCGAAGAACTCCGATCCGACCGAACTTGCTGCCGGAAGCCACCTCGCATCGGCGCTGATGCTTTCTGCGGGGATACTCATATTCACCGGTCAGTTTCCGATCGAGACACTTGCATTCGCCCCATGGGCTGCATTGGCCCAGTCGATTGCATCGGCGGGCATGTTTGCCCTGTTCTTCCGGCTACAGGCGGTTGGCGGGCCGGTCTATCTCAGCCAGATCGGTTATGTCGCAGCGGCGCTGGGGCTTATTTCTGGGACGTTATTTCTCGGCGAACATTATCCACCGCTGACCTGGATCGGCGCGCTGGTCATCTGCGCAGGCGTTGTCATGACAACACGCGCGCAAAGAGGTTGACCGTTTCGATCGGATTGAATCAGATCGGCGTTCTAACTGTCTATTTTACGCACATCCCGAAAACCGTTTCACACTTTTCAGGATGTGCTTTGATCAGGCAGGCCGTTCGGCAAGCACCATATAGTTCACATCGGTGTCGCGGGAGCGGCTCCAGCTGTCGGCCAGCGGATTATAGGTCACACCAAGCTTGTCGATGAGGCGCAGGCCGCCTTTCGCAAGTGCAGCTTCCAGTTCTTCCGGGCGAACCAGTTTTTCATACTGATGCGTGCCGCGCGGCAGCCAGCGCAGGACATATTCCGCGCCGATGATCGCCAGACCATAGGCTTTCAGCGTGCGATTGATCGTGGCGACGAACATCAGCCCGTCGGGCTTTACCATTTCGCTGGTGGCGGACATGAACAGGTCGACGTCTGAAACATGCTCGACCACTTCCATATTCAAAACCACGTCGAATTTCTCGCCAGCTTCAGCCAGCGCTTCTGCGGTCGTGGCGCGGTAGTCGACCTCGACGCCGCTTTGCGCAGCATGGATTTTCGCTACTTCGATATTTGTGGTGGAAGCATCCGCCCCGATGACGGTCGCGCCGAGGCGCGCCATCGGCTCGCAGAGAAGCCCGCCGCCGCAGCCGATATCGAGCAGGCGCAGGCCCTCGAAGGGGCGTGGCGCATTGGGATCACGGTTGAATTTGGCGCAGATCTTTTCCTTGATATAGGCAAGCCGCGTCGGATTGAACTTGTGCAAGGGACGGAACTTGCCCTGAGGATTCCACCATTCCGCGGCGATGCGCGAAAAATGCTCGATTTCCGAAGCGTCGATAGTGGTGCGGGCGGTCTCGGTCATTTCATTCTCCAGCGGCGGAAGCGTACAGTTCTGCTCTCAAGGTAGTACTCCAAAGTCAAGGAACAAATCAATTTCGCTCTCAAGCGGCCCGATACGAATCGCGGCCTTGCGGAAGCGCGGCATTTTAGCTATGTGACCCCGGGTTTGCCTGTCGCAACAATATAAGGTTTGGGCGGGTGAGAGTGTAATTTTTCTAAACAGCGGGACGTAACCTTAAATGGCGCGCATCGTGATGAAATTCGGCGGCACTTCGGTAGCTGATCTGGAACGCATCTATAATGTGGCGCGCCACGTCAAACGCGAGGTCGAGGCAGGCAATCAGGTTGCTGTTGTCGTTTCGGCCATGTCCGGCAAGACCAACGAGCTGGTCGGCTGGGTGCAGAACATGCCGAAAGTATGCGGCGCAAGCTCGCCTTTCTATGATGCCCGCGAGTATGACACCATCGTCGCTTCCGGCGAGCAGGTGACGAGCGGCCTTCTGGCGATTGCGCTTCAATCCATAGGCGTTGATGCGCGTTCGTGGCAGGGCTGGCAGATTCCGATCAAGACCGACAACGCCCATGGCGCGGCCCGTATTCAGGACATCGACGGTTCGGAAATCATCCGCCGTATGGAAATGGGTCAGGTTGCCGTCGTTGCCGGGTTCCAGGGCATCGGCCCTGACAACCGTGTGGCAACGCTTGGGCGTGGCGGTTCAGACACCTCTGCTGTCGCCATCGCTGCCGGTGTGAAGGCCGATCGCTGCGATATTTATACAGATGTCGATGGCGTCTACACCACCGACCCCCGCGTAGAGCCGAAGGCGAAGCGTCTTTCGAAGATTTCCTTCGAGGAAATGCTGGAAATGGCATCGCTTGGTGCCAAGGTTCTGCAGGTGCGCTCGGTCGAACTTGCCATGGTGCACAAGGTGCGCACTTTCGTGCGCTCGAGCTTTACGGACCCAGATGCGCCGGGCATGGGTGATCCGATCAACCCGCCCGGAACCCTTATTTGCGACGAGGATGAAATCGTGGAACAGCAGGTCGTCACAGGTATCGCCTTTGCGAAGGATGAAGCTCAGATTTCGCTGCGGCGCGTGGCCGACCGGCCGGGCGTTTCGGCAGCCATTTTCGGGCCGCTCGCCGAAGAGCACATCAATGTCGACATGATCGTGCAGAACGTGTCGGAAGACGGCTCCAAGACCGACATGACCTTCACCATTCCGACGGGTGATGTCGATAAGGCGCTGAAGGTGCTGGACAAGGTCAAGGGCGAGATCGGCTTCGACAATATCCAGTCTGAAACCGGCCTTGCCAAGATTTCGGTGATCGGCATCGGTATGCGCAGCCATGCAGGCGTTGCCGCCACAGCCTTCAAGGCACTGGCCGAAAAGGGCATCAATATCCGCGCCATCACAACGTCTGAAATCAAGATTTCGATCCTGATTGACGGCCCTTATGCGGAACTGGCCGTGCGTACGCTGCACGCGGTCTATGGCCTCGACAAGTAAGCAGCCAGCTCAGATTCCATTTTGAAACATAATTGTATGCAGGGCCGCGCAGCCGAAAGGGTGCGCGGCCCTGCAACATTTTGCGAGCAGCGACTATTTGTTCTGGACGCGGGTGTCAAAAATGCTCACAAAGGGATTGGCGTAACGCTTCGCGGGCGGGTATTGGGAATCGGCTGGCGGAACGCACGTCAGCAATTTTGAAGGAGCCCCCGACGATCATGCGTGAGCTGACAACCGGTCCCCGCGTACTGCTAAAGCGGTTGCGCGAATTGATGGCAGAGCCGCTGGAACCGCAGGCGCGCCTCGACCGGATCGTTCGTGAAATCGCCCAGAATATGGTCGCGGAAGTCTGCTCCTTCTATATATTGCGCGCTGACGGCGTCCTTGAGCTTTACGCTACCGAAGGTCTCAATCCGCAGGCAGTCCACCTTGCCCAGCTTCGCCTCGGTCAGGGTCTGGTCGGCACGATTGCCGCAAGCGCCCGTCCCCTCAATCTGACCGATGCGCAAAGCCATCCGGCTTTCGCCTATCTGCCGGAAACGGGCGAAGAAGCCTATAATTCCTTCCTCGGCGTTCCCGTTCTACGCGCTGGCCGCACTTTGGGCGTTCTTGTCGTCCAGAACAAGACCAAGCGGGCATATCGGGAAGACGAGGTCGAAGCACTTGAAACCACCGCTATGGTCCTTGCCGAAATCATCGCGACCGGCGACGGTCTGCGTCTGGCCCGTCCGGGCATAGAGCTTGATCTCGGTCGCCCGATGAGTGTGACAGGACAGGCTTTCAACGACGGTATCGGCCTTGGCCATGTGGTGCTGCATGAGCCGCGCATCGTCGTCACCAATCTTTTCAACGAGGATAGCCAAGCCGAGCTGAACCGGCTGGATGAAGCGCTTGGCAGCCTGCGCATATCCATCGACGACATGCTTTCGCGCCGCGATGTGGCGGTGGAGGGCGAGCATCGCGAAGTGCTCGAAGCCTATCGCATGTTTGCGCATGATCGCGGCTGGGTGCGGCGTCTGGAAGAAGCCATTCACAACGGTCTGACTGCCGAGGCGGCAGTCGAAAAGGTGCAGAGCGACACGCGTGCGCGCATGGTGCATCTGACCGACCCCTATATGCGCGAGCGCCTGTCGGATTTTGACGATCTCGCGAACCGTTTGCTGCGCCAGCTCATGGGACGCGACATTAAGACCATCGCCGAATCGCTGGTCAAGGATGCCATCATTGTCGCGCGTTCCATGGGGGCTGCCGAACTTCTGGATTATCCTCGCGAGCGCTTGCGCGGTGTTGTTCTGGAAGACGGCGCCGCCACGAGCCACGTCGTGATTGTCGCCCGTGCAATGGGTATCCCGGTGGTCGGCCAGGCCAAGGGCATTGTATCCATGGCCGAAAACAACGATGCGGCAATCGTCGACGGCGATGAAGGCATCATGCATCTGCGCCCGCAGTCCGATCTGGAAACGGCTTATGCCGAAAAGGTTCGGTTCCGGGCGCGGCGTCAGGCCCATTATCGGGAATTGCGGGACAAGCCATCCGTCACGAAGGACGGCGTCGATATCTCGCTTCTGATGAATGCCGGGCTTCTCGTCGATCTGCCGCAATTGTCGGCTTCGGGTGCGGCGGGGATCGGTCTGTTTCGCACCGAACTTCAGTTTATGGTGGCCTCGACATTCCCGCGTGCCGAACAGCAGGAACGTCTTTATCGCTCGGTCATCGAGGCGGCAGGCGACAAGCCGGTGACTTTCCGGACGCTTGATATCGGTGGAGACAAGGTTCTCCCTTACTTCAGTTCGACCGTGCAGGAAGAAAATCCGGCGCTCGGCTGGCGCGCGATCCGCCTGACGCTCGACCGTCCGGGATTGTTGCGCACGCAGTTGCGAGCACTTTTGAAGGCGGCGGGCGGACGCGAGTTGAAAGTCCTGCTGCCGATGATCACGGAAGTCAGCGAAGTGAAGGCCGCACGCGAGATCATCGATCGTGAAGTCCGTCATCTGTCGCGGTTCGCTCATCAGTTGCCCATGGGGCTGAAACTGGGAGCGATGATCGAGGTACCGTCGCTGCTGTGGCAGCTTGAGGAGCTGATGTCGCTTGTCGATTTCATCTCCGTCGGTTCAAACGATCTGTTCCAGTTCCTGATGGCGACGGATCGCGGCAACTCGCTGATGTCGGGTCGCTTCGATCAGCTTTCGCCTGCATTTCTGCGGGCGTTGCGCTTCATCGTGGAAACCGGCAATCGCCACGGTAAATCGGTTACCCTGTGCGGTGAAATGGCCAGCAGGCCGCTTCCAGCCATGGCGCTGGTCGGCATCGGTTTTAGGTCGATCTCCATGTCGGCGGCGGCAATCGGCCCGGTCAAGGCCATGCTTGATGCGCTGGACGCAAGCAAGCTTACAGCCTTGCTGGCGGAAGAGCTGGATAAGCCGAACAGCGCGCATTCGCTGCGCGAAATGCTGATGAGATTTGCGGAAGACAACGATATTCCGTTATAGCGAAGCAGATCTAGAGCATTTCCAGCAAAGGTGCGAAGCGGTTTTGCGTCGGATAATGCGACAAAACAAATAGTTGGAGCATTTCCAACGGTTCAAAAAAAATAGGAAATGCTCTAACTGACTGAACGGTCGCGGTGCAGGATTGCGCGGCGTCCCGTTTTGCATTCTTGCACGCCGCTGATAATTTTTAGGACATGACATGATCGCATTGCCGCAGGACCGGATGGACCAGCTTTTGAAGCGGTTCTCAATGATCGAAAGCCAGATGGCCAACAATCCGGATTCGGAAACCTATGTGAAGCTCGCATCGGAATATTCCGAGCTGCAGGAGGTGGTTGGCAAGATTCGCGAACTGACCGACGCCCGCAAGGAAGCTGTCGATCTGGCGGCCATGCGTGACGATGCCTCCACGGATGCAGAGATGCGTGCACTGGCGCTGGAAGAGCTGCCGGGCGTGGAAAAGCGGATTGAAGGACTGGAGCAGGAAGTCCAGATTCTGTTACTGCCGAAGGACGCTGCCGACGAGAAGAACGCCATTCTCGAAATTCGTGCCGGTACGGGCGGTCTGGAGGCAGCACTGTTCGCCGGTGACCTGTTCCGCATGTATGAGCGCTATGCTGCCGAAAAAGGCTGGCGGGTCGAGCTGGTTTCGGCCAGCGAGGGCGATGCCGGTGGTTACAAGGAAATCATCGCCACCGTTTCCGGCAAGGGTGTGTTCTCCAAGCTCAAGTTCGAATCGGGCGTGCACCGTGTGCAGCGTGTGCCTGAAACGGAAGCTGGCGGGCGTATTCATACCTCGGCTGCAACCGTTGCGGTTTTGCCTGAAGCCGAGGATATCGATATCGAAATCCGCAACGAAGATATTCGCATCGATACGATGCGGGCGTCCGGTGCAGGTGGCCAGCACGTGAACACGACCGACTCCGCGGTTCGCATTACGCACATCCCGACCGGTATCATGGTCGTTCAGGCTGAAAAATCCCAGCACCAGAACCGCGCACGCGCGATGCAGATTCTCCGTGCACGCCTTTACGATATGGAGCGCCAGAAGGCAGAAACTGAACGTTCTGAATCACGTCGCAGCCAGGTCGGTTCGGGCGATCGCTCCGAGCGTATCCGCACCTATAATTTCCCGCAGGGACGCGTCACCGATCATCGCATCAATCTGACGCTCTACAAGCTCGACCGGGTTATGGAAGGTGATCTGGACGAACTGGTCGATGCGCTGATTTCCGATCACCAGACCGCACTTCTGACGGAACTGGGGCATTAGAGCGCGTTTCGATCTGATTCAAGCAGATTGGCCAGATCGGCGCTCTAGTTATTTGTTTTGAACCGCGCATCTTCTCCGAAAACCGTTTCACACTTTTCGGGATGCGCTCTAAGGGTGAGCGAAATGCGTCTCGACCGCCTGATGGCTGATGCACGGACGAGGCTTCGTGCGGCAGAACTGGATACGCCAGACCTCGATGCACGGCTTCTGGTCGAATGGGCAACCGGCAAGACGCGGCTCGATCTGATATCCGCACCTGAGCAATTGGTTGATTCTGCGGTAATCGAGACGCTTTCCGATGCGCTGGACCGCCGTGAAAAGGGCGAGCCGGTTCACCGGATCATGGGTGTTCGCGAGTTCTTCGGTCTGCCTTTCCGGCTCTCCGCTGCTACGCTTGAACCGCGTCCCGATACGGAAGTGCTGGTGGAGCTGGTCATTCCGGCGCTGGAAGCGCTTGCGGTGCAGAAAAACACGCTTGAACTCCTCGATATGGGAACGGGAACGGGCGCGATCATCATCTCGCTTCTGCATCGCTTCGAGCGCGCACACGGCATTGGTCTCGACATGGCTGAAGGCGCACTTGCAATGGCGCGAATCAATGCTGTCGCCAATGGTGTGGGTGACCGGTTCGCAGCGCTCAAAAGCGACTGGTTTGAAAATGTGAGCGGGCGATTTCATCTTATCGTCTCAAACCCGCCCTATATTCCGCATGAAGACATTGCGGGACTGTCGCGCGAAGTGCGCGAACATGACCCTTTGGCTGCGCTCGATGGCGGGTCTGATGGACTGAATTTCTACAGAGCCCTTGCACAGAAGGCAGCAGATCACCTATATAAACAAGGAATGGTTGCCGTAGAGATCGGCGCCGGACAATTCCAGGATGTTGAAGCGCTGTTCGAAAGCGCAGGTTTTTCCCTCGCAGGACATGCGAGTGACCTTGGCGGCCACAGAAGGGCCATGCTTTTCGCGTACAAATCAAATACGTAATTTTGATGCGGCGAACCGCTAAAAAACACTTGGAATTTGCGGCGAAGCCGTTTAGTTTCCGGCCACCGTATACAGCCAGAATGGTTTTGCCCGCTGATGGGCGGTGGCGGAAATGCTCCATGACGATTTTTGGTCATGCTCCCCGAAGGTTCTTTGGGGATGGCTTGTGCGGAAGTACACGACTTTCAAGCATAATCTCGAAGAGCGGAGCTTTTCGGAATGGTTATGCATTAATGCAACCGCGGAGTTTCGGTGACCCATAGAGGTACCTAACTCAGGAGCAGTCGATTTGTGGGAAGTTTTTAGGGCGTACTTCCTCCATGGCTCGATAGCGTGAAACCGGCAGCTTTTTGGCTGTGGAGTTTCTACGCCCTTTAATCTGAAAAGAGATGAATATGAGGCCAGCACAGCAGAACAGGCGCATGCGCGGACGGGGGAATAACAATAATAACAACAACAACCGCAAGGGCCCCAATCCTCTGTCGCGCAATTACGAAAGCAATGGCCCGGATGTGAAGATCCGCGGCAATGCGCAACATATTGCAGAAAAATACTCGGCACTTGCGCGGGACGCACAGGCATCTGGCGATCGCGTGATGGCAGAAAATTATCTTCAGCACGCTGAACATTACAACCGCATCATCATGGCGGCCATGGCGCAGAATCCGGTGCCGTTCCAGCGCGAGGAAACTTTCGACGATGACGGTGCGGATGATGAGGAAGCAGGTTTCACGCCTGTCGCAGCACAGCCACAGCCCGTCAACGGTTCCGGCCCGCAGCCGGTTATCGAGGGCACGCCTGCCGAGGTCGTTTATGGCGAAGATGGTGGCGAGCCGGTAAAGTCCGGTGAAGGTCGCCAGCAGCCGCGCGAGCGCGACAACCGCGATCGTCGTCTGGGTCGTGGTCGCCGTCCGCAGCGTGAGCGCTTCAACGCTGACGAGCGTTCTGACGAACAGCCGCAGGAAAAACAGGCTCAGCCGGTGGCTGAAGAGGCTCCGGCTGCAGCCGTGGTCGAGCAGGCAGCACCAGTGGCCGCCGAGGCCGCTCCTGTTGCCGATGCATCTTCTGCGGATGAGGCCGCGCCGCGTCGCGCCACGCGCCGTCCTGGTCGTCCGCGCCGCGCCGCCAAGGATAGCGGTGATGAGACGCCGGTAACGGAATCTGCGGATTCCGACGCCTGATCGTCCCTGTGTATCAAGTTAAAAATGGCGCGGTTTCCGCGCATTTTTATTTGGTTCTTCAAGTGTCTGTAACCCTTGCCGAAACCCGGCCATCGTCCCATATGCTGTCTTGGAAAGAAGTCCGCCCAGTGTGGGGGCTTCGTCACCATACATCTTCTGGTGCCGCTTGATGGGCCGGAAGGCAAAGGAGACATCATGAATATCGAAAAATATACGGAACGCGTCCGGGGCTTTATCCAGTCTGCACAGACTTTCGCGCTGTCGTCCGGCAACCAGCAATTCACACCCGAACATGTGTTGAAGGTTCTCGTCGATGATGACGAAGGACTTGCCTCGTCCCTGATCGAACGCGCGGGCGGGCGCATTGCCGATGTGCGTATCGGCTTGCAGAATGCGCTCGAAAAGCTGCCCAAAGTGTCGGGTGGCAACGATCAGCTTTATTTATCGCAGCCGCTTGCCAAGGTCTTCTCGCTTGCCGAGGAGCTTGCCAGCAAGGCCGGTGACAGCTTCGTCACCGTCGAGCGCCTTCTGATGGCGCTGGCGATGGAAAAATCCGCAAAGACGTCTGAAATTCTTTCCGCTGCCGGTGTGACCCCGACGGCGCTCAACAAGGTCATAAACGATATGCGCAAAGGCCGCACCGCCGATTCGGCGTCCGCTGAAAGCAATTATGATGCGTTGAAGAAATATGCCCGCGATCTGACCGAGGATGCGCGCGCAGGCAAGCTTGATCCGGTGATCGGTCGCGACGAGGAAATCCGCCGCACGATTCAGGTTCTGTCGCGCCGCACCAAGAACAATCCGGTTCTGATCGGCGAGCCGGGCGTCGGCAAGACCGCAATCGCGGAAGGTCTGGCGCTTCGCATCGTGAATGGCGATGTGCCCGAATCCTTGAAGGACAAGCGGTTGATGGCGCTCGATATGGGCGCGCTGATTGCCGGTGCCAAATATCGCGGTGAGTTCGAAGAGCGTCTGAAAGCAGTACTTTCGGAAGTGCAGACGGCTGCCGGCCAGATCATTCTCTTCATCGATGAAATGCACACGCTTGTCGGTGCAGGCAAGTCTGATGGCGCGATGGATGCATCGAACCTTTTGAAGCCTGCTCTTGCACGCGGTGAATTGCACTGCGTTGGCGCGACGACGCTGGAAGAATACCGCAAATATGTCGAGAAGGACGCAGCGCTTGCCCGTCGTTTTCAGCCGGTATTCGTTGATGAACCGACCGTCGAGGACACGATTTCGATCCTGCGTGGCCTGAAGGAAAAATACGAGCAGCATCACAAGGTGCGTGTTTCGGATTCGGCTCTGGTTGCTGCGGCAACCTTGTCGAACCGTTATATCACCGACCGTTTCCTGCCCGATAAGGCCATTGATCTCGTCGATGAGGCGGCATCGCGCCTGCGCATGCAGGTTGATTCCAAGCCAGAAGAGCTGGATGAAATCGACCGTCGCATCATGCAGCTGAAGATCGAGCGCGAAGCGCTGAAGGTTGAAACCGATGCTGCTTCCAAGGATCGTTTCCAGCGCCTCGAAAAGGAGCTGACTGATCTGGAAGAAGAATCGGCGGAACTGACGTCGAAATGGCAGTCTGAAAAGCAGAAGCTCGGACTTGCTGCTGATCTCAAGCGCCAGCTTGAAGAGGCACGTAATGCTCTCGCCATTGCACAGCGAAGCGGTGAATTCCAGAAAGCGGGCGAACTGGCCTATGGCAAGATTCCGCAGCTGGAGAAGCAACTTGTCGAAGCCGAAAGCCATGAAAACAAGGGCTCTCTGCTTGAAGAGACGGTTACGCCCGACCACGTGGCACAGATCATCTCACGCTGGACCGGTATTCCGGTTGACCGGATGCTGGAAGGCGAGCGTGAGAAGCTGTTGCGCATGGAAGACGAACTTGCGAAGCGGGTCATCGGGCAGGGCGAAGCTGTCCAGGCCATCTCGAAGGCGGTTCGCCGTGCGCGCGCCGGGCTTCAGGACCCTAACCGGCCTATCGGCTCGTTCATCTTCCTCGGCCCAACTGGTGTCGGCAAGACGGAGCTGACCAAGGCGCTCGCCGCGTTCCTCTTCCAGGACGACACGGCCATGGTTCGTATCGACATGTCGGAATTCATGGAAAAGCATTCCGTGAGCCGGTTGATCGGCGCGCCTCCCGGCTATGTCGGCTATGAAGAAGGCGGCGTTCTGACGGAAGCCGTTCGGCGCAGACCCTATCAGGTGATCCTGTTCGACGAGATCGAAAAGGCACATCCGGATGTGTTCAACGTGCTGTTGCAGGTGCTGGACGACGGACGCCTGACCGACGGACAGGGTCGCACGGTCGATTTCCGCAATACGGTCATCATCATGACCTCGAACCTCGGTGCCGAATATCTCGTCAATCTTGGCGAGAAGGACGATGTCGAGTCGGTTCGTGAGGAAGTAATGGGCGTGGTGCGGGCTGCCTTCCGTCCGGAATTTCTGAACCGTGTCGATGAAATCATCCTGTTCCACCGGCTGCGCCGTGAAGACATGGGTGCGATTGTCGATATTCAGATGCAGCGTCTCCAGATGCTTCTGACCGATCGCAAGATCGTGCTGCAGCTGGAAGACGATGCACGCGAATGGCTGGCCAACAAGGGCTATGACCCGGCTTATGGCGCGCGTCCATTGAAGCGCGTCATTCAGAAAGAAGTTCAGGATCCGCTCGCCGAGCGCATCCTACTGGGCGACATTCTGGATGGTTCCATCGTCAAGATTACCGCCGGTTCGGACAGGCTCAATTTCCATCCGATTCGCGGTGCGCTTGAGGATGAAGGCCAGAAGATCGACGAGAGCGCCTGAACGTTCAAGAGTTGAGATCATTGGGCGCCGCAACCGGATAGGTTGCGGCGCCATTTTCATATTTGGCCTGACAAGTTTTCCAGCTTTCCTTCGATGTTGGCCATTTTCATGTCCAGTTCATCTGGCATCTGCTTTATCAGCTAATCGGTTGTTAACCATATTCGCGGCATCCATGGTCTCTCGATCACCCAGGGCATTCTTCATGGCGCATTACACACGCATGCTTCGTTTCGCTTTGTTTGCTTCCGTCGCGGTAACTGCCGTCAACGGTACTGCGCGCGCGGAGGAGGGCAGTTCTGCAGTGGCTACCGAACGCCCGGTACAGCTTGCACAGCTTTATGATCCGGGTGAAGAAATCTATCATGATCGCCGGGTACGGGTCTTTATCGACCAGTATGGCCGCCGCGTTACCATGGATCGTCGCGGGCGTATTCTCAGTGTCGAGGACGCCAATAATTATGACCCGAACGCTTATGACCGTCGGGTTCGCCGCGCACCGCAGCCAGACGACAACTGGACACTCGATGGTCCAGTCGACGGTGGCGCTCCCTATGACGGTTTCGGCAACGTGCCCGAAGATCCGAACTATTACCCGGACGCTCCGGCGGCACCGCAATATGGCGGCAACCGTGATGGACAGGTGCAACGGTCGGAACTGCCTCCGGCAGGCGATCAATATCCTGATAATACAAACACCAATTCAGCCAGTGCCAATCCCGGTTATGATGGCCAGCAGGATTATGGCCAGCCGGGTTATGAACAACCAAGGGGTGTTCCCAATCCGAGTGACATGGCTCCGGCAATCGAAATGCCGAAAGGGCAGGGTGCAAAGGAAAAGATCGCAGCCTATCAGATTCTGCTCGACCGCGCCGGTGCATCGCCCGGCGTCATCGACGGTCGTTCGGGCAGCAATGTCGACAAGGCGGCTGCCGCCTATGGCGAGCTGACCGGAAAGTCGATCAATCCGACAGACGAAGCGGCGGTCAATGCGGAACTTGAAGCCACAGGTGGCCCAGCCTTCACCGAATACACCATCACCAACGAAGACGTGGGACGGCAATACGTTGCTTCTATCCCGGAAGATTATGCCCACAAGGCGCAGCTTCCGGCGATGGCGTATACCTCGGTCACCGAAATGCTCGGTGAAAAGTTTCATATAGACGAAGCCTATCTGAAAGAGATCAATCCTGGGGTGAACTTCAACCAGCCGGGCTCGATCGTAAAGATTCCGAACCTCGGCAAACCTGTCAGGACCAAGGTTGCCCGCATCATCGCCGACAAAGGACGCAAGCAGGTTCGCGGTTACGATGAATCGGGCAAGCTGGTCGTTGCCTATCCCTCGACCATTGGCTCGTCGGACAATCCGTCACCTTCCGGCGTTGTTCAGGTCGAGCGTATCGCGATCAACCCGAACTACACCTACAATCCGAAGATCAACTTCAAGCAGGGCAATAATGATAAGGTGCTGACCATTCCGCCTGGGCCAAACGGGCCGGTGGGAACAGTCTGGATCGCGCTTTCCAAGCCGACCTACGGCATTCACGGTACGCCCGAGCCATCGAGAATCGGCAAGACGTCAAGCCATGGCTGTGTGCGATTGACCAATTGGGATGCGGAAGAGCTGGCAAAGCTGGTGAAAGCTGGCGTAACGGTCGAGTTTACCGAGTAAGCATTCCAGTGAATTCAAAGAGAAAGGCCGGGGCGTATCTCCGGCCTTTCTCTTTATCAGCTCTTCGTCGATCCGTTCGAGGCAAGCTTGGTGCCGTTGTCATCACTGTTCAACAGAGTGTCGATGCGATCCCGTTCCTGCTTGAAGGCTTCGAGCTCCTTGCCCGAAAGCGCCTTGTTATCCGGTAGACGAATGCGCAGCGGATCGACCTTGGTGCCGTTCACGATCATTTCGTAGTGAAGGTGAGGACCGGTCGAAAGACCCGTCGACCCCACATAGCCGATCACTTGTCCCTGCCGCACACGCGCACCGGCGGTAACGCCGCGGGCGATGGCGTTCTGGTGGCTATAACTGCTCACATAACCATTGGCATGACGAATCAGGGTCTGGTTGCCATAGCCATTGGTCCAGCCTGCCTTTTCCACCACGCCATTACCGGAGGCGATGATCGGCGTGCCGCGCGGTGCGGCCCAGTCCACGCCGGTATGCATGCGGCTATAGCCAAGGATCGGGTGGCGGCGCATGCCGAACGGTGAGCGGAAGACACCATTGGGAACCGGATTGCGGAGCAGGAACTGTTTCGCGCTCTTGCCGTCGCCGTTGAAGTAGTCGACGCTACCGTCCGGAGCCTGATAGCGATAGAATTTGCGGGTCGTGCCGCCGAAATTGGACGAAACATAAAGAAGCTGCGAATCGGCTTCCGGTTTGTCGGGATCGTCCGGCAGCGAGAAGAATGCGTCGATCTGGTCACTCGGTGCAAGCCGTGACTGCAGGTCAACATCGCTTGCGAGCATCTTGACGAGCTGTTCGCGCATCGTCTCCGACATGCCATAGGCGAGCGCGGCCCGGCTGATCCCGTCATAGACACTGGGTAGATTACCCCGAATGGCCGTAGGCAGGGCATTGCCATCGAAAGCCGTCTGCAGAAGCGGGGTCTGTTCCGGTTCGTCGGACGGAATATATTGTCCCCTGTCGTTGAGGGCGACCGTCACCAGATGCGTGGTGCGATTATAGATGCTGGCGCGCACGATGCGGTCCGTGCCATCCTGTGTCTCGGTGCCGACACGCAAAACGCTGCCTTCCTTGAGGCGCGGCGAGTTCATCAGCTTGGCAAGCGAGTGGGCCATGTTCTCGGCATCGTCGCCGGTATAACCGGCGTCCTCAAGCGCCTGCTTGATATCGGCTGTCTGGCGGAAAGGAATCAGTTCTTCCGAAAAGCCTTCGCCAACCGTCTCGTCATCGCCGCGCTGTGCGACACTGACATTCTCCTGTGTAATCTTCACGCCAAGCGCGGGACCAAGCGCGAAAGGCGAGTCCGTGCCGCCGAAACGAGCGGGATCGACATAGTGGAGCGATGCAACCTGCACGTCGCCGTCGGTCAGAAGACCACCGGTATCCCGCACAACCTTCTCGACCTCATCCACTGTCAGGTCGCTGGATGCATCGAATGTCGTACTGTTCATCGGAAAATCGACAACACGCAGACTGACTTCGCTTTCGACCTTGGCGCCGTAAATCTGACCGGCATCGGCAGGCTGCGGTGCCGCAGGTCCTTCCGAAAACACGGTCAGGGCGTTGAAAGCAGGATATTTGCGGCTGGTCGGGTGATCGACGGCGAGAGCCATGCGGACAAATTCGAATGGTCGCGTGCGAATAACTTCGCGTTCACCCACTTTCTGCATCGTCGAAAGAT
>NZ_CP110339.1:4235000-4467500 GCF_026014005.1 Brucella sp. JSBI001 | reverse complement strand
AATATTCGTGGGCCTGCAGGTAGTGACGGATCGCGTGTGTTGTAAGGTCTTATTGGATTGATCTTGCAGCGAAGCGGTTCCAGGAAATAGCTCCTGCATATAGACCGTACCCTAAACCGACACTGGTGGACTGGTAGAGAATACCAAGGCGCTTGAGAGAACTGCGTTGAAGGAACTCGGCAAAATGCACGCGTAACTTCGGAAGAAGCGTGACCTCCATTTAGGCAACTAGGTGGGGGTGGCACAGACCAGGGGGTAGCGACTGTTTACCAAAAACACAGGGCTCTGCGAAGTCGCAAGACGACGTATAGGGTCTGACGCCTGCCCGGTGCTGGAAGGTTAAGAGGAGATGTGCAAGCATTGAATTGAAGCCCCAGTAAACGGCGGCCGTAACTATAACGGTCCTAAGGTAGCGAAATTCCTTGTCGGGTAAGTTCCGACCTGCACGAATGGCGTAACGACTTCCCCGCTGTCTCCAACGCAGACTCAGTGAAATTGAATTCCCCGTGAAGATGCGGGGTTCCTGCGGTTAGACGGAAAGACCCCGTGCACCTTTACTATAGCTTTACACTGGCATTCGTGTCGGCATGTGTAGGATAGGTGGTAGACTTTGAAGCAGTGGCGCCAGCCATTGTGGAGTCATCCTTGAAATACCACCCTTGCCTATATGGATGTCTAACTGCGGCCCGTTATCCGGGTCCAGGACCGTGTATGGTGGGTAGTTTGACTGGGGCGGTCGCTCCTAAAGAGTAACGGAGGCGCGCGATGGTAGGCTCAGAACGGTCGGAAATCGTTCGTCGAGTGCAATGGCATAAGCCTGCCTGACTGCAAGACTGACAAGTCGAGCAGAGACGAAAGTCGGTCATAGTGATCCGGTGGTCCCGCGTGGAAGGGCCATCGCTCAACGGATAAAAGGTACGCCGGGGATAACAGGCTGATGACCCCCAAGAGTCCATATCGACGGGGTTGTTTGGCACCTCGATGTCGACTCATCGCATCCTGGGGCTGGAGCAGGTCCCAAGGGTATGGCTGTTCGCCATTTAAAGCGGTACGTGAGTTGGGTTCAGAACGTCGTGAGACAGTTCGGTCCCTATCTGCCGTGGGTGTAGGAATATTGATAGGATCTGTCCCTAGTACGAGAGGACCGGGATGGACGTATCTCTGGTGGACCTGTTGTCGTGCCAACGGCATAGCAGGGTAGCTATATACGGACGGGATAACCGCTGAAGGCATCTAAGCGGGAAACCCACCTAAAAACGAGTATTCCCTATCAGAGCCGTGGAAGACTACCACGTTGATAGGCCGGGTGTGGAAGTGCGGCAACGCATGTAGCTTACCGGTACTAATAGCTCGATCGACTTGATCACTCCCATTTACAATATCCATCGAACAAACTTCGATGAATTTATAGCGCTCACGCCAGTTTGGCTCCGCCAAACGGCTGCGCGGGCGCGGCCTCCGGCCGGCACACAGTCGTGTGCTTATTGTTTATCAGCGTTTATCGCTGAATTATCTGCACGAAAGACAACCAGCTTCTCATATTTGTGTTCTTCGCCGACCTGGTGGTTATGGCGGAGCGGCTGCACCCGATCCCATTCCGAACTCGGCCGTGAAACGCTCCAGCGCCAATGGTACTTTGTCTTAAGACACGGGAGAGTAGGTCGCTGCCAGGTCTGCCAAGAACACAAATCAAATCATCTTCTCAAATACATACAAAACACCCATAGCGCGGGGTGGAGCAGCCCGGTAGCTCGTCAGGCTCATAACCTGAAGGCCGCAGGTTCAAATCCTGCCCCCGCAACCAAATTCCCACAAAAATACACGAAATCTCTCAAGCATAACCGATGTTCGTATCTTTGCGAGCTGGCTCCGGCTTCTCGCAGAAGATCGTTCGACCTAATATCGATGCACGGAAGCGAGTTCTATACGCACGCACCGCAGCGCGCTCATAACCCCAAGGGTGGGCAGCAAAAAGAAACGATCCAGCGTAACAATCCCCCGACAAACGCAACCAGGCACCAGCCCAAAACCAAATCAAAACCCGCCACAACGCGGGCTTTTTTTGACCAAAGCAGCCGGGGCAGCTGCAAAACTTCTTATTCTCTGTGAACTAGCCCCATTTCGACCGGACAGTCGGCATAAGCAGAAAGGCTCAAGCACAGGCTTATGTCTAACGAGTATCGACACGTTGAATTGCTGACGGGTGATGTCCGCCGCAGGCCGGTGGACAACCGAGCAGAAGCTGACAATTATTGAGCAGAGTTTCGAACCCGGCGAGACGGTGTCTTCCACCGCTCGCCGCCATGGCGTTGGGCCCAATCTGCTTTATCGGTGGCGCAGGCTCTTGAGCGAGGGAGGTGCGGCAGCCGTGGATTCTGAAGGGTCGGTTGTCGGCAACTCGGAAGTGAAGAAGCTGGGAGATCGTGTCCGCGAGCTGGAGCACATGCTTGGTCGCAAGACAATGGAGGTCGAAATCCTCCGCGAAGCCCTTTCCAAAGCGGACTCAAAAAACGGATATCGCAGCCGATCTTGTTGCCGAAGGACGGTTACCGATGAAGACCGTTGCACACACCTGGGGCGCGCGCGCTCACACCTCGCGGATCGGTTGAAAGGTAGATCAAAGCCGCGCGGACACTATCACAAGGCATAGGATGCAGAGCTTTTGCCCATCATTTGCAGGCTGGTCGATCAGAGGCCAACCTATGGCTATCGGCGGATCACCGCGCTCCTCAATCGCGAAAGGTGAGCCGCCGATCAGCCTGTCGTCAACGCCAAACGGGTTCACCGCATCATAGGCAACCACCCGATGTTGCTGGAGAAGCATACGGCCGTTCGCAAGGGCTGCATCCATGATGGCCGGGTCACGGTCATGCGTTCGAACTTGCGCTGGGGTTCCGACGGGTTGGAGTTCGCCTGCTGGAAAGGAGAGGTCATTCGCCTCGCCTTCATCATCGAAGCCTTCGGTCGAGAGATCGTCGCCTGGACCGATGTCCCCAATGCAGGCCTCTCCGGCTCCGACGTGTGCGACGCGATGTTGGAGGCGGTCGAGAAGCGCTTCGACGTAACCCGAGCCTCACATACTATCGAGCATCTCGGACAGTCGCTCGACCTACACAGCACGGGACACGAGATTGTTTGCTCAGGCGCTCAATCTGACACCTTGCTTCATTCCGGTCGCGAGCCGCCAGTCCAACGGTATGTCAGAGGTTTTCGTCAAAGCCCTGAAGAGGGATTTCATCAGCATATCAGCTATACCGGACGCCGAAACAGCGCTCCACCGTAATCGACGGATGGATCGAAGACTGCAACGAAATCCATCGACATTCCGCGCTCAAGATGGCCTCCCCTAGGCAGTTCATCAGGGATAAATCAAAATAGCTGAAATGTCCGATGGAACGGGGCACTCCACCATCAATATAAAGACAATAAGAAAAAGCTCAATTAGCTTGATGATGGTCAAAAAAAATGGTATAAATAATTAAATGATACTTGTATGATTAGAATATTGACTTCCATTTATTTGATACTATTTTGGAGATCACGTAACTATACGCGATTATATCTGAAGTTTATGAAATATATGGGGGGGCCAAAACAAAAATATTTAACGATGATCTCTTCATCAATTCTTGGGTCAATTTTTCAAAGCGCAGTTTTTGGGCAATAAGTATGAGCACAAATTATCAAACGTTTGTATGGGACGCCGATGCGGATCAAGTTTATGATCCTGCAGTCTATGGAAATAACCAAATTATTATTGGGCCGCATCGCGACTCGTTCGACAAAAGCAGAACAAGTTTTGAAATGCGTGGTAATTCCACGTCGTCCATTTGCCTGCTATCGGCTCGGTCGAAGATAAAGTGGATACAGAATGGAGAAGAGAATACTCCGCTTTTCCTCATCAATGAAGGAGATGTAAGATTTCGGTTGAACAGTTCTGAAGTAGAAGATTCTTTTAATGATTTTCTCGGTGAAGTTGAAATTATATATACATCAGATACGAGAATAATAATTAACGGTGGAACATTTCAAATCGCTGAATTGAAGTCATTAGTTTACAATAATAGTTCGATACCAGATGCGAGGGCTATTATCGACGTTTCTAACGGTGGTCAGTTTGATTTGAGGGCTCAACGATTTGTGCCCGGTGCTTTGACGATCAATGTCCACGACCGCGCGGCTGTACAGATTGAAGCGGAAAGCCCACACAGCAAATGCCCGATTGATTTCACCGGGGACGACAGTTCCCGTCCAAAACCAGGTTTATTCAATTTCATCTCGGACAAATATGACGGTGGATTAATCTATATCAGTGGTATGAATCCGATATATTTTGCCGCACTTAAAGACCATATCGTTGCTATAGATGGTAATCCCATTGGGGCCGATGAATTTGAGAAGAGGATAAGATATACTTATAGAGCGGACAACCCGATTGTAACAATGCAGTTGATCAGCTGAAGCCTTTCGCATTTATCGTGTTGTGCGCGATGGGAGATTTTCCGTAAGCTTGTAGAGCAGCAGTTTCGACGGCTGCAAAAGCGTTCTACGTCCCAGCCTTCACTTCCGCCACAAGCGGAGCATTGGGAGCAAGTGCATTGCTCGATGGGGCGGCTTCTGTCGATTGCGATACACAAGCCGCTTCCCCTTGAAGTTCGTGGGCGTCGATATGCATCGATGAGTTCTTTTTCCATCCGCCGTGAAAATAAAGGACCGTCGCCATCAGCAGGGTTGATACCATTGCAGCTGGAAAACTCAGCCAGAGCGCATCGGAACCAAACTGTTCACGCAGACCAATGGCGACACCGAGACGCACCGGGTACATGGATACGAAGAGAATGATGAGCGGCCAGATAACCTGGCCGTTCGCTCTTACAGTTCCGAAAAGAACCATCGATACGCCGAAGGCGATGAAACCCCAGGTCGCGATCTGCCCGATGTGCTGGCCGATCGTGATTGCCGGACTGTCCGCGCCGAGAAATATCTGCATGGCCTGTCGATCCGCGAGAAGCAGCAGCACAACCAGGGCTCCCGTCATCAGAACTGCATAAATCGCCCCTATACGCGTTATCGAACTCACGCGATCCCATTTTCCCGCACCGATATTCTGGGCAGCCATGGCGCTGACAGCGGCGCCAAGCGCCATTGCCGGCATCTGCACATAAGTCCAGAGCTGCTGCGTAGCGCCAAACGCGGCTGTCGTATCGACCCCCTCCTGATTGACCAGCCGCATCATGGTCAGCATCGAACTGGAAACCACAATCATCTGGACGCCCATTGGCAGTCCTTTGGTGAAGATCAGCCGCAGTAATTCCCGGTCCGGAACTAGAAGCCATAATTCCTCGCCGCGCAGGCGCAAAGGCAGATCACGGTAGTAGATATAATAAAGCATCGCTGCGAGGCTTATGTAATTGGCGGCAGCCGTCGCCAAGGCAGACCCTGCGATACCGAGTGCGGGCAGCGGCCCCCAGCCCAGAATGAAAAGGGGATTGAGCGCTATATCCAAAAGAACGGCCATTCCCATGAATATGAGCGGGGTCATGGCGTCGCCGCTGCCGCGCAATGCCATCATCAATGTCGTCTGCATCAAAATCGCCGGCATGGCGAGGAACGTAACTTGCAGAAACGCGCGCGCCAGCGGTTCAATTGCTTCAGGCGTTCCGAGCAGATCCAACACCTTTGGGGCGAGTAGCCAGCCGATGATGGCGACGACAATGCTAAGCGGCACGAAAGTACCAACAGTGGTGCCCGCTATTGCGCGCGCTGTCTCGACATCACGCCGCCCGAATGCCTGTCCGATCAGGATCGTCGATGCCATGCCGAAACCGAAGACAAAGGCAGTTAGCAGAAACATGACCAGGTTGCCGTTTGTCGTCGCTGCAAGTGCATTCTCGCCCAGCAACTGGCCGATCCAGATCGTATCGATCGAACCGTTGGCTGATTGCAATATGGAAGAGCCAAGCGTCGGCAACGCAAAAAGCAGCAAAGCCTGATTGATCGGGGCGGTTGTCAGGTCGATGCTTTGTTTCATGAGACCTCGTCATCGGAATGTTTTGTTGTGAAAGAATTGCCTAAATGAAACTGGATGTTCGTCCCCGTTACCGGAAACCTAAATGGTTGTACTCCGGAGTGATGTTGGCAGTTTGCACACCACACGTAAAGTCACGGAAAAGAGTATCGGATGTGACGCAAAGCGATGGTACGACCGTTTTATGCCATTCCCACTAATCAAAAGATTGCTAATATGGTCATGAAAGCATGGAGGGGCTCTATCCATGAAAGGTCTGGCAAATGAGGCATTGCAAGATGCCGATAAGAATGAGGGTGATCTACATCCTGCTCACGCGGGGTGTCAGCCATCACAACTGAACCCGGGCGATCACGCCTGTGCAGGCGAAGAGCAGCTCAATTGGCTCGTCGCAATGATCAATCACGTGCCAGATTTCATCTATGCCAAGGACCTGCAGGGTCGGTTCCTGTTTGCCAATGATGCTGTGGTTCGCAACAACGGACTATCGGACATCAGAGATCTGGTCGGACTGACCGACTTCGAAATTCATGGTGAAGCTGCGATCACTGCTCGCATTTCCGAAATCGAAAAGCAGGTCATGGAAAGCGGCCAGCCGGATCTCGGTTATGAAGAACGCGCCATGCGCGGCGGAGCTGATCGCTGGCTCATGATCTCGCGCGTGCCTTTGCGCGATAGAAGCGGCAATATTATCGGCGTCGTGGGTGTGTCTCGTGACATTTCCATCAAGAAAAGGGCTGAACGCTTCATGCAGGTTCAGGCCCGTATTCTGGAAATGACGGTAAGCGCGGTTGCCATACCGGAATTTGTCGATCAGCTGGCACATTTGCTGGAAGATATTACAGCTGGTGCTCACTGTGTTGCCATGCTTACCGGGGAAACGACTGACGAAGTCGTCATATCCGCGCCTTCGCTGCCTCAACTGGTGACCGGTTTGAGAGGTGGGCTTGAATCGATTTCGGCCGCGAGTCTCGAAGTGGTGTTGAGGACATTGCTTCCAGACAGCCAAACCATATTCTGCATCGAGATTCCGTCTGCGGACGCTGAGGGGCACGGTTTTCTAGGCTTGGTGGCCGATGTTGACGCTTCGAAAGACCTTGATCTCAGGGAGTTTTTCACTACTGCAGCGAGGCTGACCGGCATTGCCATAGACAGGCGCATTGCCGATGAGCGCATCCGCTATCTGGCCGAACACGATACGCTGACGGGACTGGCGAACAGGGCCTTCCTGGAGCGAAGGCTCGACGAGATTCTCCAACAGGCAGCTTCCGGATCTCGGAGGGTGGCTGTTGGCTTTCTCGATCTGGATCAGTTCAAACCGGTCAACGATACGCTCGGCCATGCAGCGGGAGACAAGCTCCTGCAACAGATTGCCGAACGGATTTCGGTGCTCCTGCGCGACGGTGAACTAGCCGGTCGCATGGGAGGCGATGAATTCATTCTGGTTTTGCAGGCGGATGAAGGTGATTTTTGCTCCCGGCTGGACGAGATCAGGCGGAAGATCAGCGAGCCGGTCGAACTGGACGGGGCATGTCTGGAAGTCACCTGCAGTATCGGCGTCGCCTGTTTCCCGAGACATGGCGGGGCGGCGGGGGAACTCTTGGCGGCTGCGGATGCGGCCATGTATGATGCCAAGGCGAAAGGGCGTAATGGCCTCAGTGTCTATTCCGGCGAAATGTCGCGCGGGCCCGCTACAGGCGGGAGCGGCCAGTCATAGTTGTTGCATGATGTTCAACTCAGCTTGGCTTTGACGAACACGTCATAGCGCGTGCTTTTGCCGAGTATCTGGTGGGAAGGTTTGCGCAATCCGGCCATTGGGTCGGCACGCAGGGGCCATTTCAGCACCACGCGGTTCTGCGCGGCTTCCAGCGCCACTTGCATCAGTCTTTCAGCATCCGGATCTGTGCCGACGATCTCGCGGATTTGCCGCATTTCCTTTTTGACGAGCGCACTGTTACCGCGCGGAGGGTGCATCGGGTCAACCAGCACGACCTGCGGCTTCAGATCCGGCAGGAGCAAGCTGGAATCACCCAGCAGAAGTGTCATGCGCGCGACAGTCTCGGCATAGCGACCGCCTTCTGCAGCAGCGCGCGCCAGCCCTTCGGCGAGAAGAGCGTGCATCTTTTCGGAACGCTCGATCAAAGTTACCTTTGCACCCAGCGATGCCAGCAGAAATGCGTCGCGTCCGAGCCCCGCTGTCGCATCCACGATTTCTGGCGTGGCATCGCGCGTCAGACCGGCGGCCTTGGCGAGAGCCTGTCCGCGTCCTTCGCCGGAGCGAAACCGGTGGCCGACAGCGCCTCCGACGAAATCAACGACCAGTTCCGATGTATCGATTTTCTGCGACATGGATGCTCTCAGAAGGGGCAGGGCGCGGTAAAGTTCACGGAACGACCATCGGGATGCTGGAAAGACAATTCTTCCGCGTGCAGCAGAAGGCGATCTGCAGCAGCCAGCGCTTCACCTTCGGCATAGAATTCGTCGCCAAGGATCACGTGGCCGAGCGCTTTCATATGTACACGCAGCTGGTGCGTGCGCCCTGTGAGGGGATGAAGCCGCAGACGCGTTGTGTTCTCGTCCCGATCCAGAACCCGCCAGCGGGTTTGTGCTGGTTTGCCATTTTCACGGTCGACACGATGACGCGGTTTGTTGTCGGGGTCTATGGCTAGAGGCAGGTCGATCAGCCCTTCGTCATCTTCAACAAGCCCCCAGACCACTGCAACGTAGGATTTTTGCGTCGTCCGCGCCTCAAACTGCGAGGCGATGGCAGCATGTGCCTTGCGGTTGAGCGACATCAGCACAAGGCCCGACGTGTCCTTGTCGAGACGGTTGATCATCTGGGCTTGCGGAAACTGTTCCTGAACGCGTGTTGCGAGACTGTCCGACAATGCGGGGTGACGCCCCGGTACGGATAAGAGGCCACTTGGCTTATCCAGCACGAGAAAGCCTGCATCGCGATGAAGGATCGAGAGGTAGGGTTCCAGCGGAGGGTGATAGACGGGAGCAACGGCGGATAACACAGTCATGATACGCTTCTAGCATGGTTTACGTGTCGCGGAGAAGCGGCCCTTTGTTGACAGCACGTCCGGGTCGCTCTACCGTATATAAAGATGCTCTAAAATACGTTTTTTCCCTTTTATTTTCATGGTGATACGATGATGACCCGCCGCCAAACCTTGTTGGGTGCTGCCGCTGCTGCCGTTGCTATGTCTATGCAGTCACAGAGAGGGCAGGCTGAAGGTCAATCGGCTCGTTCTGCCGGTTTTTGGTATCCGGAAGAAACAGAGCCGCATGAACGTACTTTCATGCAATGGCCGGTGAATCCGGCGGTCTATGACGATCCTGATTTTCTGGATGACATTCAGAAAACGATCGCGAAAATCGCCAACACCATTGCTGAATTCGAGCCGGTCGTGATGCTGGCGGCGGCACAGCACCACCGCGCAGTTCGCAAGCTGGTGTCGCGCAATGTGGAATTATGGGACATTCCGACCGATGATTTGTGGTGTCGCGATTCCGGTCCCTCCTTTGTCGTGGATGGCAAGGGTGGTCTCGCCGTCACGCAGTTCAACTTCAACGGTTGGGGCAACAAGCAGACCCATGGGGCAGACGGTCAGATCGCCGCGCGGATAGCCGAGCGGATGGGGGTGCAGGTTTTCGATACAGGGCTGGTGGGTGAAGCGGGCGGTGTTGAAACCGACGGCCATGGCACGCTGATCGCTCATGAAAGCACCTTCGTCAATGGCAATCGCAATCGGGGCAGCAAAGCTGAAATCGAGAAGATGCTGCTGGATACGATGGGCGCCCGCAAGATGATCTGGGCGCCCGGAATCATTGGTGCCGATATCACCGATTATCATATCGATGCGCTTGCCCGTTTTGTTAAGCCGGGACAGCTGGTAATCCAGATGGGAGATAAGATCGATCCCGACGATCCCTGGTCGGCTGCTGCCTTCGAAACGCACGACATTCTGGCCGCAGCCACCGATGCCGAGGGTCGCAAACTCGATATGGTTATTCTGCCGGAGCCTTATAATATCCGCTCGAAAAGCCACGATTTCGTGTCTTCCTATGTCAATTACTACGTTTGTAACGGCGCGGTGATAGCTGCCGAGTTCGGGGATCGTAAAGCCGATGAACGGGCTGCCGCTATTCTTGCCAAACTGTATCCCGGTCGGGAGATTGTTACATTGAATATCGATCCGGTGGGTGAGGTTGGCGGCGGTATCCATTGTGCCACCCATGAGCAACCCAAGGTCTGAACATGTGGAACTGGTTGCGGCGTAATACTGAACCGTTAGCCGCTCTGGGCGGGATTGCTACAGCCTTTGCCGCGCTCTCGGCGCTGGTTATTATTCCCTATCAGGTCGGTCAGGCCGATCTCATTCAGCGCGACCAGACAGCGCGCGAAATATATCGCGAGTTTCTGAATCTGACGGTGCAAAAGCCCGAGCTGGCCCAGGCCGACTATTGTGCGCTGAGAGGCACGACGCAGCTCACCGCCTATGGGGCATATGTCGAATATCTGCTTTATACATCTGAACAGATGATCGAAACCTCGCCTGACTGGCGTGCGCCGATGGCCGGATATTTGAATGATCACATGGAATATCTGTGCGATCCCGAGGGGCTGGGCGCACGTGATGGTGTAGCTGGTTTGCTGGCGCAGGCTGGACTGGTCTGCAAGCCCGAGAATACCTGTCAGGAAGACACACAGCCTTGAAGTGATATGGCGGAGAGGGTGGGATTCGAACCCACGGTGGAGTTACCCCCACGCCGCATTTCGAGTGCGGTACTTTCGACCACTCAGCCACCTCTCCGCATTGTGCACTACGGTAAAACGATCTATAAAAATCGCGCCGTTGAAAAGCATCTAAAGCGAATGCTAAGTGTGTAGCGGCTCATTAACGAGCCAGAGGCAATTAGACAAGACCTAATTTGCATTCCGTTGTGAAAATTCTTGACTTTTCTGCCGCTTCACACCTATAAGCACCAGACCTTAGGCGTGGGGTAATCCGCGCCTATTGTTTTGATTGCAGATTTCGGACTTTTCCGGGCTGCGATCAGGGGCCAAAAGCCCGCTCATCAACCGACTGATAAAAAGACGGCCCATCACTTCGACGCCAATGTCGTGGAAATGAGAGCCGGACCGAACAACCGAAAGGACAACAAATGTTCGCAGTCATCAAGACCGGTGGCAAGCAGTATCGCGTTGCCGCAAACGACCTCATCAAGGTCGAAAAAGTTGCTGGCGAAGCCGGTGACATCGTAGAATTCGCAGAAGTTCTGATGGTCGGCTCGACCATTGGCGCCCCGACCGTCGCCGGTGCTATTGTCACCGCCGAAGTCGTCGAACAGGGCCGTGCCCGCAAGGTCATCGCGTTCAAGAAGCGTCGTCGTCAGAATTCGAAGCGCACCCGCGGTCATCGTCAGGAACTGACGACCATCCGTATCTCGGAGATCCTCACCGACGGCGCAAAGCCTTCCAAGAAGGCCGCCGAGAAGAAGGCTCCGAAGGCAGCGCCTAAGAAGGCAGCAGCCAAGGCCGAGTCGGCTGAGTAAGTAGAGAGATTAAAGGAGAACACCAATGGCACACAAAAAAGCTGGCGGTTCCTCGCGTAACGGTCGCGATTCAGAATCCAAACGCCTTGGCGTGAAGAAGTTCGGCGGCGAAGCTGTGCTCGCCGGCAACATCATCGTGCGTCAACGCGGCACGAAGTGGCATCCGGGCGCCAATGTTGGCCTCGGCAAGGACCACACGATTTTTGCAACCACGAACGGTTCTGTATCTTTCCGTACGAAAGCCAACGGCCGCACGTACGTATCGGTAGACCCGATCGCGGAAGCAGCAGAGTAAGCCGGGCACTCTCTAAAGCACCGGCGTCCCATCGGACCCGGTGCAAATGGCAGCCTAGCCAAAAGATCGAAGGGAAGATGGGGCCACCATCTTCCCTTTTTGCATCTGGAGGAACGAAAAATGGTTGTCGAAGTTCTGGAAGAAGATTGTTACGACGCAAGCAGTAGCGAAAGAAGAGACAGTTACACCGATCTGTCGCCCGGCCAGGCTGTCGGCTTGGCGACCAGTCTGGCTGATGATCTGAGCCCCGATCTGGCTTATGAACTAGACTGTCCTGTCCTCGTCACTGAAAGGCTGGTCCTGCGCCCGCCGCATGTCGAAGACGTGGATGCGATTTCCTATCTTGCCAATAACGCCCGCGTCTCCGGTATGCTTGCCCGCATGCCGCATCCATACACGCGTGAAAATGCGGTCGATTTTGTCGAACGCGTGCGAAAAGGCGAGATGGGCAATTGCATCTACGCCATCACGCAAGCGGAAACCGGCATCTTTATGGGCTGCTGCGGCATTCATGCGCATAAGCATGGCGAGGGGCTGGAAATCGGCTACTGGCTGGGTGAGCCCTATTGGGGGCACGGCTTTGCCACCGAGGCCGCTCACGCCCTGATCGATCTGGCTTTCCGTGCAACTGCCATCGAGCGGCTGCATGTCTCGTGCCGGGCCAGCAATGGCGGCTCCCGCCGGGTGATCCACAAGTGCGGGTTCCAGTTCAGCAGCATGGGCATGGCGGATTCGCTTGCCGCAGGCAATGTGCCGGTCGAGCGCTATGTCCTTGATCGTCGCACCTGGATCGGGCTGAGAAGCTGGCAGTCGTAAACAAAAGGTCCTGCGTGCCAAACCTTGTAGGCCGCAGGACCAATAATAACGGGGAATGAAATGATGGATACTCATGCAATCGCACGCGAGAAGATCGTGGTGCGTGCGCTCGAAAAGGGCGATCTGCATCGCTATCGAGCCATAAGATTAAGCGCTTTGCAGCGTGCGCCAATGGCCTTCGGTTCGAGTTTCGAAGAAGAGAATGCCTATTCGGACAGCGTGTTCGCACGTCGTCTGGAGCAGGTGGACGGTAATGTGGTTTTCGGTGCCTTCGACGGTGAAAACCTGCTGGGAACGGCTGGCCTTTTCCGCCACGACCGCAAGTCCGAGCGCCATCGCGGCACGCTCTGGGGTGTCTATGTGGCCCCCGAAGCGCGCGGGCTGGACTTGGGCAAGGCCCTCGTCAGCAAGGTCATCGACCATGCCGCAAAGCAGGTCGTCGTTCTGGATGCCAAGGTGGTGGCCACGAATGAAGCCGCCAAGCGCGTCTATTATGCGCTTGGTTTCAAGACTTTCGGTGTCGAACCCAAGTCACTTTACGTGCAGGGCCAATATCTGGATCAGGAATTGATCTATATCGATTTCACCGATCCGGTCTGGAAAGACAAACTCGGATGAAATCTGGCCTCCTCGACTGTTTGCAGGAGGCCGCTTTTGCTGTAATTGCAACACACCACATGCGGGCACAGGCCCGCATGTAACAATATTCAGGGCGTCTGCCGCCCAAAAGCCCGCCAGAGTGTGGGCATCCAAGAAGGTTACGTTCAGATGAAGTTTCTCGATCAGGCAAAGATCTACATCCGCTCCGGCAATGGCGGTGCGGGGGCGGTTTCGTTCCGCCGCGAGAAATTTCTCGAATTCGGCGGTCCCGATGGCGGTGATGGTGGACGCGGCGGCGATGTCTGGGTGGAGGCTGTAAACGGCCTCAACACGCTGATCGACTATCGCTATCAGCAGCATTTCCGGGCCAAGACCGGCATGCATGGCATGGGCCGCAATATGACCGGCGGCAAGGGCGACGACGTTATTCTCAAGGTGCCGGTCGGCACGCAGATTTTCGAGGAAGACGACGAAACGCTGATCTGCGATATCACCGAAATCGGCCAGCGCTACCGGCTGGCCAAGGGCGGCAATGGTGGCTTCGGCAATCTGCATTTCACGACCTCGACCAATCGCGCGCCGCGCCGCGCCAATCCCGGACAGGAAGGCATCGAGCGCACCATCTGGCTGCGCCTGAAACTGATCGCCGATGCTGGTCTGGTCGGTCTGCCCAATGCCGGAAAATCCACCTTCCTTGCAAGTGTGACAGCTGCCAAGCCGAAGATTGCCGATTATCCATTCACCACGCTGCATCCCAATCTGGGCGTCGCCCGCGTGGATGGCCGCGAATTCGTCATCGCCGATATTCCGGGCTTGATCGAAGGTGCGAGTGAAGGCGTCGGTCTTGGCGACCGTTTCCTCGGCCATGTCGAGCGCACGCGCGTTCTGCTGCATCTGGTTTCGGCGCAGGAAGAAGATGTCGCCAAGGCCTATCACGTCATTCGTGGTGAGCTTGAGGCCTATGAACACGGGCTTGCCGACAAGCCGGAAATCGTTGCGCTGTCGCAGATCGATACGCTCGATCCTGAAGCGCGCAAGGCCAAGGTCAAGGCGCTGAAAAAGGCATGTGGGCGCGACCCGCTGCTGCTTTCAGCCGTCAGCCATGAAGGTCTGAACGATGCTCTGCGCCAGCTCGCAAGCGTCATCGACCAGAGCCGCGCCGCAGAGGCCGGTACGGCGGAAGCCGAAGAATAAGCGTCGGATTTTATTTGGGCACGCATCTTGTCCGAAAACCGTTTCACACTTTTCGGGATGCGCTTTGGATGCGGCGAGGGGAATGAAAGCATGCTGAAGCAACTGAAAAACTATCGCCGCATCGTTGTTAAAATCGGGTCCGCTCTTCTGGTGGATCGAGCAGCCGGTCTCAAGCGGGACTGGCTGGAAAGCCTCGGGCAGGACATTGCCGCTCTGCATCATGCAGGCGTCGAAGTGCTGGTGGTTTCTTCCGGTGCTATTGCACTTGGACGCACGGTTCTGGGGCTGCCGAAGAAGGCGCTGAAACTTGAGGAAAGTCAGGCCGCCGCCGCCGCAGGTCAGATCGCGCTCGCCAAGGCCTATGCCGATGTGCTTGGCGGTCATTCCATCCGTTCAGGCCAGATTCTCGTCACGCTGTCCGACACCGAGGAGCGCCGCCGCTATCTCAACGCGCGCGCGACCATCGAGACGCTGTTGAAGCTGAAGGCCGTGCCGGTCATCAACGAGAACGATACGGTGGCAACCACCGAAATTCGTTATGGTGACAATGATCGTCTGGCCGCACGTGTGGCGACCATGATGGGCGCGGACCTGCTTGTCCTGCTGTCGGATATTGACGGGCTTTATACGGCCCCGCCACACAAGAACCCGGACGCCGAGTTTCTGCCGCTGGTCGAAACCATCACCCCGCAGATCGAGGCCATGGCGGGAGCGGCGGCGTCGGAACTGTCGCGCGGCGGCATGAAGACGAAGCTCGACGCGGGCAAGATCGCCAATGCGGCAGGGACCGCGATGATCATCACATCGGGCACGCGTTTCGGCCCGCTTTCGGCAATCGATCGCGGTGAACGCGCGACACTGTTTGAACCGGCGCGTGCGCCGGTCAATGCCTGGAAAACCTGGATTTCCGGCAATCTTGAACCGGCTGGCCGTTTGACGGTGGATGCCGGTGCAGCCAGGGCACTGAAATCCGGCAAGTCGCTTTTGCCCGCAGGCGTCAGGGAAATCGACGGCCAGTTCGAGCGCGGCGATACGGTTGCGGTGATCAACGAGGACGGACGCGAAATCGCGCGCGGACTGATCGCTTATGATGCCGAGGATGCGCGCAAGATCGCAGGGCATAAAAGCGATGAGATCAGTGAAATTCTTGGCTATGATGCTCGCGCGGCGATGATCCATCGCAACGATCTGGTTGTGCGTGCTGCCAGCAATGCAGAAGTCGCATAGGGGAGATGGGATGCTGACCAAGGCAGAAACGGTAAACGATATTGCTGCAGTCATGGCGGAAGTGGGCCGCAAGGCGCGCGCTGCCGCAGCCCCTCTTTCCATCGCTACCACTGAACAGAAGAACAGGGCGCTGATTGCTGCCGCCGATGCGATGCTTGAAGCGCGTGGCGATATTCTTGAAGCCAACAAGCTTGATCTGGCCAATGCGGAAAAGAGCGGCATGGCAGCCTCTTTCGTTGACCGGCTGACGCTCGATGACAGCCGGATCAGTGCGATTGCCGACGGTATCCGTGCTATCGCAGCCCTGCCTGATCCGGTGGGCGAAGTGATTGCCGAATGGGATCGTCCGAACGGGCTCCATATCGAGCGTGTGCGCACGCCGCTCGGTGTGATCGGCGTCATTTATGAAAGCCGCCCCAATGTGACTGCGGATGCCGGTGCGCTGTGCCTCAAGGCAGGCAATGCCGTTATCCTGCGTGGCGGTTCGGATTCGGCGCATTCGTCGGCTGCCATTCATAAGGCGCTGGTCAGGGGGCTCGAAGCAGCCAGCCTGCCAGCCGATGCGATCCAGATCGTGCCAGTGACCGACCGTGCCGCTGTTGGCGAAATGCTGAAAGGTCTGGACGGTGCGATTGATGTGATCGTGCCGCGTGGTGGAAAAAGCCTTGTTGCGCGCGTTCAGTCGGAAGCGCGGGTGCCGGTCTTCGCGCATCTGGAAGGCATTTGCCATCTTTATATCGACAAGTCCGCCGATCTCGACATGGCCCGCAAGATTGCGGTCGATGCCAAGATGCGGCGCACCGGCATTTGCGGCGCGGCGGAAACGCTTCTGGTCGATCGTGCCGCAGCTGCGATGCATCTAGTGCCGATCCTTGAAGACTTGGCTGCCAAGGGTTGTGAAATTCGCGGGAGTGCGGACGTGCTGGCGCTCTATCCGGCAGCAAAGCCTGCAACCGAAGAGGACTGGTCGACCGAATATCTCGACGCGATCATTTCCGTTGCGCTGGTTGACGGTATTTCGGGCGCGATTGAGCACATCAACCGCTATTCCTCGCACCATACGGAAGCCGTCGTGGCTGAGGATGCGGCAGCGGTTGCGCGCTTCTTCAACGAGATCGACTCGGCCATTCTCCTGCACAATGCCTCGACGCAATTTGCCGATGGCGGCGAGTTCGGCATGGGCGCGGAAATCGGCATTGCTACCGGCAAGATGCATGCGCGTGGACCGGTCGGTGTGGAGCAGCTGACCTCGTTCAAATATCGCGTTCGCGGTGACGGTCAGATTCGTGGTTAGGTTCGAATGAAATTCGGCTTCGGGCTTTCCGCATTGAGGGAACAATATCCTGGTGTCGATGCGCATTATCTGCGCATGCCTTATGTCGAGAAGGGCATGGCGGTCGGGCTGTTTGGCGGCTCGTTCAACCGCCGCATGGCGGGCACGCGCTGGTGGCGGAAATCGCAATCCGGCGGCTCAAGCTCGACCAGCTCTGGTGGATGGTGACGCCCGGCAATCCGCTGAAAGACAGTCGCGAACTGGCGCCGCTTGCCGACCGATTGAAACTGAGCGAGGAAATCGCATCCGATCCGCGCATCAAGGTGACGGCGCTCGAGGCAGCCTTCAACGTGCGTTATACGGCGGATACGCTGGCGCTTATCCGCGATGCCAATCCCGGCGTCCATTTCGTCTGGGTGATGGGGGCGGACAATCTTGCCTCCTTCCATCGCTGGCAGCGCTGGCGCGAGATCGCGCAGAATTTTCCGATTGCGGTTATCGACCGGCCGGGTTCGACGCTGGCCTATCTGTCGTCACGCATGGCGCAGACATTCTCCGACAGTCGCGTCGATGAACAATATGCGCCGATGCTGGCGCGTCGCACACCTCCGGCCTGGACCTTCATCCATGGACCGCGTTCGTCGCTCTCATCCAGCGCGATCCGCAAATCCCGTACATGATCTTGATGCTTTCATGACGATTTCGACAAGATATATGCAAAACGGGCGAATAAACTGAAAAAGTGAACGGTTTGGAAAAGCCGATAGTCTTGAAACAAAACAGGGACTCTGCCTATTTTAGGGAGTGTGGTGCTTATAACTGCCACACGGCGTTGTTCTGCTGAGAAAGGGAATACACTGAGAACAGCAATTGAGAAGAAGGCTCATCACGCGCCTTCAACGGTCAGGATGGACGAGTCCAATCTCGTGTCCCAGACCTTCGACGCGGCCTTGGCCAGTCTCGAAAACTCCAAGGCAGAATCCATCATCCCCATCGACATTCGCGGAAGATCAACGATCGGCGATTATATGATCGTCGCGTCGGGCCGTTCGCATCGTCATGTGACGGCGGTTGCCGACCATCTCCTGCAGGCCCTGCGTGAAGCAGGCTGCAAGGATATACGGGTCGAAGGTCTCGAGAGTGGCGACTGGGTTCTCATCGACACCGGCGACATCATCGTCCATGTCTTCCGACCGGAAGTCCGTGACTTCTACAATCTCGAGAAGATCTGGCTCGACGAGGGTTTTGACGCGTTCGACACCGAACGTGCGCCGGGATTGGTGCATTAGAGCATTTTCGAGCCAAAACTGCGAAGCGGTTTTGCGTTGGATAATGCGCGAAAAAAGAAGATTAAAGCGTGAAACGCTTTAGTTCGATGAATTGAGAGCGTCATGCGTGTGAGTGTTTTTGCCGTGGGCCGGATGAAAGCCGGCCCCGAACGGGAGCTGGTCGAGCGTTATTTCGACCGATTTTCGAAAGCTGGACCGCCATTGGGGCTTGAATTCGCCGGTGTGAGCGAAATTCCCGAAAGCCGGGGCCAGACGGCAGAGTTGCGCAAGGCCGAAGAAGCCCAGCGCATTCATGAAGCTCTCGATAATGGAGCTGCCTTGATCCTTCTCGACGAGCGCGGCAAGGCGCTCGGATCCGAAGCTTTTGCGGATCGCATCGGGCGGATGCGGGACGACGGCAAGCGCCAGCTCATCGTCGCCATTGGCGGGCCGGACGGCCACGATCCGGCATTGCGATCACGTGCCGACCTCGTTCTGGCGCTGGGCGAATTGACCTGGCCGCACCAGATCGCCCGCATCCTGATTGCCGAGCAGCTTTATCGCGCCGCCACCATTCTGGCAGGCCACCCTTATCACAGGTCCTGATATGGGGGCTGGTTGTAGACTGCGCCCCTCAGTGTGAAACTCTTGCCGCTTTCGGGAATGAGAACGGTAAGGCCATCTGCTGCTTGCCGGGTGATCTCCAGACCGGCCTTAGCAAGAGTTTCAACGATGAAGGCGCGGTCGGAACGCTTTGCCGCCACGATATGCTCGCAAATATAGGTATGGACATAGCCGCGCCCTTCGCGCCAATCCTCCGTCATCGTTTTCAGTGCTTTTGCATTCATGACGACCGGTTTATCGTGCGAAGGCCGGTTTAACCAGCGATCCGTTATCGGCGGTATTTATGGTTGATGGTTCGTTAACGGGTTCAGTCTAGTTTCGGCTCTGAATTTGGCCTTGTTTCGTCCTGATAGAACACGCATGAGTCCTGAACGCCTTTTCAAAAGACCACGATTGCTTGCTTTCATGCAGGCTGGCCTCGTTTTGGCTGGCGTGTTCGCCTGCGCGCCGTCGGTTCTTGCGCAGGAAGCCTTGCAGCAGCAGCGTGATCAGGCGGCGAGCGAATATGAGAAGCTCAGCAGCGAACTCACCGTCACCGGCGACAAGCTGAAACAGCTTGAAGACGAGGTGGCCGGGCTCAAGAAGGACCAGACGACCATCACCGCAGCGCTGATCCAGTCGGCCAAGACTGACAAGAAGCTGCAGCAGGATATTGCCGATATTGCCGACAAGCTTACCGCGCTGCGCGAGCAGGAAGATGGCATTCGCTCGTCGCTGCGCGCACGGCGCGGCGTTCTGGCGGAGGTGCTGGCCGCATTGCAGCGCATGGGGCTGAACCCGCCGCCTGCCATTCTGGTGCGGCCCGACGATGCTCTGGCTTCAGTGCGCAGCGCCGTGCTTCTTGGCGCTGTCGTGCCTGAAATGCGTGAGCAGGTGGAAGAACTGACGGGCGACCTGAAGGATATGCAGCGGGTCACTGCCTCCATCCGGCAAGAGCAGGAAAAGCTGAAGGCGACGCGCACGGTTCAGGCCGAAGAGCAGAAACGGCAATCACTTCTTCTTGAGGAGAAGAAGAAATTGCAGTCGCAATCGGAACAGGAAATCGATGCGCAGCGCAAGCGTTCGGAAGAATTGGCGGCCAAGGCAGGCAGCCTGAAAGACCTTATCGACGGGCTCGATAAGCAGATGGCGGGCGTGCGCGATGCAGCCGAATCCGCTCGCAATGCCGAGGCGGATCGCCTTGCCGCAGCAAGGGAAAAAGCCGGAGAAGCAACGCCGAACGACAATCATCTGCGAGCCCAGATTGATTTTGCTTCGCTACAAGGCAAGCTCGCTTTGCCTGCAGCTGGCAAGACGATGCGCCGCTTCGGCGAGAAGGACGGTGTCGGCGGCAGCATGATGGGGCAGGTCGTTGAAACCTTGCCTTCTGCCACGATTACGTCACCTTCCGATGGCGTGATACTTTACGCAGGCACATTCCGTTCTTACGGGCAGCTCTTGATACTCGACGCGGGCAATGGATATCATGTCGTCATGGCTGGCATGGGTCGAATCGACGTATCGCAAGGCCAGTTTGTACTTGCGGGAGAGCCGGTCGGCGCGATGGGAGAAAAACTTCTGGCAAGTGTTGCACCGATAGAGGTGGGCAATGGTGCGCCATTGCTTTACATTGAATTTCGAAAGGATGGAAAACCCGTCGATCCCGCCCCTTGGTGGACCGAACGGCTTTCTGGAAGGACGTGAAAATGATACGTAAACTATCGCTGCTGTTCGCCGGGGCCCTTCTGGGGGCGTCAGCCATGGTGATGGTCCAGGGCGCGCCGGCTTCCACTGCTTTTGCGGCAGGGAAAGATAGCGATGTCTACAAGGAACTGGCCCTTTTTGGTGATATTTTCGAACGGGTGCGCGCGCAATATGTGACGCCGCCGGACGACAAGAAGCTGACCGAAAGCGCGATCAACGGCATGTTGACCTCGCTCGATCCCCATTCCTCCTATCTCAACCCGGAAGCCGCGCAGGACATGCGCGTGCAGACCAAGGGTGAGTTTGGCGGTCTTGGCATCGAAGTGACGATGGACAACGATCTCGTGAAGGTCATCGCGCCGATTGACGATACGCCCGCTTCCAAGGCCGGTGTGCTGGCAGGCGATCTCATCACCAAGATTGACGGGCAGGAAGTTCGCGGTCTTTCGCTGACCGATGCGGTCGACAAGATGCGCGGTGAAATCGGTTCGTCTATCGAGCTGACGATCCAGCGCCAGGGCGTCGACAAGCCGATCACGCTGAAGATCGCACGCGCTGTCATCAAGGTGAAAGCCGTTCGCTATCGCGTCGAGAACGATATCGGCTATCTGCGCGTCATCTCGTTCACCGAACAGACATCCGAAGACCTCAAGAAGGCGATCAAGGATATTCAGGACAAGATTCCGGCCGAAAAGCTCAAGGGCTTTGTGCTAGATCTTCGCCTCAATCCGGGTGGTCTGCTCGATCAGGCTGTGGCTGTTTCCGACGCCTTCCTCGACAAGGGTGAAGTCGTCTCGACCCGTGGTCGCGATCCGCAGGATGTGACCCGTTTCGATGCACGCAAGGGCGACCTGACCGACGGCAAGCCGGTCATCGTTCTCATCAATGGCGGTTCGGCCAGCGCGTCGGAAATCGTTGCCGGTGCATTGCAGGATCATCGCCGCGCCACGGTGCTCGGCACGCAGTCCTTCGGCAAGGGTTCGGTGCAGACGATCATTCCGCTTGGTGAAAACGGCTCGCTGCGTCTGACGACGGCGCTTTATTATACGCCGTCGGGCAAGTCGATTCAGGGCAAGGGCATCACGCCTGACATCAAGGTTGACCAGCCTTTGCCGCCGGAACTGAAGGGTGAGGACGTCGTTCGCGGCGAATCCGAACTCAAGGGCCACATCAAGGGCAATGCCGAGGATGACAATGGCTCCGGTTCGTCGGCTTATGTCCCGGCTGATCCGAAGGACGACATCCAGCTCAACGAAGCCTTCAAGCTCCTGCGTGGTGAGGTGGCCAATGCCGCATTCCCGCCGGATCCGAAGAAGGGTGTGTTGAACTGATCGCTCCATGCTGGATCTGAACAGCCCGTTAGGACTGGATAAGAAACCGCAAAAGCGCGGGGGCTCACGCTCCCGCGCTTTTCGTTCGTTCGTGACAGGCCTTGTCATTTTAGGCGGGCTTTGCCTTGCCGGGGGCGCGGTGTTCGCCATCTGGCAGAGCAATCAGGCAGCTTTTCGCAAAACCGAAACTGCCGCCGTGGACACGACGCAAGTCGAAGTGCCAGTCGCCAACAAGACTGAAGCCAAGCCCGTAACCGGCAATACACCGCCGCCCGGCAGTGCGCTGCGCGGGGCAAGTGGTCAGCCGGGGCCTGCCATCATCAAGGTCACACCGGACATGCCGCCCGGTATGCCAGGTGCCGCCACCGGTATGGCGGAGGGTAATGTGGTCGTGGTGCAGAACACGCATCAATCCGGACAGGATAAGCGTGTCGCCCATCTGCCGGAACAGGCGCTGGTCGAGCAAAGCCCCACCGGCCCGCTGCCGGTACGCGGGGCGGATGGTCTGCGCCCCATGGATGCCTATGCAGCCGGATGGTCCGGCGCGCGGGGCGCGCGGATTGCGCTTGTCATCGGCGGACTTGGGCTGTCACAGACCGGCAGCATGGAGGCAGTCGACAAGCTTCCGCCGGAAGTCACGCTCGGATTTGCGCCGCAGGGCAACAGTTTGCAGCGCTGGATGCAGGCGGCCCGGCAAAACGGTCACGAACTTGTGCTGCAATTGCCGATGGAGCCTTTCGACTATCCGCGCGTCAATCCCGGTCGCAATACGCTGACGGTGGATGATGGTGCCAGCAAGAACCAGGCTTCCTTGCTGTGGGCGCTGTCGCGGATGACCAATTATGCCGGTGTGATGAATTATATGGGCGCGCGTTTTACATCCGAGACGGAAGCCTTTTCGCCGGTGCTGAGCGAGATCGGAAAGCGCGGCCTGTATTATCTCGATGACGGCACCTCGGCGCGCAGTCAGGCTGACCGGATTGCAGGAAGCGATGCGGTGCCTTTCGCGGCGGCGGATATTCTGATCGATGCGGCGCAGGAGCGCGGCGCGATCCTCGACCGTCTCGATGAACTGGAGCGGACTGCGCGTGCCAATGGCAGCGCCATCGGCACCGGCTCGTCCTTTGCGGTGACCGTCGATGCAGTTGCCGAATGGGCCAATGAGGTCAAGAAGCGCGGCATTGAAATCGTGCCGGTCTCGGCGCTGGTCCGCGACCCCGAACGGCAATAATTTGCACATCATGGAGAATGTCATGTCGAAGCACAAAGGTCCCGTCGATCCCGAAAGCTTGCCTTACCGTCCCTGTGTCGGGCTGATGGTGCTGAACAAGGCCGGTCTGGTCTGGGCTGGCCGTCGTATCGTCATTCCGGGCGATGAGATGGATGGCGCGACCCAGCTCTGGCAGATGCCGCAGGGCGGGATCGACAAGGGCGAGGAGCCGCTCGAGGCAGCTATCCGCGAACTTTACGAGGAAACCGGCATGAAGTCGGTATCGCTGCTCGAAGAAGCGTCAGACTGGATCAATTACGATCTGCCGCCGCATTTGGTCGGCCAGGCACTCAAGGGCAAGTATCGCGGCCAGACGCAGAAGTGGTTTGCCTATCGTTTCGAAGGCGACGAGAGTGAAATCGCCATCAACCCGCCGCCCGGCGGACACACTGCCGAGTTCGACCGCTGGGAATGGAAGCCGATGGTCGAGCTGCCGGAACTGATCGTTCCCTTCAAGCGCAAGGTTTACGAGGAAGTCGTCGCGGCTTTCAGGCATCTGGTAGCCTGATTTAACAGGGGGAGGAGCCTCCGCCCCCTTGTGCCGCCGCCCAACATATAGTCAACTCGCTTCAGGCGCACCGAACGGTTGCGTTTTGAGAGGGAGAAAAACGCATGGATGTTGGAAGTCTTCTCGTATTCCTTTTCGTAGGTCTGATCGCTGGCTGGCTGGCTGGCAAGGTCGTGCAGGGTGGTGGTTTCGGCCTGATCGGCAATATCATCGTCGGCGTGATCGGCGCATTCTTTGCAGGCTGGTTGCTGCCGCGTCTCGGATTTTCCGTTGGCGGAGGGATTGTCGCCTCAATCATCAACGCCTTTATCGGCGCGGCTATCCTCCTGATTATCCTGCGCATCGTCAAACGCGCCTGACTTGTAAATATTCTTCTGAACAGGCCCGGCTTCCCGCAAGCCGGGTTTCTTCATTCCGAAGTTCAATCCCATGACACCGAATTCCAAACTTTCGCTCGGTCTGGTTCTGACCGCATCGGCTGGTTTCGTCGATGCGATTGCCTTCCTGCAGCTGGGCGGTTTCTTTGCATCCTTCATGAGCGGCAATACCACGCAGCTGGGTGTCGCGTTGGCGGGACAGCCCGGCGTGCAGGGCACTGTGCTGGTCTGGTTTCCCGCGATCCTGATCGTGCTGTTCTTTTCCGGCGCCTTCTTCGGCACGCTTGCGGTGCGTTCATACGGTCGTGCGGGCAGTCTTTATGTGATGGCAAGCGTGGTGGCGATCCTGCTGCTGGTCGGCGTGCTGCGGCGCGAGGGTGCATTGCTGGTCCAGCCGGTGCTGCTGCTTGCCGCAGCCATGGGCGCGCAGAATGCTGCGGTGCAGCCCATCGGAGCTGCGCGTCTTGGCGTGACCTATGTGACCGGTACGCTTTTCAACGCTGCCGCAGATCTTGCTTGTTCGCTGCGCGGTGAAACGCCAAAATGGCGCTGGCTGCAGCATGTGGCGGTCTGGCTGTCCCTGATGCTGGGCGCTGTCGGCGGCGGTCTCGGCCATTATTTCATCGGCCTCGACGCCTTGTTCGTTCCGGCTGCAATGATTGTCGGCGTCATGGTCGCCTATATGCGGCTCAATTGATTTAGCATGATCTGATCCGAAAACCGGCTTCCACTTTTCGGGATCATGCTTAACTGAACAGCGATTTCTCGCTTTCGACCAGTTCGGAAATGAGTGCCGATATGGCGGTGACGCGCCGCAATGTGCGGGCAGATTCATGATAGGCGAGCCAGTAGGCGCGCCGGATCACCCGATCCGGCAGAATGGGCACGAGATCGGGATCGGCGCGGGCGATGAAGGCGTGCAATATGCCGATGCCTGCACCGGCCCGCACGGCCTCGACCTGTCCCAAAGCACTCGACACTTCGAAGGCCGGTTTCCAGTCACGGCTGATTTCCGGCGCATAGGCCAGCGACGGGTTGATGACGAGATCCTCCACATAGCCGATGAGCCGGTGCCGGGCGAGATCGTCGGTGTTTTCCGGCGTGCCGTTCGCCTCCAGATAGCTGCGATGCGCATAGAGACCGAGCGTATAATCGACGAGCCTGCGCGCGATCAGCCTGCCTTGTTCCGGACGTTCGACGGTAATGGCGATATCGGCTTCACGGCGCGACAGTGAGAACGAGCGCGGCACCGGCACCAACTGGATGGTCAGGTCCGGATATTTCTGTGTCAGCCGCGCCAACCGGGGCGCCAGAAAGTTGACCCCGAACCCGTCCGGCGCGCCGATGCGCACCGTGCCCGACACGGCAATATCCGCATTGCCGACATGCGAGCGGGCGGAAAGCATTTCAGCTTCCATGCGTTCGGCGGCGAGCAGAAACTCCTCGCCCGCCTGTGTCAGCGTCGAACCGTTGGTGCGGCGTGTCAGAAGCGTGGTGGACAGCGCCGTTTCAAGCGCGGTCAGCCGTCGGGCAACCGTGGTGTGGTTCAGGCCGAGCCTTTTGGCCGCGCCCAGAATTTGGCCCGAGCGAGCAACAGCGAGAAATATGCGAATATCGTCCCAGTTCATGATGCTCTCTGCATAAGGATGTATTCTGATTACTATAAAATTTGCACAACGGATACGCTTTTCATCGCCTTGCAATCATGAATTTGCAGAGTCAAGATGATGTCAACGATGGGAGCTTTGCAGGCTCCTCAAAGCGATCATCAGGGAGGTTCTTCGATGCGCAATATCGGACATTTCATCGGCGGCAAGCATGTGGCAGGCAAGAGCGGCCGCACGGCAGACGTCTTCCAGCCGCTCGACGGCTCGGTGCAGGGCAAGGTAGCGCTCGCCACCAAGGAAGAAGTGCGCGCGGCTGTCGAAAACGCCAAGGCCGCACAGCCAGCCTGGGCTGCGACCAACCCGCAGCGTCGTGTTCGCATCCTGCGCAAGTTCGTCGAACTGGTCGAAGCCGAATATGACAGCCTGGCCGAATTGCTGGCCCGCGAACACGGCAAGACCATTGCCGACGCCAAGGGCGACATCCAGCGCGGCCTCGAAGTGGTGGAAGTCTGCCTCGGTGCGGCGCACATGCTGAAAGGCGAGTTCACCGACAATGCCGGTACGGGCATCGATACTTACTCCATGCGCCAGCCGCTCGGTGTTGTTGCTGGCATCACGCCCTTCAATTTCCCGGCCATGATCCCGCTCTGGAAGGCCGGTCCGGCGATTGCTTGCGGAAATGCCTTCATCCTGAAACCATCCGAACGTGATCCGGGCGTACCGATGCGCCTTGCCGAACTGTTCATGGAAGCCGGTCTTCCGGCAGGCATTTTCAACGTCGTCAACGGCGACAAGGAATCGGTCGATGCGCTGCTCGACGATCCGGACGTCCAGGCCATCGGCTTTGTCGGCTCCACGCCGATTGCCCAGTACATCTATGGCCGCGGCTGCTCGAACGGCAAGCGCGTGCAGTGCTTCGGCGGTGCGAAGAACCATCTCCTCATCATGCCGGATGCCGACATGGACCAGACCGTCGATGCGCTGATCGGCGCTGGCTACGGTTCGGCTGGCGAACGCTGCATGGCGATCTCGGTTGCCGTTCCGGTCGGTGAAGACACCGCCAACCGTCTGATGGAAAAGCTCATTCCCCGTGTTGAATCGCTGAAGATCGGCACCTCCACCGACAATTCCGCCGATTACGGCCCGCTGGTCACCAAGGCTGCGCTCGACCGCGTGCGCGGTTATGTGGACCTTGGTGTTGAAGAAGGCGCGAAGCTGGTCGTCGATGGCCGTAACTTCAAGATGCAGGGCTATGAAGATGGCTTCTACATGGGGGGTTGCCTGTTCGACAACGTGACCAAGGACATGCGTATCTACAAGGAAGAAATCTTCGGTCCGGTTCTCTCGGTCGTGCGCGCCAAGAACTACGAGGAAGCGCTGGCTCTGCCGAACGATCATGAATATGGCAACGGCGTTGCGATCTTCACCCGTGATGGTGATGCTGCCCGCGATTTCGCCAGCCGCGTGCAGGTCGGCATGGTCGGTATCAATGTGCCGATCCCGGTTCCGATCGCCTACTACACCTTCGGTGGCTGGAAGGCTTCCGGCTTCGGCGATCTCAACCAGCACGGCCCGGATGCATTCCGCTTCTACACCAAGACCAAGACCGTCACCTCGCGCTGGCCGTCGGGCGTCAAGGATGGTGCGGAATTCGTCATCCCAACGATGAAGTAATAGGCAGCCTTACTGTCCCCCAAGCGAAACCCCGCCCTTGTGGCGGGGTTTTTGTTTTACGGATGCGGCAGCGGAAAGCCGTGCCGCTCCGCAAGGACGGCCAGTATCTTGTGAGGGTCGCCGATCAGCGAACGCCCTTCGTACCTCCCGGTCTCGAACGGGGACCGGTCGCCATCCTTCAGTATGAGCAAGGGCAGGTTTTGGTTGTCTTCGCCTGCCAGCTCTATGACGGCCTTGCGCGGGCGCTGCCAGTCGACGCGCTCTATATCCAGCCTGTCTCCCAGTGCCGGAAAAGAAGCCAGAACACCCTCGATGAGGGCGCAATGCCAACAATAGAAAAGCTGGCCGGGATAAGCCGGATCTTCAAAACCCGGTTTCAAGAGAAAAAGTCTGTCCTGATTCATGTCGTTTGTCCCAAGGCGCAAGGCCGCTGCAAAGAGGGTGATGCACAGCGCAAATTCGCTAGCTTTGGAACAGCTTTCCAAGCCAAGCGTTCACAACGGATGTATAGCTTGATTTTGATTGCAAAAGCTCAACTTTTCCGATCATCGCCCTAAACTAATAATATGTAGCTCGAAGCCCGATCATTACTGTCAGGAGTTCCGTTCATGAGCGAAAAGATCAATCGCCGTATCGTGCTGGCATCGCGCCCGGAAGGTCGGCCAACCGCAGAAAACTTCCGGCTGGAGGAAGCGGCGATCCCGAGCCCCGGTGACGGTGAGGTTCTCCTGAGACTGCATTATCTGTCGCTCGATCCTTATATGCGTGGGCGTATGAGCGCGGCCAAATCCTATGCCGCGCCGGTGGCAATCGGCGATGTGATGGAGGGTGGCACGGTAGGCGAAGTCGTTGAAAGCAAGAGCGCAGGCTTTGCTCCGGGTGATTTCGTGCTTTCCCATTCCGGCTGGCAGGATTATGCGGTTGCCGATGCCTCGACCTTGCGCAAGCTCCACCCGAAAGAAGCCCCTGTAACGACGGCGCTTGGCGTTCTTGGCATGCCGGGCTTTACCGCCTATTCCGGCCTGCTCACCATCGGCCAGCCGAAACCGGGCGAGACCGTCGTGGTTGCGGCCGCAACCGGTCCGGTCGGTTCTGCCGTCGGGCAGATTGCCCGGATGAAGGGCGCACGCGCTGTCGGCATTGCGGGCGGAGCGGATAAATGCAAGGCGTTGATCGATGAATTCGGTTTCGATGTGGCTATCGATCACCACAGCAAGAATTTCGCACAGGAGCTGGCTGAGGCCTGCCCGAAGGGCATCGACGTTTATTTCGAAAATGTCGGCGGCAAGGTCTTCGACGCGGTGTTTCCGCTGCTGAACCAGTTTGCGCGGGTTCCGGTCTGTGGCCTGATTGCGCAGTACAATCAGAGCGGCCCGTTCGATGGACCTGACCGGCTGCCGCTGGTGATGCGGGATGTTCTGTCGAAAAGCCTGACCATTCGCGGTTTTATCCAGCGTGATTTTGCCGATCAGAGGCCAGCCTTTTACCATGACATGGTGAAGTGGATTGCCGACGGTCAGGTGCGTTATCGCGAAGACATTGTCGATGGGCTGGAGAATGCGCCGAAAGCTTTCATTTCCCTGCTGGAAGGAGGTAATTTCGGAAAGCTCATCGTGAAGCTCGCATGAGACTGCAATAAACTGCTTGCAGAACTGCGACTTGAGCGTGATGCTGTGCCTGTTTCTTCTGTTGGAAACTAGTGTGGCGAATCCGAAATTCGTATCACTCCGGGGCGGGGTTGCGAACGAATTTCGGTTTCAAAGCCACACTAGGTCATTGCAAAGGGCAGGCAGAGCATGGGCGAGCGCCAGCAGGCAGGCATAGGGGAAGGCGGCGGGCCGGGACGCGAGCGTCAGGAAGAGGCCCGGCGTATTCTCGACAGGCTCGAACGCGAGCAGACCGGTGCCGAAGGCATCGTGCGGCGCGGATTTTCCCGCACTGCGCATCATCTGGCTGCCACTGACGCCCCCGAAAATGATCCCATCGAGCTTTGGGCTACGCGGATCGGGCGCGGGCTCGGCTTCCTCATCACGCTGGCGATCATCGTCTGGCTCATTCTCTATCTCATGCAAAGCTAGGTACTCAATGACGCTTTCTGCGCCTTCGGATGCGACAACCGTTATTGTCATCTCAAGCCATGTCGTGCGCGGTTCAGTTGGCAATAGAGCCGCCGTTTTCGCGTTGGAAACGCTGGGTTTTCCCGTATGGGCCGTGCCGACCGTAGTGCTGCCATGGCATCCGGGTCATGGGCCTGCTGGACGCATCGTGCCACCGGCGGAAGAGTTTTCGCGCCTGATGCAGGATCTTCAGCGCGCACCGTGGCTTGGCGAGGTGGGTGCTGTCCTGACCGGCTATCTCGGTCATCCCGAGCAGGCGGCAGCCGTTGCCGAACTGGTCAAAGCCGTGAAGGCGAAGAATCCGGGGGCGGTCTATCTGTGCGATCCTGTCATCGGCGATGAAAAGGGGCTTTATGTCCCCGAAGCGACTGCCATGGGTATTCGCGACAAGCTTCTGCCGCTTGCCGATATCGCAACACCCAATCGTTTCGAGCTTTCATGGCTGACCGGCGTTCCGCTGGAAGACAATTCCGCCTTGATGGAGGCTGCATTGGAAGCCGGTCCGGCAACCATGCTGGTCACCTCGGCCTTTCCGCTGATGAGCGGCAGCATCGGCAATATTCTGCTCACGCCGACCATGGCGCTGATGGCCGAACATCGCCGTGTCGATGGTCCGACCAACGGTCTCGGTGATCTGACCTCTGCCGTGTTTCTGGCGCGTCGCCTGTCCGGCATGGCGGAGGAAAAGATGCTGCAGAGCACTACTGCGGCAGTGTTCGAAATCATGGCGCGCTCGGCAAAGCGCGGGGCGGACGAGCTGATGCTGGAAGCCGATGCGTCGAGCCTCGCCACGCCGATGGCCATGGTGCAGACGCGGCGGCTGATGCATCCGACCAAGGGGTTCCGCGCTTGACACTTATGGCTCCAGTGCTTGCTGGTGTTGACGGCTGTCCTCGCGGCTGGATCGCCGTGACCGGGGATGGCGGCGGTTTGCGAGCGGAAGTGTTCGGCAGTTTCTCCGCCCTGGTGGCGTCGCTTCCGGATAAAGCGATCATTGCGGTCGATATGCCGATCGGCCTGCCGGAAAAGGGCGGGCGGTCGGCGGAGCGGGCCGCACGAGCACATCTTGCCGGAAGGCAATCGAGTGTTTTTTCCATTCCGCCGCGTGCTGCTGTCTATGCCGAAGATTATCGCGAGAGCTGTTCTTTGTCGCTGGAACACACCGACCCGCCACGCAAGGTTTCCCGGCAGGCTTTCGGGCTTTTCCCGAAGATTTGCGAGATCGATGAATTGTTGCGCTGCGATCTACGGCTTGCCGAGCGTATCATCGAATCGCATCCCGAACTGGCTTTTGCGGTTTTGAATGGCATGAAGGCCATGTCCCTGCCGAAGAAGATCAAAAGCCGGGTGAATCCGGAAGGAATGGCCGAGCGCCGGGCCTTGTTGCAGCACTGCGGATTGCCGGAAGATTTTTTGAAAGGTCGCGTCCCGCGCGGTGCCAAGGAGGATGACTTTCTTGACGCCTGCGCCATGTATCTCGTGGCTGGTCGTCACGCGCGCGGTCAAGCGCACCCGCATCCTGACCATGAAGAACGCGACGCTTTCGGTCTTCGCATGGCGATATGGGCTTGAGAAGCTTGCATGAAAGCGAAAGGGATCATGCGTCCAATTGGACGCAGTCCGTTCAGTGCATTTCGATTGATCTCGGTTTTCGATAGGGATATTGGAAAAATATGGTTGATCTTCCAGACTCACTTCTCGCCGGTTATCGAACCTTCATGCGCGAGCATTTTGCCCACGAAACTTCACGATATCGCCATTTGGCCGACAAGGGACAATCACCGGAAACGCTGGTTATCGCTTGCTGTGACTCCCGTGCGGCTCCCGAAACCATCTTCAACACGGCGCCCGGCGAAATCTTCGTCCTGCGCAATGTTGCCAATCTCATTCCGCCTTACGAGCCCGATGGCGAATACCATGCTGCTTCGGCAGCACTGGAATTTGCGGTTCAGAGCCTCAAGGTGAAGAATATCGTCGTCATGGGCCATGGCCGTTGCGGCGGCATCAAGGCTGCGCTCGACACCGAAAGCGCACCGCTTTCGCCGGGTGACTTCATCGGCAAATGGATGAGCCTGATCGCGCCTGCAGCTGAAGCCATCAGTGGCAATCAGCTCATGACGCAGAGCGAGCGCCAGACCGCGCTGGAACGCATCTCGATCCGCTACTCCATCAACAATCTGCGCACATTCCCTTGCGTCGATATTCTGGAGAAGAAGGGCAAGCTCACCCTGCACGGCGCATGGTTCGATATCTCGACCGGCGAGCTGTGGGTGATGGATCACCAGACGGGTGATTTCAAACGGCCAGACGCGGCCTGATCCAGATTTAAAAAATGCTTCCTGAAACGGCTTCTCTCAGATCGAGAGGGGCCGTTTTGCCATATTTTGGCCAGCCAAAATTGACGTTTTTGTCTTCCAAACGCGAAAATTCGCATCAAAACATACAAAAATAGCCCCAAACTTTGGGGCTATTCTGTGAAACGTGAGGCTTTTCTACGGCAATTTCAGAGAGAAATTGCGATTTCAGCCTTCAGTTCTTACTTGCCGTCGATGGCCTTGCCCATGACGGCGATGGCGCGCTGGTAAACCTGTGCAGCATTCCAGCCCTGGATCGCGCCGTAGTTCGGTTCGCCTGGCTGATAGCCTGCACCGCGCTGCCAGCCATGGCCGACAAGGAAGTTCGCGGTCGAATAGAGAGCATCCGCCTTGGAGCGGGCCATGTCGATATGGCCGCTGCCGTCGCCGTCGACGCCGTATTTCAGGACGTTGACCGGCAGGAACTGCGTCTGGCCGATTTCACCATGCATGGCGCCAACCGCATTTGGATTGAGGTCCTGACGGTCGATCAGCTTGAGCGCTGCATAGAGCTGGTCGGTGAAATAATCGCTGCGGCGGCAGTCATAGGCGAGCGTCGCGACAGCCGACAGCGTATGCTGCTTGCCGAGATAGGCGCCGAAGCCTGTTTCCATGCCCCAGATCGCGAGCAGCGGTCCGGCTGGAACGCCATAACGCTTTTCGATCGCAGCGAAGAGAGCGGCGTTCTGCTGCTTCTGTGCGCGACCGCGCTTGATGATGGTATCAGCGCCGCGCTTCTGCATGAACTGTTCGAAGGAGAGCTTGAAGCTCTTCTGGTTGCGGTCGGCATTGATAGTGGCCTGCGCGTATTTGGTATTGCCAAGCGCACCGATCGCGGCCTTGCCAATGCCACGCGAAGCGGCTTCCTTCATCGTCTGCTGGAGCCAGGCATTATAACCGGCGGCATTATTGCCGCACTGGGCTGCCTCGGCAATGCCTGTTCCCGTCATCATGCCCACTGCAAGAACTGCTGCTGCCGTCCAAGACCGGCCCTTGGCAACCAATGCCATTCGTTTCTCCTTTGGAGTTGATTCGACCTCAACGCGAATTTGCCATTCCTTACACCAAATGTCATGCGGCAACGGCAAAGCGGGACGAGGCAGGTGCGAAATGCCGCGTCTCAAGCATTTTTGCACAAAAACAGCAAGCTTTTGTTGGTCCCAAAACCTTGATCGGAATTTTTCGCTTGGAAGCTGTGGCTTTCATACCTATTGCTTATGGTCTTACTGGTAAAACTTCTTTACCAGCGTTTCATAGTTGACTTTCAAAGTTCGTGACATTGACGGGGAGGACGCCACATGTCGAACGGATTTCTTGCATTATTTGCATTTCTGCCAATTCTCGTAGCCGGCGTGATGCTGGTCGGATTTCGTATTCAGGCCCGCATTGCGATGCCGGTGACCTATGTGCTGACTGTCGTGATCGCAATGGCGGTCTGGGGCATGAGCGGCAACCGGGTCATTGCCTCGACCATTCAGGGCCTGATCCAGACTGCAGGTCTGCTCTGGATCATTTTCGGTGCGATTCTGCTTCTCAATACGCTGAAATATTCTGGCGGCATTTCTGCGATCCGCTCCGGCTTTGCCCAGATCAGCCCTGACCGCCGCATTCAGGTGTTCCTGATTGCCTGGCTGTTCGGCTCGTTCATTGAGGGCGCATCCGGTTTCGGCACGCCTGCTGCGGTCGTGGCGCCGCTGATGGTGGCCGTCGGTTTTCCGGCACTTGCCGCCGTTACTTTCGGATTGATCATCCAGTCGACGCCCGTGTCGTTCGGTGCCGTCGGCACGCCGCTTATCGTCGGTGTCCAGTCAGGTCTCAATCGCGAGGCGCTGACGGCGCAATTGCAGGGCGCCGGATCGAGCTGGGAACAGTTCTTCCATATCATCACATCGGAAGTGGCTATCCTGCACGCCATCTGCGGCACGTTCATGCCGCTGTTCCTCGTGGTCATCATGACCCGCTTCTTCGGGCGCAACCGCTCTTGGACGGAAGGTCTTGCCATTCTGCCCTTCGCGCTGTTTGCGGCCTTCTCGTTCACCATTCCTTATGTGCTGAGCGCGGTTTTCCTCGGTGCTGAATTCCCGTCCATGATCGGCGGTCTCGTCGGGCTTGCGCTGGCGACGTTTGCCGCACGAGCCGGTTTCCTGATGCCGAAGCAGAGCTGGGATTTCCCTCCCGCTTCGGAGTGGCCTGCAGGCTGGGTCGGCACCGTCCAGATCAAGCTCGATGAACTGACCTCGAAGAAAATCCCGCTCGTTCTGGCATGGACCCCTTACATTCTGCTGGCGATCTTTCTGGTGGTCAGCCGTACGTTCCCGTCGGTTGGCAATGCGCTGAAGTCGATCACGTTCGTTGCCAAGGACATCATGGGCGAAACCGGTATAGGTGGTGATTTCACGCCGCTCTTCCTGCCGGGCGGTCTTCTGGTCATCGTCTGTGTGATCACCTTCTTCCTGCATCGGATGAACGGCGGACAGTTCGCCAAGGCTTTCGGTGAAAGCACAAAGACGCTGGTGGGCGCAGGCTTCGTGCTTCTGTTCACCGTGCCGATGGTGCGCGTCATGATCAATTCCGGCGTCAACGGCAAGGAACTCATCAGCATGCCGCTGATGGTTGCCGACTGGGTGGCGGTGGAAGTCGGGAATGTCTATCCGTTCTTCGCGCCGTCCGTGGGAGCGCTGGGTGCGTTCCTCGCCGGGTCCAACACGGTGTCGAACCTCATGCTCAGCCAGTTCCAGTATGGCGTGGCGGAAGGGCTTGGCATTTCCGGTGCGCTGATGGTCGCCGGTCAGTCAGTGGGCGCTGCCGCTGGCAACATGATCGCGATCCACAACGTGGTTGCAGCTTCCGCGACGGTCGGCTTGCTGGGACGTGAAGGCACGACCTTGCGCATGACCATCATTCCCACGATCTATTATGTGGTTCTGGCGGGAACGCTGCTGATGATCGGCCTTTATGTGCTGGGCATCGGCGATCCGCTTGCCGGTGTGGCCGCACAGTAAAACAAAATCGAAACCGGCCCTGTATTGGAGCGCATCCCGAAAAGTGTGAAATGGTTTTCGGAACAAGATGCGCCCAAAACAAACTGGGCCGGTTTCAGTGAGTTTCAGGCCTTTTGCTTGACATTGCGGGCTGATCACCTTAAAGCCAGCTCCAATCTATCCGCGATCTTCAGAACGCGAGCCACCGACCGGGACCCATTTGGTATAAAGCGATCCCGGAGGTCCACATCCGACAGCGCGATGCGCCCTCGGGTGCTGTATCGCTTTGGTTGCTTCTTGAACTGGCAGATAAGCGGGACGATTTATCCCTGACGAAGCATAAGCCTCTTCTCGGATTAAAAGGAAATTCGATGTTTGAATCACTTCAGGAGCGTCTTGGCTCCATCCTGAACGGCCTTACCGGACGCGGCGCTCTTTCTGAAGCCGACGTGGCCGCAGCGTTGCGCGAAGTGCGTCGCGCGCTGATCGAGGCTGACGTTTCGCTGGAAGTGGTTCGCTCCTTCACCGACCGCGTTCGTGAGAAGGCGGTTGGCGCCGAAATCCTGAAAAGCATCAAGCCCGGCCAGATGGTCGTCAAGATCGTCCATGACGAGCTTATCGAGATGCTTGGCACCGAAGGTGTCGCGATTGACCTGAACGCGCCTGCGCCTGTCGTCATCATGATGGTCGGTCTGCAGGGGTCGGGCAAGACGACCACCACCGGCAAGATCGCCAAGCGTTTGACGGAGCGCCAGCGCAAGAAGGTGTTGATGGCGTCGCTCGATACGCGCCGTCCTGCCGCACAGGAACAGCTTCGCCAGCTCGGTATTCAGACCAGTGTCGACACGCTGCCGATCATCGCCGGCCAGTCGCCGGTCGAAATCGCCAAGCGCGCCGTACAGGCTGCAAAGCTTGGCGCACACGATGTCGTCATTCTCGATACCGCAGGCCGCACGCATATTGACGAGCCGCTGATGGTGGAAATGGCGGATATCCGCAAGGCCGCCAATCCGCACGAAATCCTGCTCGTCGCCGACAGCCTGACCGGTCAGGATGCAGTCAATCTGGCGCGCAATTTCGACGAGCGCGTTGGCATTACGGGTATCGTTCTCACCCGTATGGATGGCGATGGCCGTGGCGGTGCAGCGCTTTCGATGCGTGCCATCACCGGCAAGCCGATCAAGCTGATCGCCACCGGCGAAAAGATGGATGCGCTTGAGGAATTCTATCCGAAGCGTATCGCCGACCGTATTCTCGGCATGGGCGACATTGTTTCGCTCGTGGAAAAAGCTGCTGAAAACATCGACGCGGAAAAAGCCGCAGCGATGGCCAAGAAGATGCAGTCCGGCAAGTTCGATCTCAATGATCTTGCCGATCAGCTAGGCCAGATGAAAAAGCTCGGCGGCATGGGCAGCATTATGGGCATGATGCCCGGCATGGGCGGAATGAAGGACAAGGCAGCAGCAGCCGGTCTCGACGACAAGGTGTTCGACCGCCAGCTCGCAATCATTGGCTCGATGACCAAGGCCGAGCGCGCCAATCCCGACCTTCTCAAGCACAGCCGCAAGCAGCGCATTGCCAAAGGCTCCGGCACGACTGCTGCCGATATCAACAAGCTTCTCAAGATGCATCGCCAGATGGCCGACATGATGAAAGTCATGGGCAAGGGCAAGGGCGGAATGATGAAGCAGATGATGGGGGGCCTTGCCAACAAGATGGGTCTTGGTGGCGGCCTGGGCGGAGGAATGGGCGGTATGCCCGATCTTTCCAAGATGGACCCCAAGCAGCTTGAAGCACTTGCCAAGCAGGCTGAAGCAGCCGGTCTTACCAAGGGCGGCGGTTTGCCGGGCCTTCCGGGCGGCGGTCTCCCCGGTTTGGGTGGATCGAAGCTTCCCGGTCTTGGTGGCGGTCTTCCCGGCCTGCCGAAGAAGAAGTGAGCATCATGAGCGACGAACAGAACACTGCACCGGCTGAACTTCTGGCACTGCGCGCTTCCATCGACAATATCGATGCAGCGCTGATCCATATGCTGGCCGAACGTTTTCGCTGCACCAAGGCTGTCGGTGTACTCAAGGCTGAACGCGGCCTCGCACCGGCTGATCCGGCCCGCGAAAAACGTCAGGTGGAACGTCTGCGCGCCTTGGCAACCGATGCCCATCTCGATCCCGATTTCGCCGAAAAATTCCTGAACTTCATCGTGAAGGAAGTCATTCGGCATCATGAGCATGCCGCCGCAAACCACGGCGGAAAGTAAAGCGCATCCCGAAAAGTGTGAAACGGTTTTCGGGTAAGATGCGCGTCAAAACAACAACCGTAGCTACGGTTTAACCCGTTTTGCCCCGACCATCCCTCGGGCGAAGCAATTGTCTAAAGGAAAGAAAAAATGTCTCTCAAGATTCGTCTGGCCCGCGCTGGCTCCAAGAAGCGTCCTTACTACCACATCGTTGTTGCCGACGTCCGCAGCCCGCGTGATGGCCGCTTCATCGAAACCGTTGGTGCATGGAACCCGATGCTGGCCAAGGACGCTGAACGCGTGAAGCTCGATGCCGACCGCATCCAGCATTGGATTGCACAGGGCGCACAGCCGACCGACCGCGTTCTGCGCTTCCTCGACCAGGCTGGTCTTGCAAAGCGTCCGACCCGCAGCAACCCGACCAAGGGTGAGCCGGGCAAGAAGGCTCAGGAACGTCTGGCCATGGCCAAGCAGGCTGAAGAAGAAGCTGCCGCAAAGGCCGCTGAAGCTGCCGCAGCCGCTGCTGCTCCGGCTGAAGAAGCTGCAAGCGAATAATCTTCGCGCAGCTTGCATTTTGAGAAAGCGGCGGAGCAATCCGCCGCTTTTTTGTTGGTGGTTTTGTGGGGAATAGGGGGATGTAAGTGAGGACTGCCTTGAAGCTTGCCGCAGTGCTGTCGGCATTTATTGTTGTCGCCCCTGCCGGTCCGGCGAGCGCGATGGACACGCAGGTACTTGCAACAGCTGCAGCCTCTTATGAGGACGGAGCAGCGGCTCAACAATTGGAAGACCGGCTTGCCGACCTCATTGAGGCAGGGGACAAGGCTGGTCTGGAGGCGCTCGCCACGCAAATCGAGAGGGACGACGGCCCTATTCTTGAAGCTTTGGCGGTACTGATGGAAGAGAATGGACCGGCATTAGATGGGACGAAGCCTGCTCACAGCGACGAGCTGGCGCGGTTGGCCATGGCCATGGGGCCTTGCCATCAAGCGAATATAGCTCTCAGGTCTATCGTTCTACTCGTTTCTGCGGGCGAAGCTGAACCGGTTGTCAGGAATGGTATTGTCATGATCGACGGGAGTGAAATCGATAGCACCTATGCACGCCTGATCCACATATGCGAGAAGATAAAGAAGCTTCCTGCTCATAGGCCGAGGATCGGGTCAAGATGCTCTTTCACGGGTATCTGTGGCGATGATCCCGATATGAATTGAGATATATCGGGACTGACCTTGTGGCATTCCAATGATAAGGTCAGACCATGGAACATTCTGGTGAAATCGGCTGCATCCCTGAAACCCACCGGTCGCGGCTTTACCTTGTTGTTCAAATCGACTGGAAAACGAGTGAATTTCGTCTATCTTGTTGATTTGACGGCCCGCATTCGAGCGAATATGCGCATGCGGGTGATGAATTTGTTTCCCCGGCGCTTGGCAAAGCGCTCTTTTCAGGAGAAGTCCATGTCGGCTGCGACGGTTGCCACTTCTTTCTCTTTTCGCCGTATTTTCATCGCTCTTGGTCTGGCTGTTCTGGTTCCGCTGCTATCGGCATGCGGTTTCAACACGATCCCGACCAATGAGGAAAAGGCGAAGGCTGCCTGGGGCGAGGTGCAGAACCAGTACCAGCGCCGCGCCGATCTCGTGCCCAATCTGGTCGAGACCGTGAAAGGCTATGCCGCTCACGAACAGGAAACCCTGCAGGCTGTGATCGAGGCGCGCGCCAAGGCGACGCAGGTGCAGATCACGCCGGAAACGCTCAACAATCCGGAACTCTTCAAGCAGTTTCAGGATAATCAGGCCAATCTGACAAGCGCACTGTCGCGCCTGATGGTGGTGGTCGAGCGCTATCCGGACCTGAAAGCCAACCAGAACTTCCTTGCATTGCAGTCGCAGCTTGAAGGTACTGAAAACCGCATCGCCGTCGCACGCCGCGACTATATCGAGGCGGTTCGCGTCTACAACACGGCGCTGCGCACCATGCCGACGATGATCTGGACGTGGATCTGGTATCGCGATGCACAGCCGATGCAGAGCTTCAGTGCAGATGCAGGCAGTCAGGCCGCGCCCAAAGTCAACTTCAACTGACGGCGCGTTTCATGATGCGTTTCGGGGCGAGTGCAGCACTCTCGCGTGATCGTCGCGGTCTTGGCTGGTTGGGCTGGCCGCGACATCTCCTTGCGCTCGCTTTCCTGCTGTTTTCCGCAGCGCTGACGCTGCACACGGCGGCCCTTGCACAAGACGCGTCGACGCCTGCACAGGCATTGACCGGTCGTGTGGTGGATGCGGCGGGGATCATCGACCCCGCCGAGCGCCAGCAACTGACCCAGAAGCTTGCCGACTTTGAAGCGAAGTCATCGGATCAGGTGGTCGTGGTGACGGTCCCGAGCCTCAACGGCGAAGACATCGAAACCTATTCCAACCGTCTGTTCCGTGCCTGGGCGCTGGGGCAGAAACAGGAAAACAACGGCATATTGCTGGTGGTTGCGCCCAATGACCGTAAGGTGCGGATCGAGGTCGGCTATGGTCTCGAAGGTGTCATGACCGATGCGCTTTCAAGCGTCATCATCAATGGCACCATCATTCCCGAATTCCGTACCGGCAATTACTCGAACGGCATCGTACAGGGTGTTGACGGCATTCTTTCGGTGCTTTCCGGTGATGCCGCCGAGCTTGAAGCGCGGGCCAAGCGCAATGTGCAGTCGAGTTCCGATGATGTCGACTGGGTCTTTGTCGTCTTCATCGCCTTCTGGTGCCTGATCTTCTTCGGTGGCTTCGGCATGGCGATCCTGACGCCGGTTTTCGGACGCAAGATCGGGCCGGGCAAATATCAGTGGCTCGGCATGGTCGTCGATTACAACAATCGCGGCGGCGGCTCTGGCGGCAGGGGTGGTGGCAGCTGGGGCGGCGGCGGTGGCTGGTCGTCCGGCGGGGGAGGCGGTGGTTTCTCCGGTGGTGGCGGTTCATCCGGTGGCGGTGGCGCCTCGGGTAGCTGGTAGGGAGACGCAACGATGAAGCATCACACGCTGATTGGCGCCGAGGACCATGCCCGTATCGCCGAGGCCATCCGCAAGGCGGAAGCAGAAACCAGCGGCGAAATCTATGCCGTTCTGGCGCGCTCGAGCGATGACTATTTCTTTGCGGCGGGCTTTGTTGCGACTTGCGGCATCCTGATCGCTTCGGTGATCGCGGCCTTTCTCGCCCATTGGTACTGGTTCGATATCCGCCTGCCCATGTTCGGACTTGCGGTGCTGGCGGCGTTCCTGACTGCGATGCTGGTGCTCTGGTTCTTTCCGGCCATTCGCATGTTGCTGGTGCCGCGCCGCATCCGTTACAAGCGCGCCCATCTCAATGCGCTGCAGCAGTTTCTGGCGCGCAATGTCCATATTACGGAGCACCGCACCGGCATTCTGCTCTTTGTCTCAATGGCCGAACATTATGCCGAGGTGATCGCCGATGCGGGCATCCATGCGCGTGTCGAACAGGACGAGTGGAATGCAATCGTCGCGACGCTCATCCATCACGCCTCCCGCGCACAAATGACCGAGGGTTTCGTACTGGCTATCGGTCAGGCCGGGGTTCTGCTGGAAAAGCATTTTCCGGCAGGACCGGACAATATCAATGAGCTGGACGATCACCTGATCGAGCTCTGAGTGTCTGTTCCAAAAGTCACCATGCCGGCTGCAAATGACGTTTTTGCCACGGCCTGACGCTTTTTGATTCAGGCACTGACAGGCCGATTCATTTATCAGAATCATCTGCAACTTTAGTCGGAAATGTGGCGAAGCAGGGCTGCTGCTTGACCCTTTTGGCAGCACTTTTGAGCTGCGCGGAGAAATCCGCTGGCATATTCCGAAATTTCGCGGGAAGTTTTCGAAGTTTTGTTCCAAATTAAATGGATTAAATGCGGTCTTTCTGACTTTCCGGGAAATTTTTCGTTATTTTCAACGAATTGCCATCGAAACCAATGCCTAATCTGCTAGTTTGGCGCGCATTGCCATCATGACAGGAGTATCCGACGTGACTGCAAAGCAGGATCGGTCGAGCAAGGTTAAAGGTTCCAAGGCAAGCAAGGAGGAGAAGAAGGGAGGCAAGTCGAAGGCGCTTACGGCCTTCTCGCAGCTTCTCTTCGAATGGGCGCCGCCAGAAGATCTGGCCGCTTACGATGCTGCCGCTCTCGACAGTTCAGCCCGTCACGGCTATGCCGCCCTCGAATCCTATCGCAAGGGCAAGAGCATCATCAGCGTCGATAATGGTATCGAGCGCCATGGTCGGCCGGTGAGCGTCATCACCATCGTCAACGACAATATGCCGTTCCTGCTCGACTCCATCATGGGTGAGCTGAATGATCATGTCAGCCAGATTTTCATGGTCGTGCATCCGGTTCTGGACATTGCGCGCGAAAAGGACGAGCTGGTCATTCTGGGCGAAGCATCGCAGCTCGCGCCTGCCAAGAGCGTCGAGCGCGTCAGCCTGGTACAGATTCATCTTCCAGCCCTCGACAAGCAGGTCAAGGCCGATCTGACTGCCGCCATCAAGCGCGCGCTCGGACAGGTTCGTGCCGCTGTCAGCGACTGGAAGCCGATGTTGAAGCGCCTCGATGGCGCTATCGCCGATTACAAGCGCGTTTATGAAATGACGAGCGATCCGGCTATGCCGGAGGCCATCGCGTTTCTGGAATGGCTGCGCGATGATCGTTTCATTTTCCTCGGACTTCGCGAACTCACCTTCAAGGGCAAGGGCGACAAGCGCGAACTGGTTCCGGTCAAGGAAACGCTCGGCATTCTCAACGACAATGAAGTCCGCGTCCTGCGCAAGGATGACGACGACACGGTGACGCCGCGTGAGGTAACGGAATTCCTCGACAGCAACGAGCCGCTGATCGTGACCAAGGCGAATTCGCTTTCGCTGGTGCATCGCCGCTCCTATCTCGATTATGTCGGCGTGAAGATATTCGGCGAAAAGGGCGAAGCCATCGGCGAACTGCGCCTGGTCGGTCTCTTCACCTCGGTTGCCTATACGAGTTCGGTTGCAGGCATTCCGTTCATTCGCTCCAAGGCCGATGCCGTCATCAAGCATCTCGGGTTCAACCGCGAGGACCATTCGGGCAAGGCGCTCATCAACGTGCTGGAAGAATATCCGCGCGACGAGCTTTTCCAGATCGATGTGGAAAGCCTGACGGCCAATGCCGAGCTGATCCTTGCGCTTGGCGAACGCCCGCGTGTGCGTGCCGTTCCGCGTCTCGATCGCTTTGGCCGCTTTGCGACCGTGCTGGTCTATATCCCGCGTGACCGTTACGACTCGGTCGTGCGCGAGAAGATCGGACACTATCTCGTTGATATCTATGGCGGCGACAGTTTCGAATTCCACCCGGTCTTCCTGCAGAACGGCCTGACGCGCGTTCAGTTCGTCATCCGCCGTCACGAGCGCTCCACACCGCATGTGGATCGCGAAGCGCTGGAAGCCGAAGTGCGCGCCATTGTCCGCACATGGGACGATGCGGTTCGTGAAAGCTCTGACAGTGCAGACGCAAAGACGGTCGCGCTTGCTGCAAGCTTCCCGCCATCCTATCGCGAAATCTTCACGGCACCGGAAGCGCTGGTCGATGCGGAGCGCATCGCTGGCCTCAGCGCAGAGGCTCCGCTTTTCGTGGACTTCTATCGTTATCGCACCGATGGTCCTGATGCGGTTTCGCTGAAGCTTTATCATCACGGTGCGCCGGTTGTTCTGTCGCAGCGTGTGCCGCTTCTGGAAAACATGGGCTTCCGTGTCGTCAGCGAGCAGACCATCGACCTGCCGCATGCTGGCAAGGACGGCGCTGCCGTTTACGTGCACGACATGCAGCTCGTGAACGCCTATGGCGCTCCCGTCGATCTTTCCGACGATGGCGAGATGCTGGAAGATGTGTTCCGCAATGTCTGGGACGGTCTGGCTGACAATGACGGCTATAACGCGCTGGTGCAGACCGCACGCCTGACGGCACGCCAGATCATGATCCTGCGTTCCTATGGCCGTTATCTGCAACAGGCGGGCATTGCCTATTCGCAGGGCTTCATCGCGGCCGCACTGAACCGTTATCCTGAAATCGCCAGCGATCTCTATTCGCTGTTCGATCTGCGCTTCAACCCATCGGCCAAGCGCCGTGATGCGGCTGAAAAGAAGCTGGTCGATGCTATTGAGACCGCATTGCTTGGCGTGCCGAGCATCGATGACGACCAGATTTTGCGCCGTTTCCGCAATCTGATCGAAGCGACGCTGCGCACCAATGCCTATCAGCCGGATGCCGACGGCAAGCCGCGTGTCACCTTTGCCTTCAAGCTCAATCCGCGTCTGGTCGAAGGCCTGCCGGACCCGCGCCCTTATCGCGAAATCTTCGTCTATGGGCCGGAAGTGGAAGGCGTGCATCTGCGCTTCGGCGCTGTCGCCCGTGGTGGTCTGCGCTGGTCGGACCGCGCACAGGATTATCGCACCGAAGTGCTGGGCCTCGTGAAGGCACAGCAGGTCAAGAATGCGGTGATCGTGCCGGTTGGTGCCAAGGGCGGCTTCTATCCGAAGCGTTTGCCGGTTGGCGGCGATCGCAATGCCGTGTTTGAAGCTGGTCGCGATGCCTACAAGGTGTTCATCTCCACGCTTCTGTCGGTCACCGACAATATCGAGGACAATCATGTCGTGCCGCCGGCGGAAGTCGTGCGCCATGACAATGATGATCCTTATTTCGTCGTTGCTGCCGACAAGGGCACGGCCACTTTCTCCGATACGGCCAATGCCATCAGCCAGGCACATGATTTCTGGCTGGACGATGCCTTCGCATCCGGCGGTTCCGCCGGTTATGACCACAAGGGCATGGGCATTACCGCGCGCGGCGCATGGGAAGCCGTGAAGCGGCATTTCCGCGAATTCGACACGGATATCCAGACCGAGCCTTTCACTGTTGCCGGTGTGGGTGATATGTCGGGCGATGTGTTCGGCAACGGCATGCTGCTTTCCGAACAGATCAAGCTGGTGGCTGCGTTCGACCATCGCGATATTTTCATCGATCCTAACCCGGTTCCAGCCGACGGCTTTGCCGAGCGCAAGCGTCTGTTCGAATTGCCGCGTTCGAGCTGGCAGGACTATGACCGCTCCAAGCTTTCGGCTGGCGGTGGCATCTATAGTCGCAGCCAGAAGACGATTACCTTGTCGGCAGAAGCTGCTGCGGCCATCGGCCTTGGAAAGACCTCCGGCACGCCGCAGGAAATCATGACCGCGATCCTGAAATCGAAGGTCGATCTCCTCTGGTTCGGCGGTATCGGCACCTATATCCGCTCCTCCGCTGAAACGGATGCACAGGTTGGCGACCGCGCCAATGACGCGATCCGCATCACCGGCTCGGAAGTCGGTGCACGGGTGATCGGCGAAGGCGCCAATCTCGGCGCGACCCAGCGCGGGCGCATCGAATATGCGCTGGCGGGCGGTCGTGGTAATACCGATGCCATCGACAATTCGGCAGGCGTCAACTGCTCGGACGTCGAGGTCAACATCAAGATCGCTCTGGCTGCTGCCATGCGTTCGGGTAATCTCAAGCGCCCGGCACGCAACAAGCTTCTGGTCAGCATGACCGACGATGTGTCTGAACTGGTTCTGCGCAACAACTATCTGCAGCCGCTGGCGCTTTCGCTCAGCGAAAGGCAAGGTCTGGCGGAGTTGCCCTATCAGGCACGGTTCATGGCGGAGCTGGAAAACCGCAAGCTTCTCGACCGCAAGGTCGAGTATCTGCCGTCCGATGCGCTGCTGGCCGAACGCCAGAAGGCAGGCCAGCCGCTGACGCGTCCGGAACTGGCGGTTCTGCTTGCTTATGCCAAGCTGTCGCTGTCGGATGATCTGGTGGCAAGCCAGCTTCCGGACGAACCTTACTTCCAGTCGCTGCTGTTCGGCTATTTCCCGAAGCGCATGACCAAGACTTATGCCGAGGAAATCTCCGGTCATCGTCTGCGCCGTGAAATCGTCGCTACTTTGCTGGCAAACGATGTCATCAACCGTGGCGGTATCACCTTCATCAGCCGTCTGGCCGATACGACGGGCAAGTCGCCTGCCGATATCGTGCGTGCCTATGTGGCGGTGCGCGACGGTTTCGAGATCGATGCGATCTATGACGCCATTGATGCGCTCGACAGCAAGGTGCCGGGCGATGTGCAGAACCAGTTCTACCATCTCGTCGGCGAAATGCTGCAGGCGACGACGGCCTGGGTGCTGCGCAACGATACGACACGCGCCAACCTGACGGAACTGGTGGATACGATCACCAGGGCACGTGCCGAACTGGAACCGCGTTTCGACGGCCTGATGCCGGAATATCTGAAGAGCACGCTTCAGGCCGACAAGGCCGCTTTCGTGGAAAAGGGTGCACCAGAAAAGCTGGCTCAGCGTCTTGCCAATCTGCAGCTTGCAGGCATCATGCCGGACATTGCCCTGATCGCGCATCTGGCCGGTGCCGACCGGGTGGTGACCGCCAAGACCTATTTCGGTGTTTCGGAAGCCTTCCGCATTGGTCGCATCGAGGAAGCCGCGCGTTCCATCCCCGTCACGGACTATTATGACGGGCTTGCTCTGTCACGAGCAAGCGATACGATCACGCAGGCCGCGCGCGGCATCACCATTGCGGCGCTCAAGCGTTTTGCCAAGGACAAGGACCCGGCAGCAGCCTGGTTCGCAGCCGATGGTGCGCGTATCGAGCAGGTGAAAAACCGTATGGTGGCGCTGACGGAAGGTGGTGACCTGACAGTCTCGCGACTGGCGGTTGCAGCGGGCCTGATGTCCGATCTGGCGCAATAGAAAACAACGACATAATCTTGCAAAAGGGCGGCTTCGGTCGCCCTTTTTGTTTCTTTTGAAACAGCATTTCGGGTTATATGGTACCGCTGATAAAAGCGAAGTATCCAACCGACTGGCCGGTCAATGGTTGGACCAACTTCTTGTCCGGGGGAAGGAACAAACAATTGAGCGATCAGGTTCTGCCTGCTCGGGGCTATGCCTCGCGGCGCGGCATATGGGGCTGGATATTCTTCGACTGGGCGGCACAGCCATTTTTCACGGTTATTGTCACCTTCATTTTCGGTCCATACTTCATCTCCCGCATGGCCGACACACCTGAAGCCGGGCAGATTGCCTGGGGCTATGGTATCGCTGCCGCAGGTTTTGTGATCGCTGTTCTTTCGCCTGTTCTGGGGTCGATTGCCGACAAGACAGGCTCCCGCAAACCATGGATCGGCTTTTTTGCTGTTCTCAAGATCGTTGGACTCATGACGCTCTGGTTTGCGGTGCCCGGTGCGAACCTGTTCTGGGTGCTTCTGGCTTTCAGTATCGCGATGGTCTCGGCGGAGTTTTCAATCGTTTTCAACGATTCCATGATGCCGCGGCTCGTCCCGCGCAGCGAGATCGGCAGGGTGTCCAATCTGGCCTGGGGGCTTGGCTATCTGGGTGGTGTTCTGGTGCTGATCTTCGTGGTGGTTTTTCTGGCTGCATCACCCGACACAGGCAAGACGCTGATTGGGCTTCCGCCACTCTTCGGCCTCGACCCCGTCAGCGGCGAAGATGCCCGCATCACCGGCCCCATAGCGGCACTCTGGTATCTTGTTTTCATCATGCCGATGTTTCTGTTTACACCCGATCAGGCGCGCGGGCAGCCGCTGCGTCAGGCAATCGGCAGCGGTCTGGCGGAACTCAAATCGACGCTGCGGGAAGTGCGCGAACATCCGGGGATCACGCGCTTTCTGGCCGCCCGCCTTTTCTATCAGGACGGGCTCAATGCCATTGTCGCGCTCGGCGCCGGTTATGCCGCTTCATTGTTTCAATGGAGCATCAACGAGATTGGCCTCTTCGGCATGATCACCAATGTGTCGGCGATCCTGAGCTGCCTTGTCGCGGCGCGCCTCGATATCAGGCTCGGCTCCAAGATCATCGTCATCGGATCGCTGGTGCTTTTGCTGCTGGCTTCGCTCGGTATCGTTTCCACCGGAACGCATTATCTGCTGTTCGGTCTGGTGCCTGTCAGCTATCCGGAGGCAAAAGGCTTGTTCTCGACAGCTTCGGAACAGGCTTTCCTCATCTACGGGCTGACGATCGGCGTCGCGCTTGGGCCTATACAGGCCTCGTCCCGGTCGTGGTTTGCGCGCAGCATCAAGCCGGAGGAATCGGGTCGATATTTCGGCATCTATGCGCTGGCGGGGCGTGCGACGAGTTTTCTCGGACCGTTTCTGGTTGCGACGATCACTGCGCTCAGCGGCTCGGCTGCACTTGGCATGTCGGTGCTGCTGCTGTTCTTCGCCGTCGGGCTCTATCTGGCGGCCATAACGCCTTACCCCGCCGACAAGCCGCTTGCATCCGGCCCGCTGTAACGGGCCGGAATCTGACTTTTATTCGATCCAGCCGAGTGAACGCTGAACCGCTTTTTCCCATGCGTTGAACAAGCGCGTGCGCTCGTCTACGGGCATTCGCGGATGCCAGCGATGGCCCACCTGCCAGTTTTCCACGATGTCGTGCGTGGATTTCCAGTAGCCGACGGCAAGCCCTGCCGCATAGGCAGCACCCAGCGCCGTCGTCTCGATAATTTTCGGGCGCACGACCGGCACATCCAGAATGTCGGACTGGAACTGCATGAGCAGTTCGTTGATGGTCATGCCGCCATCGGCGCGCAACTCCGTGATTTCGACGCCTGAATCCTTCACCATCGCATCGAGCACTTCGCGCACCTGATAGGCGCTCGCTTCCAGGGCCGCCCGGGCAACGTGCCCCTTGTTGGCGAAGCGGGTGAGGCCTGCAATAATGCCGCGCGCTGAATCCTGCCAATGCGGTGCAAAGAGGCCGGAAAAGGCGGGAACGAAATAGACGTCGCCATTGTCCTCGACGGTACGCGCCAGCGTTTCGATGTCGCTGCTGTTCTTGATGATGCCGAGATTGTCGCGCAGCCATTGCACCAGGGCGCCGGTAATGGCGATGGAGCCTTCCAGCGCATAAACCGGCTTGGCGCCGTCGAGCTTGTAGGCAACCGTGGTCAGCAGGCCGTAATTGGAGGGCACCAGTTTCTCGCCGGTGTTCATCAGCATGAAGCAGCCCGTGCCATAGGTGTTCTTGGCTTCGCCCGGTTCCAGACATGCCTGACCGAAGAGCGCTGCCTGCTGGTCGCCCAGAATGCCCGCAAGTTTTACACCGGAAAGGGAGGGCAGGGTGATCTCGCCATAGACTTCGCTTGAAGAGCGGATTTCCGGCAGGCAGGCTGACGGAATATCGAAAAGACGAAGTATGTCTTCATCCCATTGCAGCGTCGAAAGATCCATCAGCTGGGTGCGGGAAGCATTGGTCACATCGGTGATGTGGATGCCGCCATCGGTGCCGCCGGTCAGGTTCCAGACCAGCCATGTATCGATTGTGCCGAAAAGTGCGTCTCCGGCTGCGGCCTTTTCACGCGCACCCGGAACATTGTCGAGTATCCAGCGCAGCTTGAGCCCGGAGAAATAGGTCGAGATCGGCAGGCCGGTCTTGGCACGCAGCTGGTCTGCGCCGCCGTCCTTCGTGTACCGGGAAACAAGTTCGTCGGTGCGCGTATCCATCCAGACGATTGCATTATAGAGCGGCGCACCGGTTTTCCTGTCCCAAAGCAGTGTGGTCTCGCGCTGATTGGTGATGCCGACGGAAGCGATATCACTTGCCTTCAGTTTTGCTTTTTTGAGTGCGGCGGCAATGACGTGCTGTGTGTTGCGCCAGATTTCTATCGGATTGTGTTCGACCCAGCCCGCCTTTGGATAAATCTGCTCATGTTCGCGCTGGTCGCTCGCGACGATATCGCCCTGCCTGTCGAAAATGATGAAACGCGAACTCGTGGTTCCCTGGTCGATGGAACCGATAAACTGCGTCATGGGGCGGGCTCCTCCGTTGATCCGGTCTATGCTGAAAACGAATTTAAACGAAACAATATGAAACTCAATGAAAACGAGGCCCCGGAATGGTTGGTTCCGGGGCCTCGATATATACTTTTATAAGGGGTTAGAGCATTTCCAGCAAAAGTGCGGAGCGGTTTTGCGCAGGATAATGCGTAAAAGCTCTAATGGCGGAAGTGACGCATCCCCGTCATGACCATGGCGATGCCGTGTTCGTCGGCAGCGGCGATCACTTCATCGTCCCGCATGGAACCTCCCGGCTGGATGACTGCGGTTGCACCGGCCTGAACGGCGGAAAGCAGACCGTCGGCAAACGGGAAGAACGCGTCGGAAGCGACCACGCAGCCCTTGGTGAGCGGTTCTGCAAGACCGGCGGCTTCTGCTGCGTCTTCAGCCTTGCGGGCTGCGATGCGGGCTGAATCCACGCGGCTCATCTGGCCTGCGCCGATGCCGACCGTTGCGCCGTCCTTCACATAGACGATGGCGTTCGACTTCACATGCTTGCCGACGCGGAAGGCGAATTTCATATCGTTGAGTTCGGCTTCGGTCGGCGCACGTTTGGTGACGACCTTGAGATCGAGATCGTCGACCACACCATTGTCGCGCGACTGGACCAGCAAACCACCGGCAACCGTCTTGGCGGCAATGCCCTTGGCGCGCGGGTCCGGCAGGCCGCCGGTGACGAGCAGACGGAGGTTCTTCTTGGCAGCAACAATGGCCTGTGCGCCTTCGGTGGCATCCGGAGCGATAATGACTTCGGTGAAGATCTTTACGATCTCTTCAGCGGCTTCCTCATCGAGCATCTTGTTAAGCGCGACGATGCCGCCGAACGCCGAAACCGGATCGCAGGCGAGTGCCTTCAAATAAGCTTCCTTGATGGTGGCTGCTTCTGCAACGCCGCAAGGATTGGCGTGCTTGATGATGGCGACGGCTGCGGTGCGGGCAGGGTCGAATTCTGCGACGAGTTCGAAAGCCGCATCGGTGTCGTTGATGTTGTTGTAGGAGAGCTGCTTGCCCTGAAGCTGGGTCGCGGTGGCAACACCGGGGCGCTTCTCGCCAGTGAGATAAAAGCCAGCCGTCTGGTGCGGGTTTTCTCCGTAGCGCATGACGGAATGCAGCTTGCCTGCGACCGAGCGATAGACCGGAGTTTCTTCGTTGATCGCTTCGGCAAACCAGTTGGAAATGGCTGCGTCATAGGCTGCTGTGCGCGAGAAGGCCTTGGCGGCAAGTTTCTTGCGGAAGGCAAGCGGCAGGGAGCCTGCATGCTTTTCCAGTTCAGCGACGACGTCGGCATAGTCGGCAGGATCGACGACCGTGGCGACATAGGCGTGGTTCTTGGCCGAAGCGCGGATCATCGCGGGGCCACCAATGTCGATGTTTTCGACGGTCGTGTCGTAGTCGCCGCCCTTGAAGCGGACTTCCTCGAACGGATAGAGATTGATGACGGCAAGATCGATGCCGCCGATGCCGTGTTCTTCCATGGCCGCGACGTGTTCCGGATCGTTGCGCACGGCGAGCAGGCCGCCATGGACCGCCGGATGCAGCGTCTTGACGCGTCCGTCCATGATTTCCGGGAAGCCGGTTACTTCGGATACATCCTTCACCGGAATGCCTTCAGCGGCAATCGACTTGGCGGTGCCGCCGGTCGAGAGGATTTCGACACCTTGCGCGTGAAGCGCTTTGGCGAAATCGATCAGGCCGGTTTTGTCGGAAACGGAAAGGAGGGCGCGGCGCACCCGATGAAGATCGGGAGCGGGAATATGCTTGGAGCTGACAGCCATAGGGAGTTGGTCTCTTCGTTGCTGAAACGGATGCGTTCAGGAAAGTGGACGGCTCGCCCTAACACAGGCGCGCCGAGAATCCTATCGCAAAAGGCCGGAAAAGAACGGTGAAGAGGTATTTCTTGCCCCGCATTCGATCCCATTGACCCTCGACCCTTCGAGACGGCGCTACCGCGCCTCCTCAGGATGAGGGGTTGAGAGCGAATTATACGTAACTGCCGAGTGCGACGCGGCTGAACTGCCAGTTCACTTCCGGCAATTCTGATGCCGGGAAGGAGAGCACGATCTGCTTCGATGTCACGGGGCCACGGAAGCCCGCAAAGAAGATCGAATCTTCCAGTTGCGGCGCAACTTCAAAACAGGAGAAGACCCAGGTATCGTCGCGATCCGCCGACAGAACGATCAATCCGTTCTCATCGAAGGAAATATCGACCGACGGATGCAGATGGAAACGCACCGCAATATTGTCGCGTCCGTTCGCCTTCAACGGACGGCCATCGCCGCGATAAAAGCGGTCTGCGCCCTGAATGACGCTGCCATTGTGCGACAGCACAAGACGACGTTCGTGATAGATGCCGAACAGGCGCGCATAGCCGTCATGGCTGGCAACAAAGCCCTGTCGTCCCATTTCCTCGATCCGGTCACGCTGCACGCGGGTCGGGCCTGCAATGATCGGCGTGCCGATCATGTTGGAGAGACCCGCATTGAGGCTGAAGCGGCACGAGGACGTGTCGTTGATGGTGGCCGTGGAGTGCGCAGCCGTGGAACGGCCTAATGGACGAAATTCCGGCGGACCGAAACGGTCGATACCGGAATTGACGATATAGCGCTGGCGCCCGGAGGACATTTCGAAGGCGAGGCAGCCGGCATGGGCATCCCGCGAAGCTGTGACCGGCGGCGGCAGTCCGGTATCGGCGATGATGGTGGTCGAACCCATCGAAAGCCGTTCATAGCCGGAATAGGGTGCATGGGTCAGCGGCGATCCAGCGGTCTCGTCATGCCGGAGAACCGAGATGATGCGTTCCGGCATGGTGGGGCCGACGCCGTTGAAAAGCGCAAGGCTACCATCCTGATGGCGGAAGAAGCGCAGGGCCGGCAACATGCGCTCGACGGCTTCGATCAGCGCCTTGGGCGGGGCTTCCGTGCCATTGGCATAGGTCTGGCGGAGCGGCAAAAGATCGGCCAGCAGTTCCAGAACCGTAACGGGGTTGCGCGAGATATGTCCGCCATCGGGCAGAATCTGGCGTTTCAGCTCATACTCCAGATTGCGCCGGGCGGCGCGTGCCGTCGGTGGCGAAACGGGCAGAGCCAGAGCGGCGAATGCCAACGCGATACGGGCGCGCAACCGTTCCTCGCCATCATCCATGGCGGCGGCGACGGTGCGCAGATAACGCACCTGCATGGCAAGCGAGCGCATGAAGCGGCGATAGGCGGGGAGTTCGGCGCCCGACAGAATAAGGTTTGAATGCTGAAGCCAGGCGATGATGCGCTGGGCAGTGACTTCCGGCGACCAGGCGATGCCGCCGATGCGCTTGCCGAACATGCGCATCCAGTCATCGACGAGCGCGCGCGCATTAGCGGTTGCCAGTTCGCTATTGGCGCTTTTCAAATGACGCAGCCAGCCGAAACTCTGAAGCGCTGCTTCCCATTCTGGCGTCGGCGGTTCGACGGCGAAAGGCGACAATCCGCCCGTTTCGACCAGACGACCGGCCAGCGCAAAACGGCCATGATAGAATTCCTGTGCCAATTGCGGGTCTGCTACGCGCAGATCAGGCGGTGCGATCAGGATACGGTCGGGGGTGAAGCCGGTGAAGCGCCAGCGATAAAGCGGCCCCATGCGCAGACGGCGGCTGAACTTGCGCCAAGCCTGTGCAACGGCCAGTCCCCAAAGATGTGGGGTTTCGCTGAGGGCGACTGCCACCCGGTCTTTCTCCGTATCGTTTGTCATTATTGTTTGGCCAGATCGAACAGCCAGTTCCTTTGATACAATTGTACAGAAATGGTGAATCGAGCGTTAACCATAACGGGTATCGCGACCCGTTATGGCAAATTATACGATTTGTTTGCTTATATCCGGTCTCAGGCCCGGCGCTTGAAGCGGGCCGCGAAGAAGCCGTCCATGCCAGCCATGTGCGGATTGCCTTCAAAACGATCCGGCGGCAAGTCTGCCGGGGTCGATCGCAGAAAGCCTTCTGCTGTGACCAGCCCATCCAGAAGCCCGTTCAGACTGGGGCAATCCTGCTCCGTGATCGGGAAAGGTTCCAGCAACGGATTTTCCGCTGCCTTGCGCGCCATTTCCTCACCTTCGAGCGGGTGCAGCGAACAATTGGAAAAGACGATTACGCCGCCGGGTTTGACCAGAGTGGCCGCGTGCGCCAAAAGTTTGCCCTGAAGTTCGGCAAGCTTTGCTATGTCCTGCGGCGTCTTGGTCCAAGGCACATCCGGATGACGGCGCACAGTGCCGGTGGAAGAGCAGGGCGCATCCAGAAGCACAGCATCGAACAGTTCGTCCGGCTGGAAATCCATCAGATTGGTGGCAACGGTCTTCGCCTCGAAGCCGAGACGTTCCAGATTGCCGCGCAGGCGCTTCAGCCGGTTTTCGGAAAGGTCGAGCGCGGTCACGTCTGCGCCCTGAAGTACGAGCTGCGCCGTCTTGCCGCCGGGGGCAGCGCACAGGTCGGCAACCCGTTTGCCCTTGATATCACCCATCAGGCGCGCAGGCAGGCTTGCCGCCACATCCTGCACCCACCAGTCGCCTTCGGCAAAGCCGGGCAGGTCGGTGAGATTGCCTTCGACCGTTTGCAGGCGCACCGAACCGTTGGGCAGCGCAACGCCACCGAGCTTTTCGGCCCATGCCTTTGCGTCACCCTTGACCGTGAAATCGATCGGCGGCTCATAGGCATGCATGGCAAGAATGGCTGCTGCTTTTTCCGCGCCATAGGCGTCGGTGATGCTTTTGGCAAACCACTCCGGCACATTGGTTTCCGGCTGCAATGTATGCGCCAGAGCGCGTTCCTTGTTACGCGAAAGGCGACGCAGCAGCGCATTGACGAGACCGGCATATTTGCGATTGCGCGGATCGTTGTTCGCCGCTTCCACCGCAAGATCGACCGCCGAGTGATCGGGCAGGTTCAGATAGAAAATCTGGGCGATGGCGACATGCAGAAGATGCTTCAGTGCTACTGCATTTTCCGGCAATGGCCGGTCGAGCCGCTTGTTGATGGCGCGTTCGATGCTGCCGCGATTGCGGAGCGCAGAGCCGAGAATGGCGCGAACCAGCGCGCGGTCGCGCGGCTCCAGCGCCAGATATTGCGGATGGCCGTGCGTATTGTCGGTCAGGCCGTCGAGCGAGGTGTTCTTTTCGATTACCGCGCCAAGAAGGCGTGCCGCACACAAACGCGCCGCCAGACCGGGGCGCAGGTCTGCGGCGCTGTTATTCGTTTGTGGCTTTTTATTTCCACGCTTTGGCGCGGGCTTTTTATCGTTCACACTGTTCAACTTTATTTATGACCACGGTCCGCGAAAACCCGAACCGCCATTGCTGTTACCGCCTGCATTACCCCATGGACCACTGCTTTGGGAAGGGGCAGCGGCACGCGGTGCCATTCCAGCGGAGCGGATGCCCATTTCGGCAGCCATCTGTTCAAGTGCGGCGATGCGGTTATCGGTATCAGGGTGTGTCGAGAAAAGATTGTCTGCGCCACGTCCGCTCAAGGGATTGATGATGAACATATGCGCGGTTGCCGGGTTGTGTTCGGCTTCCTCGTTCGGGATGGCCTTGGCGCCGCGCGCGATCTTGCCCAGCGCCGAGGACAGCCACAGCGGATTGCCGCAGATTTCCGCGCCGCGCTTGTCAGCGGCATATTCGCGGGTGCGGCTGACAGCCATCTGCACGATCATTGCGGCGAAGGGCGCGACGATCATGGCAAGAATGGTGCCGACCACGCCCATGATGCCGTTGCCGTTCTCGCGGTTGCCGCCCAGGAAGAAGGCGAAATTGCCGAGCATGGATATGGCACCGGCAAGTGTTGCGACGATGGTCATGGTCAGTGTGTCGCGGTTCTGGACGTGCGCCAGCTCGTGCGCCATCACGCCTGCGACTTCTTCCGGCGTCAGGCGGTTGAGGAGGCCAGTCGTGGCTGCAACGGCAGCATTTTCAGGATTGCGGCCCGTGGCAAAAGCGTTCGGCTGGTCTTCGTGGATAATGTAGACCTTCGGCATCGGAAGGCCCGCATTGGCGGCCAGCCCGCTCACCATGCGGTAATAGTCCGGTGCGCTGCGCTCATCCACTTCCTGCGCATTATACATGCGCAGCACCATCTTGTCGGAGTTCCAGTAGCCGAACAGGTTCATGGCGACTGCAATTACAAGCGCAATCATCATGCCGCCGCCGCCGCCCAGCAAATAGCCGATGCTCATGAACATGACCGTCATGAGGGCGATCAGCATGGCAGTTTTTGTCATATTCATCTGCGGCGGTCTCCAAATCTTAGGCTGCATGACCCGCAAGGGTTTTGCACGGCAAGCCTTTCTGCCTATATGATGGGTATGAACAGGCTTTGCTTCAATGTTCGAAGCAAAAACCGAGAACGGGATTGTGACCGATGAGCGAAAAAACCGAAAGCCCGCAAAACGTTGACAAGCGCACGTTCGAAGACCTTCCGCCTGCTGCCCAGCGCGCATTGAAGGAAGCTGAAGCGCGTCGCGCTGCCGAAAAGTCAAACGAAGCGCCCCGCGAAATCGGTGGTCGCGGCGGCAAGGACCCCGCCCGTTTCGGCGATTGGGAGATCAAGGGTCGGTCGATCGATTTCTAGTAAGTTTGGGATATTGTCGCCCTGCTTGCCTGCAAATCGCGCTCTTCTGCGCTTCCGGTGCTCATGTACTTTAAGTACACTCCGCTCCGGTTCTCGAAGATCACGATTTTCGTCTCAGCAGGACGACAATCTCATCAAACTTGGGCGCCTTCTCAGACCGCGTTGTTAAAAAGCCCCGGTTTCCCGGGGCTTTTACTATTTTTTGTTCTGGCGATTTTCGATCAGGTCGTCCACGACGCCCGGATCGGCCAGCGTCGAGGTATCGCCCAGTGCGCCGAACTCGTCTTCGGCGATCTTGCGCAGGATGCGGCGCATGATCTTGCCCGAGCGGGTTTTCGGCAGGCCCGGCGAGAACTGGATCTTGTCCGGCGTGGCAATAGGACCGATTTCCTTGCGCACGTGCTGGGTCAGCTCCTTGCGCAGGGCATCTTCGTCCTGAACTGCTTCGCCGGTCATCAGCGTGACATAGCAATAGATGCCCTGTCCCTTGATCGGATGCGGATAGCCCACAACGGCGGCTTCTGAAACCGAGTGATGCGATACGAGTGCCGATTCGATTTCCGCCGTGCCGAGGCGATGGCCGGAAATGTTGAGCACGTCATCGACGCGGCCCGTGATCCAGTAGTAACCGTCTTCATCGCGACGGCAGCCGTCGCCGGTGAAGTACTTGCCCTTATAGGTCGAGAAGTAGGCTTCGATGAAGCGCTTGTGATCGCCGTAAAGCGTGCGCATCTGGCCCGGCCAGCTGTCGATGATGCAGAGATTACCGTCCACCGCACCTTCAATGACAGCGCCTTCATTATCGACCAGTTCCGGCTTGATGCCGAAGAACGGCCGTGTTGCCGAACCCGGCTTGAGGTCGGTTGCGCCGGGCAGCGGGGTGATGAGAATGCCGCCGGTTTCCGTCTGCCACCACGTATCGACAATCGGCGACCGCTGGTCACCAACGACGTTGTAATACCATTCCCAGGCTTCCGGATTGATCGGCTCGCCAACCGAACCGAGCAGGCGCAGCGTCGAACGCGACGAGCGGGTGACGAATTCATCGCCGGCGCCCATCAGGGCGCGGATGGCCGTAGGCGCAGTGTAGAAGATGTTGACGTGATGCTTGTCGACGACTTCCCAGAAACGTCCCTGATCGGGGAAGTTGGGCACACCCTCGAACATCAATGTCGTCGCGCCGTTGGCGAGCGGGCCGTAGACGATATAGGAGTGACCTGTCACCCAGCCCACATCCGCCGTGCACCAGTAGATGTCGCCGTCATGATAGTCGAAGACATATTGATGCGTCATCGATGCATAGACGAGATAGCCGCCGGTTGTGTGCAGCACGCCCTTCGGCTTGCCGGTGGAGCCGGAGGTGTAGAGGATGAAGAGCGGGTCTTCCGCATTCATCGGTTCGGGATCGCAGGTCGGTTCGACGCTAGCAACTTCCTGATGGTACCAGAGATCGCGGCCCGGTCCCCAGCTCACCTTGCCGCCGGTGCGGCGCACGGTGAGAACCTTGTTGACCATGACATATTGCTTGGCTGCAATGTCGATGGCGGTATCGGTGTTTTCCTTCAGCGGAACCGGCTTGCCGCCGCGCACGCCTTCATCGGCCGTGATGACGAAAGTGGATTCGCAGTCGACGATGCGACCGGCAAGTGCTTCCGGTGAGAAACCGGCGAAGACGACGGAATGCACAGCGCCGATGCGCGCGCAGGCCAGCATCGCATAAGCCGCTTCCGGGATCATCGGCAGATAGATCGTGACGCGGTCGCCCTTCTTAACGCCGTGCTTCTTCAGCACATTTGCGAGGCGGCAGACATTCTCATGCAATTCGCGATAGGTGATCTTCTTGTCGATATAGGGATTGTCGCCTTCCCAGATGATCGCAACCTGATCACCACGGCTCTTCAGGTGGCGGTCGATACAGTTATAGGAAACGTTGGTAACGCCGTCCTCATACCATTTGATGGATACGTCGCCGTTGAAATCGGTGTTCTTGACCTTGGTGAAGGGCTTGAACCAGTCGATGCGCCGTCCGTGCTTTGCCCAAAAGCTGTCCGGGTCGCTCACGCTTTCCTGATACCATTCGAGATAGGTTGCGTTGTCGATGAGCGTGTTTCTCTTTGCCTCGGCAAGGACCGGGTAAAGCTTTTCCGACATGATTTCCTCCTTCAGCATTCCGCGAGCCGGACGATATCCCGCTCGTATAAATGCACCCAAAAACTGACCGGCACCTCCCGCCGGATGAGACGGTCCACCGTGAAAGGCGAGACCATCGGGTGCCCTGTCTACCTTCCATTGCGGGCAAGGTAAATTAGACAATCGGCGCGTCTATGATCCACAATGACGCATCGTCAGAAATAGCTACTGGCAGCACTCGCTGTCGAATGGTGCTAATATATTGTTTTTACAGTTTAAAAACCATTTTGAGTGATTATCTCCTATTCAGGAGCCTGACAATAAGGCTCTTCACAAAAAGGGGAAATCGCCATGACGACGTCCGCTTTGAACGCAAAGTCAGCCTTCGAACTGCAACTCGCCGGTTATGGTCTGACGACGGCGAAAGTTTTCTACCACTTGCCCGATCATCCGCATCTGCTGCAACTCTTCGTCTGGCAGGATTATGACCTCGCGCCCGATTTTCCGGTGCTCAATCATTTCATCGAATTCTGGAATCGGGAAATCGACGGGCCGTTGCATTCGGTCAGCTACACGCATTTCCGGCTGCTTGGCCCCTCGGACTGGAGGAATGTGCGGGGCGAGATCGTCCTGCACTGAAAGCGATCAGTTGGGCGACGGATAGGTCCTGCCGCCGAAGATGGCCGAGCCGACACGCACCGATGTCGCGCCGAAACCGATGGCGGTTTCATAATCGCCCGACATGCCCATGGAGAGTTTTTCGACCTGTGCCTCGCGGGCGAGCTTTTCCAGAAGCGCGAAATGCGGCCCCGGATTTTCATCCGCAGGCGGGATGCACATCAGCCCCTCGATGGCGAGGCCATGTTCCTTGCGGCAGCGCTCGACAAAGGCGACAGCTTCCTTCGGCGCAATGCCGGCCTTCTGTTCTTCAAGTCCGGTATTCACCTGCACGTAGAGCTTTGGGGCCTTGTTCTGCTTTTTGATCTCGACGGCCAAGGCGGCTGCGATCTTTTCACGGTCGACGGTTTCGATGACATCGAAGAGGGCGACGGCATCGGCGGCCTTGTTGGATTGCAGCGGGCCGATGAGATGCAGTTCGATGCCGGAATAATCGTCGCGCAGTCCCGGCCATTTGGCTTGTGCTTCCTGCACGCGGTTTTCACCGAAGACGCGCTGGCCTGCGTCGAGGACCGGGCGGATTTCCTCCGCATCGAAGGTTTTCGATACGGCGACAAGCGTAACGGAACCCCTGTCGCGCTGTGCTTCCTCTTCGGCATTGGCGATCGCGGCCTTGACCGTGTTCAGGTTCGCTACGATATCTGACATGAAACTCTCGCTTTCAGGCTTTTCATCCGCAAAAGGTTGACGCTTTCGCCAATACGTGGTGAAGGTCGCCATTAAACATCGACTCTCCTTATTGCATCACCTTCGTACGAGTAAATACGGTCATGGCAGCCGAACGTTATAATCCGCGCGTGGCGGAAGCTCATTGGCAGAAAGTCTGGGAAGAAGACCGGACCTTCGAAACCGACAATAGCGACAGCCGCGAGAAATATTATGTGCTCGAGATGTTCCCCTATCCATCGGGGCGCATCCATATGGGGCATGTGCGCAACTATGCGATGGGTGACGTTGTCGCCCGTTACAAGCGCGCCAAGGGTTTCAACGTGCTTCATCCGATGGGATGGGACGCGTTCGGCATGCCTGCGGAAAATGCAGCGATGCAGAACAAAGTTCATCCGAAGGAATGGACCTATCAGAACATCGCCACGATGCGCAGCCAGCTCAAATCGATGGGTCTTTCGCTCGACTGGGCGCGTGAATTCGCGACCTGCGATGTGGAATATTATCATCGCCAGCAGATGCTGTTCATCGACCTTTTTGAAAAGGGTCTGGTGACGCGCAAGACCTCCAAGGTCAACTGGGATCCGGTCGACAACACCGTGCTTGCCAACGAGCAGGTGGTGGATGGTCGCGGCTGGCGTTCGGGCGCACTGGTCGAACAGCGCGAGCTGACGCAGTGGTTCTTCAAGATCACCGATTTCAGCGAGGAATTGCTGGTCGGTCTCGATACGCTCGACCAGTGGCCGGAAAAGGTTCGCCTGATGCAGCGCAACTGGATCGGCAAGTCGGAAGGCCTGCAGGTCCGCTTCGCGCTGGACGGCAATACCGCGCCTGCCGGTTTCTCGGAAATCGAGGTCTATACGACCCGTCCGGACACGCTGTTCGGTGCGGCTTTCGTGGCGATCTCCGCAGATCATCCGCTGGCGAAGAAACTGGCCGAAGACAATGCTTCGCTTACCGGCTTCATCGAGGAATGCCATCAGCACGGCACGTCGCTGGCGGCGCTGGAAACGGCTGAGAAGAAGGGCTTCGACACGGGCGTGAAAGTCAGGCACCCGTTCGACGAGAACTGGGAACTGCCGGTCTATGTCGCCAATTTCGTCCTGATGGAATATGGCACGGGCGCGGTGTTCGGCTGTCCGGCGCATGATCAGCGCGACCTGGATTTCGCCAACAAGTACAAATTGAAGGTTACGCCTGTCGTTCTGCCGAAGGGCGAGGATGCGGCAGGCTTCAGCATCGGCGAAACGGCCTATACCGACGATGGCGTGATGATCAACTCACGCTTCCTCGACGGCATGACGCCGGAAGCGGCCTTCAATGAGGTGGCGAATCGTCTGGAACAGACCAGTCTCGGCAACAGCCCGCAGGCAAGCCGCAAGGTGCAGTTCCGTCTGCGTGACTGGGGCATCTCGCGCCAGCGCTATTGGGGTTGCCCGATCCCGATGATCCATTGCGAAAGCTGTGGCGTCAATCCGGTGCCGCGCGCCGATCTGCCGGTCAAGCTGCCGGACGATGTCGAGTTCGACCGTCCGGGCAATCCGCTCGACCGTCATGCAACATGGCGTCATGTAAAATGTCCGAAATGCGGTGCCGATGCGCGTCGTGAAACCGATACGATGGACACGTTCGTCGATTCGTCCTGGTACTATGCACGCTTTACGGCACCATGGGAAAACGAACCGACCGACCGCAAGGTCGCCGATCACTGGCTGCCGGTCGATCAGTATATCGGCGGTATCGAACACGCGATCCTGCATTTGCTCTATTCGCGTTTCTTCACCCGCGCGATGAAGGTGGCCGGTCACGTCGGCATCGACGAGCCGTTCAAGGGCCTGTTTACGCAGGGCATGGTGGTGCACGAAACCTACAAGGCCAACGGCCAGTGGGTGGCACCTGCCGACATTCGCATCGAGGAAACCGACGGCAAGCGCAGTGCGACCTTGCTCTCGTCCGGCGAGCCGGTGGAAATCGGTTCCATCGAGAAGATGTCGAAGTCGAAGAAGAATGTTGTCGATCCGGATGACATTATCGCTTCCTACGGTGCTGATACGGCGCGCTGGTTCATGCTGTCTGATTCGCCACCCGAGCGTGACGTGATCTGGACGGAAGCCGGTGCCGAAGGCGCCCATCGTTTTGTGCAGCGCGTCTGGCGTCTGGTGGCGGAAGCTGCCGAACATCTGAAGGACGTTGCGCCCAAGACCGGGACGCAGGGTGAAGCCCTTGTCGTTTCCAAGGCTGCGCACAAGGCGGTCAAGGCTGTCGGTGACGATATCGAGAAGCTCGCCTTCAACCGTGGCGTTGCCCGTCTTTATGAGCTGGTCAACACGGCTGCTGCATCCCTGCAGCAGGTGGCTTCGGGCAATGCGGATGACGAGTTGAAGAGTGCCGTCCGTGACGTCACTGAAAAGCTCATCCTGATGCTGGCGCCGATGATGCCGCATCTGGCTGAACAGTGCCTGGCCGTACTTGGCGGCAAGATTGCCGGTCGTGAAACGCTGGTTGCCCGCAGTGCCTGGCCGGAATTCGATCCGGCATTGGTGGTGGAAAACGAGATCGTTATGCCGGTGCAGATCAACGGCAAGAAGCGTGGGGATTTGACAATCGCCCGCGACGCTGATCAAGCTAGCATCCAGCAGGCGGTGCTCGAACTTGACTTCGTCAAGGCTGCGCTCAACGGGAGCTCGCCGAAGAAGGTTATCGTGGTGCCGCAAAGGATCGTCAATGTCGTTGCCTGACCGCTTTTTCTCCGCAATCAAAGCCTTCCGGGTTGCGTTTTTCGCACTCGGGGCCGCGGTTCTGATGGCTGGATGCACCGTGCAGCCGCTTTACTCCTCCGGCGCTGGTGCCGGTGGAACCATAGGCGGCAGCGTGACGCCGGACATGCGCACCAAGCTTGCTTCGGTGGCCATCGATCCGGCTGGCGATGTGTTTCAGCAGCAGGTCCGCAATCGCCTGATCTTCCTGCTTGGCGGTGGCGCCGGTGAACCGGCCAACCCGACCTATCGGCTTGGTCTTGGTCTGAGCAGCAATACGATCTCCGCGGTGAGCGTGGATATTGGCGATCAGACCGACCGTACAGGTCGTCCATCGGCTGGTATCGTCAAGGCAACGTCGAACTTCGTGTTGCGTGACAAGGACGGCAAGCCGCTTTCCGCTGGCACCCGCACGGTTGGCGCTTCCTTCGACCGTCCGCGTCAGGAGTTCGCAAACCTGCGTGCCGAACGCGATGCGCGCAAGCGCGCTGCCGAAGAACTTGCCGAACAGGTGTTCCTCGCTCTGGCGCAGAAATTGTCGAAGCTCTGATCGGGCTTCGACCTGACATCGAAAAGCGGTGCCGCAAGGTGCCGCTTTTTTTGTTTTAGAGGTTGGATAATTAGTAATGAATTCAGGAAGGTAACATTGCTGTGCCTACCCAACATTCATGTGTCTTCTTGTTTTTCCTGGAGTGATTAGCAACCTGAATGCTTCTGCGAGCGCATGATGCGTCCGCTGGTTCAAACCAGTTTTTACAGGAGTAGTTGGATGAAGCGGTTTTCCACGACGATGGGCAGTCTCGCGATTTTGGCCGGGCTGGCGGTTGCCGGTCCTGCGATGGCACAGGAAAAGGCGTCGCCGTTGCAATGGCAATATTTCCAGGCGGATGAGAATGGCTTCAATCGTACGCCTGTCCTTCTGACCGGAGACAAGGACGCGATCCTGCTTGATGGCGGCTTCACGCTTTCGGACGGCAAGGCGGTTGCCGAGAAGATCAAGGAAACGGGTAAGAAGCTGACCACGATCTATGTGAGCCAGAGCGATCCGGACTATTATTTCAGCCTTGGCCCGATCAAGGCCGCTTTTCCCGATGCGCGTATCATCGCGGCCCCTGAAACGGTCGATGCAATCAAGGGCAATATCGAGGCGAAACTGAAGGTCTGGGGTCCGCAGCTCAAGGACAATGGCCCCCAGAAACTGTCGGATGTCGTTATTCCCGAAGCTTCCGATGTGAAGGCGCTGGAGCTTGAGGGCAATGAGATTGAAATCGTTCCCGCCGAAGGCATGACGAACAGGCGTTATCTCTGGGTGCCTTCATTGAAGGCGGTGTTTGGCGGTGTCCTGATAACGGCAGGCGAGCATGTCTGGCTTGCCGATACGCCCGATCTTTCCCAGCGTGAGGCATGGATCAGAAATCTCGATACGATTGCTGCACGCAATCCTGAAGTGGTTGTTCCGGCGCATATGAAGCCCGGTTCGGCGACGGATGTTTCGGCAATCAAGTTCACGCGCGATTATATCGCGGCCTTCGACGAGGAAGCGGCGAAAGCCAAGGATAGCGGCGAATTGATCGCAGCAATGAAGAAGCGTTATCCTGATATTGGCGGTGAAAGTAGCCTGGAACTCGGTGCAAAGGTCATCAAGGGCGAGATGAAGTGGGAATAGGCCGGAGCATTTCCAGCAAAATTGCGAAGCGGTTTTGCGTAGGATAATGCGTAAAAACAAAAAGATAGAGTATTTCCGACGATTAAATTTAAACTGGAAATGCTCTAGTCTCAAATTGACAGGCGGCTATAAAGGCGGTGTGTGTTTCACACCGCCTTTTCATTTGCAGGGCCCGATCAAACCATGCGTCTCGTTTCGTTTTCCGCCAAAGGCTATCGCTCGCTGCGTTCCGTCCGGTTTGATCTCGGACAGGTGACGGTTTTCGTCGGAGAGAACGGTGCCGGAAAATCCAATCTCTATCGGGCGTTGCAACTGGTGAAGGCGGCGGCGGAGGGCAATCTCTCGACGGAAGTGGTGCGCGAAGGCGGGATGCAATCGGCCATGTGGAGCGGCAATCGCCGTAAGCACGAATCGGCACGCATCATTCTGGAAGCGGATTTTGAAGACGAGCGGCTCGCCTCGCGTCTTTCCTATCGTGTCGAGGCAGGTCTGCCGCCGCCGGTTTCCGGTGCCTTTCCCTTCGAGCCGCAGATCAAGGAAGAGCAGCTCAATCTCGATACCGGTCGCCGTCCTGTCGATCTGATGGATCGGCGCGGGCCTGCGGTTTTCGCGCGGGATGGGGAAGGGCGGCGCATGGAACATCCGGCACGCCTGCTGACTTCGGAAAGCGGGCTGGCGGTGCTTGGGCAATCCGGCCATTATCCGGAGATAGGCGATCTTTCCGCGCAGATACGTGGCTGGCGCTTTTACCATGGTTTTCGAAGTGACCGCGATGCGCCGGTGCGTCAGCCGTCCATAGCCGCAACTGCTGCGATGCTGGACGAGGACGGTGGCAATCTTGCCTCCGTCTTTGCCACGCTTGCCCATATCCGGCAGGATACGGTCGATCTGGATCGTCTGGTTGCCGACGCGCTGGAGGATGCCAAGCTGGTCATTCCCTATCCGGAAGAAACGGCGACTTTCGGCCTGAATTTCCCGGCTTTCCCGCCGCGAACATTTCGCCCCGGAGAATTGTCCGACGGACAGATTCGCCTGCTGGCTCTGGCGGGTGCGCTGCTCTCCTATCGCCTGCCGCCACTGATCGCGCTCAACGAGCCGGAGGCAAGCCTGCATCCCGATATGATCCCGTCACTTGCCCGCATGATCGCGCAGGCATCCGAACGCAGCCAGATATGGGTGGTGACTCATTCAGCCGCCCTCGCCAGCGCGATTGCCGAACATTGCGGCGCAAGACCGATCCGGGTGAGCAAGCAGGACGGGGAAACGGTACTGGAATAAAAAAGGCGAGCCGATGGCCCGCCTTTTCATTGTCTCTGAAAATCGTCGATCAGGCGATCTTCTGACCGGTCTTCGCCCAATCGGCGAGGAAGGTTTCGAGGCCCTTGTCGGTCAGCGGATGCTTGACCAGTGCCTTGAGCGTTGCCGGAGGCGCGGTCACGACATCGGCGCCGATGAGGGCTGCTTCCTTGACATGATTGACGGTGCGAACCGAAGCGGCAAGAATTTCGGTGCGGTAATCGTAATTGTCGTAAATTGTGCGGATTTCGGCAATCAGCTCCATGCCGTTGATGCCGGTATCGTCGAGACGGCCAATGAACGGCGAAATGAAGGTCGCGCCGGCCTTGGCTGCCAGAAGTGCCTGATTGGCCGAGAAGCAGAGCGTCATGTTGACCTTGTGACCATCAGAAGACAGAGCCTTACAGGCTTTCAATCCGTCGAGGGTTACAGGCAGCTTGATGCAGATATTGTCAGCGATCTTGGCGATGACGGCTGCTTCCTTCATCATCTGCTCATATTCTGTCGCGGCAACCTCGGCGGAAACCGGGCCCTTGACGATGTTGCAGATTTCCTTGGTCACTTCGATAATGTCACGACCCGACTTCAGGATGAGGGACGGGTTGGTGGTCACGCCATCGACCAGCCCAAGGTCGTTGAGCTCGCGGATTTCCTTGACGTCCGCAGTGTCCACGAAAAACTTCATAACAGCGTTCCTCCATAATGAGCGCGGGTGGATTTGAGGAATTTAAAACCATTTAATTCCCGGAAGGTGGCTTTTCTTTAGCGCAAAGCCGCGCCAAGGTCACGCGATCATGTCGAAAGATTCGCACGATATTTCCAGTCTGTTTCCGGAGCTCGCACCACGGGTCGTTCCCGTGCTCGTGCCTATGCCCGCGGAGCGGCCTTATTCATATATGGTTCCGGAAGGGATGAACGTCCAGCCCGGATCGATCGTGCGTGTGCCGCTCGGACCTCGTGAGGTGGCGGGGATCGTCTGTGAGGGGGAAACCGACGCTGTTGACGCCAGAAAGCTGCGGGCGATTTCCGAAGTTTTCGACTGCCCGCCGGTGGGAGCCGACATGCTGCGCTTCATGCGCTGGGCAGCTGACTACACGCTTTCGCCGCCAGGCATGGTGGCGCGCATGGTCCTGCGTGTGCCAGCTGCATTTGATCCCGAACCGTCAGTGCCGGGGCTTCGTTATTCAGGCGGTGAGCCTGAGCGTATGACCGAAGCGAGGTCGCGGGTGATGGAGCTTGCCCGTGACGGGCTTGCATGGACCAGATCCGGCCTTGCCCATGCGGCGGGTGTCTCCATGACGGTCGTGGACGGGTTGAAGACGCAAGGTATTTTCGAGGAAGTCATGCTGCCGCCGCCAGCCGTGGTGGCAAAGCCCGATATCGACTATGCACGGGCCACGCTTTCGGAAGACCAGCAGGCGGCGGCTGAAATGCTGTCGGAAGCTGTCGAAGCCGATTGTTTTTCGGTTTCACTGCTTGATGGCGTGACCGGATCGGGCAAGACCGAGGTTTATTTCGAAGCCGTTGCCAAGGCGATTGAGCAAGGCAAGCAGGTGCTGATTCTCTTGCCTGAGATCGCGCTGACACAACAGTTTCTCGACCGGTTCCACGATCGTTTTGGGGCAAAGCCTGCCGAATGGCATTCCGACCTTGCACCCCGCACCCGGGAGCGCGTCTGGCGGCAGATTGCCGAGGGTACGGTGCGGGTTGTGGCAGGGGCGCGGTCGGCGCTCTTTCTGCCCTTCAAGGAACTGGGGCTGATCGTTGTCGATGAAGAACATGATCCGGCTTACAAACAGGAAGACCGGGTCTTCTACAATGCGCGCGACATGGCGGTGGTGCGCGGCCATATCAGCGGCTTTCCGGTGGTGCTGGCATCGGCCACGCCATCCATCGAGAGTCAGGTCAATGCGGAGCAGGGGCGCTACAAGCGAATCAAGCTTTATGGTCGCTATGCGGAAGCCGCACTGCCCGATCTGAAGACCATCGACATGCGACGTTCTCCACCACCGCCGGGCCGGTTTTTGTCGCCCGCACTGACCGAAGCTGTTGGCAGGACGGTGGAACGCGGAGAGCAGGCGCTTTTGTTCCTCAACCGGCGCGGTTACGCGCCTTTGACCTTGTGCCGGGTCTGCGGCCACCGCTTTCAATGTCCGCAATGTTCAAGCTGGCTCGTGGAACATCGTTTTCGCGGGCAGCTGATGTGTCATCAGTGCGGCTATCATGAGCCGGTGCCGGAGGCTTGTCCCGAATGCGGCACCCTGGATCATCTGGTCGCCTGCGGTCCGGGCGTGGAGCGCATCGCGGAAGAAGTCGCGGCAACGTTCAGCGAAGCGCGAATCATAGTTCTTTCGTCTGATATGGCAGGCGGCGTGAAGCGGCTGCGGCTGGAACTCGATGCTATCGCAAAAGGCGAGGCGGATATCGTGATCGGCACGCAGCTTGTTGCCAAGGGGCATAACTTTCCCAACATGACATTGGTGGGTGTCGTGGATGCCGATCTGGGGCTTGCCAATGGCGATCCCCGCGCAGCTGAACGCACCTTCCAGCTTCTCAATCAGGTGACGGGACGCGCCGGTCGAACCGGTCGCAAGAGCCTCGGACTGATCCAGACCTACCAGCCGGATCATCCGGTGATGCGGGCAATCGTCAGCAGCGACGCAGCCGCATTCTACAACCGTGAAATCGAGGAGCGCGAACGCAGTACTTTGCCGCCTTTCGGGCGGCTCGCCGCGTTGATTATCTCCGCGGACAACCGGCCCGATGCCGAAAATCATGCGCGTGCGCTTCGCCGTGCGGCACCCTCATCCCCGGAGATTTCCGTGCTCGGGCCTGCCGAGGCACCGCTTGCGCTCGTGCGGGGAAGACACCGTTTCCGCATTCTGGTGCACGGGACCAAACGCGCCGACATTCAAGGATTTATCCGTGTCTTGCTCGCCGCCGGGCCGAAGGAAAAAGGCTCGATAAGGGTTCAGGTGGATATTGATCCGCAAAGCTTCTTGTAGGGCCGTATTGCTATCGAAGCAGGCGTAAAAAAAGATGGCTTGCTTCTCTAGTCGCTAGAGGATGCAGACTGGTCTCAAAGGTTCTATGAGGCTCGAAACCAATGAGATACACCCCTGCTCATCAAACGCGACCTTCAGCGAATAATGGCCCCGGTTTCTGGCTGGTCGCCCTTGTCGGACTGATAATCTGGACATTGTTGATGTGGTTTGCCTACTACATCTCGGATGTCGTGATTGTCTGGATCAGTGGCAATGGACCGGCTTTGGCCGAGACTGGAAAAAGCTTGATCGACAAAGAAGCGACTGCGCTGCTGGATGTGTTCAAGCTGGATCAGGTAGCAGGTTCCGGGATCGGATTGCTGCATAGTTTGCTTGTTCCGGCGTTTTGGATCATTTGGGCGATCGGTGCGATAGCCATCCTTTTCATCCGGTCGGTTCTGGCTCGGATCATTGCGATGCGCGGTTCTCCGCCGCGCTGATGGTTCGTTCCATGCCCTCGAATGGCTTGGTAATTTTGTTGGAATCGCTCGGATATGCCTGAATGCCGGTTGCGTTCAGATAGTGCGATCAGTTTTCGTTTACGCAAAACTGGTTTATAGCCGTGTTCTGTTCAGATTGAGGGCGATCGCGATGGAATTCTATCTTCCCACCACCACCGGAGAATGGCTTGCCTGGGGCTCTGCCGCCGTGACGGCACTTGCTGGTCTTGTCATGCTTTTTGCGCCCGGCATAACGATGAAGCTGTTGCGGCTCCAGCCGATCAATGGCCGTCCCGAAGGTTACGGTTCCATCCGTGCGACGCTCGCCGGACCCTATCTCGGCGTGGGGATCGGATGCCTCGTTTTCGCGCAGCCATTCCTCTGGGTCGTGCTGGGTTCCGTCTGGGGATTTGCACTGTTCGGACGCTTCATTTCGATGATGTCGGATGCGGGTGGGCGCAAGGGTGGACCGAGCGGCGGACGCTTCTATGGCAGTCTCGCAGCGCTGGTGGAGTTCGTGCTTGCAGCAGGTCCGCTGCTCTACGCTTTCGGCTTCATTTCCTGATCGGAAAGAGCTCTGTTCTGCACTTCTGACGTGCAGGCTGCGCAAGGGAAGATAGCGTCGCTGCGGTGGATGCGACTTTTTTGACCGCGAAAGGCGGTAAATCTTACACAAAAGTGCCGGATTCGCGTGTTGCGAGTCCTGTTCGTCTATGCTAGACGGCAATCACATTTCGGTGTTGACGTGCTCGCGCGTCAGTGGTTTTCCGGAAACATTCAATAAAATCATCGGTTTGGCGTCCTGAACAAGATTGGGCCCCAAAAGGATGGTTTCAACGTAGAGAGCAGGTTGTTCGTGGCTGAAACGTCTTCGCTCATTTCAGGTGTCGCACAGCGTTACGCCGGATCTCTTTTCGAGCTTGCGCTTGATGCGAAATCCGTTGCGGCTGTGGAAAAAGATCTTGACCGTTTCGAGGCGCTTCTGAGCGGAAGCGAAGACCTCAAGCGACTGATCTCCAGTCCGGTATTTTCCTCGGAAGATCAGCTTCACGCCATCGGCGCTCTCGCCGACAAGGCGGGCATCAAGGGGCTGGTCGGAAATTTCCTGCGCGTTGTCGCGCGGAACCGTCGTCTCTTCGCTCTGCCGGGCATCATCGCTGCTTTCCGCATTATTGCTGCTGAACATCGCGGTGAAATTTCCGCCGATGTCATCTCCGCGCACGAACTGAGCGCTGCGCAGCAGAACGAATTGAAGGCAACGCTGAAGGGCGTGGCCGGCAAGGACGTGACGATCAATGTCACCGTCGATCCGTCGATCCTCGGCGGTCTTATCGTCAAGATGGGTTCGCGTCAGATCGACACGTCCCTTCGCACTAAACTTTCTTCTCTCAAGCTTGCACTGAAAGAGGTCGGCTGATGGACATCCGCGCCGCGGAAATTTCCGCTATCCTGAAAGAGCAAATCAAGAACTTCGGCAAGGAGGCTGAGGTCTCCGAAGTCGGTCAGGTTCTTTCCGTTGGCGACGGTATCGCCCGCGTCTATGGTCTGGACAATGTTCAGGCCGGTGAAATGGTCGAATTCCCTGGTGGCATTCGCGGCATGGCGCTGAACCTTGAAAGCGACAATGTCGGCGTCGTTATCTTCGGTGCCGACCGCGACATCAAGGAAGGCGACATCGTCAAGCGTACCGGCGCAATCGTTGACGTTCCGGTTGGTCCGGAACTGCTCGGCCGCGTTGTCGACGCTCTCGGCAATCCGATCGACGGCAAGGGCCCGATCAAGGCCAAGGAACGTCGCCGCGTCGACGTCAAAGCGCCTGGCATCATCCCGCGCAAGTCGGTTCACGAGCCAATGTCGACGGGTCTCAAGGCCATCGACGCCCTGATCCCGGTTGGCCGCGGCCAGCGCGAGCTGGTCATCGGCGACCGTCAGACCGGCAAGACCGCCATCATTCTCGATACGATCCTGAACCAGAAGCCGATCCACGACAACGGCCCGGACAAGGACAAGCTGTACTGCGTCTACGTCGCCGTCGGCCAGAAGCGTTCGACCGTCGCCCAGTTCGTCAAGGTTCTCGAAGAACGCGGCGCTCTGGAATACTCGATCGTTGTCGCGGCTACCGCTTCCGATCCGGCTCCGATGCAGTATCTCGCACCGTTTGCGGGCTGCGCCATGGGCGAATATTTCCGCGACAACTCGATGCATGCGCTGATCGGCTATGACGATCTGTCCAAGCAGGCTGTTGCTTACCGTCAGATGTCGCTTCTGCTCCGTCGTCCTCCGGGCCGCGAAGCTTATCCGGGCGACGTTTTCTACCTGCACTCCCGTCTTCTCGAACGCGCTGCAAAGCTCAACGACGAAAACGGCGCCGGCTCGCTGACGGCTCTGCCGGTCATCGAAACGCAGGGCAACGACGTTTCGGCCTTTATTCCGACCAACGTGATCTCGATCACCGATGGCCAGATCTTCCTCGAAACCAACCTGTTCTATCAGGGTATCCGTCCGGCTGTTAACGTCGGTCTGTCGGTTTCGCGCGTTGGTTCTTCGGCCCAGATCAAGGCCATGAAGCAGGTTGCCGGTTCGATTAAGGGCGAGCTTGCCCAGTATCGTGAAATGGCTGCCTTCGCACAGTTCGGTTCCGACCTCGATGCTTCGACGCAGCGTCTTCTGAACCGTGGTGCACGCCTGACCGAACTCCTGAAGCAGCCGCAGTTCTCGCCGCTGAAGACGGAAGAGCAGGTTGCCGTGATTTACGCCGGTGTTAACGGTTATCTCGACAAGCTTGCTGTCAATCAGGTTGGCAAGTTCGAAGAAGGTCTTCTCGCTTCGTTGCGCACCGAGCACAAGGACGTGCTCGATGGCATTCGCAAGGAGAAAGCCATTACTGATGACCTCAAGGCCAAGCTCAAGGCAGCGATCGACGCTTTCGCCAAGTCCTTTGCCTGAATTATGTTAGCCGCATGATTTTATCCGAAAAGTCTCCAACTTTTCGGAATCATGCTCAGACGGGATGAACGGATGCCTTCACTAAAGGATCTGAGAAACCGTATCGCCTCGGTCAAGGCGACGCAGAAAATCACCAAGGCGATGCAGATGGTCGCCGCGGCGAAGCTGCGCCGTGCCCAGGAAGCTGCGGAAGCCGCAAGGCCTTATTCGCAGCGCATGGGTGTCGTTCTCGCAAACATCGCGCAGAACGTAACCGGCGAAGATGCGCCGGCCCTGATGGCCGGTACGGGCAAGGACGACGTGCATCTGCTCGTCGTCTGCACCGCAGAACGTGGCCTTTGCGGCGGTTTCAACTCGCAGATTGCGCGTCTGGCGCGCGATCATGCCCGCAAGCTCCTCGCTGAAGGCAAGACGGTCAAGATCATCACGGTCGGCAAGAAGGGCGCGGACATTCTGCGTCGCGAATTTGCCAGCCTGCTGATCGACCATATCGATCTGCGCGAAGTCAAGCAGCTCGCTTTTGTGCATGCCGACCAGATCGGCCACAAGATCATCAAGCTGTTTGAAGAAGGCGCTTTCGACGTCTGCACGCTGTTCTATTCCGAGTTCAAGTCGGTGATCTCGCAGATTCCGACCGCACAGCAGCTTATCCCTGCTTCGGCGGGCGACAGCGAGGATGCGGAGACCGCAGGCGACGCGATCTACGAATACGAACCTGATCCTGCGGCGATCCTGTCGACGCTGATCCCGCGCAATATCTCGGTCCAGATTTTCCGTGCCTTGCTGGAAAATGTCGCGGGCGAGATGGGCGCGAAGATGAGTGCGATGGATAACGCGACGCGCAATGCGGGCGACATGATCAACAAACTGTCGATCACGTATAACCGCCAGCGTCAGGCGCAGATCACCAAGGAACTGATCGAAATTATTTCGGGTGCGGAAGCGCTCTAGAGCATTTTGCAGCCAGATGGGAACATCTGGCGTCGCATAAATGCGGCGAAATAGAATTTGGTTTACCGCATGATTTCCCAGAAAGTCTGCAACTTTTCGGGATCATGCTAACGGAAGGTAAGGATCGATGGCAAAAGCAGCGACCCCGAAAACTACCGCCGCGGCCGAAGCAAAGCCAGCGGCGAAGGCGCCTGCCAAAAAAGCGGCACCTAAGACCACTGCAGCAGCCAAGTCTGTTGCTGAGAAGTCTGCCGCTCCCAAGGCAGCAGCATCCGGTGCGATCGGCCACGTTACTCAGGTCATCGGCGCTGTCGTCGACGTCAAGTTCCCGGAAGGCCAGCTGCCGCTGATCCTGAACGCGCTTGAAGTCGACAATCAGGGCAATCGCCTGGTTCTCGAAGTTGCCCAGCACCTCGGCGAAGACACCGTGCGCACCATCGCCATGGACGCGACCGAAGGTCTCGTTCGCGGTCAGGAAGCGCGCGACACCGGCGAACCGATCATGGTTCCGGTTGGCGTCGAAACGCTTGGCCGTATCATGAACGTCATCGGTGAGCCGGTTGACGAAGCTGGTCCGATCAAGACCAAGGCAACCCGCGCCATCCACCAGAACGCTCCGGAATATATCGAGCAGTCGACCGAAGCTGAAATCCTGGTAACGGGCATCAAGGTCGTCGACCTTCTCGCTCCTTACGCCAAGGGCGGCAAGATCGGTCTCTTCGGCGGTGCAGGCGTTGGCAAGACCGTTCTCATCATGGAACTCATCAACAACGTCGCCAAGGCGCACGGCGGTTACTCCGTGTTCGCAGGCGTCGGTGAGCGTACCCGTGAAGGCAACGACCTTTACCACGAAATGATCGAGTCGGGTGTTAACAAGCTCGGCGGCGGCGAAGGCTCCAAGGCAGCCCTCGTTTATGGCCAGATGAACGAACCCCCGGGTGCGCGCGCTCGTGTTGCCCTGTCGGGTCTGACGGTTGCTGAAAACTTCCGTGACCAGGGCCAGGACGTTCTGTTCTTCGTGGACAACATCTTCCGCTTCACGCAGGCAGGTTCGGAAGTGTCGGCTCTCCTCGGCCGTATTCCTTCCGCTGTGGGCTATCAGCCGACGCTGGCAACCGACATGGGCGCCATGCAGGAACGCATTACGACGACGACCAAGGGTTCGATCACCTCGGTTCAGGCGATTTACGTCCCTGCCGACGACTTGACCGACCCGGCACCGGCAACCTCGTTCGCCCACTTGGATGCAACGACCGTTCTGTCGCGCTCGATCGCTGAAAAGGGTATCTACCCGGCTGTTGACCCGCTCGACTCCACGTCGCGTATGCTTGACCCGAAGGTCGTTGGCGATGAGCATTACGCTGTCGCCCGTCAGGTTCAGTCGATCCTGCAGCGCTACAAGTCGCTTCAGGACATCATCGCGATCCTGGGCATGGACGAACTGTCTGAAGAAGACAAGCTCACCGTTGCCCGCGCTCGTAAGATCGAACGCTTCCTGTCGCAGCCGTTCTTCGTTGCTGAAGTCTTCACCGGTGCGCCGGGCAAGCTGGTCGATCTCGCCGACACCATCAAGGGCTTCAAGGGTCTTTGCGCTGGCGACTACGATCATCTTCCGGAAGCTGCCTTCTACATGGTCGGCAGCATCGAGGAAGCTCTCGAGAAGGCCAAGAAGCTGGCAGCTGAAGCTGCTTGATGAATTGAATTTCCCGGTGGGCCGCAAGGCCCGCCGTGAAAGCCAATCATTTTGTTTAAGCATGTTCTGAAAGTCGTTTTTTTTCGGGATTGTGCTTTTGAATTCAAGTGAGAACCATGGCTCAAGCTTTCCAATTCGAACTCGTGTCGCCTGAACGGCTCCTGCTTTCCGCGCAGGTGACGGAAGTCGTCATTCCGGGTAGCGAAGGCTATCTGACGGCTCTCGCCGGTCATTCGCCGTTGATGACGACGATCATGCCGGGTGTCGTTTCGGTGAAGCTTGCCGACGGCAAGTCCGACTCCTACGTGGTCTTCGGCGGTTTCGCCGATATCACCCCGCAGGGTTGCACCGTTCTGGCCGAATCGGCGACCCATGTGGACGATATCGACCCGGCAGATATTCAGCGCCGCATTGAACATGCCCGCAAGGCTCTGGACGATGCTTCGTCGAACGAACACCGCACCAAGGCGGAAATCTTCCTGCATCAGCTGATGACGCTGCAGGGAACGATCATGCCAGCCTGATCGGCAGCACTCTATCGTTTTCGGGAAAGCGGGCTCTTGCCCGCTTTTTCTTTTTCAGATCACTGCTCTGCAGTGAATTTGTTCGCAGAACTGTCATATTGCCGCTAAATCCCATCACGCTTGCGTGAGTTCAGGAAGTTCGCTTGAAAATAGTTCGCCAGCGATTTATCCAAATCCGTAATCATTAGTTTACTAATATATAAGGCGGTTGGCATGGATACGGCAGATCTTAAAGCTGAAATGATTGATGCCATGGCGAAGGTTAATCGCAGGCTCCGCACCGTTTTCGACGCGCGTGTGAAGGAACGGGGCCTGACCCTGGCGCGGGCGCGCACCCTGCTTGCCTTGATGGAACAGGAAGGCCTTTACCAGAAAGAACTGGCAGAAGCGCTTGAGATCGAGAATGCGACTATGGTCCGCCTGCTCGATGGTCTGGAGCGCCAGTCATTCATCGAACGGCAAACCGTTCAGGGTGACCGCCGCGCCAAGCGCGTGGTGATGACGGCGGAAGGCAAGATTCTGGCTGAACAGGTCGTGAAGCTCGCCGGTGATGTCCGCGAGGATTTGCTGGAAGGTGTAAGCGACGAGGAGTTGAGCATCGCGCTCAACGTGCTTCGCAAAATGTCAGAATCGATGAACAAGACCCACTGATCGGGTTGTTTTGCCGTAAGTTTTCATCAGTATCAGCTACGTCGTTACAACCTGATACGATAAACGCGATGACAATTTCGGCGCATCTGTTCAATGCGCAGCAATTGACGTTTGGCTACGTTCCAGTGAGCCGGTCACCTAGTGCATGTCTCCCCAAAGCAGGAATCGGTTTTGGGAGACATGCGCAAGAACAAAGAGATAGAGCATTTCCAACGATTCAAACGAGACGGGAAATGCTCTGGCAATCACGATCTTGCGAGGACATGCCGTCCTTGTCGCAGATCAAAGATCGCAAGGTCGGTGAGGTCTTGAATACCTGAGTAACACCATTGCTCAGGAGTTCTCATGATACGCCTTTCCAGACCCTCGTACACAGCCGTGGCACTCGCATTTCTGGCGGTGACCGGGACATCAGCCCTCGCATCTGGTTCGCACGAGCATCCGGCGGAAAACGGCAGTGTCAAAGCTCCACTCAACATTGTCCGTCCGGCGAATGACCTGGCGCCGCCAATTAGAAGAAGCGAGCCAGCGACCATCAAGGTAAAGCTCGATACCGTCGAGGTGACGGGACAGCTCGCAGACGGCGCAGCCTACCACTACTGGACGTTCAACAAGAAGGTCCCCGGCCCGTTCGTGCGCGCCCGAGTAGGTGACACGATCCAGGTGGAGCTCTCCAACAAGGCCGACAGCAGCGAACGTCACAGCGTAGACTTCCACGCTGTGACCGGGCCAGGCGGCGGAGCGGCGGCCACCGATGCCGCACCGGGTGAAACCAAGGCCTTCTCGTTCAAGGCGCTGAAACCGGGGCTGTACGTCTATCACTGTGCTGTGCCAATGGCCGCACATCACATCGCCAACGGTATGTATGGCCTGATCCTCGTCGAGCCGGCAGACGACCTGCCGCCCGTTGACCGGGAGTTCTATGTAATGCAGGGCGAGCTCTACACGTCGCAGCCATACGGATCCAAGGGGAAGCTGACCGAGAGCGTCGAACGCCTGCTCAAGGAAGACCCGGAGTACTATGTCTTTAACGGGGCTGCCAATGCACTCACAGGCGACAATGCCCTGACGGCGAAGGTCGGCGAAACCGTACGCATCTACTTCGGTGTCGGCGGACCCAACAAGACGTCGAGCTTTCATGTGATCGGAGAAATCTTCGACAAGGTTTATCAGCTGGGCTCCTTGACGACGGAGCCGCTATCCGATGTCCAGACAATTTCGGTCCCACCGGGAGGCGCGGCGGCGGTCGACATCAAGCTGGAAGTTCCCGGCGAATACACCCTGGTGGATCACGCGCTGTCGCGAGCGGCACGCGGGTTGGTCGGAACGCTTGTCGTGAGCGGCGAGAACCGTGCCGAACTTTTCCAAAGTGCCATACCTGTCACGACCGAAGTGGAGCAGGGCGAACACAACGCTCATTGATTGGGATTGGTTCTTGTGGGATGGACGCCCTTCCGACGGCCTTAATGTGGCAGAATGGATTTGTTGAACACCATTGAGGAGAGGGCGTCCATCCCTACAAAGCCATATTGGTCGGACGCCGGGTGTCAGGGTGCAAGAGTGCGCAGATAGGCCATCAGTTCACTGGCCGTGTCGCTGGCCCGTTCCGGCTGACGGGAGACGATCGCCTCGATCAGTGTCGCATGGGCATTGGCAGAACCGGCTATGCCGGTCGATGGGCGAAGGCGGAACCAGAAGCGGCGGCTGTGGGTTTGCAGGGGGGCTGCAATACGCGCGGCATAGGGATTGCTCGCCGCCGCGCCCAGAACAATATCGAATGCCTTGTCGGCATCGAGAAACAGGGCCACATCCTCGTTGGGGATGGCCTGCCGCATGGCGGCTGCAGCGGCTTCAAGCCGTTCATAATCGCGAGGGCTGCCAAGCGGGCAGCATCGCGCGCCAGAACGCGCTCGACACCTTCGCGGGCATCCAGCACCTTGATGAAATCCGTCGGATCGATGGCCGCGATGGCAATGCCTGAGCGCGGACGCACTTCCACGAGACCTTCCCAGGCGAGCCTCTGAATGGCTTCGCGCATCGGCGTGCGGCCCATGCCGGTCAGCTCGATCAGTGTGCGCTCGTTGACAACGGTGCCCGGTTCGAGTTCCAGTGTGACGATGGAGCGCTCCAGAATGCGATAGGCTTGCTCGGCGAGGCTTTCGCTACCCCAGCTATCCATGGTCGCCAACGGCATGTTTGCCGGGCTCCGCGTCAACCTGTCTCGAACGTTTGCTTCTTCCATGCCTGTCCATGCCCTGTGGTTACGACGATTGACATAGTGCAATCTTACAGATATATCTCTGATATATCAATATGAGGTGATTTGAGTTTGTCGATCCCTAACTTTGCCTTTGTGGCTTTTTCAAGCGATGGCGAACTTTCAGCACAGTGTCATTCCAAAAATCGATGGACAGAGCCGAAAGGCTGGCATTGAACATACTGAACGCCAATTGCTCGAAGCGTCGACATTGTCCGGTTCTTTGGCAAGGCTATAGGCAAAAATGAATCCGGTGGGGAGCCGCACAAGATGAAATCTGATCCGCAGGGTCAGCAGGATATTCTCATTATCGGTGGCGGTATTGTCGGGGTTGCCACTGCCGCCTTGCTTGCCGAGGCTGGGCGCGAGGTTTTGGTCGTCGACAGAACCGGCATTTGCGAAGAGACCAGTTCTGGCAATGCTGCGGCGCTCGCTTTTTCGGACATTCTTCCGCTGGCCTCCAAGGGCGTCATGCGCAAGGTGCCAGGCTGGCTGATGGATCCGCTTGGTCCGTTTACGATCCGTCCTTCCTATTTTCCCAAAATGGTGCCGTGGCTCTACCGCTTCTGGCGCGCAAGCAGCGCGGATGCATTGGCGAAAACCGCGATTGCACAGGCCGACATCATGCGCCTTGCCGGCAGCGAGATGATGGCGTTAATCGACAGGGCAGGGCTGCGCGGGAGATTGCGCGAGAACGGCAATCTGGAGCTTTATGAAAGCGAAGCCGAGCTTGCTGCCTCCCAGCTGGGCTGGGATGTTCGCGAACAGGCTGGAATTGCCTATGAACACGTGCGCGGTGACCGGCTTGCCGAACTGCAGCCCGGCCTGAGCCCGCGTTTCGTTGCCGGAACTTTCGTTCCCGGCTGGAAGAATGTCAGCGATCCGAAACTGTTCGGCAAGGCCATCTGGGCCTATGCCCAGAGCAAGGGTGCGCGCTTCCTTCAGGCCAAAGTCACGAATGCGAAGCAGGGCCATGGCGGGGCGAGCGTTCATCTTGAGGATGGAACGAAAATCAAGACGACGCATCTTGTCCTTATGGCGGGCGCATGGTCTCGCGATCTTGCCAAGGGCTTTGGCGATGCGGTGCCGCTCGATACGGAACGCGGCTACAACACGACGCTGCCAGTGGGCAGTTTCGATGTGAAACGGCAATTGACCTTTCCGGGCCATGGCTTTGTCATCACGCCGATGGAAACCGGCCTGCGTGTGGGTGGTGCGGTGGAATTCGGCGGGCTCGACCTGCCACCAAATTTCGCGCGATCTGAAGCCATGCTTAAGAAGGCTTCCATGTTTCTGCCGGGCTTTCGGACAGAAGGCGGGCGACAGTGGATGGGCTATCGGCCATCCATGCCGGATTCCGTACCGGTCATCGGCCGGGCCTCGGCAGGCGGCAACATCTATTACGGCTTCGGCCATGGTCATCTCGGCCTCACGCAATCGGCGGCAACCGGGCGGCTTATCCGTGATCTCATCACGGGGGCCGCGCCTGCAATCGACATTGAACCTTTCAAGCCACAACGTTTTCGGAACTGACCATCATGGCAAGACATTCCTTCTTCTGCGTCGACGGACACACATGCGGTAACCCCGTGCGTCTCGTGGCTGGCGGCGGGCCGAACCTCGAAGGTTCGACCATGATGGAAAAGCGCGCGCATTTTCTGCGCGAGTATGACTGGATTCGTACTGGTCTTATGTTCGAGCCGCGCGGCCATGACATGATGTCCGGCTCCATTCTCTACCCGCCGACACGTCCTGATTGCGATGTCGCGGTGCTTTTTATTGAAACCTCGGGGTGTCTGCCGATGTGCGGTCACGGCACCATCGGAACCGTGACGATGGCGATAGAGCAGGGGCTGGTGACGCCGAAGACGCCGGGCAAGCTCAATCTGGACACGCCTGCCGGTCTGGTGGCGATCGAGTATGAGCAGAACGGCCAGTATGTCGAGCGCGTTCGTCTCACCAATGTTCCGGCTTTCCTTTATGCTGAAGGACTTGAGGTCGAATGCCCGGACCTTGGCAACCTCAGGGTTGATGTGGCTTATGGCGGCAATTTCTACGCTATCGTCGAGCCGCAAGAAAATTACACCGATATGGAAGATTATTCCGCGCTGCAGCTGATTGCCTGGAGTCCGATCCTGCGTGAGCGGTTAAATGAGAAGTACAAGTTCCAGCATCCGCTGCTGCCGGATATCAACCGTCTGAGCCATATTCTGTGGACTGGGAAGCCGAAACATCCGGAAGCGCATGCCCGCAATGCCGTCTTCTACGGCGACAAGGCAATCGACCGTTCGCCATGTGGAACCGGTACGTCTGCGCGCATGGCCCAACTGGCTGCCAAGGGCAAATTGAAGCCCGGCGACGAGTTTGTGCATGAATCCATCATCGGGTCGCTTTTTCATGGCCGTGTGGAACGTGCTACCGAAGTTGCAGGCCAGGACCGCACATTGCCGGCGATTATTCCTTCAATTGCGGGCTGGGCACGCATGACGGGATATAATACGATCTTCATCGACGACCGTGATCCCTTTGCACATGGGTTTACGGTCGCGTAAAGTGGGTACGGTCGGTAATTTTAATGCTGACCCCAATTTTTGGCTTTTCGGCCATGTAGAAAGTATGGAATAAGGCGTCCTGGGTAGGAGAAAAAACATATACAGGACGTTTAGTAGGGGACATAACTAGTTTGTGGAGGGATGATGCCCTTAGTCTTTTGTCTGAGGCAAAAGGGGTTGCATTCCTCTATACAGCCGTTAGGTGTAAAGAGCCGGGAATAAAATGAAGGCGCACGAAATAAAGATGCGTCAATAAAATCCCGGGCGGTAAAATGGGTGGCTTCTCGATGGAATATTTCTTCCAGCAGGTGATCAACGGGCTCGCGCTCGGCTCGATCTATGGCCTGATCGCCATCGGCTACACGATGGTCTATGGCATTATCGGCATGATCAACTTTGCTCATGGCGATGTCTTCATGCTCGGCGCCTTCATGGCGCTGATTGTTTTTCTCATGATCACAACCTTCATTGGAGCATTGCCGATTGCGCTGATGCTTCTTCTGATGATGATCGTCGCCATGTTGCTGACGGGTTTGTGGAGTTGGACGATCGAGCGCGTGGCCTACCGGCCGCTGCGTGGTTCGTTTCGCCTCGCACCGTTGATCACGGCTATCGGCATGTCGATTGCCTTGTCCAACTTCGTACAGGTAACGCAGGGTCCGCGTAACAAACCGGTGCCTCAGCTGCTGAACGGTTCCTACAATATCATGGGAACCAACGTGACGATCTCGCTGAAGCAGATTGTGGTCATTGTGGTGACAGCCGTGCTGCTGACGATTTTCTGGTATATCGTCAATCGCACCTCGCTTGGTCGCGCGCAGCGTGCCTGTGAGCAGGATCGCAAAATGGCAGCGCTTCTCGGCATCAATGTCGATCGGGTCATTTCGCTCACCTTCGTGATGGGTGCGATGCTCGCGGCTGTGGCCGGTACGCTCTACCTCTCCTTCTATGGCGTGATTTCCTTTGCCGACGGGTTCATCCCCGGCGTGAAGGCGTTCACGGCGGCAGTTCTGGGCGGTATCGGATCGCTTCCGGGTGCTGTGGTCGGTGGCTTGCTCATCGGTCTCATCGAGGCATTGTGGTCGGCGTATTTCTCGATCGACTACAAGGACGTTGCCGCGTTTTCGATCCTCGCCATCGTGCTGATCTTCATGCCGTCCGGCATTCTTGGCCGTCCTGAAGTCGAAAAGGTTTAATCATGGCTGTACAGTCGAGTTCACGCCCGGATTCCCTTTTTGGCCGGGCCATTCGTGAAGGGTTCTTCGCCGGTCTTCTGGCTCTGGGTCTCTTCTGCCTCATCATCGGTTTCAAGACCGATCAGAACATCAACAACGAACTGGTGCTCGTTCAGCGCTGGGGCGCACTGGCCGTCATGGTCGCGCTCGCTGCGGTTGGTCGTTTCCTGTTCGTTGCATTCCTTCAGCCAACGCTGGAGGCGCGCAAGCTTGCCAAGAGCAAACAGCCGACCGCTGCGGTCGACGAAAGCCCGTCTTTCGTGCGCCGCAACTTCTCGCGCCTCGGCGTTGCCTTCCTTTTTGTCTACCCGGTCCTGATCGTCACCTTTCTGGGCTGGCAGGGATCGCTCAAATGGGTCGATAATTTCGGCGTTCAGATCCTCATCTATGTGATGCTGGCCTGGGGCCTCAACATCGTGGTGGGCCTCGCCGGTCTTCTCGATCTGGGTTACGTCGCCTTCTATGCAGTCGGCGCCTATTCCTATGCACTGCTGTCGGCCTATTTCGGTCTGTCCTTCTGGATGCTGCTGCCGATTGCCGGTATTCTTGCTGCAACATGGGGCGTCATTCTGGGTTTTCCGGTCCTGCGTCTGCGCGGTGACTATCTTGCCATCGTGACGCTTGCATTCGGTGAAATCATCCGTCTGGTGCTCATCAACTGGACAGATGTCACCCGCGGCACCTTCGGCGTTTCCGGTATTGCCAAGGCAACCTTCTTCGGCCTGCCTTTCAATGCCAGCAAGGACGGTTTCGCCGCTCATTTCGGCCTCACCTTCTCGGCGGCGCATTACAAGTTCTTCCTCTATTACGTCATCCTTCTGCTGGCGCTGCTGACGGCCTGGGTCACCATCCGTCTGCGCCGCATGCCGGTTGGCCGTGCTTGGGAAGCACTGCGTGAAGATGAAATTGCCTGCCGTTCGCTTGGCATCAACACCACCACGACCAAGCTCACGGCCTTTGCCACGGGCGCGATGTTCGGTGGTTTTGCCGGTTCCTTCTTTGCAGCACGCCAGGGCTTCGTCAGCCCGGAATCCTTCGTGTTTCTCGAATCCGCCGTCATTCTTGCCATCGTCGTTCTGGGCGGCATGGGCTCCCTGGTCGGTATCGCCATTGCTGCGATCGTCATGATCGGCGGCACTGAAATCCTGCGTGAAATGAGCTTCCTGAAAGCAATTTTCGGCCCAGATTTCACGCCGGAACTCTATCGTATGCTCATCTTCGGCCTTGCCATGGTCGTGGTCATGGTCTGGAAACCGCGCGGTTTCGTCGGAAGTCGAGAACCCAGTGCCTTCCTGCATGAGAAGAAGATGGTGTCGGGTGCCTTTACCAAGGAAGGGCACGGCTGATGGCGGAGATAAGCACTATGTCTGGCACTGCGCCTGATAAAGCCGAATTGGGCAACACTGAAAAAGACACGATCCTGCAGGTCGAGCATCTTTCGATGCGCTTTGGCGGTCTCGTCGCCATCAACGATCTGAGCTTCAATGTGAAGCGTGGGGATATCACGGCGATCATCGGCCCGAACGGTGCAGGCAAGACCACGGTCTTCAACTGCATCACCGGCTTCTACAAGCCGACGGGTGGCATGCTGACGATGAACCGGAAGACGGGCGACAAGTTCCTGCTGGAACGCCTGCCCGACTTCCAGATCACCAAGCAGGCCAAGGTGGCGCGTACCTTCCAGAACATTCGCCTGTTCTCGGGTCTCACTGTTCTGGAGAACCTGCTGGTCGCGCAGCACAACACGCTGATGCGTTCGTCGGGCTTCACGATCCTCGGTCTTCTCGGTTTGCCCGGCTACAAGTCTGCGGCGAAGGATGCGGTTGAAAAAGCGCGTCACTGGCTGGAGAAAATCAACCTGATCGGTCGTGCGGACGATCCGGCAGGCGATCTGCCTTATGGCGATCAGCGCCGTTTGGAAATCGCCCGCGCCATGTGCACCGAGCCGGAAATTCTTTGCCTCGATGAACCGGCCGCCGGTCTCAATCCGCGTGAATCGGCAGAGCTCAACAAGCTCCTGCTCGATATCCGCAATGAAACCGGGACGTCAATCCTGCTGATCGAGCACGACATGTCGGTGGTCATGGAAATCTCCGATCATGTGATCGTGCTGGAATACGGCACCAAGATTTCTGACGGTGCTCCAGAAGCAGTCAAGAATGATCCGCGCGTTATTGCCGCCTATCTCGGCGTCGATGACGAAGAGATTGCCGAGCTTATCGAAGAGGCGGACAAGCCGGGCACCGGTGATGCGGCGGACTTCGTGGCGGCACAACTCGCTGAGGAAGCCATCGAGGAAGAAATTGCCGAAGAGACGGGCGAAGCACCGTCCGGACGCGTTTCTCTCGCCGGTGGTCTGGCGGAGGCACGTGGTGGCAAGGCCGATAATCTGACTCTCATCAAGGGCATCGGCGCGGTCAACGAAAAGAAGCTTCACGAACACGGGATCTATCATTTCGATCAGATTGCCGCCTGGACCGAAGCGGATATCGTGGAAGCTGAAACCTATCTGGAATTCGACGGGCGTATCGCGCGCGAAGACTGGGTCGGGCAGGCCAAACAACTTGCCGCCGGTCAGGCGACAGAGTTCTCCGAGCGCGTTGAACAGGGTGATGTTCCGACGAGCCATAAGACTGCTCCCGTAAAGGCTGCCAAAAGCGGTGGTGCGAAACGCGCTAAGGCGCCGACAAAAGCACCGACTAAAACCGCGGCCAAGCCCAAGAAGGGAGGCGAATGATGCAGGCTGAAACCATGCAGAAAAAGCAACCGCTTCTGGCCGTCGAGAAGGTCGAGACCTATTACGGCAATATTTGTGCCCTCAAGGGCATTGACCTTACCGTCGATGAGGGTGAGATCGTCGCGCTGATTGGCGCTAACGGTGCCGGCAAGTCGACGCTTATGATGACGATCTTCGGCTCGCCGAAGGCGCGTACCGGCCGCATTCTCTTCAACGGCAAGGATATTACATCCATGCCGCCGCATGAGATTGCCAAGCTGCGCATTGCGCAGTCTCCGGAAGGCCGTCGCATCTTCCCGCGCATGACGGTTCTGGAAAATCTCCAGATGGGCGCAAGTCTCGATCATCAGCAACACTTCGAAGAAGACGTGAAACTGATGTTCGACCTGTTCCCGCGCCTGAAGGAACGCATCAACCAGCGTGGCGGCACGCTTTCGGGCGGCGAACAGCAGATGCTGGCCATTGCCCGCGCGCTGATGGCGCGTCCGAAGCTCTTGCTTCTGGATGAACCGTCGCTCGGTCTGGCACCGCTGATCGTGAAGCAGATTTTCGAAGCGATCAAGGAACTGAACCGCACGCAGGGGCTGACGGTGTTCCTCGTTGAGCAGAACGCATTCGGTGCTCTCAAGCTCGCAGACCGTGGCTATGTGATGGTCAACGGCTCGATCACCATGAGCGGCGCTGGCCGCGAATTGCTGGCCGATCCGGAAGTCCGCGCCGCCTATCTCGAAGGCGGAAGGCACTAGGAGGATAAGATGCAGGGTATTCTCTACGAAGAATCGTCATTCTGGTTGTTTTTCCTCATCACCTGTCTGCTGGGCGGCTGGGCCGCCTGGATGACGGGGCGTGCCTGTGCTTCGACGTGGCGCACCTATCCGCAGCTTCTGCTCTATCTGATCCCGCTGGGAGCTGCGGTGCGCTTCATCCATTTCGCACTGTTTGAGGGAACGCTTCTTTCGTTCCACTATTATCTGGTGGATACGATCGTCCTGATGATCATAGGTACGGTCGGCTTTCGCTTCACCCGCACCAAGCAGATGGTGCGGCAATATAGCTGGCTTTATGAAAAAGCTTCGCCTCTCAGCTGGAAGGCAAAATAATTTTAAAGCTTCGCCGTCATGCGGCGAAGCTTTTTGTAAGATCACGTTGACAGTAATAAGATTCAGCGTAGATATTGCTGAGTATTCAGCAAGAAAATAAGGCGATGCAAAAACATCGTTTCGGGGTAAATACAATGATGGGGAGTTTCAACAATGAAGAAGTCACTTTTCTCAGGCGTTGCTCTTGCAGCAGTTATGGCTTTCGGGGGCTCGGCTTGGGCTGATGTTCTTGTCGGTATTGGTGCGCCGCTGACGGGCCCAAATGCCGTTTACGGTGCGCAGATCCAGAAGGGCGCGGAAGCGGCCATCAAGGAAATCAACGATGCGGGCGGCATCAACGGCGAAAAAATCGCGATCACTCTCGGCGATGACGTATCGGATCCGAAGCAGGGTATCTCGGTTGCCAACAAGTTCGCAGCTGATGGCGTGAAATACGTTATCGGTCACTTCAATTCGGGCGTTTCGATCCCGGCTTCGGACGTTTATGCCGAAAACGGCATTCTCGAAATCTCGCCTGCTGCGACCAACCCGGTCTATACAGAGCGCCAGCTCTGGAACACGTTCCGTACCTGCGGTCGCGACGATCAGCAGGGCATCGTGGCCGGTCAGTATATTTTCGACAATTTCAAAGACGGGAAAATTGCCGTCATTCACGACAAGACCCCTTATGGTCAGGGCCTTGCCGATGAAACCAAGAAGAAGCTCAACGAGCTTGGCGTCAAGGAAGCCGTCTATGAAGGCGTGAATGTTGGCGAGAAGGATTTCTCGGCTCTGATCGCCAAGCTGAAGCAGCAGGGCGTTACGGTCCTTTATTGGGGTGGTCTGCACGCTGAAGCCGGTCTGATTATCCGTCAGCTTGCCGATCAGGGGCTGAAAGTCCAGTTCATCTCTGGCGACGGTATCGTTTCCAACGAGCTGGCCTCCATCGCAGGCGATGCGGTTGCCGGTACGCTGAATACGTTCGGCCCGGACCCGCGCAATAACCCGAACAATGCCGATCTGGTGAAGAAGTTCCGCGATGCTGGCTTCGAACCGGAAGCCTACACGCTTTACTCTTACGCTGCCGTTCAGTCTCTGGCTGGGGCTGCGAAGGCTGCCGGAAGTAACGACCCGCAGGAAGTTGCCAAGGCGCTTAAGGAAAAGGGTCCGTTCAAGACCGTGCTTGGCGACCTGTCCTATGACGAAAAGGGCGATCCGAAGCTTCCAGGCTATGTCATGTACAAGTGGGAAAAGGGCGCTGACGGGAAATATACTTACATTCAGCAGTAAGTTTCGCTTACATTCTTTCCCGATGAATGGAAATGCCCGGCTTCAAGCCGGGCATTTTCGTTTCTATGGCGTCGGTCCGCATAAAGTCATGCGGAAAAGCAAGATATAGACTAAATCATTACTTTACTTCGGTATTGAACGTGATTGTATCTAGCTTGACGACTGAATATAGGGCGAATCTCTATATCCAGTCTCGCGTTCTGGTGGGAGGACCAGTTTCAGCGCGGGCAGTTTCAAGCCCGAATTGCGTTTCTGGCGCTGATGCAGTCTCCCATTCGAATATCAGGTTTATGCAACGCCTCTGGTGTTGCTGTTCATGCCTGCAAAAAATGGCGGTCATCTGATCCTGTCAGACTGCCGCTCTGAATGACTATTTTGACGTGTGTCTCGAAAATCGTTTCATACCTTTCGGGATGCGCTTAGTGGGAGCAACTGAAATGAAGAAATCCTTATTCTGCGGCGTCTGCCTTTCGGCACTGGTTGCGATGGGTGGCGTGTCCTTTGCCGACATCCAGCTCGGCGTCGGCGCACCGTTGACCGGCAGCCAGGCAGCTTTCGGCGAGCAGATCAAGCGCGGTGTCGAAGCGGCTGTCGCAGAAGCCAATGCCAAGGGCGGCATGAACGGCGAGCAGATCACCATCGTCTATGGCGACGACGCTGCCGATCCGAAGCAGGGCATTTCGGTTGCAAACAAGTTTGTGGGTGATGGTGTTCAGTTCGTTATCGGTCACTTCAATTCCGGCGTCAGCATTCCGACGTCGGACATCTATGCTGAAAACGGCGTGCTGATGATCGCGCCCGGCACCACCAACCCGACCTTCACCGAGCGCGAACTTTGGAACACGTTCCGCACCTGCCGTCGCGATGACCAGCAGGGCATCGTTGCCGGCAAATATATCGCCGACAATTACAAGGACGGCAAAGTCGCAGTCCTTCACGACAAGACCCCTTACGGTCAGGGCCTTGCCGACGAAACCAAGAAGTCGCTCAACGACAACGGCATGAAGGAAACGCTCTACGAAGGTGTAAACCAGGGCGACAAGGACTTCTCCGCGCTCATCTCCAAGATGAAGGCTGCTGGCATTACTGCTGTTTACTGGGGCGGCATGCATCCGGAAGCGGGTCTGCTCATCCGCCAGATGGATGATCAGGGCCTCAAGGCACAGTTCATTTCGGGCGATGGCATCGTGTCCAACGAACTTGCCTCGATTGCCGGTGATGCTGTTGGTGGTGTCATGAACACTTTCGGTCCCGATCCGCGCGACGACAAGTCGAATGCGGAACTCATCAAGGCTTTCCGTGACAAGGGTTTCGAGCCTGAAGCCTATACCTTCTATGCCTATGCCGGTGTGCAGTCGCTGGTCAATGCCGCCAATGCTGCCGCAAGCAACGACCCGCAGGAAGTTGCAACTGCGATGAAGGAAAAGGGTCCGTTCAAAACGGTGCTTGGCGACATCTCGTTCGACGCCAAGGGCGATCCGAGCCTTTCGCCTTACGTCATGTTCGAATGGCGCAAGGGTGAAGACGGCAAGTATAATTACTTCCAGAAGTAATGGAGCATTTCCAGCAAAAGTGCGAAGCGGTTTTGCGTTGGATAATGCGAGAACACAGATGCTTAGAGCGGTTCTGATGATTGCTTCATAATAGGAACCGCTCTTGTGCCTGATATATTAGCATAAAGTGCTACAAAATTCATCAATCTGCCCGGCATTTAGTCGGGCATTTTGTTTTTATCTCCCTGTTGCACAGTTTGTTTGCGCTTGTGTCTATTGCAGGTTAAGCAATGGCGCCTTTGTCATTGCAGTTAGGGAGATCTGCCTTGTCTTTCGCCCAAAAGCCTATCCGGAAAATTCTGGTCGCCAACCGATCTGAAATCGCAATCCGCGTATTCCGCGCCGCCAATGAGCTGGGGCTCAAAACGGTGGCCATATGGGCTGAGGAAGACAAACTTTCCCTGCATCGCTTCAAAGCCGATGAAAGTTATCAGGTCGGTCGCGGTCCGCATCTGGATCGAGATCTTGGTCCGATTGAAAGCTATCTTTCTATCGATGAGATTATCCGCGTCGCCAAGGTTTCGGGCGCCGATGCGATCCACCCCGGCTATGGCCTTTTGTCCGAAAGCCCGGAATTCGCCGAAGCCTGCGCAGAAAACGGCATCATCTTCATCGGCCCAAAGCCTGAGACCATGCGCCGCCTCGGCAACAAGGTTGCGGCCCGCAATCTCGCCATTGAAATCGGCGTGCCGGTGGTGCCTGCCACCGATCCGCTGCCGGACGATATAGAAGAAGTAAAGAAGCTGGCGGCAGAAATCGGCTATCCGCTGATGTTGAAGGCAAGCTGGGGCGGTGGCGGTCGCGGCATGCGCGCCATCCGCGCCGAAGCCGATCTTGCCCGCGAAGTCACGGAAGCCAAGCGCGAGGCCAAGGCTGCATTTGGCAAGGATGAGGTCTATCTCGAAAAGCTGATTGAACGCGCGCGCCATGTCGAAGTGCAGATATTGGGCGATACCCATGGCAATGCGGTTCATCTTTTCGAGCGTGACTGCTCGATCCAGCGCCGTAACCAGAAGGTGGTGGAGCGGGCGCCGGCACCTTATCTCGATGATGCGCAGCGTCAGGAACTGGCAAGCTATGGCCTGAAGATTGCCCATGCCACCGATTATATTGGCGCCGGTACAGTCGAATTCCTGATGGATGCCGATACGGGCAAGTTCTATTTCATCGAGGTCAATCCGCGTATTCAGGTCGAGCACACGGTTACCGAACAGGTTACCGGCATCGATATCGTCAAGGCGCAGATTCATATTCTCGAAGGCTTTGCCATCGGCACGCCGGAATCGGGTGTGCCGCGTCAGGAGGACATTCGCCTTAATGGCCATGCGCTCCAGTGTCGTATCACCACGGAAGACCCGGAACAGAACTTCATTCCTGATTACGGTCGCATTCAGGCCTATCGTTCGGCATCGGGTTTTGGCATTCGTCTCGATGGCGGCACGGCCTATTCGGGTGCGTTCATCACCCGCTACTACGATCCGCTGCTCGTCAAGGTGACCGCTTCAGGCTCTACGCCTCTGGAAGCCATCCGCCGTATGGATCGCGCCTTGCGCGAATTCCGTATCCGCGGTGTGGCGACGAATCTCACCTTCCTCGAAGCGATCATCAATCATCCGAAGTTTCAGGCAAACGACTACACGACGCGCTTCATCGACACGACGCCGGAACTGTTCGAGCAGGTCAAGCGGCAGGATCGTGCCACCAAACTTCTGACCTATATCGCCGACGTGACGGTCAATGGCCATCCAGAAACCAAGGGGCGCGCAAAGCCGGCTAAGGATGCCGCCAAGCCGCGCGTGCCGTGGTTCGGTGATAAGCCGGTCGTTGATGGCACCAAGCAACGTCTGGACCAGCTTGGACCGAAGAAGTTCGCGGAATGGGTGCGCAACGAAAAGCGTGCGCTGATTACCGATACGACCATGCGTGACGGCCATCAGTCGCTTCTGGCGACGCGCATGCGCACATACGACATTGCCCGCATCGCCAATTCCTATGCGCAGGCACTGCCGAATCTGTTTTCGCTGGAATGCTGGGGCGGTGCGACCTTCGACGTTTCGATGCGCTTCCTCACCGAAGACCCGTGGGAGCGTCTGGCGCTGGTGCGTGAAGCGGCGCCGAACCTTCTTCTGCAGATGCTTTTGCGCGGTGCAAACGGCGTCGGCTACAAATCTTATCCTGATAATATCGTAAAATATTTCGTGCGCGAGGCAGCACGCGGCGGCATCGATCTGTTCCGCGTTTTCGACAGTCTGAACTGGGTCGAAAACATGCGCGTATCGATGGATGCGGTGCTGGAGGAAAACAAGCTCTGCGAAGCAGCGATTTGTTACACAGGTGATATTCTCAATCCGGAACGCGCCAAGTATGACCTCAAATATTACGTCAATCTGGCGAAGGAAGTTGAAAAAGCTGGCGCGCATATCATTGCGGTGAAGGATATGGCGGGGCTTTTGAAGCCTGCCGCGGCCCGCGCCCTGTTCAAGGCGCTACGCGAGGAAACCGATCTGCCGATCCATTTCCATACGCATGATACGTCGGGCATTTCGGCGGCGACCGTACTTGCTGCGATCGATGCGGGTGTGGATGTGGTCGATGCGGCGATGGATGCGCTCTCCGGCAACACATCGCAGCCTTGCCTCGGTTCCATTGTCGAGGCACTGCACGGTTCCGAGCGCGATCCGGGCCTTGATCCGGATTCGATCCGCCGCATCTCTTTCTATTGGGAAGCCGTACGCAACCAGTATGCGGCTTTCGAAAGCGACCTCAAGGGACCAGCTTCAGAAGTTTATCTGCATGAAATGCCGGGTGGTCAGTTCACCAATCTGAAGGAGCAGGCCCGTTCGCTGGGACTTGAAACCCGCTGGCATGAGGTGGCGCAGGCCTATGCTGATGTGAACCGCATGTTCGGCGATATCGTCAAGGTCACGCCATCCTCCAAGGTTGTGGGCGACATGGCGTTGATGATGGTCAGTCAGGACTTGACCGTCGCTGATGTCGAAAACCCGGCAAAGGATATTGCTTTCCCGGATTCCGTAGTGTCGATGATGCGCGGTGATCTTGGTCAGCCGCCATCGGGATGGCCGAAGGCGTTGCAGAAGAAGATTCTGAAGGGCGATGAGCCGTTTACCGTGCGTCCCGGCGCTCTGCTGGAACCTGCCGATCTGAACGCCGAGCGTGAAGGGTTCGAGGAGACGGTCGATCGCAAGATTTCCGATCAGGAATTCGCTTCGGCGCTGATGTATCCGAAGGTCTTCACCGACTATGCATCCGCGCAGGAAACCTATGGCCCGACAAGTGTTTTGCCGACTCCGGTCTATTTCTACGGCTTGAAGCCGGAAGAAGAAGTCTTCGTCGATCTGGAACGCGGCAAGACGCTGGTGATCGTCAATCAGGCGATGAGCGAAACCGATGAGAAGGGCATGGTGACGGTGTTTTTCGAGCTGAATGGTCAGCCGCGCCGCATTAAGGTGCCGAACCGTGCCAAAGGCGCTTCCGGCGGTGTGCGTCGCAAGGTGGAAGCCGGGAACGACAGGCAGGTTGGTGCACCGATGCCAGGTGTCGTATCAACGGTTGCCGTGGCGACCGGCCAGACGGTTACGCAGGGTGATGTGCTGCTTTCCATAGAGGCGATGAAGATGGAAACCGCCATCCATGCCGAACGCGATGGCACCATCGCGGAAGTGCTGGTGCGTCCCGGCGAACAGATCGATGCCAAGGATTTGTTGGTGGTGTATTCCGAATAACGCCAACAAGCGTCTTCCCGGGTCAAAGTTCAATGCCGCGCCGGTAAAAACGGTGCGGTTTTGTTTGCGCTTGCAGAGTTCCCAAAATCTGGTATGCATGTTTATGCCGATTTATGCATGATTGTGCATGATGGGAGGGTGGTGGTGACAGAGCTTCTGCTTCACGAAAGACAGGCGCGCATTCAGGAACTGCTACAGCAGTCTGGTCGTGTACTGGCGGCTGAACTGGCTGAAAGTTTCGGCGTGTCCGAGGATACGATCCGGCGCGATCTGCGCGAGATGGCGGCGGCAGGGCTCTGCAAGCGTGTCTATGGCGGCGCGTTGCGTGCCGTGCCCGAGCCTTCTCCGCTCGCAGAACGGGATTCCGAGCGACCACAAGCGAAGGCCGCCCTGGCTGCGGTCCTGGCGGAACTGGTCGAACCCGGCATGACGGTGTTTCTCGATGCATCTTCGGTGAATACGGCTCTGGCGCGACTTTTGGTCGAACGCGGTGAAGCCATCACCGTCGTCACCAATACGCCGTCTATCGCTGTAATTCTTATGGGCTCGCCGGAGATTGAGCTGATCATGATTGGTGGTCCCATCGACCGGCGGGTGAGTGCCGCCGTCGGGGCGCGCGCCTTGCGTGATGCGGAACTGCTGCGGCCTGATCTTTGCGTTTTGGGCGCGTGCGGTATTGCCGCCGAAATCGGCGTAACGGCGCTGCATCTGGACGATGCGGAATTCAAGCGAGTTATAGCCGGACGCAGCCGGGTGGTGGCACTGGCCATTACGAGCGACAAGCTCGGTACGGTTGCCGCCCATGATGTCGTTCCCTTGGACGATGTCGGTGTCATGGCTGTCGAATATGATGCGGATGAAGCAGCGCTTGCGCCCTATGCGACATCGGATATGAAGATTTTACGTGCGGCAGCGGACCGCAACTGAGGGACAGATGGAACAGGTTTCCGGACGCGAAGATGCGGCGCCTGCGCGTGCGCCGATTGTAACCAGAGAGCGGATTGCCGTTGCGCTACTCTTTCTGATGAACGGCTATATTTTCGGCGGCTGGGCCCCGAAAATTCCGGAATTTGCCGAACGCCTCGGACTTGATAGTGCAGGCATGGGGTTGATGATCCTCGTCTTCGGCCTTGGTTCTCTGGCCATGATGCCGGTCGCAGGTGCGCTTTCAGCGCATCGCGGTTCGGGCATGGTGGTGCGCATTTTTGCACTCGCCTTTATCCCGGCGCTGCTCATCATCGCACTGGTGCCGAATGTGGTCACGGCTGTGATCGTGATGTTCTATTTCGGCGGAACCATGGCTGCGATGGATGTGTCGATGAATGCCAATGCGGTTGCGGTCGAGAAAAAAATGCGCCGGGCAATCATGTCGTCCTGCCATGCATTCTGGAGCCTCGGCGGCCTCATCGGTGCTGCGACAGGCGGCTTTCTTATCGCGCAATTCGGATCGACCGTTCATGCGCTGGTGACGACAATTGTCGCCGCAATCCTGATTGCTATCGCATGGCCTTCGATCATCCCGGACACGGAGCATCATCATCCAAGCGGCGAAAAGCAGAAGCTGACCTTGCCGCGTAATCCTCTGCCATGGCTTGTCGGTGTCATGGCGCTGTTTTCCATGGTGCCGGAAGGGGCGATTCTCGATTGGGGCGCCTATCATATGCGCCAGGATCTGGGTGCTTCCGTCACGGTGGCAGGCTTCGGCTTCGCAGCTTTCTCGGGCTCAATGGCCATCATGCGTTTTGCAGGCGATCTGGTCCGCGACCGGTTCGGTGCAGTCAAAACCCTTCGTGCCTGCACGATCATTGCAATCATCGGCATGCTGATCGTCGGTTTCGGAAACAGCTCAGCAACGGCGATTATCGGCTTCGCGATCTGCGGGATCGGTATTTCCAACATGGTGCCGATCGCCTTCTCGATGGCTGGTAACATGCCGGGCGTCAATCCGAGTGTCGGCCTGTCCATCGCAACGACGCTTGGTTATTCCGGCATGCTGGTGGCGCCGTCGCTGATCGGTTTTGTTGCCAAGCATAGCGGCTTTGGCGTGGTGTTTCTGGCGCTTCCGGTCTTGCTGCTGGTCGTGCTGGCCTTTTCAAGTCTGGCCCGATACGCGGATCATAAGCACTGAACTTTCTTAATGACGCGCATCTTATCCGAAAACCGGTTTCCACTTTTCGAGATGCGCTATTCGGCAGTCCACCCGCCGTCGACGGGAATGGCAGCGCCATTGATCTGCGCTGCCGCATCGCTTGCGAGGAAAGCGGCAAGGGCGCCGATCTGTGCGGTGGTGACGAATTCCTTCGTCGGCTGCTTATCTAGCATCACTTCGCGGATCACGGTTTCGCGGTCCATGTGGTAGGCCTTCATCTGGTCCGGTATCTGCGCTTCGACAAGCGGCGTCAGCACATAGCCGGGACAGATGGAATTGGCCGTGATCTTTGCGGTTGCAAGTTCCAGCGCCAGTGTTTTGGTAAAGCCGACAATGCCATGCTTGGCGGCAACATAAGCCGACTTGAACGGCGATGCCACGAGGCCGTGGGCTGAAGCGATATTGATAATGCGGCCCCAGCCAGTCTTGCGCATATGCGGGATCGCGGCAGCCGAGGTGTGAAAGGCCGATGTCAGGTTTATCGCGATGATGCGGTCCCATTGTTCGGCCGGAAACTCCTCGACGGGAGATACATGCTGGATACCGGCGTTGTTGACGAGAATGTCCACACTGCTGAATTGCTTTACCGTTTCTGCGATCAGTGCGCGGCATTGGTCGGCCTTCGACATGTCGGCCGCAATATAGACCACGCTGACGCCATGTTCCTCGCCGAGCTTGCGTGCGAGGGTATGATCCTCCTCACGGTCGGTGAATGAGTTGATCACGACGTTGTGTCCTGCCGCCGCCAGCGCATGGGCTATACCGAGGCCGATCCCGGAATTCGATCCGGTGACGATTGCGGTCTTGCAGGCAGATGCAGCATTCATGCGTGATTTCCTCCTTGTTCCCGGTGACATAATGAGAGGGCGACAAGGCAACGGCAAGCGATTATATAAAGCGAGAGCCGGATATACGCAGACCCAGATATATGCGGGCCTCAATATAGGCGGGCGTTGACATTCGCGTCGCGCTGCGCCACCTGAGAACAGGTACAGTTAAGAACAGAGCAAAATGTCTTCCGAGGCCGTCAGCTATTTTTCGCATCCATTTCCTCGTCGCCAGTCGGTTGGCGTCAGTGTCGGTGGCGTTATCGTCGGCGGCAGTGCGCCCGTCGTCGTGCAGTCAATGACCAACACGGACACAGCGGATGTGGACTCTACGGTCGCGCAGGTGGCTGCACTTCACCGTGCCGGTTCGGAAATCGTGCGCATCACGGTGGATCGCGATGAATCGGCTGCTGCCGTGCCTAAAATCCGCGAACGGCTGGAACGTCTGGGGCATGATGTGCCGCTGGTCGGTGACTTCCATTATATTGGTCACAAGCTGCTGGCCGATCATCCGGCCTGTGCGGAAGCACTTGCAAAATATCGCATCAATCCGGGCAATGTCGGTTTCAAGGACAAGAAGGACAAGCAGTTCGCCGATATCGTCGAAATGGCGATCCGCTATGACAAGCCGGTGCGCATCGGCGTGAACTGGGGTTCGCTCGATCAGGAACTCCTGACCACGCTGATGGATCGTAATCAGGATGCGGGCGCGCCATTGAGCGCGCAGGAAGTCATGCGCGAGGCCATTGTGCAGTCGGCTCTGATTTCCGCCAATCTTGCCGAAGAGATCGGTCTTGGCCGCGACAAGATCATCCTGTCGGCCAAGGTCAGTCAGGTGCAGGACCTGATTGCCGTCTATACGATGCTGGCGCAGCGTTCCAATCATGCGCTGCATCTGGGCCTCACTGAAGCCGGCATGGGCACCAAGGGCATTGTCGCCTCGTCGGCGGCCATGGGTATCCTGTTGCAGCAGGGCATCGGCGACACAATCCGCATTTCGCTTACCCCGGAACCCGGCGGCGACCGCACCCGTGAAGTGCAGGTGTCACAAGAGCTTCTGCAGACCATGGGTTTCCGGCAATTTATTCCGATCGTTGCGGCGTGTCCCGGTTGCGGTCGCACGACGTCGACCGTGTTCCAGGAACTGGCCCAGACCATTCAGGACGATATCCGCCGCAACATGCCGGTCTGGCGCGAGAAATATCCCGGCGTGGAAGCGCTGTCGGTCGCCGTGATGGGCTGCATTGTCAACGGGCCGGGTGAATCGAAGCACGCTGATATCGGCATCTCGCTTCCCGGCACGGGCGAAACGCCGTCCGCACCGGTCTTTGTCGATGGCAAGAAAGTCACGACGTTGCGCGGTCCTGCTATTGCCGAGGACTTCCAGAAAATGGTTGCCGATTACATCGAGAACCGCTTCGGACTTGATCAGAAAATCGCTGCTGGCCAGAACTAAGCGGTACAGGTGACCGCGCGCGTAGCGGTCTCTGGTGTAGCCTTTAATGTTGCTGCCCAGAAGATGAGCGTGACAAGGCTGATGCCTGCGCCAAGCAGGCAAACGCCATTCCAGCCTGCATAAGCATAGACCCAAGTTGAAACCGCCGAACCGCTTGCGCTGCCGATGGAATAGAAAACCATATAGGCGGCGGTGAGTCTGTTCTGCGCGTCTGGGCGTACACGGTAGATCATCGCCTGATTGGTGACGTGGACAGCCTGAAGGCCGAAGTCGATAATCAGCACACCTGCGATTAGCCAGAGCAGTGAATGTTCCAGCAAGGCTATCAGACCCCATGACACGAACATCAGCAGCAAAGCGATGCCTGTCATCCGCTGGGCATAACCCCGGTCGGCAACACCGCCAGCACGCGACGCGGCAAGCGCTCCGGCAGCACCTGCCAGTCCGAACAGACCGATCTCAGCATGGCTCAGTTCGAAGGGTGGTGCGCTGAGCGGCATGACCAGTGGTGCGAGCAAAGTGGTAATATTGGCGAAGATCAGCATGGCTATGATGGCGCGAATGCGCAGTACCGGCTCGGAGCGAAACAGCGTCACAAGCGACAGAATGAGTGCCGGATAGCTGACGCCGGTCGGCCGCCGCTTCTGGTCGGGCAGGCTGCGCCACAGCAGGAGCGCGATCAAAAGCGTGAGAATAGAGGAAACGAAGTAGACGCTGCGCCAGCCGCCAATGTCGGTGAGGGCGCCAGCTATCGCGCGCGCCAGCAATATGCCGAGCACGATGCCGCTGGTTACGATGCCAACCACATGGCCGCGTCGCGCCGGTGCTGCGAGGCTGGCCGCATAGGCGACAAGTGCCTGTGTGACGACGGCGAGCAGGCCCATAGTGGCCATGGCGACCAGAAGCACGGTGGCATTGGCCGCAAAGCCGATTGCGATCAGGGACAGGACCGACAGAAGGAAATGCGTGATGATCAGCTTTCGCCGGTTGAAGAGGTCGCCAAGCGGGACGAGAAAGATCAAGCCGATTGCATAGCCGAGCTGGCTGGCGGCGACGATGAGGCCTGCTGTTGAGCGTTTGAGGCCAAGGTCGTCAGCCATCACATCGAGCAGCGGGTGAGCAAAGTAGACATTGGCTACCGCCAGTCCGCTTGCAGCCGCAAACAGAAAAAGGGTAGTCGAGGAAAGCAAAGGGCGTGCATCAGGGTTCGCGGACAGCGTTGCGGCCGCGTGGGTTGAAGGTTGCATGACGGACTCCTGCAAAACGGTTTTAAAATGAAACCATTTTGCTTGTAGCTAAAAAGGTTTTATATTGCAACCAGATTGCAATCTGTGGAGTTAACATGGTTCGAAAGAAAAGCATGAAAGGCGATTATTGCCCGAGTGCACGCGCGCTTGATGTGATCGGCGACTGGTGGTCGCTGCTGATCGTCCGTGAAGCCTTCGACGGCGTGACACGTTTCAGCGCCTTTCAGAAGAATCTCGGAATCGCCCGCAATATTCTCTCGGAACGTCTGCGCAAGCTGACGGGAGAGAGAATCATGGAATCCGTGCCAGACCCTAATGGCGGCGCGCATCAGGAGTATCGCCTGACGGCAAAAGGGCGCGATCTGCTGCCTGTCATCGTGTCGCTCAGGCAATGGGGAGAAAAGCATCTCTTTGCGCCGGGTGAAACTCATTCGCGTCTTGTCGACAGCGTTTCAGGCGAGGACGTGGCCGCGCTTGATGTGCGTTCTCAGGACGGGCGCATGCTTTCCGCTGACGATGTGGTTATCGTCAAGGTACGTGAAGACGATCTTTAAATCGTTGTTTTTACGCATTATCCTGAGCAAAATCGGTTTCCGCTTGCGGGAGACATGGTCTAGCTCTGCCGTTCGGCGATGAAGCGGGCGGCCTGTTTCAGGATATCTGCGTCCTTGCCAAAGGGTGCCAGCAAGCTTTCCGCCTGGGTAACCAGTCCGGACAGTTGCTTGCGGGTCCAGTCGATGCCGTGGAGTGAAACCAGCGTGGCCTTTCCGGCGGCGGCATCTTTACCAGTGGCCTTGCCCATCGCCTCGGCGTCAGCGGTCACGTCCAGAAGATCGTCCGCCAGCTGGAAGGCAAGGCCAATAGCGGAGCCGAATTCGGCCATGCGCTCGCGGTCTTCGCTGGATGCATTGGCGATGATGGCTCCGGCCTCGCAGGCGAAACGGATCAATGCGCCAGTCTTCATTGCCTGCAACGTGATGATGCCGGCTTCGTCAGGCTTGCTGGTTTCGGCCATCAGATCGAGAGCCTGTCCGCCCACCATGCCGCCGAGACCGGATGCGCGGGCGAGCGCTGAAACCAGTTGCAGGCGAATTGCTGCATCGAGATCGGTTTCATCCGACGAGATGATGTCGAAAGCATAGGTCAGAAGGCCGTCACCGGCCAGAATGGCGGCAGCTTCATCAAATGCTTTGTGCACGGTCGGCTGGCCGCGCCGCAGGTCATCGTCATCCATGGCTGGCAAATCGTCATGGACAAGCGAATAGCAGTGAATGCATTCGAGCGCGGCAGCAACACGCAGAACGGCGTTGCCACCTTTGCCGAACAAAGCGGCACTTTCGACAACGAGAAAAGGCCGGAGGCGCTTGCCACCGTTCAGGACACCGTGCCGCATGGCGGCGAGCAGCCGTTCGGGGCGGGCGATTTCTCCCGTCTTGAGGCGCTGGTCCAGAAGGCCCGTCAGTGCCATTTCTACTTCCATGGCACGACGGTTGAGAATGGCGGTGAAATCGGTCGACAGCTTTTCCATGTCAAAGGGGATGGACGAAAGCGCTGATTTGGTCAACTGGCCACAACGATCAGCACAGGCTTTTTCATTTGAACGTCACGAAACGGCGTGTTTCGACTTGTTTCCCCGGTTGGATTATGGAATCCGGTTCAAACTTATTAAGGAATGGTTTATGTCGCTTGGGGGAAGGTAGCAGGCGGTGGCAGTGGCAAAAATCATCATCAAGAGCAAAGATGGACGCAATTATCTGGCGGATCCTGTTTGGGGTGCCCGGATTGCTCTCGCGCTCAAGATTCTGGTGATTCTGGCCGTGCTGCCGATTTTCCTGCTTTTCGTCTATTCCGTACCCTTTGTCCGCCCGATCTCGACCCTGATGGTCAAGGACTATGTTTTGTTTCAGGGCGTGGACCGTAGATGGGTCAGTATCGACGATATCGCGCCGGTTCTCGTCAATTCGGTAATGATGGCCGAGGACGGCCAGTTCTGCAGCCATGGCGGGGTGGACTGGCATCAGCTGGGGCTGGTTCTGGACGATACGGGCGAGGGCGGTCCGAGCCGCGGCGCTTCCACGATCACGATGCAAACCGTGAAGAACCTCTTCCTGTGGAATGGGCGCTCCTATGTCCGCAAGGGGCTCGAATTTCCGCTGGCGCTGGCTGCCGACGGTATTCTGTCCAAAAAGCGCATTATGGAAATCTATCTCAATATCGCCGAGTGGGGACCGGGCATTTACGGAATCGAGGCCGCAGCCCAGCATCATTTCAAGCGCCCGGCAGCAAAACTCAATGCGCAGCAATCCGCACTGCTTGCCGTCACGTTGCCAAACCCGGCCTTGCGCAACCCCGCCAAGCCGACGCGCAACATGCAGCGCATTGCCCGGATCGTAGCCGGACGCGCCGCACGGTCCGGTCCCTATGTGGTTTGCGTGCAATAAATGCATGATACGAAAAAAAGATAAGACTCCCGCTGGTCAAATGCCGTTAGAGCGTGTATAGGCACGTGACTTTCCGGAATTTTGTCCGATGTGACAGGCTCTTCGGGGCCGTGCCGGACGTTTATTGACCGATCAGTGGAGCTGGATCCATGGCAGTACCAAAACGAAAAACGTCTCCGTCGAAGCGCGGCATGCGCCGTTCGGCTGACGCTCTCAAGGCCCCGACTTATGTCGAGGACAAGAACTCGGGCGAACTTCGTCGTCCGCATCATATCGATCTGAAGAGCGGTATGTATCGCGGCCGTCAGGTCCTCGAAGCCAAGGAATAAGTCTGACGCTGCATTGCAGCCGAAAGATGGTTTTCAAAAACGCCGTTTCCGGTTTCCGGAAGCGGCGTTTTCTTTTGTGCGGCCTTCTCTGCAAACTGCATGAAAAAGGCCGCATGAAGCGGCCTTGATCGAGAACAATTATTGAAAATCAGCCTGCGTCAGATGCAAAGCCTGCGCCTTCGATGCCGGAAATGGCTGCAATCTCGTCATTGTCCGATGTGTCGCCGGAAATACCGACTGCACCGAGGATTTCGCCGCCTGCATCCTTTATCAGAACGCCACCCGGCACCGGCACGACCTTGCCGCCCGACACGCCCGAGAGGCCTTCCAGGAAGTGTGGACGGTCCTTTGCCTGATTGTTCAGCCAGCGTGAGCCGGTGCCGACCGCAAGCGCGCCATAGGCCTTGCCCGAGCCGATCTCGAAGCGGAGCATGGACGCGCCGTCCTGACGTTGGAAAGCCTTCACATGGCCGCCCGCATCGAGAACGCAAACAGCCAGCGGCTTCAGTTTCAGCTCCGCCGCCTTGGCAAAGGCACCGGCAATAATCCCATTGGCTTGTTCGAGCGTCAGTGAAGGCATGGATAATCTCCTATTTATAGCTAAATGTAATTTAGCGATCATGACCGGCAATGCACACTCCAATGCTGCTCGCCATGGGAAAAACACTTTATCGATTTTCATGAAGACGGTTGCTGACGCACTGCAAAGCTTGCCAAGGCCGGAATTTTGGTCTTTGTGTTGCGCAACATTTCAAGGAGGAAAGAATGTCCGACCAGAAAGCCATCGTCATTGCCAGCGCTGCGCGTACCGCAGTGGGCGCTTTCAACGGTGCGTTTGCCAATATCCCCGCACATGAACTGGGTGCGACGGTCATCAAAGGCGCGCTGGAACGCGCCGGTGTGGCGGCGACTGATGTGGACGAGGTTATTCTCGGACAGGTGCTGACGGCAGGTGAAGGGCAGAACCCGGCGCGGCAGGCAGCCATGGACGCCGGTTGCCCAAAGGAGACAACGGCCTTCTCGATCAACCAGCTATGCGGTTCGGGTTTGCGGGCGGTCGCGCTCGGCATGCAGCAGATTCTTTCCGGCGACGCCAAGATCATCGTGGCAGGCGGCCAGGAATCCATGTCCATGGCGCCGCATTGCGCGCATTTGCGTTCGGGCGTGAAGATGGGCGACTTCAAGATGATCGACACCATGCTGAAGGACGGCCTGACCGATGCCTTCAATGGCTACCACATGGGGATCACGGCGGAAAATATCGCCCGCCAGTGGCAGTTGACCCGCGCCGATCAGGATGAGTTCGCACTGGCCTCCCAGCAGAAGGCGGAAGCTGCACAGACTGCCGGCAGGTTCGAGGATGAAATCGTTCCCTTCACCGTGAAAGGTCGCAAGGGGGATGTAGTTGTCTCAGTAGACGAATATATCCGTCCCGGTACGACGATGGAGGCTCTGACCAAGCTGAGACCGGCTTTCGACAAGGAAGGAACGGTTACAGCGGGTAACGCATCCGGGATTAACGATGGCGCTGCGGCTGTCGTTCTGATGGATGCGGATGAGGCTGCCAAACGTGGTGTGAAGCCGCTGGCTCGCATCGTTTCCTGGGCGACGGCTGGCGTTGATCCGTCGATCATGGGAACGGGGCCGATTCCGGCGACGAAGAAGGCATTGGAAAAGGCAGGCTGGAGCGTCGGTGATCTCGATCTGGTCGAAGCCAACGAAGCCTTTGCTGCGCAGTCCTGCGCCGTTGTCCGTGATCTTGGCCTCAACCCGGATATCGTCAATGTCAATGGCGGAGCAATTGCGATCGGACATCCGATAGGTGCCTCCGGCGCGCGCGTTCTGACAACGTTGCTTTACGAAATGCAGCGCCGTGATGCCAAGCGCGGTCTGGCGACACTTTGCATCGGCGGCGGCATGGGCGTTGCCTTGTGCGTCGAGCGCGACTGACCTTCGCCTTTATCAGAACAGAGGCGGGCGGAGAAATAGCTCCGTTCGCCTTTTTGTTTCCGCAATGAGACGTTTGAAATCGGCGGGGTCGGGCATACGGAATTGCCGGAAAAGTTAATGCGAAATCGAAGAAATGCTCATCAAGGTTCGTCTGGTTTCGATTTTCTATGGTGTGTCGGGCACTTTGAACACCAGATGTGGTGAGAACAAATGGAGAAACTTTGCGGATCAGCGATTCGTCGCCGATTCGTTCCGGCTTTGGCCTGAAGGTTAATGAAGATCGTGTTCGCAACCGTTCAGGGATTAACGAACTATCAGTAATCATTAAGATTTTCTGAAGAATCGCCTTGCTACCGGAACAGCCTGTTGACAGGTTTTGCCAAAAGTTAACGGCGGTGTCGTTTCGCGTCAGGAAAACACAGAAAAGCGGAACATCCGATTCATCATATTGTGGGGTTTTGTGTTAGGCTTACTATATGTTGCCGTGAACAAAAGGCGAAGCTATCCGAGTCAGCGATTCGTCGCCGATTCGTTCCAGAGTCGTTCCAATCGTTAATCGACAAGTTATTGACCGGATGCGTATCGGTCGCCGAAAGGCTGGCAACTCGTCCATATTGAAACTTAACAGGAGCGCTTCCGGTGCAGGTCGTATAGTGCTATCGCAAGAACCAGCATCCAGCCCGTGACGGGCGCTTGTACCGGGAACCCGATTATTGGCATGAACCAACTCCCTGCCCATGATTTGCCGCTGACCTTGAGTGGCCGCGATGTGACTGCGGTGCTTGGGCCGACCAATACCGGCAAAACGCATCTGGCCATCGAACGCATGCTGTCGCATGGAAGCGGGATGATCGGCCTGCCGCTGCGCCTTCTGGCGCGCGAGGTCTATAACCGCGTCGTGGAACGGGTTGGTGCGGCCAATGTCGCGCTGGTCACAGGTGAGGAAAAGATCGTGCCGCCCGGCGCGCGCTATTCCGTCTGCACGGTTGAGGCCATGCCGCGCCGCACCGATGTGGCTTTCGTGGCCATCGATGAAGTGCAGCTCGCCGGTGATCTGGAGCGGGGCCATATATTCACCGACCGCATCCTGCATCTGCGCGGACGGCAGGAGACGCTCCTGCTTGGTGCAGGAACCATGCGCGGCATTCTGGAAAAGCTTCTGCGTGGCATCAATGTGGTGACGCGTCCGCGCCTGTCGCATCTGGCCTATGCAGGGTCCAAGAAGATTACCCGCCTGCCGAACCGTTCCGCCATTGTCGCCTTTTCCGCCGACGAGGTTTATGCGATTGCCGAACTGATCCGCCGCCAGCGCGGCGGGGCGGCGGTGGTGATGGGCGCGCTCAGCCCGCGCACACGCAATGCACAGGTAGAGCTTTACCAGTCGGGCGATGTCGATTTTCTGGTGGCGACCGATGCTATCGGGATGGGGCTCAATCTGGATGTCGACCATGTTGCCTTTGCGCAGAATCGCAAATTCGACGGCTATCAGTTCCGCGATCTGACGCCCGCAGAAGTGGGACAGATCGCCGGGCGTGCGGGCCGACACCTGCGTGACGGCACCTTCGGCGTGACGGGGCAGGTGCATCCGTTTGACGAAGAACTGGTCGAGCGGGTGGAAGCGCATAATTTCGATCCGGTGAAGGTCCTGCAGTGGCGAACGGCCCGTTTCGACTTTTCAACACTCGATTCCCTGCGATTTTCTCTGGAAACGCCCGCGCCGATCGAAGGATTGGCCAAGGCTTTGCCAGCCGTCGATCAACAAGCGCTTGAAAATTTGTCGAAAGACGAAGAGATTGTGCGGCTTGCCAAGACACCGGCACGCATTGAGCTTTTGTGGGACGCCTGCGCGCTGCCCGATTATCGCAAGATCGCGCCGGCGCAGCATGCCGATATCATTGCAACCATCTATCAGGATCTTGTCCGCCGAGGGAGCGTCGATGAAGATTATATGAGCGAACAGGTGCGCCGCGCCGATAGCACAGAGGGGGAAATTGACACCCTGTCGCATCGTGTGGCGCAAATTCGAACCTGGACTTTTGTGTCGCACAGGCCGGGATGGCTTGCCGATCCGACACACTGGCAGGAAAAGACGCGCGAAATTGAGGACAGATTGTCCGACGCGCTGCATGAAAGGTTGACGAAACGCTTTGTAGACCGCAGGACAAGCGTGCTTATGAGGCGCCTGAGAGAGAATGCCATGCTTGAAGCAGAAATCAGCCCTGCCGGAGACGTGATTGTCGAAGGCCACAATGTCGGGCAACTGGAAGGATTCCGTTTTACCGCTGACGTTCAGGCCGAGGGGCCGGACGCAAAGGCGGTGAAGTCGGCTGCACAAAAGGCGCTGGCCGCCGAGTTCGAACGCCGCGCGGAGCGCTTTGCTGCTGCGCCGAACGGCGATTTCGCGCTCGGCTCGGATGGCGTTATGCGCTGGGTTGGTGCAACGGTCGCAACGCTGGTTGCAGGTGATGACCTGCTGAAGCCGCGCGCGGTGATCCTGGCCGACGAACAACTTACCGGAGCGGCGCGCGACAAGGTTGCCGCGCGTATCGAACGGTTCGTCGCCCATCATATCGAAACCGTTCTGAAGCCGCTCACCGATCTGGCTGCCGCTGATGCCCTGACCGGCATGACACGCGGCCTTGCTTTCCAGATCGTCGAGAACCTTGGCATTCTTCCGCGCCGCGATGTGGCAGAGGAAGTGCGTGGGCTCGATCAGGATTCGCGCGCGGCGCTACGCCGTCTCGGTGTGCGTTTCGGCGCCTATCACGTATTCATGCCCATGCTGCTGAAGCCCGCTCCGGCTGGCCTCATCACGCTGCTCTGGGCGCTCAAGAATGATGGCCGCGAACGGGCCGGTTATGGCGACGTCGTGAATGTGTTGGCGGCTGGCCGCACGTCGGTCGTGGTCGATCCGGCGTTCGATCCGATGTTCTACCGTCTGGCAGGCTATCGCGTGCTGGGCCGTCGTGCCGTGCGCATCGATATTCTGGAACGACTTGCTGATCTGATCCGTCCGGCGCTTGCCTGGCGTCCGGGGTCCGGTGCGCGTCCGGATGGCGCTTATGACGGCGGACGGTTCATCGTCACGCCTGCCATGATGTCCATTCTCGGTGCGACCACCGACGATATGGAAGAAATCCTGAAGAGCCTCGGCTATCGTCACGAGGCCATGGAAGCCGCTGCCGTCACGGCGAAGCTTGCTGAGCTGGATGCTTTCGCGGCTGAAGCTGCCGCCAAGGAAGCTGGCGTTTCGCCGGTCGCAGAGGCTGAGAACCCTGCTGTGCCAGCGGCTGAACCTGTGCCCGCACCGGCGGTTGTTGTCGCTGAGACGGAAACCGAAGCCAAAGCGGAAGAAGCTGCATCTGTAGCGGCAGAAACCGAACCGGCAGGTGAAATCGCAGAAGCGGTGGTTGAAGAACCGAAGCCTGTTCTTCTGTGGCGTCAGGGGCGTTTTGAAGGCCGCAACCGCAATCAGGATCAGAACCGTCAGCGTCAAAATCGCGGTAACCAGAATCGTGGTCATCAGAACCGCGATCAGGGCGGCGAAGCACGCAAGTCGGAAGGCGGAGCAGAGCAGCAGGCGCGCAATGATCGTGGCGGCAAGCGCTTCGACAAGCAAAAGCGTCATGACGGCGAAGGCAAGCGCGAAGGTTCCAAGGGTGACTTCCGTGGTGGCAATCAGCGTCAGCCGAAGCGCGATCATGGTCATCAGGGCGGCAAACGTGTGGAGCAGGAACGTCCTGCACGTATCGATCCCGATTCGCCTTTCGCCAAGCTTCTTGCTCTGAAAGAGCAGATGAAGAAGTAAGATGACTGCAGAAGCGGGCGCAAGACAGCGAATCGACAAGTGGCTGTTCTTCGCGCGCGTGGTCAAATCAAGATCGCTGGCGGCGAAACTCGCCGTCGGCGGCAAGGTCCGGGTCAACCGTGACAAGATTGAGCAGGCCGCTCATCAGGTGAAGGTTGGCGATGTGCTGACCATCACACTCGACCGTCGTATCCTCGTTTACAAGATCGTTGCTCCAGGTGAGCGCCGCGGTCCGGCGCCTGAAGCCCAGCTTCTTTATGAAGATCTTTCGCCGCCACCGGTATCTGCTACTGCGATGGCGGCGGAGGCGGTAACGCCGCAACGTGAGAGCGGAGCCGGCGCCCGACCAAGAAAGAACGCCGTGAAACGGATCGTTTGCGCGGAAACTGATACGGACGCGTTGCCGCAGGCATCTTTTGGCGGTGATGGAAATTGCGTGTTGAACTGTCCCGGCGAAAGCCTTTTCCACGTAAAAGCCTTCAAACGAAATGCTGTTTCAGATGTGCGTGACTTCGTGACATTGCGGCGTTTGTACCCTTGTCACGGCAGGATAAAATCGCTACCTCACGCATTGTCATAAAAGGGCATGGGCTGAGACCCGCAACCATTTCCGTGCACAGTGACTTCGTGGCGAGATATTCCAAAGCCCCGAGCCGATTGTCGGCTTGCCGGAGTATCGGCGCAAAGCTGTAGGATAGATAAGCCGCCTGTTCTGGAATTCGGGCGGCAACAGGAGTTCGACGATGACGTATGTCGTGACCGATAATTGCATTCGCTGCAAATATACGGACTGCGTCGAGGTCTGTCCGGTCGATTGCTTCTACGAAGGCGAAAACATGCTCGTCATCAATCCCGACGAGTGCATCGACTGTGGCGTATGTGAACCGGAATGCCCTGCCGAGGCGATCAGCCCCGACACCGAGCCGGGCCTCGACAAGTGGTTGGAATTGAATACGGAATATGCGGCAAAATGGCCCAATATTACCGCGAAGAAAGATGCCCTGCCGGAGGCCAAGGAAATGGACGGTGTGGCTGGCAAACTGGAGAAGTATTTCTCCGCCGAGCCTGGTAGCGGTGACTAATACCCGGCCAGTATTGCAGGTACTGCTTGCAGGCTGTTGCGAGCTGGACGGTATTGTATAAGTATGTCTTCGTTCCGGAAGACTTTGCGCTCCAGGAACATGTAGGTTCAGCCTGGCAAGACTGCCAGGTTGTCCGACATTACAGGAATGCAGGATTTATCACTTGCTTTTTCTGCAATGCATCGGCAAAAGACGAATGAAATCACGGGAAAACGCCCATATTTTAGGCGTGTTGCATTGCCAGATACGACATATTTGGCAATTTGTTGATTCTTTCGCGAAATTGTGTTAGGTTGCTCCAATAATTTCGGTGACTGGACGTCAATTCGTGGCGCTATGCGTTAATCTCTGAAAGGGCTGATCTTTAGTACCGGGCTGATGGCACCGGGGAAGATGATTGCGATTTGGCGTCGTCCCCCTCACCGTACACCCGGTCGGCTAGATTTGCCGTCAGATACGGTTTCAGTTCCAAGCCGACAAACAACTTCCGTGCTTCATTTCTCCGGAGCGCGGTCGAACATCATGTGTCAACCGGCGGGTCGCGCCGGGCACAACAGGGAGTAATGAAGCGTATGTCATCCCAGCAGAAAAAGTCTCCAGTAGCGCGTGGCGGTTTCAAGGCCGGTGAGGCCATCGTGTATCCGGCTCATGGCGTTGGTCAGATCGTCACTATCGAAGAGCAGGAAGTGGCAGGCCACAAGCTCGAGCTTTTCGTAATCGATTTCGAAAAAGACAAGATGCGCCTGAAGGTGCCGGTTGCCAAAGCCGCTTCCATCGGTATGCGCAAGCTGTCGGAGACCGACTATGTTGAACGTGCACTCAAGGTCGTACAGGGCCGCGCACGTGTGAAGCGTACCATGTGGTCGCGCCGCGCCCAGGAATATGATGCAAAGATCAATTCCGGCGATCTGATCTCGATCTCGGAAGTCGTTCGCGATCTTTTCCGCGCTGAGAACCAGCCGGAACAGTCTTATTCGGAACGCCAGCTTTATGAAGCTGCCCTTGATCGTATGGCGCGCGAAATCGCTGCCGTGAACAAGCTTTCGGAAACCGAAGCTGTTCGTCTGATCGAAGCGAATCTCGCCAAGGGACCGAAGCGCGGCAAAGCCGACGCTGAAGCAGACCTCGATGACGATGAAGTTGAAGCGGCATAAGCAGCTTTACTTCTCTTTCTTTCAAAAAGGCCCGGCATTATAGCCGGGCTTTTTTTCTCCATTGAGAAGAGTTCGCCTGCGTCATTCTCCGTGTGATGGAAAGCAGATTGCTTCAAAATGCATTGCGTCGAGCGACTGACCGATTTGCTCGATCTGTTGGCTCAGCGCTCATGAGTTGTTTGCCCTTGTATGTCTGGGGGATGTCGGTGTCTGACCTGCTAAGATATCGCTTGGCCATTCAATAGACCCACAAATCCCTGTATTGCCCTTCGCACGTGATCGCATAGCAGGCGGACGCGCCTTGTTTGTCGGGTATCGCTATGGGTCAGCAGCCAGATATCGCCTACACAGGAACTGGCGGTTCCGGGTACGCGCATGAGTTTCGGTTCGCTATCGCCAAGAAAGCATGGGAGAAACGAGATGCCCATCCCAGCCCGCGTTGCTTGAAACTGTGATCCTATCTCCGCAAAGCGGACCGGATTGGCAGCCATTTTAATCCCGGTCGCTGCCTCCCAATCTGATGGAGCATTTTCGTTTGGTCCCAGCAACCAGGTTGCGGAAGCTGGTGAAGATTGTGTCATCAGATTTCGATGAATGTAGAATGCCATGTGGAATTGGCAGAGTCTTGTTCCGTATAAATTGTCGGGTGGCGTCTTTCCGCCAACGACTACACGCAAAGCGACATCAGCTTCGCGGTTGACGAGATTAATCATTGACGTCGAGCTCAGGATTTCCAGTGCAATGTCTGGATAGGCGGCCTTGAAATCTGCGAGGGATGGCATCAGCAGGTCAATCGCCATTGAAATCGGGAGCGTGAACCTCAGAGGCCCGGAGACACGCTGATCGCGCCCAAAAATCCGAGCCTCGATCTGGGATGAGGCTGTCGCCATCTGTCCTGCGAGTTCAACAATGTCGCTTCCCGCATCCGTAAGCCGGTATCCGGACGCCAGCCTGTCGAACAGTTTTGTTTCCAGTGTTTCTTCCAGCCGACTGATACCACGTATGATCGTGGCATGATTGACGTCCAACGCATCTGCTGCAGCGCGAACCGTGCCGCCCTGAGCGACCGCGAGAAACATGCGAACCTCATTCCAGTGATCCATGGTGCGTTTTCTCACGAGGGTTGTGCGTTAATCTTCAGTTTAAACCTCCACGGGTTCGTCATATCTAGCTGTCAGGCAGGGTATGCGCAATATCGCTCATGGACCTGCGGCTCCCTGTCGTTCAACGAACCCAAGCGAGGATTTCATGGGTAAGCTCGTTTCCAAAGTCGCCGTTGTCACAGGTGGTTCCAGCGGTATTGGATTTGCCATCGCACAGCGCTTTATCAAGGAAGGTGCGACTGTCTATATTGCTGGTCGTCGCAAGGCGGAACTTGAAGCCGCCGTAAATAAGCTGGGACGAGGTGCGACGGCAATTCAGGCCGACATATCCGATCTGGGTAGCTTGGATCGGCTATTTGAAACAGTCCAGAACGAGGAGGGTGGTCTCGATATTCTCGTCGCCAATGCCGGCGTTGTGGAATTGAGTTCGATCCGCGATGCTTCGGAAGATCACTTCGACAAGATGTTCGATATCAATGTGAAAGGTACATACTTCACCGTCCAGGGAGCTCTTCCCGTGATGCGTGACGGTGGTTCGATCATTCTTCTTTCTACATGTATGACAAGCAAGGGAACGCCGGGCTACAGCGTCTATAATGCTACGAAGGCGGCGGTGCGATCTCTCGCGCGTTCGGCGGCGGCGGAACTACTTGCAAACAAGATAAGGGTGAACACGCTAAGCCCTGGGCCGATAGACACTCCCATTATTGAGTCGCAGGTCACAACACCGGAGGAAGCAGCGGCGTATCGCACGAACAGTGCCGCTTATGTGCCGCTGGGACGTCTGGGGCGTCCGGAAGAGCTGGCGTCTGCAGCCCTTTTCCTTGCATCGGACGAAAGCAGCTTCTCGACGGGAACAGACCTTGTCGTCGACGGAGGACTGACGCAGATCTAAACGCGCTCTGACAAGTGGCCCGCTTTTTGAGTGGGCCACTTGGTTAAAATTCTATTGAATTTTGCAGCCAGTCATTAACCTTCCTAGTCATCTTCCTGCATTGTCAGAGATTTATCCTTGCTTGATGGGAACCTGATCGCAGCTGACGCGTTCTCCCAGACACCAGTTCGTAAACGGGTTTGTTTTGCGGCGTAACTACTTTGGCCAAAGAATGGGCCTGGCGGGGAGTTTTGGGCGAATTCGCAAGTTCGTCCAATGAGTCTTTGTGGGACTGGCATATCCTTCCACTGAACGCCCGATGGGCGTGAGTTCAGAACAGGAGAACCAGATGAAGCAGTCATCCATGAGCAGTTCTTCCGCAGTTCCAGCCAATCGCATGCCTATGGTTGCGCGTAGCCTCCCAGCGACAGCAGCCTCTTCCCAATCCATGATCCGCAGCGCAATGTCGGCTCCCTATCTGGAGCGCGAAGAGGAGCGAGCCCTCGCTATTCGCTGGAAGGAACTGAAAGATCAGGAAGCACTTCACCGCATAACATCCGCACATATGCGACTGGTCATTTCTATGGCCGGGCGCTTCCGCAAATTCAAACTGCCGATGAACGATCTCATCCAGGAAGGCTATGTCGGCCTTCTTGAAGCCGCTGCCCGTTTTGACCCCGAACGGGAAGTGCGCTTCTCGACCTATGCATCGTGGTGGATTCGTGCGTCTATGCAGGATTATATCCTGCGCAACTGGTCCATCGTGCGCGGCGGAACAAGTTCGGCGCAAAAGGCGCTGTTCTTCAATCTGCGACGGCTTCGTTCAAAACTGGCTCAGTCCGACGACAATATGACCAAGGCCGAGATGTATCGCGAAATTTCCGATCAGCTGGGCGTTTCGACAAGCGATGTCGAGATCATGGACAGCCGTCTTTCGGGGCCGGATAGCTCCTTGTCGGCACCAGTGAACAACGAGGAATCGGGCGCAGCCCGCCGCATGGATTTTCTGGTTGACGACCATCCCTTGCAGGATGAGGTCGCTGAAAGCTCCATCGATATGGAACGTCGCAATCAATGGCTCAATGTAGCGCTCGATACGCTGAATGAGCGCGAGCTGCACATCATCCGCGAGCGTCGCCTTGATGATGACGGCGTGACGCTCGAAGCGCTGGGCGAAAAGCTTGGTATTTCCAAGGAGCGGGTGCGGCAGATCGAAAGCCGTGCGATGGAGAAGCTGAAGATTGCCTTGTTGAGCCAGCACGAACTGGCTGCCTATCAGGCATAAGCTGTTACAATCAGGGCAACACAAGTGAGGGGCCGAACGGCTCCTTACTTTTGTGGTTCGGTGGCCTTGCCTTCAAGCCGCGACGACCAGTCCTCGACCTTGCGATTTTCGAGGCGGCGCACGGCATAGCGTTTCCAGCTGTCGGCGAGGTGCGAAAGCTCCGCCATCACGGACAGTTCGTCATAGTTCAGCGTGTCGACATAAAGCAGGTGCCAGACACGATGCAGTGTCCAGTTTGGTGAAAGGCGGTCGACGAGGATCATCGAATCGCCAGCTTCAACATTGCCTTCTTCCAGAACACGATAATACCAGCCTGTCCGCCCCGTCTTCTGCACGCGCACGGCCATGTCGGCGGTTGCAAAGCATTCGTTTAGTTTCCAGCAGGGCTGGCGGCCCTGTGAAACCTCGACAAGTGCGCTGCCGAGCCGGAACCTGTCGCCCACGGCGACATTGTGCTCGTTCAGACCCGATGTGGAGATGTTTTCGCCGAAGGCGCCACGCGCGCTCAGACGCGGGTTTTCGCCGATTTCTTCGCGCCAGACCGCATAATGATCATGCGGATAATGATGGAGCGCTTTTTCCGGTCCACCATGCACTTTCCGGTCGCCCTGCGCATCGCAGTCCAGCCCCTCGAAAGTCACGCGGACTTTGCCAGTAACCGGCTGCTTGTCGATGCCGCTTGGAACGCTACGCGGTCCGAGAGGAGCGATTTTTCCGGCAAGGACAGAGTGGATGCGTGTTTCCGTCATCACGACCTACTCGCTGATCAGCTTCACGCGGTCGCCGACCGAAACCGTCGCCCCTGCCGACATGGCATTGAGAAGGCGGAACAGTTCCAGTTTGCGGGTGGTGCCCTGCATGCGTGCCGACAGGCTGGCCAGCGTGTCGCCCGGCTTCACCGTCACGACGCGGATGCGCAGCGGCTTGATGGCGTTCTGTTCGGCAGGCGACAGCAAGCGGAAGGACTGTGTGACCGTCTGCGAAGCAGGCAGAAGGGCGTTGCTGCCTTTCGGTGCTGCTGTCAGGAAGCGATAGACCTTGTTGTTTGCACCGATGACCACAATGTCGAACTGCCACCGGTCGGCGCTGGCGCGCGCAGTTGCGGCGGGCAAACCGTTGATGGTGGTGGTCTGGATCGAACTGTCGTCGAGACCGGTTACCCAGCCCGAGCGGATATAGTCGGCAAGGTTTGATCCCGCCGGAAGAGATGCGCCATCGAAACGAATGGCAACTTCGCCGGGGCCGCTTGCCATGACCGCATTGGCCGAATTGTCGATGGTGAAGCCATCTGGTGCGCGGAAAGTGACACCGAGCTTCGGATGGATGAAGGTCTGTTCGCGGACATAACCTTCATTGGGCGAGTCGCCGTAGAGAAGGCCATCAATTCCGTTGAGGAAGGAATCGCGATCAGTTGTGCCGACGCCGGGTGCGCCGATGCGGCGTGCATGACCAAGCGCAAGCTGGATGCGCTGCGGCGTTGCCGGATGGCTTGCGAGAAAGTCGAGGCTGGCATCGGTCGCGCCCGAAACCGAACGAAAGCCCTGATAGGCTTCCATCGATTGCAGGAAACGCGCCGAAGCGAACGGATCGTAACCGGCTTCGCCGATCATCTTGATACCGATGGCATCCGCCTGCAGTTCCTGATTACGCGAGAACTGGGCAAGCCGCAGCTTGCCGCGCAGCGCCTCCTCGCGGCTGGCAGATTCATTATGCAGGACTTCGCTGGCGACGCGCCCGGCGATGGCCGTCTCCGCCTCCTTCTCCTGCCGCAGAATGCCGTGATTGGCGATGACATGGCCCATTTCGTGGGCAATCACGGCTGCGACTTCGGAAGAGTCGTTGGCGAGTGCAAGCAGGCCGCGTGTAACGTAGAGATAGCCGCCCGGCAATGCGAAGGCATTGATATTGGGACTATCGAGAATGGTGATGCGATAGGTCTGGTCCGGCTTGTCGGTAACCGTCGTCAGCTTGCCGACGATCTTGGCCACCATACGTTCAAGCCTCTGGTCCTTGTACTCGCCGCCATAGGTCGCGAGAATGCGCGGATGTTGTTGCGCACCGAGCTGCGCCAGCCGGTCATTGCGCGTCACATTGTCGACCGTCACGGGATTGTCGGAAGGCTGCAGTCCAAGATCCTTGCTGGAATTGATCGACTGGCAACCGGAAATCAGGGCGACCGCAAGCAAGCCAAGACCGATGGCTGGTTTCCGCCAATTGTGCTGCGTCCATTCTGGCAGGGAGATGGGTAGACACAGGAAGGCCCGGGAACGGGTCGATTGACGGAACAGTATTTTATCCTCGCTTCTGAATCAGATTGCTTGATCCGGGGCCAAATCTAGCCACAGACCAGAAAGCGTACAAGCCGTACATGGGCACTATAAGAAAGCTGTAGCCGGTTCTTCCGGCAGATTGCGAACAAAATATGTCCGCAACCGTAACTCTATTTGAGGTTTAGCGTCGAATTCCGCTTTTCGCCGATATAGTGCCGCAATGCTTCCGGTCCAGTCGAAGAGAGTAGTTCAGTGGCGGGGCCTATTGCGGAAATCCGGCCATTGTCGAGAAAAAGCAACACCGCGTCGAGATAGAGCGCATCTTCAGGCGTATGGGTCACCATCAGCACCGTCATACGGGTTTCAAGTTGAAGCTCCCTGACCAGATCCAGCATCTGGTGTCGCAGCGCCGGGCCAAGCGAGGCAAAGGCTTCGTCGAGGAGCAGAACCGGGCGCTGGCGTATAAGAGCCCGGGCAATCGCCACGCGCTGGCGTTCGCCACCGGAAAGCGCTTCCGGCTTGCGCTGTTCTTTGCCTGCGAGCCCGACACGCGACAAAGCCTCCGCAATATCGGTGTGGTCTTGCGCGGAGAGCTTCAGGTTCGGTGAACGTCCGAGGCCGACATTCTGTTCGACGGTCAGATGGGCAAACAGGTTGTTTTCCTGAAACACCATTGAAACAGGTCGATCCGCTGGCGAAAGTTCACTGACGTCTTTATCGCCGATGAAGATGCGACCGGATTGCGGAAATTCGAAACCGGCAATGAGGTTGAGAAGTGTCGACTTGCCCGAACCGCTTGGTCCGACAATTGCAGCAATAACACCGCCCTCTATCGTCGCATCGAAATGCATGGCGGTTTCACCATAGCTGAAACGAACGTCATCAAGGCGAATTTCGGCAAGGGGGTTCATCGGGGCATCCATCCGGGCATTCATAGAGAAGGCGTTTCCTTTCGGGATGCGCGATCCGCGATCATCATCAATACGAGGCAAAGCAGCCCGAGAATAAGCGCCAGACCTGCCGCGTCGAATGTGCGATAGCTGCCCATGCGCTGCAAGAGGAGATAGGGCAGCGTCAAAAGCGCGTCACTGCCAAACAGGGCAATCGTGCCGAGATCGCCAAGGGAAAGTGCCATGGCAAAGGCGAAGGCCATGCCGAAAGGCTTGCGGATCGAAGGCCAGTCGATGAGCCGGAAACGGCTGATGCCGCGAATGCCCAACAGTGCGCAAAGCCGGTTGTGGCGGCTTGCTGCCGTATCCCATGCGGGGCGTAGAAGACGCACGGCAAAGGGCATGGCCATGGCCGCATTGACGGTGACGACCATAAACGGTGCCATCGCGAACGGATCGGTGAAATGACGAAGCAGGATGAACCAGCCGGCACCGATGACGATAGGCGGCATGACGAGGATCAGGCTGGCACCCGTATCGAAAGTACTGGCGACCTTGCTTTTTTTCATCGCTTCACGTGCCGACACAAGCGCAAGTGACAGGATGACCGAGAGCAATGCCGCAGAAAAACCGAGGGCCAGACTGGTGCCAATGGCGCGCCAGACTGTTCTCTCGGTCAGAAGTCGCGCAAGATCTGCGGCGAGGCCGGAGATGACAACGCCGGCAATCGGCAGTGCGACATAGAGGAAACCTATGCCAATGACGATGACGTTCGCAACACGTTCAGCCGTTGACGCCTTGCCGTAGCGTCGCGGTGTCGCCGCGTGGGTGAAGCCTTCTTCAGACGGACTACCGGTCATCCGCAGGGCCAGAAGGACCAGCAACGTCAATGCAAGCTGCGTGAAGGTGAGGGCGACCGCGCGACCCGGATCAAAATCGAAATGCAAGCTTTGATAGATTGCGACTTCCAGCGTGGTGGCACGCGGTCCGCCGCCCAGCGTCAGCACAGTTGTGAAACTCGTCACGCAGAGCATGAACAGGAGGCCGATCATGCCCGGCAGATTGCGCCGGATTACGGGCCATTCGATGAGCCGGAAGCGCGCTCCATTGCCCATGCCAAGCTGCGCGGATAGTTTCCAGTAATCGGTTGGTATCGAGTCGTAGCCTGCAAGAATGAGACGGACAGCGAGCGGCATGTTGAAGAAAACATGGGCGATCAATATGCCCGTAATACCGTAAATGTCCGGTTGGAACGGATGGCCTGCGGCTTCTGACAGATGCGCAATGAACCCGTTGCGACCATAGATGCTGGTGACGCCGAGCACTGCGACGAGTGCAGGCAGAGCAAGCGGCAGGGCAAACAGGCGCAGAATAAGCCCGCGCCCCGCAAAGCTCGCTTCGGCATAAAGTGCACGGGCAACCGGAACAGCAAACAGCACGGAAAGCAGGCTTGAAGCGATCGCCTGCAGGATCGTGAAGCGCGCAACCCGCCACAGATAGGTGTCGAAATTAACCGCGGCGTCAAAACCACCGCGGCCCGCTTCGAATGCCAGTGCGACAAGCGCACCACCGGCAAGCACGACCAGAAAGACAAGCGCCAGTACGCCCGCAGCCGGTCTGGCGGCGGGGGCGTCTTTCGAGCGGTGCTGTGCCGGGAATGTCGTCATTTACTGGTTGCCGCCAGCCATTCATCGACCCATGACTTCCGGTTCTTGGCTACTTCGTCGGAAGGCAGGAGAAGCGTCTTTTCCGGCTTCGGCATCGCGTAGAAAGCGGCTGGAAGCGGGGTGGATGTCTTGCCCGCTGGATACATCCAGTTGGTTTCAGGAATAACATCCTGGAAGCCGGGGCTGGTCATGAAAGCCAGGAACTTTTGCGCCAGTGGATTTTTCGCGCCAGTGGTGGTCTGGGCGGCCAGCTCGATCTGGAGATAATTACCTTCCGGATAGGCCAGAGCCTTATAGCGCTCCGTCTTTTCCGCAATCATGTGATAGGCGGGAGACGTTGTATAGGACAGCACCATCGGCGCTTCACCCTTGGTGAAAAGACCATAGGCTTCCGACCAGCCGGGTGTGACGGTGAGAATACGCTTCTGCAGTTTCTGCCAGGCCGCTTCCGCTTCGTCGCCATAAACCGATTTCATCCAGAGCAACATGCCCAGCCCTGGCGTCGACGTGCGCGGGTCTTGCAGCACGATCTTCTGGGAAGCATCGCCTTCCACCAGTTCTTTCAGGCTTTTGGGCGGATTGGGCAATTTTTCCGAATCGTAGACCACGGCGAAGTAGCCATAATCATAGGGAACGAAGATATCGTCCTTGAACCCGCCCGGAATGCTCACATTGCTTTGGTCGATGCCGCTTGGAGCAAAAAAGCCGGTGGCGCGTGCTTCGGTCGTCAGATTGGTATCGAGACCGAGGACGATATCGGCTTTGGTATTGCCACCTTCAAGCTTCAGGCGGTTGAGCAGCGCGACACCGTCGGCCGAAGCGATCCAGTCCACTTCGCAATCGCATTCCTTCTCGAAGTTTTCCTTGATCTTCGGGCCCGGACCCCATTCGGAAACGAAACTGTCATAGGTATAAACAGTGAGCTTGTCCTTCGCCTGCGCAGAAGGCGTGAAAGCGAGGGCTGTGGAGATTGAAAAGGCCAGCAAAGATAAAAGCCGCATCACGGCACTTCCTTTCTTTTACAGCAAGAGGATTGAGCGCCGTTTATGGAGCATCTAATCCCTCCGCCGGTGCAAACCGGATCAGGTTCAGCGGGTTGGCCGGGAATGCGACCTCTCAGCCATCCGCGAAAGCAGACGGCACCCCGTTAGAGCGGTTGCGACAATAATCTTTCGCAACGGGAAGGGCAAGGGAGCGCAATGGCGGCGAATGCAGGCTTCCGGCATGGATTTGCCCGTGTTATGAGCGGCTTATGAGCACATTCGTCATTCTCCTCGGCGGTGATCTGGTCGTGACCGATCGCCTGAAACGCCAAATTGCAGGTGCGCGTATTCTCGCTGCCGATAGCGGGATCAGGCACGCTGCTGCTCTTGGTGTCGAACCGGAACTTTGGCTTGGCGATTTCGATTCGGCTTCTGCTGAGCTTCGCGTGCAATATGGACACGTGCCGCAAAAGAGGTTCCCTGCTGCCAAGGACATGACGGACGGGGAACTGGCCTTCGAGGAGGCCTATATGCGGGGTGCGGATCGGGTGATCCTTTGCGGAGCCTTCGGCGGTCAGCGCACCGATCACACGCTTCTGCATCTGACCATGGCAACAGCGCAAGCTGCAAAAGGGCGAAACGTGCTGTTGTCCAGCGGTTCCGAGGAGGCCTGGCCTTTGCCGCCTGGAGATTATGTTTATGATTTTCCGGACGGGACGCCGTTCAGTGTGATCAATTTCAGCACTATCGAAGGCCTTTCGATCACGAATGCGGAGTGGCCGTTAGATAATGTGACACTGCCATTTGGCTCTTCATGGACAGTTTCCAATGTAGTTCGTGGAACACTTCGCGTTACTGCGAGTTCTGGATTAGCGATACTTATCGCCAACTTGGCGATGGAGGAAACACCGCTCCGGGGCCGATAACCTTATCAATCGAAAGAGCTTGACGCTGGCAGGCGAAACGTATTGTAAATGGGCCAAGCGGGTGTCATCTGCTTTACGCCGAAATTGGGGACGCAAAGTCGGTGATTAGTTCAACTCTTGTAGGAGATGTTTCAATGAAGTCACGTCTTACGATGATTGCTGTTGCTGGCGTGCTCGCGTTCTCGACGGCTGCATGCACGACGAATGAACAGCGCACGGCCGGGTACGGCGTTGGTGGCGCAGCACTCGGCGCACTCGCCGGTGGTGCAATTGGCGGCAATGGCCGTGGCGCTCTTGCCGGTGCTGCTATCGGCGGCGTTGCCGGTACGCTCCTTGGTGCAGCCCAGACGCGCAACGGAACGCAGTACTGCCGTTACCGCGATCCTTATGGCCGCGTCTACGAAGCGCCTTGCCAGTAACACTGGGCCAGTAACACTGGGCCAGCAATAGCTGGATAAATAAGTTTGCTGACAGGTCGGGGAAACCCGACCTGTTTGTTTTCACGGGTCTTTTCGTGCCGTACCATTTGACAGAACGGCTTTTGTCGCGGACAAGCAGGGCGGAATTTTTAACCCTGTTTATCGAAGAGAACCATGGCACCACCGCTCCTTCGCCTCGACGAGATCAAGCTCACCTTCGGAGGCACGCCGCTTCTGGAAGATGCCAGCCTTTCGGTAAGCGAAGGCGATCGCATCGCGCTGGTCGGACGTAATGGTTCGGGTAAATCCACGCTGCTCAAGATCGCCGCCGGTATGGTGGAAGCAACGTCGGGTGAGGTTTTCAAACATCCGGGTGCAACTGTCCGCTATCTTCCGCAGGTGCCGGATATGGATGGCTTTGCCAATGTTCGCGCCTATGTGGAAGCGGGGCTTGGGCCAGCCGATGACCCGCATCGTGTCACTTATCTTCTCGAACATCTCGGACTGACCGGCGACGAAAAGCCGGATCATCTGTCCGGTGGCGAGGCACGCCGTGCCGCTCTGGCGCGAGTGATCGCGCCGCAGCCCGACGTTCTGCTGCTGGACGAGCCGACCAACCATCTGGATCTGACCACCATCGAATGGCTGGAAAGCGAACTGCGCCAGATTCGCTCCGCCATTGTTTTGATCTCGCATGACCGCCGCTTTCTGGAAAATGTCAGCCGGGCGACGGTCTGGCTGGATCGCGGTCTTACGCGTCGTCTTGAGCAGGGCTTTGGCCATTTCGAGGAATGGCGCGACAAGGTGCTGGAAGAGGAAGAGCGCGACCATCACAAGCTGGGGCGGCAGATTGCGCGCGAGGAGCATTGGCTGCGTTATGGCGTTACGGCGCGCCGCAAGCGCAATATGCGCCGTCTCGGCGAACTGCATTCCATGCGTGCCGATTTTCGCAATCATCGCAAGGCACAAGGGACGGCGGTACTGGCGGCAAGCGATACCAAGGAATCCGGCAAGCTGGTGATCGAAGCCAAGGGGTTGAGCAAGGCCTATGGCGAGCGTGTTCTGGTAAAGGATTTTTCGATCCGGGTGCAGCGCGGCGATCGTATCGGTCTCGTTGGACCCAATGGTGCCGGAAAGACCACGCTTCTGTCGCTTCTGACTGGCAAGCTTGCGCCGGATTCCGGAACGTTGCGGCTTGGCGTCAATCTCGAAATGGCCGAACTCGACCAGAAGCGCGAAAGTCTCAATCTGGATGAGACATTGGCGCATTATCTGACGGATGGGCGCGGCGAAAGCCTTGTCGTCAACGGCGAACAGCGGCATGTCGTGTCCTATATGAAGGACTTTCTGTTCCAGCCGGAACAGGCGCGTACCCCCATTCGGGAGCTTTCCGGTGGTGAACGTGCGCGGTTGATGCTGGCCCGTGTTTTGGCGCGGCCCGCCAACCTGCTTATCCTCGACGAGCCTACCAACGATCTTGATATGGAAACGCTCGATCTGCTGCAGGAGTTGGTTGCAGGTTTTCCCGGTACAGTCATTCTGGTCAGCCACGACCGTGATTTTCTGGATCGCACGGTTACGTCGGTGATTGCACCGGAAGGTGACGGGCGCTGGCTCGAATATGCAGGCGGCTATGCCGATATGATGGCGCAGCGCAAGGAGCAGGCCTTGAGCCGTCGCTCGGTCAAGGTCTCAGGCGTCCGCAGTGACGAGAAGTCGGAAGAGGATGCGCCGCAGCCCAAGCGTGAGGAAAAGCGCAAGCTTTCCTACAAGCAGAAATTCGCGCTCGAAACGCTGCCCGGCAAGATGGACGCTCTCTCGAAGGAAATCGTAGTGCTGGAAGGCAAGCTCGCCGATCCGCAGCTTTATGCCAAGGACCCGGCGCTTTTTGCCAAGACTGCCGATCTTCTTGAGAAGAAGCGCTCCGAAAATGCGGCCATGGAAGAAGAATGGCTGGAGCTGGAAATGCTGCGAGAGGAAATCGAAGGGTAGGGCTACCCTTCGACATAATCTTCGAACTTAACTGCTCGCCTTGTTCAGCAAGGCGATTTCATCGTCGCTGAGTTTCAGTTCGGCTGCGGTGATCAGCTCACCGAGCTGAGCCGAGCGTGTGGCGCTGGCAATAGGGGCTGTGACTGACGGCTGCGCGATGAGCCATGCGATTGCAACCTGCGCAAGCGTGACATCGAGATTTCGTGCTACGTCATCGAGTGCCGCTATGATCCGCGAACCACGATCCGTCAGATATTTTTCGACTGATTTGCCGCGGGCGCTTTGTCCAAGATCGTCAGCGGAACGGTATTTCCCGGTCAGGAACCCTGCTGCGAGCGAATAATAGGAAATAACGCCGAGTTCGTTTTCGTGGCAGATTTTCTCTAGCCCATTTTCGAAATCTGCTCGATCATAGAGATTATAAAGAGGCTGCAGGCTTTCATAGCGTGGCAGATTGTTGGTCCGGGCGACATCAAGCGCTTCAGTCAGTCGCTCAGGCGTGAGATTGGACGCACCGATGGCGCGCACCTTGCCTGCGTCGATCAGTTCCTTATAGGTACCGAGCACATCTTCGAACGGTGTTTCGGGATCGTCCCAGTGCGATTGATAGAGATCGATATAATCCGTCTGCAGCCGTTTGAGGGAGGCATCGACCGCTTTGCGGATATAGGCCGGGGAAAGACCTTTTTCGTCAGGCCCCATCTCGGACCCAACCTTGGTGGCAATGACGACTTTGTCGCGCAGGCCGCGAGATTTCAGCCAGTTGCCGATAATGGTTTCGGATTCGCCGCCCACATTTCCGGGTGCCCAGGCCGAATAAGCATCCGCTGTGTCGATGAAATTGAATCCGGCATCGACAAAACGGTCGAGAAGCGAAAAAGACGTCGCTTCATCGACCGTCCATCCAAATACATTGCCGCCGAAGCAAAGCGGCGAAACATTGAGTTCGGTACGTCCGAGCTTCCTGAACTCCATAGACCTTATCCCCTTCCTCTGAATACGAATCGCGGGCGATCCGTCGGGTTTCGATTTCGGGAAGAAGGAAGGCTCCGGGAAGAGCCGAAATCAGCTCATGCCAAGCGCATCCATATAAAGCTGCAGCATGGCTTCTTCTTCCTGACGTTCATGGTCTTCTTTTTTACGCAGACGAATAATGGTCCTCACGACCTTGCTGTCAAACCCCGAGCCCTTCAATTCCGCGTAAACTTCCTTGATATCGTCACCGATAGTCTTTTTTTCTTCTTCCAGGCGCTCGATGCGCTCGATGAAAGCACGCAACTGGCCGACAGCAATGGTTTGGGCTTCGCTGGTAATGTCGTCGCTCACGAGGAGTTCTCCAATTCAAAATCTGTGATGATGCGGACACGCATTGCGCGAAAACCGCTTATCGAAAGTCTGGACCGTTTTTCCCGCGAGTCGCAGGCAAAATTAAGAGCCTTTTTCGATGCACGACCCGATTTGGCGGGTCAAGCCCTGTGGATAGCGGGTAAAGCCTCTCCTGACAGGCCTGTTACTCACTGCGATCAGCACGCGAGCCGAAATGCTGGGCCGCATGAATGCCGGGCAAGGTGTTGATGTGCGCGATCATTGGCGCCAGCCTGTCAGCCCATTCAGCTGCTCCTTTGTCATCGGCAATCAGGTCCTGTCGTACCTCGATCAGGACATGGGCGAAGCCCTTTGCCGTCGCGTGGCGATACATGGCATCGTTCTTGAGGGCACCGTCATAAGGTTCGTTGTCGCCAACCGTCAGATCGACGTTTTCACGCAGCAGCGACAAAAGCGGCTTTACGGCGCGGTCGTCCTTGTCCCAGAGAAGGCCGATCTGCCAGGGGCGGGCCTTTTCCTTCCAGCGCGGCGTGAAGGAATGGATCGAGACGATGAAAGGCGCTGCCCCGCTTTCAGCCACCACGCGCTCGCTCGCTCGCGCGACCGTGTCGTGATAGGGACGATAGAAGCGTTCAAGCCGTTCCTCGCGTTCACCTGCCGACATTGGGTAATTGCCGGAAATGACCGCCCCATCGGACAATTGCATGATAAGCGTCGGGTCGTCTTCACCACGATTGGGATCGATCAAAAGGCGCGAAAAGCCGCCAAGGACGGCAGGCACGTTCAGGCAGGTTGCCAGTTTGCGGGTCAGATTCTCGACGCCAATGTCATAAGCGATATGCCGGTCGAATTCACTTGTCCGCAAACCAAGCGTGCCATATTCGGCTGGAACATCACGCCGTGCATGATCGGCGGTCAGGAGCAGGCCGAGACTAAAATCGCCGTCGACACTATGTGCTGGCGAGAACGGCGACGAAGCGGTTGATCCGGATTGAAGCGGCATGGAGCGAAATCCGAGGCTAAATAAGGGGATTATTTCTGTGTTGTGCGGGAAGCTGTTTCAGGTCTGTCATGAGAAAGCCCGGATTGCAACGATCATTCTTTGATGAAGAGTACCTGTTCTCAATGGGATTGCGTTGACATCAAAGGCGAAACTGCCGAAAAGAGAGCGACCCGAAATGGGATTTGCCCGAGATGGGATTTCCCTGTGCAATATAAATTGTTCGATAAAACCGATAGCGGGCTGAAGGGGTTCTGCGTATGCGACTTCCACTATCTCTAGTTTTGTTTGCCGGTGTGCTGATGACTGCGCTGGGCATGACATCCATAGAGGCTCGTGCGGATTTCCGCGTATGCAATGCAACCCAGAACCTGGTTGGTGTGTCCATCGGCTACAGAGCCAAAACCGGCTGGGTGACCGAAGGCTGGTGGCATATCGACGGATCAAGCTGCAAAACCCTCATCGAGGGGCCGCTGACATCGCGCTATTATTACCTCTATGCAGAAGACGCTCAGGGCGGCGGACGCTGGGAGGGCAAGGTCAATATGTGCGTGGCCGAGAAAGAATTCCGTATTACTGGCGTCCAGGATTGCTTCGCGCGCGGTTTCCAGCGCAACGGCTTCCAGGAATACGACACCGGGGAACAATCGAGCTGGATGGTTCAGCTCACCGATGAAACGCCGACAGCAAATCCCACCGTTACAGGAACGAATAGTCAATGAAGCGCAACCGCAAGGTCAAGATTCTCGCCACGCTAGGTCCGGCATCGGGTGAAGAAGCCGTCATCCGCAAGCTGTTTGAGGCAGGCGCGGATGTGTTCCGCATCAATATGAGTCATGCCGACCATGACCTGATGCGCACCCTCGTCAAGCGCATCCGTAATGTGGAAAAGGAACTGGGCCGTCCTATCGGCATTCTGGCCGACCTTCAGGGCCCGAAGCTGCGTGTTGGCAAGTTCAAGGACGGTAAAGCCGATCTCGTTCCCGGCCAGACCTTCACCCTCGACAACAACGAAGCGCCCGGCGATGAACATCGCGTCTATCTTCCGCATCCGGAAATTCTTGAAGCTGTCGAACCGGGTCATCGCCTGCTGATCGACGATGGCAAGCTGCATCTGGTCGCCGAGGCGAGCGACGGCAAGTCGATCCGCTGCAAGGTGATTTCCGGAACGCGTATTTCGGACCGCAAGGGCGTCAGCCTGCCGGACACGACGCTCGGCGTCGGTGCGCTGACGGAAAAGGACCGCAAGGATCTCGATGCCGTCCTGAAGGAAGAAATTGACTGGGTTGCGCTTTCCTTCATCCAGCGTCCGGAAGATCTGGCCGAGGTACGCAAGGTTTCGCGCGGCAAGGTCGGCCTCATGTCGAAGATCGAAAAGCCGCAAGCCGTGACGCGTCTCGATGAAATCATCGAGCTTTCGGACGCATTGATGGTTGCGCGCGGTGATCTTGGCGTTGAAGTGCCACTTGAAAGCGTTCCAGGCATTCAGAAGCAGATTACCCGCAAGGCGCGCCGCGCGGGCAAGCCGGTTGTTGTCGCGACGCAGATGCTGGAATCCATGATCACAGCTCCGGTTCCGACCCGCGCCGAAGTGTCCGACGTTGCAACCGCTGTGTTTGAAGGCGCCGATGCGATCATGCTTTCGGCGGAATCGGCTTCGGGCCAATATCCGGTCGAAGCCGTTGCCACCATGAACCGCATTGCCGAACAGGTTGAAAAGGAACCGACCTATTCGACCATCATCGATGCGCAGCGTGCTGCGCCAGAACCAACGGGTGCCGACGCGATTTCGCTTGCTGCACGCCAGATCGCAGAGACGTTGAAGCTTTCGGCCATCGTCACCTACACCGCTTCAGGCACGACCGGTCTGCGCGCCGCTCGCGAGCGTCCGCGCACGCCGATCATCGCCCTGTCGCCGGTCGTCGATACTGCACGCAAGCTGTCCCTCGTCTGGGGCCTGCATTGCGTGGTGACCGCCGATGCGCATGATTTGGAAGATATGGTCAACCATGCCTGCGAAATTGTCTTCCATGAAGAATTTGGCAAAGCTGGCGACCGCGTCATCATTACCGCAGGTGTCCCATTCGGCACGCCGGGCGCGACCAACATGCTGCGCATCGCCTATATTGGACCAGACGGAAAGTCAGGCATTTAAACTGAAGATATGCCAGCCGTGACGGCCGGCAAATGGCGTTGTTCTGCGCTGCCGGTGCTCATGTGTATTTCTTTGACGCATAGTCTAATCCGAAAATTCTGCGACTTCTCGGGACTATGCGTGGAAGTACATTCCGCTCGGGCTCTCAAACTCCACCAGTTTGGTCGCTAAAGCGCCCATCGTCGATTCCGGCTCGCCACAGCCGCAATCTCATCCAGTTATGGCAGATAGCATTTAAAGAAACGCGCTCCTTCGGAGTGCGTTTTGTTTTGGTCTTGATGAATTTTGAGAATGTTTTGGGGGTAAGCCGGAGCCGTTCTAAGAGCCTGAATCAAAAAGCGATACAGGCGACTTCTGGAACAGGCTCTAAGTCCGCGTATCCGTCAGTTCGTCGGCCAAATCGTTGAAGTTCTTCTGTGCGTCGCGCATCATCGGATAGACGATGAGAGCCTGCTCATAGGCTTTTAGTGCCTGTTCCTTGAGGCCGCGCAAGCGCAAGATGGCCGCCATGCCGGTCAGGGCGCCATAATGGCGCGGTTCCAGCTCCAGGGTACGATTGATATCGTACATGGCGTGGGCGTAGTCTTTTTGCAGAAAATAGACCGTAGCGCGGCGATTCCAGGCCTCCGCATATTCCGGGTCGAGCGCGATCGCTTCATTCAGGAAGTCGATTGCCGAGGGATAACGCCGCTCGAGCATCGCCGCATTAGCCCATTGCATCAGGAGATCGACTGTTGCGCTGCCTGACTGCGACCACAGCGTATTGATCTGTGAAGCAATGCGCCGCGCCTTGGCTTCGTCCGTTGTACGGCGAAGATCGGCAAAGAGCTTGTCGAGACGCTCTTCAGGCGTCTGGGCGGTCGCTGGTGCGGGCTTTTCGGGGGCAGGTTTCTGTTCGCTGTCGGGACCGGTTTGAACGGGTGTCAGAGGTGCGGTGAGCGGTATTTTGCCGGGTGCCACTTCGGCATAAGCAAGCGGCACCGTCGTACCAAGCGACGCGAGCACAGAAAAAGAAACCAGACATGCAAAAACGTTCCGCATGCGCATAGATTTTACCATGCGCAGCGAAACGTCAAATGCAAAATCAGAAATAAGATTAGCCCTGACGAGCCTTGTAGCGCGGGGCGGTCTTATTGATGATGTAAACGCGGCCCTTGCGGCGGACCAGCTGGCAGTCACGATGACGGCCCTTGAGCGCTTTAAGCGAGTTCTTGATCTTCATGTCAATCACCGGTCTTGTTGGCCCGTTGACGTGCAGATGCCGCGGGGCTTCATAAAAACAGGCGCTCGAGGCGCCAATTGATTACAGGCACTGTTAGATGCCCGAAGGGTTGGCCGAAATACACAAGGTTTCAGGCAAATGTCAACTCCTGAGCCGCAGATTCAGGGCACTGGAGCTGAAATTCTTGGCAGGTGGCAAAGATTCATCGGGAATCGACGGGATTCCCGATGAACATTATTTCCCGCAGGGGTGAATGCGCGTCACATGGCCCATTTTGCGGCCCGGACGTGCTTCCTTTTTACCGTAAAGATGCAGCACGGCATCCTTTTCAGAGAGAATCGCTGGCACCTTCTCGACATCGTCGCCGATCAGGTTTTCCATCACGCAATCCGAATGCCGGTCGGTGTTACCCAAAGGCAGACCGGCGATGGCGCGGATATGCTGTTCGAATTGCGAAATGGCGCAGGCCGCTTCCGTCCAGTGGCCCGAATTATGGACACGCGGGGCGAATTCGTTTGCCAGTAGCGTGCCATCCTTCAGGACGAAGAACTCAAGTCCGAGCACACCGACATAATCAAGCCCGTTCAGAAGCTTTGCAGCGGCCTTGCGGGCTGCTTCTGCCGTGTTTTTGGAAACGGCAGCCGGTACGGTCGAAGTCGCAAGGATGCCGTCCTTGTGAACGTTTTCGGCAATATCGAAGATTGCGACATTGCCAGAGCGGTCACGTGCTGCGATCACCGAAACTTCGCGCTCGAAATCGACGAAGCCTTCGAGGATGGCCGGGGCACGATTGATCGCGAGAATCGCCTTGTGAGCTTCGGACTCGTCGAGTGATGTCAGGCGGACCTGTCCCTTGCCGTCATAACCAAGACGCCGCGTTTTCAGGATGCCGCGCTCGCCAAGTGCGCCCAGAGCTGCAATCAGGGTCTCTTCATCGTCCACAAGACGCCAGGGTGCCGTCTCGATGTCGCTGGAGTTGAGGAACTGCTTTTCCGTAAAGCGATCCTGCGAGACTTCAAGCGCTGCCGGGGGAGGAAAGACCAGAGCGATTTCGGCCAGCCTGTCGGCAGCGCTGACCGGCACGTTCTCGAACTCGTAGGTAATGACGTCGGACGCTGCTGCAAGTTCTCCAAGCGCTTTCGGATCGTCATAGGCGGCAATGATCTGGCGATTGGCAACCTGTGCTGCCGGGCAATCGGCCTGTGGCTCCAGGATCACCGTTTCAAAACCGAGACGTGCTGCGGCCATGGCAAGCATTCTGCCGAGCTGACCGCCGCCGATGATGCCGATCGTTGCACCGGGCCGGAGTGCAGAATTGAGTGCGGAGTTGTTCATATCAGGCCTCGTTTGAAGGGCGCTCAGCCACGCTTTCCGTTTGCGCAGTGCGCCATTCATCGAGGCGGGCTGCAAGCGCCTCATCGTAAAGCGCCAGAACGGCGGCGGCGAGAAGGGCGGCGTTGACCGCACCGGCGCGACCGATGGCGAGCGTGCCGACGGGAATGCCAGCTGGCATCTGCACGATGGAGAGGAGCGAATCCTGACCCGAAAGGGCCTTGGACTGGACCGGAACGCCGAAGACAGGCAGCGGTGTCATGGCTGCAGCCATGCCGGGCAGGTGAGCCGCGCCGCCCGCACCTGCGATAACGACCTTGAACCCTTCCGCCTTGGCGCCTTTGGCAAAGGCAACGAGCCGGTCAGGCGTGCGATGCGCGGAAACGATCCGGGCATCGAAGGAAATGCCGAGTGCTTCCAGTGTGTCCGCTGCATGGCGCATGGTTTCCCAGTCGGACTGGCTTCCCATGATGATGGCGACATCGGCAGTAACGCTCATTGATCTTCCTGCTCCGCTTCTTTCGTGCATGTTTCGGGTGATATTAAAATGATAAAGCCGGGCGAACCCCGGCTCTGTCATCGATCATTATGGACATTCAGGCGATGATGTCGGGGATCACCCGATCTTCCATCTCCTGCAGCTTGTCCTTGATTGCGAGTTTTTTCTTCTTCATGCGCTGGACGCGCAATTGGTCGCAGCCAACCGCTATCATGGCGTTTATGGCAGCATCGAAATCCGCGTGTTCCTGTTTCAGTCGTGCGACGGCCAATCTGATTTCGGCCTGTTCCTGATCGGACATGCGGTGCCCCGTTCTGTTGAATAGTTTTACGGGCCGCGCCAAACCATAAAAGGTGCGGCGTCAGCCCGTTTCCGGCGAAGCCCTTATCACATTTTTCGCGTCAGGAAAATGCTACCACGACAAAATCGACTTTGCACCAAACTCATGCCAAACTGTCATGGTTCTGTCATGGACGGCGGCTGTCGAAGGCGACAAATATACCGTATCCCTGGCAGCCGGGACTGCGTGTTTGGCCCGGAATACAGGAGGTGTGCCGGGCGTTCATGCAGGTTGAATGACGGGATAGCGGGTAAACGGACAAACGAGGTCTGCGCTGTTCCGTAAATAAGGGAAATCAACCAAAGGAGATCTGATGATGGCTATCGAGTCCCATCTTGCCACGCTCGAAAAAAAGCACGGCGCTCTGGAGCAGGAAATTTCCGAAGCCATAGCGTCACCGGCAATGGACGACCTGCACGTTGCATCTCTCAAGCGCAAGAAGCTTATGCTCAAGGACCAGATTGAAAAACTGAGATCCCAGGTAACACGTCACTAACAGGGAAGCCGCGCTTAGATCGCGGTTTGATAAGGCGTCTCAAGCCATCGACATTGGAGACCGAACGGCTCTGGCGAGCTGGTATTTCTTTGTCGTGAATGCAGTTTGCATTCCAAAGCGAAGATGCCAAAATTCAGCATTGGCGGCTGTGACACAGCCGCCGAACATATTGATTCAACTATTTAACCGGCTCTATTTATCGACGGTCATTTTCAGCGCCCGTCACCCTTCTGTCTCAGCTCTTGGATCGAGGTTCAGCGCTTCCGGTGTTGCTCCACGTTCGGAAGGCATGCTCTTGAACTGGTCTTTCTCTTCTTTCGGGACGGATGCACGCTTGCGGGAACGGAACAACGCATAGCCGGTGATGGAAATATGCGCGAGCATGGTGATGGCGAAGAGGCCGGATGGCCAGAAAATATCCATGGCTGCTGCTGCCAGCAGTGGTCCGAGCATAGTGCCGAAGCCGTAAAGCAGCAAAAGCCCGCTCGATACTTTCACAAAGCTTTCCGATGTCGCATGATCGTTGGCGTGGGCGACGGCAACGGGATAGAGTGCATAGGCAAGTGCGCCATAGCATCCGGTCATCGTAATGATGACAGGGCCGCTGGATGGAGAGACGAGGAAGGCGATGAGGCCAACCAGTGCCGCCAGCGCCGCAACGCTTGCCAGAACGAAACGCCGGTCGACCAGATCGGAAATGCGTCCGATCGGAATCTGCATCAAGGCACCAGCTGCAATGGTGACACTGACCATCAAGGCGATTTCGGTGGTAGAAATGCCGGACTTCGCACCGAAGACAGCTCCGAGCGTACCCCAGGCGCCATTGGCGATGCCGATCAGGATGCAACCTACGAAAGCTGCAGGTGAGTTATTGTAGAGCGCCTTGAGATCAAGCTGCACTTCCGTCAGTGGCTTGGGGCTGACGGCTGTGGAGATCGCGGTCGGGATGAGAGCCAGGCAGAAGAATATGCCGCTTATCATGAACAGATGATCGGAGCGTACGTCGCCTGCTGCTACCAGCATCTGGCCGGACATGGTGGCTCCGTAGTTGACCATCATGTACATGCCGAAAATCTTGCCGCGCGATTCGTTGGTCGCACGCTCATTCAACCAGCTTTCAATGACCATGAAGGCGCCAGCCATCGAAAAGCCGGTGAAGGCGCGCAGGATCACCCAGATCGTGGCATCCACGAAGATGCCGGAAAGCAGGGCGATGACCGCAGCTGATGCGGCAAAGCAACCGAATGCCCGTACATGACCGACGCGGCGCACAAGACGCGGTGCGAACAGACAACCGGCAACGAAGCCGCCTGCCCAGGTCGTGCCGAGCATGCCGAGCGATGCCACTGAGAAACCTTCCACACCGCCGCGCAGCGGCAATAGAAGACCGTGAAGTCCCGAAGCTATGAGAAGGAAGGCTGTGCCGCAGAGGAGGGCCAGAACCTGAATGTAAATGCGCAAAACTCTATTCCCGAAGTCTGAAGCCGAATTGTCAGTGCTGAGGCTGATGAGTGATCGCTGAGATCAATGATTGTTGTTCCTAAAGCGCGTCGCCCGGAAATGGTTCCGGCTGCGTGCTCCGGTATCCATTTCCGTTGACGACCCCATTCCTATCGAAACAATGCTTCTGCCGCAGCGCGGCTATCGCCCTTCTTGAGGCGTTCTGTCTTCAATCGCTCTATTTCGGATTGCAGCAGGGCTATGCGCTGGTCGATCTCGATGACCGAAAGCAGCGATAGCTCCTCTTCGCTTAGCGCCACGCTGTTGCGGGGCTTTACCACATCCTCATCGAAACCGCTCATAGCCGTCCTCCGTGGTCAATGATGGCTCAGAAAAGATTTAACACCTTGAATCGTCGCATATATATTTGAGAAAATCGATGACGATTTCCCTAACGTGACGTCTTGCATCCGCCGTGCGGCATTTCTGCGACGATGCGTAGGGCCAGAAATCTGAATGGAGTTTTGAATATGATGGCCGACTTGCCTTCCCAGATGACTGCTATCGAAATCTCCGAACCGGGCGGAGCCCATATGCTTCGACCCGTTCAGCGCTCGGTGCCTGAACCCAAGGAAGGTGAAATTCTGGTGCGGGTACGCGCCGCCGGGGTTAACCGACCGGACGTCCTGCAGCGACAGGGACAATATGCGCCGCCACCCGGCGCATCGGATATTCCGGGACTGGAGATTGCCGGTGACATTGTTGCCATGGGCAGCGGGGTCAAGCGGTTCAAGACCGGCGATCAGGTGGTCGCACTGCTGGCGGGCGGCGGCTACGCTGAATATGCCGTCGCGCATGAAACCAACGCACTGCCCTTGCCTGCCGGCTATGGCTACATCGAAGCGGCGGCGATCCCTGAAACTTTCTTCACCGTCTGGCACAATGTGTTCGAGCGCGGCGGGCTGAGGAAGGGCGAGGTTTTTCTGGTTCACGGCGGCTCGTCCGGTATCGGCACGACGGCTATCCAGCTTGCAAAGGCATTTGGTGCGACCGTCATTGCAACGGCGGGCTCGAAAGAAAAATGCGAAGCCTGCCTGAAACTCGGAGCAGATCGCGCCATCAATTACGGGCAAGAGGATTTTGTCGAGGTCGTAAAGGAAGTGACCAGGGGCAAAGGCGCCAATGTGATTCTCGATATGGTCGGCGGCGATTATGTTGACCGCAATTACAAGGCTGCAGCCGAGGATGGCCGCATCGTGCAGATTGCTTTTCTCAACGGCGCGAAGGCCACGGCCAATTTCGCAATATTGATGACCAAGCGTCTGACCCATACCGGCTCCACGCTGCGTCCGCGACCGGTTGACTTCAAGGCTGGCATTGCGCGGGAACTGGAGACAAAAGTCTGGCCGCTTCTGGCGCAACGACGCGTCGCGCCGGTGATGGACATGATCTTTTCGCTGAAAGATGCCTGGCGTGCGCATGAACGCATGGAGGAGGGAAGGCATATTGGCAAGATTGTGCTCGATATCGCTTAAGCTTCAGAGCCATTCTTGCTCTGGCGACAAAAAAACGATATATAGGCCGTGATTTCCCGGAAATTGTGGTTTTGCCCACGTCCCGCGCCACCGGAGCGGACGAACAGAAGGATTATATCTAATGGCCACCCAGCTTCTTATGCCGAAGGCAACGGCCGTTTGGCTTGTCGATAATACGGCGCTGTCTTTTGACCAGATTGCCGCTTTCTGCAAGCTGCACCCGCTGGAAGTGAAGGCTATTGCCGACGGTGAAGCCTCTCAGGGCATCAAGGGTCTGGACCCGGTCATCACGGGTCAGATTTCGCGCGAAGAGATCGCGAAGGGTGAAAAAGATCCATATTATCGCCTGAAGCTTTCCGAACCGAAGGTTCGCGTGCCGGAAGCCAAGCGCAAGGGCCCGCGTTACACGCCGCTTTCCAAGCGTCAGGATCGCCCGAATGCGATTCTCTGGCTGGTGCGCAATCACCCCGAGCTGAAGGATGCCCAAGTTTCACGTCTGATCGGTACGACCAAGTCGACCATCGAACAGATTCGCAATCGTTCGCACTGGAACTCGGCAAATCTGACGGCGATGGACCCGGTAACGCTTGGCCTTTGCTCGCAGATCGATCTCGACATCGAAGTCGAACGCGCCTCCCGCAACCGTCCGGCAACACCGGAATCGGATAGCACTTTGCTGCCAGCCTCCGCGACCGAGAATTTCGACTATCGTGACGAACAGCCTGCAGAAGAAGAGCTCGACGCGGACAAGGTTTTCGCCAAGCTCTCTTCGCTCAAGAGCTCGACGCCGGACGAAGAAGAAGAAGAATAGTCGGGACGGGAAACCGTTTTACCGAGATGCAAAAAAGCCCGGCTTCATAGCCGGGCTTTTTTGTTGGCTCAAGCTGCGGCCTTGCTTCCGGCAATGGGTGTTGTGGCAATCGAGTTTTTCAAGGCATCAGCAGAGCGTCCTGCCACGCCTTGTTAAGAAAAGCGCCGATCTGATCCAGTCTGATCGAAACGCGCTCTAATCGGATCAAGATAAGAAATCAGCCTGTGGTTGATATACCGGTATGAGCACTTCGCATTTTCAGGCGCACGCACCCTGCTCCCCCAACATCTGCGCAATATAAAAGAGAATTATAATATAAATAGATATTTTATAAGTATAAGTAAAATATAATAGAGCTTAAACGGCTTTTTAAGGCATTGACTGCTAGCATCCTTTGATGAAATAACAGGATTATTTTAAAAATAGTGACCATGATTCCGACTTTTATTATGAGCTGGAAAATGATGTTTCACTATATTGTTGATTAGAGATGTCTTTTTGCGCGTTGCAACGCGCTTTGCCAAGGGGCCTTACGGCATGAACGATTGCTGCTTTGCTGGAAAATTCCGCGACGAGAACACCCGGACCCTCGTTTCTCGGGAAGTGTTGATTTTCGCTGAGAACTGACCCGGTTTGGGGCGATATTTCCATTGAGAAGTGACCCATGTTTGAACCTTCCCTCGTGCGTTTTCAGCGAGGGCTATGGAGTGATCGACATGGCATTATTGAGCGTCATCCGGCGCTGGCATTTCCGGGATCAACTATCGATCCGAGAGATTTGCCGCCGTACGGGCTTATCCCGGAACACCATTCGCAAATATCTTCGTCTCGGTAACGTGGAGCCGAAGTTTCAGGTTCCCGAGCGACCAAGTAAACTCGATCCATTTGCCGACCGTCTGGTAATCTGGCTGAGAACAGAGGCAAAGAAGTCTCGTAAGCAGAAACGTACGATAAAGCAGTTGCATGCGGACCTCGCCGCCCTTGGCTATGAAGGTTCCTATGGCCGTGTGGCCGCCTTTGCGCGGGAATGGCGCGCTGATCAGCACCAACAGCAGCAGACAGTAGGCCGAGGGACCTTTGTGCCGTTGAGCTTTGAACCGGGTGAGGCCTTCCAGTTCGATTGGTCGGAAGATTGGGCTATCATCGGCAGTGAGCGAATGAAGTTGCAGGTTGCTCATACCAAGCTCAGCTATTCGAGAGCCTTTATTGTACGCGCCTATCTCCTGCAGACACATGAGATGTTGTTTGACGCCCACAACCATGCCTTCCGGGTATTCGGTGGCGTTCCTCGACGCGGAATATACGATAACATGCGCACGGCCATCGACAAGGTTGGACGTGGCAAGGAGCGTGACGTCAATATACGCTTTCAGGCCATGGCCAGCCATTATTTGTTCGAGCCTGAGTTCTGCAACCCTGCTTCCGGCTGGGAGAAAGGACAGGTCGAGAAGAATGTCCAGGATGCCCGCCACAGGCTTTGGCAACCTATACCGCGTTTTCCATCACTGAACGCCTTGAATGACTGGCTGGAAGAGCGTTGTAGAGCCTTCTGGTCAATGACGCCCCATGGAAAGGTGCGCGGTACTATCGCCGATGCCTGGGCGGAAGAAGCACAATCGCTCATGCCAGCCTCCCGACCTTTCGATGGCTTTGTCGAATACACCAAGCGCGTATCGCCGACCTGCCTCGTCCATCTGGAGCGCAACCGGTATAGCGTTCCGGCGTCTTTCGCCAATCGCCCAGTCAGCCTGAGGGTTTATCCAGATCGTGTTGTCGTCGTCGCGGAAGGCCAGGTCATCTGTGAGCATTTGCGCATCTTTAACCGCTCACATCAAGGACCCGGGCAAACCGTTTATGACTGGCGACATTACCTGGCCGTCGTGCAACGAAAGCCCGGTGCTCTTCGCAATGGCGCTCCTTTCACCGACCTTCCAGAAGCCTTTCGCACACTCCAGCTATATCTCCTGAAGAAGCCGGGAGGCGACAGAGAAATGGTCGATATTCTCGCTCTTGTTCTTCAGCACGACGAACAGGCCGTGCTGGTGGCCGTCGATATGGCGCTGAAGTCCGGCGTTCCGACGAAGACCCATATCCTGAATCTTCTTCATCGTCTGGTGGATGGCAAATCCTTTACGCCGCCCGAGATCAATGCACCGCAGGCACTCACGCTCAGCAATGAGCCCAAGGCCGATGTCGAGCGCTACGATACCTTAAGAAAGAAGGAAACCCGTCATGCGTCATAATCCAGCAAGCGGTGCCATTGTCATCATGCTCAAGCAACTCAAAATGCATGGCATGGCGCAGGCCGTCGGTGAACTAACTGAACAAGGATCGCCGGCATTCGAGGCCGCCATTCCAGTTCTCTCGCAGCTCCTCAAGGCAGAAACGGCAGAGCGTGAAGTCAGATCGGTCGCGTATCAGCTCAAAGCCGCTCGCTTTCCAGCCTATCGCGATCTCAATGGATTTGATTTCGCAAGCAGCGAGATAAACGAAGTACTGGTCCGGCAACTTCATCGAGGTGACTTTCTCGATGATGCAAACAACATCGTTCTCGTTGGCGGACCCGGTACGGGCAAGACCCATATCGCTACGGCCATCGGAGTGCAGGCAATTGAGCACCATCACAAACGGGTCCGCTTCTTCTCAACCGTCGAACTGGTCAATGCGCTGGAGCAGGAGAAAGCTCAAGGCAAATCCGGACAGATCGCTAATCGGCTCATCTATTCCGATCTCGTCGTTCTCGACGAGCTCGGATACCTGCCATTCAGTGCGTCTGGTGGTGCGCTTCTATTCCATCTGCTGAGCAAACTCTACGAGCGCACGAGCGTCATTATTACCACCAACCTCAGCTTCAGTGAATGGGCGAGCGTATTCGGGGACGCAAAAATGACCACTGCGTTGCTCGACAGGCTCACCCACCATTGCCACATCCTGGAAACCGGAAACGACAGCTTCCGTTTCAAAAACAGTTCAGCGCATGAACCCCAAAAAGCAAAGGAGAAAACCGGAACCTTGACCAATACCGCAGACCCAAACAATACTTAAAGAGCGGGTCAAATCTCGGTGGAAAAACCGGGTCAGTTCTCAGCGAAAATCAACACAACCGGGTCGGCCTCGACAATTCAAACAGCCTGACGGCGCGTCTTGGCCTTGCTGCAAACTACCGCAACGACTGGACGGGTGAAGACGGCCTCATGGTCAACACCTCGGTCTATGGTGTCGCCAACCTTTACCAGTCCTTCCTTGGCGGAATGCGTATCAACGTGGCCGGTGTTGATATCGACACCGACAATGACAAGACCTGGGCAGGCATCGGCGCCGGTGGCACCTATGCATGGGCGGACCAGAAATACGCCGTCTATGGTGAGGGCTCGATCAACACCTCGCTCAATCACTTCGCTGACAGCTATGCTCTTAAGGCAACCGTCGGCTTCAAGTTGAAGTGGTAAGACCCAGGCTTGGGCTACGAGCTCTGCAATCTGAGGCTCCCGAAACTCCAATGGAGGACTGGGAGCCTCACTTTGAATGCCAGAAAGGAAAGACCGATGGCGACCTTTGTTGACGCGGGAGATGACCTTATCCGGTCCGAGCCGTTCGTCGATCTGAGGTGGCGGCCTGGCACGCGCCTGACCATATCCAAGATTTGTACTGCCGGCATTTGCCCCTCTGATCGAGGATATTTCTGGACAGTTGCCTACGCTGAAAGCTTTGCTGTAGTTCGCAGGCATCAGCACGGCCGGCATCGTTAGCATCGCGTAGTACGGGGTGCCCTGTATTGAGAGCGTGATCATCGCAACGGACAAGGTTGCGCGGGGCCGCGGATTGATTTCCATACTTGAATTCAACACCAGCCAGTCAGGATAAAACCATGACCGATATTGAACACCTTCATCAATTGATTCTGAACCTTGCAGCGCGTCTGCAAGCAACCGAGGCGATAGCCAATGCGGCGATCTCGATGGTTTGCGCCATAGATGAAAAGAAGGGTGGCGCCCGGGAAAAGTTCCTCAAGGAAACCTTTCCGCTTCTTCTGCTGAATGCCGCTAATGCGCCGTCTCAAGCGACCAAGCCGGAACTGGACCAATGGCTGCGCCAGCGTGAGCAGGACTTCCTCAACGAGGATTTGAGCAAGATCACAGCCCAGATTGAGCAACTGCGTGGGCAAACGAAAGCTACTGTCAATTAGAGCGTATCTCGAAAAGTGTGAAGCGGCTTTCGGACAAGATGCGCTTTAAAATAAACAAAGTGTCGATCTGAATCGATCAAATCGAAACGCGCCCTAACCCATTCGCCAGTCGCATGGAACTTCCACCATCGTCTGTATGCGATGAAAACAATCAAGTGTCCCTGGCATTCATTACAGGGGCGCATCAAAACAATATTTTCACAAAGGCATTTCTATGAACTATCGTTATTCGTTCTTCTCCGCCGCCGCATTCTTGGCTCTCACGGCAACAGCTTCCGCAGCGCCGTTACCCGGAGGCGCCAGCACCCTCACAGAAACCTATCAGGACTGGTCCATCTCCTGCCAGGCGCAGAAAGAGAGCACAAACTGCATCATGAACCAGATGCAGAACTCCTCCCAGACTGGCCAGCGTGTCCTGACGGTCGAACTGCGCAATGTCGCTGGCGGCAAGGTTGAAGGCGTGCTTTTGATGCCGTTTGGATTGAATCTGGCGAAGGGCGCCACATTGAAGATCGACGAGGGAGAAGCACCGGCGCTCACCTTCTCGACCTGCCTGCCGCAGGGTTGTCTGGCGCCACTTTCTTTCGATGCCAAGCAAGTCGGTAAGCTCAAGACGGCAGCTAATCTCAATATCACTGCCACCGCACTTGAACCCAGCCAGCCAGTCGCTTTCAAGGTCTCGCTCAAAGGTTTTGGAAGCGCTCTTGATCGCATTGCCGCTCTGACGAAATAAGCCGGGTTCAAAAATTCCTCTCTAGTTTCGCGCGTCGATCTGCTTCAAGCATATCGGCGTGCGAAGCAGAGCCGTTCCACATATTCTGAGTGTGACACCGGTAGAAACAGCAGCAAGGACGCGGATTCAAAGATCAACCGAACGGGCATTTTGCCATATCTGTCGACCGTCAACGTTAGCCAGATCGCTTCAGAACCGAACTCATTTGAAAGTTCATACAATTCATTCTGCTCGGAAAGCGGTAGAAGAGCCAGTCCCAAAACGGCTTAGCGGTCATCTTGGGCTTGGAAGGCAATGATCAGTCTTTAAAAGCGTTATATTCGCTCAGTTCCATGAGGCGGTAGAAATCGCCCAGCGTTTTGCCGCGTTCGGCCCGGAAGAGGCGGCCTGCGTCGCTGGCCTCAACGATACGGTCGGTCCGGAATGTGCGGAAAGCATTGCGCAATTCGCACCAGCCGATAACCGTCCAGACCTTACCCCAGAACCACAGACCAAGCGGGCGAATATCACGCTCGCTTTCGCGCGATTCCAGATCTCGATAGCGGATATTGAGTACATTGCCCTGATCGACGGCGCGTTCCACCGCGTCGATGATGCGGCGTTCGTCCATGCTGATGCGGGCAGTTGGCGCATGTATCTGGGTGCTCGTGATGCGCGCGCGTTCTTCCTTGGGCAGAACAGCTTCGATCTTCACCAGAGCCTCTTCTGCACCACGCGCCATGGAAACGCCGCCCCAGGCGCGGATGAGGCGCGCCCCGGCAACCAGAGCGACGATTTCATCGCGCGTGAACATAAGCGGCGGGAGTTCGAAGCCCTGCCGCAGAATATAGCCGACACCGGCTTCGCCATCGATGGGGACGCCAGTCGACTGCAGATCGGAAATATCGCGATAGATGGTGCGTTCGGAGACTTCCAGCCGCTCGGCCAGCTGGCGCGCGGTGACGAGCCTGCCACCGCGCAGGTGCTGAACAATCTGGAAAAGGCGGTCTGCACGGCGCATTCCGTTCTATTCTCCGTTGCAGTATTTGGTGTTACGCTGTTCCAGATAGCGATCCGGCCAGCCCAGATCCTTGCGCAGGTCTTTCGGCAGTCCGTCGATCACACGCTCGGTGCGAATGAAACGACGGCGTTCATCATGCCTGCGCCTGTATTCCTTCAAAACTGCGATCAATGGTGCGATTGCGAGTGCCATGGTGAAATCTCCCTCATCCTTGGATACGCAGTATCGCACACCCCTCCTGACAGCTTTCTGTCAGGAGCAAATCCTTATTTCATTATCTTCCTAATATAGCGAAGCCGCAACATCATGCCTTATAGCGTGGTGCTGCTGTATAGCTGAGGGGCAGGCGTCCACCATCCGCATAGATGGTCTGGCCTGTTACATAGCTCGCATCCCGCGATGCCAGAAACGACGCTATCGAAGCAATTTCAGAGGCTTGGCCTATGCGACCGAGTGGTGTTCTTGATAAAATCCTGTTGCGGGCATCGGCGTCTGTGTTTACGGCGGAAAGCATGTCGGTCTCGATGGAGCCGGGGCCGATGGCATTGACGCGAATCCCCCAACGGGCGAGCGCTACTGCCATGGTACGTGTCAGCTGGTTCAATCCGCCCTTGGAAACGGAATAGGCAAGCTGTTCCGGTAGACCGAAGATTGCGTTGACAGATGACATGTTGATGATCGTGCCTGGATCACCGCCCGATTCGACTCGCTCCACCATGCGTTTTGCCACGGCCTGTCCGCACAGAAACGCGCCTTTGAGATTGACACGCATGACACGGTCAAAATCCTCTTCCTTGAGGTCAAGGAAATCCGCCTGATGCACGATACCCGCGTTGTTGACGAGAATATCAACCTCACCCAGATTGGTGATGGTGAAGGTCAGGAGATTGTGGACATCGAGCTTATCCCCCACATCCGCCGCCATATGGCGAACCGGGCCGAATTGCTCCAGATCCTTGGCTGCGCGCATGGCGGCGGCGTTGTCGATATCGGACAGGACTACGCTTGCGCCATCCATCAGGAAGCGCTTTGCTATGGCATAGCCAATACCGCGGGCAGCGCCGGTGACAATTGCCACCTTGCCTTCTAATTGCATGATCGATCTCCAATTTGCATGGAGAGTGGACCGGCGGAAACCGCCGGTCAATAGTCGGGACGGTTAAGATCAGGCGAAGGCGAGACCGGTGTGACGCTCGCGCAGAACGGTGCTGATTTCGTCCAGAATAGCCGGATCGTCAATTGTGGCCGGCATCTTCCATTCTTCGCCGTCGGCAATCTTCTGAATGGTTGACCGTAGAATCTTGCCGGACCGCGTCTTGGGCAGACGCTTTACGGTCAGCGCCAGCCGGAAGGCTGCAACGGGTCCGATGACGTCACGCACCATGCTGACGCATTCCTTCTCGACCTCTTGCGGATCGCGGTCGATGTTGGATTTCAGCACGAGGAAGCCGCAAGGCACCTGACCTTTAACCGGGTCGGAAATACCAAGCACCGCACATTCGGCAACATCGGGATGGCTGGAGAGTACCTCCTCCATCGCCCCGGTCGACAGGCGATGGCCAGCGACATTGATGATGTCGTCAGTGCGGCTCATGATGTAGAGATAGCCATCTACATCCATGTAGCCGGCATCGGCGGTTTTATAGTAGCCGGGGAACTCGTTCAGATAGGCTTTGCGGAAACGCTCATCGGCGTTCCAGAGTGTTGGCAGGCAACCGGGCGGCAGGGGCAGCTTGATGAGAACATTCCCGAGCTGGCCGCGCTCGACCTCGTGGCCTTCATCGTCCAGCACGCGGATATCGTAACCCGGAAGACAGACAGCGGGTGAGCCGTATTTGGTTTCGAGAAGACCGAGGCCGAGCGGATTGGCGACCATCGGCCAGCCGCTTTCCGTCTGCCACCAGTGATCGATCACCGGGCAGCCCAGCAGATTTTCTGCCCAGTGGATCGTGTCGGGATCGGCGCGTTCGCCAGCGAGATAAAGGGCGCGGAACTTTGAAAGGTCGTAGTGACGTACGAAATTGCCGTCCGCGTCGTCTTTCTTGATTGCACGCAGCGCCGTTGGTGCGGTGAACATCACTTCAACGCCATGTTCGGCGATGATGCGCCAGTAGGTGCCAGCATCGGGTGTGCCGATAGGCTTGCCTTCGAACAGGATGCTGGTCGCGCCATGGATCAACGGGGCATAAACGATGTAGGAATGGCCAACCACCCAACCCACATCGGATGCGGCCCACCATACTTGTCCCGGTTCCACGCCGAAGACATTCTTCATGGACCAGTCAAGCGCCACCATGTGTCCGCCATTGTCGCGCACGACGCCTTTCGGCTCGCCGGTCGTGCCGGATGTGTAGAGTACGTAAAGCGGGTCGGTAGCATCAACCGGCGTGCAGGGAACATGACGACCGCGCGCGGCATCAACGGCCTCGCGATAGTCGATGTCACGTCCTGCTACCGGTTCGTGCCGGTGCTGCTCGCGCTGCAATATGATGCAATGATCGACTTTGTGCTGCGCAAGTGAAATCGCCTTATCGAGCATGGCCTGATAGGGCACGATACGGGTAGGCTCGATACCGCAGGAACCGGCGATGATCATCACTGGCTTGGCGTCGTCAATACGGGTTGCGAGTTCAGTGGCGGCAAATCCGCCGAAGACGACGGAATGGACGGCACCGATACGGGCCGATGCCAGCATGGCGACAGCCGCTTCGGGAACCATCGGCATATAGATCAGAACGCGGTTGCCTTTCGATACACCATTGTCGAGCATGACGGCGGACAGCGCTTCCACTTCTTCCAGCAGTTCGCGATAAGTGAATTTGCGCACCTTGCCGGTGACAGGGCTTTCATAGATGAGCGCAACCTGTTCACCGCGCCCTTTGGCGACATGGCGGTCGAGCGCATTATAGCAGGTGTTGCACTGCGCACCCTTGAACCAACGTCCATAGACACCTTCGTCGCCCGCAAAAACCTGGTCCCATGGCTTGAACCAGTCGATTGCCTGCGCCGCTTCAGCCCAGAAGCGTTCAGGATCGGCCTGCCATGCGGCATAGGTTTCGGCATATTTTGAAGTCATGCTCTTCCTCCCAGAAGCACGCGCAACGCCACCCGTCGGGCGGTTGTCGCTTCCTGATTAGTCTGCTGATGAAAGCGCAAGATCGACCTGTTTTGGTCTATCTCCTCCATGCGCTTTTCATCACCTCCGCATGCAGTTTACGCCGCCCGGCGGCGGCTCGTCCATGAAACTTAAGATGAAGATGGAACCTTGTCGGTAAAAGGGTTGTGTCTGTTGCACGCATCTTGCAGCGACGACCTGTCTGCGTCACAAGGAGGCAGAGAGGTGATTTGTGACCAAAATCCTACCTGTGCTGCTTGTTCTTCTGATGGGACTGCACATCATCAAACCGCTTGGCCTGCCGGGCCTGAAGCAGCGCGGCGATTTCTGGAAGATCGCAGCGTTCGCAATATTTGCCATGGCACTGGCAGTCGGATTCCATCTCCGTGATGTTTGATTAAATTTAATAGCTAATAATTTCGACCCGATTTTGGGGAATTGTTGCGCCCGCTTTTATTTGTCATAGCACCAGTTAGTGAGACTGCATTTAGAGCGGGGATTATGAAATGCGTTTTGTCGGCAACGTTATCTGGTTTGTATTCGGTGGCGCTATACTGGCGCTGGTCTGGCTTATGGGGGCGGTTGTTTTTGCAATCTCCATTGTCGGACTGCCACTTACACGTGCTGCGCTTGAGATGGCCAAGATGTCAGCTTTTCCATTTGGAAAGACCGTAGTTCATGTACGGGAGTTGGATGGTAAGGAACTTTCCGCCACGACTGCTGCAACAGGCACTATTGGCTTTATCTTTAATATTCTTTGGGCATTTACGTTCGGCATTACCCTTTTCTTTGGCTACATCATTGCGGGCATTTTCAATTGCCTGACGATCATTGGTATTCCATTCGGTCTTCAGGCATTTAAACTGGCTGCCATCTCTTTATGGCCAGTTGGTCGCCGCGTTGTCAGTCTCGAATTGGCGGATGCGGCGAGGAATCGTAATGCATTGAAACAGCTAGATGCAATTCGCGGAACTTGATTCCGACAACAAAGGCCCGGTTGTAAACCGGGCTCTTTGCTATTCAGTAGTAAATCAGGCTGCTTTCTCTAGATCTTTTTTCCAGCCGCCGGTGGCAGCCAGACCGTTCATCTTTGCTCGATGGGCAAAAGCCCGCTGACCGGCAGCGATGTTTTCATCCTTACCGCCCCAGGCGTCCAGCGCTGCCGCCTGCAGGGCACGGCCATAGGAGAAAGTCATTTTCCACGGCATGTCGAAGCTCGCATTCATCGCAGAAAGGTGGGCGGTCGCTTCCTCACCGGTCTGACCGCCGGAAAGGAAAGCAATACCGGGCACTGCTGCCGGAACCGTGTTGCGGAAACAGCGGACAGTTTTCTCCGCCACTTCCTCGACGGAAGCCTTGCGTGCCTTTTTGCCGTCGATGATCATATTCGGCTTCAGGATCATGCCTTCCAGCCGAACGCGAGCATCGTAAAGTTCCGTAAACACCGTCTTGAGAACCCATTCCGTCACGTCATAACAACGGTCGATGGTGTGATCGCCCGGCTGGCCGTCCATCAATACTTCCGGCTCAACGATAGGGACGATGTTTGCTTCCTGGCAAAGCGCTGCATAGCGGGCGAGCGCTCGTGCATTCTGTTTCACCGCCCCCAGCTGGGCAGGCCATCGGAAATTGAGATCACTGCGCGCCATTTGGCGAAACGGGCGCCAAGTGCGTAATATTCATTGAGCCGTTCGCGCAGACCGTCCAGCCCCTCTGTGATCGTTTCACCTTCGAAGCCCGCTAGCGGCTTCGCACCCGCATCGACCTTGATGCCCGGAATCGACCCCGCCCTTCGGATGATTTCGACAAGCGGTGTACCGTCCTTGGCCTTCTGTCTTATGGTTTCGTCATAGAGAATGACGCCCGAAATATAGTTCTTCATCGCTTCGTCCGAGCGGAACAGCATCTCGCGATAGTCGCGGCGCGTGTCTTCCGTCGATGCGAGATGGATTGTGTCAAAGCGCTTCTTGATGGTGCCCGAACTTTCGTCGGCAGCGAGAATGCCTTTTCCTGCCGCCACCAGTGCAATCGCAATATCCTCAAGACGTTCAGTCATATGCAATGCTCCTTCTATCAAAGCGATGAGGAGTGTTGGTTAAAACTATGAAGAGCGCAAGTCATTGAAACGTTTGAAAGATTTTTCAAACGGTTTAGATGAGACAAGTTATCTTACGAGCGGTCAGATTGGTTATCTCAGGTTTTTCCCGAAACTCGTTTTGATATCCGCCTCTCAACCCCATGTAAGAAACCAGTGAGAAAAACCTCGCCTGTTTTCCATTGTCCAGATTTGAGGAGGAGATATGCGACGCGCCGTTTTGAGCCTGCCGTTTGTTCTGGCAGCATCAATGGTTGCCCTGCCGGTGCTGGATGTTTCGGCTGAGAGTATCAATGCCGGTGGCAGGAAGGCCGAAGCACGTGCTCCGTTTACTGCAACGTCGGTTGCCGAATTCGATACGCCCTGGGCTATCGCCTTTCTGCCCGATGGCAGACTTTTATTGACGGAGAAGGGCGGCAAGATTTTCATCGTCACGCAATCGGGTGACAAAACTGCTGTCGATGGTGTGCCGGAAGTGGCATTCAGTGGCCAGAACGGCCTGCTCGATATTGCGCCTGCCCCGGATTTCGAAAGGGTAAGGCAGTCTACTTCTCCTATAACGAACCGGCGAAGAACGGCAGCAGTGTCGTTCTGGTGCGCGCTATGCTGGATGAAGGTGACGGCAAAGCAGCGCTACAGGACAAGACCACGATCTGGAAACAGGATGCGGCGGCTCGCGGCGGACAGCCGGGCGGCATTATTGCATTTGCGCCGGACGGCAAACATCTGTTCCTTTCCGTCGGCGACCGCATGTTGCCTGCAACCGCGCAGGACGATGAGGCTCCCATGGGGAAAATTCTCCGCATGAATCTCGATGGTTCCGTGCCGAAGGATAATCCGCACGCGGATGCGGGAGGTGTACGGGCATTGACCTGGTCAACCGGCCATCGCAACCCGTACGGACTGGCCTTCGGTCCCGATGGAAAGCTCTGGGAGCACGAGATGGGCCCGCGTGGCGGTGACGAGTTCAATCTCATCAAGCCCGGTCTTAATTATGGCTGGCCTGTTGTTTCCAATGGCGACAATTATAGCGGCAGACCGATCCCGCGCCATAGCACACGTCCGGAATTCGAGCCGCCATTGGTGTACTGGACGCCGGTTATCGCTCCGGCCGGGCTTGCCTTTTACGAGGGAGACATGTTCCCCGAATGGCGCGGTTCGGCTTTGATCGGAGGGCTTTCGGTCATGTCGCTGGTGCGTGTCGTGATCGACAAGGATGGCAAGGCGGACGAAGCCGAGCGCTTTGAAATGGAAAACCGTATCCGCGATGTGGCTGTCGGTCCCGACGGGGCCATCTGGCTGATCGAGGATGACAATCCGGGACGTCTCCTGAAGTTGACCCCCAAAGCATGAAGAAAAGCCCCGGATTTCCGGGGCTTTATTTGTTCTCATACATTCTTCCGTGCAAACCGCTTCACGCTTTTGCTGGAAATGCTCTACTTCTTCAGCACATCAACGCCGGGGAGGGGCTTGCCTTCCATCCATTCGAGGAAGGCGCCGCCTGCGGTCGAGATATAGGTGAAGTCGTCGGCCACGCCAGCATGATTGAGGGCTGCGACCGTATCGCCGCCGCCGCCGACCGAAACCAGCTTGCCAGCCTTGGTGCGGGCGGCGACGTGTTTTGCGGTCTTGACCGTCGCGGTGTCGAACGGACGCAGTTCGAACGCACCGAGCGGACCGTTCCAGACAAGCGTGGCCGCATCATCGATGGCCGAGGCGATCAGATCGGTCGAGAGTGCTCCGGCATCGAGAATCATGCCGTCGCTTGGAACTGCATCGACTCCATAGGTCTTGTTCGGCGTGTCGGCTGCAAAGTGCCAGCCCACGACAGCATCGACCGGAAGGATGATCGCGCATTTGGTGGTTTCGGCCTTGGCCATGATTTCGCGGGCGGTGTGGGCCAGCTCATGCTCGCAGAGCGATTTGCCGACATCGTGTCCCTGTGCTGCCAGGAAAGTATTGGCCATGCCGCCGCCGATAACGAGCGCATCAACCTTTTCGATCAGGTTGGACAAGAGGTCGAGCTTGGTCGAAACCTTTGCGCCACCGACGATGGCGACAACCGGACGAGCCGGATTGCCAAGGCCCTTTTCCAGCGCTTCAAGCTCGGCCTGCATGCCGCGACCCGCATAGGCGGGCAGGACGTGTGCGAGGCCTTCGGTCGAAGCATGGGCGCGGTGGGCAGCCGAAAACGCGTCGTTCACATAAAGATCGCCATTGGCTGCCAGAGCCGCGACGAATTCCGGATCGTTCTTTTCCTCGCCCTTGTGGAAACGGGTGTTTTCCAGAAGCAGGACATCGCCGTCCTTCAGTGCATCAACGGCGGCCTTGGCGTGCTCGCCGATGCAGTCTTCGGCAAAATGGACACCGTGTCCAAGCACCTTGGAGAGCGGCTTCACGACATGCTTCAGCGAATTTTCGTCCGAAGCAACGCCCTTGGGGCGACCGAAATGAGCGAGCAGAATTACCTTTGCGCCTTTCCTGGAAAGCTCGGCAATGGTTGGAACGATACGCTCGATACGGGTCAGGTCGGTGACTTCGCCATTTGCCATCGGCACGTTGAGGTCAACGCGGACCAGTACGCGCTTGGACTTGACGTCGGCATCGTCGAGAGTGCGGAAACTCATGATCTTTCTCCCAGAACTGTCTTTCGGGTGCCGGTGGAGCAGGAGAGCTCAAACAGGCAGGCGCCGGAAAAGGGTTGGATAATCGGTGACAAGCCCGTCCTCGTCGACGGGCAATTCGGCGGTGAAGGTGCGGTCGGCAGCCTCGTAGCGATAGCGCCGCCCTTCCTCAAGGCAGGTATAACGCTGCTGGTCGCGCAGCGGACGGAAACTGTCGAACGGCACGTAAAGCATGTCGAGCTGAACGGTGCCGCTTTCCGGTGTGAGGCCAAGGCGGCGGATGGGCAGCGTGTTGGTGAAGGGCGTTCCTGCCAGATCGATATCGATGCAGCCATCGAACTCGGGCAATGCATCGCCAGCCATCGTGCTCCAGCGACCGTCGCCGTCGGAAACAAGCTCCAGCCGGTGCCCGGCTGTAGTTTCGATCAGGAAATGGAGGACATGCCAGACGCTGTTGCAGTCGATGCTGTAGCGCACGCCGTAGGGATTGTCTCCGCGGTCGCCAATCACCACGCTTTCAGCACGGATCGTGCGGCCGGCGGGGCCGATATTGAGATGTTCGAGCCCTTCTCCTTCCAGCGGACGCCAGCGCGCAACGGTGGGGAGAAGGGCGCGAAACATGGTCGGAGGCTTAGATCAGCTTGCCAAAGGCGACAGCGGTATCGCCCATGCGGCTGGAGAAGCCCCACTCATTGTCGTACCACGACAGGATGCGCACCATGGTGCCTTCCATGACCTTGGTCTGGTCCGTGTGGAAGACCGAGGAATGGGAGTCGTGGTTGAAGTCGTGCGAGACGAGTGGCTCATCTGTGTAGCCGAGGATACCCTTGAGGCGGCCATTGGCGGCTTCACGGATCGCGTTGTTGACTTCATCGACGGTCGTTGCGCGCTTGGCGATGAAGGTCAGGTCGACGACCGAGACGTTCGGGGTCGGAACGCGGATGGCAACGCCGTCGAGCTTGCCCTTCAGTTCCGGCAGAACGAGGCCGACAGCCTTGGCTGCGCCCGTCGAGGTTGGGATCATCGAAAGAGCTGCTGCGCGCGCGCGGTAGAGATCCTTATGCATGGTGTCCAGCGTCGGCTGGTCGCCCGTGTAGGAGTGGATCGTGGTCATGAAGCCCTTTTCGATGCCGATAGCATCGTTGAGAACCTGAGCCACCGGTGCAAGGCAGTTGGTGGTGCACGAAGCGTTCGAAATGACCAGATGATCCTTGGTCAGCTTGTCATGGTTGACGCCATAGACGACAGTCAGGTCCGCGCCGTCGGCAGGAGCCGAAACGATGACGCGCTTTGCACCAGCTTCAAGATGAAGTGCTGCCTTGTCGCGCGAGGTGAAGATGCCGGTGCATTCCAGAGCGATGTCGACGCCTTCTTCCTTCCACGGCAGTTCAGCCGGGTTGCGAACGGCATGAACCTTGATCGGGCCGTAGCCGACGTCGATGGTGTCGCCTGCAACCTTAACTTCCTTGGGGAAACGGCCATGAACGCTGTCATAACGCAGAAGATGTGCGTTGGTTTCGACCGGGCCGAGGTCGTTGATAGCCACGACCTGAATATCGGTGCGGCCCGACTCGACGATGGCGCGAAGGATGTTGCGGCCGATGCGGCCAAAACCGTTAATTGCGACGCGAACTGCCATTTTCTCTTAATCTCCCGATAGGGTACTGCACATGCAGTGCTTCAAAACTCCGTCGGAACGGACAAATCGAACAGGATTCGTCCGGCCGGACTGGAATGGAAACTCAAACGCCGGCGTTTTTACGACGCCGGCGTTCTTAAAATCATGCGGCGTTGAGCTTCTTCTCCGCAGCTTCGGCGGCATGTTCTGCCGTGATGCCGAAATGCTTGTAAAGATCGTTGATCTCGCCCGAAGCGCCGAAGCCCTTCATGCCGATGAATATGCCGTTCTCGCCGATGAAGCGTTCCCAGCCGAGTGAGATTGCCGCTTCGATCGCCACCTTGACCGGCGCATTGCCGATGGTCGCGGTCTTGTAGGCATCGCTCTGCTGTTCGAAAAGCTCGAAGCAAGGAACCGAAACGACACGGGTGGCAATGCCTTTGCTTTCCAGCAGGTCGCGGGCCTTGAGTGCGATTTCCACTTCCGAACCGGTCGCGAAGATCGTCACCTTGGCATCCTTGCTTGCCGCAGCAAGTTCATAGGCGCCGAAAGCCGAAAGGTTTTCGTCGCGATGCTCGGTACGAACCGTTGGCAGGTTCTGGCGAGTGAGAGCCATCGTCGATGGCGTCTTCTTCGATTGCAGGGCAATCTGCCAGCATTCAGCCGCTTCGACAGCGTCGGCAGGACGGAACACATTATGGTTCGGAATGGCGCGCAAGGCGGCAAGCTGTTCTACCGGCTGGTGGGTCGGGCCGTCTTCACCAAGACCGATGGAGTCATGCGTCATCACGTAAACGACGCGGATGCCCATCAGCGAGGAAAGGCGCATGGCCGGACGGCAATAATCCGAGAAGGTCAGGAAGGTGCCGCCGTAAGGGATCAGCCCGCCATGCAGCGTCATGCCGTTCATGGCTGCTGCCATGCCGTGCTCACGGATACCGTAATGGACGTAACGCTGGCCGTAGTCTTCCGGCGTTATGGCCTTGGTCTGGCTCGTCTTGGTGTTGTTCGAACCGGTGAGATCGGCGGAGCCGCCGATGGTTTCCGGCACGACACCATTGATGACTTCCAGTGCCATTTCCGAAGACTTGCGGGTTGCGACCTTCGGCTTGTCTGCGGACAGCTTCTTCTTGTATTCGATGATGGTTGCATCGAAGTTGGAAGGCAGGTCGCCACGCATCCGGCGCTCGAATTCAGCGCGGGTGTCCGCGTCGACGGCAGCAAAGCGCTTTTCCCATTCCTGACGCTTCCTGGCGGCATTCAGACCGGCAACGCGCCAGCCGTCCAGCACTTCTGCCGGAACGACGAAGGGTTCAGCACTCCAGCCGAGCGCCTTGCGGGTTGCAGCGATTTCTTCAGCACCGAGCGGCGAGCCATGCACCTTGTTGGTGCCAGCCTTGTTTGGTGCGCCGAAGCCGATGGTCGTCTTGCAGGCGATGAGCGTCGGCTTGTCGGAAACCTTGGCCAGTTCGATTGCCTTGGCAATCGCATCCTGATCGTGACCATCAACAGCCATGGTGTTCCAGCCGGAAGCGGCAAAACGGGCTGGCTGATTGGTATTGTCGGAAAGCGTGACCGGGCCGTCGATCGAGATGTTGTTGTCATCCCAGAACACGATCAGCTTGTTCAGCTTCAGATGACCGGCAAGCGCGATGGCTTCCTGGCTGATGCCTTCCATGAGGCAGCCGTCACCGGCAATCACATAGGTGTAATGGTTGACGAGGCTGTCGCCGAACTGTGCATTGAGGATACGTTCGGAAAGTGCCATGCCGACGGCATTGGCGATGCCCTGTCCGAGCGGGCCGGTCGTCGTCTCGATACCGGCGGCGTGACCATATTCCGGATGGCCTGCGGTGCGCGAACCGAGCTGACGGAAATTCTTGATCTCGTCGATGGTGATGTCTTCGTAGCCCGAAAGATAGAGCAGCGAATAGAGCAGCATCGAGCCGTGGCCTGCGGAGAGCACGAAACGGTCGCGATCCGGCCAGTGCGGGTTCTGCGGGTCGTGCGAGAGAAAACGGGTATAAAGCGTCGTCGCTATATCGGCTGCACCCATCGGCAGGCCGGGATGGCCCGAATTGGCTTTCTCTACCGCGTCCATAGAGAGGAAGCGGATCGCGTTGGCCATCTGGTTTTGTTTGTCGGAATTGGTCATGGTCTCAGCCGTCTTTCCTTGGGAGGGGTTAACGGGGTTGCGGCGATGCCTTTTGCCTGAGCACGATCCGTGTCCAAAACGGCTTCATGCGTTTCGGGATCACGCTCCAGAAGGCATCGGGACACATAGCACCTGCGTATAAGGAGTCAATAAACCGATGACTTTTGGGCAATAAACTGTCCGCGACTAATCGATTGAGTTGTGTGGAAAGCTGTAGAACAATCACCGAAAAGCCGTTTTGCACCGATAACGGTGCATGAACGTTTAGATGTGCCCCTCATTTGTTGCTTATCGGGCGGGTGATTATTACAATCTTTTCAAAGATGCCCGTCCCGCAGGCGCGATTCGATCCCCATAAGTTGGCCCGCGAATTGGCATTGGAAAGGATATGGATGGCACCCGAAACGACCCTCAGGCAAGTCTTGGAACGGCTGGAAAAGGCACTCAATACGCTTGAACAAGCGGTCGATCTGCGGCTGGACAAAGAAGGCGACTTCGCCGAGGCCGAGGAGGAGGTGCAGCGTATGAATGCGGATCGCAGCCGTCTCGCCCAGGAACTCGATCAGTCGGAAGCGCGCGCCGAGCGGCTGGAAGCTGCTAATCGCGAGGTTTCACGCCGCCTTGTGACTGCGATGGAGACAATCCGCGCCGTTCTGGACCGATAGGAGGCTACCATAGCGACCGTAACCGTTACCATTGATGGCAAGGCCTACCGCATGGCCTGCGACGAAGGACAGGAAGAACATCTGTCCGGGCTTGCCGACCGTTTCGATCAATATGTCACGCATCTCAAAACGTCCTTCGGGGAGATAGGCGATCTGCGCCTGACCGTCATGGCCGGGATCATGGTGATGGACGAGATGGCCGAGATGCAGAAACGTATCAACGGTCTGGAAAGCGAAGTTGAAACGCTGCGCCGTGCACGTGATGAAGCGCTTGGTCGCGCTGATAGCAACGATGCTGCCTTGACAGGCATGCTGTCGGATGTGGCGTCGCGCATCGAGCAGGTGGCTTCGCGCATTGCGCCACGGAACAGCTGAACTTCGTCCAGATTTTTCTGAAAAGTTTTCCTGTTAAGCCGGTGTAAGCCACTGGCGTTCCCATCGGGCAGGTACTATATTGGGCCTTGGCGAACTGCGCTTCCCGACAGGTGTAACAGCATCCCCGGGGCCTTATTGATCTCTAAGGGAGCTGTCCCTGTGAAGGCTTGCGGGCTTTCGCATATGGCGCCCACCTACTTTGTAGGTTCCCGGGATCAATCACTACCATCGGTCGTCGTGGTCGCCGCTTTCTTTTCCTCTGGCTGTCGCAGGATAGCTATGAGCTTGATCTAACGGACAATTTGTTCGTAAACATGCGCAATGCTCCAACGATTTGCGCATCTTGATGAAATCTCCTGAAACAGCATCGCCCGATTCATCGGAAAGACTGGCCGTCGCGGTACCCATCGCATTCGTCTACGGCCTTCTGCTTTATGTCATGATCTGGTCGGGCCAATATGCGGATGCGATGCCCGTCATTGCGGGCCTGATGCTGTTACCGATGGCTGTTGCCAGCCTTGCTTCGAGCCTTTCCGACCCGCGTGCGCAAAAAAGCCTGTGGCGGCATGTCCGTATGGGATGGGCTATCATCGCCGGGCTTGTCGTTACCAGCATGGTCTTTTTCCATGAAGCAGGAATTTGCGTGGCCATGGCCGCTCCGTTTTTCATGGTGTTCTCGGCGCTCGGTTCGACGGTGACCTTGTGGATCATCCGGCAATTTCGTTCGCGTCGCACCACGACGCTGGTGATTGCGCTGCCGCTGCTCGTTCTGCCAGCCGAACTTCAGATGTCCTACACCCCGCATGATGGCGCTGTAACCACGGTGATCGAGATCGTAGCGCCTCCGGAAGTCGTCTGGCAGCAGACGGTTGAAATCCGCAATGTGCGCCCGGACGAACTGTCGTGGACATTCAGCCATGGCGTTCTTGGCGTGCCGCAGCCCGTGGGTGCAAGGCTGAACGGTACTGGTGTTGGAGCGGTACGCGACTTGCAGTGGACGCACGGCGTCAATTTTCAGGAAATCGTCACGCAATGGGAAGAAAATCGGCTTCTGGCGTGGGATTTCCGCTTCGGCCCTGGCTCCATACCGCCCGAGGTGGAAGCGCATATCAAGGTCGACAGCACCTATCTGAAGCTTGCGCAGGGTGATTATCGTCTTGAGCCTCTCACGAATGGTCACACACGTCTCACGCTGACGACCCATTATCAGATCGCCACGCCGATCGATTTTTACTGTGACCTGTGGGGCAAACTGTTCCTCAATGACTTCCACGGCGTTGTTTTGAAGGTCATTCGTGACCGCTCGGAGAAGATCGCGTATGGCGCGGGCGGGATCACTTGACGGATTGGCTCTTTGCGGTTCCACTGCATGGTGAAAGACGGCAGCAGGGAGTGGCTTGGAATGGCAGCAACGGAGCGCAGCCCCGGTCTGGAAAAGCAGGAGCTTAGACGCAAGGTTCTGGCGGTCCGTGATGCGCTTGATCCGCGTTTTCATTACGAGGCTTCGCTGGCGGCAGCCAAAAAAGGTGAAGCTGCAATTGACGTTCCCAAAGGCACCTTGATTGCTGGTTATTGGCCGATCCGTTCCGAAATCGACCCACGCCCATTATTATCGGCGCTTCGCGCCAAGGGTGCCCGGCTTTGCCTCCCCGTTGTTCTGGACAAGGAAACGATTGCCTTTCGTGAATATCTGCCTGATGCCAGATTGCGTCAGACTGGTTTCGGCACGATGGGGCCGGGAGCAGATGCGCCGATTGTCGATCCTGCGATCCTGTTGATGCCGCTTGCAGGCTTTGATCAACGTGGGCATCGACTTGGCTATGGTGCAGGACACTACGACCGCGCGCTGGCGCGGTTCACCGAACGCGGTCTGCAGCCGCTTTTGATCGGCATGGCTTTCGACTGCCAGGAAGTCGAGCATGTGCCAAATGAGCCGCATGATATCGCGCTCAACCAGATCCTGACCGAGAGCGGCTTGCGCCCGGTTGGAACCGAGCTGCCGCTCTAGATTTTGTTTTCATGTATGTCTCCCAAAACCGGTTCGCGCTTTTGGGAGACATACATTAGTTTTCTTCTGCATTTATGCGAGGTCAGGCAATTCCGCCTGACTGCAAAATGCCCTGATCTGCTTGCGTTCGCTTGGCGCAAGTTTATAAGGCATTCTCATGAGATTGCTTTTTCTTGGTGATATGGTGGGCCGGTCGGGCCGCACCGCAGTATATGAAAAACTGCCGGGGCTGATTTCCGATCTGAAGCTGGACTTCGTAATCGTCAACGGCGAGAACGCCGCAGGCGGTTTTGGCATTACGGAAGAGATTTTCCACGATACCATCCGTGCTGGCGCCGACGTTGTCACGACCGGCAACCACGTGTGGGATCAGCGCGAGGCGCTGGATTTTTCCAAGCGCGAAGACCGCTTTCTGCGCCCGGCAAACTTCCCGAAAGGCACAGCCGGAAAAGGTGAGGGGCTTTATATCGCCAAAAATGGCGCCCGCGTTCTCGTGTCAAACGTCATGGGCCGGGTGTTCATGCATCCCGATCTCGATGATCCGTTCATCGCCGCCGAGAAAATTCTGGAAGCCTGCCCGCTTGGCGAGCAGGCCGATGCCGTCTTCTTCGATTTCCATGCTGAAGCGACGAGCGAAAAGCAGTGTTTCGGTCATTTTGTCGATGGTCGCGCCAGCGCTGTTGTCGGGACTCACACGCATGTCCCGACCGCCGACTGCCAGATATTGCGCAATGGCACAGCCTATATGTCTGATGCAGGCATGTGCGGTGATTATGATTCCTCACTGGGCATGGATAAGGAGGAACCACTCAACCGCTTCCTGTCGAAAGTGCCCAAAGGACGGTTCGAAGCGGCGAATGGTCCGGCTACCGTCTGCGGTGTGGGCATAGAGATTTCGGATCGCACGGGGCTTGCAGAAAAGGCCGCTCCCTTGCGCATCGGTGCGCATCTGGAGGAAACCATTCCGGCATTCTGGCGATAACGTCTTATTTTAGCTTGAAGTATGATGTTATCTATAACTAGGCCGCTATTTTAATCTGGCAGCTTTCTGCCAGTTGAATGGATTTTCCAGACTACTATCTCCTTGCAACGAGTTTTTTTGCAAGGGGACGCAACTCAATGGATTTTTTTGCCGAGTATCTGGGATTTCTTTCGACCCCCGCCGGCTGGGCCGCGCTGGTTACGCTGGTGACGATGGAAGTCGTCCTCGGTATCGACAATCTGATCTTCATCTCGATCCTTACCAACAAGCTGCCCGCCTCGCAGCAGGCGCGCGCCCGCCGCATCGGCATTGGCGCGGCGCTCATCCTGCGCCTGGCGCTTCTTTTCACGATCTCGATCATCGTCCAGCTCAAGGATCCGATCTTCGAGGCGTTCGGCCATGGCTTCTCCTGGCGTGACATCATCCTGATTGCCGGTGGCCTGTTTCTTGTCTGGAAGGCGACCAAGGAAATTCACCACACGGTCGATCCCGATGATGGCAAGGAGAACATCGGCGGCAAGGTGGCCCAGCTCACCATGGGTGCCGCCATCGTGCAGATCCTGATCCTTGATCTGGTTTTCTCGGTCGATTCGATCATCACCGCCGTCGGCATGACCGACGAGATCGCCATTATGGTCATTGCCGTGGTCGCAGCCGTTACTGTCATGCTGCTTGCAGCCGATCCGCTTTCGCGGTTCATCGCGGCGAACCCAACCATCGTCATGCTGGCGCTGGGCTTCCTGCTGATGATCGGCATGACGCTGATTGCCGATGGTTTCGGCTTCCACGTGCCGAAGGGCTATATCTACGCTGCTATGGGCTTCTCAGCGCTGGTCGAAGCGCTCAACATGCTGGCGCGGCGAAAGCGCAAAAGCCAACAGTAAAAGCCAGATACAACAAGGCCACCCGTCTCATCCTGAGGCGGGTGGCCTTGTTATTTTAACGCCGTGAAACTGGTCTGTTGTGGCAATTCTCGTGCAGAGGTTCGACCATTCGCAACGCTCGCAGGCTTTGCGTAACGTGCCTTCTGCAAAAGCGCCGCGCATTACGGCAAGCCGCTCTGCGTCGAGCCCGAGACGGTTCTGCGTGGAAAGCGTCTGGCCGAGAAGTTCGCCTACGGCCTCCAATGCCAGCCGGTCGCGCTCGCGAACACTCGCTTCGTAACAATGGCAATCGCCCCCGCAGAGCAGGGGCGCACAAATGTCGTCAGGGCCATCGACCAGAAAAATCTCTTCACCTTTGCTGAGCCGCCCGGCAATCCTGTCGTAGTTTTCGACGAAAGCCGGGCTGTAGCCTTTGCCGACATAAGTCAGCATGCACAGGAGATGATGGCCGCGCAGGCGTACTGTCACCTGGCAGATCAGGCCTTGCCGTCGCGGGCGATGGCCTTGAGGATCGCAGCGCCGAGAGCCGACTTGATGAGGGCGCCGACGAGGAACGGCGTCACGCCGAAGGCAACGGCCTTTTCAACGCCAATGATGCTGGACAGCCAGGCTGCGCCAAGAGCAAGGCAGACCACATTGGCGGCAAGGAACGAAACGAAGGCGAGGCCGACGCGGTTACCGTTCCAGCCGCGTTCGGCCAGATAGCCGGTCAGCGCCGCGATGATCGGGAAGGAAACGAGATAGCCTGCGGTCGGGCCTGCGAAATGCGGAAGACCACCAGCGCCGCCTGCAAGGACCGGAAGTCCGAGCATGGCTTCGCCGAGCCAGGCCAGAACCGTGGCCATGCCAAGACGCCAGCCATAAAGCGCGCCGATCAGCGGAACGATCAGGGTCTGCAGTGTGATCGGGACCGGAATCATCGGAACTTCGATCTGCGACGAGACGGCGAGAACCAGCGTGCCAAGCGCAACGGCTGCAAGGCGCATTGCAGGGGAACGGGATTCCAGATTGAGCGGGCTGAAGGATGGGCGCGTCTGGGTGATGGTCGTCATGGCTTCCTCAAATTATAGATAAAATTGAGATTCGATCTATATCTTCTTAAAGCTCCTGACGATAAACGCAAGAGGCGGAACAGGCAGCATGGCGTGTTGCTGTGGGAGTCGCGCAGAGACCCGGTCGTGCAGATGAAAATCTGTGCGAATAATCCGTCACTACAGCCTGGAATGGGGACGCCGAAAATAAGATGCTTATCTGTGCAATCGCCTGATCAGCCGACAATCGCAAACGAATCGCGCGTCTTGCCCGATGCGGTCTTGACCGGACGGTGCCCGATCCATTGCACATGCCGGGCGAGGATAGTGACTGCGCTCTCGACATCGTTCTGGCGCAGCGCCCGCAATATGGCACGATGGTCGTGGTCGGTGCGGGTTTCCCACTCCGACCGCCAGGTGGCGAAGAGAAACCGGGCGCTGGCAGCGTGAAGATCATCGATAGCCGCAAGCAGGCGCGGCATCTTGCACGGTTCGAGGATGAGCCGGTGGAAACGGCGGTTGGCGTCTTCCCAGCTTCTGACATCGCGTGACTTGTCGCCTTCCAGCGTGGCCTGCTCTGCGGCATCGAGCGTTGCCTGCGTGATATGGGGCGCGGCATGGCGTAGCGCCAGGACTTCCAGAGCGGTCCGCATTTCCGCCACTTCCCTGATTTCGCCGATGTCGAACGATGCAACCCGAACGCCACGCCGAGGCTCGGAAACAGCAAGTCCCTGAGCCTCCAGTCGCCGGAATGCTTCGCGCACCGGCACATGGCTGGTTTCGAACTCTTCGGCAATGTGATCCTGTCGCAGTTTCGTGCCGGGCTCGATCTCACCGGCGATGATGCGGTCGGCGAGAATGCGGCTGATACGGGCTGCGATGGTTTCGCTGGGGGTGTTCTGGGCGGGCTGAATCATGAATTTATAGATAATCCGCTTTGCCTGACGGGTCGAGCAATATTGCTTTTGTTGACAGAGATTCGGGGGACAGCGGCGCTTTTGCTGGACGAATGGGCCTGAATTCCTTATAACGCCGCCATTCTGCACGGAAAGCACTGTGGCCCAACCTGCGGCCCTTCTCTGCTTGATCTCTGTTTCATGCGTGACGCTTTCTCCGTGCACAGCATTTTAAACAGAACAGGGGTGCCATGGCCGGCCATTCACAGTTTAAGAATATCATGCACCGCAAGGGTCGTCAGGATGCGGTGCGGTCGAAAATGTTTTCCAAGCTCGGACGCGAAATCACCGTCGCTGCCAAGCAGGGTCTGCCTGACCCGACGATGAACCCGCGCCTGCGTCTGGCGATCCAGAACGCCAAGGCGCAGTCCATGCCGAAGGACAATATCGAGCGCGCCATCAAGAAGGCTGCCGGTAATGACGGCGAGAATTATGATGAAGTGCGCTACGAGGGCCGTGGCCCCGGCGGCGTATCGGTTATCGTGGAAGCACTGACGGACAATCGTAACCGCACGGCATCGAATGTGCGTGCAGCCTTCACGAAGTCGGGCGGTGCGCTGGGCGAAACCGGTTCGGTGTCCTTCATGTTCGACCGTGTTGGCGAAATCGTCTACAAGTCCTCCGTCGGCGACGCCGACAAGGTTATGGAAGCGGCCATCGAAGCCGGTGCTGACGATGTGCAGTCCGGTGAAGAAGAACACGTCATCATCTGTGCGTTCGAAGATATCGGCGAAGTGTCGAAGGCTCTGGAAGCTGCTCTCGGTGAAGCCGAATCGATCAAGACGATCTGGAAGCCGCAGACCAATACCGAGCTGGACGAGGAAAAGGCGCGTTCGGTTCTCAAGCTTCTCAACGTGCTCGAAGACGATGACGACGTGCAGAACGTCTACACGAACTTCGAAGTCAGCGACGAAGTGATGGAAAAGCTGAGCGCCTGATTTCTCGTGCTCACAACAATGATGCAAAACTCCCGGTTATCCGGGAGTTTTTGTGCCCTGATGAATGAAATTCAGGCATAAAAAAACCCCGCCGAGGCGGGGCTTTTCAACCAGATGCAATATCGGATTAGATGCCGAGATTGCCGAAACGGTTCTTGAATTTCGTAACGCGACCACCGCGATCGAGCAGGGTCTGCGAACCGCCCGTCCAGGCTGGATGGGTGGTCGGGTCGATATCGAGGTTCATCGTATCGCCTTCTTTGCCCCAGGTCGAACGGGTCATGTATTCGGTGCCATCGGTCATCACGACCTTGATGGTGTGGTAGTCGGGATGGATATTGGCTTTCATCTTCTCAATCCTGAAAGTCTGGGGTGAAAAGCGCAGCCTTGACTATCGAAACTGCGGCACTTTCGCCCAATGGCAGATATGAAGACCCATTACCTACAGGCAACGGCTTCCAAAAGGGTTGGCGAGCCTATACATCAGGCGCACGGCAATAACAAGGGCGCAAACACAAGAATGGCCGACCGGGATACTGAAATTGATATGAATCACGAATTGACTGCAGAAGATGGCCGCAAACGCCGCACGCTGAAGCCGCTGAAGAGAGTTTTGCCGTTTCTGGCACCCTATAAGGTCCTGGTTGCAGGCGCGCTCTTTTCGCTGGTGCTGGCCGCTGTAACGACCCTTGCCGTGCCCGTCGCGCTGCGTCGTATGATCGACCATGGCTTTACGGGATCGAATGCGATCTTCGTTAATAATTACTTCGGCATGCTCGTGTTGCTGGCGCTCATTCTCGCGCTGGCATCGGGCCTGCGCTATTTCTTCGTGATCTCGCTCGGCGAGCGAGTGGTCGCGGATTTGCGCAATGCGGTCTTTTCGCATGTGACGGCGCTTTCGCCGGAATTCTTCGACCGGTCACAGTCGGGTGAAATCGTTTCGCGCCTGTCGTCCGACACGACGCAGATCAAGTCGGTGGTGGGCGCTACGGCCTCTGTCGCGCTGCGCAACATGATTCTGGGTGTCGGCGCGCTGGCGATGATGGTCGTGACCAGCCCGAAGCTTTCTGCGCTGGTCATTGCTGCCATCCCGATCATCGTTGTGCCCCTGATCGCCTTCGGACGCTCTGTGCGTCGCCGTTCCCGTATGACGCAGGACATGCTGGCGAAGGCCAATGCCTATGCCAGCGAACAGATCGGCGCGATGCGCACGCTGCAGGCCTTCACCAACGAGAATATGGTGGTCGGGCGTTTTGGCAGCGCGGTAGAAAAAGCCTTTCAGGCGGCGCGTTCCTCCATTCAGGCGCGTGCGATCCTGACGGCCTTTGCCATTTTCCTGATCTTCTCCAGCATTGTTGCGGTGCTCTGGTTCGGTTCGCGTGATGTGCTGGCCGGCACGATGTCTGCCGGTACGCTCGGTCAATTCGTGCTTTATGCCGTGTTCGCAGGCAGCTCCTTCGGGGCCTTGTCGGAAGTGGGTGGGGAACTGGCGCAGGCAGCAGGGGCTACGGAGCGGCTTGTCGAAATTCTGGACGAGCAGCCGGGTATTGCCGCGCCTTTGAAACCTGTTGCCATGCCGGTGCCGCCACGCGGTGAGGTCGTGTTCGATTCCGTGCATTTCTCCTATCCGACGCGTCCGGATGCACCGTCGCTCAATGGCGTCAGCTTCACCGTGAAGCCCGGCGAGACTGTTGCGATTGTCGGTCCCTCGGGTGCAGGCAAGAGCACGATCTTCGCGCTCGTCATGCGCTATTACGATCCGCAGTCAGGCAAGATCCTGATCGACGGCGTGGCTTTGCCTGATGCTGACCCGCAGGCCGTTCGGGCGCGCATCTCAACCGTGCCGCAGGATGTGGCGATTTTCGCCACCAGCGTGCGCGAAAACATCGCCTTCGGTAGACCCGGAGCGAGCGACGAGGAGATTGTGGCAGCGGCAAAGGCAGCCCTTGCGCATGATTTCATCATGGCGCTCGACAAGGGCTATGACACGGAAGTCGGCGAACGCGGTGTGACGCTTTCAGGGGGCCAGCGCCAGCGCATCGCCATTGCGCGGGCAATCTTGCGTGCTGCGCCCATCCTTCTTCTTGATGAAGCGACATCGGCGCTTGATGCTGAAAGCGAGATGCTTGTGCAAAAGGCCCTGGACAGTCTGATGGCTGATCGCACGACGCTTGTCGTCGCGCACCGGCTTGCGACCGTGCTCAAGGCCGACCGCATTCTGGTGCTCGATCATGGCCATATTGTCGAAGAAGGCACACATCAAAGCCTTGTCGAGAAGGGCGGCATCTATGCCCGTCTCGCCAAGCTGCAATTCGAGGCAGGTGCTGGAGCCTTCGCTGCGAAGTGAAACGGGGGGCGTTGCCCCCGTTATTTCTTCTTATCGTTCGGTCAGCTTCAGCTCGATGCGCCGGTTCTTGGATCGGGCATCGGCTGTGTCGGAGGCGTCGAGCGGTTGATATTCCCCGAAACCTGCTGCAACGAGCCTATTGGCGGGGACGCCATTGGCGATCAGGAATTTGACCACTGCGGTTGCGCGGGCTGACGAAAGCTCCCAGTTGTCGCGGAAGCGTCCCGTGCCAGTCAGAGGCACATTATCCGTGTGACCGTCGACACGGAGTACCCAGTTGATGTCATCCGGGATTTCCTGATTGAGCTGGATCACCGCGTCGGCAAGTTTCTTCATCTCGTCCTGACCGGCAGGATTAATGTCCGCCGAGCCTGTCGGAAAAAGAACTTCCGACTGGAAGACGAAACGGTCACCGACGATACGGATATTCTCCTTGTCCGACAGGATTTCACGCAGGCGTCCGAAGAAGTCGGAACGATAGCGGTTCAGCTCCTGCACACGCTGCGCCAATGCGACATTCAGGCGGCGACCGAGATCGGCGATCTTGGCGTTCGATTCGCGATCGCGGCTTTCTGAAGCGTTGAGCGCATCTTCAAGTGCTGCGATCTGGCGGCGAAGGGCTGAAATCTGCTGGTTCAGCAGTTCCACCTGACTGAGTGCGCGGGCGCTGACCTGCTTTTCGGCATCAAGGCTTTCGGACAGTTCGCCAGCGCGCTTTTCAGCGGCAGCACCTGCGCCGCTGCCTTCGTTCAAAAGGCTTTGCAGACGTGAACGCTCGCTTTCCGTGCTGGACAGCGAAGCCTGCAGATTGGCGATGGTGTCCTGCATGTCCTGCGAATTGCTGCGCTCCAGCGACAGAAGCTGTGTCAGTTCCTGTATCTGGCTATTGAGTCGTGCGAGAACGCTATCCTTGTTGTTCACCTCGCGGCTGAGCAGGAATTGCGCCAGCACGAAGACGGTAAGCAGGAACATGATTGCGAGCAGTAGTGTCGTCAGGGCATCGACGAAGCCCGGCCAGTAATCGACATGCCTCTGGGAGCGGCGGTTGCGGGCGAGGGACATGGCTGCTTACTCCGCCTTGTCCGTGCGATCGGATTTGCGGTCGTGCGAGCGCTCGCCGATGGCCTTGGTGAGACGATCAAGCGTCTGGCGGATAGCCTTCTGCTCGTCCGCCTGTTTTTCCACCCAGTCGCGCATGATCTGCTGCTCGTTGCGCATGTTCTTGACGAGGCCCTGTATGCCTTCGGCAAGATTGGCCAGCGCTGCCGTGGTGCGCTGCGTGGATGCGTCGCCGCCATGCAGGTTCTGCAACCGGTCGGCCAGAACGCGGATTTCTTCCGTGCCTCCGTTCTGGTCGGCACCGATATCGGAACCGAGATCGGTGACTGAAGAAAGCCAGTTTTCCAGTTCCGTATAGAAGCGGTTTTGCGCGCGGCCCGCCTGAAGGTCGAGGAAGCCGAGAATCAGCGAGCCGGAAAGACCGAACAGCGAAGACGAGAAGGCTGTGCCCATGCCGGAAAGCGGAGCTTGCAAGCCTGCCTTCAACGCATCCAGCACATCGCCGGTGCTTCCTGAATTCGGGTCGAGGGTCTGAATAGTGCGCCCGATGGAGCCGACCGTTTCGAGAAGGCCCCAGAATGTTCCGAGCAGACCAAGAAAGACCAGAAGTCCGATCAGATAGCGCGATATATCCCGGCTTTCATCAAGACGTGTCGCGATGGAATCGAGGATCGAACGCATGGAGGCAGTGGAAAGCGCCATCGACTGGCGGCGGCCGATCAAAGCCCGCATCGGTGCAAGCAGGACGGGCGGTCGCGTGGTGCCGTCGCGGTCACCGTCGCGGAATGAGTTGACCCAGCGAATCTCTGGCAGAAGTCGCAACACCTGTCCGAAGGCCAGCAGAATACCGACCAGAAGAACGCCGAGAATGAGCCCGTTAAGGCCGGGATTGGTGACGAAGAACGTATGGATCTGCCGCATCAGGATCGCGGCCAGAAAAGCCACGATAATAAGGAAGATCGCCATGGAGAGAATGACAATGCGCGGGCTCGACAGGCGGTAGGGGTCGTAATCGCGTCCCTCGTCCAGACGGTCCCGGGAAACTCTCAAATCGCTCATGCGTTCCGCTCCATGGTCGCGTGTTTGAAAAGAAGCCTACTTCATTAATTCGTGAAGCGGAATCATTGGAACAAGAAAATTACGCGGATTTGTGGAGTGTGCTGTCAGGCTCGCGGGATGGTCTGAATATCGTAGAGCAAAAATTTTATAATATTAAATCCCGTGATCTTAATATAATTTATTTCTTATATATACCTATATAATTGATGGTAATAAATAAATTATAAGTTGCTATTTTTAAGTTTTCTAATTTTGATAATTATTGCTTCGTACACTCAACTTTGTGAGAGGGACTAAGCATGAATTGGTGGAATATTCTTGGGAATATACTTGAGGCTCTGGGAAAGTTTCTCGGCCAACTGTAGCATAATTTTCTATAGATACGCTCTAAATTAATAAAAAGGCCGAGCCATTTAAGCGCTCGGCCTTGTTTTTAGATTGCTGGAGATGACCCAGGTGAAACAAACCATTGGATCGACAAAGCAGCAGGTCTTTTTTAGATCGGTTTGTTGATCGTTTTCAGCAATGCCTTCTGAATGATTTCATTGCCTGCAACGATGGTCTTGGTGCCGAAAATGTCCTGACCGCCATTCTTGTCCGAGACGAAACCACCGGCTTCGCGGATCATAAGAATGCCTGCGCCGAGATCCCACGGATGCATGCCATCTTCCCAGAAACCATCCAGACGGCCGCCTGCAACATAGGCGAGGTCGAGTGCAACAGCGCCCATGCGGCGAATGCCTGCGGTTTCGGCCATGACATTGCGCAGTTCGACCAGATAATGCCCGTGATGGCCGCGACCCAGATGCGGGATACCCGTGCCGATAACGGAATCGACCAGCTTGTTGCGTGATGCGACGCGCAGGCGACGGTCATTGAGGAATGCGCCACCGCCGCGCTCTGCGGTGTAAAGCTCATCCATGGCCGGATTGTAGATGACGCCGGCGACAATCTGCCCCTGACGCTCGAGAGCGATGGAGACTGCGAAAACTGGAATGCCGTGCAGGAAATTTGTGGTGCCGTCGAGAGGATCGATCAGCCAGCGGTGCTGTCCGTCCTTGGATTCAACCTCGCCGGATTCTTCCATCAAGAAGCCATAATCCGGGCGGGCGCGGCTCAATTCCGTATAGATGATCTGTTCGGCGCGGCGGTCTGCCTGGCTGACATAGTCGCCGGGGCCCTTGAGAGAAACCTGAAGATTCTGGACTTCACCAAAATCGCGAGCGAGGCTGCGGCCGGCCTTCATAGCGGCCTGTACCATAACGTTGAGAAGGGCTGAGCGGGCCATTTCATTGTCCTTGTAAGCACGATCCCGAAGCGTGGATTTTGAAAGGGATCAAGCAGTTAATCATAAACAGAATGTCGAACATCCGAACCGAAACACATTCGGTGGAGGTCGAGGAATTGAGCGATCTGAGAAAGAACGGTCGCAATCTTTGCGACATGGATAAAGTGGTGCCTGATCCAGGCACCACAAATCTCGTTTTTCGTATTAAGCGCGGCTGACGTAGGTCAGTTCGTTGGTATCAACGATCACGCGTTCGCCGGATGCGATGAACGGCGGAACGAGGATGCGGATACCGTTTTCAAGCACAGCCGGCTTGTAGGACGAAGCAGCGGTCTGGCCCTTGACGACCGGATCGGCTTCGGTGATGGCAAGCGTGACCTGATCCGGAAGGCGGATACCGATCGGCTTTTCTTCATAGAGTTCGACAGTAACCATCATGCCGTCCTGCAGGAAAGCGGCACGGTCACCGACGAAATCCTTGGCCAGCTCAAGCTGTTCGTAGGATTCAGTGTCCATGAAGATCAGCGCTTCGCCCTGTTCGTAGAGGAACGAGAAATCCTTCTGTTCCAGACGAACGCGCTCGACGGTTTCTGCAGCGCGGAAACGTTCGTTGAGCTTGGTGCCGTTGATGAGGTTCTTCAGTTCGACCTGATTATAAGCGCCGCCCTTGCCAGGCTTGACGGCGTTGGTCTTGACCGCAACCCACAAGCCGCCAGCATGTTCGATGACATTGCCGGGGCGGATTTCGTTACCATTGATCTTCATGAGCTTGATCCGGAATGAAAATGTGAAACCATGTGCGGTTCGACGCATGACGACGAAAAGGCAACCGTCCGGCATTATTCCGGAGATTGCGCACCTGCCTTATACTCGAACCACGATAATCGGCGTCTCAAGACCATAAAAAGGCGCTTGGCGCAAGCCTGAGCGCGAAAAGAGAGCCAATCCAGCCTCAAAATTCGCCCAAAAATCAGCGGACGCGCAGATTGTTGGCGGTTTCTATGGCCTGTTTAATCTGGTCATCAGCCAGTCCGTCCATCATGTCGTTGAGGTCTGGTGAGCGAAAACCGGCGCGCTGGGCAACAATATACCAGGCCGCTGCTTTGACGAGATCGCCTTCTGTGCCAATGCCATCGCGATAGAGGCGGGCGAGCCAGGCCTGTGCCATCACCATGCCGCGCTGTGCGCCAAGACGCATCCAGCCAAACCCCTGTTCGTAGTCGCGGTCGCCACCGCGGCCCTCAATCAGCCAGCGGCCCAGATCGAACTGCGCCGTATCATAACCCTGTGCGGCAGCAAGCAGGAGATAGACGCGCGCTTTCTTGTCGTCGCGGGGGATGGTCGGGGTACCGTTGGCATAAATCTGGCTGAGTGCATATTGTGCATCGGCCAGCGTGGCCCCGGCCGCCTTCTCGAACCACGGGAAGGCGAGATCGATGCCCGGCTTGCCCGGCGTTTTTTCCATCAGCATCTGGCCGTAGTTGAACTGCGCCATGGCATTGCCACCCTCGGCAGCCTTCTTCATCAGTTCCTCTGCCTTGACGGGGTCTTTCCTGGCGTAGGTGCCCTGAAGCAGAAGTGCGGCATAGCGGAACTGCGCTTCTACAACACCGTTATTGGCTGCTTTCTCGTACCATTCCGCCGCCAGTTTCTGGTTGGCGGGGATGCCAAGGCGCGCGCATAAATTTCTGCAATGAGTGTCTGCGATGCCGGATCGCCCTTTTCAGCCTGTGGCTTGGCCAGATTGAAAGCGGTCAGATAAAGGCCACGCTGAAATGCACCGAAAGCCTCGTCTGCCGGTTTGTCGCCGAAACGGCTTGGGTCGATGTGGGGCATCGGTTCGGTCGTTGCCGGTTGCGGCAGCATCACCGGCTTGGCAGGCTTGTCGGCTTTCTTATCCTGATGATCGCCCTGATGGCTGTTCTTTTGACCGCGCACCGGCTCGCCCGCTGCCAGAGCAGGCAGGACCGGCAGCGCGATTGTCAAAATGGCAGCGAGAAGAAGTTTGTTCTTCATGGGCATCGGCAAGACCTTGATGAAGGGATCAGTTTTCAAAGCGTGGCGCGTTCTCATCGAGAAGCCGGTTGGCTTCCGCGACAGCTTTTGCAGGGTCTTCGGCGTCGAAGACCGCCCGACCGAGCGCAACGAAATCCGCGCCGGTTTCGGCTGCGGGGATGATGCTTTCCAGCGTGCTTCCGGCTTGCGCGATGCTGGGAATTTCCACCATCTGCGACCACCATTCGGCCAGCGACAGGTTGCGCGGATGGGCATCCGGCTTGTTATCCGCACCGATCTTGCCGAAGAAAACATAATCGGGCTGCAACTCGCCGATTTCCATTGCGCCATGGCGGTCGCGCAGATTGCCGGTGCCGACGATCATCTTCGGCGTATGTTTTTCGATCGCATCTGCCAGATCGGCAGCCTTGCCTTCGATATGAACGCCATCTGCACCGACGCGACCCGCGATGCGCGTATCGTTCAGGATAAGCGCGGCGGCGCCTTTTTCCTGAATGACGGGGATGACCTTTTCAGCCGTGGCCTGAAAAGTGGCTTCGTCGAGATCGCCGGTGTCGAGAATGACGCTTGCAACGTCACCGCCCGAGAGCGCAGCCGTCAAAAGCTTTGCGAGGGCCGCGCCGTCGGCAAGTGGAGGCGCAACCAGCACGATGCGGCAGCGTTCGGTTTCAGTCTGGTGAGCGGGCGTGTTCATGAGCCAAGCCTAACGGGAAAAACGTGATGGAATTCGGGCAATAGAGGCGTTCTGTTTACCGGAAACGGAAGCGGGGCTCTATCTATTTGTTTTGTCGCATTTATGCGACGCAACCGGGCTTCGGCAAGTATTCATTGGCGAAACCTTCTCGGGCCCGCGCCTGTCCGGGCTGGCATAATGTTATCCACTGGAACGAAAGTTGATCGGAACCAACCCGGTTCTGCCGGGATTAACGCGTATATAAGCCACACCAAGACCGGGCGCTGAATGCTCCGGCAGAACGTGTGAAACTGTTCCGGCACCCATCCGGAATGACACGAAGAAAAGTGGAAAGGCTCGCAATCCCAAGTGCAGGCACTTTCCTTCAAAGATAGGCAGGCTGGTAAATGAATATTGCGACCGCTAGAGAAGCGATGCCCGCACAACCGACGAAAATGCGCGACACGCGCATCGACGTGTTTCGTGCGCTCGCGCTGCTAACGATCTTCATCAACCATGTGCCCGGCACGATCTACGAGCATTTCACGCACAAGAATCTGGGCTTCTCCGATTCGGCTGAAGCTTTCGTGCTGATTTCCGGCATGGCCGTGGCGCTTGCCTATGGATCTAAATTCGCTCCCGGCAATCGCCTGCTTCTGTCGCTGAAAATGTGGCGCCGCGCTGGTGTGCTCTATACGACGCACATCATGACGACCATGGCGACCATCGCCATTTTCGCCGCTGCCGCTATCTTCCTGAAGCGTTCGGAGTTGCTTACGCAGATCAACATCGCGCCGCTGGTCAAGCACCCGGTCGAAGCGCTGTTCGGCATCGTCACGATGGGTCACCAGCTCGGCTATAACAACATTTTGTCGATGTATGCCGTGATGCTGGTTTTGACTCCGATCCTGCTTCTGCTGGCGCGCATCAGCCTGCCGCTCATGCTCGGTGTTTCCGGCACGGTCTGGTTCCTGTCAGGCCTCTATCACGTTGCGCCGGTAAATTATCCGACCGAAGGCGTCTGGTTCCTCAATCCGCTGTCGTGGCAGTTCCTGTTTGCAATCGGTATTGCAGGCGTGATTCATGTACGTCGCGGTGGCGAACTGCCGAAGCATCCGCTGCTGATCGGCCTTGCCGTTGGCTATCTGGTGCTGGCGCTGGCATGGGTGCGTATTCCGCTTTGGGGCATCGACGCGTCGATGGGCCTGCCCATGGTTCTTACCGGCTTCGACAAGACTTTCCTGTCGGGGCCGCGTCTGCTGCACGTGCTGGCGATTGCCTATCTCATCGCCGTCGTTCCGACGCTGAACAATATTGCCCGGACGGCGCCGGATAATCCTCTCGCCGTTCTCGGCAAGCATTCGCTGCCGGTCTTCATTGCCGGTACGCTGCTGGCAATGGTTGCGCAGGTGATGAAGCTCGTGAACCCGGGCGGCCTGCCTTATGACACTTTGCTGATCGCAACCGGCATCGTGATGCAGTTCGCACTGGCCTATTATCTGGAATGGCTGCCAACCATCGGTTGGGGCAAGAAGGGGGCTCCCGTTTCGGCAAAGCCCGCTGTTCCTGCTGCCGAACCCGTCAAGATGCAGGTTGCGTCAAACTCCAAACCCGCGATGCAGCGCTATTAAGCACCACTGATCAGCCGCCCATTTCGGGCGGCTTTTCTTTGAGTGAAAAGTGCCGGATTGCGTGAGATTATCCACAGCGCTACGCAGAAATTAACCATTCATTAATCTTAAGAATGTTAAATGGTTTACATCCAGTTCGGCTGGATTCTTACCGAGTGGTTTAGCCACTCTGTTTGACGCCTCCCTGTTAAACTCCTGAGAGCCGCCATTGCGGCTCTTTTTTTTGTGCGCTTTTTGCTGCATATCGGGGGAATATCGCTTTCCACATGCAGGCGCGCGGAACGGAACAACTGCCCAATCCGTTCTATTTACAAGCTTTCGTCAAAAGCCTCTGAAAATGTTAACCGAATGTTAAACATAAACTTGCGCGACGGTGTATGAAGGTGCAGTTTATCGTGGACTTGTTTAGCACAGCTGTTCCGTCTCAGCCTCCCCCATGGTCGAACAGCGGTTCAATGGTTTCATTCGTATCCGTCTGGCATATCCCACTGGACGAATACGGCAACGGAATGGGCCGCCGATACAGGCGGTCATGCAAGGTGGCAGAGCAGTGATTAGCGAACAGAGCCAGATGCCGAGCAATATGATCAGCCTCGCAGAGCGCATGGTTTTCTCGGATTCGTTCAAGCCGATCTATGCAGAAGGCATGGATATGGTCGAGGAAGCGGCAAGCTATCTCGACGGCGAAGGCCGTGAGGATGCGCGCAATCTTTCGCGTGTGGCTGCGACGCTCTATGCCGCCGAATCGATGCGTCTGACCACGCGCCTGATGCAGGTTGCTTCGTGGTTGCTGCTCCAGCGCGCGGCGCGGAACGGTGAAATGACCCGTCAGCAGGTTGCAGCCGAGAAAGCCAAGGTGCGTCTTGATACGCCATCGGCGGGTGAAATCGCACAAGGCTGGTCCGAACTGCCTGCAGCATTCATGGAGCTGGTCGAACGTTCCATGCGCCTTCAGGCGCGTGTGCGCCGTATGGACCGCGAAGTTTACGGTGAAGTGGTCTCGCTGCAGGGCGTCCCACGTGGCAATCCGGTTTCCGAACAGATCGTATTGCTCAAAACTGCTTTTGGCGCTTCATAACGATCGATCATGTGCGCCCTTCGTGGCGCATGTTTCTCTTTTGTTCACTTTTCTGCTGTCAAGTGAATCCGTCTGAGGATAGGGTTCGCTTATGAAAGAAACGATTCGCATCATTGGTATCGATCCGGGCCTGCGCCGTACCGGCTGGGGCATTGTCGAATCGTTGGGCAATTCACTGCATTTCATCGGTTCGGGGACTGTGACCTCGAATGCCGAGATGGATCTTGCATCGCGCCTCTGCCAGCTGCATGAAGGTCTTTCCAAAGTCCTGCATGAATATATGCCGCATGAGGCGGCGGTTGAACACACCTTCGTCAACAAGGATGCAACGGCGACGCTCAAGCTTGGTCAGGCGCGCGGCATTGCCTTGTTGGCTCCCGCGCAGGCTGGACTGCCCGTTGCCGAATATGCGCCGAATGCCGTGAAGAAGGCTGTAATCGGCGTTGGACACGGTGAAAAACAGCAAATCCATATGATGGTGAAAGTGCTGATGCCGCGCGCATCGTTCGATACGAGCGATGCCGCCGATGCTTTGGCCATTGCCATTTGTCATGCGCATCACCGGCAAAGCATCGCAAGTGCGCGCCGGTTGCAACAACTTATCGCGTAGGTGGCCATGATCGGTAAGCTCAAGGGTGTGATCGATGAAATTGCCGAGGATCATGCTGTCATCGACGTGCATGGTGTCGGCTATGTTGCGTTTTGTTCGGCGCGCACGCTCGGCAATCTGGGCGGTGCGGGCGAGGCGGCCATCCTGTTTATCGAAACCTATGTTCGCGAAGACATGATCCGCCTTTATGGCTTTGCCAATCAGCTTGAGCGCGAATGGTTCCGCCTGTTGCAGAATGTGCAGGGCGTTGGCGCCAAGGTGGCTCTCGCCGTGCTCGGCACGTTGTCGCCGTCGGAACTCGCCAATGCAATTGCACTGCGCGACATCGCCATGGTTTCGCGCGCGCCGGGTGTCGGCAAGAAGGTTGCTGAGCGCATCGTGACCGAACTCAAGAACAAGGCGCCTGCCTTCGCCGGTGATGCGAGCGGCACGATCGGGCTCAAACAGGAACTTGGCGCGGGCGCTGCCCCGGCGCCGGTTGCCGATGCGGTGTCGGCGCTTTCCAATCTCGGCTACTCGCGTGATCAGGCCGCTAATGCTGTCGCCGCGGCCTTGAAGGAAGCGGGGGAGAATGCCGATTCGGCCAAGCTCATCCGCCTGGGTCTGAAGGAATTGTCGCGGTGATTTACTTGCCTGAGCGATATGTTCATGCGAGGAGGATGGCATGAGCGACCGCAACCCTCTCATTGATGCTGACAGACGCGTAGACGAAGACAATACGCTGCGCCCGCAGACGCTTGACGATTTTGTCGGGCAGGCGGCAGCGCGCGCCAATCTGAAAGTCTTTATCGAGGCCGCCAAAGTGCGTGGCGAGGCGCTTGACCACGTCCTGTTCGTTGGCCCTCCGGGTCTAGGCAAGACGACGCTGGCGCAGATCATGGCCAAGGAACTGGGCGTCAATTTCCGTTCCACATCCGGCCCGGTTATTGCCAAGGCGGGTGATCTTGCGGCTCTGCTGACCAATCTGGAAGAGCGCGACGTTCTGTTCATCGATGAAATTCATCGCCTGAGCCCGGCAGTGGAAGAAATCCTCTATCCAGCCATGGAGGATTTCCAGCTCGACTTGATTATCGGCGAGGGGCCTGCCGCGCGTTCGGTGAAGATCGATCTTGCGAAATTTACGCTGGTTGCGGCAACGACCCGTCTCGGGCTTCTGACCACGCCGTTACGGGATCGCTTCGGCATTCCGACACGGCTCAATTTCTATACGGTCGAGGAACTGGAATATATCGTGCGGCGTGGTGCGCGCATCATGCAGATGGGTATTTCGCCGGATGGTGCGCTGGAAGTCGCCCGCCGTTCACGCGGCACACCACGTATTGCCGGACGGTTGTTGCGTCGCGTGCGCGATTTCGCGCTGGTCGCCGGCGCCGATGTCATCGATCGCAAGATCGCTGATGAGGCGCTGTCACGCCTTGAAGTGGACAACCGCGGGCTGGATCAGCTCGACCGGCGTTACCTCAATATTATCGCACGCAATTTCGGGGGCGGTCCGGTGGGGATCGAAACCATTGCCGCCGGCCTGTCTGAGCCGCGTGACGCAATTGAAGACATTATCGAACCCTATCTGATCCAGCAGGGTTTCCTGCAGCGCACGCCACGCGGCCGCGTTTTGACGGCCATCGCATGGCAGCATCTCGGATTGCCCGCGCCTGCCGAAATCATCCAGCAGTCGCAATACGGCCTCTTCATGGAAGACGAATGACGGAACGACAGGAACAATCGGCGCAGGCTGCTGTGTCTGGCGAACTGAAAGACGGCGTGCATCTGCTCTATGCGCGCATCTATTATGCCGATACGGATTTTTCCGGCTTCGTCTATCACGGTCGCTATCTGGAATTCTACGAACGCGGACGCACGGATTTCCTGCGTTTGCAGGACGTTCATCATATCGAATTGGCTGAGGGCGCGCTTGGTGAAGAAATGGTCTGGGTCGTTCGCCGCATGGAGATCGATTACAAATCGCCCGCGAAGATGGATGATCTTATTCTGATTGAAACCCGCGTCAGCGAAATTCGCGGCGCGCGGGTCATCATGGCGCAGAAAATTACCTGCCGGGAGCGTCTGCTTTCGGAGGCGAAGGTAGAGGCCGTGATGATAACCAAAGAAGGCCATCCGCGCCGCATTCCCGACGAATGGCGGGAAGCTTTCACCAACAACCGCAAGAACTGAGTCCCAGGACCGCTCCAATGACTGTCTTCACTGGCATGTTCGTGCGGAATTCGATGCGCTAGCGGCAAATATACCTATTTGGGCGAATGCTAACGCATCTTTAACCATAATATTCCATTAATCACCCTGACGGAATCGGTGGAGAGGCAGGCTTGAAGCGCAGCGCCTTCCTTTCACCAAAATTAACCGTAACAAGCGCGTGATGGATTTAAAGTTGAAATCCGGAATGGCGGTTGCGGTGCGAAGTGTCGGCCGCTCGTCGGGCAGGTACGGCTTCAAGTTGAAAAGCTGCGCAGGTTTGGAGCGTCTGTTTTCAGACGTTGAGTAACGGATTTGCGATACCGCCCGGTCATGTGGCCGGGCGTTTGGATTCGAGGACGGTAGATCGATGGAAAATGTTGCGTTAGCGGCCCCCGCCGCCGATGTTACCCTCTGGGGCCTGTTCATGCAGGCGAACTGGGTCGTCAAGCTGGTTATGCTTGGCCTGCTGTTCGCCTCGATCTGGACTTGGGCTATCATCGTGGACAAGACGATTGCTTACGGACGGGCACGGCGCGCGATTGATCGCTTCGAGCAGACGTTCTGGTCCGGCCAGTCGCTGGAGGAGCTCTATCGCAATCTCGGCGAACGCCGTACCACCGGCATGGCGTCCATCTTCATGGCCGCGATGCGTGAGTGGAAGAAATCATTCGAGAAGGGCGCTCGCTCGCCCATTGGCCTGCAGATGCGTATCGACAAGGCCATGGATGTCGCGCTGGCGCGCGAAAGTGAAAAGCTCGACTCGCGTCTGGGCTTTCTGGCGACCATCGGCTCTGCAGCCCCCTTCATCGGTCTGTTCGGTACGGTTGTCGGTATCATGACCTCGTTCCAGGCAATCGCCGCTTCCAAGAACACCAGTCTTGCCGTTGTGGCGCCGGGTATCGCCGAAGCACTTCTGGCAACGGCAATCGGTCTTCTCGCCGCTATTCCTGCCGTTATTGCCTACAACAAGCTGTCGGCGGATGCGGGCAAGATCGGCGGACGGCTGGAAGGATTTGCGGATGAGTTTTCCGCCATACTGTCGCGCCAAATTGATGAGAAGCTGACGCCGCGTAATTAAGCGGCTTCAAGCATCGAGTGTAGTTTCAGCCTTCGGGAATCTTGCAATGGGCATGTCGGTAGGAAATCAGGGAATGCAGTCGGGCGGGCGCCGCAGGCGCGGCCGCAAGAAGGCATTGATGAGCGAAATCAACGTGACGCCGTTCGTCGACGTGATGCTCGTTCTCCTCATCATCTTTATGGTCTCCGCGCCGCTGCTGACGGTTGGCGTGCCGATTGACCTGCCCGATACGCAGGCCAAGGCGATGAATGCCGATACGCAGCCGATCACTGTTTCGGTCAACAGCGAAGGCAAGATCTTCCTGCAGGAAACCGAAATTCCGATCGATGAAGTGGTGCCGAAACTCCAGGCTATCGCCAAGACAGGCTATGAAGAGCGCATTTTCGTGCGTGGTGACAAGGCTGCCGATTACGGCACCGTCATGAAAGTCATGGCCCGCATTTCCGCCGCCGGTTTCAAGAATATCGGCCTTGTGACCCTCCAGGAGCAGGATAGCTGACGCCATCATGAAGGCTGGCCTGACATCTTCTGTTGCCTTGCATGCCGTTGCGGTCGCGCTGGCAGTGGTTTCGTTTTCCTCGCCGAAGGCTTTCGACGTGCAGGATTCGGAATCGTTCCCGGTTGATATCGTACCGATCGAGTCGATGACGCAAATCCAGCAGGGCGAAAAGACTGCGCCCATGAAGGAAAAGTCGGCTCCTGTGCCGACAACCAAACCGCAGACTGTTCCAAACGCCGAGAATTTTGGCGATCAGGATATCGATACCCAGACACCGCCAAAGCCCGATGCAAAGGCGAAGCCAATTGAGGCGGCGGAAGAACCCAAGGCGCAACCGGAACCGGTAAAAAAGCCGGAACCGAAGCCTGATCCGAAACCGGAACAGAAGCCCGAGACCAAGCCAACGCCGGTTCCGGCGACGGAAGTTCAGGCCAAGCCGGAAGAAAAGCAGGAAGTGAAGCCTGATCCGGTGGCTGAAGCCATCGAAAAACAGGCGGAAACCCCTGACGCTGAAACGCCGAAGCTGCCGGACAAGGTGCCAGCGCCCGACGCCAAGCCGAAGCCGCCGCAGGCGCAGACAGCAAAGACGCCGGACCGCAAACCGACGGAAGACAAGAAGCCGACGCAGAACGCCGCTCAGACTTCGAAATCGAAGAATGATGCGATTGCCGATGAGGTTGCTGCCCTTCTGAACAAGCAGAAGGCGGCAGGCGGCGGAGCCAAGCGTTCCACCGATCAGGCATCGCTGGGCGGCAAGAAGAATACTGGCGGCTCCAAGCTCAGCCAGAGCGAAATGGATGCGTTGCGCGGTGCGATTTCCAAATGCTGGAACGTGCCTGCCGGTGTGGCCGACGCGCCGGGACTGGTCGTGACCGTCAAGATGAAGCTGAATCAGGATGGCTCCATTCAGGGCTCTCCGGAAGTGACATCGGGTGGTGGCGGCGATGGTGTTGGTCGTGCAGCAGCCGAGAGCGCCAAGCGCGCTGTCGCACGCTGCGCGCCGTACAATCTGCCAGTCGACAAATATGATTCATGGTCGGAAGTGATCGTCAACTTCGACCCAAGCGAAATGTTCTGACCGGGTTTCCGGTCGCCAACCAACTTACTGCAAGGACAAAGAGGTCCCAGAAGACATGAAAATCGGCATCATCAATACAAAGATCCGGACGGTCTTTTCGGCTTTCGCGTGTATGATTGCCGCAAGCCTTGTCTGCACCATGCCGCGCGCGCCGTCGTGGAAATCAACATCAACAAGGGGGTGATCGAGCCGTTGCCGATCGCCATCACCGATTTCCTTTCGGCTGATCAGCTCGGACCGAATATCACGTCGGTCATCGCGGCCGATCTTGAGCGGTCTGGTCTTTTTGCACCGATCGACAAAGGCGCCTTCATCGAGAAGATCTCCAATCCGGATGCGGCTCCGCGTTTCGAGGACTGGAAGGTCATCAATGCGCAGGCGCTTGTCACGGGCCGCATCACCAAACAGCCGGATGGCCGTCTCAAGGCTGAGTTCCGCCTGTGGGATACGTTCGGTGGCCAGCAGATGATCGGCCAGCAGTTCTTCACCACGCCGGACAACTGGCGCCGCGTCGCCCATATCATCGCTGACGCCATCTATGAACGCCTGACCGGTGAAAAGGGCTACTTCGATACGCGTGTTGTTTTCGTCGATGAATCCGGCCCGGCACAGAAGCGTGTGAAGCGTCTTGCCATCATGGATCAGGACGGCGCCAATGTGCGTTACATTTCCGACGGTCGCGCCATTTCGCTGACGCCGCGTTTCTCGCCGAACCGTCAGGAAGTCACCTATATGTCTTTCGAAGGCGGTTCGCCGAAGGTGTATCTGCTGCAGCTCGAAACCGGCCAGCGTGAACTCGTCGGCAATTTCCCCGGCATGACCATTGCTCCGCGTTTCTCGCCCGATGGCCAGAAGGTTGTGATGAGCCTGCTTCAGGACGACGGCAGCGCCAATATCTATACGATGGACCTGCGCAATCGTTCGACCACACGCCTGACCAACAGCCAGGCGATCGATACGAGCGCGTCCTATTCACCGGACGGATCGCAGATTGTTTTCTCCTCCGACCGTGGTGGACGTCCGCAGCTCTATGTCATGGGTGCTGATGGCTCCAATCCGCGCCGTATCTCGGCCGGTGACGGCAGCTATTCCACGCCGGTTTGGTCTCCGCGCGGTGATCTCATCGCCTTCACCAAGCAGTCGCAGGGCCAGTTCTCCATTGGTGTGATGAAAACTGACGGTTCGGGCGAACGCCTGCTGACCTCGGGCTTCCACAATGAAGGCCCGACCTGGGCTCCGAACGGTCGCGTGCTGATGTTCTTCCGCAAGGCGGCGGGTGCAGGCGGTCCGAAGCTCTTCACCATCGACCTGACTGGTCGCAACGAGCGCCAGATCCAGACGCCGAACTTCGCATCCGATCCGGCCTGGTCGCCGCTGCTCGAATAGCGGATTCGCGGATAGTTATGGAAAGTGAAGGCGCGAAACTCCAGTTTCGCGCCTTTTTCATGGATAGAACGGTTCCGGTTCAAGCGGAAACGGGAAACCGTTCTATCTCCTTGTTTTATCGCATTATCCTCACGCAAAACCGCTTCGCACTTTTGCAGGAAATGCTCAAATTGCCACAATCATTGCCAGGAAGCCGTGTTTCTGCCGTATTTTGCCCCCAAGGGCTAACACCAGAACTGCTGCCGGAAATCGCCGGTTGCATCTGGCCGCAAGAAAATATTAACCATACTTCTTGAGCCTGTCTTAACCTCAATATGATTATTGGATGGTTACGCAGGAACATCAAATCTTAAGGAGCTCCGGCCCATGCGCCGTATCCAGTCGATTGCACGTAGCCCGATCGCTATTGCCCTTTTCATGTCGCTCGCCGTTGCCGGTTGTGCGTCCAAGAAGAACCTTCCGAACAATGCCGGTGATCTGGGTCTCGGTGCAGGCGCTGCAACGCCGGGTTCCTCGCAGGACTTCACGGTCAATGTTGGCGACCGCATCTTCTTCGATCTCGATTCTTCGCTGATCCGCGCCGATGCACAGCAGACGCTTTCCAAGCAGGCCCAGTGGCTGCAGCGTTATCCGCAGTACTCGATCACGGTCGAAGGCCATGCCGACGAGCGCGGTACGCGTGAATATAACCTTGCTCTCGGCCAGCGCCGTGCAGCTGCCACCCGCGATTTCCTCGCTTCGCGTGGCGTCCCGACCAACCGTATGCGCACCATCTCCTACGGTAACGAACGTCCGGTCGCAGTTTGCGATGCCGACTCGTGCTGGTCGCAGAACCGTCGTGCCGTCACCGTTCTCAACGGTGCAGGCAGCTAATCTGCGGGCACCTGACAGTGTTACGGAAAAGCGGCTTTCGAGCCGCTTTTTTCGTTTTTGACCGCCTGTTTGGTCGTTTCGACAAACTTTGGCCGAAGTCGCACTTGTCATAGTGAGCGTCAAAAGGCCTTCGCTTTTCGCATTATCCGACGCAAAACCGCTTCGCACTTTTGCGGGAAATGCTCTAAAAGCGGAGCTGATCGTGCGGCAATCATGTTCAGCGTCTGTTCAGGCGCGGCACTCGATCATCGTGTTCGCCCCGAATTGGATGGGTGAATCGGATGGATGAATTAGCAGGGGCAAAAGGGAATGAGGAAACCAATGAGGAAAGTGACGCTGGCAATTGCCATGCTGCCGCTTTTGGTGAGTGCTCCGGTTCTGGCGGCATCTGTTTCTTCGCAAGGGGGGATTCAGCTCGCGCAGGCAGGTGCTCCCGGCGGCGATCAGTTTTCGCAGCAGGTCTGCAATCTGGCACATCAAAACGCCCAGTCCTATGCGCGCATCTTGCAGCTTCGCGACAAGATGCTGAAAATCCAGCGCGACAACGAAGCGCGTTTTCAGGCCTTGGAGAAGGGGCGTGGCGGCGCCCAGAATCCTGTCAGCATCGGTTCGACGGCAATTCTCGATGATGCCATGCGTGATAATGGCAGCGGCGGCGGTCAGGGCGGCGGCTATCAAAGCCCCGGCCTGCAGCAGGAACTGGTGCGCAACCTGACCGGAAAGGTCGAGGACGTGGACGCCCAGATTTCGTTCACCGATAATCAGTTGCAAAAGACGCAGGAAGACAATGAATTCCGGTTTGAAGAACTGGAAAAGAAGAACGGCGTAACCTCGCCTGCTTCCAGTGGTGCAGCTCAAGCGGCTCCCGCGGCAGCATCGCCGGGCGCCGATCTCTGCGCGCAGGGCATGGGCAACCCCGCTGCGATAGCAGATGCGCTGGGTGCGCGTGCGGAAGCCATGAACTTCCAGATCCTCGAAATGCAGGATCAGATGCAGAAGATGCAGGAAGCAAACGAAGGCCGCTTCCAGTTTCTGGAAACCGGCAAACGCGCCGATGCGGAAGTGCAGCAGGCTGGCGGCGACACGTCGCTCGCCGATGCCGGTTCCAGCCAAGGGACTAGTCAGGGCAATAACGGAAACCTCGATGGCGGGGTTTCCGGAAGCGCCCCCAAGAACGGTGGATACAACGCTTCTTCGCAGACTGCGGCCAACCAGTCTTCTGGCGCCGATTCCATGGCTATTGGTTCGAACGCACCCGCACAGGGTGGACCGGAACGTGGAGAGCCGCCGCAGTCGCTGGGTTCCATCCGGTTCGACGCCAATGGCAATGTAATCGGCGAAACGCTTGATGTCACACCGCGCACGGCACAGTCGGGTACGGCACCCGGCGCCACCTCGGGAGGAAATGCTGCAGGCGATACGGTCGCATCCCTTCCGACGGACGATAATCCCAGTTCGCTCTATCAGGCTTCCTATCAGTATCTGATGTCGGGCGATTACAAGGCAGCCGAAACCGGCTTCCGCGAGCATGTGAAGCGTTATCCGGCTGACCCCAATACGGCGGAAGCACGCTTCTGGCTCGGAGAATCGCTTTACGGTCAGGGCCGTTATCCGGAAGCGGCGACGGTATTCATTGATACGCAGCGCGATTATCCCGATTCGAAACGCGCGCCGGAAAACATGTTCAAGCTCGGCATGACGCTTGAAAAGATGGACAATCGCGATGTCGCCTGCGCCACCTTCGCGCAGATTCCAGAACGTTACCCCAAGGCAGCGCCCGCGATATTGAAGCGCGTTGCCGATGAGCGCAGCCGCGCAAAGTGCTGATTGCGGAGTTATTTCGTGGGGCTTAGCCCAAGCAATATTTCCAAATTATTCGAGCCATTCGGATTTGAGCAGGCCAAGGCCGTCATAGCCGCCGTTTCGGGCGGCAGCGATTCTCTCGGCCTGCTTTTCCTCCTCCGGGATTATATGGCCATGCTCCAGAACCCACCCCGGCTGATTGCTGTGACGGTGGATCATCAACTGCGCGCCGAATCGAAGGCCGAAGCCGAAAATGTCGGGCTGCTTTGCCGGCAATACGGGATTGAACACCGCATTCTCGTCTGGGACGAGGCCAAGCCTACAAGCGGGCTTGCCGCTGCTGCGCGGACGGCGCGCTATCGGCTGCTGGTGCAGGCCGCGCGGGATGTTGGCGGAGCCTTCATTGTCACCGGCCATACGCAGGACGACCAGATCGAGACCTTTCTGATGCGCAAGGAGCGTAGCGCCCATGCTGAGGCTCGCGGGCTTGCGGCCATGTCGTCGCGCTCGTTGCTGGACGGTCTTGGGCTCGAAGGCTCGGTTGAACTTGATCGTCCTCTGCTTTCTGTTTCCCGGCAGACACTGCGCGATGAATTGCGGGGCAGGGGTATCAATTGGGTGGATGATCCCAGCAATGCGAACACTGAATATGAACGACCGAGAATTCGTCTGGGCATTGCCGCCGAGGCTGACAGACAGGTGGTTCTCGATCAGATTGCCGAGGCTGGAGCGGCGCGTGAGCGGGACAATGCTGCCTTGATTGCTGCGCTGGGCGACCCGGCGAGCTTGCGTGTAGATGCTACCGGGGCCTTGCTTATCGATCCGCAGCTCTACGCCGTGCTTCCTGACAATGTGAGACGTCTCTTCGCAGGATTGCTTGCGGCCATCGCTGGCGGACGCCGTTTCCTGCCGGGTGATAGCGAGCGGTCGCGCATTGAACGGGTTCTGTCCGGAGATGATGACACGCATCGCTTGACTGTATTTGGCGCCCTCATCGAGCGGGGCGACAGCGGCTCACCGCATCGGTTTCTTCGTGAAAAACGCAATCTGCCAAAGCTCCATCTGGAGCCGGACAAGCCAATTGTCTGGGACGGTCGATTCCGTTTCTTGAACGAAGGCATGATGGATTTTGAGCTCGCTGCACCGGGACGGCAGGAACTTGCCGACTTCCTGAAGTCGCAGAATATCGAAATCGAATCTCGAAAACGTGAGGCCTTGCTGGTTTCGCCGGCTCTTTACAGAGATGGCAGGCTTTTCGCTCTACCTTTCCTATCCGACGGAAACTTTCTGCAAGACATTCATATCGAACGGCATTTTGCGATCTTCGATCACGTGTTGCCGGGGCATGATTTCGACCTTGCAAGGGCCATGGAAGCCCGCATCGGACGTATCTGCGCGGAAATGTCCTAATTTTTGTAAACCAGAGTGAGAAGAATCGAGGATGTGGGGTCGAACGCGCCTTGGCAAGGCCATCCTTCGATCCTATGTTAGACCGAAACATCGTTCCGTGCCCGCGGAATGGCCGTGGTATCGATTGGACCCGATATGAATCCGAACTATCGCAACTTCGCCCTTTGGGCGATCATTGCTCTTCTTTTGATCGCGCTGTTCAACCTGTTCCAAAGCCCAGGTCAGCGCTCCAATTCCCGTGAAGTTTCCTATTCGCAGTTTATTGACGACGTTTCCAACGGTCGCGTGAAATCGGTCACGATTACCGGCCAGCGGATCAGCGGTACGTTTGCTGATAATGGCTCGACCTTCCAGACCTATTCGCCGGGCGATACGGGTCTTGTTTCGCGCCTTGAAAGCAAGGATGTCGCGATTACTGCGCGCCCTGAAACCGACGGTTCCAGCTCGCTGATCGGCATTCTCCTGTCGTGGCTTCCGATGATCCTGATCCTCGGCGTATGGATTTTCTTCATGCGCCAGATGCAGGGTGGCTCGCGCGGTGCGATGGGCTTCGGCAAGTCCAAGGCCAAGCTTCTGACGGAAGCACATGGCCGCGTGACTTTCCAGGACGTCGCCGGTGTTGACGAAGCCAAGCAGGATCTTGAGGAAATCGTCGAATTCCTGCGCGATCCGCAGAAGTTCCAGCGCCTGGGCGGCAAGATTCCGCGTGGCGTGCTGCTCGTGGGCCCTCCCGGCACCGGTAAGACGCTTCTGGCGCGCTCCGTAGCAGGCGAAGCCAATGTGCCATTCTTCACCATTTCCGGTTCGGACTTCGTTGAAATGTTCGTCGGTGTTGGTGCAAGCCGTGTCCGCGACATGTTCGAACAGGCCAAGAAGAATGCGCCTTGCATCATCTTCATCGACGAAATCGATGCCGTCGGTCGTCATCGCGGCGCTGGTCTCGGCGGCGGTAATGATGAACGCGAACAGACGCTCAATCAGCTTCTGGTCGAGATGGACGGCTTTGAAGCCAACGAATCGATCATCCTGATCGCGGCGACCAACCGCCCCGACGTTCTCGATCCCGCGCTCTTGCGTCCGGGCCGTTTCGACCGTCAGGTTGTGGTTCCGAATCCGGATATTGTCGGTCGCGAACAGATTCTCAAAGTGCATGTGCGCAATGTGCCGCTTGCACCCAATGTCGATCTCAGGGTTGTCGCACGTGGCACGCCGGGCTTCTCCGGTGCCGATCTCGCCAACCTCGTCAACGAAGCTGCCCTCATGGCCGCGCGCCGCAACAAGCGCCTTGTGACCATGCAGGAATTCGAAGACGCCAAGGACAAGATCATGATGGGTGCGGAACGCCGCTCCGCCATGACGCCGGAAGAAAAGGCCAATACGGCCTATCATGAAGCCGGTCATGCCATCGTTGCGATCAACGTGCCGAAGGCTGATCCGGTCCACAAGGCAACGATCATTCCGCGCGGTCGTGCGCTCGGCATGGTGATGCAGCTTCCGGAAGGCGACCGTTATTCGGCGACCTATACCTGGATGGTATCGCGTCTTGCCATCATGATGGGCGGTCGTGTGGCCGAAGAGCTGAAGTTCGGCAAGGAAAACATCACTTCCGGTGCTTCCTCCGATATTCAGCAGGCCACCAAGCTTGCCCGCTCGATGGTGACCCAGTGGGGCTATTCCGACAAGCTTGGCCGTGTGGCCTATGGCGACAATCAGGAAGAAGTCTTCCTTGGCCATTCGGTGTCCCGCACGCAGAATATTTCGGAAGAAACCGCGCAGATCATCGACGCCGAAGTGCGTCGCCTGATCGACGAGGCCTATGCCGAGGCGACCCGCATCCTGACCAAGAAGAAGAAGGACTGGATCGCGCTTGCCGAGGGTCTGCTCGAATATGAAACGCTCTCCGGCGACGAGATCAAGGAACTGATTGCGGGCAACAAGCCGTCGCGCGATCAGGGCAACGATACGCCGTCGCGTGGTTCGGGTGTGCCGAAGGCTGGAAGCCCGCGCAAGCGCAAGGGCAGCGAGCCTGGCAACGAACCGGGTATGGAGCCGCAGCCGCAATAAGCTGCCTGAAAGCGAAACCAAGAAAGCCGGGCTTGTCCCGGCTTTCTTGTTATCTGGCTTTGTTTGGGCTTACCGCAAAGGCTCATTAAGGATTTCGGCGCATCATATTGCGTCAGATTACGACTTAGGACGTGGGAACGTTAAACCTGCCGCAAAAGGCGAAATTGCATTTGTGGGTGTTTTCGCGTTAAGAACAGCGAAAATCTGCTGTCCGGCAACCGGCAGCCATTGCTCGCCGATCAATTCAGGCGGCATATATTTGAAGACATAGAGAGCGGTTCATGGCTCAGCGCAAGGCGAAACAGATGACACGGAAATATTTTGGAACCGATGGCATTCGCGGACAGGCAAACAGCTTCCCGATGACACCGGAAGTTGCCATGAAAGTCGGTATGGCTGTCGGTCACATCTTCCGCCGCAAGGGCCAGACTTCGCGCGTTGTGATCGGCAAGGATACGCGCCGTTCGGGCTATATGCTTGAAAACGCGCTGGTGGCCGGTTTTACCGCTGCCGGTATGGATGTTTTCCTGCTTGGCCCGATCCCGACGCCTGCCGTTGCAATGCTCTGCCGCTCGCTGCGTGCCGATATCGGCGTCATGATTTCCGCATCGCACAATCCATTCTATGACAATGGCATCAAGCTTTTTGGTCCGGATGGTTTCAAGCTTTCTGACGAGATCGAGCTGAAGATCGAGGCGATGATCGATGGTGATCTGACCCCTTATCTGGCCAGCCACGGTGATGTCGGCCGCGCCAAGCGCGTCGACGGCGATATCTATCGCTATATCGAATTCGCGAAGCGTACACTGCCGCGCAATATCGACCTGAACGGCCTGCGCATTGTTGTCGATTGTGCCAATGGTGCGGGTTACAAGGTTGCCCCTGCCGCCCTGTGGGAGCTGGGTGCGGAAGTCATCACCATCAACAACGAGCCAAACGGCATCAACATCAACGAGGATTGCGGTTCGACGCATCCGATCGGCCTGATGAAGAAGGTTCACGAAGTGCGCGCCGATGTCGGCATCGCGCTGGATGGCGATGCGGACCGTGTGCTGTTGGTCGATGAAAACGGTACCGTCATCGATGGCGACCAGCTGATGGCCGTGATCGCTGAAAGCTGGGCTGCAAGTGATCGTCTCGAAGGCGGCGGCATCGTGGCAACCGTCATGTCCAACCTTGGACTGGAGCGCTTCCTTGCCGACCGTCATCTGACGCTGGCCCGCACCAAGGTGGGCGACCGCTATGTGGTCGAACATATGCGCGAACATGGCTTCAATGTCGGTGGCGAGCAGTCCGGCCATATCGTTCTGTCCGATTATGCGACGACTGGCGATGGTCTCATTTCGGCATTGCAGATCCTTGCTGTCGCGCAGGAGCAGGGCAAGCCAATCAGCGAAATCTGCCGCAAGTTTGATCCGGTGCCGCAGCTTTTGAAGAACGTTCGTACCTCGGGCGGCAAGCCGCTGGAGAACAAGCGCGTGAAGAGCGCAATTGACGAAGCTACCGAGCGTCTTGGCGTTCAGGGCCGTCTGGTTATCCGCCCATCCGGCACGGAGCCACTTATCCGCGTCATGGCAGAAGGTGATGATCGTGGTCTGGTGGAAAAGGTCGTCAACGATATCATCGACGTGATCTCGTCCGAGGGCAGCGCTGCGGCCTGATGCCTTTAAAGATAATGCGAGCAAAGGCGCGGGTTTTGTCCCGCGCCTTTTGCGTTTGGAATGCATTTTGTACATTAGCGAGTGTTAATGAACTTGGTAAAAAAACAAGGTTAAGTTGTATTTAACTTTTGCCGAATAGTCTCCCCTCAAACATCCGTACCCGTCGCTTTCAGCGGCGCGATTCTCCGATGGGGCAGACATATGAAAAGTTTTACGAAAGCTCTTTTTGCCGGTGTGGCGGCATCGGTTGCCCTGATGGCTGCAGCGCCCGTCGCTTCTGCGGCCGACATACTGGAGCCAGTTCCAGAAGTTCCGGAAGTCGTTGTCGCTCCGCCCGCCGTTGGTGGCTGGTATTTGCGCGGCGATATCGGTTACTCCAAGGCCAAGTTCAAGGACGCTGATTACGCGACCATCGATAATTGCGCGACCTGCGGCGGCGGCTCGCCGACCTTCGGCAGCAACACGCTTTATGGCGATCTCAAGGGGTCGTTCCTCGTGGGCGGCGGTGTCGGTTATCAGGTGACGGATTATTTCCGTACCGATCTGACGGTAGACTACATGACCCGCGCCAAGTTTGATGGCCACACTTATGGTTCGGCCTGTAACGGTGACATCAACTGCGCTTCCGACGAGCGCGGTCGCTTCTCGGCTCTCTCCATTCTGGCCAATGCCTATGTTGATCTCGGCAATTTTGCCGGCTTCACGCCTTATGTCGGCGCTGGCATTGGTGGAACGCGGGTGAAGTGGGGCGATCTGGACGATGTTCGCTATGGTGGTACGCAGGAAGGCGCTGCCAACTGGCGCTTTACCTACGCGCTCATGGCCGGTGCGTCGGTCGATCTCACACAGAACCTCAAGCTCGATGCGGGCTATCGCTATCGCCATATCAATGGCGGCAAGATGTTTGAAGGCAATCAGTGGATCGGTGACGGATACGACAACGGCATGAACGTGCATGATGTGCGCGTCGGCCTGCGCTATATGTTCGGCGGTGCAGGCCCGGCCTATGCTCCGCAGCAGGTTTCGACCATCGTAGACGGTCCCGTTTACAAGTAATTGCAAATCGCGCGATGAAAATAAGGCCCGGTCATCCGGGCCTTATTTGTTTAGAATTACAGTAAACATATCCCTATATTTATGCGATCTTAACCATGTTCATTCATACATGATGATACATTCATAAGCGGGGATATCATCATGTCTATGCAATGGCGTGCTTTCTGTTCGTCGGCTGCTTTGCTGGCCGGATTATGCGTCGCATCGCAGTCTTTTGCCGCCGATCTCGATATGATCAGCTACGAACCGGGCGCTCCGGTGCAGCAGCCGGTCGAGGTCGGGTCCGGTTGGTATCTGCGCGGCGATATCGGCTACAATCTCTCCTCCAAGGTCAAGGTTCAGACAGAGACATCTTTCTGGAGCGCATCGCAAAGCTATGATCTGGACAAGAATGTCGTGCCGTCCGTCGGTGTCGGTTATCAGTTCACGGATAATCTGCGCGGCGACGTGACGCTCGGCTATTCCAAGCAGAGCTTCGACGACTTGGACGTCGATGTTCGTAGCTGGGACATGATGGCCAACGCCTATGTCGATCTCGGCAATTATTACGGCTTCACACCTTATCTCGGTGCAGGCCTTGGCTTCGCCAATGTGCGCTATTCCATTGATACGGCCTATGGTAACTACAAGACCGACGATGAATATCGTCTCGCCTGGGCGCTGATGGCGGGTGTGGGCATCGACGTGGCATCCAACATCAAGCTTGATATCGGCTATCGTTATGGGGTCATCGAGGGTGCTGATATTGCAAGTGCTGCAGGCCTCACGCTCAGCGACAAGGATATTCAGTCCCATCAGCTGCGCGCCGGTGTGCGCTTCACGACATGGTAATACCAAGTCTCATTGAGTTTGACTCATCGAGACCTGGTTAAGCCCGTGCGGTAATTGAGCATTTTCAGGGTGTGATGCGTTAGCATCTTAGCGCCCTGCTATAATTGCAGCGGGTCTTTCGGCCCGCTTTGCAGTTTATTGTTTTAGTTGTGTCGAATTTTTCGTTTTCATATGCGACCCGAATCCTTACAGGTGAAAGAACGCGTCGAGCGCGTTTCCTGAAAAGGGGAGGGTTATGAAAGCAATTGCAGCATTTTCAGATTTCGTAGGCCGGACTTTTGCCATCTGGGTCATTGTCTTTGCCATTCTCGGCTTTGTTCTGCCGTCTACGTTCAGCGTATTTGCGCCATGGATCGTGGTTCTGCTCGGCATCATCATGTTCGGGATGGGCCTGACCATTTCCGGCAAGGATTTTGCGGAAGTCGCCAAACGACCTTTCGAGGTCGCCATCGGTGTGCTGGCCCAGTTCATCATCATGCCGCTTCTCGCCGTGTTGCTGACGCGTATCATCCCGATGTCACCGGAAGTGGCTGCGGGCGTTATTCTGGTCGGTTGCTGCCCCGGTGGAACGGCCAGCAACGTCATGACCTATCTGTCGAAGGGCGACGTGGCACTAAGCGTGGCCTGCACGAGCGTCACGACCTTGCTGGCGCCTCTCGTGACGCCTTTCCTGGTCTGGTTCTTCGCCAGCCAATATCTGCCGGTCGATGCGATGAGCATGTTCATCAGCATCGTGAAGGTGATTCTCCTGCCTCTGGCGCTGGGTTTCATCCTGCAAAAGCTGGTGCCGGGTTTGGTCAAGGCGGCTGTGCCCATGTTGCCGCTCGTGTCAGTCATCGGCATTGTGCTCATCGTTTCCGCCGTCGTGGCTGTCAACAAGGCCGCTATCGCCCAGTCTGGCCTGCTGATCTTCGCGGTTGTCGTTCTGCATAACAGCTTCGGTCTGGTTCTAGGCTACTTCGCAGCGCGCTTCGCGGGTCTGTCGCTTGCCAAGCGCAAGGCGATCAGCATCGAGGTCGGGATGCAGAACAGCGGCCTTGGCGCGGCGCTCGCCAATGCGCATTTCTCGCCGCTGGCGGCTGTGCCGAGCGCCGTTTTCAGTGTCTGGCACAATATCTCCGGTGCGCTGATTGCGAGCTATTATGCGCGCATGGAAGAAGAGCTGTCTGAAACGAAGACAGCGACCCGATAACGAAATTCTACCCGCCCGAAGCAATTCGGGCGGGTTGGGTAAAAATATTCCCAGAAAGGCGTATTGATGAAAAATGCGCTTTCAGCTATCCCAGTAAGTGGGCCACGTCTCCCCAACGAGACGCGTGCTATCTGAGAGGATAGAAACAACATGACGACGATTGCGAAGCCGGCAGTTCGCCCGGCTAATCCTAATTTTTCATCCGGTCCCTGTGCAAAACGTCCCGGCTGGTCGCTGAATGCGCTGGTCGATGCGGCGCTTGGCCGTTCGCACCGTGCGAAAATCGGCAAGACAAAGCTCAAAGAGGCCATTGATCTTACCCGCGAAGTGCTGCAGGTGCCTGCCGATTACCGTATCGGTATCGTGCCTGCTTCCGACACCGGCGCTGTCGAGATGGCGCTGTGGTCCATGCTCGGCGCACGCGGCGTCGATATGGTCGCGTGGGAAAGCTTCGGTTCGGGCTGGGTCACGGATGTGACCAAACAGCTCAAGCTCGAAGATGTTCGCACCTTCGACGCGCCTTATGGTGAGATTGTCGATTTTTCGCAGGTCGATTTCGACCGCGATGTGGTCTTCACCTGGAACGGCACCACGTCCGGTGCGCGCGTCCCGAATGGCGATTTCATTCCGGCAGACCGCAAGGGCCTGACCTTCTGCGATGCAACATCTGCCGCTTTCGCGCAACGCCTCGATTTTCCGAAACTCGACGTCGTAACCTTCTCCTGGCAGAAGGTTCTGGGCGGTGAGGGTGCACACGGCATCCTGATCCTCAGCCCGCGTGCTGTCGAACGTCTGGAAAGCTACAAGCCTGCTTGGCCGTTGCCGAAGATTTTCCGCATGACCAAGGGCGGCAAGCTGATCGAAGGCATCTTCGTCGGCGAAACCATCAACACGCCGTCCATGCTCTGTGTGGAAGACTATCTCGATGCGCTGAAATGGGCGAAATCGCTCGGCGGTCTCGATGCGCTGGTTGCGCGTGCCGATGCGAATTTTGCAGTTCTCGACGGCTTTGTCGCAAAGACGCCGTGGATTGCCAATCTGGCGGTGAAGCCGGAAACGCGCTCGAACACCTCCGTCTGCCTTACGATTGTCGATCCGGAAGTGACGGCCTTGTCTGCCGACGAGCAGGCCGCTTTCGCCAAGGGCATTGTCACTGCGCTCGACAAGGAGGGCGTTGCCTATGACATCGGCGCTTATCGCGATGCACCTTCGGGTCTGCGCATCTGGGCCGGTGCCACGGTGGAAACTTCCGATCTGGAAGCGCTGACGCATTGGCTGGATTGGGCTTTTGCAACGCAAAAGGCTGCGCTGAAAGCTGCTGCCTGAGCATTTCGTGCATGACGCCGTGGTCCGCGTTGGGGCGGCCACGGTCCGCATCCCCCATTATTCATAGCATTTCCTGAAGCAGATCGGTCTGTGTTTACGGGAAATGTTTGGTCTGAAAATGTTTGAAGGAGGCCTCCATGGCACCTCGCGTTCTCGTATCCGATAAGCTTTCGCCCACTGCCGTCCAGATTTTCAAGGATCGCGGCGTGGAAGTCGATTACCTGCCTGATCTCGGCAAGGACAAGGAAAAGCTTCTCGAAGTCATCGGCGATTATGATGGTCTGGCGATCCGTTCGGCCACCAAGGTCACGGAAAAGCTGATTGCAGCTGCCAAGAAGCTCAAGGTCGTTGGTCGCGCCGGTATCGGCGTGGACAATGTCGATATTCCGGCGGCTTCGCGCCGCGGTATCATTGTCATGAATACGCCGTTCGGCAACTCGATCACCACTGCCGAACATGCCATTGCGCTGATGTTCGCCGTGGCGCGGCAATTGCCGGAGGCAGACACCTCCACCCGCGCAGGCAAGTGGGAAAAGAACCGCTTCATGGGCGTGGAAATCACCGGCAAGACGCTGGGTGTCGTCGGTTGCGGCAATATCGGTTCGATTGTCGCGACCCGGGCCATCGGCCTGAAGATGCATGTGGTGGCTTTCGATCCGTTCCTGTCCGAATCTCGTGCGCAGGAACTGGGCGTTGAAAAGGTTGAGCTTGACGAACTGCTTGCCCGCGCCGATTTCATCACGCTGCACACGCCATTGACCGACAAGACCCGCAATATCATCAATGCGGAAAACCTTGCCAAGACAAAGCCGGGTGTGCGTATCGTCAATTGCGCCCGCGGTGGCCTGATCGTGGAAAAGGATCTGGTGGCAGCGCTGAAATCCGGCCATGTGGCCGGTGCCGGTATAGACGTTTACGAAACGGAACCGGCGACGGAAAACGAACTTTTTTCGCTGCCCAATGTCGTCTGCACGCCGCATCTCGGTGCATCGACCTCGGAAGCGCAGGAAAATGTTGCGCTTCAGGTGGCCGAACAGATGTCGGACTATCTCGTGAAGGGCGCCGTTTCCAACGCGATCAACATGCCGTCGATCACGGCGGAAGAAGCGCCGCGCCTCAAGCCGTTCGTAAAACTTGCCGATGTGCTTGGCGCTTTCGTCGGTCAGGTCACGGATGAGCCGATCCAGGAAGTGGAAGTGCTGTTCGACGGTTCCACCGCCACGATGAACACGCGCGCATTGTTGAGTGCGGCTCTGGCCGGTCTCATCCGTCCGCAGGTCGCCGACGTCAACATGGTTTCCGCACCGATCATGGTGAAGGAACGCGGCATCATCGTTTCGGAAGTCAAGCGCGACAAGTCCGGTATCTTCGACGGTTATATCAAGCTGACGGTGAAGACCACCTTGCGTGAACGCTCCATCGCCGGAACCTGCTTCTCGGACGGCAAGGCGCGTTTCATCCAGATCAAGGGAATCAATCTCGATGCCGAGGTCGGCCCGCACATGCTTTACGTCACCAACAAGGACGTTCCGGGCATGATCGGCCTGCTTGGCACGATCTGCGGCAAGCACAATATCAACATCGCAAACTTCTCGCTCGGACGTGACCATCCGGGTGGCGATGCGATCGCCATGCTCTATGTGGATGAACAGATTCCACAGGCAGCACTTGACGAACTGACGGCTCAAGAGGCAATCAAGGCGGCAACACCGCTTGAGTTCAACGTCGGAGAAGTTTGAGAAAATGGTTGAAGAGATGGTACAGCCGGAATGGCGGCGCATGCACGAGCAGGATATTGCGGGCGTGCCTGCGGTTGCTAATGTTGTCCATCTCGACTTCTTTGAAGATGAGGCGGTCTTCCGGGACCGCTTCAAACTCTATCCGGCGGGCTGCTTCGTGCTCGCCCGTGATACTGAAATCCTTGGTTATGGCATCAGCCATCCGTGGAAGCTCGATACGGTTCCGGCTCTCAACGCCGTTCTGGGCGAACTGCCGGATGATACCAACACCTACTATATCCACGATATCGCGCTTCTGCCTGATGCCCGTTCCAGCGGTGCTGCCACACGTGTCGTGGAACTGATGGCCACGCAAGCCGAACGCGACGGCTTCGTTACCATGTCTCTCGTTGCAGTCAACGGCTCGCAAGGCTTCTGGGAAAAGAAGGGCTTTGTCGTCCGCGATCTTCCGGCGCTTGAGGAAAAGCTCAAGAGCTATTCGGATGATGCACTCTATATGGTCCGCGCCGGCTAGGTCGCGGATATTCCGTTTCTGACGGTCTGCAAATGGCGTGATTTTTCGTTTCCGGTGCTCATGTACATCTCCTGGACGCATAGTCTTGTCCGAAAAATCTGCAACTTTTCGGGACTATGCTTGAATGTACATTCCGCTCCGGGTCTCAAATCCCACCATTTTCGCCACGCAATAAACGGAATCTCAAGCGACCTAAGCGCCCTCCGTTTCCGACGGCTGTTCAAAAATAGCAAATTCTTGCACGAAAGAGTCGCGCAATCCCGTTTCAATCTGTATAGAGACGAGGGATCAGCACCCTGTAGCCTCAACTGGCGATGACCGGGCCGCTTCGATCCTTGGATTTTCAAATAGAAGCCAAGGAGTTTCTTCAATGGCAAATGTGGTTGTCGTCGGATCGCAATGGGGCGATGAGGGCAAGGGTAAGATCGTTGACTGGCTGTCCGAACGCGCCGATGTCATCGTGCGCTACCAGGGTGGTCATAACGCAGGTCATACGCTTGTTATCGACGGCGTCAGCTACAAGCTTTCGCTGCTGCCATCCGGCCTCGTGCGCGGCAAGCTGAGCGTCATTGGCAACGGTGTCGTTGTCGATCCGCATCATTTCGTTGCTGAAACCGAGAAGCTGCGCGCACAAGGTATCGACATCAACCCGGATGTGCTGCGTATTGCTGAAAACGCTCCGCTCATCCTTTCCATCCATCGCGATCTCGACGCCATGCGCGAAGGCTCCAATTCGGGTCTCAAGATCGGCACGACCAAGCGCGGCATTGGCCCAGCCTACGAAGACAAGGTCGGCCGTCGCGCCATCCGCGTGATCGATCTGGCCGAGCCGGAAACGCTGCAGCCAAAGGTCGAACGTCTGCTGGCGCACCACAATCTGCTGCGTCGCGGCATGGGGCTTGAGGAAATTGCGGTCGAAACCATTTTGACCGAACTGACCTCGGTTGCCGATCAGATTCTGCCCTATATCGATCAGGTCTGGCGCGTTCTCGACGAACGTCGCAAGGCGGGCGACCGTATCCTGTTCGAAGGCGCGCAGGGCGCACTGCTCGACAACGACCACGGCACGTATCCGTTCGTGACGTCCTCCAACACGGTTGCCGGTCAGGCTGCCGCCGGTTCGGGCCTCGGCCCGACGGCCATCGGTTATGTGCTTGGCATCACCAAGGCCTATACGACCCGCGTTGGCGAAGGTCCGTTCCCGACCGAGCTGAACGACGAGATCGGCGAATTCCTCGGCACCAAGGGCCATGAATTCGGCGTGGTAACGGGTCGCAAGCGCCGCTGCGGCTGGTTCGATGCCGTCATTGTGCGCCAGACGGTTCGTACTTCCGGTATCACCGGCATTGCGCTCACCAAGCTCGATGTTCTCGATGGTCTGGACGAAATCAAGATCTGCGTCGCCTATGAACTCGACGGCAAGCGCATCGACTATCTGCCGTCCTCCATGGGCGCGCAGGCACGCGTCAAGCCGATCTATGAAACGCTGCCGGGCTGGTCCGAAACGACCGCCGGTGCGCGTTCGTGGAATGATCTTCCGGCGCAGGCTGTCAAATACGTCCGTCACATCGAAGAACTGATCGGTGCGCCGGTGGCGATGCTCTCCACCAGCCCGGAACGCGAGGACACGATCCTCGTCACTGATCCGTTCCACGACTGATTGTTTGCAGTCAATGAGCGATATGTTCGGAGCAGCTTTTCCGGAAGCTGCTCCGATTTTGTTTCGACCGTTGTACAAAGAACGCAATGGGCCGTACAAAGCTTCGCATCAGGTGAATTTTGCCACTATTTCACCGCATCATTTTGAAAGTCTTCGCTAAATCGTAGCCAGAGACTTTGCTTTCCCTTGATTATTGTGATTATTGGGACATTTATTGCATCCTGTGCTTATTGTTCATCTGGACGGGCGGAAACCGGGTAAGACGGAATGGCGGATTTTGTAGCGGTACTGAAAAAGACGATCGATGCGCAGGCGGACAAATCGCCCGAATTGCGCCAGCGCGTTTACGCGAAAGCGCGCGCAACGATCGAGCAAAAGCTTGTTACGGCAAATGCCTCGCAGGCTGTAGCTGTCCGCCAGCGCAATATTCTCGAAGATGCCATTGCCGAGGTTGAAGCCTTTTATGCGCCGCCAGCCGCCGTACCGGAAGAGCCGGTTGAGGATGCGCTGGAAGATTTCCTGCAGGAGGCGAATCAGGACGCAGCAGAGCGCGCGCAGGCGCATGAAGATGATGACGAACCCGCATTCTCCAGTGCACCGCGCGACGAGCGTCGCGACAATTTCTCCAGTGAAGATGATGACGCACCGGCCTTTGCAGCCGAGCGCAGCGACGACTGGAAACTGGACCGCGCCAAGGAAAAGGCGCAGGCCCGCCGCAGCGAATATATCGAACGCACCTCCAAGAAGGAGCAGCGTTCCTATAAGGGGCTGATTGCAGCTCTGGTCGCCGTTCTGGTTCTCGGCGGTGCTGGCTATGCGGTCTGGGCCAACAAGGACAAGATTCAGGAACTGGCGTCGAGCCTTGGACGCAGCGATGCGCCTGTGACCGGTTCCGATACCGGGACGCATCCCGAAGATTCGACGACTCCGCCAGCCGACACCAACACGGCGACAACGGGTGGCGAGCAGACACCGGAACAGCCGCAGCAGCTTGCAGGCGAACCGAAAATGACGCAGCGGCTGATGCCGGATGGCAGCGAAACCGATAGTGGATCTGCCGGTGCTGCAAACGGAATCGGCGAGGGTACGTCGACCGCTGCTTCCACGCCTGCGCCCGCTGAAACGAATACGCAGAACGGAGCGCAGCCCGGACAGAACCAGACCGTTGCCGTCGGCCAGCAGGCGCTTCTTTATGAAGAACGCGGTGGCGCCGGTTCGGATTCGGTCGAGCGTGGCAATGTGGTCTGGTCGACGATCGAGGAAAGCCCGGAAGACGGCAAGCCTGCTGAACCGGCAGTCCGCGCGACCGTTACAATGCCGACCAGCAAGGTCGAGCTGAAGATGACCATCCGCAAGAATACGGATCAGTCCATCCCGGCGAGCCATCTGATCGAGCTGGTCTTCACCGTGCCAGAAGGGTTTACCGGTGGCGTCGTGGACAATGTACAGCGCATTACCTTCAAGGACACGGAACAGGCGGCAGGCAATCCGCTGATCGCCGTGCCGTCGAAGATCGGCGACAACTTCTTTATCGTGTGGCTGAACGACGCCCGCACGGCGCAGGACACCAATCTTTCACTGATGCGCCGCCTGCAGTGGATCGATATTCCGATCTCCTACCGCAACGGTCGCCGCGCCCTTATCAGCCTTGAAAAGGGCGTGCCGGGCGAGAAGGCGTTCAACGACGTGCTCGGCACGAACTAGTCTTACATATCGAAACAGAAAAAGGCCGCTTTGAGCGGCCTTTTTTATTTTGACGCGAGCCGAGATAGTGCCGGTTACTTCTTTTCAGCGAAAGCCTTGATGGCCTTGGCGATTTCGTTTCGGGCTGCTTCGGCGCTGTCGAAACCGCCCAGTTCAACGACCTTACGGCCTTCCGGCAACTGCTTGTAGACGCGGAAGAAAGCTTCGAGACGCTGCTGTTCGATCTTCGGCAGATCGGTGATTTCCTTGATGTTGTCATAGGTCGGATCGATGTCCGTGGTCGGGACGGCGACGATCTTGTCGTCCTGGTCGCCACCATCGATCATCTTCAGGACGCCGATGGGACGAACCTTGATAATCGCACCCGGAACAATCGGCTCACGCGTATAGATGAGCGCGTCGAGCGGATCGCCGTCGCCAGCAAGCGTGCTGGTGATCGAGCCGTAATTGGCCGGATAGATCACAGGCATGGACTGGTAGCGATCGACGACGATGTGACCGGTCTTGTCATCGATTTCGTATTTGGTGAAGCTGCCTTGCGGGATTTCGATGGCTGTGAAGAACTCCGTCCCGTCCTGTTCCTTCTGCGGATAATCGAGGAAGGAGACATATTCGGAAGCAGATGCGGCGGTGGCAGCGGTAAGCGCAAGAGCTGCGGCGAGCAGGAGCTTTTTCATGGGATGACCTTCGGGCTGGAGCATGTCTCCCGAAAGTGGGAACCGGTTTCGGGACAAGACATGCGTAAAAACAAAAGGCTGGAGCGGTTCCGACGAATCCGTTTCAACTGGCCCGCTCCAGGGTGAAACACACCCTCGTCCCTAAAGCCAATCCATTACAGTTGTTTGACGGTTTTATATTGCTTGGATGACAGTTTCCGTGAGGAACCGCCTGCGATATTCCGCCGGACTGATCCCGATCTTCTGACGGAAATGATGGCGAAGCGTGTGCGCGCTTCCAAAGCCGACTGAAGCAGCAACATCGTCAATACTTGCCTGTCCCTGAGAGAGCAATTCCCTGGCAGCCGCGATACGCTCCATGGTGAGCCAGTCGCCGGGCGTGGCGCCGGTTGCCTCAGTAAAGCGCCGCAGGAATGTGCGTGGGCTCATCCGGCACGCAGCCGCCATGCGCTCGATTGTCCATTCCGCGGCAAGATCGGCACGCATCCTGTCCAGAACCGGGCTGATTGTGGTGCCTTCGCGCCTTGTGACCGGACGTTCGAGAAACTGTGCCTGTCCACCCGTGCGGTGAGCGGGCATGACCAGCCGCCGGGCAACGGAATTTGCGGCGGCGGCTCCGAAATCCTGTCGAACGATTTCGATGAGGAGGTCTATTCCGGCTGCGCTGCCGGCCGAAGTGAAGATGCGATCATGTTCGCGATAGAGCGACGCATCATCGACATCTATTGCGGGATGTTTGTTACGCAGCGCGTCGGCATAGCGCCAGTGCGTGGTGGCGGTGCCACCGTCGAGCAGTCCCGTCGCAGCCAGGACGAAAGCCCCTGAACAGATGGAGGCGAGGCGCGCTCCGCGCTGGTGCGCGTGTCGCAGCCTTTCGCTGATGGCTTCCGGCACCGGAACGTCTGCACCTTTCCAGCCCGGAATAATGATGATGTCGGCCTCGTCAATGAGATCGGGACCGCCATCGGGCGTGATGACGAACCCGCCATGTGCACGCAACGGGCCGTCTTCAATCGGGCAACTGGCGAAGCGATACCATCCCGGTCCCATTTCCGGGCGGGGCAGGCCAAAGATTTCGGCGACTATGCCGAATTCAAAGGTGCAAAGCCGGTCATAGAGAAGCGCTACGACGAGTGGGCCTTTAAGGTCTGGTATCTGGTTTGTCATTATCTTTACGTATATTGTCAATCACGCCAATTGCAAGTGAATTGGAAAATGGGCGACAATCTTTCCGAAGACAAAGGAGATCGCCCATGGATAGTGTGACAAAGACCGACAGGAAATCAGCCGTAACTGCCATCCCGCCAGCGCCTAGCGCATTGGCGTGGGATCATTTCGCAGCCGAATTCACATTCGAGACGGATTGCTGGGACGTGCACGATGCCTTGTCCAAAGGAGCCGATTTCGTGCTTCTCGACGTGCGTAGCCCTGTGCATTTTGCAGAGGCGCATATTCCGGGCGCAATCAATCTGCCGCACGGCAAGATTATCGCGTCCAAGATGGCGGAATGGTCGCAGGAAACGATTTTCGTCACTTATTGTGCAGGACCGCATTGCAATGGCGCGGCGCGTGGCGCCTTGCGGCTCGCCAATCTCGACCGGCCGGTCAAGATCATGGCGGGCGGGCTGACAGGCTGGATAGATGAAGGATTTGAACTCGCCAAAGGCGAGGGGGCTCAGTAACGCCCAAATAATTCTGCCGCAGAACGGTTGTCCGTCTGCGGCAGAAAGAACTTGTCAGCGTCGGTTTGGTGCCTTGTGACTTTAGGCGTGCGCTTCCTCGACATGGTTCAGCGCCTTCTGCTGCTTGTAGGCAGCGGCCTTCACCGCAGCCTGCACCTTTTCAAACGCACGCACTTCGATCTGGCGCACGCGTTCGCGGCTGATACCGAACTCGCTGGAAAGGTCTTCCAGCGTCATCGGGTCGTCCGAGAGGCGGCGCGCCTCGAAAATGCGGCGTTCACGGTCATTCAGCGTATCCATCGCCTGTTCGAGCATGGAGCGGCGGTTTTCCAGCTCGTCCTGCTCGATCAGAACCTGCTCCTGGCTGCTGCTGTCATCGACCAGCCAGTCCTGCCATTCGCCGGATTCGCCTTCCGAAGCGCGTAGGGGCGCATTCAGCGACGCGTCACCGGACAGACGGCGGTTCATGGAAACCACTTCGTCTTCGCTGACCTTGAGCTTGGTCGCGATCTGCTTGACCTGATCCGGGTTAAGATCGCCATCATCGAGCGCCTGAATCTTGCTCTTCATCTTGCGCAGATTGAAGAACAGGCGCTTCTGATTGGCGGTCGTGCCCATCTTCACAAGGCTCCACGAGCGCAGGATATATTCCTGGATCGAGGCCTTGATCCACCACATGGCATAGGTGGCAAGACGGAAACCGCGTTCAGGTTCGAAACGCTTCACGGCCTGCATGAGGCCGACATTGCCTTCGGAAATTACTTCACCAATCGGCAGGCCGTAGCCGCGATAGCCCATGGCGATCTTGGCCACGAGACGCAGGTGGCTTGTCACCAGCCTGTGGGCGGCCTTGGGATCGGTATGTTCGTGGTAGCGCTTGGCCAGCATGTATTCTTCCTGCGGCTCAAGCATGGGAAAGCGACGAATTTCTTCCAGATAACGGGTAAGGCCACCGTCACCGGACGTGATGCTTGGGAGATTCATCTGGGCCATAGAGCACCCTCCTTTATAATTTCAGGTTCCCGTTTGGCGAACCTGTCGCGGGGGCTGCCTCCTGCACTTCCCTCTCGCGAGCCCTCATATATAGGCATGATTTTGGCGAAAACACGATCCTTTAACTCATGAAACAATCTGTCACTACAATGTGAACGCTGCTCGGGGCCAAAGGTTGCGTGGCTGGAGTATCTTCTGCATTTCCCGAAACACAGAAAATACCCTGTCTTTTTATTTTGCGCGCATCTTGTCCCGAAAACCGGTTCCCACTTTTCGGGATGCGCTTTGGTCTGAAATGAATTGTTTTTTGCGGCAAGAGAGCGGCTATCACTGCAGCCGCGCCCCCGATCTTGATGATGGAAACAGCCTGTTGTTTATCAGCTATCCATCCTTTCGGCCAACCACGATAGTTGCCAGTATTATATAGAATGCTTCCGGAAATTTTCCAGAAGGTGCTCCATATCTTCCGGTACCGGCGCTTCGAAACGCATCAGTTCCTCCGTGGCCGGATGGGTGAAGGCGAGCAGCCAGGCATGCAGTGCCTGCCGGTGGAAACCGCGCACGGCCTCTTTCAACGGTTCCGGCAGCTTGTTGGCCTTGGTCTTGTAGGCGCTGCCATAGTCCATGTCGCCGACAAGCGGATGGCCGATATGCGCCATGTGCACGCGGATCTGGTGGGTGCGACCGGTCTCAAGGCGGCATTCGACGAGCGAGGCCAGTGCGGTTGCATCTTCAAGGGGGGCGAATTTTTCGACCGTCACATAATGGGTGATGGCGTGTCGGGCATCCTCGCGCTCTTCATTGACCACGGCCTGCTTGGTGCGGTCGCGATGCGAGCGTCCAAGATGTGCATCGATGAAGCCCTGCGGGCGCTCTGTCATGCCCCAGACGAGTGCGAGATAGGCGCGTTCCAGATCGCCGGTGCGGCCATGGTCGGCAAATTGTTCGCTCAAATGCCGATGCGAACGGTCATTCTTGGCCACGACCATGACGCCGCTCGTATCCTTGTCGAGACGATGAACGATGCCGGGGCGGCGAATTCCACCGATGCCCGACAAGCTATCGCCACAATGATATATAAGGGCATTGACGAGTGTTCCCGTCCAGTTGCCGTTGCCTGGGTGAACGACAAGCCCGGCGGGTTTGTTGATCACGATGAGATCATCATCCTCGTAAAGAATATCGAGCGGTATGTTCTCGGCGATCGGTTCGGCTGGTTCCGGCTCAGGCAGTACGATGGCGATTGTCATGCCTTCGCGCAGCTTCTGCTTGGTTTCACGGGCGGGCGCGCCGTCGATGGTCACATGGCCATCGGCAATAAGGGATTGAACGCGGCTGCGCGAGAGTTCCGGCCCCAATGCTGCGGCCAGCCACTGGTCGAGACGCTTGCCTGTGGCGTCGGAGTCGGTCGTAAGCTCTTTCAATCGTGTCTTTCCTTTAAGAGAATGGGCCTCTATGAGAGCGAGCCTGTTTTAACGAAATCGTCAGAACTGCTCTATCTCTTGGTTTTACCGCATTATGCGACGTCAAATGTTTCCATTTGGCTGCAAAATGCTCTATCACGCGCCACACGCCATAACATGGCGAAGTTCGAACCGGAGTCGTTGAATGCAGGATCCACACTATCCGAGATACCAGAATCATCAGGATTCAGGCTATCAGGACTATCAGCAGGGCTATTACCCGGATGAACAGGCTGAGCCCGCGCTTGATCCAGCCATGGAACGTGTGCGCCGCAAAATGATCCGGCTTCTGGCCGTCTCCATCGGTGTCATGCTGATCGGTCTTATGGCCGTGCTTGTGGCCGTTGTCTACAAGATCAATCGCGCGCCGGAAACCCCGCCAGCGGAAGAAGCCCGTTCCGATATTCCCGGACAGGCCGCTTCCGCTCCGGTAAAGCCGGAACCGCCGAAGCTGATCGAATCGCAGATCAACCTGACGCCGGGCACCCGTCTTCTCTCGCAAAGCCTTTCCGGCAATGAACTTTCGCTGGAAACCCTGCTGCCGGATGGCGGTACGGAACTCATCATCTATGACTATCGCGAGTCGCGCATCATCGGGCGCATCAAGCTCGGCAATGTCGAATAATACCAAGTCGCGTTGAGTTTGACTCACCGAGACTTGGTTAAGCCCGTGCGGCGATTGAGCATTTTCAGGGCGTGGATAGCGTTAGCATCTTAGCGCCCTGCTATGAAGCGGATAGAGGCTGATCAGGGCGGCATGATTGCCGCCTTGTTTGTTTCTCCCTTCGAGGATTGCACTTTTTCTCTTTGGCGATTATATCAGCGACATGGCTTAAGCGCCCATCGTCTAGCGGTCAGGACGGCGCCCTCTCACGGCGCAAACAGGGGTTCGATTCCCCTTGGGCGTACCATCACTTCTTCCGGAGACAGTATTTTACACTTTCGCGGATGCGCGTTAGGGTCGATCCCGACAAGAGATCAATCAGGCGCGGAGGAACGATGAGCGTTTCAATCAAGACCGGATCGGCGAACCTCATCTGTGATGGTATCGATAAAGGTGCGGTGGAATATAGCGTCGCTATTCCCGATGACGGCGTGGACCTCACAAAGCGCGGCAAGTTCTGGGGCAGCAAGGATGCAATATCCGATGCGATGGGGGCATCGACGGTCGGCCTCCAATCACATGAAGGCGACATCTATCCGGTAGCAGTCGAAGAGCTGGATCGCGACGGAGCAGCGCTCTTTACCGTGCTTGCTCCAGCCGACTGACAATCACTGGCAATGGCTCTGAATAAAGCGGGTACGCACCGATTAGTGCGCAAGCGGGACTGGTGTTTTTCTGCTGTGGTGTCGCTGGCTTTTGGTGCTGCGACGGCACTCATATTCTTCTATATCGTGCTTTTCGGCGTCGGCGATGATGGATATCTTGTCATATTCAGCATCTATACTGCGCCTGTGGCGATAGTCTTCGGCCTTTGGGGTCTGTTTTATCGGCGCAGTTTTGTTGCGTTCATCGCCCTCTTCCTCTGTCTGTCCCCGCTCATCTATCTGAGCATTTTCTGATTTTTCCATGCCCTTCATTCGTGGATTTGGGAGAAGAGTTCCGCAATGGCGGAACTCTAAACAGGGGATCACTTCTTGCGGGGAGGCGGATCAAATTTAGTACATGCGTAATAGCCATTCTTGCATTTCACACACATGCCCATGTCACATTGCTTTGTGCAGTCAGAACCGCTGGTATAATAGCATTGGCCGGACTGCCCGGGTGCTATCAGCAGACTTGCGGTCTTGTATGGTGTCGGCAATTTCGTTTGGTTTTGAGTGATACTGTCGTTGGATTGGGCCATCGCACCGAAAGACGTGAGAGCTGCAATTGCCATTCCAAAGAATAAGATTTTTGCTTTCATGAATTTCTCCATAGTTACCGGATAAGCGTATTTCACAATCCGAAACAGCGCATTCGCAATAGAACGGGAGACAAAAAGTAGCGCTAGATCACAGATGATTACATGAGCGTTTTGGCGGCGAAGTCTGGACGTTACATTCGAAAAATCTGCAATTATCCCGTGTTCGCGGGATATGAATGTTGCGTGTGCTGGTGATAAAGTTAATGCATGTGGAAAAATGGATCGAATATTTATCCTCAAATCCATAATGCTGTCCGGGTGAAAGGTATTCTTTCCGAACCTTTCTCGCCTAGAGATGTGCGCCGGGTTGCTCCAGGCTGGCCTTATTCCAGATACTTCTCGTTCCTTGCCGAAAACTGCACAGACAACCAACCGGAAGGCAACGCGCTTTTCGTGCGGGTGGGCAGGGGACAATACCATCTGAACGACAAGGCTGTCGGGTTCGATTTCGAACGGTTAGTGGATCTTAGTCACTAAAGTACATTCACAGGAATGGGTTGGGGAGATCGCGGTCGGTCCAGTTGCAAAAATTTGCAACTGGCGGTGCGACGGTGCATAATCGGGGCATGAGTGAATCATACAAGAAACCCGATTATGAACAGGAACTGCGCCAGGCAGGTGTCCGCATCACGCGACCACGCCGGATCATCCTGAACATATTGACCGAGACGGAAGATCATCCCGACGCGCTGGAGATTTTTCGCCGCGCGGTCGAGATCGACAGCAGCATCTCGCTTTCGACTGTCTATCGCACGATGAAGCTTCTCGAAGAGCGCGGTGCCATCCACCGGCACGCCTTCGCCGGAGGGCCTTCGCGTTTCGAACAGGCGAGTGGCGCGCATCATGATCACATCATCGATATGGATTCCGGCGATGTGGTGGAATTCCGCTCCGACAAGATCGAAAAACTGCAGGAAGAGATCGCCCGATCGCTCGGTTACGAGATTGTGCATCACCGGCTGGAACTTTATTGCAAAAAAATACGAAACTGACGGAACCAAGTTTCTTCTGCGGCGTTAAGCGCGCATGAAGGTCGTGACCCCGCCCCCACAACGCGGCCTTCAGAGTTCGCCTCAACCTCCCCGCACGAGGCGAGCGGCGAGAATGCCGCGCTAACCGTCAAACGTTATGCAGCTGGCGTTCCGCAAATTCAGAGCAAGCCGCCGTGGTTCAGGCTCAGGTCTGACCATGGCGGCTTTTTTTGTGGCTGTTGAGGAGCTACCGCCTGATCAGGCGTCGAACTGTTCGGTCGGGATGACGAGCGAATAAACGGCCCCGGTTCCGTCGATACGATAATCGGCGTGACCATTGACGGAGGCGGGGACGATGCGTTGCAGCACCGCGCTGCCGAAGCGCGGATCGTGCTCGAAAACCTCGGGCATCGCCGGATTGGTTTCTTCCCAGCGGAATTCCAGCCTGTCATCGCCGCTGGCGACATGGATGACCTTCGCCGAAATCTTTACCCGGCCATAAGGGATCGAAAGACCGCCGAAGGAGGTCGCATTGACCACCAGCTCATGCAGCGCAAGGCCGACATGCAGTGCGGCACCGGGGAAAAGATAGGGATTGTCGCCATCGATGCTCAGGCGTTCGTCGCTGACGTCGATATATTTTTCGACCTGTGAATGCACGAGATCGCGAAACAGTGCGCCGCGCCAGTTCGAATCGGTCACCAGATCCTGTGAATAGGATAGGGACTGGATGCGTCCGCGGAACTTCAACAGAAAGTCGTCGATGGAATCGGTGAAGCGTGCCGTCTGGCTGGCAATGCTTTGCACGATGGCCAGAAGGTTCTTGGAGCGATGACTGACTTCACGCAAGAGGGTTTTCAGCACCTGCTCGCGTCGCTTCAGTTCGCTGATTTCAATAGCCGTGGTGACAAGGCCCAGTATATTGCCGTTATCGTCACGATCGCAGTCGATGTGAAATTCGATCCAGCGCAGCTTGTCGCCATCATTGATGGCGATCTCCACATTCTGCGCTTCGCCGGTATCCAGCGCCGCGCGCTTCGCGCCGTCGAGTTTGTGCAAGGTGACGGAGAAAATGAAATCGCAGTCACTTCCACCGATTTTCCACTTTTCCTGCCAGTAGAGCGGAATGTTCTCCCCCCAGGAATAGATCAGATCGGGTGTCTGGTAGAGAACGCAGACATTGCTGTTGCGCACGGCCCTCAGCAAGGCTCGCAGCCGGGCTGCGTCAGGTTCCGTTTCTTGCAGGGTAACTTTTGCGCCAGCGGTCATGTCTGCCCCGATTATCCCGCAACCGAATTCAGAGCATTTCCAGCAAAAGTGCGAAGCGGTTTTGCGTAGGAGAATGCGACGAAACAAATATTTGGGTCGCGCATTGGCAAAGCGGCAAAAGCTCCGGAAAAGTTATGCGGAAATTTGCGTGCCATGGCATCCATTTCATCGACTGGTCGGCGGGTCTCGATCGAGTGATCGTCTTGTGATCCTTGAACTGGCCCGAATTCTGGAACCGATAAACCGCCGCATGACGTGATGCGGCGGCGAATTTCATTAAGAAGCAATATAGGCTGGTGAGTCAGAAGGTCAAAAACAGCCTTTGATTTTATATCTGTTACGCCTTGCGGATCGCCGAAGCGATGAGCGAAATAACGAGCAGAGCAAGGAACACGAAGAACAGAATCTGCGCTATACCGGCTGACGCACCAGCGATGCCGCCGAAACCGAGCGCACCTGCTACGAGTGCCACCACAAGAAATACGAGCGCATAATAAAGCATGTCCGGTCTCCTTTTTATTGTGTGAAGGAGAAACGACATCCAGGCCAGGTTGGTTCCGTGCTTCCGGGGAAATTAAGGCGCTCACAACTCTAAATACTCATGTCAGGACCTAAGGCGGTGTGATTTGGCGGTGTATTGAAGCGCCAACATTAAACTCCCGAAAGCTGTCGCTTTTCGGGAGTTTATGACCTTTGGATTTAAGCTGCGACCTGCGAGGCTTCTTCGAAGAAGAGTGCCTGGCTGATCAGCGCCTTCACCATATCCGGATTGAACGGCTTGGTGACGAGGAAGGTCGGTTCCGGGCGCTCGCCCGTCAGCAGACGTTCCGGGAAAGCGGTGATGAAAATGACCGGGATCGTGTCGTTCTGCAGGATTTCATTCACTGCATCGATGCCCGAGCTTCCATCGGCCAGCTGGATATCAGCCAGAACCATACGCGGCTTTTCCTGTTTGTAGAGCGCCAGGGCCTCATCCTTGGTGCGCGCAATGCCGACGACTTCATGGCCGAGACTTTCTACCATCTGCTCGATATCCATCGCGATCAGCGGTTCGTCCTCGATAATCATGATGCGCGTTGCCACCTGACGCGAAATCTCGGTCGATGCAGCCGAGAGAACACGGCTCAGTTCAACATCGTCCAGTTCGAGAATTTCGGCGGCTTCCTTGTCGGAAAAACCTTCCACCGCCACAAGCAGGAATGCCTGTCGCGGAAGGGGCGCGATATGCGAAAGATTTCTTGCAGCCTGCTGTTCCCATGCAAATTCCGATGCTGGTTCCGGTACGCGAACCGAGGCCGTCTTATAAAGATCGCAGAAAAGGCGATAGAGGCCGATCCGGTCGGACGAGGCGTCCGGAAAAATGCTCACATCGGCAATCAGGGCTTCAAGGGCAGCCGCAACATAAGCGTCGCCGGAAGCCTGGGAGCCGGTAAGAGCACGAGAAAAACGACGGAGATAGGGAAGATGCGGCGCGATACGCGTCGATAACGTCATGGTATTGGAACTCCTCAACTGCCGCTTTCGTTCATTGAATGCACATTGGCGGACACGGTTCTAGAACCCTCCCGCCCATGCTTTGAGCGCAGCATTATGGTACTCTAAACGGGGCGTTTTGAAAAAAGTTCCGAGATTGGGAGATATATTAGGGAACTTTTTGGTAAGCCGCGCATTTCCCGGACAAGCAGGGGCTTAGATTAATAGGGTAGGGCATTTAGCCCGGAACGATCAAGATATGGCAGAAAAAGAGAACCTTCACATGAACGGAGCCGGGGTCAGGTCGTCTCGTCGCGTTCAGAAGGATATACTAGGACCAAATTGTGAAGTCGGATTGAAACTAAAGGCACTGTACACCTCGATACAGGATGAGACGATCCCGGATCGCTTCCTCGATCTTCTCCAAAAACTCGATCAGGCTGAACAGGAGAGTATGCGTGAACACAGCACCCGGTCCGTCGGTTGAGAGTAATGCACAGTTCAAGCGAGAGCTTCTGTCATCGCTGCCGAGCCTGCGCGCCTTTGCGGTGTCGCTGATTGGACAGCACGACAAGGCGGATGATCTCGTACAAGATACGATCATGAAAGCATGGGCCAAGCAGGAGTCCTTTGAAATGGGGACCAATATGAAGGCTTGGCTTTTCACCATCCTGCGCAATGAATTCTACACGCAGATGCGCAAGCGTGGCCGCGAAGTGCAGGACACGGATGGCGTGTTCAGCGAACAGCTCGCCGTGCATCCTTCGCAATATGGCACGCTTGATCTGCAGGATTTCCGCGCAGCATTAGAGCAATTGCCCGACGATCAGCGCGAAGCGATCATTCTGATCGGCGCTTCGGGCTTTGCCTATGAGGAAGCTGCGGAAATCTGCGGCTGTGCTGTCGGCACGATCAAGAGCCGTGTCAGCCGTGCTCGCACGCGCTTGCAGGAAATCCTCAAGATCGAAGGCGAAGGCGACTACGGTCCGGATGCCGATTCATCGCGGGCGACCTTGAGAAGCTTTGCATAACACTTGATCAATTGCCCCTCTTTCCCATGAAAGGGGGGCTTATCACGCTAAAACCTCAAACCTTCGCCTGTTTTCGCCCACAACGATTGCTTTTTATCCTGCCACTTGTAGGTTAGCAGCTGCTGATATTTCCTGTCGGCAAAGTGATCGTTTGTTTGTGGGTTGCGTTCTTGCCATCAGCCTTGTTGCAAAAACTGCTTCAATCGTCATCGAAGCCGGTTGCGGTTATCGTTTCGCTCGGCCTTGTGCTGCTGTCGGCCATCATGACGTTGTTTCTGTCGTCCGGGGTCAATCATCAGGTCGTCGATATTTCCCGCAATTATGCCTTGCGCCAGCAGGTCGACAAGGTTGCGCGCCTTGCCAGCAATATCGAGATGAGCCGTCGCGGCTATCTTCTGACGCTGGATGAGACTTATCTTGATCTGTATCGCAACACGATTCTGAGCGTCGACAAGACGCTTGCCGACCTCGAAGCCCTGACAGACCAGAGCCCGCTGCAGGATGCGCGGGTTCAGCAGATCCGCGCGCTGGTCGAACGCGAACAGGAAGATGTGCGCGAGACGGTCAATCTTGCCCAGTCGGGTGATGTGGCGGCGGCGGTTGAAAAAGTGCGCGGCGATGAGGGCAAGGTGCTGATGGATCAGCTTGCCAATACAGTCACGCAATTCATCGATGCGGAAGAACAACAGCTTCTTGAACGCAACAAGCGGATCAACCGCATGCGCTACTGGATGACGGCGACGTCTATCGTGGCGCTGGCTTCCGCTGCCATGCTGGCGCTTCTGCTGTTCAGCCGGGTTCAGCGTTATGCGCGGTCGATGTTCGAGGGGCAAACGGCGCTGCGTTCGGAAAAGCAATTGCTGGAACAGCGTGTGCAGGAACGGACCGCCGAGCTTGAGCACGAGCGCCGCATCGCCGAGCGGGAGCGCCAGCGGGTCGAGCTTCTGCTGCAGGACACCAATCATCGCATCGGCAATTCATTGGCCACCGTTTCATCCCTGCTTGGCCTTCAGATGCGGCAGACGCGCAGCGAGGATGCTCGCGCGGCTCTCGCCGCCGCTCGCGATCGCGTCCAGACGGTATCGACAGCGCACCGGCGCTTGCGTCTCGGCGAGGATATGGAATCGGCCCGCGTCGACGATTTTCTCGGAACCGTCATCAACGATATCCGAACCGCTATCGGTCAGGATCGCAAGATCGAATTTTCGACCGATTTCGCGCCGCTTGATCTGAAGGCGCGCGATGTGACGACAATTGGCATCATTCTGGGCGAGCTTGTCACCAACGCGATCAAGCATGCTTTCAAGGGACGTCCGGAAGGGCATATCCGGATCAGCCTGAAGCCGGGTGAAGATGCTATCCCGGTGCTGGTCGTGGAAGATGACGGTGTGGGCTTCGACAAGGACCAGCAGAAATCCGGCGAGAAGAACGGTCTCGGTACGCTGGTGATCGAACAGCTTTGTATGCAGTTCGGCGAAAAGCCCGTCTACTGCAAGACCGATGATGGTGTCGGAACCAGAGTGATTGTCCGCTTGTCGTCGCTAGTGGATTGAATTTGACGTTTGATACCCGTCCGATACGAATCTCGTTTCAAACGTCAAATTCGAAAAATCCACCAGAATCATAAGATTACTAGTGGTCTTTTTGATTCCGACATTTGCTCAGCGCTCATATCCGAGGAATTCAAATGTCGGAATCAGACCACTAGCCGAAGAAGGCGAAATGCCGGTTGGCAAATAAAGCTGGCGGTGAAGGGGAAAACAAAACGCCGGCTTGAAAGCCGGCGTGTTTGCGTTTGCGTGAAGCTATCAGCTCTGCGGCGGGCGCTTTTTCTTGTCAGAAAGCAGCGAGACCAGAGCAATGCCTGCAAGCGGCAGGGCGGCGGCGAGTATGGGCCGTTTGAGGATGGCAGGCACGGTCGCGATTGCTGCCGCTGCTACCATCGCTGATTTGTCCGCCTCCATTTTCTGCTTGCGCTTTTTGGCCTCGGACGCAGCCTGAATTTTCAGGACTGCGAGAATGAGAAGCGCCGCGATCAGCGACAATGCAGCCAGAATGAGAGCCGCCAGCGGCCCGCCATAGTTCTGCGCCAGTGCCAGAAAGGCGGCGACGCAGAAAAAGGTGATCGCGATGATTGCGAAGACGGCGATGGCCGCACCGAAAATCGCTGCACGTTTCGTTTGACCCGCGACGAATTTCAGTTCTTCGCCTGCCATCGCAGACAATAGGGGCATGAGAGCTTTCAGCATGATCCGCCTCAGCGGCGCGAGAGCAGGGCCAGCAAATAGCCGACGCCGAGTGCAGTGGCGAGTGCGGCAATCGGGCGTTCGCGCACCGTTGCCGTCAGCTGGGCTTCAACATCCTGCGCCTTGTTGCGCAAATCGTCGATGGCGTCCTCGCCCTGAATATAAGCGCTCTTGTAGGTTTCCTTCGCGCTGCGTTTTGCGTCGCGGACGGTCTGCGAACCGAGATTGGCAAGTGTTGCCGCAATGGCAGCGATATCTTCCTTCAGCTGCTCGACCTGGGCCTGCAGGTCTTCCGTGCTGGCATCGGTCAGCGCTTCCTCGATCTTTTCTTCGATCTTGCTCGTTTTCGCAGATGCACGCGCCATATCAGCTCTCCTGTTCAGTCTCTGGTTATCGTTTGGATAACGTGCGGCTGGCTTAATGGTTGCATGCCAAGCCATCAGCGGCAACAAGACCGGCCGGTTGTTGCAAGTCATGGTAAATGGCGGGGTAAATGGCGGGAAAGTGCGGAAGCACTACAGATAATGCCTCCGCAAATATCGTGAAGCCTTACTCCGCTTCGCCATGAAGGATCGTGCCTTCCGGGTCCTTCTTGTAGGCTTCGTCCGAATAGGCGGACTGTGCCTGCAGCTGTTCCTTGGTGAACTGCGTGAAGACGTTCAGCTTGTCGTCCTTGCCGGTCGCAACGTCGAGATTGGCGATGGAAACGGCCACCGGCTTGGAATTGATGCCAAGGAAACCGCCCACGTCGACAACGAATGCCTCTGTCTGCCCGTCGGCGGTCATCAGGACATCGCCGACCGTTCCGATCTTCGTTTCATCCGCACCGAAAACCGTGGCTCCGATGAGCTTGTCCGCACTTAGTCCCTCGGAGGGAACCGGCTTCATGCCATCAGGCATGATCCTGTCCGCCTTCTGCGTGGTAATGGTCTTTTCGGCGGCTGGCGGTTCGGCGCGCGGTACGCCATCTGCTTCGAAAGCTGCGCTGCGGTCGAATGCCGGTGCCTTTTCGAGCTGCTCCTTGGTGGCATCCACGATCAGCCAGCGCTTGCCGTCTTCGCGAACCACCCATGACACGTGATCGAAGCCGATTGCGACGTTCTTCTCCCCGACACCGAGAAAGCCGCCGACCCCGATCACCACCGCTTGCGGACTGCCATCGGCACCGAGGATCATGTCATTGACCGTCCCGATATTCGCGGCATCGTTGGATGGGCCGTTATAAACCGCCTGTCCGATGAAGCCCGACACCAGAAGCTGGCCGGGGGATGCCACGAAATATCCGTTCTCGCTGGCAATCGGCTTTTCCTGTTTCTCGTCGGAGAAGATCGGTGAACCACCCTGCGCGAAGGCGGGCAAGGCAATCAGCGCGGCAAGAGCCGTCGAGGCGAGAAGTCTTTTCATGGAAACTCCTGTCGGTAATTAAGGCAAACCGAAGGCGAGAGGCAATCTCACCGTCTACAGGAGAAAAAACGAGGGGAAACGGTTTCCGTTCCGCTCAAAATCTGTGTTATTCAAACGTCAAAATTGTGAAACCCGCGTCTTTTCAGTGGCAAAAATGGGGCAAACAACGCTTTTGAGTTGAAAATTTCTGGCTCAAGCAAGCATCAGGCCAGCATCAGGTAAGCAGCACCGGCCAGCATGATAAAGGCCAGTCCCACATGTGATGGCTTCAGCGAACGCTGTTGTACCGGCAGCGGATCATCATTTCCTGCCATGGCAGTACGGGCCGCATGTTCAAGTGTCTGGATATCCTTGAGCATCATAGGCATGTCCTCCGGATTCCGGCTTGGCCGGAATTGCATTTCCTCCCGAGCACCGGGAATTTGTTCTTAAATCCAATCCTCAAGCGCTGCGGTTAACCATATCAGGTCTGATTTGGCACGAATGTGCAACTGGCAAAAAGCCGAGAGACGAAAAATGTTCGCTAATCCTTGGATTGCAAGACGAAAATGCCCTTAAATTGAAAACATGACTTGCGCCATCATGTTATTGGGAGTTAAGAAGAGGCCCAACAAGCGGCGCGACGGCCTGCATGAGGGTTTAGTCATGTGCTCGCGGATTTGAACAATCAAAAGGCGATCAAAATGACTGGTTTCTGGCGAAAAGGCTTCATGGCTGCGGCGATGGGCATCGGCTTGCTGGGTGCGGCTTCTGCATTGGCCCAGGACGTAACCCCATCGACGAATGCCCCGGCCGCCCCCGCCGCAGAGGCGCCTTCCAGTTCTGCACCAGCCAATACAGCGCCTGTCGCTGCTCCGGCGCCTGCGAACGAACCGGGAGCGTCTGCCCCGGCCGCAACCACACCGGCTACGGCACCTTCGCCTGAATTGATCCAGTCCCAGACAGCTGCGCCTGCTGCTGCACCTGTCGAAAGCGAGAACGGTTTGATCCTCCCGCACGATCTTTCGCCATGGGGCATGTTCATGGCTGCCGACTGGGTCGTGAAGGCCGTGATGATTGGTCTCGCGATCGCTTCGCTTGCCACATGGACGGTCTGGGTCGCCAAGACGCTTGAACTGGCCGGTGCGCGCCGCCGTGCTACCAAGGCATTGAAAGTTATCGGTCATTCGGCAACGCTTGCCGAAGCAGTCCATGCGTTGGACGGTGCAAAGGGACCGGGTGCAGTTTTGGTCCGTGCTGCAGAAGATGAGGTGCGCTTGTCGGGTCCTGCGCTGGCGCGCGCCGGTGGCGAAGGCCTCAAGGAGCGTGTTTCCTCGCGCCTGTCGCGTATCGAGGCCAAGGCCGGACGCCGTCTTTCCAAGGGTACTGGCATTCTTGCGACCATCGGTTCGGTTGCGCCGTTTGTCGGTCTGTTCGGCACGGTCTGGGGCATCATGAATTCGTTCATCAATATCAGCCAGGCGCAGACGACGAACCTCGCCGTCGTGGCGCCGGGTATTGCCGAAGCCTTGCTTGCAACCGCCATCGGTCTCGTCGCAGCTATCCCTGCTGTGGTTATCTACAATGTGTTCGCCCGTTCCATCACCGGCTACCGGTCGCTGCTGGCCGATGCTTCGGCAGGGGTCGAGCGCCTTGTCAGCCGCGATCTCGATTTCAGAACGGCCGGTGTGCGTGAAGGCACGCTGCACGCAGCGGAGTAGGCACCATGCTGGTAAAGTTCGCGAAGGCGGCGGTGACGATCTCGAGCTGAACCACGAGATCAATGTGACGCCATTCATCGACGTCATGTTGGTTCTGCTCATCATTTTCATGGTGGCAGCGCCTCTGGCGACTGTGGATGTGAAGGTGGATCTGCCTGCCTCGACGGCAGCGCCTGCACCCCGTCCCGACAAGCCGCTTTATGTGACCCTGAAGGACGATCTCAGCATCAGTGTCGGCAATGACACCGTTGCCCGCGAGCGCCTTGGTGTGGCGCTGGACGGTCTGTCCGAAAAAAACAAGGAAGCGCGTATCTTCCTGCGCGCCGACAAGAATGTCGGCTATGGCGAATTGATGCGTGTGATGAATCTTCTGCGGGAAGCCGGTTATCTGAAGATTGCACTGGTCGGTCTTGAAACCGTCGGTGCGGATCAGAGCGGAGCCGCACCTGCCAGTGTGCCTGCGCAACCGGCCCCCACCTCGCAAACTCCCGCAGCGCAGGGAGCAGCGCAATGAACGCACTTCCGCCCGACCATCCTCCTGTAAAGGTGGCTTCGGCTGACACTCATCATCATTCCTTTTGGCATGATGCGGGGCGCTGGCTCGGTGCGGGTATTCTCGTTCTGACCGTTCATGCTGCCGGTGCCTATGCCATCCATATGGCGCAGGAGCAGGATCAGCCTGACGGTTCGCAGGTTGCCGCCATGGTGGTGGAACTTGCGCCGGAGCCGGAAGCGCCGATGGAAGAACAGGTTGCGGAAGAAGCCCAGCCGGAAACGGCTGAAGCACCGCAGGAACAGGCAGAGCCGGAACCGGCCCCGCAGCCAGAACCGGTGCAGGAAGAACCGACACCACCTGAACCGGAAGAGGTGAAACCGCCCGAGCCTGAGCCGGAACCACAGGCCGTTCAGGAACCGGAAGAAGTCATTCCGGATGTGGTCGAGGCAGAAAAGCCCGAAGTGGCTGTTCCGTTGCCGGTCGAAAAGCCGGAAGTGAAACCGGAACCCAAGCCGGAGCCGAAGCCAGAACCGAAAAAGGTTGAGAAGCCGAAACCGGAAAAGCCGAAGCAACCCAAGGTCGAGAAGCCCAAGCCCAAGAAGGCCGAGAAGGCGCCAGAAACCCGTCAGGCTGCTGCGCCGCGCATGGATGCAGATGCGGGCGAGAAGGCTGCTGCGAATCGTCGTGGCGAGAATTCTGCGTCGGCGGGCGTCGCCTCCAACAAATGGCAGGCAAAGATGAATGCGCATATGGCGCGTAACACGCGTTTCATGCAGCGCAAGGCACGCAACGCCAAAGGACGCGTGGTCATCAACTTTGTGATTGATCCGTCTGGCAACGTGCTTTCGGTCAAGCTGGCCGGTTCGTCCGGTAATTCGGAGGTTGATCAGCTTGCACTTGAAGCAGCGCGTCGAGCTTCGCCTGTGCCTGCCCCGCCGGCAGCCATTGCCAAGGCGCGTATGCCAATCACCTTGCCGCTGCTGTTCAAGTAAGCAATGCAGAATGTGTTATCTGAAAGGCCGGTCTGAAAATCAGATCGGCCTTTGTTTTGTCCATGGCAAACTATGGATCGCATTGCCTTTGCCGCCCCACGGTCCTATCGATGGGACATGATGCATCCAGACCAACTTCATATTGATGCCGACCTCGTGCGTGTGCTGATCGCCGACCAGTTCCCACAATATGGTCGCGAGAAGGTGGAGAAGCTGGAGACGACGGGTACGGTCAACGCAATTTTCCGCGTCGGATCGAATATCGCTGCAAGATTTCCCCTACAGGCAACGAACCCGGCTGAATATGCAAAGATATTGCGGAACGAAGCTGCTGCCATGGCGGAATTTGCACAACATTCGCCCGTACCGGCGCCTCAGCCAATGGGCATCGGCCACCCCGCTCGCAACTATCCCATGCCCTGGATGATGCAGAGCTGGATTGAAGGGGATGTTGCCACGCCTGATGGGCTTTCCACTTCCAACAATTTTGCGCTGGATACTGCAAATCTCATTGCTTCACTTCGTCTGACTGATACCAAAGGCCGTTCTTTTTCAGGAACTGGCAGAGGCGGCGATCTGACGGATCATGATGAGTGGATCGAGACCTGTTTCAGGAACAGCGAAGACCTGCTGGATGTAGCGCGCCTTCGCTGGAAATGGGAGCAACTGCGCGCATTGCCATCCAGTGGTGCTGACGTAATGAGCCATTGCGATCTCATTCCGGGAAACCTCCTTGCGCGCGACGGACATTTGGTCGGTGTGCTCGATAACGGTGGCTTCGGACCCGCCGATCCGGCGCTGGACCTTGTCGCAGCCTGGCATCTTTTCGATAGGGAGCGACGCAATATTCTGCGCAGGCATCTTCAATCTGGTGATTTCGAATGGAAACGCGGCGCGGCCTGGGCGTTTCAACAGGCGATGGGGCTGGTCTGGTATTATCGTGTCAGCAATCCGGCCATGAGCATGCTCGGACGAAGCACGCTCTCCCGCATTCTTGATGATTCGGAAATTTGACCGCCCTCATTGAATCAACCCGAAGATCGGGCCGTAACCGCCGTGCCACGAGACATCATTCCGTCCAGCGCTGGAACGTAGATGCCTGCACCGCCGCCGCCATCCAGAAACAGGGCATTGGGGCATTGGAGATGGTCTCGAAACAATTTTGCGAAATCGTGGAAATTGACCGCGTCTTCGCTGACCGCGAATCGGATCGCGCCGCCACTGCAAATGCCGACACCGCTGCGCCGGGTCTTGTCGGTTGAGCCGACGATGAAAATCGGATTGATCCGGTTGCGGATAACCAGCATCGGCCCGGACTGGGTGGCCAGTTGCGGCTTGATCTTTTGTTTCAGAAAACGGCCTGTCGGCAGGATTTCGGCACCCTTGTCGCCGAGGTAGAAGATGCCGTTCGGCTTCTTGTAAAAGTTCGGTACGGCCCGGACCCACGAACAGGTGTCGTCTTGCTTGCCGGGCGAAGCTCACGGCCATTTTCGACGTAGAGACCCATCGGCGAAAAATCAGGCTGATACATTCCGGCATTGAGCGCGAAAACCAGTGTCTCACCGCGGCTTGCGGCAGCGTCGGCTATTTTCGAAAAATTGCGATAGGGCTCATCGTCGGAATTTTTCCAGAACAGATGCAAGCCTGTGCCGTCCGCCTTTGCATCGCAGATGATGTAGTTTGTACTTTCAAAGGTTTGGCGGTTGCAGGTCTCCGTGCGGCTGGGCTGCGTCAGTGCAGCTATAGCAGCAAGCGCTATGGCTGCGACGGAGAGGCCTCGCTTCAGGAGAATCATCGCTGCACTGCCTCCCAATCAGTGTTTTTCTATTCAGAAGACAGTGCCACAGCCGGGAGCAGGCGGGAAGCCTTGCGCGCAGGCAGGAAACCGAAGATCAGGCCAGTGGCGAAAGCACAGGCGAAGGCCAGCAGGACGGGTCCCAAGCTGTAGCCGACTGAGAGCCCGGCCCAGCCTGCGACGGCAGCAGCGCCCAGTCCGATCACGACGCCAAATGCACCGCCAATTGCCGAGACGGTCAGCGCTTCGGTAATGAACTGCAGCAGAATATCGCGCCGTCTTGCGCCGGTCGCCATCCGCACGCCGATCTCGCGGGTGCGCTCCGTCACGCTTACCAGCATGATGTTCATGACGCCGATGCCGCCGACCAGAAGCGAGATTGCTGCGACCGATCCCAGAAACAGCGTCATCGTATTGCCCATCGCCGTCGCATCCTCGCGGATGGAGGACATGTTGGTTATCATCGTGTCCTGCTTCTTGTGGCGCTGGTCGAGCAGGTCCTGAATCTGTTCCTGCGTCGTGTTGATGAGGTCGGAATCCTTCACCTGCACTGTGATGGTGCGCACGTATTTCTGGCCGAACAGCCGCAGATTGCCGGTGGAAAGCGGCACGATCACCACGTCGTCCTGATCCGAGCCGCCAAAGCCTGCACCCTTTGGCTCCAGGGTTCCGATCACCTGAAATGGAATTTTCTGGATCAGGATATACTGCCCGATGGGATTACTGCCGTCGGGGAACAGGGTGTTGACGACCGTTTTACCCAGCACTGCGACCGGCGCATAGTTGTCCAGATCGCTCTGGCTGATGAAGTCGCCGGTGGCAACCTTCCACGATTTGGCTTCGGAAAAGGCAGGGACAGTGCCGTTTGCCTGTGACTGATAGTCGACATTGCCACGCCGCAGCGTCACGGTGCCGGTGACTTCGGGGACCGCGGTTCTGATGTTCGGCAGTTCCAGAATGGCAGTGGCATCTTCGGGAACCAGTGTCGCTATCGAGCCTGTTCCCCGGAAGCCCGCCATGGACGGACGTACCAGAATGAGATCGGTGCCCATCGCATTGATGCGGTCGAGAATCGAGTTTTGCGCACCGGTGCCGATGGCGAGCATCGTCACCACGGAACTGACGCCGATGATAATGCCGAGGAGGGTAAGGATCGTCCGGAAGATGTTGGCCCGCAAGGCGCGCATCGCCATCTTCACCGCTTCCGAAATATCGGCGATGCGGGCGGAACTGCCTTCAAGGCTCTCCCGCAACCGGAACGGCGCCTGCGTATCGGGAATAGCTCGTTTTACCGTATCCGAAAGGATCTGGCCGTCGCGGATTTCGATCAGCCGGTCGGCGCGTTCGGCCACTTCGCGGGCATGTGTGATGACGATGACGGTATGACCCTGCGCGTGCATGGAGCGCAGCAGTTCCATCACATCTTCGCCGCTCTGGCTGTCGAGTGCGCCTGTCGGCTCGTCGGCAAGAATGATGCGCCCGCCATTCATGAGTGCACGGGCGATGGAAACGCGCTGCTGCTGGCCGCCGGAAAGCTGGTTCGGGCGATGATCGAGGCGGTCACCGAGTTTCAGCGAGTTGAGCAGTTCGGCGGCACGCGCATGGCGCTCCGATGCGGGCAGGCCTGCATAGATCGCGGGCACTTCGACGTTTTCCTGCGCGGTCGAGGTCGAGATGAGGTTGTAGCTCTGGAAGACGAAGCCAAAGGTTCGGCGACGCAATGCTGCCAGCGCATCGGCATCCAGTGTCGAGACGTCTTCGCCGTCGAGCAGATATTGTCCGCCGCTCGGGCTGTCGAGACAGCCCAGAATGTTCATCAGCGTCGATTTACCGGAGCCCGACGCGCCCATGATCGCGACGAACTCTCCAGCCTGAATATCGAGCGTGATGCCGTGCAACACCTCAACAGCAAGGTCGCCATTGTGATAGGTCTTGCGGATATCATCCAGTCTGATGAGGGGCGTGTCAGTTACGGGATTTTCGTTCATGAGACGGCTCATCAGAACAGGCGCATGCCGGGCCTGCGACCACGCTGTCCTGCGGCGGCTTCAGCTCCGCTGGACGCGCTGGTGACGACGACCTTGTCACCTTCCTCGAGGCCGCTCTTGATCTCGGTCTGCACGCGATTGCGTACGCCGATCTGAACCTGACGTTCGGTGATCGAGCCGTTGTCGCTCACGACCTTGACCGAAATCTGCGGCTTGCCTCTCTGGTTCTGGGGGCCTTCGCGCTTGTAGTTCAGCGCCGACGAGGGGACGATCAACACGTCCTTCGCCTCATCGAGAATGAAATAGACCTGTGTGCTCATGTTGATCATCAGCTCGCCGGTCGGGTTCGGAACGTCGAACAGTGCATAATAGAGCACGACATTGTTCTCGGTCGCAGGCGTCGGCTTGATCTGGCGCAGCGTGCCGGTAAAGCGCTTCTCCGGCTGGCCAAGCAGGGTGAAATAGACCGGCATTCCGGGTTTCAGCCTGCCGATATCGGCTTCCGAAACCTGCGCTTCCACCGTCATGACCTTGAGATCGGCCACGGTAACAATGGTCGGCGCGCTCTGCACGGCATTCAGCGTTTCGCCTTCCTTGGCGGCCTGATCGACGACCGTGCCTTCCATGGGGCTGTAAATCTTGGTGTAGCCGAGATCGACCTTGTCGCTGGCAAGTTGGGCTTCCTGCTGGCGGATTTGCGCGCCGAGCGCCTTCACATCCGCATCGGCCATGGCGAGGTCGGCATCAGCCTGATCGACGGTGGATTGCGATACGCCGCGTGTGGCCAGAAGCGAGCGCTGGCGTGCCGCATTGGCCTTTTTCAGGGTAAGCTGAGCTTGCTTGCTGAGAAGCTGTGCCTTGAGATTGTCGAGCTGGGCGCTTGATATCTCCACCTTCTTCTCAAAGGGCGATGGATCGATTTCGGCGATAAGCTCGCCCTGCTTGACCTGATCGCCGACTTCGACTTTCACGCTTTTGAGCTGGCCCGAAACCTGCGCACCGACATTGATGCTGCGCAGCGCGCTGAGTGTGCCGACAGCGGTAATCGCGTTTTCGATATCGCCGCGCGTGACCGTTTCGGCGAGATAGCTCGTTTTCTGGCCTCCAGCTTCACCAGAGCCGTAAAAATACCAGCCCGCGCCGGCCACGATTGCCGCGACGGGAAGCCAGAGCCACCAGCGGCGCGCCTTGCTGCGCGCGCGCTTCTGCGAAGGTGCTGTTCGCTGCCCGGTTTTGGAAGAATCGGAAGATGTAAGCACCGTCAAACCCTCTAACTTTCAGAACCTCCGATCTCCGGAGATTTATCAATATGTCCCGCCAATTCTCTGTCGCATACAACCAAAGCGAGACAATACTTGCCCACTATGGATTGCTAACGGGATATCTATGCTTCTCCGCTCAGGATTTCATCTTAATTATTTGTCATGCAATAATTGTTGGTGACACAAAGGGATGGATGCCTCTGGTTCCTTCCGGTCATGGTGCGAAAGCAAGCGATGAAGAGAACCAAGTTGGCACCAATATACAACTTGCAGTTATTCTTTTGGAAGTCGCAAAGTAAAACAGGATTCTTAAAGTAATTAAGTGTTCTTAAATTATCTCCTGATTAAATAAGATCGGGAAATCACATCTGAAAGTAGATGGAAGAATTTAAAACGTGACCTGTCCGCAAAGGCGGATGGTCGGCGCATGCATGATGCATGTTGCTTCGAATTGACATGGGAATAAGGTTTCAATGCTCTTTGACGGGAGGGCAAATGGCTTACCTTATTATGGGGCGAAAAAGGTTTTTATTCATATCGGACAGGTTTTCAAACCTGCATCGAAGAATACCTTCATTGTTATTTTTCAAGCGAAATAAAAGCGGCACGGCAGCGGTCGAATTCGCAATATTGGCGCCGGTTTTTCTTCTGATCCTGATGGGTATGATCGCCTTCGGCCTTTATCTGGGCGTGGCGAATGCCGTCCAGCAGCTTGCGGCAGATGCCACGCGGACGGCGCTGGCGGGTATCGATCCCCCGGAGCGGTTGACGCTGGCGACAACCTACATCCAGAAAAACGCGGCAAAATATTCACTGATCGATCCAGCCAAGATGCAGGTGAGTGTCGACAATGCCCAGTCCGATCCGAACCAGTTCACGGTGACGATCCGCTACAATGCGCAAAACCTGCCGATCTGGAACCTGATGACGGGGCTGCCGCTTCCAGACACGACCATTACAAGGGCATCGACGATAAGGCTTGGCGGAATCTGACACAGGGTGGGGGTATTCGATATGCGGGGTCTGGTATCGCGTTTCCTGCGTGCGCGGGGCGGCAATCTGGCGACAATGGCGGCGCTGGTATCCCCCATATTTCTGGCGGTGGCGGCTTTCAGCGTGGACACAAGTTCGCTGTTTCTGGAGCGGCGCCAGCTGCAGAGCATGGCGGATTTTGCCGCCGTTGCCGGTGCGGCTTCCCTTTCGCAAGCTAATGATGCGGTACTGCGGCAATTACGGGCGAACGGTCTTGATCCGGTGCTGATGACCGGCGCTTACGATCCGTCCGTCGTCAACGGAAAGACCGACAACAAGACGCGTGTCTGGGTGGAGAAGGGCAATTATTTCCCCGATAAAAGTCGTGCGGTTGAGAAGCGTTTTGTCGCCGGCGGCACCAGTCCCGATGCGGTTCGCGTCCGGCTGGCGCGTCCGGGCAATCTCTATTTCGGACAGGCATTCATCAATCGGCCCGCACTTGGCGCGACCGGCATGGCGGCGACAAAGGCGGAGGCGGCATTTTCGATCGGTTCGCGACTGTTGAGCCTGAATACCGATCAGAGTGTGTTGAACGGACTTCTCGGTGGCTTGTTGGGGACCACCCTCAATCTGAAGCTTGTTGATTACAATGCACTCGCGGCAACCGATATCAATCTGCTCGGCTTTCTGGACAAGCTGGCTCCAAAGGTGGGATTGACGGCCGGGACCTATAACCAGCTGCTAAACACGGATGTTTCAGTCGGGATGCTGGCAAGCGTTATGGCGGAGGTCACAACGAGTAATCCAGCAGCAAAGGCTGCTCTGACCCTTCTCGGGAAGAACGCCGGTGCGCTTAACACGAAGCTACCGGTTGGAAAATTGCTAGGCCTTGGATCAATAGCCGACGCATCGCTCGGATCATCTAATAACTACAATATCACCGCTAACGTGCTGCAGATGATAACCGCAGCGGCAATGTTGGGGGGAAACAATCAAATCAAGCTTGGTCCTGGGCTAAGCTTGCCTGGTGTGCTTACGCTTAAACTGGACATTGCCGTTGGAGAGCCAGCACAAAAGACCCCGTTCTTCACTGTTGGAGGGGTAGGTGCTTTGGTCCGCACTGCACAGATACGCCTGCTTCTGGAACTTGAGGTCGGCAATAACGGTATTGTTTCCTATCTGGCCAATGTTCACGTGCCGATCTTTATTGACGTGGCGAGCGGTGAAGCCGAACTCAAAAGTATAAGCTGCCCGCAGGGACCCGGAAGTGCCACGGTAAAACTTGGTGTTAAACCGGGCGTGGCCGGTGTCTATCTTGGCGATACCGATATCGATTTGATGAAGAATTTCAGCAAAACGCCGACCGTCAAGAAGACGGCGATCGCCGTAGTGAAATTGGGACCTCTGGACATAGCCGAGCTTCGCGGACGTGTTGAATTGCCGCTTGGCAATCCTAAGCAGGAAATTGTGACCTTTACTCCTGCCGATATTGCCGCCAAACGGATCAAAACCGTGGGGACCAACCAGCTCGTGGGGTCGCTTTTTGTCGGGCTGGTAAAGGGGCTTGATCTCGAGGTCGTTTTGATAGGATTGCTGCCTTTGCCTCTGCCCTTGAGTGGGCTTACCCAGCTCCTAGGCACCTTGCTAACGCCTTTGGGCCCGGTGGTGGATGGCCTGCTTTTCGGGGTGCTGGATATGCTCGGGGTCAAGATTGGACAAGCCGACGTTCAGGTTACTGGCGTACTTTGCCAGCGCGCGGCTCTGACGCAATAAGAAATCGGCAATAAAAAAGCCCGGCTGAGCCGGGCTTTTTCGTGCGATTTGTCCGTTTATGCCGTGCCGGTCGAACCGAAGCCGCCAGCGCCGCGCGCCGTCTCGGTTACTTGGGCGCGCTCTTCAATCTTCGGCTGGACGACTGGTGCGAAAACAGCCTGTGCAATACGCATACCGCGTTCGATGCGGAAATCGTCATCGCCCAGATTGATGAGAAGAACCTTCACCTCGCCACGATAATCGGAATCGATGGTGCCGGGCGTATTGAGGCAGGTGATGCCGTTCTTGAAGGCAAGGCCCGAGCGCGGACGAATCTGCACTTCAAAACCTTCGGGAATTTCGAAGATCAGCCCTGTCGGCACCAGCGTGCGACGTCCCGGCAGGAGAACGATCTGGCGATCTTCGGCAACGGCTGCCCGCAGGTCCATGCCAGCCGAACCCGTTGTCTCATAGGCCGGGAGTTCGAGGCCTTTCGCATGTTCGAGGCGGATGATGCCGAGCGTTGGCGCTTGTGCGGATGCTACGGTCATGAGGGGGCCTTTCTTGCGGAACATTGTTTCATCGCGCATCTTGTCTGAAACCGTTTCACACTTTTCAGGATGCGCTCTAAATTGGCGACGCTCATACGTGAAAACCAATGAAAGGTGTACCGTCTATTTGCTGTTTTGCAATGATAGTGCGGCACAGGATCATGCTTTTACACGATGAGTTGCCCTCCGCGAGGGATTTAATCCCGCTCCAACGGCACGGCGGTCGTTTCCTTGATCTCTTCCATGACGAATGAAGCCGAAACATCTGACAGGGGAACGCTGGCAATCAGTCGCTGATAAAGCCGGTCATAGGCCTTGACGTCGGAAACACGCGCCTTCAGCACGTAGTCCAGATCGCCGGTCATGCGATAAACTCCGACGATCTCCGGAAAGCGCCCCATGGCACCGCGAAATTTCGTCAGCCAGTCGGGATCGTGGCTCGACGTGCGTACGAGAATGAAGACGGACAGGCCGCAACCGGCCATCTCGGCATCGACCAAAGCGACGCGCGCCTTGATGATCCCCTCATCCTCCATGCGCTTGACCCGGCGCCAGCAGGCATTGCGCGATAAGTGTACCCGCTCGGAGAGAGAATCAACGGACAGGGTGCCATCGATTTGCAGCTGATCCAGGATTCTTCGATCAATTTCGTCCAGTGATGGTTTCATGATGGGATGATTGTCCCAATAGATAGTAATTATCAAGGATATTTTGAGATTTCATCTCAGATGCATTTGCTAGAATGATTTTCCAGAAAGGCGCGATATGCGCCGTATAACGGGAACAACTTACTCATTGACGGGAGTATTTCCAATGACCACTCGCATCACGCGCCTCTTCACCGAACACCCTCAGTCGGTTGACGAGACCTATTTCGAACATATGGCCTTTGCCGGACGTTTTTCGTTCAAGCTTTTTTGTGCGGCCTTTGCGGCACTGATCCATGCAATTTTGCCATTTTTGTTCGAGAAGACGGCGAGCACAATCGTTCGCCAGCTTTATGAGCGGACGCATAACCGGGGCCGGTAAGTACCGGATCGCAAATGTGTCGTTGGGCCGCCTATCTCGGACCTGAAACCTATCTGGAAGACATCATATCGTCTCCCTGCCATTCGCTCGTGGCGCAAAGCCACGATGCGCATGAAGCCAAAACACGTACCAATGGCGACGGCTTCGGCGTTGCCTGGTATGGCAATCGCGATGAACCGGGCCTTTATCGGGATATTCTGCCCGCATGGTCCGACCAGAATCTTCGCAGCCTTGCGCGGCAAATTCAGTCGCGCCTTTTCCTTGCGCATGTGCGGGCCTCGACCGGCGGGCTGACCAGCCGTTCCAACTGCCATCCCTTCGTTTCCGGACGCTGGAGCTTCATGCATAACGGCCAGATCGGTCATTTCGACCGGCTGCGTCGCAGGCTGGAAAGCCATCTGAGCGACGACGTCTATGGCCAGAAGCATGGCGCAACCGATTCGGAACTGATCTTCCTGCTGATGCTGGAATTCGGCCTCGACACTGATCCAGTGCTGGCCATGAAGCGCATGGTGGCAACGGTTGTCGAGGAAGCAGTTCGCGGCGGTGTGCCGCCATTTCTGCGGCTGACTGCGGCGTTTTCCGACGGGAATCAGCTTTACGCGATCCGCTATGCCACCGATGCTTTCGCGCCGACGCTTTATACCGCGACACTTGGCGGATCGTCCGGCATATGCGTGGTGTCGGAGCCGCTGGACGGTGAAGCCGCCAACTGGATGGCGGTGCCGGCAAACAGTTTTGTCACCGTTTCCCGGCAAGGCCGCATTGCGATCGAGACTTTCGAAGAACCGATTTCCCGACCGCAGGATGCTGTGACGGTTTAGGCGTTCCCGATCAATATACCTGCCGCCAGCACGAGGCCACCGCCCAGAACCACTTGAAGCACAGAGCGGAGGAACGGTGTTTCCATATAGCGGTTCTGGATGAAGGCGATGGCCCAGAGTTCGAAGAAGACCAGAATCGCTGCGATGCTTGTGGCGGTCCAGAAATCCTTGATCAGATAGGGCAGGGTATGGCCAAGGCCGCCCAGCGTCGTCATGATGCCGCAGGACAGGCCGCGCTTGATCGGCGAGCCTCGGCCCGAGAGCTTGCCGTCATCGTGGATGGCTTCGGTGAAGCCCATCGAAATACCGGCACCGACCGAGGCGGACAGGCCGACCAGAAAGGTCTGCCAGGTATCCTGAGTCGCAAAGGCGGCGGCGAAGATCGGGGCAAGCGTTGAAACCGATCCGTCCATCAGGCCAGCAAGCCCGGGTTGGACATAGGTGAGGATGAACTGCTTGCGCTCGGCGGCGCGCTCCTCATCCTGCACATCGTCCGGCGTCAGTGTGTGTTCCAGTGACTCGGCCTTGGCTTCATGCTGCTTTTCCTGCTGGGCAAGGTCGCCCAGCAATTTGCGGGTGTCTGCATCGCTGACGCGCTTGGCCGCCTCGACATAGAATCGATAGGCCTGTTCCTCCATTTCCGATGCAGCTTCACGCACCTTGTCGATGCCAAGCGGACGCACCAGCCAGTCCGGCTTGCGATCGTAATAGCCGCTGACATGCTCGCGGCGGATCAGCGGAATCCGGTCGCCAAAGCGGGCTTTGTGGCGTTCGATCAGCGCATCGCGATGTCCGTGTTCTTCTGCCGCCATCTGTTCGAAGATTTTCGCCGATTGCGGAAACTCGTCACGCAAGCCGTCGGCATAGGCGAGATAGATGCGTGCATCGTCCTCTTCGGAAGATATGGCAAGCGCCAGAATTTCCTGTTCGGAAAGCGAATCGAAAGGGCGACGGTCGTTGCGGAAGAATCGGCTGAGCATTTCGGGAATCCAAAGTTTAGAATAGTTCTAAAATAGGCTTCGACATCTGGAAGTCAAGCCTTGCAGTGCATGCACAATTGGCGCATTAAAACCCACCCGAAAAGATCGGCCCCACTGCGTAAACCACCAGAAAAGAATCGAATCGATGGCATCGACGAATCTCCACGCAAGCAACAGTCCCCGTCCGCTTAACCGGCAGGATTTCCGCACGCTCGGCCTTTCGGCCCTTGGCGGTGCGCTGGAGTTTTATGATTTCATCATTTTCGTGTTCTTTGCGAGCGTCATCGGCCATCTGTTTTTTCCACCTGATATGCCCGACTGGCTGGTGCTGATCCAGACGTTCGGTATTTTCGCAGCCGGTTATCTGGTGCGGCCCATCGGTGGCATTGTACTGGCGCATTTCGGTGACAAGTTCGGCCGCAAGCGCGTCTTCGCCTTCTCGGTGTTTCTGATGTCGATCTCGACACTGGCCATGGCCTGCCTGCCGACCTATGCAACGCTGGGCGTTGGCGCGCCGATCCTGCTGATCGTCTTCCGCATGTTGCAGGGTGCCGCCATTGGCGGTGAAGTTCCGGGCGCATGGACCTTCGTGGCCGAGCATGTGCCTGCCAATCGTGTCGGCATGGCGTGCGGTTTCCTGTGCTCTGGCCTCACGCTTGGCATCATGATCGGCTCGCTTATTGCGACCGCCATCAACTGGATTTTCACGCCGGAAGAACTGGCGGCTTATGCATGGCGCATTCCGTTTTTCATTGGCGGTATCTTCGGCCTGTTTGCCGTTTATCTGCGCCGCTGGCTGGCTGAAACGCCGATCTTCACCGAGATGAAGAACAGCCATCTGCTCAAGGATAAGCTGCCGCTCGGCACTGTTCTGCGCAACCACATGCATGGCGTTATCATTTCGGTGCTGCTGACATGGATATTGTCGGCAGGCATCGTGGTCACCACGCTGATGACCGCAACTTTCCTGCAGAAACTTTATGGCTACACGCCTTTGCAGTCGCTTGCTGCCACAAGCTTCGGCACACTGTTCCTGATGTTTGGAACTGTGAGCGCAGGTGCGATTGTCGATCGCATTGGCAGCGGGCGCTTCTTTGCTGTTGCAGGCATTTTCTTCGGTGTTGCGACTTTCGTGTTCTACACCTATGCGGCGGTTTCCCTGCCGGTCCTGTTTGCACTTTACGCGGTGATGGGGCTTTCGGTCGGCATGGTTGGTGCAGTGCCTTATGTGATGGTACGCGCATTCCCGGCGCCGGTTCGCTTCTCGGGTCTGTCGTTTTCCTACAATGTTTCCTATGCGGTCTTTGGTGGTCTGACGCCGGTGATCGTGACGTCGCTTCTGGCGGTCAATCCGATGGCACACGCCTGGTATCTGGTGTTCATCGCTGCCCTGACCTGTGGCCTTGGTCTTTACCTGATGGCTCGCAGCGATCAGGTCGAAGGCGAAATCGGTCTGACGGAGCTGTCAGTCGGAAATGCCGTTCCACAGCCGAACTGATAAAAATGGCCGCGAAAGCGGCCCTTTTTCAATCAGAGTATCTTCTGCATGAAGGTAAGATCGAGCCAGCGTCCGAATTTCTGGCCGACCTGTTTCAGCGTGCCGCAATCCTCAAAGCCCTGCGATTTATGCAGCGCGATGGAAGCGGCATTGCCCGCTTCGATACCGGCAATCAGTACATGCACCTTTCGCTCGCGTGCTTCTTCCACAAGCTCGGTCAGGAGGGCGCGTCCGATGCCGCCGCCGCGTGCATCGCTTGCCACATAGATCGAAAGTTCGGAGGAATGGCGGAAACCCTCGAACGGGCGAAACGGGCCATAGCTCGCATAGCCGACGACCTGTCCCTCACGCTCGGCAACCAGCACCGGAAAGCCATCGCGATTACGGGCTTTGAGCCATTCACGACGGTTTTCCAGATCGACGAGCGTTTCATTCCAGATGGCGAGCGTGTTCTCTACCGCATCATTATAGATGGCGAGCAGGGCAGGGAGATCGGTTTCCGTCGCATGGCGGATGAGGAGGGTCATTTCAGAACCTTATTGAACAAGAAAACGGCGGGATTTCTCCCGCCGTCTTCGATCATTTGCAAGTGAAAAGAATCACCCTTGAGCTTTCAGTTCCAAACGGCGGCGATGCAGGACTGGTTCGGTGTAGCCGTTCGGCTGCTCGCGGCCCTTGAAGACCAGATCGCATGCGGCCTGGAAGGCAATCGACTTGTCGAAGTCAGCGGCCATCGGGCGATAGAGGGCATCGCCTTCGTTCTGCTTGTCGACGACGGCTGCCATGCGCTTCATGGTTTCCATCACTTGGGCTTCCGAAACGACGCCATGATAGAGCCAGTTGGCGATGTGCTGTGCGGAGATGCGCAGCGTTGCGCGGTCTTCCATCAGGCCGACATTGTTGATGTCCGGAACCTTCGAGCAGCCAACGCCCTGATCGACCCAGCGTACGACGTAACCCAGAATGCCCTGCGCGTTATTGTCGATTTCGTGCTGGATGTCTTCCGGCGTCCAGTTCGGGCGGGTTGCAACCGGCACCGACAGAATGTCGTCGAGCTTGGCGCGCGGACGGCTCTTCAGCTTTGCCTGAACGGCAGCAACATCCACCTGATGATAGTGGGTCGCGTGGAGGGTGGCAGCCGTCGGCGACGGCACCCATGCGGTATTCGCTCCGGCCTTCGGATGGGCGATTTTCTGTTCCAGCATGGCTGCCATCAGGTCCGGCATGGCCCACATGCCCTTGCCAATCTGCGCATGGCCGGAAAGGCCGCATTCGAGACCGATATCGACATTCCACTGTTCATAAGCGCCGATCCAGGCAGCCTGCTTCATATCGCCCTTGCGGATCATCGGGCCAGCTTCCATCGAGGTATGGATTTCGTCGCCGGTGCGATCAAGGAAGCCGGTATTGATGAAGACGACGCGTTCCTTGGCGGCGCGGATCGCTTCCTTGAGGTTAACCGTGGTGCGGCGTTCCTCATCCATGATGCCGATTTTGAGCGTGTTCGGCTTCATGCCAAGAAGCTCTTCGGTGCGGGTGAAGATTTCATTGGCGAATGCCACTTCTTCCGGCCCGTGCATCTTTGGCTTGACGATATAGACCGAACCTTCGCGCGAATTCATGTGGCGACCATTGGGGCCGATATCGTGCAGCGCGATCAGGCTGGTGAAGGCTGCATCCATGATACCTTCCGGCACTTCATGGCCGTCGGCATCAATGATCGCCGGGTTGGTCATGAGATGGCCGACATTGCGCACCAGCATCAGGGAGCGGCCCTTGAGCGACAGCGTGGAACCGTCCGCAGCCTTGTAGCTGCGGTCGCCATTGAGGCGGCGGGTCATCTGCTTGCCGTTCTTCTCGAACGTGTCTTCCAGCTTGCCGTTCATCAGGCCGAGCCAGTTGCGATAAACCGCAACCTTGTCTTCGGCATCGACGGCAGCAATCGAATCTTCGCAATCCTGAATCGTGCTGACGGCAGATTCCAGAACCACATCGGCAATATGGGCCGGATCGGTCTTGCCGATCGGATGGTCCGCATTGACGACGATGTCGACATGCATGTTGTTCTTGGCCAGCAGTACATTGGTCGGGGCGGCTGCGTCGCCATTATAACCCTTGAACTGGTTGGCATCCTTCAGCGCCGTTGCCGAACCGTCGGTCAGCTTGATTTCAAGTTTGCCGTCCTTGACGGCGAGACCGGCGACATTGGCCCAGTTGCCGGTGGCAAGCGGTGCGCTTTCATCGAGGAAGTTTTTCGCCCAGGCGATGACCTTTTCGCCACGCTTCGGATTGTAGCCCTTGCCCTTTTCCGCGCCGTCGGCATCGGAAATCGCGTCGGTGCCGTAGAGCGCATCATAGAGCGAACCCCAGCGCGCATTAGCGGCGTTGAGCGCGTAGCGGGCATTCATCACCGGAACGACAAGCTGCGGGCCAGCGATATGGGTGATTTCCGGATCGACATTGGTGGTCGAAACCGAGAACTCTCCGCCTTCCGGCAGGAGATAGTCAATATCCTTCAGGAACTGCTGGTAATCGGCCTGGCTGTAGCCCTTGTCGCGGTTCTGCTTGTACCAGGCATCGATCTTGGCCTGCAGGTCGTCACGCTTGGCAAGGAGGGCGCGGTTCTTCGGTGCGAGATCGCGGATGATGGCGGCAAAGCCCTTCCAGAACTTTTCCGGCTCCACACCGGTTCCGGGAGCAGCTTCCTTGGCCAGAAATTCCACCAGTTCAGGGGCAACGCGCAAGCCTTCTATCTCAACGTAATTACCGGCTTTCTGAGAAACCATGGCTATGCCTCCTTCAAAATAAACAAATCTACCGCCGGCACTCTTCAGTGCCAGCTATCATGTTGCCTTTGAACCGCTTTGGTGTGCTTTCGTCAATCGGTGCGTGGGCACATCATCTGTGACGCTGCGGCGAAAATAGCTTTTATAGGGACAACTTGGCGCGAATATCGTCGGGCGTAAAGCCTTGTTCGCGCAATGATGCGAGCGCTGTATCCTGGCGGCTTTTCGACAGTTTCATCCCGTCGTCGCCCAGCACCAGATCGTGATGGTGATAAAGAGGCTCGGGCAGGCCGAGCAGCTTCTGCAGCAGCCGGTGCACGGATGTCGCGTGAAACAGATCGTGCCCGCGCACAACGTGGGTGATGCCCTGCAAGGCATCGTCCACGACAACGGAGAGGTGATAGCTGGTTGGCGTGTCCTTGCGGGCAATCACCACGTCGCCCCATTGCGCTGGATCGGCGTTCACGCGTCCGGTCTCGCCATCCGGCCCCGCGCCGCTTTCGTTCCAGAACAATGATTCACCTGCGGCGACAAGCGCCCCAAGCGCTTTCTCCATATTGAGCCGCCAGGCATAGGACATGCCCGAGGCGATACGCTCCATTTGTTCCTTTTCGGTCAGATCGCGCTCGCTTTGCGGATAGAGCGGTGTTCCATCCGGGTCGGAAGGCCAGTCCTTGCCCTTGGCGAAAGCTTCGCCGATCCGCTCGCGAACTTCGCCCCGGCTGAGGAAGGCCGGATAGACAAGGCCCTTGTCGGCAAGTTTGGTCAGGGCGTTGCGATATTCGCCGAAATGTTCCGACTGGCGGCGCACAGGGGTTTCCCATGTCAGGCCAAGCCAGCGGAGATCGTCGTAAATGCCTTGTTCCAGCGCAGGCGTACAGCGTGCTGTGTCGATATCTTCCATGCGCAGCAGGAAGCGCCCGTTGCTCTTTTTGGCCATATCTGCGTTCAGAAGAGCGGAATAGGCATGGCCAAGGTGAAGCTGGCCATTGGGACTCGGAGCAAAGCGGAACACAGGTGCGGTCATGGTGTTTTCAATGTCAGTTGCCGGTGTCAGTTGAATGTCATCTGATTCCATTGGTACGTTGTGCGCCGAGAGAATGAAAGGCTGTGCGATGCGGCGGATCGATACATTGAGCGATATTGAGGCGGGGCTGGAGGCTCTGGTTCTCGCTGATATTCGGCTGGCCGATATTCGCAGCCGGTCCCATGCGGTGCCGCTGCGCCGGTCCGAACCCGGATTTGAAAGCCTGGCATCCATCATTGTCGCACAACAGGTTTCGACGGCCAGTGCCGCCGCGATCTGGGCCCGGCTGAAACAGGCCATCGATCCGCTGACGCCCGAAACCTACATTGCGGGCGGAGAGGAGGCTTGGCGTTTTGCTGGTCTCTCGCGTCCCAAGCAGAGAACGCTGTTTGCCTTGAGTGAAGCTTTGGCAGAAGGGGCAATCGACCTGCATGGGCTTTGCGATCTGCCTGCCGAAGAGGCGATCGCGGCACTGACGGCCATCAAGGGCATCGGCCCGTGGACGGCGGAGGTCTATCTTCTGTTTGCTGCCGGTCATCCAGACGTGTTTCCGGCGGGTGATGTGGCGTTGCAGACGGCTGTTGGCCACGCCTTTGCCCATGAGATCCGGCCCGATGCTGTTGCCCTTCGCAAGCTGGCGGAAGACTGGGCGCCATGGCGCGGCGTGGCAGCGCGATTGTTCTGGGCTTATTATGCGGCGATCAAGGGACGTGAAGCGGCGCCACTTTTATAGATGCTGCTGTAAAACTTGCGTGTTTCCCGAAGCATAAATGCGTTTCCGCTTCACAATCCTGTCACGTCGGGCTTACATTATCCGCATCGGCTGATGACGGAATTTCGATTCGCGGAAGCTTGATTTTCTGCTGATTGCAGTCCCGTCCTTAGAGCGCCGTGCGCCCTATGGGGCGCACAAAGGTGCTCTAATTATTTGAGAATACGCATCGGGCTTTTCAAAAATCGATTTCGATTTTTGGACCGATGCGTGGAAGGTTGGAGCGTCGTTGTTGCGCCCAAATGGACGCGCGGCGCTTCGATGAAAGCGCAATTCCGCATGGAGAGCCATTTCGCCCTTTTTCGGAGTTGCTCTGAAGGAGGTGCGCCCTTGACTGTTGCCGTCTCGCCCAGAACCGTCTCGACCAGTGGCTTGCCCGCGCTGGTTCTGAACGCTGATTACCGTCCGCTCAGCTATTATCCCCTGTCGCTCTGGTCTTGGCAGGATGCGATCAAGGCGGTGTTTCTCGAACGCGTGAACATTGTGGCGGAATACGATCACATCGTTTCCTCACCATCGTTCTCCATGCGCGTTCCGAGCGTGATTTGCCTGAAGGATTATGTGAAGCCGCCGCGCTATCCTGCGTTCACGCGCTTCAACGTCTTTTGCGTGATCGTTTCGAGTGCCAGTATTGCGGCTCGCCGCATGACCTGACTTTCGATCACGTTACCCCGCGTTGCCATGGCGGCGAGACGACGTGGGAAAATGTGGTCGCCGCCTGTTCACCATGCAATCTGCGCAAGGGCGGCATGATGCCTGCCGTCGCGCATATGTGGCCGCGCCAGAAGCCAGCCATGCCGACTGTGCAGGACCTGCACAATAACGGCCGCCTTTTCCCACCCAACCATCTGCACGATAGCTGGCTCGATTTTCTGTACTGGGATGTCGAACTGGAGCCCTAATCCCTATAGTTTCCCGCTTTTACTTCCCACTTTTCGCAAAAGCGCCGTAGTAGCCGATAGCTGCAAAGAGCAGGCTTGCGACGACGTTCCATCCGGCAAAGGACAGGCCGAGGAAGTGGCCCGGCGCGCTGTCGCATGCGGGCGGACGCGTCGAATTGAGGTCGCTCAGGAGATTGCCTGCATCCAGCGTGACTTTCATTGTCGCGGCACTGCAATCAATCGGTCCCGGCCAGTATTTCAGTTCAACGCCGGTATGATAGATGGCAAGCGCCAGCCCGAAGGTCATCAAGAGTGCGCTGATCAGGATAAGACCGCGCGTCAGGATCGGGGGCCATTTCAGGCCGTAGGAGACCCAAGCTGCAGCCAGAACCGGAACGCCGATATAGTAAGGCGTGCGCTGTTCGAGACAGAGCTTGCAGGGCATGAAGCCAGCCAGATGCTCGAAGCCCAGTGCCGTGCCGACAGTAGCGGCAAGACCGATGGTCATGATGCCTGCGGTCCATGCCTGTGTTTTGCCGACCGGATTATTGAGTGCAAACGCCATATGGGATTCCCTGAAAAGGCTCTCTTATTCTTAAGGCAAACTGCTTGCTTGTCTCCAAGCAATTTATTTTGACCGAGTTTGGGCGAACCGCTCAGGCGTGAAGATATTTCACAGCAAAAAAGAGCGCGATCAGGACGACAGCCACGAGACTTGCGATCAGGCCAAGGCGCTTTTCGATGAAATCGCGGATTGGTTCGCCATAACGGCGCAGCAGCCAGGCGAGGAAATAGAAACGCGCACCGCGCGCAACGATGGCCGATGCGATGAAGAGCCAGATATTGATGCCAGCTGCACCGGACAGGATCGTCACCACCTTGATCGGCGGCAGATGTGCAAGGCCGGAGGTGATCAGCATCAATAGAATGGTGTCGGCGCTGGTTGTACCGCGCAATTGCTCGAATGTGTCGAGCTTGCCGTACATCTCGAGTACCGGTTTGGCGATCTGCTCATAGGCATGATAGCCGAGATACCAGCCCGCAATGCCGCCAAGGACGGAAGCCACTGTTGCGATGAAGGCATAACGCCAGGCGCGTTCGGGGCGGGCAAGCGCCATGGGCAGAAACAGGACGTCGGCGGGGACAAGAAAGACCGAGCTTTCTACAAAGGCGATGATGGCGAGCCACCATTCGGCGGATTTTCTTGCGGCAAGCGAAATCGTCCAGTCGTAAAGGCGGCGCAGCATATATTTTCCGGATTATCTTTGGCGGAAGCCATATTAGTAGTTGCACCGTCTATAAATAAAAAAGATGGCGCGAACAATGCGCGCCATCTTTTTTGACACTGCTTTCCAGGGAACGGTATGGAAAACAGCGGTTTTTAACGCTTGTAGGCGCTGCAGATATATTTGGTCTCGAGATATTCCTCGATGCCGTATTTGGAGCCTTCACGACCGAGGCCTGACTGCTTCACGCCGCCAAAGGGCGCGACTTCGTTGGAAATGAGCCCGGTATTGTGACCAACCATGCCGTATTCCAGTCCTTCGCTGACGCGGATCGCGCGGCTGAAATTCTCCGTATAGAAATAAGCCGCCAGACCGAAGATCGTATCATTGGCCATGGCGATGACTTCTTCTTCCGTGTCGAAGGCGAAGAGGGGGGCCAGCGGGCCGAAAGTTTCTTCCTTGGCTACGATCATGTCAGGCGTTACGCCCGTCAGCACGCCTGGTTCGAAGAACAGGCCGCCCAGTTCTTTACCGCCGGTGATGAGCTTCGCGCCCTTGGATACGGCATCGTCAATATGTGCCTTGACCTTGGTGATGGCCTTCGGTTCGATCATTGGGCCGATGACGACGCCTGGTTCTGTGCCATTGCCGACCTTGAGTTCCTTGACCTTGGCCGCGAGCTTCTCAGCGAACTTGTCGTAGATCCCGCGCTGCACATAGATGCGGTTGGCGCAGACACAGGTCTGGCCCGCATTGCGGTATTTGGAAATCATGGCACCGTCGACGGCGGCGTCCAGATCAGCATCGTGAACACGATGAACGGCGCATTGCCGCCAAGTTCCAGCGAGATGCGCTTGATGGTCGGGGCGCATTGCGCCATCAGCAGGCGTCCGACTTCCGTCGAGCCGGTGAAGGAGAGCTTGCGCACAATATCATTGCTTGTCAGTTCGGCACCAATTTCACGCGCCTTGCCGGTAACGATCTGGAGAACGCCAGCCGGAATGCCTGCCTTTTCGGCAAGAACGCCAAGCGCCAGTGCCGTCAGCGGCGTGAGGTCGGCGGGGCGCACGATCATGGTGCAACCGGCCGCAAGGGCAGGGGCTGCCTTGCGGGTAATCATCGCTGCCGGGAAGTTCCATGGCGTGATTGCAGCGGTGACGCCGACCGGCTGGCGGATGACCGTCAGGCGCTGTCCCGCCTGCGGGGCAGGGATAGTGTCTCCATAGACGCGCTTTGCCTCTTC
>NZ_CP110339.1:2667500-4230000 GCF_026014005.1 Brucella sp. JSBI001 | reverse complement strand
CATGAGCAGGTTGAAGGTACGGTAACACGTACTGGAGGACCGAACCCATATCTGTTGCAATAGATCGGGATGACTTGTGGCTAGGGGTGAAAGGCCAATCAAACTTGGAGATAGCTGGTTCTCCGCGAAATCTATTTAGGTAGAGCGTCCAGCGAATACCCCCGGGGGTAGAGCACTGAATGGGCTATGGGGACTCACCGTCTTACTGATCCTAATCAAACTCCGAATACCGGGGAGTACTACTGGGCAGACACACGGCGGGTGCTAACGTCCGTCGTGGAGAGGGCAACAACCCTGACCACCATCTAAGGTCCCTAAGTTATGGCTAAGTGGGAAAGGATGTGAGGATCCCAAAACAACCAGGATGTTGGCTTAGAAGCAGCCATCATTTAAAGAAAGCGTAACAGCTCACTGGTCTAAATAAGGGTCTTTGCGCCGAAAATGTACCGGGGCTAAAGCCATACACCGAAGCTGTGGATGCACATTTGTGCGTGGTAGCGGAGCGTTCCGTAAGCCTGTGAAGGGACAGTCGTGAGACATCCTGGAGGTATCGGAAGTGAGAATGCTGACATGAGTAACGATAAAGGGAGTGAGAGACTCCCTCGCCGAAAGTCCAAGGGTTCCTGCTTAAAGTTAATCTGAGCAGGGTTAGCCGGCCCCTAAGGCGAGGCCGAAAGGCGTAGTCGATGGGAACCACGTTAATATTCGTGGGCCTGCAGGTAGTGACGGATCGCGTGTGTTGTAAGGTCTTATTGGATTGATCTTGCAGCGAAGCGGTTCCAGGAAATAGCTCCTGCATATAGACCGTACCCTAAACCGACACTGGTGGACTGGTAGAGAATACCAAGGCGCTTGAGAGAACTGCGTTGAAGGAACTCGGCAAAATGCACGCGTAACTTCGGAAGAAGCGTGACCTCCATTTAGGCAACTAGGTGGGGGTGGCACAGACCAGGGGGTAGCGACTGTTTACCAAAAACACAGGGCTCTGCGAAGTCGCAAGACGACGTATAGGGTCTGACGCCTGCCCGGTGCTGGAAGGTTAAGAGGAGATGTGCAAGCATTGAATTGAAGCCCCAGTAAACGGCGGCCGTAACTATAACGGTCCTAAGGTAGCGAAATTCCTTGTCGGGTAAGTTCCGACCTGCACGAATGGCGTAACGACTTCCCCGCTGTCTCCAACGCAGACTCAGTGAAATTGAATTCCCCGTGAAGATGCGGGGTTCCTGCGGTTAGACGGAAAGACCCCGTGCACCTTTACTATAGCTTTACACTGGCATTCGTGTCGGCATGTGTAGGATAGGTGGTAGACTTTGAAGCAGTGGCGCCAGCCATTGTGGAGTCATCCTTGAAATACCACCCTTGCCTATATGGATGTCTAACTGCGGCCCGTTATCCGGGTCCAGGACCGTGTATGGTGGGTAGTTTGACTGGGGCGGTCGCCTCCTAAAGAGTAACGGAGCGCGCGATGGTAGGCTCAGAACGGTCGGAAATCGTTCGTCGAGTGCAATGGCATAAGCCTGCCTGACTGCAAGACTGACAAGTCGAGCAGAGACGAAAGTCGGTCATAGTGATCCGGTGGTCCCGCGTGGAAGGGCCATCGCTCAACGGATAAAAGGTACGCCGGGGATAACAGGCTGATGACCCCCAAGAGTCCATATCGACGGGGTTGTTTGGCACCTCGATGTCGACTCATCGCATCCTGGGGCTGGAGCAGGTCCCAAGGGTATGGCTGTTCGCCATTTAAAGCGGTACGTGAGTTGGGTTCAGAACGTCGTGAGACAGTTCGGTCCCTATCTGCCGTGGGTGTAGGAATATTGATAGGATCTGTCCCTAGTACGAGAGGACCGGGATGGACGTATCTCTGGTGGACCTGTTGTCGTGCCAACGGCATAGCAGGGTAGCTATATACGGACGGGATAACCGCTGAAGGCATCTAAGCGGGAAACCCACCTAAAAACGAGTATTCCCTATCAGAGCCGTGGAAGACTACCACGTTGATAGGCCGGGTGTGGAAGTGCGGCAACGCATGTAGCTTACCGGTACTAATAGCTCGATCGACTTGATCACTCCCATTTACAATATCCATCGAACAAACTTCGATGAATTTATAGCGCTCACGCCAGTTTGGCTCCGCCAAACGGCTGCGCGGGCGCGGCCTCCGGCCGGCACACAGTCGTGTGCTTATTGTTTATCAGCGTTTATCGCTGAATTATCTGCACGAAAGACAACCAGCTTCTCATATTTGTGTTCTTCGCCGACCTGGTGGTTATGGCGGAGCGGCTGCACCCGATCCCATTCCGAACTCGGCCGTGAAACGCTCCAGCGCCAATGGTACTTTGTCTTAAGACACGGGAGAGTAGGTCGCTGCCAGGTCTGCCAAGAACACAAATCAAATCATCTTCTCAAATACATACAAAACACCCATAGCGCGGGGTGGAGCAGCCCGGTAGCTCGTCAGGCTCATAACCTGAAGGCCGCAGGTTCAAATCCTGCCCCCGCAACCAAATTCCCACAAAAATACACGAAATCTCTCAAGCATAACCGATGTTCGTATCTTTGCGAGCTGGCTCCGGCTTCTCGCAGAAGATCGTTCGACCTAATATCGATGCACGGAAGCGAGTTCTATACGCACGCACCGCAGCGCGCTCATAACCCCAAGGGTGGGCAGCAAAAAGAAACGATCCAGCGTAACAATCCCCCGACAAACGCAACCAGGCACCAGCCCAAAACCAAATCAAAACCCGCCACAACGCGGGCTTTTTTTTGACCAAAGCAGCCGGGGCAGCTGCAAAACTTCCCCGTCCCGATCATAACGACAAACTGACCCGTTTAAGCTATCAAACAGCCTCGTTATCAAAGGAAGACAATCGTGAACCTCGATCGCTCCGCGCTGGCTGATCTCAACATATTCGTGACAATCGTACGCCGCAAAAGCATGAAACTGGCCGCAATCGAGCTCGGCGTAACAACCTCCGCTGTCAGTCATCGTATGAAAAAACTGGAGGCGGATTTGGGTGTGCGATTGCTCAACCGTACGAGCCGCTCCCTCACGCCGACCGAAGCCGGTGCGGCACTCGCGACACAACTTGAAAACGGACTGCGGACGATAGGGGAAGCCTTGGAAGCTCTGACCAGTCAGCGCGACTTTCCATCGGGGCGCATAAGGCTCAACGCGCTGCGTGATGCCGCACGACTGATCATCGCGCCCATCTTACCGCGCTATACGCAAACCTATCCCGACATGCATCTCGACATCACTATAGATGACCAGATGGTTGATATCGTCGCTGAGGGTTTCGATGCGGGGATCCGTTATGGCGACCGGGTGCCGCAGGACATGATCGGCGTTGCGCTAACCGGGCCTTTGCAATGGATTGTGGTTGGTTCTCCGGTTTTGATATCGAGGGCAGGGTGCCCCGAAACGCCGGACGATCTGCTCCGCTTGCCGTGTATAGAGACGAGGCTCGGAGACAATTCCCGATATGCATGGGAATTGGGGAACGGTGCTTCCTTGCGCCGAGTCGATGTGAAAGGACCGATTTGCGCCAATGAAACCGAACAGGCTGTGGAAGCCGCTTTGGGCGGGATCGGCTTTGCCTATTGTCTGGAGCCATTGGTCAAGAACTATCTGGACGCAGGTACACTTGAAGCCGTGCTACCGGACTGGGCTTCCGAAGGTCCGCCCCTGACCATGTATTATCCAAGCAGACGACAGGTTCCATCTGGTTTGCGGCGGCTGATTGATCTCATCCGCGAAGACCAGGGCCTCGCGAAATTGGTGGTCGCTGAGGAAGTCGGATCACGTTAAGAGCCGTTGTTGATTATTCGTCATTCTTTCGTTGAGTAACATTCAGCAGATTAGCATTGCCTCGACTCCCCTTCGGGATCAAATATGCGTCACACCTGTTATGCATGGGATCGGCGCTGTCTTCCATGCGTGGTCAAACCATTTCACTCATGGAGATGCGTTATGCATTATTCTGCAGCGGCTGATCGCTATCAGTCAGATATGCTCTATCGCCGCACCGGTCGGAGCGGCATCGACCTGCCAGCGATATCGCTTGGCCTCTGGCACAATTTCGGTGGCCGGGATGTCTACGAAAACGGTCGCGCGATTCTCCGTCGCGCCTTCGATCTGGGCGTGACCCATTTCGATCTAGCGAACAATTATGGCCCGCCTCCCGGATCTGCCGAAGAAAACTTCGGTCGCATCATGGCCAGCGATTTCCGGCCTTATCGCGATGAGATGATTATCTCATCGAAAGCCGGTTGGGACATGTGGCCGGGGCCTTATGGTGGCATTGGCGGCAGCCGCAAATATCTGATTGCCAGTCTCGACCAGTCGCTGCAGCGGATGGGACTCGATTATGTCGACATCTTCTATTCGCACCGTGTCGATGCCACGACGCCTCTGGAAGAGACGATGGGAGCGCTCGCGCATCTGCATCGCCAGGGCAAGGCGCTCTATGTCGGTATTTCGAGCTATTCGCCGGAACTGACGCTGAAGGCGGCGGCGATCCTGAAGGAAGAGCGCGTGCCGCTTTTCATTCACCAGCCGAATTATAACATGTTCAACCGCTGGATCGAGAATGGGCTTCTCGATACGCTGGATGAGCTGGGCGCCGGTTGCATCGTGTTTTCGCCGCTGGCTCAGGGTTTGCTGACATCGCGCTATCTGAACGGCATTCCGGAAGGTGCGCGGGCGAATCAGGGCGGCTCCCTGAAAGCCAGCGCAGAGAACGAAGAACTGCTGGGGCGCATCCGGGCATTGAACGTCATTGCGGAGCGTCGTGGACAGACTTTGGCCCAGATGGCAATTGCGTGGACGCTTCGCGATCCGCGCGTGACCTCTTCGCTCATCGGGGCAAGCTCGGTCGCGCAGCTTGAAAACTCTTTGGGTGCTCTGAAGGGACTGGAATTCAGTGCCGAGGAACTGGCTGAAATTGACCAGTATGCGCATGATGGCGGAACCGACTGGTGGAAGAGCTCGACTTCGCTTTGAGCGTCAAGTTTAACGAACAAAATGATAAAAGGCCGTACGCTTTGCGTGCGGCCTTTTTGCTGGAGCGCATCCCGAAAAGTGTGAAACGGTTTTCGGGATGCGCTCCAAAACAAATATTGAGAGCGCCGATCTGATTCAATCAGATCGAAATGCGCTCTAGGATTAAGATGCGGCGAAAGCAATTCACGTGGCGAGATGAAATTGCTATAGGCGAGAGGGGTTCACGGCTGGCGCACGATCCCGCGCCAAGTCTGGCCTTCGGGGGAAGTATATTCGAGAAGATGTCGCTGCGGTCTATTAAGGGCAGTTTGAAATATCCGCTGATCCGTGCGGGGCTGGAGGCTATTGCCTTTTCCGGTGCGTCGGCGCTTTTCCCTTCTGCCGGTGGGCGCGGTGTCGTCTTCACGATGCATCACGTCAAACCGGAAGGTGCGACAGATCGGTCAGACCCCAACGCCATTCTTTCGATTACGCCGCAAACGCTTGAAATGGCGATAGAAGCGGCATTGGAAGCGGGCCTTGTGCCGGTGCATTTGCATGACTTGCCGAGGCTGCTTTCCGAACAAGGCAGCACCCGGAAATATGTCGCCTTCACGCTGGACGATGGTTATCGGAACAATGCAGACTTCGCGGCCCCTGTGTTTGCCAGATACAGCATTCCCTACACGATTTTCATCACGACGGGTTTCGTGGAACGCAAGCGATCCATGTGGTGGCGGACCATTGCGGCTCTGGTGACGGAGGCCGACAGTTTCCAGTTCGACTTTGGCGGCGGTGTTCTCGATGTGCGCGCAGCAACTCCGGCCCAGAAATCAGCGGCCTTTGCCCAGCTTGTGCAGTTCATGCAGTGTTTCGATGAAGACGAGGCAGTAGCCCGCATAGACGCAGCTGCACAAACGGTCGGGATCGACGCAATTTCGCTTGTCGATGAATCGGTGATGAACCCATCGGAATTGCGCGCTCTTGCGCTCGATCCGCTTGTGCATCTTGGCGCGCACACTGTCACTCATGTCAATTTACGTCGTGTCGACGACGAAAGACTGGCCAAGGAAATCGCTGACTCGACCGAATCAGTAGAACGCTATGCTGGTTACAGGCCGCGATCCTTTGCCTATCCATATGGATGGAAGGCGGCCGTTGGCGAACGCGAGATCAGGGCGGTTTCAGAAGGCGGGTTCGATGTGGGCGTGACCACCCAGCCTGGTGTGCTGCAGCAAACAGGTGTGATGCCAGCTGCAGCGATTCCGCGTATTTCACTCAACGGCTATTTTCAGAAGAAACGCTATATAAAGGTGCTTGTTTCAGGCCTGCCATTCAAGCTGCTCTAGCAATGGTACACTTCCAGAAACATTGCCCTGAAACACGAAAGGCCGCCTGTCGGCAGCCTTCGTAAAACCTGATCTGAAGAAAAACTGGAGCGGGCGAAGGGATTCGAACCCTCGACCCCAACCTTGGCAAGGTTGTGCTCTACCCCTGAGCTACACCCGCTCGCGCCAGTCATTCCGGAAACCGTTCGTTTCCGTCAGGCAGGCGCTATATGGACCAACGCTCCGGAGATTGCAACAGGGAAATTTGCTTCTTTGTGCAAGATATTTTCCGGTTCCCTCCAAAGCTGTGGATGAAGTCAACGCCCGAGGCGTGTGACGCTGATCAGCGAGGCAAACAGTGCGAAGCCGGATGCGAAGAAGAGAATATAGGGTGTTCCTTCCACTCCCCATTGCGACAGCAGAAAGGCGACGAAAGCCGCCCCCAGCGATTGGCCGAGAAGGCGCGCCGTGCCCAGCATGCCGCTTGCGGCACCGCTGCGTGAGCGCGGCGTCGAGGTAATCATCATGCGATTGTTCGGTGCCTGAAAGAGGCCGAAACCAATTCCGCAAATTGCCATGCGCCAGCATATATCCGGGATCGATGGATGTTCCGGCAACATGCCCACCAGAGCAAGGCCGATGGCGAATATGATGAGCCCAAGCAGGCCCAGAATCGCCGGTGAGTGTTTGTCGGACAGTTTGCCCGAAAGCGGCGCGACGATGGCAAGCGCAATGGGCCAGGGCATCATCAGGAAACCAACCTCGATCGGCCTGAAGCCAAAGACGACCTGAAAGAGGAACGGCAGCGAGATGAACGCCATCATCTGCGCCAGAAACGACATGATCGAAGTGCAGATGGAAAGCGTAAAGACGGGAATGCGCAAGAGGTCGAGCGGCAGCAGCGGATCGGCCATGCGCAGCGACCGCCGTGTGAGGAGAACAGCCGCGGTTACGCAGCCCACCGCCTGCAACAGCACGACGAAGGACCCGATTTCGTTGCCTGCACTGTCGATGGTTGTGACCAGAAGGCCGAAGGTGAGCGCTGACAGGATGGCGCTGACCACGTCGAATTTGCGTGCGGAGTGCTCATTCTCGGGCAGGCTTTTGAGGCCCATCACGACGGCAGCAATGCCGAGTGGAATATTGATGACGAAAAGCCACGGCCAGCTCAGGGACGATAGCATGACACCGGCAAGCGTCGGCCCGATGGTCGACGAAACGGCGACGAAGAGTGCATTGAGGCCGATGGCTGTACCGAATTTCGCCTGCGGCACCGTATAGCGCAAAAGGGCGGTGTTGACGCTCATCAGGCCTGCTGCACCCAGTCCCTGTATGATGCGGGCGAAAGTGAGTGCTTCCAGTGAGCGTGAGAAAACGCAGGCGACGGAAGCGACGGTAAACAATGCCACGCCGCCAAGATAGACACGCCTGTAGCCATAGATTTCACCAAGTGCTGCCAACGGAAGCAGGGTGACCACAATTGCAAGCTGATAGCCGTTGACGATCCAGATCGAGGCAGCAGGACCAGCCGAAAAATCGGCGGCAATCGTCGGGAGGGCGACATTTGCGATAGTGCCATCGATGACGGCAAGCGTCAGACCCACCATCAGGGTTGCCCATGCCCAATAGATTCTCGGCTTAGGCAAACCGTCCGGAGCGACGGACGTGCCTTGATGGATCGCGGTTTCGTGCTTCATATTATGACCAGTATTCGGATTAATATGGCTGGCGCTTCCATGTTCGCCGGAACCGCTTCAAATGCCAAAAATAAAAACAGGTTTCCTGTAACCTTAACCCTATTGGGAAGGTCGGCAAGTTATCTAGCCGAAAATTGCCGGACGAAAACTGTTTTCGGGCCATAAACTGGCCGAGTAACGCTATTGTGTGCCACTTTCCGCCTGAACCGGCAGTTTCATGACATGCGCATACTTGTGCGGATTGAAGCTCAGATAGAGCGGGCAGATGCTCGCGACCAGAACGAGGTGCATGATCCAGCCGGAAGCAAACGAACCGGTCAGGCCATGCAGGAAAGCGGTCGCGACGGGACCGAGAGCCGCGATCAGAAAGCCACCGCCCTGCATCATGGCAGCCAGTGCGCCTGCTTCTTCCGGTTTGGGCAGGTGATCGAGTGATGTAATCATGGCGAGTGCGAAGCTGCCGCCGAGACCTGCGCCGCAGATCGCAGACCAGAAGAAAGGCGAAAGCTGGGGTGCCAAGGCAAGGCCTGCGAAGCCAATTGCCTGCATAGCCAATGTCAACAGCAGCCACGGGCGGCGGTCGGTACTGTGGCGCGCGACGAGCGGCAGTCCGAAAGCCGCTAGCGCCTGTGCAACAGCCATCACCGCGACGAGATTGCCGGTGGTGGAGGCAGCAAGCCCTAGCGATTGATAATAGGGCGCGAGCCAGGCGACCATGGACGAGTAGCCCGCATTGACGAGACCGAAAGCAGCCATCAGCACCCAGGTGCGAGGGCGCCGCAGCAGGTGCCCGGTTATTCCGGATTTTTTGCCCGGCGATGACGTTTCGCGGAGAATGGGCAGTGCCGTCAGCAAAGCCAGGAAGGCGGGGATTGCAAGGACGGCAAGGGCGAAGCGCCAGTTATGCTGGCTGCCCGCAAGCCATGGCGTCAGCCGCGCGCCGAGAGCGCCGCCGCCCATTATCATGGCAGAATAGAGCCCGGTTACGGTGGCGATGCTTGACGGGAAATTGGCTTTGATGAGGCCGGGCATCAAAGCTTGAATCATTGCAACGCCAGCACCGCACAGTACGGCGGTCAACACCAGCGAAACCCCATTCGGTACAAAGCCGCGCAGGAGGGAGCCTGCCGCAAGAATGGCAAGTGCTGCGAACATGCTGCGCCGGGTGCCGAACAGCGACTGGATACGCGGAGCCGCAAAAGCGCCAAGCCCCATCAGCATCATTGGCAGGAAGGTGAGCAGGGATAACCCACCGAAACCCATACCGGTATCGGCTGCGATATTCGAAAGTACCGGCCCCGGTGCGGTCAGGAATGGACGCAGGTTGAGGCCGATCAGGACGACGAGCGTGATGAGGGCGAGACTTGCTGTGTTCTTGCTGCCGGTCGCCGGATGGATGGTAGTCTGCATGTTTCAGGCGCCAGTCTTCTTCTTGCTTTCCCATACTTGATAGAGTTCAGGATCGTTTTCCGGCGGGGAATGTTCGAAACTGATGCCTGTCTGTGCGCTGAGAGGCTTGGCGAGTTCAACGGCGATTTTCGCGGTCGAAAGGCCGAAGGGTTCGGCCTGCTCATTGGAATAGGCGAAGCGGATTTTTTTGACACCGGCCATGCGCATCGCGGCAAAGCACATGGGGCAGGGCTGGCCGCTGGCATAGACTTCACAGCCGTCGAGCCGTGGCGATTGCAACGTCTTGCCCGCCGCGCGCAGTGCCAGCAATTCGGCATGGGCGGTCGGATCGCAATCGGCCTGCATGCGATTGACGCCTGTGGCGATGACCTTGCCGCCCTTGACGACCACGGCTCCGAACGGACGTCCGCCTTGTTCGACATTGTCGAAGGCGAGCTTTATGGCCTGATCGAGATATGTGCTGTCGCTGCTCATTTCGCGCCAGCCTTCTCCAGCAGGGCCACCATCGGCGCATAGCCGCGGCTGCGGGCATGCTGAAGCGGCGTGACGCCGTCATTATCTGCCAGATTGACGTCGGCCCCGGCATCTATGAGGAGCTTCACAATATCGATATGACGCTGGCCGCCGTCGCCGAGCATGATGGCTTCGAGGAGTGCCGTCCAGCCAAGATTGTTGACGTGATCGACCTTGACGCCAGCCTCGATCAGCGTGCGTACCGTTTCGACATGTCCGCGTTCGGAGGCGGGAATGAGTGCGGTTCCGCCATAGCGATTGGTGCTCTTCAGGTCAGCACCGTGCGCAAGCGTCATCTTGAGAATTTCGAGGTGTCCGCGTGCGCTCGCATAAAGATAGGGGCTGTCCTTGATGGCATCCTTGGCATTGACGTCGGCGCCAGCATCAATGAGCGCACGGGCGACATCGACGTGATTGGCATGGGTTGCCGCCAGAAGTGCCGTCTCGCCATTCTTGCCCCGCGCTTCGAGGTCTGTTCCGGCCTTGATGGCTGCATTGACCGCCGCCAGATCGCCAGCCGCTGCGGCCTGAAGAAGAGACGTTTCGGCTTGGGCTTGGGCTGCGGCGTGGTGGCCCGGCAATGTCGGTTCGGTCATAACTATCGTCCCTGCAATCAATGCCAAGGCACTCAAGCTGAATATTGTTTGACGCATCGGCTGGTTCTCCTGCTTGTTGCGTTCATACAAGCAGGGTGTCATATTTGGAAATTAAATGTTGAACTGATATCCAGTGGGCTTATGAATACTTCTTTCAATCTCGATCTTTTGCGGGCCTTTGTGGCCGTTGTCGACAGCCGTAGTTTTACGGCTGCGGCCTTGCAGCTGCACTCGACCCAATCGACCATAAGCCAGAAGATCATACGGCTGGAGGAAGCTGTTGGACAGGCGCTTCTGGAACGTGCCCGGCATGATGTGCGCCCGACGGATGCAGGCGAAAAGCTGCTGGGCTATGCGCGCCGTATCCTGCACTTGCATGACGAGGCGGCAGCCGCGATGACCGGCACAGCACTTGCTGCCGTGTTCCGCCTCGGCCTGCCGGAAGATTTCGCCTCACGGCTGGTTACGCCTGCGCTGGCGCGTTTCATGCGCGCACATCCGAACACGAAACTTGAGGTGACGAGCGGGCTCAGCCGTGACTTGCAGAAAGGTTTCGAGACCGGTGAGTTTGACCTTGTCATGGTGAAACAAAAACGTGGCGAAACGGTTGGGACCATGCACTGGTCGGAGCCGCTGTCCTGGCTCGATAGTGCCGATTTTCCCGTTTCCCATGTTGATCCGCTGCCGCTCGTAGTGTTCCCGCCGAACGGGCTTTATCGCAGCGACATGATGGAGGCTCTCGATCGGGTGGGCAGGCGCTGGCATGTGGTTTTCACCAGCTCCAGTCTGGCGAGTATTCAAAGTGCGGTCGCCGAGGGGCTGGGTGTCAGCCTGCTGCCGACGCGTGTTGCGCTTCCCGGTCATCAGGTGGTGCCTGCCGCAGCAGGATTGCCGTCCGTCGAGCCGATGGAAATCGTCATCCGGCACATGGACAACGGCCCCGACCAGATCCGTCAGCTTGCAGAAATGCTGGCGGAGATTGTCGGAGACTGAGAAGGTCTCAGACAGGCCGCCGACCCGTGCTCTCCCTCGACAATTGCTTGCTCTGATTGATTGTATCGTTTCGAGTGTATTTCACGAAATTTCCGGTCTTTCATTCTCTGTTTAATTTCTGAAAAGCACATCCGTTTTCAGATTGACTGATTTTGTATCCAGGATATTGTGTCCAGAAAAGTTGGGAGGCTTTTCTATTGGCGGCTTTTGAATGGCGCAGTCAGACCCGTTTGCTGGACGAAGTGGCAGAGGCACTTCGTGAGCGAATCTATGCTGGTGACTATGCGCCGGGCGCGATACTCAGGCAGGAACATATAGCGGCTGAGTTCGGCATCAGCCGGACGCCCTTGCGTGAAGCCTTGCGCGTTCTGGAGCGTGATGGGCTCGTCATTCACCTGCCAGGTCGGGGGGTGCGTGTCGCTTCCGCCGATCTCACCCGTCTGATCGATGCTTATGCCGTGCGCGAAGTGCTGGACGGTGTGGCTGCGCGCTTTGCCGCCGAACGGGCGAGCGATGCGGATATTGCAAAACTGCGTGCGCATGTTGCTGGACAGGGCACGGTCGTCGATCCGTGGGACCCGAAAGCCTATACCCAGTCAAATGTCGATTTTCATATGGCGGTGATGAACACGGCGGGCAACGCTTCGCTGATCGCCTTCGTGCCGCTTCTGCGGATGACATCGCAGGTTTTTGCGCCTTCGTTCTCGTTGTCCGTTGACAGGGCGCGCGATGCGATCCGCGAACATGGAGCCATTGTCGAAGCCATCGCTTCGCGCGATGGGGAGGAAGCCGAGCGGCTGGCGCGGGCGCATATTCGCGCCACAACCGCGAGACTGGAGGCGGAAATGCCTCTTCGGGAGAATGAAAATGAAACATGAGAACAAGACGGGAGGAGCCGGCTTGCTCCGTTATGGCAATTTCATCGCAGGCGAATGGCAGGATGCCGTTGGCGGCGAGCATATCACGCTCCGAAATCCTTCCGACGGCAGCGATCTTGCGCTGATTGCGCGGGGCACCAAGGCCGATATCGATCAGGCCGTGGCGGTAGCTCGCAAGGCGCTTTCCGGCGACTGGGGCAAGCTGACCGCGACCGAGCGTGGCCGTGTGCTGCACCACATTTCGGATGAAGTGCTAAAGAATATCGATCTTCTGACTGATCTGGAATCGAAAGATGTCGGCAAGCCGGTCACTCAGGCTCGCGCCGATGTGGTTGCACTGGCGCGTTATCTCGAGTTTTATGGCGCTTCCGCTGACAAAGTGCATGGCGACACGCTGCCTTATCAGAACGGTTTTACGGTTCTGTCGATCTATGAGCCGCACGGCGTTACGGGCCACATCATTCCGTGGAACTATCCGATGCAGATTCTGGGCCGCAGCCTCGGCGCAGCGCTGGCCATGGGCAATGCAGCCGTGGTCAAACCTGCTGAAGAAGCCTGCCTGACCATCTTGGAATTTGCAAAAATTGCCGAAAAGGCCGGTCTGCCGAAGGGCGCGCTCAATGTGGTGACTGGACTTGGTGCGGAAGCGGGTGCGGCGCTCTCCGAACATCCAGACGTCAATCACATCTCGTTTACGGGGTCGGTGCGCACGGGTGAAGCGGTGCAGGCTGCGGCTGCGAAGAACACCGTGCCGGTGACGCTGGAACTCGGCGGAAAATCGCCGCAGATCGTTTTCGCTGATGCCGATCTCGACCGCGCTTTGCCGTTTTTGGTCAATGCGGGAATTCAGAATGCCGGTCAGACCTGCTCGGCGTCGTCCCGCATTCTGGTTGAGCGTAGCATTTATGAGGAAGTCGTCGCCCGCATGAGCGAGCGTTATCGCACATTGAAGGTTGGCCCGGCCAGTGCCGATCTGTCTGTTGGCCCAGTGGTGTCGCAGCGCCAGAAGGCGATTGTTGACGGCTATCTGGATCTTGCGAAAGAGAGCGGTCTGGCGATTGCTGCGCAAGGCGTTTTGGCAGAAGACGCGCCGGAAGGCGGGGCCTATGTGTTGCCGACGCTGATCCGCGACGTGCCTGCCGATCATCGTCTGGCGCAGGAAGAAATCTTTGGTCCGGTGCAGGTCATTCTGCCTTTCGACACTGAAGAAGAAGCCATCGCGATTGCCAATGGCACGTCCTATGGCCTCGTCTGCGGCATCTGGACCAATGATGGCGGGCGTCAGTTCCGCCTGGCGCGGGCCATCCATTCCGGGCAGGTCTTCATCAATAATTATGGTGCTGGCGGCGGTATCGAACTGCCGTTCGGCGGCGTGAAGAAATCCGGTCATGGCCGCGAAAAGGGTTTTGAGGCGCTTTATGGATTTGCCTCGCTGAAGACCATCTCGGTCTGGCACGGCTGAAATAGCATTTTCAGGGAAAGTGGGAACCGGTTTCCCGTCTGAAAATGCGATGAAAATAGCATTCGGGAGAAACATAGTGTCGCTTGAAGGTAAGGTCGCGCTCATCACGGGAGCAGGTTCGGGGTTTGGCGAAGGCATGGCAAAGCGCTTCGCTGATGGCGGCGCGAAGGTCGTCATCGTCGACCGCGACAAGGCAGGCGCTGAGCGCGTCGCAGGCGAAATCGGTGACGCGGCACTCGCCGTTGCTGCCGATATTTCCAGGGAAGCCGATGTCGATGCCGCAGTGGAAGCCGCTCTGTCGAAATTCGGCAAGGTGGATATTCTGATTAACAATGCCGGTATCGGCCATAAACCGCAAAATGCCGAACTGGTTGAGCCGGAAGAATTCGACCGCATTCTCGGCGTCAATGTGCGCGGTGTCTATCTGATGACGCGCAAGCTCATCCCGCATTTCAAGGGCAATGGAGAGGGCGTTATCTTGAACGTCGCTTCGACCGGTGCGGGACGTCCGCGTCCCAATCTCGCCTGGTACAATGCCACCAAGGGCTGGGTCGTTTCCGTGACCAAGGCGCTGGCTATCGAGCTTGCTCCAGCGAAGATTCGCGTGGTTGCACTGAACCCTGTTGCCGGTGAAACGCCGCTTCTCACCACATTCATGGGCGAGGACACCGAGGAAATCCGCAAGAAGTTCCGCGATTCCATCCCGATGGGCCGCCTGTTGAAACCCGACGATCTGGCTGAAGCAGCGGCTTTCCTTTGCTCGCCTGCTGCCTCTATGATTACCGGGGTTGCGCTCGACGTGGATGGCGGGCGTTCGATTTAAAAGTTGGAGGGATAGGGGAACCCATGGGTAATTTACTGAAAGCCGGTCTTATAACGGCTACAATGCTGGCATCGATCAACGGTGCCTTCGCGAAGGATACGCTGGTGGTCGGCGAAGTGCTGGAGCCGCCGGGTCTGGACCCGACCGCCAATGCCGCTGCTGGTATCCGGCAGGTTACCTATGCCAACCTCTATGAAGGTCTTGTGCGCATTGTCGAGGATGGCACGGTGAAGCCGCTTCTGGCTGAAAGCTGGACCGTCTCCGACGACAAGAAAACCTATACATTCAAGCTGCATCAGGGCGTGAAGTTTCATGACGGCACGCCGTTTGACTGCTCGGTGGTGAAGTTCTCCTATGAACGCGCAGTGGCTCCGGATTCGACCAATGCGCAAAAGGGTCTTTTTGAGCCAATTGCGAGCACGGAATGTCCTGATCCCGCGACCGCCGTTGTGACGCTGAAGCGCCCGACCTCAAACTTCCTGTTCAATATGGGCTGGGGTGATGCGGTCATGGTCGCGCCGAATTCGGCTGGCGACAACAAGACCAAGCCTGTGGGCACGGGTCCGTTCAAGTTCAAGCGCTGGGTGCAGGGCGACCGGGTCGAGCTGGAGCGCAACCCGGATTATTGGGGGGAGCCTGCAAAGCTTTCCGCCGTCACGTTCCGCTTCGTCAGCGATCCGTCGGCTGCTGCTGCTGCTATCCTTGCCGGTGACATCGACGTGTTCCCGATGTTTCAGGCACCGGAGCTGATCAGCCGCTTCAAGAGCGACGACAAGCTGCAGGTCGAAGTGGGCGATACGGCAGGCAAGGTTCTGCTGTCGCTCAACAATGCCAAGGCGCCTTTCGATAATCTGAAGGTGCGTCAGGCACTGGCCCATGCCATCGATAGCAAGGCGCTGATCGAAGGTGTTTATTCGGGTTTCGGTACGCCCATCGGCTCGCATTATGCGCCGGTCGATCCGGGCTATATCGATCTGTCGGAAACCTATCCGTATGATCCGGCCAAGGCGAAGCAATTGCTGGAAGAAGCTGGCGTTCCGGCTGGCACCTCGATCACCATCACGCTTCCGCCTCCGGCCTATGCGCGCCGCGGCGGCGAGATCATTGCAGCGATGCTGGCGGAAGTCGGCATTCAGGCCAATCTCGTACCGATCGAGTTTGCCCAATGGCTGGATCAGGTGTTCAAGCGCTCGGATTTCGACGCGACGATCATCGCGCACACCGAAGCGCGTGATCTCGATATCTATGCCCGCGACAAATACTACTTCAACTATAACAACCCGGAATATAAGGCGCTCTACAAGGCCTATGCCGAGGCTGGAAGCGATGAAGAGCAGCTCGAACTCGTGAAGAAGCTGCAGGAAAAACTTGCTGCCGACGAGCCGAACATCTTCCTCTATGCGCTGCCGAAAATCGGTGTGTGGAACAAGAATGTGAAGGGTCTGTGGAAGAACATGCCAATCCCGGCTGACGACCTGACACAAGCCTATTGGGCTGAATAACTAGCTTGCCCCGTCGTATGTCCGGCGGGGCGGTTTTACGCGAATGGCCGCGCACCCCATAAAGATAAGGGGAGGGCGTGCGGCGAGTTGGAATGTGGAAAGCGGATATCCGTCTTTTCAAGGAGGTCGCTTTGCTGGCTTATATATCCGGGCGATTGGTTTCGCTTCTGCTTACGACGCTTGCGGCTTCCGTCATCGTCTTTCTGCTGATGCAGGTGCTACCGGGGGATCCGGCGGCGGTTATCCTCGGCATCAATGCGCAGCCTGAAACGCTGGCAGCACTTCACAAGCAGCTCGGCCTCGATCAGCCGCTGTGGTGGCGCTATCTTTCGTGGATTGGCGGTTTTCTGAAAGGTGATTTCGGCACGAGCTACACCTATTCTGTGCCGATCAGCGAATTGCTCGGACCGCGCATCATGGTCACGCTGCCGCTGGCGCTTTTGTCGATGGTTCTGTCGGTCGCGGTCGCCATTCCGGTCGGCGTCTATGCTGCTTCCAAGCGCGGCAGGACCGGCGATGTGCTCTCCATGGGCGTGGCGCAGGTTGGTGTCGCAATCCCGAATTTTTGGCTCGGTCTGCTTTTGATCCTGCTCTTCGCCTTGCAGCTCGGCTGGTTTCCTGCATCTGGCTTTGCGGGTTGGGAAGGCGGCTTCTGGAATGGCATCCGTTCGCTGTTCCTGCCGGCGCTGGCGCTGGCGCTGCCGCTTGCCGCCATTCTGGCCCGCGTCACCCGCTCCGCCGTCATCGAAACTCTGGGTGAGGATTTCGTGCGGACTGCGCGTGCCAAGGGCCTGACACGCAACGCCGCACTCTGGCGTCATGCGGTGCCCAATGCGCTGATCCCGGTTGTCACCATCATCGGCCTGCAATTCTCCTTTCTGCTGGCGGGAACCATCATCATCGAAAACGTCTTCAATCTGCCCGGTCTTGGTCGGCTGGTGTTTCAAGCCATCGCGCAGCGCGATCTCGTCACCGTGCAGTCACTGGTGACGCTGCTTGCCGCTTCCGTGATCGCGGTCAATTTCATTGTCGATCTTGTCTATGGCTTCATCGATCCGCGCCTTTCGACAGGAGGCAGCCGATGAGTGAAGCGCAAGCTCTTCCGAAACCGGGTGTGTTCAAAACAGTGCTGCTGAGCCGCAGCCTGGCTGTCGGTACACTGATCACGGTCATCCTCGTCGCGATGGCCGTTATCTCCTATGTCTGGACGCCCTATTCGCCGACCGCCATGAACTTCCGTGACAAGTTGCAAGGTCCGAGTTTCAGCCATCTGTTCGGCACGGATAATTTCGGGCGCGACGTGTTTTCCATGATTATGGTCGGCGCGCGCAACTCCATCGCCGTTTCCATCATTGCCGTGCTCGTTGGTGCCGGTATCGGGATCCCGCTTGGTGCCTTCGCGGCTGCACGCGGCGGCATGGTGGACGGCTTTGTCATGCGCATGACCGATCTGGCCTTTGCATTTCCGGCACTTCTTACCGCCGTCATCATCACCGCAATTTTCGGGCCCGGTGCCGTCAATGCCATGATCGCCATCGGCATTTTCAATATCCCGGTGTTTGCGCGTGTCACGCGTGGCGCATCACTGGGCCTGTGGAAGCGCGAATATGTGCAGGCTGCGCGTTGCGCCGGGCGTGGCGATGTCTCGATCACGCTTTTGCATGTGCTGCCCAATATCAACCATGTGCTGATCGTGCAGGCGACGATCCAGTTCGCACTCGCCATCGTTGCCGAGGCGGGCCTTTCCTATGTCGGGCTTGGCACCCAGCCGCCGATGCCAAGCTGGGGCAAGATGCTCAACGATGCACAGACCTTTATCTACGACGCGCCATGGCTCGCCATTTTCCCCGGCCTTGCCATCACGCTCGCCGTGCTCGGTCTCAACATGCTGGGCGATGGATTGCGCGATGTGCTTGATCCGCGCGTCAGGAGGCAGAGATGACAACACCTTTGCTTGAAATGGACAATATGTCCGTTGAATTGCCTATTGGCCTCAAGGTCGCGGATATCGTGTCCGATATCACGTTGACGCTCAATCGCGGTGAACGCCTTGGCGTGGTGGGTGAGTCCGGCAGCGGCAAGTCGATCACTGCCCTTGCCGCCATGGGCCTGCTGCCGGACCGTATGCGCGTGCGCGGCACGTTGCGTTTTGACGGTGAGGATCTGGCAAACAAGCCGGAGGCGGAACTGTGCAGGATGCGCGGGCGGCGCATGGCGATGATCTTTCAGGAACCGATGACGGCGCTCAATCCGGTCAAGACCATAGGCGCACAGATTGCCGAAGGTCGCCGTCTGCATTTGGGCGAAAGCCGGGCCGATGCGGAGCGCAAGGCGCGCGAGTTGCTTGATCGCGTGGGGCTGCCTGCGCCGCGCTTCAATCTCGATCTTTACCCGCACCAGCTTTCCGGCGGGCAACGCCAGCGCGTGATGATTGCCATGGCTATCGCTTGTGAGCCTGATTTGCTGATCGCCGATGAGCCGACCACCGCGCTCGATGTGACTGTGCAGGCGCAAATTCTCGATCTCATGGATGAGCTGATCGACGAAACCGGCACGGCCCTGATGCTGATCACCCATGATCTTGGCGTGGTGTCAGAAATGACCGACCGTATTGCAGTCATGTATGCGGGCCGCATCGTCGAGACCGGGCGCACGGAAGCGGTGTTCCATCGCATGGCGCATCCTTATGCAAGGGGGCTGTTTCAGGCTTCTCCACATGGGGCGGCACTTGTACGCAGTCACGGCACGGGACGCCAGCGCCTTGCTGCCATTCCCGGCGTTGTGCCGGACCCGCTGGCGCGTCCGCCCTATTGCACCTTTGCCGACCGCTGCGCCTTCGTGCAGGACGATTGCCGAAGGGCGATACCGGGGCTGGATTTCATCGCCGAGAATGACGGCATCGCGCATCGCGCCGCCTGTATTCACCCGCGAGACGGCGAGGTGGTGTTATGAGCAACATGATTTTGCAGGTGCGCGATGTGGTGCGCGAATATCAATTGCCGCGGGCATCCTTCTTTTCACGAACGAGCGCGTTGCGCGTGCTGCATGGTGTGAATGTGGAGATCGAGGCCGGCCAAAGCCTTGGCATTGTCGGTGAAAGTGGTTCCGGAAAATCCACGCTGGCTCGCGCCGTGATGGGGTTGGAACGCCCGCAATCGGGACAGATTCTTATCAACGGGCAGGATATCTACGCGCTGGATCGCTCGGGCCTGCGTGAAGCGCGCAAAGGCTTTCAGGCGATTTTTCAGGACCCTTACGGCTCGCTTGATCCGCGTCATACGGTGAAGCGGATTATTTCCGAGCCGATTGTGTCGCTGGAAAGCGGCACCAGTTCCAAGGACCGCGACGACCGCGTGGCTGAAGTGCTGGAAGCCGTGGGCCTCCCAAAAGCATCGGCGGAAAAATATCCGCATGAGTTTTCCGGTGGGCAGCGCCAGCGTATTGCCATTGCGCGCGCCCTGATCACCAAACCGGCGCTGATCGTCGCGGACGAGCCGGTTTCGGCGCTCGACGTTTCCATTCAGGCGCAGGTGTTGAACCTGATGATGGACCTGCAGGAGAAGTTCGGCCTCTCCTATCTCTTTATCAGCCATGATCTTGGTGTCGTGCGCGCCATCACCGACCGTGTTGCCGTGATCTATCGCGGCAATATTGTCGAGCAGGGGCCAACGAATGAGGTCTTCGACAATCCGCGGCATGATTATACGCGTGCGCTGGTTGATGCCGTGCCAAAACCGTTTTCGGGGCGCCGCAAGCGCGTGCGACGCCCAAGCTCCATACTGAAATTGCCTGAGTGATTTGAGGAAATATCCAATGTCGAATCTAGCCGATTTGTCAGCCGTTGAACTCGTGTCCGCCTATAAGGCGAAGTCGCTTTCGCCGGTCGAGGTCACGGAAGCCGTGATCACGCGCATCGAAGCCTATGAGCCGAAGCTCAATGCACTCTGGGCTTACGATCCGGATGCGGCGCGGGTTTCGGCAAAGGCTTCCGAAGCACGCTGGGGGAAGGGTGAACCTGCCGGTCCCATCGATGGTGTGCCGCTGACGATCAAGGAAAATATCGCGACGGAAGGGACCGCCGTTCCGCTTGGCTGCGCGGCACTGCCGCTGAAGCCTGCCGTCGCCGATGCCCCGCCTGCTGCGCGCACCCGCGAGGCTGGCGGCGTGCTGCTCGCCAAGACGACCATGCCCGATCTCGGCATGTTGTCTTCAGGCCTGTCGAGCTTCCACAAGCTCGCGCGCAATCCGTGGGATTTGAACACCAATCCGGGTGGATCGAGTGCTGGTGCGGGCAGCGCCGGTGCCGCCGGTTACGGCCCCTTGCATATCGGCACCGACATTGGCGGCTCCATTCGCCTGCCTGCCGGCTGGTGCGGTCTCGTCGGTCTGAAGCCGTCCTTCGGGCGTATCCCGATCGATCCGGCATTTCTGGGGCGTGTCGCAGGCCCGATGACGCGCACGGTCGCCGACAGCGCGCTCTATATGTCGGTTCTGTCGAGACCGGATCGCCGCGACGGCATGAGCCTGCCCCAGCAGGATATCGACTGGATGAACCTCGGTATCGACGTCAAGGGCTTGAAGATCGGCCTTTGGCTGGATGCCGGTTTTGGCGAAGAAGTTGGCGAAGAAACGAAAGCTGCCGTGGAAGCTGCGGCAAAGCTTTTCGCTGATGCAGGCGCGATCATCGAACCGGTTGCGCCATTCCTGAACCGCACCATGATCGATGGTCTGGATCGTTTCTGGCGCGCACGTTCCTGGTCGGACATCAAAAAGATGACGCCGGAAAACCGTGCGAAAATACTGCCTTATATCTATCAGTGGACCGAGAGGGCGGAAGGGCTTTCCGGCGAGGAAGTCTATCTCGGCTTTGCGCAGATGGACGCCATGCGCAATGCGGCGCTTGCCGCTTCCAAGGGGTTCGATTTCATCATTTCGCCGACTGCTCCAATGCCGACCTATCCGGCGGAATGGGCCTCTCCGGTCAATGATCCGCAACGTCCGTTCGAGCACATCGCCTTCACCGTTGCGATGAACATGTCGGAACAACCCGCGATCTCGATCAATTGCGGTTACACGTCGACAGGACTACCCATCGGCCTGCAGATTTTCGGCCAGCGCTTCGACGATCTCGGCGTGCTGCGGTTGGCAAAGGCTTATGAAGAGATGCGGCCCGTGCAGAAGCCATGGCCAGTCCTCTAGATTCCGCCTCTGGCTACCTGCAAATGGTGTCGCTCTACGCTTCCGGTGCTCATGTACGTTAAGTACACTCCGCTCCGGTTCTCGAGTGCCACCATTTTCGGCTACCCATAGACGGAATCAGTCGCGCCGTAACAAAAAGGCCGTATCTGCGGCCTTTTTATTTCTTCGGGCGAAGCGGAGCACGTTCCTTGTAACGGTCCACGGCGGTCAGCTTCTGGATCAGCGGTTCGGCATCGCGCCAGTTGTAAATCTCGGTGCGCAGATATTCGAGCTCGGCTCCGAGTTCCTCTTCTCCGATTTCCGTCCACCATGATTTCGGACGTCCATCCGTGCCATCCGACCAGCGATAGCCGCGCGCCTTCAGGTGGTCTTTCATTTCGAACGGGCTGTTTTCTGCATAGATGCGCATCCGCGCGCGCTGGCTTGCTTTCAGCAATTCGGCAAAGGGCGTGGTGTCGCCAGACTGTTCTTTCAGTACCGCGAGCAGGGCCTGACAGTCATCTTCGGCTCGGTGTCCGTTGTGGAAATAGCCGCTCTGGCCGATCAGGTAGCCAAGCTTGGTGCCTTCAAAACCGCGTGCGGTCCAGTCGATCTCCTTGACCGAGCAGGCCCAAGGCTTGTTGGCGAAAGCGATTGAGAAACGCTCGAGAAACGGACGGTCAAAACCGGCATTATGCGCGATGATGATATCGGCTTCGGCGATGAGCGCATCCAGCTTCTCACGCGGGATCGTCTGGCCTTTCACCATATCGTCGGTAATGCCGGTGATACGGGTAATGTCAGCGGGTATTGGCTTGGATGGCTGCTGCAGCGCGCCGAACGTGACGCAGACATCACCAATGGAGCCGTCATCCGCATAGCGGAAAGCAACTGCACCGATCTCGATGATTTCTTCCTGCGCGGGATTGAGGCCGGTCGTTTCCGTGTCGACAACGACGCCCAGTCGCGGAAAGGCGATCCGGTCGGCATCCGGTACCGTCGGTGGCGGATCAAGCCGCTGCAGGATGCGGTAACGCCCGCTGTCTTTCAGGCGCTGCACCATTTCCGCTTCATCGATGCCGGTCGTCTTGCCGGGCTTGGCGCGGGCAGGGCGCAGTTCTGCCCGTTCCTCTCCTTCCGCTGGGGAAAGAGCAAAAAGGTCGAACTGATGGCGCATGGAACTTCTCCGCATGGGGGAACGGGTTTGGCAAAGAATGCCATTTTGCGGTGCTGCAACCAAGGCCGCAATCGTATAAGTAACAGGTAATCATCCTGTCGAGCGGTAGCAAGGCAGGGCGCTTGCGCCGGGAAAGGGTATGAGGAGGGGACTTCGTGGCAGATTATGATTATTGCGTTATCGGCGGCGGCATTGTCGGGCTTGCGACAGCAAAAGCCATGCAGGAAGCGGAGCCGGGCGCAAGGATCATCCTGCTGGAGAAGGAAAGCGATTTCGCGCGCCACCAGACAGGACACAATAGTGGCGTCATCCATGCCGGTATCTATTACCAGCCAGGTTCGTTGAAGGCGCAATTGTGCCGGGCGGGTGCGGAAGCCACGAAAGCCTTTTGCAGGCAATATTCCATTCCTTTTGAAACATGCGGCAAGCTTCTGGTCGCAACCTCTTCGCAAGAAGTCGAACGCATGGAGTCGCTCGCCAAGCGCGCGGTCCAGAACGACATCACCTTCCAGCATGTGGACCAGCAGGCTCTGCGCAAGGTCGAGCCTGCGGTTGCAGGCCTCGGGGCACTGCTCGTTCCGGCGACGGGCATTGTTGATTATGCGAAAATATCGCGGGCGATGGCTGCGGAAATCATTGAGCGCGGCGGTATCGTGCGGCTCAAGGCGCCGGTTACGGCAATCCGGGAGGATGGCAAAGGCGTTGCGGTAACGGCAAATGGCGAGACCTTGCGTGCTTCCAAGCTGGTCGCTTGCGCCGGGTTGCAGTCAGACCGCATTGCGCGGCTTGCCGGATTGGATATCAGCCATCGCATCGTGCCGTTTCGCGGTGAATACTACACCTTGCCGAAATCGAAGGCGAATATCGTCAAGCATTTGATCTATCCGATCCCTGATCCCGACCTGCCATTTCTCGGCATTCACCTGACGCGTACGATTGACGGCGGTGTCACGGTCGGCCCGAACGCAGTTCTGGGTTTTTCGCGAGAAGGCTACGACAAAGGCAGTTTCCGTGCAGGTGATGTCGCAGATATGTCGACGTTTCCCGGCTTCTGGAAGATGGCGATGAAGAACTGGCGCTCGGCTTTAGCCGAGTTCAGCAATTCCGCGTCTCGCACACGCTATCTGAAAGAGTGCCGCAAATATTGCCCGACGCTGGAGCTTGCCGATCTTGGCGCGCCGGGCGCCGGAATACGGGCGCAAGCCGTTCTTGATGACGGCACGCTGGTGCATGATTTTCTCTTCAAGGAAACGGAGAGAATGCTGCATGTGTGTAATGCGCCGTCACCGGCCGCGACGTCTTCCATACCCATCGGCCGCATGATCGCCGAAAAGCTTCTGGGGATAAATCTGAAGGTAAAAACTGCGTGAAAAGAGTTTTTCGCTGAATGATGTTGTTTTCAATTTATTTTAGCAATCGCTTATTCTCAGTGTTGCTCTTTTAGGTTTTAGTGTTCATCAATATTGCAAGCTTACAACTTGACTTTGATGCTGGTTTGTAATTGCACATTGGGTTCAATTTGAAATAGCGTTTTAGCATTCTCATTTTCAACCGATTTAGGGCCTGTTCGTGAAGTTTGTGCCGCCGCTGGTAGTATTGCTGTTTGCTGCGACGATGTTAGGCATTTGGATGCTCGACACGAAGCGCAGGCATCTTTTGCTTTTCGGCCTGAGCTTCGCCAGTTTTGCTTTCGGGCTTCTGGTTCCTATCTCGCTGATCTCGAACAACTTGACCCTGACCTCGCCGGTTGCCACGACTTTCCATTTTCTGGGCGGTTGGCTGCTTTGCGAGGGTGTCATGATACGCATGGGCGGACGTTATTCCCGCCTTGCATCGGGACTGATCGGGCTCGGTCTTCTTGGAGCCATGGCCTATTTCATTGCGAATGATACGAGCTATTCGCGAATTGCGCCTACTGTCCAACTGACTCTGGGCAGTCTGGTGGCCGTGCTTTGCATTCAGGCGCGCAATCTTGCACGCCGAAGCTGGATTGAGCGCGTGCTGTTTGGTGCATTGCTGTTGTTGATGGTGCATTTCTTTGTACAGGCTGGAATGGCGCTTGGGCTCCCCGCCGACATCACGCGGCCGTCGGAACTCATTCATTCGCGCTATTGGCAGGGCATCATGATATTCGGTGCCTTTGCGGGTGTCTTTGCCGGTCTGGTTCTTCTGGTGGTGACAACTTCGGATGTGGTCAAGGAATTGCAGGCAGAGCGTGACTCCGATCCGCTGACCGGTGTTCTCAATCGTCGCGGCCTTGAGCGTCATGCGACTATGCGTTTGGCCGAGGCCCAGCGTGGTGATCATGGGGTCATTATCGCGGATATAGATCACTTCAAGTCGATCAATGACGAGCTGGGTCATGCAACCGGCGATCAGGTGCTGGTTGAGTTTGCCTGCATTCTGCAAACAGTGGCAGCAAATACAACGATTGTCGGTCGCGTCGGTGGCGAAGAATTTGTTCTTCTGGTCCGGGGGGATGCCGAAACATGTGAGCGACTGGGCGATAGGCTTTGCGGGCGCGTGGCCCGACACAGTTTTCCCATGTTGCCTGCAGACCGCCGCATGACATGCAGTTTCGGCATCGCCATGGTGCGCGGCGCTGAAACATTATGGGAAACGGCCGCACGTGCCGATCTTGCCCTGATGCGGGTAAAGCACCGTGGACGCAATCGCGTTGCGGTGGAGGGGCTGGAATTCCCGAGCGCCAAACAGGGCGCCTATCTGCTGACCGCTTGAGTTGGTTTCCGAAGCCAGCTGAACCGGATTTTTTCATTCCGTAAAGGATTTGGTTACCATAATTGACGATGCTGGAGATGACCTTCCAGTCACCGCTTTGCCATGTCTTGTTCGTCTTTTTGCCGAACTGACATGCAAAGCGGTGCCGCGAAAGTTGATTTCCATTCGGATTTTGTATCATGGCGTGTGTAACAGAAGTGTATGGCTACGCAGCTCCGCGCAGCAACGGCATCAGACTTCCGCTCGGTTTCAAAGGTTTTACGCGCGTTGCGATTTTCGCCGCGACGGGACTTGTGGCCGGAAGCTGGATGATGACTGCGCTCGGCACGCTGGAAACGGTCGTGCCGGCCTTTGCGCCTGTTGCCCCGATCATGCGCCGTGTTTCCCTGACCGCGCCGCAGGCACTTGCCGTCGTTGATCACAAGATCGCGCCATCGCGGCGGATCAGGCAGAGCTTCATCAATGCCTACACTGCTGATGCGGCCTATTCCAACCTCGACTGGCACCGGGCCAAAAACGTAAACGATCAGCCGATCATTGCTGATATCGGTCCCGATTCCGTGATCGAGGACAAGCCAGTCGATACGGCATCCCTCATCGAATTGCGCGCTGATCGCGTCAGGCGCGACGAGCCTGTTGTGGCGAGTGTCGAGCAAAAGCAACCTGCCGCGACGGCTGGCGTGACTGTGGCTGCCTATGCGCCAGTGCCGACCGCACCGAACGCAGCGGCGGCCTTCAACAAGATTGATCCGCTTTCGCAAGCTGAAGAAATGGACGCCGTTGAAAGGCGGGCACATCTTCCTACCGGCAATGCCGTTCCTGTTCCGCAGCTTGCTCCGGATCAGAAAACCGACATGGCCGCAGAGGATGAAGCCAGCCGGGATGCATTCCTGCCCGATGATGTGCCGCTGCCGGGCGCCAAGCCTTCGCTGCGCCGCTCCCGCATGCATGAGAAGACCGAGCTCGCTTATGCGCCGGAAAGCGGTGCAACCGAAGAACCGCGTCCCGGCCTGTTCAGCCCGCTTCTCAATCAGGCTGCACGCAGCAAGGTTGCCATCTACGATATTTCTGCAGCCACTGTTTACCTGCCGAGCGGTGAGCGCCTTGAAGCCCATTCCGGCCTCGGTCCGATGCGCGACAATCCGCGTTATGTGAACCAGAAAAACCGCGGGCCAACGCCGCCACATACCTATGATCTGCGCATGCGCGAGGCCTTGTTCCATGGCGTCGAGGCGATCCGCCTCACGCCTGTCGACGGCAACAACCGCTATAATCGCGATGGCCTTCTGGCGCATACTTTCATGCTGGGGCGCCGTGGCGATTCCAATGGTTGTGTCGTGTTCAAGGACTATCCGCGCTTCCTGCGCGCCTTCAAGCGCGGCGAGTTCAACAAGATGGTTGTGGTGACACGAATGCAGTCTTCGAAGCCTGCGCGGATCGCATCGCTTTTCTGATAAATTGCTCGTCAAAACAAACCGCTAGAGCGCCGATCTGATTCAGTCTGATCGAAAAACGCTCCAATGCAATTACACAAGGAATTGTGATCCCCAATTCCTTGCGGGGCGCACCAGAATTGATAGAGGTCTTTCATCGAAACTGATGGGAGATTTTTATGAAGCTTTACTACAAGGTCGGCGCTTGTTCGCTCGCACCCCACATCATTCTGAGCGAGGCGGGCCTGCCTTATGAGCTGGAGGCCGTGGATCTCAAGGCCAAGAAGACAGCGGACGGTGGCGATTATTTCGCAGTCAATCCGCGCGGTGCGGTCCCGGCGCTGGAAGTGAAGCCCGGCACTGTCATCACGCAGAATGCGGCAATTCTCCAATATATCGGTGATCATTCCGATGTTGCAGCATTCAAGCCCGCCTATGGTTCAATCGAACGCGCACGCCTGCAGGAAGCGTTGGGCTTCTGTTCGGATTTGCATGCGGCCTTTAGCGGCCTGTTCGCGCCCAACCTGAGCGAGGAAGCGAGGGCTGGCGTCATCGCCAACATCAATCGTCGTCTGGGTCAGCTCGAAGCCATGCTGTCGGACAAGAACGCCTACTGGCTTGGCGATGACTTCACTCAACCAGATGCCTATGCGTCGGTGATCATCGGTTGGGGCGTTGGTCAAAAGCTCGATTTGAGCGCCTATCCCAAGGCGCTGAAACTGCGCGAACGTGTGCTGGCCCGCCCGAACGTGCAGAAGGCATTCAAGGAAGAAGGCCTGAACTAAAAATCACAGCCGGAGGTCCAAACCTCCGGCTGTTTTATTGCCTGAGTTGCGGATGCCGTAACCGGTTTACCGTCTTGAAAGAGGTAACTCGCGTCTGTTGTGGGGAAAATAAAATGGCGGGCCGAGAACGACGAAACGGAGAACTACGTCTACGCTATAGCCCTCTGAGCAAGTGGCATCGGCCCATTTTCGCAAGCCTGCCTCCAGGGCCTTATCTGCAAAGACCGCTTTGGCGCTGCTCGCTCGGATGCGCTACAGGTAGCTCGTCACTTGTGGCGGATGCTCGTAGTCGTCTTCCGCCCCATTCTGATATGTGACCGGCAACGCCGCCAATTGCTCCGGCGACATTCCTAAGGTCGGGACGCTCACCGCAACCAGCGCACCGCCGTCCATCGACACATCGCCGTGTAGCTTCTCCCCGCAGCGCATGCAGTAATGGTGCTTGATCGTCCGGCGTCCGAACTCGTAAGTCCCCAACGCGTCCGCGCCGCTGTCGAGTGTGAAAGCTTCGGCGGGGACTAACGCCTTCCAGAAACGGGTGGGTTGGCAGATCGAACAGTTGCAGCGGCTAGTCTCGATAGCCTCGTCGAATCGCACGGTGAAGGTCACCGCGCCACAGTGACATTTGCCGTTGAAGGTCTCAGCCATTGCGGACCTCCAGATAATCGCCGAGCCGCGCCAGGCATTCCTCCCAACCGCTCTGCTCGTTGTCTCGATCCTCTTTCGACGCATAAGGGGTGTTGCTGAATGTCAGCATTGTTCCCGCGCCGTCGGGCATCAGTTTCACCGTGATCGTCCGCTCCTGGTCGTCTTCGCCGTCCTCCCAATTGAAGGTGAACTGAAGCCGCCGGTCCGGTTCGATGTTCAAATACCTTCCTGACTGACCGAGCGACTCGCCGTCGTTGGTTATCACCGCTTGCCAAACGCCGCCTTCGCGCACGTCGGCTTCGTAGATCGTGGCCGTGAAATCCTTCGGGCCCCACCAACGCCGGGTTTCGTCAGGGTTGCTCCACGCGGCGAAGACCTCGCTCGGCGAGGCGTCGTAGCTCTTGGTCACGGATACTGACAGGGCGGTCATATCGGCTCCTAGTTTGCTCCACTTAACACCTTGCCCAGCGACCGCGTTCCCCGCCGGCGATTAATCGCTGGCCATCGAAGATCGCATCCTCGCCCGCCGCAGGTTGAATGCGCGGATCGGATGTCGCCTTTTGCAAGCCGGCGTCGCGGGTCTTGCGGTCCGACCACCAGACCTAGGACACGATCACTGTCTCGTCCGCCGCCGCGTTCGCAGCCTTGCGGAAGTCCGGCAGGACGACGTTCTCATAATCCGGCCGCGCACCCTCGGCATGGAAGTCCGTCGCGTCGTCCTGGTCGGCCGCCTGCCAGCAATCCACGACACGCAGAGCGCCGTGCTCGCAATAGACGGCTGCGACCTTTGCCGAGAAGGCGATATAGGCTGCCTTGCGTTCGGTCTTGACCGGCGTGATGGTGATCCGTGAATGGCATGTCGTTCGATTTCCTCAGAAACCCTGCTCCCTGAACAGCGCTTCGATGTTGTTACCGTCCGGATCAAGTATGAAGGCGGCATAATAGCCGGGCGGGTTGCCTTCGGAGGTCGGCCGGATACCCGGCGCGCCGTTATCGGTCCCGCCCGCCGCCAGCGCGGCCGTGTGAAAGGCGTCGACTTCCGCCCGGCTGCCGGCGCGGAAGGCAGTGTGGTTCCGCTGGCCGTGCGGATGGGCGATGTCAATCCAGAAGACCGGAAATACAGAGCCATAGCCGATCCCGCCAAGGGCCTCGCCCGGCGCTGCGAACGCGCCCTCCGGCGACACCTGCATGAGGCGTCGCATTCCGAGCGCGCCGAGCGCGGCGTCGTAGAAGCGCGCAGAGCGATTGAGATCGGCGACGCCGATCCCGGTGTGGTCGATGCCGAAACCTTCGCCGCTCACGGCGTCAGGTCCGTCGCGGCGCGGCCGCTTCCGTCCATCATCAGCGGGAAGGAGGGGTGTTCGTGGACGATGCGCCAGCCGTCGTCCGTCCGGCCCAGAACGGTGGTGATGCGCGACCACTGGTCGAGCGGCCCTTCGCCCTTCTTTTCGCCGCGCATGTTCTCGAAACCGTAGACGACCGCGAGATCGCCTTCGATGACCATTGTTTCGTGATGAAGCCGCACCTCCACCGGCCCGTCCCATGTGTCGAACCAGGCGCGGAGGCCCGCCGCGTCGTGCGCCTCGGTGCCCCGATAGGCGAGCGGCGGCGGGAAGTCGTAGAGGACGACGTCCTCCGCAAGCGCCGCGAGCGCGGCTACCGCATCCCCACGCAGGACCGCTTCCTCACGGGCCTTGAGAAGGGTAAGGACCGCCTGCCTATCGTCTGTGGTCATCGTCCGTCCTCCTCAATCTCCACGTCCCGCGCATAGATAGAGTCTTTCAGCTGGTTGTTGCAGCGGTGAAAACCGCCAACTGAGCGTCGAAGGCACGTTTGTAGGCGGGCCGCCCTGCTGCGCGAGCGATGTAAGCGGAGAGATTGGGATACTCATCGACAATGCCCGTTCCATCCAGCCGGCGCAGTACCAACACCATCAGCAGGTCGGCTGCGCTAAATTCACCATCAAGCCAGTCGGCATCACCAAGGCGGTTGGAGAGCTGGCGCAGCCGCTCACGGACGCGATCTTCGATCATTGCAAGATGCTCTTCGTACCAGATCTTGTCCCTCTCCGTGTATGCTGCCTGTTCCCGCTCGACGATTATCGGCTCCACGGTGTTGAGCGCGGCAAACATCCAGGTGATCGCGCGCGCCCGTGCATTCGCTTCGTCCGGCACCAGGCCCGCATGGCGCTCAGCGATATGGAATATGATCGCGCCGGACTCGAAGAGCGCGAGATCGCCTTCTTCATAAGTCGGAATCTGCCCGAAAGGATGAAGCGCCAAGTGAGCGGGCTCCTTCATCTCCTCGAACGAAAGCAGACGAACGTCATAGGGCTGTCTCACCTCTTCAAGCGCCCAGCGCACCCGCATGTCCCGCGCGAGCCCCCGGCCCTTGTCGGGCGACTGTTCGAAGGCGGTGATCACAGGGGTCATGGGACGGCTCCGATGGTGGTGCATGGGCGCGTTGCAGGTCTCAATCGTCGAGCCTAGGATACCAGTCGGTGCCGCGCCCTTCCGGCGTGGTGTCAAGCAGCACCCAGAGCGGGTTCATGTCAGGCGCGCTGTGCGGGTCCTGGCCCGCATCGGCGATCTCCATGCCGCCTTCACCCGAATAGAAATGGCGCACCGTGCCGTCCGATCCCTTGCGGAAGACGATGTAAGCCGGTTCGTCGGCATCGCGGTCGCTGTTGTAGTCAGCCCAAAAATCGCCGGACGGATCGCTGTAGAATTTCATACCCGTCCAGCCGCGATCGCGCGCATAGTCGAGAATGCGCGCGATCGGCGAGCGGGCGACAACCGCGAGGGCAACGCGCTTCTCGATATGGCGAGCCTCGCCATCCCAAGCATCGAGCATAGCCGAGCACATCGGACAGCCGGCCCCGCGCCCGGGTCCGTACATCATGCCGTAAACGATCAGCGTGTCGTGGTCGCCGAACATCTGCGACAGCGTCACCGGCCCGTCCGCGCCATCGAAGCGATAATCCTGCGGAACCTCGCCGCCCGGCGGCAAGGCACGGCGCTGGGCGGCGACGCGCTGGATGTGCCGGCGAAGCTCGATCTCCTCGGCCAGGAGTGCGGTACGCGCCTTGCGGTATTCGGCGCTCTCGTTCGGCCAAGCCGCTGGCTTCAGCGCGGCCAGGTCATGAGCGGGTTTTAGGTTTTCGATCATCATCCAATCCTCTCGTCATCGTTTGCATGTCAACCCTGTGCCTCACGATACCATTGGCGACGACAGCCAGCAGATCAGCGGGTGACGTCCGGTCCGACAAGAACCTCGTCGGTGGTTGGCATCGAATGATGCTCATGGACGATGATCCAGCGACCGCCCATCCGCTCGAAGCACGTCGTGAGGCGGAAATCGAGAGGGCCAGCGGTTGTCCCGTCGCAATGGATCTCGCAGCTCGCAAAGGCGGCCTCGGTTCCTGCGGTCACCCGGATTTCGCCCGGCCGAAACGTGACCGCCCCGCGGCGAGAGGCATCGAAAAAGTCCCAGGTTCTTCCATAGGCTTCGATGCCCTTTACCGTGTTCGGGAAGTCGAACATCAGCAGGTCCTCGGCATGGTCGGCCAAGATGCCGGCGCGGTCTCCCTTGGCGACAGCCTCCGTCCAGGCAAGATGACATCCCTGATCGCATCCGTATCGTTCATCCGTTCGACCTCATTGCGATAATTGCGCCGGGGACGAGTTAGCCAGCGGCTGGCGAGTCGATCACCCATGTGACGCCGAAGCGGTCCGTCGTCATGCCGAAGCCTTGCGACCACGGCTGCGGCGCGAAGGGCATGAGCACCTCACCACCTTCGGATAACGCCTCGAAGATGCGGCGGGCGTCCTCGACAGAGTCGGCGGAAACGGTGACGCTGTAGCCCTTGCGTCCGGAAAAATCCTGCATGTCCTGGCACATCAGCGCCTGGTCGCCGATATCGATCCAGGCATGGACGATGCGGTCGAGGCGGTCTTCGGGGACGCCTTCGGAAGCCTCGGGCATGTCGCGATGGCTGATCATGCCGCGGATCTCGCCACCCAGAATGCTGGCATAGGCGGTGAACGCGTCGCGGCAATCGCCGTCGAAATCGATGTTGGCAACGACTTTCATGAAAACCTCCATACGCACGCTGTGCAACGGTTGTAGAGGGGAGTTATTCGAGAATGTGACCGGTGATATCTCCCATGTCGGACTCACATTTCGTGGCCGCGACCGCACCGGCCATCACGCCTGCATGGCTTTCGGCGGCTCGGCCAGCGTCAGGCGGTTGCCGTCAGGATCGTCGATCTGCGCGATAATCCCGAAATCGCCCTGGATGTCCTCGCCAAGCGTGAGGCCCGCATCCGCCAGCGCCCTTCGCGCCGCCGCCATGTCCGGCGTCACGAGGGTGACCTCGCTCGATCCGGCCTTGCCGGCATCGTGCGCGACCTGGAGGCCAGCGCCGGCAAGATTACGCCATTCGATGAGGCCATCCATCGGCCGGTCGTCGGGAGCGCGGCCGATCAGCGCGGTGTAGAAAGCTTCGGATGCGTCCATGTCGGCCGTCGAAACGACGGCGAAGAGTCCCTGGATGTTCATGACGCCATGTCTTTCCTGGTTTCGTCGCCTTTGGCGAAATGGGCGATCTGGTCATTACGGGCTTTTTCGAAGGCGGGGCGAGCGCAGACGCGCTCCACATAGGCCGCCGTTGCCGGGCGGTCGCCAAGCTTGCGCAGCTCGGGCAGACGCAAGACGTCCGCCATCAGGATGTCGTCGACCGTGAAGCGCGATGCGGCTAGCCATTCGCGGTCCGCCAGAACCGTTTCGATCTGATCGAGCCGCTTGGAAGCCCAGTCCTTGAGGCCGTTCTCGGGGTCGCCCGAAACCGAAAGGAACCACCATGGGACCGTGACGATCTCGATCGAGTTGAGCCCGGCGATTACCCATTCGAGCGTCTCCGCCCCACCCTGCGCATCGCGTGGCATCAGCGCCTCGCTCTTGCGCGCAAGGTGCAGGAGGCACGCGCCGCTTTCGAAGATGGTGACACCGTCGTCTTCGAGGAACGGCACCTGCGCAAAGGGTTGTCGGGCGATGTGATCGGGCCCGCGCTCTTCGAAGGAGACGCTCCTGACAGCGTAGTCGAGCCCGGCCTCTTCGAGCGCCCAGCGCAGCCTGAGGTCGCGCACATAGCCGCGTGGGCCGTCCTCGCCGCCGGGCACCCAGTCATAGGTCCAGACGATCATCGGCGTTTGCTCGCGATGCTCGCTCGTCGGCATGGCTGGCCTCCGTATTGCTTGGTTAATACTTTCTGACCGGTAGGGTTGCCGGCCTTTGACTATGCTCCCTCCAACAGTCCCACCTTATTGCCCTCCGGGTCCTCAAACTGCGAAAAGCGAAGGGATTCGAAGCCTTCGACGTAAACCGGGTCGGACACGTCTATTCCCTCCCGCCGCAGTCGCGCGATATGTGCATCGAGATCAGTGATATGCAGCGTTACCGTAGCCGCTCCCGATTCTTCGGCGTTGTCGAGCACTTGAAAGAGGGCGCTATCGGTCAAATCCCATTCGTGGCAGCTCGTCATCGGTTCGCGGTCCCATTTTCGCTCGAGCAGGGTGCTCCACCATTGGGACTGAGCTGAGAAATCTCTTGCATTGACGCTTATGAATACAGTCTCGATCTTCATGAGGGCCCGTCTCCTCCACAAGGCTTGAACATTACAGTTGATATCAACACATAACCCTTCATGCCGACTTCGGTTCCCTCCAAAAACGCCGCTCCCCACGAGACCACGCTGTTCGTGCGCGATCATTGCCTGTGTCTGCACACGCAGCGCGCCGCCCGCGCCCTCGCGCGACGGTTCGACGAGGCTCTACGCCCGCTGGGGCTGAAAAGCGGCCAGTTCTCGCTGCTGATCTCGCTCAACCGGCCCGAGCCGCCGACGCTGGGATCGGTGGCGCGGCTTCTGGCGATGGACCGCACGACGCTGACCGCGAACCTCAAACCCTTGGAACGCGACGGGCTGTTGCAGGTCCGCCCTGACGAAAAGGACAGGCGCGCGCGCCGTCTGGTGCTGACAGATAAAGGCCGCGAGCTTCTGGTGCTCGCCGTGCCGGTCTGGGATGAAACCCACCGGGACATCGAAGCCGCGATTGGCGGCGTGGACGCCGACCGCCTGCGCGGCGATCTGAACAGGATCGTATGGGAAAGGTAAAGGTGACGGATCGTGCAGCCCCCGATGGCAATGGTCCTCGAAAGTGCGGGCGCGATGGGCGAAATCGAGGCCACGCTTGCAAGCGTCGAAAACAATGGCAGCAGGTGCGTCGTGCAGCCTTGGGAGTTGACGGGCTATGGGCGAATGGCGTTTTTCACCAACCCGGACGGCAACCGCATCGAGAACAAGGCGGCGATGATCATCAGGAAGCCAAGGCCGACGAGGATGATGCGCATAGCGCCTGCTCCGATCAGGATGTCGACGCTGTGGCGTCGAACGGCAGATCAACGCGCGGATGCCGCCTCTGGTTGTTCATTTCCTGACAGGCATATGCCTGCAAGCGATGAACCGCGTCCTTCGGCGCCTCAACCTTATGGCGTGGACAGACCCGAGAAGAACGCTCGGATGTCCTTCGCCAGAGCTTCCGGCGCCTCGAGCGCCAGGAAATGCCCGCCGCGTTCGAACTCGGTCCAGTGGACGATGTTGTTTTCGTGCTCGGCCCATTTGCGGATGGTGACGTCCTGCGTGCTGGACAGGGCCACGCCGGTCGGAACCGGATTCTTCTCCTTGTCCGTGCCGGCCGGGTCGTGCTTGGTCTCATAGTAGAGATTGGCCGAAGACCCCGCCGTGCCGGTGAACCAGTAGAGGCTGGCATTGGTCAGCAACAGGTCGCGGTCGATCGCGTCCTCGGGCGACTCGGCGGAAGGATCGGACCATTCCTTGAACTTCTCGATGATCCAGGCGAGTTGGCCGACCGGCGAGTCCGTCAGGCCAAAGGCGAGGGTCTTGGGTCGGGTGCCCTGGATGTGGTCATAGCCGCGCATCTCGTCGTTGAAATGCTTGAAGCGGTCGAGCCGCTCGCGTTCGTCCGACGACAGAGTAACGAGCCCGACGCCGATCTGAACCATGGACGGAATCTGCACCATCGCGTTGGCGTGAACGCCGATAACGTTGTCGGGCGCGACCCGGCCGATTTCCGGCCCGACGAACGCCCCGACATCGCCGCCCTGGACGCCGTATCGATCGTAGCCGAGCCGGCGCATCAACTCGACACAGGTTTGGGCGATCCGGCGATAGGTCCAGCCTTCCCCGACCAAAGGGTGCGAGAATCCGAAGCCCGGCAGCGATGGGATGACCAGATCGAAGGCGGGCGCGCCAGCCGCGCCATGACCCGCCGGATCGACCAGCGGGCCGATCAGATCGATGAACTCGACAAACGATCCCGGCCAGCCGTGCACCAGCATCAGGGGCGTCGCTGTTTCGTCCCCAGATTTCACATGTAGAAAGTGCACGGTCTGACCGTCGATTTGTGTGATGAACTGCGGAAAGACGTTCAGCCGGGCTTCCTGCGCGCGCCAGTCGAAACCCTCCCGCCAGTATGCGCTGAGCGCCTTGAGATAATCGATCGGGACGCCCCGGCTCCATCCCTCGCCAGGCGCCTCCTCCGGCCAGCGCGTCCGGTCGAGCCGCTCATGAAAGTCGTCGATTGCAGTTTGCGCGATATCGATCCTGAACGGGGCGATCGTCATGAAGCGGCCTCCTGAAGTCACTACCTTGGCAAAGAAACGGAATATATCGTTCCGTTTTGATGACGCCATTCAATGTCGGTTTGATGACCGCCCTGTATGAGAACGTCATCGGATGCTTGTGGCCCCCGCGGTCGCCCCAAGAGGTGCAGATGAGTGAACGGTCGCCTCCGTCGGGCGGAACGCGAAGACAAAGGAACGACGCCCGCATTCTGGAGGCTGCGAGGAGGGTCTTCGCGCGCGATCCCAGGGCGCCCATGGCGGCCGTCGCCGATGAGGCTGGCATGGGGATGAGCGCGCTCTACCGCCGATATGAAAGCAAGGACCGTCTGCTAGAGGCCCTGTGTCGCGGCGGGCTTGAACGCTATGTCGCGGAGGCGAGGCAGGCCTTGGCCGATGAGGGTGATCCCTGGGACGCCCTGGCCGGGTTCATGAGGCGGGTGATAGAGGCCGAAACGCACACGCTCGTTCTTCTCCTGGCCGGCGCGTTCCCGCCCAGCCCGGACTTGTTCGATCTCGCCGCCGAGGCGCAGGCGCTGAACGAGCGCATCTTCTTGCGCGCGAGAAACGCGGGCCGGTTGCGCCCGGACGCCGACGTCAACGACCTCAACGTCATCGGCGAACTCGTGGCGACGGTGTCGATCGGTGATGGACCGCGCAACAAGCTTCTCAGGCAGCGTTATCTAAGCATTCTCCTCGATGGCCTGAGCCAAAAGGAGACAGATCCATTGCCTGAACCAGGGCCAAGCTGGGACGAAATGCAATCGCGCTGGCGATAAGTCGACAATGATCCGATCACGTTTCGATGGGCTGAGCCAGCGCCTCTCGCCCTCGGAACGGCACAATGCCTTACTTGTCACAGTGTCGACAAGCGCACGCGCATCGGGCGATCCTGATGAAACCGGTATGCTTAAGCAACCGTCGCTTCCATTCGCCGTTCTATTTGCAACCGATCGATTCTATCGCAAGAAGAGAGATCGATGAAATGAACCGTCGTGAAACATCGTCTCGATCGCCTCTGGTTGTTGCCGTCGCAGCCTGCATGCTTATGCTGGGATGCGCCCCCACCGAGGCGACGGTGAAGCACGTCGGCCAAGACGGCACCGTGAGTGTGGAGCAAGGAACGCTGCAAGGCCGACGCCAGGGCGATGCCTGGCTGTTCCAGGGCGTCCCCTATGCCGCGCCGCCGGTTGAGGACAATCGCTTCGCTCCGCCACGTCCGCTCGAGCCCTGGCAGGGGGTGCGCGCCGCCACCGAACCCGGCCCTTCATGCCCACAAGGCGAGGCGCCCGACGAAAACTGCCTTCATCTCGATGTCACGGCGCCCGTAACCGACTCCGGTGCGCCGCGCCCCGTGATGGTCTGGCTGCATGGCGGCGGCCTGCATGTCGGCTCGCCCAACGAATACGACGCGACGCGCCTGGTGACGACCGGCGACGTGATCGTGGTCAAGGTTGCCTCGCGCCTCAACGTCTTCGGTTATCTCGCCCTGCCCGGCCTGGAAGGCGGGGGGCAGTTCGGCCTTCTGGACGAGCAGGCGGCCTTGCGTTGGGTGCGCGACAATATCGCTGCCTTTGGTGGCGATCCCGGCAATGTCACCCTGTTCGGGGAGTCAGGCGGCGCCGTGCGGACCTGCGCGCACATGGTCTCACCGGGATCTGCCGGCCTGTTCCACAAGGCGATCCTCCAGAGCGGCGGCTGCAATATGCGCTGGCCGACGAATGTCACGCCGCTGGGCTCGTTCTGGATCGACCGGACCGAGGCGGAACGGCTCGGCGTCGAGATCGCAAACGCCGTGGGCTGTGACCGCGCCGATGACGACGAACGGCTGCAATGCCTGCGCGCCGTTCCCGCCGCGAAGCTGGTCGAGGCCGGCGGCGCAAGCGGCCAGGCCGCCTTCGGCACCCCGACGCTGCCGCTGGAGCCAGGTGTCGCTATGGCGCAGGGCCGGTTCAACCCCGTGCCGGTCCTGATCGGCACCAACCGCGACGAGGGCCGCGCCATGGTGGGACTGTCGCGACTGATGGGGACGCCGATCACCGAGCCCGGCTATGCCGAATTGTTGGTCGAGGGCTATGGCGAGGATGCCGCGGCGATTGCGGAGCGTTATCCGGTGTCGCGTTTCGCTGGCGAGGCGGAAGCGCCGGCCCTGACCTGGGCCGAGACCATCACCTCGCGCATGTTCGCCTGTCCGGCCGATCAGGACCGGCGCGCCATTGCCGGCCTCGCGCCTGTCTATGGCTACCTGTTCGACGACCAAAACGCGGTCGGCCTGGTGCCGATCGCCGCAGATTTTCCGCCCGGCGCGTCGCATTCGGGCGAACTCCCGCTGCTCTTCGACCTGACCAGCGGCATGCCGGTGGTGGTGGAAACGGGCGAGAAGCGTCCGATCAGCGACCAGCAGCGGGCGCTCGGCGCCGCCATGATCCGCTACTGGACCGCCTTTGCGCGAAACGGCGATCCTCATGTCGAGGGATTGCCCGCCTGGCCCCGTTATGATCCGCAACGGCCCGCCTCGCTGCTCCGTCTTGTTCCCGGCATGGACCGGGCCGAACTCGCCGATGCACGAACGATTCATGAGTGCGATTTCTGGGATGGCATCGACCGCCGATAACGAGCTGGGCTGCTGTGGTGACGGTCGACGATCGCGCGACACGCGGCCCGCAAGTCTGGCGCCAGGGTTTTGTTCAGTCGTGGGCTACGGCCTCCGAAACGATAAATCGTTAGAAACAGGTCATTCGGAGAGGAAGCGTTTTTATGCCCGGCCTCCGCTTCGCTCTGGCCGGGCGAGGTGCTTAGGGCTCCGCCCTCCGCGCACTTCGGAGTGGCTTCCGCCCAGCTTCCTCCGCGCTTCGCGCTCCGTGCAGCCGGTTCCCCGCGAAGCCACTCGCTCCGTTTGCACACCCGGTCTCGCCGACGGGCAGGGTTTCAGCGCGGCGCTTCCGCTGCGCTGGAACCCAAGCCCATAGGAGAAAGACCATGACCACGAATGCGAGCACCGCCACCGCCATCGAGAATGGCGCAACGGTTTTCATCCCGCTCAACAAGCTCAAGAAGCATCCGAAGAACGCCCGGAAGACCCCGCACAGCGAGGCGTCCATCCAGGGGAAGGCCGCGAGCATCGCCGCCAAGGGCATCCTGCAAAACCTCGTGGTGGAGCCGGAGCTTGATGGCGAAGGCGAGCCGACCGGCTTCTATCTGGTCAGCATCGGCGAGGGCCGCAGGCTGGCGCAGCTTCTGCGCGTGAAGCGCAAGGAGATCAAGAAGACCGAGCCGATCCGCTGTGTCATCGACACGGCGAACGATCCCGCCGAGATCAGCCTTGACGAGAACGTCAACCGTGAGAACCTGCACCCCGCCGACGAGTTCGAGCGCTTCCGCGAACTTTCGGACAATCGCGGATGGGGCGCGGAGGAAATCGCGGCCCGGTTCGGCGTCACCGCGCATGTGGTGAAGCAGCGGCTTCGCCTTGGAGCCGTCAGCCCCAAGCTGATCGAGGTTTATCGCGACGGCGGCCTGACCATGGACCAGTTGCAGGCGTTCGCCATCACCGACGACCACGCCCGGCAGGAACAGGTTTACGAGAACCTGTCCTACACAAGGAGCCGTGGATCATCCGCCGCGACCTGACCGCCAGCAACGTGGCGGCTTCGGATCGGCGCGCGTGTTCGTCGGGCCGAAAGCCTATGCCGAGGCGGGAGGGCACATTATCCGCGACCTGTTCACCGAGGATCGCGGCGGCTTCTACGAGGACGCCGCGCTGCTGGACCGGCTTGCCATCGACAAGCTGGAAAGGCTCGCCGCAGAGACGCGGGAGGCCGAGGGGTGGAAATGGGCTTCGGCTCATATCGACTATCCCCACGCCCACGGCATGCGCCGCACCTATCCGCGTCCGGTGGAGCTTTCGGAGGAAGACGCCGCAGCCTACGACGCCGCGCAGGACGAGCTTGAGCGCCTGTCGGCGCAATGGCAGGACGCTGACAAAGACCTGCCGCCCGAAGTGGATCAGCGGTTCGCGGAGCTTGAAGCGGAGATCGAGCGCATCGACGGGCTGCGCCATGCCTACGATGCCGACGACATCGCGCGCGGCGGCGCTTTCGTGGTGCTGAACCATGAGGGCACGGCCCGCATCGAACGCGGGTTCATCCGCGCCGAGGACGAGGCCCCGGAGCCGGAAGAAGCCGAGGACAGCGAAACCGTCATCGACGGCGTGCGCGTCAACGGCGATGGGGAGGTCTTGGACGATGGCGACCATGACGAGCACGGCAACCATGTTTCCGCGCTCGAGGCCGAGGACGAGGAAGCGGAGGAAGACGGCAAGCCGCTGTCGGACTCGCTCATCCGCGACCTGACCGCCCATCGCACCCTTGCCCTGCGTCTCGCCCTTGGCGAGCAGCCGGACATGGCCTTGATCGCCGTCACCCATACGCTGGCCGCGCAGACCTTCTATCGTGCCACGGAGGCCCATTGCCTCGAAATCCGTCCGACGAGCAGCTACCTTGCCAGCGATGCGGACGGCATCGAGGACACGGCGGCGGCGAAGGCGCTGGCGGATCGTCATGCCGGATGGGCGGCGGACATGCCGCGCGACGTGTCGGAGCTTTGGGGCTTCGTCGCCGGGCTGGACCATGCGAGCGTCATGGCGCTGCTGGCGCATTGCGCCGCGCAGACCGTCAATGCGGTCAAGATGCCGTGGGAACGCAAGCCGCTCGCCCACCAGACGGCGGACAGGCTGGCGACGGCGGTCGCCCTCGACATGACGGCGCACTGGACGCCCACGGTTCGGGCCTATCTCGGGCGCGTGACCAAGGCGCATATCCTCGCCGCCGTGCGCGATGCGCTTGGCGAGGAGGCCGCCGAGCGGATCGCGGACAAGAAGAAGCAGGAGATGGCCGAAGCCGCCGAGCAGCTTCTTGCCGGAACCGGCTGGCTTCCGCCCGTGCTGCGCACCGAGCGGGCCGCATGGCTGGTCGACGAACAGTCGGAGGCCACCGTCACGGAACCCGACAGCGCCGAGGCCGTGGAGGCCGAGCCCTTCGCCGTCGCGGCGGAATGAAGGAGGGGCCGGGATCGCGCGAGCGGTCCCGGCCTTCCGCCCGGAAAATTCCGGCCGCGCGGCTTCCCCGCGCGGCCGGATGACCTCGACAGATCAACAATGGTCAGGCCCACCAGGCTCGACAGGACAGGCAAGCATTGGCACCATGCCGACAATGCAGCCGTCAGACGGATGACGGCACGAAAGGCGGTGCGGCAAGTAGAGGTGAAGGGTCATGGTCGCGGTGATGTTCATGAGCGTTGCGTTGATCGCGCTTCTCTGCGTTCTCGCCTACACGCTTGCCATATATGCGCTGCCCTTCATGCTCGGGCTGACCGCAGCGCAGTTCGCCTATCAGACCGGCTCGGGCCTGATCGGCGCAGGACTGGTCGGCCTGTTCTCCGCCGGCGTCGCCTTCGGCGTCCTGGCCGGCCTGTTCGAGATGATCCGCTCGCCCGTCATCCGCCTGATCGTGGCGCTGGTCTTCGCCGTGCCCGCCGCCGTGGCGGGCTATGCGCTGGTCTCGGGCATCACCAAGGAGGCCGTGCCGTCCGAAATTTGGCGGCAAATCTTCTGCATCGTCGGCGGCGCGTTCGTCGGCGTCTCTGCATGGATGCGGCTGGCGCAGGGTGTCGGCCAACCCGCCAGATAGATGCCGGTGGGGAGCGAAGCGACATGCTGTTCAAGAAGGCGGTTCTCGACGGGATAAAGGCCGGGCGGGTAACGGTCGCATTCCGGTGCTGGACCAAGCCCACGGTGCGAGCCGGAGGCGCGTTGCGGACGCCTGTCGGCGTTCTCGCTATCGAGCAGGTCGAGCCCGTCGAGCCGGACGACATCTTGGAAGAGGATGCCGGGCGCGCGGGGTTCGACAGCCGCGAAGCGCTGCTTGTCGAACTCCGAAAAGGGCGCGCCGGGACATTGTATCGGATCGGCTTCCATCTGGCGGGACCGGACCCGCGCGAGGCCCTGCGTCGGAACGACCGTCTCGACGCCGACGATTTCGCCGCGCTGCGCGAGCGGCTGGCCGCGCTCGATACGAGCAGCCGCTCAGGGCCTTGGACCGCCGACACGCTCCGGCGGATCGGCGAGCGTGACGGCAGGACCGCCGGGGAGATCGCCGATAGCCTCGGGATCGACAAGCCGACCGTGAAGCGCAAAATCCGCCTGCTCAAGGAGCTTGGCCTGACGGAGAGCCTGCCGAGCGGCTATCGGCTTTCCGAGCGCGGGCGCGTGGTCCATGAAAGACTGTCGCGAAAATCCTAGAACGCGCACCAGACAAAGGCCCCGCCTTGCATTTTGATGGCAGTTTCTATATGTTGATGGCATTGCTATCAATTAACTGGGTATGCTGTCAGATGCCCGCCGTCACGATCCGCAATCTGTCCGATGAGACACATCGTGCCCTCAAGGTGCGCGCGGCCCATCATGGCCGCAGCACCGAGGCCGAGATGCGCGATATTCTGGAAGCAGCGGTTCGCCCCACGGACCGCCTTCGGATCGGCTCGGCCCTGTCGGCATTGAGCCGCGAAGCCGGGCTCACCAACGCCGATGTCGAGGCGTTGGAAAAGGGCCGCGACCGGACACCCGCCACGCCCATGAGCTTTGAATGATCCTTCTGGACACGAATGTCGTCTCGGAGGCGATGAAGCCGGAACAAGCTCCGGCCGTGCGCGACTGGCTGGACGAACAGGCGGCCGAAACGCTCTACCTTTCCAGTGTGACCGTGGCGGAACTCCTGTTCGGCATCGGCGCGATGCCTGACGGGCGGCGCAAGCAGCGTCTCGCGACCACGCTCGACGGGCTTCTGCCGCTGTTCGAGGGCAGAATCCTTCCTTTCGACACGAACGCCGCCCGCCACTATGCCGACTTGGCCGTCGCGGCTCGCAAGGCCGGCAAGGGATTCCCCACACCTGACGGATATATCGCCGCCATCGCCGCCGATCAGGGCTTTGCGGTCGCCACGCGTGACGCCAGCGCCTTCAACGCCGCCGGTGTTCCGGTCATCGACCCCTGGACAGCCGGACACTGAGCTGCGGGTTCACGCCCGATTCCGAAATAGGGTTCTGGATCGCGTTGCCCTTAGGGCCGGGCTTTCGGCTGCGCCGGAACCGCGCCCAGAGCGCGTTTCCGCCATTCGGCTTCAATCCCATAACGCAAGGAGCGACAGCGGCCATTTCGCGACAAGCCCCGCTTGGCCGAGCGAGGCCGTCTCGGGGGCAGGCCACGGTCGCCACGGCAGGACCATGAGGTTAGGTATTTCGTTCGCTTCAACCGGCAAGCGGATCAGCCTCGGCAGGCTCGCAATCGTCCGCTTGGCCATGGCATGACGCCACGCCCGCGCGCGATCTTCCTTCCACACCGGATAAGGCGGCGCCCGCGAAGGTCAGACGAAGGCGCGCCCGCTGCCCCGCTGGCGAAATCTGAACGGCCTTGGCGGTCGGGACAGGGAAAACCGCAGTGAGGGGCGCACCGCGTTTTCCGATCCCGGTGCGGCGTGGGATAGCCGCCATTGCCGTATTCACCCTGATTCCTGTTTGGGGCGCTCCATCCGCGTCCTCGATTGGCAAGGTCTGACCGAAGACCGCCGCCGCCAAGGCGGCGTCTCGCTCGTCTTCCCGCAACGTCCGTCATCAGCTTTTTTCCGCCGCCTTCGGCTTTGCATCGCGAGGCAAAAAAGCTGCCACCGGCCGCCTTCCACGATGTTCCAGCCCTGACGGGTGCGGGGCCGATCGTCCCCGGTCGAATGACCGCCATCGAGGTCGCACTGGAGCGGCCCGACAGGAAAAGGAACACGACAATGGCGACCATCGGCACCTTCACCAAGAACGAGAACGGCGCGGGCTTCACCGGCGCGGTCAAGACCCTGACCCTCAACGTCAAGGCCAAGTTCACCGCCACCGAGGGCGACAGCGAGCGCGGCCCCGACTTCCGCATCTTCGTCGGAGCCACCGAGTTCGGCGCGGCCTGGAAGAAGACCGCCCGCGAGACGCAGCGCGAATATCTCAGCGTCAAGCTGGACGATCCGAGCTTCCCGGCCCCGATCTACGCCAGCCTGATCGAAGTCGAGGACGGCAGCGGTCACAACCTCATCTGGTCCCGCCGCAACGGCGACTGAGGCCGGCCCCCGAGAGCGCCCCGCTCGAAAGAGCGGGGCTTTGTCCATGCTCATGGCCGCTACCCGTCAAACAATATGGAGATCGGGAGAAGCGGCCTTCTGCTGTCTGGTTTGCACCCGATCAGATCTTCTCCCCGTCCTCCGCTCCGCTCTGGCCGGGCGGCGTGCTTAGGGCCAGCCCTCGGCGCACTTCGGAGTGGCTTCCGCCCAGCTTCCTGCGCGCGTTCCGCGCTCCGTGCAGCCGGTTCCCCGCGAAGCCACCCACTCCGTTTGCACACCCGGTCTCGGCGACGGCCAGGGTTGCAGCGCAGCGCTGCGCTCCAACCCAAGCCAATAGGAGACAGGATCATGTATCATCAGCTTGCCACCCGGTTCGGCCGCAACGCCCATCAGATCAGCGGGCGCGAAGCCCTCGACAACGAGGCGCTTTACCGGCACGTCCCGTCCATCTTCGCCCGCGAGGCGCATGACAGCCGTTCGGAACGCTACGTCTATGTCCCCACCATCGACATCGTGGAGGGGCTGCGCCGGGAAGGATGGTTCCCGTTCTTCGCCGTCCAGTCCGTTCCGCGCGACGGCAGCCGTCACGGCCACGCCAAGCACATGCTGCGCTTGCGCCGGGAGGGCGGCATCGGCCAGCGCGAAGCCGCCGAAGTCATCATCGTGAACAGCCATGACGGGACCAGCGCCTATCAGATGTTCGCGGGGATGCTCCGTTTCGTCTGCACCAACAGCATGATTGCGGGCGAGCGGTTCGAGGAAGTCCGCGTGCCGCACAAGGGCAATATCCAGCATGACATCATCGAAGGCGTTTACACTGTCGCCGAGGACTTCCCCCGGTTGATCGACGCCAGCGAGAGCATGAAGGAGGTTCAGCTTTCCGAGGACGAGCGCCGCGTGCTGGCCGAGGCGAGCCTTGTCGCCCGCTATGGCGAGGACGAAAGCCCCATCCGGCCTGACCAGATCATCGAGCCGCGTCGGCGCGAGGATGCAGGGCGAAGCCTCTGGACCACGTTCAACGTCATTCAGGAGAACGTCGTTCGCGGCGGACTGCATGGCCGCAAGCGCAACGCCGAAGGCCGCATCCGGCGCAGCCAGACCCGCGCCATCAACGGCATCGACCAGAACGTGACGCTCAATCGCGCGCTCTGGACGCTGGCCGAGGGGATGCAGCGCTTGAAGGGATAGCGATGGCGCGTGAAATGGGGCCGCCACCACCGGGCGGCCCCACACGTTTCGCCCGGTTTTCGGCACATGATTTTTTCGCCGATCCGCGATGGCGGATCGGCGGCGCGGCCACGCGCAATTCCATGGCCGCCGCTCGCCGGGCTACGCCCGGCTCGCAAAATCAAAACCGCAATGTTAAGAAATAATCAACTATAAACGATCGCGTTCGACGCTCAACGTTTCTCGGTTCAGCGACTTCTATTACTTATAGTTGCACCGAAATCTCTCTAGCCGGGCTTTGCTCTTGAACCCGGCTTAGAGAGGTGACGCCATGCTTAGCATCGACTGGCGATCACCGGCGGCATACAGACACGCCAAGAAGATCGTGGCCGCCGGCTTTGCCTGGGAATATCTTCGTCGTTACGACGAGTATCGCCATGACTTCCAGACCATCGCCCGCGCCCGGCGGCCCGCAGCCGACCGGCTGGAAGCCTTCGCGCAGCGCTGGGGCTTACGATTTCCCGTGCGATCCCGATGCGCCGCCTGACGGCCAGCCGCTGTTCTGGTCGCCACGACTCCAGCCGCACGCCGTCATCCTGTCGCCGGTCGAGAACGAGACGGACGAAACCGAACCCGTCCTCACGCTCGCCCATCTCCATGGCCTCGATCTGCGCCGCGCCGCCGATGGCTGGCACGGCATCTGGCAGGTCGACGGCGTGGCGCATCAATTCTGGCTGCCCGAGGCCGTGCCCGATGCCGCCACCTTCTACGTCGCGCGCGTGCCGTTCGATTCCTTCATGGAGCTTCGCTCCCATGCCGCGCGCCGCCTCTGGCGTTCGACACGGCAGCGTCCGCCTGGACCGCCCTTCGGCGCGCTGCCCGCCCAACTCCGGCAATGGCATATCCTGTCCCTGCGCGCTCTCGACGCCAGACTGCGCGGCGAGAGCTACCGCGCCATTGCCGATGTCCTGCTTGGCTTTCGCGGCACGAAAGAGGACTTCGAGAGCGATCCGCGCAAGAGCAAGGCCCGCCGCCTGGTTGCCCATGGCCTCATGATGATGCGCGGCGGCTATCGGCTGCTGCTCAGTTATCCGCTCAAGCCGGGCAAGCTTTAATTCGGTTGCGTCTCGATCCGCAGGTAACGCCGCTAATGAAGAGAGAGCCGCTTGCAGTTACTCGCTGGCCGCCTCGAACTTCGCCTTGTAGGCGGCCGCCTGCGTGATCGACTCGATGCCGAACGCGACTGCGCCGACCGCAGCGCGACCATCGACCGCGCGGGATACGACCGCGCCGGCATCGAGACCGAAGCCGCCGCATAGCTCGATGAGTTCCGCTCCGTCCTCGACAAGCTCGGACGCGACCGTCGCGGCGGCCTCGACTGTTGGGACAAAGGCGATCGTCAGTTTCTCCTGAGCCGTTTCCCTGACGGTCCGATCTGTTTTCGGATCGGCATCTTCCCACAGAATAATCGTTGCCCAGACATTCATGGCTTAAACCTCTCACCTCGCAAGGTTTGAGCGTATGCCAAGTTCATGACGATCCCGCAGACATCGGTGTCGTTACCTTTCGTTCGCGCCCGATTGCACCAAGATCTTCCGATAGCCCTCGCGCGACAGCCATTGCGCGCGTTCGAGATGGCTTTGCCAGCATCGATAGGTCATGGCTTCCTCGGCGGCCGGATCGCGATGGAGGACGATCCGCGCGACTTCCTTCCAGTCCGCGCCTTCCGCCCTGGCGTCGAGCAGCCGCAGATAGGTCACGAAATGCCGCTCGTCATAGAGGGTGATGTCGGTGCCGAAAGGTGCGATGTCGTCAACGTCGGGATCGAGTTCGACTGGCACGCGCATAACCGTTCCCCGTGTTCGAGAAGGTTTGTCTGCGGTGCGCCCCCGCAAACGATTCTCTCTGACTCTTGGTGATCGGGGAGTTCGAAACCGTGGTTAGACGGCCCTGTGGCCTTTAGCTCGGAGAACCTGTTGTATACGCCACAGGCTCCCCGACCATAAGGTCAAGGAGTGGTGGTGCCGTCACGGCCGGCACCAACCGCTAACCAGGGGTTTCGACGCCCCGGAGCAGTGCGTCTGCTCCGTCTCTAAGTCTAGCCCACGCGCGAAGAAATGTCTCCGCCTATTCGGCCCGTTAGTGACCTGCCGGACCCCAAACGCGATCCTATCGCCGGTTCTCGCTGCCTTCGTGAGCCGTTCGCGGTTCTAAAGGGGGTGCCGCCAGCGCATAGGCGCGAATGCGGCACGCTACGCGCCGCCGATGCCTCGCCATGGTTCGCCGCAGTCCGCTGTCGCCACCGACAGCCGCCTTCACGACGAACCGGAGGTATCTATGTCAAACCCGCTGGCGGGCCTGCCGCCACGCCTGTTGCGCACCAAGGAGGCCGCGCGCTTCCTCGGCATTTCGCTGCGCACCCTTGAGAAGCATCGCACCTACGGGACCGGCCCGACCTATCGCAAGATCGGCGGCCGCGTCCTCTATGCTGTCGACGACCTGCAAGCCTGGAGCGAGATCGGCGCGCGCCGATCGACGCGCGAAGAGACAGCCGGCCGCGTGTTTCCGGCCCGGCCGCTGACGCCGGACGAGCGAGGCGAGCGATGAGCCGCCGTGCGCCCCGCGCACACGGCCGGCCGCTGCCGGACGGACCCGCGCCCTTCACCACGCTTGTCGAGCTGACGTTCCAGAAGCAGCAGGTCGAGCACTGGATACGCTTCGGCCGCAAGAGCTACGAACAGATCATCGACCGTCGCCGCAGCGTCGTCGGCTTCGCGCCGAACAGCATCTTCGCCTTCGTCCGATGGGCGAAGGGCGAGCACGGCACGGTCATGTCGCGCATCGACATCGTGCGCGCCATCGGCCGCGGCGAGCCGTTCCAGACGTTGCCCTTCGTGCGGCCCGGCGGCGACATCCTGCTGCGCCTCGAAAGCTGGCCGAAGGTGGAGCGCGCGCTTGCCGCCATCGACGCCGTGGACGCGCTCGGCCTCGATCCCGCCGACATATCGCCGGAGCATTGGCGGAACGTCCATAACCGTCTGACCGCCGGCCTGAAGCCCCGCGCCTACACGCCCGATCGCCACGCCGCCTGGCTCGGCCGCCAGAGGATCGACCCGTGACGCGCCGCCGCATCCTCACGGTGACGGCGCTGGCGGTGCTCGGCATCGCCGCCGCCAGCGCGGTCGGGACTCCGACGAAACTCATCTGGAACGCGACCGCGAGCACGCCCATCGGCTTCTACACCGTCGAGCCGGCCGACCGGATCGACGTGCCCGAGTTGGTCGCCGTCCTGCCGCCCGAACCGCTCGCCGCCTTCATGATCGAGCGCGGCTATGTCGCGCGCGGAGTGCCGCTGCTCAAGCGCGTCCTGGGCCGGCCTGGACAGCGCGTTTGCCGAACCGGCCGCACGATCACGGTGAACGGGATCGACATGGGCGAGGCGCTGGAGCGCGACAGCCTCGGCCGCGATCTGCCCGTCTGGCAGGGCTGCCGCATTATCGGCGACGGCGAACTCTTCCTCATGAACTGGCAAGTCCGCGACAGCCTCGACGGCCGTTACTTCGGACCCATCCCCGCAAGCTCCGTCATCGGCCGGGCGGTCCCGCTCTGGACCGATGAGGACGGCGCGGGCCGCTACGAATGGCGCGCCCGGACTCAATGACAGTCGCACTGACTTCGCTTCCCAACCCCAACCACAGGAGACTTTCCATGCCTCAGATCGGTCAATTCAAACGCGAGGAATCCGGCTTCGTCGGCCGTGTCCAAACGCTGACCCTGTTCCGCGAAATCACCATCGTTCCGGCCGAAGGTTCGGGCGCGGAGAACGCGCCGGATTACCGCGTCCACCACGGCGCGGAGGACGGGCCGGAAGTCGGCGCGGCGTGGAAACGCACCGGCGAGAAGGCCGGCGAATACCTTTCCGTGCTGCTCGACGATCCCGCCTTGCCGCAGCCGATCCGCGCCAACCTGTTCCGCGACGACGAGGCCGGCGCGTCATGGTCGCTGCACTGGAGCCGCCCCAAACCGCGCGACGAGCGGGACTGAGGCCATGCGGTATCGCGTCAGCCTCGCGCTCAAAGGTCTCATCCCTTTGTTCGCGGAGAAGCCGGCTCATCCCTTCGTCCCGCTCGACCGCAGGATGGCCGGCGCGCGCAGCGAAGGTCAAGGGCGGCGTTTCGCCGGCGCTTGCGCCTTGCCCTTGACCGCAGCGAGCACGCAGGCAGGCTGGCGTCGCGGCGGAGACAGGGCGGCATGGCGTTGCGTCGTTCTCGCAGCGATCGGCGCGCTCTTGCTCGGCGGCGGATCGGTGTCGGCGGTCGCGCAGCCGATGCCGATCGTGCGCCCCGCCGCCGTCGATCTTCATGCCGCCCACATCGCCGAGGCGTCGCGACGGTTCGGCATTCCCGAGCACTGGATTCGCGCCGTGCTGCGCGCCGAGAGCGCGGGCGACGTGCGCGCGATCTCGTCGGCCGGTGCGATGGGATTGATGCAGGTCATGCCCGATACATGGGCGGAGCTGCGCGCCCGCCATGGCCTCGGCCGCGATCCCTATCACCCGCGCGACAATATCATGGCGGGCACGGCCTATCTGCGCGAGATGTTCGACCGCTACGGCAATGTCGCGGCGATGCTGGCCGCCTACAATGCCGGCCCCGGCCGCTACGACGAGTATCTTGCGACCCGCCGCAGATTGCCCGCCGAGACCCGCGCCTATGTCGCCGCTCTCGTGCCGTTGCTCGGCGGCGCGGCTGCATCCGAAGCGCCGATCGCGGCGCCGCCACCCCCGCCCGATTGGCGTGCGGCGCCGTTGTTCGTCATGCGCTCGACCGACACGGGCGCTGCCGCAGCGTCGCCGTCCGACGTGCAATCCGGCGACGGCCGCGCAGCCGTTCCGGTGCGCCATGCCGTCGATGCGGAGCCGCAGGAGGGCGGCATCTTCATCGCCCGCGCCAATGATGGAGGAACGCCGTGAGGAACGCGTTCCCACGCTCGGCAGCGGTCATTGCGGTGTCCAGTCAGGCAGGTTCGCGCCTGGCTGGATTCTTGGCAGGAGAAGCGGAAAGGGCAGGAAAAGCGGAGGGCAAGATAAAGGAAACCGGCACTAAGTCTGCCGGATTTCTAAAATTATTGTTGTCTGCACACTGGTTAGATGAGCCGCGAGCGGCACCATGGGTTTTGATCCGGCGTGCCGCGATCTTGCGCAAAGCCTTGGCTTTGCTGGGTTTCGACCGGCACCATGGCCGCCGAATGCCCGATTTCCTTGAGTTTTGGCCGGAGGCGCATCCTTGAGCGCCGACGACGAAAACCGCTTCCGGCCGAAGCCCGGCTGCATTCGATCCGACACGCGGCCCGGCAAGACCAAGAGCTTTTTTAGCCAGGCTAAGACGATCGCCCGGCAGCACAGCGCCAGCCCGTCCAGATCATCACCCCGCCCAGGCAAAAGCCTGACCGGCAAGGGCGGCAAAGCCGCGCGTTCGACCAACGGGCCGGGCCTGCAACGCGGGCGCGGGGCGGCCTTCGTTCGCGCGCGCACCTTAGCGGGCGGCTGGCGGCACAGTGCGCCCGGAATGCGCCGCGTCATCGTCAAGACCCGCTACGTTCAGAACGCCGGCAGGAACGGCAAGTCCGCCGCCCATCTGCGCTATATCCAGCGTGACGGCACATCGCGCGATGGCGAGCGCGGTCAGCTCTATTCCGCGACCGAGGACCGCGCCGATGGTAACGCCTTCGTTGAACGCGGCAACGATGATGAGCGCCAGTTCCGATTCATCATCTCGCCGGAGGACGGCGCGGACCTGACCGACCTGACCGCGCACACTCGCGACCTCATGAAGCAGATCGAGGCCGACCTTGGCACGAAACTCGATTGGGTCGCGGTCAACCACTACAACACCGGCCATCCGCATGTGCATGTCATTGTCCGGGGCAAGGACGACCTGGGCGAGAATCTTGTCATCAACGGCGACTATCTCGCCAACGGAATCCGCGAGCGCGCCAGCGAGCTAACCACGCTGGAGCTTGGACCCGTGACCGAGATCGAGCAGAGCCGCAAGCTGTCGGCCGAGATCGACCAGGACCGTTTCACTCGCATCGACCGGGCAATGACGGAGGAAGCCAACGAACGGTTCATCGACCTTCGCTATGAGCCGGCCGAGCGGAGATGGCAATTTAATCGCACGCTACGCCTGCGCCGTCTCGCCAAGCTGGAGAAGATGGGCTTGGCGACCGAGCACGCGCCGGGCGTATGGGAGTTGAGCGAGCGGATGGAGCCGACCTTGCGGGAGCTGGGCGAGCACGGCGACATCGTCCGCAACATGCACAAGGCGCTAAAGGCCGATGGCCTGGAACGCGACCCGCTGACCTTCCAAATCCATGACGGGCCGCCCGAAAAGCCCATCGTCGGCCGCGTCGTCGATAAGTATCTGTCCGACGAGTTGGGCGAGAACCTGACCGTTGTGGTGGACGGGATCGACGGTCGGACGCACCATGTCGCCGGCATCGACCCGGCCCGCGTCGAGGATGCGCGGATCGGCAGCGTCGTCGAGATCGGCCCGGCCGACGCCGCGCAGCGGCCATCCGACCGGACCATTGCTGCCGTTGCCGAAGACGGCATCTATCGGCCGACCCGCCATCTGGAACGGGCCAAGTTCGAGGGCCGCGTTCCAGGCGGCGATTACGAAGGCTATGTCGATGCTCATGTGCGCCGGCTGGAGGCATTGCGCCGCGCCGGCATAGTCAAGCGGATCGACGCCGACCAATGGCGCATCCCCGAAGATTTCGAGAGCAAGACGGCCGCCTACGATGCCGGCCGCAACCGGCAGGCCAGCGTTCGCGTCCTTTCGGTGCTCGACCTTGAAAAGCAGATCGGCGCGGATGGTGCGACGTGGCTCGACCGGCGATTGGTCATGCCCGACGCATCCGACCTTGCGCCGGCCGGGTTCGGCCAGCAGGTGCGCGAGGCGATGGACCAGCGCCGCGAGCATCACATCGAACAGGGCGACGCCACGCGCCGGCAGGACGGTCGAACCTTCTACCGGCGCAATCTTCTCGCCACGCTGCGCGAGCGCGAGATTGCCAGCTTCGGCGCGGAGATGGCGGCGAACAAGTCGCTCCCGTTCCGCACGGTCGCCGATGGTGAAACCGTCAGCGGCAAGTTCACCGGCACCGTGCAGCTAACCAGCGGAAAGTTCGCCATCTTGGAGAAGAGCCACGAGTTCACTCTTGTCCCTTGGCGACCCGTCATCAACCGCCAACTCGGCCGCGATGTGGCGGGCGTCGTGCAGGGCGGTTCGGTATCGTGGCAAGTGGGGCGTCAGAGGGGACTAGGGCTATAAGCCCACTAGCCTGCCTCGCACGCGCCGATCGATCTGGTGGATTGGCCGCTGCGATTCGTTTCGTGCGGCCTTGCAGCAGTATCATCGCAACTGTTCACATAGTCGCAACCCGACCTATTCGCCGCCGATAGTATCCGGTAGCCCTCCCGCATCCTCTTTCCTGTTGCCTGTCCCGATTTTGCCTACTCTCTGATCGGCTCCGTCTCTTTTGCCAATTGGAGCCCGTATGCGCGGAAGCCGAATCCTATGGGGTCAGATCGCCGTCGTCTTCACCATCATTCTGGTGATGACCTGGGCGGCGACGCAATGGACGGCTTGGCGCCTCGGCTTTCAGGCGCAGCTTGGCAACCCGTGGTTCGAGCTGGCCGGCTCACCGATCTACTATCCGCCCGCTCTGTTCTGGTGGTGGTATGCGTTCGACGCCTACGCGCCCTCGATCTTCTTCGAAGGCGGCATTATCGCCGCGTCCGGCGGCCTTATGGCCATCGCCGCCGCCATCATGATGTCCATCATTCGCGCGCGGGAGGCGCGCAACGTCGCGACATACGGCTCGGCGCGATGGGCGGAGGACAAGGAAATCCGCGCCGCCGGACTGCTCGGCCCCGATGGCGTCGTGCTCGGCCGCTACGACCGAGAGTACCTGCGCCACGACGGGCCGGAGCACGTCCTATGTTTCGCGCCCACGCGGTCGGGCAAAGGTGTCGGCCTCGTGGTGCCCACGCTGCTGACCTGGCCGGGAAGCTGCATCGTCCACGATATCAAAGGCGAGAACTGGACCCTGACGGCGGGCTTCCGGGCGAAGCATGGCCGCGTCCTGCTGTTCGATCCGACCAACGCGAAGTCGTCGGCTTACAATCCACTACTGGAAGTGCGGCAGGGCGAATGGGAAGTCCGCGACGTGCAGAATATCGCGGATATTCTGGTCGATCCCGAAGGCAGCCTCGACAAACGCAATCACTGGGAAAAGACCAGCCATTCGCTGCTTGTAGGCGCGATCCTGCATGTTCTCTACGCCGAAAAGAACAAGACGCTGGCCGGCGTCGCCAACTTCCTCTCCGATCCACGCCGACCGGTTGAGGCGACCTTGCGCGCGATGATGGGCACGCCGCACCTGGGCGAAGTCGGCGTTCATCCCGTTGTCGCCTCGTCGGCCCGCGAGCTGCTGAACAAGAGTGAGAACGAACGTAGCGGCGTGCTCAGCACCGCCATGTCGTTCCTGGGCCTCTATCGCGATCCCGTAGTGGCGCGTGTGACGGCGCTTTGCGACTGGCGCATTGCTGATCTTGTCGGAAGCAAGGAGCCCGTGAGCCTCTACCTCGTTGTGCCGCCGTCCGACATCAACCGGACGAAACCCTTGATCCGGCTAATTCTCAATCAGATTGGGCGCAGGCTGACCGAGGAATTGAACACATCGGGGAAACACCATCGCCTGCTGTTGATGCTCGACGAGTTTCCGGCGCTCGGCCGTCTTGACTTCTTCGAGAGCGCCCTAGCGTTCATGGCGGGTTACGGCCTCAAATCCTTCCTGATCGCGCAATCGCTCAACCAGATCGAGCGCGCCTATGGGCCGAACAACGCGATTCTGGATAATTGCCACGTTCGCGTGGCGTTCGCCACGAACGACGAGAGGACGGCGAAACGCATCAGCGACGCGCTCGGCACCGCGACCGAGATGCGCGACTCCACCAACTATGCCGGCCATCGCCTCGCGCCGTGGCTGGGGCATCTCATGGTGTCACGGCAGGAGACCGCGCGGCCTTTGCTCACGCCGGGCGAGATCATGCAGCTTCCGCCGACCGAGGAAATCGTCATGGTCGCCGGCACGCCTCCGATCCGGGCCGCAAAGGCTCGCTATTATGAGGACGGGCGTTTTCAGGAACGCATATTGCCGCCGCCCGATCTGGCATCCGTTCCGTCCGCGCCGAACCCATCATCCGACGACTGGTTGAGCCGCGTAGTGACGGAAGCAAAGGCCACGCCCACGACGGCGACCAGCGGAAGCGAGGGCGATCATGACAATGCCGGCATCCGCCGAGAGCCGGAATTGCCCGAGCATGAGGAAATCGTCACGCCGCCGCGTCCGCCCGAACAGGAGTTCGATATGCTGGACGACGAGCCGGACGTTGACGCCGCCAAGGCCCGCGCCCTGCGCCAGCGCATGCGGGTGGTCGCGCGGCAAGCGTCGCTGGACCCCGGCGACGGCATCGAGCTTTGAGGACGCGCCGATGACCAGCCGAACCCGCATGAACGTCTATTTCGACCCAGATTTGCTCGCCCAGGTCGAGGCGCTGGCCCTGCGTCGGCAAGTGTCGAAATCCGCCGTCGTCGAGGCGGCGGTCGCGTCTTTCCTATCCGGCGACACGTCGGATCGACTGGAAGCGGCCATGTCGCGCCGCCTGGACAAGCTCGGTCGCCAGATCGACACGCTCGACGAAGATCTCGCCGTGCTCGGCGAGACTGTCTCGCTGTTCATCCGCTTCTGGCTGACCGTCACGCCGCCGCTGCCGGAGAATGCGCAGGCTGCCGCCCGCGCGAAGGGGGCCGAACGGTTCGAGGGCTTCATGCAGTCGCTCGGCCGGCGCCTGGCGACCGGAGACAAGTTTCTCAAGGAGCTGTCGCGTGATGTCGATCCTGCACGGTCAGAAGGCGCACCCGAGGACAGATGAGGAATCGGCGTGAGTGAAGGGCAGGAGTTGCCTATAGTATGTTGCAATCATGGCTACGCTTCATCTCATCTGCGGATTACCCGGATCAGGAAAGACCACTCTCGCGCACCAACTTGAAAAGGATGGCGAGGGCGTAAGGCTGTCTCCTGACGAATGGATGACTGCACTTGGTTTTCGCCTCTATGATGAGGTAGCCCGCACTCGTGTTGAACAACTCCAATGGAAGTTGGCGCAGCGTTTGCTCGCGAACCAGACGAGTGTGATCCTGGAAAATGGCTTCTGGTCAAGGCAGGAGCGTGATGCCTATCGATCGGTCGCCATTTCCCTCCGCGCTAAGACCCGTCTGCACTATCTCTCCGTGCCAATTGAGGAACTGCGGCGAAGAATCATTGCTCGCAATCAAGATAGTCCCCCTGAAGCGACGGTGAACCCGGACGACCTTCTAAGTTGGGGGAATCTGTTTGAGCCGCCTACGAAGGAAGAACTCGCCACATGGGCGTCAATCAAATGACTACTTTTCTGGGCAGCGCTCGGAACTGAGAACTATACCCGTCCTATTCGCCGCCGATCGCCGCCGATGCCCGCACGCGCTTAGATACTTGTTGAATCGGCCCGATTTCAGGCTCTTTTAATCGACCCCGTTGCGGGGACCATCTGTCGAGCCCCGTCAGGAAACGGGGCCGAGATGACCGCCACTCACCACAAACCGGAAGCGATCCAGCGCGGTGCGCGGATGCTGCGCACCGCGCTCGGCGCGGCCATTGCGCGGTATCTCGAAGACCCCGCCGTGGTCGAGGTCATGCTGAATCCCGATGGCCGGATTTGGGTGGACTGGCTGTCCGAAGGGTTGGCTGACACGGGTGAAATCATGTCGCCCGCCGATGGCGAACGCATCGTGCGCCTGGTCGCCCACCATGTCGGCGCGGAGGTTCATGCCAGCGCACCGCGCGTCTCGGCCGAGTTGCCCGAGAGCGGCGAGCGGTTCGAGGGGCTATTGCCGCCCGTGGTCGCCGCCCCGACCTTCGCTATCCGCAAGCCCGCCGTCGCGGTGTTCACGCTCGACGACTATGTGGCCGCCGGCACTATGACCGCCAACCAGGCGGATACGCTGCGCGCGGCCGTCGCATCCCGTGCCAACATCCTCGTGGCTGGGGGCACTTCGACCGGCAAGACCACGCTGACCAACGCGCTGCTCGCTGAGGTGGCGAAGGGCACGGATCGCGTCGTCATCATCGAGGACACGCGCGAACTGCAATGCCGCGCGCAAAATCTCGTTTCCATGCGGACGAAAGACGGCGTGGCGACGCTATCCGACCTTGTGCGGTCTTCGCTGCGCCTGCGTCCCGACCGCATCCCCATTGGCGAGGTGCGCGGCGCGGAAGCCCTCGACCTGCTCAAAGCCTGGGGCACCGGCCATCCGGGCGGGCTTGGCACCATTCACGCCGGCTCCGGCATCGGTGCGCTCCGTCGCCTTGAACAGCTCATTCAAGAGGCTGTCGTCACCGTTCCGCGCGCCCTGATCGCTGAGACCATCGACCTTGTTGCTGTCCTTTCCGGGCGCGGTTCCGCGCGCCGGCTGGCCGAACTCGCCTGCGTCGAAGGACTCGGCCCGGACGGCGACTACCGCATCACCCCCGCAACCCCCACCAGCACAGGAGAACCAACATGATCCGCACGCTTTCGCGCGGCTATCGCTTCATTGCGACCGCCGCTACCACGCTCGCGATCAGCGCCATGCTCGCACCGGCCGCCCACGCTTCAGGCTCGTCCATGCCGTGGGAAGCGCCGCTGCAATCCATCCTCGAATCCATCGAGGGGCCAGTTGCCAAGATCATCGCCGTGATCGTCATTATCGCCACCGGCCTTGCGCTGGCCTTCGGCGATACCTCGGGCGGCTTTCGCCGCCTGATCCAGATCGTTTTCGGCCTGTCGATCGCCTTCGCCGCGTCGAGCTTCTTTCTGTCGTTCTTCTCGTTCGGCGGCGGGGCGCTCGTTTGATGGCGGCCGTCCTCGAACAACTCGACGCGGTGCCGGGCTTCACTGTCCCGGTTCACCGGGCGCTGACCGAGCATATTTTGCTCGGCGGCGCTCCGCGCTCCATCGCCATCATGAACGGGACGCTCGCCGGGGCCGTGGGCCTCGGCCTGCGCCTCTGGCTGGTTGGCCTCGCCATATGGGCCATCGGCCATTTCGCGGCCGTATGGGCGGCGAAGCGCGACCCGCTCTTTGTCGAGGTCGGGCGGCGGCACCTGCGCATCCCCGGTCATCTGGCGGTGTGAGGGCGCTGCCATGATGAATCTTGCCGAATATCGCCGCACCGCCAGCCGGCTTGCCGACTATCTGCCCTGGGTGGCGCTCGTCGCCGAAGGCGTCGTTCTCAACAAGGACGGCAGCTTTCAGCGCAGCGCACGCTTTCGCGGTCCCGATCTGGATTCAGCCGTCGCGGCCGAACTGGTCGCTGTCGCCAGCCGCATCAACAACGCCTTCCGTCGCCTCGGATCGGGCTGGAGCATCTTCGTCGAGGCACAGCGCAGCGAAGCCGCGACCTATCCCGACAGCAGCTTTCCCGATCCGGCGTCGGCCGTGCTCGACGCCGAGCGCAAGGCGGGTTTCGAGGAAGCCGGCACGCATTTCGTGTCGGGCTACTTCCTCACCTTCCTCTACCTGCCGCCGGCCGAGGACGCCGCACGCGCCGAGACATGGCTTTACGAGGGCCGCGAGCAATCCGGCGTCGATCCGCATGAAGTGCTGCGCGCCTTCATCGACCGCACCGACCGCGTGCTGGCGCTGCTCGACGGTTTCATGCCGGAATGCCGCTGGCTCGATGACAGCGAGACGCTGACCTATCTGCATTCTACCGCCTCGACCAACCGGCATCGCGTCCGCGTTCCCGAGACGCCGATCTATCTCGACGCGCTGCTCGCCGACCAACCGCTGACCGGCGGGCTGGAGCCGCGCCTTGGCGACCAGCACCTCCGCGTCCTGACCATCATCGGCTTTCCGACCGCGACGACGCCCGGACTGCTCGACGACCTCAACAGGCTGGCCTTTCCGTATCGCTGGAGCACGCGTGCGATCCTGCTCGACAAGACCGACGCCACCAAGCTGCTCACCCGCATCCGCCGCCAATGGTTCGCGAAGCGGAAAAGCATCGCGGCGATCCTGAAAGAGGTGATGACGAACGAGGCGTCCGTTCTCGTGGACACGGACGCGGACAACAAGGCGGCCGACGCCGACATGGCCCTGCAGGAGCTTGGGGCCGATGTCGCCGGCATGGCCTATGTCACGGCGACCATCACCGTATGGGATGCCGACCCGCGCCTTGCCGACGAGAAATTGCGGTTGGCCGAGAAGGTCATCCAGGGCCGCGATTTCACGGCCATGGTGGAGACGGTGAATGCGGTTGACGCATGGCTCGGCAGCCTGCCCGGACACGCCTACGCGAACGTCCGGCAGCCGCCCATCAGCACTTTGAATCTCGCCCACATGATTCCGCTTTCGGCGGTGTGGGCGGGGCCGGAACGGGACGAGCATTTCGGTGCGCCCCCTTTGCTCTTTGGAAAGACCGAAGGCTCAACCCCGTTCCGGTTTTCTTTGCATGTCGGCGACGTGGGCCACACTCTCGTCGTCGGCCCGACCGGCGCGGGCAAATCCGTCCTGCTGGCGCTCATGGCCTTGCAGTTCCGGCGCTACGCCGGCAGCCAGGTCTTCGCCTTCGACTTCGGCGGCAGCATCCGCGCCGCGTCGCTCGCCATGGGCGGCGACTGGCACGACCTGGGCGGCGGCCTCACCGAAGGTTCGGACGCCTCCGTTTCGCTCCAGCCGCTCGCCCGCATCCACGACACCTATGAACGCGCCTGGGCCGCCGACTGGATCGCCGCCATCCTCATGCGCGAAGGCATCGCCATCACGCCCGAGGTGAAGGAGCACCTTTGGACCGCGCTGACCTCGCTCGCCTCCGCGCCCGCCGAGGAACGCACCATCACCGGCCTCGCGGTCCTGCTGCAATCCAACGATCTGAAACAGGCACTCCGGCCGTATTGCGTCGGCGGTCCCTATGGCCGGCTGCTCGACGCGGAGACCGAGCATCTTGGCAGTTCACGTTGCCAAGCGTTCGAGATCGAGGGCCTTGTCGGCACGGGCGCAGCGCCGGCCGTGCTCGCCTACCTGTTTCACCGCATCGGCGACAGGCTGGACGGCTCACCCACGCTGCTCATCATCGACGAGGGCTGGCTTGCGCTGGACGACGAGGGTTTTGCCAGCCAGCTCCGCGAATGGCTGAAAACGCTCCGCAAGAAGAACGCCAGCGTCATCTTCGCCACGCAAAGCCTGTCCGACATCGACGGCAGCAACATCGCGCCCGCGATCATCGAGAGCTGCCCGACGCGGCTTCTGCTCCCCAACGAGAGGGCCATCGAGCCGCAGATCACGGCGATCTATCGCCGCTTCGGCCTCAATGACCGGCAGATCGAAATCCTCGCGCGGGCGACACCGAAACGGGACTACTACTGCCAGAGCCGCAGGGGAAACCGCCTGTTCGAGCTGGGCTTGTCCGAAGTCGGCCTCGCGCTCTGCGCCGCATCCGCCAAATCCGACCAGACCTTGATTGCGCAGATCGTCGCCGATCACGGCCGCGACGGCTTCCTCGCCGCTTGGCTCACAGCCCGCGATGTCGGCTGGGCCGTCGATCTTCTCCCGGGCTTCCCGACCCTCATTCCCCACATCGAAAAGGAGTCCCAACCATGACCATTCGTCGTTTCCGCCCGCGCGCCGTTCTCCTGGTCGCGACCGTGCTCGCCGTGCCGGTCGCGGTGTCGCCCATGTTCATCACGCCCGCGTCGGCACAATGGGTCGTGTTCGATCCGAGGAACTACGTCGAAAACGTCCTGTCGGCGGCGCGATCCCTGGAGCAGATCAACAACCAGATCACCTCGCTCCAGAACGAGGCGACCATGTTGATGAATCAGGCCCGCAATCTGGCGAGCCTGCCGTTCTCGTCGCTCCAGCAGCTCCAGCAATCCGTTCAGCGCACACAGCAGCTTTTGAGCCAGGCGCAAAACATCGCCTTCGATGTGCAGCGCATCGACCAGGCGTTCCAGCAGCAATATGGCAACGTGTCGATGTCGGCGACGGACCAGCAGCTCGTCGCCAACGCCCGCACGCGCTGGCAGAACACCGTAGGCGGCTTGCAGGACGCGATGCGCGTCCAGGCCGGCGTCGTCGGCAATATCGACACCAACCGCACGCAGATGTCGGAGCTTGTCGGCCAGAGCCAGGGGGCGTCGGGCGCGTTACAGGCGGCGCAGGCGGGCAACCAGCTTCTCGCCCTGCAATCGCAGCAGCTTTCTGACTTGATCGCGTTGCTCGCCGCCAACGGCCGGGCTGGTGCTCTGACCGAGGCCGAACGCGCCGCCGCCGCCGAACAGGGACGCGAACAACGCCGCCGCTTCCTGACGCCCGGCTCGGGCTACCAGCCCGGCAACGCACAGATGTTCAACAACGGCAACTGAGGACGCGGCCATGGACGGCAAGATGCTGGCCCGGCTGGGCGCTATCGTATTCGTCGCAGTCGCCATTACCGCGACGGCTGTCGAGATGACCCGCAAAGAAGACGCACCGGCAGAGACGCCGGCGCGGCTTCTCCAGCCCGAACGCGATCCGCTACGCGAGGGGCAGCGGCGGTGCCAGCAGCTTGGAGAGCAGGCCGCGAACGACGCCGAATGCCTGCGCGTCTGGGCCGAAACCCGTGACCGTTTTCTCGGCCGGACGCCTGCGCCCGCATCGCCATCCTCCAGCGAACGGCGGTGACGCATGGGCGGCGCGGGCGTCATCGACAACTTTCTCGGCACCTTCACCCGCTACATCGACAGCGGGTTCGGGCTTCTCGGCGGCGAGGTGGCGTTCATCGCCACCACGCTCATTGTCATCGACGTGACGCTTGCCGCCCTGTTCTGGAGCTGGAGCGCGGATGACGACATCATTGCGAGGTTGGTGAAGAAGACGCTGTTCGTCGGTGTCTTCGCCTACCTGATCGGCAATTGGAACAGCCTCGCGAAGATCGTCTTCGACAGCTTCGCGGGGCTCGGCCTCAAAGCCTCCGGCACAGGCTTCACCGCGCAGGATTTGATGCGGCCGGGAAAGGTGGCGCAGACCGGATTGGACGCCGCCCGGCCGCTGCTCGATTCCATTTCCGACCTCATGGGCTGGATCGCGTTCTTCGAGAACTTCATCCAGATCGCATGTCTGCTGTTCGCCTGGGCACTGGTCATCCTCGCCTTCTTCATTTTGGCCGTGCAGCTTTTTGTGACGCTGATCGAGTTCAAGCTGTCCACGCTCGCCGGCTTTGTCTTGATCCCGTTCGGCCTGTTCGGGAAGACCGCCTTCATGGCCGAGCGCGTGCTTGGCAACGTCATCTCGTCGGGCATCAAAGTGTTGGTGCTCGCTGTCATTGTCGGCATCGGCTCAACGCTGTTCTCGCAATTCACGCAAGGCTTCGGCAGCCAGACCCCGAGCATCGACGACGCCATGGCCATCGTGCTCGCGGCGCTGTCGCTCGTCGGTCTCGGCATATTCGGTCCCGGCATCGCGTCCGGGCTTGTCAGCGGCGGTCCCCAACTCGGCGCGGGCGCAGCGGCCGGCACGGGCCTCGCCGTTGGCGGCGCTGCCCTGGCCGCAGGCGGCGCGGCCGGACTCGCCGTGAAGGGAGGCGCTGCCGCGTTGTCGGGCGGAGCCGCCGCCGTGCGTGGTGGCGCGACGGCGGCCGGCGCAGCTTCCGCCGCTTACAGCCTCGGCTCGCTCGGACAGTCCGGCGCGGCTGGCGTCGCTTCCGGCGTGGGCGGTGTGGCGCGTGCAGCAGGCTCCGCCGCTATCTCGCCGCTCAAGCGCGCCGTCGCGCGGGCCTCCGAAAGCGTCAAATCCAGCTTCTCCGATGGCGTGAAGGCCGGCTTCGGCGCGACTGGCGGAACGTCCTCCATGGAATCGGCCGGCGACGCGGCCGAAGCCGCGTCCGCGCCATCGCAGACTTCCGGCACGCCGCCCGCCTGGGCGCAGCGAATGCGCCGTGGCGGGCACATGGGCCATGCCGTCCAGACCGCCGCGCACGCCGTCCGCTCGGGCGACAGCCACGCCTCCGGTTCTTCCGTCAACCTCTCTGAAAGCGACCGCTCATGAGCATTTTCAAGCGACCAGCCGTGCATTTCGGCAAGACCCCGCAACCCGAAACACCATACCAGCGCGCCGCGCAGGTTTGGGACGAGCGGATCGGCTCGGCCCGCGTGCAGGCGAAGAACTGGCGCTACATGGCCTTCGGATCGCTGATCCTTTCGGCCGGCTTCGCCTCCGCGCTTGTCTGGCAGTCTGCGCGCGGGACCGTCGTGCCCTGGGTCGTGCAGGTTGATCGGCTCGGCCAGGCGCAAGCCGTCGCGCCGGCCACGGCCGACTATCGCCCGACCGACCCACAGGTGGCATGGCATCTCGGCCGCTTCATCGAGCAGGTCAGGAGCATCCCTGCCGATCCCATCATAGTCCGGCAGAATTGGCTTCGCGCTTACGAATGGACGACGGATAGGGGCGCGGCAGCGCTCAATGACTATGCCCGCGCCAACGACCCGTTCACCAAGGTCGGCAAGGAGCAAATCGCCGTCGAGGTATCGAGTGTCATCCGCGCCTCGCCGGATTCCTTCCGCGTGGCCTGGACCGAACGCCGCTACGAGAACGGCCAGCTCTCCACCACGGAGCGATGGACCGCGATCCTGACCATCGTGATCCAGCCGCCGCGCGACGCCGAACGGCTGCGCGCCAATCCGCTCGGCATCTACGTCAACGCCATCAACTGGTCGCGGGAGATGAGCCAATGAGCACGGCTTTCTATAAACCCGCGATTGCGGCAGTCCTGCTTTCCGCGACCACGCTTGCGGGCTGCGCGACCTACAAGCCGCCGCAGATCGGCTATGATGCCGACGTGCCGCCATTGCCGGCGGTCCCCGCGGCTGTTGCGGATGATCGGCCGCGGCCGTTGCATGTCCCGCCAGCATGGACGGTCGCACGGGGCGGCACGGCTGCCGGCACGCCGACCGCGCGCGTCGAGAACGCCAACGCCGCCGCCCGCGTGCAGCCGCGACGCGAGGGCTACTACAACGCCATCCAGATTTATCCGTGGAGCGAAGGCGCGCTCTATCAGGTCTACGCCGCCGTTGGGCAGATCACCGACATCGCTCTGGAGCCCGGTGAGAGCCTGACCGGCGCGGGACCGATAGCGGCAGGCGACACCGCCCGCTGGATCATCGGCGACACGGAATCCGGTTCGGGCGTTACGCGCCGCGTCCATATCCTTGTCAAGCCGACCCGCGCCGACATCGTGACCAACCTCGTCGTCACGACCGACCGCCGCGTTTACATGCTCGAGCTGCGTTCCGGCGAGAATCCCTATATGCCCGCCGTCGCCTGGGCCTATCCGCAGCCGCCAGCCGGCCAGCGCCAGAGCGTGCCCGCCACGCCGGTCATCCCGGCCGTGGCCGCGCGCAATTACCGCTATGGCCTGACCGGCGACAATCCGCCGTGGAAGCCGGTCGCCGTCTATGACGACGGCAGGCGCGTCTATGTCGAGTTCCCGCGCGGCATCGTGCAGGGCGAGATGCCGCCCATCTTCGTTCTCGGCGCGGACGGCGAGGCGCAGATCGTCAACAGCCGCATCCACCAACATATCCTGATCGTGGATCGCCTGTTCGGCGCGGCCGAGCTGCGCCTTGGCAGCGGCGACCGCCAGCAGACCGTCAGGATTGTCCGCACGGACGGGAGGCCATCGTCATGACCGATACCGAAGCCAATGCCGCGCCGATGCGGCTTCGCGCCGAGCCGCCGCGCGTCACCCGGCTTTCGCGCAAAGTGCTTGCCAGCGTGGCGGCCGTCGCTTTGGTTGGCATAGGCGGTGCGCTCATCTATGCGCTCCAGACCCGCGACGGCGGCACGGGCGGCGAAGAACTCTACTCGACCAGCAACCGGCAAACCGCTGATGGTCTTGCGGGCCTGCCGCGCGACTATACCGGCCCGGTGCTCGGCCCACCGCTGCCCGGCGACCTCGGCCGCCCTATCTTGGGCGCGCAGAATCGAGGCCAGCCCGTCGCGCCGACGATGACGACGCCCACGGTGGACGCTGCGGAGCAGCGCCGCTTGGCGGAAGAGGAAGCCGCGCGCGTCAGCCGCGTGTTCTTCCAGATCGAGGCGCGCACCGGCAGCCCGGCCGGAGCGCCGGGAGGCTCGACCATGCCCGGCCTCGACCTTGCGGGCCTGACAGGGCAACCCGGCCAGCAGACCGCGCAGGATCGGCAAGCCGCCTTTCTCAACGCGCCCGTGGATCGGCGCACCACGGCGTCGGATCGCGTCATGCCGCCAGCCTCGCCCTATGTGCTCCAAGCCGGAGCCGTCATCCCGGCCGCGCTCATCACCGGCATCCGCTCCGATCTTCCGGGGCAGATCACGGCGCAGGTAACGGAAAGCATCTATGACAGCCCGACCGGCAGCTTGCTCCTGATCCCGCAGGGCACGCGCATCATCGGCCAGTATGACAACAACGTGCAGTTCGGCCAGCGCCGCGTCCTGCTCGTCTGGAATCGCCTCATTCTGCCGAATGGGGGTTCCATCGTTCTGGAGCGGCAGCCTGGCGCGGATGCCGCCGGCTATGCGGGCCTTGAGGATGGCGTCGATTATCATTGGTGGGATTTGGCGAAGGCCGCCGGCCTCTCGACGCTGCTCTCGATAGGGGCCGAACTTGCCGTCGATGACGATGACCGGCTGTTGAGCGCCATCCGCAACGGCGGCCAGGACACCATCAACGACGCCGGCCAGCAGATCATCCGCCGCCAGCTCAATGTCTCGCCGACGCTGACCATCCGGCCGGGTTTCCCGGTCAGGATTGTGGTTACACGCGATCTTGTCCTCGAACCCTACGGAGGTTGACCATGGCAAAGCTGAAACTCGGCCCAATCCCCGACGACAAGCCCGTCAAGGTCTCGCTGGAGCTACCCGCGTCGCTTCACCGCGATCTTGCCGCTTATGCCGAGGCACTGGCTCAAGAGACCGGCCAGCCTATCACCGATCCAGTGAAGCTGATCGTGCCGATGTTGGAGCGCTTCATCGCCACCGATCGGGGGTTTGCAAAGACCCAGCGGCAGGGCGGAAGTGTTGAAAAATAGATGCTGGAAATGCGCAGCAAGCGGCCGCCCCAACGAGATGGAATGCGCTGAGGTTCAGCGCATTCCATTTCCACGATATGTTTTTTGTATCGTAGAGCCATTGATATTATATTTGAAGTATCGCCTTCGACTCTCCATCTTTATGGTGAGAAGGAGAGCGTTAGGTGCATTTCGAAAACAGAGTGCTGCTTGTCACTGGTGCCGGGCGTGGTCTGGGCTTTGCGTATGCGCGCACCCTTGCCGAACTTGGCGCAACAGTCGTCATTCATGATGTGGGAGCGGACACCAGCGGTTCAGGCGAAGACCCGCAAGTAGCGGAGGACGCAGCCGCTACACTGCGCACGCACGGCTACCACGCCGTAGCAACTAGCAATCCGCTGGGATCACGGAACGGCTGCCGCCAGCTTATCGACCAAATCATTGCAGCTCATGGACGCTTCGACGGATTCATTCACAACGCCGGTTGGGTCGCCTATCAGGCTGTCGAAGATATTGAAGAGAGGGCCTTCGATCACATGATGGCGATCGGCGCCAAGGCGCCGCTCTGGCTCGCGCAAGCCGCGTGGCCCGTGATGAAGGAAGCCGGCTACGGACGCATCGTGCTCACGACATCATGCCGGGCGATCTATCCGCAATATGTGCATAAGGGTCTGACCTCCTATGCCGCTGCAAAGATGGCGGCCGTGGGTATCGTCAATGTTCTGGCGATGGAGGGTGATTCCCATGGAATAGTCGTCAACGCCATCTCGCCTGTTGCGAAGACACGCATGTGGGGAGTCGAGGGTGAACCGGATGAGCTTCGGCCTTCGGAAGTCGCGCCGGGTGCGGCGTTCCTTGCTTCGGATGCCTGTACCGAAAGCGGCTGGATACTTCGGGCAGCGAACGGTCAATTCCACGCCACACGAGCCGTCGAGGCTGCCGATGTGGACTATCCGCGTGACCTTCGCGGGATCAGGGCGAAGACGGTAGACGACGTCGCGGCGCAATGGTCGCAGATCGCTGTCCCATCCTTGGAGCCGCGATCATGAGCGAAGCATCGGTTGTCCTCACTAGCCAAGCCATTCTCGGAGAATGCCCGCTTTGGAGCCGGTCGCGAGATAGGCTGCTGTGGGTGGATACGCTCGCGCCCACACTCAACCTGTTCGATCCTGTTACGGGTGAGAATGAAGCGATTGCCGCTACTGCGCCCTTGGGCTTCGTTGCCGAGCGCGATGGTGATCTATTTCTTGGCCTCGGTTGCGACGTTGCGAAACTCGATTCAAGCGGCGCAATGCGCACAATCACGTCCGCGCCCCATGCCGCACAAGGCTTTCGCCTCAATGATGCGCGCTTCGACGTTCGTGGCCGCCTTTGGATCGGTCTTATGGACGAGGCGCTCACCGAGGGCTCGGGCTGGCTTTTTCGGTTCGACCCTGATGGCTCGTGGCACGAATGCGATAGTGGTTTCACGCTGATCAACGGGCTGGACTGGTCGCCGGATAATCGCACGCTCTTTGTCACCGATTCTCGGCGCGGCACTATCTACGCATACGATTTCAACGCGGAGGCTGGAACAATCGCCAATCGGCGCGTGTGGTTTCAGATGGAAATTGCCGACGGCAAACCTGACGGCTTGTTCGTTGATCCGCTTGGCTACGTCCTGTCAGTCTTGTTCGATGGTGCAGCGATTCTTCGGCTTGCACCCGATGGCAGTCTCGCAGGACGCGCCGATCTTCCGGTCCCCCGTCCGACGAGTTGTGCCTTGTCCCTGGATGGCAGCCGCTTGTATGTGACCACCGCACGGCTGGGACTTTCCGCCGACGAGCTTGCGGCCGCGCCTTGGTCGGGCGCTCTGCTGGCCTTGCCTTATCCCGACGGGATCAGGGATGCGCGCGATGGTTGACCTGCGCCAACTACGCCAATTCATCGCAGTCGCAGAGGAACTTCATTTCCATCGTGCCGCCGCGCGACTCAGCATGTCACAGCCGCCTTTGACGACGGCAATCCGCAAGCTGGAAGAAGAAATCGGCGTCGAGCTGATCGAGCGCGGGAATCGAACCCTCGGGTTGACGGCGGCCGGCCGGGTATTCCTTGACGAAGCGCGACAAACGCTCCTGCAAGCAGAGCGCTCAGTCGCTGCCGCGCAAGAAACTGCTGCTGGCCGAACGGGCTTCGTGCGTCTCGGCTACGTCGGCAGCGCCCTCTATGGTCGCTTGCCGGATGCCATCCGAGCGTTTCGCGAAAGCCATCCCGAAGTCCGGCTCGAATTGCTGGAAGCCACCACGGCTCAACAAGTGGAACGCATCCGCGAAGGCGGAATGGACGCAGGCCTGCTCATTCCCTCGGTCCCCGATGCCGGTGATCTTTCCTTTCAGCCTTTCGACACCGACCGCTTATGCATCGCGTTGCCCCACTCACATGCGCTGGCGACCACTCGGAGCATATCGGTGGGCGATCTGGCCAACGAGAACTTCGTCTTATGGCCTGCGGCCGAAGGGCGTAGTTTCCACGTCAAGGTGATCCGCCTGTGCGCCGATGCCGGCTTCGTCCCGATGGTCGTTCAGGAAGCCCATGGCATGCATGCGGTCTTGTCCCTGGTCGCAGTCGAAGCTGGCATCTCGATAGTGCCACAGAGCATGATGGGATTCCGGAATGACCGGATCATCTATCGTCCCATCAAAGATGGCCACGCTGCCTTCGAGCTATCATTCTGCTTTCGCGACCCCGTCCCCAATCCCGCGCTCAAACAATTCCTGAAAACCACAGCGCAGCCGCTACGTCGTTCCAGATCAAGCGTAGAGCGAAGCGGCGGGAAGTGACGATGCGACGGAGGCTTCATTCGAAGAAAAACCTCGAACCGTCACGACTTCCGCTACTCGGGGCGCGCATCCCTATGGCATCATTGATCCAGACACTCGCCGTCGCTGAATATCTGAACTTCCGCCACGCGGCCAATGCCCTTGGTGTCAGCCTGTCGAGCGTCAGCTTCCGGGTGAAGACGCTGGAGCAAGACCTTGGCGTCCTCCTGTTCGAACGTCATGCGCGGGGCGTTCGACTGACAGAGGCCGGCCGCCTTTTTGTAAAGCAGGTATCGGCCGGCGTCGATCAGCTCGACCATGCCGTGAACACCGCTGGCATGGCGGCGTCAGGCGAATGTGGCCGCCTTCGCATTGGCGTCCATGCCCTGATCCCTCGCAGCTTTCTCGCCGATCTGATCCAAAAATATCGAGAGGACCATCCCCGCATCGAGATTGATGTGACGGAAAGCACGGCGCGCGAAGCGGTTATGCAGCTTCGCGCAGACCGGCTTGACATCGTGTTCGTGGCCGGCACGCCTGAGCCACCCGACTGCCATTCGCGACTTATATGGACCGAAGCGCTCATGGCCGCGCTGCCGGATCGGCATCGGTTGGCCGAGCAGCCCGCCGTCATCTGGGCCGACCTAACAGGGGAGACATTTCTTGTCCGGCATGGCGGCACTGGGCCGCAGGCTCACGAGCACATCATCCTGCGTCTTGCCGGACGCTGGCCCGCTTCTTCGATTCACCGCTTCGATGTTGGGCGCGGCACCTTGCTTTCCATGATTGGACAGGGCTTCGGCATCACCATCGTCGGATCGGCGACATCGCTGCTGCCGACGTCCGGCGTTACCTTCCTTCCTATCGCGGACGAGCCGGAGCCGGTTCCTTTCTCGGCAATATGGTCGCCGTCAAATCGCGGCACCGCGCTCCGAAACCTGCTCACTCTTGCAAGCGAAATGCGCCAATCCGCGCATCCCCGCAGTTGGCCAGTAAAGGTGTAACCGAGGACGATCCCATGACATTCAGCCAGTACCGCAGGCTTCTAATCTTTCTTGCAATGGGAATGACGTTGTTTGCACGGCCGGGAGCGGCAGAGGCGCTTAATACGACGGAAGACAGATCTAACGGGGAGCGTATGATTCAGCAGCTTCGCGTCTATGAAATTTTCGAGCGAAACAAGGCCGCTTTCCACGCCCGATTTCGTGACCACGCTGTTCGCATCATGGAGCGGCATGATTTTCATATCGTCGCAATGTGGGAGGCTAAGACTGATGGACGAACGGAGTTCGTCTATCTCCTGCAATGGCCCGATGAAGCCACGATGACTGACCGTTGGCAACGCTTCATGGCCGATCAGGAATGGGCGCGGATCAAAGAAGAGACAGCGGCTCAGCACGGACAGCTCGTTGGTGAAATACAGAGCCGCCTCCTGCGGCTTACTTCGTATTCTCCCCCCGCACAATAATCGCATATCCATCCGTTATGTGAGCACGTACTTGAGCCATTCAGATGGCTCGATGCTCTGGCAATGTTGCCTATGCCGCCACCACGTTCAACGCAACGGGGGTGCCGCGAGCGCACAGGTGCAAATGCGGCACGCTACAGGCCGCCGGCCCCCCTCCATGCTTCGCCTAATTCCGGGGCTTGCAGCCGCCCGGAATCCAACAGCGAACCACGGAGGATTCCATGCGCGCGAAGCGCCGTCGCATCCGAAAAGAACGCCCTCGACAGCCCATCCCGAAGACACTCCCCGATGACTTCTATGACTATGGCGACGATCCCGCGCCGCGCTTCGGTGCGCCGCGCGGAACCCCGCTCCATATCGTCGATGTCGAGAAGCTGCCCGTCATCGACGACTGGCCGGAGAAGGTGCCGATCACCGAGGAAGAGATCGACATCTTCGAGCGCTACTTCGGCGATGTGCTCGACCGGCTGTTCGGCCCAATCGACGGCCCTGAATTGGGCTTGAAATCGTTATCTCTATCTGATAACAAGAAGCCGTGAGCGAGGCGCGCGATCCGAGCCTCGACGCGCTTCTGGACCTCGACGGCCAGGTGCTCGTTGTCGATCCTGAGGGCGGTCATTGGGTGAAGTTCGTCGTCACCCGCGTTCCGGCTTCGCCGGAAAAGCCGCACGGCCTCGACTACTCGCTCACGCTTCACGGGCCTTCGGGCGAACGGCTGGTCGGCTTTGACAATGCCCATCCGGTCGGCCGGGGCAGGCGCGGCGAGCCGCTGGACCATCGGCACCGCCTCCAGACCGTGAAGCCATACGCCTACGAGGACGCGGCCACGCTGCTGGCCGACTTCTGGCAGGCGGTGGACGCGGTGTTGAAGGAGCGAGGCGTGCTATGACGGCGCTGAAAGTCGGGATTGCCGACTATGAAGAAATGAAAGCCCGCACCATGCGGATTGCCAAGGGCAAGGAAAAACCTGCGTCCGACGATCCGAAGGTGTGGTTCACGTCAACCGAATCCTTTGCCAAGGTTCTGTCGGCCGGCAATCGCGAATTGCTGCGCGTTATCGACGAACAGGCTCCGGGTTCGCTGGAGGAATTGTCACAGATCACCGGGCGGGCGAAATCCAATCTGTCACGGACGCTCAAGACCATGGTGAGCTACGGCCTTGTCCGCATGGAAAAGGGCCAAGGGCTGAAACTCATCCCCAAGGTCGCGCATGACCGCGTGGAACTGGTGCTGCCGTTGACCACGGGCAAAAGGCTCCGGAAGGCTGCGGGAGACCGGCGTTGAACATTCAAAGCCCTCATGTCGCCGTGCGTGCGGCGCTCTATCTCCGCGTCTCCACGCCCCGGCAGGCCGAGCACGCCGTGTCGATCCCCGACCAGCGCAAGCAGGGCGAAGCCTATTGCGAGCAACGCGGCTACCAGCTTGTCGAGACCTTCGTGGAGCCCGGCAACAGCGCCACGAACGACCGCAGGCCCGAGTTCCAGCGCATGATCGAGGCCGCCACAGCCAAGCCAGCGCCGTTCGATGTCGTCGTGGTGCATAGCTTCTCGCGCTTCTTCCGCGACGAGTTCGAGATGGAATTTTATTACCGGAAGCTGGCGAAGAACGGCGTGAAGCTCGTCTCCATCACGCAGGAGCTTGGCGACGATCCGATCCACGACATGATGCGGCGCATCATGTCGCTCTTCGACGAATACCAGTCGAAGGAGAACGCCAAGCACGTCCTGCGTGCCTTGAAGGAGAACGCCCGGCAAGGCTTCTGGAATGGCTCCCTGCCGCCCATCGGCTACCGCGTCGTTGATGCCGAACAGCGTGGCGCGAAGATCAAGAAGAAGCTGGAGATCGACCCGCTCCATGCCGACACCGTGCGGCTGATCTTTCGCCTCGCGTCAGAAGGCGATGGCACGTCCGGTCCTCTGGGCGTCAAGGCCATCGTCAACCACCTGAACAAGAACCGCATCATGACCCGCAACGGCGGGCGCTGGGGCATCGGCCAGCTTCACCGCGTACTGACCCGGCGCACCTATATCGGCGAGCATCAGTTCAACATGCGCTCCAAGCGCAAGGAGCTGAAACCCAAGGAGGAAGTCGTCACCGTCCAGGTGCCGCCGCTGATCGACCTTGAGATGTTCGAGGTTATCCAGCAGCGCTTGCAGGCTCGCAACCCGAAGGTGACTCCGCCGCGCGTCGTCAGCAGCCCGAACCTGCTTACCGGCATCTGCTACTGCGGCAACTGCGGCGGTGCCATGACGCTGCGCACCGGCAAGAACGGCCGCTACCGCTACTATGCCTGCTCCATCAAGGCGCGTCAGGGCGAAACCGGCTGTAAGGGCCGGGCGATCCCCATGGACAAGCTCGACCGCATGGTGGTGGCGCATCTTGAGGAACGGGTGCTCGATCCCGAGCGGATCGAAATCGTGCTCGCTTCGCTTCTGGATCGCCGGCAGGAAGGCGTTGAGCGGCGCAGCCAGCATATCGGGGAGTTGCGCCAGCGCGCGACCGAAGCCGATCATCGGCTCAACCGGCTCTACGACGCCATCGAGGCGGGTTCGCTCGACCCGGCCGAATCCGCTCTTAGCGAACGCATTGCCGGCCTAACCGCGATTCGGGATCAGGCGCGAGCCGATGCCGCCCGAGTCGAAGCGATGCTCCAAAGCTCGACGCACCATGCGCTGACAGGTGCGGCCGTGCGCGAACTTGCCACGGAAGCCCGGACCCGGCTTCGGCTCGGAGAGGGCGGCTATCGGCGGGATCACGTCCGGGCCTTCGCCCAGCGCGTCGAGGTCGCCGACGACGCAATCTACATCAAAGGGAGCAAAGGCACCCTGTTGAGGACGCTTGTGGCCGCTAAAGGAGGGAAGTCGGCGGGAATCGGCGTTCCCGGTTTTGTACCGAAATGGCGGAGAGAGAGGGATTCGAACCCTCGATACGGTTTCCCGTATACACGCGTTCCAGGCGTGCGCCTTCAACCACTCGGCCACCTCTCCGTCTGCCTTGCTGTCGGGAAACCGTGTCTCACGGTGAAAACTGACTGCAAACGTGACACCGCTTTTCGAAACAGGCGCTGGTTAATCGCCAACTAGCGGGTGCGGCGCGAATATAGCCAGAAAATGCATATGTTCAACAGCTATTTGCAAGTTTTTGCGTCTAAATCGCAGAGCCTGTGTAAAGAGTGATATCAACGATATAACTGTCTGAAATTATTATATTTTATTTTAATCGTGCAATAGTGTTCCAGCTTGGCTTTGAGCCTGACGGGTTCTGTGTGCTATGCTTTAGCAACATCAAAAAGACAAATCTTCGGGAGACCGGTCAGAAAACCGGCGTCGAAATCAAGGTAGGAAATCCGGGGCAGAGAATCGTGATCCGATTTGTATTGCGTAGTTTTGCGGTTGTTTTTCTGGCTTTGGCGGTGATTTTCGCGGTCCTTGACGGCGCGCGTTCCGTCGGCGCGTCGCAGTTCATAGCGAAGCCGCTTTTTTCCATGTGGTCGCGCAACGCACCCGAGACATTGGCCGATGTAGAAACGTTCGTGACACACTATATAGGGGCAGGAGCTTGGAATGCCGTCTGCATCCCTTTGCTTGAGCGACCGGGTTGGCTTCTTTTCGGCATTCTCGCCCTTTTATTCTATGCAATCGGTCATCGTCGGGAGCGCCCTCTGGGACGCTTCACCGCTCGATAATCAGGAGGTGGATACCATGAGTTTCTTGGACAGCTATCGCAAGAAGACGCTGATGCCTTCGACGGATGAAGCTTTGCCGGGACGCGCGCAACCGATCCCGACATCTGCGACCCACTTCGTCAATAGTCGCCCGCTGAAAGAACCATGGCCGGAAGGCTATAAGCAGGTTCTGTTCGGAATGGGCTGCTTCTGGGGTGCCGAGCGCCTGTTCTGGCAGGTGCCAGGCGTATATGTAACGGCTGTCGGTTATGCGGGCGGGGTCACGCCCAACCCCACCTATGAGGAAACCTGCACGGGGCTGACCGGCCATGCGGAAGTTGTGCTGGTTGTCTACGATCCGAAGGTCGTGAGCCTCGATGAGCTGCTGACCCTTTTCTGGGAGGAGCATGATCCGACGCAGGGCATGCGGCAGGGCAACGATATCGGTACGACCTATCGTTCAGTCATCTATACTTTCGACAAGGCAGATCGTGATGTGGCGGAAAAGAGCCGGGAAGCCTATTCGCAGGCGCTTGCCGGTCGTGGTCTCGGTCCGATCACCACGGAAATCGAGGATGCGCCGGAGCTCTATTATGCCGAGGACTATCACCAGCAATATCTGGCGAAGAACCCGAATGGTTATTGCGGATTGCGCGGCACTGGCGTGAGCTGCCCGATCCCGCTGGCACAATAAGCGGGCTGTAATCAACAGATCGCGCGGTCCTTACCGCGCGATTTTCTTTTTCATGATCAGCATCCCGGCATAGTCGCCTTCCAGATGCTCGAAATCGCTCCAGCCGATCTGGCGGTAAAGGTCGGGCTTGTCTGTGTAAAGATAAGCTTCCGCATAGCCGAGTTCCCGCGCGGCATCCTCGATGGCGCCAACCAAACCTTTGGCAATGCCTTTACTGCGATAGTCAGGCGCGACGAACACACTTGCCACCCATGGCTTCAGATGTGGATGTGTTTCCAGATCGTTGTGGATCAGAAGGGCAAGACCGGCGGGTTGTTCGTTCCAGAGGGCAACTCGCGCTATCTGCCCATCGTCTTCGCGGGAGATGTCGTTAAAAGCCTTGACGGTCTGTTCGAGGGTGGAGCCGCTAAATTCGCCCCATTCCGCATGGTTCCACGCGGCACAAATGGGCACGAGATCGGGGCGGTCGGCGAGGGAGGCAATCTGAAGCATGGTGTTACCAGTGCGGTGGTTTGGTGACCGGTACGTCCGGAGCAGTCTGTTCTTCCAGTTCCAGAAAGCGGTCGGTCAAGGCGCCGAGCTTCTTGGAAAGCCGGTCTATGGTTTTCCATTGTTCGGCCAGAACGGATGACAACTCGTCGATTGTCTTTTCCTGTTCGGCTACGCGAATTTCGAGCTCGGTCAGGCGCTGGTCCGGTGTCATGGCTGGCTTCCATTGGTATTTGGGCGTCGGTGGTCAGTGGGGTTTAGCCACTTTCGATCCATATCGGAAGTACGGTATCACATCATTGCGTCAGCACGAGTACGCCGTTTGAAACTTCATAGTGACGCAGACGTTTCAGAAAGCTCATGCCGAGAAGTGTGTCGGACAAGGCATCGTCACGCAGAACCATGGCCTCCACATCCTCTACTCGAATGCGTCCGATTTCGATGCTGGGCAGGATGGCGGATGCAGCAAGGGTTTCGCCATTGGCGGTCGAGACGCGATATTTGAAATCATCGGGTTTGAGCGACAGGCCGATGCGTCGTGCAGCGTTTGCGTTGATCGCAACCACGCTCGCCCCCGTGTCCACCATTGCACGAAGGGATTGCCCGGCAATTTTTATGTCCGTGATGAAATGGCCACGACTGTCCGGTGTGATCTGCGTGCGGCGTCCGCTATAGGCGGCGGGGTTTTGCGAAGGAGCAGTCGAAGCTGTCGCGGATGTGTTTGAACCGGCTTTAGGCTGTTGCCCGAATTTTTCAAACAGAAGCGGGAAGGCAATTGCCAGTCCCGCAAATACCAGAAGGATCGTAAAAACCCGCGCCATGCTGCCCCCGTTTCCAGGCACATTAGCAGGTGCGGGTTAATGCTTACTTCGTACCGTACATACGGTCGCCGGCATCGCCGAGACCGGGAACGATATAGCCCTTTTCATCGAGACGTTCGTCGATGGAGGCCGTGAACACGTCGACATCCGGGTGGGCTTCGGTAAAGCGCTTGATGCCTTCCGGTGCCGCCAGCAGACAGAGGAAGCGGATATTGGTCGCGCCGCGTTCCTTCAGCTTATCGATGGCTGCGATTGCCGAGTGCCCGGTGGCCAGCATCGGGTCGACCACGATGATGAGGCGGTTGACGATGTCTTCCGGCGCCTTGAAGTAATATTCGACCGGCTGCAGCGTATCGTGATCACGATAAAGGCCGATATGGGCGACGCGCGCGGCGGGTACCAGATCGAGCATGCCTTCGAGAAGGCCATTGCCTGCGCGCAGGATCGAGGCGAAGACAAGCTTCTTGCCTTCAAGGACCGGCGCGTCCATTGGCATCAACGGGGTTTCGATCGGCATGGTGGTCAGTTCGAGATCGCGTGTCACTTCATAGCAGAGCAACAGCGATATTTCCTTCAGCAGCCGCCGAAAGCTGGCTGTGGACGTTTCCTTCTTGCGCATGATGGTGAGCTTGTGCTGGACAAGCGGATGGCTGACGACTGTAACGCCCATGATCTTTCCACTTTTCTTGTTATCTTTTTGACTTTAGCGGCAGTTTGCGCCGGAGAAAACGCCGGGCCAAGCGCGCACACACAGTTTTATGTCTCTTTGGCCATTTTTAAACGCTAACGCAAGACAGTTCACAAGTGCCGGATCACAAAAGGGGTAGTGGAGGACGGTCTCTGCTTGTATCGTCTGGCACAAGCTTTATATGCATTACGGAAATCGTTTTCGTCTTAATATTCAAAAGCAGGATGAGCTATGAGCCAGCAGAACGGCAATGCGGACCGCGTGGGCGCACAAGGTGGCATGGAGCATTCATTCGGCTTCAAGGCGGTCGACGAAAGCGAAAAGCAGGGTCTGGTCAACGACGTTTTCCATAAGGTCGCCAGCAAGTACGACGTGATGAACGATCTCATGTCGGCGGGTATGCACCGCGTCTGGAAAGATGCGATGATCGCATGGCTGGCACCATCGAAGCGCCCCGGCTGGACCTCGCTCGACGTTGCAGGCGGCACCGGCGATATTGCTTTCCGCATTGTGGAGGCTTCCGGTCGTCAGGCCCATGTCACCATTCTTGATATCAATGGCTCGATGCTCGGCGTCGGTCGTGAACGGGCGATCAAGAAGGGCCTTGCCGACAATCTCGAATTTGTTGAAGCCAGTGCCGAAGAGCTGCCATTTGAAGATGCGAGCTTCGATGCTTACACGATTTCGTTCGGCATTCGCAATGTTCCACATATCGACAAGGCGCTGTCCGAAGCTTATCGCGTGTTGAAGCCGGGCGGTCGTTTCCTTTGCCTCGAATTCTCCGAGGTTGAACTGCCGGTTCTCGACAAGGTTTACGACCAGTGGTCGTTCCACGCCATTCCGCGTATCGGCAAGATGATTACCGGCGATGCCGATTCCTACAGCTATCTGGTCGAATCGATCCGCAAATTCCCCAAGCAGCAGGATTTTGCCGCGATGATCGAGAAGGCTGGTTTCGAGCGCGTGAGCTATCGCAATTTCACTGGCGGCATTGCCGCGCTGCATTCCGGCTGGAAGCTTTGATTGTGCCTGTGATGAGTTGGGGTCAGGAACGGGGCATCGGGGCATGAGTAATCTATCCGCCGCTTTCCGGCTGATGCGGGCCGGATGGGTTTTGACACGTGAAGGCGTTATCAGCGCCTTGCCGGTGGAAGGGCTCTCTGGCCTTCCGGCATTCGGGCACAAGATTGCCGGTCTTCTGGCGCGTCCGCGCGCACGTCACATGCAGCGTTCCGAACGTATGTCGCGGGCCATGAACAAGCTTGGTCCGTCCTATGTGAAGCTCGGCCAGTTTCTGGCAACACGGCCCGATATTGTCGGGCGCGATGTCGCTGCCGATCTCGAACTTTTGCAGGACAGGCTCGACTTCTTCCCGCAGGTCGACGCGGTTGCTGCTATCGAAGGTTCGCTTGGCCGCAAGATCGATGATCTTTACCTGCATTTCGATGCGCCGATAGCAGCGGCGTCGATGGCGCAGGTTCACCCAGCTGAAATCATGAAAGACGGAACGCGCCAGAAGGTTGCGGTCAAGGTCATTCGTCCGGGCGTGCGCCAGCGTTTCGTCCGCGACCTTGAAGGTTTCTACATGGTCGCGCGCATGCAGGAGCGTCATGTTCCGTTTACGCGCCGCCTGCGCCCGGTTCAGGTTGTCGAGACGCTGCAACAGACAACCCGCATCGAGATGGATCTGCGTCTTGAAGCGGCAGCGCTGTCCGAGATCGCCGAGAATATCAAGGGCGATGCGGGGTTCCGCGTTCCACAGGTGGACTGGGAGCGCACCGGTCGCGATGTGCTGACGCTCGAATGGATCGACGGCACCAAGATGTCGGATATTTCGGCGCTGGCCGCTGCCGGTTTTGATCTCAAGAAACTGGCCGAAACGCTGATCCAGTCTTTCCTGCGCCATACGCTGCGCGATGGCTTTTTCCATGCCGACATGCATCCGGGCAATCTGTTCGTTGATCCGCAAGGCATTATCGTTGCGGTCGATTTTGGCATCACCGGGCGGCTCAACAAGCAGCAGCGGCGTTTCCTTGCCGAAATTCTCTATGGCTTCATCACGCGTGATTATATGCGCGTGGCGGAAGTGCATTTCGAAGCAGGCTACGTGCCGCATACGCATGATGTGGCGAGCTTTGCGCAGGCTATCCGCGCCATTGGCGAGCCGATCCACGGTCAGCCGGCGGAAACCATTTCCATGGCCAAGCTGCTCACGCTGCTGTTCGAAGTAACCGAGCTTTTCGACATGGAGACCCGACCGGAACTCCTGATGCTTCAGAAAACCATGGTTGTGGTCGAAGGTGTGTCGCGCACGCTCGATCCGCATTTCAACATGTGGAAGGCTGCGGAACCGGTGGTGGGCGACTGGATCGCCAGGAATCTCGGACCGCAAGGTATGCTTGCCGATGCGAAGGACAGCGCTTATTCGCTGCTGCATTTCACGCGTAAGACACCGGAACTTGTTGCGCGTGTGGAACGTGTTTCCGTTGCTCTGGACGATATGGCTGCGAACGGATTGCGCTTTGACGAAGCGACGGCAGAAGCTATCGGCCGGGCTGAAGCGCGCCACTCACGTTGGGGTCGCATCGCGCAGGTGGTGATTGCGGTCTCACTCGCAGCGATAGCGATTAAGCTTTATATTTGGCTGTAGGATCACTTTTAAGGTGACATCTACCTTCTAAAGTGATTTCAATGATTGCACTTGTAACAAGCGGGTGCAATCAAATGGCCAGCATTACCATCCGTAATCTCGATGATGACGCCAAGGAACGGCTGCGTATCAGGGCAGCGCAGAACGGGCGCTCCATGGAAGAGGAAGCACGCATTCTGCTGGCCGGGCAGGATATAGCTCCACAGGCTGTTGCAGTGTCTCCCGGTGCGGGTGCGTCGCTGGCCGGGAAGCGCATTCTTCTCATTATCGGTGGTGGCATTGCCGCCTATAAGACGCCGGACCTCATCCGCCGTCTGCGCGAACGTGGCGCGCATGTGCGCCCGTTGATGACGGCTGCAGCGCAGCAATTCGTGACACCGCTGACCATTGGCGCAGTTTCTGCCGATCATGTCTTCACCGATCTGTTCTCGCGTGAGGACGAGCAGGATGTCGGGCATATCCGGCTTGCCCGCGATGCGGACCTGATCGTCGTCGCGCCTGCGACTGCGGACCTGATGGCGAAGATGGCGAACGGGCTTGCCGATGATCTGGCCAGTGCGGTGCTGCTTGCTCGCAAAGTTCCAGTGCTTGTTGCGCCTGCCATGAACCCGGCCATGTGGGAGAATCCCGCGACCAGACGCAACCGCCTGACGCTTGAAAAAGACGGCGTTCGCTTCATCGGCCCGGAGAGAGGGGAGATGGCGGAAAGCGGTGAAGCCGGAACCGGACGTATGAGCGAGCCGTTGGCGATTGTCGCGGCGATCGAGAACCTGCTTGCTCCGCAGGCAAAGCCGCTTGCAGGCAAAACCATTGTCATGACGTCCGGCCCGACGCACGAGCCAATTGATCCGGTGCGCTACATTGCCAACCGTTCGTCGGGCAAGCAGGGCCACGCTATTGCGGCGGCGCTGGCGCGGCTCGGCGCGACGGTGCATCTGGTGTCCGGCCCGGTCACCATTCCTGACCCCGAAGGCGTCGATGTCATTCATGTCGAGACGGCGCGTGAAATGAAGGCTGCTGTGGAGCGGCATCTTCCTGCCGATGCGGCAATTATGGTTGCAGCGGTTGCCGACTGGCGCACGGCCAATGAAGCCGGACAGAAGATCAAGAAGAAACCCGGTGAAAGCGCGCCGACGCTTGCCATGGTCGAAAACCCTGACATTCTGGCCGGCGTCGGTCATAGCGACAAGCGCCCCGGTCTTGTGGTGGGCTTTGCGGCTGAAACGCAGGACGTGGCCGGAAACGCGAGAGCCAAGCTTGAGAAGAAAGGCGCGGACTGGATCGTCGCCAACGATGTTTCGCATGCGCCGGATGGCAGCAGCGTCATGGGTGGCGACCGCAATCATGTCCGCATTCTAAGCCGTTCCGGCATCGAGGAATGGCCGGAAATGAGCAAGGAACAAGTGGCTGAAAAACTGGCGGAGAAGATTGCTGAGCGGCTTTTGGAAACGAAAGGCTAAGCGTTCTTGAGCGATGCCGGTTTAGAAAAACTCGTCCAGCAAACGGTAATAGGCAATTTTCGTTTCGTCGATTGCCGGGCCGCCATAAATGTCGAGAAAAGGCTGTACCCATTCGTCGCCCAGATTGTAGCGAATGCTCCAGCAGGCTAGTGCAAGATCCTGATAGCGGTCTGCACGGCCGAGCCTGCCGCAGTCGATAAAGCCTGTGAATGCACATTCGCTGGCCATGAAATTTGGCAAGCAAGCATCGCCGTGAGTCACGACCACATCTTCCTGTGACGGTTTCAGGCGGCAAAGTTCGGTGAACAGGTCTTTGGCGCTGCGGCCTTCGCGCTCGTCATCGAAATCATCTTCATCGACGGCACCGGCTTCGACCCGCTTGCGCGCGTCTTCAATGCGACGGTCCAGCCGGTGGTCGAAGGGACAAGCGGCGGGATCGACGCTGTGCAGCGCCTTCAAGGCTTTCGCGAGAATGGAGACGATGCGGTCCGCCGGGAGAGTGCCGACAGATGAGGCGAGGTCCGATCCGGCAAGGCGCGTCATCAAAAGAAAGTGGCGGTCGGCCTGCGTCTCGTACGTAACGACCTTGGGGCAAGGCAATCCCTGCGTTGCGAGCCATTCGAGCCGGGCGCCTTCACCGGCAAGTTCGCTGACGGTACTTGCCGGTTCGATTTTCAGAACGAGCGGTTCATGTTCGTCATGATCGAGAAGCAGGACATTGGCGGTCGAGCGGCCAAGCTCATCCTGCTGGCTGCTATAACCGGTAAGCCGATGCAGCAGTGCATCGGGCAAATCGAGAGCAGCCAGAACAGGATCGGTCATATCACCTTACCGTATCAGGCCTTGTCGCGGACCTGATAGTCCTTGACGGTGGCAAAGCGAATATCCTTCCAGCGTTCGGCTTCGTAATTGAGAGAGAAGCCGTTCTGGGCAAGGAAGACCGGATCGTGATCGAGGTCGTGGGCGATATCGGCACGATGCGAGGCGATGAAACGGTCGAGTTCGGCCGGATCATCTGCCGTAATCCACCGGCAGACCGAGAAGCGCGACATTTCAAAGCCGACCGGCAGCGAATATTCCACTTTCAGGCGTTCGGTCAGAACGTCGATCTGAAGAGCGCCGACGACGCCGACAATGGCTGGAGAACCGTCATCAGGCACGAAGAGCTGTACGACGCCTTCTTCGGCCATCTGCTGCAGCGCTTCACGCAGCTTCTTGGCTTTCATGGCGTCGTCCAGACGCACGCGGCGCAGGATTTCCGGCGCGAAGTTCGGCACGCCACGGAACAGGATATCTTCACCCTCGGTCAGCGTGTCGCCGATGCGCAGCGTGCCGTGGTTCGGAATGCCGACCACGTCGCCCGCAAAGGCTTCGTCGGCAATCTGGCGCGAACGTGCGAAGAAGAATTGCGGCGCAGACAGGCTCATTGGCTTGCCGGTGCGCACCAGCTTTGCCTTCATGCCGCGCGACAGCTTGCCCGAGCAGACGCGCAGGAATGCGATGCGGTCGCGGTGGTTCGGGTCCATATTGGCCTGAATCTTGAACACGAAACCGGTCATCTTGTCTTCGGTGGAGCCAACCATGCGCGTGTCGGCCTGCTGGTCGCGGGGTGAGGGGCCGAAATCGCAGAAAGCTTCGATGAGGTCGCGCACGCCGTAATTCTTCAGCGCCGAACCGAAATAAACCGGCGTCATATGACCTTCGCGGAAGGAGGCGAGGTCGAACGGACGGCAGACGCCGCGTGCCAGTTCCACGCCTTCGAGCCATGCCTCGCGTTCGTTTTCAGGCAGCAGTGCGGCGGCTTCTTCCGGGCCGCTGACCTTGGTTGGCTGCTCTTCATTGTCCTGACGACGCATCGTGTCGTTATGCAGGTCGAAGGTGCCTGCAAAGCTCTTGCCTGAGCCGATAGGCCAGGTGATCGGGGCCGTGTCGAGTGCCAGCTTTTCTTCGATCTCATCGAGGATTTCGAGCGGGTCGCGCGCTTCGCGGTCCATCTTGTTGACGAAAGTGACGATGGGAATGTCGCGCATACGACAGACTTCGAACAGCTTCAGCGTGCGCGGCTCAATACCCTTGGCGGCGTCAATGACCATGACGGCGGAATCCACAGCAGTCAGCGTGCGGTAGGTGTCGTCTGCGAAGTCTTCGTGGCCCGGTGTATCGAGCAGGTTGAAGATGCAATCCTTGTATTCGAAGGTCATCACCGAGGTGACGACCGAGATGCCGCGGTCGCGTTCGATGTTCATCCAGTCCGACCGGGTCTGGATGCGGTCCTTCTTGGCCTTCACCTCACCGGCGAGCTGGATGGCGCCGCCGAACAGCAGCAGCTTTTCGGTCAGCGTGGTCTTACCGGCGTCCGGGTGCGCGATGATCGCGAATGTGCGGCGCTTGGAAACGGGATGGTCAGCGGGCATGAAGAAACTCGTGATGGCGAAACGTTGGGCTGCGCGTGAAAGCGCGCCGCGAAGATGTTGGGGAGCATCTAGCAGGACTTGGCCGAAAGGTCGAGTTCAAATGAAAAAGCGGCGCAGTGCGCGCCGCTTTGCCAGTGATCTGTGATGTTTATCGGCTCTTGATGCCAAGGCCGAAGGCAATAAAGGACCAGCCCTGGAAGATCAGGTCTATCGCCAGGAAAAGACCAAGAATGAACAGGCTGTTGACCGGCCATTGCATGGCGATGATGAGACCGAGCAGCATGGTGATGACACCGGCTGCGACGATCCAGCCCCAACCGGCGGACGGTTTCGATTTGAAGCCGAGCCAGATGCGGAAAGCGCCGGAGCCGAGAAGAGCTGCCGCCAGAAGGAAGGTCATCACGCCAGCCGCCAGCACCGGATTGATGAAGGCGACGATACCGGCTGCCGTGTAGAGCAGGCCGCTCAGGAGCCAGAAGAAGAAGCTGCCCCATGTTTTGACGCCGAAGGCGTGAATGATCTCGATGACGCCGCCAATCAGCATCATCAGGCCGACATAGTAGACCGAGACTACGGTGGCCAGAACGAGATTACCGAAGGCGATGCCTCCGAGGATCAGCAGTGCGACCCCAAGGGCGACGAACCACCCCCATTTGCTGGAAAGTTCCTTTGGAAAGGTCGGGCGGTCGAAATCATTATGAGCTGTTGCCATGAGACGTCCCTCAAATTGTCATGCCTCGGGAACCATATAAGGCATGTCCGGGATTTGACCAGCTTTTGTGCGAGGCGGGTGGGATCATCGTTGTCTACTCTGTTCGTTCGCTCGACCGCGCATTATATCTCTTTGCTATTGCAGTCGTTTTCCGCTTAAAGTTCATGTGATGTTCGATCTCGTTTCCCACTACTGGCCGCATATCCTGTTCGTTCTGTCGGGCGTTCTGGGCGCGATTGCCGCCATTCACGCGACGATGACGAAGGACGAGGTACGCACGGCCATCGGCTGGGTAGGCGTGATCGTGCTGTCGCCCATCGTCGGGGCGGTGGTCTATGCCATTGCGGGCGTGAACCGTATCCGGCGGTCGACGCTCACCCACCAGCGCGCCAATATGGGCAAGATCGCGCTCTATCACCTGTCGCATTTCGATACGACGAACGACCTCGTGCGCGCCGCCTTCGGACGCCAGTTCGGGGCGATGAAGATATTGGGCGATGCCGTCAGCCTCTATGATTTCACCAGCGGCAACAGCATCGAGATGCTGGAAACGGGGGACGAAGCCTACGCCGCTATGCTCGACGCGATAAGCAGAGCCGAGCGCAGCATCATGCTGGAAACCTATATTTTCGACCGGGACGCCATTGGCGAAAAATTTGCCGATGCTCTGGGTGATGCGGTCAAGCGCGGTGTGGAAGTGCGGGTGCTGGTCGACGCTGTCGGCGCGCGCTATTCCTTTCCGAGCATCGTGAAGCTTTTGAAGGACAAGGGTGTTGCCGTCGATGTGTTCAACGGCAACATCATCATCGGGTTGCGCCTGCCTTATGCGAACCTGCGCACCCACCGCAAAATTCTCATTGTTGACGGCAAGATCGCCTTTACCGGCGGCATGAATATCAGAGCGGGTTTCGTGCGTGCGATCGCGGGCAAAGCGGTTGCCTTCGATACGCATTTCAAGCTTGAAGGCCCGGCGATTGCCGATCTCTTCCATATTGCATCCGAAGACTGGCGCTTTGCGACCGGCGAACTTCTGACCGGCGAGGCATGGAAGATAGCGCCGCCGGAAAACCCGCCGGGAACGGGAACGCTGGTGCGTGTCGTCGGGTCAGGCCCCGACAAGAATGTGGAAACCAACCAGCGCATGATGATGGGCGCTTTCTCGATTGCCGAGCAGCATATTCTCATCATGACGCCTTATCTTCTGCCGGACCGTGAACTGATCAGCGCGCTGGTGACGGCGGCGCGGCGCGGCGTGTCAGTCGATATCGTCGTGCCGGGCGTCAACAATCTGAAGCTGGTGGATCGCGCCATGCGCGCGCAGTTCGACCAGCTGTTGAAGGATGGTTGCCGCATCTGGCGGGCAGGCGGCGCTTTCAATCATTCGAAACTGATGACCATCGACGGTGCTTGGTCTTATGTCGGATCGTCCAATATTGATCCGCGCTCGCTGCGACTGAATTTCGAGGTCGATCTTGAAATTCTCGACCGCGACGTGGCGCGTCAGGTGGAAGAACGCATCGGCAAGGTGATCGAGGGTAGCCGCGAGGTCAATCTTGCGCGTCTCAAGAACAGGCCATTTCTGGAGCGTCTGCTGGACCGGATTATATGGCTGGGTTCGCCGTATCTCTGAGAATTATCCCGTCCTGCTCGTGAATATTTCCGGGCTGAATTCTTCCAGCAGGTTCGTTGCCGATTTGAGGTCAAGATGCGCCTTGATGGGCAGGTGATCGGATGCCAGGCGCGCCAGTGGCGTGTTGTGCACTTCAACCGATGTGACGAGATTGTGCGGTGCTCCGAGCACGCGATCCAGCGCAAAAACCGGGAACCGCGACGGGAAACTCGGGACTGCTGTGGCGACATGGTTGAATGTCGGCATGAGGGCAGCGAGCGACGAGCGCTTGCCGATGCGCCATTCGTTGAGGTCGCCGATGAGCAGGGTCGGCACCGTATCGGCCTCCTGCAAGGCAGTAAGAATACTTTCGGCCTGCTGCTCACGGGAGCGTTTCAGAAGACCAAGATGCGCGGCGATCACGCGCAGGGGGCCTGCCGGAAACTGTAGGTCCGCAACCAGAGCGCCGCGCGGTTCAACACCGGGAAGCTTGAGCTGCTGCACATTGCGCACCACGCCTTCACGAAACAGAAGCACATTGCCGTGCCAGCCGTGGCCCTTGGGCATTGTCGCGGTAATGGGGACCGGGACGAGCCCATGGCGGCGCTCAAGCAGGCCGAGATCAAGCAGGCCGGAACGCTCGCCGAAACGCCTGTCGGCTTCCTGCAGGGCAATCACATCCGCGTCGATTTCACTGATGACTTCAGCCGTTCGCTGCGGGTTGAACTGTTTGTCGATACCGATGCATTTGTGGACATTGTAGGATGCAATGACGATATCACCGCCGGTAATATTGGCGTTGAGCGGCCTGAAACCCGGCCTGTTCCGGATAGCAGTCAGGATGGACTTCGATATCCGGTTTGGTTCTTTCTTTTTCAGCACCCGTTTTTCACCTGTCAGGTATTCTGTTCTGAAAGACTATGACTATGCCGGAGAAATGAACCGGCGATCAGTCTTTATATAGTCAGATTGTATCTCTGTTTGAATAGCAATTCCCTACACAATCAGGCGATCTCAATATCCGAACGCGGAGGATGTTGGCATAGTTCCCAACCTCATCTTGCAATGAAACGGATCAGCCTGTCAGTGAGGCCGGTATAGGGCGGCTTGATGAGGTCGCTCGGAGCCGGGGCATATTTGGTCAGGACGGGCATTGCCTTGGAAAAGGTCAAAAAACCGTCATGGCCATGATACTGGCCCATACCGCTTGCACCCACCCCGCCGAATGGCAGGCTGCTGCAGGCGAATGGTAGAGCGTGTCGTTGACGCAGACGCCGCCCGCAACGATACGGCTGAGCATCATTTCAATTTCTGCAGTGTTATCGCTGAAGCAGTAAAGCGCCAGCGGGCGGTCAAGCTTGAGAACAAAGCCGATTGCATCGTCGAGCAGGCGATAGCTGACGATTGGCAGAAGCGGGCCGAAAATCTCCTCTCGCATGATCGTGCTGTCGGCGTCAGGTTCCAGCACGAGCGCAGGCGCCGTTGATCGCGGCTGTTCGGAGCCTGCCGGAAGCTCAATGACGACCTCGCTCCTGTTTGCGGCATCGGCCAGGAGTTCCGACAGTCGCGCTTCCTGAGCATCGTTGATGATCGTCGTGCGGTCTTTTTCCGCTGATGCGCTGCCGTAACGTGCCTGCATTTCGGCACGCAGAAGGTTCACGAATTCGTCGCGCTTGCTGTGATGGATCAGAACATAGTCAGGTGCGATGCAGGTCTGCCCCGCGTTGAAGAATTTTCCTGTCGCGATCGCTCGGGCGGCGCGTTTTAGATTGGCGTTTTCGCTGACGATGGCAGGTGACTTGCCGCCAAGCTCAAGCGTCACCGGGGTCAGGTTTGGTGCCGCCGCCGCCATGATCTTGCGCCCGACAGCAGTGGAGCCGGTGAAAAAGAGATGGTCGAATGGCAGTGATGCAAATTGCGCTGACAGGGAAGCATCGCCAAGCGCCACGGTAACACGATCCTCCGGGAACACATCGGCAAGCATGCTTTGCAGGAATTCGGCTGTGCGCGGTGTGTGTTCGGACGGTTTCAGGAAAACGTGGTTTCCAGCTGCTATCGCCGCGACAAGCGGCGCCAAGGCCAGATTGACCGGATAATTCCACGGCGCGATGATCCCCACCACACCGAGCGGAACATAACGGATTTCGGCCTTGGCTGGCCACATTTTCCAGCCTGCCTTACGGCGTTTCGGTTTCATCCAGCGCTTGAGATTGTGCAGGGCATCATCGATTTCGGCAAAGACGACACTGGCTTCACCGAGCAGGGTTTCGTGCAGCGAGCGATTACCAAAATCCGCGCTGATGGCCTTCGCCATTTCATCCAGTCTTGCTTCGAGCCGCTCGCGCAGGCGCTTCAGGTCGTCCAGACGCTGCTCATAGGCCGGGCGGTCTTCAAGCCATGCGTGACGCAGGCGCTCGAATGAGAGCTGCAATGCCTGTTCTTCAGTCGCCATAGGCAAAATCCTCGGTCGAGCGGGCAAAGAGGAATTGCGCAGCATAATAGGTTGCAAGCACCCATAGACCGTTCAGCGGAATGTCGAGGCTGAAGCGTCCATAGGCAAGCAGCGTGTCGCTTGCCATGAAGAAGAGGCCGCCTGCTGCCGCGAGCCATGCGGCATAGCGCTGTGGCGTTTCCGGCTCGGTGCCGAGCGCGCGGCTCATCGCCTGCGCCGCCATGATGCCGAGCGCTGCGGCATAGATGACGACCGGGATTTTCATCGACGTCGGCAGCGACGACCAAAGGCCTGCTATGATGGCCAAGGCTGCGATGGCAAAAAGGACGAAAACGCCTTTATGCGCGGCAAAGCGCGTATGGCGGCAAAGCGCATAGATATAGGCGCAATGGGTGACGAGAAAGCAGATCAGGCCCGCCATGAAATAATCGCCAGGCAACATCAGGAAAAAGTCCCCGAGTGCTGCAAAAGCCAGGCCAAAGGCGACGGCAAAGCCATAGGATTTCGATTTGGGGCGTTCGGCGCAAAGGACGGCGGCGAGCAGCAGCAGGGTTGCGGTTGGCTTGGTCAGATAGTGCAGCCAGCGCCAGGCGGAATCCTCGCCACTATAGCTCATGAGACTGCCCGCAATGGCGCAGATCGCGCAGAACAGAAACAGGCCGTAAAGCGTTCTGTTTCTCCCGAATTCCAGCAAGCCTTTACGGCGCATATTCGCTCCCCGTTATTATATTTGTAAGCAAATGAATTAGAGCAAAGGACGTCGGATTGTGCCGCCAATTACGAGATCAGCGCAATAGGCACAATTCATAGGGCTGTTGACAAAGCCTTGCCGAAGGGGCGGGTTCTCTACTCCAATGGTTCGGGAAGCCCGGCTGGAATCAGGAAAGGTTCTTACGTCGCTCGATTTCTTCTTCCGATGGGTGGTCCATCGCAAAAGATCCGGTCTTGAGTTCGCCTGAACGCTGATAATTGGCAATGATGACGCCGCTGGGCGATGTGGTGGAGCTGACCAGCTTGAAGGCTGATGGCACGGATTGCCCGTCGAAGAGACGCTTACCTTTGCCAAGGACGACCGGATAGATCAACAGCCGCAACTCATCGACCAGATCGCTGGCAAGTAACTGATGGACCAGTTCGCTGCTGCCCGAGACTGACAGGTCAGGGCCTTCCGTGGCCTTGATAGCTCTCAATGAGGCGATGATATCGTCGCCCAGCAGTTCACTGTTCTGCCAGTTCAGGCTTTCCGGCCTGTGCGTCGCGACATATTTCGTTACATCATTGAACATTCTGGCGATCTCGCCTTCGCCGGATACGAAGCCGGGGTCGTTGGGGTCTGTTACCTGATGCGGCCAGTGGGCAGCAAAAATATCGTAGGTGCGTCTGCCCAAAAGCAGGTCGAACGGCTTGGAAAAGCTTTCACCCATGGCTCCGGCAACCACATCGTCCCAATAGGGCACTGTCCAGCCGCCATATTCGAATTGGCCGGTACGATCCTCCTCCGGCCCACCCGGCGCCTGCATCACGCCGTCGAGGCTCAGGAACGTTCCAACAATGATCCGTCGCATGATTTTCCTCCCAGAAAGCCCGCCACGCGGGGCCTACCTTACAAGGTAGGGGCGGATCAGGATAGATGCGGACTGTCAGGAGGTATTTCTGCCGCCTTGCGTCTCTTGCGCTCTAGGAACGATGCCAGATCGTCGCTTTGTTTTTCTGCCAGCCGTTTCGGTGCAGCAGGGGTGAGTCGTCATCAGCCAGCGGCCAGCCGATGCACAGATAGAGGCTGAAGCGCCAGCTGGGCGGAGTCTTGAAAAGCGTTTCCATTGCATGTGGATCGAGAATGGAAACCATACCGACGCCAAGCCCGAGCGATCTTGCCGCCAGATTGAGATTCTGGACCGCCATTGCCGTGCTGTGCTCCAGCGTAATGGCCATGGATTGTCTGCCGAGGCCTTGCCCTTCGACGGGCGCAGTCTCGGTAAAAATGGCAAGCTGCACTGGAGCAACGCGGATGCCTTCCAGTTTCAAATCGCGGTAATGCTCCGCGCGCGAGCCTTCATAGATTTGTGCGGCCGACCGGTTGGCTTCCAGAAAGTTGTCGTGCACCGCTGCACGTATTGCAGCAGTTTCAACTGAAATCACGCGCCAGGGGCGGGCATTGCCGACGGAGGGAGCATAATCCATCGCTTCGTGCAAAGCATCGATGATTCCGCCGTCTATGGCTCTATCGCTGAAGTGACGGACATCGCGCCGCCATTTCAGCAATTCGAAGAAAGCGTCGCGTTCTGAGGGAGAAAACTGCATCGACTGCCAAATCTGTTGGTCGGATTAACCGGCTTGAAGCTTGATCCTGTCGGGACGACAATCCAGAAACAAAAAAGCCCGCTTGCGCGGGCTTTTTGGGGTGCTTCTGGACCTTGGTAGTGGTCTGAAGACTTGGAAATGGTGCCAGAAGAGGCAGTCAATTCCTCTCCTAACTCATTGAATGAGCTTATTAAATTAATGTCTCCTTCTTGTCTATACCAACAAAAGTACCAACAATCCGCTGTATGTGATGGTAATCCACAAGTTTCGTATCTTCTCGATCCAATCAAAACCCACTTAGGTGACAATTGCCGTTGATGTCTTTGTCATGATGTCGATTTCAGATTGCACCTCTGTGTAAAGATCGATGTCTGCAGCAGTTTGCATTTCGACAATCAAGGAAAAGCGAACAGTCTTTTGTGAAGGGTTGAACTGAGATTGCGTTTTCCACCATCCGCCAACGGGGAAAACCGCAATATGCGAACGCCGTGCAATATCCGAAGCCTGGCTAACACGTATGTCGAGCTCGTCGATATGGAGCGAACCTACGTCCCGCTGTTGAGTGCCGAAAAGCCAACCGTCGTCGTCTGTGCTCCTGATTGATAGGCTATCAAGATCGGCTAAATCATCTTCATTCAGTGCGTTAAGTCGCGCCATAAACTGGGCTGGCTTTTCGTTAGGCCTTTGCAGCTTAAAACGCAGATGGTGGGACGCGTAAGCGAGTTTCCTTCCTCGTGACGGCTCGGAAGGGTTTGGTTCTGGAAACGTACTCAGAGCGACCCTTACATTTACGCTGGCACTACCCATTTTTCGCAATGCCTGCGTTGGCCAAGGCAATTTGAATAATTTCAGCTGATTGAGGCCGGTGTATTTTCTTTTTGGGTCGTATCTATATGGCGTCAGCTCATCTTGGATGATTAGTGTGAAAGCGTTACTAGCGCTGCGCCGTGCCCGAGATATACTCGGTACACCGTAACCATATCGTTGAAACAACTCTTTATAAGCACGTTTTCCCGCGTTTGGCGGTAAATAGGACCGCATTTGGTCTGTCCATCTGGCCGAAGAAACGAAAAGTGCACGAATGGTTTCTGGCCAAAGTTCAGGATATTCCGCCCAAAGATTAGCAATCGAGCCGGCAGCTGTTGCTGTGGCAGCACTCGTGGCGTCGAAAGTCGTGAACGCTCGCTGAGGAAACTGGTTGCTGGTTGTGAGAGGCATTAAGTCTGGGTGCCTCATCGGGGGCGGGAAACCATCATCTACCCAGTTTCCGCCTTCCATAACTACATCCGGCTTAATTGGCCAGGTTGAGTTCCAGCTAGCAGTCCGGGACGATGGAGAGAGGTCGCCAAATTTGGCAACTGGTTTGCCTTTTGTGCCTTCCTCAAGCACCGTTTTCTCAGTGTAAGCGCCGACTGTGATAGCATTCCATGCTTGCGCCGGCGCCTCAATCTCATGATCTGGCGAATGACAAATGGATAGGTAATCACCACCCCGGTATTTGTTTTGTACGGTGTTTCCCGCCGAAACTACGAACAGACGTTGCTGTGGTGTGTCACCTGTGACGCCTGCCGCAAGTTGGTCTACGACGGTTGACCAAGAGGTGGGGGCACCGCTGTGCGGGGTGTCATCGCTGGTGGTTGTTGCCAGGGTATACACACGGCGGCGCGATGCGGATTGTTCGACTGCGTTGACACCTTTTTCTGTTACTGTCCCTAACAAATGGTATGGGTTTTCCCCGGCATCGGGAATTATCTTTACGGCCTCTAATCGATGCTTGATGATTATTGCGGTTGTTGATCTGAGTGCAGTTTGAAGATCCCCAAACAAAGCCATGCCGGCGACACAAGTCCCGTGACCATGATTGTCTTCCAAGGCCCAAGCCGGTTCTGCTGCGAAGCGATCATCCCGTGACAGGGCTGGCGAAATCAAAGGATTGCTTAACCCAACGCCCGTGTCGAGTACCGTAACATACACGGTATCGTCGCTAACTCGCTCAAACTTTGTTCTCGCAACGAGTTTAGTCGCTTCGTCATTTTGAGCAATACTATCCATTGCGTCATAGTATTCAGCTTTTGACGACGGAGTGCTTAAAGCAGTAACGGCTCCTAAATCTTTGATCGCATAAGCAAGTGATTTAACACTAGCCTGAGCATAAACAACGATATCTTCAGGGAAGCTAAGGCGATCAGCCGAAAACTGTATGCCGTATGGTCTGGCTTTTTGAATAAAATTCTCTGCGCCGGTTCTGTCGATCCATACTTCCCATCCGAATTCGCTATCGCCCGTCGGAAAGCTGTCTGGGTTTCCACGCCACAACCGTCTTAAACCAGCTTCAGCAATTTGGCCGATGCTTTGAACCAGATCAGCATTCGGGGGCTTGCCAACCTTGCCGTTTCTCCTTCGCGGTTCACCTTCACCAAAATCCTTAATTTTCTTGCGAAGGTTTCGTACACCCGTAGGAGAAGCAAAAATAACGGCGTGAGCTGGGCCCCCGTTTCCTTCACCGCCATCTTCGTATCTCAGAAGTTTAAGGCCGCTCTTTTCGAGAGATTTTGTAACCAGCGGTTCGCCGGAACGCCCTTCCAATGCAAGGTATACGCCTGCGCCGTCCGGACCCGATGGGGGAATGAATGCGTCTAATGAAGCCAATAGCTGTAGAGCGTGAGAGCGGCGATCATCAACATCACTTGGATGTTTTGCCGACCCTCCCCCGTTTGGCTTGTATCTTCTCGACTGACCTATCTTGTTCAGAATAAAGTGTGGTTTGTCCCGTTCCGCCACTTATCGCACCCACTTGTTGGAGCGATCGTCTTCTGTCTATTGCCCCCACTAGCAATTCTTCCGAGATCGCATTTTCCTCGCCCAAAACAAAACGTCGCGCTGCGTCTTCCGCGGCAGATATGACATCTGCATGAGAAAGGCCGTCTGCCCGCTTTGCCACTCTGTGCCAATCTATCGTTGCAAATGTAAAATTTGCAAGCCGCTGCCGGATGCTGTGGACAATTAGCTCCGGCTCAGGCAACTGATATTCAAGCACCAAATCAAAACGACGAAGAATTGCAGGATCTAAAAGGCCAGCATGGTTAGTAGTGGCGACAATAATTGATGGTCCAATGTCATCATCGAGAAATTGAAGGAACGAATTCAGGACGCGTCGTGCTTCGCCCACGTCATTCGGGTTGCCGCGTGAGCTAGCCAACGCATCTATTTCATCAAAAAGGTAAACGCCTCTGTTCGTTCGGATGGCGTCAAATACACTATGCAGCTTTTGGGCGGTTTCGCCCATGAATTTTGATATGAGGCCGTGTAGTTGAACAGTGAATAGAGGGAACTTGAGCTCGCCGGCCAGTGCACTGGCACTCAATGTCTTGCCAGTTCCAGGCGGCCCTGCAAACAGAAAACGCTGTCTGGGTCGCAAACCGTTTTTCTCCAACTGCTCCCGCCTTCGAAACTCCAAAACAATTTGGGCCAATTCAGCCGACGTATCCTCCGTAAGGACAACATTACCAAGTCGCACTGATGGGTAGCTGGCGAACAATAAATCAGCTAATGGACCTCTGGGTGCTGAAATAGGCGTCGGTTTAACCGGAAGCTTGCCGCCAGCCGGTTTCCCGGCTTCAGCCCATTGACGCAGTTGTTCAGCAAGCCTTGTATGGCCTTTTTGCTCTTCAGCAGCAGCCAATTGCATCGCGAGGTCGAAGAAGCGGTCTTCGTCACCCTCTGCGTGGCTTTTCACCAAGCCTATCAACTGTTGCGCCGAAGCCATGCGATCTCCACCCCCGAAGCGAACGTCCAGCTTTTTCGAGGCTAACCCTTAATGAGCCAAAAGTCTTCATAAACCGTTTTCTTATCCCCTATAGCACTCAATTCATATGGGCATATGGCGAAAATGTCGCATCATTGTAGTGTGATTGCAGTCAATAAGCGGGCGATTTGCATATGACTGGGCCTAAGCCGCAATGCTTCGGCTAGCTTTGTGGCAAAATTTCAATCGCTGCAAGTGCGGGCGTAATATCCTTTGGTATGTAAAAAGGTTTGCTCCCATCCGCCAACAATTTCTTAAATAATATTCATCTGTAAAGGACAATCATCACCAGTTGCTATTTTCAATCAGCAAGGATCTGGCATCAACTATTCTGCTATAAAGTTGTTCAAAGGCGTCAACCAATCCACTGTGATTATTATCTATTCTATCATAACAAAGCGTTTTTAGATTTCTATTCTTTCGAAGCGACTTCTTCATGTCATCCGATATTTCATCGGACGTCAAGAAATAGTGTGGGTTGATCGAGCCAGGCTGAGTGCTAAATGCCTGATTTCAAGTAGTAAATTGATATCAGGATCGCCGTAGCCGCAGCCGATAAACAAGAAAGTATGCGTCAATAATGCCGCGTCGAACGCAGAATAAAACAAGCTATGTTTTATACGCGCCCGGGCGTAATCCTCTTGAGTAAATATGAGTGATGCTGGCGAGGCTAGATTGCCGTGCACTTTGACAACATATCTTGCATCGTTTCTTAAAAACTCACAGACATCGGTGTCGCTATAATTTTTGGTGAACTGGGACGCTTCATTTATCTCTCTACTCTTAATTTCATAGATGTCGTCAAAGTTTAGCGAGAAAACGACGCGCGTATCTAGAAGTGCAATCAGTTCATGAAGTCTACTCGGTGTATAGCGCGGATCGGTAAATCGAGACCTAAGGTACGGCGCCCAATCCTCGTCATATCGGTTCTTAATCCACTCGCAGGCATGTAAAAGATCGCCGTCGTCGATCGCCCTATGGATATGCGCTGTTTCAACCGCGTTAGGAAATCGTTGAGCGGCATCTCTGAGAAATTCTTTCCATACCGGCGGGCGCGTTACGTTATCCGCGCCGACAGCGTGGCGAGAAACACCAGATCCAATAACAAAAATCGCGCGCCGACGAGCGATATCTCGTATCAGTGGTTGCGGCCATTCTTCTCTGAGCATGTTTTACACAAGCCGCTTTCGTATTTCGTCTGAAACTTCGCCAAAAATTTCTTTCGCTTCTTTGACTTTGGCGAAGTGGGCCCCTACGACGCCGTCAGCGGCTAACAATGAAAAGATAGGTTTTCTTCGCGATTGCGACATCGGAGCGAGACTATGCAAGTTGGGGATTTTTCCAATTTCATAAGGCTTGGGTGGCAGCAAAGAACCTTTGAAATGTTGATCAATCTGGCTGTCAATTTGCTTTATGATTTCGTCATACGATTTCACCGGCCGTCGCTCGCCGCTGGCATCTCGCTTCGCAATATACTGCTGTGAAACGTACCCTATAAACTTCGCCCCCGTTATCAATTTTGCATCAATAACGGTTTGGTTATTTCCGTCGAGTTGAGGACTATTTACTGAATAATTCCAATGGGCGTGCCATTTTGACATCCAACGACTGATGTTTTCGAACGCTTTTAATGAAAAAATGTCTATTGACATAGGACTAATAAAATAATCACACGACAGCAGAACAGTTCTGTTTATTGCGCCAAGAGACGGGCTTACGTCAAAGAAAACGTAGTCATAATCGGTTAATGATCCAAGCATGCGATGGAAAACCATCGTGCTTGAAAGGCCACGCTGTGTATTAAGCCCTGCCCATTCTTCGGCCAAAAAATCTTCGGCCATGGATAATCCTGGGCTTCCACACACCGCGTCTACCCCAAATGCAGCGGAACGTTTGACCGGTGCCCGAGCAGCATGGCCTTCTCCCGCCATGAGACCTCTGAACAAAGTTTCGATGTTTTGCTGCGGATCGTCAAATGTAGTTTCGAGAAAATCATCGTGAAAAAGGTATTGAGACGCATTACACTGTGGATCACAATCAACTACACAAACTCGCAGGCCGTCCTGCGCGAAATAGGCTGCAATATTGCAAAGAAGTGTAGTTTTTCCTACGCCGCCTTTATTGTTGAAAAAGGCTATAGCCTTCATACCGTTCTCCACATTCATCGCGTCGAGTAAAATTCCTCGTGAATTTAAACAGTATATGAATGCCGTCACGTCCGATAGCAAGCGGATTTTGGCATAATCAAACTATCTTGGTCAGTTTGCCGTTTCGGGTGTGAAGTTTCAATGAAATCAGGGCGGTACATCGAGTGGGCGGTTGGATTATTCCCCGATCGTTCTTTTAAACGATAACGTATATGAATATGTGAAATCTCCCATTTATAATCCACTTGATCCCCGCGTAAAACGGAACATAAAAAGGCACCTAATTGCGGAGCAACCGCTTTTCAGATTTGCGTTGGGAGTATCCCATTCTTACTCACACTACTCTGTGAGTAGAATAATCCCGGCTGTTGATAGTCGTTTCTAGATGCCGTTCAGAACTGCGTCACGCACGTCGTCTTGATCGTTTGCTTCGTCCAATATATTCAAAACTTGTGTAGCGCGTACGCCATACTTCTGAGTGATCATCCTGCGCTTGGCGGCCCAGTCCACCGGATTGTATTTTTCCAGCAGATCAGCGGCCAAGCCGGGGTTGTTCACGACGGCGCTTGTCAGTTGATCGATGGCCCGTGCCTGCACTTTCGCTGTCCGGTTTCTCAAGTACGAGGCCGCCAAATCGATGATCAGAATGGGAGCTGATATAACTCCACGGTGATATCCTCGTACACGCGAAGCGATCGACGAAGCCGACATGGACGGATCGTACTTGTTCGCCAGTGCCTGCGCTGTGCCGGAAGAGTTCGCCGCCCGTGGCCGGATGCTGCCTTCCGCTCCGGCCAGAGCGCTGAAAACATCCTTGATGTTCTTCAGATCCTCGGGATTGTCCGCCCAAAGTTCATCTGCAACGGCCGAAACTTTCGGGTCGTCGAACATCGCCTTCAGCTTTTTCGCATCCCAACGTTCTGCACCTTGCGCATCGGGAGCGGCGAATTTCTTCGACTTCACACTTTCCCAAAGCGCCGACCGTGCGTTCAAACGGGCTTCCGGTGTGTTGCCAGCTGCCTCCAGAAGTTCACGCGCGGCCTCCCGCGGCTGTGGCCCTTGCGTGACAGAACGGATCGCGTCAACGGTCGCTTCGTCACCGTACTTCAGATAGCTGGCAGTGGCCGAACGACCGGGGGTCGTCAGCCGCTTCTCTGTTCCCTGCCGGGCGCGTTCGGCGGCAGTCAAACCTTCACGTGCGGCACCTGCGTCCTGCAGTCGCGTGCGGAGTTCGGGGAAATTGTCGAGCAGGATCGAGCGGTCGCCTAACCAGCGTTGAAGTGCCTCCGGGCGATCAACGAGACGGTTCGCCTGAACCTGCGCCATAACTTCATCTGCAAGAGCGTTGCGAACGCGAGGATCATCTCCCGCCTCCCGCAGAAGCGCCTGCACGTCGTCAAGACGGCCATTGTCGGGTTGCGCGAAACGTCCGGCGACGGCGTTATCGTTCAGCTGATACCCGCCGCCTTCACGCGGCCGAAGCGTTTCTGCGATGCCGGTGCCTGGGCGCTCGAAACGATCTGCCTGATCGCGGCGGGCGGCGCGGGCCGTGTCGTATTGCTCCCGCAGCTCGACCGGGATCGACTGGTCGATGAAGTTGTCAATCTCATTGCGATATTGCTGTCCGACGCGCACTGCCTGATTTTGCTGCGCAGCGCGGTTTGCCCGGATATCGTCAGTGAGGCCGGAACGTGCACTTGTGATTTCCTGCAAAGGCACTTGCGCACTGGCCGCTTCAGGTGTGCGGGTGATCGGATTGCCAGACGCGTCCAGCAAACCAGTCTGTACGGGGGCGCCGGCCTGTTCTGGCGCCAGCTGCGCGGGGATGTTGGCTTCCGTCGGGCGGAACCGCTGCCGATCATTGAGAGGCAGGCTTTCATCGATCTGGTTGAAGCGGTCCCTAAGCGGGCCGACATCAACATCGACCTGCGCGTTGTTGATCGGCTCCCACGCCTTATTAACGGCAGCCTTGACATTATCGTAGGCGTCCTGCAGCCCTGCGCGGATAGATGAACCGCGTGCCGAGGCATTGCCAAGCGTTGGCTGGACAGCCTGATTTGCATCGCCGAAAACTGCGCGAGCGATTTCTTCTTCACTGATCGCATCAGCAATTGCCCGGTCGCGGTAACTGTCCAGCGCTTGGCGAAACGCAGCTGGATCACCTTGCGGTGCCAGCTCGGCCATCCTTGCGTCGATGGCGACGTTGTTTGCTGTCCGCCGAACGTTGGCCGCACCTGGCGAAACCATGTCGACGTTCTGCGCAAATGTCATCAAAGATGTATCGCCGCTCCGGTCGCCGATATTGGCGACGTAACCGGGAACAGCGCGTTCAGCGGCCGAAGGTTGCCGCAGCCGGTCCGCCAACGGCTTCGTGTTCACTGCTCCAGACTGCGCAAACTGATCGGCCAGATCTTGGGAATTATTGATGATGCGGTCGACAACTTCCTGCCCGGCGACTTCATCCATCATGTTCGGGTTGCCAGTGATCGCACCGTATGCGTTCTTGCCTGCCCCAAGAATGCGGGATCCGGCAGCGGTGAGGCTGGCTCCTGCGAGAGAACCCAGAAAATCTGACCAGAAATTATCTCCTTCTTGCGGGTTGCCAGCCATTTCGTTCGCAATACCCGCGCCCATCCCGGAACCCACGGCCATCGCTCCCTCTTTCTGAAGCACTGTGCCGGGAGCAACAGCAAGTGGCTCAACGAACATTCGGCCGAGTGGACCCATATTGCGAGCGCCTTCGGCTCCGACACGCGACGCCACACCAAGCGCGCCGCCGACCGGTACGGCAGTTGCGCCTACTTCACGGCCCACGCGATAGGCTACGCGCTGGAAAGCGTCCTCCGGCTGGCGGTTGGCCTGCACGCGACTATCGGATCCAAGAGCTTCAGCGCCTTGATTGTAAGCGTAAGCGCCGGCTTGCGCCGGAGCAGTCATCGCCGTGTCGAGACTGTCGGCGATCATCGCCGAGCCAAGAAACGGCCGTTCCGACATCGGACCGACGCCTTCAACGCCGGGGAGCAGGTTGGCCAGCCTTGGTGCATTGTTCACAGCGTCGACGACCAGTCCGGGCAGTGCTGCGAACTCTGCAGCGCCGCGTCGCGCGCCGTTGAGCGTGACTGCGCCCGTGTTGTCGGCATAGTCGACTACATCAAGTATCTTGTCGAGGGCAGTCGGTGCAGGTTGCGAACCCGTCGTCTGGCCACCTGGAATACCGTTTACATCGCGCGCATCTTCAGGTGCAACGACGGCTGGTGAGACTTCGGGCTGCCGTAAACTTTCGTTTGCCAATGCTCGCTCAAGCTTACCCATGTCACGTGCGAAGGGGTTCTGTTGCTTTGGCTGGGCTGTGGCGGTTTGCTTTCCGAAGCGCTTCCAGAGCGCATTGCGCATGACATCGTGCGAGGTGTCGTCTGGAAACTCCACGATTGTGCCATCGGGCAACTCAACTTCGATCATTTCTGCCGTCCTTTCTCCCATTCTTAGAGTGAAAACGGACGACATTTCCGCTAGTCGGCAGAACTAAAAGATGCTGGATGGATGCCAGAATTTCTTCGACGAGGCGTAGCGTCTTCTGCTGTGGGTCGATGGCTTCCCGGTGCTGTCGTTGGGATATGAGATCGGCGTTATGCAGCGCGTTCCGGAAAATGCGCATGTCAGATCGCAGACCATCAACGTGCATGACGCTGAATGGGATCTGGAGTGAAGTTGCAGCGACACCGGTAATCGCAGCATCTATTTCGGCCAGTTTTCCCAAACTGAGAAGTCCGAGACGGAGTTCGCGAGCCGTGAAATGAGTAGCTGGACGGGATTGTTAAAATCGCCATTGTCGCGGGTCCGCAGCCAGGTTTCATCGACCTTGATAACTTTGCCGTCCTTCAATGCTGATAGATTGCTCATGAGCCGACCCCCACTAGCACGAATTTTCCACTAACTATATTAGAGGTGCCCATATAGAGGCGTATGGTGGTGGCCGTACCGCCCGTAATTAGCATTCCGTTAATAATCTGCGTTTTGTACCCCCCTCCACCAATAGCTGGTTGAAGTCCTACTATGCTAGAAAAAGCAGGTTTGGCTTTTGCTCCATAGCCAGGATAGATGATCGTTTGAAAACGAATGCCATGGTCTATGGATACGTTGCTTCCAATCACTACATAAGTAAGAATTTCCGATCCAATAAATGAGCCAGTTGTTGCGCCAGTAACTACAATTCTGCTGCTTCTATACGAGTTATCAGTAATGAAGCTAGCGCCACCGTCGATACTCACGTTAAGAGCTAGAGCCACGTTTTCTGTATCTGAATACACGTCGATACCGTGAAGTTCAAAATACGAGTAACCACTCGGCAAAGTGAGGTCGATGTAGACGGTTGGAGCACTAATGTTGGTTACAGTTAATACCTGACGCTGCTCGGCGTCGATGTTGGTCCTTGCCTGTTTCCTCTGGGGCGACGTCAACGTCTGTGGTGAGTAGGAAACCGGAAACTGAACCCCGGAAGCTGCCGTTTCCGCGCGTTCCGCAGCGTCCTCCGCTTTATCTTCACTGATAGCGGCTGCACTGGCGCTCCCTGCCGCTGCCGCAGCGCTGTTCCCGGACGCTGTCGCGCTACTGACTGCGTTTGTCGCGCTGTTCGCAGCGTTTCCTGCGCTGGTCGAAGCAGCCGATGCGCTCCCTGCAGCAGCATTTGCGCTGTTACCCGCAGATGTGGCCGATCCTGACGCATTCGACGCGCTGATCGTGGCCGCACTGGCGCTATTTGAAGCTGCAGTCGCAGATGCCGCAGCGTCGTTCTTGCTGGTGTTCGCCGCAGAGGCTGAATTAGCCGCAGCTGAGGCACTTCCTTCTGCTGCTGTCGCTGAATTGGCTGCTGCGGTTGCAGAGCCGGCCGCTGCCGCTGCTTTGGCCACTGCCACATCCCGAGCGTCATAAACGGCCTGTTCGAGTTCGGTTACTGCGATCGTCGACAGAATGCGAAATTCATAGGCGACGCCAATTGCAGGTGCTGTGTTCAGCGTAATGGACGGGCCGGAGACTGTGTAAGCGTTGATGCTGAGAACGTTAACGCCAACTTTCGCAAAAACGTTGTTCACGCTGGCAGGCGCAACAGGCAACGTGAACGTTTTCGTCACGCCATCGCCAATTCCGGATACGACCGGAATAGACAGTGCGCCCGCAACGACCAGATCGTCAACCGAGAAAAGATAGCCCCACGTTGCACTATCTGCGTCCGGAGCGTTGGCCAATGTCGCCGTGTTTGCGACCAACGCCACGTAAAACTTCTGGTTATGCACCACGCCATCGCCCGCGTCGTAGCGCTCGCCGACTTGCCATTGTCCGGCCATCGTGAAACCGATGTTCAGAGACGCAGCCAGGCTTTCAGGCGTAACAATTCCGTTTTTCAGCTTCCCGTCATCGCGGCGGATGTCGTTGACTGCGTCGATGCTCTGGCCAAGCGACTGCGCGATATTGTCGAACTGTTCATCGAGCCGGGGCGCAGGCATTGGTGACGTCGGGTACTGCGTCTGAAACCCGGTGAAGCTGTAACTTGAGGTGTATTTCGTTGGTCGAGCCATGCCAGCAGTACCTTCAATTAGTGGAGGTCTCATTGAGGGAAGAGTAGAGAAACTGGAAGGGTGCCAGCGTCTCATCGAATATCCTGGTGACTTTCAGACATTGATTGGCTAATTCGTCGCTCTTTCGCTGGTCGCGTAGATCTATGTTGTGCAGAGCGTTGCGGAATACTCGGATGTCTCTGCGCAAACCTCCCTTAAAGGGATCTTCCTTTGCCTGCAGCCATTGCTTCAAGAGGCGCAACACCGCGCCAAATCCGAGGCCTACGTCGTCCACGTACAGATGAGATGCGGACGACATAAGCGTTTCTGTTGTTGCCCCAGCAAACGCAGCTGCAATGAGTTCATAGTCGTCACGAGTAATTGCGATTTTCACAGCAGCGGCTTCCAGATTGCACACTGCGCTTCCCAAGTAATATGCGGGATGGTCGTCGTGTTTGATTTGTTTCAGATCAAATACCAGATCCGCTGCATTACAGTAGGGCGCTTTCAAGTTACTGTTCGTGATGCTCATGATCGACCTATGAAAACTACGTTAAGGTCAAAAATACGCGTTCCAATTTTGCGATAAAACCGTCTTTAAGAACGCCTAAATCGCAAAGTATTATTGTCGTTGAAGATGCCGGACTTAATGTCCAAAAACTTCTCGCGCCCTGAAAATTTGTGCGGACGTGGGGCGGCGCCAGCGTTGGAGCGTTCGGAGTGTGCCAGGGGGCGGCCCCGCCCTTCGACGCCGCCCCCGACCACCTTGCAGGCGATGCGGTTTATGAATAAGGGGCGATGGGCGCGCCTCAAAAGTATACTTTGTGAGACTGTCGCTTGACGTGTCTCTTTTTATGTCTCATATATTTGTTATCGTTAACTCTAAGGATATATGAGACATGTCGCTGGTAGCTTACATTCGCGTTTCATCCATCGGCCAAAGCTTGGAAGTGCAGCGCGACAAGATGCTGGCGCTCGGCGTCGAGCCCGATCATATCTTCGAAGAGAAACGTTCGGGCGTCGACAGCAACCGCCCGGCACTGAAGGAAGCGCTTCGGTTTGCACGGAAAGGCGATACATTCGTCATCACGAAAATCGATAGGCTGGCCCGATCTGCGGCCGATCTGCTCGCAATTGTGAAGGATCTGCAAGGCAAGGGGGTAGAATTGCGCGTTCTCGATCAGAGCATCGATACGAGTAACCCCGCCGGCGCGCCATGTTGCAAATGTTGGGAGTGTTTGCGGAGTTCGAGACGGCAATACGCGCAGAGCGTCAAATGGATGGGATCGCTAAGGCGAAGGCAAAAGGCACCAAGTTCGGCCGAAAGACCCAAGCAACGCCGGACGTCGTTGCCGAAATTCGCCGGTTGAGAGGTGAGGGGGTGCTTATCAAGGATATCATGGCGCGTACCGGTTTGAGCAAGGCGACCGTTTATCGGGCGCTGGATAATGCGTCTGTCTGTGCTGAACCGTGAAGGCTGCTTAAATACCGGCGCAGCCTCCTTGCCGAGTTATTCCCTGTATGGTCCAGTCATCCGCAGCTACGCCCGCCCCCATATTTCGTGCTCGTATAAGCATCTTACAACCGAAACGTGGGTCCGGTGCCGACTTGTAGGCTACGAAAACGCGAACGCCTTGCGCGTCATAAAAATCGTGCGGCGTTATGAGCGTTTCGGAAGTGAAAGCGGCCATAGTCATACCGTTGAATGACGAAAAGCGGCTTTGCTCCGCCGCTTCTCGTTGCTCGACGGTCGTGCACCCTGCGCACATGAAAAGCAATAATATGCCCATTCTTGGTACTTGCATGTGGTCATGCTTTCCTATTCGCCACTAACCGTATTGTGGCGGTTCGAATGAACCGTCACCGCTGGGGCCGTTAGTTCTTCATATCTTGCCCATGAAGCTGAGAAATGTCTCGTATGGCATGTCAGCGCAAAATACGTAGTTTTCACTTGCCGTTGCCGACTTCGAACCAGGTAGTGTGTTATGTACAGGGTGGCGCTTGTCGTACGGCTGAACCGTCAGCATGGTGTCGAAAGCTGCCCAATCACCGTCCAAAACATCGCTTAGCGCGTTTTCGTACATATGCGCTTGTTCGATTGGCACAATCTGCGAAAAGCTCACAAGCGAAGGGCCGTATTCGATAGCAGGGATTGTGTTAGTTAACATGGTCATTTCGGTAGCTCCTGGCTGTTCTCATGATTTCTAAAGTCCGGAATTGAGAACTGGCTACCGCAGCCTGACGATTTTAGGCTTTCGCCTTGGACATGCCGTCAGCTTCCGGACTTGGATCAGTGATCAGCCGACCCAAAAGCACATTAGCGCTTTACCAGTTCCTTTTCCACCTTCCAATTGTATTAAAGGTTAATGTATTGTCAATATAGATTGGAAAATAATAAGTATGTATGATGTATGTAAGATATTAAACTTGTAAGACATGCATTCAGCATACAGTTTAATATAAAACTATTCAGAAAAATATATTTGACTTATTTGGCACGTTTTCTATTATTTCGCAATGAATGAGAGCGATGTGCAAAACTCAAGATATTTGCTGGAAGAGGAAGTAGCGGGATTACTCCGATGCTCGAGAGGCAAGGTAAAGCAGCTGCGGCTTTCGGGGAGATTGCCCTATGTGCCGGGCAGGCCGGTACTAATCGATCACGAAGATCTCCGGCTGTTTATCGACAACGCAAAGATTGCGGCAACATCCGATCCGATGACGCCCTATCGAAAAGACCCAAACGCTTGGAAAAAAGGGACTGAGGCGGCGAGAAAAGCATGGTTGAGAAGTCAACGGAAGCGCCCATAAGGTTACTTACTTCGGCTGAAGTCGCGAGAAAAATAGGCAAATCCGAGAGCGCCGTGAAGGCGCTACGAGTGAAAGGGTTCCTGGCGTACATTCCCGGGCGCCCGGTACTGTTCGAAGAGAGCGATGTGGACGCTTATATCGCGGCCCGCGAAGCGGCGATAAATGCGAAAAAAGCTCCTTACATCCCTGGAACTCCTGAATTTCAGCAGCGAATTGCCAAAGAGCAATATGTCAGCATCCACATGGATTTCTTTAAGCGGCGTCAACGCGAAGAGGAACGCCTCAAAAAGAAATGACGCTCAATCGAACGCGCCGCCGGTCGAAGTCGATTTGATAATGGCGTCTATTCGGCGCCTATCCGTTTCTAACTGGCGCTTGTGGGCTGCTAACTCTTCACCCGTCATCTCATGCAGTTCTTTACCGGATGGTTTTTCATCGTTTCGATCAGCGCGATTAAGCATCCCGCCAATCTCCAAAAGTGTCCGAGCAGAATTTGACCTAGCTTGTGACGTAGATTTTGGATCCTTACAGACTGCTAATGCCGTTTCGTAAGCAACTTCTATACCCTCAACGCGCGAACGCCTCCTGACCTGCTCACGTCTTGCCAGATCTTCGTCCTGAAAATCATCCTTTGGCTGGTTCATCCGAAAGCCCCCATGTTTTTATTTGCGTTGCTGATTGCATCTATGTCCTGAAGCATGCTTTCAAGCCTTTTGCGTTCGGCTGCCAGCGCAGCCACTTCCAGGGTAACTGGCTGAGTTTCCGCGTTGGCGTGGCGCCAACGGAATTCATCATTATTCGCCCGTTCTTGCCGTCTGCGCTCGCGTTCCGCTTTCGGGCCGGGAATATGCGTAGATTTCCATTTCTCGTATTCCTGGCGCTGTTCTGGCGTCATGGAAGCCAGTCGCTTATTGCGCGCTTTTTCGATACGGCGCTTGTCGGCAAGTTTGCGTTCGGCTCGGGCGACCGCATTGCGCGAATTTCCATCAGGAAGTTGGACCTTGTGCCATTCTTTGCCCTTTGGTGATTTTCCGCCGTGCCATTTGCAGCGACCGTTTTCCATGGCGAGATTTTTGCAGGGCTCGCCGTCCTTTTTGTTCGTCGCGCCACACTTCGGTTTCAAATGCCGTTCGGCGTTCATCTTGAAACAATGTTGCCGCGCAATCTCGCGCCATTCTTCGGATCGCTGCCAGTTCCGAAGCCGCTGCGATTGTATACGTCTCATCAAGCCACCTCGGCGAAGTTGCGCATATGAGCCATCGAACTGGAGAGGGGAAACCGTCGAGCGCCGGTCAATGCGTATGTGATACGCATAACCGGTGTTTTACGGACTTTGCGGCTTGCGCGCGCATAAGATAGATTTCCCTGTAGGCTCCCAATGACTGGGGAATTAATAATATAAGAAGAGAGAAAAAAAGGCTCTGTATGTTCGCGTACGCAAGCCGCAAAGTCCGCACTTTGAATGGAAAAACATCATTTTACGCCTCCAAACCGGACAATATGTCCTCAGAAGTGAAATCGTTGCGCGCCTTAACAGCTTGTTGAATGCGTGCGCGTTTTTCTTCCCGCGTTTTCCGTTCCCAATCTGCGCGCTGTTTGAAACGTGCATGCACCGCCGGATTGATTTTCCATTGGCTCGGCCCTCGGCTGGTTGTCTTTGAAACGCGCACCCAGCCGAAGTGTTCAAGCTCTGCCATCGCGGCGGCCAGCGTTCTGAAATTCTGCTCCCCGCGAAGCTCTTTCTTGATGTCCGTGATATCTCGCACCGTTACCGCTGCAAGGTCAGGCTTTGTCAGGAAGTGGCCCGCAATCCACCGCGCCAAAACCGTATCATCGGCGCCTTGGTAGTTCGTTTCGTAAAACTGCAAGCCGTGGCGTACGAGATAGCTGGAAAACGCAACAGCTCGACGCGCGACGTCTTCGGAAACTTCCCATGTGGGATCGACAACGCCTAGAAACTCCACCATCTCGACTGCATGGAAAGTCAGTGCGATGCGGTGAAGGAAGTTCTCCCATTTGTTGACATGCCCGATCCAATCATCGCTCGCACCTGGGATATGCATCAGCGTTTTAATTTTGCGCCAGCCATCTTGCAGAACCGTATAGGCGGCCGGTGACAACCGAACCGGTGTTTTCGATCCATATTCCGCGGTTGCCAGTTGACGAACGATATGGGCGTACCGGTGCCCGGCTTCCATATCTGGCGCTTCGTCCAAACCTTCCCGTTCGACACCATCATGCACTACAAAAAGAAAACGCTGAAGCAAGCCGTCGCCGCCCAAGTCGCGGACGCAAGCTGCGATCTTTTTCGGTTGAGTGCCTGCCAGGATGCCGAGCAACGCGTGCTCCGCATAAACAGAGCTTTGTCCGTTCACGCGATCCTTGCTGATAGCGCGACCGTCGAACATGCCCAGAAAATTGCCGCGGTCGCCGTCGCCAGTCTTTTTATACGCTCCGAAAGAACCCAAAAGCGCCGATAGTTCATCCGGCACGCGGAGCACACCGCGCGGGTTATCGGCCTGGATCTTGATAAGCTGCTCGATTGTCGTGTCATCCACGAGAGTGCGCCGCATTCGTGGTTCGGGACCGCCAATGTTTGCCGTAGCTTTGTTGCGTTTGCGCTCTGACCACTCGGCATGACGGGCCAAATCTGATCTGCGGTATTCAGTATCAAGTTTTCGCAAGGGCGCGATTGCTGACGATATCAAGGGGGATTTCGCAGCGCCGGGAGGCGCGACAAGGCAAACCCACAGGGAGGCGGGAAGGGCCCAGGTGTTATCCATGCTGCGGGCCTGAATGTTCAACGAGCTTCCAATCGCGGCCGCCACAGTTGCCAATGCTGATGCGGCAGCGAACGACAGCGGCACGCCCTTGCGCCGCGCTTCACTGCGGGCCCATCGCTCCAATATGGGCGGCAAGGAACCGACCGGAGGCTCTGAAAGCTGCGTAGGAAGCTCGTCGCCGAAAAGATCGATTGGCGCCGGCCAGCTCTCTTTGGGTTCATCGGGAAACAGACCGCCGCTTTGATCCGCTAACGCTGATGGATCAAACCACTTAATGACGGTTTCTGCAGCGTCGGCCGTAGGCGTTGTCTTTACCCAATCACGGGCAATCTGGCGGCAAAGCTGATCGTCATCATATTTTTCCCAAAACTCGCTGATCTGCGGCCAAACATGAAGCAACTGCGCAAATTCGGTGACCGAAAACTCAAGCTGCCGAACACGCTGGATCTGATACGCGAGCGCAAAATGCCATTCGCTGGTCGATCCAGATTTGGCCCCCTTCACATGGTTTGGGTCACCTTCCCATATGGATTGTAGTTGGGGATTCTTGTCACACGCGACAGCGAACCGATTTCGCAGATCGACGGGTAGCGCTTCGAAGGTTGAGCACTCAGAAGCCTCGGCAAGGTCGATCTCTGCCATGGTTTGTGAAACTCGCGGATCCAGATCAGACGCGGCACTGCCCGGTGCAGCGACAGGTGCTAACTCGCGGATCTGCCGCATGCCGTAGGTGGGGCCGTTGAAATGCAGTAGTTTTGCAGGTCGCTCGATCCGTCCGCGTGCCCGTTTGTTTGCGTCCGGAATGTTAAGCATGCCCGGCAATCTGAAAATGCGATCTATATTCTGAACCCGATCCCCGTCGTATTGACACGCAAGACTGCGGCCGAAGCTTTCAATCTCGCTGGCGATTTCGGGAGTGACTGGCACTTTCTCGTCGATTATCCAGCACGCTTGAAAGCCCCCGCCGCTATCCCAAACAGCGGTCGGCGGAAAATCCCCGTCTGCTGCGTTGATAAACTGTTGCCGGATGCGTTCACGAGACGGTTCCAACTGAATACCGTCGTCAGGATCAATGTCAACGCAAAGGGCGCGAACCCCCAATATATCGGCTTTGCTAAGCTTGCCGTTCGGAGAATTCGGACGCGGTTCGTTCAAAGAGAAATAGTAGTTGTCGCGACCGTATCCGTCGGCAAGATACGCTCGAATGGCATCCCATTGACTTGGCTCGAAAGTTCGCCCACGCGGCGCATGTTTCGCGTTAGCCACTCGATCAATTTTGATGCGAACGATATTGTGTCGGCCGGTTGGATCAAGCTTCTTTAGAAAGCTGACCGCTTCATCAACGGCACAATAAATTTCAAGATCAGACTTAATAGAAAGAGATCTGTTGGCGAGAAAGTCGCCTAGCTTTTCGGAGTGGTTTTGTTGTATATTCATGTCGGACACCTTCTGACCGGTTCGCCCCTGCAATGGGCGGCCGGTCTTTTCATTTGTCGTTGTTGACGATCAATCGGAGATGCTTGGCTTTGCGCGCCATGCGCGAACGTCGACGCATTTCGCTCATTCTCTGAACGCTATCGCCGTCGACATGAATTTTCCCGTCTAGTCGCCCGGAAATCAGTATTCCGCATGCACAGAGCGCATAAACGCGGTTGCGCGAAATCCCGAGCCGGGTTGCGGCCTCGGCGGGCGAAATCATGTTGCTGGCGTATACAGTTTGCATTTTGGTCGTCCCCAGGTTGGTGAGATCGACACAATCACGCTAAAAAGTTTGCGATCACAGACCGGCATACGCGTGCGAAATCGCAAAGATTATGCATATCGGATACGTGCACTATTCCGCTTCAGCCACCAGTCGACACACTGCGGAATGCCTTTATGGGTATGGACGGCGTTCGCAAGGTCATAGCCTTTACGAGATTTAAGAAGCTCGTGTTGTTTTGCCTGTATCCATAAATCGTTCAGAGCTTGCACCATAAGCCGATCGCGCCACATCATCGCTTTAAACGCCTCAAGAAACCGGGTCTTTCCGCAGCTCAATTCCTTCGAGGCCGAAAGGCACTCCTTGAGGAAACGGGCGTCAGTTCTCCGAATGAGATGAGCGTCTAGCCCTTGGCTCTCTGACATCGTGGGAATATCAGCGTTAAGGTCTTTGGCGGTTTGATTGTGACACCAATTATCGCTTCTCTGTTCGTGAGCTCCCCGCAAGTTGGCGAGGCAGGCATAGATAACGCGAGTTTGCAGAGACACGTAAGCGGCTAGGCCGCCGTTACTTGTTTGATCAAGCAGTTGGCCGGAGAATGCCAAAAGCAGGAGACGATTATCAACGATGCGGCTGATAAGGTCGGATAAGTTCGCAGTCTCAGTAACACCCGCAAGCTCCAGTTCTTCTATCACTTTCGCTCGAGTAGTCGTTTTGATGGCTTCGTAATGTGCGTTATTCTGCTCAGCTGCAAAGGCCGTATCGCGGTCTGCGCCGACATCGATTGAAATGTGGGTAAAAGTTGGCGAAACGCTGTTGGCGTCGAGCCATTCGAAACATCGAATGAAAAAGCTCAATTTGCTGGCCGGGTGCGGGGCTTTATAGCTGCGACGAGGTTTTGACATTACGCAGCCTCCCGGACTTTTCGAGCCATCCATTCTCTAACCGTGTTCAACGACCAACGGGAAGCGCGACCGAATTTCAGGGGTGCAGGGAACGTCTTTTCGTTCACCATGACGTAAATTTTTGCTTGGCTAAATCCAATTAGCTGCCGAACTTCTTTGACGTCGATAAATCGATCTTCGTAAGGCATATCCATTTTCCGCACAGCTCCGTAGTTGTCTGTCGGAGACTATGGAGCATCAGACATACGTCATACAATTCTGCAATGCGGGCCTTTTATCCATATGAAAACGCTAAATAAATGTCGGAAAGGGCGGCCGTCAGAAACTAATTTCTCCGCGAGCGCTCGCGTAACGCAGCTTTCAGGCTCGTTTTCCTACCCGAACGTAACCACCGTTCGATTGCATCCTTGCAACGTCTATCAGCATTCAAAACGTCGATAAGAGCCAGCGCTAGGTTCTGGGTAGTTTGTAACCTCCCCTCGCGCAGCAGAAGCTCGCTTGCGCGTGAATAATAATAAGTCTCGAAAACCACTTTATCGGTGTCCGAGTTGTAGCCATAGAGGGGCGGTTTTCTTAGCCGGTCCATCTGACGCTTGAAGTCGCGTGCCATTTCATCCGAATGGAAATCGAATGCTGGATTTTCCGGGTCATGCTTGACCGGGAGCTTCGGCGGACGACCGCGAATTTTCCCCGTGAGATTTCGTCTTGTCTTCAACCGAACGCCCCTACACCTTGGTTGCGGAGAGCGTCGATATCGTCTGCCCAAGCCTGAGCCATCTTCACGCGATCATCCCAATAAAGCGCCCGGTGGTAGACGCGGCGGACCTGATCAGCTCCGACATGCGCCAATTCCGCTTCAATGGCGTCAGCAGGCCATTTCTTGCTTTCGTTCAACATAGTGGAAGCAGAGGCGCGAAATCCATGACTGGTCATCTCTTCGGACGTAAAGCCCAGGCGACGCAAGGCGCCGTTCAGCGTGTTCTCACTGATTGGCTGTTTTCGCGATTTGATCGATGGGAAAACGAGAGATCCATCCCCGGTATGCTTATGCAATTCCCGCAGAAGCCCAACCGCCTGAGTGGGCAGTGGCTTAACATGCCCCCGTCGCATTTTCATTCTGGCGGCGGGAATGGTCCACGTCGCCGCGTCCAGATCGAACTCAGACCAATGCGCTTTCCGCAATTCGCCTGGGCGCGGATAAAGCATTGCCATCAGTTGCAAGGCGGCCTTGGTTTCGGGCGTGCCCTCATAGGCCCAGACCGCCCGGAGCAATCCTCCAAAAGCTTGGGGATTGGTGATCGCTGCATGGTGTGTGACCGTAGGAGTGGTCAGAGCTCCTCGCAGTGCGCCGGTGGGGTCGTTGTCTGCTCGAGATGTTGCAATCGCATAGCGGAACACTTGGCCGGCAGTAGAGCGCATACGGCGGGCCGTTTCATAGTTTCCCTCGGCTTCCACAGCGCGTAAGGGTTCTAGAACTTCGGCAGCCGTAATTTCTGCGATGGGGCGCGAGCCAATGGCGGGTCTGATTAGATCAAGCAGCCAGCGCTTTTTGATCATAGTGGTTTCGGCTCGGCCTTCACGTTCGAATTTCTCCAGTAGCTCGTCAGCGATGGCGTCGAACGTGTTTGCGGACGAAACGCGCTGGCGACGCCGATCGGCTTTGACCTGTTCGCTTGGATCCGTTCCAGTCGCCAGTAGCGTTTTCGCGTCTTCTCGACGTCGACGCGCGTCGGCAAGCGATACTGACGGATACGCACCGAACGCTAGCAGTTTCTGTTTTCCATTAAATCGGTAGGCAAGACGCCACAATTTCGAGCCGGTAGGGCTGACAAGCAGATGAAGCCCACCACCGTCGCTGTATTTTTTCGCGGCGTTTTGCGGTTTCAGGTTCTTAATCGCGGTGTCTGTCAAAGCCATTGTTGGTATCGCCTCGGGCCAAAACGCGAGAAAAGCGCGCTATACCAACAACAGTACCAACAAAATCTGTGGCTGCAAGTGGAGCTCAGTGGAGGCCAGCAGAAACTCAGAAAGCAAAAAAGCCCGCTTGCGCGGGCTTTTTGGGGTGCTTCTGGACCTTGGTAGTGGTCTGAAGACTTGGAAATGGTGCCCAGAAGAGGACTCGAACCTCCACGCCCTTGCGAGCGCCAGCACCTGAAGCTGGTGCGTCTACCAATTCCGCCATCTGGGCGACGAGGACCCATCTAAGGGGTCGACCTGTCTCTGTCAATCGCGTTTTCGACATTCAGCCAGCTTTTTTTCAGCCAATGCTTTTTTCGCGTTGAAATGAGGGACGGGCGCGCTGACGTGCCCGACGAATTCACAGCCAAACAGCTATCAGGCTTCGAGAATTTCCTTCGAAGCGACAGTCGAATCGGCATTGAGCCGATAAACGACCGGAACACCGGTGTTGAGTTCCTGCTTGAGAATCTGTTCCGGTGTCAGACCATCGAGCGCCATGATCAGTGCGCGGAGCGAATTGCCGTGGGCTGCAACCAGAACGGTTTCGCCGCGCAGCACGTGTGGCTGCACCGTGTGCAGATAGTACGGCCAAACGCGCGCGCCGGTATCCTTCAGGCTTTCGCCGCCCGGAGGCGGGACGTCGTAGGAACGGCGCCAGATATGGACCTGTTCCTCGCCCCACTTGGCGCGGGCATCATCCTTGTTGAGGCCGGACAGATCGCCATAGTCGCGCTCGTTCAGGGCCTGATCGCGGATCGTCTTGAGATCAGACTGACCGAGCTGGTCCAGAATGTGCTGGCAGGTCACCTGCGCACGCGACAGCGCAGACGTATAGGCGATGTCGAACTTCAGACCGGCAGCTTTCAGGCGCTGGCCTGCGGCCTTCGCCTCGGCATGGCCCTGTTCGGTCAGGCCCGGATCGCGCCATCCGGTGAAGAGGTTCTTGAGGTTCCACTCGCTTTGACCGTGGCGGACCAGGACGAGAGTACGAGACATATGCGACGCTCCGTTAGAGAGCGCATCCCGAAAAGTGTGAAGCGGTTTTCGGATAAGATGCGCGATAAGACAAAACTCTGGAGAGCTGATCTGAACAGGTCGGATCGGCGCTCCGGTGGAAACGATCAGTCGTTCAGCCCGAGAACATCGAGCATCGAATAGAGACCGGGCTTTTTGCCATGGGCCCAGAGTGCGGCCTTGATGGCACCGCGTGCGAACACCGACCGGTCTTCGGCATGATGGGAAAGAACGACGCGTTCACCGGGACCAGCCAGAATCACCGAATGATCGCCGATAACCGAACCGCCGCGCAATGTTGCAAAGCCGATGGAGCCGGTTTCGCGCGGGCCGGTATAACCGTCACGCACGCGCACGCTGTTTTCCGCCAATGCAATGTCGCGCCCCTTCGCTGCCGCTTCGCCGAGAAGCAGCGCGGTGCCGGACGGTGCATCGACCTTGTGCTTGTGGTGCATCTCGAGAATTTCGATGTCGAAATCCGCAGGATCGAGCGCTTGCGCTGCTTTCTGCACCAGAACGGACAGAAGATTGACGCCGAGGCTCATATTGCCGGATTTGACGATGGTTGCATGGCGGGCGGCGGCGCGGATTTTCTCGTCGTCTTCAGCCGAGCAGCCCGTCGTGCCGATGACGTGCACGATGCGCGCTTGCGCAGCAAGCCCTGCAAATTCCACGCTTGCCGCAGGGCTTGTGAAGTCGAGGACGCCGTGCGCCTTGGCAAAGACCGGTAACGGATCGTCGGTGATTGTCACGCCGAGCGGGCCAATGCCGGTGACTTCGCCCGCATCCCTGCCGAGAAGTGGAGAGCTGGAGCGTTCGATGGCACCGACCAGTTTCGCGCCTTCGATGGTCTGGATGGTCCGGATCAATGTCTGGCCCATGCGTCCGCCAGCGCCGACGACGACGAGGCCCACTTCGCTGTTCTGCGTTTCTCCGCTCATCGGGGTTCTCCTGTCCGCAATTCTTCTGCCGTTTTTTCGGTGATGATATCGCCGTTGCCGCTCTGCAATTGATAAAAGCGGGCATAAACGCCGTTCTGGATGCCGATCAGATCGTCGTGACGCCCTTCTTCCACCACACGACCAGCTTCCATCACCACGATGCGATTTGCATTGACCACCGTGGAAAGCCGATGGGCAATCACGATTGTGGTGCGGTTCTGCATGATGCCTTCCAGCGCTTGCTGGACCCGCTTCTCCGATTCGTTGTCGAGGGCGGAAGTCGCTTCGTCGAGCAGGAGAACCGGCGCATTGCGCACGATGGCGCGAGCGATCGAGACGCGCTGGCGCTGGCCGCCAGAAAGCGTCACGCCGTTTTCGCCGACCGGCGTGTCGTAGCCCTGCGGCTGTTGCAGGATGAATTCATGCGCATGGGCAAGTTTCGCCGCCTCGATGATTTCCTCATCCGCCGCGTCCGGGCGGCCATAGCGGATATTGTCGGCAATGGTGCCTTCAAACAGATAGGGCTGCTGCGAGACATAGGCGATGGCATGGCGCAGCGACCGTTTCTTGACCTGTGCGATATCCTGTCCGTCGAACAGGATCTTGCCGCTGTCGAGATCGTAGAAGCGCTGGACAAGATTGATGAGCGTCGATTTGCCCGCGCCCGAAGCGCCCACCACGGCAGTGGTTTCTCCCGCCTTGGCGACGAAGCTGACGCCGTGAAGCACCGGGGCGGTCTCGTTATAGGAGAAATAGATATCCTCGAAGCGGATTTCGCCAGGACCGGCTTTCAGTTCCACAGCGTTTGGAAGATCGCGCTGGCGCGGCTCTATATCCAGCACTTCATAGATCATGCGCGCATTGACGAGCGCCTTTTCCAGCCCGACCTGAAGGCGGGCGAGGCGGCGAGCCGGGTCATAGGCAAGCAGCATTGCGGTGATGAAGGCAAAGGTTGCGCCGGGCGGTTGTTGTTCGAGAATGGCGCGGTAGCCGCTATAGGCCAGCACGCCGGAGACGGCAAAACCTGCCAGCATTTCGGAAATGGGCGTCGTGCGCTCGGAGACCTTGGCGATCTTGTTGCTACGGCCTTCGGACTGGTCGATGAGCTTGCCGATCTTGGCGCGCAACTGGTCTTCCATCGTAAAGGCCTTGACGATGGCAATGCCCTGAATCGATTCCTGCATCGCGCCCAGCAGATGGGAATTGAGATGCACGAGATCACGGGTGACAGAGCGAATGCGGCGCGAAATATAGGCAACGGCGAGAATAAGCGGCGGTCCGATCAGGAAAATCGCAACGGACAGAACCGGATCCATGTAGAACATCATGCCGACGAGACCGACGAGCGAGATGAAATCGCGCGCGATCGACGAAATCGTCATGTTGAGCAGATCGCGAATGCCGGAAACGTTCTGATTGATCTGCGCTGCCAGATGACCGGAACGGGTGTCGTTATAGAAATCGAGACCGAGCTTCATCAGATGGTCGAAAATGCGCTTTTGGTAGCGCGCGACCAGATTGTTGCCGATCTTGGCCAGTTCCACAGCCTGTATATAGCCGGAAATGCCACGCAATACGAAGATGGCCAGCAATGTGCCACAAATGACCCAGACCAGAGCGAGATTTTGCTCATAGAAGATCTTGTCGATCATCGGCTTCATCATATAGGCCAGTGCGCCATTCGATCCGCCGACGATGAGCGATGCCAGAATGGCGATAATGTAGTTCTTTTTATATTCGCGGATGTTTTCCGACATCATGCGCCGGATTACGCGGGTGGCTTCGCCCGTATCGATCTTCTTGTTTTTCTTCTTAAATAGACTCACGTGCAAAAGCGCTTTTTGTCTCTTAGCCCTCCGGCAGGTCCGGCGGCTATCGTTGAAAAATACGACTTCCCATACGGAAACGCTGCACTGAAAAAGCCATCGGCAATTTCAGTGCAGCGTTTCTATAACGTTATCCGTGCGGCTTGACCATCCTCAAGCTTTGCCGGTCAGAGCGGGATGTTTTTAAGCTGAACCATCATCCCGCTCTAAGTTTTTGTTTGAGCATGATTTTACCCGAAGACCGGTTCCCACTTTTCGGAATCATGCTCTAATGCGCCAGCGGCGTCCTTCGGTCGAAACTTCGAAACGGGCGGGGGCCTGCGCAAAGGCGGAAAGCCCTGTGAGGGCTGCAAGCTGGTGCGTGATCACGCGGACAGGAATGTCGCGCATGATGGCCTTGTGCGGGGCTTTGTCTTCGAATGCTTCGCGAAAAGCGCCGGACTTGAGCGCAGAAAGGATGCGCTGCGGAATGCCGCCGGAAAGATAGACACCGCCATGCGCCATGAAGATCAGCGCCAGATCGCCTGCAACGCGTCCGAGATAGGTGACGAACAGATGCAGGGTTTCTTCCGCCTGCGCATTGCTGCCATCGAGCCCTGTTGAAGTGATGTCGGCAGGTGTTTCCAGCGTTGGCGTCACCTTGTCGGCGGCGCATATGGCAAGATAGAGATTGCGCAGGCCGCGGCCGCACAGGATCTGTTCGCCAGCGACGCGGCCGTCGATGCGCTCGATATGCGGGAAGACCTGATAATCGCGTTCAGTGCGTGGGCCGATATCGATATGGCCGCCTTCGCCAGGCACCGGCACCCATGCATGGCGTGTGCGGACAAGACCGGCAACGCCAAGCCCCGTGCCCGGTCCGAGTACGACGCGGGTGGCAATCACTTCTTCCGGCTTGCCGCCAATCTGTTCCAGATGATCGCTGCCGAGAGACACGACGGCAAGCGCCTGCGCCTCGAAATCGTTCAGCACGGTCACGTCCTCGAAACCGAGATCGGCGATCATCTTCTTCGGACGCACGACCCAGTCGCAATTGGTGAGGTCGATTTCGTCACCGTCGACGGGGCCGGCCACGGCGAGAATTGCGGAGCGTGGCCGGATCGAAGTGTGATCAAGAATGGCGCTCTGTATCGCCTCATCGATGGTTGCATAATCCGCTGTCTGGAGAACGGGAAATTCCTTCGGCTCTGCATTGGAATCCACCAAGATAGCAAAGCGGGCATTGGTGCCGCCGATATCGCCGACGAGTACTGGAAACCGGAACCCCTGTTCGACCAGCTCTATCTCTTTGTTTTCATGCATGTTTTTGTCCCAAAGCCGGTTCCCACTTTTGGGAGACATGCTGTACTTCGCCAGCATGCCCTCTCCCTGGTCATGTCTCCCGCCCGCGGTGGTCTTCCGCGGGCGAGCCTGTCTTGTGCAGGATTAGAGCGCGTTTCGATCTGATTGGATCAGATCGCGCTCTAATCATTTGTTTTTACGCGCATCTTTTCCGAAAACCGTTTCACACTTTTCGGGATGCGCTTTAATCAAGCGCTTTGATCAGTTTTTCCGCTGTCGCGCGATTGAGCGCCATTGGAATATCGTAGACGCTGCCAAGGCGTGTCAGCGCCTTCACATCGACATCGTGCGGAAGCGGGGACAGCGGATCGATGAAGAAGATGAGCACTTCCACCGTGCCTTCCGCAATCATCGCGCCGATCTGCTGGTCTCCGCCGAGCGGCCCACTTTTCACACGCTGAATGCTGAGTGAAGGGCAGGCATCCAGAATGAGGCTGCCGGTCGTCCCCGTCGCCACGATGTCAAAGCGGGCCAAAGCCTGCTCATGCGCTTTGGCGAAGGCGACCATGTCATCCTTCTTCTGGTCGTGGGCGATCAATGCGATGCGCAGGCGTTCCGTCATGAATGAGCAACCTTACGAGTTGATAACCTTGTCATTAGCATTCTAAATCGTTTTAAATCTATAGCGAAGTGCCAAAGACCTGAAAAGCGCTAAAAGCCTTTACTGCACGCCGTAGGTGACATCCGCAACCGAATTCGGCGCAGGGCCGTTGAGGACGGCGGCACAGGCCTTCGGCAGATCGGAAACCATCACCGGACGCGGCTTTTTTGGCGGTTCCTTCGACGGCTTTGCGGGCTTCCATGGCTCGTCGGTGAACCACCAGGCGAGCGACTTGTCACAACCGTCGCCAGCAGCCACTTTCGGCTGTCCCTTGCATTGAGGCGAACCGGGCTGGCAGGTCAGGCGCACGTGGAAATGGTAGAAGTGCCCCCAATAGGGGCGAACCTTGCCGAGCCAGCTTCGGTCGCCCGTCACTGTGTCGCAAAGCTGCTTCTTGATGCCCGGATGCACGAAGATGCGCTCGACTTCCGGATAGCTTGCGGCATGCTTGATGAGGGCCGTGCGGGCGGGGGTCCATTTTTTCGGGTCCACATAAAGCGAATCCGGTTTCAGCATCGAAACGGCGGAAACGCTTTCGCGTTCGGCATCGGAAAACCGCTTTTTCGGCATCGGTGTCAGCCAGATATCGGCATCGAGGCCGACCTGATGCGAGGCATGACCGGTGAGCATCGGGCCGCCGCGCGGCTGTGAGATGTCACCGACGAGCAGGCCGGGCCAGCCGTCCTGTGCTGCATCGCGGGACAGTTTCTCCAGAAGACCGATCATGCGCGGATGACCCCAGCGGCGGTTGCGCGAAAGGCGCATGACCTGCCAGTTCGGTCCGTCCGTCGGCAATGCCACCGCCCCGGCAAGGCATCCTTTGGCATAAAAGCCGATGGATTGTGGCTGCTGCGTCAGCACAGGAAGCCTTTCACCGCCGAAAGCCTGTTTGGCCGGCATGTCTTCCGCCATGGCCATTGGCGCGAAGTCGGGCGCGATCATTGCGGCCAGCGAGGCTGCGAGAATGATCTTCTTCAATCTGTTTGCGATCATGGGGCAGTTCCATGTTTTGCCTACAGCATCGGCCCGAAAATCGATTACGATTTTCGGAAAGTACGATGCGTAGATTCGATCGGTTAGAGCATCCTTTGTGCGTCCATATGGACGCACGGCGCTCTAGGGGCTGCGGCTGCGAATCAAGACAACCGGATTGCGGGCATTATGCGGTGTCCACGGCAGGGCTTCAATGGCGGTCGACAGTTTGTGCTGCCGACCGCCATTTCCCTCAGCTCTTTCGTAGCCTTGCAAGCATGGCCAGAACCAGCAACGGCATGAAGGTGCAGAAGGTGATCAATGGCCAGGCAGTATCGCCAGGCAGGAAAATGACCAGTGCGGTTCCTGCGAGACTGACGATCAGGCTCTGAACACAGAAATAGACTGCGACCGCCATGCCCGCATTGTCGTCAAAAGCTGCAAGCGCACCATTCGCCGTCATCGATGCGGTGAGAACGATCCCGACAGCGGCAAGCCACATCGGGACGATGAGGCTTGTGAATGATGGTTGCAGCAGTGTCTCGCCCGCCAGAAGCAGGAGTGCGCTGGCAAGGAGCACGACCATGCCAAGGGCCACGCTTGTACGGGCACCCCATTTCTGCGTCTGGCGCGGCAGGATGCGCGTGGCGGCGATCATGACGCCGGCAACGCTTGCGAAAGCAAGGCTGAATCCTGTTTCGCCGAAGCCGCTGCGTTCGATCAGAATGCGCGGTGCGGTAGAAAAGAATACGAAGAACGTGCCCATCGCCGTGGCAAAGCCGAGCGTGTAGGTCCAGAAGCGGAAATCCTTTATGATCCGCCCCAGACTGCCGGCGTTTGGCGCATCGCCGGTCGGTCGTGTCTCGTGCCAGTGGCGCAAGGCGCGCCATGTTGCGATGAGACCGAACAGGCCCAGCAATGCGAAGATTGTCCGCCATCCGAAACCCTTTGCAATCAGTGCACCGGCAATCGGGCCAAGCGCAGGAACGAAGGAAAGCATGGCGCTGAAAAGGCCGTAGATCGTCGCGCCGTCGGGACGTGTCGCATAGACGTCGCGCACCGTTGCGAAAGTGGCGACAAGTGCCGCCGAGGCGCCCGTTGCCTGTACGAAGCGAAGCGCCACGAATAGCGCGGCATTGTCGGTAATCGCCAGCGCGAAGGACGAAAGGGCGAAAACCAATCCGCCACCAAGCAAGATGGGCCTGCGTCCGAAGCGGTCCGACAACGGGCCGAACAGCAGTTGCCCGACACCCAGCATCACCATGTAGAGGCTGAGCGTCAGCTGCACCATGGCGGGTGTCGTTTGCAGGATGGCGGGCATGGACGGCACGACCGGCAGGTAGATGTCCATGGCCAGCGAGGCGAGAATGTCGAAAGGGGCCATCAGCGCGAGCGCAAATGGCAGGGAGTAACTCCAGCGTGGAGTTTGTTTGTTATCAAAAGGCATGACGAAGCATCCGCTCGAGAAAGAATTCGGGCGGCGATCTGCCTGCTTTACAACGCGTGTCTTATCCGAAAATCGTTACACACTTTTCGGGATGCGCTTTAAGGGAAATTGGTCCGGGGCAGATGCCGCAACAGGTCGGAAAGGCTGTTGCGGCTTATCTGGTTGCGAGTTCGGTGCTGCTCATTCTGTTTTGTCCCGGTTCGATTACGGATGCATTTTTAACAGCCGCATCTGAACAATGCAAATCAGTGCCAGCTATCGTCGCGCCACATGGCCGAAAAGGCGGTCTCGTAGTCGGGATAGGCAAATTCATAGCCGAGATCCCTGATGCGCTGGTTGGAGACACGCTTGTTCTCGCCATAGAAGGAGCGCGCCATCGGCGTCATGTCGGCTTCCGCGAAGGGGACTTCCGGCGGCGGCGTCACGCCCATCAGTTCGGCTGCATAGGTGACGACATCCTGTGGTGGGCTTGGTTCATTGTCGGTGATATTGAAGATGCCGCCCGTGTTGGTTCCTGCCAGAAAACGCAGGCTACCGGCGATGTCATCGACGTGGATGCGGTTGAAGACCTGATTGTCTTTGATGATGCGCCGTGCAGTACCGCGTTCCAGATTAATGAAGGCGTTGCGGCCCGGCCCGTAAATGCCGGAAAGACGCAAGATTGCGAGCGGCGTTCCGTGCCGTTCGCTCAATTGTCCCCATGCTTCTTCGGCTTCCACCCGCTCCAGACTGCGGCGGGACGCAGGCTTGCAGGGAGCAGTCTCGTCCACCCATTGGCCCTGATGGTCGCCATAGACGCCGACCGTCGACAGATAGCCGATCCAGCGAATGGTGTTGTCGGGGCGACGAAGCGCTTCTTCTACAACGGCGACCGCCGGGTCGCCGCTTTCGCCGGGCGAAATCGAAACGACAACATGGGTCGATTGGGCAAGCCGGTCCAGAAGGTCGGGCGAAGGTGTTTCACCGTCAAAGAGCATCGGCTTTATGCCCGCCTTTTCAAGGAGCGGGAATTTCTGCTCGTGCCGCGTTGTCCCGTCGATGCGTTCCGCCTCACCTGTCATCCTTTGAGCAAAGGCTTGGGCAGAATAACCGGCTCCGAACAGAAAAACGCGCATCAAACTTCCTCCATAGAGCGCCGTGCGCCCGTTGGGACGCACATAGGACACTCTAATCCATTGAATCTACGCATCGTGTTTTCCGAAAATCGCTTCCGATTTTCGGGTCGATGCGGTGGTCCACTCTGCTTGCACCGTAGCATCCTCTTCCGATGAGGCCAGACGTTTCTGCATTTCAGCCACACGGTCGGGATTGGCCAATTGCTTCAAGGCCCATATAGCTGCCCCGCGCACGACAGGCGCTTCGTCTTCCAGCAGTCGTTCGACATCTGGCAGAAGCGTTTTATCACCGGAATTACCGGTGGCGATCAGCACATTGCGGAGGAAGCGGTCGCGCCCGATCCGTTTCACCGGGGAACCCGAAAACAAAGTGCGGAACGCGGGATCATCCAGCGTCAACAGGTCGGCCAGACGCAGCGCTTTCAGATCGTCGCGGGCTTTCAGCTTCATTTCGCTGGTTGCCTGCGCAAACTTGTTCCAAGGGCAGACGGAAAGGCAGTCATCGCAGCCATAGATGCGGTTGCCCATCGCCTTGCGGAATTCGTGCGGGATCGGCCCCTTGTTCTCGATGGTGAGATAGGAAATGCAGCGCCTTGCGTCGATGCGATAGGGCGAGGGGAAGGCCTTGGTCGGACAAGCGTCGAGGCAGGCGCGGCAGGAGCCGCAATGGTCGCGGTCAGGCTTGTCGGGCGGAATTTCCGCCGTTGTGAAGATGGAGCCGAGGAACAGCCATGATCCAAGCTCACGGCTTACCAGATTGGTGTGCTTGCCCTGCCAGCCGAGCCCCGCGGCCTCAGCCAGCGGCTTTTCCATGACGGGCGCGGTGTCGACGAAGACTTTGACATCCTGTCCGGCGCGCGCGGCAAAACGGCTCGCCACATGCTTGAGCTTGCCCTTGATGATGTCATGATAGTCGCGGTTTTGCGCGTAGACCGATATGGCCGCGCGATCCTGTTGCTCCAGAATGGCGAGCGGGTTGGCATCCGGCCCGTAATTCATCGCCAGCATCATGATGGAACGGACTTCCGGCCACAGCACGCTTGGATCGCTGCGGCGCGCCTCGGTTTCCTCCATCCATTCCATGTCGGCGTGGTGGCCATCGGCAATATATTGGCGCAGCCGTTCGGGCGCTTGCGGAATTGCATCCGGCGTGGTGAAGGCGACGGCATCGAAACCAACCGCCTTCGCCTCTTCGATCAGGAAGCGCTTCAGCTTTTCGGTTTTCGAACTAGAAGTCGAGGTCGCCATAATGGGCCACCGGGGCAAGCCGCGCACGCGGTCAGAAAGTAATGGGCGGAAGGCCGGGCGCGATTTCATGCGTGCATACCAGTCACGCGCTGCTTTGGTTTCGCCCCACTCGATTTCGCCGAGATAGTCTAGCACGGAAATGCATGCTGCCGCAGCCATGTCGGCATAGCTTGGATGCGCGCCACCCAGCCAGTCGCGGGTCGCGGCCAGCCAGTCGATATATTTCATGTGCTGGCGGATATTGGTGCGGGCGGCGCGGATAGCGGTCGAATCCGGCGCGCTACCGCCCATTTCGGCTGCCATCTGCAGCTTGAACACACGTTCGCGCGCGATGTGGCGTGTGACTTCATTTTCGAATTTCAGCAGAAACCAGTCAACGAGGCGGCGCACTTCGGCGCGCTCCATCGGGCTTTCCGGCAGAAGGCGGCGGCTGCGTTTCAAGGCGCCACGGGTTTCGTCCAGATATTCGGCAATCACCGTCGCGCCGACGACCGGAAGGTCATTTTCAGCCAGAAGAACGGGCAGGGTGCCCGCCGGGTTCAGCGCCAGAAATTCTTTGCGACGTGACCACGGTCGTTCCTCGATCAACTCCGCTTCAACGCCATACTCGCCGAGGATGAGCCGCACATAGCGCGAACCCGAAGACATGGGATGATGAAAAAGCGTAAGCATGATCGACGCGATACTCTCGACTGAAGCTTGAATTGAACGTCCGGAGATAGCACGGCGGCTGGCGTTTGCGCATGCAGCAGGCTATTCCTGCTACCGAGCGATTCGACGCCGCCTCAACGGAATATAAAGTCTATAAGGGCTATGTCTGCGTGAGACAAGCAATCGCTGGAAGTGCTCGTTTTTGCCTCGGCAACCGCAATCGCGGCCCGGTCTTGCTGCCATCATGGTGCCCAATATTCTAAGGTGCTGACTTCATGGATGTTTTTAATCTGCTGGAAGCCGCGTTTCTCGGTCTTATCGAAGGCTTGACCGAATTTATCCCGGTTTCCTCCACCGGGCATTTGCTGCTGATCGGCCATTTTCTTGGTTTTGAATCCACAGGAAAAACCTTCGAGGTTCTGATCCAGCTTGGTGCCATTCTGGCCATCTTGACTGTCTATTCGGCAAAACTTCTGAAAATCCTGACCGATTTTCCCCGCGATGCCCGCACGCGGCGCTTCGTCTTCGGCATTCTGGTTGCCTTCCTGCCCGCTGCTGTCATCGGCGCGCTGGCGCACGGCTTCATCAAAAGCGTGCTGTTTGAAACGCCGATGCTTGTCTGCATCATGCTCATCATCGGCGGTTTCATCCTGCTCTGGGTGGACCAGCTCAATCTGCGTCCGCGCTATCATGATGTGATGGATTATCCGCTGCCCATGTGCCTCGCCATCGGCTTCATCCAGTGCCTGGCCATGATACCAGGCGTGTCGCGCTCCGGCTCCACCATTGTCGGCTCGCTTCTGCTGGGGGCCGACAAGCGCTCGGCGGCGGAGTTTTCGTTCTTCCTCGCTATGCCGACCATGGCAGGCGCTTTTGCCTATGACCTCTACAAGAGCCGCAATATCCTGTCGCTCAACGACGGTGCGCTGATCGGGGTCGGCTTCGTAATGGCTTTCATCTCGGGCGTTTTCGTCGTGCGCTATCTGCTTGACTATGTGTCCCGCCACGGCTTCAAGCTGTTCGGCTGGTGGCGCCTGATCGTCGGATCGGTGGGGTTGGCTGCGCTTCTCGTCTGGGGATGAACGTCGTCAAATTCAGACAAAGCTCGGCGTATAAAAAATCGGGCAAAAGAAAAGGGGCCTTTCGGCCCCTTGTTCATTTTCCGATGAGCGGAATGTCTCACGCAAAACCGGTTTTGGTGTACTGGCCGGCAACGCGGTAGCGCCACAGATAGGATGGCAGTACGGCGTCAACGCCTTCCGGCGTGATGCCCATGCCTTCCAGCGTGCGGCCTTCCTTGATCGCCTTTTCGGAAACGACATTGTCGAATTTCAACAGCGTCACCTGATCGTTGGTGAGCATCGGGTTCGGCAGCAGGCCGAGGATCGATGCCTGCAAACGGGCAACCCACCAAGGCATGGAAATGATGAGGCGCTTGCGGGCGATAACGCCGAGCATGTCCTTCATCCAGTTCTTGAACGGCTGCACATCCGGGCCGCCGAGTTCATAGACGCCACCCGGCATCAGCTTGCCATCGACGGCGCGGGCGACGGCTTCCGCAACATCACCGACATAGACCGGCTGGAGCTTCGTTTCGCCGCCGCCGATAGCTGGCAGGAACGGCGAGAAGCGCGCCATGTTGGCGAAGCGGTTGAAGAAGCGGTCTTCAGGGCCGAAAATGATCGAGGGGCGCAGGATGACGCTTTCCGGCAGAACGGAAAGAACGGCGTTTTCGCCTTCGCCCTTGGTGCGTGCGTAATCCGATGGCGAATTGACGTCGGCTGCGAGCGAGGACAGATGCGTCATGCGAATGCCTGCGGCCTTGGCGGCTTCGGCGATGTTCTTCGCGCCCAGCACCTGAACGGTGTTGAAACGCTGGCGACCGCTTTCAGCAAGGATGCCGACGAGGTTCACGACATGGTCGGAACCCTTGACGACATGTTCGACCGAAGCGCGGTTGCGGACATTGGCCTGCACCATCTGAATCTGGCCGACATTGCCGAGCGGAGCCATGTAATAGGCAACTTCCGGCTTGCGCACGGCAACGCGCACGCGATAGCCGCGCTTGGTGAGACTTGCGACGACCGCGCGCCCGACAAAGCCGGAGCCGCCGAAAACGGTGACCAGTTTCGGCCTGTTGTGGACTTCGTTCGGTTCGGTCTTCATCCTAAACTCCTGCATGAAAGCCAGCTGCGCCGCTTGCAATGAGCGGCGACAATGCGTCTATATTGCCGGTGATTTATCGCCTTTTGGCCACAAGGCAAAGGGGACTTGTTGTCACGATCATGATAGCAGGACTTTTTCCCATGTTCGTTTTTTTGTTTCAACGTGAACTTATCCGAAAACCGCTTTGAGATTCCGCTTCTTGCTGTTAAATCGCGCGCATGAGCACACCACTTGACCATATTCGCAATTTTTCGATCGTCGCCCATATCGACCACGGCAAATCGACGCTGGCCGACCGCCTCATTCAGTTGACCGGCGGGCTGGACACGCGCGAGATGAAGGATCAGGTTCTCGACTCGATGGATATCGAGCGCGAGCGCGGCATCACCATCAAGGCGCAGACCGTCCGTCTCAGCTACAAGGCGAAGAACGGCGAAGATTATGTGCTGAACCTGATCGACACGCCCGGACACGTCGACTTCGCCTATGAAGTCTCGCGCTCGCTGGCCGCGTGCGAAGGTTCGCTTCTGGTGGTGGACGCCTCTCAGGGCGTGGAAGCGCAGACGCTGGCCAATGTCTATCAGGCCATCGACAACAATCATGAAATCGTGGTCGTGCTGAACAAGATCGACCTGCCCGCTGCCGAGCCTGAGCGCGTCAAGCAGCAGATCGAGGAAGTGATTGGCATCGATGCCGCGCAGGCCGTGCATATTTCGGCCAAGACCGGCATCGGCATCGAGGATGTGCTGGAAGCCATCGTCACCCAGTTGCCCGCGCCGAAGGAAGGCGACCGCAATGCGCCGCTCAAGGCCATGCTGGTCGATAGCTGGTATGACAGCTATCTCGGCGTTATCGTTCTGGTGCGCATCATTGATGGCGTTCTGAAAAAGGGCCAGACCATCCGCATGATGGGCACGGGCGCGAAATATCCGGTGGAACGCACCGGCGTGTTCACGCCGAAGATGGTTCAGGTGGACGAACTCGGTCCCGGCGAGCTTGGCTTCATCACCGCTTCGATCAAGGAAGTGGCCGACACCCGCGTCGGCGATACGATCACCGAAGATCGCCGCCCGACGAACAAGATGCTGTCTGGCTTCAAGCCCGCGCAGCCGGTCGTGTTCTGCGGCCTGTTCCCGGTCGATGCGGCGGATTTCGAGGACCTGCGCGCTGCCATGGGCAAGCTGCGCCTCAACGATGCGTCGTTCTCGTTCGAAATGGAAACCTCCGCTGCGCTCGGCTTCGGCTTCCGCTGTGGTTTCCTTGGTCTTCTGCATCTGGAAATCATTCAGGAACGTCTTGAGCGCGAGTTCAATCTCGACCTCATCACGACCGCGCCTTCGGTTGTCTATCGCCTGAACATGCAGGACGGTTCGCAGAAAGAGCTGCACAACCCGGCCGATATGCCGGATGTGGTGAAGATCAATGCGATTGAAGAACCTTGGATTCGTGCGACTATCATGACGCCGGATGATTATCTCGGCGCGATCATGAAGCTCTGCCAGGAGCGCCGTGGTCTGCAGATTGATCTGACCTATGTTGGTCCCCGCGCCATGATCACCTATGATCTGCCGCTCAACGAGGTGGTGTTCGATTTCTACGATCGCCTGAAGTCGATCTCGAAGGGCTATGCTTCGTTCGACTACAATCTTTCGGATTACCGTGAGGGCGATCTGGTCAAGATGTCGATCCTTGTGAACGAGGAGCCGGTCGACGCGCTTTCGATGCTGGTTCACCGCTCGGCGGCGGAAAAGCGTGGCCGCGCGCTGTGCGAAAAGCTGAAGGAGCTGATCCCGCAGCACATGTTCAAGATTCCGATCCAGGCAGCGATTGGCGGTCGTATCGTAGCACGCGAGACCATCTCGGCGCTGCGCAAGGACGTGACGGCCAAGTGCTATGGTGGTGACGTGACGCGTAAGCGCAAACTTCTGGAAAAGCAGAAGGAAGGCAAGAAGCGCATGCGCCAGTTCGGCAAGGTCGAAATCCCGCAGGAGGCCTTCATTCAGGCGCTCAAGATGGGCGATGATTGATCATTTGGTGATCTGTTGAATACTGTCTTGGATTGGGCGCTTCGGCGCCCCTTCTTTTTGAACTTTGACGATGCCAATTTCGTCCTCATCCTGAGGAGCCTCCTGAGCTTGCGAAGGAGGCGTCTCGAAGGACGAGGGCGACAGCGCTCCCCTCAGCCCTTCGAGACGGCTCCCATGAGCTACGCTCAGAGTGCCTCCTCAGGATGAGGGGGAAGGCGGGACGAGGTAGACGTCCCGATCTCATCCCCGCTTCGACAATACAGGCAGGCCCTCATAATTTAGCGCAATCAACGCTTCTTTCTTTGCACGTGACCATCCTTTGATCTGCCGTTCGCGCGCGATGGCATCGATAATCCGATCATATGTTTCTGTGAAAACAAGTTCGATCGGTCGACGCTTCTTCGTATAGCTATCGTAAATACCTTCATTGTGTTCCCACAATCGGGCTTCGATGCTCTGCTTGGTGAGACCGGTGTAATATGAACATTCTGCGCAACGCAGAATGTAGACTGTTACTTCCATGACTTGCCCCCGCGCGTCTTTGGAAGCTAGATGTTGATGCAAGTTTGCCTGTCTAACAAGCCGGCAATAGACTTTAAGATTGCCCTAGTTCCGAAGGTTGAAATCAATGTCCGAACATCCCCGTATCTCCATCACCTACTGCACCCAATGCAACTGGCTGCTGCGTGCTGCGTGGATGGCGCAGGAACTGTTACAGACTTTCGGGCAGGATTTAGGCGAAGTGGCGTTGCGTCCGGGGACTGGTGGAGTGTTTGAAATCCGTGTTTATATGCCGGATGGAAGCGAAGAACTCATCTGGGAACGCAAGCGTGACGGCGGATTTCCGGAAGCCAAGGTGTTAAAGCAGCGCGTGCGCGATCTGGTCTGGCCGGAACGCGATCTCGGTCATTCCGACCGGCCAGCTAATATTTGACGAGCCGTTGTGCTGCCCGCCCTTTCGACAGGCTGAGAATGAGGGTCGAGTTGTGCGTTTCCCTCGTCCTTCGAGACGGCGCTTCGCGCCTTCTCAGGATGAGGGAAATAGCAGAGTCGCTATTCTGAGCCGAAGAAATTAATCCTCATCCACCACGCGCAGGCGCATTTGAGTGGGAGTGTTTTCCGCCTGTCTCGTTTGCGGGCGGGATGCTTCCTCTGCGGGTGCAGGGCCAAATTCCAGCGCTTCGATCTTCGCGCCGCGCCGGGTGACCTTGTTGGAAGATACAAGAATATCGTCAATATCCTTGTTGGCCTGCACGAAATGGGTCTGCAGCTTGCGCACGCGCTCGTCGAGGCGGCCCACATCTTCCATCAAGCGGATCACTTCGCCCTGAATCACATGCGCCTGCTCACGCATGCGGGCATCCTTCAGGATTGCCTGAATGACCTGAATCGACAGCATCAGCAGCGACGGCGAGACAATGACGACTCGCGCCCGATGCGCACGCTGGATCAGGGCCTCGAAGTGCTCGTGAATATCGGCGAAGATGGACTCCGACGGCACGAACAGAAAAGCCGTATCCTGTGTTTCGCCGGGGATCAGATATTTGTCCGAGACATCCTTGATATGCACTTCCATGTCGCGGCGGAACTGGGCGACTGCTGCCTTGCGCGCCTCCGGCTGTTCCGTTTCGCGCATCGAATTCCAGGCTTCGAGCGGGAATTTTGCGTCGATCACGAGCGAGGGTGCATTGTTCGGCATCCGTACAAGGCAGTCGGGACGGGTGCTGTTGGAAAGCGTTGCCTGAAACTCGTAGGCCCCCTGCGGCAGGCCGTCGGCGATGATCGCTTCCATGCGCGACTGGCCGAAAGCGCCGCGCGTCTGCTTGTTGGCGAGGATCGCCTGCAATTGCACCACCTGTCCGGCGAGCGACTGGATATTGTTCTGCGCCGTGTCGATGACGGCAAGACGTTCCTGCAATTTGGCGAGATTTTCATGCGTCGAGCGGGTCTGTTCGGTCATGGTCTGGCCGATGCGATGCGTCATGCCGTCGAGCCGTTCGCGGATCGACTGGTTGAGTTCCGCCTGCCGTGAGCCGAATACCTCGGCCATGGTCTGCATCCGGCCCTGCATCTCGGCCTGTGCCTTCAGGATTTCCGCCATGCGATATTCTGCATCCCGGGCACGGTCCTCGGCCTGTGCTTCCGCAACCGCGCGAAGTCGGGCAGAGCGCGTCGCCGCGATCAGAAAAATCGCAAGACACAGCACCAGCACGACGATACCCGCCAGCAGGATATTCCCCAGCGTGAAGGATGTGGCACCGAGCTGCAGAATCGGCTCATTCAGGAGATTCTGATTTTCCATGAAGAGAGCTTAGCTGATTCGTATCGTCTTGATGAGATCAAAACGAGAACATTTTGCAAAGTGTAATTGACGATTCTCGCGTGAGCCATTACGTGAAAGCCCATGTCTGTAAAACCGCTTGTCATCCTTCCCGATCCCGTCCTGCGCCAGGTTTCCAAGCCTGTGGAGCGCTTTGACGACCAGCTGCGCAAATTTGCCGGCGACATGTTCGACACCATGTATGATGCGCCGGGCATTGGCCTCGCCGCCATTCAGGTAGGCGAACCGATCCGCATGCTCGTCATCGACCTTGCCAAGGAAGATGAACCGAAAGCGCCGCATGTCTTCATCAATCCCGAGATTGTCGGCGTGACGGATGAAGTCAGCACCTATGAGGAAGGCTGCCTTTCGATACCGGATTATTATGCCGAAGTGGAACGGCCAGCCGCCATCAAGGTCAATTACTTCGATGCAGATGGCAAACAGCATTTGATCGAAGCCGACGGGCTGATGGCTACCTGCCTGCAGCATGAGATCGATCATCTGAACGGCGTGCTCTTCATCGATCATATTTCCAAGCTGAAGCGCGATATGGTCATCAAGAAGTTCAAGAAGCTCGCCAGCCAGCGCGCGCCCGGGAAAGTGCTTTAATGCGTGTCGTTTTCATGGGGACACCGGAATTTTCCGTGCCGATCCTCACCGCCATCATCGGTCACGGTTATGAGGTTGTTGCGGCCTATACGCAGCCGCCGCGTCCGGCTGGCCGTCGCGGGCTGGAGCTGACCAAGTCACCGGTGCATGAAAAGGCCGAACAGTTCGGTATTCCGGTGTTCACGCCGAAGAGCCTCAAGGGCGTGGAAGAGCAGGACGTTTTCGCAAGCCTCGAAGCCGATGTCGCGATTGTCGTGGCCTATGGTCTGCTGCTGCCGCAAGCCATTCTGGATGCACCGCGCCTCGGTTGCTATAACGGCCATGCCTCGCTGCTGCCGCGCTGGCGCGGGGCTGCTCCGATCCAGCGTGCCATCATGGCAGGCGATAGCGAAACCGGCATGATGATCATGAAGATGGATGCCGGGCTCGATACCGGTCCCGTTGCCATGGCCGAAAAGGTTGCGATCACGCCGGACATGACGGCAGGCGAACTGCATGACCGTCTGAGCATGATCGGCGCCGACCTGATGATCCGTGCGCTGGGCGCGCTTGAGCGTGAAAGCCTTGCCTTGCAGCCGCAGGCGGAAGAAGGCGTCACCTATGCCGCCAAGATCGACAAGGCCGAGGCGCGCATCGACTGGTCGAAGCCGGCACAGGACGTGCACAATACCATTCGCGGTCTGTCGCCCTTTCCGGGTGCATGGTGCGAGATGGAAATCAATGGCGCTGTCGAACGTGTGAAGCTTCAGCGCTCGGCGCTGGGTGAGGGGTCCGGGGAACCGGGCACGGTGCTGGACGATCGCCTGACGGTTGCCTGCGGGGAAAGGGCCGTGCGGCTCGTTACGCTGCAGCGTTCCGGCGGCAAGCCATTGCCCGCGCAAGAATTTCTGCGTGGCGCACAGGTTTCGAAGGTTCTGTAAGCGGTGCCGCGCTACAAGCTCACTGTCGAATATGACGGCACGCCCTATGTTGGCTGGCAGCGGCAGGAAAACGGCCATGCGGTGCAGAATGCCATCGAACTGGCATTCAAGAAGTTCTGCGGGGAAGATTTGACGCTGAGTGCGGCTGGCCGCACCGATGCAGGCGTGCATGCAACCGCACAGGTCGTGCATGTCGATCTCACCAAGGATTGGGGTGCAGGCAAGGTGCGCGATGCGGTCAATGCGCACCTCGTCATGGCGGATGAGCGCGTCAGCATCTTGAATGTCGAGAAGACGACGGACACATTCGATGCGCGTTTTTCAGCGCGTGCCCGGCATTATCTCTATCGTATCCATAATCGCCGTGCGCCTCTGGCGATTGATTATCAGCGCGCATGGTGGGTGCAGAAGCGACTTGATGCTGAAGCGATGCACGAAGCAGCAAAGCGGCTCCTGGGCGAGCACGACTTCACGACGTTTCGCGCCACGCAATGCCAGGCCAAGAGCCCGGTCAAGACGCTCGACCGGCTCGATGTCATCCGCAACGGCGATTACGTGGAAATGCGCGTTTCGGCGCGGTCTTTCCTGCACAATCAGGTCAGGTCCTTCGCAGGCAGCCTGATGGAAGTGGGTGTTGGCCGCTGGACGGCGGATGATCTGCAAGCGGCTTTGGAAGTCAAAGATCGCAAGGCCTGCGGGCAGGTTGCCCCGCCCTATGGGCTTTATCTGATTGGTGTGGACTACGCCTTTCCGTACTGAGACCCGAAGCGCGCTCTAGGGAATCAAGAGTAAACTTCCGGATGATTTTCCCGTCTCCAGCGCACGATGGGCCTGTTCTGCCTCGCTCAGCGGATAGGTTGCCCCAATCGTTCCAGTCAGTCCCTTTTCCATGATGTCGAAAAGCTTGGAAGCGGAGTTTCGGTAGTTATCCAGATCGTTGATGTAAGCGATCACGCTTGGCCGGACGAAAGAAAGATCTGCTTGATTGCCGAGTGCATCAATGACGGTCTGGGAGATTTTTCCACCGGCCTGACCGATGCTCGCCAGAGTTCCAAACGGGCGCACGCATTGTGCCGTTTTGGCCAGAGTTTCACCGCCGATCCCGTCATAGGCGACGTGAACGCCCTGTCCATCCGTGAGGCGCCGGGTGGCTGTCACGAAATCGCAATCGCGTCCGACGAGCACATGATCGGCACCGTTTTTGCGCGCCATTTCGGCTTTGTCTTCCGAGCTGACCGTTCCGATCACAGTTGCTCCAAGAGCCTTGCCCCAGCGGGTCAGCAAAGTGCCCAGTCCGCCTGCGGCTGCATGCACCAGCATGATTGTATCCGGGCCAACGGGAAATGTATTGGTGAGGAGCATGTGGGTGGTAAGACCGCGCAGCATGGTCGCTGCCGCCGACTGCGAGGAAATTGTGCTGGGCAGTAGCAGCGCCCTTTGGGCCGGTAGAAGCCGGGTTGAAGCATATGCCCCCACTGGCAGGCCCGCATAAGCAACCCTGTCGCCTGGCTTGAGGTCGGTTACATCCGATCCGACAGCTTCCACCACGCCTGCACCTTCGACGCCGAGCACTGCCGGAAAGGACGGCAGCGGATAGAGGCCGGTCCGATGGTATATGTCGACAAAGTTCACGCCGATTGCCTCGTGGCGAAGACGTATCTCGCCCGCACCGGGGCTTCGGGGTGTCTGCGGGTCTGTCTGAAGCAGCCCTGCTTCACCTGTTTCGTTCAGAATGATCTCGTAGTCCATCAGTCAGCCTCCGTTGCAATCCGTGGCAGTATCGCGGATAGAGAAACGGGAAAAAATTGCCGATTTGATCGCAGCGTATGGGAAAAATTTCACAATGGTGAATTGGGAAAGCGTGCGTTACTTTGTGGCTTTGGCCGATACGGGGACTCTGTCCGGTGCCGCGCGATTGCTCAATGTAGAACATGCGACGATTGCGCGACGTGTGGCAGCTCTGGAATCCGAAACCGGTTTGAAACTGGTTGATCGTCGGGGGCGACGTTTTCTGCTGACGGAAGACGGCGAGCGGATTGCGGCGATTGCCCGCAAGATGCAGGACGAGGCACAAGCCATCAGCCGTTTCGGCGCAGTTCGGGATACGGGCATAAGCGCGACCATCACGCTCACCGCGCCGCCGTCCTATGCGGTTGCAAGACTGGCGAAGCCGCTCGCTGCCGTGTCAGAACAATATCCGGGTATCCATATGCGTGTGATGGGAGAAGCACGCTTCAGTTCACTGAACCGTCGGGAGGCGGATATAGCTATTCGCCTGACGCGCCCGACAACCGGCGATCTCACCATTCGCAGGCTGGGCGAGGAAGCTTTCCGCCCTTATGCGAGCCGGGATTATCTGGCGCGAACTCCTCCTGAAGAATGGCAGTTCATCGCTTATGATGAAAGTCTGGAAGACGCTCCGCAGCAGGCCCATTTGCTTGCTTTGGCTGGTGCCCGGCCAATCGCCCTGCGCGCCAATACGCTGGAGATGCAGCTCGCTCTTGTAAGAGAGAACGCAGGCATAGCCATGTTGCCTGATTTCATGGCTGAGACGCAGGAGCAGCTGGTGCCAGCGCTGCCGGATCATGCCCCGCTCATACGCGAGGTGTGGATGGTCGTTCATTCCGATATGAAGACGGTTCCGGCTCTCCGTGCCGTCATGGCCGAGATCGCCAGCGCCCTCAATCATCCCATGCCGATATAATGGCTTTCGCTTTAATAGGCGTGCGGATCAAAGCCGATCCCGAGCAGTTGCTGCAGCAGGACGGTCAGGAACAGTGAGCCAAAGACGATGCAGGCGAAGAATGGTGCCGCATAGGCATGTGGGCGCTGCAACGCGACAAAAGTCAGCCGGTAGCTCAGCACAATGGATGCGCCGAACATGATGAAGGCAAACAGTGTCGCGATGTCGAACCGTCCGGGAAAGAAGAGCTGTAGCAGTGTAATGGGTGCGAAGACCCACGAAAGCAGTGCGCTGCCCCAGTTGGTGGCAATCACGAAAGCCGCATAACGCTTGGCAATGCCGATCCGCTTGGCGATAAGGCCGATGATGACGAGCGGAATAATCCAGGCCGCTATGTCCACGAAGGCTGCGCGCGTGACGATGGCAAAGCGCAAGCCTGCCTCCTCGCGACCTGCCGTCAGATCCGCGGCATAAGCGACCCAGCTTGCGAAGAGCGGCGGCAGTGCAATCGCTATCGCAAAGAAGGACGACCAGAAGCCCTCGGCGGAAATGTCGAGATAGCCCAGTCCTTCCTTGCGCCCGAGCATCATTTTCCAGACGCCCCAGAAATATCTGAAAATATCGTCCAGGCTTGGCATGAGATTCCCAATTTTTCGCGTAATCCCGGCGGAACAGTCATGCGACTTTCCGGGGCTATGCGTTACCCAAAGAAATCGGCGATGAAGCGTTCATAAATCTGTGTCAGGCCTTCGAGGTCGGCAAGGGCCACGCGCTCGTCAACCATATGCATGGTCTGTCCGACAAGGCCGAACTCGACCACCGGACAGTAATCCTTGATGAAACGGGCATCGGACGTGCCGCCCGATGTCGACAGTTCCGGGCGTTTGCCCGTTACGGCCTCGACGGAATCCGTCAACGTGCCGATCAGCTTTTCGTCACGGGTCAGGAACACATGGCTCGGATGCTCGCGCCAGGCGAGTTCGTATTCGATCGGTGTTTCGCGACCTGGTCGCAGGCGATTGTCGCTGGCGGCTTTTTCGAGGCGCGCGATGATTTCGGCCTGCAAGGTCTCTGCCGTCCAGGTGTCGTTGAAGCGGATGTTGAACGAGGCCGTTGCCTTGTTCGCAATGACATTGGTGGCCTTGTTGCCGACGTCGATGCTCGTCACTTCCAGATTGCTGGCCTGGAAATTGGCCGTCCCTTGGTCGAAAGCCGGATAAAGCAGGCTGTCGACCAGCGTGGTAATGCCGCGTACCGGGTTTTCGGCCAGATGCGGATAGGCGGCATGGCCCTGCACGCCATGGACGGTGATCGTGCCGGACAGCGAGCCGCGCCGTCCGATCTTGATCGCATCGCCGAGTGCATTCGGGTTGCTCGGCTCTCCGACGATGGATGCATCCCAGCTTTCGCCGCGCTGCTTCGCCCAGTCGAGAAGCTTGACCGTGCCATTGATGGCCGGGCCTTCCTCGTCGCCGGTGATGAGGAACGAAACGCTGCCCTTGATGCTGCCGTGCTTTTCGATGTGACGGGCAACTGCGGCCACGAAACAGGCGACACCGCCCTTCATGTCAACCGCACCGCGACCGTACATCACGCCGTCTTCAATAGCGGCAGAAAAGGGCGGGTGTTTCCAGTCGCCCTCATTGCCGGGAGGCACGACATCGGTATGTCCCGCAAACATCAGATGCGGGCCATTGCCCGATTTGCGTGCATAAAGGTTTTCGATGTCGGGCGTGTCTTCATCGTGGAAGACAGGTCGTTCCACCGAAAACCCCATCGGCTTCAACATTGCTTCCAGCGCCGTCAGCGCACCGCCCTCGGCAGGCGTTACGGATGCACAACGGATGAGGGCGGCAAGGTTATCGGCGGGATTGACGGCTAAGCTCATGAGATCGGGACTTTTTTGAAAAGGGAATCGTCTGACGGCGAGATTATCGCGCATCCCGAAAAGTGCGAAGCGGTTTTCGGAATAAGATGCGCGTTGAAACAAACTGCATCCCGAAAAGTGCGAAGCGGTTTTCGGAACAGGATGCGCGTTGAAAAAACAGGCCGGAAGCCGGCGGATGAAACAGCAATCCGATGGTTGCGCGCAGGCGGCATCGTTTCGCCTTTCACTTGTTTTTCTCAACCGGTTTCAATTTGGGAACGAAATTTCCTTGACCGGAGGGGGCCTGTCATCGTTAGTTAAAAATAAGTTGATAACGAGACCCGCAAAGGGCCGCTCAACGGGGACTCTTTTTAAATGGGAAACTGCGCATGCGTTTTGTCACTTCTGCGATAGCAGGCATGATGGTGCTCTTCGGGGCGACGACAATACCGGCCAAGGCCGCGCAATGGAGTGAAGCAGGCGGGCTTACAAGCATTCCTTACGGACACAAGGAGTACTGCGATCGTAACAAGCGCGATTGCGGTGCGCATCGCGTATTGCCGCCGATGAAGATGACCCCGCAGCGCGCGAAGCTGCTGCAATCGGTCAGCAGCTCCGTCAATCGCCGCATCAAACCGGTCTCCGATCAGGATAATTATGGCAAGCGCGATTACTGGACCATTCCGGTCAACGGCAAGGGCGATTGCGAAGACTATGTCCTGATGAAGCGGGCCCAGCTGATGGCGCGGGGTATCAGCCCGTCACAGCTTCTCATTACTATGGTACAGGGCAGCGAGCCGCATGTCGTCCTGACCGCCCGCACAGATCATGGCGACTATATCCTCGACAATCTGCGCGACGAGGTGTTGCCGGTCGAGAAAACTTCGTACCGCTATATCAAGATGCAGTCGCCTGCCAATTCCGGTCAGTGGGTTTCCATTGCCGGGCGTTCGGTCGCTGTTGCAAACAACTGATCGGGGTTACAGCGTTCAATCAAGAGCTGGTCCAATTGAATGTCATCAAGCCGCATTTCGATGCGGCTTTTCTTTTGAGTATGGGCTGATTTGACTGGCTGAACGATGCCAGCCGCAAATCAGGGTGTCATTTCGACGAAGCTTGCGTCGTTTGCAAAGGACCGATTTCGCGAAAAATCGCATCATTGTTCACTCTCATTGGACAATATATTGGGACAGACTGTTCGCTCTTTTTGAACAGAAGACACTTTGTAACAGTCGTGTGATTGCTGGTATATCAATTAAGTATTTGATTTTGTTATTATTTTATAATTTCAATTATCGTCCTCCAAGAAAATGGCCGCACAAATGTGTGATAAAGAAAACATTTTCGTGACTGGAACTTTTGCCCACTGTCACCCATTTCAGCTGCATCGGAACGACGAACAAACGCCGCTCCACTTTCCAAGGAGATAGGAAAATGAAGAAGATTGTTCTTGCTGCCGCTGCTCTTGCTCTTACCGCTGGTGCCGCTTTTGCAGAAAACCCACATGTCGGCGAACCTGCCGATCTTTATGCAAATGACCGTACGCCGGTTGCAACGCAGAGCCAGAAGCTCGATTACACGGCTCCTGCCTCGATCAACAAGGCAACGGTTTATCAGGATGGTTCGGCTCACCGCTTCGGTGACGCATCGCCTTCCTCTTACCAGAACTAAAAGTCCGCTCGGACTTTTGGCCTCTCCGGTCCAGACGGACCGGGCATGAATGAAATACCCACATTGCATGTATTCCCGAAGGTGTCGGGGCATTTCCTCCCAGATGTGCCTGACACCGTAGGGCGGGCCACGCGGCCCAGCTAACCAAAGGTCCCCTCTATGCCTGAGATGCAGTCTCAAGGTTCAGCCGGTTAAGCACCGATGCCGGGGACGCCATGGAGAAAAGGAATAAAGAAATGAAGAAGTTTGCTCTCGCCGCTCTTGCTGTCGCTCTTAGCGCCGGTGCTGCCTATGCCGAAAACCCGTTCGTTGGCCAGCCGCCTGCAATGGCTGCTCAGGACAAGGCTTTCGTTCTTCCTGGCGAAACGCCGGTCGCTTCGACCCGCAGCAACATCGACTATACGGCTCCGGCTGCCATTCGTCAGTCTGCGCCAGTTAATCAGGACGGCTCGGCTCATCGCTTCGGCGACGCTTCCCCGTCCAGCTACCAGAACTAATTTGTTCTGACGGCTGAGCCTGTCGGTCGCCCTGCATCGTCCGTTGCGTTCCTCCCCCTCACGCATGTGACACGCGGGGCAGCCGAAGGGCTGCCAAGAAATCTCCCCGGAGGATGGCGTCAGTGTCTCCCCGGACTGCCCGGATCAGAGGCATTGCGCCATCCGAAGGGGCGACCATTAAATGCAAAAAGGCGACGCCAGCAGCGTCGCCTTTTGTTTTTAAGCACGCTCTCAGTCATTGTCGAAACGCGCTATCCATTTGTTTTAAGAATGTCTTTATCCCGAAACCGGTTCCCACTTTCGGGAGACATGCTCTAGTCACGCAGCAATTCGTTGATCGAGGTCTTGGAGCGGGTCTTTTCATCGACGCGCTTGACGATCACGGCGCAATAGAGGCTCGGACCCCAGTTTTCGCCGGGAACGTTCTTGCCCGGCATGGTGCCTGCAACGACGACCGAATAGGGCGGCACTTCGCCATAGAAGACTTCGCCGGTTGCGCGATCCACGATCTTGGTCGATTTGCCGATGAAGACGCCCATGCCGAGGACCGAACCTTCACGCACGATGCAGCCTTCAACGACTTCCGAGCGGGCACCGATGAAACAATTGTCTTCGATGATGGTTGGACCGGCCTGCATCGGTTCCAGAACGCCGCCGATGCCGACGCCGCCGGAAAGGTGAACGTTCTTGCCGATCTGTGCACAGGAGCCGACGGTGGCCCAGGTGTCGACCATGGTGCCCTCATCGACATAAGCGCCGAGATTGACGAAGGATGGCATCAGGATCGCGTTTGGCGCGATATAGGCCGAGTGGCGCACGATGCAGTTCGGTACGGCGCGGAAGCCTGCCTTTTCGAATTCATTGGCTGTCCAGCCGTCGAACTTCGATGGCACCTTGTCCCACCAGGAGGACTGGCCGGGGCCGCCCTTGATGACTTCCATCGGGTTGAGACGGAAGGAGAGCAGAACTGCTTTCTTCAGCCATTGGTTGACTTGCCAGTTGCCGTCCGCCTGTTTTTCTGCGACACGGGCTTCACCGCGGTCGAGCAGAACGAGCGATTGTTCGACGGCTTCGCGCACTTCGCCGCGCGTTGCCGTGTTGATACCGTCGCGCTCGTCAAAAGCCTTGTCGATTGTCTTCTCAAGGGAGGCGAGGTCTGGCTTGGTCATAGGGTGCGATCTCCATGAAGGGGCGGCGGAAGGCAGGCGTGGACAAGTCCGGCCTGTTTGCTGGGAAATTGATTAAGCGAAGGCGCCATGAGGGTCAATGTCGTTCGTGATCTGATTGCAGTGCCACGTTTGAGACAGATTAAGCATTTAGCGCCAGAATGGATGCTGTTATACCAAAACCCGATGAGCTTGACTCATCGAGTTTTGGTTAAGCCCGTGCGGCAATTGAGCATTTTCAGGGCTTGGATAGCGTCAGCATCTCAGCGCCCTGGTATTACGCGTTGAATGGCGATAATGAAGGAGCAGGTGAGAGCATGAACCCGATGGAGAAGTCTGGCTGGACGCCATTCCCGAATTCTGAGGAAGCGGTCAAGCAGGCCCGCACCGTACCGCAGACGCCACAGACCGAAGCCCCTGCCTATCGCCTTGCTTTCACGGACGATGATTTCCTGACGCGGCGCGAACTGCGGCCGATCCGGCTGCAGCTTGAGCTTCTGAAACCTGAAATGATTCTGGCCGACCGGGGTATCAAGTCCACTGTCGTCATGTTTGGCGGTGCGCGCATTCCGGAGCCCGGCGGCGAGGCATGGGCAGCCAAGAACGAGGTTCAGAAGAAGAACCTTGAAGCCAATGCGCATTATTACGAGGAAGCGCGCAAATTCGCGCGGCTTTGCTCCGAATATTCCGCGACGACCTATTATCGCGAATTCATCGTGGTGACGGGCGGCGGTCCCGGCGTCATGGAAGCGGGCAATCGCGGAGCCGCCGATGTCGGTGCGCCGACGATCGGTCTCAACATTGTGCTGCCGCACGAACAGGCTCCCAACGCCTATGTTACGCCTGACCTTTGCTTCAACTTCCATTATTTTGCGATCCGCAAGATGCACTTCCTGATGCGCGCCAAGGCGATCTGCGTGTTCCCCGGCGGCTTTGGAACGATGGACGAGCTTTTCGAGGCGATGACGCTGATCCAGACCAACCGTATGGAGCGCGTGCCGCTGATACTGTTCGGTAAGGAGTTCTGGACCAAGGCGATCAATATCGAGTTTCTGGCTGAGCAGGGTACGATTTCGCCTGCCGATATCGAACTGCTCAACTTTGTCGAAACCGCCGACGAAGCCTGGGAACAGATCAAGGATTTTTACAAGCTCTGATCACCCCGGATTTTCTGTTCGATGCGCCCGGCCAAATGGTCGGGCGTTTTCTTTTGCGGCTCTTCTTCTGCTCGATAGGGACGAGGGCGGTGAACGAGTGTCACCAGCACGACCGAGATAATCATCAGGAGATACCACGAGCCGAGCTTGCTCATTGAAACGAGTTCCCAGCCATTGCGCTGGTTCGGATAAAGCCAGGCCTTCGACCATGTGCCGATGTTCTCGGCAATCCAGATGAAGAGCGAGGTCAGCAGAAAGGCGACCAGCAACGGCATTTTGTGCCGGAAGCGGAAGACGCGGTAATGCATCGTCGTGCGCCAGAAAAGGACGAAGGTCGCAGCAAACAGCAGCCAGCGCATATCCCAGATGAAGTGGTGCGCGAAGAAATTGATATAGATCGCGGCGGCCAGAACAACGGTCATCCAGAGTGGTGGATAGTGGTTCAGCCTTATATCGAAGATGCGATTGATGCGCGCCATATAGGAGCCGACAGCTGCATACATGAAGCCGGAAAACAGAGGAACGCCGCCAATGCGGAAGAAGTTTTCCTCCGGATAGACCCATGAACCGGCATGGGTCTTGAACACTTCCATCGCTGTGCCGACCACATGGAAGATGAGGATGACCTTGGCTTCCTCCCACGCCTCCAGCTTGAAGACCAGCATGGCAAGCTGGATAGCAAGGGCGGACAGGAACAGGAAATCGTAGCGCGTGATAAACCCCGCGCCGCCATCCGGCCAGAACCAGCGGGTGAGGATGATGAGCGCCAGCATGGCGCCACCGAAAAGGCAGGCCCATGCCTGTTTCAGCCCGAAGACCAGAAACTCGATCAGCGCATCGCTGATCCGGTGACGCGGCAGATTGTCGAGAAGGCGGTGGGCGGCCTTGTCGATGCGTCTTTCAAGGCCGGTGAATTGCCTATCGGTCTGCAATTATGGTTTCCAGAAACTGGGTCAGATTATCGGTCACATAGTCCACCTGATCGGTGAACTCGGGATCGCTTTCCCATATCTCGGAAAATGTAGGCTCAAAATTGTTCGGCACGACCAGCACCGTTTTCATGCCGAGGGCTTTGGGAACGACCAGATTGCGCGCCAGATCCTCGAACATCACGGCCTTGCCCGCATCGATGCCGAAGGCGCCGAGGAAGCGGTCATAGGTGACCCGTTCAGGCTTCGGTGTCAGGCCAGCTGCGACGATGTCGAAAATATCGTCGAAATCATCGAGAATTCCGAGCTGGCTGGCAGCGCGTTCGGCATGACCGCGATCACCATTGGTAAAGATGAAGCGACGGCCCGGCAGTGCCTTGATCGCCCGTCCCAACGCCGGATCGGGCGTCAGCCAGGAATAGTCGATGTCATGGACTTGTCTCAGAAAATCGTCCGGGTCAATCTGATGGCACTCCATCAGGCCTTTCAGCGTGGTGCCATATTCCAGATAGAACTGCTTCTGAATCTTGCGCGCTTCGTCACGTGGCAGTTTCAGCAAAGTCTCGACATAGCTCGTCATCTTCACGTCGATCTGCGAGAACAGATTGGCGGCGTGCGGGTAGAGCGTGTTGTCGAGGTCGAACACCCAGTCAGTGACATGGGCGAAGGCAGCTCTGTCCGGAATATCGGTCATGGTCGATCCTTAAGGCACGATCAAGGTGCCGGCACCATGTTCGGTGAAAAGCTCCAGCAGCACGGAATGCGGGGTCTTGCCATTCAGAATGACAACGCCTTCGACGCCCCGGCGGATTGCTTCGATGCAGGTTTCCACCTTGGGGATCATGCCGCCGGAAATGGTGCCGTCCTTGATGAGCGCCTGCGCATCGGCAACGGACAGTTCCTTGATGAGGTTCTTGTCCTTGTCCAGCACGCCCGGAACATCGGTCAGGAACAGGAGGCGCGTTGCGGCGAGCGCCCCGGCAATCGCGCCTGCAAACGTGTCGGCGTTGATATTGTAGGTATGGCCGTCGCGACCCGGTGCGACCGGCGCAATGACCGGTATCATTTCGGAGCGCGCCAGAAGATCGAGCAGGGTGCGATCCACTTCCGCCGGTTCACCGACAAAGCCGAGGTCCAGCACCTTCTCGATATTGGAATCCGGGTCGATGACGGTCTTGTGCGCTTTCTGCGCAAAGACCATGTTGCCGTCCTTGCCGCAAAGACCGATCGCCCATTCGCCTTCGGCATTGATGAGGGCGACGATTTCCTTGTTGATGGAACCGGCCAGAACCATTTCCACCACTTCGACGGTCTTTTCGTCGGTGACGCGCAAGCCGCCTTCAAAGCGGGATTCGATACCGAGCTTGGTCAGCATGGCCTGGATCTGCGGGCCGCCGCCATGCACGACAATCGGATTGATGCCCGATTGCTTCAGAAGCGCGATATCGCGCGCGAAGGCCTTGCCCAGTTCCGGATTGCCCATGGCGTGGCCGCCATATTTCACAACGACATGCTTGTTCTCGTAGCGCTGCATATAGGGCAGGGCCGCGGACAGGAGTTGCGCTTGCATTTCGGGATTTTCAAGTGTCGTCATCGCGGGCTCCATGGCAGGCGACAGGGCAAAAAGAGGCAGGCTTTTCTAGACCGGATTCATCGTAATTGGAATCCGCAGTTGCTTATTTTTCGCTTTCCCGGTCGCGATTATTTGAATTTGCGGCCCGAAACGTGCCCAACAAAAAGCCGGTCTGCGCTCTATGCAGGTTTTACCCGGAATGATTTTCAGAGACCGCATCATGCGCAAAATATTCCTCACTGTTCTTGCCTGCCTGCTTGGCACATCTGCATCCTGTGCTGCGCCTGCAGCAACGACTGAAACGATCATCCTCATCCGGCATGGAGAAAAGCCCAAAGGTGGCATGGGACAGCTCAGCTGTCGTGGGCTCAATCGTTCCTTGAAACTGCCTGCCGTCATTGCAAAAGATTTCGGCAAGCCCGATGCCATTTTCGCGCCCGATCCTGCCAAGGAAAAGAAGGATAGCGGTATTTCCTATGCCTATAACCGACCGCTGGCGACGGTGGAGCCGACCGCCATCCGTTTTCAGATGCCGGTCGATACGCGCTTCGGCTATGATGAGATCGGCAAATTGCAGGCGGTACTTGGGCAGCCGCAATACAGCAATGCGACGATACTGGTCGGCTGGGAACACAAGCAGCTCTACAAGCTGGCCAGAAATCTGCTCAAGGACAATGGCGGAGATAAAGCTGCGGTGCCGAAATGGCGCGGCAATGATTTCGACAGCATCTATGTGCTGCGTATCAAGCGCGGCGAGGGGCATGTAAGCGCTCGTTTCGAGCGCCTCAATCAAGGGCTGGACGGGCAGCCGGAAAGCTGCCCGAGCTAGAGCATGTCCCCAAAAGTGGGAACCGGTTTTGGGATTAGGACATGCGTCAGAATAGATAGTATCAGGCTTCCTTGATAAGCAATGCGATTGCTGCACGCAGCTCGTCGAGGCCTTCGCCTTTTTCCGACGAGGTCGCGATGATGCCCGGAAAGCAGGCGGCACGCTTGTAGGTAAGCTTGTGCGTTTCTTCCAGAAGGCGCGGTACGCCCGCGGGCTTGATCTTGTCGATCTTGGTGAGCACGATCTGGTAGGAGACGGCCGCCTTATCAAGAAGATCGAGCACTTCCGCGTCGTTCTTCTTGATGCCATGGCGGGCATCGATCAGCACATAGACACGTTTCAGTGTGGTGCGTCCGCGCAGATAATCAAACACAAGGCGCGTCCAGGCATCGACCTGTGCTTTCGGTGCTTCGGCGAAACCGTAGCCCGGCATGTCGACCAGTGCGAGCGGTGGCAGATCGCCGTTTTCGCCGGAATAGCCGTCCGGCACGAAATAGTTCAGTTCCTGCGTGCGGCCCGGCGTATTGGATGTACGCGCAAGGCCCTTCTTGTTGACGAGCGCGTTGATCAGTGACGACTTGCCGACATTGGAGCGGCCTGCGAAAGCGATTTCGACCGGACCTTCCGGCGGCAAGAATTTCATCGATGGCACGCCACGGATGAAGATCCACGATTTCTTGAAAAGCAGGCGTCCTTCCTCGACGAGTGCCGCCTGGACTTCCCGGACCGCATCCGCCGCTGCCTGAGCGGCCCTGATCGCCGCCTGCTTCTTATCCTGCTGGTTCAATGGTTCTGTCCCGGTCGGTATGTTCTCTTGTGTACACGCATCAATGTTATGAGCCGTATTGTCAACATGAAGGCACAAAAAACCCCGCCGAAGCGGGGTTCTTTCAAGTCTATTTCTTCGCCTCTTTCGGCTTTCGCTTGAAGAGGCCCTTGAGATTGTCGAAGAGCTCGATCTTCACGCCCTGGCGCTTCATGATGATGCCCTGCTGGGTAATGGAGAGCAGGTTGTTCCATGCCCAGTAGATCACGAGACCAGCCGGGAACGAAGCCAGCATGAAGGTGAAGATCACCGGCATCCAGGTGAAGATGGCGGCCTGCGTTGGATCCGGAGGCGTCGGGTTCATGCGCATCTGCAGGAACATGGTGATGCCCATCAGGAGCGGCCAGACGCCGATCATCAGGAAGTGCGGCACGCCGAAAGGCAGGAGGCCGAACAGGTTGAAGAGCGAGGTCGGATCGGGCGCTGCAAGATCCTGAATCCAGCCGAAGAACGGCGCATGGCGCATTTCGATGGTGACATAGAGCACCTTGTAGAGTGCGAAGAACACCGGAATCTGCACCAGCACTGGCCAGCAGCCTGCGAGCGGATTGATCTTCTCTTCCTTGTAGAGCCGCATCATTTCCTGCTGCTGCTTCATCTTGTCATCCGCATATTTCTCGCGGATTTCAGTCAGCTTCGGCTGCACCAGCTTCATGCGTGCCATCGACTTGTACGACTTGTTGGCAAGCGGGAAGAACAGGCCCTTGAGGAGAACGGTGACGACCAGAATGGCGACGCCGAAATTGCCCGAGAACTTGTAGATCCAGTCGATGAGGTAGAACATCGGCTTGGTGATGAAGTAGAACCAGCCCCAGTCGATCAGCAGTTCGAACTGCTTGATACCGAGCTTTTCTTCATAGGCCTTGATGTTGGAAACGACTTTCGCACCGGCGAAGACGTGGTTCTTCAGCGTCTGTGCCTGGCCGGGTGCAATGGTCATCGGCGCGCCGAGGAAGTCGGTCTGGTAGCGCGGGCGATCATTGGTGAAGTGCGAGAAGCGACCGGTGAACTTTTCGTCCTGCGGCGGAACGAGCGTTGCCGCCCAGTACTTGTCGGTGATGCCGAGCCAGCCACCGCTCACGTCCTTGAACGAAATGTCCTTGTCGTCCTCGACCTTGGAATACTTGATTTCCTGCAGGCCGTCCTGACCCATGACGCCGATCAGGCCTTCATGAAGCACATAGGTGGCGCTGGCATGTTCCGGCTGGTTGAAGCGGGTCACGCGGCCATAGGAGGCCAGCGAGATCGGCGCGCCGGTATTGTTGGTGATCGTGTCTTCAACGGCGAACATATAGGCGTCGTCGACCGAAATGACGCGCTTGAAGGTGATGTTCTTCTCGTTGGTATAGGTCAGCGTGACCGGCGTGGATGGCGTCAGCTTGTTGTTGCCTTCCACGGTCCAGACCGTGTTCGGACCCGGAACCGGGCCGGTCGTGTCGTTGCCGGTGAAGCCGAGTTCGACGAAATAGCCCTGCTTCAGCGCCGAGGGCGCGAGCAGTTCGATCTGAGGCGAATTATCATCGACGGTCTCGTGATATCTCTTCAGGAAGAGATCATCGAGGCGCGCGCCGGTCAGGTTGATCGAACCGCGCAGCGAAGGCGTATCGATTTCGACGCGCTGCGTCTGGGCAACGGCTGCCTCGCGGGTCAGCGTGCCGCCAGCGGCTGCAACATCGCTATGGCCGGGAATATTTCCGGACGTGGCGGGCATCTGCGGCGTGTCGCCACTTTGCGCCTGTTGTTGCGTTGCCTGTTGTTTCTGCTGCTGCTGCTCCTCAATGCGTGCCTGCTCCCGCTGGGCTTCCGTTTTCGGACCCAGATAAAACACTTGCCACAGCGTTAGCACGAGGATGGACAGGGCAATGGTGATGAAGAAATTACGATTATTTTCCATTGACGGGTCCTGATTCCGGTCTTTCCGTTCGGCGTTTCCCATCGCCCCGCCGTTCACCCTTCGCCTTGATGCGGCGGGAGAGTTCTTCGGTCAGTCGCGAAAAGGGCGCAGTGAGGGCTTGCTCGCGCGCTACGATCACATAGTCGGTCGAAGGCGCCATGTCACGCCCTGCGTGACAACGAACCGCTTCTCTCAGCCTGCGGCGGATGCGGTTTCGTATCACGGCGTTGCCGTTTTTCTTCGTTACGGTGAAACCTGCACGGGGTTTTTCGCCGATTTTGGCGGTTTGCGATTCTTCTTCGGTCCGCTCGCGGACTTCGAGAAGAAACAGTGGACCACGTCGCTTTTCACCATTCCTCAAAGCCAAAAACTCCGCTCTCTTGCGAAGGCGGAGTATTTGTTTCGGCTTGTTCATTTCTTTATTCACCGCGCTGCAGCGCGGGAAAAGATTAAGCGGAAAGCCGCTTACGGCCGCGCGAACGGCGAGCGGTGAGAACCTTGCGGCCGCCGGTGGTTGCCATGCGTGCACGGAAACCGTGACGACGCTTGCGGACGATCTTGGATGGCTGGTAAGTGCGCTTCATTTATTTAATACCGCGGTGTGCGGCCCTTCTTGATTCTGTTTTTCCGTTGAACACGATCTTGTCCGAAAACTGTTTTCCACTTTTCGGGATCACGCTCTATTGAACAGGAGCTGGTTCTTGTCCCTTGCGACGGACAGCACAAAACCATCCGTAAAACCGCACGGGCGAACGTGACGCGGCTTATAGGGGGAGGGGGGCAAAGAGTCAATGGTGACGGGCGCTAAAGCTTGTCTTCCAAAAGTGGGAACCGCCTTCACGGGGAAATCAGTCCACTGGACTGATTTCTGATCCCGCTATGATGGGAAAAAGACATGCTTGATATGATCACAGCTGTGCTTCAATCGCAGCCTTATCGATGACTGACCAGACTTTCCTTATGAGCGTATTCTCGAACTCATAGAAAACATTCTCTGCGAACCGGACCCGTTTGCCGTTGACCGGGAGGCCGAACAGTAGCCCTTTCGGCGTACAGTCGAACTGAAGCCGGCTGGCAATATAGGGCGGCTCGCTGACAAGCAATTCTATGTTGAAGCGCAGGTCGGGAATCGCCTCGAAATCCTGTTCCAGCATCGTGCGATAGCTGCCAAGCCCCAAAGGTCTGCCATTGTGAATGGCCTCCTCGTGCACATAAAGTCCGAGGTCGTCCCAGTCCTGCCGGTTCAGGCATGCAATATAGTCGCGATAAATCTCGGCGAGTGGTTCCGACATGGCTGTCCTCCTCTTCGGAGCGGTTCCAGTTGGAGCGGTGTCGCTGGAACTGCTCCAAGTATTTGTTTCGTAGCATTATCCTCACGCAAAACCGCTTCGCACTTTTGCTGGAAATGTTCTTTTTACTGAAATTGCATCATTCGGACCGGCATTGGCATTGCCAAAGCAGACTAGGGCTTTAATAAGGATGCGCAACATTTTCACATGCGGGACTGGTCCCGCAGAAGAGCATTATTGAGAGGAGTTCACCATGAGCATCCGTCGCATTGGAGTCGGCCCGCGCATGAGCCAGGCCGTCATTCACGGCAACACTGTTTATCTCGCCGGTCAGGTGGGAAATCCGGGCGCCAGCGTTACCGAACAGACCAAGGCCGTTCTGGTCGAGGTGGACCGCCTTCTCAAGGAAGCGGGCTCCGACAAGACCAAGATCCTTCAGGCCATCATCTGGCTCGCCGACATGAAGGATTTTGGCGAAATGAACGCTGTCTGGGATGCATGGGTCGATCCGGCTCACACGCCTGCCCGCGCCACCGGCGAAGCAGCGCTGGCAACGCCAGACTACAAGGTTGAAGTCATCATCACCGCTGCGGTGTAATTTCTTCATATCGATGCGAACCCCGTCGAAGCTTCGGTTTCGGCGGGTTTTTTTATTCGCGGATACGTTGCGAAAAGCCGTCCCGTCCACCCGCGAGCGCTCTTGCGTCGATTGACGCGCGTTTGCGTGCTTCCTCCAGCGTGCCGCCATTCTCGATCCAGCCGTGATCGTACAGATAACCGGGCAGGTAGCCTGACAGGAGGATGCGGTAGTCGAACGGGAAGGTCGGATCCAGCACCCGCGCCATGTGGAAGATGATCGTGGTGCAGTTTGCGGTCAGCGTATTATAGAATTTCGGCTGCTCTGCCAGCTCATTGCCAAGCTCGACATAGGACAGGAAAAGTTCGCGCGCGCCCACCGGCGGCAGCTTCACGCGGTAGCGATAGACGTTTTCCTTGCGGACATTGGTGCGCAGATAAATGATGTCCTGCTCTTCGGCGGCAATCATCGCCAGCTCATATTTGCGGAAGAAACCGGCGATGGGCGAATAGACTTCATGGTGTTCGCGGCGGATTTCGCCGGAAAAGACCACATGACGGCCATCCTCGAAGCCGAATGACAGAAGCGTATGGGCGATTGCCGGGCCCGACCAATAGGACAGATAAACGTCCACCGTCGCAATCTTGCTGAGGTCGTAGGTTTCCTCTTTCCAGTTGGGCGTAAAATCTTCTGTCGTTCGCCAGGTGAAATCGCGGACATTGGAAAGGGTGACGATGTCGCCATTGATCTTTCCCGTCACCGTGCGGGCGACGTCGGGCGCCCAGATGCGGTTGAGGGAGGGGCGGACTGTGGACCATGCCCCGAGCATCACCAGCGCCAGAAGGCAGAAGACCAGTCGCCTGCGCCAGCAGCTGTAATGTCTTTCGCCTGCAATCACGCCCAGAGCGATCAGAAGCCAGACGGCGATGATCGATCCGCGCATGGCATCGCCGAAGGGCAACTGGAACCACATGGCAAAGCTGGCCCATATCGCAAAGATAAGGACGAATAAAATGAAGACGAACTTGCCTGCGATGCGGACGGGAGCCGATTTCAGGAGAGATGACATATGCATTCCGTATTCGTCGGTTGCCGCTGCCAGGAATTATTCTGTGTGCGGAAATCGGCGGGATACTGACATGATTTGCATCCCTATGTCATGGGGTAACGGTTAGAATAGTAAATTTAAGTTTCTACATTAGAAACCGTAGAAAGTTATTGGTGTGTCAGGGCTTATTTCTTTACTGCCATTGCTTCGCCGCGCGGGCGGGAAACAGGCTTGCGGTTGCGGGCGTGCGGACGCACCAGACGCCATAGAAGCAGTGCGCTGACGATCCCGGCATAGATGACCGGTTCGGCGGGCCAGCTTTTCACCGACATGATGAAATGGATCGCGCCGCCAGCGATTGCGACATAGACCAGCTTGTGCAGGCTGTTCCAGCGGCGGCCGAGCTTGCGGATCGACCAGTTGTTGGAGGTCAGCGCCAGCGGCACCAGCAGGACCAGACTGATCATGCCGATGGTGATGAAAGGCCGCCGCACGATATCGGTGACAATGGCGGAAATGTTCAGGCCCTGATCCAGCACCATATAGGTGGCGAAGTGCATCAGCGCATAATAGAAGGCGAGCAGGCCGAGCGCCCGGCGATAGCGCAGAAAAGCCATGCCGGTCAGGTCGCGGATCGGCGTTACCATGAGGGTCAGAATGAGAAAGCGCAGAGCCCACAGGCCAAGCGTGTGTTCGAAAGTCTTGACCGGATCGGCACCAAGGTTGCCGCTTGCGCCCAGATAGAACGTCCAGACTGCCGGAACGAAACCGACCGCATAAAGCAGCCAGATCTTCCATTCACCGGGACGAACTGTCTTCTTTTTGCCTGTCTGGGCCGCTGCTGCCATGTCAGTAATTCACCTTCAGGTCCATGCCCGCATAAAGTGAGGCGACTTCCTCGCCATAACCGTTGAACGGCAAGGTGGGGCGGCGGCCCGAACCCAAAAAGCCGCCTTCGCCGATACGCCGTTCGGTCGCCTGGCTCCAGCGCGGATGATCGACCTCCGGATTCACATTGGCATAGAAGCCATATTCGTTAGCGGCCTGCTGCTGCCATGAGGTTGGCGGCTGCTTTTCGACAAAGCTGATCTTCGTGATCGCCTTGATCCCCTTGAAACCGTATTTCCAGGGCGCCACGAGCCGGATCGGCGCGCCGTTCGCATTGGGCAATGTCTCGCCGTAAAGGCCGACCGAAAGGATCGTCAGCGGATGATTGGCTTCATCGAGACGCAGACCCTCGATATAGGGCCAGTCGAGAACCTGAAAGAGGCCGGTCTGGCCCGGCATTTCTTCCGGTCGCACCACGCCGGTAAAGGCGATGTATTTGGCGGAACCAAGCGGCTCCACCTGCGACAGAAGGCTTGCGAGCGGAAACCCGATCCACGGAATGACCATCGACCATGCCTCGACGCAGCGCATCCGATAGATGCGTTCTTCAAGCGGCATCCTGGCAATCAGTTCCTGAATGTCGAATTCCTTCGGCTGTTTCACGAGGCCATCGACGGTGAGCTTCCAGGGCAGCGGCTTGTAGCTGCCGGAATTGGCGGAAGGATCGCTCTTGTCCGTGCCGAACTCATAGAAGTTATTGTAGGTCGTGACAGCGTCCTGCGGCGTCAGCTTTTCATCCACCTGATAGGCGGAGGCCTTTGCCTTGAGCGGTTCGGCAAAGGCGGTTGATGCAACACCAGCCGCGGCCAGTGCACCCGCGCCGACCATGAAGTTGCGACGGTTCAGATAGAGGCTCTTGGGCGTCACCGCATCATAAGTGAGACGGGCGGATGAAAAACGCCCGGGTTTGAAGCTGCTCATGGTCTCTCCCACTTCCAAAACGATTAGCCTGCTCTTGCAGATACGATCCCACGTAAAGGCGTCAAAAGCATGGATAATTTGCGAACACGATGTTGTTCACGCATTGTTGAGATCGCGTGAAGGCGTAACAGAATTGTAACACAATGTAACTTTTCGTGCATTCTGCCATATTCTCGCTAAAACTCTGCTGTTAACGGCATTACATTAGCGCATCCCGAAAGCGCTTCCTGCAAAAGCATGGGCGATTTCGGAGAGATGTGTCGGGTCATGTGATTATCGCCGGCAGGGGTGGGGACGCACCCGGGAAGAGCTGCCTTCAAACCTTCGTTAACGTCTCATTGGCTATATTGAGATCATGGTAAAGAAGATGTTTATTGCCGCTTTGGCGGCAGCTGCATTCACGGTGGCGGCCGGCTCGGCTCTGGCCGAAGGACAGCCCGTTTCGACGAACGGTCAGGGCAAGGTTCTGAGCGCTATTGCTGCATCGATGAAAGAAGAGCAGGGCGCTCCCAAGCTGGGTGAAGGCGTGACAATGCGCGAGAAGAAAATGGATACGGAAACGACCCCGGAACAGAATTTTTCGCGCAGCAAGCAGTTCATTCATCGCTTCTACAAGCCGGAAAATGCTTCGAATGAACTGGTTATTCTGCTGCACGGTTCGGGTGGCAATGAAACCAGCCTTGTGCCGCTGGCTTCCAAGATCTGGCCGCGCGCCACACTGCTCGGCATTCGCGGTCGCGTGATGCAAGATGGCGGTACACGCTGGTACAAGCGCATCTCGCCGGTCAAGTTCGACCAGAAGGACGTGAAGCTCGAAGCCAATGCGTTCGTGACCTTTTTGACGCGTCTGGCCGATGACAAGGACCTCGACCTCACCCACGCAACTTTCGTGGGCTATTCGAACGGCGCCAATCTTCTGGCTGCAACCATGATGCTGCACCCCGATCTGGTGAAGCGCGCCATTCTGATGCGCTCGATGCCGGTTCTGGATAACGCCCCTGTCGCCAATCTGAGCAAGGCGCGCGTTCTGACCATCACAGGCGAAGAGGACAAGCTCTATTCACCGTTTGCGCCAGCGCTTTCCGCACTTCTGCGCTCAGGTGGTGCCCGCGTCGATGCCCGCACCATCGATGCGGATCATATGCTGGGTGAAAAGGATATCGCCGCCATCACTCAATGGGTGGCATCGCTCGGACCAGATGGTGCGCCTGCGGTTGCAAGACGCGGACAATAATATCGACTTGATTGAAGCCCGGTCAGTTTCCCTGATCGGGCTTCGCGATCATGCATCTGCGCGGTAGCGAAAGTGACCGGTAATGGGAAACTCAAACAGCCGGTCTTCAATCCGGGTTCCCGCACCAATATTGTGAACAACCAACAGACGTGTGCCCTCGGCATTATAGCGCTGTGTAACGATGGCTATATGCGGCAGGTTTCCCGGAAGCATCTGCGCGACGAGATCGCCGGGACGATAATCCTCAGCAACTTTTGTAACCGGTAAGGCCGCTTTGCTCCTGTTGAAAAATACGGCAAGGTTCGGCACGCGACGGTGGTCGATATTCGGGTCGGGGCGCTTCAGGCCCCAGTTTCTCGGATATTGCCTGAAAGCTTTCCGCATATCGTTGTGGACCAAGGCCTGCAGGTCCGCATTCAACCCCTGCCGATAGGCGCGGATGATGACATCGGTGCAGACGCCTCGATCGAGAGGAACGTCCCCGCCGGGATATTTCAGCTGCGTATAGGCGGGGTCATAGTGAACCGTCGTTCCCACCTGGCTTTCCGCTGCCGCAATCAGCTTTTGTGCCCACGGCTCAGCCTCCACCGAAGGGAGCGCCGCAGAAGTCTTTTCAACGAACAGATTTGTCGAAAAGACTGCCGATACTCCGCCGAGGACAATAGAACGACGTGAAAGCATACTGAAATTCTCTTCCTCCTGTATGAACAGGATAAAACCGCTGAAGATCGATTACGATTGTTGGTCCGGTGTTGGTATGGTCTATTAGCAACTCTAGATTTAAATAAGGAAATCGTATGATTCTAAGAAGTGCTAAAGGTTCTTCTGTCCTGATGGCCGTAATTGGTGCGGCTCTTGTGGCAGGCGGGTTTTATTACCAAGCCAGTGGTTCGTCTGTTTCCAGCGCGGATCAACAGCGCTGCGAACAAATCATCCAGAATATTTATGGTGATAATGCCGATGCCAAATCGTCGTTGCTGCCGAAATGCAACGAGCCCGGCATGGTCGCGATGATGGATGCCAGGGCTGGTGGCTCTGGCGCGTCGGAAGCTGCCGCAGCCATTGCCTCTGCCAATCAGACCGACATAACGTCGAATGCATTGGGTTATGGGGTGATGGGCGTCGGTGTTGCGCTGGTGATTTCGGGTCTTTTCGGTATGGCTCGTGCCAAACGAAACGGTCAGGTCTGAGGATCTGCAAGCAGTCTGCTTGTGTAGATGAAACGGGGAATCAGTCCATTGGACTGTTTCCCCCCGCGACCTGCGGCTTCTGTTCAGGAATTAGAGTGCGTTTCGATCTGATTGAATCAGATCGGCGCTCTAATCATTTGTTTTTACGCGCATCTTTTCCGAAAACCGTTTCACACTTTTCGGGATGCGCTCTAATCCGCTATCGAAACCACACCGCAATCCCCGGCCTCGGAGCCGAAGACGAGGCGTTGGCCCTGTTCATCCCAGCCCATGCTGGTGATTGCGCCCTTGCCGGGGCGGCGCAGCAGAACTTCCTTGCTGTCGGCGAAACGAGCAACCAGGATCATGCCGTCATTATAGCCGATGGCTGCAATGTCCTCGACCGGATGGCAGGCAACGGATGTCACCATGCTATCGCCACGAAGACCGAGTTCCAGAGGAGCCTTGCCCATCGGGCCGTCCTTGCCCGCAAAAGGCCAGACGATTGCTGCCGGGGCGCCGGAGGTGGCCAGCCACTTGGCCTTGGCGCTCCACGACCAGTCTTTCACCTTGGCCGGATAGCCGGTCATGCGCATGTGCTTTGTATCTTCGAGACGCCAGCCATGCAGGGCATTTTCCTGCATCGAGGTGATGAGGAAGCGACCATCGGGTGAAAAGATTGCGCCGATATGTGCGCCTTTCCATTCCAGTTCGACAGGCTTCGCCGCCGTTCCGGTCCAGATCAGGGTTGCACCATTATAGCGGGCAATCGCCAGCCGCTGGCCCTTTGGCGCAAAGGCAATGCCTTCGACGCTGCGTTCCTGCGCAAATTCCTGCACCTTGCCGTCAGACGTGCGCACCCAGGCGGTGCGACCCGATGCAAAACCGACAGTTCCGCCGGGGCCTGCTGCCACGGCGGTCATCCATTTGCGCGGGATCTTCGCAAGTTCAGTTACCGTCCCATCGGCGTCGGTACGGCACACGCGACCGTCTTCGCCGCCAGTGATGAGCGACTTTCCGTCAACGGAAACGGTCGCGCTCAACAGTCCGTCATGGGCTGCCGATGTCTTGCTGCCGTTGTTGAGCTGATGGATCGAGCCATCGGCCATTGCGAAGAAGGGAATGCCGCCGACAAAGCGCGCATAAAGACAATGACCTTCAAGGTCGAGCGGAGCTACTGTAGGCATCGGCTTCCGGTATTGTTCTAGAGCGTGTTTCGATCTGATTGAATCAGATCGGCGCTCTAACTGTTTGTTTTAACGCGCATCATATCCGAAAACCGTTTCACACTTTTCGGGATGCGCTCTATTGATAAAAGCATTTCCAGCAAATGCTTGGCGCAGTTCTACTGGAAATGCATAAAAATGGACAGATAGAGCATTTCCCGGTTCGAACAGAACCGGAAGCGCTTTATCGGGCCTGACTGTTTTCGAAGCCGGCCTTCAGGGCGGCGGGGTCGAGTTCACGTCCGATGAAGACGAGGCGGCTTTCACGCTTTTCGTCTTCCTTCCAGGCACGCTGGTGGTCACCTTCGATGATCATGTGCACGCCCTGCACCACATAGCGGTCCGGATCGTCCTTGAAAGCGATGATGCCCTTGAGGCGCAGAATGTTCGGTCCTTGCGTCTGGGTGATGTTCTGAATCCACGGGAAGAATTTCGCCGGGTCGATTTCACCAGCCCTGAGCGACACCGACTTCACCGTCACATCATGGATCGGTGAGGCGTGATCGTGGTGATGGTCATGATCGCAGTCGGGACCGCACACATGGTCATGGTCGTGATGGTGGTCATGATGATCGTGATCATGCGCATGATGATGATGTCCATGGTCGTGACCATGATGGTCATGATCATGGTCGCAATCCGGTCCGCATACGTGATCGGGATGATCATGGTCGAGAAAGTGCGGATCGTTGTCCAGAACGCGCTTCAGGTCGAAGGCGCCGCGATCCAGCACGCGGTCGAGCGGAATGGAGGCGCGCTCGGTGCGGTGGATGATGGCATGCGGATTGATGGCGCGAACGGTCGCCTCGATGGCCGCCAGCTCCTGCGGCGTCACGAGATCGGTCTTGTTGATGAGCACCACATCGGCAAAGGCGATCTGGTCTTCCGCCTCGCGGCTGTCCTTCAGGCGCAGCGGCAGATGCTTGGCATCGACAAGGGCGACAACGGCGTCGAGACCGGTCTTGGCGCGCACGTCATCATCCATGAAGAAGGTCTGCGCAACCGGAACCGGATCGGCAAGGCCGGTCGTTTCCACAACGATGGCGTCGAAACGACCCGGACGGCGCATCAGGCCTTCCACCACGCGGATCAGGTCGCCACGCACGGTGCAACAGATGCAGCCATTGTTCATTTCATAGATTTCTTCGTCCGACTCGACGATCAGGTCGTTGTCGATGCCGATCTCGCCGAATTCATTGACGATCACGGCGTAACGCTTGCCGTGATTTTCGGTCAGGATACGGTTGAGAAGAGTGGTCTTTCCCGAACCCAGATAACCGGTCAGAACGGTCACGGGAATGCGGCCAGCTTCAGTGGTCGTCTTGGTTTCAGACGGAGCTTCGGTTTGGGCTTCAGCCTGGCTCATGGTTATGCCTCTTGAAGTTGTGGCCTTTTGAAATCGTGGTCCGGGATGGCCAGTGCGCGGCCAGCGCGAGCGGCACAGCACCGAAACCTCGGATAGGACAATTCATATAAGGGAAGGGCAGCGTGAATGCCATATGCAATGCTATAATATTACATTCGCCTAATCACATTCACGCCAGTTGGAACACGGGCCTTGCAGTGTCTAACCTGCCTGATTGGCGAGACGTTGCAATTCGAACCGGGCGAGATCGAACCTGTCGACATCGCGCAGCAGTTCGATAAAGCCCGTCACCGCGTTGGTGATCAGCTTTTCCCCGGCTTCTGCCGTTGCGGCAGCAGCGTTGCCAGCAACCCCTTCCGGGTTGAGATCGTGCATCTTCCAGCCGAAGGCATGAGGGCCATAGGCGCGCAGGAACTTGAATTCCTCGGCGTAACGTGACTGGGCGTTGGAGAAATTGCGTGCCTTCGACATGTCCACCAGATCGGGGCGCAGCGCCAGCATCACCGATGTCTCGATGAAACCGCCATGAATATCGAGCGCTTTTTCCTCCGGCGTAATCAGGCCCTCCGGCAGGCCGAAGCGGGTCCAGCTTGTGGCGACCGCCAGCATGTCGAGCCGCGTGCGCAGTTCGGTTGCGACAATTGTCATCAATGGCGAATTTCCGCCATGCGCGTTCAGCATGACCAGTTTGCGAATGCCGCCAGCGTGAAGGTTTTCACCAATGCCGATCCACTGGTTCACGGCCTCGGCGAAGGCGAGGCTCTGGGTCCCTTCCGTATCCATGTGTTCGATGGAATAGCCGACCGGCTGTGCAGGCAGGAAATTGACGTTCAACTCGGCAGGCAGCGCATCGCTGACACGCGCGACAATGCCTTCGGCGATGATCGTATCCGTTTCAAACGGCAAATGAGGCCCATGCTGTTCGTGAGCGCCAAGGGGCAGAACGACAATCATGTCGCTGTTTTGATCGCGCAGATCGGTCATGTTTTCCTCGCTTTTTTCATTTCATGGAGCCCCAGAGCGTAACGTCCGTTAGCCATGACAGCAACCGGGCCTTGTTGTTTCATAAGTCGGACAATATTTTACGATATATGAATGGATGGGACTATCGATCAGGCGACAGCAACTGGTTTATTTTGAACAGCGTATCTTGTCCGAAAACCATTGGATGCTTTTCGGGATGCGCATCAAAGTGCCAACAAGGGCGAGGTGGCGATGAGCAAGGACAATAAGGCGGTTGTACTTTACCGGCTGCAATCCGTGGCAAGACTGTCGCGGACGGTGCTGGCCACGCGGCTTCTGGAACAGGGGCTCTATGCAGGGCAGGATGCAGTCATGCTGCAGCTGGCTGCGGAAGACGGACTGACGCCGGGCGTGCTTGCACAGCGGCTGGGTGTGCGTCCGCCGACCATCACCAAAACCATTGCGCGTCTGCAGGGGCAGGGGTTTGTGGCAAAGCGCGCCTCGGAGACCGATCAGCGCCAGTCGCATGTCTATCTGACGCAGACCGGTCTCGAGACTATCAAGGCGATCGAGAAATCCATTCGCAAGACTGAAAAGGACATGCTGAAGGGGCTCGACAAGAAAGATCGCAAGACCTTCCTCAAGATGCTGAGCCGGATGGAGAGCAATCTTGCGCTTCGCGGCGTCACGCGCATTCCCGATGAGCCTGAAACGGAAGTGCTTGAAGAGGACGACGTGGAATAGGCCTGTCGCTTATCAAGCTCTAACTATTTGTTTTGACGCGTATCTTGGCGGGAAACCGTGAAACACTTTTCAAGATGCGTGCTATCGAAAATGCTTCCAATTCAAGGTTTGCAATGGCATAACCGTTCGCAAGACGAACGGTCGCGTCTCACCTTGTCAGGTTGCGGCCGCGTCTCCGACTGCGGCACGGACCATTTTGGGGAGGCGACTTGGCCCAGAAAATAAAGCTATCGACCATCGCGGATGCGCTTGGTGTTTCGACAGCCACAGTTTCGCTCGCTTTGCGCGACAGTCCCCTCGTTGCCGACCAGACCCGCGAGAAGATCAAGGAACATGCCCGCGCCATCGGTTATATCTATAACCGTCGCGCTGCGAGCCTGCGCACCTCACGCTCCGGCATTGTCGGCGTCGTGGTGCATGACATCATGAATCCGTTCTTCGCGGAAATTCTCAAATCCATCGAAACGGAACTGGACCGGTCGCGGCAGACCTTCATCCTGTCCAACCATTACGATCAGCTCGAAAAACAGCGCACCTTCATGGATACGCTTTTGCAGCTCGGCGCGGATGGGGTCATTATGTCGCCCGCTATCGGCACGCCGCCGGAAGACATCCAGCTTGCGGAAGATAACGGCCTGCCGGTCGTGCTGATCGCGCGTAGCGTCGAGGGTGTTCATGCGCCGGTTTTCCGGGGTGACGATGCCTATGGTATCGGCCTTGCCACCAATCACCTTATTTCGCTCGGTCATACGCGCATCGCGATGATCGGCGGTACGGACCAGACCTCGACGGGCCGTGACCGTTATCGCGGCTATGTGCAGGCCATGGAAAAGGCCGGGCTCGAGGTTCGCCCCGACTGGCGCATTGCCGGGCCGCGCACGAAGCAGGGCGGCTTTGAAGTCGCGCCGCAATTTCTGGCGCTGAAAGACAAGCCGACGGCTGCGGTCTGCTGGAACGATCTGACCGCCATCGGCCTGATGAACGGCATTGCTCGCGCCGGGCTGGTGCCGGGCGAGGACATTTCCGTGACCGGCTATGACGATCTCGAGGAAGCGGCGATCGCAACGCCAGCGCTGACGACCGTCTGGAACGGACAGCGTGAAGTGGGACGCCGTGCCGCTCGCGCACTGCTGGACCAGCTCAACGGCGTCGAGGTTTCTTCGATGCAGGAACTTATCAAACCGGAACTGCATATCCGGCAATCGACATCCAAGCCGAAACACGGCTGATTTCCCCCGCTCCGGCTCCGGTTGCAGCCTTTGGGTTGACCGGTCGCCGGTCCCTCACGAACTGCGACATGCTGTCCAGAGGAATCCAGAGGAATATTGTCATGACCAAGCGCGACGCAACCGTTCTGGTGCTCGGAAACTTCAACGATTATGCCGTCGAGCGTCTGTCCGGTGAGTTTTCGGTGCGCCGCATACCACGCGGTGACGCGGCGCTGGTCGATGCCGACTGGGCAGGCGACATATATGGTATTGCCAGCATGTCCACCGTCGATGCGGCGCTGATCGATGCATTGCCCAATCTGAAAATAATCGGCAATTTTGGCGTCGGTTATGATGCGGTCGATGCAAAACATGCCGGTACGAAAAATGTCATGGTCACCAATACGCCTGACGTCCTGACCGATGAAGTAGCCGATACGGCGCTTGGCCTTCTGATTGATACGGTGCGGGAATTGTCGAAGTCGCAGGAATTCCTGCGTGCAGGCAATTGGGTGAAGGAAGGCCGCTATCCGCTGTCGAAGCTGTCCTTGCGTGGGCGCAAGGTCGGCATTTTCGGCCTTGGCCGCATCGGCAAGGCGGTCGCCCATCGTGTCGAAGCTTTCGGACTGCCGGTTTCCTATCACAATCGTCGCAAGGCTGAAGGCGTCGCCTACGATTATTATCCGACCCTGCTCGAGCTGGCCAAGGCGGTGGACACACTTATTCTGGTCGCACCGGGCGGCGCGGAAACCGCGAAGGCAGTCAATGCCGAAGTGCTGAAGGCGCTCGGTCCGGACGGTGTGCTGATCAATGTCGGGCGCGGTTCGCTGGTTGATGAAGATGCGCTGGCCGCAGCGCTGAACGATGGCACAATCGCTGCTGCAGGTCTGGATGTTTTCGCGAACGAACCGTCAGTGCCACAAGGCCTGCTTGATGCGCCCAACACGGTTTTGCTGCCGCATATCGCATCCGCATCGCAAAAGACCCGTCAGGCCATGGCGGATCTGGTGATTGATAATCTCATTGCATGGTTCGACACCGGCAAGGCGATCACGCCGGTGCCGGAAACGGTGCATGTGCAAGGCTGAAGCAGTCTGTCAGGCGAGTAGGGGAATATGTTTTGATTGCGGACGACCGCAACGAACTTTTACCCTTACTGTCCTACTGCCCGATGTTGACGCACAGCCTCTCCGAACGCCTCGAATATCTTGCGCGACGGAGCATCGGAATGCGCCCAATATTCCGGGTGCCACTGCACGCCGACGACAAATCCCTTCGCATTCCTCACGGAGACGGCTTCAACCGTACCGTCTTCGGCCACCGCCTCGACTTCAAGCTGCGGTGCAAGCTTGTCGATGGCCTGACGGTGAACGGAGTTCACGCGCACGCTTTCTTCTTTGAGGATTTCCGCAAGGCATGAGTTCGGGTTGAGCTTGATCGGGTGCTGGATGGCGAAGCGCTCGGCCTGGCTTTCGGATTCCGGGGCGCGGTGGTCCATCCGGCCTTCCATTTCCTGAATTTCGGTGGCGAGCGTGCCGCCCAGTGCGACGTTCAGCTCCTGTATGCCGCGGCAGATGGCCAGCACCGGAACACCTTTTTCGATGGCTGCGCGGATGAGTGGCAGCGATGTCGCATCGCGGGCATTGTCATAGGGCTCGAACGCGGCGCTCGGTTCGACGCCATAAAGCGCCGGATTGACGTTGGATTTGGAGCCTGTGACGAGAACGCCGTCCACCGCATCCAGAATGGCATCGAGATCCATCTTGTCGCCAAAACTTGGCACCAGAAGCGGCGTTACACCTGCGACGTCGATGGCGGCTGCCAGATATTGCTGGGGTGCTGCGTGCCAGGTGTAGTTTTCAAATGGCTTTACATCGGTCGGCACGGCAACGAGAGGGCGAGAAGTCTTGGGCATAATGTTCGTATCCACCAGTCGGATTATGCTCTTATCTGCTCTGTTCCTTACTTCTCCGCAATGGGTCGCGCAATCACGAACAGGTGTCGTCTTTCGGCTGCGCCATAGGTCTTTCGTCGTGCCTTCTGTGTATTGTGTTGATTTGAACCGATTTTTACGGTCGAAGATGGTTCAAATGCTGATCTCTATATTCTAGGAAGGTATAAAGAGGGATTGGCAGTTGAGGGGATGAATGACTGACGATCAGCTTTTCTCCGTCAGGGGCAAGGTTATTGCCGTGACGGGAGGGTCTTCGGGGTTGGGCCTGCGCATGGTTCATGTGCTGGCGGGGCACGGTGCACGCGTGATTTCGATCTCGCGCACCCATGCAGGCGAAAGCATTTGCCCATCGGGCGGCGAAGTGCTCGAAATCATGGCGGATGTAACCCATCCGGATGAAATCGTGCGTGCTTTTGATGAAGCGGAAGAACGCTTCGGACCGATAACGACGCTCTTCAACAATGCCGGTGTCGCGCATATGGCACGCGCGCTCGACACGACGCGCGATATGCTGGAGCATATATTCGAGGTCAATGTCGCAGGCGCCTTTTTCGTGGCGCAGGAAGCAGCGCGCCGCATGATCGAGCGCGGCGAGGGCGGCTCCATCGTCAATACGACCAGCATTCTGGGCGAGCGTCCGCAGAAGGGTGCCGCCGCCTATTCCATGTCCAAGGCCTGCGTGACGCAGATGACGCGGGCGCTGGCGCTGGAATGGGCCACGCACGATATTCGCGTCAACGCGATTTCCCCCGGATGGTTTCCAACGCGAATCAATGAAGACCAGCTGCAAGGTCCTGCCGGGGGCTACTTCAAAGGGCGGAACCCAATGCGGCGCCTCGGCGAGCCTGAGGATCTGGACGGGGTTGTGCTGATGCTGGCTTCCGATGCCAGTCGCTATATGACGGGTTCCGTCATTACCGTGGATGGCGGTCATCAGCTCTGACAAGGTTGGAAGTTTCTTTAGCGGTTATTTCCCGCGTCGTGACTTGTATGGCAGGTTTTTTCTCTAACGGACGGGGGTCTGGCGGTAGAATATCCACATCGACTAATCTGGATTAATTCTCGGGAATGCGGAAACTAACCTGTCCCTGTTCTCCCATTTTAGCCATTTCAGTAATATTAGGACGACTAAAACATGTATGCCGATGGTTGTGATTGCCCGTTGAGGGTTGTGCGTCTGTGGTTTTCCTTAAAAAATATCTGAATACATCTTATGGTGGTTGTCGTGACAGCTTGTGGTTTAATATCCCGAAAGATATTTTTAAGTCATTAGTGCGATATTGCCTCCCCGTATAAGGGATAAATGCATCGATATGTGGCAAAGCCGTAAACCTGAGATACCTGCAGATGTGCGGCTATCTTTTCTCAGAGCGCTGTATGGTAATCGTACCACGCTCTGGTTTGGCTTGCTCGCGCACGTTGTAGCCTGTGTCGTCATCTATGTGAAAACCGATGACTGGCGCTATCTGGTTTTTGGCGGTGTGTTCGCCATCATTGCCGTTGGTCGCATCTTCGACATGCACAAGTTCGACCAGGCAAAACAGCAGTCGCTGTCCCATGCCGATCTCGACCGCTGGGAAACACGCTATCTGATCGGTGCGTCCGCCGTCTGCCTGACGCTCGGCATGTTGTGTTTCTTCTCAAGCTATGTGCTCAGGGATTCCTTTGCCGAACTTGCCAGCCTGACTGTGCTGCTTGCTTCGGTCGTTTCCATTGTGGGCCGCAATTATGCATCGGCGAAAGCCGTTGTCCTGATGTCGGCCTGCACGCTGATTCCGGTTCTGGCCGGGCTTATTCTGGCGGGAACGCCGTTTCACGTCATCATTGGCCTGCTGCTGATCCCGTATTTCCTGTCCAACATCCAGATGGCAAACGGTCTGCGCGAGTTTCTCTTCGCTGCAGTCATGGGCAAACGTCGCCTGTCCATTGTGGCCGGGCGTTTCGATGCGGCGCTCAACAACATGCCGCAGGGCTTGCTGATGTTCGACAGCCAGCAGCGCATTGCGGTCATCAACAATAAGGCCAAGGCGATGTTGCAGATCGCCGAACACACCAAGCTGCATGGCCGCAAGCTCGATGTCCTGCTGCGCTATTGCGCGAAGAAGGGACTGTTTCCGCAAAACGACCTGAAAAGCGTGCATGTGCGCATGCAGGATCTTCTGCTGGGCAAGCGCACGCGCGATATTTTCCAGCTTTCGAACCAGCGTTATATCGAATGTATCGGCAATCAGACCCTCAATGAGGGGGCCGTCCTGATGTTCGAGGATGTGACGCAGCGCGTGGAAGCGGAAGCGCGCATTCAGCATATGGCGCGTTATGACGGCCTGACAGGCCTGCCGAACCGCAATTATTTCGAAACCCTGGTGCGATCCATGCGTTCCCACCAGCAAGCAGGCACGCAGGCTGCGCTCATCGTCATCGACATCAATCATTTCAAGCATGTCAACGATACGTTGGGGCATCATACCGGTGACGTATTGCTGCGCCTGTTTGCAGAGCGGCTGAACTCGCTCGATCCGCAGCGTTTCGTCGCGTCACGCTTCGGCGGCGACGAATTCGTGGTGTTCGTCTTCAATCTGCGCAGCGAGGCCGACGTTGCAGGCGTGATGGATCATATCATGACCGTCGTGACCGGCGTCTACGATCTCGACGGCGATCAGGTGCATATCGATATCAGCGCGGGCATCGCGATCGAGGATATCGGAAGATGCGATGTCGGCAGCATGCATATCAGCGCCGATCTGGCACTCTACGAAGCCAAAAGCATGGAAGACAAGCCCTGGTCCATCTTCATCGATGCGATGGACACCAAATATCGCGGGCGCCAGAAACTCAAAGCCGATTTGCGGCTTGCCATCGAGCATGGCGAGATCAAGGTCGTCTATCAGCCCATCGTCAGCGCGCAGTCCCTGCGCGTTGTTGCGTGTGAAGCGCTGGCGCGCTGGGAGCATCCGCAGCTTGGCTTTGTGCCGCCTGCGGAATTCATTCCGCTTGCGGAAGAAATGGGCATCATCACCGACATTACCCGCTTCATGCTGGCGCAGGCCTGTGCCGACTGTCTGTCATGGGGCGACCGCATCGGCGTTTCGGTCAATCTTTCGGCCATCGATCTGAAAAGCAATGACATCGCCCGCGACATCGCCAATGCCTTGCAGAAATCAGGCCTTCCGGCTCACCGCCTTGAGGTGGAAGTGACGGAAAGCGCCATCATCTCGGACCGCAACAAGACTTCGATGGTGTTGCAGCGGCTCAAGAATGCCGGGATCAATATCGCGCTGGATGATTTCGGCACCGGCTATTCCAGTCTCAGCTATCTCAACACCTTGCCATTGACCAAGGTGAAGGTCGACCGTTCCTTCGTGCGCGACATCACCACCGACCGGCGCTCGCTCATGCTGCTTCGCGGCGTTACCCAGCTTTCGCACGAGCTTGGGCTGGGCGTGACAGTCGAAGGTGTCGAAACAGAGGAACAGCTTGCGCTGATCCGTGTGGCGGCGGGTGCCGATCTCGTACAGGGCTATCTTCTCGGTATGCCTGTGCCTGTGGAAGCGATCAGCGCTATGACCACGAAAGCCGCAGCGCGCCGCGACGGCGGGCGAACCGTCGCCTGATTATTTCAGATTTAACTGTTTGTGTTGGACGAGCTTCTCGCGGTTTTTCAAAGTACTGCGAAGTGTTTGGCATATCTCATCTACGACGCTCAATGTCGTTGCCACTTCTCGTGTAAATCACAGGAATTTGAATATAAATATAATAATTGGGATTTTTTGAGATGCACGTATCATGCTCTTAATGTCTTAGGAGGATGTATATAAGTATTTCGTTATTTGCTTATAAAATGTCTATCAAATTCAATTTTAATATTTAAAGGGGAGGCGATGAAACGATTTTTTCGCTATGCTTTATATGGACTGATCGGGCTTGTTGTTCTTGCCGGTGTTGGTACTGCGGTCTTCTGGACGAAAATCCACGAAAGCTGGGCGGTCTATCAATATGCCCAGATGTTCAAGGGGCCGGAAATTTTTGAAAACTTCCGCAATGTTTACAGGCGCTATCCATCGGTGCGCATCCCGCATGAGGGCGAAGTCAGCCAGTTGGCGAAAGAAGAGCGGCCCTTGCCGGAGACTTTTGTCTACAAGGGTGAGACCCGCAAGATTTCCGACTGGCTGAAGCGCGGCGGCACGACCGGTTTCATTGTTCTGAAAGACGGCGTGATCGTCCACGAGGAATATGATCACGGCAATACCGAGGCCACCCAGAGCATCGCATTCTCCATGTCGAAATCTGTCGTTTCCTTCCTTGTCGGCAATGCCGTTCGGGACGGTCTGATCGATATCAACCAGCCGGTCGACCGCTATGCACCGGTGCTGGCCGAGGGCGGATACAAGGGCGTGACGGTCAAGAACGTGCTGCAGATGGCGTCTGGCATCGGATTTAACGAGAACTATGGTGATCTCAATTCCGATATCGTTCGGTATGCTGTCGAGCTTCTGACTGGCTCGATCACAAATTTCACCGCGCATCTGAAAAATGAACGCCCCCAGGGAACGCTCAGCCACTATGTGTCGGCGGATACGCAAGTGCTCGGGCTGGTTCTGGAAGGCGCGACTGGTGTTCGTTTTCAGGATTATTTGAAAGACAAACTCTGGTCAAAGCTTGGCGCGGAAGCCGATGTCTACTGGGCGGTGGATCCCACCGGTGAAGCTGCTGCCGGGGCCGGTATGAACGCCGTTCTTCGCGATTATGCACGTTTCGGCCTGCTCTATCTCAATGAGGGTCGCAACTTCAAGGGCGAGCAGCTTGTGCCGGCGCAATGGGTGCACGATTCGGTAACGCCGGATGCGCCTTATCTGATGCCCGGTCGCAAGGATGCACTGGGCAAGATTCCGTTCGGTTATGGCTATCAGTGGTGGACGCCGGTTGACTGGCAAGGCGACTATAGTGCCGTTGGCATCTATGGGCAGTTCATCTATGTCAATCCTGCCAAAGGTGTCGTCATTGCCAAGACCTCGGCATATTCCAATTACAATGTCGACGGGCAGGATATGAAGGACGAAACGATGTATGCGTTTCAGGCTATCGCCAACGCGCTTTGAAGGCCCGTTTTCAAATCAAGGCAAATTCGTGAAATGGCCCCTGATGGGGCCATTTTGCATTTTTATCGCGTTCGTCACGTGTAAAAGCACAATCCAATTGTGGCGAAGGAGTGTTTTTTGTGGGGCAATAAAAAGGCAGTGCAAAAAGTTATATCTTTACACGCTGATAAAGGCGCATATTCTGCGCACTGATTTGTGGGGTGCGGAAAATCGATTGCATGACGAATACAGCTGTTACAGGCGATAAACCGCCATTGTCCAATTTCGCGCGACAGCTGTTGCAGTTTCTCGACCGGGTGGAATATCGCCGCATCGTCCATGCGGAGGACCTCGAGGAAATCGGCCGTCTGCGTTACCGTTCCTACCGGACGCGCAATGTCATGCATGAGGCGGAAGTGCCGTCTATCGTTGATGATATCGACCGCGATAGCCATGCCTTCGTCTATGGCGTGTATGTGGACGGGCAATTGGTCAGCACGCTGCGCATCCATCACATTACGCCCGATCATCGTCGCGGCACGAGCTATGCACTGTTCCCGGATATTCTTGATCCGCTGCTCAATAGCGGTATGCATTTTGTTGATCCGACCCGTTTTGCCGCCGATCCCGAGCTATTGAGCGAATACCCGGCCATTCCCTATATCACGCTGCGCATTGCGGCGATGGCATCCGAATTTTTCGCGGCAGATCAATGTCTTGCCTCGGTGAAACCGGAACATATGGCGTTCTATAAGCGCATATTCGGCACCTCTGTCATGGCCGATGCGCGCGAACATGAAGGCTATGGAATCAGGGTCGGGCTTGGTTCCGCACCTATCCGCAATATTCGCGATGCGGTGGCGGTGCGCTTTCCGTTTTTCAAGTCGCAGCCGCATGAACGCCATGCGATGTTTGGTGACATGCGCAGCAGTTCCGTGCCGCTGACGATTTTGCCGACGGCGAAATATACTGGCCTCGGCGTATAAGAATCTAAAAACATCGCCGGATATTAAACAATTAAATGTAGCCAGAGGGGTGGTTTCGCTTTACGAAGATTGCGGAACCGCTTCTGCGGAGAGAGGGTAGTGCGACGAAAAGCCTTGCTGTCAAAGCATCGGTTTGTTCGGTCGCGCATTGAAGATTGCAGTTATTTTCGCTTAACATGACGGTGTACGGGCGGAAATTCTGAATGGGTGGAACTAAAATGGCAGAACATCATACGACGGCTCCGGCTGAACTTGGCGCACCGATGGATTATTCCGAGCATGAGAAAACTTATGCCGGTTTCACGGGCCTGGTTAAATGGGGCACGGTGGCGCTCGTCGCCCTTATGATTGCCATGGCGTTCGGCTTTTTTGCTGGTGGTTTCTTCTCCGCGACCGTTCTTTTCATTCTAGTTTGTGTCGCTGCCTGGTTCATCCTCTAGCGCATCCTTTCGCTGCCGGATGGAGACCAACCGGTGGCGCACGATGCAGCTTTGGTGCTGAACCGGGATTAACCCGCACGATTTGATCGAATGCCTTGGCATGGGGTACCGTGCCGAGGGTTTATGCATGTCTGTAGTTCATTTTTAGAGCGCATCCCGAAAAGTGTGAAACGGTTTTCGGACCAGATGCGCGTTACAAAACAATAGTTAGAGCGCGTGTCGATCTGATTCAATCAGTTCGAAACGCGCTCTAAAAGGGCTTCTTCCCGGAAGCCCGTAATGCCGCCTGACCGGGGGAACCCCGGAAGAACGCCACGAAAGGGAAACCAGCTTGGCCCAGACGTTATTTATCCCGAAAGAGAGTGACCCCAGCGAGACCCGCGTTGCTGCGTCGGCGGAGACGGTGAAGAAGTTCATCGCGCTCGGTTTCGACGTTGTGGTGGAAAAAGGCGCTGGCGAGAAATCGCGCATTCCCGATGCCGAGTTTACGGCAGCCGGTGCCCGCATCGGCACAGTGGCGGATGCCAAAACGGCGGATGTGGTGCTCAAGGTGCGGCGTCCGACGGACGCGGAACTCAAAGGGTATAAATCGGGCGCAGCGCTCTTCGCCATGCTTGATCCCTACGGCCATGAAGACGCCGTGGCGGCACTCGCCAAGGCCGGAATTTCGGCTTTCACGATGGAGTTCATGCCGCGCATCACCCGTGCGCAGGTGATGGACGTCTTGTCGTCGCAGGCCAATCTCGCCGGTTATCAGGCGGTGATCGATGCGGCGGAAGTCTATGACCGCGCCATGCCGATGATGATGACGGCAGCGGGCACCGTGCCTGCCGCCAAGGTGTTCGTTATGGGGGCAGGCGTTGCCGGTCTTCAGGCCATTGCAACGGCGCGCCGTCTCGGTGCTGTCGTGACGGCAACCGACGTTCGCCCCGCCGCCAAGGAGCAGGTCGCTTCGCTCGGCGCGAAGTTCATCGCCGTTGAGGACGAAGAGTTCAAGGCTGCGGAAACCTCCGGCGGCTACGCCAAGGAAATGTCGAAGGAATATCAGGCGAAGCAGGCCGCACTTGTTGCCGACCATATCGCCAAGCAGGATATCGTCATCACAACGGCGCTCATTCCGGGGCGTCCGGCGCCGCGTCTGGTTTCCAAGGAAATGGTTGCTTCCATGCGTCCGGGTTCCGTGCTGGTTGATCTCGCGGTCGAGCGCGGCGGCAATGTCGAAGGCGCAGTTGCGGGTCAGATCACTGACGTGAACGGTGTCAGGATCGTCGGTCACCTCAATGTGTCGGGCCGCATCGCCGCGAGCGCATCGCAGCTTTATGCACGCAACCTGATCGCCTTCGTCGAAACGCTGGTCGACAAGGAAGCCAAGGTCCTGAAAATCGACCCGGAAGAAGAGCTGGTCAAGGCTACGCTTCTGACCCATCAGGGCAAGATCTTGCATCCGGCGTTCGCCAAGGCTGAGACAGCACCGGCTCCGGCTGTTGTTGAAAAGGCTGCCAAGCCAAAAGCCGCGCCGAAACCGAAAGCGGAAAAACCGGCAGCAAAGGCAGCGGTGCCGAAGGCGGCTGCCAAGCCTGCGAAAAACGCACCTGCAAAGGCGCCGAAGACGACGTCTTCCCCCAAGTCTCCAGTTGATGGAGGAGAGGCATAATGGCCGATACAAATCTCGACAAAGCCCTTGAGGGCCTTAATCAGGCTGTGGACGCCGTGCGTCAGGCCGCGGAAAACGCCGGTGGTCTGGGCGATGCTGCGACGGCTGCCGCGCATGCCGCATCGGGCGGCGCAATCGATCCGTTCGTGTTCCGCTTTGCGATTTTCATCCTGTCGATTTTCGTCGGCTATTACGTGGTGTGGTCGGTCACGCCTGCGCTGCACACCCCGCTGATGGCCGTTACCAACGCCATTTCATCGGTGATCGTGGTGGGCGCACTTCTGGCCGTCGGTCTTTCGCTTTCGGGCTGGGCAACCGGCTTCGGTTTCATTGCGCTCATTCTGGCGAGCGTCAACATTTTTGGCGGCTTCCTGGTCACCCAGCGCATGCTCGCCATGTACAAGAAAAAAGAAAAGTGAGGCTGAACCATTATGAGCGTTAATCTCGCAGCCTTCCTTTATCTCGTTTCCGGCGTGCTGTTCATTCTGGCACTGCGCGGCCTGTCGCATCCGACAACCAGCCGTCAGGGCAATATGTACGGCATGATCGGTATGGCGATCTCCATCGTCACCACGCTTCTGCTGGCGCGTCCAAGCTTCGGCGGTCTGGTCCTGATCGTCATCGGTATTGCCATCGGTGGCGGTATCGGTGCCGTTATTGCCCGCCGCATCGCCATGACGGCCATGCCGCAGCTTGTTGCCGCGTTCCACTCGTTGATCGGCCTTGCCGCCGTTCTGGTGGCCGCGGCCGCAATTTACTCGCCGCATTCCTTCGGTATCGGCGAAGTGGGCCAGATCCACGGTCAGGCGCTGATCGAAATGTCGCTGGGCGTGGCCATCGGCGCAATCACCTTCACAGGCTCGATCATCGCCTTCCTCAAGCTTGACGGTCGCATGTCGGGCAAGCCGATCATGCTGCCGGGACGTCATGTCATCAACGCCGCTCTGGCCGCAGCCATCGTGTTGCTGGTTGTTGTGCTGGTGAACACCGAAAGCCATTTCGTGTTCTGGCTGATCGTGCTTCTGTCGCTGGTGTTCGGCGTGCTGATCATCGTGCCAATCGGCGGCGCAGACATGCCGGTCGTGGTCTCCATGCTCAATTCCTATTCGGGCTGGGCAGCGGCAGGCATCGGCTTCACGCTCGGCAATCTGGCGCTGATCATCACCGGCGCGCTGGTCGGCTCTTCGGGCGCGATCCTGTCCTACATCATGTGTAAGGGCATGAACCGTTCGTTCATCTCGGTCATTCTCGGCGGCTTTGGCGGCGATACGTCCGGCGGTCCGGCTGGCGAGGTCGAACAGCGCCCGGTCAAGCAGGGTTCTGCCGACGATGCGGCCTTCATCATGAAGAACGCTTCCAAGGTCATCATCGTGCCGGGCTATGGCATGGCTGTGGCGCAGGCGCAGCACGCGCTGCGCGAAATGGCTGACAAGCTGAAGGCCGAAGGCGTGGAAGTCAAATATGCCATCCATCCGGTGGCCGGTCGTATGCCGGGCCATATGAACGTGCTTCTGGCCGAGGCCAACGTGCCTTACGATGAAGTGTTCGAGCTGGAAGACATCAATTCGGAATTCGCGCAGGCCGATGTGGCTTTCGTGATCGGCGCGAACGACGTCACCAATCCGGCTGCGAAGACCGATCCGAAGTCACCGATCTTCGGCATGCCGATCCTCGATGTCGACAAGGCTGGCACGGTTCTGTTCATCAAGCGCGGCATGGGCTCTGGCTATGCGGGCGTGGAAAACGAACTGTTCTTCCGCGACAACACCATGATGCTCTTCGCCGATGCGAAGAAGATGGTGGAGAGTATTGTGAAGGCCCTCGATCACTAGGCCTTCGATATTCGGGTTCTGGCGGCCTGCAAATGGCGCGGTTCTGCGCTTCCGGTGCTCATGTACGTTAAGTACCCTCCGCTCCGGTTCTCGAACCTCACCATTTTCGGCACGCCATTTCCCCGAATCTCATAAGGCCGGGGTGCCCGGTTGGAAAACAAAAAGGCGGCTTCGAGCCGCCTTTTTGTTTGAGTTTTCGATCGGGCTTCAGCCGTAGATCATCTTGTCCTGCAACGCGCGCAGTTCGGCGATCTTGGAGCCCGGCTGCGGTGCCGCATTGGCATAGGTGATGAGTTCGCCCTTCCTGATCGGGGCGATGACCGTGCCGTTCTGGAGCAGGCCGCAGGGGATGGCCTTAGCCGCACGCGCTTCAGGCGTCGTCATGATCCACGAGCGGTAGCAATATTGCCCGATGGCATCCAGATGATCGCCCGGACGCAAATCCTTCTTGGCGACGGCGCAGACTTCCGCCACAGGCTTTGGCAGCGGCACCATATCGGTCTTGCCGTGCAGCACGACGCGCGCCACGGTGAGCGGTACTTCCAGCGAGGTGAGGTGGAAAGGCCGATGGAAGGTGAAGTAGGGGCCTTTGCCCATCTTCAGGTCTTCCAGGCGCTCGACCAGGCGGGGATGCTCCATCTTGGCAATCACGAAAACGCCCGGCGATACGCCGCGCCCGATGGAATAATCGACCACGCCCGATTTGTTGAGCACGCCGCCGTCTTCCTTCGGAATCAAAGTGCGGTTCAGCTCGTCAATGGCTGCCTTGGGGCCATGCATGCCCGCAATGTCGGGCACAAGCCCGGTGGCGTTGGCGATGGCCGCCATTTCAACCATCGTTTTGGAACCATCGACGAATTCCACCAGCAGGCGGACATTCATATTCCGGCGGTCGGCTTCTTCCTGATAATCGTCTGGGATCGCGTCGAAATTGAGCGGATTGTTCTTGCCCTTGCCAGCGGCCACGACCTTGTGCCCCATGGCGGAAACGAACTCGATCAGTTCCATGCAGGATGACGGCTCGTCGCCCGCGCCAAGGGAATAGATCACGCCCTGCCTGTCGGCCTCGGCCTTGAGGTAGGGCCCGATTGTGACATCCGCCTCGACGTTCATCATGACGAGATGCTTGCCATTCTGGATGGCCTTGATGCCGGTCTCGGCACCCACTTCCGGAATGCCGGTCGCATCGATGATGACATCGAGCAGCGGATTGGAAAGGATCAGGTCATTGTCATCGGTGACGGCGATCTTGCCGTTTTCGATGGCGCTGGTCATTGCGGATTCTGTGCGGGCTTCTCGCGCGTTTTCCTCGTCGCCATAGGCGGTGCGGACAGCTTTGAAAGTGTTGGGCAGTCTGCGGGCAGAAAGAGCGCCGACTTCGATGCCCTGCATCCGCGCCACCTGCGTGACGATGTCGGTGCCCATTTCGCCAGCGCCAATCAGACCGATGCGGATCGGCTTGCCGGTTTCCGCTCGCGCTGCGAGATCGCGCGCCAGTCCTACCAGTGCCACATTTGTCGTCATGAAACTCTCCGCAAAACTTCAAGGCCGCTTCTTCGCGGTAATTTTGTCACGCTTATGTTGTTATAGATGCGTATTGGATGAACAGTCTCTATATCAACACTGACAGACGCGCATCCCCAAACTGCGCGACAAAATATGCATCCCTTTAGTGGGCCACTGGAGCCAAAATGAGCAGCGTATCCCCTTTCGATCTCGTGATCTTCGACTGTGACGGCGTTCTTGTCGATAGCGAGCCGCTTTCCTGTCTGGCTTTCGAGCAGGTCTATGCCAATCACGGCATGAAGCTGCCGGAAGGAACGGTCGCCAAGGGCATCGGCATGAAGCAGGCCGATATCATGAAGATGATCGAGGACATGACCGGGCACCGTCTGCCGGAGGAGGCCACGAGCCAATTCTGGCCCGAGACGAAAATCCTGTTCGCGGAGGCTCTGCAGCCAACCATCGGCATTGCCAATTTCCTGCGCGATCTGCCGCAAAAGCGTTGCGTGGCATCGTCGTCGCAGCCGGAGCGTATCGCATTCAGCCTGGAAAAGACCGGCATCAGCCATTATTTCGGCGATGCCGTTTACTCGTCCAGCATGGTCAAGCGCGGCAAGCCGGCGCCAGACCTGTTCCTGTTTGCAGCCGACAAGATGGGCATCGATCCGGCGCGTTGCGTGGTGATCGAGGATTCTCCCTTCGGTGTCGAAGGCGCTATCGCGGCAGGCATGACGGCATTCGGCTATACGGGCGGCGGACATACTTATACCGGACACGCCGAAAAATTGACAGGCAGGGGCGCGCATCGGGTTTTCTCGCACTGGGATGATATAGCACGGGAAATTCTGGTTGCCGCCTGAGTTTTATGGGTTAAACACAAGGCAAATCACATCAGCAGGAATAGCCAGCGAATGAAAGACGCAATCACGCTCGACCAGTTGCGCGAGGCAATCGGCACGGAAGTCGGATGTTCCGAGTGGCGCGAAGTCACGCAGGAAATGATCAACCAGTTCGCAGATGCGACCGACGATCATCAGTTCATCCATGTCGACCCGGAACGCGCCGCCAAGGAAACGCCGTTTGGCGGCACCATCGCGCATGGCTTCCTGACGCTGTCGCTACTCTCTACGCTGGCTTACGAAGCGCTTCCGATGCTGGAAGGTGCTACGATGGGCATCAATTACGGCTTCGACAAGCTGCGCTTCATGTCGCCAGTCAAGACCGGCGCCCGCGTGCGCGCCCGCTTCAAGCTGGCGGATGCGGATATCCGCCCGTCAGGTCGCGTGGTCAATCATTATGATGTGACGCTGGAAATCGAAAACTCGCTGAAGCCTGCGCTGACGGCCACCTGGCTGACGATTGCCGTCGTGGAGCCGCCGGAGGCTTAAGCAGTTCAAGCCGCTTCGCTATGCCGAACTGGAAGCCGTCCTTCTTCATCGAGAGGGGCGGCTTTTCCTTTGTGTTCGGTCATCAGATCGCGGAAGAAGAACGGGCCGTGCAGGAACATGCCGAAATCGTAGAAGTTCTTCTTCTCCGCCCCGCGCATGTAAAGCAGATGCATCAGGAAGAAATTGCCCTTCGACCGCTTGTAGCGGTTTTCGCTGTGCACGTTCTTGAAGCGGATGCGGTTGATAAGCGGCGGGTTGGTGGTCTCTAGCTTCAGAACCTTGGCCGGGTCCGAGCCGTAGAAGTGGATAATGTCGGTCAGCACCTGGAATTCCGACCACAGGACCGGGCTTTCCTCGATCACTACGCGCACGTCCTCGCGCAATGATTTCGCCTTGGGATGGAGAGCGATCATCATCAGGCATGAGCCGATGGCGAGCAGCGACACGGGCTGTTTTGCCAGAAGATCGGGACGCACACGCTGCAGGTCGGCAAGCGCCTCCACTGCCGGAACCGTGCCAAGACTATGCGCAACGATGATGACCTCATCAGCATTGCTGGCTTCGATCTTCTGCTTCAGGGCTTCCGCAAAAGCCTTGCGCCGCTGGTTGAGCTTCTCGTTGCGCCCGTGGATACGATCATAGGCCGCAGACCAGTCGTCGAGCAGATAGGACATGAAAAACCGGTCGCCGGGTTTGCGCACGAGCAGGGTTGCGAGGACGGCGGCAAGTGGAACCGACCACAGAAGATGCAGCGCGGAAAGGCCTGCTGCCATCGGTGTGAAAGCGAGCAAGGCTGCGATAGCCAGAATCGCCAGCGACAGCAGAAATGGCCACAGGAAAAACAGGACAAAGCGCCAGCTCGTCGTCAGATAGCGCCACAGCGTTCCGGTGAAGAGGATGTTCAGGAATGCGTGAAAGCCGGTCAGCATCCGCTTCGGTGTGGAGCGCGCGGCGTAATCGTCAAAAATATCCGCAGTGCCGAACTGGCAGAATTCGGTTTCCGTCTGCCAGCCATTGCCCACGGTGACGGCAGTGGTCGTGCCGCAATCGTCAGGCTCCTCGGTCATGGGCGGAAGCTTGGTCTTTGCCTTCCACAGGCGGTCGAAATCCTTCAGGGCCTGCGCGTGGCGCACGCGGACGGCTTTCGGGTGCAGACCTTCATAGCCTGTGAACTGGATAACGAGTCGTTTGCGGAGGGGCATCAGGAGAATCGGATAAATTGAGAGGAGGCATTATCGGTTTGCTGGCAAAATGCTATGCATAGCTATTGAGGCCGAATTATGCGGGAAACGCGTGCCGCTTAGCCTATTCGCGCGGTTGCGGCCATAGTAATTCGTGTGCAAGCCGGTATTTCACGCAAGCCGGTGGGCAAAGTTGCATCTTGAGGTGGACAGGCTAGGCTCTTTCTGGTATTAGCCACGACCAATTTGCAGCGTATCCGTTGCGAAGCTTGGGAGCCTTTGGGCGTTGCTCGGCCGGTCAGACCGGCTGAAATCGTTAAAAGACCCCCTAACGGCCTCAGGCTTAACCGAAATTCTAACCGATACGGGAATACACGTGCAGGTACTCGTCCGCGATAATAATGTTGATCAGGCTCTCCGCGCTCTCAAGAAAAAGATGCAGCGCGAAGGTATCTTCCGCGAAATGAAGATGCGCGGCCACTATGAAAAGCCGTCCGAAAAGCGCGCTCGCGAAAAGGCAGAAGCCGTTCGTCGTGCACGCAAGCTGGCCCGTAAGCGCGCTCAGCGTGAAGGCCTCATCGGCGGCCGTCCGGGCGCTCGCTGATCGACCTTGAAAACAGGCGCTGCTGGACAGCGCCTTTTTTGCTTTCCGGTGCTGGCTTCAGCTTGCGCCGGATTTTGCACGTTTTGACTTCAGATATTTGAGGTTGTTTCCCGCGCAGTGTGAAGCGATTTTATGTCGGCTAGTGGATTGAATTTGACGTTTGATACCCGTCCGACATTAATCCCGTTTCAAACGTCGGAATCAGACCACTAGATGTATTTTCATAACTTCGAGCCTCTATTTTTAATGCAGCGTTACGAAAAGTTTCTGGACTTCTTGCACGCCATTATGTGTAAAAACAAATAATTAGGATATTCAACTGTCAGGCGGGTTATCCGAAGGCAAGCCAAGCTTAAGAACATGCCGCCTTTTTGCTGTTTTTATCTGCTGGTTGAGACCAGTATAATACCGTAACAGACAGAATAGCCCGGCATGAATTAGCTCCGGAAACCGGGCTGGCACGGGATGGAAAAGAGGCAGAAGGGCCTTGCGCCCCTATGCGAGCTGAAAGGAATGCAGTCGTTGCCCACGCGCTTGAAGATGATGCAATCGTCTGGAACAGGTCGAAACGGCCTTCTCATTGCCGCCGCACTTCTGGCTTTGACCGTTGCCGGCTGCCAAAGCTCCACAACCACCGCACTCAGCACTGTCGATAAGGCGCAGGGGTCGAGCGAGAACATCAGTTCGCTGACAAGCGTGATCCAGAGCAATCCGCGCGATCCGGAAGGCTACAATGTGCGTGGTTCCGCCTATGGCAAGTCCGGGCGCTACAAGGAAGCGCTGCGCGATTTCGATCAGGCAATAGCGCTCAACCCGAATTTCTATCAGGCCTATGCCAATCGCGCGCTGGTCTATCGCTATATGGGCGACAGCACCAAGGCCGTGCAGGATTACAGCAAGGCCATCCAGCTTAATTCGCAATATGACGCTGCCTATATCGGGCGCGGCAATGTCTATCGTCAGGCTGGTCGTCTTGATCAGGCGCTCAGCGACTTCAATCAGGCTATTGCCCTGCAGACCACCGACGGTCGCGCTTACCATAATCGCGGCCTGATCTATCAGGCCAAGGGCCAGCACAAGCAGGCCATCGAGGATTTCTCCAAGGCAATTTCGCTCAATTCCACGGCACCGGAACCTTATAACGGTCGCGGCATTTCCTATGTGGCGCTCGGCGACTACGACAATGCCTTCGATGATTTCAACACAGCCATTACGCTCGATCAGAATATTGCGGAAAGCTGGGCCAATCAGGCGCTTGTCTACGAGCACAATGGCGACAAGGCCAAGGCTGCGAATTCCTATTCGCGCGCGGTACAGCTTGATCCGAAATACCAGCCTGCAAAAGACGGTCTGGCCCGCACACGCGGATAACCTTCGATATTATCAAGAATTGAAGAGTGATAGCGGCGTTTTCCAAAATCGAAAGCGCCGCTTTTCTTTATAGTTGGCCGCGATATATTGAATCTTATGTCGCTCTTCGATCACATCGGTTTCAAAGCCCGTAACGTCAATCGCAGCCTTTCCTTTTACGAAAGCTGCATGCCTGAACTTGGCCTGGAGGTCATTGCCCGATCAGGCAGCGGTTTCTTCGTCAGCGGGGGAGAGCGGGCGCCGGTTCCGTTTCTGTGGATCCATGGCAGCCACGATGGTGCAGGCGCTGGCGAGGACAAGCCCGGCGACCGCCTGCACCTGATGTTTACAGCCGGAAGCCGCGAGGCGGTGGAGGCGTTTCATGAGGCCGCGCTGAAGGCAGGCGGCAGGGATAGCGGCGGCCCGGGCTATCAGGGACCGGAAGAGATGGGCTATTACGCGGCACTGGTCTTCGATCCCGACGGAAACACGCTGGAAGCGGGTTTCCGCGAGAGGAAAAGATAAACGGACCAGTAAAGGGTCAGGCGCGCAGGTTGCGCTTGTCCAGACGGCTCACCAGCCGGTCGCCGATCCACTGGATGCCGCAAACCATGATGATGAGGATGATCACGACTGCGATCATGATCTGCGTCTCAAAGCGCTGATAGCCATAGCGAATGGCAAGATCGCCGAGACCGCCAGCACCGATGGCGCCCGCCATTGCCGATGCGCCGACCAGAGTGATGATCGTGACCGTGAAGCCCGCGATGATGCCCGGCAGGGCTTCCGGAACCAGCACTTCGCGCACGATGGTCCAGCGGTTTGCACCCATGGAGCGCGCGGCTTCGATGAGGCCGTGGTCCACTTCACGCAACGACACTTCCGCAATACGCGCATAATAGGGAATAGCGGCAATGGAAAGCGGCACGATGGAGGCCCATGTGCCGATGGACGTGCCGACGATGAAGCGCGTGACGGGAATGAGCGCCACCAGCAGAATGATGAACGGAACCGAGCGGAAGCCATTGATGATGGCGCCGAGGATCGTGTTCAGCGTCAGGTTCTGTGCGAGGCCACCCCGTTCAGTCAGGATCATGATGAGGGCAAGCGGCAGACCGACGACGAGCGAGATCAGGCTCGAAAAGCCGGTCATGATGATGGTCTCCCAGAAGGAGCGCCAGAGAAGATCAAGCATCGCCTGAGACATAGCCGAGTACCTCCGTGGCGTCTGCATGGGTGTTGAGATAGGTGATTGCGGCGTCGAGTTTCGCCTTGTCCTCAGCGGGCAGGCCGATGAAGAGCGTGCCGACCGGCTCACCCTGGATCGTATCCATGCTGCCGTGGATCAGCTGCGGTGCCACGCCGGTGGCAGCGGAAACATCGTTGAAGAAAGCGCCTTTTGCGGCTGCGCCTGACAGCTTTACCTTCAGCACGGCGAGGGCGCCGGATTTTTCCAGCTGGTCGCGCCAGACGGCAGGCAGTTCCGGCGTCAGCACCTGCAACATGCTTTGCGTGACGGGCGATTGCGGATTGGCAAAGACTTTCCAGACCGGACCTTCCTCGGCGATAGCGCCGTGGTCGAGCACGATGACGCGGTCGGCAATGCGGCGGATGACTTCCATCTCATGCGTGATGAGCAGGATGGTAAGGCCGAGCTTGGTGTTGATGTCTTTCAGCAGCGCGAGAATGGACTGCGTGGTTTCCGGGTCGAGCGCGGATGTCGCTTCGTCCGAAAGCAGCACAGCCGGTTCGGCAGCAAGGGCGCGGGCAATGCCGACGCGCTGTTTCTGACCACCGGAAAGCTGGGCTGGGTAATGCTTTGCCTTGTCGGAAAGGCCAACCAGTTCCAGAAGTTCCGCAACACGCCTGGCGCGTTCGGCCTTCGGCTTGCCCGCGATCTTCAGCGGCAAAGCGATGTTTTCCGCAACCGTCTTGGCCGAAAGCAGATTGAAATGCTGGAACACCATGCCGATGCGGCGGCGCAAGGGGCGCAGTGCGTCTTCGCCAAGACCAGTGATTTCGCGACCTTCGATCAGGATCGAACCGGCATCCGGCTTTTCAAGGCCGTTGACGCAACGGATCAGCGTGGACTTGCCCGCGCCGCTGCGACCGATGATGCCGAGAATTTCGCCGCGCGCGACGGAAAGCGAAACGCCGTTGATAGCTGCCGTATCGCCGAACATTCGGCGCACGTCTTTCATCTCGACGATGGGCGCTGATGTGGCGGGTGGCTTTTCAATGGTCACGGTCGTTTCTTCTATGTCTGGATAGGCCGCTGCGAACAGCGGCTGTTTTATTAAGGTTCAAGGAAGGATGATGCCTCGCTCAAGCCATCAGCTTTTGCTGTGGCGATGCTTTAGGGCAATTTTTGTCGGTACGTCAATAAAAGCCGCGCCGGAAATGGTTCCGGCGCGGTCTTTCAAGCTTCAAAAGCGATTATTTCCAGGCCGGGATGCCGGTGCCCTTGTAGGCACGGTCGATTTCGGCCTTCACGGCGTCGTTCTGGAACGAAGCCACGAGGTTTTTCACCCATTCGGCGTTTTCATCTTCGGTGCGGACCGCGATGAAGTTGTTGTACGGGTTGTTTTCCTTCGATTCCCAGCCGATTGCCTCTTCCTTCTTGAGGCCTGCCTTTGCTGCCCAATCGTTGTTCACGATGGCTGCATCGAGGTCATCGATGGAACGGCCGACAACACCGGCGTCGAGTTCCTTGATCTCAAGCTTCTTCGGATTTTCGACGATGTCGATCGGCGTGGCCAGAATGCCTGCATCCGGCTTCAGCTTGATGAGGCCTTTTTCTTCGAGAACGCGAAGGGCGCGGCCTTCGTTCGACGGATCGTTCGGCACGCCGACGACCGCGCCTTCCTTCAGCTCGTCAAGGCTCTTGTGCTTGCGCGAATAGATGCCGATCGGCCAGACGGCGGTGTAGCCGGCGACGCTGATCTTGTAGCCGTGCTGCTTGACCTGCTCATCGAGATAAGGCTTGTGCTGGAAGGCGTTGGCGTCGATTTCCTTGCGTTCCAGAGCTTCATTCGGCTGGTTGTAATCGTTGAAGGTCACGCGCTCGATGTTGAGGCCGTGCTTCTTGCCTTCTTCGGCAACGACTTTCCAGACGTCTTCGTCTTCACCGCCCATGATGCCGACCTTGATGGTCTTGTCTTCTGCGTGGCTCGGTGCCGACGCGAAGCCGACAGTCAGTGCGGCTGCGGTGAAGAGAAGGGCTTTCAGACCGGCGCGACGGGTCAGCGTGTAGCGGGAAAGGACTGACGACATTTTGTTTTCCTTGTTTAAAAACTTTGGAGAGCCGGTCCCGGAAAGCGATCTTTTGAGATGATCTTTCTCCCCCTGCCCACCTTGTTGCCGATAATTCCCTTTTGTCAGGCAATAAACAAGGAAAATTATTTCAGAATTTGCCGAAGTCATGATGCCGAAATTGCGTTCACGAGACGGTGAGCGGATTGTCATTTCCGCTGACCGGGCACTCGGAAATCTGGTTCTAGCGGTTATCGGCGATAATCATCTGTGCGGCCTTCTCGGCGATCATGAGAGTCGGCGAGTTGGTGTTGCCGGAAGTGATGGTCGGCATGACCGAGGCGTCGGCAACGCGCAGGCCCGCAATGCCGTTGAAGCGCAGGCGCGGATCGACGATTGCTTCCGCATCCTGCCCCATGCGGCAGGTGCCGACCGGATGGAAAATCGTGGTGCCGATATCGCCCGCCGCCTTTTCCAGCTGCTCCTGCGTTTCGTAAGCAGGGCCGGGCTTGAATTCCTCCGGGCGGAACTTCTGCAATGGAGCCTGTGCCACGATATGGCGCGTGATGCGGATGGCGTCGGCGGCAACGCGGCGGTCGCTTTCGGTGGCGAGATAATTCGGCCTGATCGCCGGTTGTGAACGATGATCCGGTGACTTGATGTGGATCGAGCCGCGGCTATCAGGGCGCAGATTGCACACGCTTGCCGTGAAGGCAGGGAAGGGGTGCACCGCCTCGCCGAATTTTTCCAGACTGAGCGGCTGCACGTGATATTGCAGATTGGCGGTCTCGTAGGACGGGTCGGAGCGGGTGAAGACGCCGAGCTGGCTTGGAGCCATCGACATAGGCCCCGAACGGCGCAGCAGATATTCCAGCCCGATCATTGCCTTGCCGACAAGCTTGCTCGCCTTTTCGTTGAGCGTCGGAATACCGGTGACCTTATATGCGCAGCGCAATTGCAGGTGATCCTGCAGGTTTTCGCCGAGTTGCTTGCGCTCCAGCTTGATCGGGATACCCGCTTGCTGCAGCACGTCGCCGCGCCCGATGCCCGACAATTCGAGAATTTGCGGCGAGCCGACCGCACCGGCAGCAAGAATGACCTCACGCTTTGCCTTCACCGTGCGGGTGGTACCGTTCTGGTCGAAGGTGACGCCGGTGGCACGCAACTCCTCGATCTCGATGCGGCGCACATGCGCGCCGGTTTCGACGGTGAGGTTCTTGCGATCCAATGCCGGGCGCAGAAAGGCCTTGGCCGTGTTCCAGCGAATGCCGCGCTTCTGGTTGACCTTGAAATAGGACACGCCTTCATTGTCGCCGCGATTGAAATCGTCGGTGGCGGGGATGCCCGCCGAGACGGCTGCATCGCGGAAGGCATCCAGAATATCCCAGTGCAGGCGAGCGCTCTCGACGCGCCATTCGCCGCCCGAACCATGCAGATCGCTGGCGCCTGCAAAATAATCTTCTGATTTCTTGAAGAGTGGCAGGATATCGTCCCAGCCCCAGCCTTCGCATCCGGCCTGACGCCACAGATCGTAGTCGCGGGCCTGACCGCGCATATAGATCATGCCGTTGATGGAGGAGCAGCCGCCCAATACCTTGCCGCGCGGATAGCCGAGCGAACGACCGTTCAGCCCCGGTTCGGCCTCCGTGGTAAAGCACCAGTCGGTGCGCGGATTGCCGATGCAATAGAGATAGCCGACCGGGATGTGGATCCAGGCGTAATTGTCCTTTCCGCCTGCCTCCAGCAGCAGCACGGAGCGGTTCTGGTCTGCGGAAAGCCGGTTCGCGAGGGCGCAACCTGCCGTGCCCGCGCCAACCACGATGTAATCGTAGGTGTCGGTCATGATCTCATATCCAGTAAAAGGCGGAGCCGCTATCGAACGAGCGTGCGGCTCCCGAAATGTTGGTTAGCCGAAGAGTTTCTTTCCAATTCGCGATGCATAGAACTCGCCTACGATTCCCTTACGGAAGAGGAGGACGCATGCCATGAAGATGACGCCCGTCACGATCGTTACCGGGAAGTCGGATGTTGCGAGATAGTTCTGCAGCGCAACGACGAAGGCAGCGCCGACGATGGGGCCTATGAGTGTTCCGATACCGCCCAGAAGCGTCATGAGGATCACTTCGCCCGACATCTGCCAGCCGACATCGGTCAGCGTTGCAAACTGGAAGACAAGCGCCTTCAGGCCGCCTGCAAGACCCGCGAGTGCTGCCGACATGACGAAGGCTGCAAGCTTGTAGCGGTTGACGGAATAGCCGAGCGAAACCGCGCGGTTCTCGTTTTCGCGTACCGACTTCAGGATCATGCCGAAGGGCGAATTGATGATGCGCCAGATGACGAAGACGCCAAGAACGAACACGGCCAGCACGAAATAATACATGTTCATCGGCTGGTTGAGGTCGATGATGCCGAAGAGATATCCACGCGGCACACCCTGCAATCCGTCTTCGCCATGGGTGAAGGTGGCTTGCAGGCAGAAGAAGAAGAACATCTGCGCCAATGCCAGCGTAATCATCGTCGAATAGATGCCCTGGCGGCGAATGGCGAGATAACCGATCACGAGGCCAAGGGCGGCTGCGGCGAGAACGCCGAGTACGAGACCGAGTTCCGGCGTAACGCCCCAGACTTTCACCGTATGGGCCGTGATATAGGCCGCGCCGCCGAAGAAGGCTGCATGGCCGAAGGACAGAATGCCGGTATAGCCCAACAGAAGGTTGAAGGCAGAGGCGAACAGCGCAAAGCACAGCATCTTCATCAGGAAGATGGGGTAGACCATGAAGGGCGCTGCCAGTAGTCCCACAAGGGCAATGCCGAGGACGATGACCGAGAGGCTGTTGACGGCAGGCGCCTTGCTTTCGCGCGGGGCTGCGGTGGCCCTGAGAGCGGTCTTGAGAGCAGTATCAGCCATATCAGGCCTCCTTCCCGAACAGTCCGGCGGGTCGAACCAGAAGGACGATAGCCATGATGACGAAGATGACGATGCTGGAAGCCTCGGGGTAGAAGACCTTGGTGAGGCCTTCCGCCAGTCCCAGCACATAACCGGTGATGATGGCGCCAAGGATCGAGCCCATGCCGCCGACGACCACCACGGCAAAGACCACGATGATGATGTTGGACCCCATCAGCGGGCTGACCTGATAGATCGGCGCGGCCATGATGCCCGCAACACCGGCAAGCGCTGCACCCAGCGCATAGGTGAAGGTGAGCAGCAGCGGCACATTGATGCCGAAGGCCTTGACCAAAGTGGGGTTTTCCGTCGCGGCACGCAGATAGGCGCCAAGCTTGGTCTTTTCGATCAGGAGCCAGGTGCCGAGGCAGACGAAAAGCGAGGCGACGACCACCCAGGCGCGATAGTTCGGCAGGAACATGAAGCCGAGATTGTGCCCGCCCGCAAGCGAGGGCGGCACGGCATAGGGCTGACCGGCAGCGCCATAATAATAGCGGAACGTGCCTTCGATCACGAGGGCAAGGCCGAAGGTGAAGAGCAGGCCATAGAGCGGATCGAGATTGTAGAGCCGCGACAGGGCCACGCGCTCGATGATCGCGCCACCGAGGCCGACGATAAGCGGGGCGAGGATCAGCGCTGGCCAGTAGCCGATGCCAAGCCAGCTCAACAGCAGATAGCCGACAAAGGCACCCAGCATATATTGCGCGCCATGGGCGAAATTAATGATGCGCAGAAGCCCGAAGATGATGGCAAGGCCGAGACTTAGCATGGCATAGAAGGAGCCGTTGATGAGGCCGACCAGCAGCTGCCCGAGAAGTGCCTGCAAAGGTATTCCAAAAATCATTGTCATCGTGTCATACCCCCAGCGCTTCGTTGAGCGCCGCCATGCGGGCGGGCAGTTCGGCGGTGGGGAAGTTTTCCGTCACCACGCCATGATCCATGAGATAAAAGCGGTCGGCGACCTTGGCGGCGAAGCGGAAATTCTGCTCGACCAGCAACACCGTCATGCCACGTTTTTTCAACTCCACCAGCACATCGCCGATGCGCTGCACGATAACGGGCGCAAGACCTTCGGTCGGCTCGTCGAGCAGCAGCACCTTGACCCCGGTGCGCAGGATGCGCGCAATTGCCAGCATCTGCTGTTCGCCACCCGAAAGCTTGGTGCCGGGGCTGTTGCGGCGCTCATGCAGATTGGGAAAGAGTTCGTAGATTTCGTCAAGCGACATCGTGCCCTGACTGCCTTTGGCGACGACAGGCGGCAAAAGCAGGTTTTCATGCACGCTCAAGGTGGCAAAGATGCCGCGCTCTTCGGGCACAAAACCGAGACCGGCATGGGCGATGCGATGCAGCGGCACGCGCATGATGTCCTTGCCGTCGAGCGTGATGGTGCCGGTGCGCTTGCGGATGATGCCCATGATGGCACGCAGCGTCGTCGTCTTGCCGACGCCGTTGCGGCCAAGAAGCGTTATGGTTTCGCCGGGCCAGATATCGAGGTCGACGCCGTGCAGGGCATGGCTTTCGCCATACCAGGCATTGAGCCCGCGCACGGATAATAGCGGTTGGCCTCTATTCATGTTCGGTTCCCATATAGGCGGTGCGCACGCGCTCGTCCTTGGAGACGGTGGCATAATCGCCGGAGGCGAGAATTTCGCCGCGCTGCAGCACCGTGACGTGGTGGGCAATGTCGGCCACCACCTTGAGATTGTGTTCGACCATCAAGACCGCGCGATCCTTCGCCACATCGGCAATGAGGGCGGCAATGGTATGGACATCTTCATGGCCCATGCCCGCCATCGGCTCATCGAGCAGCAGAACCTTCGGATCGAGCGCCAGCGTGGTGGCGATTTCGAGCGCGCGCTTGCGGCCATAGGACAGATCGGCGGCCAGCGCATGACGGGCATCGGCAAGGCCGACCCGCTCCAGAAGCTCGATGGCCTGCGCGTCGAGCCGGTCGAGTGCTGACAGCGAGCGCCAGAACTGTGTGGCAAGCCCATTGGGACGCTGCAATGCGACCTTTACATTTTCCAGCACGGTCAGGTGCGGAAAGGTGGCCGAAATCTGGAACGAGCGCACCAAACCCATGCGGGCCACCTTGGCCGGATCGGTCTTGGTGATGGTTTCGCCCAGAAGTGTGATCTCGCCACTCGATGGCTGCAAGAACTTGGTCAGGAGGTTGAAAACAGTGGTCTTGCCTGCACCGTTGGGGCCGATCAACGCGTGAACACGAGCATGTTCCACATCGAGGTCGACATTCTTGACTGCATGAAAGCCGCCAAAAGACTTGCCCAGTCCGCGTGCCGACAGAACGGTCTTGCCGGATGAGCCGCCATCGTTCGGCCCTGCTTCATGCAGGGCCGTCATATTGCCAGTTGCTGCGTTCATTCAACCAGCCTCTTTTTACTGCGTTACCAGCGGGCAGCCGCTTTCTTCCGGCTTCATGTAGGCCTGATCGCCGGGAATGGTTGCAAGAACCTTATAGTAATCCCAAGGCGCCTTGCTTTCATCAGGCTTCTTCACTTCCATCAGATACATGTCGTAGATCATGCGTCCGTTGGCACCGACCTTGCCGTGACGGGCAAAGACGTCCTCGACCGGCATTTCATGAAGCTTCTTGGCAACGGCCTCGGTTTCGTCGGTCCCGGCTTCCTTGATCGCCTTCAGATATTGGGTGACAGCGGAATAGGTGCCTGCCTGAATCATGTTCGGCATACGGCCCGTGCGCTCGAAGAATCGCTTGCCGAATTCGCGCGATTCATCGTCGCGATCCCAGTAGAAACCTTCGGTCAGCGTCAGGCCTTGAGCGGCTTCGAGGCCGAGACCGTGCACTTCCGACAGGGTAAAGAGCAGGGCCGCGAGGCGCTGGCCACCGGCGACGATGCCGAATTCAGCCGCCTGCTTGATGGCGTTGGACGTGTCGAGACCTGCATTGGCAAGGCCGACCACCTTGGCGCCGGAGGCCTGTGCCTGCAGCAGGAAGGAGGAATAATCGGTGGTTGCCAGCGGGTGGCGCACGGAACCCAGAACCTTGCCGCCCTTGGATTCGACGAATTTGCTTGTCTGCTCTTCCAGCGAATAGCCGAAAGCATAGTCGGCAGTGAGGAAGTACCAGGTATCGCCGCCCTGCTGCACAAGCGAGCCGCCGGTGCCGACTGCAAGCGCATGGGTGTCATAGGCCCAATGGAAGCCATAAGGCGTGCACTGCTTGCCGGTCAGTTCCGACGTGGCCGCACCTGTGTTGATGGTGATCTTCTTCTTGTCCTTGGACAGGGCCTGTACGGCGAGGCCGACCGACGAGGTTGTCAGTTCCATGATGGAATCGACCTGCTCGGTGTCGTACCACTGGCGCGCGATGTTCGAGGCGACGTCCGGCTTGTTCTGGTGGTCCGCCGTGATGATCTCAATCGGCGCATCGAGCACTTTGCCCCCGAAATCTTCAGCCGCCATCTTGGCAGCCTCGAACGACCATTTGCCGCCGAAGTCGGCATAAACGCCGGATTGATCGTTCAGAATGCCGATCTTGACCTTGCCGTCGGAAATTTCCGCTGCCGACGAGATAGCCGTGGCGGCGAAAAGCGCTGCCGTTGCAAGTGCGAGACATTTCATGAAGTGCTCCTCCCAATAACACCAAAACCGCCACGGAAAACCCGCACGGCATTCTTCAGAGCGCCATGCATCCTTACGGACGTACAAACGACGCTCTAAACTATTGAATCTACGCATTGTGCTTTCTGAAAATCGATTCCGATTTTCCGGCCAATGCTGTAGTGAAGCAGTCTTTCGAGATCAGGAAACGGCTTTTCCTCTGTGCCGTTAGCCCTCTGCTTCCGCCCGATTTGTTCCTCCGCCCCGGGCGTTTCTTTCTTTGTTGCAGCTCCTGACGCAAACCTGTCTAGCATTTTCGATGGAGCTACTTTTTGAAACGGTAGCATTGACAAATGCGTACACGAACAACAATTTTTGAACACCGTCTGTTCGAAAACGTACAGACAGAGAGGCAGGAGCCACCGCAACTGTTTGGGAGGGGTGCATGCGGCAGTTCACATGGGACGATCTGCAATATTTTCTGGCGGTTGCGCGCACCGGCCAGCTCTCCACGGCGGCGCGGCAATTGCGCACCAGCCATGTCACTGTTCTGCGCCGGATCGACCGGCTGGAACAGGCCCTTGCGACCAAGCTTTTCGAGCGCAATCCGCGCGGTTATCTGCTGACGCCCATCGGTGAACGGCTGGTGAACTCTGCCGAGGTCATGGAGCGCGAGGCGATGAAATTCCAGACCGAGGCTACCGGCAATCTGGCGGCGCTGTCAGGTGTCGTGCGTCTCTCGACGCTGGAAGGTTTCGGCAATTTCTTTCTTGCCGACCGTCTGCCTGTGCTGGCGCAATCCTATCCGAGCCTGTTCGTGGAAGTGGTGACGATCCAGCAGATCATGTCGCTGTCGCGCCGCGAGGCGGAATTGTCGATCACGCTGCATATGCCGCGCACCGGTCCCTATCACAGCGAGAAGCTGACGCCCTATCGGCTCTTCATCTATGGTCATCGCGATTATCTGGAGCGGCATCCGCCGATCAGGACACGCGAGGACATGGCCCGGCATCCGTTCATTGGTTACATCGACGACATGGTGTTCACGCCCGGCCTGGATTACATGCGCGAAATCCTGCCAGGGCAGCGCTGCACCTATCAAAGTTCCAGTATTCATGCGCAACTGATCGCCACGCAGATTGGCTATGGCTTGTGCGTGCTGCCTTATTTCATCGCCAGCCGGCATCAGGAACTGGTTCCGGTTCTGCCGCGCGAGATGCATCTGGTGCGTGAATATTGGATGAGCTGTCACATCGATGTGGTGGCTGCACCGCGAATCCGGGTGCTGAGCGATTTCATGATCCGCGCTGTGCGCGAATCTTCAGCAATCTTCCTCGGGGAACCCCTGCTGAGGGCATGATATTGTCGTTCGTTACTGATCAGATAGTGCCGCCGCCAATGGCGAAAATGCAAGTAATGACGAGTGCGGTAAAGCCGAACCCGATAATGAATAGATTAAGCGTCTTCATGTCCCCTCCTTTTCAACCCGGAGGCGTTATGTTCGACTTATGGTAGAATGTCTACCTTAAATTGTAGTAGTCCAAACTAAAGTTGTATAACTGAATTTCAGACGGTTTCGCGCTCGATATCCCGGCGAAGCACGATTGCGGTAGTGAGATCCTCTACAGTTTCATGAGTGGCGATGAGATCACGCAGGCTGTTGAGGCGGTCTATGGTGGGGACTTCAACCTCGACGATCAAATCGAGCTGGCCACTCACCGACGATACCCGGCGCACCTCGGCGTGGCGCGCCAGCTCATCGAGGAGACCGAGTGCCGGTGTACGCTTGAGGCTGACCAGAATCATGGCGCGGATGACGTTCCTGTCGATCTGGCCGATGTCTGCCCTGTAACCGCGAATGACGCCATTTTTCTCAAGATTGGCGACACGCTCTCCGGTTGCACTGCGCGAAAGACCGATGCGTCCCGCCAGGGTTTTCAGCGGAATGCGCGCTTCCTTGGAGAGAATGGCCAATATCTCGCGATCCTTCGCATCCAGTTCCCGCATGGTCGGTTCTTTCGTACTATCGTAAATGTGCCGGTCCATTCCGGCAAAGTGCCGGTCTGACCGACGCCTTGTCTGATGCCTGAAAATCGCGGACATGCCAAGCTCATCCTGTTACTTCCCATTCATATTCAACCCGTGAAGTGCCTCCCATGACCGATATTTCGTATCCCGCCCCCGATTTTTCTCCGCAAGAGGCTGAAGTGCTGGCCCAGCTTCATTTCGGGGTGACGGCGAGTGCCTCGCCGCTCGACAGCGAGCGTGATCGCAATTTCCGGCTGAAGACGGGCAATGGATCGGGAGACTGGATTCTGAAAGTCGTGAATGCCAGTGAACCGCGCGTTGAAAGCGAATTCCAGACAGCGCTCCTGCAGCATCTGGCCAAGGCTGATCCGGCGCTCGCCGTACCGCGCCTGAAAGCGAGCCTGTCGGGGGAGGTACTGGCCTCTATCGAAAAGGAAAAGGGCAAGCCCCATGCGCTGCGGGTGGCAAGCTGGCTGCCGGGCACGCCGTTGGCCGAGGTCAAGCGCACCAAGGCGCTGATGCACAATCTGGGCGGTGCGCTGGGGCAGCTGGACCGCGCCTTGCAGGGCTTCATCCATCCGGGTGCCTTGCGCGATTTTGACTGGGATGTGCGCCACGCCGGACGGGCGCGTGACCGTCTGCATTTCATCGACAAGCCGGAAGACCGCGCTGTCGTCGAGCGCTTCCTTGTCCGTTTCGAGCGCGATATCGCGCCGAAGCTGCCGCTCCAGCGTGCACAGGTGATCCATAGCGATGCCAATGACTGGAATGTGCTGGTTGATCCGCAGGATAATGAACGTATTGCCGGGCTGATCGATTTTGGCGATGCGGTTCACACTGTTCTGGTTGCCGAAGTGGCGATTGCCGCTGCCTATTCCATTCTGGATATGGACGACCCGATTGGTGCAGCCGCAGCCCTCGCTGCCGGGTTCCATGCGAGATATCCGCTTTTGCCGCAGGAAATCGATCTCATATTCGATCTGATTGCGATGCGTCTCGTCACCAGCGTCACGCTGTCGGCTTCGCGCCGCGAAAAGACCGGTGACAATCCTTATCTTGCGATCAGCGAAGCACCTGCATGGCGGCTTCTGCACAAGCTTGATGCCATGAACCCGCGCTTCGCCACCGCCATCCTGCGCAAGGCATGCGGTTTCGATGCTGTAGACGGTGCTGGTGCGGTGCGTGAATGGATCAATGCCAACCGAAAGAACCTCGCCCCCATCGTTCGCCCGCATCCGGCGACGATGACCAAGGCGCTGGTGCCCTATGGCGACCCGGCTCATGTGATGACGGTCGATTCTGCCGGGCAGCGCCCAAAGGAAGCCACCGCCTGGTGGGATGATTTCTGCGCCCGCAACCATGTGCAGCTCGGCATCGGTCCATGGGGCGAAAAGCGTACTGTCTATACCGATGAGGCGTTTCGTTCACGCTTTGTCGAAGGCGAGCGGCGTGTCCACCATCTGGGCCTTGACCTGTTCATGCCTGCAGGCACGCCCGTCTACACGCCGCTTGCAGCTACTGTGAAAAGCGTCGAGATCGAGACCGCGCCACTTGGCTATGGCGGCCTGATTGCGCTGGAACATCAGCCGGAAGGCTGCCCGCCTTTCATCACGCTGTGGGGCCATATGGCGCATGAGGCTGTGTCCCGCCTGAAGCCGGGGCAGAAACTGGCCGCCGGTGATCTCGTCGGCCAGATGGGCGACATGCACGAGAATGGTGGCTGGACGCCGCATCTCCATTTCCAGATTTCGACGGATACCGGCCTCACGGCAGCGGAAATTCTGGGCGTCGGCGAACATGCCTATCTTGATGTCTGGGCCGATATCTTCCCGGATGCCGCAGTCCTTGCCGATATTCCGGCGGAAGCCTTCCACCAGACCGGTCGCACGCGCACCGAGATCGTCAGCGCCCGCAAGGATATTCTGCTGCCGAACCTCTCCATCTCCTACTCCGAGCCGATCAAGTTCGTGCGCGGTGAAGGCGCATGGCTGATCGATAATCGGGGCCGCGCCTATCTCGATTGCTTCAACAATGTCTGCCATCTCGGCCACGCTCATCCGCAGGTGGTGGAGGCGATTGCCAGACAGGCCGCGATCCTCAACACCAATACGCGCTATCTGCACGACAACATCGTTTCCTATGCGGAGCGCCTGACGGCGACTTTGCCCGAAGGTTTGACGGTGGCCTCGTTTGCCTGCTCGGGCAGTGAGGCGAACAGTCTGGCGCTGCGTATGGCACGTGCGCATTCGGGCCAGCGCGATGCGCTGGTGCTCGACTGGGCCTATCACGGTACAACGCAGGAGCTGATCGATCTCAGTCCCTATAAATACAAGCGCAAGGGCGGCAAAGGACGTCCGGATCACGTGTTTGAGGCCGTCATCCCCGACAGCTACCGCGCGCCGGAAAATTGGCCGCTGGCAGAACATGGCAAGCGCTTTGCTGAAAGTATTGCCGAGCAGATCGAGGCCATCAAAAGCCTTGGACGCGGCCCGGCTTATTTCATTGCCGAGTCGATCCCGAGCGTCGCCGGTCAGGTCTTCCTGCCGGAAGGCTATCTGCAGGAAGTCTACAAGATGGTGCGGGCGGCTGGTGGTGTCTGCATCGCGGATGAGGTGCAGGTTGGCTTCGGCCGTGTCGGCAGCCACTGGTGGGCGTTTGAAATGCAGGATGTGGTGCCGGATATCGTCACCATGGGCAAGCCTATCGGCAACGGCCATCCGATGTCGGCAGTGGTAACGACCCGTGAAATAGCCAGCAGTTTCAACAATGGCATGGAATATTTCAACACGTTTGGCGGCAATCCGGTTTCCTGCGCGGCAGGTCTGGCAGTGCTGGATGTCATTGAGCGCAACGATCTGCGCCGCAACGCGCTTGATATCGGCAACTATCTCATCGACGGGTTCCGCTCGATGCAGAAGCGCTTCGATATCATCGGTGATGTGCGCGGGCAGGGGCTGTTCCTCGGTATCGAACTGGTCACGGATCACAAGACCAAGGAACCGGCAACGGCTCTGGCCAAGAAGATCAATGATGGCGCGCGCGAACGCGGCATTCTGATGGGGACTGAAGGTCCGTTCGACAATGTCCTGAAAATGCGCCCGCCGATGATCTTCACGCGTGCCAATGCCGATCATCTGCTGAGCGTTCTGGAGGACAGCTTCGCGGCTGCACTGAAGTAGTTCGTAGTCGGATAACTGAACAAACAACAAGCCCGGCGGCGTGCTGCCGGGCAATGGATCGGCTTTTTCGAAATTCTGGGCCGAAACTCTGGGAGGAGGAACAATGAAAAAAATAGTTTTGGGTTCGTTGTTGGCGGCGGGCTTTGCCATGTCCGCTCAAACTGGGGCGCAGGCGGATACGCTTTCGACCGTGAAGGAGCGCGGCAAGATCAATTGCGGCGTCAGTCAGGGCGTTGCAGGCTTTTCGTCGCCAGACGATCAGGGCAAATGGACCGGCTTCGATATTGATTTCTGTCGTGCGGTATCGGCGGCAGTCTTTGGCGATCCTGACAAGGTGAGTTTCATTCCGCTTTCGACCAAGGAACGTTTCACGGCGTTGCAATCCGGCACGGTCGACCTGCTTTCGCGCCAGACCACCTGGACGCTTTCGCGTGATGCGGGCATGGGCATCCATTTCGTCGGCACCGCCTATTATGACGGTCAAGGTTTCATGATCCGTAAGGATCTGGGTATCGATAGCGCCTTGAAGCTCGACGGCGCTTCGGTCTGCACCGAGCAGGGCACGACTACCGAACAGAACGCCGCTGATTTTTTCAGCGCCAACAGTATCAAGTATGAACCGGTGGTGATCGATTCTGCCGATGGCATCCTGAAGGCATTTGAAACGGGTCGCTGTGATGTTTACACGACCGACGCGTCCGCACTTTATGCGCAACGTCTGAAGCTTGCCGAACCTGATGCTTTCACCGTTCTGCCGGAAGTGATTTCCAAGGAGCCGCTTGGACCTGCCGTCCGCCAGGGCGACGATAAATGGTTCAACATCGTTCGCTGGACGCTGTTTGCAATGCTTGAGGCCGAGGAACTGGGCATTACGCAAGCCTCAGCTGATGCGGATCTGAACTCCAAGAAGCCGGACGTGCGCCGTTTCCTCGGATCGGAAGGCGATAGCGGCCAACAGCTCGGCCTTGAGCCGAAATGGGCCTATAATGTCGTCTCCAAGATCGGCAATTATGGCGAAATGTTTGAACGCACCATCGGCAAGGGCAGCCTGCTCAAGATCGACCGCGGCATCAATGCGCTGTGGAACAAGGGCGGGCTTATGTATGCGCCGCCTGTAAAATAACCGGTTTACAGCTCTTCGAGCAGGTCGCCGGAGGCTTCGATATCACGCAGGCGCTTTCGTCCGGAAGCGCCTGCTTTTTCAATGGCCCGCGTGGTCAATAAATGGCAGAGCGCCATGACCGCAACGTGATTGAACAACGGGCCGGGCGCCAGTGTCTGGCAATGAAAATGCCATTGCGCGGAAGCCCGGAACGGCGCGCCTTCATCGGTGATGTAGAGAAGTTTCGCACCACGCTTTTCGATGGCGGCAAGGATGTCGTCCATTTTTGCAATACGGCGGCGAAGCGCGAAGACGATGACCATATCGTCGGGGCTGATGCTGGCAATATATTCGCCAAGTGTCTGGCCCGGTCCGGGAACCGCAACGATATTGTCCACCACCTGTATCATCTGCCATTGCAGATAGGCCGCAAAAGGCTGGCTGCTGCGAAAGCCGAATACCCATGTCTTGCGTGCGCCGAGCATTGCTTCCACAACGGCATCGATCTGTGTTTCGCGTATTGAAAGAAAGGTCTTTTCCAGATTGGCGATGCCCTGACCGACATGCGACGACAGGGACTGGCCGCTCTCCGCATCGGTGGCACTCGACAGAAACAGACGCGATCCCGTCTGTTTTTCCTCACGGGCATGGCGTCGGGATTCTTCATAGGTGTCATAACCGAGGCGCTGTACGAAACGCGTCACGGTCGCGTTGGAAACATGGGCGAGAGCTGCCAGTTCCGACGCCGAATAGCTCGCCAGTTCCCCTGGAAAATCACATACGAATTCACCCAGCCTTTTTTCGGCTGGCGGCAGTTCGTCCATCACGTCTCTTACGCGGGTCAGAAAGGACTTTTCGGTGGGTTTCATGTGCCGCCTGATGAAATCATATTTTCAGATTGCCTAACTATTAGCAGCTTTTGACTATTTTGCATCTTTTTCGCCTAAGCTTTGAGCAGATTATCTATCTGAAAATAAACGATAAAAAATTGCTTGTAAAAATTGATTTTCTGATGTTTGATTATGAAAAAATAATTTCATACGGCTAATATCATGGGAGTTGGACCGTTATGGCAGGGGAACAAATGATACAATCCGGTGCGACGTCACCGGCCATCAAGCAGATGGAAAATGCATTGGGAAATATCGGCGTGACAACTGCGCACAAGCAGATTCTCGCGCTGATCCTGATCGGCTGTCTCTTTGACAGTTTCGAGCAGAACACGATTGGCCTCGTCGGGCCGATCCTTCGCGAACAATGGGGTCTGTCGGGCGCCGATATCGGCTTCCTCAATACCATCACTTTCGCAAGCGCGGCCATTGGCCGTCTCTTGTCCGGCATTCTTGGCGACCGGTACGGCCGCCGTGTCATGCTGACGATCAATCTTCTTCTCTTCACCGTCGGTTCCGCACTTTGTGCGCTCGCACCGAGCTTCGGCTGGCTCTGTCTCGCACGCGCCATTGTCGGCTTTGGTGTCGGCGGCGAAATTTCGACTGCCGTTACGATGCTTGCCGAATTCTGTTCGCCGAAGTTCCGTGGAACTGCAGCCGGTCTCGTCAATGTCGGCGCAGGCGGTTTCGGCAACTTCCTCGCCCCGGCTTTCGGCCTGCTGGTTTTCACGCTCTTTCCGGGCGACGACAACTGGCGCTGGCTCTTCGCCGTTCTGGCGATCCCCGCTTTCCTCGTTGTTTTCTTTCGCCGTTACGTGCCGGAAACACCGCGTTTTCTGGCCTCGCAAGGCAAGATCGACGAAGCAAACAAGGTACTTTCCATTCTGGCGTCCGGATCACTCCGACCCAAGAACCTGAAAGTCACTGAATATCTGTCGAAGTCGGAAGACAGTGACACCAAGCCTGTCAAGGGCAATTGGAGGGAACTGTTCCAGGCGCCTTATCTTGGCCGCACCGTCCCTGTGGCGATCGCGATCCTGATGAGCTACGGCGCACAGCTTTCCGTCCTGACGCTGATGCCAATGATTTTCGTTTCGATGGGCTACACGCTTTCGGGCAGCCTTCTTTACAGCATGATCATCCAGAGCGGCAGCGTGCTCGGTGCCATTGCAGCATCGGCATTCGGCTATTACTTTCCGCGCAAGAAAGTTCTCAGCCTGGGTGCGGTCTGTGCCTGTGCCGCAGCGCTTTCGATCATCTATCTGGGCACGAACATCTATCTGGTGCTGTTCTTCGGAGCGCTGTTCCAGTTCTTCGTCCTGTTGCTCAACACGTCGATCTGGATTTACGCGCCGGAACTCTATCCAACCCGTATCCGCGGCTTCGGTGTGGCACTCATCCTCGCGAGCGGTTCGGCTGCCGGATCCTTCGTACCAACGATTGCGGGTGCCTTGTTCGACACATACGGAATGCTCGGTGTCTTCGGCCTTGCCGCATCGATGTATGCCATCTTCGCATTCTGCATCCAGCTTGGGCCGGAAACCTATGGTCGGTCCATGGAAGACCTGACGCAGCCGGCGGAAGCCGACGAGCCGACGGTCGATTTCACAAAAACTGCTAAAGAACAGGCCTGAACATGACTGCATCATCCCCCTATGTCCTGCTGATCAATCCAAACAGCTCAGAGGCAACGAGCGGGATGATGCTCGATATTGCCAGGCGGAAGGCGAACGGGCGGCTTCGGATCGAAGCCGCCACTGCGACACGCAGCCCTTCGATGATCGTCAATGACGAGCAGTTGCACGCTTCAGCGGCGCAGGTCATAGAAATCGGCAGGGGGCAGAATTCAAACTGCATCGGGGTCATTGTCAGCGCTTATGGCGATCCCGGTGTCGTGCATTTGCAGGAAAGCCTGGCCGTACCGGTTCTCGGCATTTGTGAGGCCTCGATGGTCGAGGCAACACGGAATGGACGACGGTTCGGCATTGCGACGGTAACGCCGGATCTTGCCGATGCAATAGCGGCGCGGGCGGAAAGCCTAGGCCTGTCGCATCTTTATACGGGTATTCGCTGCACGCCCGGAGACCCTGAGAAACTGGCGCGCGATGGCGCGCGTCTGCGTACAGAACTGGAAGCGGCGGTGCGGTTTTGCATCATGGATGGAGCCGAAGCGGTCATCATCGGCGGTGGGCCGCTCGGGGAAGCTGCGGAACAACTGCGTGGCGGCTTCGATATTCCGATTGTCGCGCCGATCTCGTCAGCGGTGGAGCTGATGATCGAGGCGCTCGACAAACAGCAGATCTGTGGAGAAGCGCAGGCCTGATCTTGGGATTGCCGGGACACTCGTTCCGGCGACCGAAAGGCATTTTATCGGTGCGGTACACCCCCTTGCACCGGATCATAGATACGCCGGGGGGCGTTGTGATTGAAAATGTCTTTTTGCACGCTTCCTTCTTGGCCGAGAAGAAAGCGTGCTTTTTTATTGGCGTCCGTCTATCGCTGCTTGGCCAGACCCTGCTCGCGCATCTGACTGAGGCTCATCTTCGGTGAAAGCGCTTCCGGATCGATGCGGATTTCGATGAGGCCCGGCTTGCCGGACTTTTCGCAAGCCTCGAAGGCCGGTGCAAAATCAGCCGTCTTTTCCACCACTTCGCCATGCAGGCCATAGGCGCGGGCAAGCGCTGCGAAGTCAGGATTGGCGAGGCCGGTGCCTGAAACGCGGCCCGGATAGGTGCGCTCCTGATGCATGCGGATGGTGCCGTACATGCCGTTATTGACGACGATGAAGATGGCATTGGCGCCATATTGCGCCGCCGTTGCCAGTTCCTGTCCGTTCATGAGGAAGCAGCCGTCACCTGCAAAGGCAACAACCGTGCGTTCCGGCGCGGTGAGCTTGGCCGCGACCGCAGCCGGTACGCCATAGCCCATCGAGCCGTTGGTGGGAGCCAGCTGGCTGCGATAGGTACGGTACTGGTAGAAGCGATGCGGCCAGGCGGAATAGTTGCCTGCGCCATTGGTGATGATGGCGTCGGCTGGCAGATGCGCGCGCAACCACTCCATCACTTCGCCCATCTGCACATCACCGGGGATGACCGGCGATTTGATGTTGTCGCGGTAATCGGCATTGGCGCTGTCGGTCCATGATTTCCAGCGCGGATCAGCAACCGGCGCAAGCTTTGCTGCTGCCGCACAGAAGGCAGGCATGGAAGCATTGACCGGAACGTCTGCATGATAGACGCGGCCCAGTTCCTCCGCCCCCGGATGGATATGGACGAGCTTCTGTTGTGGCACCGGAATGGAGACGAGTTCGTAGCCCTGTGTCGTCATTTCGCCGAGGCGGGCACCGATTACGATCAGCAGATCGGCATCGCGCACGCGCTGCGCCAGCTTGGGGCTGATCGAGGTTCCCATTTCGCCTGCATAGAGCGGGTGAGTGTTGTCGAACATGTCCTGGCAGCGGAAGGATGCCGCGACGGGCAGGTGCATGTTCTCGGCAAATTTCCGCAGATCGCTGATGGCTCTCGCATTCCAGCCGCCACCGCCGACGATCACCAGAGGCCGTTCGGCCTTTGCAAGAAGCGCTTGCATGTCCTGCAACTGGTCGGCACCTGGATGCATCTGAACCTGTTTAAAGGCTGGTGCGTCGCTGACGGCGGCATAGGATGTCAGCATGTCTTCCGGCAGGGCGATCACGACCGGGCCGGGGCGACCGTTGACGGCGCGGTGGAAGGCTTGGCTGACCAGTTCCGGAATGCGGGCGGCATCGTCGATCTGGACGACCCATTTGGCCATCTGGCCGAACATGCGGCGATAATCGATTTCCTGAAATGCCTCGCGCTCGACCTGATCGCTGGCGACCTGACCGATGAAGAGCAGCATCGGTGTCGAATCCTGAAAAGCTGTATGCACACCGACAGAGGCGTTTGTTGCGCCGGGACCGCGTGTGACGAAGCAGATGCCCGGCTTGCCGGTCAGCTTGCCATAGGCTTCCGCCATATAGGCCGCGCCGCCTTCCTGCCGGCAGACGATCAGGTCAATCGTGTCGCTGGAATCATGAAAGGCGTCAAGCGCGGCGAGATAGCTCTCGCCGGGGACGCAGAAGACCCGGTCGGTGCCGTGGATGCGCAGCGCATCCACCAAAATCTGGCCTCCGGTACGGGCATTGGGTTTGCTCGTCATTGTATGCATTTCCTCAATCTCACCATGTCTCGCTCGCCATTCCGGCGCGCCTTGCAAGGACGGTTTCTCCGCCTCTTTTCAAAAAGATCCTCCCGAAAACCGGGACAATCCATGTGTTGGGGGAACGGGAACTCATGGTCAGACGCACCCAAATGGCCGACAGGTGCATAAACCTCAGTCTCGCGGCAAAGTTTACGTTCAGCCGCCTGCTTCTCCTCCCAGTCAAGCACGCTGATATGAACATAGCCAGCGGTGCGAATACAGATTAAACATCATGACTAAACTGTATGAACTCATGATGCACCGGTATGGAGGAATGGCGATGGCCAGGGAAAACACGGGTAAGATCCGCGTCGGTATTGGCGGATGGGCCTATGAACCGTGGGACAAGAGCTTCTATCCTGAAAAACTGTCGAAGAAGCGCCAGCTTGAATATGCATCGAGCAAGCTCACATCCATCGAGATCAACAGCACTTATTACGGTCCGCAGAAACCCACGACCTTCGCCAAATGGCACGATGAAACGCCGGAAGGCTTTGTGTTTTCGCTGAAGGCACCGCGTTTTTCCACCAATCGCCGTGTCCTGGCGGAGGCGGGTGAGAGCATTGAACGGTTCATGACCGGCGGCATGATGGAACTGAAGGACAAGCTCGGCGTGGTCAACTGGCAATTCATGGGAACGAAGAAGTTCGACCCCGTGGACTTCGAGGCGTTTTTGAAGCTTCTGCCGAAGCGTGTCGACGGGCGCGATGTGCGTCATGCGGTGGAAGTGCGCCACGACAGTTTCAATTCACCGGACTTCATCGCCTTGCTGCGCGAATATGGCGTAGCGGTGGTGATTGCAGGCGACAGCGACTTTCCGCAATTCGCCGATATGACCGCACCTTTCGCCTATCTTCGCATCATGGGAACGAAGGAAAGCGAGCCGCTTGGCTATGGTGAAAGTCATCTCGATCAGTGGGCTGCACGCGCCAAGGCGATAGCAGCGGGAGAACCCGCTGAAGGGTTGAAGACCGTGACGCCGCCTGTTGCGGACCATATCGCCCGCGATGTCTATCTCTATGTGATCAGCGGCTATAAGGCGCATAATCCGCATGCGGCCATGGCCTTGATCGAACGGACAAAATGATGCCTCGTGGCGGCTGTTGATTTTCATCTGAGTCGCCTGAGCATCATGTCAAAATTCGATCTTTCCGCGCTTGAAACCTTCGTTCGCACCATTCCGCAGCACTATAAGGGACCGGGTGGTGCGGTCGCGGTGCTGAAAGATGGCAAGGTCGTGCTGCGCCATGCATGGGGCTTTGCCGATCTTTCCACTCGCAAGGCGATGACGCCCGAAACGCGCATGCCGATCTGTTCGGTCAGCAAGCAGTTCACCTGCGCCGTTCTGCTCGACAGTGTCGGCGAGCCGGAAGTTCTTGATGATGCGCTTGCCGCCTATCTCGACAAGTTTGCTGAAAAGCGTCCCAGCGTGCGCGATCTGTGCAACAACCAGTCGGGCCTGCGCGATTACTGGGCGCTGACGGTTCTGTGCGGGGCCGATCCGGAAGGCGTCTTTCTGCCCGAACAGGCACAAAGCCTGCTGCGCCGCCTGAAGACCACGCATTTTGCACCGGGCACGCATTATTCCTACTGCAACGGCAATTTCCGCATTCTGGCTGATCTGATCGAACAGCATACAGGCCGGAAGCTTATCGAACTTCTGTCGGAACGCATTTTCCAGCCGGCGGGCATGAAGACCGCAGAACTTATTCCCGATACCGCGCTGTTCGATGAATGCATTGGCTATGAGGGCGATACGGTGCGCGGCTTCCTGCCTGCCGTCAATCGCATCCACTGGATGGGCGATGCCGGCATCTGCGCGTCGCTGGACGACATGATTGCCTGGGAGCAGTTCATCGATGCGACCGGCGACGACGAAAGCGGAATCTATCGTCGCCTGAGCGGTCCTCAGACTTTCAGCGACGGTGCTGCTGCTCCCTACGGCCTCGGCCTTAAATTCGAGGAAACAGGCGGCAAGCGACTGACCGGCCATGGCGGGGCTTTGCGCGGCTGGCGCTGCCAGCGCTGGCATTGCGCCGATGAGCGCCTCTCGACAATCGCCATGTTCAATTTTGAAGGCGGAGCTTCCGACGTCGCCTTCAAGCTGATGAATATTGCGCTTGGCGTTCCGACATCGGAACAGGTTCGCGTTGAAGCCGATGCCGCATGGTTCGGCTCATGGCTCGACCATGAAACCGGTCTCGTGCTGAGCCTTGAAGATGCCGGACGCGGACGCATGAAGGCACGTTTCGGCACCGGCCCGGAAATCATGGACGTAATAGGCGAGAACGAGGCGCGTTCCGCGATGACCACGATCCGCCGCGATGGCGACACGATCCATCTGGCGCGCGAGGATGAAAATCTGAGCCTGACAATGCAGCGCCTGAAAGGCGCGGCGAAGCAGGATATTGCTGGACGTTATCGCAGCGACGAACTTGAGGCCGATCTTCTGATCGTCAATGAGGGCGGCGCTTTTTACGGGGCCTTTGAAGGATTTCTCGGCAAGAGCGATATGTATTCGCTCTATGAGGCAGGACCGCATGTCTGGCTGCTGCCGGTGCAGCGCTCGATGGACGCGCCGTCGCCGGGCGAATGGAAACTTGTCTTCCATCGTGACGCCAAAGGCGAGATAACAGGCATGACCGTCGGCTGCTGGCTGGCACGGCATGTGGACTACAGGAGAATTCAGGAATGAGCGAACTGAAAGTCAGAACCCGCGAGACGGGTGCCGTCGCCGAAATGCAGCATGGAAAGCTGCCTGTCATCACCACGCCGACCGGCGGCGTGGTCGAGCTCGTTACGAGTGTCAGTCAAGCGGGCTTCAATCCGCTCGATCTCATCTATTCGTCGGTTGCGGCCTGCATGGCGTTGAGCGCTCGTATCGCCGCAACGAAGCTCGAACTAAGGGAAAAGCTGACCGATGTGCGGGTGGAAGTGAAGGGCGACAAGGCGCATGAAGGACCGTCGCGTATCGAACGGTTCAACATCACCTTCCATTTCGGCGGTGACCTCACCGACGACGAAAAGCATCGTCTCGCCGAAATGGCTGAGGAAATCTGCACGGTCAGTAATACGCTGCGCGGCGAGCCGCAGTTTGATCTGAAGGTATCGTAACCTTCAGAGTGGTTCTTGTATGATAGAACCGTAAGAACCGCTCTGTCTCTTTGTTACCGCATTTCCGAACGCAAAACCGGCTCCCACTTTTGCTGGAAATGCTCAGATCACATCGCGGATACGATCGACGCCGAGCTTGATAACGCTTTCCATGGCCAGACGTGCTTTTTGTGGATCACGCGATGCAATGGCGTGGGCAATGCGCAGGTGATTGGCCGCGCATTCGGCAATGCCTTCTCGCGATGAGGCGGGTGATGAAAGCTGGAACGAGATTGCCAGCGCCGCCTCGATCAATCCGCTGACCGAGCGCATGAACGGATTGCCGGACATGCGCGCAATGGCCAGATGGAATTCCAGATCAACCTTGGCGATGGACTCCGGCGTGTGGTTCGGATCGTCAAACTTGGCGGCGAGCGCGTAAAGCTCGACAATCTCGTCACTGGTGGCGCGTTCAGCCGCGGCCGCTGCGGCTGCCGGTTCCAGTGCCATGCGCATTTCCGCCAGATGGTCCACGAAGACTTCATCGAAGCCTGCCTCGAAGCGCCATGTCAGCACATCGGGATCGAAGAAATTCCAGCTCGCATGGCCCAGAACACGGGTGCCGACCTTGGCCTTGGGTTCGATGAGGCGCTTGGCGGCAAGGGTTTTCATCGCCTCGCGCAGAACGGTGCGGGAAACGCCGAAGCGCAGCGACAATTCATGATCGCCCGGAAGGATGGACCCTGCAGGAATGGTTCCCGCGACGATGCCGCGGCCCAGTTCACCCACCACGACAGCGTGGCTGTTATGGCGCTTGCGTCCGGTTATGGCCGTTTCCAGCAATCCCAATTCAGGCCTCCTTCATTCGTTGCCTGGCTAGCTATTTGTTTCAATGCGCATCTTGCCCGAAAACCGGTTCCCACTTTTCGGGATGCGCCTTAGATCCGAGAACCACGCAAGTCCTCGTTGCAGAGCAATGAACAGGAACAGCAATATACCGATTGCTATTTTCGTCCACCAGGAAGACAGCGTTCCGTCGAAAACAATGTATGTCTGGATCAGCCCCTGTATGAGAATGCCGACGAATGTTCCGGCCACAAGGCCTGCGCCACCTGTCAGCAATGTCCCGCCGATCACCACCGAAGCGATGGCATCCAGTTCTACCCCAACCGTCGCGAGCGAATAGCCGGACGAAGTATAAAGCGTATAGACGATCCCGGCGAGGCCGGAAAGGATACCCGACATCGTATAGATGCCGATTGTCGTGCGGGCAATCGGAACGCCCATCAGCTCCGCCGACTGCTGGTTGCCGCCAAGCGCGTAGATATTGGCGCCGAAGCGCGTGCGATGGGCGATGATGCCGCCAACGATGAAGACCGCGAGCATGAGCATGGCGATGAATGTCAGCCTGCCGCCGCCCGGCAGGCGGAAATAAAGCCCCTGCAATGTATCGAGAAACGGATGCGCGATGGGCACGGATTGCGTCGAGATGAGGAATGCCGCACCGCGAGCCAGAAACATGCCCGCAAGTGTGGCCACGAAAGGCGGGATCCGCAAGAAATGGATCATCATGCCCATCCACGCCCCGAACAATGCAGCGATCACAAGAACGAGGCCGAATGCCACGAGCGGATGCACGCCGAGCTGCCCGACCATCACGGCAACGAAAACGCTGGTGAAGGCGATGACCGAGCCGACCGACAGGTCGATGCCGCCGGAAAGGATCACGAATGTCATGCCGACGGCGGCTATGCCGAGGAAGGCGTTGTCCGTCAGAAGATTGCCGATTACCCGTGTCGACAGCATGTTCGGAAACTGGACGATGCAGATCGCATAGGCGAGCAGGAAGATTGCAACCGTCGTCAGGAAGGGCAGATTGCGCAGTGCTCTCATTGCCGTGCTCCCTGCTGGCTTTGACGGACCGGATTGGCTCCATTGCCCTTGCGTTCCGAGCGCAGGAAGGTAATGAGCTGGACAATGGCCGGCGACTGGAAGGTGAGCACGATCACGATGATGACGGCCTTGATGATGAGGTTGAATTCCGGCGGAAAGCCCGCCATCAGAATGCCTGTGTTGATCGACTGGATGATGAGCGCGCCGAGCAGCGAGGCCATGATCGAGAAACGCCCGCCATTAAGCGAGGTGCCGCCGATGACGACCGCCAGAATCGCGTCGAGTTCAAGCCACAGCCCGGCATTGTTGGCATCTGCGCCGCGAATATCCGCCGCCGCGATAAGCCCTGCAAGGGCAGCGCCGACGCCGGAAACCGCATAGACGCTGAACAGGAGAAAGCGTGCCTTGACCCCTGCCAGCATCGCTGCGCGACGGTTGATGCCGGTCGCCTCGATCAGGAAGCCAAGCGCACTGGTACGCACTGCGAGGCCCACGACCAGACCGGCCAGAATCCATATCAGGACTGGAACAGGCACGCCGAGGAAGGAGCCGGAGCCAAGCGCCGCAAAGGAATCATTGTTGAAGGTCAGGATCGCGCCTTCGGTGATAAGCTGTGCGATGCCGCGACCTGCCACCATAAGGATAAGCGTCGCGATGATCGGCTGGATATCGAAGACCGCAACCAGAAAGCCGTTCCACAAGCCACACAGAAGGCCGACGCCAAGCGCTGCCGGAATGACGATTGCAAGTGGATAGCCCGCGACGATGAGTGAGGCGGCAAAAGCACCGCTGATCGCCATGACGGCACCGACTGACAGATCGATGCCGCGCGTTGCGATCACCAGTGTCATGCCGACAGCCAGAATGGCGACGGGTGCGGCGCGCACCAGAATATCGATCAGGCTTCCATAAAGCCGTCCGTTCTGGAACGAGATGTCGAGAAAGCCAGGCGCGATGACGGTGTTCGCCACCAGAATGAGCACAAGGGCGGCCAGTTGCGGCGCCAGTCTTTTGAGTTTTCTGGTCATGCGGGCAATCATGCTGCAGCTTCCTTTTCGCTTCCGGTCTCAGCGATTGCACGCACGATATTGTCGGCAGTGATTTCCTCGCCCTTCAGTTCCGCCACATGGCGACGGTCGGACAGGACGATGACGCGATTGGCAACGGCGGCAAGCTCCTCGAATTCCGACGAGATGATGACCAGCGACATGCCTTCAGCGCAAAGTTCGCCGATGAGCTTCAGGATTTCAGCATGGGCGCCGATATCGATGCCACGCGTCGGCTCATCGAGGATCAGCAGGCGGGGATCGGTGGCAAGCCAGCGTGCCAGTATGGCTTTCTGCTGGTTGCCGCCGGACAGAAACTTGATCGGCTTGTCAGGATCGGGCGGGCGAATATCGAGCGCCTTGATGTAACGCTGCGCAAGCGCCGTCTTCTCGCGCGATGAAATCGGTCTGGACCAGCCGCGCTTCGCCTGAACCGCCAGCGCGATGTTTTCCGCCATCGAGAAATCGCCAATGATGCCGTCGGTCTTGCGTTCTTCCGGGCAGAAGGCGAAGCGTTCCGCAATGGCCGCAACGGGCGAGGGGAGCCTCGTTTCCTTGCCGTCGACGGTCAAGGTGCCGCTATCGGTCTGATCGACACCGAACATCAACAGCGCGGTTTCGGTGCGGCCGGAACCGAGCAACCCGGCAATGCCAACGGCTTCTCCCGGCTTGATCGAGAGATCGAACGGCGCAACGCTGCCTTGTCTGCCGAAGCCTGCAAAACGGATCGGGGCAATCGTGTCGCGGCTTACTTCCTCGGTCAGCTGGCGGCGCACAGTCTCCTGCAGCTGGTGGCCGAGCATCATGGAAATGAGATCGGTGCGCGGCAGTTCCGACAGGTTGCGGCTGCCGACCAGCCGTCCGTTGCGCAATACGGTGGCGCAATCGGCGATGGCGTAGACCTGATCCAGAAAATGGGTGATGACGATGATGCCGAGGCCTTCTGCCTTCAACTGGCGCAGCACGCCGAACAGCATTTCGACTTCGCGTGCATCGAGACTGGCGGTCGGTTCGTCAAGGACGAGCACCTTGCCCGAGAGATCGACGGCACGTGCAATCGCGATGATCTGGCGGATGGCGACTGAATAGGCGGACAGAGGCACGCCGACATCGATGGTGAGGCCATAGCGGGAAAGAAGGTTCGTCGCATCTTTTTCCATCCGGCCCCGGTCGACCAGTCCGAAACGTTTCGGCTGGCGTCCCAGAAACAGGTTTTCTGCTACCGTCAGATTTTCGAGAAGGTTGACCTCCTGATAGACCGTGCCGATGCCAAATGTCTGCGCCTCTGCCACGGAGGCAGGCGCAATCGGCTGGCCCTCAAGCAGGATCGAACCACCGAAGCCGTGGTAAGCGCCGGTCAATATCTTGATAAGCGTGGATTTACCCGCGCCGTTTTCGCCGAGCAATGCATGGATTTCCCCGCGGTTGAGCGTGAAATCGACATGGTCGAGCGCGGTCACGCCCAGAAAGGATTTGGTGATCGAACGGGCTTCAAGAAGCGGCATAGCGGCCGCCGATGGAGCGTCTTTTGCAGCCATGGCAGTCTTCCATTGCATTTTGCAAAGGTCATTCCGGGCCGCGACAAACGCGGCCCGAGGACGAGAGGATCAGTAACCGAGACCCTTCTTGGCTTCGTAGACGGCCTTCGGATCGTCAGCCTGCGTGTAGAGCTTCGATTCCGTCTGGATCCACTTCGGCGGAACGGTGCCCTTGTCCTTGAAGGCTTCAATCGCGTCGAAGGCCGGGCCTGCCATGTTCGGCGTCAGTTCGACGGTCGCGTTGGCTTCGCCGTTCGCCATGGCCTGGAAGATGTCCGGCACGGAGTCGATCGACACGATCTTGATTTCCGTGCCCGGCTTCAAGCCAGCTTCCTTGATTGCCTGAATGGCGCCGACAGCCATGTCGTCATTATGGGCATAGACGGCGCAGATATTCTTGCCGCCGCCTTCGGCCTTGATGAAGCTTTCCATGACTTCCTTGCCCTTTGTGCGGGTGAAGTCGCCCGTCTGCGAGCGGGAAATCTTGATGTTGTCATGACCTTTGATGGCGTCTTCAAAACCCTTCTTGCGGTTGATGGCGGGCGAGGAACCGGTGGTGCCCTGAAGCTCGACCACATTGCACGGCTTGTCGCCCACATCCTTCACCAGCCAGTCACCGGCCACCTTGCCTTCATGAACCTGATCGGAGGTTACGGCGGTCAGATAAAGGTCTTCCGGAGAATCGATCTGGCGGTCGAGCAGGACGACCGGAATTTCGGCTTCCTTGGCTTCCTTCAGAACGGCGTCCCAACCTGTGGAGACCACCGGTGCGATCAGGATTGCATCAACCCCTTGAGCGATGAAGCCACGAACGGCCTTGATCTGGTTTTCCTGCTTCTGCTGTGCATCGGCGAACTTGAGCGTATAGCCGCGTTTTTCGGCTTCCTGCTTGGTCAGGGCCGTTTCTGCAGCACGCCAGCCCGATTCCGAACCGATCTGCGAAAAGCCAACCGTCAGCGATGCAGCAGATGCGCTCGAAATCAGGGCAAAAGAAAATGCGGCCGTCAGGGCCGTCAATGTGCGTTTCATGATGGTTCCTCCCAATAAGGCCCTCCCGGCCTTCGCATTTATGAAGCATATAATATTACTTTATGGCAAGAGCCTTTCGACGTTTCCCAATAAAATGCCGGTGCGACAAACGCGCAATATTGCTATTTATATATATAAACAAAGGCTTGTATTCGTGCGGGAGGGGCAGGGCTCGCGAACTGCCCCGGTGGGGGCGTCTGCTTGCTTGACAAAGCGGGTTACGGCAAAATAGTCATATTAATAACACGAGCCGTAAATTGGCGTCTTATGGCGTTTCTCAAGCGGTCGGGGTGAATTCCGCAACGGGTATGCGGAAAATGGGAGGTTTAATGTTGCGTCTGGTCCAGTTCCGCGATGAAAGCGGAGAAATGCGTGTGGCTGCCTGCAGTGAGGAGGGAGCGGCGCATGTCGTCAAGGGCGTAGCAACGACCTATGAGCTAGCCTCGGCAGCCATTGCAGCGGGTATCAGCCTTGAGGAACAAGTCGTACGCAGCGGCAAGGGCGAAGCCGTCGATATAGACGCTGCCCTGGCGGCTGGTCGCGTCGGTCTGCCCATCACCCATGCCGATCCGGCACATCTGATTGTTGCCGGCACGGGCCTCACACATCTTGGCTCCGCCGACGGTCGCGACAAGATGCATAAGGCCGCGCAGTCTGCTGAAAAGCCGACCGACTCCATGCGCATGTTCCTGATGGGTGTCGAAGGCGGCAAACCGAAGCCGGGTGAAACCGGCGTGCAGCCGGAATGGTTCTACAAGGGTGACGGTTCGGCGCTGGTGGCAACCGGCGGCGAACTGGTTTCGCCTTCCTTTGCCGAGGATGGTGGCGAAGAGCCGGAGCTGGCAGGCATCTACCTGATTGGCCTGGATGGTACGCCGTTCCGGCTTGGCTTCTGCCTTGCCAATGAATTTTCCGATCATGTGACCGAGAAGCAGAACTATCTCTGGCTTGCCCATTCCAAGCTGCGTCAGGCCGCGTTGGGGCCGGAGCTATATGTGGGGGCGTTGCCTGACCATGTGGAGGGCGTTTCGCGCATTCGTCGCGGCGATCAGGTGATCTTTGAAAAGCCGTTCCTTTCGGGTGAAGCGAACATGTCACATACGATCGCCAATCTGGAACACCATCATTTCAAATATGAGCTGTTCCGCCGTCCGGGCGACATTCATGTTCATTTCTTTGGCACGGCAACCTTGTCTTTCTCAGAAGGCGTGAAGACGGAAGCTGGCGACCAGTTCGAGATTTCTGCCAAGCCGTTCCGTTATCCGCTGGTCAACAGGCTGGCTCAGGCGGCAGCTAAAAACCTTGTCGTGAAGGCGCTTTGAACATGGCGGCGGAACCGAACATCGCTCTCGCAATCGTCGGTCTGGGCAAGATTGCGCGTGACCAGCATCTGCCATCGATTGAAGCCGTCGATGGCATTGAGCTGAAAGCCATTGCCAGTCGCAATGCCGGGCTGGACGGCCTGCCGTCTTTTCACGACATCGATGAGCTGCTGGGCAGCGACGTTGCCATTGACGCGGTGTCGCTCTGCACACCGCCGCAAGGGCGCTTTAGCCAGGCCTACGCAGCCTTGAAGGCGCGCAAGCATGTGATGCTGGAGAAGCCTCCGGGTGCAACCATTTCGGAAGTGCAGGCGCTGGAGCGTCTTGCGCAAGCGGAAGACGTGACGCTTTACGCCACGTGGCACTCGCGCGAAGCCGCAGCGGTCGAGCCGGCGCGGGAATTCCTGAAAGATGCGGAAATTCGTTCGGTTTCGGTCACGTGGAAGGAAGATGTCCGCCACTGGCATCCCGGCCAGCAATGGATCTGGGAACCGGGCGGCCTTGGCGTGTTCGATCCTGGCATCAATGCGCTTTCCATCGTCACGCATATTTTGCCGGAGCGCTTCTTCCTGACGCAATCCGATCTTTATTTTCCAGAAAACCGTGCGGCGCCCATCGCAGCCAACCTCAAGTTCCAAACGGAAAGCGGCATACCGGTTTCGTTCGAACTGGACTGGCGGCAGACCGGTCCGCAGACCTGGGATATTCGCGTCGAGACCGACAAGGGCACGGTTCTGCTCAGCCATGGCGGCAGCCGCCTCACCATCGCCGGGACCGAGAAAATGGCCGAGCCGGACCGCGAATATCAACGACTTTACAAGCGTTTCGTGCAATTGATCGGCGCGGGGCGTTCGGATGTTGATCTCGCTCCACTGACCCATGTGGCCGATGCGTTTCTGCTCGGAAAGCGGCATGTCGTCGAAGCTTTTGAAGATTAGGAATCGAGGTTGTCGTAACGCGGCCTCTCACCCACGCAGGACAATGAAATGAACAAGCCCGTCTCTCCGAAAACGCCAAAGCTCCGCTCGCGCGCCTGGTTCGACAATCCTGATAATGTCGATATGACGGCGCTCTATCTGGAGCGCTACATGAATTATGGCCTGAGCCAGGAAGAGCTGCAGTCCGGTCGTCCGATCATCGGCATCGCGCAGACGGGCTCCGACCTCTCACCTTGCAACCGTCATCATCTGGAGCTGGCCAAGCGCGTGCGCGAAGGTGTTCGCGAGGCGGGCGGCATTGTCATTGAATTTCCGGTTCATCCAATTCAGGAAACCGGCAAGCGCCCGACCGCTGGTCTGGACCGCAACCTTGCCTATCTCGGCCTCGTGGAAGTGCTTTACGGCTATCCGCTCGATGGCGTCGTGCTGACAATCGGTTGTGACAAGACCACGCCTGCCTGCCTGATGGCAGCTGCAACCGTCAATATTCCGGCGATTGCGCTGTCGGTGGGTCCGATGCTCAATGGCTGGTTCCGTGGCGAACGCACAGGTTCCGGCACCATCGTCTGGAAGGCGCGCGAGCTGCTTGCCAAGGGCGAAATCGACTATCAGGGCTTCGTCAAGCTCGTTGCTTCCTCGGCTCCATCGACGGGCTATTGCAATACGATGGGCACGGCCACGACGATGAATTCGCTCGCCGAAGCGCTCGGCATGCAGCTTCCGGGCTCCGCCGCCATTCCGGCGCCTTATCGCGACCGTCAGGAAGTTTCTTATCTATCGGGACGCCGCATCGTTGAAATGGTGCATGAGGATTTGAAGCCGTCGGACATTCTGACCAAGGATGCCTTCGTCAATGCCATCCGCGTCAATTCCGCTATTGGCGGTTCGACCAATGCGCCGATCCATCTGAACGCTCTGGCCCGTCATGTCGGTGTGGAGCTGACGGTCGATGACTGGCAGAAATATGGCGAGGAAATTCCGCTTCTGGTCAATCTGCAGCCTGCCGGTGAATATCTTGGCGAAGATTACTACCATGCGGGCGGTGTGCCAGCCGTCGTCAATCAGCTGATGGGGCAGGGCCTCATCAATGAAGATGCGCTGACCGTCAATGGCAAGACCATCGGCGAGAATTGCAAGAACGCGACCATCGAAGACGGCAATGTCATCAAGACCTACGATCAGCCGCTGAAGAAGCATGCCGGATTCCGCGTGCTGCGCGGCAATCTGTTTTCGTCGGCGATCATGAAGCTCAGCGTGATTTCGGACGAGTTCCGCAATCGCTACCTGTCCGACGACAAGGACCCGAATGCATTCGAGGGCAAGGCGGTCGTATTCGATGGGCCGGAAGATTATCATCACCGCATCGACGATCCGGCACTGGAAATCGACGAGAATACGGTGCTGTTCATGCGTGGCGCTGGCCCCATCGGTTATCCAGGTGCGGCGGAAGTCGTCAACATGCGCGCGCCGAATTACCTTCTGAAAAAGGGTATCAGCTCACTGCCATGCATCGGCGACGGTCGCCAGTCGGGCACGTCGGGTTCGCCGTCGATCCTCAATGCCTCCCCGGAAGCTGCTGCTGGCGGCGGTCTGGCTATTCTGAGGACCGGTGACCGCGTGCGTATCGATCTTGGTCGCGGCAGCGCTGACATTCTGATCTCTGACGAAGAACTGGCGGAGCGTCGCAAGGCTCTGGAAGCTGCCGGTGGCTACAAATATCCGGAAAGCCAGACACCATGGCAGGAAATCCAGCGCGCCGTTGTCGGCCAGATGGAAACCGGTGCAGTTCTCGAAAACGCGGTCAAGTATCAGGACATCGCGCATACGCGTGGCCTGCCGCGAGATAACCACTAAGGTTCCCCGGATGGCTCTCGATAAAAAGCCATTTGCGGCAGTTGCGGACTGGGGCACCACCCGGTTTCGCCTCTGGACGCTGGATGTCGATGGCAATGTGCTGGGCGAAAGCCGTGGCGATGACGGTCTGCTGCAGGCAAAGGAAGCCGGTTTCGAGCCAACGCTCGAACGGCACCTTGCTTCTGTCGGCGCGCCGGACGATCTGCCGGTGGTGATCTGCGGCATGGCCGGTTCGCGGACCGGCTGGATCGAAGCGCCCTATATGAGCTTGCCCGCCGGGTTGGATGGCATCGTGAAGGCTGCGGTGCGCGTGCCCGCGCGCCGTCACGTCATCATGTTGCCGGGCGTCGCGCGTCGGGACGAAACGGCACCCGATGTTATGCGTGGCGAGGAGACAAAACTGCTCGGTCTTGTGCACGGCGGCACGCATGATGGTGTTGTCGTCATGCCCGGCACCCATGCCAAATGGGTGCGGATTGCCGACGGTGGCCTTGCCGATTACCGAACCTTCATGACCGGTGAAATGTTCGCTCTTTTGAAGGAAAAATCGGTGCTGGCCGGTGCGCTGGAAGGTGCTGCGGCGGTTGATCCGAATGGTGTGGCTTTCGCTGCGGGCGTCAGGGCGTCGCTCGAAAACCCGGCACTGATTTCCAACGCGCTTTTTTCCATTCGCGCAGGCTGGCTCGTCCATGATCGCAAGCCGACCGACCAGCTGGCCCGTTTGTCGGGCTTGTTGATCGGGCTGGAAGTGGCAGGCGGGCGCATGCTTTATGGCAAACCCGAAGAAGTGCTGCTCCTTTCAGACGACACTATGGGCGCGCTCTATGCCAGCGCGCTTGAAATCGCCGGGCTGACAGTCAGGCGCGTTGCAGCCGATGAGCTGGTGCGAGACGGTCTGTTCATGGCTGCAAAACACGCCTTCGAAGGAGCTGCGCAATGAGCGACCGCATCGCATGGCCAAAGCTGCGCTATCCGCTGGTCGCTATCCTGCGCGGCATTCGCCCGGAAGAAACGGAAGCAATCGTCGGAGCGCTGATCGAGACGGGTTTTGAGGCCATCGAAATTCCGCTCAATTCGCCGGAGCCTTTCGTCTCGATTGAGAAGGCGGCGAAGCTTGCGCCTGCGGGCGTGTTGATCGGGGCCGGAACAGTGTTGAGTGTCGCGGATGTGGATCGGCTCAACGATGTCGGCGGCAGACTTCTTGTCAGCCCGAATGTCGAGCCGGATGTCATTCGCCGCGCGGGACAGCACGGCATGGTGACGATGCCCGGCGTTTTCACGCCGACGGAAGCCTTTTCGGCGATCCGTGCAGGCGCATCGGCGCTGAAATTCTTTCCGGCCAGCGTACTCGGCGCGGACGGTATCAAGGCGATATCCGCCGTCTTGCCGAAGGATATTCCGGTCGGCGCCGTGGGCGGTGTTTCCGAGGCTGATTTTGCGACCTATCGGGCAGCGGGAGTGAGCTGCTTCGGACTCGGTTCCAGTCTTTACAAGGCCGGATTGACGGTTGCTGAGGTTCGCGAACGCGCTGAGCGCGCGGTTGCGGCATGGGACAAGATCGCGGGCTGACGGCCCTTTGAGAACTTGTTCCGGAGGAATTCCGCATGGCCGGAAGGCGGGGGCGGAAATTTTGGGAGAACGACAGGCGGAAAAGCCTGTCCCAATTTGGGAGTGAGACAATGGCAGGCATGAAATCTCTAACATTGGCAGTCGCGATGGCCGCGCTTGCCTTTAGCGGTCTGGCGCATGCGGAAGACAAGGGTCTTGTCGCCGTCGCCATGCCCACGAAGTCTTCGGCACGCTGGATTGCCGATGGCGACAACATGGTCAAGGTGCTGAAAGAACGCGGCTACCAGACCGATCTTCAGTATGCTGAAGACGACGTACCTAACCAGCTGGCGCAGATCGAGAACATGGTGACCAAGGGCGCCAAGGTTCTCGTCGTTGCATCCATCGACGGCACGACGCTTTCCGATGTTCTGGCCAAGGCCCACGATGCGGGTATCAAGGTCATCGCCTATGATCGCCTGATCCGCGATACGCCGAATGTCGATTACTATGCGACCTTCGACAATTTCCAGGTCGGCGTGCTGCAGGCCCAGTCCATCGAAACCGCGCTGGACCTCAAGAACAAGCCGGGTCCGTTCAATGTCGAGCTTTTCGGCGGTTCGCCGGACGATAACAACGCCTACTTCTTCTACAACGGCGCGATGTCCGTTCTGCAGCCTTATATCGATAGCGGCAAAGTCGTTATCGGCAGCGGCCAGACCGGCATGGACAAGGTCGCAACGCTGCGCTGGGACGGTGCAACTGCTCAGGCCCGCATGGACTCGATCCTTTCGGCCTATTATTCCGACAAGAAGCTCGATGCAGTCCTGTCGCCTTATGACGGCATCTCCATCGGTATCCTGTCGTCCCTCAAGGGTGTAGGCTATGGCAGTGGCGACATGCCGATGCCGGTCGTTTCCGGTCAGGATGCGGAAGTGCCTTCGGTGAAGTCGATCCTCGCTGGCGAACAGAACTCGACCATCTTCAAGGATACGCGCGAACTCGCCAAGGTCACGGTCGATATGGTCGACGCGCTGATGACCGGCAAGGAGCCGGAAGTCAACGACACCAAGACCTATGACAATGGCGTCAAGGTCGTGCCGTCCTATCTGCTCAAGCCGGTGATCGTCGACAAGTCGAACTGGAAGCAGGTTCTGGTCGATAGCGGTTACTACAAGGAAGACCAGATCCAGTAATGCGGTCTCGGGCGTATCGGAGGATATGCCCGTAACCTTTCTGCATGCCATTGCCCCAAATCCCCAGCCTTTCGGCTGGGGTAGGCTCGGCGATTGACAGCGTTGTCTTTTTGTTGAGGGCAATGGCAAAGCAGATTTGTAATGGGAGCGAGCGATGAATGTAGCCAATCCTGTCCTGCGCGAGCAGTCTGACGGTAAGCCGGAAATCGCCGGCAAGCCGCTTCTGGAAATGCGCGGCATCAGCAAGTCTTTCGGCGTCGTCAAAGCGCTGAGCGATGTCAATTTCTCGGTCATGCCGGGCGAGATTCATGCCTTTGTCGGCGAGAACGGAGCAGGCAAGTCGACCTTGATGAAGGTGCTGTCAGGTGTCTATCCGCATGGCAGCTACGAGGGGTCGATCTTCTTCGACGGAGAAGAGCGACAGTTTCGCGACATCAACGATTCCGAAGCGCTTGGCATTGTCATCATCCATCAGGAGCTGGCGCTCATACCGCTCATGACGATTGCCGAGAACATTTTCCTCGTCAATCCGCCGGCAAGTTACGGGGTCATCGACCGCAGTACGGTGCACAAGCGCACCCGCGAGCTTTTGCAGAAGGTTGGCCTGTCGGAATCGCCCGATACGCTCGTCACCGATATTGGTGTCGGCAAGCAGCAGCTGGTCGAAATTGCCAAGGCATTGTCGAAGCGCGTGCGGCTTCTGATCCTCGACGAACCGACCGCAAGCCTCAACGAGACGGACAGCGCGGCATTGCTGGCGCTTCTGCGCGAGTTTCGTGCTCAAGGCATCACCTCGATCCTCATTTCGCACAAGCTCAATGAAATCCGCGAAGTTGCCGACAAGATCACGGTGCTGCGCGATGGCAAGGCAGTGGCGACACTTGACTGCAATGCGGGCGAGGTCGAGGAAGACGACATCATTCGCAAGATGGTCGACCGCGATCTGGAAAGCCGCTACCCGAAGCGCGATCCGAAGATTGGTGAGGTGATTTTCGAAGTCGACAACTGGTCGGTGCATCACCCGCTGCATCCGGAACGGCACTCGGTCAAGAATGTGTCGTTTAAGGTGAGGGCAGGTGAAATCGTCGGTATTGCCGGATTGATGGGGGCGGGACGCACAGAATTCGCCATGAGCCTGTTCGGGCGTTCATGGGGCACGAATATCAGCGGCGAGGCGCGTATCAACGGCAACAATGCCGATATTTCCACTGTGGCGCGGGCCATCAAGGCGGGGCTTGCCTATGTGACCGAGGATCGCAAGAAGCTCGGCCTGGTCTTAGGCGAAAATATTTCGCGCAACATCTCTCTTGCGCATTTACGCGGCGTCAGCCCGAAAGGCATCATCGACGATATTCGCGAAATGAAGATCGCGAATTCCTATCGCGAACAGATGAGCATTCGCTGTCACAATGTCTATCAGGAGACGGGCACGCTTTCGGGCGGCAACCAGCAGAAGGTGGTGCTATCGAAGTGGCTCTTCACCGGACCCGACGTGCTGATCCTCGATGAACCGACGCGCGGCATCGATGTCGGCGCGAAATATGACATCTACACAATTATCAATTCACTGGCGGATAGCGGCAAGGGCGTGGTCGTCATTTCTTCGGAAATGCCGGAGCTGATCGGCATCTGCGACCGCATCGTCGTCATGCATGAAGGAGCCTTTGTCGGCGAAGTCGCTGGCGAGGAAGCAACGCAGGAAAACATCATGCGCGCCATCATGCAGAACAAGGGAAAACGGCCATGAGCGAGAATATCATCGGAAGCAGTGGATCGAAAGCTCCGGCGAGCAGCGTGGGGCGGTATCTCAAGAACAATCTGCGTGAATCCGGCATGCTGATCTCGCTGGTCGCGATCATGATCTTCTTCCAGATCGTGACTGGCGGCGTGCTGATGAAGCCGCTGAACCTCACCAATCTGGTTCTGCAGAACAGCTATATCGTCATCATGGCGCTTGGTATGCTGCTTATCATCGTCACCGGGCACATCGACCTTTCGGTCGGCTCGGTCTGTGGCTTTATCGGTGCGCTCGCGGCTGTGATGATGGTGAAATGGGGAGTGCCGTTTCCTATCGCCGCCATTCTGTGCCTGCTGGCCGGGGGCATTATCGGCGCAATGCAGGGCTTTTGGGTCGCCTATTTCAATATTCCGTCCTTTATCGTCACGCTGGCTGGCATGCTGGTCTTCAAGGGGCTGATGCTTGCCGTGCTAGGCGGCCAGTCGGTCGGGCCGTTCCCGGTCGTGTTCCAGAAACTATCGTCCGGCTTTATTCCGGAAATCATCGGCACGACGGGTGGCGTCTATCTGACATCGCTCATCATCGGCGTGCTGCTGGCCGGTTTCATGATCTGGCAGAATGTCAAATCGCGTCAGCGTCATATCGCGCATGAAGTGGAAACGGAGCCTTTTGGCCTTTTCGTCATCAAGAACATCCTGTTCTTTTCGGCGATTGCCTATTTGTCGTTGCTGATTTCAATGCATCGCGGATTGCCGAACGTCCTCATCATTATGGCCGTTCTGATTGCGGCCTATGCGTTCCTCACCAATCGAACCGTGCTCGGGCGGCAAATTTATGCGGTCGGCGGCAACCGGCATGCGGCCAAGCTTTCGGGTGTGAAGACCGAACGGCTGACATTTCTGGCTTTCGTCAATATGGGTGTGCTGGCGGCGCTTGCTGGCCTGGTCTTTGCGGCGCGCCTTAACACGGCAACGCCCAAGGCCGGTATCGGCTTCGAGCTGGACGTGATCGCAGCCTGCTTCATCGGCGGTGCTTCCGCCTATGGCGGTGTGGGCCGTGTGACGGGTGCCGTGATTGGCGCGCTCATTATGGGCGTGATGAACAACGGCATGTCGATCCTCGGCATCGGTATCGACTATCAGCAGGTCATCAAGGGGATCGTGCTGCTGGGGGCTGTTTGTATCGACGTCTATAACCAGAAACGCTGATATTTCGGCTCTGACGGCCTGCAAATGGCGTTGTTTTGCGCTTCCGGTGCTCACGTACTTTGTTTAGGCACATAATCTTATCCGAAAAGTCTGCAACTTTTCGGGATTATGTTCAGAAGTACGCTCCGCTCCGGTTCTCAAACTCCACCATTTTCGGCTCGCCATAACCAAAATCTTAGCCGCTTCACTGACGTGCGGCGGTTCAGTTTTCAGATTGCCGTGCGGCGGGCGTGATCGAGATAGATTTCGCGCAGGCGCTGGGCAACTGGACCCGGTTTACCCGTGCCGATGGTTTTCTCGTCAATGACGGTGATCGGTGTGACGAATGTGCCTGCGCTGGTGAGGAAAGCTTCCTTTGCCGCATAGGCTTCATCAATGGTGAAGAGCCGCTCTTCCAGCTTCATGCCGGTCTCGGCGATCAGCTGCAGGAGCGAAAGCCGTGTGCAGCCGGGCAGAATGGAGTTGCTGTTCGGGCGTGTAACGACGACATCATCTTCGGTCACGATATAGGCGGTCGACGATGCGCCTTCGGTTACATAGCCGTCTTCAATCATCCACGCTTCATCGCAACCGGCGTTCTTGGCGATTTCCTTGGCAAGCGCTTGTGGCAGCAGACAGACCGTCTTGATGTCGCGGCGCTTCCAGCGCAGATCATCCAGCGAAAGCACACGGGCACCGGTTTTCAGCGCAGGCTTGTCGAGCAGATTGGCTTCCTGCGTGAACAGGACAACCGAAGGCTTCATGCCTTTCGCGGGCACGAAATCACGGTCGCGCCCGTCGCCGCGTGTCACCTGCAGATAGACCAGACCTTCGGTCAGATTGTTGCGGCGGATCAGCTCACGCTCGATGGCAACGATCTCGTCTTCGTTCATCGGCATCGGAATACCGATCTCGCCGGTCGAGCGGCGCAGGCGTCGCATATGCGGCTCGCTGTCGATGAGCTTGCTTTCGAGCACGGCAGTCACTTCGTAAATACCGTCGCCGAACAGGAAGCCACGGTCAAAGATGGAAATGCGCGCATCGCGGGCGGAAACATATTCGCCGTTGACATAGACGATGCGGTTTTCAAGTTCTTCTGCTGAAACGGCCATGATTGGATGTGTCCTGAAACGAAAAGACTGCGATCAAGTCGCAGTCTTTTCATAGGTCAGTCGGCTGCAATGGGAAACAGCTATTTTCAGGCAGCCTGCTTTGCTGCCGCAATGGCTTCGCTGCGGATTTCCTCGGTCAACTTCAGACGTAGTTCGGAGAATTCCGGGCTTGCCTTGACGTGGTAGGTGCGCGGATGCGCGATATCGACCGGCGTGATCGATTTGATCTTGCCCGGACGAGCCGTCATCGTGACCACGCGGGTTGCCATGAATATGGCTTCCTCGATGTCGTGGGTGACGAAGATGACCGTCTTGTGCTCCCGCTCCCAGATGCCGAGCAGAAGCTCCTGCATCAGTCCGCGGGTCTGGTTGTCCAGAGCGCCGAACGGCTCGTCGAGAAGCAGGATCTTTGGGTCGTTGGCGAGTGCGCGGGCAATCGCCGTACGCTGCTGCATGCCGCCCGAAAGCTGCTTTGGCCAGTGATCTTCAAAGCCGCGCAGTCCGACCTTGTCGATATAGCTGTCCACGATTTCACGCGCCTGTTTTTCCGGCACGCCTTTCTCACGAAGCCCGAAGCCGACATTCTGCCGGATGGTGAGCCATGGGAACAGCGTGTAGGACTGGAACACCATGCCGCGATCTGCACCCGGTCCGGTGACAGGATTGCCCTCCAGCGTCACGGTGCCGGTGGTCGGTTTGTCGAGACCGGCAATGATGCGAAGAAGCGTGGACTTGCCGCAGCCCGAGGGGCCGAGAACGGTCACGAAATCATTTTTCGGGATGATGAGGTCGGTCGGCTGCAATGCCAGTGTCGGCTTGCCACCATGCACGCCCGGAAAGGTGCGGCTCACGCCCTTGATGACAAGTTCCTGGTCGCTTTTGGTAACCATTATGCGAACCTCCATGCAAAGAGCCAGCGGTTGAAATATTTGAAGGCAAGGTCCGAGATCAGACCGATGACGCCGATCACGATGATGCCGAAGATGATCTGGCCGGTGGCCATCAGGGCCTGAGAGTTGATGATCATGTAGCCGATGCCGGACGATGCGCCGATGAGTTCGGCCACGATCACATAGGTCCATGCCCAGCCGAGCACGAGGCGCAGCGTTTCGGCAATGTCCGGCGCACTGGCAGGCATAAGTACGCGGCGAATGATGCCGCTGTTTGATGCGCCGAGCGTGTAGGCTGCTTCGACAAGATCGCGACGCGTATTGGAGACCGTCACGGCGATCATGAGAATGATCTGGAACACCGCGCCGATGAAAATGACGAGCAGCTTCTGTGTTTCACCAATGCCTGACCAGAGGATCAACAGCGGAACGAAAGCCGAAGCGGGAAGATAGCGCGCAAAAGAGACGAAGGGCTCCAGCAGCGCTTCAATCGGCTTGTATGCGCCCATGGCGATGCCGAGCGGAATGGCAACGACGCTAGCGAGTATGAAGCCGCCAAGCACGCGCCAGACAGTCATTCCGATATCGGACATAAAGCCTTGATTGGCGATAAGATCCCAACCGTCTTTGACCATGGTGATCGGGTCGGCGAGGAATGTCGGGGAAACGAAACCGCCCAGAGTGGCGATACCCCAGAACACAAAGAAGAGAACGAAGAATAGAATGCCCAGTAATATCCGGGTCTGACTGCCTATAGGCTGCAAGGGCTGCATATATTTTCCTGTTTAGTCGCGCATCCGCCGCACTCGACGGGCAGAAAATAAGGAAGCCCGGACGTGTCGTCCGGGCTTGCATATGAAGCGATGTTACTTGATGAAGCTTGTATCCACGATGTCATCGAGATTGGGCTTCGACTTGATCACACCCGCCTTCAGCAGAAGATCGGCGGCTTCGGTTGAAAACTCCTTGAATTCACCTTCAAAGAACTTCTGGTTGGCTGCCTTGTCCTGCCAGCGAAGATAGTCTGCCGACTTGCCGAAATCCTCGCCCGACTGCTTCACGTCCTTGCCCATGATTTCATAGGACTTCGCCTTGTCGGAAGCGATCATCTGCAGCGCTTCAAAGTAGCTGTCGGCAAGCGCCTTGGCGGCTTCGGGGTTCTTTCCAAGGAAATCGGGCGTGCAGCCGACCGTGTCCATGACCGCAGGATAATCGAGCGTGGTGGCAAGAATCTTGCCCTTGTCGGGTGCTGCGCGCACGGTTGAAAGATAAGGCTCGTAGGTCATGGCGGCATCGTTCTGGCCGGCCACGAAAGCCTGTGCAGCCGGTCCCGGCTCCATATTGACGACCTTGACGTCCTTGGTCGTCATACCGTTTTTGGCGAGCATGAAGGCGAGAAGGAAATAGGGCGACGTACCCGGAGCAGAAGCGGCAACCGTCTTGCCCTTCAGATCGGCGAAGGAATTCACATCGGCGCGCACCGCAATACCATCGGCACCGTAGGACTTGTCCATCTGGAATATCTGCTTGGTCTTCACGCCAGCCGCGTTCCAGACAATCCATGTTTCAACGGTGGTGGCCGCGCACTGGATATCACCGGAAGCGAGGGCCAGATGGCGGCTTGCCTGCGGGATTTTGGTCAGTGTGACGTCGAGGCCATTCTTCTTGAAAATTCCGGCTTCCTTGGCAAGCGTCAGCGGAGCAAAGCCGGTCCAGCCGGAAAAGCCAAGGGAAACGGCAGTTTCAGCGTGCGCCGCAGACGTTAACGTGAAAGCTGCTAGTACCGCCCCGGCAAGCAATGATTTCTTCATGTGTAGTACCCCTTTTATAGTGAGACTTTTTTGTCTCTTACTCCTGCCAAATTAACAGGACCGTATCGTCTGTCCAGAGAGTTCGTTGCGGTTCTTTGAATACTTCATTCTCGATGGAATAGTCGTAAACTACTGATCAGATTGGGCTAATCGAAATCAGGTAAGCGGCTCCCTTCCCCTTTAGTTCAAGAGGCAAGGCGTCGCAGTTTGTGGCGACCGCGCAATCATGCTGCTCAAGTTTCGTCGTTTTCGCCGCGAGTGTCAGATCGATCTGACCTTCGGCACAGAAAAGAAGAACCAGATTGCCATTGGCCTGGGTGAGCGTGGTGCCGTTGACGGGCAGGCGCCGGACCATATGGGCAAACCGTCCGCGCCGGGTCATCACATTGAGGTCGGTAATGGCCGATCCGATCAGCCGTGCGCTGGATTGAGCATCCGCAGCGAAGAACAGCGGTACGCTTTCGCAGGTGAGGGTGCTCTGCTGTCCTTCGACATCGAGCAAGATGCCGTCTCCTTCCAGCACCGACAATGTGCGGTCGATGCCGGGAAAGATGGAAAACGGGCCATCGCTGGCGACGGTCGCCATGGAAATGCGCCAGTCGAAATTATCGACTGACGCGCCTTCCGGATGGACGGCGATTTCGACCGTAACGCCGCCGCCATTTTTCCATGGCATGTGGCGATGACTTTCGGCCTTGAGAATTTCGACCATCAACCGAGCCATCCATTGGATGCTGCCCAGAAGGCAATTGGTGCCGTTAGCAGGATGCTGAGTGCCGTGCGGATATACCAGATCACGATCAGGTCCCGGAACTTGAGCGGGATCGAGGTGGCAAGGACGCAAGGGATTGAGGCCGACAGGAAGAGAACCTGGCTGACCGAGACAACGGCGGCGACGAACTTCAAAACGACATCGGCGTCCTTCAAGAGGATGGCTGGCAGGAACATTTCTGCAAGGCCGGACGCCATGGATTTTGCGGCAAGCATCGGATCGGCCAGTTGCGCAAGCCATGTAAACGGATAGAGCGCCAGACCCAGAAGATCAAAGATCGGCGTATATTTGGACGCAAGCAGGCCGAGAAGCCCGACCGCCATGATGCTGGGAAGGATCATGGCTGCCATGCGCAGGCCATCAAGGAACGTCGCCCCGAGAAGCGGCAGAAGCTTGGGGGCATTTTGTGCCTGCTGGATGCCGGTGTCGATTGCCGTTTGAATACGGCCTTTGCCTTCGGGCAATGGGGTATCGCGGTCGCCCGGATGATCCATGCGGCTCAATGGCCAGATGCGTGCGGTGATCGCGGAGACAATGAAAGTCACGAAGAAAGTGGTCCAGAAATAGAGGTTCCACGCGTCCATAAGGCCCAGCGTCTTTGCGACGATGATCATGAAGGTGGCTGATACCGTGGAAAAGCCGGTGGCGACGATTGCCGCTTCGCGGGCGGTGTATTTGCCTTCCTTGTAGACGCGATCGGTGATGAGAAGTGCCAGCGAATAGCTGCCGACGAACGATGCCACGGCATCGATGGCCGACCAGCCCGGCGTGCGCCAGATCGGGCGCATGACTGGTTGTACGATGACGCCGGTAAATTCGAGCAGGCCATAGCCAATCAGGAAAGCCAGTGCCAGTGCACCGATCGGCACGATCAGGCCGACCGACAATACGAGCTTGTCGAACAGGAACGGCAGCATATCGGGCGTGAAAAGTGCAGCCGGACCGATATTGGCGAGATACATGGCAGTCGCAATGAGGCCGAGCAGACGCAGAACCGAGAAAATTCTTTCGGTTACATTCTTTTTCCACGTGCCCGTTACGAAAGGTGCAAAGGCACCATAAGCGATAAGCAAGCAGACGAAAACGAGAGCGGCAGGGCGAAGCTGCGTGGCAATCGCGGTCGCGGCGTGATCGAGCAGGATGGTCGATTTACCGCCAATGGTGACGGGCACGAAAAAGAAAAATATGCCTATGAAGCTGTATATGACCAGTTTCAAAGCCGCCGATCCACGAGAGGGCTCATTACGGCCAAGCGCTACGTCTGTCATCGTTATTCCCCAGTATTTACGTATTATCCAGCTATGAAAAAGGCGGCCCCCGGAAGGGCCGCCTTTCATTGATTTCTTAGTTGCCAAGGATGGCTGGAAGGCGCAGGCCCTGCTGCTTCGCCCAGTCGAGCGCGATATCGTAGCCCGCATCGGCATGGCGCATGACGCCGGTGGCCGGGTCGTTCCACAACACGCGACCGATGCGCTGATCGGCATCTTCGGTGCCGTCACAGCAGATGACCATGCCGGAATGCTGGCTGAAGCCCATGCCGACGCCGCCGCCGTGATGGAGTGACACCCACGTTGCGCCCGAAGCGGTGTTGAGCAGAGCATTGAGCAGCGGCCAGTCGGAGACTGCGTCCGAGCCATCCTTCATGGCTTCCGTTTCGCGGTTCGGCGAAGCCACCGAGCCGCTATCGAGGTGATCGCGACCGATAACGATTGGTGCCTTTAGCTCGCCATTGCGGACCATTTCGTTGAAGGCGAGGCCGAGACGATGGCGGTCACCGAGACCGACCCAGCAGATGCGTGCTGGCAGGCCCTGAAACTCGATACGTTCCTTTGCCATGTCGAGCCAGTTGTGCAGGTGCTTGTTGTCTGGCAGCAGCTCCTTCACCTTGGCGTCGGTCTTGGCGATATCTTCCGGATCGCCGGAAAGGGCAGCCCAGCGGAATGGGCCAATGCCGCGGCAGAACAACGGGCGGATATAGGCAGGCACGAAGCCCGGGAAATCGAAGGCGTTTTCCAGACCTTCTTCGAGTGCCATCTGGCGGATATTGTTGCCGTAATCGACGGTTGGAATGCCAGCATTCCAGAAGTCGAGCATGGCCTGAACCTGCACCTTCATCGAAGCGCGGGCGGCTTTCGCAACGCCCTTCGGATCGCTTTCCTGCTTGGCGCGCCATTCGGCGACGGTCCAGCCGATTGGCAGATAGCCATGTACCGGATCATGTGCCGAGGTCTGGTCGGTGACGATGTCGGGGCGTACGCCGCGCTTGACGAGTTCCGGATAGATTTCAGCCGCATTGCCGATGAGCGCGATGGACTTGGCTTCGCCTGCCTTGGTCCATGCATCGATCTTGGCCAGTGCTTCGTCGAGGCTATGGGTCTTTTCATCGACATAACGGGTGCGCAGGCGGAAATCAGCGCGGGTTTCGTCGCATTCGACCGCAAGGCAGCAAGCGCCTGCCATGACAGCTGCCAGAGGCTGTGCGCCGCCCATGCCGCCCAAGCCGCCGGTCAGAATCCATTTGCCCTTGAGGTTGCCATCATAATGCTGGCGACCGGCTTCCACGAAGGTTTCGTAGGTGCCCTGAACGATGCCCTGCGCGCCGATGTAGATCCACGAACCGGCGGTCATCTGGCCATACATGGCAAGACCCTTCTTATCCAGTTCGTTGAAATGATCCCAGGTCGCCCAATGCGGCACGAGGTTGGAATTGGCGATGAGAACGCGCGGTGCATCCTTGTGGGTGCGGAACACGCCCACCGGCTTGCCCGACTGCACCAGCAAGGTTTCGTCTTCATTGAGCGTCTTGAGGGTCGCGACAATCTTGTCGAAATCATCCCATGTGCGCGCAGCGCGGCCAATGCCGCCATAGACGACCAGCTCGTGCGGGCGTTCGGCGACATCGGGGTCAAGGTTGTTCATCAGCATGCGAAGCGGCGCTTCGGTCAGCCAGCTCTTGGCGTTGAGTTCGTCTCCGCGGGGCGCGCGGACTTCGCGCTCGTTATGGCGTGGATTGGACATGGTGTTCTCCTCAGGATTTCAGTTCTGCGGCTATTGCTTCCAGCCGCTGCAAAAGAGTTTTGAGATGCACGCGAAGCTTGTCCGCCCTGGCCTCGTCATAGGCGAAGGGAACCGCTTCGGTCGCAAGATGCGTGGATTGGGCAAGCTCCATCTGGATGGCGTGAACGCCAGTTTCCGGCTTGCCGTAATGGCGCGTCGTCCAGCCGCCCTTGAAGCGGCCATTGAGAATCGACGTGTAGCCTTCGGCCCGTCCCGTAACCTCAACGGCGGCAGCTTCGATCTTCGGATCGCAGGTCTTGCCCATGTCCGTGCCGATGTTGAAATCCGGCAATTTGCCTTCGAACAGGAACGGAATATGCGAGCGGATCGAATGGCAGTCATAAAGGATGGCGACGCCATGGATCGCCTTCACACGCTCGATTTCGGCTAAAAGCGCGTCGTGATAGGGCTTGTGGAAGCGCGTGATGCGGTCGGCAATATCGGCTTCCTTTGGTGCTTCGCCGTCTTTCCAGATGGCAATGCCGTCAAAGTCGGTTTCCGGGATCAGCGTCGTGGTGTTCTGGCCCGGATAGAGGCTGACACCCGCCGGATCACGATTGGCATCGATGCAATAGCGATGGAAGGTGGCGCGCACCGTGGTTGCGCCATCAATAAGGCCATCATAGAGCTGGTGAATATGCCAGTCGGTATCGTCAAGTATCCGGCCATTGTCGTTGAGCCGTGACCAGATGTCGTCAGGAACATCCGTGCCCGTATGGGGAAGGCCCAGAATGACGGGCGAGGTTCCCTGACGAACTTCGAACGGACTCATGATCACGCCTCCAGAGAGGGCAGGATGCCGCTCGAAACCGCCCCGGCAAGTGCACCGTCAGCCACCAGCTCAGCGGCATTCTTGAGGTCGTCTGCCATATAGCGGTCGTCTTCCAGCGTCGGCACGCGGCCGCGCAACGCGGCGATCACCTTGGCAAGCTCGGGGCTAGTGGTCAGCGGCTCGCGCAGCTCGACGCCTAATCCGCCGGTCAGCGCCTCAATACCGATAATGGCGTTGAGGTTGGCGGTCATCTGCAACAGGCGGCGCGCGCCATGGCAGGCCATGGACACATGGTCTTCCTGATTGGCCGAGGTCGGGGTGGAATCGACCGAAGCCGGATGCGCCATCTGCTTGTTTTCGCTCATGAGTGCTGCAGAGGTGACTTCTGCGATCATCAGGCCGGAATTGAGGCCCGGCTTGCGGGCGAGGAAGGCAGGAAGACCGAAGGAGAGGGCGGGGTCAACCAAAAGCGCGATGCGGCGCTGCGAAATCGCGCCGATTTCGCAGACGGCCAGCGCAATCTGATCGGCGGCGAAGGCAACAGGTTCGGCATGGAAATTGCCGCCCGACACGGCGCGACCGTCCGAGAGAACGAGCGGATTGTCGGTGACCGCATTGGCTTCGATTTCCAGTGTGCGGGCTGCCTGACGCAGAATGTCGAGGCAAGCGCCATCAACTTGCGGCTGGCAGCGAATGCAATAGGGGTCCTGCACGCGCTGGTCGCCCTCAAGGTGGCTCTGGCGGATGATGGAACCTTCGAGCAGGGCGCGCAGTGCCCGGCCAGCGTCGATCTGGCCCTTATGGCCGCGTAGCGTGTGGATTTCCTCGTGGAAAGGTGCGTCCGATCCCATGGCGGCATCGGTGGACAATGCGCCGGTGATGAGCGCTGTCTGTGCGGCGCGATGCGCACGGAAAAGACCTGCCAGTGCCAGAGCAGTCGAGGTCTGCGTGCGTTGATCAGCGCCAGCCCTTCCTTGGCAGCAAGCACAACCGGCTTCAGCCCGGCCTTTTCGAGTGCCTTCGCGCTCGGCAGGCGTTCGCCCTGATAAAAGGCTTCACCTTCACCGATCATGGCCGCAGTCATGTGCGCCAGCGGTGCAAGGTCACCGGACGCGCCAACGGAACCCTTTTCCGGGATCATCGGGATCACGCCTTTTCCCAGCATGTCTTCGATGAGGGTGATGACTTCAAGTCGTACGCCGGAAGCGCCACGACCGAGCGAAATCAGCTTCAGCGCCATGATGAGGCGCACGATATTTTCCGAAAGCGGTTCGCCGACGCCGCAGCAATGCGACAGGATCAGATTGCGCTGGAGCGTGGCGACATCGCCCGCCGCAATACGGATCGAGGCAAGTTTTCCGAAGCCGGTATTGATGCCGTAAACCGGTTCATCCCCTGCCGCGATTTCCGCAATGCGTGCCGCAGCCTTTTCGACGCCTGCGTGAAAAGCAGTGTCGATGCGGACGGGGAGACCTTCGCGATAGATTGTTTCAAGTGTTTCAAGCGGCACGCTGCCGGGCTTCAATACGAGGGTCATGGAAAACTCCCAAAGAGCGCATCTCGAAAAACGTGAAGCGGTTTTCGAGATGCGCGTTGAAACAAAAACTCAGATTTGGCCTTTGAACACACGCTTCCAGAGCGGGTTGAAGCCGATGCGATAAACAAGCTCTGCCGGGCGCTCGACGTCCCAGATTGCGAGGTCGGCATCCTTGCCAATTTCCAGCGTGCCGGTCTGATCAAGAAGCCGGAGTGCGCGCGCTGCTTCGCGGGTCACGCCTGCAATGCATTCATCGACCGTCATGCGGAAGAGCGTTGCGCCCATATTCATGGTGAGCAGAAGCGAGGTCAGCGGCGAGGTGCCGGGATTGTTGTCGGTGGCGAGCGCCATCTTGGTACCCGCAGCACGGAAAAGCTCGACCGGCGGCTTTTGTGTTTCGCGAATGAAGTAGTAGGCGCCGGGCAGCAGCACAGCTACCGTTCCGGCCTTGGCCATAGCGGCAGCGCCGTCCGCATCCGTATATTCCAGATGATCGGCTGAAAGCGCATCATAAGATGCTGCAAGAGCCGCACCATGCAGATTGGACAACTGGTCGGCATGAAGCTTGACCGGAATATTATGCGCCTTGGCCGCATCGAAGACGCGGGTGATTTCATCCGGCAGGAAGGCGATGCCTTCGCAAAAACCGTCAACCGCATCGGCCAGATTTTCAGCGGCGATAGCCGGAAGCATATCGTTGATGACGCGGTCGATATAGGCGGCCTTGTCGCCATTCATTTCCGGCGGCAGGGCGTGCGCGCCAAGGAAGGTGGTGCGGACCGCCACGTCGCGCTCTTCGCTAAGACGGCGGGCGGCTTTCAACGACTTGATTTCGCTGTCACGGTCGAGGCCATAGCCGGACTTGACTTCAACGGTGGTGACACCTTCTGCAATCAGTGCATCGAGACGGGGCAGGGTTTCGCGCACCAGATCATCTTCGCTGGCAGCACGCAGGTTCTTGACTGAGGAAACAATGCCGCCGCCTGCACGTGCCACTTCTTCGTAAGTGGCACCATTCAGGCGCAGCTCAAATTCATGGGCGCGGTTGCCCGCATGGACAAGATGCGTGTGGCAGTCGATCAGGCCGGGCGTGATCAGGCGGTTCTCGCAGTCGATTTTCTCGAAAGATGCATATTCAGCAGGCAGAGCATTTTCCGGACCGACATAAGCGATCTTGCCGTCTTTCACGGCGAGCGCGGCATTGTCGATGAGCCCCAGACCCTCGGCGTTTTCACCCAAGGTGGCGATACGGGCGTTGCTGAAAATGTAGCTTGTTTTATCTGGCATGAGCGTTTTCTCGCTTCCCCTGTTTTTCAATAATGTATATACATATTAACGGAGCCGCCAAGAGAAAAAATGCATCCATTTGCGATCTGTTGAAAGATCGGCGTGTGAATTTGGCGAAATGAGGAGCTTGTTCGAATGTCTGCCGCAGCCACAAAAACGCAATTTATCCATGCCGGTCAGGCGCTTCTGCAAACAGGTTGGGCGGATGATGTGCGTCTTGGCATTGTCGATGGAAAAATCGCATCTGTGGAAACCGGCGTCAGTGCGCAGTCGGGCGACGAACACCATACAGTGATCGTTTCAGGCATGCCAAATCTGCACAGCCATGCGTTCCAATATGGCATGGCAGGACTGGCTGAGCGGCGTGGACCTTCTGCTGACAGCTTCTGGAGCTGGCGCGAGATCATGTACAAGTTTGCGCTCACCATGTCGCCGGAACAGGCCGAAGCTGCGGCGCTGCGGCTTTATGTCGACATGCTGGAGGCAGGATTTACCCGCGTCGGCGAGTTTCACTATCTGCATCATGACCGCGACGGTACACCTTACGGCAATATTTCCGAGATGGCGGATCGCATCGTTTCCGCGGCCGGAGCAGCGGGTATCGGCCTGACATTGCTGCCAGTGCTTTATGCGCATTCGACCTTTGGCGGTGCTGCTCCGAATGAAGGCCAGCGTCGGTTTATCAATGATGAAGCAAGCTTTGCGCGCCTAATCGAAGGCTGCCAGAAGGCGCTTGTCGGTTTCGATGGTGCCGTGCTTGGCGTAGCCCCGCACAGCTTGCGTGCTGTGACGCCGGATGAGCTGGCTTTTGCAGCAAAACTTCTGCCCAATGCGCCGATCCACATTCATATTGCCGAACAGGTGAAGGAAGTGGACGATTGCATCGCATGGTCGGGCCAACGACCGGTCGAATGGCTGCTCGATCATCAGGAATTGTCTTCGCGCTGGTGTCTCATTCACGCGACCCACATGACCGATGCGGAAACTGTGCGTATGGCCGAGGCGGGCGCGATTGCTGGTCTTTGTCCTGTGACGGAGGCCAATCTCGGCGACGGAACCTTCAATGCCACGGTCTTCCACGAAGCAGGCGGCAAGTTCGGCGTCGGCTCGGATTCCAATGTGCTGATCGGCATTAGCGATGAGTTACGCCAGTACGAATATTCGCAGCGTCTCCTGCACCGCGCGCGCAATGTTCTGGCCGAGAACGCAGGCTCGACAGGCCGCGCACTGTTCGATGGCGCGGTGACCGGCGGCAATATCGCCATGGGACGCGCAGGCGATGGCTTGGAAGCGGGGGCTTCGGCCGATTTCGTTGCGCTTGATGCGGCGCGTCTGCCACATGCAAAAGGCGACGCAGTGCTCGATGGCTGGATTTTTGGCGGTCGCGCACGACCGTCCGATGTATGGGTGCGCGGCGTTAAACAGGTGGAAGGCGGGCGTCACCGCTTGCGCGATGAAGCCGAGCGTGCTTTCCAGACAGTGATCGGCGAATTACTCGCCTGACAGGAGATGGCATGGCTGGCGAAGATTTGATCGTAAAGGACGCACCGGTGCTTTCGCTGCATCAGCGTATTCTGGACGATATAGAATCGCGCATCCTGTCAGGAGAATGGCTGCCCGGTCATCGCATCCCGTTCGAACACGAGCTGACGGAACAATATGGCTGTTCACGCATGACCGTGAACAAGGCGCTGACGCAGCTGGCAAAGGCCGGTCTGATTGAGCGCAAGCGGAGATCCGGCAGTTTTGTTTCCTTTCCGCAATCGCAGGCCGCAATCCTCGAAATCCACGATATTCGCGATGAAGTAGCAGCGCTTGGCGCCGCTTATCGGTTCGAGCTGACGAGCCGGCGCGAGCGATTGAGCGGACCAGCCGATGCAAGGCATATCGACATGCCGCGCCATACGCCGCTGGTTGAACTCGTCTGCCGTCACTATGCCGGCAAGCGTGTCTTCGCTTTGGAAGAGCGCATCATCAGTCTGGATGCGGTTCCGACCGCTGCGCAGACTGACTTTGCTGAAAATTCACCGGGACCATGGCTGGTTTCGTGCGTGCCGTGGAGTAGCGCAAAACACTCGATACGTGCGATTGCCGCCACGCAGGAAAATGCTGGCATGCTCGGTATTCCGCTGGGGGCGCCCTGTCTGGTGATCGAGCGCCAGACCTGGAATGCTGACCAGCCGGTAACACATGTACGCTTTACCTATCCCGGCGACAGCCATGCGCTGGTGGCGAATTTCACGCCATCGCAGGGAGGATAAGTGGCTGGTCCTGCACATTACGGCCCGGCAAACGCATCGGCGCGCTTTTCGTCATGGTTTGACTGTTAGCTTTCCGATCATATCGGGGTGAAAACGGCAGTAAAATTTGACCGCTTCTGGCGATTTCAGAACCTGTCTCGTAACCTTCCCGGGTGGCAGGAGAATATCCCATCCTCCCTTTACGGTTGCGGTGTGCTGCATGGGGTCCTTGTTGTTCCATTCGATCACATCGCCCACATTTGCCTCAATGTTCTGCGGCGAAAAAGCAAGTTTCTCGACCGTAATCTCAATCGTTTTCGCCTCTGCCGGGACACTGATAATCAGCAGCCCGGCAAGTATGGTGACAGCTTGAACATATCTCATCGGACCGGTCCTATTTCAAAGACATGGCGATGTGTTCGGCATGTTGCTCATGGCTCTGGAACAATTTGAGACCGGTTTTGAGCAGGCTCTTCAGTTCAGTGTTGCTGGCGGACGGGATAAGTGCGGTTTTCAGCGCCTTGTTCACTTCCTTATGATAGGCAACCTCGTTGTCGACATAGGATTTGTCGAAAGCTGCGCCATCGAGCTTGCTCAACCTGGTCAGTTCTTCTGCTGCCGCTTTGGACAAGGCTTTGCTTGTGTCGTTATCCTCCGGTGTGACGTTCAGTTTCTTGACCAGAGCGAGCGCCTGCTGATTGACCGCTTCATGATCACGCAGCATGGTCTGTGCGAACTCAAGCACCGTTTTGTTTTTGGATTTTTCGAGGGCCTGTTTGGCAGCCGCGACATCGATGGCGCCTGCCGTGTAGGCGATATGGGCTATCGCCGGATCGTGTAATTTTCCGTCATGGGCAATTGCCAAAGACAGACTGCCGCAAATGCAAATTGTAGCAACGGATACAACTGAACGAATAGACATGGAACTCTCCCTTGTCCGGCGCCTTTTTACGGGCTCCAGATAGTTGTTTCGTCGCATTATCCTACGCAAAACCGCTTCGCACTTTTGCTGGAAATGCTCTAGTGACAGCTATTGGATGCAGGAGAGTTCAAAAGGTTCCTGACATTATGTCAGTTCGTCCAGCCGCGCCAAAACGGCGGTTATAATCCGCTCGCAGCGTTTGCCTGCGAAGGGAAAGGCATCCAGTAATACAGGGCCGATTTTCTCGTCCAGCTGTTTTCGCAACAGATATCGGGCGCGGTGAAGACGTGTCTTTACGGTTTGCGGGCGCAGATTCAACAATTCGGCTGTTTCATCCACGCTCAAGCCTTCAATGACCCGTGCGACGAATACGAGGCGAAAAATTTCCGGCAGATTATCCGTTGCCTGTTCGACCAGCTGCAATATCTGGCGCTGCGCAAAACTGCGTTCGGGGTCATTCACGCTCATGTCGGATGGAAACGGGATGATATTGTTTGTGTCGGGTGTGGTCTCAAGAAGCTTCTCGACCTTCCGGGTTTTGCGCAGACGACCGAGGGCTTCGTGAATTGCAATACGGGATAGCCACGTGGTCAGGCTGGATTGGCCGCGAAAGCGATCAAGACTCCTGAAAGCCAGAAAATAGGTCTCCTGAACCACATCTTCCGCTTCGCTGTCGTTGCGCACGATGCCGCGGGCCAGACGATAGAGCCGCTGATTGTTGGTCTGCATGACTTTGCGCAGCGCTTCCAGATCGTGCATTTTTGCGCACTGGGCGAGGACAAGATCATCCTGAAATGTTGGAGAGGTGGCGGGTAACGCTGTTTTTGCACGCATGGGTCAAACTCCTGTGGAGTTTCATTGGATGTATGCGAGGCCAAAAGGTTCCCGAAACAAGACAATATACGTTCTGAATAGTATCGCGGTTTGATATTTCCCGATAGCGGCGAATGAATTGCTGTTATCAAAAAAAAGCCGCCGCAGGGGAACAGCGGCGGCGAGCGCATCGGTCTAAAAATCGATGCGTAGTTTAAAAATAGAGCGCATCTTGTCCGAAAACCGTTGCACACTTTTCGGGATGCGCTCTAAAAGGCAGCATGACTTGGGTGAAGGTCAGGCTGCGCGTTTGATGGCGTCACCGATGACGGACACGATCGTGTCGATCTGTTCCTTTTCCACGATCAGCGGTGGCGAAAGCGCGATCACATCGCCGGTTACGCGGATGAGCAGGCCCTTCTTGAAGCAATCCACGAAAACATCGTAGGCGCGGGCGCCCGGTGCATCCTTGCGCGACGAGAGTTCGATGGCGCCAACCAGACCGAGGTTGCGAATGTCGATGACGTTCGAAACGCCCTTGAGCGAATGGAGTGCCTCCTGCCAATGATTGGCAAGTTCCGCACCGCGCGTCAGCAAGCCTTCCTCGGCATAGACTTCCAGTGTTGCAAGGCCGGCAGCAGCGGCAACCGGATGGCCGGAATAGGTGTAGCCATGGAACAACTCGATGGCGTTTTCGGGGCCGGTCATGAGGCCATCATAGACCTTGCGGGCAGCGAAGACTGCGCCCATCGGGATGGCGCCATTGGTCAGGCCCTTGGCGGTTGTCACGAGGTCGGGCACGACGCCGAAATAATCAACGGCAAACGGCGTGCCGAGGCGGCCGAAACCGGTGATGACTTCGTCGAAGATCAGGAGGATGCCATGCTTGTCTGCCGTAGCGCGGAGGCGTTCCAGATAGCCCTTCGGTGGCAGGATGACGCCAGCCGAACCGGACATCGGTTCAACGATAACCGCAGCGATCTTTTCAGCGCCATGCAGCTGGACGAGACGTTCCAGATCGTCGGCAAGTTCGATGCCGTTTGCAGGCAGGCCCTTGGAGAAGGCGTTCTTCTCGATATCGAGCGTATGACGCAGATGGTCGGCAGGAATCTGTGGGAAGACGCGGCGGTTATTGACAAGGCCGCCGACGGAAATGCCGCCGAAACCAACGCCGTGATAGCCCTTTTCGCGACCCAGAACCATGGTGCGGGTGCCCTGGCCGATGGCGCGCTGATAGGCGATGGCGATCTTCAGTGCGGTATCGACCGATTCCGAACCGGAATTGGTGAAGAATACGCGGTCAAGTTTTGCATCCGGTCCGCCCGGCGCGATGGCCGCGAGCTTTTCAGCAAAGTCGAAAGCCACATTATGGCCCATCTGGAAGGTCGGTGCGAAATCCATGGTCGAAATCTGGCGCTCGACAGCTTCGGTGATGCGCTTGCGGCCATGACCGGCATTGCAGCACCAGAGACCAGCCGTGCCATCCAGAACCTGATTGCCATCGGTGTCGGTGTAATACATGCCCGAAGCACTTGCGAGCAGGCGAGGCGCTGCCTTGAACTGCCGGTTCGCGGTGAACGGCATCCAGAAGTTCTCAAGGCTTGGCGTGTTGGTTTTGGTGAGCATAATTACCTCCTATTTGTAAGCAGCAGGCCACGCTTTGCGAGGTGCAACAAGTCCTTTTCTTCAAGATATTAAGCTATTGTTTTTATGTGGGATAATTATCAAGTTTGTGCTATATCGAACATCATAAACATGGGGAAGAGTTCGATGAGCATCGATATCGGCGGGAGGCTTCGTTATGTGCGCATGCGGCAGAATCTGTCGCAGCGTGAGCTGGCCAAAAGGGCAGGTGTGACCAACTCCACCATCTCCCTCATCGAGGCCAATCAGTCCAATCCGTCCGTCGGTGCATTGAAGCGCATTCTCGACGGTATTCCCATCGGCATGGCCGAGTTTTTCGCGCTCGAACCGGATGCGCCGCACAAGGTATTCTATCAGGCCGAGGAACTGGTGGAAATCGGCAAGGGCCCAATTTCCTATCGGCAGGTGGGAGACCATCTGTTTTCGCGCTCTTTACAGATGCTGAAGGAGCGTTATGAGCCGGGTTCCGATACGGGAAAAGTGCTTTTGATGCACGAGGGCGAGGAAGGCGGCATCGTCATTTCTGGCCGCATCGAAGTGACGGTCGGCAGTGAACGCCGCATTCTGGGGCCGGGTGACGCCTATTACTTTTCCAGCAAGCTGCCGCACCGGTTCCGTTGCGTCGGACCGGTGCCATGCGAAATCGTCAGCGCCTGCACGCCGCCGAGTTTTTGAATCGCCTTGAGGAAGGCGATTCAATTTCGTGCAAATAGTCTATTCGTAGCGGGAAATACCGAGATCGTCGGCCCGGATATCCGGCTTGTTGCCGGAAATAAGGTCGGCGAGCAATTTGCCGGAACCGCACGACATCGTCCAGCCGAGCGTTCCGTGACCGGCATTGATGAACACGTTGTCGTAGCGCGTTGCACCGATGATCGGCGTGGAATCCGGTGTCATCGGGCGCAGGCCGGACCAGAAGGTTGCCGCTTTCAGATCGCCGCCGGGGAACAGGTCCGTTACCGACAGATCGAGCGTTGCGCGCCGCGCGGCAGGCAGGTCCGTGGTGAAGCCCGAGACTTCCGCCATACCGCCAACGCGGATGCGGTCGCCAAGACGGGTGATCGCAATCTTGTAGCTCTCGTCGAGCACCGTCGAAACCGGAGCGCGATCCTCGTCGACAATCGGTGCCGTGATGGAATAGCCCTTCACCGGATAGATCGGGGCGTTAAGGCCAAGCGATTTGACGAGCGCAGGCGTATAGCTGCCAAGAGCGACGACATAACGGTCGGCGGTCAGGACACCCTCGGAGGTCTCGACGCCGGAAACCTTGCCGCCGGACATCAGTAACGACTTGATGTTGACGCCGAAGCGGAATTTTACACCGAGTCCTTCGGCAATCTTTGCCAGCGCATTGGTGAACTTGAAGCAGTCGCCGGTTTCGTCATGCGGAAGACGCAGGCCGCCGACGAACTTGTCCTTCACGCGGGCAAGTGCCGGCTCCACCTTGGCGCAGCCTTCGCGGTCGAGGACTTCGAACGGCACGCCATCCTGACGCAGTACCTCAATATCCTTGCCGATACCGTCGAGCTGATACTGCTCGCGGAAAAGCTGGAGCGTGCCCTGCATGCGCTGGTCGTATTCGATGCCGGTTTCCTTGCGCAGATCGACAAGGCAATCGCGCGCATATTCGGCTACGCGCACCATGCGGGTCTTGTTGACCTTGTAACGGCTGTCGGTGCAGTTCGCGAGCATCTGCAGGAGCCAGCTATACTGAACCGGATCGCAAGTCGGACGCAAAACTAGTGGCGCGTGCTTCTGGAACAGCCATTTCGCGGCCTTGAACGGAATGCCGGGTGCGGCCCATGGCGAGGCATAGCCCGGCGAAACCTGACCGGCATTGGCAAAGCTCGTTTCCAGTGCGGGGCCTTCTTCGCGGTCGACAACGGTTACCTCGTGACCGAGCTTGGCGAGGTAGTAGGCGGTCGTAACGCCAATGACGCCGCTGCCGAGAATGGTGATCTGCATGTTCGCCTCTTGTCTTATACTTTTATGTCGCTCGCGCCGCTCTCCACGTAGACACGTGCATAACGGTTGCCGAGCGCAGTCAGAATTTCATAGGGAATAGTGTCGCAATCGCGCGCCACGTCTTCGAGGCGCTGGTGCGGGCCGATCAGCTCCACAAGACTGCCGAGTTTCAGCGTGCCTTCCGGCAATGCGCTGACGTCGAGCGTGATTGAGTCCATCGACACACGGCCGATGATCGGCAGTCGCGTATCGCCAAAGAAGGCCGCACCCTTGTTGCTGAGAGAACGGAACCAGCCATCGGCATATCCGACAGCAATCGTTGCAACCCGCATCGGCCCTTCGGCGATATAGGCGCCGCCATAGCCAACCGCCGCCCCCTTGTCGATCTCGCGCACCTGAATGACGCGTGCCGAAAGGGTGAGGACAGGAATGATCTCGCTTTTCGGTCCAACGCCATAAAGCGCGACACCGGGGCGGGCGAGGTCGAAATGATAGGTCTTGTCGAGGAAGCTGCCGCCGGAATTGGCAAAAGCAACCGGCAGTTTTGGCAGGCGCGCAAGCAGCGCGGTCATATTGGCAAGCTGACGGGCATTTGCCGCATTTTCCGGTTCGTCACCGCTGGCCAGGTGGCTGATGACAAACTTGATGTCGATGGCATCCAGAAGCGTGGCGTTCTCAAGAAAGCGTTCAAATTCCTTCGGCGACAGGCCGAGACGCGACATGCCGGTATCGAGCTGGAGCAGGGCGGGCAGCTTCTTGCCCTGTCTGGTGGCGAGTGCCGCCCAGTTTTCAATCTGTTCCAGCGAGTTGAGAACTGGCAGAATGCCTTCGCGGGCGCAGGCTTCTTCGGTTCCCGGTTGAAGACCGTTCAAAACGTAGAGCGTCGCGTCGGGCTGGAGAAACGGCTTCAGCGCTATCGCTTCGCCGAGATGGGCGACGAAGAAGTCACGGCAACCGGCATCGTAAAAAGCTGGCGCAACACGACTGGCGCGGAGCCCGTAGGCATCTGCCTTCACAACGGCAGCAGCGCGGGTGGGGGCGATATGACGGGCAATGGCCGAATAATTGTGACGCAGCGCCGACAGGTCGATGGTCAATACGCCACCGGCGGCAAGATCGCGCTCATCCTGTGAAAATTGCATCGACATCTCAACCATTTGCACGGTTCTTTCCAAACTGCTCACTACGCTACGAGAACGCCTGGAAGGTCATTGTCGATATGGATCGTCTGCCGCCCAAAGCATATAAGCCTCGGTTGAGAAACCTTGTGACTCCTCACTCCCAAAGCTTGCTCGCATATTAGTCGAAGACTATTCGAATGTTTTTGCTATTTGTCGCATATTATGCGAATTTTCGCACATCTTGCGCATATTTTAGCTCCAGGGTTGAAGATTATTCATGCCAACGCTCGACAGTATCGACCGCAATATCATCCGTTGCCTGCGCCGTGATGGGCGCATGACCAACAGCCATCTCGCCAGCGAAGTAGGGCTTTCGCAGTCCGCCTGTCTGCGGCGGGTGCAGATATTGGAAGAAAGCGGCGTTATCCGTGGTTATACGGCCATCGTCGGTTCATCCGACGGCGATGAGCGGCTCGTCGCTATCGTACGCATTACGCTTGACCGGCAGACAGAGGAGTTTCTGAATCGTTTCGAGGAAGCGGTGCGGCGGCACCCTGAAGTTCAGGAATGTTATCTCATGACAGGCGATGCGGATTACATTTTGCGCGTCGAAGCCGAAAACGCTGCGGCTTATGAGATCATTCACAAGGAAATCCTGTCGCGATTGCCCGGTGTCGCGCGCATCCATTCCAGTTTCGCAATCCGCACGGTGCTTCTGTCAAAAGCACCGACTTCACGCGGCTGAAATGAAAAAAAGCCCGGCACTGACCGGGCTTTCTATCCGAAAGATCACTTTCTTTAACGGAATTCGTAGCGAAGACCGGCGCGGATCGTGTGCATGTTGAAGCCATTGTCCTTGGCCTGCGTTCCGGTGGCGCCCGGTCCTTCGGCATTGCCGTAAGGGTTGGTGCTGCGATCGGCTGCGTCAAAACCGTAGGCTTTGCCACCATTGATGCGCATATAGCGGTAACCGACATCAAGTTTTAGCTGCTCGGTGAGATCGTAGCTGACACCGGCCATGAGAGCCATTGCGAAGCGCCAGCTGTCGAGGCCGTCCTTTTCGCTGGAATAGGTGCAGCCTGCGCAGACTTCGTGGGTTTTCCAGTCGTCATATTGCACATAGGCGGCGCCAAGACCCGCGCCGAGATAAGGCGTCACAGGTCCTACACGCGGCAGGTCGACATAGGCGTTTGCCATGGCCGTCCAGATATTGGCTGTCGAGGAATCCTCGTAGTTGCAGTTGTCCTCGACCGGATTGAAGCCCTTGGCAGATTTCACATAGCTCGGACAGGCGGTGCGACCGTTGATGCCTGCACGGAAGAAGTCGAGTGTGGCATCGGCGCGGAACATATCGGTGAAGCGGTAACCGACACCCACGCCGTAAGTTGCGCCTGCTTTGAGGTCGAAATCATCGTAGCGTAGCGTGTCGTCAATGCCGCGATAGGGCGGATCGAACTGGTTCCAGAAGCTCCAGTCGCCATCCGTGCTGGATTTGAAATTGTAACCGAGATCGCCACGAATATACCAGCCGGACGAATTAACCGGTTCCGGCATGGGTTCAATAACAGGGTCTGCAATTATGTCGGCGGCAAACGCCGCTCCTGATCCCGCCATCAGACTGATAGCCACGATGGCAATGGCGGAAGTGCACTTCATCGGTTCCCACTCCAAATCCGAACAGAAAAACGGCTCACAAGCCGTACTGCCGGATATGGTAAAGAGATATGTTTAACACTTGGTTATTTTTAAGTAACCTTGCGGTGCATCAGTCGCCGGTACTCGCGTGTGACGCGATGTTATGCAAGCAATTTCTAAAGTATAGGAGCCGACGCGAGGCCGGCTCCTGTCGTTATCAGAAGTTTATCGAATGGATGATCGAATTGTCGATATCGTTGATATCCCGCTTGCCGCAGAGCGCCATCGTGACATCCAGTTCCTTGCGGATGATGTCGAGTGCCAGCGTTACGCCGTCCTTGCCCATGGCGCCGAGGCCATAGAGGAACGGGCGACCGATATACACGCCCTGAGCGCCAAGTGCGCGGGCCTTGAGCACATCCTGGCCGGAGCGGATGCCGCCATCGACATGCACTTCGATCTTGTCGCCAACGGCATCAACGATCGGCTGCAGCATGGATATCGAGGACGGTGCGCCATCCAGCTGACGTCCGCCATGGTTCGACACGATGATCGCGTCGGCACCTGATTTGGCTGCCATCTTGGCATCTTCCACATCGAGAATGCCTTTAAGGATCAGCTTGCCGCCCCATTGTTCCTTGATCCAGGCAACGTCGTTCCAGTTGAGCTGCGGATCGAACTGTTCAGCCGTCCATGAGGAGAGCGAAGAAAGGTCGGTAACATTCTTGGCGTGACCGGCAATGTTGCGGAACGTGCGGCGCTGCGTGCCCATCATGCCGAGGCACCAGCCGGGACGGGTTGCCATCTGCCAGATATGCTTCGGGGTGAATTTCGGCGGGGCGGAAAGGCCGTTGCGGATATCCTTGTGGCGCTGGCCGAGAATCTGGAGATCGAGTGTCAGCACCAATGCCGAGCAGCCAGCCGCCTTGGCGCGACCGATCAGGTTCTTCACGAAATCGCGGTCCTTCATCACGTATAGCTGGAACCAGAACGGCTTCTTTGTCACCGAAGCGACGTCTTCGATGGAACAGATGCTCATGGTCGAAAGGGTGAAGGGAACGCCAAAGGCTTCGGCAGCCTGTGCTGCCAGCATTTCACCGTCCGCGTGCTGCATGCCCGTCAGGCCGGTCGGTGCGAGAGCCACCGGCATGGACACTTTCTCGCCGATCATCGTCGTTTCCAGCGAACGGTTCGTCATGTCGACGAGAATACGCTGGCGCAGCTTGATCTTCTTGAAGTCGTCTTCATTTGAGCGATAGGTCGACTCGGTCCATGCGCCAGAATCCGCGTAATCAAAGAACATCTTGGGGACGCGGCGCTGGGCAAGCCGCTTCAGATCGGCGATTTCAACGATGTTGGGCATCTATCCCACCCCTTGTGGTAATTTTTCTTGACCAATCGCATGACGGATCGCGCGGCCGAAATCAAGTACGAACAAGTATCGAATAACAATTGCCTCGCGGTTAATTGAAGGACCGTGTAATTCCACTTATGATATTGGCACCCGCCCAAGGCATCTTTGCCACTCGAAGAAGGCGGTCCCGCAACTGGGTTAGAGGGTAACGGATGAGCAAGGCCACCAAGACCGGTTTCATCGGCAAGCGATCCGCTGCAGCGGGTGGATGGGGTGCATTGAAGAGCTGCGGCAAGCAATTGCTTGCAAGTGGCGCTCCTCTTTCCGGCGCGCGCACGCTTCTCAAGGCGAACCAGCCGGACGGTTTCGATTGCCCCGGTTGTGCCTGGGGTGATCCGGAACATGGCTCATCTTTTGAATTTTGCGAAAACGGTGTGAAGGCTGTCGCCTGGGAGGCGACCGACCGGCGCACGACGCCTGCCTTTTTTCGGGAGCATACGGTTTCGCAGCTGCGCAACTGGACGGATTACGATCTGGAAAATACCGGGCGCCTGACCCATCCGATGCGGTACAATGCTTCGACCGATCAGTATGAAGCCATCGAATGGGATGAGGCGTTCAGGACTATCGGCGACATTCTCAAGAGTTTCGACAGCCCAAACCGGGTTGAGTTCTATACGTCGGGCCGTGCCTCGAACGAGGCTGCGTTTCTGTATCAGTTGTTCGTACGCGCTTATGGGACCAATAATTTCCCCGACTGCTCCAACATGTGCCACGAGGCTAGCGGCGTTGCGCTGAAACAGTCGGTTGGCGTCGGCAAGGGGACCGTCCTGCTGGAAGATTTCGAAATGGCTGATGCCATTTTCGTGGTCGGTCAGAATCCGGGCACCAACCATCCCCGCATGCTGGGTGATTTGCGTCGTGCTGCCGAGCGCGGTGCGCGCATTGTCGTTTTCAATCCGATCCGCGAACGCGGGCTGGAGCGGTTCGCTGATCCGCAGAACAAGCTTGAAATGCTGCATGGCGGCAGCGAAGCCATAGCGAGCGATTATTTCCAGCCGCGTCTTGGCGGTGATCTTGCCGCTTTCCGCGGTATGGCCAAGGCGGTTTTCGCAGCGGATGATGCCGCACTCGCCGCAGGCAAGCCATCAATCCTCGATCGGGAATTTCTCAGCACACATACAGCGGAACTGGAAGCCTATCGCACTGCGGTGGACAGCACGTCGTGGGAAGAAATCGAGGACCAGTCGGGACTTCTCCGGCAGTCGCTGGAGCGCGCCGCAAAGATCTATATGGAATCGGATCGGGTCATCTGCACCTGGGCGATGGGCATCACCCAGCATCGTCATTCGGTGATCACGATCCGCGAAATCACCAATTTCATGCTGCTGCGCGGCAATATTGGCAGGCCCGGTGCGGGTCTCTGTCCGGTGCGCGGTCATTCCAATGTGCAGGGTGATCGTACCGTCGGCATCAACGAACGGCCTCCAGTCGCATTTCTTGATGCGCTGGAAAAGGAATTTGGCTTCAATGTTCCGCGTGAGCCGGGGCACAACGTTCTGGGTGCCATCGGTGCCATGCTCGACGGGTCGGCTCAGGCATTTATCGGTCTCGGCGGCAATTTCGCCCGGGCCACTCCGGATAGTCCGTTGATTTCAAAAGCGCTTTCCGGCCAGCGCCTGACGGTTCATGTCGCAACCAAGCTCAACCATTCGCATCTGGTGCCGGGGCAGGAATCTTTCATCCTGCCTTGCCTTGGCCGCACCGAGATCGACCTCAATTCCAGAGGTGTGGCCCAGATCGTAACAGTCGAAGATTCCATGAGCATGGTGCACGGTTCGGGCGGCATTAATGCGCCTGCTTCATCACATCTTCGTTCGGAAGTGGCGATCATTGCGGGTATGGCGCAGGCGACGCTAGGGCCGCAGCCAGTCAACTGGCTGGAGCTTGCCGACGACTATGATCTTATCCGCAACCATATCGCCCGTGTGTTGCCGGACTTCTACGATTTCAACGCTCGTGTACGGGTTCCGCGTGGCTTCCATTTGCGCAATTCTGCCCGTGAGCTGGAATGGAATACGACAAAGGGCAAGGCCACATTCTGGACCGGCGCCCTTCCGGAAGCTGTCGAGCATCAGCAGGCACGCGGTACGCCGGGGCGTTATGTGCTGCAGACCTTCCGCAGCCACGACCAGTACAACACCACCATTTATGGCATGGATGACCGCTATCGCGGTGTCTATGGCGAACGACAGGTCGTCTTCATGAATGAAGCTGACATGGCGGATATCGGTGTCGAGGCCGGTGACCGGGCTGATATTGTTGGCGAATTCGATGACGGCGTGGAGCGTATCGCGCGCGATTTCCGCTTCGTGCCCTATGATATCCCGCGCGGTTGTATTGCGGGCTACTATCCGGAAATGAACGTGCTGGTGCCGCTCGCCAGTTCTGGTGATGAAAGCTACACGCCCACATCGAAATCGGTGATCGTTTCGTTCCGCCCCCTTAAATCGGCAGCTGCATGATGGATGAGGGCGAAGCGGAATATATGGCGTTCGTCGACGCTTTGATGACGGCGTCCAGCAATTTGACCGGGCTTGGTGCCGGGATCATCGCCGCGCTGGCGCTGGATATCGCGTCGGATAGCCGAACTTTTGCGCGTTCGCTGGGGATCGCTCATGCACTTGTGCTTCGGGAAATTTCAGTGCTCGGGCAGGACCACGGTTATGTGCGGATCAAACAGCGCGATCCGCGCACGCAACGCACACGTTACGAATTGAATGTTGCCGGTAAAAGGCTTGTCGAGGAGGCAACGAGTTAGCCGCCGCCTATATTCTTGAAATTCAACACAACTATATATTTCTACTTATAAATTCTCTGATCGAAGGCAATGCCTACCGATTGCTCCTGAGTAAGTGTTTTCGAAAAGACTTTAATAGCGATAACTATGATTCATCATCTTTTACAACGCCGCTTTTCTCTGCAAAGCTTTAGTTGCATTCTCAACAGAACCAAACCAGTGAGAATCGTGTAAATGGCAGCAAAACCATTCATTTACAGCGCGCAGAATGGGTGGAGGCGCGTTATGGGCCAGCTTGCTCCCCATTTCAAAGCACCCCGTATACTGCTCTTTTGCCTGGGGCTGCTTGCGCCGGGCGCAATGTTGCAGGCGCATGCCGACTCGCTCGACATCGTGCCGGTGGCAGCGGTAAAGGCAGTCGCCAGCGATTATCAACCGAAACTGACCTTATCCGGCGCCATTGCGGCACGGTCGCTTGTCAATGTCTCGTTTCGTCTGAACGGTCAGGTTGTGCAGCGTCTGGTCGAGATCGGCCAGCACGTGGAAAAGGGGCAGCCTCTCGCCAGCATCGATAATGTTGAGCAACAGGCCAATCTGCGCGTTGCACTGGCGTCGAAAGATGCCGCGCAGGCGCAGCTGGTGCAGGCCCAGGCCAATTTTGCGCGACAGAAGGCATTGCTGGCACAAGGGTTCACCACTCGCAGCACCTACGATCAGGCAAACCAGAACCTGCAAACGACGCAAAGCGCTCTTGCCAGCGCTGAAAGCCAGCTCAACGATGCACGCGATCAGCTCTCCTACACTGAATTGCAGGCACCCGTTTCAGGCGTGATTACGGCGCGCAATGTCGAGGCCGGGCAGGTCGTGCAGGCTGCGCAGACAGCGTTCTCGATTGCCGAGGATGGTCCACGCGACGCGGTATTCGATGTGCAGGAAACACTGGTCAATCATGCCAAAATCGGAATGGACGTAACGATTGCGCTGCTGTCCGATGCGTCGATAAGTGCCGAAGGCAAGGTTCGTGAGATTTCGCCGGTGGTCGATGCGCAGACTGGAACCGTACGGTTAAAGGTCGGCATAGCGCAAACCCCGCCTCAGATGGCACTCGGGGCCACAGTGACCGGCACGGTTCATATGGACACGGTGAAGGTGGTCGTTTTGCCATGGAGCGCAATGACTTCGGATGCCGGGCGTACAGCCGTCTGGAGGCTCTCGAAGGATTCCAAGGTGGCAACGCTGGTTCCGATCAAGGTGCTTTCATACGAAAAGGGGCGGCTACTCGTGGAAGGCGGGCTGCAGGAAGGCGAGCTGATCGTCACGAAGGGCGCACAAATGCTGCGTTCCGGCGAACCGACCGAAGTCGTGCAGGAACAGGAAGGACAAGTTGCGCAATGAAGGCGACAATCCAGTTTCCTAACATCCGCACCATGAGCAGTATTGCTGTTATCGCTGCCATGCTTGCGCTTGCCGCTTGCGGAAAAGGTGAAGAGAACACGGCTGAGACGGACCCTGTCCGTCCGGTTCTTTATATGGTGGTCGAGCCCAAGCCCGTAACGCAGACGGGTTTTGCAGGCACGATTGAGCCACGCTATTCCACTGATCTTGCATTCCGTGTGCTTGGGCGAATTATCAATCGGCCTGTTCAGGTGGGGGATATTGTGAAAAAGGACGAGATGGTTGCGATGGTTGATCCATCCAACCTCGATCTTGCCGTTCAGTCTGCGAGGGCTGATCTGGCGAGCGCCGAAGCACAATATGCCAACGCTGCGGCGAGCGAAGAACGCCAGAGCATCCTGCTTAAGGGCAACAACGTTTCGCAAGCCGATTATGATGCCGCCAGACAGGCGCGTGACAGCGCAGAGGCCGGGTTGGAAAAAGCCAGGGCAGGGCTGAAAAAGGCGCAGGATCAGCGCAGTTACGCTGTGCTGCGTCCGGATTATGATGGCGTCATTTCTGCAACGAATGCCGAAGTCGGGCAGGTGGTTGCCGCTGGCCAGACGGTTATGACGGTTGCGCGTCCCGATATTCGCGAAGCGGTGCTCGATATTCCTGACAGCATGACGCAATATTTTGAGCAGGGCACGCCATTCAATGTACAGCTCCAGGCCGATCCGAAAGTGACAGGGCAGGGAACAGTACGCGAGGTGGCGCCGCAGGCTGATGCGCAGACACGCACACGCCGTGTGCGTATTGCTCTCGACAACCCTCCGGAAGGCTTTCGCCTTGGCGCGACGATCCGGGCAGCCAAAGCCGGGCCTGAACAGAATCTTGTGACGATGCCGATACAGGCTTTGCTCGACGAAAACGGCAAGACAAGCATCTGGGTTATCGATCCGCATAAACAGACGGTCTCTCTTCATGACGTGCAGGTGACTGAACGGCGCGGCAACAGTTTCGTTGCCGGTGGCGTGGATGTCGGAAGCTATGTTGCGATTGCCGGTGTGCATGAGTTGAAAGAAGGACAGAAAGTCCGCCTGGACGAGAAAGGAACGGGCCTGTGAAGAAGGGATTTAATCTGTCTGACTGGGCTCTGAATCATCGGTCTCTGGTCTGGTATTTCATGCTCGTCTTTCTGGTGGCGGGCCTGATTTCCTATCTTGACCTTGGTCGTGAGGAGGATCCGGACTTCACCGTCAAGACGATGGTTGTACAGGCCAACTGGCCCGGCGCCTCCGTCGACGAAACGCTCAATCAGGTCACGGACCGGCTGGAAAAGAAGCTCGAAGAACTGGATACGCTCGATTATACGCGCAGCATAACCACGGCGGGCAAGTCGGTCGTGTTCGTCTTTCTGAAAGACACGACGCGGGCCGAGCAGGTCAAAAAGTCATGGACCGAAGTGCGTCATTTTCTGAACGATATTCAGAATACGCTGCCTCAGGGCGTTCTCGGACCGTATTTTAATGACCAGTTCGGTGACGTTTACGGAAACGTCTATGCATTCACGTCGGATGGTCTTTCCATGCGACAGTTGCGGGACTATGCCGAAAGCACGCGGACGAAAATTCTGACATTGCCCAATGCGGGCAAGGTCGAGCTGATCGGCGCGCAGGACGAAGCGATCTATCTGGAGTTCTCGACGCGCCAGATTGCAGCGCTTGGACTGGATCAGCAGGCAATCCTGCAGGCCTTGCAGGACCAGAATGCCATTACGCCGTCCGGTGTAGTGGAAGCCGGGCCGGAGCGCATCAGCGTGCGCGTCAGCGGACAGTTCAATTCGGAAGCGGATCTGCGTGCGGTAAACCTGCGCGTTAATGATCGCTTCTTCCGTCTTTCCGACGTCGCGACGATTACGCGCGGCTATGTCGACCCGCCCGCATCCATTTTCCGGGTGAACGGGCACGATGCGATCGGCCTCGGCATTGGCATGAAGCCGAACGGCAACCTGCTCGAATTTGGCGCGGCACTCGACAAAATGATGAGCCAGGTGACGGCGGAACTCCCGGTCGGTGTCAAGGTCTTCAAGGTTGCCGATCAGCCGGAAGTCGTCAAGGACGCTGTTTCGGGCTTTACCGAAGCTCTGTTTGAAGCGGTTATCATCGTTCTGGCGGTGAGCTTCGTCAGTCTTGGGGTGCGAGCGGGTTTTGTCGTTTCGCTTTCGATCCCGCTGGTGTTGGCAATCACCTTCCTGGCGATGTCTTTGATGGATATTTCCCTGCAACGCGTGTCGCTCGGTGCGCTCATCATCGCGCTAGGCCTCCTGGTCGATGACGCGATGATTGCGGTGGAAATGATGGTGGCCCGGCTTGAGCACGGCGATCCCATCAACAAGGCTGCGACCTATGTCTATTCGCATACGGCTTTCCCGATGCTGACAGGCACGCTGGTTACGATTGCCGGGTTCATCCCCATCGGACTGAACAACAGTCAGGCGGGTGAGTACACGTTCACATTGTTCGTAGTGATTGCGGTTTCGCTGCTTGTTTCCTGGATCGTGGCAGTTCTGTTTGCGCCTTTGCTGGGTGTCACTTTCCTGCCGAAGAAAATGAAGGCGCATGAGGAAAAGCACAGCCGTCTTTTCCAGATATTTTCGCAGGTCCTGCTTGCGTCCATGCGGCACAAGTGGATCACGATCATTACGACCATTGCACTTTTCCTCGTTTCGGTTTTCGGCATGGGCTTTATCGAACGGCAGTTCTTCCCGGAATCCGACCGTCCGGAACTGGTGCTCGACTGGACCTTGCCTCAGAACAGTTCCATCACCGACACCAAGGCCCAGATGGAGAAGTTTGAAGCCACGATGCTCAAGGACAATCCCGATGTGGATCACTGGAGCACGTATGTCGGGGAAGGTGCTATCCGTTTCATTCTCTCCTTCGACGTGCAGCCAGCAAATCCCTATTTCGGGCAGATGGTCGTTGTCGCGAAGGACCTCGAAGCGCGTGACAGGCTCAAGCAGAAATTCAACGAGGTTCTGCGCAAGGATTATGTCGGGACGGATGTCTATGTGAAGTATCTGGAGCTTGGACCGCCAGTTGGCCGTCCGGTGCAATATCGCATCTCGGGTCCGGATGTCCAAAAACTGCGCGGTGTCGCACAGGACTTTGCCGGCATCCTCAGTTCCGACAAGCGGCTTGGAGTGGTGAGCTACAACTGGAACGAGCCGGGTCGGGTTATCCGCGTCGACGTCATGCAGGACAAGGCGAGAAAGCTCGGCATTTCCTCGAAGGATATTGCAACGACCCTGAACGGCGTTGTCGGCGGTATCACCATCACTCAGGTGCGGGATTCGATCTATCTGATCGACGTTATTGTGCGGGCACAGAAACACGAACGCGATTCGATCGATACGCTGCAAAGTCTTCAGATCGCAACCGGTAACGGGACGTCGGTGCCATTGGCCGCGATTGCCAATTTCCGATATGAGCTGGAACAGCCGGTTGTCTATCGCCGTTCGCGTATTCCTACGATCACGGTTGCTGCAGGCATTATCGACAAGACGATGCCGGATACGATCGTCAAGGATCTGGCACCTGCCATCAAGACTTTCGCCGACAAGTTGCCGTCCGGTTATCAGATCCAGATTGCTGGCACGGTGGAGGAGAGCGGTAAGAGCCAGGGGCCGATTGCTGCCGTGGTGCCTCTGATGCTGTTCGTCATGGCGACAATCCTGATGATCCAGCTTCAAAGCTTCCAGCGCTTGTTCCTTGTTGTCGCCGTGGCGCCGCTTGGACTGATCGGTGTGGTGGCTGCCTTGTTACCGAGCGGCAAACCGCTCGGCTTCGTGGCCATCCTTGGTGTGCTGGCACTGGTCGGTATTCTTATCCGAAACTCGGTCATTCTGATCGTGCAGGTCGAAGAGCATATCACCGAGGGCATGCACCCGTGGGATGCGGTGACGCAGGCCAGTCAGCACCGAATGCGACCCATCGCGCTGACGGCGGCGGCAGCAAGTCTGGCACTGATCCCGATTGCGCGTGAAGTGTTTTGGGGACCAATGGCCTATGCCATGATGGGCGGCATCATAGCGGGCACGGCAATCACGCTTCTCTTCCTGCCGGCACTTTATGTCGCCTGGTTCCGGATCAAGGAGCCCGAGCATGGCGTAGATGAGCCACCGGCCGAGGCGCATCCCGCTCCGCAATCGCATTAAACAAAAAGCCCGGTCATGACCGGGCTTTTTTCATGAGATTGTCACTTGCCATTGGTTCTATATAGGTTCTATTATATGAAGTATGAATAGAACCACATTGATCACGGCTATTGAGGAGCGCGGTTTGCACGATCCGCAGCTTACGGGGCCGCTTTACCGGAACCTTGCGCGTATTCTCGGTGAACTGATCGAGGAGGGGCAACTTGCGCCCGCTGTCGGACTGCCGCCGGAGCGCGATCTGGCGGAGCAGCTTGGCGTCGGCCGCATCACTGTTCGCAATGCTTATAAGGAACTGCTGACTCAGGGCGCGGTCGAGGCGCGGCGCGGCAGCGGCACCTTCGTTGCCGAACGCCCGGCCCGCATCAGCCAGCATCTCTGGCGCCTGACTTCGTTTTCCGAGGATATGCTGTCGCGTGGCAAGGAGCCGGGCGCACGCGTTGTCACCAACAAGGTTGACAGGCCGTCGCCCGACGAGGCTTTCCGGCTGGGAATCGGCGTTGATACGACGGTGGTGCGGCTGGATCGTCTGCGCCTTGCCGATGGTGTGCCGATGGCCTTCGAGCGGGCTGTGGTCCCGCGCCATTATCTGGATCAGGATCGCGTCGAAGAAACCTCGCTTTATGGCGCATTGGCAAGGCGTGGCCACAAGCCGGTGCGCGCCTTGCAGCGCCTGACGGCGGTTACACTCGACCCCGGCACGGCACGCCTGCTTGGTGTGCACAGGGGTGCGCCAGCACTTTTGATCGAGCGTGTCTCGCATCTCGAGGACGACCGGATCGTCGAATATACCCGTTCGCACTATCGCGCCGATGCCTATGACTTCGTCGCCGAACTGAAAATTGGAGAATGACCATGAACAGCCCTTCCTCCCTGATGCTGCAGGAAACCGAACAGTCGCCTGCCGTCGTCGCCGGTCTGCTTGAGAAGGAGGCAGGCACCTTTGCGGAAATCGCGCGCATTTTCCAGAAGAACGAACCTGCCGTCATCACCACCGCCGCGCGTGGTTCGTCCGATCATGCGGCGACATTCTTCAAATATCTGATGGAAATCACCATGGGTATTCCGGTGGCTTCCATCGGGCCTTCGGTGGCGTCGGTCTACGGTTCCAAGCTGAAGCTCAAGAACGGATTGCACTTTACCGTGTCGCAATCCGGCGCGAGCCCGGACATTGTTGCAGCGCAGGACGCTGCCAAAAAAGGTGGTGCCACCACAATTGCCGTCGTGAACGTTGTCGATAGCCCGCTGGGTAATGCCGCCGACGTGGTACTCGCGCTCAATGCTGGTGAAGAAAAGAGTGTTGCTGCCACCAAGTCGTTCATTGCCGCAGTCGCGGCATTGTCGGGTGTGGTCGCGTCGGCCAGCGGTGACGCAAGCCTGCAGGCCGGACTGCAGCGCCTGCCGGAGGCGCTTGCTGCAACACGGCCTGACGGTCGCGAAGCGGTTGAAAATCTCCTTTTCAATGCCCGCTCGCTTTATACCGGCGGTCGCGGCACGGCCTTTGCAATCGCGCTTGAGGCTGCGCTGAAGGCAAAGGAAACCGCCAATATCCATGCGGAGGCCTTCTCTCTGGCAGAGCTGATGCACGGTCCGATGCGTCTGGTGGAAGAAGGTTTCCCGATTATTTCCTTCCTGCCGCGCGATGAAGCGTTCGACACCAACATGCAGGCCCTGAAGCGGCTGCATTCGTTTGGAGCGAGCATCGTGTCGCTATCCGATGCGGAAACACCGGGCTTCCGACTGCCATCGGCTAGCACAGGCAATGCGCATCTCGATCCGCTGGTTTCCCTCATCAATTATTACCGCGTCATTGAAGCGGTCACGCGCCGCAAGGGTTTTGACCCAGACAAGCCGCGCAATCTCAACAAGGTTACGGTGACGGTATGACAAGAAAATCGGCAATAGCAGGCGCGCGCATTTTCGACGGCGAGCGCTTTCACGACCAAAGCGCACTGGTGTTCAGCGATGGCAAGACCGAAGCCATCGTGCCGGAAGCGTCACTAGGCGAAGCCTATGATGTCGAGCGCCTGAACGGTGGCGTTCTGGCACCCGGATTCATCGATGCGCAGGTCAATGGCGGCGGCGGGCGTATGCTCAATGACCAGCCGACACCCGAGACCATGTTCACGATTGCCAAGGGGCATCGCAAATATGGAACGACGAGCCTTCTACCGACGCTGATCACCGACACGACGCCGGTGCGCGACCGGGCCATTGAAGCGGCGATTGAGGCAGTCAAGGCCGACAAGGGCGTTGCCGGTCTGCATCTGGAAGGACCGCATCTGGCACCGGCTCGCAAAGGCGCCCATCTGGCGGAACTGATGCGCCCCGTCAACGATGCCGATATCGCGCTCTATATCCATACGGCAAAGCAGATCGGCATCTTGCTGGTCACGCTTGCTGCCGAACAGGTCACGCCTGATCAGGTGCGTCGTTTGAGCGACGGCGGTGTGGTCGTCAGTATCGGCCATAGCGACACGACGGCAGATGAGGCGTTCAAGCGTTTCGATGCCGGTGCGCGAAGCGTGACCCATCTTTTCAACGCCATGAGCCAGATTGGCCATCGTGCACCGGGGCTGGCTGGTGCGGCACTTGATCATCCCGACATCTGGTGCGGTATCGTTGCCGATGGCCATCATGTCGATCCGATGGCGCTGCGGCTTGCTCTTCGGGCGAAACGGGGAGATGCCCACCTGTTCTTCGTGACGGATGCCATGGCTCTGGTCGGTTCGGATTCCGAAAGCTTCGAGATCAACGGGCGTGCCGTCCGCCGTGTGCCAGGCGGCATCTGCTCCAAGCTTGTTCTGGCAGATGGCACCATTGCTGGTTCCGATCTCGATATGGCGTCGGCGGTGCGTTTCGGCGTGGCCGAACTGGAGCTGACGCTGGCCGAGGCACTGCGCATGGCGAGCCATTATCCGGCGCGCTATCTGCATCTCAACGATCGCGGAACGTTCCGTCCCGGCATGCGGATGGACGCCGTCCATCTTGACGATGGGCTGTTTGCGAAAGCCACATGGCTTTCTGGCGGAAAACAGATTTCGGGGTAAGGTCGATGACGGAAATTACAGATCGTTATTTTGATGACCTCATTGCGCGGCTCACCGGCCTGCGTAATCGCCTTGCCGAGCCGATGGCCAAAGCCGCCGAGCTGATTACTGCTGCCGCACTGGCAGACAGCCGCGTCTATGTGTTCGGTACTGGCCATTCGCACATGATGGCGGAAGAACTGCACTATCGCGCGGGCGGATTGGCAATCACTGTGCCGATCCTTTGCGGGGCAATCATGCTGCAGGACGGAGCGGCTGCCAGCTCGCATTTCGAGCGGATCGAAGGAGCTGTGCTGCCGATCCTCGAGCGCTACGGCATTCGCGAAGGTGACGTGCTGATCGTCGTGTCGAACTCCGGTGTGAATGCCGCTCCCATTGAGGCTGCGCGCTATGCACGGGAGAAGGGGGCTGCCGTTATCGCGGTCACTTCCGTCACCTATTCCAACGTCATCGCCAAGGGCCGCACGCAACTGCTTTCTCTGGCCGATGTCGTGCTGGATAATGATGCGCCAGCGGGCGATGCGGTGCTGGAAGTGGAAGGCAGTTCTTTGAAGGTCGGTCCGGTTTCGACGGCGCTTGGTGTCACGATCCTCAATGCCATTTTTGCCGATGTGGCGGCGAAGCTGGTGGGCAAGGGCGACGCACCCATTTATCTGAGCGCCAACATGCCGGGCTCCGGTGAGGTGAACCGGGAACTTGTCGCCCGGTATCGTGACCGCAATCCGCATCTTTGATCAAATTAGAGCGATCTTTCTTCCAAAGTCGCTTGATAGCGCAATCCGGTCAGTGCATTACGCATTCTGGCATGGCGGAGGCCGCATCGTGAACTAGTTTCAAGGCGCGCGCTTTGGCTTGCGCCTTCGAAAATTGAGGAAGTCCGATGCATAATTTTGTCCTGACCGTCACCTGCAAGTCCACTCGTGGTATCGTTGCCGCAATCTCGGGTTATCTTGCGGGCAAGGGTTGCAACATCATCGATAGCGCCCAGTTCGATGATTTGGATACCGGTCGTTTTTTCATGCGCGTCAGCTTCATCTCCGAAGAAGGCGTAGCGCTTGATGTGCTGCGTGAAGGCTTTGCGCCCGTGGCAGCTCCGTTCGAGATGGAATTTGAATTCCACGACAACGCCCAACGGACAAAAACCTTGCTGATGGTTTCCCGTTTCGGCCATTGCCTGAACGATCTGCTCTATCGCTGGAAGATCGGCGCTCTGCCAATCGATATCGTTGGTGTCGTGTCGAACCATTTCGATTATCAGAAGGTTGTCGTCAATCACGACATCCCGTTCCACCATATCGCCGTGACCAAGGCCAACAAGCCGGAAGCTGAACAGCGCCTTCTGGATATTGTCGATGATACAGGCACCGAGCTGGTGGTTCTTGCGCGCTATATGCAGGTTCTGTCCGATCAGCTTTGCCAGAAGATGTCGGGCAAGATCATCAACATCCACCACTCCTTCCTGCCATCCTTCAAGGGCGCGAACCCTTACAAGCAGGCCTACGAGCGCGGTGTGAAACTGATCGGAGCCACGGCGCATTATGTCACCGCTGATCTTGATGAAGGTCCGATCATCGAACAGGATGTCGCCCGTATCACGCACGCACAGAGTGCGGCGGATTATGTGTCTATCGGACGTGATGTCGAAGCGCAGGTTCTGGCACGCGCTGTTCACGCGCATATTCATCATCGCTCGTTCCTCAACGGCAATCGCACGGTTGTATTTCCGGCTTCGCCTGGTTCTTTCGCCTCCGAACGTATGGGCTGATCGACCAGTCGATATTTACGCACTGACGGTCTGCAAATGGCGCTTCTCTGCGCTTCCGGTGCTCATGTACCTTAAAGTACACTCCGCTCCGGTTCTCGAGAAAGCACCATTTTCGCCGCGTCATTGCAAAAATCTCAACCGGTCGATGCATTGTGCCAATAAAAAACCCCGCCGAAGCGGGGTTTTCTTTTGATCTGAAATCAGATCGATTAGTCGATGTCGAAGGAAACGCCCTGTGCGAGCGGCAGAGCCTTCGAGTAGTTGATGGTGTTGGTTGCGCGGCGCATATAGCCTTTCCACGCATCCGAACCCGACTCACGACCGCCACCGGTTTCCTTTTCGCCGCCGAATGCACCGCCAATTTCAGCACCCGAAGTACCGATATTGACGTTCGCAATGCCACAATCCGAACCCTCAGCCGAGAGGAAACGTTCTGCTTCCTGCAGGTTGAGCGTGAAGATCGACGAGGACAGACCTGCGCCAACTTCGTTGTGGCTTGCCAGCACGTCGTCGAAATCCGAATACTTCATGACGTAAAGGATCGGTGCGAAGGTTTCTTCAAGAACCGGACCTTGCTGCTTCGGCATTTCGACGATGGCCGGACGCACATAGTAAGCATTTTCATGGCCAGCATCGACGCGTTCGCCGCCCTGTACCTTGCCGCCGTGAGCAGCAGCTTCCTTGAGGGCCTTCTGCATGTTGTCGAAAGCAACCTTGTCGATCAGCGGACCGACCAGAGCGCTGGTTTCGAGCGGCGAACCAACGGTGACGCTGGCGTAAGCCTTCTGCAGACGCGGAACGAGAGCGTCGTAAACGCTTTCATGTACGAAGAGACGACGCAACGTGGTGCAACGCTGACCGGCAGTGCCCATTGCGCCGAAAGCAATCGCACGCAGAGCCATGTCGAGATCGGCCGACGGGCAGACGATACCGGCATTGTTGCCGCCGAGTTCGAGAATTGCGCGAGCAAAACGCTTGGCCAGACGCGGACCGACTTCGCGGCCCATGCGGGTCGAACCGGTTGCTGAAACGACCGGAACCTTCGGGCTGTCGACGAGGACTTCACCGAATTCACGGTCGCCGAGCAGAAGCAGCGAGAGGCCTTCCGGTGCATCGCCGAAACGCTTCAGCGCGCGCTTGAAGATTGCATCGCAGGCAAGAGCGGTCAGAAGGGTCTTTTCAGACGGCTTCCAGACAACCGAGTTGCCGCAAACGATTGCAAGAGCAGCATTCCACGACCAGACAGCAACTGGGAAGTTGAAGGCAGAGATAACGCCGACAACACCGAGCGGATGCCAGGTTTCCATCATGCGATGGCCAGCGCGTTCGGTTGCAATGGTGAGACCGTAGAGCTGGCGCGACAGACCGACGGCGAAATCGCAGATGTCGATCATTTCCTGTACTTCGCCGAGACCTTCCGAAGGAATCTTGCCAGCTTCGAGCGAAACAAGACGGCCGAGGTCTTCCTTGGAAGCGCGCAGTTCTTCACCGAGCAGGCGGATCAGTTCGCCGCGCTTCGGTGCCGGAACGTTGCGCCAGGCGCGGAAGGCTTCATCGGCCTTGTCGATGATCTTGACAGCATCTTCCTTGCTGTGGGTCTTGACCGCAGCAATCTGTTCGCCCGAAACAGGGCTGAAACCGGCAAGGTCGCCGCCGGTATAAGCGGATGCATCGACGCCGAGTTTGGAAAGCAGATCGGCGGCTTCCTTCTTCACGTCGATTTTTCTAACAGCGGTGTTCATGGCTTTCCTCTCTGTATGAGTTGTTTGCGCATAGTCCTGTCCAAAAAGTCTGCAACTTTTCGGGGCTATGCGTTTATTCTGCCGCTTCGAGGCCCTTTAGACCTGCCTGAACGGCTTCGATGGATTCGCGTTCGATGCGGGCATAGTGCTCGAACTCATTAAGCACTTTCGCACCCAGATCATCCTCGAAACGCTTCTGGTTCGGGCTTTCAACAAATTCCTGTGTTTCGTCGTCGCCCAGATTGGACTGGAATATACCGGCAGCACTCACCGGCAGGAAGTCTTCATAGATGATCGGGTCGAACTGAACCGCGCCAGCTTCAATCAGAACCTCAATATCGGTGCCCGGCTTGTAAGCTTCAAGCTTTGCAGCGTCCTTGACCGAATAAGCGAAGTAGCCGAGGCCTTCTTCACGCACGCCAGCCCATGTGTCCGGGAAAGCGGCAAAAGTGTCGCTCAGCGCCTTCACATATTCAGCTGCATTCGAGCCGTCTGGGGCAGGGCGGGCAACGGCGCGGGTGTCGTTGAGCAGCTTGTCGTAAAGCGCGCGGCCCTTCGGCGTGAGCGCTACGCCGCGCTGTTCGATTTCACCGAAACGGGCAGTGTGCGAGCCCGGCGTCCAGGTGCCGTCTGCATTGACGAAGGATACTTCTTCTTCCAGCGCCTTGAACGAGGTCTGGCGCAGAAGGATCGGGCACTTGCGGGTCGGAGGACCTTCAACGACGGCTTTCGGGTTAATACCGCGATCCGGCATCTGAACCTGCACGGCGTCGATGTCGAGCGTGCGCGGCGTCAGATGGTTGATATGTGGGCCCTTGAACGACACGACATCGGCGATCAAGCGATGCGCGTCATGCAGGCGATGGTAAAGCTCGGCGCTGACATTGGCATGATCGTGCCAGCGGAAGGTTTCCAGTACTTCAGCAACAAAGGCTTTCGCGTCGTCGTCGTTGAGGCCGCCTTCGGCTTCAGCCTTTTCGACAAAAGCGATGGCTCCGGCAGTGAAGATGTTGCGCTTCAACAGGACTTCTTCCGATTCAGCGCGCAGCTTTTCATCGGCGATGAGGTCGAGGCGCAGAAGCGAGGTGAAGACACGGAACGGATTGTGCTTCAGTGCCGCATCGTCAACCGGGCGGAAGGCGGTCGAATGAACTGGAACGCCTGCGGCGCTGAGGTCGTAATAGCCGACCGGGAACATGCCCATGACCGCGAAAACACGGCGCATCATGGAAAGTTCAGCAGCTGTGCCGAGGCGGATCGCGCCGTGACGTTCTTCAGAGATGCGTTCAAGCGAATCTGTTTCCGTCAGACGTTCATGCAGGTGACTGTCATCAGCAAGCACCTTGGCGTTCACATCGGCAACGAGTCCCATCAATGTGCCATAAGCAGGTACTTCCTGCTTGTACATGGCGGACATTGCTGCCGAAAAAGCCGAGCGAATGGCGTCCGGTGAAACGAATTTCTGGTCTTTCATGGCGAAAATTTCCGTCGAGTGGGGCATCTTCGGGTGGTGCATGTCTTGTTTGGGAGGAACATGCATGGATTATGATGAAAATGTATCATATAGACCGTTTTGCGGTTATGCTTGCGACGAAAGCAACTATGTTAATGCGAGAATGGAATGAAGCTGAGCAGAAGACTGATCCCGGACATCGCCACGCTGCAGGCATTCGAGTGTGCCGCCCGTCACGGCAGTTTCACGCAGGCTGCGCATGAGCTCAATCTCACCCAGAGCGCTGTCAGCCGTCAGATCAAGGATCTTGAAAGCCAGCTCGGTGTTCTGTTGTTCGAACGCATCCGCCAGCGCATTCTGCTTTCCGACGCAGGCAGGAAATTTTTGCCGGAAGTGCGGCGTCTTCTGAACCAGACGGAGGACACGATGTTGCGCGCCATGGCTTCGGCGCAATCAACGTCTTCTTTCAGTGTGGCTACATTGCCGACATTCGGCACGCGCTGGCTGATGCCGCGCATTTCCGATTTCATCGAAAAGCATCCCGGCATTGCCATCAATGTCGCGTCGCGCTCCGGTGTCTTCGACTTCGAGGAACAGCCGTTCGATCTGGCTATCCATTATGGACAGCCGGTCTGGGCACATGCCACCTGCACTTTCCTGTGCAGCGAGGTCATCGTGCCGGTTGCCAGCCCGGCCCTGTTGAAAGCGCGTCATCCGTCGGCCCCGGAAGAGCTTGAGAATGAGCCCTTGCTGCATCTTGCGACGCGGCCCAAAATGTGGGCGCAATGGTTTGAAAGCTGCGGTGTCGAGGGGCGGTCGGCCTATCGGGGGCATCGCTTCGATCAGTTCTCGATGGTCATTGGCGCGGCGTTGGCCGGTCTGGGTTTCGCGCTCCTGCCGCTTTATCTGATTGAACAGGAATTGCTCAGCGGTGAGCTGGTCATGCTTTTCGAGAAGCCGATGCGAACCGAGAATGAATATTATCTCGTCGTGCCGGAAGGAAAGCTGGAAAATCCGCTGACGCAGGTGTTTTGTCAGTGGATCGCCGGGCAGGTAGGGAATACGGATTATTCGCCGTTGGTTCATTCCAAACCGGAATGAATTGTTGCGCAAATAACGCTGTCCAACCGGCTTTCGCGGCGTGAAATAGAAACAGTCGGGCAGGGTGCCCGTATTCCACTATTTAAAATGGTTGCTCTCAATGCTGAACGATCCGCGCTCCCATGGTCTTTGGGAAAAGACCGCCCCTGCCGCCCCCGAGACGAATGCGCTGCAAGGTGATCTGACTGCGGATGTCGTGATTGTGGGTGGCGGTTTCACCGGTCTTTCGACCGCTCTGCATCTGGCCGAAAAAGGCACGCGAGCCATCGTTCTCGAAGGTATCGAGATCGGCTATGGCGGTTCGGGCCGCAATGTGGGTCTGGTCAATGCGGGCATGTGGGTCATGCCGGATGATCTGCCCGGCGTGCTTGGCCAGAAATATGGTGACCGGTTGCTCGATGTCCTCGGCAATGCGCCGAAGCTCGTCTTCGAAATCGTTGAGAAGCACAAGATCGCCTGTGAAGTCGAGAAGCAGGGCACGCTTCATTGCGCTGTTGGCAAGAAGGGCCTGAAGGAACTTGAAGACCGCCATGAGCAGTGGGCGCGCCGCGGCGCCAATGTGAAGCTGCTCGACGCCAAAGAAACCGAAGCCAAGGTTGGAACCAAGGCCTATGCTGGATCGCTGCTCGATCTGCGCGCCGGTACGATCCAGCCGCTCGCTTATGTGCGCGGGCTTGCCCATGCCGCCATTACCGCTGGCGCGACAGTATTTACCGGAAGCCCGGTGATCGGTGCCGAAGAAAAGAACGGCAAATGGGTGGTCAAGACTGCCAAGGGTTCCGTGACGGCCAACTGGGTGGTTGTGGCGACGAATGCCTACACCAATGCGCCATGGCCGGAAGTGCGCGCCGAGCTGGTTCATCTGCCATATTTCAACATGGCTACAAGGCCACTGTCGGATAATCTGAAAAAGAGCATTCTGCCGGAACGTCAGGGTGTGTGGGATACGAAGGAAGTCCTTTCATCCTTCCGTTTCGACCAACAGGGCCGCCTTGTCTTCGGAAGCGTTGGCGCACTGCGCAATACCGGCGCTGCCGTGCATAAGGCATGGGCGAAGAAATCGTTGAAGCGTCTTTTTCCGCAGATTGGCGAGGTCGAGTTCGAAGCCGAATGGTATGGCAAGATCGGCATGACCAATGACAGCCTGCCGAAATTCCATCGCCTCGCGCGCAATGTGGTTGGATTCTCCGGTTACAACGGCCGTGGCATCGCGCCGGGCACAGTCTTCGGAAAACTGCTTTCGCAGCTTGTTTCAGGCGAGATTAACGAAGACGATCTGCCGCTGCCGGTCAGCGATCCGAAGGAACAGAATTTCCGCGGTCTGCGTGAAGCCTATTACGAGGCGGGTGCGCAGGTTGCACATGTCGCCGAGATTGTTATCTGATCTGTTGATCTTTTTACCGGGAATGCGTTTGCGGTTGTCATAAAACCGCATTGCAATTCCTCTAATGCCATCCGCATCTTCTCCATACTTGGAGATACGGATGGCTGTTCGGCAAAACATTCAATGTCTTACAAGCCTTCCGATGGTTATGATTCCGCCGGGAGGCTTTTGCTTTTCCGGGTTCACGTTGCAGGATGTTTGACAGGTGCACCATGAATGGAAATGATCGTGCCTATCGCCATGGCAGTATCTGCGCGCTATCACTTCGCACGCGTCAGGATTGTACCGGCATCGCTGGTCATGCTGGCGAACATTATACAGAAATTCGAGGAGCGAATCCCATGAACAAGATGCTGAAGCGGGCTGCTGTCGTACCTGCGCTTCTTGCTCTTTCCATTGCCGTGGCACAGGCTGATACGCTGACGCTCTATACGTCACAGCCGGAAGCGGATGCGACAAAGACGGTTGAAGCTTTCCGCAAGGCCAATCCGGACACCGATGTGCAGATTTTCCGCTCTGGCACGAGCGAACTCCTCACCAAGCTTGCCGCCGAGTTTTCGGCTGGCGCGCCGCAGCCTGACGTTCTGCTGATCGCTGATGCGGTGACGATGGAAGGTCTCAAGAAGGACAAGCGCCTGCTTAGCTATCCGGAAGCCAAGGTTGATGGTTTTGCTGCGGATAGCTATGACGCCGACAAGACCTATTTCGGCTCCAAACTGATCACCACTGGCATCGCCTACAACACGGGTGCCGCACAGAAGCCGGAACATTGGGCCGATCTCGCCAAGGCCGATTACAAAGGCCAGGTGGTCATGCCAAGCCCGCTTTATTCGGGCGCTGCTGCCTATCTCCTGAGCGGCTTTGCACTCAATAAGGATATTGGCTGGGATTACTTCAAGAACCTCAAGGCCAATGAGCTGGCAAGCGTTAAAGGCAATGGCGCCGTGCTGAAGTCGGTTGCGAGCGGCGAAAAGCCATATGGCATTCTGGTTGACTTCATGGCGCTCAATGCCAAGGCCAAGGGTTCGCCGATCGAGTTCGTCTTCCCGTCGGAAGGTGTGCCTGCCGTGACCGAACCGGTTGCGATCATGGCAACCGCCAAGAACGTCAACGGTGCCAAGAAGTTCGTCGATTTCATCCTGTCGGATGATGGCCAGAAGCTGGCATTGGAGCAGGGCTATCTGCCTGCCAAGGAAGGCGTTGGTCGCCCGGCATGGCTGCCGGAAGGCACCAAGATCAATATCATGTCTATCGACACCCAGAAGGTTCTCGATCAGACTGATGCCGACAAGAAGCAGTTTTCCGAGCTGTTCGGCGGATAAGGCATTTTAATGCGCATGTTCCGAGATCTTCAGGGCCGTGATGCGGCCCTGATTATTGGTGTAACGCTTATTGTTGCAGTGCTGTCGCTTCTGCCAATGGGCAGGCTGCTGGTCGAACTGGTCGCGCCGCAGGGGCAGTTTTCGACCTCGGCGCTGGTGGAAACGCTTGGCAGTCAATCGACCTGGGTAGCGACATGGCATTCGCTGCAGATCGGCATTGGCGGCACGCTGCTGGCGCTGGCGTTTGGCATTGTTGCGGCGCTGCTCGTCGGTCTCACCGACATGCGCGGGCGCAATGTCTTTGTGCTTTTCTACGTCACCCCGCTGCTGATTGCCCCGCAGGTAACAGCGCTGGCGTGGCTCCAGCTATTCGGGCCTTCCAGCCAGTTCCTCAAGATCATCGGCATGGCGCCGCCGCTTGGCAGCCGCAATCCGCTCTATTCTGTCTGGGGCATTATTTTTCTGCTTGGCGTGCAATATGGACCGCTGGTCTTTCTGATCGTGCGGGCAGGCCTGCGCAAACTCCCACGCGAACTGGTGGAAGCGGGTCTGAGTGCCGGTGCCAGCAAATGGACAGTTCTGCGCACCATCATCCTGCCGCTGATGACGCCGTCGATCATCGGCGCAGCCGCTCTGGCCTTCGTCTCCTGCGTCGGCAATTTCGGCATCCCAGCCTTCTTGGGAATTCCGTCCAATTATCTGGTTCTGCCGACGCTGATTTATCAGCGTCTTGCGGGCGGCGGCCCAGCTGTGCTGTCCAGCGTCGCCGTGCTGTCGGTTCTGATCGGGCTGATTGCAATGGCAGGCATCGCCGCGCAGGAATATGCCTCGCGCCGCCGCGATTTTCGCATTGTTTCGACGTCGCTGCCTGCTGCACCCTTCGCGCTTGGCCGCTGGCGCGTGTTGGTGGAAGCCGCGGCATGGCTCCTGATTGTTATCGTGCTGTTTCTGCCGTTGATCGGTCTTACGTTGTCCGCTCTGGTTCCGGCCTATGGTGTGCCGCTGACATTTGCGACGGCAACAGCCGAGAATTTCCGTTTCGTGCTGCTTGAACATGCTGGTGCTGCGCGCGCTTTCCGCAACAGTGCGGTTCTGTCGTTGGCGGCAGCATTCTTTGCGGTGCTGATAGCAGTTCCGCTTGCCTATATGCTGGCATGGCGTAAACGGCGCTGGACGCCGATCCTCAATTTCGCAGCCGAGATGCCCTATGCGTTACCGGGCGTAGTTCTCGCGATTGCCTGTCTGCTGATGTTCTTAAAGCCGCTGCCAGTGGTTGGTGTTAGCCTCTACAACACGCTTTGGATCATACTGTTTGCCTATCTTGCGCGCTTCTTCGTGCTGGCGCTGCGGCCAACGGTTGCCGGGCTGCACCAGATCGACCGTGCTTTGGAAGAAGCAGCGCGCGTTGCGGGGGCGGGGCTTTTCTATCGGCTGCGGACCATTATATTCCCTCTGGTCGCCCCGGCGACGCTTGCAGGCGGCGTGCTCATTTTCATGACCGCCTTCTGTGAGCTGATGGTTTCAGCGCTTCTTTGGGCGTCGGGATCGGAAACGCTGGGCGTGGTGATGTTTTCTTTCGAACAGGCGGGCGATTCCGCCTATGCGGCTGCCATATCCATTCTGGCCGTTGCGGTGACATTCATGCTGATGCTTGCAACAAATCTGTTTGCGCGGCGTCTTCCAAACGGAGTGCTGCCATGGCGCGACTGAAAATCGCTTCTGTTTCCAAGGCTTTCAACGAGTTTCAGGCCCTGTCTGAAGTGTCGCTCGATGTGAAGGACGGCGAGTTTGTTGCTATTCTCGGACCATCCGGCTGCGGCAAGACCACACTTCTGCGGATGATTGCAGGTTTTGAAGACGTCGATGGCGGCGAAATCCACATTGGTGACAGCCGCGTTTCCCATGTTGACGGGAACGTGCCGCCGGAGAAGCGGCAGGTCGGTATCGTCTTCCAGAACTATGCGCTCTGGCCGCATATGACGGTCGAAGAGAATGTCGGCTATAGTCTGCGGGTGGCCAAAGTTGCCAAAGCCGAGCGCGAGGCTCGTGTGAAGCAAGCGCTCGCGCTGGTCGATCTCGACGGTTTCGGTGATCGCCGCCCGGCCAATCTTTCGGGTGGTCAGCGGCAGCGCGTGGCATTGGCCCGTTGTCTGGTGGCTGCGCCTTCGCTGGTATTGTTTGACGAGCCACTCGCCAATCTCGACGTGCATTTGCGTGCTTCGATGGAAAACGAGTTTGCGGCTTTCCACAAGCGTACCGGTACGACGATTATCTACATCACGCATGACCAGGCTGAGGCCATGGCGCTTGCCGACCGGATTGCGGTTCTCGACCATGGCAAGCTTCAGCAGTTCGATACGCCGCGCAAGCTTTACGAAGAACCGGCTAGCGAAATGGTCGCGTCCTTCATCGCGCACGGCATGGTTCTGCCTGCGGAGGTCGTGTCCTTTGCGCAAGCGGGACAGTGCGAGGCGCTGGTGCTGGGAAGCCGGGCGCAGGTGCGTTGTTCTGGCATTGAAATGCCGCGTGCCAATGCACAGCTCTGCGTTCGTGCAGAAGATCTGACATTGACCGAAACCGGCGGTATTCCCGTGCGGGTCAAGCGTTCGGTCTATCGCGGTGGCGGTTCGCGCATCGAGGCACATCCGCTCAGCAAGCCCGATATTCACCTGCATTTTGAAGTGTGCGATCCGGTAAGACTGGAAGAAGGCGATGAGGTTCGCATCGCTATTCGCGGTGGCTGGATCATTCCCACCGATGAAATGCCGGTGAGAAAAGTCTCAACCGGCTTTCCAATCGGCAACAAGATTTAGCTTATTTCTTCTTCATCGCTTCCAAAAGTGCTGCACCGAAACCGCCGGTTGATGGTTGTTCCTGTTTGCGCTGTGGGGTGAAGTTTTTGGCAGGCCGCTGGTCGCGGTTTGCAGGACCACGCGGGGCAGGGGCTTCACCGCCGTCCTTTCTCATCGTCAGGCCGATGCGCTTGCGTGGCACATCCACTTCCGTCACGCGTACCTTCACCACATCGCCAGCCTTGACCACTTCATGCGGGTCTTTGACGAAGCGGTCGGCGAGCTGCGAAACATGGACAAGTCCGTCCTGATGCACACCGATATCGACAAAGGCACCAAAGGCAGCAACGTTTGTGACGGTGCCTTCAAGCATCATGCCGGGTTTCAGGTCCTTGATGTCATCGATGCCATCGGCAAAGGTCGCGGTCTTGAATTCAGGGCGGGGATCGCGGCCCGGCTTGTCGAGCTCGGCGATAATGTCGCGCACGGTTGGCAGGCCGAAACGCTCATCGACAAAGACACGCGGATCGAGGCTTTTAAGTGCTGCGCTATCACCCATGAGGCTGCGCACATCGCGGCCGCAGGCGGAAACGATCTTTTTGGCAACGCCATAGGCTTCCGGGTGAACGGAGGACGCATCAAGCGGCTCGGTGCCGTTGGCGATACGCAGGAAGCCTGCGCATTGTTCAAAAGCGCGGTTGCCTAGGCGGGCGACTTTCAGAAGTTCCTTGCGGTTCTTGAAGGCACCGGCGTCATCGCGATGCGCAACAATTGCTTCGGCGAGAGACTTTCCGAGACCGGACACACGCGCCAGCAGTGAGGCGGATGCCGTGTTGAGATCAACGCCGACAGCGTTCACTGCATCTTCGACCACTGCGTCGAGCGAACGCGCCAGACGGGACTGATCGACATCATGCTGATACTGGCCGACGCCGATGGATTTCGGCTCGATCTTGACGAGCTCTGCCAGAGGATCCTGCAGGCGGCGGGCGATGGAAACGGCACCGCGCAGCGATACGTCGAGCTGCGGGAATTCGGCCGCGGCGGCTTCTGACGCCGAATAGACCGATGCACCTGCTTCCGACACGATGACTTTGAGCGGCTTTGGCGCTGGCATGTCGGTGAGCATATCAACGACAAGCCGTTCGGTTTCGCGGCTGCCTGTGCCGTTGCCGATGGCAATCAGTTCGATCTTGTGTTTGCGGATCAGGCTTGCGAGCTCGGCCTGGGTACCACGCACATCGTTCTTTGGCGGAAACGGATAGACCGTCGTTGTGTCGAGCAGTTTGCCAGTGCCATCGACGATTGCGACCTTAACGCCGGTGCGGATGCCCGGATCAAGGCCCATGGTGGCCCGCGAACCGGCAGGCGCGGCCAACAGCAGGTCTTTGAGGTTGCGGGCGAAGACGTTGATGGCTTCTTCCTCGGCGCGTTCACGCAGGTCGCGCATCAGGTCAAGCGACAGGGAGAGCGAGAGTTTGACGCGCCAAGCCCAGCCTGCAACTTCCATCAGCCAGCGGTCGCCGGGCAGGGTTGCGCCGATATTATAGGCGGCTGCAATTTTGCGTTCGACCGGCTTTACCGGCGAGGTGTCGTCGGCGTCGATTTCAATGTCGAGCGACAGGAAATCCTCGTTGCGTCCGCGCAGCATGGCCAGAGCCCGGTGGCCTGCAACATTTGCCCAGCGCTCGAAATGGTCGAAATAATCCGAGAATTTTGCGCCTGCATCCTGTTTGCCATCGACCACATGTGAGCGCAGAACAGCGCGTTCCTTGAGATAGTTGCGCAAATTGCCGATCAGTTCGGCATTTTCCGCAAAGCCTTCGGCGATGATGTCGCGCGCACCATCCAGTGCTGCCTTCACATCGGCAACTTCACCGGTGACATATTGCGCAGCAATCTCGGTGGGGACCAGCCTGCGGTCGGTCAGAATGGCTTCGGCAAGCGGTCCAAGACCGCGTTCGCGGGCGATTTCCGCTTTGGTGCGACGCTTGGGCTTATAGGGCAGATAGAGGTCTTCAAGCTCGGCCTTGGTCTGAGCGCCAGCTATTTTTAGTTCGAGTTCTGGTGTGAGCTTTTCCTGTCCGCGGATCGATTCCAGAATGGACGAGCGCCGCGCCTCAAGTTCGCGCAAGTAAGCGAGGCGCTCTGAAAGCTGGCGCAGCTGCGTATCATCAAGGCCGCCGGTGACTTCCTTGCGGTAACGGGCGACGAAAGGCACGGTCGCGCCTTCGTCCAGCAAGCCAATGGCGGCGATTGCCTGTTCGGGCTTTGCATTGATCTCCGCCGCTATAATCCCAGCAATGCGCTTAATATCGTTGGCCATATTCATTCCAATCTCAAATCTTTACGGCAACATAGTCGGATGTGGGTTCGGCGCAATCAAGGCAGTAACGACGTTCCACAGGAAAGGCGTCGGTTTCCTGTTCACGGCGATGTGAACGAACGGCCTCTTTATAAATCGGATTTACTCAATACTTATATCGGGAAATGACGATACGTATCAAAGGATCAGCGAGGTGACTGCGATGTCGGATGTTCAATCTATACCCTTGGACGAGATACTCAAGGCGCTCGCCAATCCGGTGCGTCTCGACATTTTGAGCTGGCTCAAGGAACCGGAGAACCATTTCTCCGATCAGCACATGCCTCTGGAGATGGGCGTGTGCGCGGGCCAGTTCGAACGGTGCGGCCTCTCCCAGTCGTCCGTTTCTGCTCATTTGTCCGTGCTAACAAAGGCGGGGCTGATCATGCCCCACCGCGTTGGCCAATGGACGTTCTACAAGCGTGATGAAGAGGCGATAGCCGCCTTCATCAAAGCTGTATCCGATCTTTAATTCACCAGTCCAATCTTTCCCATTTGCCCAATCTTTCCCATTTGAAGGAATGTATCCATGGCCACATTGTTCGATCCAGTTACAATCGGCGATCTGAAGCTTGCCAATCGTATTGTTATGGCACCGCTGACGCGTAATCGCTCACCGCGCGCCGTGCCGAATGATCTCAACGTCACCTATTATGAACAGCGCGCCAGTGCGGGCCTCATCATCACCGAGGCAACGCCGATCAGCCATCAGGGACAGGGTTATGCCGATGTGCCGGGCCTTTATTCCGCCGAACAGTTGGCAGGCTGGAAGCGCGTGACCGACGCAGTGCACAGCGCAGGCGGCAAGATCGTCGTGCAGATGTGGCATGTGGGGCGTATTTCACACAACACGTTGCAGCCAAATGGCGGCAAGCCGGTTGCGCCTTCGGCCATCATCGCCAAATCAAAGACCTATCTTGTGCATCCGGATGGCACCGGCGAATTTGCGCCAACCTCCGAACCGCGTGCGCTTGAAAAGAGCGAGCTTCCGGAAATCATTGCGACCTATGCCAAGGCTGCCAAGGATGCCGTTGAAGTGGCTGGTTTCGACGGCGTCGAAATTCATGCGGCAAACGGCTATCTGATCGATCAGTTCCTGCGTTCGGACAGCAACCATCGTACCGATGAATATGGCGGCTCTATCGAAAACCGCGCCCGCTTCCTGTTTGAAGTGGTGGATGCGATCACCAAGTCGGTTGCGCCGGGCAAGGTCGGCATTCGTCTTTCGCCAGTGACGCCCGCCAATGACGCCTCGGATTCCGATCCGCAGCCGCTGTTCGACTATGTGCTCGACAAGCTCGCCGCTTACGGTCTTGCATATGTTCATATCATTGAAGGTGCGACCGGTGGTCCGCGCGACTTCCAGCAGGGCCCGCTACCTTTTGACTATGCGCGCCTGAAGCAGGTCTATCGCGATGCTGGCGGTGAAGCTGCCTGGATGGTCAATAATGGCTATGATCGTGAACTGGCGGAAGAAGAGATCGAAAGCGGTCGCGCTGACGTCGTGGCCTTTGGCAAGCCGTTCATCTCGAACCCTGATCTTGTGCGTCGCTTGAAGGATAATGCTCCGCTCAATGAGCTGGACCAGCAGCATATGTATGGCGGCGGCGCCAAGGGATATACAGATTATCCGATTCTTGCCTAACAGCGAAAAAAGCCCGGCGAATTGCCGGGCTTTTTGTTACAGACGCGCCCGCGTCGAGCGCGGTGTGGCAAGCAGCAGGTTGGTTTCGCTGGCCTTGATGCCCGGCACCAGCCTGATGCGGCGCAGCACGGCATCAAAATCGGTGAGCGTCGCAGCACCCAGTTCCACTACCAGATCGAAGCGGCCATTGGTGGTGTGAACGGCGGAAACTTCCGAGAAACCGCCGAGCGCCTTGACCACACGGTCGGCGACATTGCCTTCGATTTCGATCATCATGATACCGCGTACCGGCAGATCAACCGCATCGGACCGCAGGATCACCGTGTAGCCGATGATGTCGCCGGACTGTTCCAATCGTTCCATACGGGCGCGGACCGTTGCGCGGGAAACGCCGAGATCGATTGCCACATCCGAAATACTGCGCCGTCCGTTGTGACGTAAAAGCGTGATGAGCTTTTCATCCAGATCGTCCATGTTTTCTCCATTTTGAAAAGCCAATCCGACATTCTGATAAACCAAACCGTTAAAATTGCCAATCCGGTTGCTTCACATCGCCAAGCGTAAATGGTCAATCTAGGGCAATAATTTCTCTGGAGTAGCAGTTTATGCATTGCAAGATTTTGGGATTGCCTGTTCAGGAAGGCACGGGCCGTCTGGGCTGCAATATGGGCCCTGACGGTTATCGCGCCGCTGGCATTGCGGATGCGATTCGCGAACTCGGTCACGAGTTTACCGATCTCGGTAATCTGGCCCCGGCCGAACTACGCCCGCTGGCCCATCCCAATCCTGTGATCAAGGCGCTGCCGCAGGCTGTTGCCTGGATCGAAGCAATCAGCGAAGCTGCTTATCGTGAGAGTGAAGACGGTTTTCCGATCTTCCTCGGTGGCGATCATCTGCTTGCAGCAGGCACTGTTCCCGGCATCGCGCGCCGCGCGGCGGAAAAGGGCCGCAAGCAATTTGTGCTGTGGCTTGATGCGCATACGGATTTCCACACGCTGGAAACGACTGGCAGCGGCAATCTGCACGGCACGCCTGTTGCCTATTACACGGGCCAGAAGGGCTTTGAGGGCTATTTCCCAGCCCTGGCAGCTCCGATTGATCCCGCCAATGTTTGCATGATGGGTATTCGCAGTGTTGATCCGGCAGAACGCGCTGCAATCAAGCAGACCGATGTTGCCGTCTATGACATGCGCCTTATCGACGAACATGGTGTTGCTGCCTTGCTGCGTCGCTTCCTTAAGCGCGTGAAGGACGAAAACGGCCTTCTGCACGTCAGCCTCGATGTCGACTTCCTTGAACCTTCGATTGCGCCGGCTGTCGGCACCACGGTTCCGGGCGGAGCGACCTTCCGTGAAGCGCATCTCATCATGGAAATGCTGCATGACAGCGATCTGGTGACGAGCCTCGATCTCGTCGAGCTGAACCCGTTTCTCGATGAACGCGGACGTACCGCAACGGTGATGGTCGACCTGATGGCGAGCCTTTTGGGCCGCAGCGTCATGGACCGTCCAACCATCAATTACTGAATTCAGGAGGCCGCATTCGTGAAGCGCCGGGTGGTTCCATCCGGCGGCAGAATGCTCAAGCTAATTGTATTACGCGCATCTTGTTCCGAAAACCGCTTCGCACTTTTCGGGATGCGCTCAAGGAGCAATAATGACCCAACCGAACCTCAATATCGTCCCCTTCGTCAGCGTCGATCATATGATGAAGCTGGTGCTGTCCGTCGGCGTGGAAACCTTCCTCAAGGAACTCGCCGACTATGTCGAAGAAGATTTCCGCCGCTGGGAAAACTTCGACAAGACGCCGCGTGTGGCGTCGCACTCGAAGGAAGGCGTGATTGAGCTGATGCCGACGAGCGACGGAACGCTCTATGGCTTCAAATATGTGAACGGCCATCCGAAGAACACGCGTGAAGGTCTCCAGACCGTTACGGCATTCGGCGTTCTTGCCGATGTGGGCAGCGGCTATCCGATGCTGCTGACCGAAATGACCATCCTGACTGCGCTGCGCACTGCCGCGACTTCGGCAGTAGCCGCCAAGCATCTGGCCCCGAAGAATTCCAGCACGATGGCCATCATCGGCAATGGCGCGCAAAGCGAATTCCAGGCTCTGGCTTTCAAGGCACTGCTTGGCGTCGACAAGCTGCGTCTCTACGATCTTGATCCGGAAGCGACTGCCAAGTGCATGCACAACCTGCAGGGCGCCGGTTTCGACATCGTTGCCTGCAAGACGGTCGAAGAGGCTGTCGAGGGTGCGGACATCATCACCACCGTCACCGCCGACAAGGCCAATGCGACGATCCTGACCGACAACATGGTTGGCGCTGGCGTGCACATCAATGCTGTTGGCGGCGATTGCCCCGGCAAGACGGAACTGCACGGCGATATTCTGCGTCGTTCGGACATCTTCGTCGAGTACCCACCGCAGACCCGTATCGAAGGCGAAATCCAGCAGCTGCCGGAAGATTATCCGGTCAAGGAGCTTTGGGAAGTCATCACCGGGAAGATCGCCGGACGCAACGATGCCCGCCAGATTACGCTGTTCGATTCCGTCGGCTTTGCGACCGAGGATTTTTCGGCCCTGCGCTATGTGCGTGACAAGCTGAAGGACACCGGCTTCTACGAAAAGCTGGATCTTCTTGCCGATCCAGATGAGCCTCGCGATCTCTACGGCATGCTGCTGCGTCACGAAAAGCTGCTGAAAGGCGAAAAGACCAAGCCAGCGGCCTGATCCGGCCTTTTGAGCAGCTTCCACTTTTGGAAGACGGGCTCTACCTGTTGCAACCCTGCCGCGCTTGATGCACGGCAGGGGCACGTTTTCGCAGTCGCTGCGATAAATCCTTGGTGCCTTGCGCGATTTCCATTATTGCAGGATGTGATTTCTGTGATGGGGTGCATCAGGCATGGGCGACAGGGTGGAAAACGAAACATCCTACAGGCAACCGGCGAATGTTGTGCGGTCTGCCGCCAGTCCGGTCGTCTTCTGCGACACGCTGGGCCTTTATCAGGCCCCTGTTGGCCCATCTCTTGATACGGTTGTCTTGTTCGCAAGCCCCTGGGGGCTGGAAGAGCTCTGCACGACACGCAAATTCTGGCGCATTATCGCCGACGGACTTTCGGTGCAGGGGATAGGCTCCTTCCGCTTCGATTGGCCCGGTACGGGCGATGGACGCGACGACATCGAATTTTCCAAAGGGCTGGAGCTCTGGCGCAATACGCTTGCTGAAGCTGCCCGGAAGGCGCGTGACCTGTCCGGGGCAAGCCGCGTTATCATCATTGGACAGAGCCTTGGTGCAGCGATTGCTGCCGAAACTGCGGTCCGGATCGAAGGCATCGCAGCGTTGGCGCTTCTGTCGCCGGTCATTTCCGGGCGGTTCTACACGCGTGAACTGGCCGTCTGGTCGAGTATGGTCGATGCCGATCTGGGCCTGACGGACGAGCAAAGGATCAAGAACAGCGTTTCCATCGCATCGCTGACAATGCAGCCGGAAGTGGCCGCCGATGTAAAGAAGATCAATCTTCTGTCGCTGGAGACGAAGCCTGCGCCTCAATGCCTTTTGCTGGCGCGGATGGACCGTCCGAATGATGCCGAATTGGCAACGCATCTGGAAAAGCTTGGCGCGGATGTGACGGTTGAAGCTTTTACCGACTACGACAAGCTGATTTCGAACCCGGTCATCTCGCGCCTGCCGCTGGAAGTCGCGGACCGGCTTGTCGACTGGGCGGCAGGTCTGGCAGGTTCGCAGCCTGCGCAGAACAAGCCGGATGAAAGGGCACTCGGCGGCACTTTGACGGGTGACGGTTTTGTGGAAACGCCTATCTCGTTCGGTTCCGGCAATCGCCTTTCAGGCGTTCTCTGCGCACCCGTGGGTGAGCGGCGCGGCAGGACGGTCCTGTTTCTCTCCGCAGCCTATGATCGACGTGTCGGGTGGGGGCGTACGACCGTCGATATGGCGCGCAAGCTTGCGCGGGAAGGGATAGCATCACTGCGCTTCGATATTGCGAATGCAGGCGACAGCCCGCCCAATCCGGGGATGCCGGAACAGGTGCTTTATACCAATGGGGCAGAGGCCGATGTTGCCGAAGCACTCGACTATCTCGACACTATTGGTTGGGGCCGTCCCATTATCGCAGGACGATGCAGCGGTGCTTTTCTGGGATTCCACAGTGCCTTGAAAGACGAGCGCATTTCCGGTGCGGTCCTCGTCAATCCGGAGACGTTCTATTGGGCGCCGGGACGCTCGGTAGAAGATGCCGTTCGCGACGGCAAGCGCACGCTGGAGGATTATGGCAGCCGCGCGCTCCGCGCCGAAACATTCCAGCGCTTGTTTCGCGGTGAACTGGATATCCGTGCCATCCTGCGTAACATCTCGCGCGGGGTTGTCGGGCGTATTCGCGGGCTTGCACGCAAGCTTCTGCGCAGCCGCACAGTGGAAGGACGGGCAGTCTATTCGGCTTTTGACGAATTGAAGCAGCGTGAGGTGCCGCTGGCGCTGGTCTATGCCGAAAAGGATATCGGGCGCGAACATTTCAATTTCTATTTTGATCAGGCGGGCGCCAAGCTGCAGGGCTTCGACAATGCGTCAGTCGCCATCATTCCGGATGCCGATCACAATCTGACGCCGGAACATTCGCGCGAGATTTATATCGGCGCGATCCGCGCAATGGCCTTGCGAGGTTAGAACCAGACGATCCGTGACGAACCGGCGATGCGGATTTCTCCAGACGGTTTTTCGAGTGTTGCCTTACGTGGAATAAGGGCGATGCGTTTGGTCTCGTTGGGAGCAAGGTGAAACCAGTTCTCGGCAGCCCGCCAGTCACCTGCATCGATGCTGACAGATTGGGCCAGAACCGGCGTTTTCAGATCGAGGAACCAGTTTCCGTTTTCTTCGATGGGAGCTACTTCGATAGTGGCGTCGTGAAATGCCTTTGTTCGTCCGAGCGGAAAGTGGAATGCCTCGGCAATCGTAATGTCATTGCGCTTCAGTCGCGCGACGGTCACGTCATGGGCCGGAGGGCCGAAACGATAAGCGTAAGTGACATCGAAGAACGCGCCGAACAAGTCCGTTGCGGCAATGGTGATCGCTGAACGTCCGGCAATCGAAAGAACACGGCGGCCGGAAACCACCGGCTGCGAACCGGCGCGCAAACAGGTCAATTCAAGCGAAAGATCAGCGGATTCTGCCTGCTCATTCAGAACATGAATCGCGAGGCCATTGACGCCTTCATCGGTCAAGGCGACCTGCTGTGGACGGAAGGCGCGTTTCAAACCATGCCATGACGCTTTGGGTTCGCCGGTCGCATCAATCATGCCCCAACCGGCACCGGGCAGCAGGTCTTGGAACATCCAGAGAAGTGCACCGAAACAGGTGCTTCCCGGTCGTCTCCACTCGGCGAAGGTCGCTTCCATCACTTCCGCCGTAACAGCGCGGGAAAGGTGGAGATACTGTTCCACATCCTCGCGCCGCAGCCGTGCCGGATCATAGCCGTACAGCATCTCCAGATAGGCGTCCCGCACATCCTCGAAATCCCAGGACACACCACGGTCGCGGGGCACGCGTGCTTTCCAGCGCGGATCGTGAACCGGGGGTACATCGAGATGGGTTTTCAGCGTGCGCGCTTCGGGCACGTTGGAGAAGGCCAGACATTCGGTCGCAAAGCGTACTTCCGCGCGCCGCGCATCGTCCAGCGGACGGCAATAAGCGCTGACTCCATAGTAATGGCTGACGCCTTCATTGCTGATGAAGGGAAGGGCGCCACCGCAGGGCGAGTTCGGCACATAGGGAATATTCGGGCAAAGTTTACCGGCGATACCGGGCAGGATTTCCTCGGTAAGCGGGCCTTTCCAAGTCGCTTCCGGCAGGCCCATCATTGCGCCCTGCTGATAGATTTCGCTACCGCCGCAGAGGATGCTCAGCGAAGGCGCATGCCTGACAGCGGTGAGAAGCTGTGAAGCTTCGGCCTGCACTTTTGCGACAAACGCTTCGTCCTTTACCGGATAGTCGAAATTGGCAAACATGAAGTCCTGCCACACCATGATGCCCAGCTCGTCACAAAGCGCATAGAAATCTGGTGTCTCATAGGCAGTGATGCCGCTCAGCCGCAGCATGTTCATGCCCGCTTCCTGCGCGAGCTTCAGCCATGGTTCGTAATCGTCGCGCGCGCCGGGAAGGCGGACGATATCGGCAGAACTCCATACTGCGCCGCGACAGAAAACCTTCTCGCCATTGATCCTGAGTGCAAAACCCTTGCGGTCCGGTCCGCGATCGACCTCGATGCGGCGGAACCCAGTGCGCCCCAGCAGGCGTAGTTCGCCGTCGAGCGAAAGTTCGACGTTGTGAAGCGTTGGATTGCCATGCGTGTGTGGCCACCATGGTTCAATATTAGGAAGCGTCAGCCTTGCCGTCCAATGATTGTCAGTCTGGCGCTCGCAGGCGATCTGCTGCCCCGCGCAATGGAGAGTGGGTGCCTCGGCCTTGCCGCTATAGGTAAAACTGACCTGAAGTTCGCCATCGCCGGTTTCTGTCAGTCTTGCCTGAATGGCGATGTCGGATATGGTCTCCGTATCAGAACGGCTGATGGAAATCGGACGCCATGGACCCACGGCATGCACTTCCGGGCACCAGCCTGGCATATAGCCAAGCGCGGTCGTGCGAATGAGGCGCAGACCTTGCGTGTTCATCAGTTGCGTGCGCCAGCGGGCACGCGGGCCTTTTTGGCTGAGGCGAGGCGCGAGCGCGCGGAAACAGAGGGCAAGCTCGTCCTTGCCGGTCAGTGTAACGGGCAGATCATGGCCGAGAAACATGCTGTCGGTTTGCAGCAGCAATTCGCCATTGAAAAAGATGTCGCAAATCGTGGCAAGCCCGCCAAAATGGAGTGTGGCGGGGCCGGGTGTCTCCTCGATATCAAGGAAATACCAGGCTTGCCTGCTATCGAGCGCTACGGGATTGTTTCGGTCGAAATGCCCCGATTTTTCCAGAGCTTCCGCCACTGTGCCGGGCACCGGCGCACCATTGATCGCCGTACTGGACTTGGCATCATGCGGCGTTTGCGCCGCATCCGGGCCGGTGACAGCAAGCCGCCAGCCGGTCGAGAGCGGTCGTTTGGTCGGGTTTAGTTCAAGCCGCATCGCGACCAAGTTCCGCTGCAAGCGCTGCCGTCAACCGATCCCAGGCATCTGCCGCCGGTTGTAGCGTTCCGGCCAATGCGTCGAATTTCTTGCGCATGACGGCGCGGGCGAGCTGGAACTGAACAGCCTTTGCCGTTTCCGCAATCTGCAAGGCATCTGCCGAGGCCGTTGCAAAGCGCCTGCCTTGCCCGAGCCAGTCGAAATGACTTGCCGCGAGTTCGAAATTCGCGCCGAGCTGGCGCAGCGTGTTGAATGCATACTTATGGAAGAAGCCGAACGGGCGTTCCGCGATTGCTTCAACCTGTCCCGGAAACACGCTGGCAAAGGCACGAATAGGGTTTTCCTTCGGCCTGCGGGCAAAGTGGCGGGGCAGAAGGATTTCGGCAACGCGTCGCTGATGCGCTTCATCCGGCACATGCTTCGGAAACTTGGCGAATTCCGTATAGGGCAGGAAGGGCAGGTCGGCTTCCGTCAGATGACGCTGGAAGACACCGTCGAAATCCTCACCTTCGAGATGATAGAAACCGCCATTGTGGAAATAGTCCAGCAAGCGGTTTTCGACGTCCATACGGTTGATGGCGATGGTCGTCTTGCCATGTTCCGTGCGATAGCTGACGCCATGCGTATCCGGCATGAAGTAGCTGTCCATTTCGATCATGCAGAGGCGTCCGCGCGCGATCTGCTCGGCGACATGGCTTTCCACGCGGTCGAAAATCGCAAGCTCCGTCGCCCGCACGCCATAAAGGGCTTCGAGGTCTTCCAGCGGCACCTTGAAGAAGGTGAACTGGTCGCCCTCGAAATCCTGTGTCAGCGTGAAACCGAGCATGGCTTCCGGAGCGACACCCAATGTTGCCAGCACTTCGATCCAAAGATCGACATAGCAGTTGGTTTCCGGCCAGATACGCGTCTGGGCATGCAAAGCGTGCGGCGTGTAACGGTCGGGCGCGATGTTCGGAAAAACTGCCTGCATGGTGGTGATCAGCCCCACAATTCCTTGCGTACGTTTTCCGGCCAGATTTCAACATCCAGACCGTGATGATGGAAGAGCGCCAGCGCGATGCGCTCCAGTCCGAACCCGACGCAGGCCGTGTGCGCCACCGCACCGTCATCGAGGGAGAGGCCCCATTTCACGCCGAACTGGTCCTGATGATAGTTAAAGCTCATGCAAGCGGTCGGCTTTTCGACGCTGGTGATCGGGATCAGCAGCTCGAATTTCAGGTTCTGGTCGCGCTGGTTGTTGACCAGCAACTTGCCTGCGCGTCCGAAGAACGGGTCGTTGGCGACGTCGATTTCGACCGGCAGTCCGACCTTCTTCATCATTTCAGTGCCACGGTCGATCCAGAGCTGGCGGAACGACATCACATCGGCTTCGGTGCCCATGCGCACATATTCCCGCATGCGGAAAAGCTGCTGGCGGGCAGGGTCGACCGACGGTTCATGACGGAAGCAATAGGATTGCAGGTCGTAAAGCCCGCCGCCCTGCGGCAGCGGTCCGCGTTTGGCCACAGTCGGATAGAGCGGATAACAGGCCGCAGGCGTCAGCACGATGTCTGTTGCTTTTTGCTCCAGCGTCCAGTCCGTGCCTTCATCCATGCATTTGATGAGATTGACGTGGTCAAGCTCGCAGCCACAGAAGCTGTGCACGGTGCCGGCCAGCTGCGGGAAGCTTTTCATGTAGCCGCTTTTTTCGAAAAAGCGCGGTTCATGCCGGGTGGAAAGCGGATCGCTTCGGCGCCGTCATTGCCTCCGGTACGGTCGATCAGGCGTTCAAACGCCTGGATGACATCTTCGAACTGGCCGGAACGTCCGTATAGGCCTTCCACGCCGGTGTCGATCAGGAGACCGGAATCGAAAAGCCGGTCTAGAAATGATCTCTGAGCATCCATGGCAATTACCCCAAAAGGCTGGTGTTCTGTTTGTGAATGAGCAGCATGGTGGCTGTATTGCCGAGGATGCGCTCGTTGGAAATCATCAACTGCGCCGAATGCGCGTCACGCAGATGGCGGCCGAGGCTGAAAGGCGTACCGTTCTTGTAGCCCATGATGCCGCAGACCAGCATGGCATGATTGATGATCTGAAGGATCGTCTGCGATGCGGCAATCTTGAGATTGTTCATCGCAATCGCAAAGCCCATCGAGGCCAGCTTGTCCGGATCGTGCTTTGCTTCGCGATAGGTCTTAAGGCAAGCGACGATTTCGGATTTCAGCATCTGAAGCATGTTGGACGCTTCGGCTACGCGCAGAGCGCCCGGCTGCGGCGCACCCGGATTGCGCTTTGCTGCGGCGCGCACGAATGCCTGCGCGCGGTTGACCGCATCGACGGCGATGCCATACCAGAGCGAACTCCACAGCGTATGCGACTGCGCCAGCATGGATTGGGCTGCGATTTCGGCAAAGGGATGCGGCAGGATCTGCACCTTGTCCGCCTCGCCACGGAATACAAAACCTTCCGAGCAGGTGCCACGCATGCCGAGCGTGTCCCAGTCATGGGTCTTTTCGAGCGTGTACTGGTCCTTCAGGAACACGGTCATCACCTGATCCGACGATGCGGCATCCTTGTGGGAGCGCGATGTGATCAGAATGGCATCCGCATAGGTACCATAGGAAATGACGGTGGCGTTCTTTTCCAGACGGCAGATATCACCTTCGACCTCGATGGCGCAGATCGAGTTGCGCAGATCGCCGCCAATGCCGCCTTCGGTCGTAGCCGAAGCAAGCAGCAGCTGGTCCTTTGCGACCTTGCGCATGAAGTCCCGGTGCCATTCAACCGTCTGGCCGTGCTCCACCAGACTTGAAAGCTTGATGTGATGCATGGCGAAAATCATTGCGCTCGATGCGCAAGACTGACCAAGAACACAGCACAGTTCTGCAATCTGGTCGATCTCTGCACTCTCGCCGCCGAATTCGCTCGGCACCTGAATGCCCAGCAGACCTTCGGCCTTCATCGCATCGATTGCTTCACACGGGAAGCGGCCTTCCTTATCGACGCTATCGGAAAATTTACCCGCTATGGCCGCAACGCGGCCCACGCGCTCTGAAAGACTGTTTCCCGCCCCGGCATTCATTATGCGGCCTCTTTGTCCTTGAGAATTTGGGTGATCGTCTGTTCGATGGCCTTGATGCTCGCAAAAGATTTGCGATTGAGATACTGGTCTGGAAATTCGATGTCGAACTTGTCTTCCAGGCCAAGCATGAGCTGGACCGATGCAAAGGAGGACAGGCCCGCGCTGTAAAGGTCGGCATCGTCGGCGATGTCCGTCACCGGGCCCGGCAGGCCGCCGACCTTGGCCAAAAGTTCGCGAATGGATTCATTCATAGTTTAACTCCCTGCATATCCGCTCAAGTCGAAACTTCACGTCTGGGTTGACGCGATACACGATCTATCGAGCTTTCAAAAAGCTGCGGTAACTGTTCGAAATTCTGCCCCTTTATGCAAGTGATATGTTGCGAATATTAGTTAATCCGCAAGCACACCATCGTGCGTCAGGCTTTATTCTGCTCCCGCAAGCCTTTATTTTCTATTGACGCAACTGAATTGCGGCCCGGCTATTCTGCGGACGTGCTTATATAGTTAAATATTCGATGACAAGATGGGTGGCATTGCCCGTAAAGGTTGCGTCCTCTTTTGGTTAAAGAGGGCGGCGCGAATGCCGTGGTGCGGAAATCTGACCCGTATTGGTAGCAATCGCCATTTCAAAACTGTCGGCAATGCGCCGTGCCCGGTCTATGAAAATGATCGCGGCTTCCGGCGGGAAGATTTCGCGTGCGGTTGTCTCGAAAAGGTCGAGCCAACGGTCGAAATGTTCGTTCTTGAGTCCCAGTTTCAGATGTGGCGCCATGGGGCGGCCTTCATAATTGCCGGTCTTGAGAATAACCGACGACCAGAACGCGGCGATCTGTGCGATGTGATGATCCCAATCATGAACCGCATCGGCAAAGATCGGCCCGATGACTTCATCCTCGCGTGCGCGTCCATAGAAAGTGGCCACCAGTTTCTCGATTGAAACCGGATCGATGGACGGGTGAGGCTGGTTGATGAGAACAGTCATGATCGCTTGTCGATTGCCTTTCGCCGGGTAGCGGGCTTTGGGCCGGATATAGTCGCTGCGTCGGCCACAATCCAGTGAAGTGTTGCCGCATGGCCATCAACTTCCCGTTGGCGAAGCCGCTGCCACGATTTAATAGTCTAACTGTCTAATATAGTTGAGGGAGAGATGAATGCGGGTGTTTCTGCTTACGGGTCTGTTGACCCTGGCGACAACCGGGGCAGGCTTTGCTGCTTCGTGCGAACAGAATTTCAAGTCCGAGGGTGTTCCACTCGTAACAGCGATTAGCTATCGCTCGACACAAAGCTTTGCCGGTGTGAAATCGTCGACCGCCTTGCAGCGTCTGGCGCAAGCCGTCGCAGCCGAAGGCTTTTCTGGCATCAAGATCAACAAGCAGCTCGCTTCGATTGACGCGTTTCAGGAAACAACCGGATCGGGTCGCATCCAGACCTTGCGCGTCACTGCACGGGCGCAGGGTAAAGGCACTCGTGTCGATGCGATCTTCAGTATTCAGGCGGGGCAGGCGACCAGCAAGTCGGTGGTACGCGAAGGGCTTTGTCGCATCATCGCAGCTGCAGCGAATTAAAACTTATAGCCTGATGGCCATCGCCGTCAGGCTATCTTTTGCATCAATTCGATACGATTGCCGAACGGATCGTGGATGTAGCAACGCTCATAACCGTGCAGCGGCTCATCCCCGATGGTTTCGATGCCCGCTCGCGTCAGATGCGCGATCGTGTCATGGAGGTTATCGACCAGAAATGCAGGGTGTGCCTTGCGCGCAGGTGCGAAAGGGCGTTCGACGCCCAGATGAAGCCTGATTGCTCCATTCTCAAACCAGCAACCGCCGCGAGCCGCCAGATTCTCAGGCTTTGGAACTTCCGCAAAGCCGAGGGTCGAACCATAAAAATCGCGCGCTTTCTGCTCCTGACCTTCAGGCATTGCCAGTTGAACATGATCGAGAGCGATGATTTGCATGAATGTGCCGACGTTAAATAATGACGCGCACAACATAAAGCGCATCGATAGCCGGTCAAGCTATAGGCATTTGACACAGATGTCTGGAGAGGGAGAACGATGGTAGCGGAGGCCCGTTCTGTTCGAACTCCCCATACGCTACCACGCCAAAAACAACGGATTTCGCATAGGATCGGCCGGTTTTACGCCTGATAAAGCCGGAAAACAAAAAAAGCCCCGCTCGGCGATTAACCGAGCGGGGCTTTTTCTATTCTTTGTCTCGCGATTTTACAAAGCGCAAAAGGCGGTCGGCCAGAATGTCGGTAATCCACATTGCTATGACGCCGACAAGGAAGGCTGCCGCATTGTTCGTCGCCTCGGGCGCGCCGTCGGTCGGCATAGGCCAATTCATCATGCGGGCGTAATGGATGATCGGCTCGGTTAGATAAGCGGCCGCAAGAGCGCCGCAAATCGGCGAGAACACGACTTCGCGGATTTTGAATTGCTTTCTGGATAGCGCCCGCAGGAAGCCGCCGGCAGTGCCCGCAACGATGAAGTTCGGATTGAGGCCGAGGCTTGTCAAGAATTCATGAAGCGACATTGCACCATTCTTTCCGGGCGGCATTGTTGCCCTTAACCTCGATCCTCGTTTGCGCCGTGTCGCTCTTGCTCGACGAGATCGGCAACCAGACTGCGCAAACTGCGTCCGTGTCCACATCTTGCTTAATCCCTTGTCCATTCGTCATCGAGCATCCCGCCGCGAGCATTACGCTCGGCAGAAGCGCGAGCATCGGCAGCGCGACCAATCCTTTCGATTTCCTTTTCATAGCTATCCGCCTTGCCCCTTAAGTCTTCGGCGGATTGCACCCGTTTGCCCGCAGAAAACGCCTTGTAGAAAAGGGCGGCTATTGCAGCCGCCCCCGTGAGAATGCCGAGAAGGGTCGCAGTCATTGGCGCTACGCCTTCGGAATGAGTTTAGGACTGATAAGGTCGGTAATCTTATCGTCCGTCAGCTTGAAGAAGCCGACCGCATCGGGGACCGATTGCCGAACGTATTTTGTCGCAGCCAAGAGGGCCGGATTACTTCGGTCGACAGGTTTGCCAACCAGCTTGCTTTCCAGATGCCCGATTGCGAGCCGAGCGGCGTTTTCGAGAGCCGATTGAAGCGCCTCTCGATGCTTCGCCTCGATTGCGATCCCGGTCCAATCGGTAAACCGCTTGATCGCGTAGCCCACGCCGACGGCGATCGCAGCCGACACGAGGTTAAAGAGAAGCGGGTTCACGCTTTCAAAAAAGCCAGGCGGTGACGATGCGGCCTCGGCCGTCGCAACGGCCGGGAGCGCGAGGGCAAGAGCCGCAACCGCGCACACGGCCACGCCGATCATAGAAAAAAATCTCATTCCGAATTCTCCTTCGGTTAGAGGATGGTTTTGACGGCGGCGCGGAATGCGTCGCCGACCTTAGCGGCCGTGTTGAGCGAAGGCTCAAACGGCAAGATCGCAATGTCCCATTTCCCCCGCTGTTGGATGCCAAGCGTGCGCTGCACTTCGGCGTGCGAAAGCACGGTCGACGGGGTGACCGGGATCGAGTAGCGGCGGCATAGGTCGGCAGCGGCCTTAATCGCCGCTTCCCATTGCTGCCGGGTGATTGGATATTTGCCAGCGTTGAACGGCTTCTCGACCGCACCGGCCATGCCGCAGAGCGACAGGCCAATCGAGCCGCTATTGCAATTCAACGTGTGGGCGGCATAGCCGGACGATACCGGCGCTTGGTTTGCAGCGATCGACGGATCGCCCTTCACCGGAGTGCCGTCGCCTTCGATAAGCACATGATAATGAGCCTTATCGACCGCGCTCGCTTTGTTCGCTCCGGCCGTCCAATGGACGATGACACGTTGCATCTGCGCCCAAGGGAGCCATTCTTCCGGCAAAAAGCGAACCGCAGGGCTTGGCGTAGCGGTTCCTTTACCTGCAAGGGCTGTAAGGGCCGCATCGATTGCGGTTAGCGTTTTGGGGCCGATCAAGCCGTCAGCCGCGCCCGGGTTGTAGCCGAGCGAAGCCAACCGCCGCTGAATAGTCAGCACGGTAGTCATTCAATTTCCTTTCGGTGAGGATGCCGCCGAAGCGGCGGCGCTTAAGCGATATTGCTGTCGGGATTGCCTGACAGGGACGGCGTGCCTGCCTGCCCGCTATTCGATGTTGAAGATAACGGCGGTGCGGCCCGACCGCCGGAGCGGCTTTTATTGGAGGACTTGCGCTTGTCCTTCCCCGCGTCGCCTTGCGGTTGTTTGACGTCGAGGCGGGTCACCCAACCCGTCGAGCGCGAAAAGTCATGATTGACGGTGTCAATGCGATACGTTCCGTCAATTCCGGGACGCGAACCGCTTAGATTGACCGTTCCCTCGGGCTGCGCATCGGCATTGCCGTCGATCGTGATCGAGCCTTCGCCCTTGGCGCGCTCGCTGTCCGCCTTCCGGCTTTCTGATAAGCGCTTGGCCTCGGCAGCATCTCCGGCCGGGTAACGGCTGGTAAACTCGGCCTTGGCCTTTTCGTCCTCAATCTCGACTTCTTCCGTTTTCCACGTGCCGGATTTGGCGTCGTACCAACGGGTTTTAGTTTTCGAGTATCGAGGGCGGCCGGTGACGGGTGCGATATCCCAAGCGATAAGATTGTCGCCGTAGGCCGCGTTGATGACAGCGAGCGGTTTCCCGCCGGCCGACTTGCCGCCGTTGCGTTTGGCAAGGATCGCAACGTCATTCGAGATTTTGAATGTCCCGCCGACTTCACGCGCGAGACGTTCGCCAAAATGAATGAAACTTTCCGATTGCATCGCCCAATAGGGCCGCACGATCGAGGCGAGTTCTTCGTCGACGCGAACGCTTTCAATCCCGCCGAGCTTTGCCGCCTCGCCGAAAACGTCGCCGAGCTTCTCTTCGTCCCAATGTTTTTCTTGCTGTTGCTTCGCCTTCCCCTGCGCGTCGAAGCCTTTTCCGCTGATCGACAGAACTCGGCCCTCGCTCCGCGAGCCTTTCGAGCGAACTTCATCAACCACGCCACGAAAGGCAACGCCTGCGCCTTTCCCGACCGTGCCAAGCGAAACAGAGATAGAAACGCCTTCGCTCGGGAGGAGGATTTTCCCGTCCGCATCGTCAAGGTCGATGCGAACCGTGTCACTCGATGCACCCGCTTTATCCGAGATATTCAGATTTAGGAGCCGGGGCATTAGAGCGCTGGAAATGTCGCGCCCGTCGACAATGACAACGCACTCGGTCTTTTTGCTCGTTGTCATTCGATCAATCCCAAAGATGAACGGTGTCTCGTTCCTTCGTCTGCAATTCAGGCGCATCGATCGGGAACAGGATTTCGGTTCCGACCGGCAGGAAGGGGCCGAGGTCAGCAATGCCAGGGTTCAAGTCGAGAACGCGCTCAACAAAGCCGGTGGGCTGCCTTTTGAAGCGTCGCCAAACAAGAAGGGGAAGCGTGATAGCTTCCCCTTTGACGACGATCGTTTCCGCGTTGCCTTGGTAACTCATTCCAGCATCCCTATTACCGATGCGAAATAGTCTGCATCTTGCGGAGCGTCGCCCCGCAGCAAGCTGATTTCGACGTTGATTTGCTGCCCGACACCCTTCGCCGAAAGGTAGGAACCTTGTTCCTTAACGCCCGTCACGCCAAACCAGCCGAGCGGCTTCCCGTCGCCTCGCATGAGGTATTGAGGAATGCCGCTTTTTCGGATGGTGTGAAGCTGGTCGAGTTTGTCGAGGCCGCCAAGCTTTTCAGGGAACAGCACGGCCGAGAACGAAAAACTCTCTGTAGCTTCGCCGACAAATTCGAGAGGCGGACGTCGGCCCATTACAGGCTTTTCGACGTAGTCACCGCCGTTCTCGCTATCGGTGCCGATGGGGTTGAGCGGCCAAATCTCGAAAGACAATGCGCCGAGAAGGAAAAGCATTATTCAACTCCTATATCAGCGTGAAGCCCCGAAATTGACGACGTATCAAGGCGTGGTGAAATCACCGGGCTAAGGGTCGTCGCCATCTTCTGCTTGATGCGCGCCATGAACGCGTCAATTTGCTGTTCGGCGGCCGACAGTTCGGTCGAAAGAGCGGAATTATATCCATCCATCGTTTGCTTGGCGGCCGCCGCAGCCTCGGCAGGCTGCGCCTGCGGAATTGCCGCATTTATTTGCTGGTCGAGCATAGAGCGCTCGGTCTGCAAATTATCCCGCTCGACGTTCGGCATGTCGCGCATGGCCGGGTGGGTGTTCTTCTCGATTTGAGCAAGTCGGGCGTCGATTTCCGCTTGGCGGGCTTGCCATTCGGAAATGTCATGTGCCCGGCCTTCCTCGGCGGTTGCTTCCGGGCCGACCCGCTCACTACCGCCGACCTTCGACGGGTTGATGCCGGTCTTGCTTTCGATCCACGCGTCAATGCCGCTCGTGAGGCCCCAAAGATTGCCCTCGGGATCAACAGCGTCGAGCACTTCCTTGATAGTCCAAGCGGTGCCGATGATACCGGCTCCCTTGGCAGCCTTGCCAAGAAGCGAGCTTCCCTTCGATGCTGCGCCAGCACCCGCCGCCGCACCTGCGGCAGCCACTCCGGCTCCGGTAGCGCCAGCGGCACCGGAGATACCCATCGCAGCACCGGCAACACCAAGCGCGCCGCGCCCGATCTTCGTCACCAGCAACAGCATTGCGAGAAGGGACGTGAAGAACGAAATCACGCCCCCGCCGACAAGAGCGATCGGCCCGAGCACACCCGCAATCATCAGGGCGTATGTCCCGAATTCGAGGAGCTTTGGGTTTGACTGCGCGAGAGACTTCAACCCGTCAGCGGCAAGTTTGAAAGCTTCGGACGCGGTTTTCAGGACGCCGCTTTCCGCAATCGACACAAATAGATTTTCGACCGACGCTTCGAACTCGGCCCAATCTCCGACGATGCCTTTCATCATCGTTTTAGCCATGCGGTCAGTTGCGCCCTTGGCGTTCTTCTCGACGTCGGCCAAAGCCTTATCGAGGTCACCCGCAAGAAGTGTAATCAAACGCGACCCCTGTCGAGCATCGAAGATGCGTGCAATGTCGCCAAGGTCGGCACCCTTTTCGCGTAGGGCGCGAATGAACCCGAAAAAGTCCACTTCCGACCCGGCGGCCGTAAGAACGTCCGTAATCGTTTCGGCGAGCTTCGACTTGTCGACGGCCGTGCCGTCGCCGCCGATGATTTCGGCGAGTTTGGCCGAGAGCTTGCTCAATGATGTATTTAGGCTCGGATCGTTGAGAACTTGCTCAATCTGTTTCGAGAATGAGCTTGCATCAATGCCGTCGATTGCAAGCGAGGAAACCACGTCTTGAGCGCTAATCTGTCGTCCGCCCTTTACGAACTTGTCAATGTCCACATTGAGGCGGCCAAGAGCTTGCAGCATTGGCTTTGTCGGCCGAACCATGCGCACGAGTGCGGATCGCATTGCGACGCCCGCCTCGCTTGCGCGGATGCCGTTTCGAGCCATGACCATAGAAGCGGCCGCGACTTGTTCGATTGACAGTCCCGCAGCGGCGGCCATCGGGCCGACGTACTTGAATGTTTCGCCCATCATGCGGACGTCGGTGTTCGAGTTCGACGCGGAATAGGCGAGGGCGTCATTGACGCGGGTCAAGCTGTCCGATGCTTGCTCGACCGTCTTCATTGGAAGGCGCATCGCAGTCAAAATGTTCGTCGCGATATCGGAACTTTCCTTGATCGCAATGTCGCCAGCCAGCGCGAGGTTTAGCATGCCCTTCATGGAACCCATGATTTGATCATATTTGAACCCGGCTCGGCCGAGTTCATAAGCGCCCTTCATGATTTCCGAATTTGTGGCCGGGAAAAGCTCGTTGAGTTCCTTCGCGTAGCTTTGGATAGATTTGCGCTGTTCATCCGTTATGTCGGTAACAGCTTGCAGAGCGTTCGACGTCTTTTCGAAGTCATAAACGGCGCGCGCGCCAAAGAACGTCAAGAAACCAGCGGGCATTGAAAGCCCGGTGGTCATGCTGTGAAGGTTCCGCTTTAGGATTTGCGTTTGCTTGCCAACGTCGGAAACCATTGTGCTAACCGCCCCGCCAATGGCGAGGCGGCGCGCGTTCGTGCTGTCAACGGCATTGCCGATGCCCCGAATTGAGTTCGCCGCCGCGCGAGCGGGTCCGGCAACGGCATCGATCAGCCGAACCGTGAGAACGGAAGTAAGATTTGCCATTTAGATACGCCTCGGGGGTAGTTTCGATGCCGTTTCAAGCCAGTCGAGAAGTTCACCGACGGGGAGGTCGAGAAAGAACGTCAGGGGCGTGTTGGTAGCGTTGGCAACGAGAGCTATTGCTCGACGCCATTCGTCGCCGCCCCACGCCCCGGAGCTTCCCCCGTGTTGAGCGCCTTCGCAGCGATATCTTGAAGGTCGGCGACGTCCAGTTCCTCGGCGGCTTCACCGATCCCTGTCAAACGGCCGACGATGGCAACCATTGCCGTATAGACGCGGCTGTCTGGCGGCGTCATCTTCGATGCGATCTTGTCGAAATCAGGCTCGGAACCGGAAAGCTCTGCGGCCACCTGAGCGTTGTTGATTTCTTGGGCCGCCTTAGCATTCGACGAATAGAAGCGCATCAGGTGAGCGACGTCGTCACCGATAACGACCATGTCGCCGCCTTTCGGCCTGCGGATCGTAACCGACGATACGGTCGAGCCGTTGATTTCGATCGGGTATTGGAGCGTGTGCTTTGTCATTTGGGAACCTGAAACAGAAAAAAAAAGGCCCGCATGAGAGCGGGCCGGGGAGGGGAAGCTATTCAGCGGTTACCCGCCGTTGCTGATACGCAGGATATTGTTGAAGTCCGGATCGGGATCGACGCCACCTTGCCGAAGCGTGTTTGTGAAGAAATCCCAATAGAATTCTTCCTTGCCGTCGAAGAAAACTTCGTAGTGCAGCACTTCGTTGATGGAATAATCATGCCCCATCGTTTCGCCGCGCTTGAACGCTTCGGGCGCAACCTTGGAAAGGCGTCCTTCCATGATTGCTTTTGCTTCCAGCGCGTCGCCCGTCTTTTTGTCTCGCACGATGCCGTAGGCAGTGAATACCTTCCGCTTTGTCGTTCCGAGGCCAAAGTCCCGCAGGAGAGGAGCGTCCCAACCCTTGAGCTTGAACGTAGGTTCAAGCTTCTGGACGCCGACGGCGAACTCAACGCCAACTTTGCCGCCGCCCGGCGTGTGATCGACAAGCGTCTCCTGCAAGTCGGAGAGCTTCAATTCCTCAAGAGTAAGGAATTTGGAGTTCTTCGGATCGTGGTCGCCGACGAAAAGGTTCGCAGCCTCCATGATGTAAATGTTCGACATTGTTGATTTCTCCGAAATCGAGGAACAAGAGGGAACAACGGCGGCCAAAGCCGCCGCGCGAACCGGGTTAAGCTGCGACGTCGAGGCTCGTAAGCAGGTCGTCGAGGAGGGCATCGAGCGCCGGGCGATAGCGCGCCGACTGAATGCCGATGTAGCGAAGGACGGGCGGCTCCTCCGCCTGAAACGCCACAGTGAAGCGACCAAGGCGAAGCTGTTCCGGACTGTTCGCGTTCTTATTGAAGCCGACGCGGAAGCCGAGGAGGTCGCCGGTAGCCTGAATGTCGCGAAGTCCGCCCTTCATCGTTGCGAGAATGTCTTCGATTGTCCCGCGATCAATGTTGCGACGGCCGAGGAAATAGCGAAGCGTCTTGATGAACATCAGGTGGATATAATCGCGGCCGCGCACCTGATTGTAGAAACGCCAAAGCGTATCTTCCGAACAAGTATCCGTACCGACATAGACATATCCGCCGTCGGCGATAGCGCCGTCGGAACTTTCGCCCCGGACGATAACGCCGATGTTCTTCGCCAAAAGCTGCTGACCTTCCGTCGCCCCGTCGAGGATCGAAAACTCAATCGGCCGCGACGGCCCGACGATCCCGTAAATCGGCTGGTTGGCCCAAGAATGGAACGGCCGCCCTTGGAACTCGTGATCCCGGCGAACCGCAACACCGATAATTGCAGGCGAGGCGGGAACGACGACGACCTCGCCTTCGTCGTTCATGTATTTGACGCCACTATCAACCGGAATGATGCGTTCCGACTGGATGCTCGCACGCCAAGCAAATGCCGCCGTCTGATCGGTCGACGGGCCGTCAACAACGGCCACGGCGAGAAGCCGGTCCAGAAGCGTCGGCAGGCCCGCAATAATCGCATTGCTCGCCGTGTCGACGGTTGCCGTGAGGGCGGCGTTTTCGCCTGCGGTCGAAGTCACTGCCAGCGTTGGGGCCGAGGTGAAGCCCGTTCCGCCATTGGTGATGGTGACGGCAGTAATTGCGCCGCCTGCGCCAATCGCCGAGACTTCGGCAGTGAAGCCACTTCCACCGCCGCCCGTCGCGGTAACTGCATCGCCCACGACATAGCCGGTTCCTGCCGTGTCGACGGTCACGCCGCTAACAATGCCGGTCATCTGCGAAGTAAACCCGGGAACGCAGATAAGGCGTGGCGTAAGGCCAAGCTCTGCGCCTGCGTTAAGAAGAGCATACATGCCGGTACGGCTGTTGATATCGCCCCGCAGGTTGACAATCGTTTCGGTGGCGTTTGCGCCAGCTTCCACACGAACGCCGATGATGGTTGCCGAGGCCTGAAACTCGCCAAGCTGCTGATTGATAAGCTCGACTGCAATCGGGCCGGTCCCTGTCTTCCCCATCTTCGCCAACATGGCAATGTCATCAGAATAGAACTGCACGACGCGGTTAAGAGGGAAGGCGGCCGTGTCGGCTTCGGGCGCGGTGAATACCAGACCGACAATCGACATGTCGGTAAGAATTGCGGGCCGTGGTTCGTTATCGACGCGAGTAATCGACAGGCCGAAAGTTGGATCGCTCATGCTCAAGTCTCCTTTGTGAGCAATGCAAAACAAAAAGCCCGGCGCGATGGCCGGGCTTTCGGGCATAAAAAACCGCCTCAAGGGCGGTCGTTGGAAACAGAAAAGCCGCCCGGAGGCGGCTCTTTTTCTAAGTGCGTATCAACCCAAGAGCGTATCCCGTCAAGACAATGGCGGAGGCCAGAACGCCACGCCCTTCCAGTCGCAATCGTTCGCGCACGTAGGTTAGATTTCTGCGCTTCTTTTTGCCTTTTGCAGTCCAGACCGTCGCGCCGGGTTTGAAGGTCCAGTCGAGCCAGCCTGTTTCGGCGATGTCAAAAATTCGCACATCTTCATTAGCCAAGTACGTGCGATAAAGCGCGTGTTGGTCGATGTAGTAACGTCTTTGATTACGGTCGAGGTATTCGCCGACTTCATCAAAGAAAGACGCGCCCTTCGGATCGGCATAGACCATTGCTCCGAGAACCTGCATTCCTTCGCGTTCGAAGTCAGTCTTTCCCTTCTGATTGCCAAGCCGGAGGTATAGCCCCACTTCGGCGTCACGTCTGGCAGGAATTGGTTGCATAACCAAACTGTCAATGTCGAGGACAACAATCGGTCGGCAGTAGTTTCGAAGAAGCGATGGAAGATAGAAGAAACGAAGCGATTGATAAAAAACCACGGCCTCGCTGTCTGTCATTTCTGCTGTAGCGCGAGGGTTCTCGACCACTTCAACAACCAAGCGGGCAATTTCAGATGCTGCAAATCGAGCAAGAAAGGGCGTAACGACGTCCTTTTCTATCTGCCTTGCACGCTTCGGAAGCCCCGGCCCCGGCGCAGGTGACACAACCAAATGAACATTGTGACCCGCCGCAAGTGCTGACTTTGCAAATCCAACTGCATGTTTACGAAAGTAGCGCTCGTCTGACGCTGCCATAACAATAGGCAACGCCGATGCGAAGTTTGAACCGTCCATGAAAGCCCCCAATAAGCAAAGCTTAAATAACTGCGGCCACTTCACATTTCAATCGAAAATAGACCCTATTCGACTAAAGCTTAGAAGCTTCCAGCCAAAAACTATCCCGCTGTTCTTCGGTCCATTGCATTGCCAGACGGACCGTTTCAGTGAGGGCATGCAAGCGGTTGAACGTATCCGCACCTATTACAAGCATTTCGGCGTTAAACCGAGCTTGTTCGGTTGGCAACGCATCTATGATCGCTTGCAAAGCCTGTGGGACTACCCCTGATTTCATGGCCGCGAGTGCTTCTGCGTTCGTTATAATTCCAGTGACCGCTAGTTGCTGGAAGAATTGACGACGGCTTATTTCGTCCGGCACGTTTTCCGCAGCCTGCCGGATGATTTCAGAGCCTGTCCAAGTTGCTCCGTAGACTGTTCCACCGGGGCCAAACGTGAAGCCGAAGTCGGCATCAATACCCACCAGCGTATAAGCGGCAATCTGCGACTGCTGAAAATCGTCAGTCATCGAAATGACACGCTTATTATCATCGACAGCAATATAATAAGGATGCGGAAACTGTTTGACCAAGTCAAACCAGTCTACGCCCTTCTTATCGCGAAATATCCGTACGGGGTATTCTTGTTCCGGTCCGAAGATCGGTTCGCCGTCGTCATCCACGCCGATTTGGACAGGTGGAATTTTAACCCGTTCGGTCGCTTCTGTCATCTTCCCGAAGATTTTCATTACCAACCTCCTAGTGCTCGCCAACCCGCATTGGGAATATAAATTTGCGGCTGACGGGCACCGAAATTGTATTGGTCGCCGCTATTACGAGACGCATAGGTGAAAACGTAGCCACTTGGTGCGTGCCATGCTTCGTTCTTTTGCATTTGATGCTCCACCCACCCTGCAAACCGAGTGTCGGTCACCCGCCAATTGTCTTGATCCGCAATAGTTCCTTGCGACCAGCCGCCCACAGTATTTGCGTTGCCTGCGCTATTCGCATAGTTGGCGCTGCTGGCGTAGTTCACGCTGAAATTGGCGGGGTTGTAGACGCGAACATCTGTACCCGGCTCATTCGCGCCAAAAAGCCAAGACGGCTGACCACCTTGCCCAGACCACGAAAAATTCATAGCCACGCCGTCAGAGCGGCGGGGGTATGCGCGTCCGGCCATATTGCCGCTTACAATGGTATTCACGATAGCCGTAATGGCAGTTTTGATGTTGCCCCATGTCGTCTTGAACATGGTCGAACCGCCAGCTTCAACGCCGCCGAAAAAGTCGCCATCCGCTGGCGTCGTTTTACCGTTGGCCCCGGCCATGGCCGCGCCGACGGTCGCTGTCGTTGTAAGGGCTGGCAATTGAGAGGGAGGCACCTTGCCGGTGCTGTCGAGGCTGGCGACCCCGTCAGCCTTTCCCTTGTCGACCATTCCGAGCGCGTCGATATTGGAACGGCCTTGCGCCTTTTCTGCCAAGGTGAATGCTTGTGCCGCATCAACTCGGACCCGGACGCCCAAGGCGTTGCCTACGGTGGTCGCAAATTCCGGGTCATTGCCGAGCGCGTCGGCAAGCTCTTTCAGCGTATCGAGCGCAGCCCCGGAACCATTGATAAGGTCGTCAACCGCCGTTTTGATTGCCTGCGCAGCCGCTTCGGCGGTCATGCCGTCCGTGATCCCGTAGCCGCCGAGCGTTGTCGGTTTTTCTTCCAACTCGGCGAAGTTGTGCTTGTGATTGCTAAACGAAGTCTCGAATGCCTTGATCTTGGCATCGATCGCCGTGAATGAGGTCGCAATTTTAGCGACCTCATTCGTCTGAATGCCGGATGGAGACGGCAAAGGCCAATTGTAGTTTGCCGTGTTGGCCATTTATCACACCTTTGAAAGTAGCATGCGAACCGCCGACAACTCCGGCCGCGCCGCTGGCGTGCCGGTAATCGTAATCAACGTGCGCGCATCGAGGAGGGCCGCCGGGTAGGCGGATCGGATAAAGGTTTGCTCGACGAGGCCGTCGCCGAGTTGGGTTGCACTCGAAACCGGAATGTTCGGGTAGTCGCCCGGCATTCCAATTTGGACCGTCGCGGAGGAACCAGCAGGCAAGCGGGCGTCGAGTGTCACCAACACCTTGTTTGTGTCGGCGGCGTCTATAGCTCGCGTTGCATAGTTCGCGGTCGTCTGTAACTCGCCCTCGATAATCTGGATATCGGGAAACAAGAACGGCGTTATGCGCTCGGTTCCGCGCAAGACCGCCTCGACTTGGATATCCTCATTCTGGATATACTCGTCGAACCGGATCGTTTGCGAGGGTGCCGAAGTGATTACTTCGCCGCTTGGTCGGCGGAGCCGGATCGAGATATCGACCGAAGGGTCGGGGTATTCGACGCCAGCACGAATAATCACGTCCGACATTTTGTTCGCCTTGAATGTGCCGATCGGGACAACCCGCTCGACAGGATCAAAGCGACAGCCGAGCATTTCAAACCAAAGATCGGCCTCGTTGTGAACCGTCCAAGTCGAAGCGTTCGACGATGAAAGCAGTACTCCAACCGTGAACGGTTGCTCGGAAATGACCGCGTTCGTGTCGAGGTCGATCTTGCCAATCTCGGCCACAAACAACGAATGCTCCGCGTCGTCCGTTAGCGCCACGAATGAAAATTCCCGGCCACCTTGGATGAAAACCGGGAAGTTGAAACGTGCCGTAAAGACTTCGCCTTCGACAAGGTCTGTACCGGGAACGAACGCCTCGGCAAGAACGGTTTGCGTCGGCATGCCGACCTCAACCGTTCGTAACTGCACCGCAATCGAATTGCTTCGCGATCCCACTTTTGCGCACATCAACCGAATGCCCGAGAGGCACCACGATTGAGCGAGCGTAAAAGTCTGTGCAAGCGGATCGTGCCCGCCGCCGCCATCGCTTCCGCCCTCTCTACGGATCGGTGTCGAGTTATTCGCCGCAACATTCGTCACATTGGTGACGTTCGTCACGTTATTGATGACGGTGTTATTGACGACGGGTTGGGGCATCGTGTCCGTCGTCGTTTCGAGCGACGACGTAAGGCGATACTCCTCAACCGTGATCGAACCGCGTCCGACGTAGGTGCAACCGGCCTCCGTTCCGACCGAGCCTTCAAAGTAAATGGACTTCGAACCGGCCGGAATGTTCGGCGGTGTGGTGAAATGCCCCGTAATTACGCCGTCCTCGTCGGCAGGCCCCGAAACGGTAGGCACAACGGGCACACCATCGAACTCGACGAGCACCAAAGTTTCATTTTCGATGAAGCCTTCCAGCCGGAAGTTAACGTCTCGCTGCCGGATGAATTCGGCATTGACGACGCGCTCGCTGACTTTCTCGACCCTTTGCTCAAGCGAGATACCGCTTATGAATTCGCCTTCGCCAGCTTCAAAAGCCTGTGTTTCCGGAGACGTCCAAACGGTTTGCTTGTCAGTCCAAATGTCGGTTGAAGGCTCGACGCTCGCGCGCCCTGGCATCGGAGTGAACGTCTGATATGGATTGATCTTCATCGCCTTGCTTCGCCGTGGCTGGCGAATGACGGCGACTTCGGAAAAATCCAGATGACGGATACCCACGAAGGCAGGGAATTCGTGCATGCGAGCGTAGATCGGCAAGGTCATCTTGCCGCCAAAGACGGCCGCCGTCTGCGCGATGCCTTGATCGCGCATGGCGTCATTGCGAAGCGGATCGACGAACAGGCCACGCTTTGCGCCAACATCGCGTGCAGACACGTCATTCTTAAGACGCTCCTGCGCAACGAGGTCGTACACGTCAAGCAACATCGTTCGAATGTCCTGTATTTCGCTGTAAGGCACATTCCGGACGCCGGTAACCTCGACGAGTGGCTTTTGACCCCAATCGTTCCAAATCCGGGCGAGTTCGATCATGCTGTCCGATACGATCGGAGGGCGAGGACGAGACACCGCAGAAGTGCCCGTCACGTAAACCATAGAGCCGGTCATATCCATGCAAACGGCATCAATGCGCGGTAGCTTGTACGCGTAATCAATAAGAACGTTCGTATCCTTGGCGGCCCCGGTCACAGTAACAGTGTCGCGAGTGACCTCGTCCGGCTGTACGTTCTCATTGTAGCGGTATTTGACCGTGTAAGTCGTTCCCGGTGCGGGTTCCGGCCCGGATGGCGACCAGTCAATTTGCCCCTGCGAGAGCAACCAGCTTGCCGGCGAGGTGTAGACCGTATTTCCCTGTTTGATTTCGAGGATCGCGGTGACTGACGGGTGTTCCAGTGGATCGACGACACCGGAATAAGGTCCATGAAGAACGCTTTCGGTGACCTCCTTTTCCACTGTTACCCGACGAACGCTTGAAATCGGTGCCTTGGAAACCTTGAACGTCTGCGTTCCGCCGGTCGCCTCGGTAAAGGGGTGCGGCTCGGCGTCAACGTTGCGAAGGTCCGGCTTCTCCTCAACATCGAACGGGTATGATTGACGCCGCACAATGCGGCGACCATTCACATAGGCCGTCCCCTCGGAAACAGAAAACGCCTGTTTGCCGTCGGGCTTCGGCCCGAGGGCGGTAATCAAGAAGCCGTTGAAGACATACGACCCGTTGCTCTCGCGCGAATAGCCTTCGATCGCCTTGTAGATTTCCGAAAAGTCGATGTTTGTTGACGTCGTGAGGATAACGCCGTCCCGGACCTGATATACCGAAACGAGCGGCTCGGGGTCACCGTCCTGCGAATGCCCCCAAAGAACGGTAATTTCAATTCGGCTCGGCCCTTCCTCCATGTAGGCTTCTGTGCCGGGGATCGAACCCTTCAAATCCACGTCGACCACATCGGTTACGAGGACTTGCGAGCTTCTGACACCGATGGTCAGGTCGCCCTTGTTTGGGAGGACAAAGGTCGCGGCCGGCACGTCATGGACGATACCTTCGATGTAAATCGGGCAGGCCGGGAGGCGCACTCGAATATGGTCGTCATCCTCAATTTCAACAACCGGGTCTTGGCCGTCCATGACACGGCCGTCTTGAAGGATATAGTCAAACCCACGGCGCATATGATCGATTTGCATCGACTGCAATTCGTTCAAATCGGTCGATTGAAGATAAATGCCCTTCTTGTCACGGCCGACGTCCTGAAACGCGATTGCGTGGCGACGTAGTGCGCGATCAAACCGATCGCCATAACCGGCGCGCTTAATGATGCTGTTCATGGCACCTCACATTGTCAGAACGAAAGTGAACGTTTGACCGATCGAGCCATCGCGAATGATCGGCGAGAAGCGGTCGACTTCGATCATTTTCCCAAGGTCGACCACGTCGGCGAGGGGGACATACATCTGACCGGCCGGAACGCTTTCGGCCAATTTTGTACCGACGTACATGCCCGTTTCGCGCAACGTGTTGCTGCTCGCGTCGTCGAGATCGAGTTGAAACCGTATGAAGACGTACCCGGTCGGCTCGGAGCTTTGCGAAAACTTCGCGCCGTCGGCCATGACGATTTCGCCGTTTGGATCAGGCACGACAAAAAACTTGTCGCGCGTCCTCGTCATGCCAACGGTATTTTCAAGGCCGGTCAGCACCGACCATGCGGCATCTTGGGCCGCCTGTTCTTCTGGCGTAGACGGCCGGGGCTGATCGTCCCATTCCGGCAAGCCTTCGCCGACGGCAAGAAAGAGCGTCATGTCATAAAGCGCTTTCGCCAGTGCGACGCGCCCGTCTTGGGTAAAGACAGCCATTATTCAAATCCTGTTTGGACACGCGGCACCGGAGCGCCGAAAGGTTGATGAACAAACGGCGCATTCTGGAATGCGACCGTAGCGCGGTTGCGGTAATCGACCCGAACCGCCGCCAGCGACGCGAAGCGCGTCGAGTGCTGGCTCATTGGAATGATCGATTGGACGGTTCGAACCGTCTCAATGTGTTGAACGTCCTTGACGTCCACTCGCCCGCCAGTCGGGACAATGACCTGCTTGCGGTGGTTGACGCGGATTGAAACAACGGGTCCGCCGGGTTCCTTTCGGGTGCCCGACCATGTGTTTAATCCTGCCCCGCCATTGAGCCGGTGCTCATTCAATCGGAACGCCCTTACGTCCCATCCCGCGGTCAGGCGGGCGAATTCCGAGCGCAAGGGCTTCGACGACTGGACTAGCTGCGTCGTCGGCCGCAAGAATTGGGTATTGGTCGGCTCAAATGGCAGGTGAATTTGAAACCACCACCATTTGCGTGCTGTCGCTGGAAACTCCTCGATATCGCCATCGTGGTTTATCCACCGCAAGGACTTATGGATCGCTGCGGGCGTTCCTATAATTCTCTGCCACTGGATGCCTTCGCGAATGACGTCCCGAAGGTTCGGAAGAAACTCGGCGACCTCCGACAAACCATATTCCGCGACGAGATAGGGAATAACCCTGTCGATCGGGTGGAACTTAAACCCGCGCAATTCGACGATGCCGGGCGACAGTTCCGGGGTTCGGTCAAGAGCCTCCGAAAATGCCTTTTCCAGCGCCGTCGCATTGCTTGGAAGCAATGCGATACGTTCGGCCATCAGTAATCGCGCCCCATATAGTTGAGTTTTATCTCGCCGATGGCGATTGCGGTGCCCGGCGCGGCAATAAGAGGAGCGGTCGGACTAACCATTTCCACGCGCTGGACGCCTGACACGTGCAAACGAGCCTCGATCCATGACGGCACGAGGTCGAACCCGATCCCGGTTTCTGTTGTCCAAGCCTTCCGAAGCGCATCTTGCAGAGGCGTCATATCCGCAATGGGAGCGGACGGTAGTAGCCAGACATTCGCCTCGACGTTTGTGCGGTTCTGGACGGCCGCTTCGACGACGACGGTATCGTTTAGCGGACGAACGTCGTCGCTCGTGACGATTGCACGAACAGCGTCGAGCATGGCGTCGTCTGGAATGCCGTCATTGTCGCGTGAAAGCACGGCGACATGAATAATCGGCCAAAAATCCTCACGATAAACGGCGACGTCCCGGATGCGGACGTCGGCGCGTCTGGCGGCTGCCTTGTACCAATTCGCGCCGCCCGCAGGCGAGCGCGCTTGAATAGCGAGAACGGTCCGGCTCCGAAGGGCTTCGTCATCTTCGCCTTGCAGGCGCTCCACATCGTAGAAGGCTGCGAGGTGGTCAAGATCGGCACCATTCGCAAACGCCAAAAGGTTTGCTCGCGCCGCATCATTCACGCGCGCGCGGAAAAGTGCTTCGCGGAACGATGCAACTTGCATCAACTTATTTGCGAGCGCGCTTTCGAGCGCCAGAGTTGGCGCGATGGCGGGAAACAACCGAATAAGCTCGTTCTGCATGTCGGCGAGAATTTGCTCGAATGCGATTGTTTCGATCACGTCGGGCGAAGGGTAACTTTCGAGATTGATTGTCATATCAAAACCAGCCCCCGGCCCACGGCCCCGCTAATGGTTAAATGCTTCGGACTGCCCGACGTGAAATTGCCGATCAGCGCTAACGGGCGATAATCGCCCTCAATTCGAACCTGAAATTCTCCGCTTCGGTTAACGGAAAGCGGCGTTATCTTCGCGATCTTGAAGCGAGGCTCCCACTGGTCGATTGCTGACGTCACGGCCGCAAAGAACCGGACAATCGTTTCAGTGGTCAGATTTTCGCCCATCAACGGCGGAACGATCGATCCGTACCATTCCCGCATGACACGCTCGCCGAAGAACGTTGATAAGAAATCACCGATACATTGTTCAACATGCGCCCAACCTTCGATGATTTCCCCGGTTTGCCGATCAATATCGATGCCGAGGGCAGAGTTAAGCGACATGGCATATCTCCCGGCTATTTCTCGGCTTTTCGCCGCGGTTGCTTGCGTTCTTGTTCCGGTCGCTCGGCAGAGGGCGGGAGCGCGATTGTTCCTAACGCCAACTCATAGGCGGCCTGACTGTCGGATAGGGCGATTTTGCCGTCCTTCGGCTTGCGCTGCCCGGCGATCCAGTCGCCCGCGCGTTCGGTCACGAGATAGGTCTTTTTCATGGCATCCTCTTTCTATGGAATGCGGAAGAACGTCCGCCCCGTTGTCGGGTGCCCGCACGTTGCAAGGTGCCCCTCCCGGCATACGGCAATGCCGCCCGCTCGAAAGGATGGGGAACCTTCCGCCATGACCGGGCTGCTATGCGGGAAAATTCCATGCCCCGAAACCCGGTCGCCCTTAACCGCAATAGGTTGGCCGTTGATGCGAAACCAAGGTACTTGCAAGCCGAGTTGCACGCCCCCGGCCGTATCGACACCCACTAAAGCAATGCCCGGCATGGTTTACCCCTGACTAAAATCAAAATCGGGCGCGACAGCCTTTAGGCCCGCGCCCGTCAATTCCATTGTGGTGCCGTCGCACTCGATCAGCATTCTCGGCACTTTGATCACAAGCTCGTTTCCCCGAGCTTCGATAGTAAGCGCGCCAAAAGTGATGACGTTCTCGTCGCCCTTTTCGCTTGGTGATTTGTTGCTGTCGCTCCATGTCATCGGAACGGCCAATCCTTGCCGGAAATCGCCAGCCCCGCTTAGAACCGTCATTTGCTGCCCGACGGTTGGGGGAGCGTGAACCTTTAAGCCGCCGGCAACCTGCGCATACGGGATTGGAGGCGAAAGCATCGGCTCTTTGTCGCTTCCCCCAAGGCGAACGCGAACCGTCCCTCTTTTGGGGTCGACCTCCGCGACCGGGCCTTGCTTAATCATGCCGTCGAAGCGTCGCTCAATCTCGGCCGTTCGGCGAAGCACCTCGACGAGTAGCTTATCTATCCTCATTTCGGCTTCTCCGGCCCATCGACTTCAACGGCTTTTTGCTCGTCGACCGAAAAGCCGTCAGTCATTTCGACGGCAGCAAGCGGGACAATTTCGGATATCTCAACTGGCTTGCTACCGATGATATCCGTCTCGTCGTTTGCAAGGCCAAGCTGGCCGCGTGCGAGTTCCCAAGGCAAATAGTCACCGCCCGTAATCTCGGCTTCGATCAGCTTCGCCATACCAGCGAAATCGGGATCGGCCTTCATGGCCGCAAGGACACGTCCCCAAGCGCTTCCCGGTGCGGGCGTTTCGCCCGGTGTCGGTTCGTTGATATGGTCGATTGAGTAAATGTATTGCCGGGCTGCATACCGGACGCCCTTTTCTTCGTCCGCACCGCGTCGGCTTGAAATGGAATGCACCTTTACGACCAACGTTCGCCAGAGGTCGCCCCATTCCCCGCCATCTGCGGAGAGGGCCTTTGCGATTTGCCAGCCGACAATGCCGACGGTCGCCTCAAGACCGGCATCGCTCGCCGGTATTGATATGACTTCGGTCGTCGCGCCTTTGCCGACTGCCACTTCGATTTTTTGAGTAACGGCAACCTCAATCACTAGTTCGAGCTTGTGATTGCCCGCGCGCAGGTCTCTACCTTCGATATCGACGTTGTCGTCGTCAGTGGTGACGACGATCACCGGCCGAGGTTCGCCTTTTGCGACGAGGTTGATCGGATTTATCTTGCTGTCGAAAATCCGATCCTCGGCGAAGGTTCGATCTTTCAAAGCGCGGATAGTGGCGAGGCGAACGGCGAGGGCTGTAAGGCTCATCGGTTTCCATCCAAAACAAGAGAAACGACAACGTCGCCACGGTCGGAACTTTCCGGCGCGCGGGATACTTCATAGGGCGGCTCCTTCGGCCGCTCGATAAGGAGAATTTGATCGCCTTCGCGAAGCGCGTATTTCAACGCTTCATAGACCGGAGGATCGAACCAAATGGCCGCCTCGCGCTGTGAAAGACGCGTTGACGTGTTGATCTTCGTGCCGCGTCGCGATCCGTCGAAAGGTGCCGTTTCCGGCGTCAATGAAACGACGACGAAAACGTCTACAATTCGACGGTCAGGATCGGGAGAGGGGCCGCTATAATCGCTTTGAATGCGAGGTACGACCCGAACAAATTCCCCAAGCTCACGCTGCACCGCCCCGAAGGCGGTGCGCGCTGCGATGCTGTTGAGGCGCATAGCGGTTAGGTCCGCTTGCCCTTCATAAGCACCTTCGGACGGGTGCAGTATTGGAGCGCGTTCATCTGCGTATCCAGATGAACGCCTTTGTCGTTCTGCATCCGATATTGCTTGTTGTAGAGGCGCTGGCCGATGGTATTCACCGTGTCGATATAGTCGGCCGGGGCGTAGGCGGTCTTGAAAAGGCCCGGGACGCCAGTCGGGAAGAAGTTTGCCTTATCCGGCTCAATGAAAGTCTTTCCATCGACAACTGCGCCACGATAGTTTTCCCACACGATGCCGCCAAACTCAAAGATGCCGTAGCTTGAGCGGTTGGGGCCGACATAACCTTCGCGAAGGATTTGTGCTTCCGACCAGCCCTTGAAGGTTTCGCGGACTTCGGGATGCGAGAGCAGATCATCGAAGAAATTGTCGCCGACAAACGAATGAATGCCGTCGAACGGGATGCCGCCGAGAATGTCCGACATTTTGCGGACTAGGCCAGCGCACTTCTTGCGAAGCGCACCTTCCGCCGGGTTCGGATTGTCGAGGTCGAAGTCAATCTCGGCTTCCGGGGTGACGCCGAACTCGTTAAAGAGGTTGAGCGTCGAGCCGTCGGCATAGATCACGATGCCCTTGACCGCACCCATGCGGGCGTGTTCCTCGGTCACGGCAAAGTTGATGACGTGGGTCTGCTGGCGCTGACCGACCTTCATCATGACCGTTTCAAGCTGGCGCTCGGTGCCGAAGGCGCGGACGCCCTGTACTTCCTCGGCATAGATCGCGTCATTGATCTCAAAATGAGGAATGATGAGCGAGCGGAGGTCGCGCTTTTCCTTGCCGATGGTCGTTCCCGGAGCGCCGCGCGGGGTTGGAGGAACGATAGTCAAAATATCGCCCTTCTTTTCGATGGCGATCGTCGTTGTATCAACGCCACTATCGTTAAACAGACCCATTTCGCCGATGCGACCGGGCTTGAATTTCAGTTCATTGATAGCATCGGTCAGGCTCGTGGTCGAAAACGCCGCGTCGTTAAAAATATCCAACATCTAAGTTGTCTCCAAATTTTCGGAATGTGGTGCGTTGCTGCGGCGGGATGCGTTAGCGAACGATGATGCCGAGGGCGGCGAGAGCGGAAATTGCGGCGGCCTTTTTCTCCGCCGCGATTACCTCCGGCCAAGCAAGGCAATGCGTATTCACCTCGGCGTCACGACGAAGCGCCGCAATCTCGACGGTTTCACCTTCGCCAGTAAGGGCTGGATAGATCGCGATGGCGGAGGGCTTTTCGCTCCCATCTTCTCCGTCTGGATTGTAGGCCACCGCCTGATAATCTCCGGCCTCAACGCCGACGATCACTTCAAAGCGGTCGCCTGCGGCGAACGGAGTGCCACCGGCCGCGATGGTGAACTTGACCTCCTTATTGAAGGCTGTTCCTACCGTGGCATTGCCGATGTTGACGCCAGTCGGGTCCTCAACTGCAAAGGCGGTGTCGGACGTCGCGATCGCGACATAGGTGCCGTTCTTGGCCTTGGATGATACCGGGGTGCCCGCCATCGTCAGCGTGCCGTTACCGGCATTTTCGGCTCCTGCAACAACCGTTGCGGTTACGCCAGCCGCCATCGCGAGAAACGCCAAGATCGTCCCCGCCTCAATGGCCTGTTCCGCAGCGACCGTCACGTTTTCGCGCGAGCGGTGGCCGTTGGCCTCGCTCAAGATAAATTCGCCCGCGTGGCGGGGTTCGACGAACACTTTCGACATTGTTCAATCTCCAATGAAAGCGATTTGGGAAAATATGGGAGGGCGCTTGGAGCGCCCCGCGATCACATGCGTGCGTTGAGCTTGCTTGTGACTTCACCCCACGCGGCTTTTGTCTTTTCGGCCTTGCTCGGCTGTTTGTCGGCCTTTGGGTCAAAGACTACGAGGCCGCCGACAGCTTCATGCGAACGCTGACCTTCGATATCGGCATCGTTGTCAGGTTCTGGCTTCGATGCTTCCAGACCTGACAGAACGCCCTTGGCGGTTTCCGCCGAAAGGTCGGTCGTAAACGCAAGGTGCATCGCCGAAGCTTCGCGGCCTTTGGCTTCCGGCAGATTGAGAATTGCCTGAATGCGCGCCCTTTCTGCGGTCGCTCCCGCCTTTTCGCCGACCGTCTGGCCTTCGGTGCGAGCGGCTGCTACGGCGGCATCATGTTCCGCGCGAGCGATCATTTGTTCATTCATGGTGTTGCTCCTGAATTTGGAGGTTGCGGAGGGGGATCGCCCGTCCAGTTCTTTGATGACCGCCTCGAAATTGCCGATGCGATCAGCCATTCCGGCCGCAACTGCGGCCGAGCCAATAAGCACGTCGCCGCCGCCAAACTTGGCGATCACGTCGTCGGGCTTTACACCTCGGCCTTCTGCGACCGTGGCGATAAAAACGTCGGCGAGCGCATCAATCGTGCGCTGAATGCGCGCTCGCCCTTCGTCGGTTGAGAGGTCCGTTCGCTTCCCGGGGATTGCGACGAAATGAATTCGATCCGTCCGGCCTCGGCGTCTTTTTGCTGGTGTCCTGCAAGGCTGCACGAACACCAATCGAGCCAAGTAAAGCGGTATCGGCGATCACGATTTCCGTTGACTGCGAGGCAAGCCAGTATCCCGCCGAGGCTGCCGAACCGCCGACATAAGCGACAATCGGCTTGATCGCCTTCCCGGCGCGGACGGCCTTGGCTAACTCGTCGACGTTCGTCACCGATCCGCCGGGCGTGTCGTAAGACATGACAATCGCCCGGATCGACGGGTTGTCGAGTGCTGCTTGAAGGTCCCGGCGCAAAATGTCGTATGACGTTGCGCCGGATATGGCCGTAAACAGGTTGGCGCGACTGACAAGCGGGCCGCGAACATCAAGAATGGCGACCGACCCGCGGCGGGTCAGGCGCTCGGCAGTGGGGACATGCTCGGCGCGATAGGCTTCAAGAGCATCGATCGAGACGTCATTTTCGCGGGCGGCAACGGAGAGGACGAGTTCTAGCCCTTCGGCTGTTATCGCCCACGGCTCCGCAAGCGCCGCCCGGAGGGCGCGCGTTGCTGGCATTGAGGTTTTCCTTGTGTTTTACCGGCGTCGTGAGCCGGCGACGATCGCAAAGCGACGGTTCAAACGCGGAAGTCCGTTAAGCTCGCGGCATTCATCTTCCGCCCTTTGCATTTCTTGCCGCAGCATCGCGAGATTGCCTTGCAAAACAGAAGTTTGGACTTCCTGTTCGTTGTCCCCGTGGCGGAAACGCACGCGTTGAGCGGTCCCTCCGGCAAGCCTGTCGAAATAGGCTTGCCGAAGTGCTTTTTGCTCTCGCGCAAGGATCATCCCAATCAATGGCGACTGGCCCGATTTTTTCGACCATTATTTTTCATCCTCAATTACGAGTTTGTCGCCGACGGGATCGGGAACGATAGGCCCCACTTCGGGGGAGGCCAAGCTCTTTCCGCTTCTTCTGCTCTCGTGCACGTTGATCGTAAACGTCTTCCCAATCCGCACCCATGTCGTTGCAGATCATTTCATCGCTTACGACGCCGAGCCGTTGGTAAATCTCGTGCGCCTTGGCCGATTTGAGGTCGTCAGCTTGAGGCTTAGGAGGTCCTCGCCAATCTGCGGAACACGCCTCTGAACGTTGTGCGCGAAACGCTCGCGGCCCGCCCGGGAAAGGGATTGTTCCGCGTTCGATCTCTTCCTCAAGCCATGCCTCATAGACCTGCTGTAAGAAACGACCGCAGATATTTGCCCGCCGCGAAAGCGTGATGGGCCATTTTTCCGCTGTGGACATGCGTACCGACGAGTATGTCGCCCCGGTGTAATCTCCCGTGAGAGTTTCCACGGTCATACCGAGGCAGCTTGCAATCTCCCGGAGGAGGAACTTGCTGAACGCCTCGTAAGTGTCGTTCGGATGCTCCGAGCGGTTCATCTTAAGGCTTTCGCCCGGAAACAGGTGAGCAATTCGCCCTCCGACGCCGAGGTCGATTTTCGTCTGCTGATACCAAGCCTTTTTGAAGCCGAACAACGTCTCGGCCGGTGCGCTGTCATCCTGCTCGGTCGGGTCTTGAAGCGCCCGCATAAGGTCCTCGGTCGGGGCCTCGCTCTCAATCGTGGCGGCAAAGATCGCCTGAATGAGAGCGGCCGTTAGCGTTGCGTCCGCAAGCTGGTCATACTGCCGAAGGACCCGAAGGACGGGAGCGAGCGGCGTAATGCCGCGAACCTGCCCCGGCGCACCTTGGAAGATATGTACGACCTGCGGCCGCCCCGCGCCGTCGCGGGCGGAAATGTCAACTCGTTCCTTGTAAACGCCATCCCGGAGGAACCGATAGGCGAGCGGAAAGCCGAAACTGTCCATTCGCACGCCTTGATAAAAGCCTGTCAACTCATCCGTGTCCTGCACAAGTCGGTGCGGCAAAACGAGTTGAACTTTCGTCCTCGACAAAGCCACGTCCCGGCGGATCGAAGGCAGAAGGCTTACGGCCTCGCCATAGGCATACCAAGTTTTCAGGACCATCGCCGTCAGTTCGCCGATGGAATGCTTTCCCGCCGCGTCGCACTCGACCGGGTTCTCGGACCAGAGTATCCAGCGCCGTTCGACACGGCTTGTCCAGTCGTCGGCCTGCTTTTCGTCCCATCCGAGCGCGATCCGGTCGGGCCGGGGCGCAAGACGAAGGCCCGTGCTGATTGTGCTCGCGACGGCCTGCTCGACCGCCCCGGCAATCCATCCCGAATTGTGGAGCGCATCGATAGCGCGCGCGGCCGCCTCGACGTAAGAGCGTGCAACGTCCTCGCGGGCGTCCCGGAGGGAGGGCCGCCACGCAAAAAGCGCGGCTGCCCCGCCGCTCCCCGGCGAGCGGAAGTATTGCGCCGAATGCTGCGGCGACGAGGCCGGGAGACCCGCGCCCCGAACGGCATTCCGAAGATGTTCAGATACGCGAGTGAGAAGGCCCATGATTACAACCCATTAAATCCAGCCGCAATCTTGGCGATCCGGTCGAACTTCGACCCGCTCGCCTCGACCGGCTTACCGTTTGCATCGGGAACCGCAATTCGCGGTTCCGCTCGATCGTCGTCGTCGTCACGTCGTCGAGCATTCGGGCCGAGGCGGTGCGCATTGAGTTGGAAACCGGCGGCGGCGGCCAGTGCCTCGCAGTCAAGCAAGTGGTTTTCGCGCGATCGCTGCACCCAAACCGGCGTGCCGGAAGGTGACGTCGTGCGGGCTTCACTTACAATTTGCTGGCAATAGTCGTCCGTGGTTTGGGAATGGAGATACCACGCCCCAAGTGCTGGACTGCCATCCTCGGTTAAATGAGGATAGCGAAGTCGTTCATGCACCCAACTTTTCCAATGGTCCGTATCGAGGAGGTGCAGCGTCAGGCCGTACTTGGCCGACTTGCCGTCAGGTTTCACCTCGATTTTCGACTGAATGATCGGCTTTGACTGTGTGCGTCGCCCCTTTGTAGGGAAGACGAAACGCGGGAACCGCCTTGCAAACTCGTAGACGCGATGCTCCGGCACGGCAAATTTTTTGCCGGGCCGGAAGCCACTGTCGACGAACGCAAGCCTTATCGGCAGGCTGTCGATAGGTTGCGTAAGCAGGTCGGCAAGATCGTCCCAAACATCTTGCTGCGAGGTTTCTCCCCAAAGATCGCCGCTATCGACAAGCCAAGAGGTCGCGCGCGGCCCCCAAGCCCGAATTACAAACGGGAGGCGGTTTTTCTGGACGTCGACGCCGGCAGTCAAGAAAACCGCTTGATCCGGCAACGTCCGAGGCAGATACGGGGCCTTGAGCCTCGCGACCTCCTCCCATTCTGGCACGTCGCCGCCGCCGGGAGTGAAAACCTCGCCGAAACCTGCGTTCACGGCAGTTTGCACTTTGTCGCTATCGCCCGAGGCAAGCGCCTTCAAATAAGTTTCGGCCCGCTCGCCGAAGGAAACGAAAGGCGACGCAAGACCAGAAACCCAAAACGAAAGCGTTGTCGTGTCGGGCGGATCGCCGAAGACGTTGCCGTCTTCGTCCACCGTCTGGCCCGGCGCGACAAACACGCCGGTAGCGTTCATTTCGGCCTTGTCGCTCTCCTCAATCACGCAACCGTTGCGGGGGCATTCAAGGAAAGCCTCGCGACGAGCTTGCGCAGGCGTCGCACGCTTAGGCCATGACAAGCATTTGAACCGCGGAACAAACCACTCCCGACAGTGCGGGCAACGCCATGTCCAATGATGGCGCGTGCCCTCTTGCCAAAGTTTCCAAATTGGTGACGCGACGTCATCCGTCGGCGCGACCTTCCAGAATTCAAGGCCGGTTTCCTCGTCCATTTCCGTTTCAACCATTCCTTGGGAGGGCGTGGACGTGATGCCGGTCATGAAATCTGCGTAAGTGATGCCGCGGGCTTCGACGAGGCCGAGCGGATCGCCCTGGCCTTTGACGTTCTTGAGCATTTCGTCGTACTCGTCGACGAGTGCCAAACCCGCAGGGTCGGACTTAAGCGCGGTGGACGAACCGGCGTGAGCGAGGCGGACAGTCACGCCCGCGACCCGTTTCAAGGTTTTCTTCATTCGCTTTCCGCGCGAAAGTTTTGCCTTGAGCTTCGGGGCCTCGTCGAAAAGTCCCATAAGACGCGGTTCAAACTGATCCGTTAGGAACTCCCGAGAGGGACCGACATACAGGATCGGCACCGGCCGCGTGTCGCAGCGGTGGCCGATCACATCGAGAATGCTTTCGGTTTTTCCGCTTTGCGCGCCGGTCACGAGGACATTGCGGGTATATCGATGGTCGTCAAAACCTCGCGTGAACGGCACAGCGTAAGGTGTAAGGTACGGGTCGCGCTGTCCGGGCTTTCCCGAAGTGGGGGGATAAACCCGGTTTTCAGCGCCCCATTTGTCAGCCGTCGTCTTCTCTGTCGGTTCCCAAAGGATCGCGGCCAGATCGTAGAGCCTCGCTTGCCTCTCGGAACTTGTTTTGTGATCGAGCAAACGCGCCATTTAGACCCTTCTCAATCTCCTCGCGCAGCTTCACGTCCCGCGTAACCGATGCGGGAAGCCCTGCCAGTTCGGCCCGGAGCGTGGCTAAGATGCTGGATGAAACGGCCTCGACGTCGTCCATTTCGACGAGCCGGCCTTCCTCTTTGGCGATACGAAGTTCGACTTCGCGCTGTCGCGCTGCCTTCAAGCCGTTGTCCGCCGCTGATTTTGTTGATCGCCGTTCCTCGTCTTTGAGGGAGCGGACATAGCCTTGCACCACTGCGACGAGCGGATACTTCCCTTTGACCGCCGCCGGGACATAGCCATTCGCTGCCAACTGCCGGAGCCATTGCGTCGTAATTCCCAAGAGGGAAGCCGCCCCGCTGGCGGAAATCATCTCCTCGCCAGTCAAGGCAAACGCTCGCGGCGTCGGAGGGGCGACGGTTGGTTTTTTCGCCATGGCGAACATTCCTTCGGTGCAAAGCAAACCGCGATTTTCGAAAGCTGAAAAACGCGCAAATTCGGGGCTGCGGCGGCACCGCATGCCTTGGCCTTGGGGTACGGTCCCTAAAGGGGTGGGGGGTACCTCGCCCCGCAGGCGGTCACCCACGCGCGCGGTCACCCTGCCGATACCGATTTGACGTCCGCGCAAGAACGCGCTTCTACGGTCAAATTTGAGGCTTTCGACTGGCCGGGGTCAGGAGAGCTTGAATAGGCGCATGAGTTCATGCTCGACGCGGGTCATGACGAACCCACCGACCATGCGCCACTTCTCGGCCGTCGGGTCTTTGACGACCTCGCGGGCGATGTTGGGACCGAACAGCGGTTCGAGCGGTCCACGCTCTTTGCCTTCACGCTTGAACACCCTGCCGTCATATGCGGGGACGATGAAGGTCGACTTGAAAACTCGGCGCTTTTTCCACGGGGCAGCGCTCACACCTTTCTTGCCTTGTCGGGCGTTGAAAAGGTTGAGGTTTGTTTCCCCGCCTTCCGCTTCCAATTTGTATTCGAGCTTGTTCGGGTGCGCTCTAATGGTTTTGACGGCCTTGTTAATCAGGCCGTACTTGATCCCGGTTTGAGCGACCAGTGAACGCTTGACTTGCGTGCGGGCTTGGTCACCACCGCGATTGAGTGCCCGGGCGAATACACGCTTTGCATCACGTTCGCCGATTGCTTCCAGCGCTTTGCCGTACCGCTTGAATACGCCGTCCGAGGTGATGACGATGCTTGCCATGATTTCACCTGATCAGAACCCGGCATGAAAAAACGCGCGGTGCCGATAGGCATCACGCGCGCTCGCATGCGGATTTAAAATTTAAAGATTTTCGATTTTAACGATGGATCAGAATAACAATACTAGATCGCTCGTCTCTCCGGGAGACTTGTCGTCTCCCGTCGCCTCGCTCTCGTCGGTGCTCTACGATCCGCGCGCGACCCCATCGTCTTAACGCGAGAGAAAGAGCGAAATTGTCTCACTCGTCAAGACGAATTTTTTCAACCGGACGCGATTTCTTCTAACCGGACACGACGGGGCGGAACCTAAACCATTGATGTACCGACGGTTTCGACCAGTGCCGGACAGGTGAAAATATTTTTGTCCGGTATGCGTGTCCGCCATCCTTTCAGTGCTTTACAACCGGACAATTCGATAAGCTATTGGAATTGCGTTTATAATTGACATGGCGGACAGTGGATTGTCCGCTTTCTCCCCTGTTTATGTCCGGCTATTAGCGCATTTTGTCCGGTTGCCGCATTGCTATGTCCGGCAGCGTCTTGCGCGGGCGGCGGCGCAGTGCTTTGCGTCTGGCGGGTGATTTGCAGGCGATTTGCCTTTAAGAAAAGTGCGAAAAAATCTAACTTTGCTATTGCGCTGTTAGATAAAATCTGCCAAAACATAGTCACAAACAGCGATTTTATAGCCGAGCCAGATAGAGAAAAATGCCATGCCCATTAGCCCCAACGGATACACTGACGATTTCGGGCCGAACGTCTCCCGCATTCTTAGTCAGGGAACCCTCGTCGTTCGTGGTCGCATCCCTGCACAAGTGCGGAAGGAATTGTCGGCGGCTGTAAAGGCAAAGGTTCTTGGTCGTCTACGTAAGGATGGCCTGAAGCCTGAAGTCTACTTTCATCCGAGCCACAAGAACGGTGCGATTGATCGGCAGAAGCGCGAAGCGGCCTATGCCATTTCTTGCATCGCCAAGGTCATAGCAACTCCAGCGCAGGTTCGCGAAGGCATCGAGCAGAGCGGCGGCGATGTTCTGGAATACGCACTCAACGAAATGAAGCGGGGCGCTTGAGCCTTTCAGTTTCCCGTCTCTTTCCCTCCAGTCAGGGGCGGGTTTCTCAAATGTTCAAACGAGTTGGGAGTAACGCAAATGACGCACAAGCACACAGTACCGCAATCAGTGTTTGACAGCCCGGAAGCGCGTTTCATTGCCAAAATTGCGACCAAGCAGGCTACCGATGAACTGGACCGGATGAATCCTAACGATCTGGATGTCGGCAACCCGAACCATCCAATCAACAGCGGAATATTCGGTTACGATGCCCGAGAGTTCCTCGCCAAACAATACCGTTCCTAAGCCTTCCGGTTTCCGCCCGGAAGGGCGGCTTCCCGAATGCTTAACCACCACATGAGGCATTATCATGCAGATTTTTGAAGTAGAATTGCCGCGGGGAAATCAGCGCCGAGAAGCGCTTAAGCGCCCGCTACCGGAAGCCCAAATTGCAACGCTCCGCGAGGTGAGCGCCGCCTATCAGGCGCGATGCCCGTTCAAGGTAGGCGACATAGTCACCCCGAAGCCGACGTCGACCTATGCCGACAAGGGCGTTCCGCATGTCGTCCTTGAGGTTGCGGCGGACCCGATACGGGATTTCGAAACCGGCGACTGCCTTTTGGATAACTACGGTTGCCGTTTGGATATCCGGGTTGGCGTGCTGATCGGCGACGAGGTCGTCGCATACTGGCAAGAAAGCTGGCAGCACCAACTTTATCCGGCCGAGTAACGGCCGCCAATCAATTCCTTAAAATTTCCCGCCGACTGATCGCGCGTTTCTGCGCCACGGCGAAGCTATGTCGAAAGAGGACGAGCAATGGCTCAAATCCGATACATGACCGGGCCGGAGGTCCGCAAACGGTACGGCGTCACCGCACAGACGCTAATTAAGTGGACCCGTGACGAAAGGCTCGGCTTCCCGAAGCCGCTCTCGATCCGGCGTCGCAATTTCTGGCGGCCCGATGAACTCGACGCTTTTGACCAGCGTCAGCGCGATTTGCTTGCATCGAGGAGCGTTTGAGAATGGATAACCTTACTCTCAATGTGATCGAACATATGCAGGCGAGGGGAGACACCATTCGCCGTGTTTACAATCTCCCGACCGACCTTCACGCGCGCTTGCTTAATTACATGGCAGCGACGGGCATCGACACGGAAGTCGAAGCCGTCCGCCGGCTTTTGTCCGACGAGCTTAACAACCACGAAACGGCCGATCAGGCTTTTTCCCGGCTGGCGATGATGCAGGCCGACGAGGCAGCTATTGCAGCTTGCGGTCACCCGCAGGTTGAGGGCTTCCGCTGGTCCGATAGCCGGGACGAGTTTGCAATTTTCCTGCGCAACGGCCGAGTTATTCAATACGTCGACGGATTTGCCCGTATCGACAACCTGCCAGTGAGGGCGGTCCTATGACGACGGGCAAGACGACGCCGGGGCCATGGACCCAAGGCAAACTTCTATCCACGGCCACAACGCGGCGCTGGACGAAGGAAGTGCGCGACGAAGTGCAGACTTCGGAAAGAGTTCGCGTTTTCGCGAATTTTAGGGCGGCCGACGAGGGGCGCGGCCGCGAACTGGTAGCGGTATTTCAGCGGCCGGAAGATGCGGCGCTCGGCGCGGCGGCTCCTGAATTGCTCGATGCCGTCTACCTGGCTTTGCCGTTCGTCGAGGATGCGCTCGAAAGTCCAGTGTTCACACCGGGTGTGGTCAAAAAAGCCGTCGCGCAGTTGCGCGCGGCTATCGAGAAAGCGGAGGGGAAGTAATGTCCTTTAAGCTGTCGAAGGCCAAGATGAAGTGCCCGAAATGGATGAAGAGAGCGGACTTTAATCGCATCCTCCAGATGGACACGGAAGAAGCGCTCGACGAGGTTGAGCGGCTCAAGAACGAATTACGCGAATACAAGCGTAAATGGCGCGAAGAAAACCGGGAGAAGTACCGCGAATATAAACGCGAGTATGTCCGCCAATGGCGCAAGAAAAACCCGAAAAAGGCTAAGGAAATAGACAAGCGAAAGCAGGATAAAATAAGGGGCGATCCCGTACTACTCGAAAGGGCGAGGCAGCTTCGCCGCGAAAGTAGAGCGCGCACCGGAATATACACAAACAAAAACGAGCGGGCGATAAGAATGCGCCGATACTACCGCAACAAGTCTTTGAAGATGGCGCGGGAGAGGCCAAACGAATTGCGAGCGCTTATCCGTCCGATGGTCCCCGGCTATCTCGACCCATCGGCAAAGATGGATGTGATCGCAGCGGTTATGGAAATGGCCCTCAAGAATAGGGTCGAGTTCAATAAGCTGAATGAAGCCGTCAAAGCGGCAGTGACCGCCTACAACCGCCAGTTCGACCAATTCAAGAACGTCTCTATCGACGCCCCGATCGCCGGGACGGACGGCCTTACGCGCGCCGACTTGCTCGATAGCGAAACGTTCCATTTTTAGGAGAAAACCAATGAAGGACAATGAAACCGGCATTTGGTCGATGGACGTCGGTGAAAGAAGCATTTTGCTCTATTCAACACGTCAAGACGGATGGCGAAAGGGTCAGCCTGTTCTGGTCAATGACGTGACAATTCGTATCGAACGCGGTCGAGGTTCTTCGGCTGATATCGAAGCCGTCGCGGCCGACATTCTCCGGGCCTTTAGGAGTTCCCATCCTTCAATCAAAATCGAACTGAAACGAACGGCCAGCGAAACGCCGGTCCCTTCTCACGGCGGCCCTGCGGTTGCCGTCACGTGGGAACTTCGCCTTAACGGCGTCGTCATCCAGCAAAGTTATGACCGCTATCGCTGGTCTGATCGCGAAAAGGCGGGTCTGAAAGCGCCCGCCGGCATGCAAAAGCGTCTGCTTGATCTGCAAGCGGCGATTGACGGCGCAAGCTCGGGAAGGGAGGGCGACAATGAGTAAATCCGAACGCCTTTTTAATCTCATTCGCGCGATTGAGGACGGCCGCCGCCATACCTCGGATAGCCTTGCTACGCTTTTGAATGTCACCCCGCGCACCATTTACCGCGATATCAAGGTTCTTCGTCAACAGGGCTGGCGCATCCCCGGCGGTGCCGGTGTGGGGTACGTCTTTATGGGCCGGGCGAAAGTGCAGGGCTTCCATGCGCCAACCGAACAACCGGAGGCAAGGCTATGAAGACTATCGAGCAAATCATTCGTGGCGATATCGGGCAGGGCGGGCCGCAACTTCCTTCGGACGAGATAGAACAGGGGAATTGAACCCGGTTTAAATTCGAACTAGCCTCTCTCCCGACTTTGAAGCGGGAGAGGGCATATGAAGAAATCCGAAAAGCTTGCGGTTATGGCCGGGATATTCGGGGCCATCGTGTGCGTTGGGCTGAATTATTGGCTCGGGTCCGAGGTGTGGCCTTGGTATGTTCATGCGGTTTTATGGGGGATTTCGGCGCTTTCCGCGTATAAAGCGCTCGTCGGCTTCGCCGTCACCGACCGCTTAATCGATAATTGAACAGCGGGGAAAACCTGCGTTATTCCGACGCTGGTTTCTGTTCGTGCACTGACCGCTCATTGACGAGCGTCTAATTTTGTTCTCATGATGTTCTCATGCAGATTGAGACACTAGGAGACGCCTACACGCACAGCGTCCGCATTAGAATGCGGTGCGCGTGGGGCAAAAGAGACGCAATGAAGTCGGTTCGCGAATGCTTGTTTAGCGCGGAACTTGACGTCCAAACGCTCGTCTGTACCCGCGGTAGGGACATGCCGCTCACTTTTCTGCAAGAGCGCATGAAGTGCCCGTCCTGCGGGTCGAGACGGGTTCGGCTCTTGTTCGACTTCCCGAGCAATTCGGGAGCCGGGGCGGTTGCCGCTCCACTGCCGAAGTCGGCGAGAGGATACTAAACGGGGGCTTACATGATTGAGGTTCTTCTTGCTGCGGCCATAATGACCAGCGCGCCGCAAGCATTGGACGGTGATACATTCGTCATTGATGGCGAGCATGTACGCATCGCGAATATCGACGCACCGGAAACCCGCAACGCGAAATGCGATGCCGAGCGACGCCTCGGGCGTGTCGCCAAGCGTCGGTTGCAGGAATTGCTTACTTCGCCCGGCTTTGAAATTGAACGGGGCGACCCGAAGTCCGGCCGCATCAAGGATCGCTACGGCCGCACGCTGGCGACGGCCTACGTCGAGGGCGTTGACGTAGGGGCAATTTTGATCGAGGAAGAACTTGCCCGCCCTTGGCGGGGCAAGCGTGAACCGTGGTGCATCAAATGAAGTCAGAACATAAGCTCGATATTCCGCCGCACGTCGCGCAATCTCTTTCAAAACTCGCAAGGGCCGGGACGTTTTCGGCGAAAGAATTTGCGGAAGCAAGCAGGAAAGCGGCACTCGCTACTCGTCGGGGTCTTTCCCCTGAATGCCGACAGCCAATCCCCGCGAAACCTCGCTAACTGCTCGGGCGGCTTCTAAGGCCGTCCAACCAGCCTTTTCCGCTTGTTCAATGATATCGACGACAGCGTCCGCGATAGCCTCCTGACAATCGATATTCCGGTCGGGATATTTCCCTTCGCGCTTCGGACCTATCACGGATTTCAAATGTTCTGGCATGCCGGTGACCTCCCTCATTGACGAGGAAGGTAGGGCGATGAAATTAGCCGTCCAGTAAATCGCCCGTTTCGATGGGCTGCATAGTGTCTTCGCCCTGATACCGGCTCGAATTGACGTTCGTGGAAACGCGCCACGCCTGCAAGTTATCATCATTGGCAGGCTTCAATAGATCGACGCGCGGCTCGGCGAGCCAAGCGCGCCAATCGCTTTCCTGCAAAATCACCGGCATGCGAGTATGGATTTTCTGCATGAAGGGGTTCGCATCGCAGGTGATTATTGTGCAGCTTGTGACCGCCTCGCCGGTTTCGCGATCCTTCCAACGGTCATGCAGTCCGGCGAACGTCAACGGCCGCCCATCCTTGGCCGAGATAAACCACGGCAAGCGTGCCTCTTTCGGCCCCGACCATTCAAAAAAGCCTGTTGCCGGGATTAGGCAACGGGTCCGCTGTAGCGGCCCTTTGAACATGCCGCTTGTTGCCACGCCCTCGGCCCGAGCGTTGAAGGTGGAAGGCACTTTGTTAATTGGCTTGTCCCACCATGACGGAACAAGCCACCAGCGCATTTCTGAATAGGCCAGGTGCTCGCCGTCTTGCGTGATAACGCCGACTTGCGTCGTCGGGGCAATGTTATAGCGAGGCTGGATATTTCGGGGCGTGGTCGCCGTGAGGTTATACATCGCATAGATTTCGGCCCACGTGTAAGTTTGCGTGAAACGCCCGCACATTGTCTTTCCTTCCTCTGAACTACCTATGCTAGGATTGCGCTCACTCCCAACGGGACCAAAGCTTTTCACTGCATTCCACGTAAGCTTCAACTTGATAAGAAATCGGCATTGTGAAAGCACCTACGCCATTGGCTAGCTTTTCCCAATACTGAGCGGCTAAGTTGACGCAATCAAACAAGTCATTATAAATCGGCGGTTCTTCTTGTGGCGCGGCTATATGCGCAACATTTTTGTTCCTGAAGTGAATTAAACTTTTTGTTGCGGGTGCTTGGCGATACTCATCGAATAGCTTGAGAGCCAATCTGACGTCGTCTTCGTACGCATCTTTCGAATAATCGTATGTTTTTAAGAACCTTTCGACTGCACCGAAGGTAAGGTCACCGCTTCGGACGGGGAGCACGTCACGAGTTGCAAACAGAACAAGCCGAGAAATAACGGCATTTATCAAAAGCTTAACCGCACGACCGGCACCATCGTTATTCAAGCCGCGTATGACTGTCGGCCGGTTTGACCGCTCGATGATGCAAACTAACGCCATAGCTTCTACTGCATGTTGATATCCGCTTGATGCGATCGACTTAACCGTGGACCAATCATTTATCGTCTTAGAACTGTTCATTCATACCCCTCGTCATACTAATTCATCAATCGTCACACAGAGGGCACCGGCAATCTTCTTCATCGCGTCGAGAGAGCCTTCGCGGGCACCCTTTTCAATCTGCGACAAGTAGGCGGCACTAATACCGGCAGCCTCGGCGAGTGCCTTCGCGCTCATACCGCGATAGTCGCGCCAGACCTTGATTTTGTTCTCGCCGTCGATCATGCGATTGACGAATTCCGCCGGGATCAATTCTTCTTCACCGGCGGCCAGCTTTTCGCGGAAGGTGCGGGCGGCTGCAATGTCTTCGCGATCCTCAAAAGCTTCAAGAAGCTTATCGTAATCAGCCTTGGGGAGAACCGCCATTTCCTCCCCCTGCGGCGTCTTGATGATTTGAACGTTCATTTCCGTTCTCCTTATTCGTATGCGCCGCCACGCGGCGCTATCCTGATTACTTCGATAATGCGGCCATCTTCTGTGAAGATAACCCGCCAGTCGCCAACTCGAAGGCGGAGCAACCCTTCGCCGCCCTTGAGCGCCTTAACGTTGTTCGCAAGGCTCGCCGGATCGGCGGCATATTGTTCGATCTTCGACCGGATCAGCTTCGCCGTGTTGGCTGGCATCTTGATCAAGGTCTTGGTTGCTTCGCGGGAGTAAGTGATCTGTTCCATGGATTGAAATTAGCAATATGCTAATTAAAAAGCAACCAAAAAATTAGCATTATGCAAATAATGAGCGGCGGAACTTTTAGACGGCGAGAAAAAGTCCGACCGAAATCGGCCCCTTTGTGCTGAATTCGAAGGTAAGGAATGCATGCCGCTTGAAATTGTCGCCCAAGGCGATCTTTCCTGTTCCCCGCTTGCTCTGCTTCTTCTGCAAGCCTCTCCCGGTCGTCGTTCGAAAGGTTATGCCGGTCTAGACGGCGATTATTACGCCTTTCGGTACTCATGCACGTTATAATTTCATGAACTATTGACGCGATCTCGTCGCCGAAAAGGAACGTTGCGTCCGAACGCGCTCTATAAAGCTTAAAAGTGGCCTCCTTAGTCTGTTGGCCGCTTCCGTCATCCATATTGGAAAGCGTAATCGCTTTCAGCACGTTTTCGTAGATCACAAGACGCTTATCGAACAAGTCGACCATGACTTTTGTGTGGGCTGTTTTCCATTGCAAATAGGCAACTACAACAACACTCACGCCGATCAGCGAAGCAGGTATAAGTTTGTAGGTTTCCAGCCACCAGTTTATTTCAGTCATGAAAGACCCCCGAGTTGCTTGATATAGGTCATAAGCCTCGGGGGTGGTCAATATCTTGCGCTTAGGCACTTATCACATTCGAAACCAAGAGAATGGGGTCAGGAAAGCCGTTAGTAGCTCTTGGCTAATTTCCAACCTCCTGCATATCTCCCGCTGGTTGACGCCTGCGCGGTGCATCCCTATGGCGGCCGCCTTGGCATACGGCCGCTTCTGAAACACGCGAACCGGGCAGGCCGATTTACGGGCGCGACGAATGAAGATTAGATTTGGCTGTGTCATCGGCGCGGAACCTCAATTCGATCGCGGTCCAATCCTTGGGAAATGGTCGAGAGTGCCTTGTCGCGAAGGCGGTAGGCCGTTGCACGGCTCCATCCCTTGTCATCAACGGCGTGCGCGAAGCGGTATCGAGTGCATTTGCACCGCAACCAGAGTTGCAGCACGCGCGCAGCGCCGTCGTTCCCCTTGAGGTAATTCGCGGGCCAATGGATCGCCTTTTCGAGTAGCGAAACGCGGGCAGGCGAAAGCATCCGCTTGCGGGATGGAGTGACATTCTCCGGGTCGAGCTTTTCGAGGATGCCGTTTCGGTCGTCGGCCGGGCCGGTGCGGCCGGCGCTGGCAATCGACCATTTCGCAGCATCGACAAGAACTTCCCCGACAAGCTTCGGGGTCCAAACATCATCGTAGTGTCTCAATCGTTCCCCCATAGCGCGCCCGCTTCTTCAACGGCCGCCATATTGACGTTGCTTGGTTCTGCGGGTGTGATTGGCTGCCGAGCGTCGTCGGAACGGGTTAGCCGACGTTTCGCCTTCGGCGTCAGCCAAACAAACGGACTGTCGCGAGCAATAAGCCCCTTGTGGAACAGGCGTTCGCCACGGCGGCCGAGTTCCTTTCGACGTGCATCAAGCTTGCGCTGTCGCGCCTTCTCGTCGTCGTTCTTTTCAATGGCGTATTCGAAATCCAGCTTGTCGAAAGCCTCGATGACCTTTTGCCAATGAACGATGCGGACGTCGCCCGGGAGGTCCATCGCGGGCGGCGCATCGCTGCCGTGTTCGTCGAGCGCCTTAATGATCGCCTTGAGGAGCACGTTCTCCTTGTCGGAAATGTTCGGTCGCTTTTCCGGTGCCTCGTCCGATCCTTCACCCTTGGGCGTGATAACAACGCATGAGGTTATCGGGTCGCCATCCTCGTCCGTGCCAATTTTGACCTGTGATAGAGCGAAGCGAAGCGCGAAACCCGCTTCGCCTTCTTTGTTCTTTTGCAGATAGACTTCGCGGATTTGGCGGCCGTCTTCGTCACGTAAGCCGTCGACCGGCCGGACAATCAGCGCGTTTTCGAGATTGGCGATTAGAGACGTATGCCCGCGGACCTTGGTGCCATCCGCGTTCATGTGGTGCACAAATAGGACGTGGCAATTCAGGGCTTCCGAAATCCTGCGGCCACGTTCCAGCACCGACCCGACGTCTTTCCCGTCGTTCTCGTTCGCGCCCACGGTTGCCGTCGCCCATGTATCGATGACGACCAGTTCAAGCGGAACGTCAAAGGTCGAAGCCCAATGCTTCGCCTCCTCAATGAATTCGTTTGTCTGGTCGTCATTTTGGTAAAGGTTGAGACGGGCAGGCATGAAAACGAATGGCAGATTGTCCGACGAAATGAGGCCGTGCCATTGGCGATATGCCTTGATGCGCTTGCGCAGGCCCTTTTGGCCTTCACCGGCCTGATAAATGACACCGCCTTTGCGGACCTTCCGGCCCATCCAGTTTACGCCGCGAGCAACGGCCATTGCCGCGTCGAGGATTACAAACGTCTTGCCGCTCTGCGACGCGCCGGAAGCGATAGACACTTCCCCACGTGTCAGAATGCCCTTGATAAGATGCTCGTGCTCTTGGGCCGGGGCGTCGAAAGCATCCCACGGGACCGCGTTGAACTTCGATTTGAAGGCGGGAGGCGTGAATTTTGGAGCCTTGGCCGCGATCTGGTAAAGCTCCTCGACCGTATGCCCGCCATCAAGCCAGTCGACGACGTCTTCTTTCCTCTTGTTGTCCGTCAACTGGACGACGCGAACGTCCGAGGCTTTCCCGAGCAATGAAGCTGCGACACTGTTTGCATGGTCGATGCCTACAAATTTCGGGCGGCCATCATCGTGGAATAGTGGCTCATTGGTCTTTTGGTGCCGTGCTTGCGGGTCGTCATCCGCGAGCACGACAACCCGCGCCCCTTTGAGATAATCGCTAAGTTCCGGGAGCCATTTCCCGGCACCGCGCGCATTTGTCGTTGCCGGCACACCGAGGTCGAGCAACTTGTCCGCCGCCTTCTCGCCTTCAACCACAAAAACGATATGCTTTTTTTCAAGAGCCTTTTGGAGATCGGGCAGGCGGTAAGGCACTTGCCGGACGCCCTTCGTCGACCAGTTCCAGCCACCGCCCTTGCTCGGGTCCGGGCGGCGCTGTCGGTACGTCTTCACCGGCTTTCCGTCTTTTCCCGTCTCGCCGTTCTCAAGCCGCACCACTTGGAAAAGCAGTTCGCCTTTCTCGTCGACATAATCCCACGTCTTGACCGGCTTCATATTCTCGTCATTGCGGCGAGAATTGCCGTCTTCCGGCCCATAGTCGCGATTGCTGGAACCGCGCTCGTGTTCCCTATCGGGAACGTCGAAGCCATGCTCGCGCAACCATTCGACTGCCTCCCGGCCCTTTCGGGAGGTTTGACGTTCGATAAGGGCAAGGACGCCGCCGCCCGTGTTGTCGCTGTGATCGAAGAATGTTCCCTTCGCAAGATCGACCGATATCGACCCTTTGGAGCCGAAACGAAGCTCGGTTTTGCTCGAAAGGTGCGTGTTCGGCTCGCCGAGTAGTTCACGGGCTACCGCACCGGCAAAGCCTGCAAACTTATCGCCATTGTCAGCCATCGAAAGCCGCCCCTATTAATTTGGATTGTCGTTCTGATTGTCTGGTTGCTGATCGGCGAACCCGGCTTGACCGGGTTTCGCTCTTGCTTTGGCAACGGGTGCGAGGACTTTCGCGACGTCTTCTTTGACCGGGATAATCGTCGAAATGAGATCGGCAATGTCGGAAAAGACGTCTGCTTTTGCGATCTGCTCGCGGCAGGGCTTGTCTCGCATTCCGTTGCGCACGAGTGCTTTCTGCGTCCCATAAATCCGGTCCGCCTCGCGTGACGCCGTCTGCAACATGGTCCAAAGACCGGCGCGCTTTCGGCTCATATCAGAACCTCAAATCGGCTTGCTTGTGCTCGAAAAGCGGCGTCGTGTGAGCGGGGTTCACGTCCGGCGCAATGGCGTTGCATGCGAAAAGCCAGCCTGCAATTGCATCCGATGCATTGTCGTCCTGCGGATTGAAGCCGAGGTCTTGCATCGCCCGCATGACTTCCTCTTTCGCTTTGCCTGTCGTCGGCTTGCGCCCGAGAACAAACTTGCGGATCGACGCTTGATCCATTTCGCGGTAGTCGAACACTTTCTCGTGGTAGGCCGTCGCGGCCATAGCCCAAGGAAGGCACTGCAAGAGACGCGTAGTCTTGTGGTTCGTCTTGCCCTTCATCGCACCGGCAAATACCGGCTTTTCAGCAATGATGACATTTGGACGGTAGGTTTCGATCAACTCACAAGTGAAGATTTGAGAGTGCGCGACTATTGCGACCGGCGGGGCTTCCTCGGGGGCGAGGCGTTTCGAACCGTACTCCGGCGTTTCGCCTGGGCGACCCGCACACCAACCGGTGCGGGTAGCAACGTCGAGAAACAAAATCATGCGCTGTGGGAGATTACGCATCTTCGGAAATCTCCTGCGAATAAACGTAATCGAAATGAACCGGGCAGATGACCGCAACGCCGTTCAAGCCGACAATGTGCGGAGTGCGCTCGACGGCCACTCGGGTGCCGTCTGCAATTTCGTTCGTCTGGATGCGGTGGCCTTTTAAGCAACCGTCTTCCGCGAGCCTTTCGAAAACGTCGTCAAAGCTATCGGCTTCGGTTTCAAACGTCAGGGAAATGTATTTGTAGGGATCGCGGCGCGATGGGACGACCGTCGTCACTGATAGACGCTGTATCGGCATAGCAGTTTCCTTGTGGTGGTTTTGGTAAAGCAAAGGCCGGGCAATGGATGCCCGGCCCGTAATCGGTGGCCGGTGCCTTCAACGCAGGGAGTGAGAGGCGGAGGCACCGGCCTTGATGTGCGCAGCCCGGTTGCAGAGGGCGCGCACTATCAATCTAATTCACGGTGGCGAGCGTAAGCGGAGCCTTGGCCTTCTTCGGGGCGTCCTCCTCGGCAGGGCGCTTGCCGTCGACGATATTCGCCATCGTCGAAATGACGTCATCGAACATATCGACGTCGTCGAAGTAGCCAATCTTGTCGGCAAGCTCGATCACGCCGCGAAGGGTAGCTTGTCGCTTTGTGGTTTCCATCTTGGCGAGGCCGAGAATGAAGCGGAAAGCCTTGCGGTCCATGCCGTGGCGATCCAAGGCGTTCTTGACGATCGATCCGGCCGCGCCGTTATGTTCGGATGCCTCGGCGGCTTCGGTCATGAACTGGTTTACTACGCGGCGCAGTTCTTCTGCCGTGATGGACGACTTGCTCGACGTAACGTCAGCCTTTTTAGCGCGTCTTGCCATGCTGCATGCTCCTTGATTTCGGTCGCGTCTTAGACGGCGACGGGCTGCGGAATATCCAAGGGCCATGCTTCCCCAACGGGCCATTCGGGATGAATGCCGCTAATGGGTTTCCGGTTCTCGGATACGAGTTTGAGGGTTTGAGCATCGAGGATGGCAGGCTCCGGGCGTTCGACGCCCGCCGGCCAAGCCACGCCTTCCGGCCATATCGCGGAAAACCGCGACATGATCTTGTCGTATGTCCCGGCGCGCATATCGACGCGATCAATCGTCTGCGAAAACGTGCGATACCCGGAGACAATTTCGTCAAGCTTCGTCTGTGTGCACCCGGTCGCTTTCCGGTATGCATCCATCGTCACTCGAATGTTGGTTCGGAATAGATCGAGGTAATTCATGCACCATTTGTTAAGTTAGATTTTGTCTAACTGCAATAGGGCGCGATATCGAAACTGTCAGTAGATAGAAAATAGTTGATTTCTATGTGAAAAGTTTTATTTGTCGTACTCGGGCGGACAGATTGGAAAATTTTGACCTATAAAGCGTCAAAAAGGGGATGCGTGAATGAGTGACGTTTTGCGGAAACGGGTCCAAGGGCGGCTTGATGCTCTCGGCATCAATGCGTTTGAAGCTGCCAAGCGAGGCGGCCTGACAAGAAATTTCTTCTACGAGTTATTTCGTCTCGAAAACGGCAAGTACAAGAAAGACCGCTTCAATCCAAAGCACCTTGATGCGGCCGCCGCTGCGCTGGATTGCGACCCGGAATACCTCACGCTTGAACAGCGCACACCCCGACGGGGTGGCATCCCCGACGGCACCAAAGTTTCCGGAATTGCCGAGGCGGGGGCACTAAGGTCGCCCGGTGCCGGGGTTCCGAAGGGGCTGTCAGCCGCCATCGAAACCGATCCACGATATCCAGCCGAGGCGCAAGCGATCTATCTAGTTCGCGGCGGGCATGCTGTCGGGCTGAATATCCCGAGTGAGGCTTTCGTCCTAATCGCTAACACCGACGCATTGAGGGAAGTCGGCAGAGAATTGATCGCGGGTGACGTCGTGGTCGTCTCCCGAACGGCTGTTGAGGACAAGGTAGAAATCACAGTTCGCAAGGTCGCCTTTGACGCGAAGGGCATAAGGTTTGACGCGCTTCCAGACGAAGGCGAGATAGAACCTTTGTACGCTTCGGAGGAGGTGTCGGTGCTCGGCTTGGTGCTTCAAGCGATTATGGTTTTCTGATCCTCGCGCTCGCGCGCGTATAGATATTTATATAATTAGATTAGGGACAGGGGTTTATACCCCTGTCCCATTTTATAATATTCACAATCTAACTGATTGATTTCTAATATTTAAAAATCATCCTGACAAAAAGTTAGAGATTTTCAAACTTTATGGATTGCAAGGTCTGAAAAGTTAGATTATTTCTATCTTCGTAAACGAATGGTTACGACAAATCAGGATACATTATGCCGATGATTTCCCTTCTTTCTACAATCTCGAAATTGAGTGAAAAACTGCACCAATCGTTTACGACGATTGCCGATTGACCTGCGACGAATTCGCGGGGTTTGGACATATCTTCCTTGGCAAACGCAAGGAATATCAGCGGCTTAAAAAAATCGCACGGAGAAATAGGAAAGTTATCCTCACCTCCCGCCGCCCGTGTCAAAACCTATCCTTAAGGAAGGCCGATTTCCTTTCGAAGCGTTAACGATGGCAGGAAACAAAATGACCAAAATTATTCAGGCAACAGGCGCGGTGAGGGCTTCACTGGTCAGCATCATCAAGCGTCAAATGATTGATACCATTATCGAAAATAGTGTCGACCCATCTGTTTTTGAAGACGTGGTCGAGGAGTTACGGAAAGCTAACTTCGGTAAACCAGCAATCGAGGCGTTGGCGGTTGAAGTTGCGCAGGCGGCGCAAGAGGAAATCGGGGCAGGGAAAGAGAAATGACAATCGAGCGGATCAACGTTAGGACAAGTGCCGAATGGCACGCTCGCAGGTCGCGAGACGTCACGGCGTCGGTCGTTGGGGCTTTGTTTGGGGTTCATGAATTCGTAACGCCTTATGCGCTTTGGGCGTTCAAATCGGGTCGGGTCCAGTCGGACCCGGAGGAAACTCCGGCCATGCTTCGCGGCCAGCTATTGGAGCCAGTCGCGGTAAAACTCCTGCGTCGTCAACGGCCGGCATGGAAAATCAAGCACAACACAAATCCCGGCGACTATTGGCGCGACGATGAAGTCCGCCTTGGTGCCACTCCCGACGTGCTCGCGGTCGATAAAAAGCGCGGGCCGGGGATCGTGCAAATCAAGTCAGTTGAACAGGGCGTCTTTCGCCGGAAGTGGCTGGCCGGAAGTGATACTCCCGAGCCGCCGTTCTGGATCGCCATGCAGGCAGTCGTTGAAGCCTATTTGACCGGCAGCAAATGGGCCGCGGTTGCGCCTATTGTTGTAGGTCACGGCATCGACATGCCGATCATCGATATCCCCATTCTTGACGGCGCTATCGAGCGTATTCGCGCAAAGTGCGCGGAGTTCTGGAAGCTGGTCGAAAGTGGTGCCGAAATTGTGCCCGACTATAGCCTCGACGCTGACCTTATCGAGCGAATGTATGAGCGGGAGGACGGCGAGGAAATCGACCTCACGCGAGACAACCAAATTTACGAATTGATTGCGGATCGCCACCGCCTGAAAGCGGACGTGGCCGAAGTCGAAAGTAAGGTCGCGGCGGTTGAAGCCGAGATTAAGCACAAAATGCAAGGCGCTTCGATTGCGCATCTTGCCGGCGGAAAAAAGATTACTTGGCTGACGCAGAAGCGCGCCGGGTATTTCGCCCCGCCCAAGGAATTCCGCGTCCTGCGTACCCCTCCGCCTGACGCGTGAAAGGTGGACCGGCGGCTAAAGGCTGCAACCCAACGTCGCCGGTCCCGATGCACCCCTGAACCACCACGAACAGGAGGCACCATTCGCTATGGTAGCTGAAACGAATGAACGCGCCGTTATCGGCGGGAATAATCCCCCTATAAAAGAAGTTCTTGCGGATCAATACAAAGATTTGGTCGAGCTTATCGAGCCGATCGCGGATCGCGCAAATGCGCATCCGCAAAAGATCGAAAGCGACGATGACCTCGGTCCGCTCGGCGAAATCGTGCTCGATGCTAAGGCTTTGTCGAAGCGCATCGAAGCGGCTCGGAAGGTTGAGAAGGAACCTTTTGTAAAGGGCGGACGTGAAGTCGACCAGTTCTTCCATCCCCTGACTGATCGTCTCGACCGCATCGTCGACGTGTTTGAAGCTCTCGCATCCTCTTATCAGCGCGACAAGGCAGAAGCGGAGCGGCGTCGGGCGTCCGAAGAAGCGGCGCGCCTTCGCGCCGAGGAGGAGCGCAAGCTCAAGGAAGCCCAAGAGGTTAAGCGCGAAAGCACTGCGGAGCGCAAGAAGGACGAGGCGGCAAGCCTCGGCCATCAGGCAACCAGTGCGGAACAGCGCACCACTGCGAGCGCGGCCGAATTGACGAAAGTTCGCACGGGCAACGGTGTCACCGCTTCGGCAACTACGAAATGGGCTTTCCGCATTGTTGACCTGGCTGCGGTCGACCTCAACAGCCTGAAAGATTTCTTCCGTGTTGAAGATATCGAAAAGGCGATCCGCTCAAAGGTCGCCATTCACAAGGGCAACACAAAAATCCCGGGCGTCGAAGTCTTCGAAGACGTGAAAGCTACGTTCCGCTGATCGCCGGTTAACCCATTCAACCGGCGCGGCCGGAAAGAGAAATCCCATGAAGTATCTTGTTATCGACACCGAAACGACAGGCTTGTTTGACTTCACGCAACCGGCTGATGCTGAAGGACAGCCCCGCCTCGCGCATTTGGCTATGATTTGGGCCGACGCGGAAGGCAAAGAGCTTGATCGTCAGGACATTTATGTTCGCCCGAATGGCTGGACGATGCCGCAGGGTGAAGGCTCTGCGGGTGCTGTCAACGGTTTGACGGACGAGTTTTTGCACGCAAACGGTGCGGATATCGGCGTCGTTCTGAAACAGTACACAGATGAAGTTCTCCGGGGCTTGGTCGTGGTCGCCTACAATGCACAATACGACCTTAAGGTCATGCGGGGCGAAATGCGTCGCGCAGGCGTACCGGACCTTTTTGAGCAGACGAAAAACGTCTGTGTAATGCGCCCCATGATGAAGATTTGCAGAATTCCGAATGCAAATCGCGGCGGCTTCAAATTCCCTAATCTCGGCGAAGCATTGGCTCATTTCGGGCATGATCTGAATGGCGCTCATCAAGCCATGAACGACGCCGAAGGCGCGCGCATCCTCTTGCGGGAACTCTTACGCATCGGCGAGTTGCCGACGCCTGCGGTTCATTATGCCAAGGAAAAGGCAGCCGAAAAACTCCCGAAAACTCGTCGAAAAGCCAGCGCTTCGGGCTTCGTCGGGAGCTTCTAATCCGGCGCGGTAGCCGGAGGCCCGGCGAGTAGTCGCGGATCAGCGTGCCGCAGCGAAGCCCGGGCCACTTTTCAACCACCACAGAAGGAAATGTCCAAATGTCAGGACAAGAATTAATCACGGCGGACGGGGAGGTTATCACCGCGCCGACGTCATCGGAGCAAATGAGCCTCGCTATCGGGCTAACCAAGGCTGAAATTGATCAGCAGATAGCTACTGCGAAGCTTTATCCGCGCCTTGTCAGTCGGGTGACGCAAAACATTCTCTCCCTCGTCACCATAGACGAGCACTCGGCAGAAGAATGTAGCTATGCCTTGCCTCGTGGCGGAAAGCCAATCGTCGGCCCAAGCATCCGGCTCGCGGAAATCATCGCAGGGCAGTGGGGCAACTGTCGCGTTGGTGCTCGTGTGGTGCATGTCGACCGAGTTGAAAAATTCGTCGAGGCAGAAGGCATATTCCACGATCTTGAAACGAACACCGCGACCACGGCCCGCGTTCGTCGTCGGATTAGCAATAAAAACGGCGGCCTGCTTACCGATGACATGATTATCGTCACTGGCAACGCCGCATGTTCGATTGCAAAACGCAATGCAATCCTTGGTGGCGTGCCGAAAGCTGTTTGGCGCAAAGCCTACGAGGAGGCGGAAAAGGTCGTGAGGGGCGACGTCAAGACGCTGGCGGAGCGGCGGGAGAATATCTTCAAGGCGTTTGCAGCGTTCGGCGTAAAGCCCGAACAGATTTTCGCTTCGCTCGGAATTGCTGGCGAGGACGACATAACCCTTGAGCATATTCCCACGCTCACCGGCATGCGGTCCGCTCTCAAGAGCGGGGAGGCCACGGTCGAAGAAATGTTCGGCGCTCAAACGCGTGGGGACGGCGAGAAGAAGTCGACCAGCCAGAAAATGAGCGATTTCGCCAAAGGCGAAAACGGCCACGAAAAGACGAAGGATCAGGCCGGTACGAACGGCGGCAAAAAGGCCGAAACGAAACAGCCCGCCGAGAAACAGGCCGGCAAGCCTAAACAGGAAAAGCCTGCCGACGAGGACGCTGAAATCCTTCCACCGACGTCCGACGACCTCGAAATCGCTCGCGATAAGGGGCACGACGCATTCCACAACGGCATGCCACGTGAAACGTGCCCGCGCGAATTCAACGCGAGGGGCCGCGAGGAGGAGCGCAACGCTTGGCTTGAAGGCTACGACGCCGCGGCCGAGGAAGAAGCGGAGGCACGCAATTGACCAGCGAACGCACCCATTACGCAAAGCTTATGGATAAGTGGCGCGAAGCCGAAGCCCTTGCGGAACTCATTCGGCAGTTTGCCGACGAGGGAGGTCGACACCGGCTCAAAATCAAAGTCGAGCATCCCGATCCTGTTGTCGCAGGGAACGCCGAGCGGGTCATCAACGATATGATGAAAAACAACGGCTTTGGTGTGGCCGTCCAAAAGGCTCTTGAACGGGTCGAGCGCAAGCGTGACGAAGCCCGGGAAGCATTTTTGCAAGAAGCCGGCTCGGCTTATCTCGCGCCGTCCAAACCCGACGCGGAACACCCGTTCTAATCACTTCTGCAACGGCTGGAGAGCGGCGACCACTGCAAGGGTCGCCGCCAATCTCCCCGATATCCCTAACCACCACTTTAAGGGACCAACATGCTTATTCGCGTTTTTGATTTCGAAACCACCGGGTTCCCTCCCGGCGCTGCCATCGTTGAGGCCGGTTGGACTGACCTTCTTGTCGAGGGCGGCAAGGCCGAGGTCCGCGGCACGACCTCAATGCTCGTTAATCCTTTTGAAGCTGCACCGCAGCTTGAAATGTCGATCGGAGCGTTATCCACCCATCATATCGAAAAGTCGGACCTCGTGGACGCTCCGGCTCCCGAAGTCGCCCTCCGAACCCTTTCAGATGGGGCCGACGCTTTCGCAGCGCACAATCTGGAATTCGATCAGCAATTCTTTACGGGCGGCGGTCGGCCAATGATTTGCACCTACAAGGCTGCGCTTCATCTTTGGCCGGATGCTGAAAAGCATCAAAACCAGTTCTTGCGGTATCTGCATAATTTGCCGGTTGACCGTGAGATCGCGGAAATGTCTCACCGGGCAGGCCCCGACAGCCACGTCACCGCGCATCTTCTGAAATATGTCATCGACCAAGGCGTCGAGGTCGACACGCTGATCAATTGGACGCAAGGCGAGAAGCCTTTGCGTTTGTTGAAAGCGGTTCCATTTGGCGAGCACCGCGGGAAGCCGTTCAAAGAAGTGCCGAGCGACTATCTCAAATGGATAGTCCGCAAGGTCACGGACAAACCGGACCTCGTCCACACTGCCCGCGTCCACCTGAAAAATCGGGGGGAAATGTGATGCGTGCCGACGAACTCAATAGCAAAATCGGAAGCCGCATTCGTGCCTTCCGTATCCTTCGCGGGCTGTCGGCCGACGATCTGGCCGAAGTTATTGGCGTCAAGAAAAACTCGATTACGCGGATCGAAGCGGGACGCCATTCGATTACGGCCGCGCAGTTGGTGCTTATCGCCCAAAAGCTCTCCACGACGTCATCGGTTTTGACGGGCGAACAGCCGGCGACGGAAGGGGGCGAGGTATGACAAGAAAATATCTAGTTGCCGATCTGTTTTGCGGCGCGGGCGGATCATCGACCGGCGCGGCCCACGCGTTCAACGAACTCGGCTTAGAAATGGAGCTGGTTTGCCTAAATCACTGGGAAACGGCGATTGAAACCCATCGCCGGAACCATGAACACGCGCGCCATTACATTCAAGATATAGCCGTCGCGCGTCCAACCGAGATAGTGCCAGAAGGATATCTTGACCTCCTTATGGCTTCGCCGACGTGCACCTATCATTCGGTGGCGCGCGGAGGGAAGCCTACCAGCGATCAACAGCGTTCCGACCCTTGGCACATAATCACGTGGTTGACCGAATTGCGGGTTAAGCGGCTGATAATCGAAAACGTATGGGAGTTCTGCGGTTGGGGGCCTGTCGATCCAGAAACCGGCAAGCCAATAAAGGCACGTAAAGGCGAGTACTTTCACGCATGGGTCGAAACTATAAAGCGGCTCGGTTTTGATCCCGAGTGGCGGAAATTAAATGCGGCCGATTTCGGAGACGCCACCACACGTCAGCGCTTTATCCTTATGGCGCGATCAGACGGCAATAAGGTTCGCTGGCCGATGCCAACGCATCAGAAGCGGCAGGAAGCGAAATCCGAGCTTTTCGAAGATGTTCGACCTTGGCGGCCGGCCCACGAGATAATTGATTGGTCGATCAAAGGCCGTTCAATTTTCAACCGAAAAAAGCCGCTCGCGCCGAAAACTCTCGCGCGCATTTATGCGGGGGCGATCAAGCACAAATGGCCACAGCCTTTTGTCGTCGTTTTGCGTAATCACATGGCAGCGCAAGGCATCGATGTTCCTCTCCCGACCATCACGGCAACAGGACAACACATCGGCATTGCCGAGCCGGTCATCGTAAATATGAAAGGCAAATCCAAGTCGTCCGGCGTGGCCGATCCACTGCCAACGCAAACGGCACACGCTCCCCATTTATATACGGCCGAAGCCATAATCTTGTCGCAACATACCAGCGGATCGCCGCGCCCTGTCCGCGATCCGTTGCCAACCGTCACGACCGGCGGAGCCGGGACGAGCGAGCGTCCGGGGTGCGCCCGGCCGATGTTGGTTGAGCCGTTCGTCCTTTCACAGGCAAGCTGCGGGTCGCCTCGGACTGTCAATGAGCCGTTACCTACGTCGACAACTGGCGGGAGAGGCGGCGCTCACACTCTTATTGCGCCGTTCTATGGCTCCGGCTCCGGCGAAACGTGCACGAACACAGCCGAGCCGCTGCCAACGGTCACAACGAAAGACCGTTTCGGCATCGTCGTTCCGGTGACGCATAGTCAAGGCGGTAACAGTAGCCGTTCCGTTGATGAACCTTTGCAAACAGTAACGACAGCCAAGGGCGGAGAATTCGCAGTTGTCTTGCCTGTCACGCATGAGGGCGGGTTAAATCGCGTTCAAGGCGTACACGAGCCTTTGCCAACGATTACGGGCGCAAATCGTGGGGAGCTTGCTATCGTCGAGAGCATTTCTTGCGACACTGGCGAGCATCGCGGCGAACTCGAATTCGATATTCTTTTTCGAATGCTTGAGCCGCACGAACTCGCCTTAGCGATGGGCTTTGAAAACTACGAATTTGCCGGAACGAAGACGCAGAAGGTGAAGCAAATCGGAAACGCCGTTTCCGTTCGCAAGCTTAAAGCGTGCGTTCACGCCATCATGGCCGATGAAGCCCCCGACAAAGAAAAAATCACCGAATTCATGGAGGCGGCGGAATGAAGTTGTCACCCCAACAAGATCAAGCCATCAAGGCGGTTTCAACCTGGCTTAAAGACCCGGGCGCTAAACAAACGTTCTACCTCGCTGGCTACGCTGGAACGGGCAAGACGACGCTTGCGCGTCGGCTCGCCGAGGATATCGGCCGCGTTTGCTTCGGAGCCTTCACCGGCAAGGCTGCGCTCGTCCTGCGTTCAAAAGGCTGCGAGAACGCGAGCACGCTTCACAGCCTGATTTACAAGATAGAGAACCCGAACAGCCCAATTCCCCGTTTTGTTAAAAACTACGATAGCGCGGTTCGCATTTCCGACCTCGTAATCGTGGACGAAGTTTCGATGGTTGGCGAAGAACTCGGCCGCGATCTTCTGTCATTCGGAACGCGCGTGCTTGTTCTTGGTGATCCTGCACAGCTTCCGCCGGTCAAAGGCGAGGGGTTCTTCACCGCAGGCGACCCCGACTTCATGCTTACGGAAGTCCACCGGCAGGCCGCCGACAACCCGATTATCGCTATGTCGATGAAGGTTCGCCAACGCGAAACCCTCGACTTTGGCACATTTGGCGATAGCCGCGTTATTCGCAGGGAAAGCCTTGATGCAGCCGAAGTTCTCGCGGCCGATCAAATCCTCGTCGGGAAGAACAACACCCGCCGCAATTTCAATCAACGCCTTCGGGAATTAAAGGGTTTGAAAGGTGACTTCAAGGTCAACGACCGCGTGGTTTGCCTGAAAAACAATCGAGAAATGGGCCTATTGAATGGCGGCATCTGGAACGTTGACAAGGTGCTCCGGCAGTCTCGCGACACGACTTCGATGTATGTCTCGCCGCTCGATAGCGGCATGACGAAACAGCCGGTCGAGGTCATCACGCACCACGCTTGGGCACGAGGGCAGGAGCGTGACCTCCATTGGAAGGATGCACGCCGTTTCCAGCCTTTCGATTACGCCTATGCGCTCACCTGCCATAAGGCGCAGGGCAGTCAATGGGATAATGTCATGGTCTTTGACGAGGGCGGCATCTTCCCGGAACCGGAGCGCTGGCTTTACACGGCCATTACCCGCGCAGCCGAGAAAGTGACGGTTGTTCAATGAAAACCGACGGCATCGTCCTTCGCCTTATAGGCACCTTCGGGGTCTGCCGGTGCGCTCTGATTGTGAGCGAGGAGTTCGTTCATCGGGATTGGACAGTCGCCCTTGTCATTGCGGTCATGACGGCGGCGTCGCTCTCGGTCCTTTGGACCGACTGAAAGTTTCACTGAATTCAGATGGAGCCGCGCGCAGACGCGGGCTTCGCACGAGGAAAAACCATGGCAGGCATAAACAAAACAATTCTCGTCGGTCGTGTCGGGCAAGACCCGGAAGTCAGGCGCTTCAATAGTGGCGACCAAGTCGCCGAGTTCTCACTCGCCACGTCCAAGGAATGGCGCGACAAAAACACCGGGGAGCGCAAATCGAAAACGACTTGGCACAAGATCAAGGTGTTGAATAACTCTCTGATCGAGAACGTCATTCGCCCATACGTCAATAAGGGTTCGCTAATCGGGATCGAGGGCGAGCTTGATAACGAGGAATGGGAAAAGGACGGACAGAAAAGGCAGGCGACAAAAGTTGTCGTCGGTGCGTTTGGCGGCTCGCTCTATCTCCTTGGCAGCAAAGACGACAACGGCGGGGATCGCAATTCGCGTAGCCGCGATGACGATCGCGGTTCAAGGTCATCCGGCAGGTATTCGAACGACGACAAGGGACAATCTTCCGGCGGCTACGGCGGCGGTTTCTCGCGCGATCTGGACGACGAAATCCCATTCGCTCCGGAATGGAGATAGGGCATGTCGGACCAAACGCAGGGGCGCATCAATTGTTGCGTCCCGTTTTGCACGCGCACGCGACACAATCGGGACAACACGTCGGAATGGATTTGCGGAACCCATTGGCGACTTGTTCCGCAACACCTGAAACGCCGCAAGTTCAAGCTCTTTCGCCGATACAGGCGGCTTTTCGGCGATAGCTCATTTTGGTGCTTCGAAGCCGGTAGCGAGAAACGAATTCAGGCCGTCCGCCTTGATCGCCTTTGCGGGATCGCATGGGATCGGTGCAAGGCCGCAGCGATAGAAAGGTCCGTAGGGCTATGACCGAAGATGAAAAGATGATTTCCGAGCAAGCGCAAAAGTCGGCGAACGATATTCGCCGGCTCCTGTCTGGTCGGGATATGGCTTCCTCATATGTCGCGCTTGGCATGGTAATCGGAAAAATCGCGTCGGAAGCCGAAAGGCCAGACTTGCACGGGGTAATGCCGCTTATCACCGAACAGGCTTTTCACACGTACCTCAACAACTTGGAGGTAAAGCGCCGTGGCTGATCTTCCTATCCTTTTCAGCGCGCCGATGGTGCGCGCGATCCTCCGGGAAATCGAAAATCCGGGCACCGGCAAAACGCAGACGCGCCGGATTATAAAGCCGCAGCCGACGGCATCGGGAACGGTATCGTTGGGCGACCGCGTGATTGAAGCCGCCGAATGGCAAATCCGGGAAGGAAAGTTCCTTCGGATCAATGAAGGCGATCGCCTTTACGTCCGCGAAGCGTGGCGGGTGTCCCGCATGCACGACCAAACAGCGCCCCGCGATCTGAAACCGCGCACGATGACGGTTTTCTTTGAAGCGGGAGGTTCAATCGCAAATCAGGACGCACCCGGCGACTGGAAGTCCGCAGTGTGGCCGGAAATCGGAGAACGGCCGGATTGGGCCGGGAAGTTCCGGCAGGCTATGCATATGCCCCGGTGGGCTTCTCGGATCACGCTTGAAGTGACCGGCGTCAAGGTTGAGCGCTTGCAGGATATCAGCGAAGAAGATGCTATTGCGGAAGGTATTGATCCGTTCACTGACTTCCAGCCTAAAGGACACTGGCGGCGATATCGCGACGCCTCCGGCCTCGGATATGTCGATTGTCCTATCGCGTCCTTTGCATCGCTCTGGACGGAAATCAATGGCCCCGCAGCGTGGGAAGCCAACCCTTGGGTTGCCGCCTACACCTTCCGGCCCATCCTCGGGAACATTGATCAGATTGAGAGGGCGGCATAATGGGCCGCCACGGCAAGTCAAAATCCTACCGTCACAGCGCGGTCGACCTCGGCGCAGGGGTCTTTCATATCGGGTGGACCGTTGATCGATATTACAAGAACTCTCGGCTTCGCCACCCCATAAGGTTCCGGGTTTCGACCGACAAGAAAGGCGCAGAGCGATTTGCAGCGCGGTGGGGCATCAAAATCAAGCAATTCGGGGAGACGTTCACGAATGGGTAGGCGAGGAAAAATGAATGATCTATTCGGCCTTATCCCACGCAAGCCCCGCGTCGTGCGAATGCACGCGATCGACCACGGCGAAGCACCCGGCTTAATGCCGGGCTGGCGAACTGCGCAGGGAGGGCACTTCAAATGCTTCCGGTGCGGGCATGATGCTGGATGGCAATTCAATCTTACGGCAACCGAAATCCGGCGGGGATTACCTTGCCCTGTTTGTGAGAAAACCAACGATGACTGAAACGAAAAAGCGTGATTTTTCGCCAAGCTGTCAGGATGAAACACGCGGGCGGCTAGAAAAAATAGTTAGAAAACGCAAAGGTAAAAAAAGCGGCGGGAAGGAAATCGACCCGAAGCTGTTATCCCTCGTTTCCATTTTCGCAAAAGTGGATGCCCGCGAGGACTGCAAAAACACTGACACCAATGCCAATTTCAAGGATGAAAAGCCTTGCGCGATCAAACCACCACAATCCGGCGGGCCGCAATCTATGCCCGCTACTCGACAGACATGCAAAGAGAACGTTCCATTGACGATCAGGTGGCACTATGTCGAGAGTACTCCCGCAAGAACGGCCTTCGCGTAATCCAGTCCTATAGCGACCGCGCTCAAACGAGCGCGTCGCTTGTCGGCCGAGAAGGCATCATGAGCCTTATCGACGACGCCAAGGCCCGCAAATTCGACGTCGTTATCGTAGAAGCCTTAGACCGAATTTCTCGCGATCAAGAAGATTTGGCAGGCGTTTTTAAGCGCCTGTCTTTTGCCAATGTCGAAATCATCGCCGTGCATGAAGGTGTCGCCGATGCCGTGCAGGTCGGTATTCGTGGCCTTCTCGGGTCGATGTTTCTCTCCGACCTTAAGCACAAGGTTCGCCGGGGCATGGCTGGCGTCGTTAACGACGGCCGCGTCGCAGGAGGGAACGCCTACGGCTACGACGTCGTGCTCGGCAAACCGGGCGAGCGCACAATTAACGAGGAACAGGCTGCGGTAATTCGCCGTATATTTCGCGAGTATGTCGGCGGCGCGTCGCCGCGTGACATTGCCGGGCGTCTCAACGCGGAGGGCGTTCCGCCGCCGCGTGGATCGAAATGGAATGCAAGCACGATCAACGGCAGCAAGAACCGCTCTTACGGCATTTTGGTGAATGCTCTTTACAACGGTCAAATCGTTTGGAACCGCGTGCATATGGTCCGCGACCCGGACACCGGGAAGCGTGTCAGCCGTTTCAATCCCGAAAGCGAATGGAAGATTGCCGAAGCGCCGCATTTGGCGATTGTTGACCGGGAAACATATGACGCTGCGCAGGCTCGCAAAGCGGACCGCACGCGACTTGTTGAACAAGGCGCGTCGACAAAGAAGGCGAAGCGTCTTTTGTCGGGGCTGTTGCGTTGCTCGATCTGCGGTTCGGGTATGGCTTCCGTCGGCTTCAACGGCGGAAGGCTGCGGGTGCAGTGTTCGCAGAACCGCGAAAGCGGCTCTTGCGACAACAATCGCAAATACAACGCCGAGCGTATCGAGCACGCGGTCGTTACCGGCATTCTTTCTAAGCTGGAAGATGAAGAAGCGGCCGAACGCTATATCCGCGAATATGTCGCAGAGCGGCGAGCCAATATCGACAATGCAACTCGCTCGGCGTCACAAATCGAGGCGAAGCTCGCCAAGGTCGCAGGAGAGCAAGAGCGGCTTATCACGCTGTTTCAAACCGGAGTGCTCGATCTGGACCGGGTAAAGCCCCGTTTGACCGAGTTGGAAGAACAGCGGAAGGCGCTGGAAGATGAAGCCGCATCGGCACGCGAAGCCGTCCCGATTATCGAATTGCATCCGGCGGCCGTCGAACGCTTTATCAAGCTGCTTTCGCGCGCCAAGGCCGAATATGAAAACTATGAAATGTTGAAAGACCCGGAGAAAATCGAAGCGATGCGCGAACTGATTTCTCACGTCATCGTGAGCGATAGCGCCGCAAATGGTTACGAACTCGACGTCTTCACATACCTGTCAGCACTTACGGGAGATTATGCACCCGGTGGTTTGGGGGGTGCGTTGGTAGCGGAGGAGGGATTCGAACCCCCGACACAAGGATTATGATTCCTCTGCTCTAACCTACTGAGCTACTCCGCCACGCGTCGCTTTACAGAGACAACTTCATGATCGCCGTTTCCGGTGGGACAAATCGTTGTTCCTGCAAGGAATGGCGGCGGTATATGTGCGGAATGAAATGCTGTCAAGCACTCTTCGCATAGCTTTCGTCTTGTTTTCTATCATTGCACCGATAAGGAACTTGGCATCAGCAAAGGCATAGTTTTATGGCACCTCGTATTGCGGTTTTGGGTTGCGGCTATTGGGGCGGCAATCACATTCGTACCCTGAAGAGCCTCGGTGCCCTTCAGGCAGTCTCGGACTCAAGGGCAGAACAGGCGGAACGCTTCGCGACCGAGTTCAATGTTCCGAGCATTCCCGTCGATGAATTGTTCACGCATCCAGACATTGATGGCATCGTTCTGGCGCTGCCAGCGCAGTTTCATTCACAATATGCCATTCAGGCAGTGAAAAACGGCAAGGACGTTCTGGTCGAAAAGCCGATCGCGCTCGACATTCCGGCTGCAGAAGCCGAAGTGGAAGCTGCCCGCGAAAACGGTCGCGTGTTCATGGTTGGCCATGTGCTGCGTTTCCACCCGGCCTTCGAGAAGCTTCTCGACATGGTGAAAAGCGGTGAGCTCGGCGACATTCGCTATGTGCATTCGCATCGTGTCGGGTTCGGCAAGTTCCACAACGAGTTCGATGCCCTGTGGGATCTTGCGCCGCACGATCTTTCGATGATCCTGGCTATCACCGGGGAAGAACCGGGCGCGGTTCGCGGAGAGGGTGTTGCGACACTCGATCATCTCACCGACATCGCCCATCTTCATCTCGATTTTCCGAATGGCATCCGCGGCCACCTGTTTGCGTCGCGCCTGAATGCCTATCGTGAGCGCCGCCTGACCGTTACCGGCACAAAGGGCATGGCTGTCTTCGATGACGGCGAACCATGGGATCGCAAGCTTGCGCTCTACAGCCATGAAGTCTGGCGGGAAAACGACCAGTGGTCTTTCAAATCCGTCGAGCCTGTCTATATCCCGGTTGAGGAAGGCATGCCGCTGACACGCGAATTGCAGCATTTCCTGCATTGCATCGAGACGCGCGAAAAGCCGCGTACCGATGGCAAGGAAGCAATCAGTGTGCTGCGTATCCTCACGGAAGGCACTGTCCGGCACCCGCACTAAAGGGGAGCCGTGCGATCCGCGTCAACTGCGTCAAGCGGTGTTACAGGAATCGCAAAACTTTGAACGCTCTGGCCATAGCCGGGCAGGGCGCAAGCGAATAAATAGGTTGCCGAGGATTCGCATATCCATTTGTGCGGGCCAGATATATTGGAGCCAACATGCAGTTTATTGATCTTGGAGCGCAGCGCGCGCGTATCGAAGACCGTCTCAATGCCGCCATTTCCAAGGTTGTTGCGGAAGGCCGTTATATTCTTGGACCGGAAGTGGCCGAATTCGAAAAGAAGCTCGGTGAATATCTGGGCGTGGAACACGTCATCGCCTGCGCCAACGGCACCGACGCCTTGCAGATGCCCCTGATGGCACGCGGCATCGGTCCGGGTGATGCCGTCTTCGTTCCGTCTTTCACCTTCGCTGCTACGGCGGAAGTTGTTGCGCTGGTTGGCGCAGAGCCGGTGTTCATCGACGTAGACGCGGATACATACAATCTGAATATCGAACAGCTTGAAGCTGCCATCGCCGCTATCCGTAAGGAAGGCCGTCTGCAGCCGAAAGCGATTATCCCGGTCGATCTGTTCGGTCTGGCTGCTGACTATAACCGCATCAGCGCCATCGCTGACCGCGAAGGCCTGTTCGTCATCGAAGATGCTGCGCAGTCGATCGGCGGCAAGCGTGACAATGTCATGTGTGGTGCTTTCGGCCATGTCGGCGCGACGAGCTTCTATCCGGCCAAGCCTCTCGGCTGCTATGGCGACGGCGGTGCCATGTTCACCAACGACGCCGAACTGGCCGATACGCTGCGCTCGGTCCTGTTCCACGGCAAGGGCGAAACCCAGTACGACAATGTCCGTATCGGCATCAACTCGCGTCTCGATACGATTCAGGCTGCCGTCCTTCTGGAAAAGCTTGCGATCCTGGAAGACGAAATGGAAGCACGTGACCGCATCGCCAAGCGCTACAACGAAGCGCTGAAGGATGTCGTCAAGGTTCCCGCCCTTCCGGCTGGCAACCGTTCGGCATGGGCTCAGTATTCCATCGAGAGCGAAAACCGTGACGGCCTGAAGGCGCATCTTCAGGCGGAAGGCATTCCTTCGGTCATCTATTATGTGAAGCCGCTGCACCAGCAGACGGCATACAAGCATTACCCGGTTGCGCCGGGTGGACTTCCGGTTTCGGAAAGCCTGCCGAACCGCATTCTGAGCCTGCCGATGCACCCCTATCTGTCGGAAGCCGATCATGACAAGATCATCGGCGCCATCCGTGGTTTCCACGGAAAGAAGGCCTGATCTATCTCAACCTGATTGACGAAAAACCCGGCGAAAGCCGGGTTTTTTTATTTGTCATGCCTGTAAGTTCAATTGCCAGGAAACGCCGTATTTGTCCTTGATCCAGGCGAAAAGCTTGCTGAACCCGTAATTGTCGAGCGGCATCAGCGTCTCACCACCTTCTGAAAGCTTTTCAAAAACGCTGGTCAGGCTTTCCTCATCATGGAAATCGACGAACAGCGATATGGATGGATTGAAATCGAACTGATGCGGAATGGGGCTGTCGATGACGATCAGCCGGTGTTCGGCAAAGGTCACACGCGCAATCTGCACCTTCCCGGGACTGCCGCTCGCGTCGTCATAGATTTTGATCGACTCGATCAGGAAGTCGGGAAAGATCGAACGATATGTTTCCAGAGCTGCGCCTGCACTGCCCTGAAACATGAGATGGGTGCAAACCTGTGTCATTCAGAAAGCGTAACACGGCCCCGCCAGTTTCGGCAATCGGGCTGTTATAGCAGGGCGCTAAGATGCTAACGCATCACGCCCTGAGAATGCTCAATTGCCACACGGGCTTAACCAAGTCTCGATGAGTCAAACGCAACGAGACTTGGTATTAAAGGTTCTTTTTCATGATCCGCTTATCGATGCGCGCGGCGACAAAGCGGGCGATGGCAGGGCCTGCCAGAAGCACGATGAAGAAACGGCTCGTCTGCATTGCGATGATGAAGGGCAGGTCGACATTGCTTGATGCTGCGATGATTGCAACCGTATCGGCGCCGCCGGGACTGGTAGCGAGATAGGCGGTCAGCGGATCGAGTCCCAGCACGTGACCGAGCGCCATGCCGAACAGTCCGCAAACGGCAATGAGGAGCAGCGTGGATGTCAGCACCGCTGGAAAAGCCCGCGCGGCATGAGCGATGATGGCGCGTGAGAAGCCAAGGCCGATGCGCCATCCGATAAGCAGGTAGCTGACCGCGAGCAGCCATGGTGGCAGGTCGATGGTGATGAAACCGGTGTCCTGAAGCAATGCGCCCAGTATAAGCGGCACGAGCATGGCGCCGGTGGGGATGCGGAGAATTTCTCCAAGGAACGAGCCGCCGACAATCAGAAGCACTGTCGGGCCGAGGGTGGACCAGTCGATGGGCGGAAACCAGACGATTTCGACAGGCGCAATGGTTTCCACGCCAGTGCTGAGGCGCAGGACGAGCGAAGCGGCTGTGGCGACCAGCACTACACGCAGATATTGCATGAAGGCGACGAGACGAGCATCGGCTCCATGGGCTTCGGCCATCAGTGTCATTGCGGTGGCAGCGCCCGGAGAAGATCCCCATACAGCAGTTGTTCCGGGCAGGATGCGAAACCGCGCGAGCAGATAGCCGATAAAAGTGCTGGTAAACAGCACATAGCCGACGGAGAGCAGGATAACGGGCAGGTGTTGCCCCATGCTGGTGAAAAACTCCGCCGTGATCGAACGGGCGATAAGGCAGCCGACAACGCCTTGGGCTAACAGCGACAGCCAGCGATGAACCCGCAAGGTGCTTTCGCCTGCAGCCATCAGGATTGCGCCGAGCATCGCGCCAAGGAGCATGGCGGCAGGTAGCTGCAGCACTTCCCCTGCAAAAATCAGAATAACGGAAAACACAGCCAGCAAGACCCATTGGATTGGCTTGGCTCTGTTCCTGAAACTGAATTTGCTTGGGGTCGAATTCGGCCCTGAGGGGGAGGTTTTCTGCATTGCCCTTCCTCACTACATCTGGGGAGGAAGCTATGCAAATCCGATTTTACTCGAGAAATATTGATTTCTAAATATCAATATACTGAGGAAAATGAGGTGCTTGCAGCAAATGGCAAGACGCCGCTTTTCCACAAAAGCAGCGTCTTGAATTTCCGTATGGCCGCTTCGATCAGCCGATCATGGCGCGGCGCTGGTTGACAGGGCGCTCGATCACTTCCCGCGGAGCCTTGCCACCGTCGCGTTCTTCGAGCGCTTCGGCTTTCGTCAGTTCGGTTTCCGCAGCCGACAATTCGGCTTCGGCCGCTTCCTTCTGGGACATCAGGTCGCGAATCGAGACGAAGAGATTGTCGCGCCGCTGGCGTGCCGCCTTGGCGAAGGTCGGATAAGCGAAATGATTGATGTCAGTGATGCCAGCTTTTTTCTCTTCCGATAGAATCTGGGCGTCGAGTTCTCCGGCCATCCGTTCGAACTCGCCGATCATCAGGTCGAGCTGGCCCAGTTGACGGCGTTTTTCCTTCACCTGGAACAGTTTCAGCCTGACTAGGCTTTCACGTGGCTTCATACGCAATACTCCTTGAACACCAACCAGCTTCATGTGTTGGGGCGTTCCCCCCGACTTTATTAACAGGTGTAAACGAGCAAAACGCACCCGATCCACCGCCGAATCTCCTTGCGAATCCAAGCCCCTAAAGGGAAAATCATCGCAGCCGTTCTTCCGAAAGGGCTCAACAAGCGAAACAAAAAGTTAAGAATTCGCTCGTTTGGTAACCATTCCTTTACCGGCGAAGTTAATCATACGCGTTAGGACTTAAGGCTCGGTAAACCTCGTGTGGTTTTTCGGCAACAGGCGAAAGCTAGAGTCAGATGAATCGCTTAGCAAAGATTCTTAATGCGATGCTTTAGAGTCATCAGAATGAGAATGTCTTTATGATTCAGGCGCGTAAGAGAATTTTCTAAACAGGGAAGAAATATGCTTGCCAAGCAGAATCATATTTTGTTAACCATTTGCTGGCACCTTCATGCACAGGCAACGATAGTTCCGTGTGCTGCCGTGAGGGACATCGGGTCGGCTGCGGAAAGGGGATAAGAGATGCGCGTCCTTTTGATTGAAGACGACAGTGCTATCGCACAGAGCATCGAGTTGATGCTTAAGTCCGAGAGTTTTAATGTCTACACGACCGATCTGGGCGAAGAAGGCATCGACCTCGGCAAGTTATATGATTACGACATCATCCTGCTGGACTTGAACCTGCCGGATATGTCTGGTTACGAAGTTCTTCGCACCTTGCGTCTGTCCAAGGTGAAGACGCCGATCCTTATCCTTTCCGGCATGGCCGGTATCGAGGACAAGGTTCGCGGTCTGGGCTTCGGCGCCGATGACTACATGACCAAGCCGTTCCACAAGGACGAGCTGATCGCACGTATTCATGCGATTGTGCGCCGTTCCAAGGGGCATGCTCAGTCGGTCATCACGACGGGCGACCTGGTGGTCAATCTGGATGCGAAGACGGTCGAAGTTTCCGGCCAGCGCGTTCATCTGACCGGCAAGGAATACCAGATGCTGGAGCTTCTTTCGCTCCGCAAGGGTACGACGCTCACCAAGGAAATGTTCCTCAACCATCTCTATGGTGGCATGGATGAGCCGGAACTGAAGATCATCGACGTCTTCATCTGCAAGCTGCGCAAGAAGCTTGACGCTGTTTCCGGTAGCCAGAGCTACATCGAGACTGTCTGGGGTCGCGGCTATGTGCTGCGTGAGCCGGATGCGGAAATGCGCGAAAGCGCCTGATCGGCAACAGGCTTCGAAATGTAAAAAGCTCCGCTTCGGCGGAGCTTTTGCTTTTTGGGGACTGCTTTTGGATTTAGGCGGACAGGATGCCTGAAAATTGTTCGGTGAGATAGGCGCGGTCAAACGGCTTCAGGATGTAGCCATTGGCGCCTGCGCGCTTCGCCCGCATAATGCGGGTCACATCGAGTTCATAAAGACACAGGATGATGCGGGGGCGGTCGCCGCCCGGCATGGCGCGGAGCTCGGTTACGACCTCCAGCGCTGTCATGTCCGGAAGGTCATAGTCGAGCAGAACGACGTCTGGCATGCGCGCAAAACAGGTTTCGAGCGCTTCCCGGCCGGTTGAGGCCTCAGCAAATTCTGCAATGGTTTCGGAAAGGACGCGGCGCGCGACTTTGCGAATGACGGAGGAATCGTCGACCAGCAGGCAATAACCTGTCATTGGTTCATTCGCCATGCAGTCCCCCTCCACAAATGCGTGTTGGCTGTCACGCCTTCGCTGAATATATTCTGACGCACATCTCACTGGAAATGCGTTGCCTGACTGATAGAGGGTTTTATGACTGTTTGCCAGTGTGAGCGCGGGTCGGCCCCGCGCTCAGGGGCGCTTATTCAGCAGAAAATACGATGTCTTCCGCAGTGGCGTGGATGGAAATCTTCATACCGGCTTCTTCGGCCAGAAGCAGAGTGTAGTAAGGCTGGACGGAATGGGCGTCGATCGGCTCTTCCGGGGTGGCGCCTGAATGAAGCTCAAGGAACTTCGGTGGAACGCGCAGCATACGACCCTTCACGGTGATGACGAAGCGCGGTTCGGTATCTCCGCCTTCGAGGCGCACAGCCAGTGAGCCGCCACGTGGTATGGCTGCATTGCCGATCAGAAGCATGTTCAGAAGCAGCTTGACCTTGTTCTTGGGCAGAAGGACACGCGTGCCTTCCCAAGTGAATTCCGGCTTTTCGTTCTTGAAATATTCAGTGGCGACGTTCTGTGCATCGCCTGTGTCTATCTGCACGCCAGCCGAACCTGCAGCGCCAAAGGCGATGCGGGCAAACTGAAGGCGGGCGGAGGCATTGCGGGCGCTCGACTTGATGAGCGCCATGGCGTCTTCGTCGGCTCCGCCTTCTTCCAGCAGTTCCAGACCGTTATTGATCGCGCCAACCGGCGAAATGATGTCATGACAGATCCTGCTGCACAGAAGCGCACCGAGGTCGAGCGCAGAAAGGGTAACGGGCATTGGCATGGCGTTTTCTCCGGAACGCGGATCGATCCCGCTCGTCCCAGCGTGTTGGGTGAGCAGACCGTTATCGGTTAACGAGACAGTTCGCAAAGCCAGAGTTTGCGCGCTGCATGAAGGTGGGCGAATCGCCCGGAATGTCGATTTAACTGGATACACGCGCCATCGGACCGCCGCAACAAAGCTCTCTTTTCGGTTCTTTCGGGCTCCGGCATTCCCTCACATCAGTGTGAAAAGCTGGAAATCGTATGCCTTCGTAAAGCCAATTTCGATGCTTAAAGGTTTGGACAATAAATTCGGGTCTAAAATAGGCGCGATTCGACCGAAATGTCCGTAAGAGACGTGGTCTGGCTTTTAACAGGGCCGTCAGACAGAGGAGCGGAGAGCCAAAAGGAATTTTACATGGCCATACAATCCCTGTCGCAAATCAGATTCCGCAATGCGGCGTGCTTCGTTGCGTTTTTTGCGGCGCTGTTTGTTTCTTTCATCGCTCTGCCAAATCAGGCCAGAGCACAGAATACATACACTGCCGAGGAAATCGTCGAATCTGGTCACAGGTTCTTCGGGTCGACTTCGGGTGGCATCGCAAGCGCGGTCGAAAAGGCGTTCCAGAGTTTTGGTCTGCCCAACGGCTATATTCTTGGTGAAGAAGGCTCCGGCGCTTTCATCGGTGGCCTGACCTACGGCGAAGGCACGCTCTATACCAAGAACGCAGGCGACCATAAGACCTACTGGCAAGGCCCCTCGCTTGGCTGGGATTTCGGCGGGCAGGGTTCTCGTGTGATGATGCTCGTCTACAATCTCGACGACATCCAGAACCTTTACGGTCGTTATGCCGGTGTTGCAGGCTCTGCCTATGTCATTGCGGGTGTCGGCTTCAACGTCCTGAAACGCGAGAACATCATGCTGGTGCCGATCCGCACCGGTGTGGGCGCGAGGCTGGGCGTGAATATCGGTTATCTGAAGCTGTCCGCTGCGCCGACGTGGAATCCGTTTTAAGGATTAGTTGCTCATAGGTGTCTTTTCAGCCGGAGATTGTTTTAGCTGGCTGGAAAGACGGTCGATTGCGCACTATGAATAGGAAATACTTGTCTGAAACCGTTCGGGCTTATTTGAAATCGTGATCCAGTCCGCTCTCTTTTTCATATTCGGCGTTCTTGTGACAGTTTTCGTCGTGGTTCTGCTCGGCCCTTCGGTCTGGCGCCGCGCCTTTTTTCTGGCGCGCCGGCAGGTTCAGGCGGAACTGCCGATAACGCTGGCCGAGATACGTGCCGACCGCGACGGGTTGCGCGCCGAACACGCCGTTGCGGTCAGCCGTCAGGAACAATTGCTGAAGCTCGAACGCCACAAGAACGCGGAACAGAAGGTGACGCTCGCCCGGCAATATGAAGAGCTGAAACGCATTCCGCTGCTCGAAGAAAGCCAGGCTGAGATAGACAAGCAACTGGAAGAGCACGAGCGGGTGACGAAAGAAGCCGAGACGGCGCGTGACACGGCGCTGGAAAAGGCAGAAATCCTCCAGGCGGAACTGGAACGGATGCAAAGCCACTACAGCGCGCTCGAGGGACTGGCCGATACCTTGCGTATCGAAATAAGTGGAAGCGAGACGGAGTACAGCCGTCTGACAAACGAGATGACTGAAATGCGTCGAGATCGCAAGGAAGCCGCAGCACGTTACAACGAAGTTTCGACCCAGTTGACCTCTGCACAAACGGAACTGAAAAGCGAAAAGCGGCGCAATGGTGAACTGCAGCAGAAGCTTGAAAAGCTGATATCCGAGCTTTCCGACGCGCAGGAAAAAATCGAGCGCTATAGCCGTAAGAATGCTGGCGCGAGTGACAGCCCCGAGTTGGCCGAAATCGAACGCGAGAATGCAGCGCTTCGTGAAGAAATGGCCGTGCTCGCCGCCCGCATGGTGGCTGCGACCGCTGAAAAAGAAGGACCGGAATCTCCGATCCATTCAATTCTTGAAGCGGCAGAAAAATCTGACACAGGAAAAGACAAGAAATCCGGCCCCAAAAGTCTGGCGCGCCGCATTCGCGACCTGCAATAGAGCATTTCCAGTTTAAATCGAATCGTTGGAAATGCTCTATCTCTTGTTTTTACGTGCATCTTTATCCCATTGTTGCGAAATCAGAAATCAGTCCGGTGGACTGATTTCCCCGCGAAGGCGGTTCCCACTTTTGGGAGACATGCTTTAGTTCAGCGATTATTCCTTGCCGAAAACATCCGACCAGTCGGGATGACGCATCGCCTGCGCGTGCATGAAGCTGCAGCGCGGGATGATTTTCCATCCGCTGCGCCGCGCGTCCAGAACGGCATTCTTGGCAAGCGCCTGCGCGACGCCTTTGCCACGCATCGTATCCGGCACGAAAGTGTGGTCGATGGAAATCAATGAGGGACCAAGCTTCGTATAGGTCATTTCGGCTTCGCTGCCGTCAAGAACAGCCGCATAGCGTCCGCCGTCGGAGCTGTCTTCCTTGCGAATCTCGATAGTCCCGCTCATGCCATCCTCCTGAACAAATACGTGTCCTGATCAACGCATCAAGTTCACAACATAGGAACGGAATGTGCAAATAAAAACCGGCCACGTGGGCCGGTTTTCGATTTGTCGATCCATGACAAGCGCGGAAGATATTGTTCCACCGAGGCCATGATCCCCGTCCTTCCAAAACCTGTCCCGGTTTTGGCGAGACAGGTCTTAGTGACGATATTGTTGTATTCTGGTGGTCCTGAGACCGGCGAGACCATGCTCGTCGATCGAGGATTGCCAGCCAAGGAACTCCTCCACCGTCAATGTATAACGCTGGCATGCCTCCTCAAGGCTCAGAAGTCCGCCGCGAACAGCAGCGACAACTTCGGCCTTGCGGCGGATGACCCAGCGCCTTGTATTGGCGGGGGGAAGGTCCGCGATGGTCAGCGGGCTGCCATCAGGACCGATAACATATTTTATACGTGGTCTTACCAGATCGGTCATTGTACTCTCTACACAACACTCAAGGACCTAATCGAGTGTGAGACTAACGCGACAGCTTTAAAAATTACCTAAGCAGCTGGTAACTCTCTGGTAAGACTTGGAAAAATTTTCGTTTTCGCCCTATTGCCGGCGTTTTTGCGACATATGTCTGGAAAACCTCACGGGGAAGTGTGCCTTGCCTGTCGCAATCTGGACAATGATTGTTCCCGGACCCTTGGCAAATTGCCGCACTTTAGCCTATATAGGGCGCAGAAATCTAAATTTTGAGAAGCAGGGCGTATGCCCGGAAGCTGGAATCAATCATGAGCCTGAACAGCCTCGATCTGCCGGGAAAGCCGGAAGACACGCGCGTTGTCGTCGCCATGTCGGGCGGCGTCGATTCATCTGTTGTGGCCGGGATTCTCAAACGTGAAGGTTACGATGTCGTTGGCGTGACGCTGCAGCTTTATGATCATGGCGCAGCCGTTCATCGCGCTGGTTCCTGCTGTGCGGGACAGGACATCGAAGATGCCCGCCGCGTTTCGGAAAGTCTCGGCATTCCGCATTATGTGCTCGATTACGAAGCGCGTTTCCGCGAAGCTGTGATCGATCCATTTGCGAATTCCTATGTCAGCGGCGAAACACCGATTCCATGCGTCTCCTGTAACCAGACGGTCAAGTTCGCCGATCTTCTCCAGACCGCACGCGATCTTGGCGCCGACGCGCTGGCGACAGGGCATTACATTCGCAGCCGCGCCAATGGTGAGCACCGTGCGCTTTATCGTCCGGTCGATACGGATCGCGACCAGAGCTATTTCCTGTTTGCAACCACGCAGGAGCAGATCGATTATCTGCGCTTCCCGCTCGGTCATCTGCCGAAGGCACAGGTGCGTGAAATTGCAGAGGAAATGGGCCTGACTGTCGCCAAGAAACAGGACAGCCAGGACATTTGCTTCGTGCCGCAGGGAAAATATTCCGACATTATCTCCAAACTGAAGCCGGAAGCGGCCAATCCCGGCGATATTGTCCATATCGATGGCCGTACGCTCGGCCGCCACGATGGCATTGTGCACTACACCGTCGGCCAACGCCGTGGCATTGGCGTTGCCACGGGTGAACCGCTTTATGTCGTGCATCTCGATGCCGCCAATGCGCGGGTTATCGTCGGTCCGCGTGAAGCGCTGGAAACACACAAAGTCTTCCTGCGCGACATCAACTGGCTGGGCGATGCGCCGATCAGCGATTTGCCTGAAGGCGGAATGGAAGTATTCGCGAAGGTTCGCTCGACCCGACCGCCACGCCCTGCCGTGCTGCGCCATGCCGATGGCCAGACCTGGGTTGAGCTGGTCGATGGTGAAAGCGGTATCGCTCCGGGACAGGCCTGTGTGCTTTATTCCGATGAAAGCAACACTGCGCGCGTCTTTGGCGGCGGCTTTATTGGCCGTTCGGAACGCGAGCCGCAGGCAGAAGAGATGTTGCGCCGCCTTGTCGCCAACACGGCAAGTGCCTCGGCAGCTTGAAGCTTTTTCTGATCGATGAATGAAAAGCGGGTGCGAGAGCATCCGCTTTTTTTATGTGTGTCAGCAAGATGCTATCTCAGTTAGAGCATTCGTTGTTATGCATGTCTTTATTCCGAATCCGGTTTCCACTTTCGAGATACATGCTCCAGAGTTTGAAAGCGACAAACGGGAAGTCAATTGCACTGGCTGCGTCTAAGCTCATAGTGAGCGGTATTTTGAGCGCGTTTTGATCCGGCCGAATCAGATCGGCGCTCCAACTTTTTGTTTTGATGCGCATCTTATCCGAAAACCGTTTCACGCTTTTCGGGATGCACTCCAAGCTTTGGCTTCAGAGGTCTTGAAGATGACGGCGCAGAAAATGATGGGGTGGAAGGAATGGGCGATGCTTCTTGTTCTTTCCGTTCTCTGGGGCGGTTCATTCTTCTTCAACGGCATTGCTGTTCGAGAATTGCCGCCTTTCAGTATCGTCACGCTACGGGTGGGGCTGGCTGCGCTCGCTTTGGTCGTATTGATTCGCATGATGGGCCTGTCGCTGCCAAAAGACCGCCGTGTATGGCTGGCGTTTTTCGGAATGGGCTTTCTCAATAATCTGCTGCCTTTCTGTCTCATCGTCTGGGGGCAGACCCAGATTGCCAGCGGGCTGGCTTCCATCCTCAATGCCACGACACCGCTCTTCGGCGTCATTGTTGCGCATTTTCTGACGGTGGATGAAAAGATCACCAGGAACAAGATTGCTGGCGTTTTGATCGGCTTTTGCGGTGTAGCAATCATGATCGGACCCGATGCCATCAGCGGGCTTGGAGGCAATCTGTGGCCGCAGCTTGCGGTTCTGTGTGCTGCTTTTTCTTATTCGCTGGCGGGAATTTTCGGTCGTCGCTTCAAAGCGATGGGGGTCGCGCCGTTGATAACCGCTACCGGCCAGGTGACGGCCACGACCGTCATGCTCATTCCGGTGGCTTTGTTGGTCGATCATCCCTGGACGCTGGCCGCTCCGAGCGCGGCAGTCTGGGGAGCGCTGGCCGGTATTGCGCTTCTTTCAACAGCACTCGCTTATGTTCTCTTTTTCCGTATTCTTTCGACGGCGGGCGCGGTCAATCTCATGCTGGTGACGTTTCTCATTCCCGTTAGTGCAATCCTGCTCGGAGTGCTCTTTCTTGGCGAGACTTTGCAAGCCAAGCATTTGATCGGCATGGCAATGATCGCCGCAGGATTGGCAGCCATCGACGGCCGGTTGATAGCAGCGGTATTGCCATCGTCAGGCCAACGAGAAATCTACTGAAACTTGCTGAAGCGCGACAAGGCGATGCCGGATGCGGTTGCAACATTCAGGCTGTCGAACGCAGTGGACATGGGAATTCGCGCTGTTTGCAGCTTCTCAAGCAGGCGTGGCGGTAATCCTTCGCCTTCCGTGCCGAGCAGGAGCGCCTGTCGGCCGTACTTGGTCGCATCGTAGACACTGAGCGACGATGACGGGCTGAGCGCAAGCAGGTTGAAGTCGGCATCGCCCAGCGCAGCGATGATCTCATCAATGCTTCCACCGTGGAAATAGGGAACTTTCAGCGTGGCGCCGACCGATACCCGAATAGCCTTGCGGTAAAGCGGGTCGCAGCACGTATCGTCCATCAGGACGCAGTCGGCTTCGAAAGCGGCGGCATTGCGGAAGATCGAACCGACATTGTCGTGATTGGAAATGCCGCACAAAACGACGACGAGTGATTTTGCGGGCAGGGTATCCAGCATTGCCTGAAGGCTTGGCGGCGTCTTGCGACGGCCTACTGCAAGAATGCCCCGATGGACATGAAATCCCGCGACCGCGTCCATAACAGTTTGTGGAACGGAATAGACAGGAACCTCTGAGGGCAATTGGCTGAGTTGTTCGCCGAGGCCCGCAAGCCGGTTCTCCAGAACGAGCAGTGATTCTGTCTCAAAACGTGCCGAAGATGAGAACAGAACGTTCAGAACCACTTTACCTTCAGCGATAAACCGCTGCTGGCGTCCTACAAGATCCTTTTCGCGAATATCGCGATAAGGGGACAAGCGGATGTCGTTCGGATCGTCGATCTGCTGGACGCAGCCGTGCGAATGAGTGTCTTGGTTCATCGCACGGCTGTGACCTCATGTGATTATGCGTGAGCGACTGCCGCCAGATTATGTCTGCGCGGTGTTGGACTCATATACAGACTTGAAAGTGTCGACAACATCAACTCGATATGCGGCGAAGAGACCATATAATAGATGGTCTGCGCGTCGCGACGGGTAGAAACGAGGTCAAGGGCTCGCAATTTTGCCAGGTGCTGAGACAAGGCGGATTGGCTAAGGTCAATCGCCTTGGCAAGCGCACCTACCGACATTTCATTATGAAGCAACTTACATAAAATTAGTAATCGCTTATTGTTAGCAAGTGCCGACAGGAAGTCGGCAGCCTGATCTACATTTTCAATTAAATCAAAGAAAGTATTCTCGTTGCTCATTTGCCGTCATACCCCCGTAAGACTCGACAAAGTTAAAAATATACATGCGAATTTTCATAAGCATGCATATTGAAAATAATGCCATATGCAGAATTTGAAAAGCCCTTGCTTATATTCAATCCAGTATAAAGACGTGCAATTTCGTCCCAAAAAAAATGCGGTTTTGTTTCAGGGGGCTTTATTTACTGTTTGGTCAGTGCTGTAACAGCTTCCCTTACGGAAGGTGGATTCGAAGGAAAAACGTAACGCAGAACAAGGTCGCCATTGGCGATGTCGACGCCATCCGGATCCAATCCTATCACCTTCTGCTGATCTTTGACGGTTCCTCTTTTAAAAGATGTTGAGCAATTTGCGCAATTTTTTGGTGCGTGATACTCGTTCATGCTGTCGAGCGCATTTTGCTCGCTTTCGGCAAAGTCCGCGCTGATCGACGCTGCGCAGAGCAAGTCGTCCTGTGTCAGGTTGAATGCCTTGCCAAAGCCACCATTCAAGCTGGCGCTTTCCAGTTCAAGCCGGAAAAAGACAAAGTCTCCGAGATCCACATAAAGCGAACCCTTCGGATTGTGATTGAGATAGCGTCGCCGAATGCGGGGGTAGTCAGCCGCTGTTCTCTCAACTTTCCGGGCCTGACAATGAAGCGTGACGCGCGCATGGGCGAGGGGGTCTCCCTTGCCAACCTCGCCGAGCAGAAGCGAGCAGGCCGGGTTTGCCAGCAGCCCCGGTGTGTGTGTCGCCAATCCGGAAACCAGAATGAGAGGCGTTCCGTCCATATCCGTCGCTACGGAGACACGACTTGCCAGTGGCCTGCCGGTCGCAGCGTCGAAAACGGCGATGGCACCGTAGCGCGATGTCCGCAACAGGGTTTTGGCAAGCTGAATGGCTTCAGGCGTGGTCGGGCGAATTGGATTGGTTTCAGGCATGGCTGTCAGACTCAAATATGACTCATATTGTCCACTTAATACTGTGCCTTATTCGATAGAGCCAGCGAATTCGGTGGAGTCCTTATGCCGGACGTTCAAAACTGCAAGCAATTTCCGATTGATCGGCCGCCTTGATGTCGCGCCTGAGTCGGTGATGCATAAGTTGCATTATCCCATGCAAAATGCGTGCGAATAATATTATAAATCAAGGGGCTTTAGCGCAATATTTCGAAATTGTGTCGATTGATGGAATAAAAATCTAACCATTGGGGCCAAAACCCGTTGAGAATGTGAACTGGTTCTACAGATTGCGCTTGCAAAGTGACAGTCCACGCGTTTCGATAAGCGCAAGCTGCGGGCAATGGGGTGCGCGCGGCATGCTTTTCCGTGGAGGCGGACAATAATGAAATTCTACCAAAAACTCCTGGCAGCAACCGCGCTGGTGGCTCTGATGAGCGGTGCTGCATCGGCAAAGACCTTTGTATATTGCTCGCCGGCTTCGCCTGAAGGCTTCGATCCGGCTGCCTATACCGGCGGCGATACGTTCGATGCCTCGGCGCATCCGGTCTACAACCGCCTTGCCGAATTCGAAAACGGAACGACGAAAGTCGTGCCGGGTCTCGCAGAAAGCTGGGATGTTTCCGCCGATGGTCTGGAATACACCTTCCATCTGCGCAAGGGCGTCAAGTTCCATTCGAACGACTATTTCACGCCGACCCGTGATTTCAACGCCGACGACGTGATTTTCTCGTTTGATCGCATGCGCAACAAGGACAATCCTTGGCACCAGTACACCGCTGGCATCACCTACGAATATTTCGACAGCATGGAAATGGGTGCGCTGATCAAGGAAATCACCAAGGTTGACGATTATACCGTCAAGTTTGTGCTGAACCGTCCAGAAGCACCGTTCCTCGCAAATATCTCGATGCCTTTCGCTTCGATCATTTCGAAGGAATACACGGACAAGCTTGCCGCCGACGGCAAGAAGGACGATCTCAATCAGGTTCCGGTCGGTACTGGTCCTTTCCAGTTCGTCGCCTACCAGAAGGACGCCGTCGTTCGCTTCAAGGCCAACGAAAACTATTGGGGTGGCAAGCCGAAGATCGACGATCTCGTCTTCGCAATCACGACCGATCCTGCTGTTCGCGCGCAGAAGCTCAAGGCTGGCGAATGCCACCTGATGTCCTATCCTGCTCCGGCAGACATCAAGGGCCTGCAGGCCGATTCCAACCTCAAGGTTGACGAACAGGCTGGCCTCAATGTGGCTTACTTCGCGTACAACACGCTGAAGGCACCTTATGACAAGCCGGAAGTGCGCAAGGCGCTGAACCAGGCTATCAACAAGCAGGCCATCGTCGATGCCGTGTTCCAGGGTCAGGGCCAGGTTGCCAAGAACCCGATCCCGCCGACAATGTGGGGCTACAACGACAAGGTCGAGGACGACAAGTACGATCCGGAAGCTGCCAAGAAGGCTCTCGAAGCCGCTGGCGTCAAGGATCTGAAGATGAAGCTGTGGGCCATGCCTGTCAGCCGTCCGTACATGCCGAACGCACGTCGTACTGCTGAACTCATGCAGTCCGATCTGGCCAAGGTTGGCGTCAGCGCTGAAATCGTTTCGATGGAATGGGGTGAATATCTCAAGAAGTCGTCCGACAAGGACCGCGACGGCTCCGTCATCCTCGGCTGGACCGGTGACAACGGCGATCCGGACAACTTCCTGGGTACGCTTCTCGGCTGCGCCGGTGTTGGCAATAACAACCGCGCCCAGTGGTGCTACAAGCCGTTCGAAGACCTGATCCAGAAGGCCAAGGTTTCGACCAGCCAGGAAGAGCGCACGAAGCTTTACGAAGAAGCACAGGTAATCTTTAAGGAGCAGGCTCCTTGGAATACGCTTGCTCACTCGACGGTCTTTGTGCCGATGTCGGCCAAGGTTACGGGCTTCAAACAGAGCCCGCTCGGCGATTATCGCTTCGAAGACGTTGATATTTCCGAGTAAAATCTGACAACACAAGCGGCCGGGTGTAGGGTGATCCCCTGCACCCGGTCGGAGTTTTTGTATGTTCCGTTTCATATTCAACAAACTCGTCTATCTGGTTCCGACCTTCATAGGCATTACAATCGTAGCCTTCGCCTTCGTCCGGGTTCTTCCCGGCGATCCTGTGCTACTGATGGCCGGCGAACGCGGCGTAAGCCCTGAGCGCCATGCCGAGCTGATGGCGCAACTTGGGTTCGATCGCCCGATCTGGCAGCAATATCTGGACTATGTCTGGAACCTGCTGCATGGCGATTTCGGTCAGTCTCTGGTGACCAAGAAGCCTGTTCTCGTCGAATTTTTCGCGCTGTTTCCTGCAACTGTCGAGTTGTCCATCTGCGCGATCATCGTGGCTATTCTCCTTGGCATTCCTGCCGGCGTCATCGCTGCTGTCAAGCGCGGTTCGTGGTTCGATCAGGGCCTGATGGGCATTTCGCTGGTCGGTTATTCGATGCCGATTTTCTGGTGGGCGCTGCTGCTCATCATTTTCTTCTCGGGCGTGCTGCAGTGGACACCGGTTTCCGGTCGTATATCGCTGCTCTATTTCTTCCCGCCTGTGACCGGTTTCATGCTGATCGACAGTCTGCTGTCGGATCAGAAGGGCGCTTTCGCCTCGGCGGTCTCGCATCTCATCCTGCCGACCATCGTGCTTGCGACCATTCCGCTCGCCGTTATCGCGCGTCAGACCCGCTCCGCTATGCTGGAAGTTTTAGGCGAGGACTATGTGCGCACCGCTCGCGCCAAGGGCCTGCCGGTTCGTCGCGTTGTCGGACTGCACGCACTTCGCAACGCGATGATCCCTGTTATCACGACTATCGGCCTGCAGGTTGGCGTTCTGATGGCTGGTGCGATCCTGACCGAGACGATCTTCTCCTGGCCCGGTATCGGCAAATGGATGCTCGATTCCATTTTCCGTCGCGATTATCCGGTCGTGCAAAGCGGACTGCTGCTGATTGCATTCATCATCATGCTGGTGAATCTGGTCGTGGATCTGCTGTACGGCCTTATCAATCCGCGTATCCGGCACAAGTGAGGGTATCATGACACACTCAGCTATTCAGCCGGAAGCCGCGAACGACATTGGCAAGATGCGTGCGCTGAAGGACTTCTGGTTTTATTTCAGCGTCAACCGTGGCGCTGTGATCGGTCTTTTCGTATTCCTCGCGATTATTCTGGTGGCGATCTTCGCTCCATTGATTGCGCCGCACGATCCTACGGAACAGTTCCGTCAATTCGTGAAGGTTCCACCCTTCTGGGAAGATGGCGGTTCGACCCAGTTCCTTCTGGGAACGGATGCTGTCGGGCGTGATATTCTGTCCCGCCTGATCTATGGCGCGCAGTATTCGCTGCTCGTGGGCTTTGTCATCGTCATTATTTCGATGTGCCTCGGCATCACCATCGGCCTCATCACCGGCTATTTCGGTGGCGGCGTCGATACGGTGTTTATGCGCATCATGGACGTTATCCTGGCATTCCCGTCGCTCCTGCTGGCTCTGGTTCTGGTGGCAATCCTCGGACCCGGCCTGATCAATGCCGTTCTGGCGATCACGCTGGTTCTGCTGCCGCACTTCTCGCGTCTCACCCGCGCTGCCGTCATGGCGGAAAAGGAACGCGAATATGTGACCGCGGCCAAGCTTGCCGGTGCAAGCAAGCTGCGCCTGATGTTCAAGACGATTCTGCCGAACTGCCTTGCTCCGCTTGTGGTGCAGGCAACGATGTCGTTCTCCAACGCCATCCTCGACGTTGCGGCTCTGGGCTTTCTTGGCATGGGCGCGCAACCGCCAACGCCAGAATGGGGCACGATGCTTGCCGAAGCGCGTGAGTTCATCCTGAGTGCCTGGTGGATCGTTACTTTCCCCGGCCTTGCTATCCTGATTACTGTTCTCGCCATCAACCTGATTGGCGACGGTCTGCGCGATGCGCTTGACCCGAAACTGAAGAGGAGCTGATCGATGGCTCTGCTTGAAATCAAGAACCTCACGGTTTCTTTTGACACCTCGACCGGCCCGTTCCGGGCGGTCGACGGGATCGACATAAGGGTCGACAAGGGCGAAGTGCTTGCGATTGTCGGCGAGTCCGGTTCAGGCAAGTCGGTCGGCATGCTTGCCGTCATGGGGCTTCTGCCCAAGACGGCAACTGTTACCGCAGACACCATGACCTTCGATGGCAAGGACTTGCAGGCAATGTCCGACAAGGAGCGCCGCAAGATCATCGGTCGTGATATTTCGATGATTTTCCAGGAACCTGTTGCCAGCCTAAACCCGTGCTTCACGGTCGGGTATCAGCTTGAGGAAGTGCTGAAGCAGCATATGGGCATGAACGGCTCGGCGAGCCGTGCGCGTGCTATCGAGCTTCTGGAACTCGTCGGCATTCGCGATGCTGCGGAACGCCTGAAAAGCTTCCCGCATCAGATGTCGGGCGGCCAGTGCCAGCGCGTCATGATCGCTATCGCGATTGCCTGCAACCCGAAGCTCCTTATCGCCGACGAACCGACAACGGCTCTCGACGTTACGATTCAGAAGCAGATTCTCGATCTTCTGATGCGGCTTCAGGTGGAACACGGCATGGGTCTCATCATGATTACCCACGATATGGGTGTCGTGGCTGAAACGGCGGACCGTGTGATCGTGCAGTACAAGGGCCACAAGATGGAGGATGCCGACGTGCTGTCGCTATTCTCTGCGCCCAAGCACCCTTACACCCGTGCGCTGCTCTCGGCCCTGCCGGAAAATGCGACCGGTGATCGTCTTCCGACGGTTTCCGATTTCGTCTTTGAAAATAATGGTGCGGGAGAAGCGCGATGAGCGAGATTGTTCTCGAGGCGCGCGACATCAAGCGCGATTATCATGTTGGCGGTGGTCTGTTCGGCAAGGCAAAAGTGGTTCATGCCGTCAAGGGCGTGAGCTTCAAGGTCGAAAAAGGCAAGACGCTGGCGATCGTTGGTGAATCGGGTTGCGGCAAGTCCACGCTGGCACGCATTCTCACCATGATCGACCCGCAGACATCCGGCGAACTGAAGATCGGCGGCAAGGATGTGGATATCGCTCGCGATGGCCTGACGCCCGAAATGCGCCAGAAGGTGCAGATCGTTTTCCAGAACCCGTATGGCTCGCTCAATCCGCGCCAGAAGATCGGTGACGTTCTGGCTGAGCCTCTGCTGCTGAATACGAACATGTCAGCCGAGGAGCGCCGCGCGAAGGCTATGCAGATGTTGTTGAAGGTCGGCCTCGGTCGCGAACACTTCAACCGCTATCCGCATATGTTCTCCGGCGGCCAGCGCCAGCGTATCGCCATTGCGCGTGCGCTGATGCTCAACCCGAAGCTGCTCATTCTCGATGAGCCGGTTTCCGCGCTCGATCTGTCCGTGCAGGCGCAGGTTCTGAACCTGCTGTCTGATCTGCAGGAAGAATTTGGTCTCACCTATGTTTTCATCAGCCATGACCTTTCGGTCGTGCGCTACATCGCCGATGAGGTGATGGTGATGTATTTCGGTGAGGTGGTTGAATACGGCTCGCGTGACGACGTTTTCAACAATCCGCAGCATGACTATACGAAGAAGCTCTTTGCTGCGACGCCGCGTGCGGATGTCGATGCCATCAAGGCTCGCGTGGAAGCACGCGCTGCTGCCAGACAGGCAGCGCATAGCTGATCTACATCTATATGCAGTCTGAAATGAAAAAACCGCACATGAAAATGTGCGGTTTTTTGTTTTGAGCATCTCCAGCAAAAGCGCGAACGAATATAAGCGCATTCCGCTCTAGCTGGACGTTCCGCGTTGCTGATGCCAGGCGAGGGCGCGCACGATGTCATCTGCTGCAATCTTGCCGACGATGGCGCCGTTTTCGATGATGCCAACATCGCCGCTGCTGTCTGCCACCGCATTCATCAACTCGCGTACCAGCGTTTCGCGCCGGGCAGTGGCCGCAAAAGGACGTGGCGCCGCTTGGCGATCGAAGGGCACCATGATGTCGCCTGCCCGAAGCACGCCGAGCGGGTTCATATGGGCAACGAAGTCAGCGACATAGTCGTCGGCAGGCTGCAGGAGAATCTCCTGCGGCGTGCCGCACTGAACGATACGCCCGCCTTCCATGATGGCGATACGATTGCCGATCTTCATGGCTTCATCGAGATCGTGGCTGACGAAAACGATGGTCTTTTTCAATCGTGACTGGAAGGCCAGCAACTCGTCTTGCAGGCGCGTGCGGATCAGCGGATCGAGGGCCGAGAATGGCTCATCCATCAGCAGAATCGGTGCGCCGGTTGCAAAAGCGCGGGCAAGCCCGACGCGTTGCTGCATGCCGCCGGAAAGTTCTCCAACCTTGCGCTTGGCCCAGTCCTGCAGACCGACAAGTTCAAGCTGGTCGCGCGCTTTGGCAAGGCGGTCTTCCTTGCCCATACCGGAAATTTCCAGGCCGAAAGCGACGTTTTCTTCAACCGTACGCCAAGGCAGCAGGCCGAACTGCTGGAACACCATGGAGACGAGTTCGGTGCGCAGATGGCGCAGGGTTCCGCGGTCGGCCTTGCCGACATCTATGGCGCGCTCGCCTTCCCGTACGAGAACGCGCCCGCGCGAAATCGGATTGAGCCGGTTGATTGCGCGAAGAAGGGTGGATTTGCCCGAGCCTGACAGCCCCATCAGAACGAGGATTTCACCTTCCTCAATGTTGAGTGTGCAGTTGTGCACGCCCAGCACGAGATTGGTTTCAGCCTGAATCTGGGAACGGGTGGCGCCGCGATCCGCAAGAGCAAGTGCGTCATCGACATTGCTGCCGAAAATGATGCAGACGTCTTCGAGTGCGATGATGGTCATCCGCGTGCTCCTGATCTTTGTTGGAGCATGATCTGTTCCGAAAACCGGTTTCCACTTTTCGGGATCATGCTATTTCTCGCGTCCGGCGCGGAAGATACGGTCGAGCACGATGGCGACCACGACGATGACAAGTCCAGCCTCGAAACCGAGTGCGGTATTGACTGAGTTCAACGCCCGGACAACCGGTACGCCGAGGCCATCTGCGCCGACAAGGGCTGCAATGACCACCATCGAAAGCGACAGCATGATTGTCTGAGTCAGACCGGCAAGAATTTGCGGCATGGCATAAGGCAGCTCAATCTTCCACAAGAGCTGAGAACGCGACGCACCGAACGCTTCACCCGCTTCGATCAGCGATGAGGGTGTGGACGATATGCCGAGGTGGGTCAATCGCACCGGCGCAGGCAGAACGAAGATTGCCGTTGCAAGCAGGCCCGGCACCATACCGATGCCGAAGAAGACAATGGCCGGGATCAGGTAGACGAATGTCGGCAGGGTCTGCATCAGATCGAGCACAGGACGCATTGCGGCGTAAAGCGCGGGGCGATGGGCTGCGGCGATGCCGAGCGGCACGCCGATGGCCATGCAGAGAAAGCAAGCTGACAAAACGAGGGTCAGGGTTTCGAGCGTTCGATCCCAGTAACCCTGATTGATGATGAACAGGAAGCCGATCACGGTCAGCACGACCACCGAGATACGACGCTGGATCAGCCACGCGATGACAGCGAAGATTGCGATGAGAAGCAGAGGGTGCGGGAGCTTGAGAAGAAAAAGCAGCCCGTCAATGAGGCTCTGCATGACGGCGGCGAGGGTATCGAAAAAGCCGCCCATATTGTCCGTCAGCCAGTCCACCACGGATTTGGCGGTCGGTCCGACAGGGATCTTGTAGTCCGTCAGCCAGTTCAACGATCAAGTCTCCTGCTGCGTGTTAGAGCATTTCCGGCAAAGGTGCGATGCGATTTGCGTAGGATAATGCGTAAAACAAAGAGAAAGGGTGCGGGCATCCTTGAAACTGCCGGGCCGCGTTTGTCACCGCCCGGCAGCATGTCGGGATTAAAGACCGAGTGCCGCCTTTACGGCGGGCAGGCCTTCCTTGCCGTCGACGGTAGTTACACCGGCGAGCCACTGGTCGAGAGCGCCCGGATTGGCTTTCAGCCAGTTGGTCGCAGCCTTCGAAGGCTCTTCGCCATCATCGAGAATCTTGCCCATGATGTCGTTTTCGATATCGAGCTTGAATTCCAGATTGGTGAGGAACTTGCCAACATTCGGGCATTCCTGCGTGTAGCCGGTGCGAACGTTGGTTTCGACCTTGGCGCCGCCGAGATTGGGGCCGAAGAAATCGTCACCACCGGTGAGATACGCGATTTCGAAACGCTTGTTCATGGGATGTGGCTCCCATGCCAGAAAGACGACCGGTTCCTTGCTCTTGATGCTGCGAGCGACCTGCGCCAGCATGCCCTGCTCGGACGATTCCGCCAGCTCGAATGACTTGAGGCCGAAGGCATCCTTGTTGATCATGTCGAGGATCAGGCGGTTGCCGTCATTTCCCGGCTCGATCCCGTAGATCTTGCCGCCGAGCTCGTCCTTGAACGTGGCGATATCCTTGAAGTCCTTGAGGCCTTCGTCATAAGCATATTTTGGCACGGCAAGCGTGTATTTCGCGCCGGTCAGATTGGTGCGCAGCGTCTCGACGGTCTTGTTGTCCAGATAGGGCTGGAGGTCGGCGGTCATGGACGGGTTCCAATAGCCGAGGAAGACGTCGATATCCTTTTTGCTCAGTGACGCATAGGTCACCGGCACGGAGAGAACCTTGATGTCGGTTTTGTAGCCGAGACCTTTCAGGATTTCTGTCGCCACCGCCGTCGTCGAAGTGATGTCAGTCCAGCCGACATCCGAGAAACGGACGGTCGAGCAGCTTTCAGGTTCGGCGGCGAAACCGGTTGCAGGCGCGCTTAGCATTGCCGTTCCCGTGGCAAGCCCACCCAAGGCAAGCGTAAGCATATAGGTCGATACGGACTTCATTGTTCTCTCCATTTACCGGGCCGTTTTGACGGATTGATTGTTTTTCCGGTTCCAGCTTTAGCAAACACCAAAGATTGCGCCATTCAAGTACCACAGCGGCGAAAATGTTCTCGATTGCGACGTTGGTCGCAGTTTCCGGCGGAAAACCGTTTCGCACCTGACTTGAAACTGCTGTCACTCATCATTTTCCGGAACCGTCGGCCAAGGGGAAACGGGCTGGATTGCCACGCATTTGGCCGAAGCGAGTTGGCGCCATGTTACGGATCGGCCCTCGGGATTCAACCCTGTCAGCGGAAAATGACGGATAAAATCAGTTGGATGACCGTTCCAGGTTGTCGAAAAGATGAGCACACTCTATTTGAGAGCGTGAAGCCTTTTCAGGTTTGGCTGCTTGCGAACGGGACTTGTGATGCATAGGTCCATGGGCGATGCAGAAGCGATGGAAAGCCCGGATTTTCGGGCAAAAGGAAGGATTTTTTACAGTGTGGAATGCAGTAAAGGGCGTTTTTTCCTTCCTGGGCCGTTTCATCGCCGCGCTTGCTCGCCTGATTGCCATTCCGCTCGGCGGTTTGTGGCGGCTTTTCCTGCGGCTCGGAATTTTGTGGAAAGTTGCGGTTGCGGTCGTCGTGATCGGTCTTGGCGGTCTTTACGTCTATTTCATCTGGCAGACTCAGGTATGGACGAATTTCGATCCCGACTATCCGGCCAAGTACAGCTATCAGGATGCGACCACGCCCGGCGAAGAGGTAAAGGCGCAGGGCGCACCGGCTGAAGCGCCGTCCACCGCAACACCCGTGGAACAGCCTGCTGCCACGCCTGAAACCAATCAGACTGGCGATGCCGCTCCCGCGAATCAGCCGGTTCAGGCGGCACAAATCCCGTCTTCGGCCCGCAAATGCTCACGCTCGGCGATAGCGGAAGTTGCCGCTGATCTCACCGATTTCAACGTGAACCAGAACGCGTGGATTTCATCCATGCTGCTCTACAAGCTCGGTCTTTTCGGTATGGACTGGGATCGCACCCCGTTCCTTGACAATAAGGCGTCGTTCCAGCGCGGCATCAATGCAGCGGTACGCCGTACCGCGATTGAGCTCGTCGACAATATCGGCCGTCTGCGCGGCACGTCGCAGATCGACGGCGATCTGCAAAAGGCGCGTGGCAATCTGCAATTTGCCGAAGATTCCTGGTATTTCGGCCTGAGCCCGTTCGGTCCGAAGACGCCGACGCCGAGCTATTACCGTTCGGCGATCAAGGATCTGCGCTCCTTCAACGGACGGCTTGAAAACTGTCAGGCTACCTTCGATGCCCGCGCCGACAATCTGATCCAGTTTGTCGACCGTATCGCAAGCGACCTCGGTTCGACTTCGGCCATCCTCAAGGACCGTGCCGAGAATTACCACGCCGGCTGGTTCGATACGCGTGCAGATGACCGTTTCTGGTTCGCCTATGGTCAGCTCTATGCCTATTACGGCCTGCTGCGTGCGGCGCATTCGGATTTCCGCGGCGTTCTAGCCGAGAAGCACCTCGACGGTGTGTGGGACGAGATGGAAAAGCAGATGCGTGCCGCGCTCGACATGCAGCCTTTCATCGTTTCCAACGGTAGCCCGGATGCATGGTTCACGCCGTCGCATCTGACCACGATGGGTTTCTACATTCTGCGTGTCCGTTCGAATCTGGTCGATGTGAAACAGGTTCTGGAGCGCTGACCGGCAATGGAACTGCCAGCTTCATTGCGACAGGCGGTGGATGCTGCGCTTGAGGGCGTGGCATTGGCCGATCTGAAGCGCGCATCTGAAATGCTTTCACGCCGTTACCGCGCCGAGACGCGGGACGGACGCATGCATATTTCCGATGATCTTGCCGCGAAGGCCTATCTGGCAGCACGTTTGCCTGCGACCTATGCGGCGGTTCGCGCCAGTATGGACAGTGCAGCAGAGGTTTGTCCCGATTTCGCGCCGCAATCCATGCTCGATGTGGGTGCAGGACCGGGAACCGCCCTTTGGGCGGCAAAGCAATGCTGGCCCATGCTTCATTCGGCAACGATGATCGAGGCAAGCCCTGCGATCAGAGCTGTGGGCAGCGATCTTTCGCAAAATTGCGGATTTTCCGACCTCGACTGGCGGGCAGGGGATGTGGTTCGGGAGAAACTTGATTTTCCGCAAGCCGATCTCGTGACCATTGCCTATGTGCTTGACGAGCTTGCTCCTGAAAAGCGGCAGGCACTGATTGAGCGCTTGTGGGCGTCGGCACGGCAAATGCTGGTGATCGTGGAACCCGGCACACCGGCAGGCTGGCAGCGCATTCTCGATGCACGCCGGGCGCTTATTGCGGAAGGCGCAAACATTGCAGCGCCTTGTCCGCACCAGCTCGATTGCCCGCTGGTCACCCCTGACTGGTGCCATTTTTCGCGCCGCGTTGCGCGCTCGCGTATTCATCGTCTGACCAAGGAAGCCGAAGTGCCGTGGGAGGATGAGAAGTTCATCTATCTTGCTGCGGTGCGCGAGACGGTCGATGAAGTGAAAGCGCGGGTTATCGCGCCGACACGGGTTGGCGGCGGCAAAGTTTCGGTTAAACTCTGCAAGGATGACGGCAGGGCGGAAGAACGCCTTCTGACCAAGCGCGACAGCGATCTGTTCCGTTGGGCACGTCGCGCCGACTGGGGCGACGCATTATTGAAAGATTGAGTCGGAACCGAAGCCCGGAACCAAAGCGATGAAGATCAGTCTGGTCCAGTTACGTTTGCTTGAAGCTGTCGCGGAAACCGGCAGTGTCGGTGCTGCTGCGCGGCGCTTGCGGCTCACGCAATCGGGAGCCAGTCAGGCGATTGCGACATTGGAAAAAATCCTCGGGGTCGATGTGCTGGCGCGAAAGCGCGATGGAGCCGCCCTGACGGCGTTCGGGCATTCGATCCTTGCCGATACCAAGGCCGCCCTCGCGGCAGTCGACCGGATAGAACTGCAGGCACGGTGCAGTGCTTCCAGCGCGCCCGAACGGCTGCGCGTCGCGGCAATTCCAAGTCAGCTTGAATATGTTCTGCCCGGTCTGCGAAAGACGTTTCAGCGGCTTTATCCCGGCATTGAATTCAGCGCTTTCGAGGGCGGGCACGACGATGTGAGTCTATGGGTGCGCGATGGTATTGCCGATCTCGGCATTACATCGCTGCCGACGCCCGAGCTTGAAGCACGGGAAGTTGGCCGTGAAGAACTTGTCGTGGTGGGACGGCGTGATGACCCCTTCATGCGCAACGACACAATCACTGCCGGGGACCTGCGGGATCGCCAGTTGATCGCCGCAGCAGGCTGCGAAATGATTATCGACAGGATCATTCATGGCGACGGCGAAATGCGCAGCGAGCAGGTGCGCACCCGCGACGTTGCCACGGTGCTGGAAATGGTGCGCCATGGCATCGGCACGACGCTTCTGTCAGAAATCAGTCTGCCGGGGGCCGATCTGCACGGATTGCGGGCGCGCCGCCTCAATCCGCCGACGTTTCGCACCGTCTATATTGTTTTTCGGGCCGACAGTCCGGTCCGGCATCTGGTCGAACGGTTCTGCGACGTGGCGCAGGACGCCAGAAGCAGAGCGGCATAAGAAACTCTAATATCTCATATCTCGCTTATCCGTGACGCTTGCGCATATCAGGGATGCAATAGTCTGCGCTCTTCCCTCATCCTGCAGCGAGTGACCATGACGGCAATTACCGAAACCACCCCGACAAGCTCGACTTCCGATACCATACGCGGTCTGGCCTGGGGGCTGTCCGGGGTTCTCGTGTGGTCCGGTTCGTTCGTCCTGACCCGTTTCGGGTTCAAGACCGCACTGACGCCTTTCGACATCATTGCGTTGCGTTTCGGCGTGGCGGGGCTGGTGCTGTTGCCGGTGGTTCTGATGAAAGGGTTCGGCTTTCGCAAGCTCGGTCCGCTCGGCTTTGTGCTTCTGGTTTCCGGAGCAGGTGTTCCCTATGCGCTGCTGACCACCTGTGGTCTGCAATATGCTCCGGCATCCCATGCAGCAGCGCTCATTCCGGGGCTGATGACAGCAATGGTTGCCGTTCTGGGTATGGCGCTTCTCAAGGAACGTCTTGCGCCGTCGCGCTGGTCCGGGGTCGTGCTGATCCTGATCGGCGCCATGCTGATCGCCGGTCTGTCGCAACTGGGCGGACCGGAAATGCTCGGGCACTTTTTCTTTCTCGTCGCGGCACTCGTGTGGGCGATTTATGTCATGGTGTTTCGCAGAAAGGGAATGGACGGGCTGCATGCGACCGCTATCGCGGCCGTCACCTCGGCAATTGTCTATCTGCCGATCTATATGCTCTTCCTGCCCAAGGGGCTTGGCGCGACATCCTGGGGTGATATTGCCCTGCAGGGTTTCTATCAGGGCGTACTTACTTCGGCCTTTGGCGTCTTTGCCTTCAACCGTGCCGTTGTGCTGCTGGGAACGGCGGCAGGGGCAGCGCTATCAGCACTGATCCCTGTCATCACTCTGGTTCTGGCGCTTGTTCTTCTGGGCGAGGTGCCCGGTTGGACCGACACGCTCGCCGCCTTCCTGATCAGTCTCGGCGTGCTGGCACTGAACAGGAAGGGCAGGAAGCGTATAGCATCATGAAGCCTGCAGGACTGGCCTTGCAGCAGGACGGTTGATGATGAACACCATGGCCGCAGCGGCAAAACACATGGCACCGGCGAGGATCAGGGCAGGGGTGTAGCTGTCATAGTCGGTGCGCACGAGCCCGGCGAAAGCGGCTGCGGCTGCGGCCCCGATCTGATGGCCGGTGAACACCCAGCCGAAAACCAGCCCGGCCTTTTCCGGGCCGAAGCGCTCGGCGGCGAGCTTGACGGTTGGCGGCACGGTCGCCACCCAGTCCAGCCCGTAAAAGACGGCGAACAATGCCAGTTCGTAGACGGTGAAGTCGGTGAAGGTCAGATAGATCAGCGAGAGACCGCGCAGCGCATAGAACCAGAACAGAAGCCAGCGATTGTCGAACCGGTCGGAAAGCCAGCCGGACATGATCGTGCCGATCAGGTCGAACGCGCCGATCACGGCAAGGATGCCAGCCGCACCGACCGGCGCAATTCCGAAATCACCGCAAAGCGTGATCCAGTGCGTCTGGATCAGGCCGTTCGTGGAAAAGCCGCAGACGAAGAAGGTCAGGAACAGGACCCAGAAAGTTGCCGTTGAAGACGCTTCGCGCAACGTGACGAGGGGTGAGGCCAGCATGGTGCCAAAGCTCATTCTGGGTCCGGGTGCCGGGAGCGGTGCCGTGCGACCGTAAGGCTTCAAGCCGATATCCGCCGGATGGTCACGCATCAAAGCGAGAACCAGTACAAGCGCGGCAACAAGGAAGCAAACGACGATGGTGAGCGACGTTCGCCAGCCGATGGTCTGGCTGACACTGGCAAGGATCGGCATGAAGACGAGCTGGCCGGTGGCATTACTGGCTGTCATCAGGCCGACGACCAGACCGCGCCGCTTTTCGAACCAGCGTGCTGCAACGGTTGCACCGAGCACGAGCGCCGTCATGCCGGTGCCAAGGCCGATCACCACGCCCCAGAGCGCAACCATCTGCCATTCCTCGGTCATGAAAATGGAACCGACAAGCCCCAGTGAAATCATGATGAGAGCGGCTGCAACCACGCGGCGCAGGCCGAACTGGTTCATGAAGGCTGCCGCAAACGGCCCCATCAGGCCGAAAAGAACGAGGCGAAGCGCCATTGCGAAGGAGATATTCGCATTCGTCCAGCCGAATTCACGCTGGAGCGGTTCGATCAGGATACCCGCAGACCCCATGGCAGCTGCTGTCGCCAGCATGGTCAGGAAGGTGATGGCGGCGACGACCCATCCGTAATGGATGTTCCTCTGGGCGAGAAAGCTGGCAAGGCGGGCAGAAATCATCTTTGGCGCTTTCGGGTTTAAGCTGGTTTCAAGCTGGCTTTTGGCCAGCCATACGTTTGATGGCGAAACCGTTCGCTCCATAACGGGCGCGTGGCTTCAGGTCATTGTTTTCAGTCAAGGGACAACCGGTCTCCGGTCAATCGAGGCTGCGTAACAGGCTTTCCAGCTGTTCCACGCCGTCCTCTCCCAGCTTGGCTTCGATTTCTTCCTGCGCCTGATCCCAGAGCGGACCGCCGCGTTCCACAAGATCGCGACCGTCTGCCGTCAGCGTCACGCTGGTCTCGCGATGGTCGTCGCTGGCCGCAGGCTCGATCAGCCCCATGCGCTGCAGAACCTTCGCATTGCGGCCCATGGTCGACCGATCCAGCTCGGACAGATGTGCAAGCTCGGTCAGCGAGATGGAACCCGCACGACGGATTTTTCGCAACGTACTGAACTGCGCGACATTGATGCCAAGCGGCGCCAGAGCGTTGTCATAGACGCTCGATGTCTTGCGGGCTGCCTGGCGCAGAAGGATACAAAAACACGGATGTGACATATTGCGGGTATATACCCGTAAATAAGCGATAGCAAGTTGGAAGTGAAAAGTAGGGAGTTCGTTGCTGCCATTCTGCTGACAGCAACGATGTCTTCAGGAAGGGCTTGTCGCCGGTTCAGACGGCGATATAGGCGGTTTCCTTCACTTCCTCCATCACGGCGTAAGTGTGCGATTCCCGCACGCCGGGCAGAGAAAGAAGCGCCTCCGAAAGGAAACGCCGATAGTGATCCATGTCGGATACACGGGCTTTGACGAGATAATCGAAGCCGCCCGCAACCATGTGGCATTCCAGAATGTCGGGATTGTTGCGGGTGAAGGTCGAGAAGGTTTCAAAGACTTCCGGCGTGGTGCGATCAAGCTTGATCTCGATAAAGACCAGCATGGCCCGGTCGAGCATCTTGGGTGAAAGCCGTGCCGAATAGCCGAGAATATACCCTTCGCGGGTCAGTCGTTTGACGCGTTCGGCAGTTGCCGTCTGCGAGAGATTTATGCGATCGGCCAGTTCGGTATTGGTCAGACGCCCGTTCTCCTGAAGGGCGCGCAAAATACTCCTGTCCATCGCATCGAGATTCTTCATCAGTTGTCCCCAATGGCCGCTTATGTGTGACGGCTCTGTTCTTGATTTTTGCATATGTGTTTGAGTTGCCACGGAAATCAATCCGAAATCGGTCCCCGACGCAAGATGAAACTTGTTGGGTGGTCCTACAAATTTTTGAACTACTCGGATGAATTCGGCTTAAACGTAAGCATATATGCAAATAACAATCACAGGTTGTAAATTATGCGCAACCTGTGATAAGGATAGTGCGCATACTGAAAGTTATATTGCACCTGTAAATTTTGGCATGGGGTAAGGGGGTGTTTGAAACTGGAGGAATCGTCCCATTCCTTCCGTTTCGTTTATCCCGGTTCTGAGGAAGTCCGGACAGCCCCAAACTGTCCGGATTTTCTTTTGCGAGACCTGTGGAACTCTGTCCCGAAGATGGCCTGCGTGGCACATTTGGGTGGCTGAATTTTCCGGTTGCAAGCGAACACATTGAACGCTAACAGTACGTCCATGAACATTTCGCGCAATATCGTCATCAACGGTTGGTGGTGGGCCCGCTAAAAGCGGCCACGCAGGCGTTTGTGCATTTGCGTTTAGAAAATAGGCCGCTGGGATTATCCGGGCGGCCTTTTTGTTTGGCTGTTTGAATAAGACTGGCGGGGAAACCGGGTTCTGGAAATATTCGGAAACAGTTGAGATTTGGGATAGCCGATCATGAATGCGAAGATTGCGGATAGCGAGATATTCCAGCACGAGACGGCAGGCGGCATCGTCGTCGAGCGCGTGCGTCACCTCACGGCCTATAAGGGCGCGATCGAGACCTATATCGATGCGCTGAACGAACGGCGTGGTGCGGTGTTTTCGTCGAACTACGAATATCCGGGCCGCTATACGCGATGGGACACAGCTATCGTCGATCCTCCGTTGGTCATCACCTCGCGCGCCCGCACCATGCGCATCGAAGCGCTGAATGCCCGCGGCGTCATTCTTCTGCGGCCTATCCTGGACACAGTGAAGGCGCTTGCCGAGGTGGCGGTCGACAAGGCCGAAGAAAACCGCATTGAGCTGACCATTGCCGAGCCGAGCGGAACCTTCACCGAGGAAGAGCGCTCGCGTATGCCTTCGGTCTTCACCGTTCTGCGCGCCATTGTCGGTCTGTTCTTCTCTGAGGAAGACGCCAATCTCGGCCTCTACGGTGCCTTCGGTTACGATCTGGCGTTCCAGTTCGATCCCGTTCAGTACAAGCTGAAGCGTCCCGACGATCAGCGCGATCTGGTGCTGTTCATTCCGGATGAAATCTTCGTGGCCGATCACTATGCGGCGCGTGCCTGGGTGGATCGTTATGAATTCGCCTGCGGTGGCTCATCCACGCATGGTCTCGCACGGGCAACGCCTGCACAGGCCTTCAAACCATCGGAAGCCAAACTTGCGCGCGGCGATCACAATCCGGGCGAATATGCGAAACTCGTAGAGCGCGCCAAGGAAAGCTTCAAGCGCGGCGACCTCTTTGAAGTGGTCCCGGGCCAGACCTTCTATGAGCGCTGCCATACCGCGCCATCGGAAATCTTCCGCCGGTTGAAGACGATTAATCCGTCGCCCTATTCGTTCTTCATCAATCTGGGTGACAACGAATATCTGGTCGGCGCATCGCCGGAAATGTTTGTGCGGGTCAACGGACGGCGTATCGAAACCTGCCCCATCTCCGGCACGATCAAGCGCGGCGAAGATGCGATTTCGGATTCGGAACAGATTCTGAAACTGCTGAATTCCAAGAAGGATGAATCCGAGCTGACGATGTGCTCGGACGTGGACCGCAACGACAAGAGCCGTGTCTGCGAGCCGGGTTCGGTGCGCGTCATCGGTCGTCGCCAGATCGAGATGTATTCGCGCCTGATCCATACGGTCGATCATATTGAAGGGCGGCTTCGCGACGGCATGGATGCTTTCGACGGGTTCCTCAGCCATGCATGGGCTGTGACCGTGACCGGCGCACCGAAGCTGTGGGCGATGCGTTTCCTCGAGGAAAACGAACGTAGCCCGCGCGCATGGTATGGCGGCGCCATCGGCATGATGCACTTCAATGGAGACATGAACACCGGCCTGACGCTGCGCACCATCCGCGTGAAGGATGGCGTGGCCGAAATTCGGGCTGGTGCAACGCTTCTGTTCGATTCCAATCCGGAAGAGGAAGAAGCCGAAACTGAATTGAAGGCATCGGCGATGATCTCGGCTGTGCGTGAAGCGCAGAAGAGCAATCAAATTGCCGAAGAACGCGTGGCGGCAAAGGTGGGTGAGGGGATATCGATCCTGCTTGTTGATCATGAAGATTCCTTCGTGCACACGCTCGCCAATTATTTCCGCCAGACCGGCGCTACGGTCTCGACGGTGCGTTCGCCTGTTGCCGAAGATGTGTTCGACAGGGTCAAGCCTGACCTCGTGGTTCTGTCACCCGGACCGGGCACGCCGCAGGATTTCGATTGTAAGGCGACCATCGACAAGGCGCGCAAGCGGGAACTGCCGATCTTCGGTGTCTGTCTTGGATTGCAGGCACTGGCAGAAGCCTATGGCGGTACGCTGCGCCAGTTGCGTATTCCGATGCACGGCAAGCCGTCGCGCATTCGCGTGTCGAAGCCGGAGCGGATATTCTCGGGCCTGCCAAAAGAAGTGACGGTCGGGCGCTATCATTCGATCTTCGCCGATCCGGAACGTCTGCCGGACGATTTCCTGGTCACAGCGGAAACGGAAGACGGTGTCATCATGGCTTTCGAGCACAAGAAGGAACCGGTTGCCGCCGTTCAGTTCCATCCGGAATCCATCATGACCCTTGGTCATAATGCCGGAATGCGCATGATCGAGAATGTGGTGACGCATCTGGCGGGCAAGAACAAGGCGCGCCGTACCAACTACTGATCGAACGCTTTTCGTTCCGATTTCGAGCCAGCCGCAGCCATCGCTGCGGTTGGCTTTTTTGTGCGCTTGCTATGCTTGCCCATTGCCTGCTTTGGCAACTCATTTGCAACTGTAATGCCTTGCATTTGCAGGAGAAAATTAAATGCCGTAACTGAAAAAACAGGGGTACGAAGTTTCGCTTTTCTGGGGTATAGAACGGCGGTGAATTGCTGCTGCATATGCCAGATGCGTTGTGGATGTGTCCCGCGCGCTGGAGCGTATCCCGAAAAGTGTGAAACGGTTTTCGGATCAGATGCGCGGTTCAAAACAAACACGTAGAGCGCCGATCTGATTCAATCAGATCGAATCGCGCTCTAGCAAATGAGTGAAGGGCTGTGCGTAGGCCCGTCTCGATTTCGGGACAAGATAACGATATTCAAAGGTTCATCATGGACGCGAGTGCAAAGGTTCGGCGGCTTGCCGCTTGGTCTATTCCCGTTGCTTTTGGTGTGATGGGTCTGAAATATCTGGCCTATGCATTGACCGGTTCCGTGGCCCTTTATTCGGACGCGCTGGAATCCATCGTCAATGTGATCGCGGCAATCGGCGCTTGGTGGGCCATTCGCGTCAGCTATCTGCCCGCCGATGACAATCATCCCTTCGGTCATCACAAGGCCGAGTATATTTCGGCTGTCGTGGAAGGCGTTCTGATTACGGTCGCCGCACTTTTGATCTTCCGCGAAGCCTGGTTTGCGCTTCAATCACCGCGAACGCTCGATGAACCCTGGCTTGGCCTTGGCATCAACACGGTAGCCGCAGTCATAAACGGCTTGTGGGCATCATTGTTGATTCGCACTGGTCGCAAGTTCCGCTCACCTGCGCTGGAAGCCGACGGCAAGCACATCATGACCGATGTGTTCACCTCCGTGGGCGTTCTGGTCGGTCTTGTCGGTGCGGTCGTGACCGGTTGGGCCATACTCGACCCGCTGCTTGCTATTCTGGTGGCAATCAACATTCTCTGGCAGGGCTGGCATGTCATCAATTCCTCGGTGCAGGGATTGATGGATATCGGCGTCGAGCCGACCGAGGAAATGCGCATTCGCGATGTGATTTCGGCCAATGCGGGCGGCGCTATCGAAGTTCATGACCTGAAGACCCGTATCGCTGGCCGTGTAACCTTCATCGAGTTTCATCTGGTCGTTGCGGCGGAAATGAGCGTCGGCGATGCCCATGTGATTTGCGACCGTATCGAAGATGCCCTGAAGAAGCAGATCGACAGCGCGCGCGTGGTGATCCACGTCGAGCCGGAGGATGAGGCAAAGCTGCCGCCGGGAACCAGCGCGGTGCCCTTCGCCTGAATGAAATACTGTCTTGCACAGTACAAATCGCGCGTGTAAAAGCTTTTCCATGACGATCAGAAACGCAACATCCTTGGAACATTCCGCAGCCGCCTTCGGCGCGCGCGTTGATGTTTGCGTTCTAAACTCGCTTCTTACCCTCGGCCTTAGCGGCGATCGCCGGGCTCGCTGAAAGGAGCGTCCGGCGGTCGATCTCCGGTCGCAGGCCTGTGCTCCTTTCCAGAAAACCCTTATAATCGATCAGTAGTATCCGCGCTTGACGGGCTTGAATGCCGTCGAAAGCCGGGAGGAAACGAAAATGAATCAGTCCGTCGCCACGCCGCAATCGAAATCCATTTCCGAGCGCAAAGGCATGCCTACTGCAGGCAGCAAATATTCGCCTTTCCCGGTTCCGCAGCTCGATGACCGCACCTGGCCGTCCAAGCGTATCGAAAAGGCACCGATCTGGTGTTCGGTCGATCTGCGTGATGGCAATCAGGCCTTGATCGACCCCATGGGCCATGACCGCAAGGAGCGCATGTTCCGCCTGCTGGTCGATATGGGTTTCCCGGAAATCGAAATCGGTTTTCCGTCCGCTTCGCAGACGGATTTCGATTTCTGCCGCTGGGCCATCGAACAGGGCAATGTTCCCGACGAAGTGGATTTGCAGGTTCTGGTCCAGTGCCGCCCAGAACTGATCACGCGCACTTTCGAAGCGCTTGAAGGCGCCAAGTCGCCGATCATCCATTTCTACAATTCCACCAGTGAATTGCAGCGCCGCGTGGTCTTCGCCAAGGATGTTGGCGGTATCAAGCAGATCGCGACCGACGCTGCAAAGATGATCATGGATATGGCTGCGAAAGCGGGGGGCGGTTATCGCTTCCAGTATTCGCCCGAAAGCTTTACCGGCACTGAGCTGGATGTGGCGCTGGAAATCTGCAATGCGGTCATCGAGATCGTGAAGCCGACCGCAGACAACAAGCTGATCGTCAACCTGCCTTCGACCGTCGAGATGAACACGCCGAACATCTATGCCGACCAGATCGAATGGATGTGCCGCAACCTCGACAATCGTGAGAACCTGATTGTCTCGCTGCACCCGCATAATGACCGTGGCACGGGCATTGCTGCAACCGAACTGGGCTTGATGGCTGGTGCCGACCGCGTTGAAGGCACGTTGTTCGGCAATGGCGAACGCACCGGCAATGTCGATGTGGTGACGCTGGCGCTCAACATGTATACGCAGGGTGTGAACCCTGAGCTGGACTGCACCGACATCAACCGGATGAAGGAAGTCTATGAATATTCGAACCAGTTGAAGATTGCCGAGCGTCATCCTTATGTCGGCGAGCTGGTCTATACGGCTTTCTCCGGCTCGCATCAGGATGCGATCAACAAGGGCATGAAGCGCGCCGTTCGGCCAATTCGCCGATCTGGGAAGTGCCCTATCTGCCGATCGACCCGCAGGATGTGGGCCGTTCCTATGAAGCGATCATTCGCATCAATTCGCAGTCGGGCAAGGGCGGTATCGCCTATATCCTGCAGGCGGATTATGGCTTGAACCTGCCGCGCAACCTGCAGGTCGAGTTCCGCGAGATCATCCAGAACATTACCGATGAAGAAGGCAAGGAACTGCCGTCGAAGCGCATTCACGAGGCGTTCCAGCAGCTCTATGTGACGCAGCCCAATGCCCGCATCAAGTTCGTCGATCATCACACCATGCCCGATCCGGAACAGAAGGGCCGTCGTATCCTGACCGCCGAAATCACCGATAACGGCGTGACCAAGAATATCGAGGGCAAGGGAACGGGACCGATTGACGGCTTTGTCGACGCGCTGTCGAAATATCTCGGCGTGAAGATGTCGGTCGTTGACTATTCCGAACATTCGCTACAGCAGGGTTCGGATGCTGCGGCCATCTCCTATGTCGAAATGGCTCATCCGGGCGGCAAGCTGTTCGGCGCCGGTATCAACGACAATATCGTCAGCGCGTCGCTGGAAGCTATTGTCTCAGCTGTCAACCGGGTGATTGGTAAGTAGTTTCAATAGCATAACGCTAGTGAAAGGCGGCACATCGTGCCGCCTTTTTCCTATCTTGTGGTAATTATCAATTGTTGAGGCGGTTCACGAAAATAGCCTCCAATTATTAGCCTTTTGAAATGTGATAACGTTTCATTTAGATCGATTAGTGTATTATTTAAAACTAATTGGTGTTCAATGAATCGTTTTTTACTATGTGTTGTTTCTTTAACCGTTATTTCCGGATGTGCGTCGCAGGCAAATAAAATTGAACCAAGTTACGCATCATCAGCGGCTTATGGTTCTCTTTCCTGTCGTGCTCTCAAAGAAGAAGGTGTTCGTCTTTCTGCCAGCGCGGCGACGGCGGTTGGGCGTCAAAACTCGGCAGCAAAAAATGATGCAATCAAAACAGGCGTCGGTCTGGTGTTGTTCTGGCCAGTATTGCTGTTCAATGAGGGAAATGGTGTCAAGGCTGCGGAAGTTGCTCGTCTAAAGGGCGAGATGCAGGCTCTGGAACGAGCTGCAGGACAGAAGGGGTGCAACATCACGTTCCGCAATTCTTAGAAATCAGTTGGAGCTGCCGTTCCCGGCGAAAACTGCGTCAACTTTAGGGAATCAGCCAAAATCGGACAAGAAACGGCGCTTCGGCGCCGTTTTTGTTTTGGAGTTAATAAAGCACGCGCTCGTTGAGCTTGGTTATTTTCTCGCTGGCATCGGAAACGCCGTGCTCTTCCATGAGGCATGACCAGCTGCCGTCAGACCGCTTATCGATATTGAATATATTATAGCGGGCAGCCGGTTTATGGCCGCCGAAATTCTGGCTTGCAGACGGCACGCTGATAACGGGAATCTTGCCGTTCGGCCCGTCGATCTCGTAATGCGTGATAAGATGCGTATGGCCGTGAAGAACCAGCTCTGCACCGTGTTTGCGTATGATCTTCTGGAAACGGCGAATACCATAGAGGCGTTTATGGGCAGGCGTTGCACCATAGATCGGCGGATGATGGATCATCACAATACGGAAGAGCCCACGAGCGCCAGCTTCATCCAGCATTGCGGCCAGACGTTTTCCTTGTTCAGACCGGAAGTCGCCGCTCGCCATGAAGGGGGCCGTCGCACGCGCTGACGAAACGCCGATCAGCGCAATGGGTCCGCGCACGCGCATATAGGGAAATTGCGGGCGATTGTCTTTGTTGTCGATGCCGTCGCCGCGCATCCACGGTTCCCATTTCCGGCACGACTTGTCGAGCGCGCCCGGAACATAGGCATCATGATTACCGGGAACGACCGATACATCGTCCGGACTACCCAGTTTGGACAACCAGTCGTGGGCAATATCGATTTCGAGATTGAGCGCCAGATTGACGAGATCGCCCGTCACCGCGATATGATCCGGCGTTTGCGCCTGCATATCATCAATGAGAGTGTCCAGCACGGTTCCGTGCATCGCATTTTTGCGATTGCGCAGCCAGTTGATATAGCCGGTGATACGCTTCGATGCCAATTCGCGATATCGCACGCGCGGCAGAGGCGAAAGGTGTATATCGGAGATATGGGCGAGACGAAACATAAGGCCCATTTACTGGATAATGCGTGAAACCGAAACCTGTTTAGCGACTTTTTGTTGATGTCATTGCTGTTTTGGATAGAGGTATATTGCCTCGCGGAGAGACGGTATGCGCTTTCGTCATTTCATATTTCATACTTATTTTCTAATGCGACGTCCGATGACGCTGGGCGTCAGGGCTATTGTCTTCGATGAAAAGAAGAATTCCGTTTTTCTTGTGAAGCATACCTATGTCCCCGGATGGCAATTGCCGGGCGGAGGCGTCGAACGCGGCGAGACCTTCGGGCAGGCGCTGGAAAAGGAACTGCGCGAGGAGGCCAACATCGTTCTGAAAGGCCCACCGCAGCTTTTTGCGCTTTACAAGAATGCGCATGCGTCGCCGCGCGACCACGTGGCGCTTTATGTATGCAGGAAATTCGAACAGACGGCCCCGCGTTTGCCGGACCGGGAAATCGCAGAATGCGGTTTCTTTCCTCTGGACGATTTGCCGGAAGGGACGACGCCGTCAACCAAGCGGCGTCTGCAGGAAGCGCTTCACGATCTGGAACCGCTTCCGCTTTGGTGAAGGCACATTGGCTGCGCCTTCACCGTGACATGCGTAATTTTAGAAGCGGTAGGTAACACCCGTACCGATCAGCCATGGATTGAGCTTGGCCTTGCCGCTGACTTCCGTGCCGCCGATCAGGGTGGCATCGAACTTGGGCTCCAGGAACAGCTTCTTGACGTCGAAGTTCACGCCCCAATGCTCGTTGAGCATGTAGTCGAAGCCAATCTGCAGCGCGCCGCCGAATGCATTCTTGACCTTGAGATATTCAACGCCAGTCGCATCCTGATTGTAGAACATGGTGTAGTTCACGCCCGCGCCGACATAAGGCTTGAAGGCGCCGAAATTGGTGAAGTGATATTGCATGGTGAGGGTCGGAGGCAGAATCCATGCCTTGCCGATCTTGCCCAATCCGTCGATTGAACCGGCGCCATTGATATTGGCATAGGTCGTGCCGAGAATGAGTTCGGCAGCGAAATTATCGGTGAAGTAATAGGTGATGTCGAGTTCAGGTGTGATCGACTTCGAATAGTCGAGATCAGAACCCGAAATGCCGTTCACATAGCCGGAATTCTGGGGGATGACGCCGAGTGCGCGCACACGGATCTGCCATGGCGACAGGGCTTCCGGAATGGCCTGAATTTCAGATGCAGGCTGTGCTACCACGGCGTCCGCAGCAAATGCTGCCGGCGCGGCAAAGGTCAGCGCGGTTGCGGCCAGCAATCCCCTCGTGAAGCGGTTCATCTTCTCTCTCCTTAAGTCGTGTTCGGTCTTGTCAGTCTTGTTAGCCTTGGGGGGTAGTGATGTGTGCAATCTGGACCGCGCAACGAAACGCCCCATTGATCGAAATCAAAGGGGCGCAAGAGATTTGAGAGAGTGCTGATGTTCTAACAATAGTGTTGCAGGAAAAACGCAGTCCCGTTTGGTCAGGCTTTCGGAAACCGACCCCGGTCATGCGGCGCAGAGAAGTCGATCTCCGGTCCGAGCGGCACAATGCCCGTCAGATTGATGTTCTTGTGGCTGCGATAATAGTGGCCCTTGATGTGCTCCATGTTCACGGTCGAGGCCACGCCCGGCACCTGATAGAGTTCACGCGTGTAATTCCAAAGGTTCGGGTAATCGGCAATACGGCGCAGATTGCACTTGAAATGGCCAACATAGACCGGATCGAAACGCAAGAGCGTCGTGAACAGCCGCCAGTCCGCTTCTGTCAGGCGGTCGCCGGTCAGATAACGCTGGCGCGAAAGCCGATCCTCAAGCGAATCGAGTGCCGCGAACAATTGCCCGAACGCTTCCTCATAGGCCTCCTGCGTGGTGGCGAAACCGGCGCGATAAACCCCGTTGTTGATATTGGGGTAGATGAAATCGTTGAGGGCATCGATTTCACCGCGCAACGCTTCCGGATAAAAGTCGAGCGAAGCGTCACCGAAATCGTTGAAAGCGGTGTTGAGCATGCGGATGATTTCCGCTGACTCGTTGGACACGATTGTCTGTTGCTCTTTGTCCCAGAGCACCGGCACCGTGACGCGGCCGGAATAGTTTGGATCGGCGCGAGTGTAGATTTCATGCAAACGCTTTGCACCGTAAAGTGCATCGCCGGTGCTGCCGGTCGTGCCGTAGAAGGTCCAGCCTTCTTCCGCCATCAGGTAGTCCACGACCGATACCGAGATGACATCTTCAAGTCCCTTCAGGGCACGGAAGATCAGCGTGCGATGCGCCCACGGACAGGCATATGAAACGTAGAGATGGTAGCGCCCAGGCTCAGCCTTGAAGCCGCCTTCGCCCGTCGGACCGGCGCTGCCGTCTGCCGTTACCCAGTTGCGGAATTGTGATTTCGAACGTTCAAAGCGGCCTTTCGTGCTCTCGGTGTCGTACCAGACATCGTGCCACTTGCCATCGACCAGAAGTCCCATGTGATTTCTCCTTTTGCAAAGAGAATAGGGCGAGAACCGCCATTTTGCAGCATTGCAAGCCGTGAACAGTGCGTAACGGTTCCAAAAAGATCAGTCTAAGCCGCCATTTTGAAAAAAATAGTTTTACCTCTGTCCATTTTGGTGTAATGCAACTTCCAAATTGCGGTCATTCAAACGCCGACCGCCAAGGAGAACGATTAATGGAAATGCTTTTCATCCGACGATGAAACTTGAACCGCGCCCAAGCGCGGAATGCATTCCATTGACCTGATGGTCCCCGACTTCTCCTATTGCGATCTAAGCCCATGCAGCAGCTTGAACTGACCTACGCGCAGGAATGCCCGGCGCACGACATTGAAATCGAAGCCATCAATGCCGAAGCCTTCGGACCCGGCCGGTTTACCCGGGCCGCGCATGTTATCCGTGAAGGTGGTCCGCACGCCCTCGACCTTTCCTTCGTTGCGCTGATGGGCGGCATCGTCGTTGGCTCAGTACGGCAGACGCCGGTTATCGTCGGCAAGACGCCCGCACTCCTGCTTGGACCACTTGCTGTGCGGCCTGAGTGGAAGAAGCGGGGCATTGGCGGCAAGCTGATGCGCATGTCGCTGGAAGCGGCGAAGAAGGCCGGTCACAAGCTGGTTATTCTCGTCGGCGACGAGCCCTACTACGGTCCGTTCGGTTTCAAGATGGTGCCTGCTGGCTCCATGGTCATGCCAGCATCGGTCGATCCGCGCCGGATGCTTGCCTGCGAACTCGCAACCGGTGCGCTGAACGGTGTCAGCGGCATCGTGCGCCACGCCAACCGGGCAAAATAGTTAAATGAGGGGAAAGCGAGGGGCGGTTTACCGCCCTTCGCGATACCACATGCTGCCGAAGACGAAGAGCAGCAGGCCGAGCGCCAGGAAGCCGGAGAACAACGGCAGGCGATTGACGCTTTTCAGCTGCGTATCCGAGGTTTCACGCAGGCCAATCCAGTCGTTGCCGCTGGCGCTACGGTTGCCGCTGATTGCGGTAATCGTGGGAACCCGGACCGAACTATCGGCACTTGCATGCACGCGATGGACCGAGCCACCGGCCGCTTCAGCGAGCGGCTTCAAACGATCCGTTGTGGAGATACTGTCCGCAAATTCCGGCGCATCGATCGGCCCGACATGGGCCAGTGCTTCCAGATCGCCGTTTTTCACCCGGAAGATGCCGATCTCGTCCGTTTGCTGCGAACCTTCAAACAGGCCTGGCTTGCTGGGCGCAAGATTGACCTGCAATTCCTTGCCGGATGGGGTCGAGACGGTTGCAACACCCGGATTGTCGCCCATGGTCTGGCGGCGGATGGAAAGGGTGCGGCCATTGCCTGAGGCGGTCAGCGCCTCTTCCTCCAGTTCCGGCTCCTGCATCAGCCAATGGGCGATACGGCGATAGAGCGAAGCATAAGGGCCGCCGCCTTCGAAGCCGCGCGCCCAAAGCCAGCCCTGATCGGAGAGGAACATGCCGACGCGGCCTTTTCCGACGCGGTTGAGAACCAGCAACGGCTTGTTGTCCGCGCCACTCATCACTGTTTCGCCCTGCGGCGCGGTGATGTCGATGGTGCGGAACCAGCGGCTCCAGTGCGGCGGCTCCTGTTCGCTGCCATCAAGCCCGCGCGTGACGGGGTGGCGTTTGCCGATCGTCGTGAGGCGTGGATAGAACGCCTTTTCCGTCACGGCACCAGTCGGCATGGCGGGCAGGGCGCTATAAAGCGGCGTGCGGGCAATCGACATTTCGCCTGCATATTCCGGGCCGGCTGCGACCAGCAAGGCACCGCCATTCTCCACATATTGCGCAATGTAATCGTAATAGAGGAGCGGCAGCACATCGCGGTGCTGATAGCGGTCGAGAATAATGAGGTCGAACTCGTTGACCTTGTCCACGAAGAGTTCGCGGGTCGGGAAAGCGATCAGCGACAATTCGTTGATCGGAGTGCCGTCCTGCTTTTCCGGCGGGCGCAAAATGGTGAAGTGAACGAGATCGACGGCGGCATCGGATTTCAGCAGGTTGCGCCATGTGCGTTCACCATTGTGCGGCTCACCGGAAACGAGCAGCACGCGCAGGTTCTCGCGCACGCCGTCCACGGTTGCGACAGCGCGATTGTTGGTGTCTGTTACTTCACCGGGAAGCGCTGGCGTGGCGATTTCGACAATGTTGACACCGGCGCGCGGCAAGGTGATGGTGACGGGTGTTTCCTGCCCGACCTGCGCTTCTTCCTCGCTGACGGTTTCGCCATTGACGCGGATTTCGACCGGCGCAGGGCTGCCGAGGTTTTTGCCTTCATCGATCACCGTAAACGACATTTCGAGCGGCTTGCCGCTGATGCCATAACGCGGTGCCTTGTTGAAGCGGATGCGGCGGTCGAATTCGTCCGGCTTTCCGGTCACGAGACCATGCAGCGGCGCATCGAAGCCGAGCGCATTCTTGTTACCTGGGATGTCGTGCACCTGACCGTCGGTAATCATGATCGCGCCCGCGACGCGGGACGGTGGCACGTCGAGAAGCGAACGTGCCAGCGGCCCAAAAAGCCGGGTTGCATAACCGTCTTCGTTTTCGCCGGGCTTACCTGCTTCTACCACGCGGGTTTCAAACTGCGGCATGGTGGCAAGCTGGTCCTGCACCGCCTTCAAGGCAGCATCAGTGTCGGCACGACGGCTGCCGAGTTCCTGGCTCTGGCTGCGATCTACGACCACCGAGACCACGCTTTTCAGCGGTTCGCGTTCTTCATTGATGATGACGGGATTGAAAAGCGCGAGCGCAAGTGCCGCCGCAGCCAGCAGACGGATCAGACCGCCGCGCATCCGTAACGCAATCGTGGCCAGCACCAACAGCGCCAGCGGCACGAGGATGGCAATCAGCCAGGGCGTGGAGAGGAACGGTTCGAATTCGATATCCATTCTCACCTCCTACCGCCGTTCGCGTTCACGACGAGGGGAAAAGAGAAGCGGGATCGGGCGATGACGTGGCTGCAAAACATCATGCTAGTTCCCCAGCCGTTCGATGAGGTCCTTGGCGTGGACCTGATCGGATTTGTAGTTGCCGGTCAGCATATACATCACGATATTCACGCCGCCGCGAATGGCATAGATGCGCTGCATCGGATCGTTTGGCACAGTCGGGAGCAGCGGATTGCCTTGCTCATCCACAGCCCATGCGCCAGCGAAATCATTGGCTGTAATCATGATCGGCGTCACGCCGTCGCCGGTGCGCACGGGGCGCTCCCGTGGCGAAGCGTTCGGTGTCGAAGCCTCCACCCACAGTGGGCTTCCTTCATAGCGACCCGGAAAATCGGGCATGATGAAGAAGGATTTGGTCAGCACATGATCGTCAGGCACGGGTTCCAGCGGCGGAACGTTCATGCCGTCGAGAATGGCGCGCAGGCGCTGGTTGGCGGGTGAGGCGGACGGATCGAGGCTGGCTCCGGCCTGCAACTGGTCGCGCGTGTCGAAAAGCACGGTGCCGCCTTGCTGCATATAGGCATCGACATTGGCAATCGCTTCCGGGCTCGGCATCGGTGCCTGCGGGTCGATAGGCCAGTAGATCAGCGGATAAAAGGCCAGTTCGTCCTTGGCGGGGTCGACGCCGATAGGGTCGCCCGGTTCGAGTGCGGTCTTGTCCATCAGCGCGAAGCTCAAGCCCCGCATGCCTGCCTTGCTGATGTCGTCGGTCTGGGCGCTGCCGGTGATGACATAGGCAAGATGCGTCTGCGAGACGGAGTTGATGATCGCCTCGTCTCCGGGCTTGCTGTCGTCATGCACCTGCTCTTGAGCCCCAGACTGGGATTGAGTCTGTGCTTTTGCTTCGCCCATTCCGGAAGGAAGAAGGTTGAAGGCGAGGGAACCGGCCAACAGAACAGCTATTCCCGCCACCTTGGCACGCACTTTCATGCGGCGACGGAAGGCCCCGCGCAGCCACAGCATCAAAAGCGTATCGAGTGCGAGAAGCATTGCGGCGATCGCAAAGAATGGACCCGCCAGTGAAATCGACTGGTCCGATGTATAGGAGGCAGGTGTTATTCCGACGGAAAGTGTCGGCTGGGCAATGGGTTGCAGCTTGATGTTCGCACCTTCGAAGATGTTGAGCGCTTTCAAGCCGTCCTCATTGCCATAAAAGCCGGGCGGCGTGTTGATGCTGACGCTGGCCTGCTTGTTCTTTTCGACGATCAGTGGCTTGGCCTCGGATGTCGGCGGGGTCAGCGCGCCGGAAGCCGAAAGCAGCTGGTAGGGCGGCAGAGAGACCGAAGCCTGATTTTCCTGCGCGCCGGTTCTCTGTGACAGCGACACGATGCGGCGCAGCATTTCCACGAAGGAACCCGAAATGGGCAGGCTCGACCAGCTGGCATCGGGAGAGATGTGGAACAACACGATATTGCCGCGTCCGCGCTGTTCGCCGGTCACAAGCGGCGTTCCATCCTGAAGAACGGCGTAAGCCTTGTCGTTGAGATCGAACGACGGCTCGGCAAGAACCTGCCGGGTGACGGTCACATCATCGGGGACAGCCAGACCGGCAAAAGGTCCCTTGTCAGGAAAAATGCGCAGCTTCTGCGGTTCGGACCAGGACAGCGTGCCGCCCAAGGCGCGCTCGCCCTTGCGCAATTTCACCGGCAGAAGCGGATCATTGTCGCTGGCACCGGCAAGGCGCGGGCCTGCGAACCGCACCAGCGTGCCGCCGTCCTCGATCCATTTGGAAAGCTGTTCGGTGACAGGCTGTGGCAGCGTGCCGATATCGGCCATGATGAGGATCGACGGCTTTGCATCCAGCACTTCCGGCACGGATTGCAGAAGATCGGCAGAACGTGGTTCGATCAGATTGACATAGGGCGACAGGGCACGGGAAATATAATGCAGCGGCGAGAGAAGGGGCTGCGCCAGATCGCCGTCACCGCTGGCGATAAGGCCGACGGTGCGCCGTTCCGATCCTGCATCAATCAGCCGTGTTGCGCCTGCCTGTTCGATACCATCGACACGGATCAGGCGGAAATCGTTGCGAAGCTCCACTGGCAGGTTGAACCGTGCCGTGCCTTCCGCACTTCCAAGCGCGAAGGAAAGCGGCGCCTCGGCGATGCGGCGTCCCTTGTCGTCATAGGCAGCGGCAGTGAGCGTGCGCGGAGCCGATACGCCTTCCGGGCGGATGGCGACGGCTTCCAGACTGTCAGCCTTGTTGTCTATGCCGGTCAGCGCCAAAGTGCGGCTGAGGCTCGCGCCATACCAGAGAACGGAGGCGAGATGCCCCGACTTGTCCAGTTCTGCGAAGGTTTCCGCATCATCTGATGATGCCAGTCCGTCGTTCATGAAGGCAAGGCGGACCTTTGTATCCGCGGGCAAGGTGGAAGCCAGTCGGTCCATTGCCGACTTGCGGTCAACCGGGATCGGGCGCGGCTCCAGTGCCTGAAGGCGCTCGGCAGCACTCTTGCCGTCATAGGGGCCGATTTCGGCGTTGGCCGGTTCCGCCGAACCCACGATGTAGATCGGAGCATTGCTGCCCTCTGCATCGGAGATGAGTTTTTCGGCAGCATTGACCCGCTGTTGCCAGTCCTCGGCGGAAGCCCAGCCATTGTCGATGACGATGGCAAGCGGCTCATTGCCGGACAGCGCGACCGGACGCGGATTCCAGACCGGCGAGGCAAGTGCGAGAATGACGAGCGCGGCAATCAGCAGCCGCAGCAGCGTCATCCACCATGGACTTTTCGACGGCACTTCCTCGCGCTTGAAAACCTGCGCCAGAATGCGAAGCGGCGGAAAGGTTTCTTCCTGCGGACGCGGCGGCGTCATGCGCAAAAGCCACCAGATGACCGGCAGGGCGATCAGCCCCGCGAGAATGAGCGGCGAACCGAAGGCGAGCGGCAGAAAATTCATGTGCGCGCGCCTCCCGCTGCAGGCAGGGCGGCGCTCAAGTTTCCGCTGGTGCTCAGCGCATCGTGAAGCCGTGCCAGTGCTTCCGCCGTCGGCCTGTCTGTCCGGTGGACCGTATAGCTCCAGCCGAGCCGCTTGCAGAAATCCGACAGGGTTTCACGGCGCGCAATGTAGAGGCGGCGATAATCGTCCGCATAGGTTTCGGCCCGACCGGCGACGAGCGTGGCGCCGGTTTCAGGATCGCGGAATTCGGTGCGGCCCGAATAGGGAAATGTTTCTTCGGCAGGATCGGCAACTTCAACCAGATGCGCGCGGACACCGCGTTGTGCCAGACGGTCGAGAAGATCGGTCAGTTCATCGAACGGATGCAGGAAATCCGATACGAGGACGACTTCCGAAAAACGGCGGATCTGGGTGATGTCGGGCAGTGCTGCAACCGGCGCTTCGTGCATCAGCGCTGCCGCCAGACGTTCAGCTCCGTTGCGGGCAGAAAAAGGCTGGATCAGCGCCGGAAAGGCAATGCGTTCGCCCGAGCGCGATAAAAGTTCGGCAAGAGCGAGCGTCAGCACGAGCGAACGCGCTTCCTTGGAAACAGGCGCGAGCTGCGAGCGATAGAGCATTGAGGGCGAGAAATCGCACCAGAGCCAGACCGTATGGGCGGATTCCCATTCGCGGTCGCGGACATAGGTATGATCGTCGCGCGCGGAACGCCGCCAGTCGATACGGGCAAGGGATTCGCCGTCCACATAGGGGCGGAACTGCCAGAAATTTTCGCCGGGACCGCGTTTGCGCCGTCCGTGCCAGCCATTCATGACGGTGTTGACCACGCGCTGAGCTTCAACCAGCAGATCGGGGATAGCCGCTGCCCGCGCACGGGCGCGAGCAAGTGTCTCCTTGCGATCTGCGGTGGAAACTTCTGCGCCAATGACCATCAGACGGCAGCCTTTACCAAATTTGCGATGACGTCACGAATATGCATGCCGTCGGCGCGCGCAGCAAAGTTGAGCGCCATGCGGTGCTGAAGGACTGGCTCGGCCAGTGCCTTCACGTCGTCTACGGATGGGGCGAGACGGCCTTCATAGAGCGCGCGAGCGCGTGCGCAGAGCATCAATGCCTGGCTGGCGCGGGGGCCGGGACCCCAGGCGATGTGCTTCTTCGCATGGTCGTTATCGGCATCGGGACGGGCGGAGCGCACCAGCTTGAGGATTGCTTCCACAACGCTTTCCGACACCGGCATGCGTCGCACTAAAGTCTGCATTTCGATCAGCCGTTCGGCGTTGATGATCTCATAGGCCTTGGCCTCGGAAACGCCGGTTGTTTCCAGAAGAATGCGGCGTTCCGCATCCAGTTCCGGATAGAGAATGTCGATCTGCATCAGGAAGCGATCGAGCTGGGCTTCCGGCAGCGGATAGGTGCCTTCCTGTTCCAGCGGGTTCTGTGTCGCAAGCACATGAAACGGTGCGGGCAAGTCGTAGCGCTGGCCCGCGACCGTGACATGATATTCCTGCATGGCCTGCAAAAGCGCAGACTGCGTGCGCGGCGAAGCACGGTTGATTTCGTCAGCCATCAGGAGCTGCGCGAAGATCGGGCCCTTGAGATAGCGGAAGGAGCGGCGCCCGTCGGCATCTTGTTCCATGACTTCCGAACCGATGATGTCGGATGGCATCAGGTCGGGCGTGAACTGGATGCGCTGGCCGGAAAGGCCGAGCACGGTGCCCAGCGTTTCGACCAGCTTGGTCTTGGCGAGACCCGGTACGCCGACCAGCAAGGCGTGCCCGCCAGCCAGAACGGCGACGAGCGTGCGCTCGATCACGTTTTCCTGACCGAAGATCACAGTCCCGACGCTTTCCTTGATGCGTGCGATGTCCGCGAGCGCCCGTTCGGCCTCCGCGACGATCTGTTCGGGATTGGCGGTTTCAGGCGTAACGATAACGCTCATGTGGACCTCGCAATATGACCGCTCTGGCGGAAGTGCCTTATAAATCGCATATAGTGCTGACAAGCCGCGAAACGGTGACTATTTCATGACTTCGAGCATATTAAACACATTCGAGCAGGAATAACCGAGTCGGATGATAAAAAGCACCCCTGAAGGCAAAGACGCGCCGCAAAGTTCGATGCGCACCGCGGAAGGAACTGGCGGGCTGGAAGCCCTGATTGCGCGCGCCCATGCGGATGCGCAAAGCGGTCCGGCGACGAAAGAGCGCGGAATCCCGCCTGTTGAGCGCTGGAACCCTGACTTTTGCGGCGATCTCGATATGGAAATCAAGGCAGATGGCACCTGGTTCTATATGGGTACGCCGATTGGGCGCAAACAGCTTGTGCGGCTGTTTTCGACCGTGCTGCGCAAGGACGACGACGGCCGGACCTATCTCGTAACTCCGGTGGAAAAAGTCGGCATCCGCGTCGAGGATGCGCATTTTGTTGCCGTCGAGATGGAAGTGTCTGGCGAAGGCGATGCGCAGGTGCTGACCTTCCGCACCAATGTGGGAGATGTCGTGACCGCCGACGCGCAGCATCCCCTGCGCTTCGTGATCGAGCGGACAAGCGGTGCATTGAAGCCCTATGTGCTGGTTCGTGGACGGCTGGAGGCGCTGATTGCGCGTGCTGTGATGTATGATCTGGTGGCGCTGGGCGAAGAGATCGAAATCGACGGCGTGCCGACATTTGCGGTTCGCTCTGGCGGCGTGGTCTTTCCGATCATGGCTTCCGATGCACTGGAGGCTGCACTGCAATGAGTGAATTCCCAGCCTTTTCAGCCGGTGATTTTGCCGAGCGGGTTCGGCAGTGGCGTCCCAGCCAGGATGATCTGACGGGCGATCATTCGCTTAATCCCGATATTACACAATTAATGACGATGGCTAAGATGCGCGACGCCGCCGTGCTGGTGCCGGTGGTGGATCGCGGATCGGAGGCCACACTGCTTTTGACGCAACGCACCGATACGCTGCGCAAGCATTCCGGCCAGATCGCCTTCCCGGGCGGCGCAATCGACCCGGAGGACGGCACGGCGGAACGGGCTGCACTGCGCGAGGCGAATGAGGAAATCGGGCTTGCGGCGGATCGTGCGGAGATCATCGGCAACCTGCCGCGTTATCTCACCGGTAGCGGATTTTCGATCACGCCCATTCTGGCGGTGGTGAAAACACCGTTTGACGTGCATCCGAACCCGGATGAAGTCGCCGATATTTTCGAGGTGCCGCTTTCCTTCCTGATGAACCCGGAGAACCATCGGCGTGAAAGCCGGGTATTCAACGGCAAGGAACGCTTTTATTACGCCATGCCTTATCACGAGCGATTCATCTGGGGGGCAACCGCCGGTATCATTCGCGGACTTTATGAAAGGCTCTACGTTTGAGCGAGAGTATGAATATTTCCGGCAAGGCGGACTGGCTGAAAGCAAAGCCGTTGCAAGGCCTGTTCAAGGCGCTGAACCGCGATGGCGGCGAGGCGCGTGTCGTGGGTGGCGCAGTGCGCAACACGCTGCTCGGCACCAAGGTCAGCGATGTCGATCTGGCAACGACGCATTTGCCGCAGGATACGGTGAGGCTGGCAAATGAAGCCGGTTTCAAGCCGGTGCCGACCGGTATCGAGCATGGCACGATCACTGTTGTCGTGCAGGGCCATCCGTTCGAGGTCACGACGCTGCGGCAGGATATTGAAACCAATGGCCGCCATGCCAAGGTCGCCTTCGGCACCGACTGGAAAGCCGATGCGGAACGGCGCGACTTCACCATCAATGCACTTTATGTGACGGCTGATGGCAGCGTGATCGATGATGTGGGCGGGCTTGGCGATATTGAGAGCCGGACGCTACGCTTCATCGGCGATGCGGAACAGCGCATTCGAGAGGATTACCTGCGCATCCTGCGCTTTTTCCGCTTCTTCGCCTGGTATGGTTCGGGACGGCCCGAGGCTGAGGGCTTGCGCGCCAGCGCACGATTGAAGGACGGTCTTTCACAACTTTCCGCCGAACGGGTCTGGTCGGAACTGAAGAAACTCCTGTCCGCTCCCGATCCGTCGCGCGCGCTTTTGTGGATGCGACAGGCCGGTGTCTTGAATCTCATTCTGCCTGAAAGCGAGAAATGGGGCATCGACGCCATTCATGGGCTGGTGCGGACCGAGGCCGATCTTGGCTGGCAGCCTGATCCGCTGCTGCGGCTTGAAAGCATTATTCCACCCGACAGCGTGCGGATGGAGGAGATGGGCAAGCGGCTGAAAATGTCCAATGCGGAAAGGGCGCGGCTTGAAGCCTGGGCACGGGCCGATGCGGTCAAGCCGGAGCTTTCCGAGCAAGCTTTGAAGAAGACTATCTATCGCGGCAGCAAGCAGGCTGTGCTTGACCGCATTCGTCTGGCCTATGCGGCGGCGAGGGCCGATGCTGTGGGCAGCGACGATGCGATGATCCGCGCCGGTGGTTTCGCACGTCTTCTCGATGCTGCCGAACATTACGATGCGCCTGTTTTCCCTGTCACGGGCAGTGATCTTCTGGCTTTGGGCATTGAAAAAGGCCCCGGTCTTGGAGAAACATTGCGGTCTCTCGAAACTTTCTGGATTGACTCCGGTTTTAGTATTGACCGTGCCACGCTTCTGGACAAACTTGATCGCGGTTAGAGCGGTTTCGCTCTAACCGCTTTTTCTCAGGCATTTCCGAACACAAAACCGTGTCTCACTTTTGTTGGAAATGCCCTGAAAATGAATAGCTAATGGCTTGCTTGCAAATTTCAGCCGTAGTTTCATCGCTTTATAGCTGGAGCATGTTTCCCAAAAGTGGGAACCGGTTTTGGGGCGAAACATACCCAAAACAGGCCCAATACTGGCAAAGAAAACTTTTCAGCGCGCGTTTTGAAAGAATATGAGATGTCCAACCCCGATACATCGATACAAGACAAAGCAGCGACCGATCCGAAGCAGAAGTTTGGCACCGAAGGCATCGCCGCCATGGACCGGCCAAGCCCGATCACCCGTTTTTTCATGGGGATCGTATCCTGGGCCGAAGGTCTCAATCTGAAATATGCCAAGCTCGGCAATCCGCCCGTCTACGACAATGCGACTTTCCCCTGGTCCGCCGAGATCGAGAAGGAATGGCCTGCCATCCGCAAGGAGCTGGATACGGTTCTGCTGCGTCAGAGTGAGCTGCCTTCCTTTCAGGATATTTCGACCGATGTGAAAACGATCTCGACCGATAATCGCTGGAAGACATTCTTCCTGCTCGGTTTCGGTGTGAAGTCGGAACAGAACATCAAGGCATGCCCGGAAACCTGGCGTATCGTGAACAAGATTCCCGGCCTGACGACGGCAATGTTCTCCATCTTCGAACCGGGCAAGCATCTGCCGCCGCATCGCGGACCTTATAATGGCGTGCTGCGCCTGCATCTTGGTCTCATCGTGCCGGAACCGAATGACCAGCTTGCCATCCGCGTGGACAATCAGGTCTGTCATTGGCAGGAAGGCAAGGTGTTGATTTTCGACGATGCCTATGAGCATGAGGCGTGGAACCATACCGACAAAACGCGCGTGGTCCTTTTCGTCGACTTTGTGAAGCCGCTCAAGTTCCCGGCTCGACTGGTCAACTGGTGCCTGATGAACCTTGCGATCTTCACGCCGTTCATCAAGGAGGGGCTCGATAACCACAATGAGTGGGAAAAGAAGTTTTATGCGGAAGCCGAAAAGCTGCGCAACCAGCCGAAAAACTGAACGGTTTGACAGCGGCGCTCAGCGCTTATAAATGTGCAGGAGGGCTTATCGCCCTCCTGTTTTTATGTGTTCCCTGCCGCACTGCCATTTTGGGTTTTGCCGGGAATACCATGACGAGGAATTGTTGATGCCGGAGATTGTAGGAAGCCTTTGATCGTTCCGAACAAGCTGCAAGATGGCAGGCGCTGAGAGCGTCTGACTGGCAGTGTTCAGGAGCGGAAACGGCATTGGCCGTGGATGGTTCACCATCCGCGAGAGCTGATGCTTGTCATGGTTTCCATCCAGGCAAGAACAACAATGAATATCTCACGCATGGAACAGCGCGTCTTGCACGTGCTGGCGCAGGGCGGTTACATCCGCCATCTGCGCGAAGACGGACATATCTGCGAAATCGAATGCTTTACCCGTGAAGGCTATCTGCTTTCCGATTGCACGATGGCAGTTTTCCAGCAATTGCGCCGTAAGCGGCTGATCGAATCCCGAATGGGCAGTCCTTATCGCATCTCGTTCAAAGGGCGCGAAAATGTTCGCGCTCAGCTCAATAACCGGTGAAGGAGAGCGTCATGCATATTCGCAAGGAAACGTCTGAAGACGCCGCCGAAATCCGTCACCTCACGGATGAGGCATTCCGCACCGTGGCTTATAGCAACCAGAAGGAAGGAGAGATCGTTGATGCGCTTCGCGCTGCAAAGGCGCTCACTCTGTCGCTGGTTGCCGAAGATAAGGGCGAAATTCTGGGTCATGTCGCATTCTCGCCCGTCCTGATCGGCGGCGAGGACAAGGGCTGGTACGGGCTTGGCCCTGTTTCGGTCCGTCCAGACCGGCAAGGCGAGGGGATCGGCGGCAAGCTGATCCGCGAAGGCCTTGCGCTATTGCGTGCGACTGGAGCTAAAGGCTGCGTTCTTCTGGGTGATCCCGGCTATTACGGTCGTTTCGGCTTCAAGGCCGATGCGCGGCTGAAACTGCCGGGTGTGCCCGCGGAATATTTTCAGTGTCTGGCCTTCGGGCCCGATATGCCACAGGGCGATGCCGCCTATCATACCGCATTCAACATATAAAAAAGGGCCGGGAAACCGGCCCTTTTCATTCAGTACTGTTAAGGCCACTTCACCACGGGCGGCATGGAAGACAGGATGGAATTCACATTGCCGCCGGTCTTGAGGCCGAAGATCGTACCGCGATCATAGAGCAGGTTGAACTCGACATAGCGGCCACGGCGGATGAGCTGCTCGTTGCGATCTGCGTCGGTCCAGTCCTTGTTGAAGTTCTGGCGCACCAGATGCGGATAGACGACCGAGAAACCTCGTCCCACGTCGCGTGTATAGGCAAAATCCGCGTCCCAGCCGCCTTTTTCGTCCGGCGAATGCAGCCAGTCATAGAAGATGCCACCGGTGCCACGCGGTTCATTGCGATGCGGCAGGAAGAAATATTCGTCGCACCAGTCCTTCACGCGCTGATAGTCGACGATGTCCTTGTGCTTCTCGCAGATGAAACGGAAAGCCTTGTGGAAGGCGAGTGTATCGGGATCGTCCTGCGTACGGCGGCTGTCCAGAACCGGCGTCAGGTCGGCACCGCCGCCGAACCACTGGCGCGTGGTCACGACCATGCGCGTGTTCATGTGGACGGCAGGCACATTCGGGTTTTGCGGATGGGCGATGAGCGAAATGCCGCTCGCCCAATAACGCGGGTCTTCCTCTGCGCCGGGAATCTGCTTGCGGAACTCCGGCGAGAACTCGCCATAGACCGTCGAGACATGCACACCGACCTTTTCGAAGACACGGCCATGCATGATCGACATGACGCCACCGCCGCCACGGCCTTCGTCCTTCTGCCAGGGCGTGCGGACGAAACGTCCGGGCTCACGATCTGAAAGTGGGCCCTGCAATTCATCTTCAAGTTGTTCGTAGCTTGCACAGATACGGTCGCGCAGTTCCTCGAACCAGCGCTGTGCCGCCTGTTTCTTCTCTTCGATGTCTGCGGGGATGATTGCTGGAATTTCGTCGCGTTGCATTGTCTGTTTCCTTCCGGCGCGGTTTGCCGGATCGCTCGGCGGTATCAGGCAGCCAAGGGTAAATGGATGAACTATTATTTCTTGGCTTATCAAAGTCCGCTGCAGGCGCAAAGCACGAAGCGCGCGATCACAGGGTAGTATAGACCCTCTCCCCAAGAAAAGACTCGTCTTTGTAGACCCGCTCCCCTATCTTTCTCTACCTAGGGTTTGGAAGTCATTCATTTCCGGTTTTGCCGGGAGGGCATAGCATGACAGCAGCACCGCCCCGTCCACCGCTCGAAGGCTTGCGCAAGCAGCTGCAGAAGAGTCGCGCCCAGAAAGGCCTGAAGCAAAGCCGGATGCCGCGCGACGGTTTCGTTCGCGAGACATTCACCCTGCCGAGGCTGGCGGCACGTGAAAAAGCGCGTGAATGGTTCGAGACATTCCCGAAAGCGGCCTACTGGACGGAAATCGAGAGCTGGTGCGAGCGCCCGGATGACGTGATCGAGTTCACCATGCGCCGGCTGGCGACTGCGGATTAGCGAACTGGTTCAGCCCAGCGGCTTAATTCAATGAATCGAGATTCCAATTAGGACATTGTAAAAACGCCCTGCGGCAAAAGCCCGGGGCGCTTTCAATTCTGGTTCGTTATATCGTTACCCGTTTTGTCTCACGTTGGAAGCTTTGGTTTCAACGTGAGTCTGTTCGACACGATCGAAACAAAGTTCTAGAATTTTACTTTCAGGCCAGCTGATACAGTTGCTGCCTGAAGCGAAGCGCCAGCGCCGTCTGGCACGAAGCTCACGGTGTTGTCGGAGTGATCGAAAGTTTGGGTGTCACCTCTCATTTTCAAGTGCTTTTCAAACCCGGCAGTGACGTAAAGGCTTGTTTGTTCGTTAAACGAATAGGAAGCGTTGGCTTGAAGTTCAAAGTATGGCGCACTGTCAAATGTTTCGTTGAAACGCAGGTTGCGTAGCCAGTGATCGTCGACATCTTTGCCGGAAACGGTGACACCAACACGTCCGAGAGCGCTGAACGACCATCGATCCAGCTTGGTGGTCCATTCAGAACCAATGAAAAGCGCAGGCAAACGCTGTTCGTAACTTATTACTTTTCCGTCAGAAAATGTTCCTTCAGTGTCACGAAAATCGGTTGAACTGTAGACATAATCGCCGCCATAAGCCGTCCACTTCACGTTCGTATACTTAAATCCGCCATGAATATTCAGCGTATTCTGCGGATTGATAACGAAGTTTTGCCCCAGGGCGACATCAAAACTGATGTAGCGGTCTAAATCGGTTTCACTTAGAGAGTGATCTGTCCAGTTGTTAAAGTCGTATCCGCTGAAACCGCCTACGTCGGAAAGCCAATCATAATCGTGTAAATTTCCGCTTCCAGTCAGACCGACGTTCAAGTTTCCTGAGAATGTAAGGTCAGAACCAATGTCTGCCGTTATCTTGCCGTTTAAGATCGGCATTTGAGACTTCCAGATAAGATGACTTATTCTATTGTCTTCGTCGTAGACTAGTTCGTCAGCTTTGATCCAGGAGTATCCGATGCTTCCAGAAAATGTATAATTTACATCTGTGGTTTTCTGATTTGAAATATCCGCCGAAATGGCATTGCTGCAGTTCAAAGAATATAAAAAATAAAGAATATAATTTTCTTCATTATTTAGCCCCATATCAATTAGAGTGTAATTTGAGATGGAGTAATTTTTATAATACTTTGAATCAACCGCTTGTTTGAGCTGGCAATTTATATTCAAAAAAAAACTGCCAGCTCAATGATTGGAGTTTTATTTCCCTGCAGTCTGTGGTGCCTTCTCCCACGCATTCCAGTTCTGGATAATGCTGTCGGCATAGGCCTTCCCGACGCGATAGGCGTTGGTTGTGGCGAGCGGGAAGCCGCCGGAATTTGCGGCAAGCGATTCAGCAGCCGTCTGGTCCTTGCCCTGACGGTCGAAGTTCGACGCGGTGCGCAGCAATGCGATGCGGTTGAAATCGAGCTTGCCAGCGTCGGCAGCCCGTTTCAGCGAGGTCAGTGTGGCATTGTCTTCCATCTGGGATGTGCAGTAGTCGGCCTTGCCGTCGGTCAGAAGCTTCGACCATTCGGTCATGGCTTCGCCGAGCTTCGCGCCGTGCCAGTAGGTATCGCCCGAAGCCGTATCGCAGATCGTGACCTTTGGCGAGCCGGTCGCCGCTTCCTGCGTGTAGTGCTTGCGGTATTCCTTCGCTGCGTCGCTATCGAGAAGTTCGATGCCCTTGGTTGTTGCCAGTGCGTAATCGGCCAGCTTGCCGTTCAGTTCGAAGACTTCAGTGCCCGCAGCCCATTTCGGCTTTTCGCCGGGCTTTGCAGCACCGAGGCCGAAAAAGTCCGTTGGCCAGCCTTCCGGTGCTTCCCGAATGTCGATGCGATGGTTCAGATTGGCATCGACGGAATATTTTGCCCAATGCGCCGATCCGAGTGTGCCGTGCTTCGGGTCGACACCGGCAATGCCAGCGATCAGGAAATAGGTGTGCGAGAGGTCGAGCTTGTCGCTCAGCGCCATAGCCGCCGTCGCGCTTGCGGCATTGGCGAAGCCCATCGCCGTCGTCATGTGACAGAGGCCTTCGGCGGTGCAGTCGATCTCTGGATATTCGGGGCTCAGGCCCGGCAGCTTGATCTTCTGCGTGAATTTTTCGCCTTCAAGCCATGGCTTGGCTTCTTCGCCGAACATGGTGATGACCATCACCTTTGGCGCGATAGGCGAAGCCTCCTTGGCGAAAGCCGGAGCGCTTGCCAGCAGGGAAGCGGCGGAAGCAGCAAGAGTGAGTGTACGAACAGACAGGTTCATGGACGAAGCGAGCCTTTCAGACCGGATGGGGCGGGGGTGCTTTGCGAAGCCGGTCCTTTCGCGAAGCGCAATTCTGGCGTTGTCATTCCTGCCGGAGGGAATCGACCTTGTCCCTCCGCTGGCGCAGAGCTTCGCCTGCCGTCATCGCAACCGAAACCGCAAGATTTAGCGATCTCGCGCCGGGCATCATCGGGATCAGAAGCCGTGCATCGGCGGAATTGTGGACATTGTCGGGAACGCCCGACGACTCACGCCCGAAGAGCAGAATGTCATTTTCCTGAAACCGATAATCCGTATAGGGGATCGCTGCCTTGGTGGACAGCAACACGATCCGGCGCTTGGCCTGCAGACGCCAGTCTTCGAAGTGGTGCCAGTCCGCATGGCGGGTGAGGGTTGCCTGCTCCAGATAGTCCATGCCGGCACGCTTCAGGGACCGGTCGGAAATGTCGAACCCGGCAGGTTCGATCAGGTCGACCGCGAAGCCGAGGCAAGCGGCCATACGCAGGATGGTTCCCGTGTTGCCGGGAATGTCGGGCTGGTAAAGTGCGACGCGCAGTTCCATATGATGCGGGTAACGCGAAATGCAGATCGCCGCAAGCACCGAAGGCGGCAATAGCCGGAACATCAACAGCTCCGGTGTCGTGATTTCTACAGAAAACATCTGTAGAAATATTCCCGTTTTGTTCCTCTTCCGTCTTGGCAATTCTTCCGGGACCACCTAAAAGGTGCACCATGTTCAGATGGTTTGAAAAACGACTCGAAGCCTATCCCGAAGAGCCGCCGCGCGAGCCCCCGCGCGGACTGGTAGCCTTTTGCCTTTATTATACCCGCGGTGCCTGGCCGTGGATCATCGGCATGGCAATCTTCACCACGCTCATCGCCGTGATCGAAGTGTCGCTCTTTGCCTTCATGGGCAATATTGTCGACTGGCTGTCACATCAGTCGCGAGAGACATTTCTGAGCAATGAAGGCTGGCGGCTTGCGCTGATTGCTGGTGTTGTTCTGGTCGTCCTTCCGGGCGTGGTACTGATCCATTCGCTGCTTATCCACCAGACATTGCTCGGCAATTATCCGATGCGTGTGCGCTGGCTGATGCACCGTTACCTGATCCGCCAGTCGATGGCTTTCTTTCAGGATGAGTTTGCCGGGCGTATTTCAACCAAGCTGATGCAGACTGCGCTCGCCGTTCGTGAAACGGTGATGAAGCTTCTGGACGTGCTCAACTATGTGATCGTCTATTTTGCGGGCACGCTGTTTATTGCAGCGTCTGCGGACCTTGTCCTGATGATCCCGTTTGCCGTCTGGCTCGTCGTCTACATCATATTGCTGCGCGTTTTCATCCCGCGTCTGCGCGTGATTTCAGAACAGCAGGCCGATGCGCGTTCATCGATGACGGGACGTATCGTCGACAGCTACACCAATATCGCAACCGTGAAGCTTTTCTCGCATTCAAGCCGGGAAGAATCATATGTGAAGGAAAGCCTCGATGGCTTCCTCGGTACCGTGCATCGGCAGATGCGACTCATCACGTTGTTTCATTTCACGCTCTATATGGCGAACTGCATTCTGCTGTTTGCGGTGGGTGCAATCGGCATCCAGCTCTGGATGAATGAAGCGATTTCCGTTGGCGCCGTTGCTGTGGGCATTGGTCTGGTTCTGCGCCTCAACGGCATGTCGCAGTGGATCATGTGGGAAATGTCGGCCCTGTTTGAAAATATAGGTACGGTGGAGGACGGGATCACGACGATTGCGCGTTCGCATGAGGTCGTGGACGTCCCCAGTGCACCGGCATTGCAGGTGACCAGAGGCGAACTCGACTTCGACAAGATCGGCTTCCATTACGGCAAGGGCAAAGGGGTTATCGAAAATCTCACGCTCACGATCCAGCCGGGCCAGAAAGTGGGTCTGGTTGGGCGGTCCGGTGCTGGCAAGTCCACGCTGGTCAATCTGCTGTTGCGCTTCTACGATCTGGAGAAGGGCCGCATTCTGATCGATGGGCAGGACATCTCCAAAGTCACGCAGGATTCGCTTCGCGCCAATATCGGCATGGTGACGCAGGATACCTCGCTTCTGCACCGTTCGGTTCGTGAGAACATCATGTATGGGCGGCCGGATGCGACCGAAGAGATGCTCCAGCAGGCCATTCGTCTGGCGCAGGCCGACCAGTTCATTCCGCTGCTGACCGACCCGAAGGGACGGCAGGGGCTGGATGCGCATGTCGGCGAACGGGGAGTCAAGCTTTCCGGCGGACAGCGCCAGCGCATTGCCATTGCGCGTGTGATGCTGAAGGATGCGCCGATCCTCATTCTGGACGAGGCGACCTCGGCGCTCGATTCGGAAGTCGAAGCAGCCATTCAGGATAGTCTCAACACCTTGATGGAAGGCAAGACCGTGATTGCCATCGCGCACCGCCTTTCCACCATTGCGGCGCTTGATCGTCTCGTGGTGATGGACAAGGGGCGCATCGTCGAAGATGGCACGCATGAGGAACTTGTGGCGCTCGGCGGCATTTATGCAAGTCTATGGGCCCGCCAGTCCGGCGGTTTCCTCGGCTTCGATGAAAATCCCGAGGATGCGCTGGTACAATAAGGACAGAAGCCATTGATGAAAGCGGTTTACAGCCTGTTCGAACGTTGGGTCGATCCCTTTCGTGAACCGGACCGGCTGAGACCGCCTTCAACCACGCTCGGCTTTCTCTGGCATTATGCGAGGCAAGCGAAATGGCCGCTCGCCGTTTCGCTTGCGGTTGGCGGATTGCTGCCGCTGGTCGAGGCGGGCCTGTTCTATTTCACCGGCAGGCTGGTCGATATTCTCGATCAGGCGGGGAAGGGTGGCGTCGAACGAAGCTGGTCGGCGCTTTTGCAGGCGGCAGGGCCAGAACTTCTGTTCATGGGCATAACCGTCCTTGTAATCCGCCTCGTCGTGACGGCGATCAACACGCTGCTGGAAGACCAGACCTTGTCGCCGGGTTTCTACAATATGATCCGCTGGCAGGCGAACTCCTATGTTCTCCGCCAGTCCTATGCCTTCTTCCAGAATGATTTTGCCGGGCGCATTGCCACCAAGGTCTGGCAGGCGGGGCAAGCGGCAGGCGATCTCATTGAAAGTCTCATTCAGGTCGTCTGGTTCATGGCGATCTACAGCATCACCACGCTGTTTCTGGTCGGTCGGCTCGACTGGCGGCTGGCAGCGGCGGTAGTCCTTTGGATCATTGCCTTCGGCTTCATCGCCTGGCGCTATCTGCCGCGCATCCGCAAGCACGCTGAGGCTTCTGCCGAGGCGGGATCGATGATTAACGGGCGTATCGTTGACAGCTATTCCAACATCCAGACGATCAAGCTCAATACTGCCGATGACGATGAGCGCTATCTGCGCGATGGTTTCGAGCGGTATCTCGGCGCAATTCTTCCGTTCATGCGCTCACTCACCGGCGTTCGTGTTTCGCTCACCGCACTTTCCGGCCTGATGATCGTGACGGTTGCGGCGATTGCCATCGATTTGTGGACGCGCAATGCCATCACGGTCGGGCAGGTGTCGTTCACGCTTGGCCTCGTGCTGCGCCTCAATATGCTCCTTGGCCGTCTCATGATGCAGCTCAATGGCATGCTGCGCCAGCTCGGACTGATCGAGAATTCCATGCGGCTGGTTTCTGCTCCGCTCGGTCTTGAGGATAGGCCCGGTGCCAAACCTTTGCAGGTGACTAAGGCGCGTATCGATGTTCAGGATGTCACGTTCCACTACGGCAAGGCTGCGGGCGTTCTCGACAATATCAACCTCACTGTGCGCGGTGGTGAACGCGTCGGTCTCGTCGGGCATTCCGGGGCGGGCAAGTCTACCCTCGTAAATCTCATCCTGCGCCTCTACGATGTCGAGAAAGGCGCGATCCTCGTGGACGGTCAGGACATTCGCGATGTCACCCAGACCTCGCTGCGTCGGGCGGTCGCGGTCGTCAGTCAGGAAACTGCATTGCTGCACAGGTCGCTGCGCGACAACATCATGCTGGCGCGCGACGATGCGACCGACGAAGAACTGCTGCAGGCAGCACGTCAGGCCGAAGCCGATGGGTTCATTGCCAGTCTGGAGGATTTCCAGGGGCGGCGGTCGTTCGATGCCTTTGTGGGCGAGCGCGGCGTCAAGCTTTCTGGCGGGCAGCGCCAGCGCATTGCTATCGCTCGCGCTATTTTGAAGGACGCGCCAATCCTCATCCTCGATGAGGCGACTTCCGCACTCGATTCGGAGGTCGAAGCTTCGATTCAGGAGAATTTGAAACGCCTTATGGATGGAAAGACGGTTATTGCGATTGCTCACCGCCTTTCCACCATCGCAGCGCTCGATCGTCTCGTTGTGATGGATCAAGGCCGCATCGTGGAGGAGGGGACGCATGACGAACTTATCGCCCGCGGTGGCATCTATGCGGGACTTTGGGCCCGCCAGTCGGGCGGTTTCATAGGGAGGAACGGAGAAAGCTGAAAGCTTTCCACTGTCTGTAATGCGTTATCGCTTTGCTGTGCATTCCCTGAATTGAGCAAGCAAATCCGCCTGCGACATCGTGCCGTCATAAGGGGTTGGTGTCTGGACAAGCGATTTTTACGCGCATAAACCGGATAGTGAAATGGAGGGAATTTCGTCCTGTGAGCACTTGCAGGACTACTTTTGCGCAAGTGCAAAAGAGGACGAGGGGAGAGTTCAATTGAACATGCAGGTTGAAAAGGAATTGGCACGTGAGCGCACACGACACGGCTGAGCCGACACGGCGTGATTTTTTGTATATTGCGACGGGAATGGCCGGTGTCGTCGGAGTTGGCGGACTGGCCTGGCCGTTTATCGACCAGATGCGTCCGGACGCTTCGACACTCGCGGCTGCGTCCATCGAGGTTGATGTTTCGTCCCTGACGGAAGGAGCATCACTAACTGTCAAATGGCGTGGTAAGCCGGTTTTCATTCGTAACCGCTCCGCCAAGGAAATCGAGGATGCCAAGACAACCGCTCTTGGTGATCTCAAGGATCAGAACGCACGTAACGCCAACCTCGCAGCGGATGCGCAGGCGACCGATGTCGCCCGCTCGGCAGGCGAGGGCAAGGAAAACTGGCTGGTGATGATCGGCGTGTGTACCCATCTGGGTTGCGTGCCGCTCGGTGAATCCGGTTCTTTCGGTGGCTGGTTCTGCCCATGCCATGGCTCGACCTATGACACTGCCGGACGTATCCGCAGTGGTCCGGCTCCGGAGAACATGCACATTCCGCAATATGCGTTCGCTTCCGATACGGTCATCAGGATCGGCTAACAGGTCTTGGGGAGAGAAGACATGAGTGGTGGACACTCCACATACACGCCGAAGACCGGCATCGAAAAATGGGTGGACGAACGGCTTCCCTTGCCGCGTCTCGTCTATGATTCCTTCGTGGCCTATCCGACGCCGCGTAACCTGAACTACATGTACACCTTTGGTGGCATTTTGAGCTTCATGCTCATTTCGCAGATCCTGACCGGCGTTGTGCTGGCCATGCATTATGCTGCCGATACGGGCATTGCGTTCAATTCCGTCGAAAAGATCATGCGCGACGTCAACTCCGGTTGGCTGCTGCGCTACATGCACTCCAACGGTGCATCCTTCTTCTTCATTGCCGTCTATCTCCATATCGCTCGCGGTCTCTATTACGGTTCCTACAAGGCGCCGCGCGAGCTTCTGTGGATTCTGGGCGTGGTGATCTTCCTTCTCATGATGGCTACCGCCTTCATGGGCTACGTGCTGCCATGGGGCCAGATGTCCTTCTGGGGTGCGACGGTTATCACCGGCTTCTTCACGGCTTTCCCGATCATCGGCGAACCGATCCAGCAGCTTCTGCTGGGCGGCTTTGCGGTCGACAATCCAACGCTCAACCGCTTTTTCTCGCTGCACTATCTGCTGCCGTTCATGATTGCCGGTGTCGTTATCCTGCACGTCTGGGCGCTGCATGTGACGGGTCAGACCAATCCGACCGGCATTGAAGTCAAGTCCAAGACCGACACGCTGCCGTTCACGCCTTATGCGACCATCAAGGACGCTTTCGGCGCGCTCGTCTTCTTCGTGTTCTTCGCCTACTTCGTCTTCTACATGCCGAACTTCCTCGGTCATCCGGATAACTATATCCCGGCTGATTCTCTGAAGACACCTGCTCACATCGTTCCAGAATGGTACTTCCTGCCGTTCTACGCGATGCTGCGCGCCATCACCTTCAACATCGGCCCGATCGACTCGAAGCTCGGCGGCGTTCTGACCATGTTCGGTTCGATCGCAATCCTCTTCGTCGTGCCGTGGCTCGATACGTCGAAGGTTCGTTCGGCTGTCTATCGTCCGTGGTTCAAGCTGTTCTTCTGGCTGTTCGTGATCAACGCCATCTTCCTCGGCTGGCTGGGTTCGCGTCCTGCGGAAGGTTCCTACGTCTTCATGGCGCAGCTGGGTACGCTCTACTACTTTGCTTTCTTCATCATCATCATGCCGGTCATCGGCTTGATCGAAACGCCGAAGCGTTTGCCGAACTCGATCACCGAGGCGGTTCTGGAGAAGAGCGGCAAGGCCGGGGTTACCCCCGTGGAAATCCCTGTTGAAACTCGGGGCTGAACCAGCGAGAGAGATGAAGGACGTAACAATGAAAAACATCCTCAAGAATTTCGCTGCCTTCGGTATTGCTCCGCTGGTCGCGCTTGGTATCGCCCTGGGTGGTGCCTCGGCTGAGGAAGGCGGCAATGCCGCGGAGCCGGAACATTTCCCGATCCACCATCCCAAGCAGGAAAAGTGGAGCTTTGCCGGTCCGTTCGGAACCTATGACAAAGGACAGCTTCAGCGTGGCCTGAAGGTCTACAAGGAAGTTTGTTCGGCCTGTCATTCGATGAACCTGGTGGCCTTCCGCACGCTGGAAGGTCTCGGCTACTCACCGGAGCAGGTCAAGGCATTTGCCGCTGAATATGAAGTACAGGACGGGCCGAATGCGGATGGCGAAATGTTCACCCGCAAGGCGATCCCGACTGATCACTTCCCGGCGCCATTTCCGAACGCGAACGCAGCTGCGGCCGCGAACAACGGTGCAGCTCCTCCGGACTTCTCGCTGATCGCGAAGGCTCGTGGTGTTGAACGCGGCTTCCCGACCTTCATCTTCGACATATTCACGCAATATGCCGAAGCAGGTCCGGACTACATCCATTCACTGCTGACCGGCTATGATGAACAGCCACCAGCGGGGATGCATATTCCTGAAGGGACGCATTTCAACCCATACTTCATCGCCGGCAAGTCGCTGGCCATGGCAAAGCCGCTGAGCGACGACCAAGTCACCTATGACGATGGTTCGCCGCAAACGGTGGATCAGTATGCACGCGACGTTTCGGCATTCCTGATGTGGGCTGCAGAGCCGCATCTGGAAGATCGCAAGCGGACCGGTTTCCGGGTCATCATATTCCTGATCCTTTTTGCCGGTCTGGTTTATGTCGCCAAGCGTTCGATCTGGTCGGATGTTAAACACTGACAATAGATCAACCTGAATTAAAAGATGGGCGCCGTGGGCGCCCATTTTTTTGTGCTGGAACTGGAAGATCAGCCTTGCCACAATTAGGCCATGCAAATGACCGTGCGTCGCCGCAATGTTCTTGGCAGAAATGGGCGGTTTCTTTTGCAATTTGCCCGTTTGAGGGTGTAAAGGTCCTTGGTCCCAACTTTGCCTTGATTAACTTGACCGGCCCGCAGGCCGCCTGAAAGGATGGAAAATGGAATCCGGATTTAAAGCCAGCTTGAAGGATGCGATCCGCACCATTCCGGACTATCCCAAGCCGGGCGTCCAATTCCGTGACGTGACGACGCTTATGGGCGATGCGCAGGCATTTCGCCGTTCCGTCGATGAGCTGGTCTATCCCTATGCAGGCAACAAGGTCGACAAGGTAGCGGGCATCGAAGCACGTGGCTTTATTCTCGGCGGCGCAATCGCGCATCAGCTGTCGGCTGGTTTCGTACCGATCCGCAAGAAGGGCAAGCTGCCGCGCGATACAGTGCGCATTGCCTACAGCCTTGAATATGGCATCGATGAAATGGAAATGCATCGCGACGCGATTGAAAAGGGCGAACGGATCATTCTGGTGGACGATCTGATCGCCACGGGCGGAACGGCGGAAGCGGCAGCGAAGCTTTTGCTTCAGATGGGCGCAGAGATCGTCGCAGCCTGCTTCATCATCGACCTGCCGGATCTCGGCGGACGCAAGAAGCTGGAAGCTCTTGGCGTGCCGGTCCGCACGCTCGTGGCCTTTGAAGGCGACTGAGAATACGAAAAAGCCCGGACATTGCTCCGGGCTTTGTTATTTCAGGCATCAGCCTTGGGCGGCAGTTTCACCATCGCCGCATTGTCGAAGGAAAGCACCTCTTCGCCATTCTGGTTATGGGCGCTCGTCGTCATGGTCAGCATCGACCAGCCGGGGCGGGAGGCGAGCGGCCTTATGGCGTGGACCAGGCGCTTGTAGGTGATCGTATCTCCGGCATAGACGGGCTTTGACCATTTCAGGTTTTCAAAGCCGGGTGAGGGGCCGAATGTCGGCGGCGTCTCGCCGCGTTTCAGAGCTTCCTTCGTTGCCTTGACGATGGAAGCGACATTGAGCTTCATGAACACTGCAGTGGTGTGCCAGCCGGAAGCACAAAGTCCGCCGAAGACGCTCTTTTTTGCCGCTTCGCTGTCCAGATGGAACGGCTGCGGATCATATTTTCTGGCGAAATCGATGATTTCCTCGGCAGTAAACGTATAGCTGCCGATGACGAGGTTCTGCCCGAGATTTTCTTCCAGGAAACTCATGACGCCCCTCCTGCCGTCGCATCGTAATCGCGGCGCAGCATCATGCATGGATGCTGCATTTCGCACACGCTCTCACCACGCTGATTGAACAGTTCATGGTGGAACGTCACCAACCCGATTGCCGGGCGCGATTTGGAAATGCGTTTGTCCTTGATGGTCGTCACACCATTCAGCGTATCGCCCGCGAGTACGGGGCGTTTCCAACGCGTGAATTCGACGCCGGGACCACCCTGTGACGTTGAGTTTGTAAGATAGGCATCGCAGACCATGCGCATGATGAGGGAGGTGGTCTGCCATCCTGATGCCGCCAGCCCGCCGAGCACGCTCGCCTTGCCTGCTTCCTCATCAAGATGGAACGGCTGCGGATCGAACTCGCTGGCAAACTCGATGATTTCTTGCTTGTTGATCGTACGAGGACCGAAGGGAAGGGTCATTCCCGGCTCCATATCCTCATAAGCATATTTAGGCAGAGGCTTGCTCACCCTCGATCTCCTCCGAGTAGGCATAAAGAAAAGGCTGCCGGTTTCCGGCGGCCTGAACGTATCAGGTATTGAAGCGGAACAGCATCACATCGCCGTCATGGACGATGTATTCCTTGCCTTCGTCCCTTGCCTTGCCGGCTTCCTTCGCTCCGACTTCGCCATTGTATTTGACGTAGTCTTCATAGGCGATGGTCTGGGCACGGATAAAGCCGCGCTCGAAATCGGTATGGATGACACCGGCAGCGCCGGGAGCCTTGGTGCCGCGCCGGATTGTCCAGGCGCGGGTTTCCTTCGGCCCTGCGGTGAAATAGGTGATGAGGTCGAGAAGCTTGTAACCGGCGCGGATCAGGCGGTCGAGACCCGGTTCCTCAAGGTCCATGCTTTCCAGATATTCCTTGGCTTCCTCATCGGGAAGCTGCGCAACTTCCGCTTCGATTGCAGCCGAAATGATGACCGTCTGGGCACCCTGTTCCTCGGCCATCTTGTCGACGGCAGCGCTATACTCGTTGCCCTTGGCCGCATCGCCTTCAGCGACGTTGCAGACATAAAGAACCGGCTTGGAGGTGAGAAGGTTCAGGCCCTTCAGCGTCAGCAGGTCTTCTGCGGCAATATCCTTCAGCATCAGGCGGACCGGCTGGCCGTTCTGGAGCAGTTCGAGTGCTGCTTCCATCACCGGCAGAATGGTGAGGGCTTCCTTGTCCTTGCCGGTAGCGCGCTTGCGGATTTGCACGATGCGGCGCTCGATGCTTTCGAGGTCCGACAGCATCAGCTCCGTTTCAACCGTCTGGGCGTCCGATACCGGATCGATACGACCTTCGACATGGGTGATATCGTCATCCTCGAAGCAACGCAGCACATGCACGATGGCATCCACTTCGCGGATATTGGCGAGGAACTGGTTGCCGAGACCTTCACCCTTCGATGCGCCGCGCACGAGGCCGGCAATATCAACGAAGTTGATGCGGGTCGGGATGATTTCCTTCGAACCGGCAATCCGGGCGATATCGTTCTGGCGCGGATCGGGAACCGCCACTTCGCCCGTGTTCGGCTCGATGGTGCAGAACGGATAGTTTGCGGCCTGTGCGGCGGCCGTTTTGGTCAGCGCGTTGAAAAGCGTCGACTTGCCAACATTTGGCAGACCGACGATGCCGCATTTGAAACCCATGATCGTACCTATCAGACTAGAATTCTATTGTTGTGGCTATGCGTCATCGGACCGTGAAGCGTCAAGAGGCGGAGGCGTCGCGCCCTTGGGAACGGCTTACTTTTACGCATTCTCCCATGCAAAACCGCTTCGCACTTTTGCTGGAACTGTTTTAGTCCTTTTTCCCAAGCAGCTTTTTCAGCATTTCAGCCATCGGGCCGCTGGCAGGAATATTCGGCTTCTTCTGGTTCTGCCGCGCCTGGCGAATATGGCTCTGCGCCTTTGGTGGCGCCTTTTCCAGTTGTGCGGGATCGGCCTTGAAACCGCTGGGCCGTTGATTGCCGTCGCCCATGGCGAGCGCAATGCGGTTCATGAAACTGTTGTCTTCGCCCTTGGCGGCAAGCAGGCCCACATTGTCGGCAATAGCGCCCAGAAGCGTATCCAGCCATTCATTGTCGGCCTTGGCGAAATCGCCGAGGACATAGTTATGCACGAGTTCCTTCGCACCCGGATGGCCGATGCCAAGCCGCATGCGGCGATAATTCTGGCCGCCGGGGAAGGCCTGCATATGCGCGTCGATGGATTTGATGCCGTTATGACCGCCGGAGCCGCCGCCGGTCTTGATGCGCAGCTTGCCCGGAATGAGGTCGAGTTCGTCATAGATCACGACGAGATCGGCAGGTGTCAGCTTGTAGAAGCGCATGGCTTCGCCGATGGACTGACCCGAAAGGTTCATAAAAGTCTGCGGCTTGACCAGCAGCACTTTTTCGCCGTCGATCACGCCGTCGGCAATCTCGGCCTGAAACTTCTTCTGCCAGTTGGAAAAGCGATGGCGGCGGAATATTTCATCCGCCGCCATGAAACCGATATTGTGCCGGTTATGCGCATATTTGGGGCCCGGATTGCCAAGACCTGCAATGAGCAGCATGGTTCAGAGCCCCTTCTGTAGCGCTTCCCGAAAAGTGGGAACCGGTTTTCGGATAAGAAGCGCGTTAGCGCTCCTGTGCGGAAAGCGATTATTCGCCGTCCTTGGCTTCTTCTTCTGCAGCACCTTCCGAAGCAGCTTCTTCCGACTTCAGGCCGGCAGGAGCAGCAATCGTGGCGATGGTGAAGTCGCGATCCTGGATGGCAGCGGTCACGCCCTTCGGCAGCTTGATCGCCGAAATGTGGACGGAGTCGCCGATTTCGAGGCCGGTCAGGTCGAACTCGAGTGCTTCCGGAATTGCATTGGCCGGAACGATCAGTTCAACGTCGTGACGAACGATGTTGAGAACGCCGCCGCGCTTGATGCCCGGAGCTGCTTCTTCGTTCTTGAAGTGAACAGGAACATTCACGTGGACGACCGACTTCGCGGAAACGCGCAGGAAGTCGACATGCTGCGGGAAGTCACGGACCGGATCCAGCTGGTAGTCCTTCGGGAGGACCTGAATCTTCTTGCCGTCTACTTCGATCGTGGCAACAGTGGTCTTAAAGCCACCGCCATGAATCTTGTAGAAGATCTCCTTGTAGGAGACGGCGATTGCGAGGGGTTCCTGCTTGTCGCCATAGATGACTGCAGGAATCTGGCCGTTGCGACGCAGTTCGCGGGAGGACCCCTTACCAACCCGGGTACGCAGATCGGCCTTGAGCACGTAAGTCTCGCTCATGGCATTTCCTTTCGATGTTACTGGAGTGTCGCTCGCTGTATAATCTGCGCATGATCTTGTCCGAAAACCGGTTTCCACTTTTCGGGATCATGCTTCAACAAACGACATGAAACAGCCCGTATTGTCTGTCACAAGGTGAAAGACCGGACCGCTCCATTCCGCGTTGCCTCCAAGGGTGTCTACGCGGATGGCGCTGGCTATAGACCATAGCGTGCGGCGGCGCAAGTTTTTTGGGCTGCGAGCAGTTCCCGTGCCCGGCATCTGTGGGCATTTCTCATAACCGGTGGCATTGGCGGCGTCAAAGATGTTAAGCGAATGCCTGATCGACCGCAGGCTTGGCCGTGCGAGTCGTTTGTTCCTGCTATGTTGAAACAAGGAGGCGAGATGCAGGTCGGTATCGACATGGGTGCAGTTGCTGGAAGCGGTTCTGCCTCGGCAGCGGCGCTTGGCGGTGGCAAGCAGGCCATGCTTGATCTTGAGGAGCTTCTCGCCACGCGTTTGCTCGTGCAGGGCAATTCCGGCTCCGGCAAATCGCATCTTTTGCGCCGCCTTCTGGAACAGAGCGCGCAATGGGTGCAGCAGTGCATCGTCGACCCTGAAGGCGATTTCGTCACGCTTGCCGATCTTTACGGCCATGTCGTTGTCGATGCCGCCCGTACCGAAGCCGAACTGACACGCATTGCCGGACGCATCCGCCAGCATCGTGTTTCGGTGGTGCTCAATCTGGAAGGTCTCGATGTCGAGCAGCAGATGCGCTCGGCTGCGGCTTTTCTTGGCGGTTTGTTCGATGCCGAGCGCGACTATTGGTATCCGATGCTGGTGGTTGTGGATGAGGCGCAGCTTTTTGCGCCTGCCGCCGCCGGTGAAGTGTCGGATGAAGCGCGCAAGCTGTCGCTCGGCGCGATGACCAATCTCATGTGTCGCGGACGAAAGCGTGGCCTTGCGGGTGTTATCGCCACGCAGCGACTGGCGAAGCTTGCCAAGAACGTTGCAGCTGAAGCTTCGAACTTCCTCATGGGGCGTACATTTCTCGATATCGATATGGCGCGCGCCGCTGATCTTCTGGGCATGGAGCGCAAGCAGGCGGAAATGTTCCGCGATCTGCAGCGCGGGCATTTCGTGGCGCTTGGCCCCGCATTGTCGCGTCGTCCATTGCCGATCAAGATCGGCAAGGTGGAGACATCGGCGCGGTCTTCATCGCCGAAACTGATGCCGCTTCCTGATGCGCCGGAAGATGCGCTCGACCTCATCTTCACGCCTGCGCCGCAGGAAATCCGTGCTGCCGTGCGCAGAGCGCCGCCGCCTCCACCGCCGCCATCGACGGCGGAGATTCTGGCGCAGGTAGCAAAGCCGAAGCCCGAAGCCGAACCGGCACAGGAACCTTTGTTCCCCGGCATGGTGGAAGCCGAACGGGATGAGCTCCTTGAAAAGGTGATGCGCGAGATCGTGGACGATCCGGAAGCGTCGTTCCGGTCCGTGGCCGTGCTTTATCAGGACTTTCTGGTGCGTTGTCGCATTCACCGCGTTCCGGGCGAGCCGCTGGCTCTCCCTGCCTTCCGCCGCAGGCTGGCAGTGGCGCAGGCCAGCATTGAAAGCGATGTGGCCAGTGGCGAAACATGGCAGCAGGCGCTGGCCCTGTCGGAAAGCCTCACCGACGATGTGCAGGGCGTGTTCCTGATCGTGGCGCAGGCGGCGGTAACCGGCGCGCCTTGTCCTTCCGATGCGGCTTTGGCGCGCGCCTATGGCACGCACTCGTTCAGCCGTGCCCGGCGTCTGCTGACCTATTTTGAAGAACGCGGGCTTCTGGTGGTCCGCAACGATTTCAAGGGAATGCGCATCGTCAATTTTCCCGATCTCGCCTGCGAAACGGCACCGGGCGACCCGAATGCGCCGGACGATCTGGCGGAAGAAGGCGCTGCGGCGGAGTAAGCTGTGAAAACTGTCATGAACCTGTAATGATCCTCGCCGACAGCTTGCGAAACGGATCATTCAGGGCAGCAGCGTGACACAGCCAATTCAGCAACCGGGTTACAAAGAACTCTTCGCGACATTCGGCAAGATCGGGCTTCTGTCCTTCGGCGGGCCGGCCGCGCAGATCGCCATGCTGCAGCGCATTCTCGTGGATGAGAAGAAATGGATGGATCAGGAGCGGCTGATTCATGCGCTCAATTTCTGCATGTTGTTGCCGGGGCCGGAAGCCATGCAGCTTGCGACCTATTCCGGTTGGGCGGTTAAGGGCTGGCGCGGCGGCCTTCTGGCCGGGCTTCTGTTCGTGCTGCCCGGCGCTGTCGTCATGCTTGCATTGTCGGCGCTGTATATCTCCTTCGGGCATGTCGACATCGTGGCCGGGCTGTTGTTCGGCCTCAAGGCTGCGGTTCTCGCCGTGGTTTTTGAAGCGCTTTATCGCATGGCCAAACGGACACTAGCCTCGGGGTTTTCCTATGCGGTGGCGATTGCGGCATTCGTTGCGATAGCCTTCCTGAAACTGCCGTTTCCGCTCGTCGTTCTGCTGGCGGCTCTTGCAGGTGGCCTGCGGCATATCGTGCAGGGAAATGGTGCTGCCGCAATTATGGGAGAGGCGACGCCTGGCGCCTTGCGCGAATTCACGCAGCAAACGCTCATCTGGGGCGGGCTGTGGCTTTTGCCTTTGCTCGGGCTTTTCTTCACTTTTGGTGGCGCGCATGTCTTCGTGCAGGAAGCGGCCTTCTTTTCGAAGCTCGCTGCGGTGACATTTGGGGGCGCTTATGCAGCTCTTTCCTATACGGCGCAGCAGGCGGTCGAGCATTTCGGCTGGATGAAGCCGGGGGAAATGCTGACGGGGCTCGGTCTGGCGGAAACCACGCCGGGACCGCTGATCCTCGTGCTGGTTTTTGTCGGCTTTGTGGGGGCTGCGAACCTGTCGGGCCTGCCGCCACTTCTGGGTGGCCTTTTCGGCGGACTGATCGCGCTGTGGTTTACCTTCGTGCCCTGCTTTCTATGGATATTGGCGGGCGCGCCATTCGTGGAGCGGCTGCGTCAGGTGCGCTGGCTGTCGGCCATGCTGGGCGGGATCACGGCTGCGGTCGTCGGCGTGATTGCCAATCTGGCGCTGTGGTTCTCGCTGCATGTCCTGTTTTCGCAGGTTGTCGAGAAGGCTATAGGTCCCTTCACATTGCCGCTGCCGGTCTGGAGCACAATAGACAATGCCGCCGTCCTGATTGCAGGCGCGGCGGCATTCTTGCTTGTTGTTCTGAGGCTCAACATGCCGCTCGTGCTGTTGCTGGCGGCATGTCTCGGAATTGTAATCCGGCTGGTGTTTTAGTCGAACAGGCTCGAAACGGACTCTTCCGCTGCCGTGCGGGCGATGGCCTCGCCAATCAGGTCCGAGATCGAGAGGACGCGGATATTTGGCGCATCGTTGATGGCAGTGGTCGGCTGGATGGAATCGGTGATGACCAGTTCCTTCAGCTTGGACGAGGCGATACGGGCAACCGCGCCGCCGGACAGAACGCCGTGCGTGATGTAGGCGGTGACGCTCTTGGCGCCCTTGTTCAACAGGGCCTCAGCTGCGTTGCAGAGCGTGCCGCCGGAATCGACGATGTCATCGAACAGCAGGCAGTCCTTGCCGGAAACGTCGCCGATGACGTTCATGACTTCCGATTCACCTGGACGTTCGCGGCGCTTGTCGACGATGGCGAGCTGCGCATCGATGCGCTTTGCGAGCGAACGGGCGCGAACCACGCCGCCAACGTCAGGCGAAACGACCATGCAATTGCCGGTCGCGTAATTGGCCTTCACATCGCGGGCGATGACCGGAACGGCGTAGAGGTTGTCGGTCGGGATATCGAAGAAGCCCTGAATCTGACCGGCATGAAGGTCAAGCGTCAGGACGCGGTTCGCACCGGCTTCGGTGATGAGATTGGCGACCAGCTTGGCAGAGATCGGCGTGCGCGGGCCGGGCTTGCGGTCCTGACGGGCATAGCCGAAATAGGGCAGGACGGCGGTGATGCGACGTGCCGACGAGCGGCGGAAGGCGTCGATCATGATGAGCAGTTCCATCAGGTGATCGTTTGCCGGGTAGGAAGTCGATTGCAGTACGAATACGTCTTCGCCGCGCACGTTTTCCTGAATCTCTACGAAGATTTCCTGATCGGCGAAGCGACGGACGCTGGCCTTACCGAGTGGAATGTTGAGATACTGAGCAACGGATTCGGCAAGAACCCGGTTGGAGTTGCCTGCGAAAAGTTTCATTCTTTTGCCTCTGACGCCGATGCGGTCGCGGTTTGCAGTTTGGTTCTGTCGCAACAGTCCGCCGGAACGGACTTAATCTCTTAAAAACTTTAAAGCTGCGTACGGTCTGACCGGCCAAGTACTGCAGCTAGAAAGGTTTTCTTTCGGATGTGGGGCCTATTGCAAAGAGTCATCGCCATTGCAAGGCCCTCGGGAACACAATTGCTGTAAAAAGCCCGGTTTTCCGGCTTTCCCACAGTAGGCAAAACAGATTCAGCAAAAGATTTCAGTCTTTTGCTGCCAAAGCAAGTTTCTATGCGCGATTTGCCGCAAGCCAGGTCGAATATTCCTGCATGGTGCGGTCGGCGATTGTCTGCATTGCGGAAGCCGGAACGACGCTCCATGAGTCTGCGGCCGCACCTGGAACTTTCTCCTGCCCCTGTATCCGGTGAAGGCGGTTGCCGGAAGCATCCAGAACATCCCAGACGTAAAGCACGGTGGTCTGATTATCTTCCGAAAGAACGGAGAAATATCCCTTCATGACGTAGGCAGCACTCGGGTCGTTATTGCCTGCAAGCTCAATGCCTTTCGACTTGGCATCGTCATTCATGCGATGGGTCAGCGGCGTCACCACATTGACCGGTGCGCCGACAATCGGGGCGATATGCAACTTGCCCGGCTTGAGCGCTGCACTGCGCTGCGGTGCCACTGGCGTGGTCGTCGCAGGTGCTGTGCCGGTCGTGGCCGGAGTTGTTCCCGTGGGCTGCACGGGAGCGGTGCCCGTCGCCGGGGTGCCCGGTGTCGCGGCTGGCGTAGTAGTTTGCCCGGAATTTTGCCCGGAATTTTGATTGCTACCCTGTACGTTCAGAGCGGACTCAGTGCTGTTGCAGGCGGCCAGGACGCTTGTAAGCACTCCGGCCAGCAACAACATCGTTGAAAGACGTGCCTTGTTCATGTTCGGCTTCATGCTCCTGAAGGCGCAGGTTCTCTGCGGTCGGGCATTTTCAGTTCAAAATAATCTATCGATTTTATCGACGTGCATCTTGCCCGAAAGCCGCTTTGCAGTTTCCGGGTTGCGCTTGTGGCAGTTTTATCGCCGATTGCGCCTCATTTTACAATCATATCAAGAGAATGGCGGGATAATGGCTGAGCTGCGCCATTTGTTGTGAGATATGTCTGCCCCAGCGTCATGGCGGTTTGGGTGTCGGAATCCATGATGATCATATGTGCGAAAAGCGTCATGTCCGGCTGGATGCTTTCCGGGTTTCCGGCATAGAATATCTGCGGGTCCATCCATGATGGCGTGAAACGTGCTCCCACCGAATAGCCACAGGTATTGAGGCGATGACGGGTAAGGCCGTGTGCTTCCATGGTCCGCGCATGGGCGTCAAAGACGTCGCCGAATGTCGAGGCGGGCGTCATGGCTGCTTCCACTGCTTCCAGCGCCTCGCGTGCAGCCGCATAGAGCTCTTGATGATGTGTGGTCGGCTTGCCGACGACGATCGTGCGCATCATCGGCGCGTGGTAATGCCGGAAGACGCCCGACCATTCGAGCGTGAGCTGATCGTTCTTGTTCAGCTTGCGCCGACCGGATTTGTAGCGGCAGAGCAGGGCATCGTCGCCCGAGCCGATGATATATTCGTTGGCGGGAAAATCGCCGTCGCCGGCAAAATTGGTGCTCATCATCGCAGCCAGAATATCGGCTTCGCTCGCCCCGCCTTTGGTGAGCTTTATCGCAGCGTCGAGTATGTCGTCACTGAGTTCGGCGGCGCGTTTCGCATAGGCAATTTCCGCAGGGCTTTTGAGCAGCCGCAGGCGATCCACCATGCCGGAAGCATCGTAAAGCTTGGCAAAGCTCTGCAGCTGTTCGTCCAGCTTGCGCGCATTGGCGCCGGTAAGGCCATGCGTCTGATATTCGATCCCGATCCGGGTGCCGAGAAGGTCGAGTTCGGTCAGAATATTGCGAAGGTCGGAAGCCGGATTGGCATTGTCGCGATCGGTCCAGACGACGACGTTCTCGATGTTCGACGTATGACGCGCCTGCCGCAAATCGGCGGAGCGTGTCATCAGCACCATCGACCCGTCGGCCTTCACGACGAGGCATTGGAAGAAGCAGAAGCCGAACGTGTCATAGCCGGTCAGCCAGTACATGCTCTCCTGCGCGAACAGCAGAAGCGCATCCAGCTTTTCCTCCTCCATCTTCAAGATCAGACGGTCGCGACGTGCTGCGAATTCTTCCGGCTCGAAGTGAAGGGCCATGCGGTTCTCCTAATCTTCTATGATGGCGATCGCTGCAATCTGACGCCCGTAGTCGGGTTCATTGCGATGGGTGGTGCGCCGGTAGGAATAGAATTGTTCCTCATCGGCATAGGTGCACTGGCGAAGGGATTCTGCCCGCACACCAGCCTTCGTCAGCCGGTCGGTGATGAATGTCCACAGATCGAACAGCTTGTGTTCCGGCTTGTCGGAAGGCCGGAAATAGGTGGTGTAGGCAGCATCTCTGCCGATGAATTCTGCATAGAATTCCGGCCCGACTTCGTAATTTTCCGGCCCGATGGTCGGCCCGAGAACAGCAACGATGTTCTCGCGTTTCGCACCGAGGCCGATCATGGCTTCAATCGTGTTTTCAAGGACACCGCCGAAAGCGCCACGCCATCCGGCATGGGCGGAGCCGATGATTCCCGCTTCGTGATCTGCAAAAAGCACAGGCCCGCAATCGGCGGACAAAGCACCAATGGCGATGCCCGGCACATTTGTGACCATTGCGTCGGCCTTCGGGCGTGGAGCGCCGAACGGCTCGGTGACGTGGAGGACATCGGGCGAATGAACCTGATGCACGGTCATGAGATGATCGGGTGCAACGCCAAGGTTCTCGGCGACGCGGCGGCGATTCTCGGCAACTTTTTCCGGCACATCGTTTGACCCGCTTCCAACGTTCAGGCCCGTATAGATGCCATCGGAAACACCGCCCTTGCGGGTGAAAAAGCCATGCGCGATCCGCTTCCCGTTCTGTCCGACGGGCTTTTCAAGGAGAGGCGAGCGGAGTGGTTGCGGCATATCGGTCATCTTGCTGGCTTTCGTAAACGGCGGGATGGTGGGGGAGGTCCGCTGGCTTGTCAATTGAAGCTTTTTGAAGGGAAGGGCATCACTTGGTTTCGAAAGGATAGAGGCGTGTCAGCCCGTCACTCAATGCGAGAACCTTGAACAAGGTTCCCATTTGATCGGGTGCGGCCAGTCTTTCGACGTCCTGTCGGATTTTTTCCTGAAACGCTGCGTCCTTGCCCGTACCGAGCCGTCCGGCGCGATCAAGCAGGCCCATTGCGAGCAGAAATTCGCCCTGCGTCATTGTTCCGGTCTTGCAGCCGCTGGCCCGCGCGGTCTTGTCCAGAATGTCGAAATCGACATGGCTGGTGAGGTCCGCAATGCCCGGATTGGCAAATACATCGTCAAAGCCGTGTTTCAACATGGCTTGCAGCGTGTCGCCGAAACCGGCTTTCAGATGGCCATAGTCGACGTTGAGCGCTGCGCCGCGTGTGGTCGCGATACGGCTGGCAATTTCCTGCATCAAGGCCGTGCGCGCAGGGGCTGCTTCAAAGATCGCGCCTTCGGGTGCTTCCGCATGGCCTACAGGTAACAGCGCCGGATCTATACCACCCAGACCGCTGACGAAATGGAACTCATCCTTGTCATCGAGCGCAATCATCCGTTCGACAAAGCGGCCATCGACCTTGACGAACTGCCGGAACGGGATCGCATCGAACAGCTCATTGGTGACGAGGATCAGCGGCCCGTTGGCAGTATCGGCGGGAATATCGGAAAAGCGTTCGAACCAGTCGATCTTCGCGCCTGCGTCGGACAGTTTTTCCTTTTGCTTTTCGGCAAGGCGCGGGCTTGTTTCGACCATGGCGACACGCACATGGTCCAGCATTTGCGGGGCGAGCCTGCCAATAGTGCGCAGCATATCGCTCATCAGCGTGCCGCGACCGGGGCCGATTTCGCACAGCACGATATTGTCCGGGCCTCCCAGCGCGTCCCATTCGCTGACACACCAGATGCCGATCAGTTCACCGAACATCTGGCTTACTTCCGGCGCGGTGATGAAGTCACCGTCGCGTCCGAAAGGTTCACGCGTCGTATAATAGCCCGCCTCGCGGTCGCCGAGGCAGGCTGCCATGTAATCGGCAACGCTGATCGGCCCGGAGGTGGCGATCAGGCGTTTCAGCCGGTCTTTCAGCGAAAGATCAGGCATCCTTGGCTGCGGTCCGGTTTGCGCGCCACATGGCCCAAAGCCCGATCAGTACCATCGGCACCGAGAGGACCATACCCATGGTGAGCCATCCGCCGAAGAGATAGCCGAGCTGCGCATCCGGCTCGCGGAAGAATTCGACCACGATGCGGCTGAGGCCGTAGCCCGTGACGAAAGCGCCTGCAATGAAGCCGGGCTTCTTCAGTTTGCGTCCGACCCAGACGAGCAGGAACAGCACGAGGAAGAGGACTACACCCTCAAGGAACGCTTCGTAAAGCTGGCTTGGATGACGCGGCAGCGGGCCTCCATTGGGGAAGTAGACTGCCCACGGCACATCACTGACACGACCCCAGAGTTCCGAATTGATGAAATTGGCGACGCGCACGACACCAAGTCCGACCGGAACACCAGCGGCAATCGTGTCGAACATGCTCCAGACCTTGATGCCGCGCGAGCGGGCAAACAGGATCATGGCGAGCGTTGTGCCCAAAATGCCGCCGTGAAACGACATGCCGCCATCCCATACCGCCGGAATGGCAAGCGGGTTGGAGATATAATAGGAGAAATTATAGAAGAGCACGTAGCCGATGCGACCGCCGAGCACGACGCCAAGCGCTGCCCAGATGACGAAATCATCGAGCGCTTCCGGCGCCATGGGCGGCTGGTTGTTGGCCCACAGGCGGTGGCTTCGCAAGAGCTTCTTGCCGTACCACCAGGCGAACATGATGCCGACGACATAGCCGAGGCCGTACCAGTGCACTGCCAGCGGTCCGACCCGGAAAATCACCGGATCGATATTTGGGAAGGCGAGCGCCGATGCGGGCAGCAACGTCTCAATCATGAAATCACTCCGTTTTGTGACGGAACATGCTGGACCGACCCGTTATGGTCAAGCTGTTCCCGTCGGCTGCAAATCGCGTTTGCAAATCGTGTTTGCAAATCGCGTTTTCTGGGCTTCCGGTGCTGATCTACCCTTAAGGTAGCCTTAAGTACATTCGCTAGTGGCGCTTCCGGTTTCCGGTCGCCGTCATTTTCGCGTGGCCCGTGGTTTTGATTCAAGTGCGCCGAACCTGATCACTTTCTATAGCTGCGCTTGCATCGGAACTGAGACGGCCCTATTTCAAATTTATGTTTTCAACAGGTCTCACCTGGAAATAAGGAATGATTGCCATGACCAGCGGACAGAACCGGGTTCTTGATGAACTCGCCAAGCTTGTGACGGATGCGGCAGGCGCTGCCCAGGGCGTGCGCCGTGAAGTGGAAACGGCGTTGCGTTCGCAAGGAGAACGCGTGCTGAACACACTCGATGTCGTGCAGCGCGAAGACTTCGAAGCCGTTCGTGAAATGGCAATCAAGGCGCGTGCGGAAAACAGCGCGTTGCTGGCAAGAATCGAAGCTCTCGAAGCACGTCTTGCGAAATTCGAAGTTGATTCTGAAGCCAAATCGGCAAAATCAGCTTCATCTTCGGCAAAATCCAAAAATAATCCCTGAATATTTATTAACAGGCCGCAAGTGGCAAAAACCCTTGTCTTAGAGTCGGTTAAGGCAAGGGTCGCGGTCGGTCCCTCGTATATTTCCACATGCTTTCACGGCTCTTTGTTCAAAAGGGGCTGGCGTTCAGATTCAGCATCAATAGACTGAAAACACTACATGATTCGTAACGCGGTCATGTAGGCGGCGGCGAGGGGCTGAGTGTCAGGTTTCGCGTCTTTCAGGCTGCTTTCCAGTATCAGTTGCGTATGTGCGTGTGCCATTGAGGCGCTTGCATGCCGTCGTGCATGCCGGTTCCTCAACCGATCAATTCGTGCCTGTTTTCCTGCGCTTGTTCTTGCGCGGTGGCCGGCACGGGCGAGCAATGACTTGCGCGCCGGGAATTAGGAAACATCTGGGGGCAGATGGTTCCCAGAACAGGAAACGGACATGAGCCTTCTTGAGCTTGAATTCGCACGTGAGGCACATCCGGTGGATGTGATCGAACAGGTCGCGCATTCAAACGACTGGACGTTCGAGCGGACTGGCGACGACGAAATCGCAATTTCGGTTGCGGGCAACTGGACTGACTATCACATCTCGTTTTCCTGGATGGAGGATTTCGAGGCGCTGCATCTGGCCTGCGCATTCGACATCAAGGTGGCCGAGCCACGTGTGAACGAAGTGATGCGCCTGCTGTCGCTCATCAATGAAAAGCTTCTGATGGGCCATTTCGATCTCTGGCAGCAGGAAGGCGCGATCATGTATCGCCAGTCGCTGCTGCTGGCAGGTGGTGCGGAACCGACGAGCCGTCAGGTGGAAGTGCTGCTTTCGGCGGCGCTGGAAGCTTGCGAAGCCTATTTCCAGGCCTTCCAGTTTGTGGTCTGGTCGGGTGTTACGGCGCGTGAAGCGCTTGAATGCGTGGTGTTCGAGACCGTCGGTCGCGCCTGACTATAAATCAGTTGAATTTTGGCCCGGCGCTCGCGCCGGGTTTTCTGCGAGGCCGGGAGCGCGGGCCGGGGAGTGAAAAAATGAGCGAAGCAACCACTATCACCTGGGCAGATTTCGAACAGGTCGATATCCGCAGCGGAACCATCGTGGAAGCTGTGCCATTTCCCGAAGCCCGCAAGCCTGCCTTCAAGCTGAAGATCGATTTTGGTGAAAAGATCGGCATCAAGAAGTCGTCAGCCCAGATCACCAGGCACTACACGCCGGAAGAGCTGGTCGGCAAACAGATCATGGCAGTCGTGAACTTCCCGCCACGACAGATCGGGCCCTTCATGTCGGAAGTGCTGACACTCGGCATGCCGGACGAAGATGGCGAAGTGGTTCTCGCTGCAATCGACAAGCCCGTGCCGAATGGTGGCAAGCTTTATTGAGAGCGGATGATTTCGCGTTAAGCAAGCGCGTTTCTCCCTCATCCTGAGGAGGCTCCTGAGCTTGCGAAAGAGCCATCTCGAAGGACGAGGGCAAGCACCGTGCGTTTTCCCTCGCCCTTCGAGATGCCGTTTTCAACGGCTCCTCAGGATGAGGGAAAAGAATAGCGTTGGAAGTATGGAACTCCGTTGTCGGATCGCTCTGCCTTGACGTGCAGCCGTGCATTTGACGGGGCCAGAACGCTTTAAGCCGGAATATGGATGGTCGCGCGCAGGCCGCCGGTCGGAGCGTCTTCCAGCGTAATGTCGCCACCGTGGCTGCGTGCAATATCGCGTGCAATAGCAAGACCCAGCCCGCCTGTGCCGCCCGAATCCTGCGTTCGCGCTTCATCCAGCCGGACGAAAGGCTTGAAGACGTCTTCGCGGCGGTCTTCCGGAATACCCGGCCCGTCATCGTCCACAACGACTTTCAGCCAGCCTTCAACATGCGAAATCGACAGCTCGACATTCTGCGCATGACGGAAGGCGTTCGAGACGAGATTGCTGACCAGCCGCGAGAAGGCGTTCGGACGCACATGGACCTCGCTGTCGCCTTCAATATGATACTTGAAGCCGCGCTCGCGCAGGCGTGCTTCATGCTCCAGTTTTTCGCAAAGCCTCGTGACATCGTAGCTTGCGGTTTCCTCCGAACCTTCGCCGCGCGCAAAGGCGAGATAGCCTTCGAGCATCGTCTGCATGTCGGCAATATCCTGATTGAGCGGCTCGGTGTCGATCGAGTGGCCAGCCAGCGCAAGCTGCAGCTTGAAACGGGTCAGAATGGTGCGCAGATCGTGGCTGACGCCGGAAAGCATGGCCGTGCGCTGCTCGATCTGGCGTTCGATGCGCGAGCGCATCTGAATAAAAGCGATGCCTGCACGGCGCACTTCCTCGGCTCCGCGCGGATGGAACCCTTCCGGCATTGGTCGCCCCTTGCCGAAACTCTCTGCGGCCTCGGCAAGCTGCTGGATCGGCTTGATCTGGTTGCGCAGGAATGCGATGGCGATGATCAGCAGAACGAGCGCGGTGCCCACCATCCACGTCAGGAAGATGCCTGTATTGGATGCATAGGCCTGGCTGCGCCGCGCAAAGACGCGCAACACCTTGTCCTCCAGCTTGATGCGGATTTCGATAAGATCGGAATCGCCCACCGTATCGACCCAGAAGGGGCGATTGATCTGGCGGGTGATCTCTTCACTCAGGAAGTAATCGAGAATGGCGAAAAAGGGCTTTGGCCCGGGAGGTGGCAGCGGATCGGGCGGCAGGATCGAAATGTTCAGCGCCAGCCGCTGCTGCGCGATGCGGATGAGATTGTCGTAGCCCGGTTCCTGCGGATAGGTTTCGAGAATGTCGATGATGCCTGCAATATCGCGCACAACGGCGGTCGACAGTCGTTCGGTCACCATCTGCCAGTGACGCTCCATGAACACATAGGCGATCACGGACTGGAGCAGAACCATCGGGGCAATGATGATGATGAGCGAACGCGCATAAAGCCCCTTCGGCATGATGCGCGCCAACCAGCGGGAGAATTTTCTCAAGGGCGATTTCATCGTGTTAAAACGTCCCTCAGTACCCTGTGGTTGCGCTCAAAAGACTTATTTTGTCGCAAAGCCGCTTCACACTTTTTGGCTCGAAAAACGCTTCCGGAAATATTGCTGTCTGCAAATGGCGTTTTCCATGAACAACATTGCGGCTGCACCTTTGGTACATGCCGCCCTGCGTTTTGAGAAAACACCATTTTCTGATCGCGATATTCCTGATTGCCGATGGTTGCTATTCGATGCTGAGCTTGTAGCCGATACCGCGCACGGTCTGGAGCCAGACCGGATTGGCCGGGTCCTGCTCGATCTTGCGGCGAAGGCGATTGATCTGGACGTCGATCGTGCGTTCACCGACATCGCCATCCTGACCGGTCAGCTCATGGCGGGGGATCGTCTCGCCGGCACGCTCGGCGAAAATCGCCATGATATCCTGCTCACGATCCGTCAGCTTGATGGTTTCCGTACCCTTTTTCAGCTCGCGGCGCGGGATGAAGAAAGTATAGGGGCCGAACACGATCTGCTCGATTTTCGGCTGTGCGGGTGGCGCGCCGCGGCGCAGGATATTGTTGATGCGAAGCGTCAGCTCGCGGGGATCGAACGGCTTGGGCAGATAATCGTCCGCTCCGGCAGCCAGACCGTCGATGCGGCTGTCGGTTTCCGACAATGCCGTCAGCATCAGGATGGGGACGTTCTTCTGCTCGCGCAGCGATCGCGTCAGCGAAACGCCGGTTTCTCCCGGCATCATGACGTCGAGGATCAGCAGATCGAAATCGATGCCTTCCAGTTTGCGGCGCGCTTCGGCAGCGCTTCCAGCCATGGTGACACGGAATCCGCTATTGGTCAGATATTGTGAGAGAAGGCTGCGGATACGCGTATCGTCGTCAACGACGAGGAGATGTGGCGCGTCGTCCGAGAGCGTCTTTTCTTCTTCTACAGCCATGGCGTCTTTCGATCCCATTCCGATAATTTTACTTCAGCATTCCAGCTTATGCCCGATGCTTTGGTGCACATATTATCGACTGGAATGCGGCACGTCCATTCACTGCCTGCGTGGACCTGTTTTTATACAAGCACTTATTGTCTGATCCAAAAGTCGCCATACCTTGGCTCGCAAACAGCGTTTTTCTGCGCTTCCGGTGCTCATGTACTTGCTCAGACGCATAATCTTATCCGAAAAGTCTACAACTTTTCGGGACTATGCTTAGCAGTACACTGCGCTCCGGTTCTCGAAACCCACCATTTTCGCCACGGCCTGACGTTTTTTTATTCAGACACTTTGTGCAACTAGACGTAACACTCAAGCCCAGTGTCACTCGGTTCAGAGATGTCTGGTCGAACTATCTTCGGCAGAAAACTCGTCGATCTGGGCGCGCCGCTCGGGGTTGACCATATTATAGAGGAAGCGCTCGATGACTTCCCGGTCCTGCGGCGCACAGTCCTCCAGTGCACGTGCGATGCGTCGTGACTGCGGAAGGGCGAGGGCAAGCGTGAGCTGGCGGCCGCTCTTGGTCGGATAAAGCTTGCGGTGGCGGCGGTCGTGAAGGCCGGTGGCCTGAACCACATGCCCCGTATCGATCAACTGTTTAAGCACGCGCGACAGGCTCTGCTTGGTGATCCGCAGGACCTCCAGCAGCTCGGCAACCGTCATGCCGGGCTTTCGGTTGATGAAGTAGAGAACACGGTGATGCGCCCGCCCGAATCCGATCTTTTCCAGAATAAGATCAGGGTCGGCGGTAAAGTCGCGATAGGAAAAAAACAGTAGTTCGATCACGTTGAGGTCGGCCGCCTCCTCAGCCGTCAACGGATTGCTTATATAATTCATATCGTTCGTCGAATTCACATCTGTGCTCCGTTCTGTTGCGTTAAATATGTCAGCATTATTGACATAATTCAATCGCCCAGATAATTTTCGATAAGTGTGAGCTGGCTTTTTTGGAATAATGTTTGCGCTGATACGTGCAAGGAGGAGGAATAATTGCGCTAACGGGCTACCCGCCACCGTCTCAATGGGTTGGTGATGGAATGGTTGTCGCAATATTCGAACCCTGTGGAGGATTTATTTTCTTTCCATGCATGCTCCGCCTGGGATTCGCGCAATATGTTTGCGTGACCTCAAAGCATTTTGAACAAAAAGGCCAGCAATTACGCAGGAAAAGGTGGCCGTCTCACCAGTTATATCGATTTAGCTGGGGAAGACGGGATGCGGAGAAGTTTATCTGGTCTGAAGTCGACCTGAAACCAGATCGAGACAGCGCTGCTGAGGCGCATCCCGAAAAGTATGAGGCGATTTTCGGGATGCGCGTCAAAATGCATAGACAGGGCATTTCCAAGGTTTCATCCTGAAAAAAGAAATGCTCGATGAAATATTTAGGAGCAAGAAAATGGCTGCGATTCCATTCGATCAACGGGACGGATTTATCTGGCTGGACGGAGAATTCGTCGACTGGAAAGATGCAAAAATCCACGTGCTGACCCATGGTCTGCATTATGCGAGCGCCGTGTTTGAAGGCGAACGCGCCTATGGCGGCGAGATCTTCAAGCTCAATGAGCATACCGAACGCCTGCATGAATCTGCACGCATTCTCGGTTTCGAGATTCCTTTCAGCGTTGCAGAAATCAACGATGCCTGCCGCGAGCTTCTGAAGAAGCAGGGTTTTGAAGACGCCTATGTTCGCCCGATTGCCTGGCGCGGTTCGGAGTCACTGGGGGTCTCGGCGCAGAACAACCGCATTCATCTTGCCATCGCCATCTGGCAATGGCCGAGCTATTTCTCGCCCGAAGAAAAGATGAAGGGCATCCGGCTCGATATCGCTGAATATTGCCGCCCGGACCCGCGCACTGCGCCCTCGCGCTCGAAGGCTGCCGGTCTCTATATGATCTGCACGATCTCCAAGCACGCCGCCGAAGCCAAGGGCTATGCCGATGCATTGATGCTCGACTGGCGCGGACAGGTTGCGGAAGCAACCGGTGCAAACGTCTTCTTCGTGAAGGACGGCGCACTGCATACGCCGAAGCCTGACTGCTTCCTTGACGGTATTACGCGTCGCACGGTCATTGATCTTGCCAAGCGCCGCGGCATTGAAGTCATCGAGCGGGCAATCATGCCGGAAGAACTTGCCGGTTTCTCCGAATGCTTCCTGTGCGGAACAGCAGCGGAAGTGACGCCGGTATCCGAGATCGGTCAATACCGTTTCAAACCTTCCGAAATTACAAATGTTCTAATGAATGACTATTCTGCGGAAGTTCAGCCAAAGCGGGCGGCAGCCGAATAGTAGGTGCCGAACCAAGTTTTAAACAGAAAAAGAGCGGTCTTAGGGCCGCTTTTTTGTTATTCCGTCGCTTATTGTTTGACATTGGAAAGTTTCGGCACAAGATTTTTTTACCGGAGTCGCGCTACTCCGGTTTAAAACTCAGATGGGGTGACGATTATGGAATCTCTACTACCTATCATTCTCCAGCTTGTGGCTGGCGCGGTTGGTGGCAACATCGCCGGAGCAGTGAAGAATATCAGTCTGGGCACCACGGGTAACACGGTGGCAGGCGGCATCGGTGGTGTCATCCTCGGGCAGCTGCTTCCGATGTTGTCTGGCGGTGGCCTCGATTCCGTTCTCAACGGTGTTGTTGGTCAGCTGGCAGGCGGCGGCATTGGCGGTATCGTGCTCACGGCCGTTGTCGGCCTGATCAAGAACGCGATGGCCGCCAAGGCCTGACGCACTAAGACATCCCGAGAAGTGTGAAACGCCTACGCAGGGAAATCAGTCCACTGGACTGATTTCTGATCCCGCTTCGATCGGGTAACATGTGCGTGAAAGCAAACAGTTGGAGCGCCGGTCTGATTCAATCAGATCGAAACGCGCTCTGGAGACCGCATGGTTGTGGGGACAACCGGTAAGACGAACTGTCGGGCCTATCCCGGAAACCGTGAAACGGTTTTCGGAGAAAGCGCCTCGGACAATCCTGGAGAGGGAAAACGGGCGGCTATCAGCCGCCCGTATCTATTTAAAGCTTCACCTGACGGGCACAGGACACTATCTCTGTGTCAGAAAGCACCTTCCGGACCGCTATTTATTCAAGTGGAGTAAGACTATGGGGCAATTGCAGGCCATCATCGTTCCCGTCACGCCTTTCCAGCAGAATTGCACCATTCTGTTCGATGGCGAGACCAAGAAGGGTGTCGTGATCGATCCGGGCGGTGACCTGGATCGCATCCGCGAGGCGATTGATTCCCAAGGGATCGATGTCGAGGCCATCTGGATCACGCATGGCCATATCGATCATGCTGCGGCAGCCCTTGATCTCAAGGAAGCCCTGAATGTGGACATTATCGGCCCGCACAGGGATGATAAGTTCCTGCTCGATAATCTGGAAGCGACCGGCCTAAAATATGGCATCACTGAAGGCGTGCGCAATGTTACGCCGGACCGCTGGCTGGACGAAGGTGACAAGGTTTCCGTCGCCGGGCATGAATTCGACGTCTTCCACACGCCGGGCCATGCGCCGGGGCACGTCGTGTTCTTCAACCCCGAAGCGCGGTTTGCGATAGTCGGTGATGTGCTTTTCAACGGCTCGGTCGGGCGCACTGATCTGCCAGGCGGTGATCACGCGGCGCTGATTCGCTCCATCAAGAAAAAGCTGCTGCCGCTCGGGGACGATATCGGTTTCATTTGCGGGCATGGTCCCGGCGGTAGGTTCGGTGATGAACGGCGCTCCAATCCATTTTTGAACGACATCGGATATGCATAAAAAAAGCCGCCTTTAAAGGCGGCTTTTCATCGGGATGGTTTGCTTTGGAGCACCGATCTGGTTGAAGCAGATCGGTGCTCTAATCACTTGTTTTGGCGCGCATCTTATCCGAAAACCGTTTCACACTTTTCGGGATGTGCTTTAATTTGCGGAGCAGAAGTGATCGCGTCCGTCATAACCGCGATAGGTGCCGGTATTCGGATTGAATGACCGGTAACGGTCGGCGCAATACTGGTACCAGCCACGGCTCCATGGCTCATAGCTTGAGCGATAATAAGTCGCCTGACGAGCCGGGGCTGCCGGGTAATAAGCTGGCGGCGGCGGAGGCGGTGCATAGACCGGGGCAGGCTGCACGTAGGTCGGTTGCGGCTGGCTCAGCGCGCTGCCGATGAGGGCACCTGCTGCAAGACCGATCACACCTGCGGCAACGGCGTCGCCATGGTTGCGATGCCGGTCGCGGTAGTAGGGTCGATCCCAGCCGCCACGATCCCAGCCATGGCGGCCCCAGGAATCTGCCGATGCTGTTGCAAGCGGTGCGGCAACAGCCGCAAGGGATGCCGCTGCCAGAATGGCTGTTTTCGCAAATCGGTTCATTGTTCGCTCCTTCAGAAGCTCGACTGTAATTTCTCCGATACGCTCGCCGAACGGGCACACACGTATCGTTTATGAATAACTAATTAACTGTTTCGACATGAATGGAGGCTGAACAATGGTGAAGGGCGATGGAAAGCTGTCAGTTTCCGGTCAATTACTTGCAGCATCTGTAATATTTCGCGCCTGAATGATGATCCGTTCAGGGTTGCATACCGGCAATAAAAAACCCCGGCAAAAGCCGGGGCAAGTGGTAGGTTCTTTTATGAACGATCAGCCGGTAACGGTGATGTTCACGGCCTTCGGGCCTTTGCCGCGACGATCCGGTTCCGTCTCGTAGGAAACCTTCTGATTGTCTGCGAGGCCAGTGAGGCCAGAAGCCTGTACAGCAGAAATGTGTACGAAGATGTCAGCGCCACCGTCGTCCGGCTTGATGAAACCGAAACCTTTTTCGGTATTGAAGAATTTGACCAGTCCGGTCTGTGCCATGGGATCCGTTCCTTTTCCTTGGCGCCACTGCTCTTGTGGAGACAGTGGTATTACAAATTCTGCCAAGCGCACCACACACCCGGCAGAGGGTTATGCAGGCAGTTCTCGACATTGGGAAGGAACCGATCATTGCCGAAGGGGAGCCTTCGACCCGGAACTTATAGCGGCCCCGGCGCGCCGTTCTTCCAGTCTTCCATTTGTTCGCTAAATGCCCGAACAGGTGGAGACTGATCTATGAAGCGGTATTTGGCAAGCAAATTCTTTGGGGGGAACATGATTGGTTATCTTTGAACCGGTATCGTCAGAATTTTTTACGATTGTTTCAAGAAAATCATCGACTCAATCCCAAAATAGAACAGGCTAACCCTAATATATCGCGAATTTAAACGGATATGTCCTGGTATTTTCATCGATTGCGCGAAACTATGCATGCGCCACCGGCGGCGCGCAGCTTCGCACAGATGCTGTCGGCTTCTCCGCGGCTGTTAGCGCCGATGCGTACTGCATAGATGCCACGGCGTCCCATCGGCGTCCGTATCCGGCTGATAACGGGGTCGTGGCCTGCCAGCACGGCGCTGAACTGTTTGCGCAGGCGCACCCATTGATTGGCCGCCGCGCTGCGGCGGAAATTGCCAGCGACCTGAATGCCCCATGGCTTGGGTTTCACGCGCGACATCGGAATTGTGGCGCTGCGGATGATCGGCAGGCGCTTGCAGGCATCGACGAAGGCGAGCTTGGGATCGAGCGGGCGGTTCACGACCTCCTTGCCTGCCGCGAAGTCATCGGCAGGTGCGCCGGTAATGTCCAGCACGTAATTTTCAGTTTCGAGCGGCAGAAATCCACCGGACCGCATCCAGCTGGAAACACGCCCGGCCCCTGCATTATAGGCGGCGGCTGCAAGGCCCCAATTGCCGAAAGCGCCTTTAAGGTCGCGCAGGAAACTCGCCGATGCGGGGATGGCCTGTTCTATGTCGAAAGGGTCGGCAAGCCCACGCTCCTTAGCAGTATAAGGCATGAACTGCGCAATGCCTTCAGCGCCGACAGGGCTGACCGCGTTGTGATCGAACCGGCTTTCTTTCCAGATCAGCCGGGCGAAGAAGTCGCGCGGGATGCCGTGGATGTCGGCATTGGCACCGATGAGCTGGCAGATGCGGCCGACGGTCGGGACTTTCTTCTCCGGCGGTAAAGGCGGCGCATAGACTGGCGGGTTCGGCTCGCTCGCCGCATAGGATGCAGCCACGCCGGAAGGCAGGCTGAAAAGCTGCGAAGCCAGGATAAATGCTATGCCGTGCCGATAACGATTCATGCTGCCTGTTCCGCCCCTCAACATCGGCCAAAGTAACCTATATGGGCGGGTTGTCGATATGGTCTGCAAGGTTTTGCACTTTTGCGAAAAGACTTGCTCTTATCGTAGGTTGCGCCATTTTAGTGTCCGGGACAGATCGGATTTATCCGGACAAGGGAGAGGAAAATGCAGTTTCATCGATTCAGACAATTGGCTGTGCTTGCGGGCGCTCTGCTTCTCGCCGGTTGTGTTGCCGAAGGCGGCCCGGATTATCGTCCGCCGATTCGCCCTGGACCGTCACAGCCGCAGATGTGCCCGATGATCTATGCTCCCGTCTGCGCCACGCGCGGTTCTTCGCGCAAGACCTTCGGCAATTCCTGTCAGGCAAGAGCTGAGGGCTATCGCGTCATCGCAAATGGCCAGTGCTCATCAAGACCGGGTCCGGGATGGGGCGGCGAAGGCGGCATGCGTCCGCCGCATCAGGGCAACAGACCGGGCAGGCCGGGCGCGGGTGCTTGCACGCGGGAATATATGCCTGTTTGTGCACGCCGTGGGAACGACAGGCGCACTTTCCCCAATCGTTGCGAAGCCGACCGTGCAGGCTATCGCATTATGAATGGCGGGCAGTGCCGCTGAATATAGAAAATCGAATGGCCGTTCGTGATGTGTTGGAAGACCGGTAAGTCTTCCAACACATAATCAACGATCTCGGTCACCGTCCCGGTCGGCCTGTCTTGCCGGGGCGGCGTTTCTTGCGCGCTGTTTCGGCAGGGTCCTCGTAAGACCCGATGCCTGCGCGCTCACGGCGGATCGCCGCATCGTCGCCGCCACTTGGCACTTCGGTCCGCTTGACCGTCATCTCATCAAGCGTGTTCTTGCGGAAGAGCGGTTTTGCCATGTCGGTGCCCGGTCCCATATCGTCAAGCGATGGCTTCTGGAACAAAGACGACTTGCCAAGCGGGCGCGTGGTATCAGCGCCCATTTCATCCAGCGCCGGCTTGCGGAAACGTGAATTGCCGGTGGGCTTGCCCTTGTTGCGGCTTGCACCTGCATCGCCCGCCTCAAACTCGCGTGCCAGCGGGTCGTCGGCAATAGCCAGTTCCGTCTCACGCAGCCGCTTGATTTCGTCGCGCAGGCGCGCGGCCTTTTCGAAGTCGAGATCGGCAGCGGCGTCGCGCATCTGCTTTTCCAGATGCTCCAGATGGGCGGCAAGATTGTTGCCCATCATCGCGCCTTCTTCCGCAAAGCCCGAAATATCCGCGCGGACATGATCGCGCTCGTAAACTGAGCCGAGGATGTCCGAGATATTCTTCTTCACCGAGGCAGGCGTGATGCCGTGCTCTTCATTATAGGCAACCTGCTTCTCACGGCGGCGGCTGGTTTCATCCATCGCGCGCTGCATCGAGCCGGTAATATTGTCGGCGTAGAGAATGACCTTGCCGTCAACGTTACGCGCTGCACGTCCAATGGTCTGAACCAGTGAGGTTTCCGAGCGCAGGAAGCCTTCCTTGTCGGCATCGAGAATGGCGACGAAGCCGCATTCCGGAATGTCGAGACCTTCGCGCAGGAGGTTGATGCCAACCAGCACATCGAAGGCGCCGAGACGCAGATCGCGAATGATTTCGATACGTTCCAGCGTGTCGATATCGGAATGCATGTAGCGAACGCGCACGCCCTGTTCATGCAGATATTCCGTCAGGTCTTCGGCCATGCGCTTGGTCAGCACTGTGACCAATGTACGGTAACCCTTCTGTGCCGTTTCACGAATTTCGCCGAGTACATCATCGACCTGCGACTTGGCAGGGCGGATTTCGACCGGCGGATCGATCAGCCCGGTCGGGCGGATGACCTGTTCTGCGAACACGCCGCCAGCTTCTTCCATTTCCCAACCGCCCGGCGTTGCCGAAACAGCAATGGTCTGCGGGCGCATGGCGTCCCATTCCTCGAAACGAAGCGGGCGATTGTCCATGCAGGATGGCAGGCGGAAACCATATTCGGCAAGCGTTGCCTTGCGGCGGAAGTCGCCGCGATACATGCCGCCGATCTGCGGAACCGTGACGTGGCTTTCGTCGATGAAAACCAGCGCATTGTCCGGAATATATTCGAACAGCGTCGGAGGCGGCTCGCCGGGATTGCGGCCTGTCAGATAGCGTGAATAGTTTTCGATACCCGCACAGGAACCGGTTGCTTCCAGCATTTCGAGATCGAATGTCGTGCGCTGGTCGAGGCGCTGGGCTTCCAGCAGACGCCCGGCATTGTTCAGTTCGACAAGGCGATGCTTCAGCTCTTCCTTGATCGACTTTATCGCCTGATTGAGGGTCGGACGCGGCGTCACATAGTGCGAATTCGCATAAATCTTGACCGATTTCAGATCGCCGGTCTTCTGGCCGGTGAGCGGGTCGAACTCGGTGATGGTCTCGATCTCATCGCCGAAAAGGGAAATGCGCCAGGCGCGATCTTCCAAGTGAGCCGGGAACAATTCGATCGTGTCGCCGCGCACGCGAAACGAGCCGCGCACGAAATTGATGTCTTGCCGCTTGTATTGCTGGGCCACGAGATCGGCGAGCAGCTGGCGCTGGTCGAGCCGGTCCCCGATCTTCATTTCGAAGGTCATGGCCGTATAGGTTTCGACCGATCCGATACCGTAGATGCACGATACGGAAGCGACGATAATCACATCGTCGCGTTCGAGCAGCGCGCGGGTGGCCGAGTGGCGCATCCGGTCGATCTGTTCGTTGATGGACGATTCCTTCTCGATATAAGTGTCCGAGCGCGGCACATAGGCTTCCGGCTGGTAATAATCGTAGTAGGAAACGAAATATTCGACGGCGTTGTTCGGAAAGAAGCTCTTGAACTCGCCATAAAGCTGCGCGGCCAAAGTCTTGTTCGGCGCCAGGATCAGGGCAGGGCGCTGCGTCCGCTGGATGACCTGCGCCATGGTGAAGGTCTTGCCCGAACCGGTGACACCGAGCAGGACCTGCGTGCGGTCGTCGTTGTCCAGCCCTTCCAGCAAATCGCGAATAGCCGTTGGTTGGTCGCCAGAGGGTTCGAAACTGGTTTCCATCTCGATGGCGATGCCGCCTTCGGATTTATCTGGACGTGCCGGGCGGTGAGGCGTCCAGAGTTCGCCGTTCTTGAACAGCGGATTGCCGGAGGCAATCAGGTCCGACAGGGCCTGAACTGTCGCGGTCGCACCGGTCGGGTTCAGTCCGGCAGCGTCTTCCAGACTGATGTCGAGACCGGCAACCGGATTGAGGCCAGCCGCTGCACGCTCCTTGGCGGATGCAGCGCCACCCATGGATGTGCCGCGCCCGCTGCGCGACGCTTCCTTGCTGCGCTCGGGAATTTTCTTGGGTTGTTTTGGGTTTTTCGCGCGTGGTTTCGCAGCCTCGTCGCCGATCTCCTTCGCCCAATCGGCGATGGGGCCGGCGATGGAGCCGGAAAGGGGCGCACCGGAAAGTTCGGCCTGAGGCATTTCGCCGAAACCACCTGAATGTGGTGCTTCACCGAAGCCGCCAGCCTTGTCGTGCGAATCCTGGGAGTGTTTGTCTTTTGAGGAAGCCATGTCCCCAATATGGATTTTCAGCGTCCAAATGAAAAGAGTGCGAAGGTGAAATCCTCCGCACCCTTACCCTATCCGGCGATGCTCCTGACAGAAGGTTGTCAGGAGGTGTGGTTCCAGAGGCGGCTTTACAGCCTGCCGCCGGGACGCATGCGAGGGCCGGGGCCAAAACCATGCCCGAAGCCGGGGCCAAAACCGGGATGATAGCCCGGATGATCGTTCCAGCCGGGACGGTCCGTCCAGTGTGGGCGTGCTGGTCCCCTGTTCGACTGGCAATTACGCCCGATGCAGCCATTATAGACATTGCCGCCACCGTTCCAGCCGCGATAAGGGCCTGGACCCCAGCCGGGTCCCCAATAGGGGCCGCTGTTGGCCGCCAGTGCCGAACCGATGGCGATGCCTGCGATGAGCGGTATGCCAACCGCTGCGGCGGTCGATCCGAAATTGTCGTTCGTCGTATAGCCGTTGCCTGTCTGAATGGCGATGTAGCTCGATGCAGCCCAGCCGGTCATGCCGCCATAGGTCACCTGACACCAGCCATAACCGCTGGTGCAGCCAGCCACTGTAATGCCGACGCCATTCGGGATCGCCCCGATGGTTCCGTACTGGGTGCCCGGGCCGACGCGAAGATTAATTGTCGATGTTACAATTGCTGATGATGCATAAGCATTCGTTGAAACAAGAAGTGCTAATGTAACTATGGAGGACTTAACCGATAGTTTCATATGTCATTCCTCTAATATACTTTCTTTAATTACTTATAACATGAAGATTATTATTTACGTGCATCACGATTTTTCGATTTCAATTCATGATTAATGAATATCGACCTCTTGAAATCGGCTTTCACACTAACGGTTTAAGCGCTTCATGCGGTACTTTTCTTCGTGGCGGGCTTGTCTCATATTAAAGGGCGACTCTCTCAAGCACTTAAGGACCGACTTCGATGAATACTGACAATGCGCCGAAGGGCATGCTGACATTGCGCGTTCCGGCCATGCCCAAGGATGCGAATGCGGCGTTCGATATTTTCGGCGGCTGGGTGATGGCGCAGATGGACTCCGCATCCGGCATTCGTGCTGCAGAACGCGCCAAGGGCCGCGTGGTGACGGCAGCGGTTCGTGAAATGTCCTTTGCCAAGCCGGTGAAGATCGGTGACGCGCTCTGCGTCTATACCGAGATTACGCGGGTTGGGCGCAGCTCGATCACGCTGCGGGTGGAAGCCTGGGCACAGCGTTACCTGACCCAGCAGATGGATCTCGTGACCCATGGCGAATTCGTCATGGTTTCTCTGGATGAAAACGGCAAGCCGACGCCGGTGCCGCCGGAGGAATAAAGTATCGTCAAGCCCGGCATTGCGCCGGGCTTATTTAGAGCGGTTCCGGTTAAAACCGGTGGTTGGAACCGCTCTATCTATTTGTTTTCACGCATTATCCTACGCAAAACCGCTTCGTACTTTTACTGGAAATGCTCTATTTACAAGCGCGATAGCCGCTGCGACGCTGCATCAGGTCGAAATGGAAGTGATCGGCATGTTCCGGGTTATAGCCGGGGCCGAGAACTGTCGAGAAATAGCCGCACGCATCGGAGCGAACGCTGTTGAGCAGGCCCTTTTCGCGAAAGGCGAAGAAGCCCGGCTTGCGCACCATGATGTTCTTGCCGTTGTTCAGCACGATCTTGGTGACATCGATGGCGTTGCCGCGTGAATGTTCCGACATTTTCGCGCCGCGACGGCTGTTCATGGTGCGGCAGGAATAGCCCCCGGCATTATAGATCGTGCTCACGCCGGACAGATAGCGCATACGCGAGGCAGGTTGCAGGTCGCCTTTGATCCAGCGGGCAAAGGCCTCGGTCACCTGACAGTTCAGCGTTGCCGCCGGTTTGAACGCGATGGAGCCGCTGTTGAAGCCGGACACCTCGATGGGATTTGCGATCTGGCAGGCACTGCTGCGATAGATCGGCGGTTTTTCCTTGAAGACGACGCCGAGCCGTTTCAGGCGCGTGCGGCAGGCGGTTTCCGCATTGGACATCGTATAGATGTTTTCGGCTGCTGTTACCGGATTTTGAATCGGGGCTGAGAAGCCATAGTCGCCGGAATATTGCGGCTGGCTCTGCTGCGTGGATTGCGTGACGTGGTTCTCTTCCTCCTCGGCAAGCCCGACGATGCGTTCTTGCTGTGGCTCCTGCATGACGGGTGCGTCTACAACCGGGGCAGCATTTGCAATCGGTGCATCGGGAACCATCACGTCGGAATTGCCGACACTGGCCTGCGGGCGCGGAGCGCTTTCACCGGAACAACCGGCGATGATTGCCAGCAGGGCGAGGGATAATGACGGGGCCAGACCTCGCAACCGGGAGCGCTGGCGGCTGACTGGAGCGGTGGCGGACAACGCAGAACTCATGTCCATACCTTTTCTTCAGGAGACCAGACCGATGGCGTTCCACGAATATTAGCTTGGAAGCGTAAAGGAAGAGTCAGCGCTCGCGTTAAGTGCTGTGGCGTAATCAGGGCAGCGACCAGAGCATAATCCGGCCGGAGTGAAACGCGCTCCAGCGCGCAGGATTGGCAAAATGCCGCCTTTGTTCTATCACCATGCAGCGGTTTCGGGCCATGCCGCCGACAACATCCTCCCGGTCCCTGAAGTCATTTCCATGTCAGCACTGATTTCGCCGAGCGTCCTGCCGATCCTGCTTCTCATCGGCTCGAACGTTTTCATGACATTCGCCTGGTACGGGCATCTGAAATTCACCAGCACGCCACTCGTCACCGTCATTTTCATCAGCTGGGGCATCGCTCTGATCGAATACTGCCTCGCGGTTCCGGCCAACCGCATCGGGCACGAGGTCTATTCAGCGGCGCAGCTCAAGACCATTCAGGAAGTCATCACGCTGGTGATCTTCAGCCTGTTCTCGGTGTTCTACCTCAAGGAAGCCTTTACATGGCACCATCTGCTGGGCTTTGCGTTCATAGCAGGCGGCGCGGCCCTGATTTTCAAAGGCTGACCGGGTTACTCGGCAGGTTCGGTGGCGGGTATAAGCGCCGCCTTGCGTTTCCAGAACATGGGAATGAGTTCCACCGCCATCATGGCGGCGAAGATCAGTCCGCAGCCGATAAAGCCTATGAAGGTCACCCGCTCGCCGAGGAAGAGTGCACCGAACAGGGCCGCAAAAAGCGCTTCCGACGACAGGAAGATCGCGGCCTGTGCGGAAGTCGTATAGCGCTGTCCTATGGCCTGCAAGGTGAAGGCAATGCCGGACGAGAAGACGCCGGTGAAAAGAATTTCCTTCCAGGTGAGTGCGATGGCGGTCCAGTTGAAGTCTTCGATCATGGACGCGATCGCAAGTCCTGCGAAGGCACTGGTTGCGAACTGGATGCAGCTCAGCGTTATCGGTCGCCCTGCGCGGTTTGCCCTGCTGATCAGGACCACCTGCAAGGCCCAGAAGACCGCGCCGCAAATGACCAGCCAGTCACCTTGCTTGAGCGCAGTCAACGTTCCGCCGGAAAGCAGGAATATGCCTGCCAGACATGCCGCCGCACTCGGCCAGACGACAGGATGCGGCCAAGTGCGAAACAGGACGACGCCAAGCACTGGCACCATGACGACATAGAGCCCGGTCAGAAAACCGGCATTGGTGACGGATGTGGTGATGAGCCCGATCTGCTGGAGAACAAGCCCGGTGAACAGGCTCAGTCCGATGAACATGAAGAAGAGATAGTTCGAGCGGCTCAGGCTGGTCTTCGCCCGACGGCCCTCGGCTACGGCCCATGGCAGGACAGTAAGGGCGGCGATTGCCGAGCGGATACCGATGAACAGAAACGGGCCGATACTGGCCATTGCCGTCGATTGGGCGACGAAACCCATGCCCCAGATGACGCCTGCCAGAAGCAGCAGCATATTGGCCTGTACGCGCGTCATCATTACCTCGGTTCGGGATATGTCATTGCAGAAAGAGAAACCGGACGCTTTTCAGCCTTTCCCGGTCGTCATGCTATAGGCAATATTATGGGCAGGCGGCAAGGGAACTTCCGATTCTGCGACATTCATGCATAGTCTGATTATAATTAGAGCGATTTCTTACTGACGGAGTGTTTTATGCTCTCTTTAAATCGTCAATCCGCTGTTGTGGCATTGATTGCCACAACACTGCTGTTTCTGGCGGGCGGGGAATCGCAGGCTGCTTTCAAGAAGGTTCGCGACACGCTGGTTCTGTGCGATTTCGCGCAAAACTGCACTTTGACCCTTACGCCGGTAGCAAGCGATGGTGCGCCGGGGCTTGGCATCTTTCGCAGCAGCCAGTCAGGCTCGAAGCCGCTACTCCGGCTTTCCTATGTCGATCCATCGCAGAAAACTGGCAAGTTGGAGATTTCCATCGACGGTCAAACACTGCTCGATGTCGATGTCTCGGCTTTGAAGGCGCAGGACGATCAGCTGGATTATACGGGCGATATGGTCAAGGCGCTCGACGGGATGAAGAACGGTCAGAAACTGCAGCTGAAATTTGCCGGAAAGACCTCGACCTATTCGCTTTCGGGCCTTGTCGGCGGGCTGATCTATGTGGACGAACAGCAATCGCGCGACGGAACTGTCGAGGCATTGCAGGTCAAGGGCAGCAAACCGGCGCCTGTTCCGCCACAGCTCAAGCTGATCGAAACGATCGAGCAGATACCGGCTGACATCCGCAAGGATTTTTCCGACGAGGCGGCGGTCTGTGGCGGGGCAAGCCCCGGCACGTTCCGCAATGCAGGCGGTTTCGAGACGAAGATTGCCGATGGCCTCGATCTTATCGGCCTGCCATGCGGATCGCCGGGCGCCTACAATCAGCCTTATGCCTTCTACAGCCGCTACGAAAACAAGACTGTGCCGATCTCGCTACCGACCATTTCCGACGATGGCCCGACTGTGACCGACACGGCATGGAACATCGACTGGGCCCAGAAAACCTTGACGCTGACGGCCTTCTTCAAGGGGAGAGGGCTTGGAGATTGCGGCATTTACGATGTCTGGAAAGCTACTGACAGCGGCGAGGGCCGGGTGCGTTTCGTTCTGGTGCAGGAACGTTCAAAAGGCGATTGCGATGGCAATTATGCCGGAGGCCCGGAGAAGTGGCCCGCGAGCTGGCCGGTTAACGCGCAATAGGTGCCGCTTAAGGGCACAGTTGACAGAGACATATTTTTCCGCGTGAAATGGTTGATGGAAATGCTATAGTTCTGTGAACGGCTATTCGAACGGTTCCGAGGCGGATGTTTCGGTGACCGTTTTCTTTTTGTGTGTCGGAGGCTGGTTGGCCTTCGAAAAGCGCCTCGCACTATCCAAGCATTGCGCGAGGTGAGGCGGGCAAATCAAGATGCCGGTGCGTGCAGGACCTCGGGGAGAGGTGAGTACCGGACGAAGGAAAGGACTGGGTATGGAAAAGTTCCCTATGACCCCTGGCGGTTTCGAAAAGCTCAAGGAAGAGCTGCGCTGGCGTCAGCAATCGGAGCGCCCTCGGATTATTGAGGCGATCGCCGAAGCACGTGCGCATGGCGATCTGTCGGAAAATGCCGAATATCATGCTGCGAAAGAAGCCCAGAGCCTGAATGAAGGTCGTATCAACGAACTGGAAGATCTGGTCGCGCGCGCCGAGATTATCGATGTCTCGAAGCTGTCGGGTGACCGCATCAAGTTCGGTGCCACCGTCACCATGATTGATGAGGATACGGAAGAAGAGAAGGTCTACCAGATCGTCGGCGATCAGGAAGCCGATGTGAAGGAAGGCCGCATCTCCATTTCATCGCCGATTGCGCGTGCGCTGATCGGCAAGGGCGAAGGCGATACGATTGAAGTCAACGCACCGGGCGGCTCGCGTTCCTATGAAATCGTCGGTTTGAAGTTCGTCTGATTTCCGTGTCCGTGCATAAGCCAGATTCCGGACCGGTTCGGGTTCAGGACGTTGAGGTGGTGGCGCCGAATTTCAAGCGCCGCCTCTCCGGTGTCACATCGACAATCGTTCAGCTGATCCCCTTGCAGCGCGCAAAGGGGTTGAACATTGCGACGATGGGGCCGGGCCTGCCGGATACGCTTCCGCATCTGGGATGGAGCGCTCTTTGGTCCTTCTGGTCAAAGCCAGCTACGAAACCGTTCCGCATCTGGCATGCGCGGCGCAATATTGAAATGCTCGCCGGTATTTTCATGCGCGATGTGCTGCGCATGAAACTGAGGCTGATCTTTACCTCAGCTGCACAGCGAGACCACAAGCCGTTTACCAAATGGCTCATCCGCCGCATGAATGCGGTGATTGCAACGAGTGGTCGCTCGGGAAGCTTTCTCGAAGTCCCGCATCAGGTCATCATGCATGGGGTGGATCTGCAGCGTTTCCATCCGCCTGTCGGCGATGAGGACAGTTTCGCGGCGTCGGGTCTGCCCGGAAAATATGCTGTCGGTTGCTTCGGTCGCGTGCGTTCCTCCAAGGGAACAGACCTTTTCGTCGATGCGATGATTGCGCTGTTGCCGCAATATCCGGGCTGGACGGCCATTATCACCGGACGCACGACTGCAGAACACCAGTCTTTCGAGGATGCGCTGAAGGCGAAGATCGCCGCTGCCGGTTTGCAGGACCGTATCCTCATTCTGGGGGAAGTGCCGGATATCCGCGTCTGGTATCGCCGCCTGACGCTTTATGTTGCGCCTTCGCGCAATGAAGGTTTCGGGCTGACACCGCTTGAAGCCATGGCGTCGCAAACGGCAGTCGTTGCCAGCGATGCGGGTGCCTATGCGGAAATGATCGTGGAAGGCACCGGAACATCGGTTGCGGCCGGTGACGGAGATGCCCTGCGCAAGGCTATCGAACCTTATCTGGCAGATCCGGCTCTGGCGGAACGCGATGGCGAGAATGCTCTCAGGCATGTTCGCGCGACTTTTCCGCTCGAAAAGGAAGCAGCTGCCATCAGCGCTGTCTACGAGCGCGTATTCGCCGGGACGTAACAAGTAATGACAGGGCGCTGCAATGCTGACGCATCACGCCCTGAAAATGCTCAATCACCGCACGGGCTTAACCAGGTCTTGATGAGGCAAGCTCATCCAGACCTGGTATAATTCCCGGCGCAAACCGTCGAAATATCAGAGAATCATCAGCGGTTCGTCCTTGACCGGACGAATGGTCAGCGCGGTGCGCACGGAATCCACATTGGGAGCGGCGGTCAGTTCCTCGATCACGAAGGTCTGGAACGTGTTGAGATCGCGCGCGACGCAATGGAGCAGGAAATCGGACTCGCCCGAAACCATCCAGGCGCGGCGTACCAGAGGCCACTGCTTGGATTTCTCGGCAAAAGCCTTGAGGTCGGCATCTGCCTGGCGATGGAGGCCAACCGAACAGAAAGCGACCAAATCCTGTCCAAGGGAATTGCCATTCAGAATGGCCCGATAGCCCCGGATAACGCCGCTTTCTTCCAGCTTGCGCACACGGCGCAGGCAGGGCGGAGCCGAAATACCGACGCGTTCGGCCAGCTCGACATTGGTGATGCGCCCGTTATTCTGGAGCTCCCGAAGGATTTTCCAATCGATTTCATCCAGATCGGCCTTGATCGGCATGCGTAACTCCGCGCGCAAGGAAATTTCATTCCGGGGTAATTATAGAACATTCGTCGCCATCGTGGCGCAATCTAATCCTGCTCATATCAAATGAAACGGGCGGATGTAAACTGCCTAACGTTCTGTCAACGCACCCAAAAAGTGCGAGTGAACAGGATATACACGGTAACGAGCTCCAGACGCCCTGCCAGCATCAGGAAGGAAAGGACCCACAATGCCGGGTCGTGAATGGTGGAAAAGTTGCCGACGGGGCCAATGGTGTCGCCAAAGCCGGGGCCGATATTGGAGAGGGCAGTCAACGCGCCAGTGAAGGCCGACACGAAGTCGAGGCCCAGTGAAGCAAGCAGCACCGCGCCTATAATCAGCGAGGCGCAGTAGAGGAACAGGTAGAGAAGCACGTTCTGTGCGATTTCGCCGGAAACTTCCGAGCTGCCGTAGCGGATCTTGATGACAGCATGTGGCATGATGAGCCGGGCAAGATTGGCGCGCGTCAAGCTCCAAAGGATGATGAGACGGTTCATCTTGATGCCGCCTGATGTAGACCCGGCGCAGCCACCCAGAAATGAAGCGAGAAAGAAAATTCCAATCGCCGGTGGTCCCCACAGGAAATAATCTTCCGTGGCATAGCCTGTTGTCGTCATGACCGAGACAAAATGAAACGAAGCCGAGATCAGCGCGTCGCCGAAAGGCACATCGGACCCAAGTCGCAGAACCACCGCGAGTGCAAAGCTGAAGCTGATTGCGATCGTGAAGAACAGTTTCACCTGCGGGTCGACAAGCGATTCCATGCGGCGTGGCATGAAGGCCTTGATATAGAGCACGAAGGGCAGGGCCGAGAGGGCCATGAAGATCGTGGACACGACCAGGAGCGGGCGGTTTCCCTGATAAAAGCCGATGGAGCTGTCGTGAGTGGAAAAGCCTGCTGTCGCAATCGTCGTGAAGCCGTGGTTGATGGCGTCGAACATGCTCATGCCGACGGCAAAATAAGCAATGATGCAGGCGGCGGTCAGGCTGAGATAGGCCAGCACGATGCCGAGCGCGATCTGGTTCATGCGCGGGAGAATTTTTTCCGACTTGTCGGAATTCTCCATATGGAAGAGCGCCAACCCGCCCGCCCGCAGGGACGGCAGCATCAGCAGAGCCAAGCCGATAAAGCCGATACCCCCGATCCAGCAGAGAAGCGAGCGCCACAAAAGAATGCCGCGCTGCATGTTGTCGAGCCCGGTCAGCGCGGTCGCGCCGGTTGACGTGACGCCCGACATGGCCTCGAAGAAGGCCGTCGCATAGCTGATCGGCAAATGCGAGAAATAAAGCGGTATCGAACCCAGAAAACTCGCTGTCAGCCAGAGGCACGCCGTCAGCAGAAAGCCAAGGCGCGGGGTGAAGCGCATCGTCTGGTTCTGGGTGGCCAGCAGAATCAAGGCTGAGAGCGCGCCGGTTGCCGCAGCTGAACGTACAAAGATCAGCCAGTCGTCACTCCCATCGCGCAGGTCGATTGCTGCAGGCAGAAGCATGGCTACCGCCATGAGGAGGCCGAAACGCGCACAGATATTGGCGACTGTCTTATAAATGGCGGACGGCTCCGAGGTTGGGCAAATTTTCCATTGTTTAGCGTGAGATCGATCCACCCGCAATGCGCTGGCTGTCAAAGGCTTTGCTTAAAGGTCACAAGCTGTGGCTAAAGCACAGCAAATCCCTGTGGAACCTTGCAAACATTGAGGGGCAGACCTACCTTGGCCATAATGTCGGGGCATTGGCCAAACAGGCGCGAAAGCGATTCTGGTGAGCCGGAACCCGCCGCTTTAAATCGATTTTAGAGTACCCCCGAAGTGTGGAACATTTTGGACAAGGTACATGTGAAAACAAACATGTGGAGCGCTGATCTGGATCAATCAGATCAAGACGTTCCGGGACCGGAGAGAACTTCATGTCACAGCGTCACGCGCCAGTCATAGTCATCGGCTCAGGTCCTGCTGGTTATACCGCTGCGATTTATGCTGCTCGCGCCATGCTGAAACCACTCATCATTGCCGGTCTCCAGCAGGGTGGTCAGCTTATGATCACCACCGATGTGGAAAATTATCCGGGCTACGCCGATCCGGTGCAGGGGCCATGGATGATGGAACAGATGGCAAAGCAAGCGGAAAATGTCGGCTCCGAAATCGTCCATGACATTATTACCGAGGTTGAAACCACGGTGCGTCCTTTCCGCCTGAAGGGTGATTCCGGCACGATCTATACCTGCGATGCCCTGATTATCGCCACGGGTGCGCAGGCCAAGTGGCTTGGCCTCGACAGCGAGCAGACCTTCATGGGCGGTGGCGTTTCTGCTTGCGCGACCTGTGACGGTTTCTTCTATCGCGGCAAGGATGTGGTCGTTGTCGGCGGTGGCAATACCGCTGTTGAGGAAGCGCTTTATCTTTCCCATATCGCCAAGAGCGTGACGGTCGTGCATCGCCGCGATGGCTTCCGTGCAGAGAAGATCATGCAGGATCGTCTGCTTTCGCGCCAGAACGTCTCGGTGGTCTGGAACAGCGTGATCGATGAAATCCTTGGCACCGAGGCAAAGCCGCCGATGGGCGCAACTGTGACCGGCGTACGCCTCAAGAATGTCGTGACGGGCGAGACGCAGGAACTCGACACGCACGGTGTTTTTGTCGCTATCGGCCACGCACCTGCGGTTTCTTTGTTCGAGGGCAAGCTCAAGCAGAAGCCGAACGGCTATCTGTGGACTGCACCCGATTCGACGGCTACCGACGTTCCGGGCATTTTTGCTGCGGGCGACGTCACGGACGATATTTATCGGCAGGCTGTGACTGCCGCCGGTTTGGGTTGCATGGCTGCTCTGGAAGCCGAGCGCTGGCTTGCCGCACAGGAACCGCTGCACGAAGCTGCGGAGTAAAGCATTTCCAAGCCAAAAGTGTGAGGCGGTTTTGCGTAAGGTGAATGCGGTGAAAACAATGAGAGGGGATAATCGTGGTCGCTCCGCTCGACTGGGATAAACTGCGCATTTTTCATGCTGCGGCTGAGGCTGGGTCGTTCACCCACGCAGCCCAGACATTGCATCTGTCGCAATCGGCTATCTCGCGTCAGGTGAGCGCGCTGGAGCAGGATGTCGGCGTCCCGCTGTTTCATCGTCATGCCCGCGGGCTCATTTTGACGGAGCAGGGCGAAACGCTTTATCGCACGGCGCATGACGTGCTGATGAAACTTGAAAACGTTCGCTCGAAGCTTGCCGAGAGCAAGGAAAAGCCGACAGGCCGTCTCCGCGTGACGACGACTGTTGGTCTTGGCTCCGGCTGGCTGATCGAGCGGATTCAGGAATTCGTCGAGCTTTATCCCGATATCCAGCTGCAGTTGATCCTCGACAATGAGGAACTGGACCTGACGATGCGTCATGCGGATTGTGCCATCCGGTTGCGGCAACCGCAGCAGCCAGACCTGATTCAGCGTCGGCTGTTCACAGTGCATATGCATGTCTATGCGTCGGCTGGTTATGTTTCGAAATATGGCAAGCTGAATTCGATCGATGAGATCGATCAGCATCGTGTCGTGACTTTCGGTGAACCGGCGCCAAGCTATCTGACAGGCCTAAACTGGCTGGAGATTGCCGGGCGTGCCGATGGTAGCACGCGCATTCCCGCGTTGCAGGTGAACAATCTGCTGTCGATCCGTCGCGCTGTGCAGCGTGGCGTCGGCATCGCCGTTCTGCCTGACTATATGGCCGACAAGGAATCCGGGCTGGTGCAACTTCTGCCGGAACTGGAAGAAATACCGTCCTTTGATACGTTCTTCTGCTATCCGGAAGCCTTGAAGAACTCTGCGAAACTGCACGCTTTCCGCGACTTCCTGTTCTCGAAGGCCCGCAACTGGACCTATTAATCGTATCTTACTGTTCATAAAAAAAGGCCGCGCTGATCGCTAGCGCGGCCTTTTTGCTTATGGCGATGGCTGGTTATTTGCGTGGCAGCAGGCGCTGCACTTCCTTGGACGCATCGGCAAGGGCGTCTTCCGGCGTGGCGGATTGCTCGACGACGCGCGAAAGATTGTCCACGATGGTTTGCGTCACCTTCACGCCGTTCGAACCCGGGAAAGCATACCACGGGATCATCAGTGACATCTGGCTGAGACCGGCTTTGAACAGCGGATTTTCCGCGTAGAATTTGCCGAGATATTCGTCGGACTTTGCAGCCAGTTCGTTGTTCGGCACATAGCCGGTGCCGGGAACGACAACGGAAGCGCCGTAAGGGCCGGCAGCGAACTTGGCGAATTTCCATGCCGCATCCTGCTTGGCCTGATCTTCTGTCAGGATAACAACGGCATTGCCGCCGGTTGGCAGGCGACCCTTTTCAGCATTGATAAGAGGAATTTTCGCGGTACGAAGATCGAACTTGTCGCCGACATTCTTGATCGTGTTGCGCAGCGCGCCAGTCGTCTGGAACGAGAAGCCGACTTTGCCAGCCGCGAAAGCCTGCTCACCCGCTGCCTTGGTCAGAACCGGCATGCCGCCTTCCTTCACCATGCGGTCGACCAGCTTGAAGGCTTCGAGCCCTTCCGGTCCGTCGAAGGCGACCTTCTTCTCGTCTTCGGTCAGCATGGTACCGCCTGCGCCGAACAGAAGCGCCGAGAACATCCAGTCGTCGCCCTGCCAGCGGAAATCAATGCCTTCATTGCCGTTGCCAAGCGCCTTGATCTTGCCGCCGAGCTCGATCACTTCATCCCAGGTGGTTGGAGGCGTGTCGGGATTGCCGCCTGCAGCCTTAACCAGATCGGCATTGTAATACATGATCGGGTTGGAGGTCGCGAAAGCAAGACCAACCTGACGGTCGCCAACGCGGGCGAGGCTCAGCAGGTGATCAGTGAAGCCCTGTGCTTCCATGTCGGTTTCTTTTTCGACCAGCGGCTTCATGTCGACGCCGATGTTGCGCTCGGCCAATACGCGCAGGCGGTTCAAACCAGTGAAGGTGATGTCCGGCATTTCCGACGTTCCGGCCTGACGCATGATCGTCTGGATGCCTTCTTCGTAGGTTGCCGAGGGGCTGACGAAGTTGATCTTGATGTCCGGATTTTCTGCCATGAACTTTCCAGAGATGTCAGCCATGACATCCTTGAAAAAGCCTGGCATCGGATAGTGCACATTCAGCGTCGTTTCGGCAAAGGCGGGCGAGCCGAGGCCTGTTGCCATAGCCAGAGCGGCGAGTGCACCGGAAAAGCGTTTCATGTTTGAACTCCTGTGGAGGATGGGAGGGAAGAATTCAGCCCTTGAGGCCGGTGAGGGTGATGCCTTCGATGAAGCGGCGCTGGGCGGCAAGAAACGCAAGCAGCAGCGGCAGCGTGATGATGAGGGTTGCCGCCATCAAGGCCCCATAATCGTCACCTGCTTCCGCAGCGCGAAAATAGAGGAGACCCAATGGTGGCGTGGCGCGCTCCATGCCGTTGATGACGATCAGCGGCCAAAACAGATCGTTCCAGTGCGCAACTACCGAGAAGATCGAGAAGGCGGTGATGGCGGGCCAGGCATTGGGTACGATCACCCGCATGACGATGCCTGCCTCTGACATGCCGTCGAGACGCGCGGCGCTGATGAGATCATCCGGCATGGCGCGGAAGAACTGCAGAAACAGGAATATGCCGAAGACCGAGATGAAGAACGGAGCACTGAGAGCAAAATAGCTGTTGAGCACGCCGAGCTGATTGAAGCCGACATAGAAGGGCAATGCGGTGGCATGGATCGGCACGAGCAGGCCGAGCATGACCATCATCATCATAGTGCGCTGGCCGCGGAAATTGAGCTTTGCCATGGCATAGGCGCAGGGAATGGCGACCACGACCTGAATGACCAGAATGAGCGCGCAGACGACTACGCCGTTGAACAGCAAGAGCCCCATCGGCACACGGCTGAATGCCTTGGCAAGGTTATCCAGGAGTGCCCAGTTGTGCGGGATCAGCGACAGGGAGGACGAGAAAATATCCTGCTGCGACTTTGCTGCCGTCGACAGCATGAAGATATAGGGCGCGAGAAAAAGCAGGGCACCCAGTGAAAGAATGCCAAGACGGAAAGAACGAGCCAATGTCATCCGGGTTTCCTCAGTAATGGGTGCGGCGGTCCAGCACGCGGAACTGCAACATCATCAGGATCACCAGAACCGCGAGAAAGATCACCGTCATTGCCGAGGCATAACGACGCGCAGATAGACGAAGCCTTCCTGATAGATGGTCCAGAGCAGGACTTCCGATGCCTTGTTCGGGCCGCCTTCGGTCAGCGTCTTGACCGTCTCAAACACCTTCACGGCATTGATGATGCTGATCGTCGTGACGAAAAGCGTGGTGGGTCCGAGCAGGGGCCACGTGACCAGCCGGAAGCGTTCCCAGCTGTTTTTCACGCCGTCCACTTCGGCTGCGGAATAGAGTTCTCGCGGAATGGCGGTGAGCCCGGCCAGAAACAGCACCATGTTGAAGCCGACGCTCTGCCATACGCCGATCATCGCAAGGCTGGTCAGAACCGTGTCGCTGGAACCAAGCCAATTGGGACCGGCAATACCGATCATGCCCAGCATGGCATTGACGGGGCCGAGTGTCGGATGCAGCAGATATTGCCAGACGGTTGCCATGGCGACGAGGAGCGAAGCGACCGGCAGGAAATAGACCGTGCGGAAGAAGGATTTGCCGCGAACTTCGCCTTCGATGAGGAGGGCCACGCCAAGGCCGAGAAAGACGGAGGCCGGTGCCACGATCGCGGTATAGATGGCGGTGTTCTTCAGCGAGACCAGAAACGTCCGGTCGCTGAAGAGTTCGGCGTAGTTTTCCAGTCCGATGAATTCGAAACCGTCATAGCCAAGCTCGAAATTGGTCAGGCTCCAGAAAATGACGGCGGCTGTCGGCAGGAGGATCAGCAGCACCGTCAGAACGATGGCCGGAGCTGCGAGTTTCCAGGCCAGCCGTTCTTCGCGGCGGCGGGCTTCATCAGCCGCAGTGCGCGCGCTGGTGGCCGCAGGGCCGGATAGCGTAAAATCAGACATGAGCGGCAGCCTTTGCCGGCGATGCAGGTTTGACGATGTTCCCGGCGGGCTGGCGCAGGCGCAAACCATCTTCTCCGAAGAGGTGGGCGTGGCTGGCATCGAAATGCAGGCCCACCGGCAGGCCGACGACAATGTCACGGGCTTGTTCGGGTGTGAGCTTCACAGTGAGATCTTGTGAGGCGCCGGGAGCCTTGAGATAGACCAGTACTTCCGAGCCGAGAAATTCGATCCGCGATACCGTGCCCGCAATGCCAGTCTTGTCATGCGGCTTGAGCTGAAAATGCTCAGGACGAATGCCGATGCGGATATTAGTGCCGGAATGGGCGGCGACGTCCTGCAGGATGGGGCGACCGGCAAAATGCACCATGCCGTTATCGCTGACCAATGCTTCCAGAATATTGATGCGCGGCGTGCCGATGAACTGTGCGACCTCGATATGGCGCGGATCGTTATAGATTGCGGTTGGCGTGTCGATCTGCAGCAGTTTTCCGCCCATCATCACAGCAACGCGGTCGGCCATGCTGAGCGCTTCAGCCTGGTCGTGGGTCACATAGATAGTCGGGACATCGGCGCGGCGATGCAATTCGACGATTTCCGCACGAGTGTGAACACGCAGATTGGCATCGAGGTTCGACAATGGTTCATCCATCAGGAATGCACCGGGCTGGCGGACGAGCGCACGGGCAAGGGCCACGCGCTGGCGCTGGCCGCCGGACATCTGGCCCGGCTTGCGGTCGAGCAGGTGGTCGATCTTGAGGCTTGTTGCGGTTGCCCTGACCTGCTTCTGGATGGCGGCGCGCTTCCTGCGCTGGCCGGGAATGAAAGCGCCGATCATTGGCAGGCGTTCCACGGCGGTCAGATCACGCATTGCAAGCGGCACCGCGATGTTCTGCGCTGTCGTCAGGTGGGGATAGAGCGCGTAGGACTGGAACACCATGGCGATGTTGCGGTCGGCAGGGTGGGCGCCGGTTATGTTACGCCCTGCCAACTCCACGCTTCCTTCATCCGCATGGTCGAGACCAGCCAGAATACGTAAAAGCGTGCTCTTTCCGCAGCCTGACGGGCCGACGAGGGCGATGAATTCGCCTTCTGCTGCTTCGATGGAAATGCCATCGAGAATGCGATTGCCCCCGTAGGATTTGCCGATGTCGCGAAGGACGAGCGTGCTCACTGGCTTGCCTCCTCAGCGACTTTCTCGCCGTCGCCAGCGTGGTGTGGATAGACTTCATGCACCACGTCATCGATGACATAGGGCGTCAGCTCATCAATGCGGACGATGCTGCTTGTGGCGACTTCATCGAGATCGTGAATGGCGGCTCCGAGGATACGTTCGCCGGGGAGGTCGCGTTCCATCGGCCCGACGATGAAGGCTGCGGCAGGCGCCCAGACATAATTCGTACCGAAGGCGTCGCCCGACCATGCACGATGCAGGTGGCCGCTGGCATGAAGCTGAACATTATACTGAGCGAAGAGATCATAAAGACGTTGGCGCGGGGCAGGGCGAATGCCCCAGTAGCCGCTGTCGCCTTCATCCGGATCGTCCACGAAGAGCGGCTTGTGGGCGAAGACGGCGACGGGCTTGCCATCGCTGTTCTTCAATTCGTCTTCGAGCCACTGGAACTGTTCCGCTTCTTCGGCTTCACCGGAGCCGATGACGAGACTGTTGAGGCCGATGATGCGCCAGCTGCCGAAATTTTCCGCCCAGCGGTCCGGACCGATATGACGACGCCAGCGCATCAGGCGCTGCGGATTGACCGGCTGGTGGCTCTCGGGAAGATGGCCGATATCGTGATTGCCCGGAAGACTGAGAACGCGCACTGGAAGCTCGTTCAGGCAGGCGCGGCAGAACAGAAGGTCAGCCTCTACGTCTGCGCCATCGACGGTCAGGTCGCCGGTGTGAATGACGAGATCGGGCTTTTGCTGATCGATCCAGGCAACGAGTGGTTCCCAGTTGCGATTGAAGTGCGGCTTAATGGGGCTGAGGTGGGTATCTGTAATCTGAACGATCCGCACGGCTACGATCCTTCTCGGGTCTGTCTATTGTCGCAGCACTTTTCGCGCGCTGCACATCCGCCGGGCGCGTCATGCGCGGCGTCTTGCCGGGGCTTTTAGGCGCGTTGTGTGACAGGCCCGCTGCATAGCCGTGACAGTTGCATGACATCTGCTTTGAGCGACTCAGAAAGGGCGATTTGCCAAATTTGGAGGCATCGTTGTTTTGCCGATGCTCATGCTTTAGGCGGCTAATTTGCACATTATAATATTACGAAGTAATTCAATTTGCTGTAAGCTTTTGTTTTTAAATAAGTTTCTTGCTTAATCTAGTCATGCGTAAAATGCATAGCTGCATTGCGCTAAAGTCGCATTGCAAAAACAATGGGCAACAGGCATATAAAGATCATCTCAGCGCTGCGTTTCCTCCTCCCATTTGCGCAGGCTGAGTGTTCCCCTCTGGAGGTTTGCCTCAAAGGCACCTTCAAAACTCAAAGCCAGACATTTGTCTGGCTTTTTTTTTGGCTTTTTGCCAAGCCGCCTCTTTTTGTCAAAAATACAGAAACGAAAAAGGGGCCTTTCGGCCCCTTCGTTATTCTATTTTGTTTTGTTTAGCGCAGGCTGGCACAGAAGCGCTGGATGCGCGTGCAGGCTTCTTCGAGAAGCGCGTCTGACGTTGCATAGGAAATGCGGAAATTTGGTCCAAGACCGAAAGCCGAACCGTGAACGACGGCGACGCCTTCTGCTTCCAGCAGTTCGGTGACGAAGTCTTCGTCGCTTTCGATGACCTTACCGGCTTCCGTCTTCTTGCCGATGAGGTCAGCACAGGACGGATAGACGTAGAACGCACCTTCCGGTGTCGGGCACTTGATGCCTTTGGCCTGATTGAGCATCGACACGACCAGATCGCGACGGGCCTGGAAGATTTTCTTGTTTTCCGGAATGAAATCCTGCGTGCCGTTGAGTGCTTCGACTGCGGCCCACTGTGCGATGGAGCAGGCGCCCGAGGTCTGCTGACCCTGCACCATATCCATGGCCTTGATGAGCTGCAGCGGTCCTGCCGCATAGCCGATACGCCAGCCGGTCATGGCATAGGCCTTCGACACGCCGTTCATGGTGAGCGTGCGGTCGTAAAGCGAAGGCTCGACCTGAGCAGGCGTCGTGAAGACGAAATCGCCATAGACCAGATGCTCATACATGTCGTCGGTCAGGATCCAGACATGCGGATGACGAACCAGAACGTCGGTCAGGGCCTTGAGTTCCGCTTCCGTGTAAGCCGCGCCGGTCGGGTTCGACGGCGAGTTGAAGATCAGCCACTTGGTCTTGGGTGTGATGGCCTTTTCCAGATCGGCGGCGGTCAGTTTGAAATTGTCTTCGATCTTCGTGTTGATGAAAACCGGGTTGCCGCCGTTGATCGCTACCATTTCAGGATAGCTGACCCAGTAGGGGGCAGGTACGATGACTTCATCGCCGGGGTTCAGCGTCGCCATAAAGGCGTTGAACAGTATCTGCTTGCCGCCAGTGCCGACGATGACCTGTTCCGGCTTGTAGTCGAGACCGTTTTCACGCTTGAACTTGGCAACGATGGCCTGACGCAGTTCAGGAATACCGGCAACGGGCGTGTACTTCGTTTCACCGCGATTGATCGCGTCGATGGCAGCCTGCTTGATATTCGTGGGCGTGTCGAAGTCGGGCTCGCCCGCACCGAGACCAATCACGTCCTTGCCCTTGGCTTTCAGCTCACGTGCTTTCTGGCTGACCGCGATGGTCGCAGATGGCTTTACACGAGAAAGGGCGTCGGCGAGAAATGCCATGATAGATCTCCATAGATGGCAGGCTCTGTTAACCGGCACCGGGCGCGTCCGGTTTTGCGGATTTTCTATGTCCCATCGGCGCAGGAAGCGCAACAGAAGGATTGTGATTTCATCGGCAATTGCTGGATTTCGCAAAAATGTGTTGCCGAAACGAACAGATCCATCAGTAATGCTGACATATTAACGCAACGAAACTGATCGGACCGGGCGATATTTGGCGTCATCCTGCCAGGAGGTCTCGCAAGCTGCGTGTGGCCATTACTTTATAGGCCTCTATCAGCGTCATGCTTTCCTCTTCCGAAACGTCGACGGCGATGCGCATGGTGGATTCGCCAAAATGCATCAGGAGGAAAGCAGTCTCGTCCAGTTGTGCGGACACCTTGCCGGGGGCAATCCGGCGGATCGTATCAGCAAGCAACTGACCATTCTGCCTGCTTTCGGCAATTTCCAGTTTTGACAGGGACTTGTCGGTCTGCGTGGCCGACCAGATGTCGCACATTGCCGGTTCCTGACGCATCAGTGCCAGATATTCATCGATCAATGCATTGAACGCGACAATCAGCTCATCGGCAGAATGGGCCGCTGCAAGACCTTCCTCGATGCACTGGCGCGATTGGGCATTGCAGCTTTCAAACAGGTAGCGGATCAGGGCGCTTTTATCGGGAAAATACTGATAGAGCGCGCCAATCGAGATGCCGGCCTGCTGGGCGATCTCACTCATCTTGAGACTGTCGCTGCCTTTGGCGGCGATCAGCGCCGTGGCGCATTCAGCAATGCGACGAATCTTTTCCTGCGCCCGGCTCTGGCTGGGGGTGCGGCGCAGGATCGGTGCACTGGTTGTTTCTGTTTCCGTGGCGGAATTCTGCTTCATGACGGACTCACATTTTTCGCTCTTGACAGAATATGAGAGTTGCTCACATATTGCAAATATGAGGGTTACTCATATTTTGGGAGACGGAAGATGAATACACATCGTAATGATCGTTATCTGGTGATTGGCGCCAATGGCAAAACCGGCAGGCGTGTCGCTGAGAGGTTGTGGGAGAAGGGGGTGTCCGTGCGTTCTGTGTCGCGGAGCACCGAGGTTCCCTTTGACTGGGCCAACCAATCCACCTGGGCTGCCGCGCTTGACGGCATCGACAGTGCCTATGTGTCATACCAGCCGGATCTGGCCCTGCCGGGTGCCGTTGATGCCATTCGCGCATTTCTTTTGGCGGCAAAGAAGGCGGATGTGAAGCATGTCGTGCTTCTGTCCGGGCGAGGTGAGGAGGAGGCGGAAATTGCGGAAAAGGTTCTGCAGGATTCCGGGCTGGACTGGACCGTGTTGCGCGCCAGCTGGTTCATGCAGAATTTCAGCGAAAACTACATGCGGGACGAACTGCTTTCAGGTTCGCTGACCTTACCCGTCGGGCCGACGAAAGAACCCTTCATTGATGTTGACGATATTGCCGATGTCGCCGTTGCTGCCCTCACCGAAACGGGACATCGCAACAAGCTCTATGAACTCACCGGCTCGGAACTGTTCAGCTTCAGCGATGCAGTAAGCGAGATTGCCAGGGCGACAGACAAAAACTTGTCGTTCAATCCGGTCTCATACGCCGATTATGAGGCGGCGCTGCGCGAGCAGGCCTTGCCGGAAGATGTCATCACGCTTTTGCGCTATCTTTTCGTCGAGCTTTTCGATGGCCGCAATGCCAGTGTGGCACATGGTGTGGAGGAAGCTCTCGGGCGCAAGCCGCGCCGGTTTGCAGATTTTGCGCGCAAGGCTGCCATTGAAGGCACATGGGAGGGACAATCATGACGATGAGTTTTCAACTACTTGTTCTGCTGACGGCATGGGGGAGCGCGATTACAGGCGGCATCTTCTATGCGTTCTCAAGTTTCGTGATGGCCGCGCTGGCACGCATTCCGGCCAATGCGGGCATAACGGCGATGCAGTCGATCAATATCACCGTTATCAACGGAACGTTCTTTGCCGCCTTTTTCGGCACGGCATTGCTGTGTCTGGTGATTATCGTACTGGGATTGATGGGCTTTGGAAGCTTGTCGAAATGGGCGGTGATCGGCGCTGCCGTCTATCTTGTCGGCACTATTGGCGTCACGATGGCTTTGAATGTGCCGCTGAACAACCAGCTCGCGGCGATGGATGCCAGTGCCGCCGCGTCGGCCGATGTCTGGCTTACTTATGTGCGCGACTGGACCCTATGGAATCACGTCCGCACCATTGCTGCGCTGATTGCGGCCCTGATTCTGGGCGCGAGCGCGCTGGCAAGGGTGTGAGCAGAAAAGCGGACAAACAAAAAAGGCGGGTCCGAGGACCCGCCTTTTCTCTGCCTTACGGCAAAACTTATGCTGCGACGAGGTTGTCGGCAGACGAACGGCCCGAACGACGGTCCTGTACGATTTCGTACGAAACCTTCTGACCTTCATCGAGCGTGGCCAGACCAGCGCGCTGAACGGCGGAAATGTGGACGAATACGTCCGTGCCGCCCTGATCAGGCTGAATGAAGCCGAAGCCCTTGGTCGTGTTGAACCACTTAACTGTTCCCGTAGCCATGGGAAATTCCTTTGTAACATTAGTAGTAGAGTAGTCCGTATGCTTCGCACACGTCCCTGTGAATCGAATTTATGGACAGGAGATCGTCAGGAAGCACGGCGGGCCGCACGGGTCGCAAAGTCACTTGACCGAAAAATCGATGCGCTAACTATATGCGACAAATTTGACCAATACAAGACAGCTAAAATTGTCAGCTAAAAACTGATTTTACTGAGGCTTTTTGCCATTCCGAGCCCGAGCCGGTTTTGCGCGCTCAATCGGTCGAGCCAGAACAGCCGGAACAGAATCGGGGCGCTTCCGTCGCAGGGCGACATTTCATAGTGATCCCAGGTTTCAGGTACGGCGTTTCTCAATCGCAGATGAAAGCAGTGGCGGCGGTGAGGCTCTGTCTGCCCCTGTTCGGGATAGTCATAATCGACGGTTTCGAGATGGATCATGCCATCGTCATAGACGAGGCCGGTTTCCTCGGCGAATTCGCGATAGGCGGCGGCGAGAATGTCTTCTCCCGCATCGACCGTGCCGCCCGGCACCTGAAGCGGCGTTTCAGGAAAATCCGGTTCTTCAAAAACCAGAAGCCGGTCGTTCCATGTCGCGTAAATGAGTACTTTGTCGGTGGGTTGGATTGTAACGGTCATGGACTTTTCCGGCAGGGTTAGCGTTCAGACCATAATTGCAACGAATGATTTGCGGTAAAACCCGCATATTGTTGTGGGTCATCGCAGCTGGCGCGCGCGAAAAGCGTGTGCTCTCCTATCTTTGACTTCCACGTGACGTAGATATTCAGCATGTTGCAAACATATCTGCAAAATTGAGCGGGCGGATGGGCAGCGAGGCAGGACATGACGTCTGAACCAGACAAGGACAAGACGAAGCGGAGTGCGCCCAAGAAAGAGCGCCGCCGCAAAAAACCCAGGCGCAGTGTCTCGGAGCGCCTTCGCAAGAGTTCGGCCAAGCTGATTGGTGGTTCTCCGTCACGCGACGGAACCGATCTTTTTTCCCAAGTCTCGATGATGGTGGGAGCCTTTATGGTCTCGCCGGTGCGCAACACGCTGATTGCGCTCGGGACCGGTATTTTCGTTCTCATCGTGCTGATCGCCATCGGACAGGTTGCCATCAATCGCTGGAACGAACCCTTCTACGATGCGCTTGCGCGCAAGGATTTGCAGGCTTTCTTCCATCAGCTGATGGTTTTCTTCGGGATTGCGGGCAGCTTGCTTGTGCTCAACGTATCGCAAACCTGGCTCAACCAGATGTTCAAGCTCAAGATGCGTGAAGGACTGGCGCGCGATCTCGTGGGGCAATGGCTGGTGCCGGGTCGGGCATTTCGTCTCGCCAATGCCGGCGAGATCGGCATCAATCCCGATCAGCGTCTGCATGAGGATGCACGTCACTTTGCAGAAATGTCGTGCGATCTTGGGATCAACCTCCTCCAGTCGACCGTCATTCTGGTGAGCTTCGTCGGTGTCCTGTGGTCGCTCTCAAGTGGCTTTGTGTTTCATGTCGCTGGCTACAGCTTCTCCATTCCCGGCTACATGGTCTGGGCTGTCATCATCTACGCGGCCTCTGCCTCATGGCTGACATGGATCGTCGGGCGCAGTCTGGTCAATATCAACGCCAATCGCTATGCGCGTGAGGCGGATTTCCGCGCATCGTTGATGCGGGTCAACGAACATCTGGATGCCATCACCTTGTCGCGCGGCGAGGGGGATGAAAGACGTCGTCTCGATCTGGATATAGATGCGGTTCTGGCCGCAATCCGCAAGATCGTCTATGCGACCACGCGATTGACCTGGGTAACGGCCGGTTACGGCTGGCTGACAATCGTGGCGCCGATCCTCGTGGCGGCTCCGGTCTATTTCGGCGGGGGTCTGACATTTGGCGGGCTGATGATGGCCGTCGGCGCATTCTCACAGGTGCACAATGCGCTGCGCTGGTTCGTCGACAATTTCGGGGCGATTGCGGACTGGCGGGCAACGCTGCTGCGTGTCGCGAGTTTCCGTCAGGCGGTGCTGCGCATGGACGAGCTTGGTCATCTGGACCGGCAGATCGATCTTGAGACGAACGAAGATGACAGGCTGACGCTGGACGGTGTTTCCATCGCCGCCCCCGATCAGTGCCTGAAGCTCTCCCGCAAGGCTTTTTCGGTAAAACCCGGCGAGCGGGTGCTTGTGACGGGCGGGACCGAAACGCAAAGAACGCTGCTGTTCCGCGCATTGGGCGGGCTTTGGCCATGGGGCGAGGGGCGGATCGGCATGCCGGTTGGCGATGGTGTCGCCTTTATGCCGCGCGCGCCTTATTTCCCGCCGGGCAGCCTCAAGGGCGTGATCGTCTATCCGCTTGATATCAAGAAATTTTCTGAACAGGATCTGGAAAATGTCCTGCGGCGTGCCGGGCTTGAACGGCTTTCCACGAGCATGGATCGTGTTGCGCGCTGGGATCGCGTGCTGACGGACGATGAGCGCCAATGTATCGCCTTCGCCCGCCTCATATTGCAGAAACCGCAGTGGATCGTGATTGACGGTGCGCTCGATGGTCTCGACGCTGAAGCCTATGACAGGATTCGCGACATGCTGAACACCGAATTGAAGGATGCAGCCGTGATCCATCTCGGCAAGCCGCATTTGCATGACGGTCTTTTCACACAGCAGATCAATCTGGAAGACGATCCTTCAGGTAAGCCTCTGGAGCTGCCAGCCTTGAAAACAGCATGAAAAAAGCCGCCGGGATGACCGGCGGCTTTTTTGTTTCGGGATGTCTTCAGGCTATCAGCGGAAGTAGTCCTGCAGCGGGCGCACTTCCAGCGATCCGGCCTTGAGCGCAGCGATGGCCTCAGCAGCGGCTTCAGCTCCCGCCATGGTCGTGTAGTAAGGCAGCTTCTGCATCAGCGTTGCGCGGCGGATCGACTTGGAGTCGGAAACAGCACTGGCGCTGTCCGTCGTGTTGAAGACGAGATGAATCTGGCGATTGCGGATCGCGTCTTCCACATGCGGACGGCCTTCGATGACCTTGTTGATCTTGGTCGATTCGACGCCGTTGGCTTCGAGGAACTTCTGTGTTCCGCCGGTTGCCATGACCTTGAAGCCGATGCTTGCAAGCTTGCGGACCGCACCGAGCACGCGTTCCTTGTCCTCGTCGCGAACAGATACGAAGACCGTGCCTTCACGCGGCAGTTCAACGCCTGCGCCAAGCTGTGCCTTTGCGAAGGCCAGAGCATAGTCGTAGTCGAGGCCCATGACTTCGCCGGTCGAGCGCATTTCCGGTCCGAGCAGCGTATCGACGCCAGGGAAACGGGCAAACGGGAACACAGCTTCCTTGACCGCGATATGCGGGCGGGAAGGCGTCTTCGGCTTGCCGCCATAGGCGCCGAGTGCTGCTTCCAGGCTTTCACCGGCCATGACGCGGGCTGCAACCTTGGCGATCGGAGTGCCGACCGTCTTGGCGACGAACGGAACCGTACGCGATGCACGCGGATTGACCTCGAGAATGAAGATTTCGCCGTCCTTGATGGCGAACTGCACATTCATCAGGCCGCCGACATGAAGCGCCTTGGCAAGCGCCGCCGTCTGGCGTTCCAGCTCGGCAACGGTTTCAGGCGAAAGTGTATGCACCGGCAGCGAGCAGGCCGAGTCACCGGAGTGAATGCCAGCTTCCTCGATATGCTCCATGATACCGGCGACAAAGCTGTCCTTGCCGTCACACAGGCAGTCGACGTCCACTTCAATGGCTTCCGTCAGATAGGTATCGAACAGAAGCGGGTTCTTGCCGAGCAGCGTGTTGATCTGGCCGGTCTTGTCGTTCGGATACTTGGCCTTGATGTCTTCCGGCACCAGCTCCGGCACGGTGTCGAGCAGATAGTTCTGCAGCGAGCGTTCATCATGGATGATCTGCATGGCGCGGCCACCCAGAACATAAGACGGGCGCACGACAAGCGGGAAGCCGAGGTCGGCTGCGACGAGGCGTGCCTGCTCCACCGAATAGGCGATGCCGTTCTTCGGCTGGTTGAGATCGAGCTTGATCAACAGCTTCTGGAAACGGTCACGATCTTCCGCAAGGTCGATGGCGTCCGGCGACGTGCCGAGGATCGGGATACCGGCCTTTTCAAGCGCATTGGCGAGCTTGAGCGGGGTCTGGCCGCCAAACTGTACGATGACGCCGTGAAGCGTGCCCTTCTCCTGTTCAACGCGCAGGATTTCCAGCACGTCTTCCGCTGTCAGCGGTTCGAAATAGAGACGATCCGACGTGTCGTAGTCGGTCGAAACCGTTTCCGGATTGCAGTTGATCATGATGGCTTCATAGTCAGCATCATTGAGCGCAAAAGCCGCATGGCAGCAGCAATAGTCGAACTCGATGCCCTGACCGATGCGGTTCGGACCACCGCCGAGAATGACGACCTTCTTGCGATCCGACACCTCGGCTTCCGAGCGCGGCTGGCCGACGAAAGGCGTTTCATAGGTCGAGTACATGTAGGCAGTCGGCGAAGCGAATTCGGCAGCGCAGGTGTCGATGCGCTTGTAGACCGGATGCACGTCGAGTTCGCCGCGCAGCTTGGCCACGTCTTCCGCGTCCTGATCCGTCAGGCTTGCAAGGCGCGCATCGGAGAAGCCCATGGCTTTCAGCATACGCAGGTTTTCAGCGTCCTGCGGCAGGCCGTGTTCGCGGATGCGCTCTTCGGTCTTTACGATGGCTTCGATCTGTTCGAGAAACCACGGATCGATCTTCGATGCGTCGTGCACCTGCTCGGTGGTCAGGCCGAGGCGCATGGCCTGCGCGACCATGCGCAGACGATCCGGCGTCGGCGTGCCGATGGCAGCGCGGATGGCGTTCTTCTCGTCGCCTTCCTCGATATTCGGAATGGCAATTTCGTCGAGGCCGGTCAGGCCGGTTTCAAGACCGCGCAGCGCCTTCTGTAAGCTTTCCTGGAAAGTACGGCCAATGGCCATGACTTCACCGACCGACTTCATGGCGGTGGTCAGGATCGGCGAGGAACCGGGGAACTTTTCGAAGGCGAAACGCGGGATCTTGGTGACGACATAGTCGATCGACGGCTCGAACGAGGCAGGCGTTGCGCCGCCGGTAATGTCGTTGTCGAGTTCGTCGAGCGTGTAGCCGACGGCAAGCTTGGCTGCGACCTTGGCAATCGGGAAGCCGGTCGCCTTGGAAGCAAGCGCCGAAGAACGCGACACGCGCGGGTTCATTTCGATGACGATCATGCGGCCATTGGCCGGGTTGATCGCGAACTGCACGTTGGAGCCGCCGGTTTCGACGCCGATCTCGCGCAGCACCGCAATCGAGGCGTTACGCATGATCTGGTATTCTTTGTCGGTCAGCGTCAGCGCAGGCGCGACGGTGATCGAATCGCCGGTGTGTACGCCCATCGGATCGAGGTTTTCGATCGAGCAGATGATGATGCAGTTGTCCGCCTTGTCGCGGACGACTTCCATTTCATATTCTTTCCAGCCCAGAACCGACTCTTCAATCAGCACTTCGGTCGTCGGCGATGCGTCCAGACCGCGCTCGATGATTTCGAAGAATTCCTGGCGGTTATAGGCAATGCCGCCGCCGGTGCCGCCGAGCGTGAAGCTTGGGCGGATGATGGCAGGCAGGCCAACCACGTCGAGCGCCTGCGCAGCCTTTGCAAGTGCATGCGTCATGTAACGCTGCTTGCGTTCGACTTCGCCGAGCTGCCATTCGGTTTCAAGCTTGTCGAGCGCCTTGTCGAGATCGTCACCCGAAAACTGCGCCTTGACTTCGGCGCGCTTGGTTTCGTGGCGCTTGCGGTCTTCGTCCTTGATTTCGGTGGCGTTGGCGAGGCGGGATTCCGGCGTATCAAGGCCGATCTTTTCCATGGCTTCGCGGAAAAGCGCGCGATCTTCCGCCTTGTCGATGGCTTCCGCATTGGCGCCGATCATCTCGACATTGTAGCGCTCAAGAACGCCCATGCGGCGGAGCGACAATGCGGTGTTCAGCGCGGTCTGGCCGCCCATGGTCGGCAGCAACGCGTCCGGGCGTTCCTTGGCGATGATCTTGGCGACCACTTCCGGCGTGATCGGTTCGATATAGGTTGCATCCGCCAGATCGGGATCGGTCATGATCGTGGCCGGATTGGAGTTGACGAGGATGATACGGTAGCCTTCCTCTTTCAACGCCTTACAGGCCTGCGTGCCCGAATAGTCGAATTCACAAGCCTGGCCGATGACAATGGGGCCCGCGCCGATAATCAGGATCGATTTGATATCTGTACGTTTCGGCATGGGCGCTCGTCCTATCTTCTTCGCGCGCATGATCTTGTCCGAAAACCGGTTCCCATTTTCGGGATCATGCTCTTGTTTTACGCATGTCTTTGTCTCGAAACCGCTTCCCACTTTCGAGAGACATGCTGCTTAGCCTGCCAGAAAAGCCCGCACGGTTTTCCGGCGGGTTGGCAGCGTATGAATTCTGTGGGCTAAGCGGGCCTTATAGGCAATCGATTCCGAAAGCGGAACCCCACAAATCGTTTTATTTCAAAGAAAGTGCGGGCATTCACGAAAATTCTTGCCCGCCTCATACTTTCTCCGTCGATGTTATGACCGAAACACAGTGCTCGCGGGCCGTTCAGGCTTCTGCCTGAGCGACTTTCAGCGATGGTTTGTTGCGCTTTGTGAGCATATGGCCGAGCCTGTTCGACGGTAGTTCGATCAAGCGATAGGAAATCTTTGCTGCGATGATCGCACCAATCACGATGGCAGCCATGCCGGCGATCTCAAGTGTGGGGCCGAGGTTCAGCTTCCGCATCACCGCCCAGCCAAAACCGACCACGAACATATGTGTCAGGTAGAGCGAATAGGAAGTCGCCCCGAGATCGACAAAGAAATTGTCTCGCAGGTCGCCGAGCCAGCGCTCGATGCCCAATGCACCGGCAACCAGTAAAACAGCCGCACCGCACATGATGAGATAAGTGAAGAAGTTGTTGAATGCGACCAGTGGGGTGGAGAAGGTGCCGTAAAGAGCCGCTATGGCGAGGACGCCAATTCCGGCCAGCGCCACCGGGGGCAATTTTTCCCACAGGCGGTGTTTTTCCGCTTCGGCCAGCCACATGCCGCACATGAATGTCAGCAGGTTCTTGTGAAGATAGAATGCAGCGATGCTCGCCGATGGTTCGACGAAGAAGCTTCCGATGACACATGCGCCGAAGATACCGGTCAGCAAGATCGTGCGCTGTAAGGCATTTTTGCACCACCAGAACAAGGCGAATACGAGATAGAAGAACAATTCGTAGTTCAGCGACCAGCCGAGTTTGAAGATCGGGCGCCAATCGCTTGGGTCACCCGGTGTGGCGGCGGGTATGAAGAACAGCGATTTGATGAAATAGCCCACATCCGGAACCGTCGTCTTGAACAGTGACGGCAGATAAAGAGCGCAGATGAAAACCGTGATCGTGCAGAGCCAGTAAAGCGGCACGATGCGGAAAACGCGGCGCAGCAGAAAGTCACCGGGCCTGAACGGGCCGTCGGCATTGACATAGGCGATGATGAAACCGCTGATGACGAAGAACAGTTGAACGCCGAAAACACCCAGCATCGTGATGGCATTGTTTGTTTCTGCGCGCGGATGCTCAATCGTATGGGCGATCAGGACGGCCGTTGCCGCAAGACCGCGCAATATCTGGATCGAATAAAGCTGTTTTCGATTCTGCATCGTCTATGCCCCCATTGACAGAGCATGCTTTAGCGAATGCCGCGCATTTCCGCAATTACTAGCGTATAGATTGTGAAGGCTTCGCCTTCATGTTTGTGACATTGTGAAGGAAGCCGTCAATTTTTCTAGGATCCCTTCCATTGATGCTTGTTTTGACAGGTTTTGTCTATCGAAGCGGAAAGGGATTTCTATTGTCCAAACTATTGCGAAAGAGTCTTCGTTTGTGATTGACACTGCCATTTACTTTTTATGTTGCCGTGCCAACTCTTTATGCGACAATTACATGTATAGTTTGGTGCTGCTTCGTCGAGAGCGGCACGGTGTAGGGGAGTTGGTCAATGCGCTGGCAAGGCCGTAGGCAAAGTGACAATGTGGAAGATCAGCGCGGGGCGCAGGGCGGTGGCATAGGTGGCGGCTTCGGTCGCGGCGGGGGCCTTGGCGGTCCCGGCTTTCGAATCGTTCGCGGCGGCGGCATTTCCGGTATTCTCATTCTGGTGGTGATGTTCTTCGTGCTGCGTGCGGTTGGTATCGATCCGCTGCCGATCCTGTTCGGCGATGGCAGCATGGGGCCGAGCGTAACCCAGCAAGCCGGTCAATCCGGACGGACCGCTGCCGAGGGGGGCGCGGTTGCCAATGATGAGACAACGCAGTTCGCCCGCACCGTACTGGCTGAGACGGAAGACGTCTGGAGCGGCATTTTCAAGTCACGCGGCCAGACCTACACGCCGCCGACCATGGTGCTCTTTTCCGGACAGGTTCGTTCGGCCTGCGGCTTTGCTTCCGCGGCGTCCGGGCCGTTTTATTGCCCCGGCGATCGCAAGCTCTACATCGATCTGAGCTTCTATAAGGAACTGGCAAACCGTTTTGGCGCTTCCGGCGATTTCGCACAGGCCTATGTCCTTGCGCATGAGGTCGGGCACCATATCCAGAACCTGCTCGGCATTCTGCCGAAATTCAACCAGATGCGTCAGCAGATGAGCGAAGCGCAGGCCAACCAGATGTCGGTTCGTGTTGAGCTTCAGGCCGATTGCTTCGCCGGTGTGTGGGGTTACTACACGGAACAGAAGGGCATTCTGGAGGCGGGCGACCTTGAAGAAGCTCTGAATGCGGCACACCAGATCGGCGATGACACGCTGCAGCGCCGTAGTCAGGGTTACGTTGTGCCGGAAAGCTTCAATCATGGCACATCCGCCCAGCGCGCCAAGTGGTTCCAGCGCGGCTTCGATAGCGGCAAGCTGGAATCCTGTGATACATTCAGCGGTGATGTTTAAAGTCGTTCTGATACTTTAGAAAAAGGCGGTTTCGACCGCCTTTTTCTTTGTGGAGGAAAAACGCCCGTTCTTTTTGTCGAAAGCCCGCAATATTCGCCTTGTCGTGAAATAATTTTCCAGATAAATGCATTCGCACCGGCGCGGCCTTTTTCCGATTTGCAAGCGTGACGCTCAATTTTGAGCGGCGATGGCGCGCGAGTTCTCCAATCAACACAATTTATGAATGTTCCACCTTTTCAGTCGTGGAGCATATTTCAGGTGTCCCATGCATGATCCCCAGTTTGTACGGCGGGGCTTGTTACTCGTCTTTATGACACTGTTCCTCGACATTATCGGCATTGCGATCATCATGCCGGTTCTGCCGACTTTTCTCGAAGAGCTGACCGGTGCGGATATCAGCACCGCAGCCGTCGATGGTGGCTGGCTTTTGCTGGTCTATGCCGGAATGCAGTTCCTGTTCGCGCCGATGATCGGCAATCTGAGCGACCGTTTCGGGCGACGGCCGGTGCTGCTCGCCTCGATTTTCACCTTCGCGCTCGACAATCTGATCTGTGCGCTCGCAACCACCTATTGGATGCTGTTTGTCGGCCGTGTGCTGGCAGGCATCAGCGGAGCAAGCTTCGCGACGGCATCCGCCTACATTGCCGATGTCAGCGATGACAGCAATCGTGCGCGCAATTTCGGCCTGATCGGCATTGCTTTCGGTGTCGGCTTTGCGCTTGGTCCGGTGCTGGGCGGCTTGCTGGGGGAGTTCGGTCCGCGCGTTCCGTTCTACGGAGCGGCGTTCCTGTCTTTCATCAACTTCATCCTCGCCTATTTCCTGTTGCCGGAGACGTTGACGCGCGAAAACCGGCGCACCTTCCAGTTCGCCCGGGCCAATCCGCTGGGCGCGCTCAAGCAGATGCGAAACTATCCCGGCATCGGCTGGGTGGTGCTGGTCTTCTTCCTGTTCTGGCTGGCTCATGCCGTCTATCCGTCCGTCTGGGCCTTCGTCGGTGCTTATCGCTATAACTGGAGCGAAGCCCAGATAGGTCTGTCGCTGGGGCTTTTCGGTATCGGCGCAGCGTTCGTGATGGCGCTGGTTCTGCCAAGGGTCTTGCCGGTGCTTGGCGAGCGGCGCACAGCGATCACAGGCGTGCTGTTTTCCTGTCTTGGCATGATTGGATACGCCATCGCATGGGAAGGTTGGATGGTTTATGCCGTCATCTTCCTGACGGCGCTGGAAGGTCTGGCCGATCCGCCGCTGCGCAGTATTGCGGCAGGCAAGGTTCCGCCTTCCGCGCAAGGCGAATTGCAGGGTGCACTGACAAGCGTGTCGAGCATTACGACCATCATCGGCCCGCTCATCTTCACGCAGCTATTCGCCGTGTTCACCGGCATGAATGCGCCGTTCGTCTTCGCTGGAATGCCCTATGCCGTCGGAGCCGGACTGGTTTTTCTGGCGCTGGTCATCGTGGTGGCGCGGGTGCGTCCAACGCCCTCGGCCAAGCCCTCAGAGGTTTGATCGATACGGAAAATGAAAAGGCCGGAGTTTTTACTCCGGCCTTTTACTTCGATAATTCTTTTAGAGGGCTTAGAGCGCGTTTCGATCTGATTGAATCAGATAGGCGCTCTAACTTTTTGTTTTGACGCGCATCTCTTCCGAAAACCGTTTCACACTTTTCGGGATGCGCTCTAAGCCGCCTGTTCGCGTTCCGGAAGCGGCGTTTCGCCCTTCTTTTCGCGGATCAGGTTGATGAAGCGGCGGAACAGATAGTGCGAATCCTGCGGGCCGGGCGATGCTTCCGGATGGTGCTGCACCGAGAATACCGGCTTGCCGACGACGCGCAGGCCGCAATTGGTGCCGTCGAAGAGCGACACATGCGTTTCCTCGACATTTTCCGGCAGCGAGTCTGAATCGACCGCGAAGCCGTGGTTCATCGATACGATCTCGACCTTGCCGGTCGTGTAGTCCTTCACCGGATGGTTGGCGCCGTGATGGCCCTGATGCATTTTCTCGGTGCGTCCGCCAAGTGCGAGCGCCAGCATCTGGTGGCCGAGGCAGATGCCGAAGACCGGAAGGTCGGTTTCGACAAGCTTCTTGATGGTTGGAACGGCATATGCGCCGGTCGCTGCCGGATCGCCAGGACCGTTGGACAGGAAGACACCATCCGGGTTGTGGGCCAGAACGTCCTCAGCCGTTGCCGTTGCAGGCAGCACGGTGACCTTTGCGCCGAGGCCGGTGAGCAGGCGCAGAATGTTACGTTTCACTCCGAAATCGAGCGCCACCACGTGATATTCCGGGGTGTCCTGTTCGCCATAGCCGTCTGCGAGCGTCCATGGAGTTTCTTTCCATGTGAGGCTCTGGCCAACCGTGACGTCCTTGGCGAGATCGAGATTTTCAAGACCGCTCCATGCGGCGGCGCGTGCCTTGAGTGCTTCGAGGTCGAACTTGCCGCTCGGATCATGAGCAATGACTGCGTTCTGTGCGCCGCGCTCGCGGATGAGCGAGGTCAGCGCGCGCGTATCGATACCGGCCAGTGCAATGACGCCGCGGTGCTTCAGCCACGCATCCAGATCTTCCGTTGCGCGGAAATTCGATGGTGACGTGATGTCAGCCTTGAAGATCGCGCCGACTGCGCCGTGGCGATTGGCCGGCGTCAGGTCTTCAACGTCTTCGGCATTGGTGCCGACATTGCCGATATGCGGGAAGGTGAAGGTTACGATCTGACCGGCATAAGACGGGTCGGTCAGGATTTCTTCGTAACCGGTCAGCGCCGTGTTGAACACGACCTCGGCTTCAATCGCACCGATTGCACCGAGGCCTTTGCCTTCGATCACGGTTCCGTCCGCAAGTACGAGGATGGCGGTTCGCTTCTCAACAGTCCAGGGTGCTGTTTTCGGTGTGGTTTCTGTCATGGTCTGCACTCCTGATTGTTAGCCGCGCGCCAGCGTGTGCTGTTATTTCGTTGCCAGCTAGAGCGTCGAACTGATGGAATCAAATCGACGCTCTAACTGTTTGTTTCCATGCATGCCGTTGTCCCAAAACCGGTTCCCACTTTTGGGCGGCATGCTTTATGCGGCACGCGTTCGTGTTCCAACGACCACCGGAAGGGTGGCTTGAAAGATGAAGCGTCAAGGGTCATATATGCGCCAAAAGGCAGCGGGGATTTTAAACCTCCCGCCGCGAGCACGTGCCGATGTCCTGCTAAGCCTTGAGCAATAGAGAAACTTGGACGCCGGGTCAATCGTCCGAGGCCATGCTTTCCTGAAATAATGACGATAATCGTCGTATTATTATTTCTCGGGATGGTGGTTCGGACAGCTCGGCGATTCTATTCGCTTGTTGTATAGATGCAGGAAACGAACAACAAAGAACTTACACCGTCAGGAGAGACGTTATGCTTCGCCAGGAGATTTCCCAGGCCCTCACGACCGCGCTGAAAGCACAGGAGAAGCGTCGCATGTCGACGCTGCGTTTGATCCTGGCTGCGGTAAAGGACCGAGATATCGCCAACCGTACTGCTGGCAAGGACCCGGTCGGGGATGAAGAATTGCTGGGTATTCTCGGCAAGATGGTCAAGCAGCGCGAAGAATCCGCCCGCATCTATGAAGAAGGCAGCCGTCTTGAGCTCGCTGAAGCCGAGCGTGAGGAAATCACGATCATTTCCGAATTTCTGCCGCAGCAGATGAGCGAGGATGAGGTCAAGCAGGCCTGTGCGGATGTGATTGCCGAAATCGGTGCTCAAGGTCTGCGCGACATGGGCAAGTGCATGGCCGTTCTTAAAGAGCGCTATGCAGGCAAGATGGATTTCACCAAGGCCAGCGCCATCGTGAAATCGCTTCTGCAGTGAAAGCGTGAGGCATAAGTGCCTTTCGCTTTTGTTTCAGCCCCCGCTCTGGCGGGGGCTTTCTATTGTTTGGGCGCTATACTCAGCCCTGCTTGACGGCTTTCAGTCGCGTATCGCTGAGGAGGCCCTGTTCTTCGAGGACCGGATAGGCCATTGAGGCGAGAAGCGAGTTGATCTGCTTGAGGTCGCGGATCGTGTCGAGATGGATGCTGCTGGTCTCGATGCTGCGGGTGGCGCCTTCGCGCAGTCGGCTGAAATGGCGCATGCTGGTCTGCTTTTCCAGTTCACGCAGCTGGTCCTTTTCCTGCACTAGCTGACGGGCCGTACGGCCATCGCGTGAGACGATCACATTGAACGCCATGTGCGCATTGGCCAGAACCATGGCGTGGAAATGGCTGAGTTCCTTCCAGCCTTCTTCGGTGAATTCCAGCTTGTGGTCCATCTTCTTTTGAACATGCGCCAGCATGTTGCGCACGATGATGTCGCCGACCTGCTCAAGCTTCACACATGCGCCCAGCAATTCCTGCATGCGCAGCGACTCGAAATCACTCAGCTCATGGGTTGCAAGCTTGGTCAGATAGAGCTTGATGGCAGCATGGCGCTTGTCCACGCGGTCATCGAGAGCTTCAAGTTCATCGATCCGCACCTGATCGGGCTTCTCATAAAGCTCGATGATCCGCCGCAGCATGACTTCGATCGTGTCGCAGACGCCGACCACTTCGCGGGTTGCATTGGCAAGCGCCTGTGAGGGCCGGTCGAGCACGGCAGTGTCGAGCGCGCTATATTGCTCGATCTCGATGGGCTGCTGTGAAGCCGGGGTGCCCTTGTCCGCATTGAGATTAACCAGAGCCTCTGTTGCGCGCAGCACGAGGCCAGAAAGCGGAATACCGGCAATCATCACGATGACATTGAACAGGATATGCGCATTGACCACCTGCGAAACCGGATCGGTGCCGAGGAAGGCAACCGACGGTTTGAAGGTCTGGTAAAGCACGAGCATGATGAGTGACCCGGCGCCGCGCATCAAAAGATTGCCGAGTGGCACGACGCGGGTTTCAGGTGGCGCATGCCGGGTCAGGATCGGGGCGATGATCGAAGACCCCAGATTGACGCCGAGAACCATCACCACGGCGAGCTCTGGATGGATCAGCCCGCGCGAGGCAAAGGTCGTAAGCAGGATGACGGCGGCAACGCTGGAATGAAACAGCCATGTCATGAGTGCTGCGAGCAGATAGGCAGTGATCGGGTCGCTTGACAGATAGTCGACGATGACCGGCAGCAATTCACTTTGCCGCAGCGGCTCGGTGGCCTGTCCGGTCATTTCCAGTGACATGATGAGCAGGCCGATACCGACCAGAATGCGTCCGATCTGCCGCCAGTCGCGGCGCTCGGTGGTCATGAAGATGCCTGTGCCGATGACAAGGCAGAGCGGTACCAGAAGCGTGAGGTCGTAGCTCAGGATCTTGACGACGAGGGCGGAGCCAAGCTCGCCGCCGCGCACGGCCATGAGGCCTGCAACGCCGCTTACGAAACCTGAACCGACAAATGAACCGACGAGAAGCGTAACCGCTGTCGAGCTTTGCAGGGCGACAGCAAGGGCAAGGCCGAAGGCGACGGAAAGCAGCGGGTTCTGCATCTGGTTGCGCAAGCGTCTGCGCAGCCGGTCGCCATAGGCACGCTCCACCCCGGTCCGAACCATGCGTGTCGCCCAAAGCAGGAGCGCAACTGCACCGGCCAGATGCAAAAGGACCAAAGAACCATTCACGGCAAAATCCCTTCGGGTTGGAGGTTGACATCTGTGATTAAGCTAACGCAACAAATGAAGAAAAAATATGTTCCGGCTAATCAATTCTTCAAGAGATATGGGCTTGTTCGCAATTAAAAGCAATCCATTCCCGCAGCGTCATGACGGATATATGACAGTTTTGTGACAGCGGGCTTGTTTGGCAGCGACATGTGATTAGCGGGGAGGGACATGCCTGCACGATGGACTGTCAGAACGGGCGCGCCTATATACTCTAAGGAATACACTCCCGCTGTCTGAACGAACTGAAAGTGAAATCTGTAATGCGTTTTCCGCCCTCCTTTCTCGATGAGATCAGAGACCGCGTCCCGATCTCGACGCTGATAGGAACGCGCGCTTCGTTCGACCGCAAGAAGAGCAATCCTCCGAAGGGTGATTTCTGGGCCTGCTGTCCGTTTCATGGCGAGAAGACGCCAAGCTTTCACTGCGAAGATCGCAAGGGTCGCTATCATTGTTTCGGCTGCGGCGTAACCGGCGACCACTTCAAGTTTCTGACCGATCTTGAAGGCCTGAGTTTCCCGGAAGCAGTGGAGCGTGTGGCCGATATGGCAGGCGTTCCGATGCCTGCGCGCGATCCGGAAATGGAAAAGCGCGAGGCGCAGCGCGCAACGCTTTATGACGTCATGGAGCTGGCCGCGCAGTTCTTCGAAAACCAGCTGCAAAGCGCCGTTGGAGCCAAGGCACGCGCCTATCTGCGGGATCGCGGACTTTCGACCGCAACGCAGCAGTCGTTCCGCATTGGCTATGCGCCAGAGTCGCGCAATGCCTTGAAGGAGTTTCTGGCTGGCAAAGGCGTGTCGCGCGAGCAGATCGAAGCGTGCGGTCTCGTCGTGCACGGCGAGGGGATTGCCGTTTCCTACGACCGTTTTCGCGATCGCGTCATGTTCCCGATAGAGGATTTGCGCGGGCGGATCATTGCTTTCGGCGGGCGTGCGCTTTCTGCGGACGCTCCGGCCAAATATCTGAACTCGCCGGAAACCGAACTCTTTCACAAGGGGCGGGTTCTCTATAACGGATTGCGGGCGCGCAAGGCCTGCCAGCCGCAAGCTGGAGAGCCGGCCAAATCCATCATCGCTGTTGAAGGCTATATGGATGTGATCGCGCTTGCGCAGGCGGGTATCCATCAGGTGGTGGCTCCGCTCGGTACGGCGCTGACGGAAGAACAGCTCGAACTTCTCTGGCGCATCAGCCCTGAACCGGTTCTGTGCTTTGATGGCGATGGTGCGGGGCTTCGCGCCGCCTATCGCGCCGTCGATCTTGGATTGCCTGCCTTGCAGCCCGGCAAATCGCTGCGCTTTGCACTATTGCCGGAAGGGCAGGACCCGGACGATCTGGTCAAGGCGGAAGGCCCAGCCGCATTTCATGCGGTCCTGCGTGACGCCAGACCGCTGGTCGATATGGTGTGGACGCGGGAAACGACGGGCGGTGTGTTCGATACGCCGGAACGCCGCGCCGAACTGGAGGCGCGGCTGCGTGAAATTACCAGCCGCATCGCGAATGAGGACATTCGGCGCCACTACAGTCAGGATATGCGCGACCGGGCGCAAGCTTTTTTTGGCCAGGGGCGTCAAGGGTATCAAGGCGGCGGTCAGCGCAATTCGTCTTTCAACCGCAGGAATGATGGCGGACGGGGACGCGGCGGACCGGCGGGCGGCAATGGCCGCCTTGCGATTTCCGACAGTCTGGTGCGCTCCACGCTGGTAAAGGGCGGCAGGCCGGGCGCTGGATCACATGCCCCCTTGCGCGAAACGGCCATCGTGCTGACGCTTCTCAATCACCCACGGCTGATTGAAGAAGATTTCGAGACGCTGGCGGCACTCGATCTGGGACATGAGGCACTCAAGTCGCTGCATCTGGCCATGCTGGATGTGCTGGCTGCCGGCCATATGGAAGATGGTCACGCCATGCGGCACGCACTGGTCAATGCCGGTCATGGCGAGCAGATTGAAATGCTCGAACTCGTGGTGAAGGGTGCGAAACTCTGGACTGCGACGGCTCTGGCCGCAGAAGACGACGCGCGCGAAGCCCTTCGTCAGGCGCTTCACTTGCATCAGCGTGCGCGCACACTACATAAGGAGCTGCGGGCCGTTGAGGCCGCACTTGAAACAGACGAGACGGGCGAATTGTTTGCACGTCTCAGAGATATACAAAATCAGATTTTGAAAGCTGATGCGACTGAAGCTCTGATCGACGGTTTTGGACTGTCTTCGGGGCGCCCACCCGGCGGTTTCTGATTCGGATTTCCGAATCAGTTCTGCGAGAACAGCCGGAAATGCGGGGTTGCGATCCGGAAAACGTGCTCTATCTGGCCAACGAAGAGGTCGCGACAACAAATGATTCGCTTTTTAAGCCCGAATCATGTGAGTCGCTCTTGACGTGTGGCGTAAATGACGGAATCACGACAGTTCGAACAAGGAAAAGAACAGAAACCGGTGATATCCGATGCTGCAAGGCAGCAAGCCGGATTTGGGCCGGAAAAGTGGCCCGGAAAGTGGCGTTGTCTGGTTGACCGCCTGATCTGCCCACAAGAAATCGGAGATGAAGAAGCCCGATACCGATGGCAAGGTTAATCCGCCATTAACAGGAAATCGGCTACTCGCAGAATCAACTGACGGATTGCGGCCTCGCAAAACTGTCCGAGAACTCTATATATCTTAGAAGCGACCGGGGTCGCCTGGAGAAGAACATATGGCAACGAAGGTTAAGGAAAACGAAGAAGCCGAAGTCGAGCGCGAAGGTGCTGCCGACGGTCCGCTTCTCGACCTTTCTGACGATGCTGTCAAGAAGATGATCAAACTCGCGAAGAAGCGCGGCTACGTCACCATGGACGAGCTGAATGCCGTGCTGCCTTCCGAGGAAGTGACATCCGAGCAGATCGAAGACACGATGTCGATGCTTTCCGATATGGGTATCAATGTCGTTGAAGATGACGAGCAGGACAACGACCGCGAAGAAAACAACGACGACGACTCGGAAGAGGGCGGCGATCTGGTCGAATCCGGTGGCACGGCTGTTGCCACCACCACGACCAAGAAAGAGCCGACCGACCGTACCGACGATCCGGTGCGCATGTATCTGCGCGAAATGGGGTCCGTCGAGCTTCTGTCGCGCGAAGGCGAAATCGCGATTGCAAAGCGTATCGAGGCTGGTCGCGAGACCATGATCGCCGGGCTTTGCGAAAGCCCGCTGACCTTCCAGGCGATCATCATATGGCGCGACCAGCTGAACGATTCCAACATTCTGCTGCGCGAAATTATCGACCTCGAAACCACCTATGCCGGTCCGGAAGCCAAACAGGCTCCGGTGATCGAGCGCGTGGAAGAGGAAAAGCCGCGCGATGACAAGCCTCAGCGCCGCTCGCGTGATGACGACGACATTACCAATGTCGGCGGCGACATGCCCGCGGAAGAGGAAGAAGAGGACGAGGACGAAGCCAACCTGTCGCTGGCGGCCATGGAAGCCGAACTGCGTCCGCAGGTCATGGAAACGCTCGACCTTATCGCCGACACCTACAAGAAACTGCGCAAGCTGCAGGACCAGCAGGTCGAGGGCCGTCTGGCCGCGACGGGCGAACTGTCGTCGAGCCAGGAGCGTCGCTACAAGGAACTGAAAGATCAGCTCATCAAGGCAGTGAAGTCGCTGTCACTGAACCAGAACCGTATCGAACAGCTCGTCGAACAGCTTTACGACATCAACAAGCGTCTGGTGCAGAACGAAGGCAAGCTGCTGCGTCTGGCCGAATCCTTCGGTGTGCGTCGTGAGGAATTCCTGAAGGAATATCAGGGCCACGAGCTGGACCCGAAATGGGTAGAGCGCGTGAGCACGCTTTCAGCCCGTGGCTGGAAGGAATTTGCAGCCAAGGAAGAGCGCGCCATCGACCGTCTGCGTTCGGAAATCCAGATGCTGGCGACCGAAACCGCGATCTCCATCGGCGAATTCCGCCGTATCGTCAATCAGGTGCAGAAGGGCGAACGCGAAGCGACCATCGCCAAGAAGGAAATGGTGGAAGCCAACCTTCGTCTCGTCATCTCGATTGCCAAGAAGTACACGAACCGTGGTCTGCAGTTCCTCGATCTCATTCAGGAAGGCAATATCGGTCTGATGAAGGCGGTCGACAAGTTCGAATATCGCCGTGGTTACAAGTTCTCGACCTATGCGACATGGTGGATTCGTCAGGCAATCACCCGTTCGATTGCCGATCAGGCGCGCACCATCCGTATTCCGGTGCACATGATCGAAACGATCAACAAGATCGTTCGTACATCGCGCCAGATGCTGCATGAAATCGGTCGTGAGCCGACGCCGGAAGAACTGGCTGAAAAGCTCGCCATGCCGCTCGAAAAAGTGCGCAAGGTGCTGAAGATCGCCAAGGAGCCGATCTCGCTCGAAACGCCGGTTGGCGACGAGGAAGATTCACATCTGGGCGATTTCATCGAGGACAAGAACGCGCTTCTGCCAATCGATGCAGCGATTCAGGCTAATCTGCGCGATACGACGACCCGTGTTCTGGCTTCGCTGACGCCGCGTGAAGAACGTGTTCTGCGTATGCGTTTCGGCATCGGTATGAACACCGACCACACGCTGGAAGAAGTCGGCCAGCAGTTCTCGGTTACCCGCGAACGTATCCGCCAGATCGAGGCCAAGGCGCTGCGCAAGCTGAAGCATCCGAGCCGTTCGCGTAAGCTGCGTTCGTTCCTCGATAGCTAGGGCCTGGATAGCTGAACTGAACAAACACATACGGGAAGGGGAGGCGATATGTCTTTTTTGAAGCGTCTTTTCGGTGGAGGCTCTGCCTCCGAGACACCGGCAGAGCCGAAAGAGGCGGGTCGCCTTGAACACAAGGACTTTCTGATCATTGCCACGCCCTATAGCGAGGGCGGGCAGTATCAGGTCTGCGGCGTCATTTCCAAGACGATCGATGGCGAAGTGAAGGAATATCGCTTCGTTCGCGCCGACCGTTGCCCCGGCATCGAAGATGCCGCCAGCATTTCGCTGAATAAGGGACGGCAGATCGTGGATGAACAAGGCGAAGCTATTTTCCGCTGAGCCGCCTGCGAGAGAATTGAAAAAGCCGCGCATCAAGATGCGCGGCTTTTGCTTTTTAGAGCATAATCCGACCGGAGTGAAACGAGGATCGATAAGATTATGCTTGAAATAGAAGACGTTAGAGCGCCGATCTGATCTTATCAGATCGAAACGCGCTCTAACTGTTAATGCGGGTCGCACACCATGGCGACCATTCTGCGCACGATGGGCAGAATGGCGAGGAGAACCGGAAAGGCGACCACCCACGAAAGGGCCCATGCCGTCATCCAGCTGGATGCGAGATTGGGATGGGCAATGCCAAGGGTCTTGGCGGTTGCAATCAACGACACAATGAACGTCATCATGATCGATAGGATGAACGGCATCACAATAGATGCATAGCGTGCAGGCAGCTTCCTGCGGCGTGCGCATTCAAACTGAGACATGTGTATTCCTGAATATTATGCAGGGAAGGCGCAACGAAACATCAATGCGAATTGCCGTTCCCGGCGAGATTGATGCGTTGCCTAACGTAAGACGCTTACGGTCATGATGATGACGCGGGTCTAATAGCCCGATCCGGATCGAATATCAAGTGTTCTGAAATGGCGGCGATTTGTCCACGCCATTCCCGACATAATTCCATTATACGCTGCGTTATGAACGACAAACCATTCTGGCGCACCAAGACCTTGAACCAGCTCACCCGCAGCGAGTGGGAGAGCCTGTGTGACGGTTGCGGCCAATGTTGCCTGCATAAATTGCAGGATGACGACACAAACGAGATTTACTGGACCAGCGTTGCCTGCACGCTGCTCAACCCGGACAGCTGCCAGTGCCGTGATTATCCGAACCGCAAGAAGACGGTGCCGGACTGCGTTTTTCTGACGCCGGAAATCGTTGACGAGGTGGACTGGCTGCCTGTGACGTGCGCCTACCGTCTGGTTGCAGAAGGTTCGGATCTCTATTGGTGGCATCCGCTTATTTCGGGTTCACCCGAAACGGTGCACGAGGCAGGTATTTCCGTTCGCGGCAAGGTGACGGCTTTCGATCACGATCTGGAAGATGACGACGATTATCTCGATCATATGGTGATGCCGAGCCACCGCTGATGGCTCGTTTGCGTTTTTCAAACATTGCGTAAATTTAATCTATGCTTCAAATATAGCAGCGCGGATTTTGTTTCCTTATAACGCATTGAATTTATTAAGTTTATAAAAGCAGTGCGCAGGCATTCCTTCTACTTCATATGAAGCTGAACGGCACATGAACGTTGGTTTTTCATTCTGTTCATCTATAGGGCGCTACTTCTCGGGTGCCTCAGGCAAGACCTGAAAACAAATCGAAGAGGTTCAAAGATGTCTGCTATTTCGCTCAAGTCGTTCGTCGTAACCGCCGCTCTTGGTGTTGCCGCCATCTTCACGACGGCAGCTTCCGCCAGCGCCGCATCGCCGGTTGTCGCTCCAACCATCAGCACGTCGGCAAGCTCTGCCATCGTGAATATCGATTACCGAGGCTACCACCATAGCCGTCCAGCTTATCGTGGCCGTGCCTGCTCCATCGAAGGCGCCAAGATGAAGGCTAATCGCATGGGCATCCGCAATGCGCGTGTCGTCTATCGCGGCAAGTCGGTTCAGGTTCGTGGCTTCCGTCATGGTCGCCCTGCCGGTGTCGTGTTCGCAAATGTTCGTGGTTGCCCGATCATTCGCTAAGGCGCACGGTTTAAGTTTCAAAAGCCCCGGCCTGAGTAAATCAGGCCGGGGCTTTTCTTTGTGGCGGGTAAAAGAAAAGGGGCGCTGGAGCGCCCCTTCGCAATTGCCAATTGGATTGCCATTATTCCTTGATTTCGAAAACGACATTGACCGAAACGTTATAGCTGTTCTCGCCAGCTGCAACGGGCACGGCATCTTCCGGCGCTGCTGCAGCCATGGTCTTATACTGAGCACGAGCGATTGGCATCGGCATGGGTGGGCGGCTCTGCTCGTTGATCTCGACAACGCGGCCAATGCCTACACCGGCAGCATCGGCAAGGGTCTTTGCCTTGGCGATGGCGTCGGCAACGGCACGCTTGCGCGCTTCATTGATCGTGGCGGCTGGGTTGTCGTTCACGAAACTCAGATCGCCACCCTGATTGACGCCGAGCGTGACGGATTCATCAAGCACATTGCCGACCTTGGCCAGATCGCGCACGCGTACAGTCAGGCTGTTCGAAACCGTATAGCCGGTAATGCTTGGTTCTTTCAAACCATTCTTGTCGTCCGGATAGACGTAGCGTGGCTGGATGTTGATGCCGCCGGTCTGAAGATCGCGATCTTCGATACCAGCTTTCTTCATGGCTTCGAGTACTTTCGCCATGGCTTCGTTGTTGGCGGTCATAGCTTCGCGAGCGGTCTTTGCCTCGCGCAGTACGGAGAGATTGAGGATGGCCATATCGGGCGAGGCGGTCATGGTGCCTTCGCCAGTGACGGCGATACGCGCAGGCTGCTTCGTCATCTGATTCTCCTGTGCCAGAGCTGGCAGCGTCAGCGCGCCTGCGAGCATGATTGCAGAAAAGGAGGTTGCAAGAAGAGTGGTAGCGCGGTTGTTCATAAAATCTCCTGTAGAGAAAGTTGAGGCAGCTCTGGCAAAGCTGGTTACACCGGAGCGGCTGGCCACTTTGCCTTTGAAATCGCTTATTTCTTAAGTTCCCTCTTATGTATGAAGCCGACGATATCAGATTCGAATTGCGTGCCAATTACAACTGCTGGTTCAAATCAGAAATACCGTGGTTTTAGAGCGGTTCCAGTTAAAGCGGAGTCGCTGGAACCGCTCTAACTATTTGTTTCGTCGCATTATCCTACGCAAAACCGCTTCGCACTTTTGCTGGAAATGCTCTAGGTTGTATGCATCGCAACTGAATATGTGCGCATTAGGGCAACTGATGCATTTGACAGCTTGTATCCCGGCTTTCTTTAGGGTAGGTCAACGTTGCGTGGGGCCTGTAGCTCAATTGGTTAGAGCCGGCGGCTCATAACCGCTTGGTTGGGGGTTCGAGTCCCTCCGGGCCCACCATTTTCTCCCTCAGTAATTTATTTGGCTTATCTTTGGCGAGTTCGCCGTTCTGTGCGCTCGTTTGCAACTCTAAACGAGACTCAGCCAAACCATGTCCAGTTGGTGCAAGTAAAGCGGCTATTCAAGTTGATATTTACAGCAATTAGTTTTTGCATATGATTGAGCATATTCAAGCTCTTTTAAAGAGTATTATGCTGGACTGATACGGATGCCGAATAATCGTTTTCGCTGATCCCGCAGATTCGTATGAGAAGCACTAATTTCGTTGAAACAGACAGATGAAACATCCGTTCTGATTAGCAAAGTGGCTTTGGGTGACAAAGACGCTTTCGCCTCACTTTATAAGGATACTAGCCCGAAACTATTCGCGATTTGCCTTCGTATATTGAAAGACAGATCGGAGGCAGAGGAAGCCCTTCAAGACGTCTATATCAAGATTTGGAAACGTTCGAGTACGTTTGGGATTGGTGAAAGCGTGGCTTCAGCTTGGTTGGCAACTATCGCCCGCAATCATTCAATAGATGTCATTCGAGCAAGAAAACCTGTTACGGAGGATCTTGACGAAGTTCATGATCTGGCTGACGACGTCAATCCAAGCCCCGAGAAGGAGGTGCTGGCAAGAGACGAAGGACGCCGGATAGATGATTGCATGCGAGAGCTTGATCAAGTTCATGCGAAAGCGGTTCGGCAAGCTTATGTGGAAGGTCTCAGCTATCTTGAGCTCGCCCAGGAATTACAAGTGCCTTTGAATACTGTACGCACTTGGTTGCGACGCAGTCTATTGAAACTGAGAGAGTGCATGCAGCGATGACATCAAGCGAGCAAAATCATGGCAAACGCGGTCAGGATGACGTGCTGGCTGGTGAATACGTGCTCGGCGTTTTGTCAAATGAGAAGCGTCGCCAAGTGGAGCAAAGGATGCTTCATGACAAGGAGTTCGCGTTACTAGTTGAGCGATGGCAGATCAGTTTCTCGCATTTCAATGACGACTATCAAGAATTGCCAGTGAATGAAAATATATTCGGAGAAATAGAGAAGCGATTGTTTGGATCGACACAGGATGCAGGGCATACTGTGTCGTTATGGAGTTCTGTTATCTTCTGGCGATGGGTTTCTTTGGCAACAACAATCGCTGCCGGTGTAGCGATTATCTTCGCTTTCGGCGGTAATCTAACGTCTAAGAACAGCGGTCCTCTGGTTGCCGAACTGTCAGCAACAGACGTACGTGTGAATTTGCTCGCTTCCTATGATCCGGCCAGCGGATATCTTCAAGTCATCCCTGTTGCAGCTGGAGCCTCCGGCGAGAAATCGCTTGAACTTTGGTTGGTACTGCAAAAAGGCAACCCGGTTTCGCTGGGCATCTTTAAGCCAGGCAAACAAGGGGAACTTACCATTCCGCTTGAACTACGCGACGATATTACAGCGGGTACGACACTCGCCGTCAGTCTTGAACCATTTGGCGGGTCTCCAACCGGGGTACCATCTGGCCCAATCGTGGCTAGTGGTATTGTGCGCCCATTGTAAGGTGCCACAAGTTTGGCTTGGCTCCTGAAACTTTTCTCTTTCTAATCTCGTCTTCCTCATTGGCTACCTTTTCAGGAGCTTCTGGGCAGGTGTTATCTCCCAGAATTGTTTGCTTTAGGAGGAGACAGACTATGAACCCCTTTACGTTCCGTGCACTTTCAGCAGCAACTGTAATGCTGGTTGCTGCCACATCTGCTTATGCCGAAAACCCCAATGTCGGCGGCTCGCCAATGTATGCGAACAAAAACATAGTTGAAAATGCGATGAACTCCAAAGACCACACTACACTGGTTGCAGCAGTAAAGGCCGCAGACCTTGTGGAAACGCTGAAAGGTAAGGGGCCATTTACAGTGTTTGCACCAACAAACGAAGCGTTTGCCGCACTTCCAAAAGGCACTGTTGATGAACTGCTTAAGCCTGAAAACAAGGCAAAGCTAACCAAGGTTTTGACGTGCCACGTCGTTGCAGCGGACGCGATGTCAAAGAACATCAAGAAGATGATTGCCGATGACAAGGGCTCGCATGATGTGAAGACAGTCGGTGGCTGTATTCTCAAGGCAAAGGAAAGCGGCGATAAGATTACGTTAACCGACGAGAATGGCAATGTTGCGAACGTAACCATTGCTGATGTGAAGCAGTCAAATGGCGTTATTCATGTAATTGATAAGGTCTTGCTGCCAAAGATGTAATCAACGCGTAACATTGAGATATGCCGATCTACATATATACGTGGTCGGCATGTCTTCATGGACTTTTTTGAACTTAACTGTACTCGCGATTGTCGGGTGCCGCGTTATCCTGTGCAATGCAGGCAAAAACGGCAATGTGGTACCAGACCAAATATTTCGGGAGGTCTAAGGGGGGGCTTCTTGGGGATTGCGATGTCTCCTTCAATCAATTTTGTCGCGTTGCGCGATATTTCCATTGGAGCTGTTACCTTGTGCGGTATCCGGTCTGTTCAACAGACCGGTGTTTTGCTTTCCATCGCAAACTTTCAACAAATTTTAGCAGTTCGTTAAGAAAATAGTAACGCAATGAAACAATTTTTTAAGTGACGTGAACTGGCGACAAAATGGAGGTTTTGGGCGATGAGAAAAAATGCAACCACCGTTGCGCTGGCATTGGCAGGGTTGGTGGCGAGCTCTCTCGCGGCTTCAGCGAAGACGAGTTATTTGGGTGAATTCCGCGATTGGGGCGTTTACCAGAACACCGAGCTTGCGGGTAACAAATGCTATGCTTTGACTGTGCCGATCAATTTTCAGCCGACCGGCGTGCAGCACGGCGATAATTTCGTGATTATTTCCAAGGCGGATGGCCAGTATAGCCCTCAATTGGTGATGGGATATCAGCTGAAAGCCAACAGTTCGGTCAATGTGATGGTGGATGGCGCGCGCTTTCCGTTCTTCAGCGAGGGCAATCGCGCCTGGGCGGAAAATGTTGCCGACGAAGCGAAGCTGATGCGGGCAATGCGCGCGGGCAAAACGCTCAATGTGCAGGCAACGTCGGCACGCGGTACACAGACTCGCTATACCTTCTCCCTGATGGGGCTTTCCGCCTCTCTGCAGCGCGTGGATGGCTGCCGGTAATAATTGAAAAAGCCCTGCCAATGGGCAGGGCTTTCTCTTGAAGGATGCGGCTTTATGAAAGCCAGGTCTGGCGATTGTACCAATCATCCAGTTCAGAACGCACGCGGTCTTTTTCTATGCCGTAGCGTTCCTGGATTTTGCCTTCCAACTGCTCGCGCCGGCCATTGATCTGGTCGAGATCGTCATCGGTAAGTTTACCCCACTGTTCCTTGATCTTGCCCTTGGCCTGTTTCCAGTTTCCTTCAACGCGATTCCAGTCCATTGGTTGGTCCTCCGTTCTGGGTTGGTTATGGATAACTAACGCAGCGGAGCGTGATTGGTTCAGCAAAAAACTGTAGAACCAGCTCAAAGACCGAGGAACTTGAAGGGCTCGCTTTCCTTGAAACTGTCGTTGACGACGCCATTGAACGTGTTGGTCTGATTGACGCCGAGGTCGAGTTTCTTGACCTTGCCGGTCTCTGGCGAAAAGTCGATTTCCTTGAGATCAACCCAGAAGACATTGGGTGTCAAAGCCGATTCGAAGAAATAAAGCATGCGCTTCTGGTCGGCCACCGTCCGCCAGCGCGTCGAGGAAATGTTCGGCTGGTCAGGTGTTGTCAGGCCGAAAGGCACCGAAGTGTTCCGGATGACGCTGAAAACACTGGCAATCGACTCAACAGGGTCGTCGGTTTTCGGGACGGCGTTTACATAGAACGATGCGCGCGCGAAACGGTCGGCGGCGCGATTGGTGCCCGGCAGCATGACAGTGCCGCCGATCTGGGTCCAATAGGAGTTGAGCGCAAGCTGCTCGTCGAATGTCGGCGAATTGGTCATCACCTGATATTGCTTGCCGTGATGGATCACCTGCTTGCCGTTGATATATTCGATGACCGCGCTGTCGCCGCTGGAATCGGATATGGCCAGATGCAACGTGGCCAGTCTGTCTTCACCGGGGACCTTGTCCGTCACGATGGTGAAAGGCTCTGCGCGCAGAGTTTTGACCGCCTCGTCGACTGTGGCAAAGTTATCAAGCACATATTGCGCCCAAGCCGCGATGCTGAGGCCCGGTGTGGTGCCGTCATATTTCGGATATTCCGATTCAACGAGCCACAATGCGCCAACGGAAAGTCCTGCTTCGTTCAGTCCATCTGTCGTGGAAATGTCGTAACCGGAGGCGATCACACTGCCATATTTGGATGTCCACTGAAGCGAGTTCTTGCCGGCCTCGCCGGAACGTTTCATGCCGCGTGGAAAGACCCAGAGATTGGTCGCAACATCCACTTTCCAATCCATGGATCGGGCGGTCATCACCTGATCGTTGGCCCCGTGATACACGAAACGTGTGCAAGCTTCGGCAATCGGTGCGGCAAGCATGCTGCCTGCAACGAGCGCTGTAGTGCAGATGCTGGAAAAAGACCGCTTCACAATCGGCATGGATCGTCCCCTCTGTGATGCCCGGTAATCTCTAGGGCAGGATGCCCGTTTGCTATTGAGTGAATGCCCTTCGCAGGGCGATATAAGGCAGTGATTGTAAGTGGAAAGACGGGCGAACGAGTTTTAACGCTCGCCCATATAACCGCGCTGCTTCCATTGCTGCAGCGGCATGATGTCTGGCGGTCCGCCGCCTGCCTCATACCAGGAATCGACGGCCCATTTCTGGCCCTGCTTGTCTTCGACAACTGCCGTCCAGTGTGGATATCGTCCATCGAAGAAAGCGCCGCGGGACGTGCGTCGCGCGACAGTGTGGTGCTTCAGCCAGCCGCGTGATTGCAGGTAGCGCAGGAAGTTATCGGTATTGGTCGATTCATCGATGCAATCCATCTGGCCCTTGATTCGGGCCTTGCCGAATTGCATTCTCGGCTTGTCCCGGACGCCAATCGCTGCGGTACCGCGCTGTTCGAAGATTGCAACTGCCGTTCGCAGTGCTTTCCGTTCGCCATCTGCGCTGCGACTGCCATTTTGCAGAAGGTTCCGGATACGCTGTTGGTCCTTCGCGGTCAGCGTAACTTTGGTCCGGTAATGGCATTCATAACCGTGGCAGACGCTGAAGGTTTGTGCAGAAGCCATTCCGACCGGGAAGGCCAAGCCTATGAGGGCGCCAGCGCCCAGCAGTTTCATCAAATCGCTGCTCCGCGTTCGATTGAGAAGATTTCCCTGCAATTTCAGCAGGATAAAATAAATCGAATCTCCAGGTATCTTAACCGTGCTTGTGGCTGGTGAAAAGCAGGGACGGTTCAAGGCGTTCCAGCCCCTGATAGGGATTGGCGTGGATTGCGAGAATCCAGAGGCAGAATGAGGCTGTCAGCGAATAAATGACGAGCGCCTTTACACCAGCTCGCACACGGTCCGCGTGGGTCGCTGCAATGGTTATCGCCGTGAGGAATGTAAGAGAAAGCACGAGATACCATTTGTAATAGTCGATTGAGGTCGATCCGACAGCCAGACGGGTATTGCGCGCGTCCTGCAGTTCATCGAAGTCGTTGATGAGCTGGGAGATAACGGGTGACGGCACGTCGGCGCGTGCCAGATTGATGATCTCGCGCCGGATACTCTGCAACGCCGTTTCAACGGAACCTGCTGGCTCGACATTGATCTTTTCGCGCCATTCGTCATCGATCACGGCAAGGCGATAGCCGGTGAGGGCGGCAGTAAGTTCAGGCGCATTCAATATCTCGGCCCTGGACGTTCCGATCAGACGGGAAATGGCCGAGCGTTCTTCACTGATCGCCTGATCTGCCCGGGAATTGACGCTCCAGATATCAGCGGCAACAAAACCGAGCGACAAGGCCCAGGCCGTCGCAATGGTGCTGATGAAAGCACCGATCGGAATGGACAGAGCGTCGCTGGCGGCATGTTTGGACAGCATGTCGAGCGCGAAACGTCCAACCGCATAGAACACAATTCCAAGTACGGCGAAGGCCGTAAAAGAAAGATAGATCGGCAGCTCGAAGATATAGGTCATTCATTCCCCCAGATTATTCCCCGCTTATTATTACCGGAAGTCGTTGAATTTTACTTAGAGCTGATCAAGGGGAGAGAATAGCAAAAAACCCGCCGGTTTTGCCGGCGGGTCAAACAACAGAAACTAATTTGTTGTGCACTAGAACGAGACGGAAAAACCGACGACTGGCCCATGCTGGGTCACGTCATACTTGAAATTCTCAACCGTATCGTTGTCCTTGTAGTCCTGATAAAGCGCCCGGTAGCCGACACGGAATGTCGTGGGAATATCGAAAACCATTGTTCGATATCCAAGATAGATCTGGCCATTGGCGCTGAGTTTGGTTCCAGCTCCGAAACCACCAATGTCGGCTTCTGCAAAAATGTTCCACCGGTCATTGATGTCGTAGAAGACACGCGCGCCTACAAAGGGATCGGTCCATTCCACCTTGCGCGACTCGCTGTAAGGGCCAACTTCAAGTCCGGCCTCCAGTCTTGTCCAGCGAACACCCACGGTTGGTTCAATCGCGAAAATCCGCTGGTTTCCGAAGAGCGTCGTTCCCTCGAGCTGCTGTTCATAGACGCGATAATAAGCACCAGCTGCCAAGGTGGTTGTCTTGATATCGAGGGCGAGTTCGTTGTCGCGGAGGTTTTCATCCTGACTGGTCTTGACGTACTGACCGTCGATGAAAAAACCAACCGTGCCGTTGCTGATATCGACATTGCCCATGAAAGTCATATCGAGATTATCGAAAATCTCGCGAAAGGGGACGTTGACATCGGTGCTGCGGCCTAGCAGACCAGCGGTGCCGTTCAGCGATGCACCCCAGACATATGGGCTGAAAATCACGCGCCAGCGCTGCTGGTCCTGAATTTCTGGTTGTGTTGTCACGGCATCTGCCGCGAACGATGTCGCTGACATACCTATTAAAACAGTTGATGCTAATATAATATTTCTGGAAAATTTTAACAGTAAATTCCCGTTCTGGTTACGCGATCTTCCGTCTTTCACCGAAAAAACCCCCTGGATTATGTATTAGCAATTTCGATAATACATCAGATTCAAATCTTTCTCCATATATATGTTAATCATTCCGGGAAATAAACTGAAAATTGATACTTATATTAAGGTTTGTTCTGTTGACTTTCATCAGGTGCAACCATTTATTCGGAATGGGAGCGGCGCCTCTTTTCTCATTGAGGCGAGGCGAGGAAGTTATTTTGGCAATTCTTAATATGACAAATCGTGGAGTAACGAGGTCATCATGAAAACGAAACAATCTATCTGGAAGTCGTCTCGCCGGATGTTTGCGCGGGGCGCTGCAACTGCTCTCATCGCTGCAGCTCTGGTCGTTCCTCAGGCAGCTTTCGCCTGCACCAGCTTCGTTCTCCCGACGAGCGACGGTGGTATGGTCTATGCGCGCACGATGGAGTTCGGGTTCGAACTCAAGTCCGATATGATCGTCGTTCCGCGAAACTATGCTTTCACGGCGACCGCCGCCGATGCGAAACCCGGCAAGCAATGGAAGAGCAAATATGCCGTGATCGGCATGAATGCATTCGGCATTCCGGCTCTCACGGATGGCATGAATGAGAAGGGACTTGCGGGCGGCATCCTCTATTTCCCGGATTACGCCAAGTTCCAGGATCCTTCCACGGCCAAGGCGGAAGACAGCCTTGCTCCTTGGGATGTTTTGAGCTGGGCCCTGACCAATTTCTCCACCGTGGCGGAAGTGAAGGCAGCTCTTGGCAGCATTGCCGTCATTGATGTCAAGCAACCCAATATGGGTTTCGCACCACCTGTGCATTATACACTGCACGATGCGACGGGTGCATCGATTGTCATTGAACCCATCGATGGCAAGCTGAAGGTTTATGACAATCCGCTCGGAGTGATGACGAATTCGCCGTCCTTCGACTGGCACATGACCAATCTGCGCAATTATGTTCACCTGTCGCCGGACAATACCAAGCCGCTCAAGGTCAATGGCGCTACTTTCACGCCATTGGGTGAAGGATCGGGTATGCTGGGCGTGCCTGGAGACACGACGCCTCCATCAAGGTTTGTGCGCGCAACGGCTTTCGTTCTGTCGGCCGCAAAGGTGCCGAGCGGGCCGCAAAGCGTTCGTCTGGCCGAGCATATCGCCAACAACTTTGATATTCCCAAGGGCTGGATCGTGGACCCGGCAACGCCGCTCGAATACACGCAGTGGACGACCATCGCCGACATGAAGAACATGACTTACTACGTCAAGACCTATGACGATCAGGTTCTTCGCGGTGCTGCTTTCAAAGATTATAATCTTGAAGCCAAGGATCTGGTGACGATCAAGATGCAGGAGCGTCTGAATCCGCCAGCCCTGACTGACAAGTAAGCCTTTTCAGGAATTGAGAGTCTGGAGCGCCGAGCTGATTGAACCGGGTCGGCGCTCCAACTATTTACGCGGTCGTTTTCAGGACGCGCTATCGAAAAGCCTGCGCTTGCTACGGCACCTCGTCGGAGGCAGTCGGGCCGCCCTCGTTCTCCAGATTGGCAATGCGTTTGGTCTCCGAACGATTGAATTTCAGGCGTACCCCGACACCGCCACCATTTTCGGGAATGAATTGCGCACCGGCTTTTTCCAGCGCATTGGCCAATGCCTGTATCTGTTCGCCCGTTGGCGTACCGAGCTTGCGCTCAAACTGCTCGATGGTCGCTGCTTCGATCCCCGATAGTTGGGCCAGACGGTCGCGTGAGAATTCCACAAGCGCTCTGGCTGCACGGCATTGAGGTCCGGTTATCATCATCTGTGTCTCCCCTTGCAGTCATGTATCGAAAGAAAAATACTGGAAATGCGCTCTAAATGTTTGTTCTAACGCACATCTAATGATGGTCGGAGTTGCCGACCTTTTTCCCAGCGCCATTGATAATCGTTTCGAGCAGCCAGGGCTTGTGGTCGATTATTTCGGAAAGCTCCTGCAGACCTATTTGCGAACCGGCTTCCTTCAGCAGTGCGTCGGCCACCGAGGCTGATCCGTTCTTGCCTTCCTGCGCCAAACGATGCGCCCGCCGGATCAGAAGTTCCGGTTGTGAAAAACTGCTCTCGGCAAGTCTTTTTTCTATTCGGCGCTGTAGCTCTTCCGGAGCAATCATCTGTTGAATTCCCTTATTCCTGAAAGGCCCGCAACCGGCAGCGGTGCGCAGCCCACATTATAAATCTATGTTGTGATGAAGTTTTTGCCACGTGACAATTCGCACAAATCTGACGTTCCGGCAGATTTTACTATGAGGGCGAGTAGGTGGAGCTGTGAGGCTGTTCTACTTTAGTATCACAGAATAGTAACGAAATATTTCAGCACATCAAATCCGCAAATTGGCCAAATTATTGCCACGCTTTCTCTTGTTTGCATCTGGCAAGCTACTTACATAGCCGGTACGGCCTCGGCGGGAAGAGCAGTGGTCAGGTAGCGCGCGCGCGACGGGAAGCGGATTTCGCTTCACGGCAGTGTGCTGTAGCGGCCAGTGTCTGTTTCCGTTTGATAAACAATAAGAATTCAATGGTTTGAAATGGCCACTCTTCGTTACTTTATTTGGCCCATGGTTTTTACCGTACTGGGTCTCGCTGGTGCCGTTTGGCTCGGTTTCGAAATGACCGGCACTTTTGGGGGAATGGTCTCCGTCTTCATCATCTGTGCAGTTTTGAGCGTTCTCGAAATATCGCTTTCTTTCGATAACGCTATCGTCAATGCGCGCATCCTGCGCGACATGACGCCGGAATGGCAGCATCGCTTCCTGACTTGGGGCATTATCATTGCCGTTTTCGGCATGCGCATCATCTTCCCGCTTGCCATTGTCGCCGTTGCCATGTGGACCGATCCGATCTCGGCATTGAAACTCGCGATCTGGCAGCCGGATGAATATGCTCGCGTGATCTCGGAATCCCATACAGGTATTGCTGCCTTTGGCGGTACATTTCTGCTGATGGTCGGCATGAAGTACTTCTTTGATGTCGAGAAGGACGTGCACTGGATCAAGGCCATCGAAAGCCGTATGTCGAAGTTTGCTTCGGTGCAGGGGGTCGAGATCGGTGTGGCAATCGCTCTGATCATCTTCTTCTCGTACCAGCTTGATGCCGAACATTCGCACACCTTCCTGATCGCAGCCCTGTTCGGTCTTCTGACCTTCCTCGCTGTCGAAGGACTGGGCGAGGTTCTGGATGCGACGCAGGAGCAGATGGATATGGTCCATCGCGGTGGTCTCGGCGCCTTCATCTATCTTGAAGTGCTGGATGCCAGCTTCTCGTTCGACGGTGTTATCGGTGCGTTCGCGCTGACCACGAACCTGTTCATCATCGCTATCGGTCTCGGTATTGGTGCATTCTATGTGCGTTCGCTCACTATCATGCTTGTCGAGCGCAAGACGCTGGGTCAGTACCGCTACCTCGAACATGGTGCTTTCTATGCGATCCTGGTTCTGGCGGTCATCATGTATGTCCAGACGCTGGTACATATTCCGGAAGTCATTACCGGCCTTATCGGCGCGGCTTTGATCGGTCTCTCGTTCATGTCTTCGCTGCGCTACAACCGGCTCAATCCGAACTGGCAGGAAGAAGCCGAAAAGGTGACAGGGCACTAGTTGGCCTTGTATCCTTGGATTAGAAGGGCAGCTTCGGCTGCCCTTTTTGTTGGCCTTGACCGAATCGCCGGAGTTGAGGACCATCACCGGACGCGACTGACATCGCGCTTTCATGCTGCAGATCGTTTTCAGGGGATCATGATCGGCGCGCTGCGGCTCATTCGGGGAAGGGGATTTCCATGATCGTAACACGTTTGAGCAAAACCGCCTTCGTGGCGGCTATAGCCTTTTTCGCAACGCTGGTTTCGTTCGGTAATATCACCGATTACGACACGAATTTCGGGTTCGTGCAGCACGTCCTGATGATGGATACCATCTTTCCCGATGCCACTATCAAGTATCGCGCCATCACTAATCCGATGCTGCACAATGCCGCCTATATTCTCATCATCGCGGCAGAGACGCTGACGGCGATCCTGTGCTGGATCGGGGCGTTTGCGATGCTCGGCCGTCTGACTGACCGGGCGGTCAGCTTCAACCGTTCGAAGAAATGGGCCATTGCCGGTCTCGCACTCGGTTTTCTGGTCTGGCAGGTCGGCTTCATGTCGGTTGGCGGCGAATGGTTCGGCATGTGGATGTCGCAAACCTGGAACGGGATCGAATCCGCGTTCCGGTTCTTCATCACCATCATCGCTGTGTTGATCTTCGTCGTGCTGCCGGACGGCGAACTGGTGGATTGAATTTGACGTTTGAATCCCGACTTCATGAGATGCTGTTTCAAACGTCAAATTCGAAAAATCCACTAGATACATGAAGTTACCAGTGGTCTTTGCGATTCCGACATTTGCTCGGCGCCTGTATCAGAGGGACGCAAATGTCGGAATCAGACCACTAGAGTAAATGTGATGCTGAAACAGGCTCGTCAATCAACTCGACACCAGCCTGTTTCATCTTCTGCAGCATGATGTCCATTGAGCCATTAAGGTCGATCCCGCGGCACGCATCCAGACGGACGCGCACCTGAAAGCCTTCTGCAATGGCGTCGAGCGCCGAATAGGCGACGCAGAAGTCGGTTGCCAGTCCCGCCAGAGTGAGCGAACCAATGTTACGTTCGCGTAAATACCCGCCAAGACCGGTCGGCGTGCTGCGGTCGTTTTCGAAGAATGCAGAATAGCTGTCTATGCCGATGCGAAAGCCTTTGCGAATGACGAGCTGTGCCCGTGTCCACTGCAGATCGGCGTGAAAATCTGCACCATGACCGCCCTGAACGCAATGGTCGGGCCAGAGCGTCTGCAGGCCATAGGCCATCTCGATCGTATCGAAAGGCTGGGCGTGGGCATGAGTCGAGGCGAAGCTTGAATGATTGGCCGGGTGCCAGTCCTGCGTGAGGATCACGTGTTCGCTTTCATCGATCAGCCGGTTGACGGTGGGAATGATTTCGTCACCGCGATCGACGGCTAGCGCACCGCCGGGGCAGAAATCATTCTGGACGTCGACAACCACAAGTGCATGGCCGATCATAAGGTGCTCCCGCTTAGAGCATGTCTCCCGGAAGTGGAAACCGGTTTCAGGATAAAGACATGCGTAAATACAAACATCCAGCTTATTCCGTAACCGACTATAGCCAGACAGGGTTCACGAGACCAGCAATAAGCCGCGTTCTGGTATAACATCGGCAAGAGTGCTACGGACGGCTCAAATCAGACATCAGACAGGAAACCATCATGACAGATGTTATCGTCCGCGACAGCAATGGAACTCAGTTGAATGACGGTGATTCCGTCACCTTGATCAAGGACCTGAAGGTCAAGGGAACCTCCACGACATTGAAGCGGGGAACGCTGGTCAAGGGCATTCGCCTCACCGGAAATCCGGACGAAGTCGATTGCAGCACCAAGCAGGTCAAGGGACTGGTGCTGCGGACCGAATTCCTGAAGAAAGCCTGATTATCAGAGCGCGCATCTTATTCCGAAAACCGCTTCGCACTTTTCTGGATGCGCTCTAAGCATCGATCTCCACGCGACCGCGTGGGCGGCTGCAGCAGGCGAGGATATAGCCCTCGGCAATTTCGTCGTCGCGAATGCCGCCATTGTGGTTCATCTCGGTCTCTCCGCCGAGGCACTTCACCTTGCAGGTGCCACAGATTCCGAACTCGCAGGCGCTCGGAATCTTGAGGCCGCCACTACGGGCGGCAAGCAGGATTGTGTCGTTTTCCGTACATTCTACTTCCACGCCGGAAAGGCTGAAGACGACGCTGGCTGCTGCCACGGCCGGGGCGATGGGTGCTGTCACTGTGCTCGCCGGTTCGGAGAGCGTGGACGGCACCGGAACCGACGAAATCTCGCTGGCCGGATTAAAGCTCTCCTGATGATAGTTGGCCATGTTGAAACCGGCGTCTTCCAGCAAGCCTCGTACACCGTTCATGAACGGCTCCGGTCCACAGCAGAAGACCTTGCGATGCAGGAAATCAGGCGCCAGCAGTTCAAGCCGGGCGCGGTCTATTCGCCCATGCAAGCCCGGCCAGACATGGCGTGCCGATGATTGCTCGACAATGAAGGCCAGATGCATTGCTTCCATGCGACCGGCGAGCAGCTCCAGTTCACGGCGGAAAATGATGTCGTCCGGCGTGCGCGCGCAATTGATGAACGCGACGTCGGTTGCCGGTGCGCAGTCGAAGAGCCAGCGCGTCATGGAGACCATCGGCGTGATGCCGGAACCTGCAGAGACGAAAAGATACTTTTCGCCCGGATGATTGGCGAGTGAGAAATCGCCGTTCGGTCCGTAAGCCTTGATCTTCATCGGCGGACGCAGATTGTCGAGCATCCAGCGCGTGCCGATGCTGTCCTTCTGCGCCTTGACAGTGACGGAGACGTGGTAGGGGCGGGATGGGGTCGAGGAAAGCGTATAGGTCCGTAGCACCGGGCCGAGGCCATCTGCCCGTTCAATCGGCAGTTCCAGAGTGACGAACTGGCCCGGCGTATAGCGGAACCAGTTGTCCTCGGCGGTCTTGAAGGAGAAGGTCATGACGTCTGGCGCTTCTTCGATGGCCGAGATGCATTCCAGCATCTGCAACCTGTCGTTCCACGGCAGCATCTCGTCCAGATATTTCAGAGGCTGCATGGCCTTCTCACTTCTTCAACTGCATTTCAAAAATCAGGCGACGCGGCTGAGCTTTGCCGCTTCACCACGCAGGCGCGGCGTAATGGTGTTGGTGTACCATTCGAGGAACTGCATCACGCCGCCTTCATGTTCAACCGAGTAAGGGCCCGGCTGATAAGCGGGCGAGCGAATGCCCACCGCATTTTCTTCAACGATCTGCCGGTCCTGGTCATTGGTCTGGATCCACACATGGGTCAGTTCATCGAGATCATAGTCCACGCCTTCGACGGCATCCTTGTGGACGAGCCATTTGGTGGTGACAAGCGTTTCCTCGGCATTGATCGGCAGAACGCGGAAGGAAATCGCATGATCTGCCATCAGGTGGTTCCAAGTTGATGGATAGTTGAACATCAACATTGCACCGATATTCGTGTTACCAGCTACCTGATCGCTCAAAGGCTTCTTGACAGCCGCCTTGCCAGACATGGTGTAGCTCACCGCGTCGCGCAGAAGTGGGATGCGGGTGATGCGATAGCGCCCATCCTCGGACATGTTGAATTCTGCAGGCAGACCGACGCTGGCGCAATTCTTCCAGAGCTGGTTGATCTCCGGATCTTCCATCACGCCCTGCACGCCGGTTGCCGACGGAGCTTCCGGATAGGTGCGGCAGAGTTCTGGATGGTTCGCGGCGCAGTGATAGCACTCGCGGTTGTTTTCCCAGACGAGCTTCCAGTTGCCCTTCTCGATGATCGAACTTTCGAAGGCGACCTTTGCATCCTTGATATTGTGCGGTGCGAGATAAGGCTCGACCAGATTGCGGAATGCAGCGAAATCGGGCGCTTCCTCGGCGACGCAGACATAGATATAGCCGGCGACGGTTTCGCAATGGACCGGCTTCAGGCCGTATTCGGCAGGCTTGAAGTCAGGGCCGACCTGACGCGCGAAAAGCAGACGCCCGTCCAGTTCATAGGTCCACTGGTGATAAGGGCAGACGAGCTTCGCGGCGGTTCCCTTTTCAGCCGCGCAAATGCGCGAGCCACGATGGCGACAGGAATTGTGGAAAGCACGAATGCCGCCCTGCGCATCGCGAACGATGACAACAGGATAAGCGCCGATCTGCACGGTCATATAGGAACCGGTCTTCGGCAGCTCGCAATCATGGCCGACAAACAGCCAGTCCTTGTAGAAAATGTTCTCCAGATCCAGCTTGTGATATTCTGGATCGGTGTAGAATTTCTGCTCCAGGCTGAAATTGAGGTCGCGCCCGGTCAACAGCCCCAGCATTTCGTTGCGAACGTCCATAGCCTCGAACCCTTGCTTTCCATCTTGGATCTGCCTTCTGCTGTTCTCCCAGCGACTATGGCTCGATCCGGTGTTCCCTTTGTCTTCCGGAAGCACGGCTTGTCCCGTTATCTCAATGGCTTGCCCACATCTCCCGAGGTCTGTGAACTAGCTTCCGTTATCCCGATTCAATCACTGAACTATTCTAAACGCGCATTGGGATGCGACATGGTTTTCGCGTAAAGACGACACGCCAAAATGTCGCTTTTGCGGCGCGATCAGATCGTCGCAAATATGTGTTACATCCGCCTTCGGAGCGTTTCCGGGATTGCAAATTGGTTTAAAAGCCAGTTACCACGTCAACCACATCCCAATCTGTTTCATTCCATGGGAGGCTCGGTGGCCATGAAACGTTCTGAAATCAACGAAATCATCCGCGAAAGCGACGCTTTCATCCGCTCTTTCGGCTATGTCATGCCGCCTTTCGCATATTGGTCGCCCGAGGAATTGAAGGCGCGGACCTCTTCGGATGCGCATGCCATTCGCGACGCGCGCCTTGGTTGGGATATTACGGACTACGGGCAGGGCAAATTTGCCGATCTCGGCCTGTTCCTCTTCACCACGCGTAACGGCAATGCAGAAGACCTCAAGCGCGGCGGCGGCATGCTTTATGCCGAAAAGATCATGATCTCGCGCAAGAACCAGCTTTCTCCGATGCACCGGCATGTGGTGAAGGCCGAAGACATCATCAATCGTGGTGGGGGCACGCTGGTGCTGGAACTGTTCAACTCGCTGCCGGATGGCAGTGTGGATGAGCAAAGCGACGTGACTGTTGCCACCGACGGACGCCTTGTGACGCAGAAGGCTGGTGCTCATCTGAAGCTGCAGCCGGGCGAAAGCGTGACGCTGCTGCCGGGCAATTGGCATGCTTTCTGGGGGGAAGGCGGCGATGTGCTGATCGGCGAGGTTTCGACCGTCAACGACGACCTGACCGACAATATTTTCCGCGAGCCGATTGGCCGTTTTTCGAATATCGATGAAAACGAGAAGCCGCTGCATCTTCTGGTATCCGACTACGACAAATGGCTGTGAGCCTACCGATATTTCGGTTCTAGCCGCCTGCAAATGGCGTTGTTTGACGTTTCCGGTCTGCATGTAACTTTAAGTGAACGATGCTCCGGTTCTCTAACGCTGCCATTTCCGGCAAACCGGGGCCGGAATCTCACACGAAGCCAAACTGAAGGACTGAGCATATGAAGCTGGCGATGATCGGAACGGGCTATGTGGGTCTGGTTTCGGGTGTGTGTTTTGCCGAATTCGGCTTTCACGTTACCTGCGTCGACAAGAACCCGTCGATCATCGAGCGGCTGAAGGCCGGGAAAGTCACCATCTTCGAGCCGGGGCTTGATGAGTTGATGACCCGCAATATTCGCGATGGTCGGCTGGAGTTCAGCACCGATCTTCCGGCAAGTGTCGCGGATACCGATGTCATCTTCATCGCTGTCGGCACACCGTCCCGTCGCGGTGATGGCGAGGCGGACCTGCAATATATCGAAGCAGCTGCGGATGAAATCGCCGCCGCCATGAAGCCGGGCGCGGTGGTCGTCATCAAGTCGACGGTCGTGGTTGGCACCAATGCGCGCATACGCGACCGTATCAAGGCTGCCAATCCGGCTGTGTCGTTCTCGATGGTGTCCAATCCAGAATTCTTGCGGGAAGGCTCGGCGATCGAGGATTTCATGCGACCCGACCGTGTTGTTGTTGGGGTGGAAGACGAGCGCGGCAGGGCCGCGATGCAGCGCCTCTATCGTCCGCTTTACCTGCGTGAAACGCCGATGGTCGTCACGTCGCTGGAAAATGCGGAAATCATCAAATATGCGGCCAATGCTTTTCTGGCCATGAAGGTGACGTTCATCAACGAGGTTGCGGACCTTTGTGAGAAGACCGGCGGCAATGTGCAGGAAGTCGCGCGTGCCATCGGTATGGATAATCGCATCGGCTCGAAATTCCTGCATGCCGGTCCGGGCTTCGGCGGATCGTGCTTCCCGAAGGATACGCGGGCCTTTGCTGCGACGGGCAAGAAATATGATGCGCCGCAATCGCTGATCGAACAGGTCATTGCGGTCAATGAGACGCGCAAACAGTCGATGGCCGAACGGATCGTGACTGCGGCCAAGGAAAACGGTGCAGACACGGTTGCTGTTCTGGGCGTCGCCTTCAAGCCGAACACCGATGATATTCGCGAGTCTCCTGCGCTCGACATTATCGCGGCCATTCAGAAAGCCGGGATCAAGGTTCAGGCGCATGACCCTGAGGCCATGGACGCTGCCAGGGCGGTGCTTCCTGATGTTGTCTGGTGCAATTCAGCTTACGAAGCGGCGAAGGGCGCAGGCGTCGTTGCCCTGCTGACCGAATGGAACGCTTATCGTGCGCTCGATCTTAAGCGAGTGGCCAATGTCATGGCCGGAAATGTGCTGATTGATCTGCGCAATGTCTACAAGGCAGAAGATATTGCAGGCACCGGGCTAGATTATCGTTCGGTTGGGCGGACGCTTCGGGCCTGACCAGAGCATTTCCAATAAAAGTGGAAACCGGTTTTGCGTCCAGAAATGCTCTGGAAACGACCGGGGAGTTTACTCCCCGGCTGTCAGCCGCTTCTTCTCATTGGCGATGAGCCAGAGATTGCGAACATAGACGATGAGGCCAAGTCCTTGGCCAGCGATGAATACCGGGTCTTTACGCTGGATCGCATAGATCAGCAGCAAAGTGCCGCCGAAGAGTGAGAAGAACCAGAAGGCAACCGGCATGACGCTGCGTTTTGCCTTTTCGGAAGCCAACCACTGCACAACGAAGCGCATGGTGAAACAGGCCTGAGCGACGAAGCCCAGTACGATCCAGCCATCCCACTGCGCCACGAAAACCTCGTGCAGCCACAGTGACAGGCTGTTGAAAATATCAGTCATGGGTGATCTCTCTCACACGCGGAACGACCTTGCGGCGCTTCCGCAGCCACCAGACGCCATAAAGGTCCAGAATGCCACGCACTCCACGGTCCAGAATGCCGTAATTGGATTTGCCGTGGCGGCGTTCGCGGTCGACAACATCGACATGCACGACGTCGAAACCTTCGCGGATTGCCAAAGCAGGCAGATAGCGATGCCATCCGTCAAAGAAAGGCAGTTGCCGGAACAGGTCAGTGTGCAGCGCTTTCAGGCCGCAGCCGGAATCGCGGGTCTTGTCCTTGAGGATCGCGCCGCGCAGATTGTTAGCAAAGCGAGACGAAAGCTGCTTGAGTTTCGTATCCGTGCGCTTGAGGCGCTGTCCGGCTGCAATGCCGTAATCAGGCCCGGCTTTTAACAGTGCATCTGCCAGAACCGGGAGATAGGCGGGGTTGTTCTGTCCGTCGCCATCCATAGTCACGACGATCTTGCCGCGTGCCGCGAAAACACCGGAGCGCACAGCAGCGCTCTGGCCTGACGACCGGTCATGGCGCAGATGGCGGAGTGGCTTGCCGGCATGAATGCGGCCCGCGAGTACATCGCTGGTCGAGTCCGTCGAACCGTCGTCGACGACGATGACTTCGTATGCGCGGCCCTGCATGGCGGCATCGACTTCATCCAGCAAAAAGGCAAGATTGTCGGCTTCGTTGCGGCAGGGGATAACCACAGAAATCGTCGGTGTGTCCAAGCGGAGTGTTCCTTTATTCCTCGCGCTATCTGCTTAAGCTCGGCTTTCCTGCCCGGAAACCCGATAACGCGCAAGGCGCGCTCCATAGCATTGATTGGATGGCAAAGCCAAGACGGTTCAAGTAAACGTGAGTTCTGGCCCGGATAATAGCTCGATTGATCGGTTGACTGCCGTTTTTTAGCCGGACATTGCCGGATACGGAAGAGCCTCCGCCAGCCAATCCAGAAAATTCTGTGTCACCTCATCCCGGTTGATTTCATTGAGGCTCTCGTGGCGGGTGCCGGGCAGGATCGTGCAATTGACACGCTCGAAACCCATTTTCCGCATTCTGTCTGCCAGTCTGCGCACGGCGGCACCGTTCACCGTTGCAGGGTCTTCGGTCCCACCAACAAGATTGAAGGGCATGTTTCGCGGGATATTGGAAAAGTTCCGGTCGTCGGCGCCACGGCGGATCAAGCGGAAAATGTCGATCCATAACGCCACGCTGGCATCGAAGCCGCAAAGCGGATCGGCGACATAGGCGTCGACCTCTGCCGGGTCGTGCGAGAGCCAGTCGAATAGCGTGCGGTGGCCCTTTATGGATCGACCCCAGGCGCGGAAAGTCATCCTTGGCAGAATGGTACTCGGAACATCCGAGCCTTTCAGTATGCGCTCCATATAAAGAAGTGCGAGCGCTGCAGCGCTTTCCGCGCCACCATCGACATTGGCATTCCAGATCGCGGCGGCATCGACTGTGTTAGCGTAGTCCAGCACATAGTTCAGCGCGATCAGCCCGCCCATGGAATGTCCGAAAAGCACGACCGGAAGGCCCGGATGGTTCTCGTGAATATGCCGGTTGAGCGCCAGCACGTCCTCGATAGCCACAAGATGGCCCTGCTTTTGTGCGAACATTCCTCTTGGCGCATGAGCGCCGATATTGGCGCCGTGGCCGCGATGGTCGTGGATATAGACGTGGTAGCCTGCTGCGACCAAGACGGACGCGAAGCGTTCATAGCGTGCGGAATGTTCGGCAAGGCCGTGGCATATCTGGACAACGGCTCGCGGTGTCCCGGCGCGGACGGTGCGGAACGGGAGTTCTGATTTGTCTGAAACCGGCAGATGATGAATGGTTTTGAATGTCATTTCGCCATCTGATTTTATGCCGTGCAAATAGTCAATCTCCTCCGTTGCGGCGTCGCTTAAACAGGCACTGGAACGGAGTGTGAATGAATTTTAGGCAATTGCGTTTTTTGTGCAGATTCCGCTTGAAAAGCGCAAAAGCTTGGGCAAATCTAGCTTTGCAGACGGGGTTTTTGAAGGGCAATCAGGGGCGTTTTAAACGGGATTCCACGTCATAACTTGCAGGCCGTCCGATGAAAGGGAGGAAACTTTCGCGGACGGTGGCCAGAGGGGAAACCGGGTGACGGAAATATCCGCGCCCGGTTTCATTATTTATGGTTTTCATCAGAGTTTGATTTGCGGTTCCGGCTGCTTCCGTTTGGTGGGTTGCCGTTTGCGTCCGGGGCATATTTGGCCTACATACGCGTCAGCAATTTCCGCGCGGTTCGGCAATGTTAAGACCGATCGCGCTTCTCAACCTGCGGAGACGACGCGCTTTATGGCACGCCAGTTCATTTATCACATGTCCGGCCTCAATAAGGCCTATGGCAACAAGAAGATTCTGGAGAATATCCATCTCTCCTTCTATCCCGACGCGAAGATCGGCATTCTCGGCCCGAACGGCGCCGGTAAGTCGACCATCCTCAAGATCATGGCCGGTCTCGACAAGGAATATACCGGCGAGGCCTGGCTGGCCGATGGCGCGACCTGCGGTTATCTTGCTCAGGAACCGGAACTCGATCCTTCCAAGGACGTGCTCGGTAATGTGATGGAAGGTGTGGCCGCCAAGAAGGCGATCATCGACCGTTACAACGAACTGATGATGAACTATTCCGACGAAACTGCGGATGAAGGCGCGAAGCTTCAGGACATCATCGACAGCCAGAACCTCTGGGATCTCGAAAGCCAGGTTGAAATGGCCATGGAAGCGCTGCGTTGCCCTCCGGGCGATGCTGACGTGACCAAACTATCGGGCGGTGAAAAGCGCCGTGTGGCACTTTGCAAGCTTCTGCTTTCGAAGCCTGATCTGCTGCTTCTCGACGAACCGACCAACCATTTGGACGCCGAAACGACTGCATGGCTTGAAAAGCACCTGCGTGAATATCCGGGTTCAGTGCTGATCATCACCCACGATCGCTACTTCCTCGACAATGTGACGGGCTGGATTCTCGAGCTCGACCGTGGTCGCGGCATTCCTTATGAAGGCAATTATTCCGCCTATCTGGAAGCCAAGGCCAAGCGCATGCAGCAGGAAGGCCGCGAAGAGGCTGCCCGTGAAAAGGCGCTGTCGCGTGAACGTGAATGGATTTCCGCGAGCCCAAAGGCGCGTCAGGCCAAGTCCAAGGCGCGTATCAAGGCCTATGACGAACTGGTCAAGAGCGCGGAAGAACGCCGCCCTGGCGATGCGCAGATCATTATCCCGGTCGGCGAGCGACTCGGTCAGGTGGTCATCGAGGTCGAGGGTCTGTCGAAGGGCTATGGCGACCGTCTCCTGATTGACGATCTGAGCTTCAAGCTGCCAGCAGGCGGCATTGTCGGTGTGATCGGCCCGAACGGCGCCGGTAAATCGACGCTCTTCAAGATGCTGACGGAGCAGGAACAGCCGGATAACGGTTCGGTTCGTATTGGCGATACGGTTCATCTTTCCTATGTGGACCAGAGCCGCGACGCGCTCGATGCCAACAAGACCGTCTGGGAAGAAATTTCCGGCGGCAATGACGTCATCAAGCTCGGCAAGTTTGAAATGAACTCCCGAGCCTATTGCGGTGCGTTCAACTTCAAGGGCGGCGACCAGCAGCAGAAGGTCGGCAATCTTTCCGGCGGCCAGCGCAATCGCGTTCACCTTGCCAAGATGCTGAAGTCCGGCGGCAATGTTCTGCTGCTCGACGAACCGACCAACGATCTCGATACGGAAACGCTCGGCGCGCTTGAAGATGCGCTGGAAAACTTCGCTGGCTGCGCCGTTATCATCAGCCACGATCGTATGTTCCTCGACCGTCTGGCAACACATATCCTCGCATTCGAAGGCGACAGCCATGTCGAATGGTTCGAAGGCAACTTCGAGGACTATGAAGCAGACAAGATCCGTCGTCTTGGACCGGATAGCGTCAACCCGAAACGGGTGACCTACAAGCCGCTCACACGGTAAGGTTCGAGATGTTCAGGCTCTGGCGGTCTGCAAATGGCGTGGTTCTGCGCTTCCGGTGCTCACGTACGCAAAGTACGCTCCGCTCCGGTTCTCGAACCTCACCATTTTCGTCTCGCCATAGCCAGAACCTCAACGAACCTTTGGCGCTTTAAAGTTAAGGCCGGTGCAATGCACCGGCCTTTTTTATTTGATGAAGGGAAACATGATGAAAGACTGGTCTGCAAAGCAATATCTGAAGTTTGAAGACGAACGCAGCCGCCCGGCACGCGATCTTCTGGCCCAGATACCGGTCGATAAGCCGCGCAAGGTGGTCGATATCGGCTGCGGACCGGGTAACTCGACGGAGCTTCTGGTTGAGCGTTGGCCGGAAGCTGATGTTTCCGGCTTCGATACATCGCCAGACATGATCGAGAAGGCCAAGGCCCGCCTGCCGAAGGTGGATTTCACCATCGGCGATGTGGCGAGCTACGAGCCGGATGCGGAAACCGATGTCCTCTTCTCCAATGCTGTTTTCCAGTGGCTGCCGGATCACATCGAGCAGATGAAACGCCTCTTGTCGCTGCTTCGTCCCGGCGCGGTGCTGGCCGTCCAGATGCCTGACAATATGGGCGAGCAGACCCATGTCGGTATGCGTGACGTCGCAAAAACAGAGGCTTTTGTCGCCAAGATCGGCACCAAGGGCAGGGGACCTCTGCCCCCGGTGATGGAATATTATAATGCGCTCGCCGGTCAGGCCGCTCGGCTCGATATATGGCATACGGTCTATAACCACCCGCTGGATGGCGTTGATGCGATTGTGGAATGGGTAAAGGCGACCGGATTGCGACCGTTTCTCGATCCGCTCGATGAACAGGAGCAGGCCGACTATCTGAAGGCTTACAAGGCGAGGATTGCGCCGCATTATCCGGCGGCTGTAGACGGTAAAGTCCTGCTGCGTTTTCCGCGTATTTTCCTGGTTGTTCAGAAGAGATAGTTGCCCGAAGATCGCTCTACACGGGGAATTGATCGATTGCCCGTGTAGAAGAAGCCAATTATTTTATAATTATTTCAATGTCTTATATTGGCAGCTCATCGCTCGGCAACGTCAATCATTAATTTGAGCGCTTTCTAATATTGGAATAGATTGCATGCAAACGATTTTGTTCCTATGGTCTGGCCGCATCCTGAAACCGCTCTAAATATGAGCCGTCATGATCGTAACGCCGCGATGCGCGCCATCCCCGTTGCGATTTCGTTCAGGAGGCCGGTTTCGATGCTCTTGCTCCGTTTTTATTTTTCAATGGGAATGAACGCCGAGGCCGCCGGTTCAAGGACTGTTTCAGGCGTCTTTGCGTCTTCGCAATAGATCCAAGCAGCGTGATTTCGACCGGGAGGACATTTCAAATACGAGCCTGCTTTCGGGTTGAATGTGGTTCGTAGTTTTATGTTTACGAAGTGAAACAATCGCCGATTTCGGTAATCCCTGCTTGGGATCGGCAGCTTGCAGGTTGTTTGAGAACCGCCTGCTATCGGGAGTTTTCAGAATGAACAATGCAGAAATGCATGCTGACGCCAATGGCGAGGTCGAAGCGGCACATGATGCCCATGACACGCGCCGCCGCGTCTTTGCCATCGTGGCCAGCGCATCGGGTAATCTGGTGGAGTGGTACGATTTTTACGTCTATTCCTTCGGTGCGCTTTATTTCGCATCGCAGTTTTTCCCTGCGGAGGACCAGACCAGCCAGTTGCTGAATGCGGCTGCGATTTTTGCGGCTGGCTTCCTCATGCGCCCCATCGGCGGCTGGCTGTTTGGCCGCATTGCCGACAAGCTTGGTCGGCGCACATCCATGCTGATTTCGGTTACGATGATGTGCCTTGGCTCTTTCGCCATCGCCATTTTGCCGACCTATGAAACGATAGGTGTTCTGGCGCCATTCCTGCTGTTGATCGTGCGCCTCTTGCAGGGCCTTTCCGTGGGCGGCGAATACGGCACCACCGCTACCTATATGAGTGAGGTGGCGCTGGCCGGGCGCCGTGGTTTCTTCTCCTCGTTCCAGTATGTCACGCTGATTGGCGGGCAGTTGCTCGCTGTTCTTGTGATCGTGGTCCTGCAGTTCTTCCTGACATCGGACGAGCTTCATGCCTGGGGCTGGCGCATTCCATTTGCCATTGGCGGTGTTGCAGCCATCGTCGCGCTTTTTCTGCGGCGGACCCTTCACGAGACCTCGACGGAAGAAACCCGCAACAACAAGGCGGCGGGCAGCTTCGCCAATATCTGGAAGAACCATCGCAAGGCCTTCCTTGTCGTCGTCGGCTTCACGGCTGGCGGTTCGCTCGCCTTCTATACCTTCACCACCTATATGCAGAAATATCTGGTCAACACGGCTGGCATGAGCAAGGAAACGGCCAGCGAAACCATGACCTTCGTGCTGTTGGCCTATATGTTGATGCAGCCGCTTTTCGGCGCGTTGTCCGACAGGATTGGCCGCAAGACGATGATGATCGGCTTTGGCGGCATTTCAATCCTGACCACAATCCCGCTCATGACGTTGATCGGTTCGGTGCAGAGCTCGACCTGGGCATTCATCTATATCGTGATCGCTCTGGCGGTTGTCAGCATGTACACCTCCATCAGCGGCATCGTGAAAGCGGAATTGTTTCCGGCGGAAGTGCGGGCGCTGGGCGTCGGATTTTCCTACGCCATCGCCAATGCGATCTTTGGCGGCACGGCTGAATATGTGGCGCTCTGGTTCAAGCAGCAGGGCATGGAAAGCGGCTTCTTCTGGTATGTGACCGCGATGATGGTGATTGTCTTCGTCGTCAGCCTTGTCATGCCGAACCCGCGTGAACATGGATATCTGCAAGGCCACGGCACCGAGTAGCCGGTGTTCTATTACGTATGAAAACGCCGCCTCCGGGCGGTGTTTTCACATCTCCACGGCTTCGTCGTCCTCGGGCGACAGAAGGCGCGTGGCGCGCCATTCGGTCAGCTTGGTATTGATTGCATCCAGCACGAAGAAACGCGCTGAATCCTTGTCATATCCATCATCCCGCAGTGCATCGTAATCAGTATGCGTGTGGCGCACATGCGCGACTGTCGCCAGCCACACGGCAGTAGATGGTGGCAACGTCTTCATATGGGGGCTGAGCGCCGCAGCGCGGATCGGTTCTGAATCCGAATAGGGTACTGCCGGAAGCAGGAGCGTCAGCGATTTGGCGATTGCCTTCTGGCGCATTGTGCCTGCACGCATGGCTTATCCTTACAGTCAGTTATTGAGGCGAATCCTTTGTCTGCTTCATTGTGCCACGAAAATCGCTTGCGCAGGAATTACTTTCCATATAAACATATCTTTATATCTTTACGGATTGCCGCGATGGACCGTAAATGAGGTGATGGATCAATCAAGAGCGGAAGGCATGACCGGTTTGCAACTGCAACTCGATCTGATGGTGGATGTGCTGAAGGCGGTGGCTGAACCAAGCCGCTTGCGTATTTTGGCGCTTCTTTCGCGCGGTGATCTCACCGTCTCCGACCTGACGACGATATTGGGGCAATCCCAGCCGCGGGTTTCGCGCCATCTGAAGCTGCTTGGGGAAGCCGATCTTATCGATCGCTATCAGGAAGGGGCATGGGCTTATTTCCGTCTCGCCGACAATGCGATCAGTGGCGATCTTGCACGTGGGCTTTTGGCTCGTCTCGACAAGGCGGATGCGCTGGTTGAGCGCGACATGGAACGCCTGTCGCAGGTGAAGTCCAGCCGTCAGGAAAAGGCGGCCGCCTATTTCAGCGCCAATGCCGGCAGCTGGGATCAGATTCGCAGGCTGCATGTTTCCGAGAATGCGGTTGAAGTCGCGCTTAAGAAAGTTATCGGTGACAAGCCGTTTCAGGCGATGCTGGATGTTGGCACCGGCACGGGTCGGTTGCTGGAGCTTTTTGCCCCGCTTTATCTTCGTGGTGTCGGCATCGACATCAATCGTGACATGCTGTCTGTAGCGCGAGCCAATCTTGATCTTGCAGCTATCGGCAATGCGCAGGTTCGCCAAGGCGATGTCTATGCGTTGCCTGTGGAGCGTGAGAGCTTCGATCTGGTGACTATTCATCAGGTTCTGCACTTCCTTGACGATCCGCTTGCGGCCATTCGTGAAGCGGCGCGGGCTTTACGCCCCAACGGACGGTTGCTGATCGTCGATTTTGCGCCGCACAAGCTCGAATTCCTGCGTGAGGAACACGCCCATTTGCGGCTTGGGTTCAGTGACGAGCAGATGCTGGGCTGGATGAGAGATGCCGGTCTTGAGCCGGAAAAGACACTGGAACTGGAGCCGAAGGCGGCCAATGGAGAAGAGGGGCTGACGGTGAAGCTGTGGCTTGCCCGCGATCCACGCCTTCTTATCGCCGATCCGGCTTCGCATGTCTCCCAAAAGTGGGAACCGGTTTTGGGATAAAGACAATGCGACAAAAACAGATAATGAGCATGACGGAGACAGTTTGATGGGTTTTTACGGTCTTTCCCGCCGACCGGATATTGGCCAGACCACCCGGGTATCGTTCGAATTCTTCCCGCCCAAGTCGGAGGAAATGGAACAGCGTCTCTGGGATACGGTGACACGGCTCGCTCCGCTGCAACCCGAATTTGTCTCCGTGACCTATGGTGCTGGCGGTTCTACGCGTGAACGCACAGCGCGTACCGTGGCGCGCATCCTCAAGGAAACAGATGTCAAGCCAGCGGCGCACCTGACCTGCGTGGATGCAACACGCGAGGAAGTCGACCGCGTCGTGCGTGAGTTCGCAGCTCTTGGTGTCAACCGCTTCGTGGCGCTGCGCGGCGACCCGGCCGCCGGTATCGGCGAAAAATATGTACCGACGCCGGGCGGCTATCAGAACGGCGCCGAGCTGGTCTCCGGTTTGCGCAATATCGCTGATTTCGACATTTCAGTTTCCGCCTATCCGGAAAAGCATCCGGAAAGCCCGGATTTTGCCACCGATATCGATATGCTGAAGCGCAAGGTCGATAATGGTGCAACGCGCGCCATCACCCAGTTCTTCTTCGAGAACGACCTTTACGAGCGTTATGTCGAGCGCGTTCGCCGTGCTGGTATCTATATCCCGATCGTTCCAGGTGTCCTGCCGGTGCACAATTTCAAACAGGTCAAGAATTTCTGCGCGCGGTCGGCAACGCATATTCCAAGCTGGCTGGCGGAGCGTTTCGAAGGACTGGACAACGATCCGCAGACGCATCAGCTTGTAGCCGCAGCAATTGCCGCCGAGCAGGTGATGGATCTGATCGAACGCGGCGTGCAGGATTTCCATTTCTACACGATGAATCGCGCCGATCTGCCCTTTGCGATCTGTCACATGATCGGCATAAGGCCGAAGACGGAAGCAGCTTTAGAGGTTGCTTGAAATAAAAGAAAGCCCGGCGGTGACGCCGGGCTTTTCATTTTCGTGCGGGTCGGCCTATCCTCAAAACCGAAGCCGCCGTAATGGTTTAGGCTAATTCCCCTAAGGGATGACGCCTGCTATCAACGCTGCAACAAATGCAAATGCCGCACAGATCATGAGGACATTCAAAGATCGCGTAAGTCCCATTGGTCTGTCTCCTTCATATGCGCCCGGGTGACCGGACGCGCGCTGGTAGGAAACTGGAATCTAAGCGCAAAACGCCTCGAACAAAAGAAGATTTCGTGCTGCAATCTGGCGTGATGGAGAAATAAACCTATCGTTTACCACCTAAACTATTGAAATATTTGACTAGAAAAATTTGTTCACATTTCATGAAAAAGACACCGAACTGCCACGTTTGGTACTGTTTTCGCCGTAGTTGCCACCGGCTTTTGGCGATATTTTTGCGCTTTTTAGCGAATTAGCGCCAAATATGCCGACAAGGTGAGGATAGATATCACTGTCGAGTAGAGGATGACGTTGGAGGTTATCGCCGCCTCGCGACGATAATGCTCGGCCAGCATGAAGGGGCCCGTGCCGGTCGGAAGTGCGGCAAGAAGAGCAGCGCTTTGTGCGAGCAGGGGAGGCAATCCGAATACATAGACCGCCAGCAGCCAGGTTGCGAGCGGCTGGACGATGAGTTTCACCGAAACGAGAAAAGCGATGGCATTGACGCTTTCGCGTTCGATCTTGCGCGGCTGGGCGAGAAACAGGCCAAGCGCCACCAGCGCGCAAGGGGATGCGGCACCACCGAGCATCTTCAGGAAGGTTTCGGCCGGGGCAGGGACGGTGAGTCCCAGAAAGGACACCAACGCGCCGAGCGCCGGAGCGACAAGCAGTGGATTGCGGATCAGGGACCGCATGACTTTCCAGATGAGATGAAGCGGCTTCTTCTCTGTCTGCAGGCCGATTTCGATCAGCACGATCGCCAAAGCAAACGTGACGCAGACGGTGATGATGATCGAAATGGTGGTCGCTGCCAAAACGCCTGACCCGAAGGCGATCATCGAAAGCGGAATGCCCATATAGCCGGTATTCGGGTAGGCGGCGTTCAGCCCGTCAAGCGCGGTATCCGCCAGAGGCAGCTTTCCACGCAGTCGCACCAGAAAGGGCAATGCGAAAGCAATGGCGCTTGAGAGCAGAAACACTGCGATGAACCCCGGCTGCCAGAGCTCGCTGCCATGTGTATTGGCCATGATGTCGAAGAGAAGAGCAGGCAGGGCCAGATAGACGACGAAACGGTTCAGCTCCGCTATCGCATGAGGCCCGAGTATTTTCAGCTTGAAGGCACCCCAGCCGGAGAAAATCAGCGCAAAAACGGGAAGGACGACAATCAGCGTTGTGAGCATGGGGCGCATTTCATTTCAGGAAAGGAAAAGGCGCGGTTTTTTGAACCGCGCCTTGTCGAGATCAGAGCCTATCGAGAAGCTCTTGTGTCGGCCATGAATCGGCAGGCATTCCAAGGCGCATCTGTTCGGCGCGCACGGCATCGCGGGTCAGGAGACCGAACACGCCGTCGATTTTTCCGCCCATGTCGTAACCGCGGGCCTGGAGCTTGGTCTGAAGTTCCTTTAGCTGGTCCTGTGTCAGACCCGGAACTGGATTGCCCGGATCGAAGGCAGGTGCACCAGCCAGACGTGTTGCGAAATAAGCAGCCGTTGTGGCGTAGACGATGGACTTGTTCCATTCCACGAACACGTCGAAGTTGGGATAGGACAGGAAAGCCGGTCCCTTGCGGCCCAGCGGCAGTAGAAGCGACGCGTCGCCATCATCCGGGCCGAGTGGACCGTTGAGGCCCATCACACCCTGCTCAGCCCACCAGGAATGTGGCTTGCGGTTGGTGCGGATCGCTTCTTCCCAAGGCAGATCCTTGGTCAGGCGAACTTCCTCCAGCCAAGGTTGGCCACGCTTCCAGCCGAGTTCCGAAATCATGCGGCCAGCGGTCATCATGGCATCGGGAACGCTGCTCTTCAGATCGACCTTGCCATCGCCGTCGCCATCGACGCCACGTTCAAGATAATCCTTCGGCAGAAGTTGCATCATGCCGATTTCGCCAGCCCATGCGCCGGTTGTCGCGGCATCGACGACGCCCTGATCAAATAGCTTGAGAAGGGCGATCAACTGCGGGCGGAACAGATCTGGACGGCGGCAGTCATAGGAGAGGGTGACAAGCGCATTCAGCGTGTCGAAATCACCCTGAATGGCGCCATAGTCGGTTTCAAGCCCCCAGAACGCGGCAAGGACTGGCCCCGGAACGCCATAGGTATCTTCAACCTTCTTGAAGACGTCGGCATATTTGACCAGATTTTCGCGGCCCTTCTTCAAACGAGCTTCCGAGATGAGGCGCTTGGAAAACTCGGTGAAAGTCAGGTTGAAAACAGTCTGCTTGCGGTCGCGATCAAGCACCTTTTGCTCAAGCATGGCCTTGTGCAATTCGGCGATGCCCTTTTCGCCGACACCGGCTTCCCGGGCTTCCTTGGTCAGATTGTCCATCCACTGGCCGTAATCGATCTCGCATTCCGGCTTGGGAAGATTGACGGTGTTTTCAGTTGGCGTCGCAGCAGGCGCTGGAGACGCGGCGGCCTGTGCACCCGACATGGTTGTCGATGCAAGCAAGGCGGCTGCGATAACTGAAGCAAAAAACTTCATTGGTAACTCACACTAATAGATTGGGAGCAAAAGGCTCCCTTTCGGGGATTGTTTTAGCTATTGCCCCAACAAGCCCCGGAAATGAAGCAAAACTTGGTGTGAACTGCCAAACTGCGCCGTGTTAGCGGACCTTGTTGCTTTCCAGCCACTTTTTCCACGAGTTGGCATCGCCTGCGAAGACATTGATATCGGCGTCGCCCTTAATGCCGGGAATTGAGCCGGTGCCGGTATATTGCCAGAACGTCCACGGATGCGGGCCGTACTTCTCGTCCGGATGACCGGCAACGGAGCGCAGCCAGAACGGATAGTCTGCCATCTGCCGCAAGTCGTTGTCATCGAAGAAATCGACCGTCGTGTAAACAATCGGGCGTTTGCCGTAATGCTTTTCCAGCGCCTGCAGGAAGATGCGCATTTCCTTGCGCACAACGGCTGCGTTGGGGCGCAGCTTGCAGGTCGGCGATTGCGGGTTCCACTCCATATCGAGAACGGGTGGAAGCGCGCTCGGATCACGCGGCACGTTCTGGATATACCAGCGGGCCTGTTCGATGGCCGGGCGGCAGAAATAGTAGAAGTGATAGGCGCTCCGTGCGATGCCTGCCTGATGGGCGCCGTTCCAGTGTTCCTTGAAACGGTCGTCGACGCGGTCACCGCCTTCGGTCGCCTTGATGAAGGCGAAGGAAATGCCGCTGGCGCGCACGGCGCTCCAGTCAATGTTGGTCTGATATTTGGAAACGTCTGTGCCGTGGATCGGATAGTGCCAGGGCGTTTTGCCGGTCCAGTCGTGCGGGTCGCGATCACCGAAGCGCGGTGCCTTTACCGAGCCGGACGGCGGTGCGATCCGGGCCACCGAGCCGCCTGATTTCTTTACGTCGGAAAAGTCGTAATCCACCGTCGTGCAGGCGGAGAGAAGTAAAGCGCCGAGGGCGAGAATGCTGCAGCTGGCCAGACGGTTCATATAGTGGTTCCGTGTCGCGAATCAGTCTTCTAACGGTTACGCGATCCGGAGGCGGACGTCACCAGTCTGGCGGGCAAGTTTGGTGCTAATCTGTGGCAGAGGGTGGCATTGTCGAACGAACAACCGTTATCCAGGCAAAGCCGCGATAAAGAATGCGCTTCTCAACGACAGCACTGCGTTCCTGCGCAAGCTGGTCGCAAACCGCGAACAAGTCGCTGCGCGGGGTGACATGGAACCATTCCAGCCATTGGAAGAGTGCCTTTCCGAACCAGCGCGGCAGCCGGGCCTGATCGCCAAAATCGACGATATGCAATTCTCCGCCCGCATTGAGGTGCCGGATGCTCTCACGAATGACCGACTGCCATTGCGGTATCATCGATACGGCATAGGAAATGAAAATCCGGTCGAAGCCGGCTTGCCCGAACAGTCGTTCTGGATCGAACTGGGCCGCATCCGCACGATCAAGCCGGACGCGATCTTCGATGCCAGCGCGCTCCGCCGCCCGGCGTGCCGTATCCAGCATTTCTGCTGAAATATCGATGCCGAAGAGTTTTGCATCGGGGTAGTTTTCTGCAGCTTTTATCAGATTGCGGCCGGTGCCGCAGCCGATCTCCAGAACTGTGCCGTCCTTGGGTACGGACAGTCCTGCGATCATGGGGTCGCGACCCAGAAGATAGTATTTGCGGGTCGCGTCATAGAAGTGCCGCTGACGACGGTAGACCCGATCCATGAGGTTGGCATGGTCTATACCCTGAACGCTCCATGGGCTGCGCGACATGTCAGGCATCCTTCAGCGCATAAAGATGGAACCCGCCATAGATCGACGAGCGATCGCGGTCGTGCAGGGCGCGGGATTCGTCCGCTTGATATTCCCAGCGATCCAGAATCTGCGGTGCCACCCGTCCTGGAAGCAGGCTCGGTTCGGCTGCGGTACGAAAGATGACACGGGCATTTGGTGCTGCCGTACGGGTGATTTCACTCCAGAGGGCATTGAGCTGCTCGTCATTCATCCAGTCCTGCGCATCCAACAGGATATAGCGGTCGACGGATGCCGCAGGCTTGGCAGCGAGAAAATCGGTATAGCTTGCGTTCTGTACGGTCATGCGATCAGCGCGTGCCCGTACCGTTTCGAAGTTGGTGCGCGACAGATAGGGCGGGAGAGGCCCGGTCTCCTCATTGCCGCTATAGCCGCGCCCGAACGCCTGCCAGGCGAAATAATTGTCGGTAAGGGGGAAACCGCAAGCGAGTTTCTCAAGACGGCTGCGCAGGACAAGCGCCATGTCGCCGTTTCCTGCAGTGGCAAGGGCATCATATTGCTGTGGCGGTATGCCCAGTCCGAAAAGGGATGATTTGCGGGCTGTGGCCCAGCGCACCATGCGTTTTTCAAAGAGCGGGGCAAGCGCCGTGTCGAAGAAGCTACGCTGCTCTTCCATTGTGCGCGCCTTCAAGATGTCGCGCGGATCGATCCCGTAGAGGCGCGCCACGCGATGGCCCATGCCGATGAAGACGCCAAGCAAGCCGTGGCGATAGAGGTCGCGCCAGAAAATGGAAATTCGCTGGCGACCATTCCATTTGCGTTTTTCCCAATAGGCGCGGCTTTCGCTGTCCAGATGTGGGCGGATGAAGCGCTTGTAGGCGGCAAGATTGGTCTTGTCGTCGGCTTTCCCGTAAAATCGGTAGAATGCATCGTAGTCGGGCAGGTTTTTGACAGCCGCAAGCTTCAGCCGGTTGAACGCGACGTGTGCCTGATTGAGATCGACCGCCTCCACACGTGCCGGATCGGCAGTCAGGTAGGACATGGCATTGCATCCGCCGGACGCGATGGTGACGATGCGATGGTCCGGCTCTATAGCCAGAGCCGCCATATCAACTTCCGGGTCTTCCCATATCTGCGGATAGACCAGCCCTTTGAACAGCCAGGCAAACAGCCTTTCAGAAAAGCCTGCCCGCGAGAGGGCGCTGTTCTGGGTCACGGCCTGTTTTAGAATTGTGTCGGCTGATGCTTGCTGTGTCATCAAAAAATTCCCCTAATGCACGAATCCCGACTTTGATTTTGCCAAGTTAAACATCGTCCAATGACAGGGGCGTGACGAATTAATTGCGGGTTTTTAAACCAGATGAATGCGGCTATACGCCTGTAATACTGTCGCTTTATTACGGTCGGTAAGACTATTTGAGAGAACTTTTTCGCGCTGTTGCCGTTTTTTGTGTGACGGTCCGAGTCGACGGGATTTCTGTGTCGATGAGTGACCGTAAAGGTGATTGGCCGGATCAACCGGTCACGCACGGAGAAAACAGAGAGAGGCGTTTGGCAATATTGCCATTTAATGCCTGAAACCAGGCCAACGAGCCTGATCTAGGAAGGAGAGCCAACGTGAAGAAGTTTCTGATTGCTTCTGTCGCCGCCGTATCGCTTCTCGGCCTTGCAGCGTGCAATGACAAGAAGGACGACACGAGCAACGCACCGGCACCATCCGCGCCGGCAGCGCCCTCGAACAATGACACGACGACGACGCCAGCCCCGGCAACTCCGGCACCGGCTACCCCGGCGCCAGGTACAGGGACAGCGCCTTCCAACTAAGGTTGGGAAGTCGTAATGCACTAGCATGCGGGTGGCGATCCGGTTTCCGGGTCGCCATTCGTGCCAATAGGCTTCGGTCAAAGGCTTTAGGCCAATGGCTTTAAGCCAATGGTTTTAGGATTGAGATGAACGTTAAAGCAACCATGTCGGGAAAAGACGGGCATTCTGCGTTTTCCGTGTTTCAACGCAGGCTCGGTTCGGTTATGGCTTTTGTCATGAACCGTAACTTCCTGTTTTTCATCTCTGCGATTGTTCTTGTTGTGCTTGCCGCTTGCGGCAAAGGAGACGACGAGACTGCTGCCACCACGAATGGCGGCGAGCAGGGCGCTGCTGCTGTATCGCAGCCTGCCAAACCGGCAGAAAGTGGAAGCACGGAGAAAGGCCCCGATCTGGTCAAGTCGCTCCGCGACAGTTCCGGTGTGGTGAGCCCGGAAGAGAAGGCAGCAGCCATTGAACGCGCACGGACCAATGCTGTCGCTGCGGCAAAATCTGTCGGTCAGACGGATCAGCAGGCACAGACGGCTGGACAAGCAGCAGCCACGGCCGCACAGCGTTCCTTCGACGAACGCGAACCCCAGCAATAAGCGTTCGTTGCGGAACTCGGCAACAATCTAAGCCAATGTCCTGATATTCTTTCTAAATGTTTGTTTTTTAGACTTTCGCTCGCCTGGGCGGTTTTCAGTTCATTCGGAATTCTATAGAAAAGTCCCATGTCGATTTGGGTTCGCATCGGTGAGTTTGTCACTTACGTGGCGTCGAATGCCATTACTGGCGTTATCGAAGCCGTGCGCACCGTTTTCGAAGGTGACGCCGATACACGGCGCCGGGTGGCCTTCTCCATTGCGATGATCGCGCTTTCAGCCAAGATGGCCAAGGCCGACGGGGTCGTCACACAGGACGAAATCCGCGCCTTTCAGGACATATTCGCTGTGCCGAAGGAAGAGACGGCGCATGTCGCGCGGCTCTACGATCTCGCCAAGCAGGATGTCGCTGGCTATGAATCCTATGCGCGTCAGCTCGCCGGATTGTGCAGTGAAGGGCAACCCGATTGCCATCTGCTTGAGGATATCCTCGACGGTCTTTTTCATATAGCCACCGCTGACGGCTATGTGCATGAAAAAGAGATGGCCTTCCTTGCAGGCGTTGCGGATATTTTCGGCTATGATGAAGTCGCTTTCGATCGTATCGCGATCCGGCATGTCCAGCGCGGTGCTGATGATCCTTATGCCATTCTGGGGCTGGAGCGCGGCGTTTCCTTCGAGATGGCCCGCAAGCGCTATCGCTCTCTGGTCAAGGAACATCATCCGGACCGGCTGGTGGCAGAGGGCTTGCCGCTTGAATTCATAACCATTGCCAACAGGCGTCTGGCAGCGATAAACGCTGCCTGGGCAAGCATTGAGAAGAATCTGGAGGCTGCATGAGCAGCGTGCGCGAAATCGAGAGCGAGTTGTTGCGGGAGCTGGCGCTTGACCGGCCCGATTTTGCCGGTGCAACGCTTGATCCGTCACCCAATTTCGGTCCGCGTCGCGACGGCAAGGTGCCTGCCTTTCTCATTCTCCATTATACCGGTCTGGCGACTGCCGAAGAGGCCGTGCAGGTTCTTAAATCGCCAGATATGGAAGTTTCCGCGCATTACCTTGTCCATGAAGACGGGCGGATCGTGCAGATGGTTTCGGAAAAGGCCCGTGCCTGGCATGCGGGCAAGAGCTTCTGGAAGGGCGAAACGGACATCAATTCCGCTTCCATCGGCATCGAGATCGTCAATCCGGGTAATCTCGAAGGCTATCCGCCGTTCAAGGATGCGCAGATCGATGCGGTCATCCGCCTCTGCCGCGATATATGCGAGCGTCATGCCATCAAGCCGGAAAATGTTCTGGCCCACTCGGATATTGCACCTTCGCGCAAGACAGACCCGGGCCATAACTTTCCCTGGAAGCGGCTCCACGAGGCGGGTATCGGCCACTACATCGAGCCGACGTCGATCCGCGGCGGGCGGTTTCTGGCACGTGGCGAAAACGGCCAGCCGGTTGAGGCGTTGCAATCCATGCTGGCACTTTATGGCTACGAAATCGCCATCACTGGTGTCTTCGATGAAGGCACCGAGACTGTGATTAAGGCCTTTCAGCGACATTTTCGGACACAAAATGTGGACGGGGTGGCCGATGTATCTACTATAGATACCCTCTACAGGCTAATTTTTTCTCTGCAGAATGTTACCGCCTGACGAGATGCGGGCGGTTAATCTCTCTATCCAGCGTTGATTCGTATTTCTGTAATGATTTCATAAAAATAGATCGATCCAGCCCGGTTGCAGAAGGGTTGTGGCGAAGGTTTACGCCGCGTTTGCGTGAATCGCGAATGTTACAACCTGTAAGACTATTTTACTTTTACAACCAATCTTCGGCTGCATTTGCCCGGCACTTCATCGCTCAATCCCAGCGGACAAGGGCCTGACAACCCATATCGGGCGGGATCAAAAAACAGGACTGTTTTTACCCAAGACAGACAGTCTGAGAAAAGAAACGTTCCAAGACGGTAGGTTATGAAAATTAAATTTGTTGTTGTTTGCGCCCTTGTTGGCGCGATGAGTTCGTTTGGCCTGAATCCAGCACTGAGTGCCCCTTCAACTGAACCGACCAACCTCGCAGCTCTCCTCAAGGCACGCCAGCAGAACAAGACTGCCGAGGCGGAAAAGCCAACCAAAGCGCCGAAGAAGGCATCGGTCGTAAGCCGCCGTGCGGCTCCGACTGCCAAGAATTCTACGGGCAAGGGTTCTGCTGCTAAGCGTTCGCAGTCGAAGGACACGACTGCTCGTAACGCCAAGAGCGGCGGCGCTTATTCGAGCATTATCAATCGTTACGCATCGACCTATGGCGTGCCTTCCGCACTTGCCCATGCGGTTGTGCGTCACGAAAGCAATTTCCAGCCGAATGTGCGTGGCAAGGCCGGTGAAATCGGCCTGATGCAGATCAAGCTCTCGACCGCACGTGGCCTCGGCTACACGGGTTCAGCCAAGGGTCTCTATGAGCCTTCCACGAACATCCAGTTCGGCATGAAGTATCTGGCCCAGGCGCAGAAGCTCGGCGGCGGCAGCACTTGCGGCACGATCCTGAAGTACAATGCCGGTCACGGTGCAAAGCGTATGAACCCGACCTCGGCGAAATATTGCAGCTCGGTCAAGGCCTATATGCGCGCTCTCTGATGCATTTTCAGGATGCGAATGCAGATTTACGTCGGCGGTCGCGTAGAGTACAGGCCGCCTGATGTGAACGGAAAGCCGACAGTGGAGACACTGTCGGCTTTTCTGTTTCCGGTGACTGCAGATTTTTTCCGGAATCCGGTTCCACTGTTCCGCTATCGTTGCTATATGCGCGCTGTCAGTCGGTTGGGCAGCCGCGCTTGTCATATGCCGAAAGGCGGCAGGTGAGGAAAGTCCGGGCTCCATGGAAACACGATGCCGGGTAACGCCCGGCGGGGGCGACCCCAGGGAAAGTGCCACAGAAAGCAGACCGCCCCGTCTTCCGTACCGTTGCGCAACGAAACGGCAGGGATGACGGGGTAAGGGTGAAAGGGTGGGGTAAGAGCCCACCGCGTCTGCAGCAATGCAGACGGCACGGTAAACCCCATCGGGAGCAAAACCGAATAGGGACGGCGCGCTGGCTCGCAAGGGCCGGCAATCGGTTTCCGGATCAGCCGTCCGGGTGGGTTGCACGAGGCGGGTGGCGACATCCGTCCCAGATGAATGGCTGCCACGTCGGGCGAAAGCCCGGCCATACAGAACCCGGCTTACAGACCGACTGACAATTTTCTCTAGAGCGGCTTCTATTTTAAAAGAAGCATTGGAACCGCTCTAACTATTTGTTTTGTCGCATTGCCCTACGCAAAATTGTTTCACACTTTTGCTGAAAATGCTCCTAATCGACTGCTTCAGCATTCAAACGCAAGAAACGGATAGTTGCGTTACCGCCGGGACTTTAATTGGGACCTCCACGAAATCACGGAGGTTCAGTATGTCCAGTTTGAAAGACAAGGTCGCAATCATCACCGGCGCATCGTCCGGAATAGGGCGCGCCGCCGCATTGCTCTTCGCCAGAGAAGGCGCAGCCCTTGTGCTGAATGCTCGCGGGCTTGCCGGTCTGGAACGTGTTGCGGAGGAGATCGCGGCGTTTGGCGGAAAGGCGCATTGTGTTGCAGGCGATGTCTCAGAAGCTGAAACGCATGAGGCACTTGCTACGGCAGCGAAGGATAAATTCGGCGGGCTTGATATAGCTGTCAACAATGCTGGCACTGTAGGCCCTATCGCGCCGCTTGCCGAAATCGTGCCCGATGATTGGGAAGGGGTGCTGGCGGGCAACCTGACCTCGGCATTCCTGGGAGCGAGATCGCAAATCCCGCTGATGCTCGAAAGGGGCGGCGGCTCGATTGTCTTCACCTCGACATTTGTCGGCACGAGCGTTGGCATTCCCGGCATGTCGGTTTACGGAACCTCGAAGGCAGCTCTCATGGGGATGGTCAAGGGCATAACCGCTGATTACGGCGCCCGTGGCATCCGGGCGAATGCGCTTCTGCCGGGCGGTGTTGATACGCCAATGGGTGGAGATGAAAAGCAGAAGGAATGGGCCGCAGGCCTGCATGCGATGAAGCGGATCGCCCAGCCTGAAGAAATCGCGCAGGCAGCGCTGTTCCTGGCAGGCCCGATGTCGAGTTTTGTTGCTGGTTCGGCGCTTTATGCCGACGGTGGCAACGCCGCAGTGAAGTAAAAGAAAGGGCGGCTCCGCGATACGGAACCGCCCATTCCAAGAGCCTCGGGAGGGGCTTAAATTGGCACGCCGGACATGAAATCGTAAATCAGCTTCATGTTCAGGACGACGATGATCGCGGCGGTAATGGCGGCAAGAATCGTCACCCAGCGTGGAGCGACCAGCGATCCCATCTTCTTTTTCTCCGCCGTGAACATGACGAGTGGAATGATGGCAAAGGGCAGCTGAAGACTCAACACGACCTGAGACAGGATCAGAAGCTCGGTCGTTCCTTGCGAACCATACATGATCGTCACGACAGCAGCCGGAACGATGGCCACGAAGCGGGTGATCGCGCGGCGCAGCCACGGCTTCAGACGTATGTCGATGAAGCCTTCCATCACGATCTGACCGGCCATCGTCGCGGTGATGGTCGAGTTCAGGCCGCAACAGAGAAGTGCAATCGCAAAAAGTGTTGGTGCGAGGGCCGATCCCAATAGCGGGTTCAGAAGAGCATGGGCCTTGTCGAGATCTTCGACACCGGTATTGCCGGTGGCGTTGAAGCTTGCCGCAGCGAGGATCAGGATCGATGCATTGACCAGGAGTGCGAATGTCAGCGCAATGGTGGAATCCAGCGTCGCATAGCGTATGGCTTCGCGCTTTTCAGCGGTCGTGTGGCCGTAATCGCGTGTCTGGATGATGCCCGAATGCAGATAGAGATTATGCGGCATGACCGTGGCGCCGATGATACCAAGGGCGATATAGAGCATGTCCGGATTGCGGATGATGTCGGTCGTTGGCGCAAAGCCCTTGATGACTGCGCCCCATTGCGGCTGCGCCATCAGAATCTGAATAAGGAAGCAGAGCGCAATCACGCCCAGAAGGGTGATGATGAGCGCCTCGACACGGCGAAATCCCTTGTTCTGGAGATAAAGAACCAGAAGCACATCGGCAGCAGTGATGATGACACCGATTTCCAGCGGAATGCCGAAGAGCAGGTTGAGGCCGATGGCGGTGCCGATGACTTCCGCCAGATCGGTGGCGCAGATTGCCAGTTCGGCGAGGAACCAGAGCGGCCATGCGAGAAAGCGCGGATAGGCATCGCGGCAAGCCTGTGCCAGATCGCGGCCGGTTGCGACGGCAAGACGTGCGCAAAGCGCCTGCAGTAGCACGGCCATAAGATTGGACAGCAGCACGACGGATAGCAACGTATAGCCGAAGCGAGAGCCGCCAGCGAGCGAGGTGGCCCAATTGCCGGGGTCCATATAGCCAACGGCTACCAGATAGCCGGGACCGAAGAAGGAAAGTGCGCGACGGAACTTTGAACCTGAACGATTGACTCGGATCGAGCGGTGGACATCGGACATGGATGCTTCGCCGCGATCACGTCGCCAGCCTTCAAATGTTACTTCGCCAGCGCCGGAGGGGCCTGCTCCATGGGGTGCCATACTCAATGCCTTGGGTGTTTATGCAGTTGCAAACTATTTGCATTAAATATGCCAATGATGGGAAGGCGTCAACCGGGGGCGGGGCATCACAAATCATAAGCTTGTGATGCATAGTGTGTGGATCCATCGCATTTGGATTGAAGCAAATATCCGTTTTCGGGCAAGCGCTGAGCGCAAGCTGCCTTCAAAAAATCCCTGTTGAAAATTATGGGGCTGGCACAGTTCTGTAGAAGTGCTGAGCCAAAGGATAACGCTTCATTAAGCTTAATATCCGATAACTGACGAACGAATCCGCCATGTCGCCACGTTGACGGCAAATGGGCGGAATCCGCAAGCAAAACACGAAAGCATGTTTCCTGAAGTTGGGAACCGATTTTGGAACAAAACATGCGTGAAAACAAAAGATTGAAGCGCGAGACGCTTTAAAACGGGCCAAGTACCCGGGAAAGGATCGGAATGATGGCAAGCCTCGGCGGAGACAAATCTCAAGCCGAAGGGGCTGAAGTCCGTCACGTTCCGGTGCTGATCGCCGAAGTGATCGACGCCCTGAAGCCTGTATCTGGCGCAGTGATTGTCGATGGGACATTCGGTGCTGGCGGGTATACGCGTCGCATACTGGAAGCGGGAGCGGACGTGATCGCGATTGACCGCGATCCGACCGCAATCGAAGCCGGGCGGGCGATGGAAAAGCAGTTTCCGGACCGGCTCGATCTGGTCGAGTCCCGGTTCTCTGCTCTTGATGAAGCAGTCTCGAAGGTTAAGGGAGCAGGCAGCAAGGTGGACGGCGTTGTGCTCGATATTGGCGTATCGTCGATGCAGATCGATGAGGCCGAGCGCGGCTTTTCCTTCCAGAAAGATGGTCCGCTCGACATGCGCATGTCGAAAAAAGGACCAAGCGCTGCCGATGTGGTGAACCGTCTCAAGACCGGTGATCTTGCCCGCATCTTCAATTTTCTGGGCGAAGAGCGCCATGCAGGCCGCATTGCACGCATGATCGACAAACGCCGGACCGCACAGCCTTTCACACGTACGCTCGATCTTGCCAATGCCATCGAAACGCTGGTGGGACGCAATCCGAAGGATCGCATCCATCCGGCGACGCGGGTGTTTCAGGCGTTGCGGGTCTATGTGAATGACGAGTTGGGCGAACTGGCGCGGGCGTTGCTTGCTGCCGAACGTATCCTGAAACCGGGCGGTCGGCTGGTTGTCGTGACCTTCCATTCGCTCGAAGACCGCATGGTGAAGCGCTATTTCGCTGACCGCGCTGGCGGTAGTGCCGGATCGCGTCATCTGCCGGAAACACATGTCCGTCTGCCGAGCTTTACACCTGCGGTCAAGGGCGCTGTTGGCCCGACCGCAGAGGAAGAAGAACGAAATCCACGTGCGCGCTCGGCGAAGCTGCGCGCTGGAATAAGGACGGAAAATCCGCCACTGGAAGACGATTTATCGCTTTTCGGACTGCCCAAACTGCCCGAGACGAACGAACTGGCCCGGAGTTGAACGAGTGCTGCGTACTTTCGACATCATCATGATAGCGGCGATGCTGGTGGCGGCGACCGTCACCTACACGATCAAATATGACGCGGAAAAGCAGATCGCGGTGATCGCCAAGCTGAAGCGACAGATCGACTCCGAGAAGGACACGATCACGCTCCTGCGCGCCGACTGGGCATTGATGACCCAGCCTGGCCGCCTGCAAAGTCTCGTTGGTGTCTACGAAAAGGAACTCAACCTCCAGCCGATCGAAGCCGAACAGCTTGTGCTGGGTGTCCACGAAATTCCGGAACGTCCGGTTGACGATATCCAGAAGATCATCTCCGGCAGCGATGAACTGCTTGCAAGTGGCGTGCTTGAAAAGGATGCCATCACGACCGGTAGCGTCAAGAAAAGCGGGGCGAGGCACTGATCATGCGGCTGAGACTTTTCAAAAAAAAGAATATGCAGGCAGATGACGGTGTCGAGCCGGTTGGCGATGAAAAGCTGGCCGGCAACATGGCGTTTGTCGGCTCGCGCAAAAAGCATGGCAACCGCGCGCGCAATCGTCTCTGGATGGCCATCGCCTGTTTTGTCGGCATCTATGGTGTGATGGGCGGCAAGCTCATTTATTTCGGTGTCATCGGCGGCGAAAATGAGGATAATGCAGGTCCGGCGGTTCACCAGCTCGCGTCACGCCCGGATATTCTCGACCGCAACGGCGAAATCCTCGCGACCGACATCAAGACGGCTTCGCTCTATGCAGAGCCGCGCAAGATCGTAGATCCCGACGAAACCATCGAAATGCTGTCGACGGTGCTGCCCGATCTTGATTGGGAAGCGACATATAAGCGTTTGAAAAGTGGTGCCGGTTTCGTCTGGATCAAGCGAGGACTGACGCCCCGCCAGCAGAGCCAGATCATGGCGCTCGGCGTGCCGGGCATCGGCTTCCGTACGGAAAAGCGCCGCTTCTATCCGGGTGGCCCGACCGCGTCGCATATCCTCGGTCTCGTCAATGTCGACAATCAGGGCATTGCGGGCATGGAGAAATATATCGACAGTCAGGGGCTGACCGATCTGCGTTCCGTGGGGCTCGCAACCGGACAGTCGCTGGAGCCGGTGCGCCTCTCGATCGATATTCGTGTGCAGCACATCATGCGTGACGTACTCGTCAAGGCCATGGAACGCTACCGGGCAATTGCTGCCGGTGCTGTGGTGCTGAACGTCAAGACCGGCGAAGTGATCGCCATGGCATCGGTGCCGGATTTTGATCCGAACAACCCGGTCCATGCTCTGGACAAGGACCGCCTGAACCGCATGTCGGCAGGCACCTATGAAATGGGTTCGACCATCAAGAGCTTTACCACGGCAATGGCGCTCGATTCCGGTAAGTTCAACCTGCAGTCGAAACTCGATGCCAGCCGTCCGCTGGTGTTCGGTCGCCAGACGATCCGTGACTTCCACGGCAAGGGCCGCTGGCTGACGCTGCCGGAAGTCTTCATCTTCTCGTCCAATATCGGTTCGGGCCGCGAGGCGGATGCCGTCGGCATTGAAGGCCATCGCGCATTCCTGAAGAAGATCGGCCTTCTCGACCGCATGCAGACGGAGTTGCCGGAAGTGGCGCGTCCCGTTGAGCCGCGTGTGTGGAAGAAGGTCCACTCGATGACGATTTCGTTCGGCCACGGCATGATGACGACGCCGTTGCAGACGGCGGTCGGTGCGGCTGCACTGATGAATGGCGGCAAGCTGATGGAGCCGACTTTCCTGATGCGCACGCAGGCTCAGGCTGATCAGGTGGCCAAGCAGGTCATTCATCCACAGGTTTCTGCGGATATGCGTTACCTCTATCGCCTCAACGCGACCGCTCAGGGCGGCTCCGGCAAGCGGGCCACTGTTCCGGGCTACCGCGTCGGCGGCAAGACCGGCACGGCGGAAAAGGTTGTGCATGGCCGCTACTCGAAGGACGTGCGTTTCAACGCGTTTCTGGCGTCATTTCCGATGGATGATCCGACCTATGTCGTGCTGACCATCATCGACGAACCGAAGCCGGAAGAAGGCAAGTTCAGCGCAACCGCAGGTCTCAACGCAGCACCGATGGTTTCGGAGATCATCCGCCGATCTGCATCGTTCCTCGGCGTGAAGCCCGATTTCCAACTCGAAGCCCAGCCAGCAATGGTTAGCAATTTAAGCGGCAAGCCTGATTTTCAACAGGAAGTGCCGCCAGCAATGGTTTCCAACGAATACGACTGATTCGCATAAAGCAGCCCTTGCAGCGAAACGCGCACAACTGAATCTGGATTTGGTATGACCATGAAACTGAAGGAAATCGCTCTCTTTAAGGAACTGGCCTCCGGCGATGCCGGTGAGGTGGAGATCACCGGCGTCACGTCGGACTCCCGCAAGGTCGAACGCGGTTTTCTTTTCGCAGCGTTGAAAGGCGTGAAAGCAGACGGTGCGGCTTTTGTCGTCGATGCCGTCAAGCGCGGCGCCAGCGCCATCATCGCAGGCAAGGATACGGCTGTCGCTGACGCAGGCGTCCCGGTTCTTCATGTCGATGATCCCCGCCTTGCATTGGCAGTTGCTGCGGCGCAGTTCTATGGCAAGCAGCCACAAGTTATGGTTGCAGTTACAGGCACCAGCGGCAAGACTTCCGTCGCGTCCTTTACCCGGCAGATTTGGGCCTATGCCGGTTTTCCGGCGGCGAATATCGGCACGACCGGCGTGTTTTCGCCGACGCGCAGCGACTATAATTCGCTGACAACACCCGATCCGGTGGAGTTGCATCGTGTTCTGGCAGAGCTTGCCGATGAAGGCGTGACCCATGCGGCCATGGAAGCCTCATCGCATGGCCTTGATCAGCGTCGTCTTGATGGTGTCAAGCTCGCTGCCGGTGCGTTTACCAATCTCGGTCGTGACCATATGGATTATCACGCGACCATCGAGGAATATCTTGGCGCGAAGATGCGTCTCTTCAACACGCTTTTGCCGAAGGGTGCGCCAGCCATCATCTTCTCCGACGATCATTTCTCGGCGCAGGCCATCGAGGCGGCGACGCTTGCTGGATGCGACGTGAAGACGGTCGGACGAAAAGGCAATTTCATTGCTCTCAAGCGGGTCGAGCACGAGCGTTTCCGCCAGCATGTCGAAGTGCGCATCGGCGACGAGATTTTTGAGATCGAACTGCCGCTCGCCGGAGATTTTCAGGTCGCAAATGCGCTGGTTGCTGCAGGGCTTGCCATGGTTACGGGCGTTCCGGCTGCGGCTGCAATGCGTGCCTTGGCGCTCCTCAAAGGTGCGCCGGGACGGCTCGATCTCGTCGGTGCGACGGAAGATGGCGCTCCGGCCTATGTCGATTACGCCCACAAGCCTGAGGCGTTGGAAAATGTTCTGACTTCGGTGCGTCCGTTCACGACGGGCCGGGTGATTGTGGTCTTCGGTTGCGGCGGCGACCGCGACAAGGGAAAGCGTCCGATCATGGGCGAAATCGCCTCGCGACTGGCGGATGTGGCAATCGTCACGGACGACAATCCGCGCTCGGAGGTTCCAGCCCAAATCCGCTCGGAAATCATGGCAGCAGCGCCGGGCGCAACCGAAATTGGTGATCGTCGAGAGGCTATCTTTACCGCTGTATCCATGATGCAGGCGGGCGATACGCTGGTCGTTGCAGGCAAGGGGCATGAAGAGGGCCAGATTGTCGGCAGCATTACCTTGCCGTTCTCTGATCATGCGGAAGTTGCAGCAGCACTTGCTGCCCGCCTTGAGGAGCGCTCGGAATGAGTGACTGGCTCTGGACATCCAACGATATGGTTGAAGCCATGGAAGGCAGGCCCTTTGGCAACCTTCCCGGCGGCATAACCGGCATCTCAATCGACAGCCGTTCGCTGAAACCGGGCGAGGCTTTTTTCGCCATCAAGGGCGAACAGTTCGACGGGCATGATTTCGTAACCAGCGCCATGGCCGCTGGTGCGGGTCTTCTTGTGGTGGCCGAGCATCGTCTGCCCGCATTCGGCAATTCCAAAGTACCGATGATCGTGGTCGAGGATGTGCTTGAGGCCCTGACCAAGCTTGGCATTGCCTCGCGGGCACGCTCGAAGGCGCAGATCATCGCGGTGACTGGTTCGGTTGGCAAGACGACGACCAAGGAAGCCCTGCGTCACGTTCTTTCGGAAGTCGGCAAGGTCCATGCTTCTGTGGCGTCGTTCAACAATCATTGGGGTGTGCCGCTGACGCTTGCGCGCATGCCTGCCGATACGGATTACGGCGTTTTCGAAATCGGCATGAACCATCACGATGAAATTCGTCCGCTGGTGAAGATGGTGCGCCCGCATGTGGCGCTGATCACGCTGATTGCACCGGCACATCTTGGTCATTTCGCCAATCTGGAAGAAATCGCCGTTGCTAAGGCGGAGATTTTCGAAGGCATAGTTCCAGGCGGCTATGCGCTTCTCAATCGTGATGACAAGCGCTTCAAACAGCTGGAAGAACTGGCCGAAAAGGCCGGTGTCGAACACATTGCCACATTCGGCGAGAACGCCCGGTCCGACTATCGTCTGCGCGAAGTGAAGCTGCACCCAACCTGCTCCTGCATGACGGTCAAAATCGGAACGCATGAAGCAGCCGTGAAGGTTGGTATGCCGGGCCGTCATATTGTGCAGAACATGCTCGCCGTTCTTGGGGCCGCTGATCTGGTCGGAGCTGATATCGCCAAGGTGATGATGGCCATGGCGACGCTTTCTGCAGAAGGCGGTCGTGGTGCGCGCCATGTGCTTCAGCATCCTGAAGGAACCTTCACGCTGATCGACGAGAGCTACAACGCCAATCCGACCTCGATGCGCGCAGCCCTGTCGCTGTTGCATTCGACCACACCGGAAGGTTCGCGTGGCCGTCGCATCGCGGTTTTAGGCGACATGCTGGAGCTTGGCCGTCAGTCGGGCAAACTTCATGCCGATCTCGCGCGCCCGATCGTGGATGCTGAAGTGAATACGCTTTTTATCGGTGGACCGGACATGTCGGCGCTGAAAAATGCCTTGCCGGTTGAAATTCAGACCGAGTACAGGCAAAGCACCGACGAATTGTTGCCGCTGGTGATCAAGGCGGTCCGTCCGGGCGATGTCATCATGGTGAAATCGTCGAAGGGGATCGGCTTTTCCAAAATCGTCAAGACGTTGATTAGCCAGTTTCCGCCGGTGGAACCCGCGGAGTAAGCGGTATTTGAGGGATTTTTCTCTACATGTTGATGCTTCTCACCTTCTTCGCCGAACATATGACACCGCTCAATGTGTTCCGCTACATTACCTTCCGCACCGGCGGCGCGATGATTACATCGGCGCTGATCGTGTTCCTGTTCGGCCCGTCGATCATCAACTCGCTTCGGGTGCGTCAGGGGAAAGGCCAGCCGATCCGCGCTGACGGTCCGCAGACCCATTTCAAGAAGGCCGGTACACCCACCATGGGCGGCCTCATGATCATGACCGGCATTCTTGTGTCATGCCTGCTCTGGGCCAATCTGGCCAGCGTCTATGTCTGGGTCGTTCTGCTGGTTACGGTGGGTTTCGGCGCCATCGGCTTCTATGATGATTATCTCAAGGTGACGAAGCAGTCCGACAAGGGTTTTTCCGGCAAGGCGCGTCTTGGCATCGAATTCCTGATCGCCGCTATTGCCGCGTTCGTCATCATGCGGGCAGGGCAGGAGCCGTTCTCGTCGTCGCTGACATTCCCGTTTGCCAAGCAGTTCGTCGTCAATCTGAGCTGGTTCTTCATTCCGTTTGCAGCCTTCGTCATGGTGGGCGCAGGCAATGCCGTAAACCTGACAGATGGTCTCGACGGGCTTGCAATCGTACCGGTCATGGTGGCCGCAGCGTCTTTCGGCTTCATTGCCTATCTTTCCGGCAACGCGATCTTCGCCGACTATCTGCAGATTCATTTCGTGCCGGGCACAGGTGAACTTGCTGTGGTTCTTGGCGCTGTTATCGGCGCGGGCCTCGGCTTCCTGTGGTTCAATGCGCCTCCCGCCGCTATCTTCATGGGCGATACGGGTTCGTTGGCGCTGGGTGGTATGCTGGGCACTGTTGCGGTTGCAACGAAGCATGAAATCGTTCTCGCCATCATCGGTGGTCTGTTCGTCGTCGAAGCGCTTTCCGTCATCATTCAGGTTGGCTCCTTCAAGCTGACCGGCAAGCGTGTCTTCCTCATGGCGCCTATTCACCACCATTTCGAAAAGAAGGGCTGGACCGAGAGCCAGGTCGTGATCCGCTTCTGGATCGTTGCGATCATTCTCGCGATGATCGGCCTTTCCACCCTGAAGCTCAGATAACAGGCATATCGAATGATCCCGATCACCGCCCTCAAGGATAAGACAGTCGCCCTTTTCGGACTGGGCGGGTCGGGTATCGCGACCGCCAAGGCCATTCTCGCGGGCGGCGCAAAGATCATTGCCTGGGATGACAATCCCGACAGCGTTGCCCGTGCCCAGAGCGCGGGCATTGCCACAGGCGATTTGCGGCAGGCTGACTGGACGCAATTTGCGGCTTTCGTGCTTTCGCCGGGCGTTCCGCTGACCCATCCAAAGCCACACTGGACTGTCGATCTGGCTCATGCCGCAGGTGTCGAAATCATCGGTGATGTGGAGCTGTTTGTCCACGAGCGCAATCACATTGCTCCCGATTGCCCGTTCATCGCCATCACCGGCACCAACGGCAAATCGACGACGACCGCTTTGATCGCCCATATCATCAAGGCTTCCGGTCGGGATATGCAGCTTGGCGGCAATATCGGCACCGCAATCCTGACGCTGGAGCCGCCGCAGGCAAATCGCTTCTATGTGGTCGAATGTTCATCCTATCAGATCGATTTGGCGCCATCGCTGAACCCGACGGCGGGCATTCTGCTCAATCTGACACCGGATCATCTCGACCGTCATGGCTCAATGGAAAACTATGCCGCGATCAAGGAACGTCTGGTGGCGGCGAGCGACACGGCAATTGTCGGCGTTGATGATGATTATTGCGAAGCCATTGCGGACCGGCTTTATCGCGATGGTGTACACGTCGTGCGAATTTCCAAGGAAAGGCACCTTGGCAAAGGCTATTTCGCTGACGGCGCAAAGCTGCTCTGGTCGCAGGACGGGGAAATTGACGAAATCGCTTCCCTGGAAGGTATCGGTTCGCTGCGCGGTGCGCACAATGCGCAGAACGCGCTTGCGGCTGTCGTCGCCTGCCTGTCAGTGGGCTTAAGCCTTGAAGAAATCGATGCGGGATTGAAGAGCTTTCCCGGTCTGGCCCACCGCATGGAGCAGGTTGGGCATCGCGGGAAAGTCCTGTTCGTCAACGATTCCAAGGCAACCAATGCGGAAGCAACGGCTCCGGCGTTGTCCTCCTTCCCGCAGAACATCTACTGGATTGCAGGTGGTGTGCCGAAAGCTGGCGGGATTACCTCGCTGGCCGGGTTCTTCCCGCGAATTGCCAAGGCCTATCTGATCGGCGAAGCCGCAGCGCAGTTTGCGGCAACGCTTGGCGATGGGGCGCCATTTGAGATTTCTGACACGCTTGCAGTTGCCGTCGAACATGCGGCTCGCGATGCCGGTAACGATGCGGCTCCCGAACCGGTTGTGCTGTTGTCGCCCGCTTGCGCGAGCTTCGATCAGTTCCAGAATTTTGAAAAACGCGGCGATGCATTCCGCAGCGCTGTTCTGGCGCTTCCGGGCGTCGAGCCGATAGGAGGGAAAAGCTGATGGTAAGCCGTGTCGATCGCGGTCCTGTCGCCAATTGGTGGTGGACAATAGACCGCTTCTTCCTCGCTGCATGTCTTGCTCTAATGGGGCTTGGCATTCTGCTGTCATTCGCCGCAAGTCCTGCCGTGGCCCAGCGTATCGGGCTCGACGGGTTCCACTTTGTCGAGCGCCAGATTTTCTTCATGCTGCCGGCAGTTGGCGTCATGATCGGCGTGTCGTTTCTGTCGCCGCGCCAGATCAGGCGATTTGCTTTGATCCTGCTCGGCATTTCGCTTGTATTGATGGTTGCCGCACTGTTCTTCGGTATCGAAGTGAAAGGTGCGCGGCGCTGGGTCAATCTGGCAGGGATCTCTATCCAGCCGTCAGAATTCATGAAGCCTGCATTCGTGGTGGTTTGCGCCTGGCTGTTCTCGGAGCGTGAACGCGGTGGCGAAATGCCCGGCAATTTTCTTGCCATGCTGCTGTTCGGCACCGTTGCTGCTTTGCTCGTCCTCCAGCCTGACCTTGGCCAGACAATGCTGACCACAGGCACATGGGGTGCCATGTTCTTCCTCGCCGGTCTGCCGATGTTCTGGATTCTGGTCCTGGGTGGTCTTGCTGTTTGCGGCGGCGTTTCAGCCTATTTCATGTTCGATCACGTGGCCGGGCGTATCAACCGGTTCATGACAGGCGAGGGCGACACGTTCCAGGTCGATGCCGGACGCGAAGCAATCCTGCGCGGCGGCTGGTTCGGACAAGGTCCGGGCGAAGGTACCATCAAGCGCATCATCCCGGACAGCCATACCGATTTCATTTTCTCGGTTGCGGCAGAAGAATACGGCATCGTTCTGTGCATGATCATCATGCTGCTTTTCGCATTCATCGTCGTGCGCGGCCTTTCGATTGCGTTGCGCGAGCGTGATCCGTTCACCCGTCTGGCTGTCTCGGGGATTGTCATTCTGTTCGGCTTCCAGTCGATCATCAACATGGCTGTGAACCTGCATCTCATGCCTGCAAAGGGAATGACCCTGCCGTTCATCTCCTATGGCGGTTCCTCGCTCATTGCCATCGCCATCACGATGGGCATCCTTCTGGCTCTGACGCGCCGCCGTCCGGAAGCCCGCATGACCCATACGGTCGGTAGCGGTGTCGATATGGGCAAACGCATTCCTGCGCTGTGAGGGGCTGATGGTAAAAGGCGTAATCGTACTGGCCGCCGGTGGAACGGGCGGTCATCTTTTTCCGGCGGAAGCGCTGGCGCATGAACTGAAGGCGCGTGGTTGGGACGTCCATCTGGCGACCGATGCGCGCGCGCAGCGTTTCGCGGGTGCCTTCGCGGAAGATCATGTTCATGTCATTCGTTCGGCAACAATTGCAGGCCGCAACCCGATAGCGCTCCTGAAGACGTTCTGGTCACTATGGCAGGGCAATCTCGATTCCCGTAAATTGTTCCGCAGGCTGAAGCCCAAACTCGTTGCGGGCTTTGGTGGCTATCCGACGCTGCCGCCGCTCTATGCCGCGAGCAACATGAACATCCCGACGATGGTGCACGAGCAGAATGCCGTCATGGGTCGCGCCAATAAGGGCCTTGCAGGTCGCGTGAAAGCAATTGCCGGTGGTTTCCTGCCCGAGACCGGTGGGGCCCATGCCGAAAAGACGGCTACGACCGGCAATCCGGTGCGTCCACCAGTTCTGACTGCAGCCGGAACGCCCTACAAGCCGGTCAAGGCGGATGAACGTTTCCGCCTGCTGGTTTTTGGCGGTAGCCAGGGCGCTCAGTTCTTTTCGACTGCCATTCCCGCTGCCGTGGCTTTGCTGCCAGAGAACGACCGAGCGCGGCTGCTGATCACCCAGCAGGCCCGCAAGGAAGACGAAGCCGCTGTACGCGAAGCTTACAAGAAACTTGGTGTTCCCGCTGACGTTGCGCCGTTTTTCAACGATATGCCAGCACGCATGGCGGATGCTCAGTTCGTGATTTCGCGGTCCGGTGCTTCGACCGTTTCTGAGATCACCGTGATCGGTCGTCCGGCGATGTTGGTGCCGTTTCCGCACGCGCTCGATCATGATCAGGCAGCGAATGCAGCAGCGCTCGCGGCTGTCGGCGGTGGCGAGGTTGTTCGCCAGTCGGAATTGTCGCCAGAACGCCTTGCCGAGATACTCCAGGCTGCGATGAATGAGCCACAGCGCCTCGAAGTACAAGCAAAAGCTGCAAAAAGCGTTGGTAAGCCGGATGCAGCGCAGTTGCTTGCTGATCTGGCAGAGGCTATTGCAGCAGGTAAATCTGTTCAGGAATTCAAAGAAGGAACTCGGCCATGAAAATGCCGCTGAATATCGGGCTTGTCCATTTCATCGGAATTGGCGGCATCGGCATGAGCGGTATTGCCGAAGTGCTGCATAATCTCGGCTACAAGGTACAGGGCTCTGACCAGTCCGACAGCGCCAATGTGCAGCGCCTGCGTGAAAAAGGCATTGAGGTCTTTGTCGGCCACAAGGCTGAAAATATCGGTGATGCCGAAGTTGTTGTCGTTTCGACGGCGATCAAGAAAAACAATCCCGAGCTGGTTGCTGCACGCGAAAAGCTGCTGCCTATCGTGCGCCGCGCCGAAATGCTGGCCGAGTTGATGCGCTTCCGTCATGCGGTTGCGATTGGCGGTACGCATGGTAAGACCACCACGACCTCAATGGTCGCCGCATTGCTCGATGCCGGGCATCTTGATCCGACCGTCATCAATGGCGGTATCATCAATGCTTACGGTACCAATGCCCGTATGGGCGATGGTGACTGGATGGTGGTGGAAGCCGACGAAAGCGACGGCACGTTCCTCAAACTGCCAGCCGATATCGCGGTCGTCACCAATATCGATCCGGAACATCTCGACCATTACGGCAATTTCGATGCCGTGCGTGCGGCTTTCGCGCAGTTTGTCGAGAATGTTCCGTTCTATGGCTTTGGCGTGATGTGCCTTGACCATCCGGAAGTGCAGGCTCTGGTGAGCCGGATCGAAGACCGCCGCATTGTGACTTATGGCCAAAACCCGCAGGCTGATGTGCGTTTTGTCAATCACCGCATGGATGGTGCTGCGAGTCTGTTCGATGTCGTGATCCGTTCGCGCAAGGGCGAGGCAACCGAGATCAAGGATCTGCGTCTGCCGATGCCGGGGCAGCACAACGTATCCAATGCGACGGCGGCAATCGCCGTTGCGCATGAGCTGGGTATCGTGGCCGACGATATTCGTCGTGGCCTTGGTTCGTTCGGCGGTGTGAAACGTCGCTTTACCCATACGGGCACGTGGAACGGCGTAGAGATATTCGACGATTACGGCCATCACCCGGTTGAAATCCGCGCCGTGCTGAAAGCTGCACGTGAAGCCACAAAAGGTCGTGTGGTCGCCATTGTGCAGCCGCACCGCTATACGCGTCTGGCAAGCCTGTTTGATGAATTCGCGGCATGTTTCAACGATGCCGATACGGTTATCGTGGCGCCGGTCTATACGGCTGGCGAAGACCCTATCGAAGGCGTCAATTCCGAGGCGCTCGTATCGCGCATCAAAACCGCAGGTCATCGCGATGCACGCTATGCCAGCGGGCCAGAAGCACTGGCACCGTTGGTTGCTTCGATAGCGGAGCCGGGCGACTTCGTGGTCTGCCTCGGCGCAGGCAATATTACGCAGTGGGCATATGCGCTGCCGAAAGAACTGGCTGAACAGGGTAAGAAGTAAGATGGAAAGCGGCGAGACGCTTCTGAAGAAGCTCGACGGCAAATTGTCGGGCTTGCGTGGTCGGCTGACGCCCGATGCTGGTATGGACAAGATCACCTGGTTCCGCGCTGGCGGACCGGCACAGGTTCTGTTTCAGCCTGCCGATGAAGAAGACCTCTCCTCGTTTCTGAAGGCTGTGCCGGAAGAGATACCGATTCTCGTGGTTGGCATCGGCTCCAATCTGCTCGTGCGCGATGGCGGTGTTCCAGGCTTTGTCGTGCGGCTTTCCGCAAAAGGCTTCGGCGAAGTCGATCAGGTTTCTGAGACGCAGCTGCGGGCAGGCGCGGCGACGCCTGACAAGCGCGTGGCCGCAGCGGCGCTGGAAGCGGGGCTGGCTGGCTTCCACTTCTACCATGGCATACCCGGCGGCATGGGCGGGGCTTTGCGCATGAATGCAGGCGCCAACGGCGTGGAAACGCGCGAGCGCGTCGTGGAGGTTCGCGCCCTTGATCGCAAGGGCGATGTGCATGTGCTTTCCAATGCGGATATGGGCTACGCCTATCGGCATTCCTCAGCATCGCCGGATCTGATTTTTACCTCTGTCTTGTTCGAGGGAACTCCCGGCAAGCATGAAGCGATCAAACAAGCCATGGACGAGGTGCAGCATCATCGCGAGACGGTGCAGCCTGTACGCGAAAAAACAGGTGGCTCGACCTTCAAGAATCCGGAAGGCACATCGGCCTGGAAGGAAATCGACAAGGCAGGTTGCCGCGGTTTGCGCGTCGGCGGCGCGCAGATGTCCGAAATGCACTGCAATTTTATGATCAATACAGGCACCGCAACGGGGCTCGATCTGGAGACTTTGGGCGAAACGGTTCGCGCCAGAGTTTTTGAAAATTCGGGTATTCGCCTTCATTGGGAAATCAAACGTCTCGGTTTGTTCCGCGAGGGCGAGGCGGTAGAAGAGTTTCTTGGAAAATTTTGATAAAAAAGTTGCCCGGATTTTCTACCTGATATTCCGGGCTTTTTTGCCTTCACAAGCGACGCGTAAGGTTCGTCCCTTTCTATAGGGTCTTGTCACGGAATCAATCCTCTGATTCTTTAGGGTTAACCACACAGTGATTTGATTCGGCAGGATTTTCCTGCCGCGGGTGCCTGCGGCCTTCGCTGCTGGGTTGCTTGGATTCTGTTTAATTGATGCGCAGGGGATTGCGCAGAGGGGATGCTAACATGACGGGAAAGCACGTCGCCGTTTTGATGGGCGGTTTCTCTTCGGAGCGCCCGGTCAGTTTGTCCTCTGGAGCGGCTTGCGCTGCGACCCTTGAAGAGCGCGGCTATCGCGTGACGCGTATTGATGTGGATCGCAATGTTGCCAGCGTTCTTGCCGAACTGAAGCCTGACGTTGCGTTCAATGCGCTGCATGGCCCTTTCGGTGAGGATGGCGCTATTCAGGGCGTTCTCGAGTATCTCCAGATTCCCTACACGCATTCGGGCGTGCTCGCATCGGCGCTCGCCATGGACAAGGACCGCGCCAAGAAGGTTGCGGCTGCTGCCGGTGTTGCTGTTGCTTCCTCGCTTCTGCTCAACCGTTTTGAGATCGGCACTGAGCATCCGATGGAGCCGCCTTACGTGGTCAAGCCGGTTCGCGAAGGTTCGAGCTTTGGCGTCGTGATCGTCAAGGAAGATCAGGCGCATCCGCCGCAAATCATCAGTTCGGCTGAGTGGAACTACGGTGCCGAGGTTCTGGTCGAAAAATACATTCCCGGCCGGGAATTGACCTGTGCCGTGATGGGTGATCGCGTCATGGACGTGTGTGAGATCATTCCGGTAGGCCATCAGTTCTACGATTATGATTCAAAATATGTTGCAGGCGCGTCATCTCACGTGTGTCCGGCAAAAATTTTACCAAATATTTACCAAAAAATACAAACAATGGCCCTTACGGCGCATCGGGCAATCGGGTGTCGGGGCGTAAGCCGGTCAGACTTCCGTTTCGACGATCGTTTCTCTGATGATGGCGAAGTTATCTGGCTGGAAATCAATACCCAGCCGGGGATGACTCCTACCTCGCTCGTGCCTGATATCGCCAAAGCGGCTGGTATCTCTTTCGGTGAATTGTTGAGTTGGATGGTGGAGGACGCGTCTTGTTTGCGTTGAACGGAAAATCGGACGGATATGGGCGCTCGGGCTCGATGCGGGATGCATCGGGGGCGACGGGTGCTGCTTTTGTCCTGCCGCGTTTCCTGCGCAAGCCGTTTCGCTTTGCTGCTCGCCTTTTCCAAGGCAATGTAAATATTCCGCGCCATGCAGGCACTGTCGGCATGCTGGGTTTCCTTGGTGCTACCGGCCTTTATGGCATGGCGGTTGGCGGTCACACGCCGGAGGTGGTCAAGGCGACTGCTTCCACACTCGGTTTCGCAATTGAGGATATAAAGGTCGTCGGCAACAACGAGACGTCCGATATAGATATTCTGGGTCAGCTCGATCTTGATGGCGAGACATCTCTCGTCGGTCTGAGCGCTGAAGAAGCGCGCCAATCCATCGACAAGCTGCCATGGGTTGAAAGCGCAGAAGTTCGCAAGGTTTATCCTGGTACGGTTCTTGTCTCGTTGCATGAACGCAAGGCGTTCGCCATCTGGCAAAACGACAAGGATCTGGCGCTGATCGACGCCGCCGGGGATACCATCGTTCCGTTCCGTCCGGGCCGTTACAATTCGTTGCCGCTCGTCGTGGGCGATGGCGCGGAAAAGAAGGTCAAGGGCTTCGTTGATGAAATCGCTGCCTATCCGGGTCTGGCCGGAAAGGTTCGCGCCTACATCCGTGTCGGCGACCGTCGCTGGGACCTGCTTCTGGATAATGGCGTGCGCATCATGCTGCCGGAAACCGATCCGCTGAAGGCGCTCGCGCAGGTCGAGAAGCTCGATCAGGACCAGCATCTTCTTTCGCGCGATATCGCTGCGGTCGATCTTCGTCTGGATGATCGCGTGACTGTTCAATTGACTGCAAGTGGCATGGAGCAGCGCCAGAAGTTTCTGGCAGAGCGTAAAAAAGAACTATCCCGCACGGGGAAGCGCGTATGAGTATTCTGGGCGGCAAGGGATCATCACAAGGCGGAACTGCAGGGCGCAAGGTGCGCCTGTTAACGGTTCTGGATGTCGGATCGAGCAAGGTTTCCTGCGTTATCGCACGGTTGCGTCCGCATGAAGGCGGCGCACTGCTGCCAGGCCGCACGCACCGTATGGAAGTACTGGGCATCGGCCATCAGCGTTCGCGCGGCGTCAAGTCGGGCGTCATCATTGATCTGGATGCGGCAGAGCAGTCGATCCGCCTTGCGGTCGATGCAGCTGAGCGCATGGCTGGTCTTACCGTCGATAGCCTGATCGTCAATATTTCAGCCGGTCGCCTCAAGAGCGAAACCTTCACGGCCAGCGTCAATCTGGGCGGCCATGAAGTCGAGCAGACCGATATTCGTCGTGTTCTGGCTGCCGGTGCCAAGCAGGCGCTTGCAGCCGAGCGTCACCTCGTTCATTCGCTGCCGGTTGGCTACACGCTCGATGGTGAACGCGGTATTCGCGATCCGCTCGGCATGTTGGGCGATAGCCTCGGCGTCGATATGCATGTGCTGACGGCCGACGCAGCGCCACTGCGCAATCTGGAGCTTTGCATCAATCGCTGCCATTTGTCGGTGGAAGCCATCGTTGCAACGCCTTATGCCAGCGGTCTTGCCGCTCTGGTCGGCGACGAAGCTGAAATGGGCGCGGCCTGCATCGATATGGGCGGCGGCACGACGACGATCTCCGTCTTCTCCGAAGGCAAGTTTATTCACGCCGATGCAGTGGCCATTGGCGGCAATCACGTGACGATGGATGTGGCTCGCGGCTTTTCCACCCGGATGGAAGATGCCGAACGTCTGAAGGTCATGTATGGCTCCGCTCTGCCGAGCGCTGCCGATGACCGCGATCTCATTTCCGTTCCGCCCATCGGCGACGATGAGCGTGATGTACCCAATCAATATCCGCGCTCGGTGCTGACGCGGATTATCCGTGCAAGAGTGGAAGAGACACTGGAACTGGTGCGCGACAGGCTTAACCAGTCAGGTCTTGGACATATTGTCGGCAAGCGTGTGGTTCTGACCGGCGGCGCTAGCCAGCTGCCAGGAATGCCAGAGGCAGCCAGGCGAATCCTTGCAAGAAATGTACGAATCGGGCGTCCTCTAGGAATAGCGGGATTGCCTGAGGCGGCTAAGGGGGCAGCTTTTGCCGCGACCGTTGGACTTCTGATTTACCCGCAGGTGGCCGGGATAGAAGAGCGGTCGGTGAAAGCGGCTTCCTCCGGTCTCATGACCGGTACGGGTGGGCGCATTCAACGTGTCAGCCAATGGCTGAAAGAGAGTTTCTGAGTAGTAAGTATTGTGTAAGCTGTTGAAATAGCGTGTTGAATTATTGGGGCGTGACCATCTGGGTAACAACCAATCCACACCGCGGCGGCGAAGCGGTGGTAAGGCTTAAGAGGAACAAGGACCTATGACTATCAATCTGCAAAAGCCGGATATCACCGAGCTGAAGCCCCGCATCACCGTATTCGGTGTCGGCGGCGGCGGCGGCAATGCGGTCAACAACATGATCAATGCCGGTCTGCGCGGCGTGGATTTTGTCGTGGCCAACACCGACGCTCAGGCTTTGACGATGTCGAAGTCCGAACGCATGATCCAGCTCGGCGCTGCCGTTACAGAGGGTCTTGGTGCTGGTTCCCAGCCAGAAGTTGGCCGTGCGGCTGCTGAAGAGTGCATCGACGAAATCGTCGATCACCTGAATGGCACGCATATGTGCTTCGTGACCGCCGGCATGGGCGGCGGCACCGGCACCGGCGCTGCTCCGGTCGTGGCGCGCGCTGCCCGTGAACGGGGCATCCTCACCGTTGGCGTCGTGACCAAGCCTTTCCATTTCGAAGGCGCCCGCCGCATGAAGACTGCCGATCTCGGCATCGAAGAACTGCAGAAGAACGTCGATACGCTTATCGTCATTCCGAACCAGAACCTCTTCCGCATCGCCAACGACAAGACCACCTTCGCCGATGCTTTCGCAATGGCTGACCAGGTGCTTTATTCGGGCGTTGCCTGCATCACCGACCTGATGGTCAAGGAAGGCCTCATCAATCTCGACTTCGCCGACGTTCGTTCGGTGATGCGCGAAATGGGCAAGGCTATGATGGGTACGGGCGAAGCTTCCGGCGAAGGCCGTGCAATGGCTGCTGCCGAAGCTGCAATCGCTAACCCGCTGCTTGACGAAACCTCGATGCGCGGCGCGAAGGGCCTCCTGATCTCGATCACCGGTGGTCGCGACATGACCCTGTTCGAAGTCGACGAAGCTGCTACGCGTATTCGCGAAGAAGTCGATCCGGATGCGAATATCATCCTTGGCGCAACCTTCGACGAAGGCCTCGAAGGCGTCATCCGCGTTTCTGTCGTCGCTACCGGTATCGATAAGCAGTTAGGAGACGCGGCGCCTGCGCCGCTGGAATTTCGCCAGCCGGTAAAGCAGACTGCACAGGCGAAGCCAATGGCTCCGCATGGCGCACTTCGTCCTCCAGTTGTTGAACAGCCGCGTCAGGTCGATCCGATTGCCCAGGCGATCCAGTCTGCCGAAGCTGAAATTCCAGCCGCACCAGCAGCTCCTGCAGCTTCTGCTGAGCCGGAATTCCGTCCGCAGAGCCGCATTTTCCAGGCTCCGGCACCGGAGTCCTTCGAACGCGCTCCGGTTGCCCGTGCACCGATGCCGCAGGCACCGGCAGGTCATCAGGCAGCACAGCCACAGGCCTACCAGCAGCCGCAGATGCATGAACAGCCGGTTCGTGAACCGCGTCCTGCTCCGCGCATGCCTGCCGTTTCGGATTTTCCGCCGGTTGCACAGGCTGAAATCAATGCCCGTCGTGCTCCGCAGCAGCCTGCACAGGAAGAGCCGCGCGGCCCGATGAGCCTCCTGAAGCGCCTGACTCATGGTCTGTCGCGTCGTGAGGAAGATCAGCCTGCAGCCCGTCTGGAACCGGCTCAGCATCGTGAACCTGGCATGCGTCCGGCTGAACGTCGCGCTCCGCAGCAGGACACGTCCATCTACGCACCGCGTCGCGGCCAGCTTGATGATCAGGGTCGTCCGCAGCCGCGCGCAGCTTCGGAAGAAGATCAGCTCGAAATCCCGGCCTTCCTGCGCCGTCAGTCGAACTGAGCCATTTCGGTGAGTGAATAGGAAAGCCGCGGGTAACCCCCGCGGCTTTTTCGTTTCAGTAAACAAAATCAAAACATTCGTAAGAAAGCGTGATTTTCTTCAAGTCACGCAAATTATTATTTTAATTGTAACGGAGTATGGTCCGGGCAGCACGAGTTGGTGAACCCTCTGTATTTCCTGTCGCAATTTTAGCTATATCTATCCATATAGACGCAAAGAATTGCGAAATGGGCTGTGTTGAAATTCCGTTTAAACGGCCTGTATTCATTTTATTCAGCAGATTGGAACTCTCTTGAGCGCTTATCAAAAGACAATTGGTCGTGCGGTTACGCTTTCGGGCGTCGGCGTTCATGGCGGAGCTCCAGCTTCGGCGACGTTTTTCCCGGCCGATGCCGATACGGGAATCGTATTCCAGCGTTCAGATCTGAAGGGAAAGGCGCCGGAAGTACGGGCCCATGTTTCACAGATTGGCGCCACTGACCTCTGCACGTCGCTCGGACCGAAAGAATCCAAGATCGACACGGTTGAGCACCTGATGGCGGCGGTCGCCGCACTGGGCATTGATAACCTTGTCGTTGAAATCGACGGTCCTGAAGTTCCCATTCTCGACGGTACTTCTGCGCGTTTTATCGAAGCTTTCGATGAGGCGGGTGTTGTCACACAGGAAGCAAAACGACGCTTTATTCGCATTCTGAAAACGGTCCGCGTCGAAGCTGGCGGTTCCTGGGGTGAATTCCGCCCCTTCGCCGGTACGCGGTTTGAAGTTGAGATCGACTTCGAATGCCCGCTGATCGGTCGGCAGAAGTTTGCAGACGATGTGGACGAAGCGACCTTCCGCAAGGAGCTTTCCACCGCGCGGACTTTCGGTTTCATGAAGGATGTGGAACGCCTCTGGGCTTCCGGCCATGCGCTTGGCTCGTCGCTCGACAATTCGCTTGTCATTGGTGACGACAATTCTGTCATCAATCCGGGCGGGCTGCGTTTCAAGGACGAATTCGTTCGTCACAAGACGCTCGATGCCGTCGGCGATCTGGCACTTGCCGGTCTGCCGTTCATCGGCTGTTTCCGTTCCTACCGCAGTGGTCACAGGCTGAATGCGGAAACGGTGAAGGCGCTGCTGTCGGACAAGACGGCGTTCGATATTGTCGAGGCTTCCGGTGTTCGCCAGAACTCGAGAGCATCGGATTTCGTTGCTGTGAAGCCGAATATAGCGGCTCCATGGGCGCTCTAAATTTAGCCAAGAAATAGTATGTATCGGCGCATGGCCTTAATTGAGCCGTGTTCGCCGGTTCACCTCACAATTGAGTCGGTGCGCCGTTCTACGGTGGATTGATCGGGGAGCAACTACCCATACGGGTAGCCAATACCGGGGCCAATTCACACTGGTTACGCGTTTCGATACGCCGTCCGGCGGATTCAGACCACTAGACGATTGCCGATTTCGCCTGCATGTGGTTTATGGACGGCCAAAACAGCGTCAGCTATGTTCGTACATTCGCTGAAGCTGAATGATTTGTATGGATGGAGCTGCCGTGCAGTGCTAGAAGCACGCAACTCCAAACAGGAATGACGCTGTCAGAAGGCCGGAGACCGCATGACGAGTTTCAAATTCAAGGGTGTGACGAAAACCGCGCTGCTGACTGGCGCTATCGCCGTTCTTATCCCGCTCGCCGGTTGTGCCAGCAAGGACGACGACATCGATCTCACCAAGTATGTCGAGACGATTGATCCTGCCGACAAAACCTACAATGAAGGTCTCGCCAATCTGGACGCAGGTCGCCTTGATGAAGCTGCGAAGAAGTTCGCCGCCGTCGATCGCCAGCATCCCTACACGGAATGGGCACGCAAGTCGCTCGTGATGGCTGCCTTCACCAACTACCGCAAGGGCAATTACGAAGAAGCGATCTCGATGGCGAAGCGTTACAACACGCTTTACCCGACTTCGCCTGAATCGGCCTATGCCTATTACATCATCGGTCTTTCCTACTTCCGCCAGATTCCGGACGTGACCCGCGATCAGGCTGCAAGCCGTCGCGCAATCGCTGCGATGCAGGAAGTGGTCGATCGTTTCCCGGATTCCGAATATACGGATGATGCCAAGGCCAAGATCCGCTTCGCCCGCGACCAGCTCGCTGGCAAGGAAATGCAGGTTGGCCGCTATTATCTGGAACGCAAGGAATACCTTGCCTCTATCAAGCGCTTCCGCGGCGTTGTGGAGGAATATTCCAATACCCGTCAGGTGGAAGAAGCACTGGCTCGTCTCGTCGAAGCCTACTATGCGCTTGGCTTGACGTCGGAAGCCCAGATGGCCGCTTCGGTTCTCGGCAAGAACTATCCGGACAGTCCGTGGTACAAGGACAGCTACAAGCTTCTGCAGAGCGGTGGTCTTGAGCCACGCGAAAACGGTAATTCGTGGCTGGCCAAGGCTTCGTCGCTCATCACCGGCGGCGGCTCATAAGCTGATTCTCACATGCTGTCGCACCTGTCGATCCGCGATATTGTTCTGATTGAAAGGCTCGACATCGAGTTCAAAACAGGCTTGTCCGTACTTACCGGTGAAACCGGGGCGGGCAAGTCTATTTTGCTTGATTCGCTTTCACTGGCACTTGGCGCACGTGGCGACGCCTCGTTGGTGCGTCATGGTGCCGATCAAGGGCAGGTGACTGCAGTGTTCGATGTGCCGGGCGCGCATCCGGCTCGGATTTTTCTGCGTGACAACGGTTTTGACGATGATGGCGACATCATTCTGCGTCGCCTGCAGATGGGTGATGGTCGCACGCGCGTCTTCATCAACGATCAGGCGGCGAGCGTCGCGCTTCTTCGTGATCTCGGACGCAGGCTGGTGGAAATCCATGGCCAGCATGACGACCGCGCGCTGATCGATACCGATCTTCACCGTACATTGCTGGATGCTTTTGGCGGTCTCGAGCCAGAGGCCGCAGTGGTTCGCGAGCGTCACAAGGCTTGGCGCGATGCGGAAACAGCACTTGCCAAGCATCGTGCCCGCGTCGAGCAGGCCGAGCGTGAAGGCGATTACCTGCGGTCTTCAGTTGAAGAACTGACCAAGCTGGATCCGCAGCCCGGCGAGGAAGAAGAGCTCGCCGAGCGCCGCGCGATCATGATGAAATCCGAAAAGATCGCGGGTGATGTGAACGAAGCCGGTGAGTTACTGTCGGGGCAGGGATCACCTGTGCCGTCTCTGGCAAGCCTTGTGCGTCGTCTGGAGCGCAAGATCCCGGAAGCGCCGCATCTGCTGGAGCCGGTTTGCAAGGCAATTGACGAGGCGCTCAACAGTCTGGCTCTCGCGCAGGACGGTATAGATCATGCCATGCGCGAAATCGATTTCGATCCGCGCGTGCTGGAACAGGTTGAGGAGCGGCTTTTTGCTTTGCGCGCCGCCGCACGCAAATATTCTGTCGCAGTAGAGGGATTGCCTGCGCTGCGTGACAAGATGGATGCTGATCTTGCCGATCTGGATGCCGGAGCAGAAAAGCTGATCCAGCTTGAAAGTCAGGCGGCCGAAATGCGGGTGGCCTATGACACGGCGGCGGCCAAGCTTTCCAGTTTGCGTAAGGAAACAGCAGAGCATCTAAAGGTTGCAGTAATGACCGAATTGCCGGCGCTGAAGCTTGAGCGCGCCGAATTCATTGTCGAGATGACGACCGACGCGCAAGCACGGGCGGCTGAAGGCATCGATACTGTCGAGTACTGGGTGCGCACCAATCCGGGCACACGGGCCGGGCCGATGATGAAGGTCGCCTCGGGTGGCGAGCTTTCACGTTTCCTGTTGGCACTGAAGGTGGCGCTTGCGGATCGCGGTTCTGCTCCGACGCTCGTATTCGATGAAATCGATACCGGCGTGGGCGGTGCGGTGGCAGATGCCATCGGGCAGCGCCTTGCACGGCTTTCTGGTCGCGTACAGGTGCTTTCGGTCACACATGCGCCGCAGGTGGCAGCGCGTGCTTCCACGCATTTCCTGATTGCCAAGTCTGCGACCAATGAAGACCGTATGTCTACCTCGATCCGTTCCATCGGGGTGGATGAGCGGCAGGAAGAGATTGCCCGCATGCTGGCCGGTGCCAGCATTACCGACGAAGCGCGCGCAGCAGCAGAACGCCTGCTGGCTGAGAATTGAGCATTTCCAGCAAAAGTGCGAAGCGCCTACGCGGGGAAATCAGTCCACTGGACTGATTTCTGATCCCGCTTCGATGCGTCGGATAATGCGTACAAACAAAGAGATAGTGCGCTCGTCTCCTGACATGACGCTGTCAGGGGATATGCATGTTCGTAATGTCGGGCCGGTGTAGGCGCGATGCCATTTCTTGGTTATGTTGAGCAAAATTGAATCAGCAGGTTTTGCTCCGCTTATGACCGATACTCCCGTCGAAAAACTGACTGAACCTGAAGCCGCTTCAGAACTGGAACGGCTGGCGCGTGAAATTGCGCATCATGATGAGCTCTATCATGCCAATGACCGGCCAGAGATTTCGGATGCCGAGTATGATGCGCTGAAGCGGCGTAACGATGCGATTGAAGCGCGCTTCCCGCATCTGGTGCGGACAGACAGCCCGTCCTTGCGTGTTGGTACAGCACCTGTTTCCAAATTTGCGCAGGTTGTTCATGCACGCCCGATGCTTTCGCTCGGCAATGCGTTTTCAGACGATGACGTCCGCGATTTCGTGGGCAGTGTCTATCGCTTTCTGGGGCATCTGCCGGATAATTCCATCGCATTTACCGCTGAACCGAAGATCGACGGGCTTTCCATGTCGATCCGCTATGAGAATGGAATTCTGGTTAGCGGTGCGACGCGTGGTGACGGCACGACCGGCGAGAATGTGACGGCGAATATCCGCACCATTGCCGAAATTCCGAACCGGCTTCCGGCTGGAGCGCCTTCCGTCGTTGAAGTACGCGGTGAGGTCTATATGGCTAAAAGTGACTTCCTCGCGCTCAACGAACAGATGGCCGCTGAAGGCAAGCAGACCTATGTGAACCCGCGCAACACGGCAGCAGGTTCCCTGCGCCAGCTCGATGCCAAGGTGACGGCGAGCCGCAAGCTGAAATTCTTTGCCTATGCCTGGGGTGAGATGTCGGACATGCCTGCCGATACGCAGACGGGTATGGTCGAGGTTTTTCGCGAATGGGGTTTCCCGGTCAATCCGCTGACGAAGCGGCTTCACGGTGCAGATGAATTGCTTGCGCATTACCGTGCCATTGGCCTTGAGCGCGCTCAGCTCGACTACGACATTGACGGTGTCGTCTATAAGGTTGATCGGCTCGATCTGCAGACGCGGCTCGGTTTCCGCTCGCGCAGCCCACGATGGGCCATTGCGCACAAGTTTCCGGCAGAACAGGCTACGACGATCTTGCGCGGCATCGACATTCAGGTCGGGCGCACCGGCGCGCTGACGCCAGTGGCGCGGCTGGAGCCGATCACTGTCGGTGGCGTGGTCGTGACCAATGCGACGCTGCACAACGAGGACTATATCAAGGGTATCGGCCTCAAGGGTGAGCGTATTCGTGCTGATGAGCATGATATTCGCGTCGGCGATACGGTAATCGTGCAGCGCGCAGGTGATGTGATCCCGCAGATTGTCGATGTCGTGCTGGAGAAGCGCAAAGCCGATGCAACGCCGTTTGTGTTCCCGCATGAATGCCCGGTCTGTCACAGCCATGCTGTGCGTGAAGAGGGCGAGGCGGTCTATCGTTGCACCGGCGGCCTGACCTGTGCTGCGCAGGCGGTCGAGCGCATTCGTCATTTCGTATCGCGCAATGCGTTCGATATTGAAGGCCTTGGCGAGAAGCAGGTCGAGTTCTTCTTCCATGCAGAAGATGACAGCCTGAAGATCAAATCGCCTGCCGATATCTTCACGCTGCAAAAGCGACAGGCGGATTCGCCTCTCAAGAAACTGGAGAACATTGAAGGTTTCGGCGCGACTTCCGTGAAGAAGCTTTATGATGCGATCAATGATCGGCGCGAGATTGCCCTGCATCGCTTTCTGTTCGGCCTTGGTATCCGTCATGTTGGTGAGGTGAATGCCAAGCGCTTTGCGCGCGCCTATCTGTCTTATACCGCCTTTGAAAAAGCGGCTCTGGAAGCGGTTCCGCCAAAAGAAGGCGACCGCACCGACAAGGGTAACGACGCCTGGCAGGAATTGATTGCGGTTGAGGGCATCGGTTCCATCGTTGCAGAGGCAGTCGTGGATTTTTATGCGGAGCCGCATAACGTGCAAGTGTTGGCGGCTCTTCTCGCCGAAGTGACGCCGCTTGACGAGGAAGCACGTGTTGCCACCGGTTCGCCGGTCGAAGGCAAGACGGTGGTATTTACCGGCAGTCTGGAACGTATGTCGCGCGATGAGGCGAAAGCCATGGCCGAGCGCTATGGGGCAAAGACGGCTGGATCGGTTTCGAAAAAGACCGATCTTGTGGTGGCCGGACCGGGCGCTGGTTCCAAACTCGCCAAGGCGTCCGAGTTGGGTATCGAAGTCATCGATGAAGACGCCTGGTTCACACTGGTCGGAGAAGAATAATGGCCCCGTTCAGCGGTTTTGGTGAAAAAGCGATCCCGTTTCTGAAAGCTCTGGATTTTCACCAGAATCGCGAATGGTTCGTCGAGAACAAGGATCTTTTCGAGCAGCAATTGAAGGAACCGCTTGGCGATCTTGTCGAGGAACTGACAGGTCGTTTTGCAAAGGCCGGTCTGCCGTTCAAGGGCGACCGGGTGAAATCGCAGTTCCGTATCAAACGCGATACGCGGTTTTCCAAGGACAAGGCCCCCTATAACCGTCACCTGTCTGCGCTGCTGTCGCAATCGGGTACAAAATGGGACGAGAGCGGCTGCTTCTATGTCTGTATCGGCCTGCCGGGTGTTCGCGACTGCTACGCCTGTGTGGCTTGGTGGGGAGCGAGAAAAGAGCTGCTTCTGGCTATACGTACGGCCATTGCCGAGAAGCCGGAAGAATTCCGCGCCATGGTCGCGAAACTCAAGAAAAACGGTTTGAAAATCAGCGATTACGACCGGCTGAAACGCACGCCACGTGGTTTCGAGGCCGTCACTGATGATGATTTGCTGGAAGCAATTCGCAATCGGCATTTCTCGGTGCGGATGGAAATCGACCCTGAAACGATTACCCGTGCCGATCTGGCGGATCGTCTTGTCGACTTCACCGAACGGGCTCGTCCGCTCGTAGACTGGATGCACAAAATCGAAAAGACAGTTCCGCAACAATCATGATCGTTCATGAATGCATCAGCCGGATTTATGAGTGATGCGCAAATGCGGCATTCCTGTTTAATAGTATGATTTTTTGGGAAATCATATTCCAACAGGCCCCAGAATTTCCTAACTACTCTTCATTCGGAGGAGTGAATATTCGTGGATCAGACTTTTCGGCCCGTAAGGGCTTCAGCGCGCGCCGATATTATTGACGGTGTCCGGCGCGGACTTCCGCTTGTCGTTGCCGGCGCGCCCTTTGGCCTGCTGTTCGGTGCGCTTGCTGTCGATAACGGATTGTCGCTCGCCGAAGCGGTGTTCATGAGTTCCATCATCTATGCCGGTGCCAGCCAGATGGTCGGGCTAGATCTTTTCGGCCAGAACATTGCGCCGTGGATGATTGTCATGTCGATCTTCGCCGTCAATTTCCGGCACGTGCTTTACTCGGCGAGCACAGGTCGGCGTATCCGTCACTTCAAGCCATGGCAGAAGGCACTGGCCTTTTTCGTACTGGTAGACATCCAGTATGCGGAAGTTGAACAGCGAGCGGAAGCCGGTAAGCCGGTCACCTTCGTCTGGTATATGGCCATCGGGCTCACATTCTATCTGACCTGGGTTCTCGAAGCGCTGATTGGCGGGCTGTTCGGCAATCTGATCACGAATCCCTACGCCTTCGGCATCGACTTTCTGCTGCCGATCTATTTTCTCGGCATGGTGATGAGTTTCCGTCACCGACAGAACTGGCTGCCGGTCGTTATCGTCAGTGCGATTTCAGCCGTGGCGGCCTACAAGTTCGTGGGATCTCCGTGGCATGTATCGCTGGGCGCACTTGGCGGCATTGTTCTTGCGGCGATTATTGCCAAGCCACGCGAAGGGGAGGCGTAAATGTCCACCACAATCTGGATCATTCTTGCGGGCGCGCTCTGCACTTATCTCACCCGTATTGGTGGGCATCTGGTCCTGTCACGCTTCAGCCGTGTGCATTACCGGGTGGAAGCGGCGCTCAACGCCGTGCCTGCAGCCGTTCTGACGGCCATCGTGGCTGCGCCTGCTTCGGATCATGGCTGGCGGGAACTGCTCGTACTCGCGGTTTGCATCGTGCTTTCGTTGCGGCTCAGCATGATGACCATGTTCTTTGCTGGCGTAGCGCTTTTGATCGCGCTACGCCATTTCACGGTGTGAATGCATTATCAAAGCGGCGCGGTTGCCGCTTCAAGCCATTTGCGTTCAGCGTCCTTGAGGTGGCCTGAAAGCTTCTCGCGCACGCTGGCATGGTAGCTGTTCAGCCAGTCGATTTCCTCGTGCGTGAAAAGTGACTTGTCGATCAGGCGCCGGTCGATAGGGCAGAAAGTCAGTGTCTCGAAGCCCATCATCGGAATGTCGCCGCCTTCCGGCACTTCCGGTTCGGTGACGATGATGAGGTTTTCGATGCGGATGCCGAATGAACCGGGTTTGTAATAGCCCGGTTCATTGGAAAGGATCATGCCCGGCAGCAGTTCCTGCGCGCCCTTTTTCGAAATGCTCTGTGGGCCTTCGTGCACTGACAGGTAGGAGCCGACGCCATGACCGGTTCCGTGCGCATAGTCAAAACCATACTTCCATAGTGCGATGCGCGCCAGAACGTCGATATCCTGCCCGCGTGTGCCTTTCGGGAAACGCGCCGTCGTGATCGCAATCACACCTTTCAACACGAGCGTGAATGCCTTGATCGTCTCTGGCGTTACCTTGCCGATGGGGACGGTGCGGGTAATGTCGGTGGTGCCGTCGCGATATTGTGCGCCGGAATCGACCAGATAAAGCTCGCCATCTTCAAGCGTTCTGTTGGTGTCGGTATTGACGCGATAATGGATGATTGCGCCATTTGGCCCCGCACCGGAGATCGTGTCGAAGGATATGTCTTCCAGCGGCATTTGGAAGTCGCGCCCGGCATCGGCACGCGATTCTTCCAGCTTCTGCGCTGCGCTGATTTCATCGATTGTGCCGGGCTTCTGGCCGTCGACCCATGAGAGGAAATTGACCATAGCCACACCGTCGCGCTCATGGGCGGCGCGTGAGCCATCAAGTTCCGCCTTGTTCTTGATTGCGCGTGGAATACGGGCAGGGTCTTTGCCTTCGATCACACTGCCGCCTGCGCTGGTGACAACGAGGCGGAGCTGTTCAGCCGCAAGGGTCGGGTCGAGAAGAATAGCTTCTGCCTTGGCCGCGAGAGCACTGAGGTGCCCTTCCAGATCGCTCGGTGCCGAGAGCTTGGCGAGCTGGGTCAGATAGGCGCGTGGTTCGATGGCGAGCTTGCGTTCATCAATGAAAAGCTCTGGTTCGCCCTTTGCAGGGATAATGGCAAAGCTCAGCGGCAGTGGTGTGTTGGACACGTCTTTGCCGCGGATATTGAACACCCATGCAACTGATGACGGATCGGTCAGGACAGTTGCGCTGGCGCCGCTTGCGGCGACTGCCGCCTGCATTTCCTTGATCTTGTCTTCCGCTTCATGGCCGGAGAAGCGGGCAGGCTGGATCGTCACCTCTGCCGTTGGCACTTCAGGCTGATCGTTCCATACGGCGTCAACAAGATTGATTTCGACGGGAACGAGCTGACCGCCCTGATTTTCAAGCGCTTCGCGCAAGGCGCGGGCTTCGGAAATTGTATGGAGCCAGGGATCGAAGCCTATATTCAGGCCTTTGCCGTTTTCTGCCAGCCAGGAAGCCGGTGGATTTGTGACAAGGCTTTCATAGGAGAAGACCTTCGGGTCGGTCTGGGCGCGGACCTGCAGTTCATAACGTCCATCGACGAAGATATAGGCGCTGTTCTCGAGGATGAGCGCGGCACCAGCCGATCCGGTGAAGCCGGTCAGCCAGGCAAGGCGCTGCGCATGGGGCGGAACATATTCACCCTGATGCTCGTCTGCGCGAGGAACCAGAAATCCGTCAAGGCCAAGTTCGGCCATTTTCGCGCGCAGCTTCGCAACGCGTGGGCCGCCATTGGCCGGATTTGTGGTGACGTCGAAACTCTGAAAAGCCATAGGTTTAACTCGCTCAAAACAGGAATACGCCGTGGTTCAAACGGCCTGTTATTTCAGATGAATTGCTACCCAGCCTTCGCGATGCAGCGTCTTTTGGTGGGTGAGTCCCTGTGCCTGATAGGCAGCGAGCACTGCATCGTGTTGACTGTCAAGTATTCCGGAAAGAACAATGGAACCGCCGGATGCCAGATGCTCCTTGAGGGAAGGTGCCAGCTCGATAAGCGGATTGGCAAGAATGTTGGCGACGATCAGGTCGAATGGCGAATAGGAACGGAAGATCGGGTGACTGAAGCCTTCCGCCGTTGCCGTAACGATATGTTCTGCCACACCGTTCTTGGCGGCATTTTCTGCGGCGACGGTGACAGCGACAGGATCGATATCGGTAGCCAGTACAGGAATGGGAGCGAGCTTGGCTATGGCGATGGCAAGAACAGCGCTGCCGGTGCCAAGGTCGAGCGCATTGGTCGGATGTTCGCCGTTGACAGTTTCCTCGATCAGTTCAAGGCATCCTGCCGTCGTTCCGTGATGGCCGGTGCCGAAGGCAAGACCAGCATCGATTTCAATGGGGATGTCGCCTGCTTCGATCTTGTCGCGGTCGTGCGAGCCATGGACAAAGAAATGCCCGGCTCTGACAGGCTTCAGACCTTCCAGCGAATGCGTGACCCAGTCGATGTCAGGCAGTTCTTCGACGGAGAAAATGTCCGCACCGACCAACGCATCGATCCGCTTGGCGACATCTTCGGCATCGTCCTCGACATAGACCGACACCTCGAAAATCTGCCGGTCTTCATCGATTTCGGTGATAGCGATGGGGAAGCCGTCTTCCTCGAAAGTCTGTTCGAGAATGTTGTAGACGCGCTCGGCTTCCGCCTTATCCGCCGAAAAGAAAAGTCGTGACTGGGCCATGAAGTAATAAAGCTCTCTATCTTTGAGAGTCTGTACCAAAAGCCGACCTGTATGGCTGCAAATGGCAATTTTTCTGCGTTCCGGTGCTCATGTAGCTTTCTCGGGTGCATAGTCTTATCCGTAAAGTCTGCAACTTTTCGGGACCATGCTCAGAAGTACATTGCGTTCCGGTACTCGAAAATCACCATTTTCGCACATACATGCCGCTTTTTGATTCAGGCTCTGACGCATTTCCGATGGAAATGCTTCGTAGATTCTATTTAGCTCTTTGCAGCGCCTTTGGCCAGATTCTTCAACTTTTCCAGAGCCGTATCCGGGTTTTCCTGATAGGCGATTGTGCTGCGGAAGCGACCGCCTTTGTCGAGCAGAAATACCGATGCTGTATGATCCATCGTATATTCGCCGTCTTCGCCCGGAACCTTCTTGGCATAGACGTGGTAGGATTTGACCATATCAGCAATATTCTGTGGTGTACCGGTGATGCCAATGATGCGGTCGGAAACGTTGCCGACATAGGTCTTCATGACTTCCTGCGTGTCGCGTTCCGGATCAACGGTGATGAAATAAGCCTTGATGTCACTGGCTTCCGGCCCAAGCTGCTTCAGCCAGCCATCAAGCTCATAGAGCGTGGTGGGACAGACGTCCGGGCAATGGGTGAAGCCGAAAAAGATTGCTGCTGGCGCAGCGCGCAGGTCGTTCTCGGTGAAAGGCGTGCCATCCATGGTCACAAGGTTAAGCGGACCGCCGAAGGGTTCTTTAGCCGCTTCCTTGTCTCGGAAAAGATTGAGACCCGCAGCGCCGACGATAACGACGATGAAGGCGATGATGAAGATGGGCAGGAATTTTTTCATGTCCAGTCAGCCTTGAATTTCCGAACGCGCCTTGATGCGCTGATCAACAATCTATCTTTTCTTTATGCGTTGCAGAACGGTCGATATAGCCGCATCCTGCATCATGAAGAGCATGGCGGTAATGTACGGCCATTTGCTCAATTTTCAATAATTTCTGAAACTTTTGACTATTTGTCGCGCGGTGGAAATGGCTCTTCGCACAGTTTGGCTCCTGTCTCATTCGCGTGACCAAAGTTGAACAGCTTCTTCGTTCTTTCTTTTTGCAAGGTTGATCGAACTGATATATTTCGGTCATAAAATTGCAATTTCTTGTGAGAGCAATATTGGAAGTCGATTACGTAATCGCTTGGGTTGACGGGCAGGATCCCGCGCATACGGCTGCCAGAAAAAGGTTCGCGCCAAATTCTGATCGCACGCATTTCGAAGCCGTTACAAACGAACGTTATCTCGATAATGGCGAGATTTATTATAACATCGCTTCCGTCATCAAATTCGCCCCGTTCATCAAGCGCATTTTCATCATCACCGATCATCAGAAGCCACGTTTCCTCGATGCATTCAAGCATGAGGGCAAATGTGATGCTTCTTTTATTCAGATCGTATCACATGATGATATTTTTGATGGTTTGCCGGCTGCTCGCCCTTCGTTCAACGCCCGCGCTATTGAAGGTGCGATGTGGCGGATACCCGGGCTGTCGGAGCATTTTATTTATTCCAACGACGATTTCTTCGTGAATGCTCCGCTGACAGTATCCGATCTTTATGAGAACGAGCGCCCTGTTCTTCATGGCGATTGGGTGCGGCCTGAAAACACCCGCTGGAAGTACAAGCTGCGCCATTTGCTTGGCAAGATATCGCGGTATGAATATACGTTTCCGAAATTCCGCATGGCGCAATGGAAAGGCGCTGTCACTGCTGGCATGAAGGATCGATTCATGTCGATCCATCATCACCCACATCCGTTGCGGCGCAACACGCTGGCGGCTTTTTTCACCGAGAAACCCGGCGTTCTGAATAAGCAGGTCAGTTTCCGATATCGCGATATCGAACAGTTCAATACGGTTGCTCTCGCCAATCATCTGGAGATTTTGCGGCACAAAGCTTCTGTTCGTCCGGCGAGAGAACTGGCTTATCTGGATTTTGTCCAGGAAAAACATTGGGCGGAAGAACTTGAGGCGATCGAGGCCGGTTCAGCGCCCTTCGGCTGCGTGCAGGGTTTTGAGCGTTTCGATCCCGCATTTCGAGCCCAAATTCACCAGACCCTCATTGCGAAGTTTGACGATGTTCTGCCGAATGTTATCAAGGATTATCTTTCCGGCGAGCAAGATAGTTCGCAGGAAGCGGCTTAAGCAGTTCGTTCCAGAGCTGACTGCGCTGCAGGGAAGCTTGAGGTGAGTTTGCAATGATGTCGTCAGATGATCTCCGTTTCCAGAACAGTGAACCCCGCATTCATTCGACGGCTCAACTGAAATCCGTCAAGCTGGGACGGTATGCCGATATTGGCGAGCGTGTGATTCTTCGTGAAGTCATGGTCGGCGACTTCACTTATTTCGAGCGGAACGGCGAGGGAATCTATGCCGAGATCGGCAAGTTCTGTTCTATTGCCGCGAATGTTCGCATCAATGCGCTCGAACACCCGATGGAGCGGCTCACGACTCATAAAGTCAGTTATCGACCGAATGAGTATTTTCGTTATCTGGGCGTTGATGGCGAGTTCCGGGCAAGGCGTCAGGAGCAGCGCGTGATCATCGGCAACGATGTATGGATCGGCCACGGCGCGGTCATCACACCGGGCGTTCAGATTGGCCACGGTGCCGTGATTGGTGCGAATGCGGTCGTGACGAAGAATGTGCCACCCTATCATGTGGTCGGCGGTGTTCCCGCTCGTTTCATCCGCAAACGCTTCGATAATGCTGTCATAGACCGACTGCTCGAACTCGAATGGTGGAACTGGTCGGTGGAAAAGCTCTATGAAGCGGTTCCAGACATCCAGACGCTCGAAATCGAGGCGTTTCTGGAAAAGTGGAGCAGCTGAATTCCGGCTCTTGCAAAGCCGCAATTGTTTACCCACCTTGGCATCACAACAGTTCTGGAGGCTGGAAGATATGGTCGGACTGAAGCGTTTTGCCGGGTTGTTGCTTGCTCCCATGCTGGTCGTTGCGGCTTCGGCCGCTCCGGCCGAAGAAGTTGGCAAGGTTGGCGTCGACTGGCTTGGAAACGATATTGTCATCGATGCGGTACAGGACCCGAAAGTGCAGGGCGTAACCTGTCATCTGGCGTCGTTTTCGCGCGGCATGATCGACCGGCTGCAAAAAGGCAACTGGTTCGAGGACCCGTCCAATGCTTCCATCTCTTGCGAGCAGACAGGGCCGATCACTATCGCAGATATCGATCTCGGTAAGGGCGGGGAACGGGTGTTCTCCGAGCGTACAAGCTTGATCTGGAAGAAGCTTGTCATCACGCGCATATACGACAAGACAAACAATACTCTGCTCTATCTCGCCCATGCGACACAGGTTCAGGATGGTTCAGCGAAAACGTCGCTTTCAACCGTGCCGCTTTACAAGGGTGATGTAACATGGGCGAAGGGCAAGCCGGAATAATCCGGCTGCCCTGATCCTTCATCTGTGATGGAAACTAGATCGGCTGGACGAAACTATCGAGAACGCGCTTCTGTCCGGCCTTGTCGAAATCGATGGTCAGCTTGTTGCCGTCAATAAGCGAGATCGTTCCGTTGCCGAACTTGATATGGAACACGCGGTCGCCCGCCTTGAAGGCCGATGGCTTGTCGGCCACTGACTTGGCCACCAGTTCACCGTCAATCGTGCGTCCCTTGATGGAGCCACGACCAGCTCCAAAACCGGAATCGGTCTCGCCATAGCCGATGCGTTCCACTTTGCTGCCCGAACGAGAACCCCAGTTGTTACGGGTGGCATCGGAGCGATTCTGCTGCGCGCGCTGCCAGCCGGGTGTCGAATAGGAATTCTGGAATGGATCAGCCTTGTCGAAGCGGGACTGTCCATAGCCACCGCCGTAACCGCCGTAATTGCCTTCCAGTTCGGCCACTTCCACATGCGCTTCCGGTAGTTCTTCCAGAAAACGGGAAGGAATGGTCGATTGCCACATGCCGTGGATGCGTCGGTTGGAAACGAACCAGATATGCAGGTTTTTCTTGGCGCGGGTCACGCCGACATAGGCGAGGCGGCGCTCTTCCTCAAGGCCGGAACGCCCGCCTTCATCAAGCGCGCGCTGGTGTGGAAACAAGCCTTCTTCCCAGCCGGGAAGGAAGACGGTTTCAAATTCCAGACCTTTGGCCGAATGCAGCGTCATGATGTTGACGGCATCCAGATCCTCATTCTGCTCGGCGTCCATCACGAGTGCAACGTGCTCAAGGAAACCGCGCAAGCTTTCATATTCCTCCATGGAACGGATCAGTTCCTTGAGGTTTTCAAGCCGGCCCGGTGCTTCTGCTGATTTGTCGTTCTGCCACATGCCCGTATAGCCGGATTCATCAAGGATGGTTTCGGCCAGTTCGGTATGCGGCGTGTTGTCGATCAGGGACTGCCAGCGCAGGAAGTTCTCGACCACTTCGCGCAGTGCGGAACGTGGCTTCGGCTTCAATTCCTCGGTTTCAATGAGATCGCAGGCCGCAGAAAACATCGAAATATCGCGTGCGCGGGCATAATCATGGATCTGGCGGATGGCGGCTTCACCCAGACCACGCTTCGGCGTGTTGATGATGCGCTCCAGCGCCAGATCGTCGGCCGGTTGTGCAACGACACGCAGATAGGCCATCGCATCACGGATTTCGAGCCGCTCGTAGAAGCGCGGGCCGCCGATGACGCGGTAGTTGAGACCGAGTGTGACAAAACGGTCTTCGAATTCACGCATCTGGAAAGAAGCGCGGACGAGGATCGCCATGTTGTTGAGGAGATGCCCCTGACGCTGGGCCTGCTCAATGGCTTCGCCGACAGCACGGGCTTCCTCTTCCGAGTCCCAGGCCGCATGAACTTTGACCCGTGGATCGTCCGGATTGGGTGCTTCGGTAAACAGCGTTTTGCCAAGGCGACCCTCGTTATGTGCGATCAGGTGGGCGGCTGCACCGAGGATATGCGCTGTGGAGCGGTAATTGCGCTCAAGCTTGATGACGACTGCGCCCGGAAAATCCTTTTCGAAGCGAAGAATATTGTCCACTTCTGCTCCGCGCCAGCCGTAAATCGACTGATCGTCGTCGCCGACGCAACACAGATTGACTTTATCTCCGCTCACGCCGAATTCGCTGCGCTCATCGGTCCTGCGGGAGGCTTCGGATGCCTTGGCGGGCTGTACCGGCGAGCCTCCGGCCCGCGTTGGCGCTGTCGTTCGTGATTTTGGTCGTTGCGCCAGCAGACGCAGCCACAAATATTGCGCCGTATTCGTATCCTGATATTCATCCACCAGAATGTAGCGGAATTTCGCGTGATATTCGCGCAGGATATCCGGATGATTGCGGAAGATACGGATCGGATGCAGCAGAAGATCGCCGAAATCGCAGGCGTTCAATGTGCGCAGGCGTTCCTGATAGGCCTGATAAAGCTCGCGTCCGCGACCATTGCCGAACGAGCGTGCATCGCCTTCTGGAATATCGGATGGTCCGAATCCCTTGTTCTTCCAGCCATCGATCATGTTGGCGAAGGTGCGGGCAGGCCAGCGCTTGTCATCGAGGCCTTCAGCCTGAATGAGTTGCTTGATGAGGCGGATCACGTCATCAGTGTCGAGGATGGTGAAATCCGATGTCAGATTTGCAAGTTCCGCATGGCGGCGCAAAAGCTTAACACCGATCGAGTGGAACGTGCCGAGCCACGGCATGCCTTCGACTGCGCCGCCGACCAGATGACCGATACGCTCCTTCATTTCGCGCGCGGCCTTGTTCGTGAAAGTCACGGCGAGAATCTGGCTTGGATAGGCAAGGCCGGTGGTCAGAATATGTGCGATACGCGTTGTCAGAACGCGCGTTTTTCCCGTGCCCGCACCGGCAAGCACCAGAACAGGACCCTCTGTCGTCAGGACAGCCTGACGCTGTTCCGGGTTCAGCCCTTTTAGGTAATCGGGTTCGCCACGCTGCTGGTTGCGTGCTGCCATGGCACGTGCGGCAATGCCACCGGGAGCAGGCGTGCGGCCTGCCGGAGCGTCGTCATCGCCGAAAAACGGCATATCGTCGGGAAAGTCAGACATTTGACCCGAATGTAATGATTCGCGGCTGAAAGACCAGCGAAAGGGTTAAAATATTCGACTACTCTAATTGAGTAACGCGACGATCCGTAAAGTTCAGGCGATGCGAGGCCAGTGCTTCAACCAGTCCACGCAGTTCCGGTTCACGCTGCAGAAGATCATCGAGCTCCGTCATCTGGTTCATTGCGATTAGCCGCAGAATGTCGTCTCGGATGGTCCCATCGGCGCGCCGCGGCAGATGCGCAACCGGCTGGATCAGTTCAACCTTTTGGCCTTTGAGCCTTGCACGCAGACTTTTCTCATCGGCGTTCAGTGTTTCCACAAAAGCGTAGATGCCGACGCCCTTGGCTGGCAGTGAATAGAGCGCGAGCGCTACATCGGTCACGCGTGGATCGGATTTGAGGGCAGCCTGAATTGCAGGGCCTTCATTGTCGATCCGGTCACCAGTGCCTTCACCGTCCGACCAGCTGAAAATGCCGCGAGTGATGAAGTTGTAGACTTTCTTGCCTGTCGCCAGCCAGATGCGCGACGGCAGAGAACGGCGCGCCAGAATGCGCTTTTCCGTCGGTGTCATCAGGTCTTTTGCGAAAGCACGCTTCTGCTTGATGAGATGGCGGAAGTCTTCATAGGCCATCAGGCGATAGAGCGCGCCACGACGACGATGAACGCTTGCAAGCTGGAAATCGATGACCGCTGCTTCACCTTCGGGTGTCATCAGCCAGTTTTGCGGTTTGGCGAGGTCGTTGTGGGTGACACCAAGACGACGCATATCGCGCAGGATGCGGTGCGCGGTGCGATACCATTTCGGATCGGAAGGCCGCGCAAGATGCAGCGGTGTGCCTTCCGTCCAGGATCGATACAGCCCGTCCTTGTCGATGGCGAGGAGCTGTGGGACACCTTCGATGCCGCGTACCGTCTTGAGGCCGCGGATTTCGCGCCGGGCCAATATCCATGCCAGCGGCTTCGACCACCATGGAGCAGCGCTTACGACGCGCCGAATGATGCGGGTCTCGGGGTTGCCTATGAAATAACCGGCATGCGTTTCCGAGAACACGTCGCGCTTGAATACGGCGGTTTCGACAAATTCCGGTATTTGATCGCCTTTCAGAGGCACATCTATATTGGGGTTCTGAACCATAGGGCTCCACTAGTGGATTGCATCCGATCAATCAAGTTTGATGGCGGACAACCCTTATTGCAATCACGTGATCGAAGGCGCACAAGGAACGCACAGATTTCGTGCAGCTCATCGGGGAAATGCAGAGAATGGCACAGGGCGACGACAGCAAGCAGGCGATTGCGCAGATCATTCGGCAGGAACAGGCGCTTATTTTTCCGTCATTTGACGAGAATGAAGCATTCGCGCTTGGTCATCGCATTCGCGATATCGCCGTGAAGGAAAAGCTCGGCATTGCCACCGAAATTTCCCTGTGGGACCGGCAATTGTTTTATGCGACGACCGCCGGAAGCACAGTGGACAATCAGGAATGGTTGCGCCGTAAGTTCAATGTCGTGCGCCGCTTTCATGCTTCGACCTATCGTCTTGTTCTGGAGCAGAATCGCGACGATCGCATGTTTGCTCTCCATAAAGCATTGAATGTCGAAGATTACGCGCTGGCGGGCGGCGGATTTCCGATCCGCGTTGCAGGGGCAGGCGTGATCGGCGCCGTAATCGTATCGGGGCTGCCGCAGCGCGAGGACCATAATCTGGTGATCCGCGCCGTTGCCGAGCATCTTGGACAAGACCCGGTCGCATTGGCGTTGCCTGTCGTTTGACTATGAATTTCGGAGAATGAACGATGTCGCTTGAAAATGTTGTTGCGCTTGCACGCAATGAGGACGGTATTGCCGCAGCAGTGGGTATTCTCAAGCAGCGTTTCGGTGAGCGTGCGCAGACCGGTCAGGCTATCCGCGAACAACACGGTCACACGACGACCTATGTGCCGACGCAGGCGCCGGACATCGTCATCTTTGCCCAGACCGCACAGGAGGTGCAGGATGTAGTCCGCATCTGTGCTGAACATCGCGTTCCGGTTATCGCCTTCGGTGCCGGTTCGTCGCTCGAAGGGCAGGTGAACGCGCCCGCTGGTGGTGTCTCTCTTGACCTTACGCGCATGAACAGGGTGATTGCCGTACATGCGGAAGATCTGGATTGCGTGGTGGAACCGGGTATTACGCGCCGGGAATTGAATGAATATCTGCGCGATACCGGACTGTTCTTTCCAATTGATCCGGGCGCCAATGCCACACTGGGCGGTATGGCTTCCACCCGTGCGTCCGGTACGAATGCGGTGCGTTATGGGACTATGCGTGAGAACGTGCTGGCTCTGAAAGCCGTGATGCCGGATGGACGGCTGATCGAGACCTCCAAACGCGTGAAGAAGACGGCTGCGGGTTACGATCTCACGAGGCTGCTTGTCGGAGCCGAGGGAACACTTGGCATCATCACCGAGCTGACATTGAAACTGCAGGGGATTCCGCAGGCAATTTCCGGCGGTATCTGTCCTTTCCCGGATGTGGCTTCGGCTTGCCGCACGGTGATCGAAACCATCCAGATGGGTATCCCCGTTGCACGTATCGAGCTTGTAAACACGCTTCAGATGCAGGCGTTGATCCTCCACTCCAAACTGCCTTATGAGGCGCAGCCCTATCTGTTTGTCGAGTTCCACGGCACGGAAAGCGGCGTTGCCGAACAGGCGGAATTGTTTGGAGAAATTGCTGCAGGCAATGGTGGTGGCAATTTCCAGTGGACCCACGATGCCGAGGAACGCGACCGGCTATGGCGGGCGCGTCACGACGCCTATCTTGCATCTTTTTTGCTGAGGCCCGGTTGCAAGGGTGTTTCCACTGATGTCTGCGTACCGATTTCGCGTCTGGCCGATTGCATCGGCGAGACGGAAAAAGACCTTGCCGAAACAGGCCTGATAGCACCAATTGTCGGGCATGTGGGGGATGGTAATTTCCATCTTCTCCTGCTTTTGGACACGGATGATATGAGCGAAATGGAGCGTGCCGAAGCATTCATGGACCGATTGGCAAAACGTGCCATTGCCATGGAGGGAACCTGCACCGGCGAACATGGCATCGGGCAAGGCAAGATGAAGTATCTGGCCATGGAGCTGGGTGAAGCCACGGACTACATGCGGGCCATCAAGAAAGCGCTTGATCCAGACAACATCATGAATCCGGGCAAAATACTGATTTCCTGATTCAATTCAGCTGTTTGGGCGGGTTTGCCAAGAGTTTGATTCAGGCAGGCGTGCATATCGATATGGCTGTGATGCAATTTGCCTTGTTGTCGCCGGATCGATGCCGTTATGTTGCGCAGATAAAGACAGCGTGATTCACTCTTTGTTTCGCGCTAACTTACAATCTGTTTGACCGGAGCTGGTTCTTGGGCCGCATATTCGTCATCGTCGGCGGGCTTCTCGTGCTGCTGTTGACGGCAGCACTTGTCGTGCCGCCTTTTGTTGACTGGAGCGGCTATCGTGCCGATTTCGAGCGCGAGGCGAGCCGTGTTCTGGGGCGCCCTGTCAAGGTCGCTGGTGACGTCAACGCCCGATTTTTGCCGTTTCCCTCTGTCGCTTTCTCCGATGTGCGCGTCGGGGCCGATGCTGCTCATCCGGTGATGACCGTCGATACGTTTTCGATGGATGCTGAACTGATGCCGTTTCTGCGCGGCCAACTTCTGATTTTCGATATGCGCGTGGATCGCCCGCGAGCCACGATTTCCCTGGACAAAAGCGGCAAGGTCGATTGGGCGATCCGCCCGTCGACACCGCTCGATCCGACGAAAATCAAGCTGGAGCGGCTTTCCGTTAGTGACGGAATAATTACCCTTCGCGAAGAGGCAAGCGGCCGCAGTCATACAGCTACCGGACTCAATGCCGTGATCTCCGCAAACAGTCTTGCAGGTCCGTGGCAGGCAAACGGAAGTCTCGTTCTTCAGGGCGAAAAGCTGGCGATCGACCTTACAAGCGGCGAGGCGAAGCCGGACGGTTCGCTGCGCGTACGCGCTCGCATTTCGCCGGAGGCAATCCCGGCTACTTTCGAGACCGATGGCGATGTGACCGTGACCGAAGGTCGGCTCGACTACGCCGGTGATTTTTCGCTCCGCTCTTCCGATATGGTTGCCAAGACGGCTAAGGATCAGAAGACACCGACGATAACGCCTTTTTTCAGTGGTGTACGCGTAACCGGTAAATTCAAGGCGGATCGCAGTCGCTTCGATGCCAGCGAATTCCGGATGGAGCAGGGGCCTGCCGACAATCCTTATGTGGTGAATGGCAAGGCATTCATTGATTATGGCGCCAAGCCGCGTTTCGAGGTCAGCGCCGACGGACAGCAGCTTTTCTGGGGCCCGAATGAAGCCGCCAGCGAAGAACAATCCGGTTCTGCCGTGCCGGTTACTGATCGTATTGCGATAGCGCGCCGCGTTCTCGAACAACTTCCCATTCCCACCATACCCGGCAATGTGGATTTGCGCCTTCCTGCCGTCATCGCGGGCGGCACAACGATACGCTCGGTCACAGTGAGCGCGGAACCTGACGGAAAGAACTGGAATATTCGTCAGTTCGCTGCTGATCTTCCGGGGCGAACCAAGGTGGAAGCCAAGGGTACGCTCTCGGTTGGCAAGGATTTCGGCTTCAAGGGGGATATGCTCGTTGCCTCGCGTCAGCCGTCCGGTCTCGCAAGCTGGCTGAACGAGACCGTTGACGATTCCGTGCGCAAGCTCGAAGGCGCGGGTTTTTCAGGACAGGTCGATCTTCGCGACGGAATGCAGCGGATCAACAATCTCGAAATTGCGTTGGGGAAAACCACACTCAAAGGTTCGTTTGTTCGCGAAGTAAAGGGTCTGGCACAGCCTGCAATTACGCTCGCCCTCAATGGTGGAGCGGTGGAAAGCGAAGCGCTGCAAGCTTTTACAGCCTTTTTTTCCAGTGGTGACGGGCTGGATTTTCTCGATGGCCAATCGCTGAACCTGGCATTCAAGGCAGGGCCTGTCCGCTATCAGGACATGGAAGCGGCCAATGTCGACATGGCGCTCCGGCTGCATGACGGGCGCTTCGATTTCGACCGGCTGCTGGTTGGCGATGTAGCGGGCACGACGCTTACTGCAACAGGCACCTACGAACCCTTCTCCAATACGCCTTCCGGCTCGCTCGATGCGACGATACTGTCTGGAGATCTTTCGCGTTTCCTCTCGCTGATGGCCAACCGCTATCCCCAGCTACCGCTGTTTCATGCGCTTTCGTTGCGCGCGGCAAATTTCCCTGGGCTGTTCGAGGATAGCGAGATCAATGTCATCGCCAATGCGGTGGCGCCGTCCGTGCCAGTGGCGGACAAGACACCTGCTAAAGGCGCGGCATCCAAGGGTAAGAGTGCCCGGCCTGCTGAGGCGAACACCAAAAGCGCTCCCGGTGTCGGGGAGTTTTCGTTCAGTGTTACCGGAAAAACAGGCGGCATGAAGCTGGACCTGTCGGGCACGGCGAGCGGTGGCGAGGGTGAGAGCGAGCCGTTGCAGATGCAATTGAACGGCACTGCTACATCGGATCAAGGTGAAGTGGTACTTGCGTTGATCGGTATGCCCGCCTTGCCCTTGGGGCTGGCTGGTGAACTTACCGCCGACCTGAGCATGCAGGGCGCGCCGAGTGCAGGTATGCGGACATTACTCAAACTGGCGGCGCCTGACGGGACGGCCACAACTGATGGCGTGATTTCGCTGGTCGGAGGGGATATCGCTGCCAGTGGCAAGGCCCAGCTGAGTTCCGCCGATCTGCAACCATTCATCGCAACGGTCGGTTTCGCGCTGCCCGGATTTGGTGAAGGTCTTTCAGCAGACCTTACCAGCGATTTTCAGTTCGCAAAGGGTATCTTGCGGTTTCCCAATCTGACAGGAAAGCTGGATGGCGAAGATGTTTCCGCGCGGCTGGAGGCCAATTTTGCCGATAGCGGCCTGCCGCAGTTGAAGGGTGAGGCAAAGCTCGCGACGCTCGAGGTTGATAGTCTTGCTGCTATCATGCTTGGGCAGGATGCATTTGAGCCGGCAAAGCCCACCGCGAAGACAATCTGGCCACGTGGTGCATTCGCGGTCCGTCCGTCCCTGCCGTTATTGCTGGATATGAAGCTCAACGTGGCGCAAGCTCATATGGAAGGGTTCGGGACCGCTACGGAGTTTTCAACACGGCTTCTGAAGACCATGGATAGTCTTCAGTTGAACGAATTGACCGGCAACTGGGCAGGTGGATATCTGGTTGGAAATGTTTCTCTGAGCAATAGCGACAAGAATGCACTCCTCTCGACAGAGCTCAAATGGAGTGGCGCAAAGCTCAAGGATTTTTACCAGCTAGAGAACGGTTCTGCACCGCTGGGCGGTGTGGTGAAAGCTGCCGTCAATCTGAATGGTAGCGGCGAGAGCGTTGCGGCGCTGGTCGGATCGCTGGCGGGAGCGGCAAGTTTTGACGTGGAGAATTTCACCGTCGACGGTCTGGATGGGGCGGCATTGCCTGCAATGATAGCGGCGGCCGATGCAACGGGCGATCAGTTCTCCGGTTCCGACAAGCTTGCTTCCAAGCAATTTGTCGGCATTGCCGACAAGGCAGCCGGGCAGGGCACATTTGCGCCAGGCAACACGCGGTTTGACTTTACGATCAGCGGCGGTGTCGCGCGTATGGCTGCGGCAAATCTGAGCGATGGAAATGCGGCTCTTCTCAGCGATCTGCAATTCGATCTGTCGACACTGGGAATTGGCGGAAACGGTACTTTGACGTTCCAGAACGGGGATGGCGCCGATACAGGTATTTCTCCGCAGGTGGCCTTTTCTCTCGGCGGAAGTTATAGCGCGCCGGAGGTGTCATTCGACAAGCAGCCGCTCGTTCAGTTTCTGACCCAGCGTGCGCTTGAACGCGAACAGGAACGTGTTGAATCCATGCAGGCGAGTTTGATGGAGAAGCAGCGCCTTCGTCGTCAGCTTGGGCTGTTCGAAGCAGATGAAGTGGAACGTGATCGTTCGCAGCGTGAGGACGAGGTGAGACGTCGTGCCGAAGCCAGTGCGCGCGAAGCGGCTCGGAAAACCGCCGCGGAAGCTCAACGGCTTGAGGCTGAGAAGCCGCAAGGCGGACCGGCGGGTGGATCGAAAGATCCTCTGGCATCGCCGGAAGGTGGTCAATCCCTCAACGAATTCCTGAAAAGTCTGGAAACGACGCCTGTGGTGCCTGTACCTCAGCCTTGAGTTACTCTGGATTTGAGCCAATCCAGAACATGAAGTCTAAGTGCGGAAGACAGATTGATTGATCTGTCACGCTTGCTGTCGACTTCTGCGATCAGGGCCGCTACGGAAAGCTCCCGTGTGGCCGCAATTTCCTCAACCAGTTCGAAAAACGGGTCTTCAAGCGTATAGCTGGTTGCGTGCCCGCGAATACTGACGGAATGTTTGCGTAAACGTCCTGACGAGTTCACTTTGTCTCGTCCGGCTTATCGTTTTTTTCCAGACGGTTCTGATCCAGAAAACGTTCCGCTTTTGTCGTCTCCGTGCGAGCGAAAGCTTTTTCGGTCTTCGTACGACCGAATTGAATGCGGTTCTGGTCAGCCTGCTTTTCTTTTTCAGCGCGGGCTTTCTGCTTTTTGAACTGTCTGAGATTGACGATATCGCTCATGGAACCACGCGGAAATGTTGAAGGCTCCTGAAAAATTACCGCGTTTCGGCCCTGTCTCGCAAGCTCGTAATAGGCTGGTTCTACTTCTGTGGATCTTTGGGGTTGGTGAACCACCAGATGGCCAAGGACGCCAGAATAAGAAGTATAAGCCCAACTGTCATCTGCAGAAGCGGAAAGTTGGGTTCGTCTTTTGCCACGAAGAAAGCCGCGACAATGCCGCTTACCCACAATACTGCCTGAGCAATTGCACGAATCATCGAACTCAATCCTGAACTGGTTGCCGTCAGAACAGAGTATAAAGCGCCGGTTTGCTTTTCACCATTGATCACGATCAACAGTGAAACGGAACTGTCCAATCAAACAAACGGGTTTCTGGCCCATTATTCACATGAGGATGGTGTGTGCGGAATTACTTTTTCCGGAAAGCATCCAGTGAAACAACATCGGCAGAAGGTTTGGCTTCCTTGTCGGTGCCATCATCTGGATTGTTGTCTTTGGCCGCAGCGGCTTCTTTTTCGGCTGCAGTCTTGCGCGACTTCGATTTAGGCTTTTCTGCCTTCTCGACCGGTGCTTCCGTGGGGAGGATTTCGATAGGGGCTACATTGCCGCCTTCGTCATTGTCGCTTTCTGGCTGTGCGATCGCGACATCGAATTCGAGTTCGAAATTGACCGAAGGGTCGTAGAAACCACGGACGGCAGAAAAAGGTACAGTCAGCTTTTCAGGAATGTCACCGAAAGACAGACCGACTTCGAACAACTGATCCGTAACGAGCATGTCCCAGAACTGATGCTGTAAAACGATTGTCATCTGCTCGGGATATTTCTCCTTCAGGCGCGAGGAAATTCGCACACCGGGCGCTCCAGTCAGGAACGTGATGAAGAAATGATGGTTGCCTGGCAAGCCAGCCTTGGCCACTTCCGCAAGAACCTTGCGAATGACGCCGCGTAGGGCTTCCTGAGCGAGAATATCGTAACGGATTAGGTCCTGTACCATGGTTTGCTTATCCCACGGATTCGGAGGTCGATGTCAAGTTCGTTCTCGCCGGAACGGATGATATATGATCTGAAAAAGCAATAGGGCGACGCCTGTGGCGGAAAGATGTGCAATTTTTGAACGCAATAGGGTGCGCTTGCCTCTATCGACTTCCGAAGGCCATCAGGAACGTGCGTACTCCGTTGACGGCGCTCTTTTCGATGATTGCATCGTCCACACCCTGACCGGTTAGCATATGGTAGTGCGTGTCGGCATTGATAAGCGCCATAAAATGGCGTGCGGCAAGGTCCGGATCGTCGACGCGCAGATGACCATCCATGGCGAGGCGCGCCAGACGGGCTGCTATGGCCGGGATGGCTTGTGCCGGGCCTTTGGTGCTGCAAATATTGGCTGCAAGCGGCAGGTTGGTCTCATTGGTCTGCATTACCTTGCGCAGAAACGCACCGGACGAATCGTATATGCAATTCCGGCTCATACGGATCGAGAAAGCCACCAGATCATGCTCCAGATTTTCGCCAGTCTGGGGGAAAGTGGCCAGAACTGCGAACAGGCTCGCGTTCATACGTGCAAGCGCATCCTCGACGACGGCAGCAAGCAAAGCTTCCTTATCGCGATAGTGATTATAGATGGTTTGACGTGACACGCCCGCTTCGTTGGCAATGAGGTCTATGCTCGCGCCTTGAAATCCGTCGCGATTGAAAACACGCGCAGCAGAGCACAAAATGAAGTCGCGCTTCATGCACTGTCCGGGCTTTATTACCGCGGAATTCAGGCCCTTTTCGGATGCAGCACGCTTCTCGGGCAGGGCGGCCATGTCGATAATGTCAGTAGGCTTCATGACTCCAACATAAGATAGCTTGACGTTTTGGACAATGGTGTCTAATTTGACATCAGTGTCAAATCTGTTTTGACCATGCGTATAGAATGCCTTTCGCTACAGAGTTTTCAAGTGTCGACCGTAATGGAAAACAGGTCGATATCGTTAAGATGGAACGAAAACCGGTAGCGAATACAAATATTTATCTGTCCTGTACCGGTTTTGCGAGCCCGACGGCGCCATCCTCCCAAGCAAAACCGGAGATCCGAAATCGGTGCGGGAACCTCACGAAACATTGATGAAAGCGCGTCCCCCATGGCTTCCAGTCTTGTGCGCAATGCCATTGTTCTTGGCCTTCTTTCCGCCATTGGCCCATTTGCGATCGATATGTATCTGCCAGCTCTGCCCACCATTGCCGCCGATTTGCACGCGGAAACTGGTGCGGTGCAGATGAGCCTTCTGGCCTTTTTCATTGCTCTCGCGGTTGCGCAGCTTTTCTGCGGGCCGCTGTCCGATATGGTCGGGCGTAAACTTCCGCTCTATGGCGGTCTGGTCTTGTTCGGTATCGGCAGCATTGGCTCCGCCGTCGCGACCGATATAGATGTGCTCGTGCTTTTCCGCTTCGTTCAGGGGCTGGGTGCCGCAGCTGGTATGGTCATCCCGCGCGCCGTCGTGCGAGACCTTCACACAGGTATCGAGGCAGCGCGTCTGATGTCGCTTCTGATGCTGGTTTTCTCCATTTCGCCGATTCTGGCGCCGCTGACCGGTTCCGTCATCATCAGCTTCTTTGGCTGGCGTGGTGTTTTCTGGGCGGTTCTGGTCGCTGCCGTTATTGGTATCATTCTGGTGGCCACTGCACAGAAAGAGACGCGGACAGCAGAGGCCCGGCTTGAAAGCAATCTGGGCAGCGCCTTGCGCGGCTACGGTCGTCTGCTTAAGGATCGCTATTTCCTCGGACTGGTCTTTGTTGGCGGCTTTGGCATCGCGTCCTTTTTCGTCTATCTCGCCAACTCGTCCTTCGTGCTTATCGACCATTACGGCCTGACGCCGACGCAATATGCCATCGCGTTTTCGGCCAATGCAGTATCGTTCTTTGGCGTTTCGCAGTTGAACGGCTGGTTGGGGGCACGCTTCGGGCTTCGCCGTGTCATGCGATTCGCCGTTTCCGGATTTGCAGCGGCAATGCTCGCCATGTTCGCCGCCGCACTCATGGGGCATCAGTCGCTCTGGTTGATCGCAGGCTTCCTGTTCGTTGGCTATGGTTTCCTTGGCCTTGTCATCCCGACAACGGCGGTGCTGGCTCTGGAAGACCACGGCGAGATTGCAGGAACTGCTTCTGCGCTGATGGGTACGCTGCATTTCGTGATTGGCGGCGTTGCCATTGGTGTGACAGGCTCGTTCTTTGACGGAACGGCTGTGCCGATGGTCGGCGGAATTGCCGGTTGTGCGCTCACAGCCTTCGTGCTGACGCAGATCGTTCTTTCGCGCAAGGCAAGTGAACTCGATACGGAAGCCGCCGCTGCATAAGCAATGTGAAAGGGAAAGTGGAGGCTTCTGTTGCCAGGTGCCTCCGAACCCCGCCTTAAGGGGCTAACCCTAAGGACTTTAGAGTGGGTTTCCCGCACCGCCATTAGGCAGCGAGAGCATAACCCTGAGCTTTGTTGTCATTTGCAACTACTCAATTGACCCGATAACGGTGGTATCATGCCGAGTAAAAGAGCGATCTTTACACCCTTGTCGATCCTGTTTCGCCCCCGCCACAATACAAACCGATAGGCTGATTTGTATTCTGGTGGAGGCGCCGGGTACCGCCCCCGGGTCCAATGGGTTTATTACACCGTCCATTTATCACCATAGTCAGCTTGCGCCGACACGCCGTATATAGGCGCGGTTGATCATGATTGGAAGAGGGTGCGTAGTTTTTAACGGGTTTTGCCAATAGGCTCCCGACAACCAGCCCTTGTGTTCATTTTTCATTGACAGCCTGCATTTGCTGGTCAATCCTCGCAACATATCGGGGTCGGCAAGTAAATTCTTATATAGCCGGATTCCGTGGCTGAAACGGGGTGCTGATACCCCATTCGAAGGAGAGTGGATATATGAGTGAATATCTCGCGGATGTCCGTCGCTACGATGCCGGTGCCGATGAAGCTGTAGTCGACAAGATCGTCAAGCATCTGGGTATTGCGCTGCGCAATCGCGATTCCTCGCTCGTTTCGGCAACGGACCCGGAAGAATTGAAGCGCGTCCGCACCAATTGGGTTGCCAAGAAACTCGGCGTTGATGACGAAGCTAAGGGTGACGAAGTCGTCGCGCATGTTGCGGAAGTCATGAAGGGTGATCGCAACAAGAATCGCGTTACCTTCTATTATCTGGTCGCCAAGCAGCTCGGAAAACTCGGCGGCCTTTGATCCACAGCGATCTGGTGAATCCGAAGCCCCGGTGCCTTACACCGGGGTTTTTCTTTATAGTGGCTTAAACGAATCGGATTCTGGATCATCCCCCATGCGCACCTATCTCGATCTTCTTCAACATGTGCTGGATAACGGCACCGACCGTGGTGACCGCACGGGTACAGGTACGCGATCGGTTTTCGGACATCAGATGCGCTTCAATCTCGAAGAGGGGTTTCCGGTTCTCACGACCAAGAAGCTGCATCTTCGCTCGATCATCCATGAGCTGCTCTGGTTTCTGAAAGGTGATACGAATATCGCCTATCTGAAGGAAAATGGCGTCTCGATCTGGGATGAATGGGCAGACGAGAATGGCGACTTGGGCCCGGTTTATGGTTATCAGTGGCGCTCCTGGCCAGCGCCGGATGGTCGTCATATCGATCAGATCGCGAATCTTCTCAAGATGCTGCATGGAAATCCCAATTCGCGGCGACTGATTGTATCGGCATGGAACCCGGCGCTGGTCGATGAAATGGCTTTGCCGCCATGCCACTGTCTTTTCCAGTTCTATGTCGCCGATGGAAAACTCTCCTGCCAGCTTTATCAACGCTCTGCGGACATATTTCTGGGCGTGCCGTTCAATATCGCTTCCTATGCGTTGTTGACGATGATGATCGCGCAGGTTGCCGGTCTGAAACCGGGAGAGTTCATCCATACGCTCGGGGATGCGCATATTTACGCCAATCATTTCGATCAGGCGCGCCTGCAGCTTACCCGAATACCAAAGAAATTGCCGACAATGTGGATCAATCCGGATGTGAAGGACCTCTTTGCCTTTCGTTTCGAGGACTTCCAGCTTGAGGGCTACGAGGCCGATCCGACGATCAAAGCGCCGATTGCTGTTTGAGGCATTCCATGTCCGTACAAGAACCGATTGTTTCGATCATTGTTGCTGCCGCCGAAAACGGCGTCATTGGGCGCGACAATGATATGCCGTGGCGGCTTTCAACCGATCTCAAACGCTTCAAGGCCCTGACGCTCGGCAAGCCGGTTATCATGGGGCGGCGGACTTGGGAATCTATTGGGCGCCCCTTGCCGGGACGGCCCAATATTGTCGTGACGAGGGACAACGGATTTCAGGCTGAAGGTGCAAGTGCTATCGGTTCTCTCGAAGAGGCAATTGCGCTCGGACAAAAACTGGCCGCTGACCTGGGTGTCGGAGAGGTTTGCGTCATAGGCGGCGGGAAAATTTATGCGCAGGCTTTGCCTCTCGCGGACCATATTCACCTGACCCGCGTGCTGGCCGAGATCGATGGAGATACGCATTTTCCAGAAATCGACCTCCAAATCTGGCGCGTCGTTTCGCAGGAGGATGTGCCCGCTGGTGACAAGGATAGTCACCCAACGCGCTATTTTGTGTACGAAAAACGTGCTGTGTAAAGCATAGTTCACGAATTTTGTCGTCTTCGCGTTGAAAGCGGACCTCCCGATGCCTATAAAACGGAAACATTAGTTGATGACGGGAGTGGGCAGCTCGCTTTCCCGTCGCCTGGACGAGAGGTGAGGATGCCCTGGAGTAATCAGAATGGTGGCGGCGGCCCATGGGGTGGCGGCGACGATAATAACAATAACAACAATAACAACAATAATGGCGGTCCTTGGGGACAAGGGCCAAAGGCCCCACGTGGCGGCGGCCAGAACACACCACCTGATCTCGAAGATATTCTGCGCAAAGGACAAGATCGTCTGAAGCAGGTCTTCCCCGGTGGTGGTGGCAAGGGCGGCAGCAATCGCGGCGTTCTTTTCCTTATTGGCGCGGCAGTTGTCGGCTTCTGGCTCTTCCAGTCCGTCTATACCGTGCAGCCGGACGAACTCGCTGTTGAATTGCGCTTCGGCAAGCCGAAGGAAGAAGTGTCCGAACCGGGACTGCATTTCCATTGGTGGCCGATTGAAACCTATGAAAAGGCGCAGATCGTCGAAAAGCAGATCAATATCGGTGGGCAGGGCAACCGAAGTGCGACGCAGGGCCTGATGCTGACGGGCGACCAGAACATCGTCAACGTTCAGTTCTCGGTTTTGTATCGCGTTTCCGATCCGCAGGCCTATCTGTTTAACGTCGATAATCCGGATGCGATGGTGCAGCAGGTTTCTGAAAGCGCGATCCGCGAAATCGTTGGCCGTCGACCGGCTCAGGACGTTTTCCGCGACAACCGTTCGGCAATCGCATCCAGTGTTCGCGATATTGTTCAGCAGACGCTCGATACCTACAAAACGGGTATCCAGATCAATGCCGTTTCCATCGAAGATGCAGCACCGCCGCGTGAAGTGGCTGATGCCTTCGATGAAGTGCAGCGTGCCGAACAGGACGAAGACCGTTTCGTGGAAGAATCGAACCAGTATTCGAACCAGAAGCTCGGTCAGGCTCGTGGTGAAGCAGCCCAGCTTCGCGAAGAAGCAGCCGCTTACAAGAACCGTGTCGTTCAGGACGCGGAAGGTGAGGCGCAGCGTTTCAGCTCCGTTCTGGGTGAATACCAGAAGGCGCCGGAAGTAACGCGTAACCGTCTGTTCCTCGAAACCATGGAACAGGTGCTGAAGAGCACCAAGAAAGTCATTGTCGAACCTGGAAAGGATGTCGTGCCTTATCTGCCGCTGAACGAACTCATGCGCCAGCAGCCACGCCCAGGCGTGAATGCGACCACGACGACCCCGAGCGGAGGTAACCAGTAATGGCTCAGAACAGGCTCCCAATCATTGGCGGCATTATCGCCGTCATCGCTTTCCTGATCTACTCCGCCACGTTCATCGTATCCGAGCGTCAGCAGGCTATCGTGCTTCGCTTCGGTCAGATCGTTGATGTGAAGACGGAACCGGGCATCTACTTCAAACTACCTTTTGGCTTCCTTGATGCAGATACTGTGCAGTTGATCGATGATCGCCTGCTGCGCTTCGATCTGGACGATATCCGCGTTCAGGTTTCGGGCGGCAAGTTCTATGACGTCGACGCGTTCCTCGTTTATCGCATTACCGATGCGCGCAAGTTCCGTGAAACCGTTTCGGGCAGCACGCTGCTTGCCGAGCAGCGTCTTCGTACTCGTCTTGATGCTGCATTGCGTAGCGTCTACGGCCAGCGCGGATTCGAAGCGGCACTTTCGGAAGAGCGTGGCGACATGATGCGCGAAGTGCGTGACCAGCTTCGTCCCGATGCGACGTCGCTTGGCTTGACCATCGCCGATGTGCGTATCCGTCGTACCGATCTGACGGCTGAAGTTTCGCAGCAGACCTATGACCGCATGAAGGCAGAGCGTCTTGCCGAAGCAGAGCGCCTGCGTGCCCGTGGCCGTGAAGCTGCCCAGCGCATCCGCGCTGTCGCGGATCGTCAGGTCGTCGAAACGATTGCAGAAGCGCGCAAGGAATCGGAAATCCTTCGTGGTGAAGGCGATGCGCAGCGCAGTGAGATATTCGCAGGCTCTGCAGGCAAGGACCCTGGCTTCTTCGCCTTCTACCGCTCGATGTCTGCTTATCGTGAAGCCCTTGAGACCCCGGATACAACGCTGGTTCTCTCGCCGGACTCGGAGTTCTTCAAGTTCTTCCGCGATGCTGGCGGCAAGCTGGCAACGCCTGCCCAGTAACAACCGGGTCAAACGCTCATGAGCGATTTTCTAGCCGCCGTAGGTCTTCTCTTCGTTCTCGAAGGGCTGCTCTACGGCGGCTTTCCTTCCTTGGCGAAGAAGCTTGCTCGTGAAGCGAGTGAGACGCCGGAGAACATGTTGCGCATTGCCGGGATTGCAGCGCTCGCAATCGGCGTCGGCATTGTCTGGCTTGTCAGGGGATAAGCCGCTTTCCTTCCGTTATTTATTGTCTGTAGTCTATGCGGGGCCGTAAACAGGCCGTATTTTGCAGCGATCAAGCCTTAGTACATCTATCGCTAATCAAACGACTGCAAGCAGACAGGAACGGAGCAGGGCTTCATGGTAATTGCACCAAAGGCGGGATTTGCTCGCACCCTTTTCGCAACCGTGGCATTGGGGGCGATGACCGTCGCTGGCACTCTTTCGGTAGGAACACCTCCGGCAATCGCGGCTCAGGGGCCGGCTTCTGTTGCCGATTTGGCCGAAGGGCTGCTGGATGCAGTGGTGAACATCTCGACCTCACAGACCGTCAAGGAAGATGGCGAAGGTGACGGTGCGGTTCCGATGCCGCAGGTGCCGGAAGGCTCTCCGTTCCAGGAATATTTCAAGGACTTCTTCGGTGACAAGGGCGGCGCGCAAGGCGATGAATCACGCAAGGTCCAGTCGCTGGGTTCCGGCTTCGTCATCGATGCCGAAAAGGGCTTCATCGTCACGAACAATCACGTCATCGCCGATGCGGATGAGATCGAAGTCAATTTCAACGATGGGTCCAAGCTGAAAGCGGAACTGGTCGGAAAAGACATCAAGACCGATCTGGCGATCCTCAAGGTTGATCCGTCCAAGCATAAGCTGAAGGCCGTAGAGTTCGGTAATTCGGAAAAGGCGCGTATCGGCGACTGGGTCCTTGCGATTGGCAATCCCTTCGGTCTTGGTGGAACGGTGACTGCGGGCATTATTTCGGCCCGCAAGCGAGATATCAATTCCGGTCCCTATGATGACTTCATCCAGACCGATGCGGCCATCAACCGTGGCAATTCCGGTGGGCCGCTGTTCGATATGGATGGCAAGGTGATCGGTATCAACACTGCAATCATCTCGCCCTCGGGCGGCTCTATCGGTATCGGCTTTGCCATCCCTGCGGAAATGGCTGTGGGTGTTATCGACCAGCTCAAGGAGTTCGGTGAAGTTCGCCGTGGCTGGCTTGGTGTACGTATCCAGCCTGTTACCGAGGATATCGCTCAGAGCCTTGGACTGAAGGAAGCCAAGGGCGCGCTGATTGCCGGGCTGATCGAAAATTCCGGTGTCGACAACAAGGCCATTGAAGCCGGAGATGTCGTGATCCGCTACGAAGGCAAGCCGGTCGATACCGCCCGCGATCTGCCGCGACTGGTTGCAGAAACCCCGGTTGGCAAGGAAGTCGAGATTGTCGTGGTTCGTCAGGGTGAGGAAAAGACGGTGAAGGTCAAGCTCGGACGTCTGGTCGAGGATGACAAGAGCACCGAAGCTGCGACGGAAGATCAGGCTCCGCTGCCCGAGGGCGAGGGCGGTGATGAAGGTGCGGAAACGCCGGATACGTCAAAAAAAGAACAGAAGAGTGACGCTGCCCCGAGCGTTCTTGGAATGAAGCTCAGCGAGCTGAATGACGATGTTCGCGGAGAATTTGGCATTGCCGAAGATGTAGAAGGCGTTGCTGTTCTTTACGTCTCTCCTGGTTCAGCTGCTGGCGAGAAGCGTATCGAAACCGGCGATGTTATCGTCGATATCGGGCAGGTGAACGTGAAGACGCCGGAAGACGTGAAGAAGCGCATTGACGCACTGCGCCGAGAAGGACGCAAGAATGCACTTATGATGCTGGCTTCTCGTTCGGGGGAACTGCGTTTCGTGACTGTCCGGATCAATTGATCCTCAATTGAATGTACTGCTGAAGCGGCATTGCAGGGAAATCTGCAATGCCGTTTTGTTTTGCGGTTTGAGCCACTTGGCGCCAGAACCGTACAAAGAGATTCGAGCACTCCCTTATTTGTCGTTCGAAATGGCAGAGCCTTCTGTTTCATTCGCCTCCGGTATGCTATGGACCGGCGCCATTCGGAGTAGGGTGAGTTGGAAACAGTCGATATTGTGGTCATAGGCGCTGGCGCGGCAGGCATGATGTGTGCCATCGAGGCGGCCAAACGCGGGCGTTCCGTGCTGGTCGTGGATCACGCAAAGGCAGCCGGTGAGAAAATCCGCATATCGGGCGGTGGTCGCTGCAATTTCACCAATCTTCATGCAAGTCCGAAAAATTATCTCTCGCAGAACCCGCATTTTTGTATCTCTGCTATGAGCCGCTACACGCAGCGCGACTTCATTGCGCTCGTGGAACGTCATCGTATCGCCTATCACGAGAAGACACTCGGGCAGCTCTTCTGTGATGGCTCGGCGTTGCAGATAATTGAAATGTTGCTGGGGGAAATGAAGCGCCATGGCGCGCGACTAAAGCTTGGTTGCAGTGTCAGTTCGGTCGAAAAATCCGCACATGGTTTTACGCTTCAGCTAACGGATGGACCGGTTCGCTGTCGATCACTGGTCGTGGCCTGTGGCGGGAAATCTATCCCGAAGATGGGAGCTACAAGCTTCGGCTACGATATCGCGACACAATTTGGATTGCGGATTGTCGAAACCCGCCCGGCACTGGTGCCGCTGACATTTGAACCCAACACGCTGGAACGGCTGAAGCCGCTGGCCGGTGTTGCCGTCGATGCCGTTGTCTCCTGTGGCAAAACGAAATTTGCCGAAGCGATGCTTTTTACACATCGCGGTATCAGTGGCCCTTCGATCCTGCAGATTTCTTCCTACTGGCGTGAAGGAGATGAAATCCGCCTTGCGATGCTACCGGAGACGGACATTTTCGAAGCCCTGCGTGAGCAGCGCAAACAGAACGGCAAGCAGGCATTGCAGACCGCACTGGCGCTTTATCTTCCGAGAAAACTTGCGCAGACCATAGCCGAGGAAATTGGTGTGACCGGTCATCTGGCGGATATGTCCGACAAGATGTTCCGCCGTGTCGAGGCCGTGATAAACGACTGGCGCATCAAGCCCGCCGGTTCGGAAGGCTATCGTACGGCGGAGGTTACGCTTGGAGGGGTCGATACGCGCGATCTCGACTCCAAGACCATGGAAGCCAAATCCGTTCCCGGCCTGTTTTTCATCGGCGAAGTCGTCGATGTTACCGGCTGGCTCGGCGGCTATAATTTCCAGTGGGCATGGTCTTCGGGCTGGGTGGCCGGTCAGGCTGCTTGAATGCGGTAGACCGAATGAAGCTTCAAATGCGGAGTTTCATCCGGCACGCGGGGATGGTCGAAATCGCTCGACGGGTCGCCGGTCATGCCGATGCGGCGCATGACGGCTGTAGACCGCTCATTATTATGGACAGCGAAGGAAACCACTTCGGTGAGGCCAAGGGTGCCGAAAGCGTATTCGATCAGCGCTTTGCCTGCTTCGGTCACATAGCCTTTGCCCCAAAAGGGAGGGGCCAGCCGCCAGCCGATTTCAACGGTGCCATCCGGTAAATAAGGTTCAAGGTCAGTGCGGGCGAGACCGGCGAAACCGATGCACTGACCTTCTTCTTTTTCTTCCAGCGCATAGAAACCGAGACCCGTTTCAGAAATCATCTTCCGGAGGTGGTCGAACAGTTCATCCGATTGCGAGCGATTTCTGCGAAAGGGAAAGAAACGCATGACTTCTTCATCGGAATTGATGACATGGAAAAGGTTGCGGTCGCGATCTTCCCAGTTCCGGATGATGAGGCGTGGCGTTTCCAGAATGATCATTGAACGAAATCCGTCTTTCGATAGCCCTGAATATAGAGGAGGGCGGTCAGGTCGCCATGGTCAACCCGCATTCTGGCCTGCGCAGCTACGGTCGGCTTTGCGTGGAGTGCGACGCCGGTGCCTGCAAGCTGAATCATGCCGAGATCGTTCGCCCCGTCACCTACTGCGATTGCATCATCTGGTGTGAGGCCAAGACGTTCGGCGATTTCCTCGAGTTTCTCGACCTTGGCTTCCCGGCCGAGAATTGGTTCTGTGACCAGCCCGGTCAGATGCAAGCCATCGTCGATCAGCCTGTTCGCACGATCTTCGTTGAAGCCGATCATTTCGGCGATACGCTGGGTGAATGAGGTGAAACCGCCGGACACAAGCGCCGTGTAGGCGCCATGTTTACGCATGGTGCGCACGAGTTCCGGGCCGCCGGGCATCAGTGTAATGCGGGTTGAAATGACCTTGTCGATTACGTTGAGCGGCAGACCTTTCAACAAGGCGACCCGCTCGCGCAAGGCTGGTTCGAAAGCGATCTCGCCGTTCATGGCGCGCGCGGTGATTGCAGCCACATGCTCGCGCAGCCCGGCTTCCTCTGCCAGTTCATCGATGCACTCCTGCTGGATCATCGTGGAATCCATGTCGGCAATCAGAATTTTCTTGCGTCGGTGCTCCTGTTCCTGCACCACCACGTCGACCGGCGCGCCATCAAGCGAATGGCGCAGCAGGGTTTCGGCTTCGTCACTGCTGATCCCCGATGGAAGCGCAATGTCGCAGGCAATGTTGTCGGCCAGCCAATAGAGTCCAGTTGCATTCACTGCCGCTGAGGCTTTAATCCCAAGCGCTGATGCAAGCGAGGCCTTGGCCGGATTGGCAATCAAAGTGGCGACGAGAGAAACCTGTTGGGACATGGAGAGCAATTCCGACGATGAATGAGGGTGCGATCACGAATGCAATCCTGATAGCTGGCCCGACGGCCAGCGGCAAGTCGGCACTTGCCATTCGCATGGCTCATGAGACCGGCGGTTTCATCGTGAACACTGATTCCATGCAGGTTTACGATGTTCTTGACCTTCTGACTGCGCGGCCGAACAAAGCGGATCTCGCTGCGGCAGAACATCATCTCTATGGACACGTCGCGCCATCGACGTCCTATTCGACCGGACGATGGCTGGATAATGTAGCTGACCTGCTAACGCAACCTGCCATGAAGCACAGGACCCCGATCTTCGTTGGCGGGACGGGGCTTTATTTCAGAGCGCTTCTCGGTGGACTGTCGCAGATGCCAGAGGTGCCGGGTGATGTTCGCGCCTATTGGCGAGGACGTATGGAGACGGACGGTCCGGAACTTCTTCACCGGCTTCTGAGCGAACGTGACCCGGAGATGGCCGCAACCCTTCAACCTTTCGACAGCCAGCGCATCGTTCGGGCGCTGGAGGTTTTTGAAGGCACTGGAAAGTCGCTTCTTGTATGGCAACAGACGAAGGGACAGGCACTGGTAGACGATGATAGCGCCCGCAAGATCGTCTTGCTGCCGGACCGGACATGGCTTTCAGAGCGTATTGCCCGGCGGTTTGCCCTGATGTGGGACAATGGTGCGATTGACGAAGTGAAGGCATTGCTGGTGCTTGATCTCGACCCGGCATTGCCGGCAATGAAGGCCATCGGTGTGCGTGAAATCACGGCATTTTTGCAAGGCTCGATGTCGCGGGAAGAAGCCATTGAACGTTCGGTTATCGCCACTCGGCAATATGCAAAGCGTCAGTCGACCTGGTTTCGAAATCAGCTTGATGATCGCTGGTGCACGCACGCAAATTCCGATGATGCCTTCGCTCAATTAACGACAACGAAATAACTCGCTGGCACTCTCTGAAACAGGAGAGGTGGGCGCGGGCTATGCGGTTTCATAAATCGGAACGGGCATTTTTTATTCTGATTGTTTTGATGTTCGGTATCGGGCTGTTGCTTTATCAAGCTCGTGTCGACATCGGACAATTGCAGACATTGCCTCTTGATGCGAACGCCTATGAGCTGGTTTCGAGACTCGACCAACTGAACCACGTCACAATCTGGGTGCTGATTGCGACAATCGCTTGCGGGTTGTTCCTGATCTATCCCCAAATTCGCACCGATGCGCTGGACCACGGCAAACTGCAGGTCATCACGCAGGATCTTTCCGAACGGTCGCAGACCCTCGAACATGCCGCGCTGACGGACAGCCTGACCGGTATGCAGAACCGGCGCTATTTCGACGAGGCGCTAAAGGAATATCTGGTCCAGTTCGACCGTATACAGCGGCCTGTCGGACTGATGATTATCGATCTCGATCACTTTAAGGCCGTGAACGATACCTACGGACATGACATTGGCGATGTCGTGCTGCAGGAGGTGGCGCGGTGTCTCAAGGACTATACACGGTATCATGATGTTGTCGCCCGGCTTGGTGGCGAGGAGTTCGCAGTCCTTGCGCCGAACATGGACGCGGAATTGATGATCAAGCTTGCTAATCGTATTCGCAAGGCCATATCGACGCTCGAAATCGATCTTGGCGATGAAAAGCTTGGCGTTACCGTCAGTATCGGTCTTGCGATATGGGATCGGCGCGAGACCTCGAAAGATCTCTATCGTCGCGCTGACAAGATGCTCTATGCCGCGAAGAATATGGGCCGTAACCGCGTCTGCGCCTAGCTTCAGGCTGATAGGACTTTCGGATTCGCTACACTATCTAGCGCTCGCGATCCTTGCGAAAGCTGCGCACCAGTTCGCCCATCTTCTCAATACTCTGTTTTGTGTCGAGACTGAGTGATGTTTGTGGCCTCGGCGAAGAAGATGAGCGATGGTAAGCTTCGTCGGTAGGCGCTTGGTCACGGCGACTGGTGGAGACTGGGCTGCCCCACAGATTATCCTCGTCTCCGAGTTGGTCCACCGGTTCCGTCTGTGAACTGTTCTCAAAAGCACGTAATTTTTCAACGATACGGTCGAGGGATATCTTTTCGTCGTTGCGCCAGCTGGAAAGAGCGCTCTCGCTTTTGCTGCGTCCGGGAAGCTGATGAGGTGGGATGGTTTCGAATGTGAGACGCATCGGTGTTGAGAACGCTTCGCCGAAGGCTATCGCTTCGCGGTTGGCGATGGATGACAGGAAGCCTGCCATGCTCTGTGCGCCGCCGCGAATGGCACCTTTGATGATTTCCTGATCACGTTCATTACCGAGCCGCATCGCAAAAATCGAATTGCACTGTGAGAGGATCGTTGGATCAAGCTCGCCGGGGCGCTGGCTTATAACTCCGAGATAGGAACCGTATTTTCGACCTTCTTTGGCAATTCGGGATATTGCCTGCCTTGTCGGCCAGAACCCGGCGTCGCGGTCGGTTGGAATATAGCGGTGGGCTTCCTCGCAGATTACCAGTGTCTGTAGGCTGCCCTCACTTGAAAGGGCGATATCGAATGCCAGTCTGCACAAGACGGAAGCAACAGCGTTGACAACCTCGGATGGTAAGCCTGCAAGCTGGAATGTGCAGATGGGTTTTCCGTTCAGCGGGATGCGAAAAATCCGGCCAATGGCCTGTCGCATTGTTTCCGAGCCGCCAGTTACAGCGAACATGAAACGGAAGCGGGGATCGGCAGAGATCGATTCAAGCCGAGCTTTGAGGCTGCGCAGATAGGGACGTTCCGCCTTGCTGTCGAGGAGACCCATACGCTCATCGATGAGGGCTATCAGGTCAAGCAGACGGTAGGCGATGGGAGTGTCGGCGCTGACGCTCTGGCGGTCGGCAAGCTGCCGTCGCAATGTTTTCGCGGCTGACAGTTCTGTGCCCTGCATTTTTTCGCGGGCTAGCTGAACCAGATCACGCAATATATCGAGTTCCATCGGGTCCGGCGCGCGCCCGCGAAAGATCACATCTGCAAATTCATCCAGCCGCAGCATCCAGAATGGCAGTTCGATATTCGTCTGATCGACCGCCACGGCCAGATCGGGAAATGCGCTCGCGAACTCATTGTGTGGATCAAGAATGAGCACACGCAGATTGGGCTTTTCGGCGACGATCCGGCGTAGCAGCAGGATGACTGCGCTCGATTTGCCGACGCCCGTTGTGCCGACGATAGCGAAATGTCGGGAGATAAGATCATCGACCGATATGTAAGCCGGAACGGTTGCGTCCTGCGTGAGTGTACCGATTGAAACGCTGCTGTGACCTGTTTGCGCATAAATGGCAGCAAGGTCGGTGGCGCGGATACGGTGAGCAATAGCGCCGGGATGGGGAAACTGCGAAATACCGCCGTTGAAAGTGGTCTGCCCGGTCGGTTGCACGCGAACTTCACCCAGAAACTCGACATGGACATGGAGCGTGTTGTCACCGCCGCGTATCCAGACATCACCGGGAACAAGCACGTTGCGGATGAGTCCCACGACGCGATTGTCGCCTGCCTGAATGGATATAAGCTGGCCTACGGCCCAATAATCGTCAGATGCTGCCGAAGAGGGGCCTGATAGCGCTGAGACGATGGCACTCTCGCCATCGCATTGGATGACATAGCCTTCCGTGCGATTGCGCTGCACATATTCGCTCTGTTCTCGCGCGTTGGAACTGTCCCCGATTTCGCTCATGCTGCCCACTCCGCCCCAACTTTCAACAGGAGGTTTCGCGTCAGGATAAGAATCTTCCGTTGAAATAAAGTTATCGTTTGGGGCGGGTGAGCCTAAGAAAATATCGCGGGCGATGTATTTATGCGTTGACGACGCCAAATCCGGCTATTAGTGTCCGCCACCATGAACACGATTATTATTCTTGTGGTACGGGCGCGCATGGGCAGGATGGTGTAACCATCCGGCGAAAGCTCCCATGCGCGAAAGACAGGCTCCCTCGGGGGCCTTTTTTATTATCCAAATCAGAAATGAAATGCAGACGACGGGAAGAGAACAATGACTGCAGGTAAACGTGAGGCGGACGCAAACGCCGCAGAAACGCAGGAAGCAAGCAATCCACGCGAAATGACCGGCGCAGAAATGGTCATTCAGGCTTTGATCGATCAGGGTGTGGAGAGCATCTTCGGTTATCCCGGCGGCGCTGTGCTTCCGATCTATGACGAACTGTTCCAGCAGGACAAGGTTCAGCACGTTCTGGTCCGACACGAGCAGGGCGCAGGACACGCTGCGGAAGGCTACGCGCGTTCGACCGGAAAAGTTGGTGTGATGCTTGTTACCTCCGGTCCGGGTGCGACCAATGCCGTTACGCCGCTGCAGGATGCCCTGATGGACTCCATTCCGCTGGTTTGCATTTCCGGTCAGGTTCCGACAACGCTGATCGGCTCCGATGCGTTTCAGGAATGCGATACGATCGGTATCACGCGCCCCTGCACCAAGCACAACTGGCTGGTGAAGGACGTCAACGATCTGGCACGCATCCTGCACGAAGCCTTTCATGTCGCTTCCACCGGTCGTCCCGGTCCCGTTGTGGTCGACATTCCTAAGGATATCCAGTTCGCCAAGGGTATTTACACGCCGCCGGAAACCGCGCCGCGCACCAGCTACCGTCCGGTTCTCGACGGCAAGGCGCAGGCAATTTCGGACGCCGTTCGTCTGCTCGTCAATGCAAAGAAGCCCGTCATCTATTCTGGCGGCGGTGTGATCAATTCCGGCCCGGCAGCTTCCCGTCTGCTGCGCGAGCTGGTTGAGATCAGCAATTTCCCGATCACATCCACGCTGATGGGGCTGGGCGCCTATCCGGCCTCCGGCAAGAACTGGCTCGGCATGCTCGGTATGCATGGCACTTACGAAGCCAACATGACCATGCATGACTGCGATGTCATGCTGTGCGTCGGTGCCCGTTTCGATGACCGTATTACCGGACGTCTGAACGCATTTTCTCCGAACTCGAAGAAAATTCATATCGATATCGACCCATCCTCCATCAACAAAAGCGTTCGCGTTGATGTTCCGATCATCGGCGATGTTGCGCATGTTCTGGAAGATATTGTTCGGCAGTTCCGTGCCTCTGACAAGAAGCCGGAAAAGCAGGCAATCGGTGCCTGGTGGGAACAGATCGATCGCTGGCGTGCCCGCAATTCACTCGCCTATGCGCCGAACAAGGACGTCATCATGCCGCAGTATGCAATTCAGCGGCTTTATGAACTGACCAAGGATCGGAAGACTTACATCACCACGGAAGTTGGTCAGCACCAGATGTGGGCTGCGCAATTCTATGGCTTCGAGGAACCGAACCGCTGGCTGACCTCTGGTGGCCTCGGCACCATGGGTTACGGACTGCCGGCAGCGCTCGGAGTACAGATCGCACACCCTGATGCACTGGTTATCGATATCGCGGGCGATGCCTCGATCCAGATGTGCATTCAGGAAATGTCGGCTGCCATCCAGCACAATGCGCCAATCAAGATATTCATCCTGAATAACCAGTATATGGGCATGGTGCGCCAGTGGCAGCAGCTCCTGCATGGCAATCGCCTGTCGCACTCATATACCGAGGCGATGCCGGATTTCGTGAAGCTGGCTGAAGCCTATGGCGCACATGGTATCCGTTGTGACAAGCCGGGCAACCTCGATGCCGCCATTCAGGAAATGATCGACATCGACAAGCCGGTTATTTTCGATTGCCGCGTGGCAAATCTCGCCAACTGCTTCCCAATGATCCCATCGGGTAAGGCGCATAACGAAATGTTGTTGCCGGATGAAGCAACGGATGAAGCTGTCGCCAACGCCATCGATGCCAAGGGCCGCGCGCTCGTCTGATCCGGAGGAAAGAAATCATGAATGCACAGAACCTAGCTTCCGGATCGGCCTATTTCATTGCAGCCGAAACGCAAACGCCGGAAACGCATACGCTTGCGGTACTCGTCGACAATGAGCCGGGTGTCCTTGCCCGTGTGATCGGTCTTTTCTCCGGACGTGGCTACAATATTGAAAGCCTGACGGTTTCGGAAACCGAGCATGAAAAGCACCTGTCGCGCATTACGATCGTGACGCGCGGCACGCCGCACGTGCTTGACCAGATCCGCCACCAGCTGGCCCGGATTGTTCCGGTTCACCGCGTCGTTGATCTCAGCCATCGCGCCTCTGAGCTTGGCCACGACCGTCCGGTTGAACGCGAACTGGCACTGGTGAAGGTTGCCGGCAAAGGCGAGGCGAGGGCGGAAACGCTTCGTCTTGCCGACGCATTCAAGGCCAAGGTGGTTGACGCGACGACAGATCACTTCATCCTGGAGATCACCGGGAAGACTGCCAAGATTGATCAGTTCATCTCGATCATGAAGCCACTCGGACTGGTTGAGACCTGCCGTACGGGTGTTGCAGCCATGAACCGTGGCCCGGAAGGCATGTAAAAGCTTTCAACTGAAATCGATACAATATGTTTGAAAACCGGCACAATGTTTCGATTGTGCCGGTTTTTTATTGAGCTAATTTGTCCCCATAAATTGGGGCCGTCCTATGTCTGTTGAAATTTTTCTGGCGCTTCTTGTCTTCGCCTTCGTGTCGTCCGTTACGCCGGGGCCAAATAATCTCATGCTTCTGGCATCAGGCGTAAATTTTGGTTTCCGTCGAACGATCCCGCATATGCTGGGAATCGGTGTGGGCTTCTTCGTGTTGCTGCTTGCGATCGGCTTCGGGCTCGGCGCTTTGATCGAAACGGTGCCGTCATTCTATGCCGCGCTGAAATTCGCTGGTGGCGCCTATATGCTTTACCTTGCCTGGAAGATTGCTATGTCGCGTTCCATCGGAGAGGCAAAGCATCGAGATAAAGCTGAGCCAATGACTTTCTTGCAGGCAGCGGCATTCCAATGGGTCAATCCGAAAGCCTGGGTAATGGCGATCACGGGAATTGCCACCTATGCCAATCACGACAACTATTATGTCGCCGTGCTCCTGGTCAGCTCCGCCTTCGCGATTGTGAATTTGCCGAGCGTTTCGGTCTGGGCAGGGTTTGGCACATTGCTGCGCAACTGGCTTTCCGATCCTGTTCGATTGAAATGGTTCAACCTTATCATGGCCCTGCTGCTCGTTCTGAGCCTATGGCCGATGCTGAAATAGAGAATGAAGAGGCGAATGATGAACCAGCTTCCAACTTATGATGATGTTATTTCGGCCGCAAAGCAGATCGAAGGATACGCGCACCATACGCCGGTGTTCACGTCGTCAACTATCGACCGCGAAACCGGCGCTCAGTTCTTTTTCAAATGCGAGAACTTCCAGCGCATCGGTGCCTTCAAATTTCGTGGTGCTTTCAATGCTCTGTCGCGGTTTACGGATGAGCAAAAAGCGCGAGGTGTGCTGGCTTTTTCGTCCGGTAATCACGCGCAGGCGATCGCGCTTGCGGCAAAACTGCTCGGTATTGGCGCGACCATCATCATGCCTGAGGATGCGCCGCGCGCGAAACTTGATGCAACGCGAGGCTATGGCGCGAAGGTTGTTACCTATAACCGTTATGAAGAAGACCGCGATGTGCTTTCGAAGCGCCTGGCCGAAGAGGGTGGGCTGACCCTCATTCCGCCATTCAATCATCCTGATATAATTGCGGGGCAGGGAACTGCGGCAAAGGAATTGATTGAGGAAACCGGTCCCTTTGATGCCCTGTTTGTCTGTCTTGGCGGTGGTGGCCTGTTGGCCGGTTCAGCGCTAGCGGCAAAAGCCTTGTCGCCGGAATGCGACGTCTACGGTGTCGAGCCGATGGCCGGAAATGATGGCCAGCAGTCGCTCCGCTCCGGCAAGATTGTGCACATCGACGTGCCGAAGACCTTGGCGGACGGCGCCCAGACGCAAGCTCTTGGCGACATGACCTTTGCCATCATCCGCGAAACTGTTCGTGATATTCTGGCCGTTAGCGACGATGAACTGGTTGACGGCATGAAATTCTTCGCCAGCCGGATGAAAATGGTGGTCGAACCGACAGGCTGTCTCGCTTTTGCTGGCGCACGACAGATGGCGTCGAAGCTGCAAGGTAAGCGTGTAGGGGTGATCGCCAGTGGTGGCAATGTCGATCTCGACAGATTTGCAGCACTGGTGAGCAAAACCGTTTGATCACGGTTTGATCTTGTTTTCGGGCGGCGAATCCTGTCTGAAAGGATCATGCAGTTTTCACCGGAACAGGATCAGGCGCTGAAGGCCGTCGGGCAGTGGCTCAAAGACGGCCGCAGCCCTATTTTCAGATTGTTCGGCTATGCGGGTACGGGCAAGACGACGCTCGCCCGCTATTTTGCCGAGCATGTGGATGGCGATGTGCAGTTTGCGGCCTTTACCGGCAAGGCGGCACAGGTGCTGCGCTCGAAAGGCGCTAGCAACGCACGCACGCTTCATTCGCTGATCTATCGCCCACGTGGCGAAGAAGCGATTGAGGACGAAACGACTGGCAAGACTTCCATCGCGCCGACCTTCTCGCTTAACCGGCAGAGCCCTGTCGCCAAAGCCGCGATGATCGTCGTGGACGAATGTTCCATGGTCGATGAGGCGCTGGGGCGGGATTTGATGAGTTTCGGCACGCCCATCCTCGTTCTTGGCGATCCGGGGCAGTTGCCGCCGATTTCCGGCGGCGGCTTTTTTACGGAACACGAGCCGGATTATCTTCTGACCGAGATTCATCGTCAGGCGCAGGACAATCCGATCATCCGTATGGCGCTTGATGTGCGGGAAGGGCGTGAACTTCCTTATGGTGACCATGGCGCTGCAAAGGTTATCGGAAAAGGCGACGTCAATCAGGAGATGGTGTTAGCCGCCGATCAGGTGCTCGTCGGTACCAACCGGACGCGCCGCCGCTATAACCAGCGCCTTCGGGAGCTAAAAGGCTTTACTGCTGATTACCCGCAGGCTGGCGACAAACTGGTTTGCCTGCGCAACGATCCTGCCAAGGGACTTCTCAACGGATCGCTCTGGAAGGTGATGACATCGTCCAAGGAAACGGTGAAGCCCGGTATCAATCTGCTGGTTACACCTGAGGATGATGATCGCGGTGTGGCGAAGATCAAGCTGCTGAAGGCGCAGTTCGAAGACCCCGACAGTGAAATTCCGTGGCAGACCAAAAAACGCTACGACGATTTCGATTACGGTTATGCTTTAACTGTGCACAAGGCACAGGGCTCCCAATGGGATGAAGTCGTGCTCTTCGATGAAAGTTTTGCGTTTCGCGATACGCGTGAGCGGTGGCTTTATACGGCGATCACGCGGGCTGCCGAACGTTTGACCATTGTAAAATAATTATTCGTCTGTCGGTCGGGCACTCAGCCATTCCCAGGCCTCGTTTTCTTCGTCGGCTTCGAAAGCGCGAAGCTCTATGGACAGGAAAGGCTGCATGAGGGTTATGCTGGCTTGTATCCACAAGGGGCCACCGACGATTGCATAATGTCGGAGCTTTTTCAGGGATTTGGAGCGCATGGACAGCATGCTTTCCGAGAACGCAGCCGTCCAGTCGAAACCTTCATATCCGGTGAGGCGGATCAGGAGGTCAATTTCTTCATGCGTTTCGTAAGCTGCGTCGAGAAGCCCGTAGAGGTTCTCCAATGACGCATCGTCGAGATGTCCTTCAATTGCAAAAGCAAAAACGTCTTCCCGGTTTGTTGGAATGCGGCGAATGACGGGTATGTCCTCATTTCGCATCATAGACCTCCATCATTGATCAGATTTAAACGTCGAAGCGGGGGCAAAGGTTGCGGACAGTCTCCAAATTGATGCGAACTGGAAAAACTATGCAAACCCAGTTTGTTGCAGGCAGATTTCATGGTTGGGGATTGCGGCTGCGGTGCGACGGCAAAGCACTCACATTTTTTCGTGGCAGGCGTTATAAAGCGGGATATCTATCCGGGAGTCTCCAATGCCTGCGAAATTATCGGTCAATCTCAACGCTGTTGCGATGCTGCGAAATCGGCGTGATTTGCCTTGGCCAAGCGTTACCGGTCTGGGCCGCGCTGCGCTTGCAGCAGGCGCTGCGGGATTGACAGTGCATCCGCGTCCCGATCAGCGTCACATCCGGTTTTCCGATCTGGGTGATATACGCGCTTTGATCGATGACGAGTTTCCGCAGGCGGAGTTCAATATCGAAGGTTTTCCAAGCGAAGCATTTCTCGATCTGGTGGAGAAACATCAGCCTGAGCAGGTGACGCTCGTTCCTGATGATCCAACACAGGCGACCTCGGATCATGGATGGGATTTCGTGTCGAAATCTGACTTTCTGGCTCCTATCGTGGCCCGTTTGAAAGTAGGCGGAATGCGGGTGTCATTGTTCGCCGACCCCGATCCGCTTGGATACGAACGCGCAGCTGCTATCGGTGTGGACCGTGTGGAGCTCTATACCGGCCCTTATGGTGCGACCTATGATGACCGGGCAGCCGCAATACGTGAACTGGATCGACTGGAAAAGGCTGCAAATGCCGCTACGGCGCTAGGCCTCGATATCAATGCGGGGCATGATCTTACAGTAGACAACCTGCCGGCGCTGGTAAAACGTATCCCTCAGTTGAGTGAAGTTTCCATTGGACATGGATTGACCGCCGATGCACTCATGTATGGAATGCCGGTAACTGTAAGCCGCTATATTGCGGCATTGGCATAAGATGTTAGTCAATGCGCTTGGTGCATGGCTCGGGTTGAAGCTTTGCAAAAAGCGCATTTGCATTCGGGTGAGACAAGCTTTAGGCGTCCGCCACTATTCAGATGCGTTGGGGGACGCGGGATCGTATGAGGGAAGCATTGAAGCAGTTTTCCGACGTCTGCTTTCTGCGCCGAGGCAGTTCTATTGCGGTTGCGTTTGGACGAATTGCTACGTTCAATCGATACCATGCTTATGATTAAAGCTGATTTGGGCAACGGTGCGGCGGCGATGCGGCAATTCGCAACTTTTTGCGAATACACTCATTATCTGAAATCGATCTCCAGTAACTCCAGCCAGAATCTTTTCAGGAAGTTGCGAGGTGCCTGCATATGAGCGGCGAGCTAAATGGCAATGACACGCCCACACAGGCCGCTATGCCTGCCGTTGGTGTTCCTGAAAGCGTCGCTTTTGCTGAAGATGCCGAACAGCACAATGAGAGCATGAAAACGCTGGTGCTTGGGGCGCTGGGCGTTGTCTACGGTGACATCGGCACCAGCCCCATCTATGCTTTTCGTGAAGCCCTTCATGCGGCGGCGAGCGATGGCATTCTCGCCCGCAGTGACATTCTGGGCGTTGTTTCTCTGATCTTCTGGGCCCTGACGCTGGTTGTGACCATCAAGTATGTGCTGTTTGTTCTGCGCGCTGATAACAACGGTGAAGGTGGCATTCTTTCGCTGATGGCTCTTGTCAGAGGTGCGTTGAAAGGCCGGCCTGACCTTATCTTGGGGGTAGGCATCTGCGGTGCGGCGCTGTTCTTCGGCGACGCGGTCATCACGCCCGCAATCTCCGTTCTATCGGCGATGGAAGGTCTTGAGATTGTCGCTCCTGATCTTACTCCGTTCGTCGTTCCCATAACTGTCGTTATTCTTGTGACGCTGTTTTCGGTGCAGAAACTCGGCACTGGCAAGGTGGCCATCGTCTTCGGACCGATTATGGCATTGTGGTTTTTGGCGCTGGGTGCGTCGGGTCTCTGGCATATTTTCGATGATCCTACGGTGATGGTGGCGCTGAATCCCTATTATGCTGTACGCTTTCTGATGATCAGCCCGGGCATTGCCTTTATCACGGTTGGTGCCGTGTTCCTCGCAATGACCGGTGCCGAAGCTCTTTACGCCGATCTCGGTCATTTTGGACGCAAGCCAATCGTTCGCGCATGGCTTTGGATCGTGTTCCCATGCCTTCTGCTCAACTATTTTGGACAGGCAGCCTTCATCCTTTCACATGGCGAAGCCGCTGCATTGCCATTCTTCCAGATGATGCCGAGCTTCGCGCTGTTGCCCATGGTCCTGCTGGCAACTGCAGCGACTGTTATCGCTAGCCAGGCAGTTATTACGGGCGCTTATTCGGTGGCACGTCAGGCCGTTCAGCTCAACATTCTGCCGCGCCTTGAAATCCAGCACACCTCGGAAAAGCTGCACGGCCAGATTTATATTCCGCGCGTCAACCTGCTTCTGGGGCTGGCGGTGGTTATTCTGGTGCTCGGATTCGAGAAGTCCAGCAATCTGGCCGCTGCATATGGCATTGCAGTTACCGGCAACATGCTGGTCACGACGGTCCTTCTCTATATCGTGATGACACGCATCTGGAATTGGCGCGTGAGCCGCGCCCTGCCGATTATTGTTGGCTTCCTGATCATCGATATTATGTTCTTCGGTGCAAATATCATCAAAGTCCATGAGGGTGGTTGGGCTTCGATTGGTATTGCCGCGATACTTGTTCTCATCATGTGGACCTGGGTGCGCGGAACGCGGCATCTCTTTAACAAGACCCGCAAGGCCGAAGTTCCACTGGATCTGATCGTCCAACAAATGACCAAACGTCCGCCGACCATCGTGCCGGGCACGGCTGTGTTTCTGACGGGCGACCCTAAAAGCGCTCCCACTGCGCTCATGCACAGCTTGAAGCACTATAAGGTTTTGCACGAGAATAACGTCATACTGACGGTTGTGACGGCATCGAAGCCGTGGGTTTCAAGTGCCGACCGCGCGCGTGTATCCCAATATAACGAGCGCTTCATGCAGGTGACGCTTACCTTCGGCTATATGCAGCAACCGAATATTCCACGAGCGCTCGGCATCTGTCGAAAGCTTGGCTGGAAATTCGATATCATGACGACGTCGTTCTTCCTGTCGCGCCGCTCGCTCAAGGCGTCGGCTCATTCCGGCTTGCCGCTATGGCAGGACAAGCTGTTTATCCTGCTTGCCCGAACGGCATCGGACGCGACCGAATATTTCCAGATTCCCACCGGTCGTGTTGTGGAAATTGGAACGCAGGTGAATCTGTAACTCATCTGAATTGATAGTTTTAAAGAGCGCTTTTCCGGTTTTGGGGAGGCGCTTTTTTGCATTTGTTGTCGATGAAAATTAATCCCGCTTTAGGCGACCGTAATTTTTGAAAACATGCTTGACCGCTGAAGAAACAGTAATTATGAATTGGGAACCGTACCGTACGGTACAAGGTGGAGGAAAAGACCCGTGACTGATACCAGCGACGAAATGCAGGCTCAAAAGCAGCAGGCTCTTTCGCCGCGTCAGAACGATGTTCTGGAGCAGGCGTTGCGCCTTCTAGTGGAAGGCGGGGACCGCGCTTTGACGACGGCAAGTATTGCTCGTGCCGCCAACTGCTCGAAAGAAAGCCTCTATAAATGGTTTGGCGATCGCGACGGTCTGTTGACGGCAATGGTTCGCTGGCAGGCATCGAAAGTTCGCGTCGTTCCGCTGACCCGTGAAAAGCTGGATGCGGAATCTCTTTTTTCGAGCCTGGAACATTTCGCGCGCGACTGGCTGCTGGTGCTGTCGGGAAAAACCTCCATTGCCCTGAACCGGCTGGCGGTCAGCCATGCGGCGTCCGGCAAGTCCACATTAGGTGATATCGTGCTGGCCAACGGTCCTGTGGCCATGGCCAAGCGCCTCAAGCCCATTCTCCATATGGGGCAGGAGGCACGTTTGCTGGCCTTCGACGATATCGATGAGGCATTTCGCACGTTTTTCGGGCTTGTCGTCCGGGACATGCAAATACGGTTGCTGCTTGGCGACCATCTCGAACTGACTGACGACGTGGTCATCCGGGACGCCCGGCGCGCCACCAAGCAGTTTTTCGCCCTCTATGGGGCCTAATCACATCGGTGGACGCAAGGAAGCCGAAGAACAATCTGAACGAAGGGAATAAGGAAATGCGCGTTTACTACGATCGGGATGCAGACGTTAACCTGATCAAGTCGAAGAAGGTGGTTATCGTCGGTTATGGCAGCCAGGGCCGCGCCCACGCGCTGAACCTCAAAGACTCCGGTGCCGCTAACGTGCGTGTGGCCCTTCGTGAAGGTTCTGCGACCGCGAAGAAGGCACAGGCTGACGGCTTCGAGGTGATGAATGTTGCTGACGCCGCCAAGTGGGCCGATCTCATGATGATGGCAACGCCTGACGAATTACAGGCTGACATCTACAAGGAACACATTCACGACAATCTCCGTGATGGCGCGGCAATCGCTTTCGCTCATGGTCTCAACGTGCATTTTGGCCTCATCGAGCCGAAGAAGTCGGTTGACGTCGTCATGATCGCACCGAAGGGCCCAGGCCATACGGTGCGCGGCGAATACCAGAAGGGCGGCGGCGTTCCTTGCCTCATCGCCATTCATCAGGATGCCTCGGGCAATGCTCATGATCTGGCTCTCTCCTACGCTTCGGGCGTTGGCGGCGGTCGTTCAGGCGTCATCGAAACTACCTTCAAGGAAGAGTGCGAAACCGATCTGTTCGGCGAGCAGGCTGTTCTCTGCGGCGGCGTGGTTGAGTTGATCCGCACCGGTTTCGAGGTTCTCGTTGAAGCTGGCTACGCGCCGGAAATGGCTTACTTCGAGTGCCTGCACGAAATGAAGCTGATCGTGGACCTGATCTACGAAGGCGGCATCGCCAACATGAACTACTCGATCTCGAACACTGCAGAGTGGGGCGAATACGTCACTGGTCCGCGCATCATCACCGCCGAAACCAAGGAAGAAATGAAGCGTGTTCTGAAAGACATTCAGACCGGCAAGTTCACTTCCGATTGGATGCAGGAATATCGCGCAGGTGCTGCTCGCTTCAAGGGCATCCGTCGCAACAACGATAGCCACCAGATCGAAGAAGTTGGCGAAAAGCTCCGCGGCATGATGCCATGGATCGCAGCGAACAAGCTTGTCGACAAGGCTCGCAACTAAAATCGGCGGGGTTCAGGTTCTGGCCGTCTGCAAATGACATGGGCGCCAGAACCAGAATGCCATCTGGTTTTCGGCCTCGATGAAGGTCGAAAAGAGGGGGCGCTTCTTGCGCCCCCTTCGTAGTTGGCACTCTATGGCCGGGTTGATCGTCAACGTAAGGCGAACGAAAAGAACCCAAATTCTGTGCCAGATTTTTCGTTTCGTGCACTTTGAGGCCCAAAACAATTCCGAATATCTTTATTCCATAGAAGCATGGGAAAAGCTGTTCTCGCTTGCCGAAAAGTGCGCTAGAGCTTCACATCCAATAGCCAAGTTTTGAGGAGACTTAGCTATTACAAGTTCCGTAAAATGTACGGATAGTCTAATTGAGGAGATTTCCCGTGTTGGACTGGGAAAATGTATTTGCAACGCGCTCGAAACGTATGCGCGCATCGGAAATCCGCGAACTGCTGAAGCTTCTGGAACGCCCAGATATTATTTCGTTTGCGGGCGGAATTCCTGATCCGGCTCTTTTCCCGCACGAAGAATTCCAGGCAGCCTATAAGGACATTCTTACGGGTCCAGAAGCCAACGCAGCGCTGCAATATTCCGTTTCGGAAGGCTACAAGCCGCTGCGCACCTGGTTGGTCGGAGAACTTGCCAAGATTGGCATTCCCTGCACGGAAGACAATGTGTTCATCACATCGGGTTCGCAGCAGGCTCTCGATTATCTGGGCAAGCTGTTTTTGTCGCCCGCCGACACAGCACTGGTGACCGCACCGACCTATCTTGGCGCGCTGCAGGCTTTCAACGCTTACGAGCCCAATTACGATATGCTGGCGATCAACGGCAACCGCACGCCGGAATCCTATGCAGAGGCTGCCAAGAAAGCCGGCGGTCAGGTCAAGTTCGCTTATCTGTCTGCCGATTTCAGCAACCCGACAGGGGAAACCGTCGATCTTGCCGGTCGTGAGAAACTGCTCGCACAGGCTGATGAGCTCGATATTCCGGTTATCGAAGATGCGGCTTACCAGTATCTTCGCTACAATGGCGATGCGATTTCGCCAATTCTGGCGTTGGACATTGCCCGCAATGGCAGTGACATCGAGAAGACCCGCACCATCTATTGCGGTTCCTTCTCCAAGACGCTGGCTCCGGGTTTGCGTGTCGGCTATGTGGTTGCGTCGAAGCCAGTCATTCGTAAGCTTGTTCTCATGAAGCAGGCTGCGGACCTTCATTCGTCCACGATCAACCAGATCGCTATTCAGCGTGTTGCGAGCAGCGGCTTTGGTACTCAGGTCGCGAAGCTGCACAAGGTTTATAAGCACCGTCGCGACAAGATGCTCGAAGCGCTGGCGAAATATATGCCTGAAACCACAAGCTGGACGAAGCCTGAAGGCGGTATGTTCATCTGGGTCACGCTGCCGGAAGGCATGGATGGCGCAGCGCTACTTGCTGCATCCATTGATAGCGAGAAAGTGGCGTTTGTTCCCGGGCGGGCATTTTTTGCTGATGGCAGCGGTGCCAACACGCTGCGCCTCAGCTATTCATGCGCCAACGATGAGATGATCGATGAAGGCATCAAGCGCCTTGGTCGTTTGATACGTGCTCATACGAAATCCGCTGCCGCCTAGGTTGGTGGAAATAAAAAAGCCGGGTTCAGACCCGGCTTTTTTCTTACTGGAATGGCGAATTGCAGCCTGTCCTGGGACCAGCCAACGGCTGGAATGTATTGTCGGATGTTCGGTAACTGCGATACCGATTTGAACACCACTGGATATGATTGCTGCTGGGGCGCGCGCCTGCGGTCGGTGGCTGCATCGTGCGTCGATATTGCAGAGTATCGCCGTTCTTGTAGTTTAATACGCCATGTTCGGTGATATAAGTTCCACTTTCCCGGCAAAGCGTTGAACCGTAGCAGTTGCGAGCGCTCGGATCTGTGCGATTGGCACCCGCCTGACCGCCGATAATCAACGGTCCGCTCGGTTTCAGCGAGGGAAGATATTGGCTGTTACGCAGTTCGACGGCTGAACCCACACTTGCAATGCCTGCAACGAATAGCCCTGTCAGTATCGTCAGGCGCACAATTTTTCGCATCGTTTCAGCTCGCTTTAATCATCGTTCTCCCGATATATGGGTATACTTTATATCCAAGTCACCGCTTCGGCAGAAATTTATTGGTTTCGGAAATCATCCTCTTGCCAATCGCCCAGCAAGCAGAGAGATTGCGAAGACATGTTTACCATAGCTACTTTCAATGTCGAAAATCTGATGCGCCGGTTTGATTTTTCCGGCTTTCGCAATGAATTGCATCAGGATCGCACCCTGCAATTGTTCGAGATCAACGATGAGGCGCAGTATCGCCTTCTTGAGCAGGCGCGCGCTGTGGCGCACGCAGACGACACACGCCAGATGACGGCTCTGGCGATTGCCGAAACGCGGGCTGATATTCTCTGCCTGCAAGAGGTGGATAATCTGGCGGCGTTGAATGCGTTTGAATATGGCTATCTTTTCAAGATGATAGGCCACGGTTTCCGACATAAATATCTCATAGATGGCAATGACAGCCGCGGCATAGATGTTGCCGTTATGATGCGCGACACGACACGGGACGGACAGCCCATCGAAGTCGACGAAGTCACCAGCTATGCTTATGTAACCTATAATGATTTTGGCCTCTACGAGCCCGTACTTGGGGAACTTGGGCTGGAACCCCATGACCGAATCTTCAAGCGGGATTGCCTGAATGTGGATATCCGCATTGCCGGGAAGCCCATATCGCTCTTCGTTACGCATCTGAAATCGATGACGGGCGCGCGCAACGGATTTGACGGACGGACAGCATCTCTGCCGGTGCGACGCGCAGAGGCGCGCGCCATGCGCCGTATCATCGAAGATAAGTTCGGACCATCCAATGTTGCAGATCGCCGCTGGCTGATTTGTGGTGATTTCAATGATTATCGTGAGCGGATCATTATCGGGGGCGATGAATGGAACGGCTATCAGTTCACGCCAATGGTTGAAGAAGAAAGTGCGTTGGACGTGCTCTTAGCCGACGGGTTTGCGGTCAATCTGGTCGAGCGCCGTCCCGTTATGGACCGCTGGACGCTTTACCATACGCGCGGGCCGCAGGAGCGTCATCTTTGCCAGCTTGATTACATCATGGCATCGCCTTCTTTTGCGAAGAAGAATGAGAAGGCGGTTCCGAATATCATTCGGCGTGGCCAGCCTTGGCGCACGATTTTTCCACCTGATCAGCAGATCGAGCGTTATCCTAGAACAGGTTGGGATCGCCCGAAAGCAAGCGATCATTGTCCGGTTGCAGTGACATTGAACATGGTTTGAGCGATGAAGCAGGTTCGGGAAAATACTGTCCACATTATTGACAGTGCCGATGTCCGGGTACTGCCCGGTCCTTTATCATATACCGTGGATAACCACGAAGCGATTGCTTCGAACTGGACACGTGAGCGGGCAGCCAACCCCACTTTGTTCGATGGCGAATTCTATCTGGCACCACACGCAGAACTGATTGGCGGCATGTTTCAGGCCGGCTTCAAGCGCACCAGTTTTGCAACGCTGATGCACTGGCGGCATGACGTATCGCAGGAACGTCCGTGGCACATTTTCGGTGTCGGTGTGATTGTCTCGAGCGAAGGACATTTGATCGCCGGGCGTATGAGCACACAAAATGCCGGGGCGGGAAGGGTCTATTTTCCGGCAGGCTCAGTGGATGATAATGACATTGTCGATGGAGCTGTCGATTATGACGCCAATCGGCAACGGGAGGTTCGCGAGGAAACGGGTCTTGATCTTCTTGACGCACGTGCGGAGCGACAGATCAATCTTGTGACAGGAAACCGTAGCATCGCGCTTTTCCGCCGTTATTATTTCGATGCACCGTCAACCGATCTGGTATCACGGATTGAACGATATCTTTCTGCGGAGGAAGAACCGGAACTATCAGAGATCATACCAGTGAAGGCAGCTCAAACGATGGGAGACGCAACACCGTCCTATGTGCGAGCATTTGCCGACTGGCATTTCAACAATCTCTAAAGCTTGGCCAGACTTGCAGATGACAGCGGCGCGAAATTGGCTATGCTCGCAGACAATGCGAAGCATGAGACATTGGAGTGAAACCGACCTCGCAGTCGGTTTTGTGTGTAGGTCGAGGGGAGAATAAGGGATGAATGACGCCGCCGTTTCCGGCAGATTCTATGAGGTTTTCGACGTTTTCGCCGACAAGGCTCTGGCTGGAAATCCGCTGGCTGTCGTCCATGATAGCGAAGGTTTGACCGATGCGCGTATGCAGGCCATCGCACGCGAGTTCAATCTTTCCGAAACGGTTTTCATTTTTCCCCCGAACAATCCCGCACATGAAGCGGCGGTGCGTATCTTCACGCCTGATTATGAGCTTCCCTTTGCCGGGCACCCGACAGTAGGGGCTGCCGTGTCGCTGGCTCGCCGTCGTAAAACGGGTGATGAGACCGACAGGCTCGTGGCTCTGGAAGAGAAGGTCGGTATTGTTCGCTGCGGTGTGATATTGGGAGAGAATAGCGCCTTCGCCGAGTTCGATTTGCCCCGCCTGCCAGAGCGAGTTGATGTCAAGGTCGAGAAAGAGGAGGCCGCTGCTGCGATCGGTCTCGGTACACATGAGATCGGATTTGAGAACCATGTGCCTGGCGTCTGGAGCGCGGGTACACCTTATCTGCTCGTGCCGGTTCACAATCTGATTGCCGCAGCAAAAGTGTCCATTGACCCGGTCTATGTGAACGAAAGCCTCCCACACGTCGATGGCCGACCTTTGCCGATTTACGTCTATTGCCGCGAAACGATTTTGTTCGACAGCAATTTCCATGCGCGCATGTTTGTAACGGGGGCGAATGTCTATGAAGATCCGGCTACGGGCTCGGCTGCAGCCGCCTTTGCAGGCATGATCCAGAAGAACGACAAACCTGTTGACGGCAGTTCGCAGTGGTGGATCGAGCAGGGAATGGAGATGGGGCGACCTTCGCGGATCCGTCTCGAACTGGACGTTGCCAAGCAGCAGCTCACAGGAGCGAGGATTGGAGGCACGGCGGTCAAGATCGCGGAAGGGCGTTTGTTCGTCTGATAAATTAGCTCTGCTTGTGTTTTGATTGCAGTCAAAGCTGTAGGCCCGCCCTATGTTAGTTTGTTGGCAGATAAACAAACAACGGAGGCGTGCCATGATGATCAGGGAAATGTCGGAATACGATATCCGGGACATGATACAGCACACCCATCTCGGGCGGCTGGCTTATGTTCTCGAAAATCGCCCGTTTATCGTACCGCTTAGTTTCCGGTTCAGCGGCGGCTCGCTCTATTCTTTTACCACCGATGGGCAGAAGACCGAGGCCCTGCGCAAGAATGATGCAGTTTGTATTCTTTTCGATCATATCGAATCCCGGACAAACTGGCGCACCGTTGTGCTGAACGGTCATTATCGGGAAATCGATGGTGATGACGAAAAAAATGCGATCGTCGCGCTTATGGCTTCGGAACCGACCTGGTGGGAACCGGCATACATAAAGACGGTCGCGAAGGACGGACACGAACGCAAACTTGAACCGATCTTCTTCCGTATCGATATCGAAAGCGCGACGGGTCACCAGACTGGCTGAAAAGGAAGAAGGTCCGATAATTTCGGGCCCTTTCGATGTGGCTTTATTTTACCACTAGAACCGGTGTGTTGCTGCGCGTCAGGACCTCGTAGGTTTGACTGCCAAGAAGCATACCTTTCAGTCCGCGACGACCATGGGAAGCCATGACGATAAGATCGTTGCGCAGTTCTTTAGAAGTTTCGATGATTGATGTCGCCGGATGTGGCGCAACCACATGCAGCGTATGAACTTCGACTTCCGTTTCTGCCGCCAGTTCGCGCGCACGAGCGAGGGATTTATCGGCATACTCGTTCCATTCTTGTTCGAAGCGCTCGATGAAGGCAGGGCTATCAGTCCAGCCGCCAGGAAGCCCCGAAACGGAATAGGGAGCGGTGACAGTCAGCACCGTCGCCTTCGCGCCGACTGTTCGTGCCAGTTTAAATGCGTGGACGAGCCCGCGCTCTGCAAATTCTGACCCATCGGTGGTTACGAGAATATTCTTGTACATGCTGCCCTCGCTGTTGCTTTTCTATCTTTAAGCTACAGCATCGGGCCAAAAATCGGGATCGATTTTTTGGAAAGCACGATGCGTAATTTCAGTAAATTAGAGCGACCTTTGTGCGTCCAAATGGACCCACGGCGCTCTGATGCGTTAAAGAACCATTTCAAACCCTTGCCTGACGAGTTGTTTAGACGGAACGATTTCATGCCCCTCGACTGCGATGCATTTCATGCCAGCTGGATAGCGACAGTTCTCAATCTCGATTGGCCGTCACGCAGTTCGTCCCGTATCGAGGACGATGCCGAACGCATAAAGCGTCAGAAAGAAGAGCTGCTCAGACTTTTCGATGAAGCATCTGAGCATGGTATCAATGCTGTCATCTTTCAGGTTTCGCCGACTGCCGATGCATTTTATCCGTCATCCTATTTGCCGTGGTCGTCCTATCTGACTGGAACTCTCGGTAAAGATCCCGGCTTTGATCCGCTGAAATTTGCAATTCAGGAAGCGCATAAGCGCGGCATAGAACTGCATGCATGGCTTAATCCCTACCGTGTTTCGATGGATACGAAGCCGTCTACCCGCAAGGAATTGCGGAATTCGTCAAACGAGTCGCCAGTCAGTGTTTTCAAGTCCCATCCCGGCTGGGTCGGTGTTTCAGCCGACCGTTACGTCCTTGATCCTGGCATTCCGGCTGTCCGTGAATGGGTGACGAATGTGACGGCAGAGGTCGTCCAGAAATACGATGTCGATGGGATTCAGTTCGATGATTATTTCTACTACGAAACCGCATCGTCGAAACTCGACGACGACAAATCATATGCACGGTTTGGCACACGCTTTTCGAGCAAATACGAATGGCGACGTTACAATACCCATACATTGGTGCGGGAGATTTCGGACAAGATAAAAGCCATCAAACCAAATGTCCGTTTCGGCATCAGCCCGAGTGGCGTTTGGCGCAACGCTGCGGACGATCCCCGCGGTTCTGCAACCCGCGCCGGGAAAACGAACTATGACGGAGATTTTGCCGACACCCGGCGTTGGGTGAAAGAAGGCATGATCGACTATATCGCGCCGCAGATTTACTGGTCCTTTGGCCGCAAGGATGTGTCTTACGGGACGATTGCGAAATGGTGGGCCGATACCGTTCGCGGCACGAAGACCGATCTTTATATTGGTTTGGCACTCTATCGGGCCGGTTCTGGAACCACACTTGAACCCAGTTGGCAGGCGGGCGAGGGCGTGACCGAAATCAAGCGCCAGCTAGAATTCAATGAATCTTTGCCGGAGGTGAAAGGGAGCATTCTCTTTCGTCAGGGTTTCCTCTCCGACCCGAAGCTGAAAGGTGTGTCGAACTATCTGAAAAAGACGTGGGGCAAGTGCAGGCCCCGGAAAAACTAACGGCAAAAAACGACGACGATTTGCGGAATTGTTGTTTGTTTGATTGAAATCAAAGAGCTTCGTTTGAGTGGGTGCTAACCAACAATCGTTGCCGGTTTCCACCAGAGTCGGTGACCCGGGGTGCCGAGGCCCTACTCGAATGGCACCCCGGCTAAATCAATCTGTCGAGCGCATGAGCGCGATCTTTCTGTAACGTCGTCTATCGACAGCCAGCGGGTGCTGTCGGCGTTACTCCCCTCTGTTTCATAAAATCAGCACCCGCGTCTCTAGCAACATTGTTCTATATTTTAGCAGTTCTTGATCCTAATCAAGGCGGGCAACCTTTACTCCGATTAGAGCAGGTCTAACCGGGAGTTTGCGATTCTGGATCGCTTCCCCCAATTCACCGGTTGCTAAATGAAAAGGTAGTTCCATATCATTCCCGAGAAGGTTCTGGCAGATGCCGGAGGCGGGGCGGTGGGGACAATCAAAACCCTTGCAGGCGGCGACTGCTTGCCGGTGCTTCGTTTGAAGACGGCGTTGTGACGACGATGGCAATGAGGGTGTTTCATTATGGCTTTCAACCGTAAGCAATGGATATTGGCTGGAGCGATTATCGTCCTTGCCGCAAGCGGGTACTATGCTTGGAAAACGCTGAATGGCGATGGGTTGCCGGACGGTATCGCCAAGGGCAATGGACGCATCGAGGCGGTTGAAATCGATATTTCGACGAAGAGCCCGGGACGCATTCGCGAAATCCTCGCAGATGAAGGGGATTTCGTTCAGGTAAATGATATTCTTGCACGTATGGATACGGATCAGCTGGAAAGCCAGCGCAAGCAAGCTGAGGCGCAATTGCGCCGGGCAGAGATCGGTATCGAGACAGCGCGCAGTCTTGTCACGCAGCGCGAAGCCGAACACACGGCTGCAGAAGCGACGGTGGCACAGCGCGAAGCGCAACTGGATGCCGCCCAGCGCCGTCTGGCCCGCTCCCAGCAATTGACGCAATCGCGCACGGTTTCCCAGCAAGTCCTGGACGATGACCGTGCAACTGCGCAGGGTGCAGAAGCTGCTGTCGGTGCAGCCAAGGCGCAACTTGCGGCCACCGAGGCCGCCATTGGGGCTGCCAAGGCACAGGTCGTGGATGCCGAAGCATCGGTTGAAGCCGCCAAGGCGGCAATCGCGAGCATTGAAGCCGATATCAACGACGCCACTTTGAGAGCGCCGAAGCCGGGACGTGTTCAATACCGCGTTGCCCAACCGGGTGAAGTGCTTTCCGCAGGTGGGAGGGTGCTCAATCTTGTAGACGTCAGCGACGTTTACATGACTTTCTTCCTGCCGACGGGGCAAGCCGGGCGGGTGGCCATGGGGGCCGACGCCCGGATTGTTCTCGATGCCGCGCCGCAATATGTCATTCCTGCAAAGATCAGCTTTGTGGCCGATGTGGCCCAATTTACGCCGAAGACCGTAGAAACGGAGGAAGAGCGCCAGAAGCTGATGTTCCGCGTGAAGGCTAAAATCCCGCAAGAACTGCTTCAAAAATATATCCAACAGGTGAAAACCGGATTGCCGGGCATGGCCTATGTCAAGCTTGACCCCAATGCCGAATGGCCGAAGAATCTCGCGGAAACCGTGAAATGAATGGTTCTACTGTCAAAGCTGGCGCCAATGACGACAGCTTTGTCGTCCGGGCGCAAGGCGTAGGGCTGTCCTATGGGAAGACGCGTGCTCTGCGCAACGTCAACGTTGATATTCCCGTCGGCTGCATGGTCGGTCTGATCGGACCTGATGGGGTCGGGAAATCAAGCCTGTTATCGTTGGTCGCCGGAGCGCGAACGATGCAACAGGGACGCATTGAGGTTCTCGGCGGTGATATTTCGGACAAGCGTCATCTTCAGTCTGCCTATCCCCGTATCGCCTATATGCCGCAGGGACTTGGGAAGAACCTCTATCCCACGCTTTCGGTGTTCGAGAATATCGACTTTTTCGGACGGCTGTTCGGGCATAATCGAAAAGAGCGTGAGCGTCGTATCGCCGATCTTCTGGCGCGCACGGGTATGTCGGCTTTCGCCGATCGTCCGGCTGGCAAACTATCGGGCGGCATGAAGCAGAAGACCAGCCTCTGCTGTTCGCTCATCCATGATCCCGATCTACTCATACTCGATGAGCCGACGACCGGTGTCGACCCCTTATCCCGGCGCCAGTTCTGGGAGCTGATTGATGATATCCGCAAGGATCGCCCCGGAATGAGCGTCATTGTCGCGACCGCTTATATGGAAGAAGCCGAGCGTTTCGACTGGCTGGTCGCGATGAATGATGGACAGATTCTGGCGACAGGTACACCGCAGGAATTGCTGCAGCGCACCAACACTCCAAATCTTGATGCGGCCTTCATTGCGCTCCTGCCGGAGGAATTGCGGAAAGGCCATCAGGATATCGAAATTCCGCACCGCGACTTCGGTGCGGATGCTGAAATCGCGATTGAGGCAGAACACGTCACCGTTCGTTTTGGCAGCTTCACTGCGGTGAATAATGTAAGTTTTCGAATTCCGCGCGGTGAAATCTTCGGTTTTCTGGGTTCCAACGGTTGCGGCAAGACCACGACCATGAAGGTTCTGACCGGGCTGTTGCCTGCCAGCGACGGAACGGCGCGACTGTTCGGGCGAGAGGTCGATCCCAAGGATATCGATATACGCCGCCATGTCGGATATATGTCGCAAGCGTTTTCGCTTTATTCGGAGTTGACTGTTCGTCAGAATTTGGAACTCCACGCCAAATTGTTCGATATGGCGCCGGATCTGACCGAACGCCGTATCAAGGAATTGACCGAACGCTTTGATCTCATTGAGGTCATGGATTCCTTACCCGATGCCTTGCCGCTCGGTATCCGCCAGCGCCTGTCACTGGCTGTGGCTTTGATCCATTCACCTGATATTCTCATTCTCGATGAGCCGACATCGGGTGTGGACCCGGTCGCTCGTGATGCTTTCTGGCAAATCCTCGCTGATCTGTCGCGCAAGGACAATGTGACGATTTTCGTCTCTACCCATTTCATGAACGAAGCGGAGCTTTGCGACCGGATTTCGCTGATGCATGCGGGCAAGGTGCTGATCAGCGATACGCCGAAGGCGATTACCAAGAGTCGCAATGCTGAAACTCTGGAAGAAGCCTTCGTCGCATATCTGCAGGACGCTATTGGCGAGACAGAACAGTCAGCGCCATTGCCGGTAGCTATTTCAGATCAAATGGGAGAGGCAGGTGAAGCACATCCAAAGAAGGCTCCAGGCTGGTGGCCGGACCTGCGGCGAATGCTGGCGTACACACGACGTGAGGCTTTGGAACTGAAGCGTGATCCGATCCGCGCAACGCTGGCTATTCTGGGTAGCGTTATCCTGATGTTCGTTATTGGTTACGGTATTAACCTGGATGTCGAGGATTTGAAGTTTGCCGTGCTTGATCGTGACGATACGACGATCAGCCGCGATTACACGCAGCAGATTGCAGGCTCGCGATATTTTTCTGAACAGGTTCCCATAACCGATTATGACGATCTGGACCGACGAATGCGCGATGGCGAGATCAGTCTGGCTATCGAGATACCACCAAATTTCGGCGCAAATGTCATGCGCGGCCGCCCGGTGGAAGTTGCTGCCTGGATTGACGGTGCGATGCCCACTCGTGCCGAGACGATCAAAGGCTATGTTCAAGGCATGCACGCCAACTGGCTGACGCAAAAAGCCCGTGAGCTTTATGGCAATGCGGCGAATGTTGGCAGTTTCAATCTGGAGATACGCTACCGCTATAATCCGGATGTGCAAAGCCTCGTAGCTATGGTGCCGGCGGTGATTCCATTGCTGCTGCTCATGATCCCTTCGATGCTGGCGGTATTGAGCGTAGTTCGGGAAAAGGAACTGGGGTCGATCATCAATTTTTACGTGACGCCGGTGACGAAATTCGAGTTTCTGTTTGGCAAGCAGTTACCCTATATCGGGCTGGCATTTTTGAATTTCCTGATGCTGACAGCCTTTGCGGTGTTTATTTTCCAGGTGCCGTTCACAGGGAGTTTTCCGACTTATGCGCTGGCGGCGCTGCTCTATGTCACAATTGCGACCGGCATGGGGTTGGTGCTGTCCACCTTCATGAACAGCCAGATTGCAGCGATCTTCGGAACGGCACTTCTGACACTCATTCCGGCTGTGCAATATTCCGGTATCATTGACCCCGTATCGTCGCTGCAAGGTGCGGGCGCGTTCATCGGTAAAATCTATCCCGCGACTTATTTTGTGACCATTTCTCGCGGGGTTTTCTCCAAGGCACTGGGTTTTGCCGATCTGGCAGGTTCGTTTTTGCCGTTGTTGATCGCGGTGCCGGTTCTCATGGCGCTCGCTATCGTTCTTCTCAAGAAACAGGCGAGCTAAGATGCGGATATCTAACATATTCCAGCTTGGCGTGAAGGAACTGCGTGGTTTGGCTCGCGATCCGATGCTGCTGATCCTGATTGTCTATGCCTTTACGCTTGCGATCTATACGGCATCGAAAGCAATGCCCGAAACCCTCAACAATGCGGCGATAGCGATTGTCGACGAAGATCAGTCGCCGGTTTCGAGCCGGATCACGACGGCATTTTATCCGCCATATTTCGTGCCTCCGAAGCTGATTTCATCCTATGAAATGGATGTCCGGATGGATGAGGGGCTTGATACTTTCGCTCTGAATATACCGCCGAATTTCCAGCGTGATCTTCTGGCGGGTCGTTCGCCGACAATTCAGCTCAATGTCGATGCAACCCGAATGAGCCAGGCCTTTACGGGTGGCGGCTATGTGCAGTCGATTGTGTCGAGTGAGGTGGGCGAGTTTCTAAATCGCTATCGCGGTGGCGCACAAACGCCGGTTGAACTCAATCTCAGAGCGAGATTCAATCAGGATTTGAACAAGGGCTGGTTCGGCGCGATCAACAATGTGATTTCATCGGTTACGATGTTATCGATCATCCTGACGGGCGCGGCGCTCATTCGGGAACGCGAACACGGAACCATAGAACATCTATTGGTTATGCCCGTGACGCCGGTTGAAATCATGGTCAGCAAGATTTGGTCCATGGGGCTGGTCGTGCTGGTTGCCTCGGCATTTGCATTGGTTTTCGTGGTGCAGGGGCTGCTTGCCGTTCCTATCTATGGGTCGGTGTCGCTGTTTCTCGTTGGTGCAGCGCTCCAGCTTTTTGCGACGACCAGCCTTGGCATCTTTCTGGCAACTGCGGCTGGTTCGATGCCGCAGTTCGGAATGCTGCTCATGCTGGTGCTTCTGCCTTTGCAGGTGCTTTCGGGAGGGACAACACCTCGCGAAAGCATGCCTGAAATCATCCAGACAATCATGCTGGCAGCGCCGAATACGCATTTCGTCATATTGGCCCAATCGATCCTGTTTCGCGGAGCAGGGCTCGGTGTCGTCTGGCCGCAATTTCTGGCGCTGATCGTCATTGGCTCTGTGCTGTTCTACTTCGCGCTTCAGCGTTTCCGTGCGTTCCTGCGATAGGAAAATTCTTTAAAATCAGGAGGCTGAATCCATTCCTTGCCAATGTGATTCAGTTTTCTGTGCCGGATTGTGCTTTAGCGGAGTTGCGAATCCTTAACCATGTTGCTATCGCAATTCTCAGGAAACGGTTCCGCTGTTCAGGCGGATGAAAAGGGAACACGGTGAAGCCATTCTGGTTGATGCCGCGACTGCCCCCGCAACTGTAACCGGAGAGCTATCCTCCACAGCCGTGTGAACGGTAAAAGCCACTGAAAGCATTAGGTGCGATCGGGAAGGCGGAGGGGAAGCGAAGACCCGGAAGTCAGGAGACCTGCCGTATCCGGTCACCCATGCATGGATACGGGGTGTGTCCAGGCGCGGCTGTCCGTGGCGGTGACATTGTTGAAATGTTGCCGTCGGGAAGAAGGGCCTTCAGTGCCACGATCACTTCAACCTGCGGTGCGAGGAAAAGCCGGTATCGTTCTTCGGTTCGGCGGGTTGAGGGAAAAATGCATCTTTTGAAATCATCTGTTTTATTGGTATCGGCCAGCGTTCTTGCGCTGCCGTCCACGACGCTTGCTCAAAGTCTGCCGAACGGTGCTGACAGTGTCGTCCTCGATACAATCGTGGTTACGCCATTGCGCCGCGCGTCTTCGCTGCAGCGCTCGACCTCATCTGTAACGGTTATCGATTCAGCGGATATCGAACGGTCGGCTGCTCCCGATCTCCAATCGTTGCTGAAGTCCTATAGCGGTATCTCCATAAAGACGAACGGCGGGCAGGGCTCGTCGTCGGACATTTACATGCGTGGCATGTCTTCCAAGCAGACGGTTGTTCTCATCAATGGTGTGCGCACAGCGTCGGCGACAACCGGAGCAACTGCGCTTGCGAACATTCCTCTGAGTTCCATCGACCGTGTTGAAATTGCCAAGGGTTCTCATTCTGCGCAATACGGTGCCGATGCCATGGGCGGGGTGATCAATATCATCACCAAGCAAGGCGGAGCCTGCGGTGAGCGCTCGTGGTGCGGCAGTCTTTCTACCGGTGTCAGCCATCCATGGGGTGGATATGCTTCCGGGACCATACAGGGAAGAAGCAACGACGGTGTCGACTATGCCTTTGGTGCGGCCATAACCGGCACGCAAGGATATGACTTCACCACATCGGATGCCTATGGCCATGAACCAGATCGCGATGGATTCTTGCAGGGCTCGTTCAACTTTGCCCTGTCGAAGGATTTCGACTGGGGTAAAATTTATGCGGACGGTCTCCTCAGCCGAGGGCGCAATCAGTATGATGCCAAGGCACCGTCACCGAACCAGGCCGATAGTACCGCATTTACGGGCAAGATCGGAACACGCATTGATCATACGGCGGATTGGTCATCCACGCTGGAATTCAGCACCGGTATCGACAACAGCCGTAACTTCCGAAAAGACGTGAGCGGTTCGGACCGGTTTGAAACCAAGCGTTATGGCGTTTTTGCCTCGACCGAGAAGAGTTTCGACACCGGCACGGTTAACCACACCGTGACCGCCGGTGTGGAAGCCTATCGCGAGGAGATCAACACCACCGTTGCTTATGATGAAACCAGCCGCGATCTGGCTGCTGTATTTGGTCAGTATTCGCTGGAGTATGAGGCGCTGCGCTTCGATGGCGGGCTGCGTTACGACCATAATGGGCAGTTCGGCGATGTCGTGACCTACAATCTCGGTACGAGTTATGAAGTTCTGCCGGACCTTGTTTTGCGGTCATCCTATGCCACGGGTTTTCGGGCGCCGACTTTCAACGAGCTTTATTATCCGGGCTTCGCCAATCCTGATTTGCAGCCGGAAAAGTCCCGATCATATGAAATCGGCTTGAACTGGCAGGCTACGGCTTCGACAAGCCTTGATATGGCTTTCTACCAGACATGGTTGCGCGATGCGATCATGAGCACCGCACCATCCTATCTGCCTTATAATGTTGCCAGCGCGAAGGTTACGGGTTTCGAAGCCACATTGGCGCATCGTTTTGATGATCGCTGGGGCGTCAAAGGTTCTATCGACCTGAAGCAGCCAATCGATGACGATACGGATAAGGATCTTCCTTATCGCGAACGTTTCAAGGCTGCGGCTGAGGTCAATTTCACGCCGATTGAAAAGCTCGATCTGACCGCAAGGCTGATCTATGGCGGTTCGCGTTATGCAGATGCTGCAAATAGCAAGAAACTCGGAGATTATGTGACGGCTGATTTTGTGGCGCTCTATTCCATCGACAAGCAATCGCAGTTGAAGTTCTCGGTCGAGAATATTTTTGACAAGGACTATCAGACCAGCTCTGGCTATATTGCACCGGGACGCACGATCAATCTCGGATTGACCCGGAATTTCTGAGGCTGAACAGAGAATGAAAAGGGCATCCGCAAAATGGATCACCAGCTTCTGCCTCGCGGCGGGGCTGGCCCTATTCGTTCGAAATTCGGCAGACGCGGGGGACATTCCCCATCACGTCGTTTCCATTAATGTATGCACCGATCAGCTGGCATTGTTGCTGGCTAATGAGGGCCAGTTGCGATCGGTTTCTTACTTGTCGCAGGACCCGGAACTATCCGTCATGGCTGTGAAAGCCTGGGAGCTTCCGGTCAACCATGCGCAGGCAGAAGAAGTCTTTCTGATGAAACCTGATCTCGTGCTGGCGGGCACATTCTCGTCGAGAGCAACGGTTGAGCTGTTGCGCAGACTGGGTATCCGTGTGGAAGAGTTCGCGCCCGCCCGCACGTTCGGCGATATAGAAGATCATCTGCGTCGCATGGGTGAGGTGCTTGGAAGACAGGCGGAAGCCGACCGGGAAATCGACAAAATGAAAACCGCTCTGGCGGCAATCCAACCTCCGACCCGTCGCAAGACAGTCGCGCTTTATTATGCCAACAGTTACACATCCGGTCGGGGAACGCTGGTCGATGAGGCTGTGCGTCTTGCCGGACTTGATAATCTGGCCGACAAGGCGGGGGTCAGCGGTTCAGCTCTGCTGCCGCTGGAAAAGCTGGTGCTCGAGAAGCCGGATATTCTGGTGCGTAGTTCAAGAGATCGCGCGCCTGCGCTGGCTTTCGAGAATTTCGAACATCCGGCGTTGCGAGTGCTTGAAAAACAGGCGAGGGCGGTGACGATAGCGGATAATCTGACGGTTTGCGGTGGGCCATTCAGCGTCGAAGCTGTGGCAGAACTTGCGGAGGCGGCGCGTGACTGAACGGAACCGCTTCTATCTTCTGCTCGTCGGACTGGCCATGCTTGTGGCTTTGCTTTTCATCGTTTCGTTGCTGACGGGGCCTGCTGCGATCGGTATGACCGACAGCCTCAGGGCGCTTTTCGGCGATGACAGCGAGATGATCGTACTGGTCATGCGCGAAATCCGCCTGCCGCGGGCACTGCTCGCGCTCCTCATCGGCGCTTCTCTTGGTTTGTCCGGTGCTGCCTTGCAGGGTTACCTGCGCAATCCACTTGCGGAACCCGGCCTGCTTGGTGTGAGTGCATCCGCGTCATTCGGTGCTGTTATTGCTATTTATAGCGGTCTCTCGCTTCTGTTCCCGCTGGCTTTGCCGCTCCTCGCGCTTGCAGGTGCCTTTGTGTCGGTGTTTCTCGTCAAGCTTCTGGCGGGGCGCAATGCTGGTACGCTTGCGGTCATATTGGCCGGTGTCGCGGTGACCAGTCTCGCCGGTGCATTGACGGCGCTGGCGCTCAACCTGTCACCTAACCCCTTTGCTGCAATGGAGATCGTCTTCTGGATGCTCGGTTCACTGGCCGACAGATCGATGACGCATGTGGCTCTCGCCGCACCATTCATCCTTGTTGGCTGGGCGATGCTTCTGGCACTCGGGCGATCACTCGACAGTCTGACACTGGGGGCTGATGCTGCGGCAACGATGGGCGTCAATCTGGCTCGTGTGCAGCTTTTTGCCGTGCTGGGCACAGCGGCCTGCGTGGGTGCTTCCACCGCTGTTGCCGGTGCAATCGGTTTTGTGGGACTGGTGGTTCCTCATCTTCTGCGACCGCTTGTCGGTGCACGTCCGTCACGATTGCTGGTTGCCAGCGGTTTCGGCGGGGCTGCCCTATTGTTGGCTGCTGATGTGTTGGTGCGCATCGTCATGCCGGGACGTGAACTGAAACTGGGCGTCCTGACGGCAATCATTGGCGCACCATTCTTTCTGTGGCTTGTGTTCAAGTATCGGAGGCAACTCGTATGACATCGCTTTCGATAAAGAATCTTTCCGTTACGCTTGGCGGGAAGGCAGTACTCAGCGAGGCAAGTTTCGATATGCATGGTGGTGAATTCATCGGACTGATCGGACCTAACGGTGCTGGCAAGACGACATTGTTGCGCGCTATTTTGGGACTTGTGAGGTCCAGCGGGGAAATTTCGCTCGACACAGGCGATGTGCGCCACATGAGCGCTTCGACAAAAGCACAGAACCTCGCTTATCTGCCGCAGGAGCGTGATGTCGCGTGGCCGGTATCCGTGGAGATGCTTGTTTCTTTGGGACGCTCCGCCTTGAAGCCGGTTTTTGCGAGCATGAGCGCACAGGATAAAATGCTCATCGAGACCGCAATGCAGCGTATGGATGTTACCCGATTTCGGGAACGGTCGGCGATCGAGCTTTCCGGCGGAGAACGGGCACGCGTGCTGATTGCGCGCGTTCTGGCGCAGGATACGCCCGTAATACTCGCCGATGAGCCGGTGGCCGGGCTCGACCCTTCTCATCAGCTTGGATTGATGGAAAGTTTTGCCGAACTTGCAAAAGAGGGGAGGACTGTTGTCGCCTCATTGCATGAGCTGAGCCTTGCGGCACAGCATTGCACGCGCCTTATTTTGCTCGACAAGGGACGTATCGTTGCAGATGGGGAGCCAACGAAAGTTCTCACGCCACAGTTGCTGCACGACGTCTATGGTATTCGAGCGAAAATCATGACGGTGGATGGCGAGTTCATCGTCCATCCGACCTCACGTATTGGCTAGTGGATTGAATTTGACGTTTGATACCCGTCCGATATAAATTTCGTTTCAAACGTCAAATTCGAAAAATCCACTAGATTCATAAAGTTACTAGTGGTCTTTTTGATTCCGACATTTGCTCAGCGCTCATATCCGAGGGATACAAATGTCGGAATCAGACCACTAGACATTTTTCCACCGATGCTCGCGGGAAGAGGCGTAGATGGTTTCTACAGCCTTCTGGACTTCGTAACCCTCGCGGAAGTCGGCGTGATTGGTCTTCTGCCCCGCAATGGCCAACAGGAAGTCGCGAACTTCGATCGTCTTGAGATCGTTGAAGCCGATCTGGTGGCCGCCCGCTACGCAAAATGCGCCATAGGGTTCGTGTTCGGGGCCAGCAAAGATCTTGCGAAAGCCTTGTTGTCCTTTTTTGTCGGAAAAGAGAAACAGGTCGAGCTCATTGAAGCGTTCCTGTGAAAAGAAGAGGGAGCCTTTCGATCCGGAAATTTCGAAGTCGTGCTGCATCTTGCGACCGCTGGCGATCCAGCTCGCTTCGATTGTGCCCGTTGCCCCGTTTTCAAAACGCACGAAAGCGCGGCAGACATCGTCTGTTTCCACGGGTTTCATCTGCGAAAGGTTCAAACTATCTGGGCGTTCATTGATGATGGTGACGGCGTCTCCCATGACCGTTGTTATCGGCCCAACGAGATAGCGCGCGGCGGCAATGATGTGACTGCCGATATCGGCTAATGCTCCGCCCCCACCTGCCGGATAGAGCCGCCAGGTCCACGGAATGCGGGCATCGGCCATGAAATCTTCGGCATGAATACCGCGAAAACTGCGAATTTCACCTAGCTCTCCGCTGTCGATGATTTCCTTGGCCAGTTTTATCATAGGGTTTTTCAGATAGTTGAACCCAACGGCTGTCTGAACACCTCGCCGTTCTGCGGCGAGCGTCATTTCGAGGCACTCGGCAGCGGTGGGTGCAAGCGGCTTTTCGCAATAAACGTGTTTGCCCGCTTCAATGGCGGCGAGCGCCATCTCCTTGTGAAACCGGTTTGGCGTCGTGATGTCGATGAGATTGATATCCGGGTTGGTGATCAATTCCCGCCAATCTCCAGTGGCATTTGCAAATCCCAGTTGTTTTGCGGCTTTTGACGCCGTTTCAGAATTCACATCGGCCAATGTGTGAAGCTGCACATCGATAGGTAGGTCGAAAACGCGATTGACGTTAGCGAGCGCAAGGGCGTGCGTCTTGCCCATGAAGCCGGACCCGATCAAGCCCGCCACCACAACCTCAGCTCTATCAGCCATTGTCATTCCTCCAGAAACGATGGTCGAAGCGTTTGGTGCTGCGCAACTCCTTTGGGAAATAAGCATATCGTCGGCAGCTTATGCGATTGACATGAGCTACCAGAAATGGAATTATAATTCTACGAGAATTTGTTATGAATGTTTCATTCTATTGAAAAGATCCACGATCTGCATGTATTCACGGGTAAAACGCTTGGAGGAGCGCCGGAATACAGCAGGCGGAAGGTAAAGCGTTAACGCAAACCGGCGGGGAGTGCCGGACAAGGGAGGAGTGAACATGCAATCTCTATTGAAATCGGCAGTGGCCGGGGTGGCGTTGCTGGCTGCGTCTTTCGCAGCCCACGCGGCCGATATTAATATCGTTGTCGTCAGTCACGGTCAGGCATCGGATCCGTTCTGGTCTGTCGTCAAGAACGGCGTCGCCGAAGCGGCAAAGGATACGGGCGCAAAGGTCGATTATCGTGCACCGGAAACCTTTGACATGGTGCAGATGGCCCAGCTTATCGATGCGGCGATCAATCAGAAGCCGCAGGGTATTGTGGTTTCCATTCCAGATGCGGATGCGCTTGGACCATCGATCCAGCGTGCTGTAGCAGCCGGTATTCCCGTCATTTCCATGAATTCCGGTTCCGATGCCTCGAAGAAGCTTGGCGCTCTGCTGCATGTCGGTCAGGATGAGTTCGATGCCGGTAAGGTAGCAGGCGAAGCATTGAAGAATGCTGGCGGCAAGAAGGGCATTTGCGTCAACCAGGAAGTGGGTAACGTCTCGCTCGATCAGCGCTGCGCAGGCTTCAAGGAGGGCTTTGGTGATGTAACGGTTCTGCCGACATCGACCGATCCTGCTGAAAACGAAGCCAAGGTTCGCGCTGCTCTGGCATCTGATGCTGCCGTCGACACAATCCTGACGCTCAATGCGACACTTGCAGGAGAACCGGCTGTGAAAGCCGCTGCCGAAAGCGGTCGCAGCGGAATCCACGTTGCGACGTTCGACATGTCGGCTGGCTTCCTGGAAGCTGTTGAAAAGGGACAGGCGGACTTCGCCATCGACCAGCAGCAGTTCCTGCAAGGCTACCTTCCGGTCTCGTTCCTCGCGCTTAATGCAAAGTACGGTTTGATGCCGGGCGGTAATGTTCCATCGGGCCCGAACCTGATCACCAAGGACAAGGCCAAGCAGGTCGTGGAACTTTCGGCCAAGGGCATCCGGTAAGCATTGTTTCGACTATCTGATATCGAACCCGCCCATGAAAATGGGCGGGAACGGGTCTCTGTGCCCAGAATGCATCAGGAGAAGATCATGAGTGAGCCACTTCCCCATGAAAAGGCCAACACAGCGGCGCTATCGAAGGATGAGCGGCTTCAGTCGGCGAGCCCAATGCAACGGCTCCTGAGCCGACCGGAATTAGGAGCGGTATCCGGCCTGATCCTAATTACGGTCTTTTTCGTTTCAGTTGCCAATCCGGCGATGTTTACTGCTGCCGGCATCATGAACTTCATGGCTCCTGCTTCGCAGCTCGGCATTCTGGCAGTCGCCGCAGCGCTTCTTATGATCGGTGGTGAATTCGACCTGTCTATCGGCTCGATGGTAGCTTTTGCAGGCCTGATCTTTGCCGCTGCTCTGGTCGTCTGGCAGGTGCCGCTCGGTGTCGCCATCATCGTCACGCTGCTGTTCGCCGCTTTCGTGGGGATGGTGAATGCGCAGATTGTTATCCGTACTGGATTGCCATCATTTATTGTGACGCTCGCATTCCTGTTCATTTTGCGTGGTCTGTCGCTGGTCGGGCTGAAATGGGCAACAGGTGGCGCTACGCAGCTGCGTGGCGTGAAGGAAGCTGTAGCGGGCAGTTATCTGGCAGGCCTGTTTTCCGGCGATGCTTTTCAGGGACTTTTCGCCTGGATGGCTGAAAACGATCTGATTGACAAATTTCCCAATGGTGAGCCTTCGGTAAAAGGCGTGCCGGTCGAGGTTCTGTGGTTCATCGCCATCGCACTTATTGCAACCTATGTGCTGGTACGCACACGCTTTGGCAACTGGATTTTCGCGGCCGGCGGTGATGCTCTGGCTGCACGCAATTCCGGTGTTCCTGTCCGTCGCGTCAAGACAACGCTATTCATGTGCACGGCAATGGCTGCGGCATTGGTGGCTATTCTTACCGTTCTGGATGCCGGTTCAACCGATGCGCGCCGTGGCTTCCAGAAGGAGTTCGAGGCGATTATCGCTGCAGTCATTGGCGGCTGTCTGCTGACCGGCGGTTATGGTTCTGCAATTGGTGCGTTCTTCGGCGCGATCATCTTCGGCATGGTTCTGATCGGGCTGACCTATACCCAGATCGATCAGGACTGGTATTTGGTCTTCCTGGGAGGAATGCTTCTGATCGCGGTGCTCTTCAACAATTTCATTCGCAAGCGTGCGACCGGCGAGCGCTGAGAGGGAGATTTGCCATGACGACACCCATCATCGAAGTTCGCAATCTCGTTAAACATTTCGGCCCCGTCATAGCGTTGAACGGCGTCTCGCTGAGTGTCGAGCCGGGGCAGGTCCATTGCCTGCTTGGCGACAATGGTGCCGGTAAATCAACGCTGATCAAGACGCTTTCTGGCGTGCACAAGCCGACCAGCGGCGACTTTCTGGTCGAAGGAAAGCCCGTCACCTTCAACAGTCCGCGCGATGCGCTCGATCATGGGATTGCGACAGTTTATCAGGATCTTGCGATGATCCCGCTAATGTCGGTCATGCGGAATTTCTTTCTGGGACGGGAACCGACCAAGGGCATCGGCCCAATACGCTGGTTCGATACGCAGCAGGCGGAAGAAGTTACGCGTGAGGAGATGCGCAAGATCGGGATCGATGTCCGTGACCCGCAGCAGGCTGTCGGAACGCTTTCCGGCGGTGAGCGGCAGTGTGTGGCGATTGCCCGCGCCGTCTACTTCGGCGCGAAAGTGCTGATCCTCGATGAACCGACCTCCGCGCTGGGGGTCCGGCAAACGGCGATGGTTCTCAAATACATCAATCTGGTGCGCTCACGCGGGCTGGGTGTGATCTTCATTACGCACAATGTCCGTCATGCTCATGCGGTCGGTGACAAATTCACAGTTCTCAATCGCGGGATAACGCTTGGAACGCGAACGAAGAACGATGTGGACATGGACGAATTGCAAAGCCTCATGGCAGGTGGGCAGGAACTCGCCGACCTGACTGCTGAACTGGGCGGTCGGGTCTGACCGGGATTTTCGGAGCGTAGAATGAACGGACAATTCAATGGCAAAGTTGCCGTCATTACCGGAAGCACGCAAGGGCTTGGCGCAGCAACTGCGAAACTGTTTGCAGAGAGAGGCGCCAAAGGTCTCGTTATATGCGGGCGTTCGGTTGAAAAAGGGCTAGCGCAAGTCGATCAGTTAGCAAATCTCGGAGCCAAAGCGGTCTTCGTGCAGGCTGATCTTGAGAAGGTGGAAGACTGCCGCAGGATCGTTTCGGAAGCCGACCGTGTTTTTGGAAGGCTTGACGTTCTCGTAAACGCTGCTGGTTTGACGGATCGGGGCACTATTCTGGATACGAGCCCGGAATTGTTCGACCGTTTGTTTGCGGTGAATACACGAGCGCCATTCTTCCTCATTCAAGAAGCGATAGAGCTGTTCCGGCGCGACAAGATCGAGGGAACGATTGTCAATATTTCTTCGATGTCGTCCATGGGCGGCCAGCCTTTCATTGCAGCCTATTGCGCTTCCAAGGGGGCGTTGGACACACTGACCCGCAACGTAGCCTATTCGGTTTTGCGCAATCGTATTCGCATCAATAGCCTGAATATTGGCTGGATGGCATCAGACGGCGAAGACCGTATCCAACGCGAGTTTCACAATGCGCCGGAGAACTGGCTGGATGAAGCGGCTAAGAGCCAGCCTTTCGGAAGGCTGATTGAACCAGTCGAAGTTGCCCGCGCGATAGTATTTTTGGCTTCGGAAGAATCCGGCTTGATGACTGGCGCTATCGTGAATTTCGATCAATCCATTTGGGGCGCTTACGGTTCATCTCCGCATCCCGATCAGCCGCTTTGAGCGTTTGATAGTATCTGTGTGTTTGAATGAACGGGATAGTAACCGGTTCAATAGCTGAAATGGCGCGGAAGGTATTTCGTTGAAATTACCAATGATTTTTGTGTTGCCGTGTTCGAGTATTGCTTGAGAAAGCCCAAAAATATTGTGAGGAACTTTTACGATCCTGCTTGCGCTTGCAATTTCAGGTAGTTAGAGCATCTGTCTGCCTGACCGATTCAGGCTGTGTGTTTTAAGCAGTTGTTTCAGCCGTATTTACGCGATGTCGAAACCTCCCTTTCGTCAGCGAATTCGTTCTGGCAATGGCTTGCACAGACACCGTTTTAATTTGCGCTGAAAGGACCAGCATCGTGGAGCAGGCAAAGAACGGAACCCGTAAGGGTGGGCGCAAGGCGCTGTGGGCGGCAGTTGCGGTAATCGCTATCGCTGCCGCCGGTTTGACCGGATACAAGATCACACTTGAGAAGACGATCACGTCGCAGCTTGAGAAGCGTGGCGGCAAAGCATCTTCCGTCGAAGCCGACTTTCTCGGACGTATTCATCTGCGCGACGTGACGTTGCCGTTGAAGGATGGCTCCAACGTTCGTATCGCTTCGGTTGACGGTCGCCCCAAGTTTCTGTTCCTGACCGGCATGTTGAATGCGTCGGGCATTGATACGGAGATCGGAAACTACAAGATTTCCATTCCAAGCGTGGCAATCGAAGACGCTAATTTCGATACAGCCATGCTGAAGGATACTTTCGGCAATAGTGGTCTGACGCTGCCGGAACGCGTTGGTCGTTTCTCGGCAAAGCGCCTGACTGCGCAGGAAATCAAGGTTGTCCAGACAGTCGCGAATAACGAACAGAACATCGTCTATAAAGACGTTGCGCTGGAAGATATCAACCTCGGTAAGGTTGCTCGTTATACGGCGGGCGGCACGATTTTCGACTTCACGATCCAAGTGCCGGGTGAAGACGGCGAAAAAGTCACGGACAAGATGACAGGCACCATGGGTGCCGCAGAGGGCAAAGACATTGATGGTGTCTTCCTCGCCCGCCTCTATACCGAAAAGGCAGGCCCGGACGATAAGGAAGCAAAGCCGGTCTATGGCCCGTTTTCGGCGAAGAACATCGTCATGAAGACGAAGGATGCGAACTTCAGCTACGATGAGATTCGCAGCAACGGTTTCACGGCTCGTATGCCCGCCGTACCGTTCACCGAAACCTTGGAGAAGCTCCAGTCTCTCGAAAATGCGGACGAACTTTCACAGGAAGAGACGCGCGAGCTTATTCTTCAGTTGAGTTCCCTGTTCGACACGATCGGTAAGGGCGATGTCGAAATGCTCGGCATGAAGATCGAGCCAACTGATGCATCGAAAGGCAAGGGCGGTATCGAACGCGTCGCAGTTGCTTTCGACAATCAGAAGATGGATGCGACCATCAAAGGCTTGGCCTTCTCCGAAGGTCAGGACTACATGAAGATGGAGGAAGCTTCCTTGAAGGGCTTCTCCTGGGCGACTTCAGTCGAAGCCTTGAAGAAGTTTGCGGCGCTGAATGAGGACGAAGTTGAAAACTTCCCTTTCACGACCATGCTTCCGGAATTCGGCACGCTTCGGGTAGTGGGGATCGACGCCGATCTGCCATACGAAAAGTCTGAAGATGTGGACGCAGGCGAGGAAAATGCGGATGAGGGAGAGCAGGCTGCAACCGAAGAATCGTCGGTTCCTTCGCTGCCTGAACGCATTCAGTTTGCCATGAAGAGCTATGAAGTCGCTCTCAACAAGCCTTACAACGGTATTCCGACCGATGTGCGCGTCGCGTACGAAGACATGTCGATCAAAGTGCCGACACAGGCTGATGACGAATTCTACCAGCAGCTTCGGAAGCTTGGCTATGATAGTCTCACCATGTCTTCAAACTTCGAAGCAAGCTGGGATGAGGCAAATCAGGATCTGATCATCAAGGACATTTCGATCAGCGGTAAGGATATGGGTTCCGTATCCATGTCTGGTTTGATGGGCGGCCTGACGAAGGAATTCTTCTCTGGCGATAAGGTGATGATGCAGGTCGCTCTGCTCGGGCTCAAGGCCAAGCAGGTAAACCTGAAGGTTGAGGAAAAGGGCATTATCGCCAACGCGATCAAAATTTATGCCGAAGAAAAAGATATGTCGGAAGACGAAGTACGCGGCACGATGTCTCTGATGGCTGCAGCCGCTCTGCAAGAGCTGGCAGCGGAGCAGCCACAGTTGCAGGATGTTGCGACGGCGTTTTCGACGTTCCTGGCTAAGCCGAATATTTTCGAGCTGACTGTCAAGTCGAAAGCCGAAAAAGGCATTGGCGCTCTCGAAATGGTAGCTGCATCGCAGGATCCGACCTTGCTGCTCGACAAGGTCGATATCGAAGCCAAGGCGGAATGATCGACTATTCCGCTGATCTGAGCGAAACGCCGGCCTTTGGCCGGCGTTTCTGTAATCAGAGCTTCACCAAAACATTACACAAGGGTCATGCCCTTGATATATAAGGGTCCTAGTAAGCCTCGGAAATAACGAGGCCAACATGACCAGAAAAAATGTCCTGCTTATCGTCGTTGATCAATGGCGAGCAGATTTTATCCCCCACCTGATGCGGGCGGAGGGGTGCGACCCCTTCCTCAAAACTCCCAATCTTGATCGCCTTTGCCGGGAAGGCTTGACCTTCCGCAACCACGTCACAACCTGTGTGCCATGTGGACCAGCAAGGGCAAGCCTGCTTACTGGCCTTTACCTGATGAACCATCGGGCAGTGCAGAACACTGTTCCGCTTGATCAGCGCCATTTGAACCTCGGCAAAGCCCTCCGCGCCATCGGCTATGATCCCGCGCTCATTGGTTACACGACGACGACGCCTGACCCGCGTTCGACGTCCCCAAGAGATCCGCGTTTCACGGTTCTTGGCGATATCATGGACGGGTTTCGCTCAGTGGGCGCATTCGAACCCAATATGGACGGATATTTCGGCTGGGTGGCGCAGAACGGTTTTGAACTGCCGGAGAACCGGGAAGATATCTGGCTGCCAGAAGGTGAGCATTCCGTTCCCGGTGCTACCGACAAACCGTCGCGTATCCCGAAGGAATTCTCGGATTCTACATTCTTCACCGAACGTGCGCTGACATATCTGAAGGGCAGGGACGGCAAGCCCTTCTTCCTGCATCTCGGTTACTACCGCCCGCACCCGCCATTCGTCGCTTCCGCGCCTTATCATGCGATGTACAAGGCCGAAGATATGCCTGCGCCGGTTCGCGCGGAAAGTCCGGACGCCGAAGCGGCACAGCACCCGCTTATGAAGCACTATATCGATCATATCAGGCGTGGTTCGTTTTTCCATGGGGCGGAAGGCTCCGGCGCAACGCTGGACGAAGGCGAGATTCGCCAGATGCGCGCCACCTATTGCGGCCTGATTACGGAAATCGACGATTGTCTGGGGCGGGTCTTCGCTTACCTTGATGAAACTGGTCAGTGGGACGACACACTAATCATCTTCACCAGCGACCATGGCGAGCAGCTCGGCGATCATCATCTGCTCGGCAAGATCGGCTACAACGACGAAAGTTTCCGTATTCCTTTGGTTATAAAGGATGCGGGAGAGAACCGGCACGCTGGCCAGATCGAAGATGGGTTTTCCGAAAGCATCGATGTCATGCCAACCATCCTCGAATGGCTCGGCGGGGAAACGCCGCGCGCTTGCGACGGGCGTTCGCTGCTGCCGTTTCTGGGTGAGGGGAAACCCGCCGACTGGCGCACAGAATTGCATTACGAGTTCGATTTCCGCGACGTCTTCTACGATCAGCCGCAGAACTCGGTACAGCTCTCCCAGGATGATTGCAGCCTCTGCGTGATCGAGGACGAAAACTACAAGTACGTGCATTTTGCGGCCCTGCCGCCGCTGTTCTTCGATTTGAAGGCGGACCCGCACGAATTCAACAACCTGGCTGAAGACCCCGCTTATGCGGCTCTCGTTCGCGACTACGCCCAGAAGGCTTTGTCGTGGCGGCTGTCTCATGCCGACCGGACACTGACCCATTACAGATCCGGCCCGCAAGGGCTGACAACGCGCAACCATTGATCTCAGGAGCAACCAAATGATCAATCTGACCCGACGCGGGATGCTTGGCCTTTCAGCCGGTGCCGCCGGTTCGCTCGTCCTGCCGCGATTTGCAATCGCACAGGCTGACAATCGCCCATCGATCACTATTGCTGTGCAGAAGGTGGCAAACAGCAACACGCTCGACGTTCTTCGCGAACAGTCGAATGTCGGCGAACGCGTTTTCTTTTCCAGTATCTGGGAGGCGTTGATCGACCGCGACTGGCTGGGCGGTCTTTCGGCTGTGCCTGGTCTTGCGACCGAATGGACCCGCATCGATGACAAGACGGTTGAGCTAAAGCTCCGTCAGGGGGTGAAGTTCCACAATGGCGATGAGATGACCGCCGAAGACGTTGCCTTCACTTTTGGCAAGGAGCGCATGTTTGGCGACACGCAACCAGCCGAAGGCAAGACGATTTACGTCACGGAGAAAAATCCGCTCGGTCGTGAAAGCAAGGAACTGCCGCTTGAAGTGCCAGCGACGGCCCGTCGTTCCTGGCCAGCCTTGCTGGGTGTCGAAATTGTCGACAAATACACGGTGCGCTTCAAGAACGGTACGCCAGACGTCACCATGGAAGGCCGTATCTCCCGTTACGGCAGCCAGATTATGAGTCGTCGTGGCTGGGAAGAGTCGCCTAGCTATCTCGACTGGGCGCGCAAGCCGGTTACCACCGGGCCCTACAAGGTTGTCGAGTTCAAGCCGGACAACATGTTGGTGCTCGAAGCTCACGACGAATATTGGGGTGGACGCCCACCGCTGAAGCAAATCCGTTTCATCGAGGTGCCGGAAGTTGCCTCCCGCATCAATGGTCTGCTCTCGGGCGAATATCAGTTTGCCTGCGATATTCCACCGGATCAGATCGAAGGTATCGAAAAGAATGACGCTTTCGAGGTTCAGGGCGGTACGATCCTCAACCACCGTCTAACTGTGTTCGACAAGTTCCATCCGCAGCTGGAAAATCCGTTGGTGCGTCGCGCATTTACCCATGCGATCGACCGTCAGGCGATCGTGGATTCGTTGTGGGCCGGTCGTACGGTCGTTCCGGCTGGTCTCCAGTGGGACTACTATGGCGATATGTTAGTTCAGGGCTGGAGTGTTCCGGAATATAACCCGGATCTCGCCAAGCAGCTTCTGAAGGAAGCCGGTTACAAGGGCGATGCCATCCCTTACCGCCTGCTCAACAACTACTACACGAACCAGACCCCAACCGCGCAGATCCTTGTGGAGATGTGGAACCAGGTGGGGCTGAACGTCGAAATTCAGATGCAGGAAAACTGGCAGCAGGTTCTGGAGAAGAGCCCGGGGCGTGCCGTACGCGACTGGTCCAACTCCGCACCGTTCAACGATCCGGTTTCGTCTATCGTCAGCCAGCATGGTCCGAACGGTCAGCAGCAACAGGTTGGTGAATGGACGAATGAGGAGGCGAACAAGCTTTCCGTCATTATGGAAACGAGCACGGATCACGCCAAGCGCAAGGAAGCATTCAAGCGGATGCTGGAAATCTGCGAACGTGAAGATCCAGCCTACACCGTCCTCCACCAGAACGCGACTTTCACCGCCAAGCCGAAGTCATTGAAGTGGAAGGCGGCGCCCGCTTTCGCGATGGACTTCCGCAAAAACAACTGGGCCTGATCCATTTGTAGAGGCGAGCCCGGTTCAATCGGGCTCGCTTTTCCTTTGGGGTTTCAAACCCCGCGACTGTGAATGAACCAGAAGGATTGCATGATGCCGCTGGTCGAAATTTCCAATCTCAAAGTGGCCTTTGATGGCGTACCGGTTCTGCATGGTATCGACCTTTCGATTGAGCGAGGCGAAGCTGTCGGATTAGTCGGGGAGTCCGGCTGCGGCAAGTCTGTCACCTGGCTGGCAGCGCTCGGTCTCTTGCCGAAAAAGGCGTCGATCTCCGGTAGTGTTCTCCTTGAAGGAACAGAATTGCTGACCGCATCGCGCAGCACGCTCGAAGGTGTTCGGGGTGGCCGTATTGCGATGATCTTTCAGGATCCATCGAGTTCCCTAAATCCGGTTATTCGGGTCGGGCGCCAGATTGAGGAGGCCGTGCGGCTTCATCGCAATTTGAGAGGACCTGCAGCCCGATCAGAAGTTTTGCGATTGATGGAACTGGTGGGAATACCCGATGCCCGTCGCCGCATCGATAATTATCCGCACGAATTTTCCGGTGGCCAGAACCAGCGTTTGATGATTGCCATGGCGCTGGCGGGCAATCCTGATATCCTTATCGCGGATGAGCCCACGACAGCACTTGATGCTACGATTCAGGCTCAAATTCTTGATCTATTGGCTGCATTGCGTGCGGAAACCGGCATGGCTGTGGTCTTTATCAGCCATGATCTTGGTGCAGTGTCGCAAATTTGCGAACGTGTTTCCGTCATGTATGCCGGGCGTATCGTTGAACAGGCCCGGACCGAAGCACTCTTTGCTGCTCCGCGCCATCCTTATACGCACGGCCTGTTCGATTCCATTCCGAACCTTGATAGCGGGCGCAATCGTCTGATCCCCATTGAGGGCACAGTTCCTGAGCCGGGCAAGCTTCCGCAAGGTTGCGCATTTTCGCCACGCTGCTTGAGCGCGAATGATCTCTGCGCGCGAAGCCTCCCCAGACTCGGTGTTCCGCAGGACGATGCCGGTGAGGGGCGTATGGTCGCCTGTTTTCATCCCTATTCGGCCGCGTCGTATTTGCTGCCGTCCATCGGCGGCCATATTTCAACCCCGGCGAGCACAAGGGCAATAGCACAATGACAGCCGCTCTCATCGAAGCTCGCGACCTTGTCAAAACCTACACATCGCGCAAAGGTCCGTTCGCAAAACCGGTCGCGGTGCGCGCGGTCGACGGGCTTTCCATATCGGTCGCTCCGGCGACAACACTGGGCATTGTTGGCGAGTCCGGTTCGGGTAAATCCACGACCGGGCGGCTGCTTCTCGGTCTGGAAGATCCCAGCGAGGGAGAGGTGACGTTTGAAGGTTCAGCCCTACCTCGCCAGAAAACCGCAAGCTGGCGCGCTTTGCGGGCGCGTATGCAGCTTGTCTATCAGGACCCTCTGGCAGCTTTGGACCGACGGTTGCCGATTGGCCGTCAGATTGCTGAGCCACTGGAGATTCACGGAATTGGAATCGCTGCTGAGCAGAAAGCGCGTGTTGCAGAGCTGATGCGAGCGGTCGGCCTTCGTCCCGATCAGGCTTCGCGCTATCCGCATGAGCTTTCAGGCGGGCAGCGCCAGCGTGTCGTCATTGCACGCGCCATCGCATGCAAGCCGCAACTCATTGTTTGCGACGAACCTGTATCGGCGCTGGATGTTTCCATTCAGGCGCAGGTTGTGAATCTTTTGCGCGATTTGCAGGAACGCGAAGGCATCGCCATGGTTTTCATCAGCCATGATCTGAAGGTGGTACGCAATATTTCGGATCGTGTTGCGGTCATGTATCTGGGCCGGATCGTCGAAGAGGCGTCCTCGGACGAGATTTTTGCCAAACCGCTTCACCCCTACACGCAGGCGCTGGTGTCCAGTGTCCCTGTCGCTGGAATTCCTCTCAGTAATCGCATCATCCTGCAGGGAGAGCCGCCGAACCCTGCCGCGCGACCTAATGGCTGTGCGTTTCACCCCCGTTGCCGTTTCGCGGCTCCGCGCTGCAGCAGCGAGACACCTGAACTTCTCGACATGCCAGCGGGACGCAAAGTGGCCTGCCATTTTGCAGGAAGCCTGCAGACGGACAATATTCATGCTTAGATTTTTGATGGTTCGCGGGGTTCGCGCATTTGTGACCATTCTTCTTGTGGTGACATTCGCTTTCGTCGTTTTGCGTATGTCCGGTGATCCGGCCCAGATCATCATGGGACCGGACGCGCCACCGGAAGCGATAGCTGCCTTCCGGAAGAACTGGGGGCTCGATGATCCGCTCTGGCAGCAATATTTGCGCTATTTCGGCGCTATTGTGCGCGGCGATCTTGGGATATCGATGCGCGATGGTCAATCTGCAATCGCACTGGTGACCGAGCGCATTCCCGCGACGCTTCAACTTACGATACCGGCATTGTTGATCAAACTTGGGCTTGGCATTCCGGCCGGAATTTATGCTGCGTTGCATCGCAACAGCTTCATAGACCGGGCTGTCATGGCTACTGCCGTCATCGGCTTCACTTTACCGAGTTTTGTACTTGGCTTGTTGCTCGTGCTGGTGTTCTCGGTTTCGTTGGGCTGGTTGCCCTCGGGCGGGCAGGACAGCTGGATGCATGCCATTCTACCCATAATCACCATGGGGCTCGGCGGCGCGGCCATTCTGGCGCGGTTCTCCCGCAGCGCAATGATCGAGATTCTGGGGCAGCCCTATATTCGCACGGCGAGCGCCAAAGGTGTGTCCTGGCGAAATGTTGTCTGGCGTCATGCACTGCCTAACGCGGCCATTCCGATTGTCACTATCGTCGGATTTATGGTCGGATCGCTGATTGCAGGTGCGGTGGTGGTTGAATCGCTCTTTTCTTGGCCAGGCGTGGGCAGACTGCTCGTGGTTTCGGTAGCCAATCGCGATCTTGCTATCGTGCAATGCATATTGCTTCTCGTGGCCGCGACGATGGTGATCTCCAATTTCATTGTTGATCTTCTCTATGGTTATCTCGATCCGCGTCTGCGTCAGGCGCAGGGCAAGGCGTGAGGCTGAACCGATGACGGATATGACCGCCAATACTGCCACTGTTTCCACGCAACCGAAAAAGAGCCGTAAAAGCATTCCGCTGATGGTTATCATCGGCTTTATCTGGATCGCCGCAATGATCCTGATTGCGCTGACTGCGGACTGGATAAAACCCTACAACATCACAGCCTTTGACCTGAAAAACCGCCTCGCACTGCCGGGGAACGCACAGCATTGGCTGGGTACCGATGAGCTGGGACGTGACGTGCTTTCACGCCTTATCGAATCCATTCGCATTTCGCTGCTCATCGCGTTTGGTGCGACGATCATTTCAGCGGTGTTCGGGACGACACTCGGTTTTCTCGCAGCTTATTTTCGAGGCGCGGTGGAGCAGGTTGTGGTCATGCTGGCTGATTTTCAGGCGGCGTTGCCATTCCTGATTTTGTCTCTTGCCGTGCTGGCATTTTTCGGAAGCTCGCTTCTTTTGCTGACCTGCCTGATGGGCTTCTACGGCTGGGAACGTTATGCCCGTATCGCGCGTGGGCTGGCTGTCTCAGCGAATGCACAGGGTTATGCAGCAGCGGTTACCCAGCTCGGCGCTACGCCGTCGCGAGTGTATCTCAAACACATCCTCCCGAACATTGCTTCAACGCTAATCGTCTCGATGACGCTGACATTCCCGGAGATTATTCTCCTTGAAAGCAGCCTCTCGTTTCTGGGCCTCGGTGTGCAGCCGCCGATGACCAGCCTTGGTAATATGGTTGGTTATGGTCGCGAATATCTCACTCGCGCACCGTGGATCATGCTCGCGCCGTCATTTGTGATCATGTTCACGACGCTGTCGATCAGCTTTGTGGGTGATTGGCTACGCGACAAGCTGGACCCGACCACGAGATAAGACCGGTCACCTTCCAACACTTGGACCTTGCGATTCTGAAAGCGAGTTGTTTAGTGTGAGGCGACAGAATTTTTATAGGAACTGACGTCTTATGTTGAAGAATATCAATCCATTGCTGACCGGCTCGCTGCTCGAGGTTCTTGCCGATATGGGGCACGGAGACGATCTCGTGATTGTTGATGCCAATTATCCGGCGCAGTCCTCTGGTGTCCACGTGCTGGACTTTCCGGGGATCACTGCAACGGATATGGCCGAGGCTGTGTTGTCGCTGTTGCCTTTGGACGATTTTGTCGACAAGCCAGCCGCCGTCATGCAGGCGCCCAATGAAACGCCGGCGATTTTCAAGGAATTTGAATCGGTCATAGAAAAGGCTGAAGGGCGAAAGATTTCCGTCGATCCAGTTGAAAGATTTGCTTTTTATCACCGCGCTCGCGATGCGTTCGCGATCATTCGGACCGGTGAGAAGCGGCTTTATGGCAATATCATTTTCAAGAAGGGTGTCATCCGCTCTTGAACGGTTAAATTGACATCGGTGTATGAAAAACCCGGGCATTGAGCCCGGGTTTTTTTATTTCAGCTTTATTCCTGTGGCTTCTCTGCCTGATCCTTCATCGAGCCTTTGTGCTCACCACCTTTGTGGTTGCCCATATGATGTGGACCTTTGTGGTGAGAGCCTCTGGCTTGGTGATGCATCTTCGCGGCGCGCATTTCGCTACGATCGATTTTGCCATCCTCATTTCGATCCAGTGCAGCGAATTCCTTCTTGCGCTGATTTTCCACTTCCGCAAGCGTAACCTTGCCATCACCATTGACGTCGAGGCGACGCTCCATGCGGTCAGCTGCCCGGCTCACGATGCGCTTGAGTGCCAGTGCTTCGATTTCGGCGCGAGAAAGTACGCCGTCGCCATCGGTATCGGCGGCCTTGAGGTCATCCATGCGTGAGAATTTATCAAGGTCGACAGGGCCACGCTTGCCCTTCATGTCCTTGTTTGGGGCAACGGCCGTCTCTGCTGCCGGTTTATCAGTATTTGCACTGCTATTTTCTTGTGCCAGTGCGGGTACAGCAAGCAAAGATGTTGCAATTACAGCGATAAATGCGGTCTTCGATTTCATGGCAATTTGACTCCATTACTCTTTACAGGGGCGCCGCTAAAAGGCGTGCGAGTAATGTCTGTCTTTTTAGATGAACCGCATATGAATATGCCAATTAATTATCGGTAATGTATTGGGGAGTGTATGAGCAAACCAGAGCTGAAGCATTCTCCAAAGCGAAAAATCATCCGCAGGCACTGAGACACATATTCGTTCGGGCGAGAAGAATTTTTCTGATCCATCAGGATCAGTTATCAGCGGAAGCGTTTGTTTTCAGAAGAGAAAATGGTGGGTGATGTAGGGATCGAACCTACGACCCGCTGATTAAGAGTCAGCTGCTCTACCAACTGAGCTAATCACCCACTCGCTTTGCCGAGGCAGCGGCCCCGGTGAAGTGAGCGGTTCTATAACGGCCTCTTTTCCACCTGTCCAGCCTCCAACTGCAAAATTTCTGAAAAAAATAACAGCTTGCGTAAAAAGCCCGGAAATGCGGGCCTTCCGAAAATCCATATCTGCGCGTTACCGGTGTCTTTTTCAGGGTATGTGCATTCTGGTTGTGTTTTCTGGTCGCTCTTTTGAGAATCAAAAATGAGAGATTCTTGATTTGATTCATTTTTTCACGTTTTCGGCGTTGTAAGCGGAACCCTGCGGCTCCATATTCGCCGATGCTGGACTAATACGTGCGGTGGGGAGGTTTCGTTCAGGGAGTAGAGTCACGCTGCAAATGTCGCAGCCATGTCATCAATTATTGATGCTTGTCTGAGAAACTACGGCATATAAAAGACTTGATCGGTTGGTAGTGGTTCTGAAGTCACGGACACCGGCGCCGCCCCTAAGATTTGTCAGAGCAAGGCGCTTTATGCACCGGGTTGCCCTTGCCGAAGAAAACAGAAACGGCTCATATCGTTTCAAAATCCGGTTCGCGACATTTGAGGACGGAATGGAAAGTATAATAGGCGATCTCGGACAGTTTATTTCCGATCATCGGGCATGGGCTGGGCCTATCGTGGGCGTTATCGCCTTCGGCGAATCTCTCGCCATTATAGGAATGTTCATTCCAGCTACGCCGATCATGATCGCTATTGGCGGCCTCGTGGGTGCCGGAATCATCGAACCCATTCCCGTTATAATCGGTGCGATTATCGGCGCAGTGATTGGCGATATCATCTCCTATTTCCTGGGCTGGTGGCTGGGCCGCAATATTATTCACAAGTGGCCGCTCAACAAGCACCGCAGCGGTGTGGCGCGTGCACGCCTTCTCTTCCGTCGCTATGGTTTTTCTGCAGTGTTCCTTGGTCGTTTCTTCGGCCCCGTGCGCTGTACCGTGCCGATGGTTGCCGGTATGATGTCTATGGATCAGACGCGCTTCCAGACAGCCAATGTCCTCTCCGCGCTTGTATGGGCTCCGCTGATGTTCCTTCCGGGCTGGCTGGCAGGTCGTGGAGCAGGCGTTTTCGCCAGAATGGATGGCGATCACATGTTCTGGTTCGTGATCGGAATCACTATCGTCACCATCATTGCGACGGTTATCGGTGTGCGCTTTTTCAAAGCTCGTCCACGTCGGGAGCGTAAGCGCCGCGTTCAGGTCTCTCCAGCCGAATAATCGACCTCTTGTGCTACAGGCTTCGGTCTGCATAATAACAGACCATATGTTCCATGTGGCAACCGGTGTGGCTGAGGATTCAGGCCTCGCGACACCTCATATAAGGTTCATCGCGCTTTATGCCCGACGACAGTTCTGACGATTCGTCTTCTCGAAGTCCGAATTCCCCGGAGGGGTGTTCGGGCTTCCAGCGCATTGAACAATTCCCGATAGACTGCGCCCGGAAGAGACTGGACTGCACAAATGCAGCCCGGTCACAAAGCTGTTGCGACGAATTTCCCAATTTCCATTTCTGCTGATCTTTAAAGGAGCCGACACATCATGGACTGGTCCATGGACTGGATTGCCGACCCCAATGCCTGGATAGGTTTGGTGACATTGGTGGTGCTCGAGATTGTTCTCGGTATCGACAATCTCGTCTTTATTGCCATTCTGGCCGACAAACTGCCCCCACACCAACGTAATCGCGCGCGACTTATCGGCCTTACTCTGGCTCTTTTGATGCGTCTGGTGTTGCTGGCGTCGATTTCCTGGATCGTCACCCTCCGTGAGCCATTGGTTTCGCTGATGGGAATGTCTTTCTCGGGCCGAGACATCATCATGCTAATTGGTGGTCTGTTTCTCCTTGCCAAGGGCACGATGGAGCTGCATGAGCGGCTGGAGGGTGATCATGGGCCTAAGAGTTCCAAGGTCGTACATGCTGTGTTCTGGCAGGTGATCGTTCAGATTGTCGTGCTTGATGCCGTGTTCTCGCTGGATAGTGTCATCACGGCTGTGGGCATGGTTCAGCATCTGCCGGTCATGATGATTGCTGTCATTATCGCCATCGGCGTGATGATGCTTGCTTCCAAGCCGCTGATGGATTTTGTCAACAAACACCCCACCGTTGTCATCCTGTGTCTTGGCTTCCTGATGATGATCGGTTTCAGTCTGGTCGTGGAGGGTTTCGGCTTCCATATTCCAAAGGGATATCTTTATGCGGCGATCGGCTTCTCGGTGTTGATCGAAGCGGCCAACCAGATGTCGCGACACAATCGCGAAAAGCTGGTCACGACCAACGATCTGCGAGAGCGCACTGCGGGTGCCGTCCTGCGTCTACTCGGTGGCAGTCGCGGCGAAAGCCCGCTTTCCGACACGGTTGACGTGATTGCCCAGCAGACAGCGGCCAGTGATGTCTTCCTGCCGGAAGAAAAGGAAATGATCCGCGGCGTTCTTGATCTGGCTGATCGACCTGTGCGTTCCATCATGTCGCCGCGCAACGAGATCGAGTGGCTTGACCTCGATGAAGACGAAGCAGAACTTGATGCGGCCATTCGGGAGCTGTCACATTCTCGCGTCATCGTCGCGCGCCGTCAGGTGGACGAGTTCATCGGTGTGGCGTTGGTCCGGGACCTTTTGCTCGACATTGGTGACAAGAAGCCTGTCGACTGGGACAAGATCGTAAAGCAGCCGCTTGTCGTGCATGAAAATGCAAACGTGCTGCGCGTTATGGAGCAGTTGCGTAATTCACCTGTCCAGATCGCAGTCGTCGTCGATGAGCATGGCTCTTTCGAAGGTGTCGTGACGCCGACCGACGTTCTGGAAGCCATTGCTGGTGAGTTCCCGGATGAAGACGAAGAGGCGGCTGTCGCGCAGTCGGACGGGCAGGGTGGTTATCTTGTAGACGGCTTTACCGATATTCGCCGGTTAAGCGGCCTTCTGGAACGCGACCTTCTGGATGACGGTGACCGTTATACTACCCTTGCTGGCTATGTTCTCTGGCATCTCGGACACCTGCCTTTGGGTGGAGAAAGCTTCGTTGCCGATGGCCTGGAGTTCAAGATTGAGTCGATGAATGGTCGTCATATCGGCAAGGTACGCATTGTCCCCTCATCCGACTATGAGGTTTAACAGGAATGAATTTGCGGGTTGTTTGGTCTGGCTCGCAAATTATTTCACGCAGTTAACTCCGATAAAATAAGTGGGTTATTGACAAAAGCCGAGAAGCCTTCAAAATTAACCTATCGTTCATTGTTGCGGCGAAAACGCGATGATATTTGAGCGTAAGGCAATGAGGAGGCCAGGCATGAAGCGAACCGTTCAGCTGCTCGCTACGAAAATGAAGAATACGGTTTTGCGTGTTCCGGGCTTTCTGGAGCGGCCTTGGAGTGAGATGAAGTTGAATGCGGAAGAGATTGCAGCCCGCCGCCGTAGTCGGCTGGAGCGTGGCGAGCATAACTTTCTCTGGTGCTGGCAGCATCGCGGTTTCTGGTAAGTCCAGAGTCTAAGAAAGTTATGAAGGCAGGAGACGGAGGTCTCCTGCCTTTTTGCATTTCATTTTATGGTTTCGCTCCTGATGAGAATTATTTTCTCACGCCAGCATGAGGTTTGGGTACGGGTTCCATGAATGGCGATAAAAGTAGTTTATATATTTAAATCAATGATTTAGATTGATTTTGTCTCTTCTCTCGTTAGATTTGTTTCCGAAAACAATCCAGTTTAGAGCGCTTTTCGCAAACAGCGTGGTGGGGATGGGTCTAATGAGAAAAATTATTCTATATGCGGCGGTAGCCCTCGGTCTCGGCTCTGCACCGGTTCAGGCACAGGAGCCGAAGGAAATACTCAATGTTTCCTATGACATTGCGCGGGAACTCTACGAACAGGTCAATCAAGCCTTCATCGCTGACTGGAAGACCAAGACCGGCGAGGACTTGACCGTCAATCAATCCCATGCTGGCTCCTCCAAGCAGGCGCGTTCTATTCTGGAAGGGCTTGAGGCGGACGTGGTGACCTTCAATCAGGTGACCGACGTTCAGGTCCTCCATGACAAGGGTAATCTGATTCCCGCGGACTGGCAGAAGCGGCTTCCTAACAACTCCTCGCCTTACTATTCGCTCCCTGCATTCCTCGTTCGTGAGGGCAATCCGAAGAACATCAAGAATTGGGACGATCTGGCGCGTGACGATGTGAAGGTGATCTTCCCGAACCCAAAGACCTCAGGCAATGCGCGCTATACTTATCTTGCTGCGACGGCTTACGCGAACGAGGCGTTCAAGGGTGATCAGGCGAAGGTACACGAGTTCATCGGAAAGATTTTCAAGAATGTTCCCGTCTTCGATACAGGCGGACGTGGAGCAACGACGACTTTTGCCGAACGTGGCATTGGCGACGTGCTGGTGACGTTTGAAGCTGAAACACGCGGGACTGAGAAAGTTCTCGGACCGGACAAGTATGATGTTGTTGTCCCAGAAGTCAGTCTGCTGGCGGAGTTTCCCGTTACGGTCGTCGACAAGGTGGTAGACAAGCGTGGATCGCGCAAGACAGCGGAAGCCTATCTGAACTATCTCTATTCACCGGAAGGTCAGGAAATTCTGGCTCAGAACTTCAACCGTGTGCACGACAAGGATGTCATTGCAAAGCACAAGGACATCTATCCTGATGTGCGTCTCGTGACGGTTGAAGATGCTTTCGGTGGCTGGGAGAAGGTGCAGAAGGAACATTTCGCCGAAGGCGGAGTGCTCGATCAGCTCTTCACTGGTAAGTAAACAGAGCCAACTGGCGATCCCTAACGGGATCGCCTTGCTTTTTGGAAAAATCCAGTGGCGCTTCTAAGCATGAAACGTAATTCTGTGCTGCCGGGGTTCGGACTGACCCTCGGCTGCACTTTGCTTTATCTGGCTGTTATCGTGGCCTTGCCACTGCTGGCCATGATTCTGAAAACGGCAAGTCTTGGCTGGAGTGACTTCTGGAGCATTGTGACTTCAGATCGGGCGCTAGCGACCTATAAGATCACCCTGAGCGCAGCCGCAGTGGCCACCGTTTTTAACGGCTTGTTCGGTCTTCTGCTGGCTTGGGTACTGACGCGATATGAATTTCCCGGCAAACGTCTGATCGATGCCGCCGTCGATCTTCCTTTCGCGCTGCCGACTGCCATAGCCGGTCTGGCATTGGTGACGCTATTTGCCCAAAATGGCTGGTTTGGACGGTTCCTTGAACCGATCGGGATAAAGGTTGCTTATGCGCCGCTCGGCATCATGATCGCGATGTTTTTCACCAGCATCCCGTTCGTTATCCGCACGGTTCAGCCGGTGCTTGAAGATATGAGTGCTGATGTGGAAGAAGCTGCCCGCAGCCTTGGGGCCAGCTCCTGGCAGACATTCTCACACATTATCTGGCCGACCATCTTTCCAGCTTTCCTTGCAGGCTCGTCGCTTTCCTTTGCCCGCAGCCTCGGTGAGTTTGGTTCGATTGTCTTTATCTCTGGCAATCTCCCCTTTGAAACCGAAGTGACGTCGTTGCTCGTTTTCATCCGACTCGACGAGTATGACTATCCTGCGGCCGCTGCACTTGCATTCGTGATGCTCGTTACGGCTTTCGTGATGCTTCTTGTGACCAATCTCATTCAAGCAAGGCAGCTTCGTTATGCCGAACGCTAGCGCAAGCCTGCAGGCACGAAATTCCGGACCGGTGCGCAATCTGTTGATCTGGCTGGCGGCTGGCTTGTCGGTGGTCTGCATTGGAGCGCCTCTGGCCATTATCTTCTCCTACGCATTCAGCAAGGGCGTCGATGTCTTCTTCGGTGAAATATTGAAGCCTGATACATTGCATGCGGTCTGGCTGACCATTCTCACAGCAATCGTCGTGGTGCCGATCAATATGGCGTTCGGTGTTTGTGTTGCTTGGCTTGTAACCAAGTTCCGTTTTCCGGGGCGGCGGTTGCTGATCACTTTCGTTGAGATACCGTTTTCAGTCTCGCCCATCGTGGCCGGTGTGACCTATCTCTTCCTGTATGGATCGCAAGGTTTGCTGGGGCCATTGCTGGAAACTTATGACATCAAGGTGATGTTTACGGTTCCGGCGATCTTCCTTGTCAGTCTCTTCGTCACTTCACCTTTCGTGGCGCGTGAACTGATTCCGCTGATGGAAGTGCAGGGGAGCGATGAAGAAGAAGCGGCTCTGACGCTTGGCGCCAATGCCTGGCAAACCTTCTTCTATGTCACCTTGCCCAATATCAAATGGGCTTTGCTCTATGGTGCGGTGCTTTGCAATGCGCGCGTGATGGGAGAGTTTGGGGCAACGTCGGTCGTTTCGGGTGCAATCCGAGGCAAGACCAATACGCTGCCGCTTCAGGTGGAACTACTGTTCAATGACTATAATGTCGCTGGTGCATTCGCTGCGGCTTCGACGCTCGCTTTGATCGCTCTTCTGACGCTCGTCTTGAAGGTTCTGCTTGAACGCAGGCAAGGTGCTTAAATACAAAAGAGCTGGAGCGGTTCCATTTTGACTGGAACCGCTCTCACGGTCACGCTGCTTGGGAAAGCGTGTTGGCTACCGGTTCTCTGTGAAGAGAGGATGCAAGGATAATCCCTTCCGGCCAGCGACTGAAACCACTTGCTACGTTGATATGGCCGGCATGGCCGAGATCGACAAATCCCGATCCCCAAACGTGCGAAAGGGCTTCAGCTTTGGCAAAGCTCATATATTCATCGTTGCGGCTTGCCACGACGATGGAAGGGAAGCCCAGCTCATGGCGCGGCAGCGGGGCAAAGCTCTGGAAACGGCTGTCCTTGCGGGCCATAGTTTCCGCGTCGGCAGGTGCAACGAGAAGGGCGCCCGCCACATGTGCTGCTGACGGTCGGCTGGCCAGATGTGCGACCAGTGCGCAGCCGAGACTATGGGCGACCAGAACGGCGCCCGGATTTTCGGCGAGTTTGGCTTCGAGTGCGTGCATCCAGTCGGATAGCACCGGATAGTGCCAGTCGTCCTGTTCGACGAGCAATGCTGACGGATCGTCATGCAACCATTGGCGCTGCCAGTGGCCTGCTTCCGATCCCTTGTAGCCGGGGATGATCAATGTCGCAGGCATGCGTTTTTCCTCTTGGATAAAGCCTTGGGAGGGCGTTTAATTTCGCAATTCGTTCCGTTTGCGAAACTGGTTCCAAGATAGGCGGCCATGGCCGCCATTTTAAGGAAAACAAATTCAAATTATGGCGGGTTTTGTAAAAAATATGCTCCGTCGTTATCTGCTTCTATTTTCTCTGTTTATCGTTCCAGCGCAGGAGAAACTGGGATTTCTCGAAGACCAGCACGACCACAAGCGACATCGCGAACGGGATAAGCAGGTAGAGCAGACGGAAGACGATCAGCGCAGCCAGAACATCAGCCTGATTCATATCCGGCAAGCCAGTCAGGAAAACGAGTTCCAGAACACCAAGGCCGCCCGGTGCGTGCGATATCAGGGCTGCAGAGAATGAGACCAGGAAGATGCCAAGAACAATGAGGAAACCGGGATTGCCGGCCTCTGGCAAGGCAAAATAAATGATACCCGCGGCACCGATCAGCTCCAGCGGTGCGACGATGAGCTGCTGCACCACAACCGACAGCCGCGGATATTCCAGACGGAAACTGCCGATCTGAAGCGGGCGCAGGCGCAGCCAGCTACCGAAGACATAAAGCAGTACGAATGCCAGCATCAAAAGCGCAATGACGATGGAGACGGTTGGTGTCAGTTCCTCGTTGAAGCGCATGAGAATATGCGGCTCCAGCAGGAGAACGACGCTGGAAGTAATGACAACACCAAGAATGAATGTGAATGAACAGAAAGCGATGAGGACGGCGATTTCGCTGCCGGGCATGCCTTGAGAAGAATATGCCCTGTAACGCACGACCGCACCGGAGACGACTGAAGCGCCAATATTGTGCGACAGCGCGTAGGTGGTGAAGGAGCAAAGCGCGATAAACAGCCAGGAAATCTTGCGTCTGAGGTGCAGCAGCGCGATGCGATCATAACCAGCAAGCGAACTGTAGGCCAGAAGTGCTGAAGCCGCCGCGAGTGCCCAATGATGGGCGCGGATGGCGTAAAGACTGTCCAGAACATCATCGAGCGAAATGCTGCGAAGTTCGCGATAGAGAAGCCAAGCCGAAATACCGACTGCGCAAATACCCACGACCGGCCAGATGTAATCCTTTGCTTTCATCAACCGGTCACCATGCCTTCATGCTTCATATCATCCCCTTTTTTGCCCATGATATCGGTCGACCCATCTCCCGATACTATCCCTAATGCGTCGGCCTGAAATTCGTTTTCCTCTGAAACGGTTTCGGTATTTTTCCTCTTGATCTCAGTTCCGATTGCCTTTGCCATGGCTGCTGCGATTTCTTCTTCTCCCAGAATGACGAAATCTGCGCCAAGATCATGCAAATATTGTGCTTCTGCCTTTGAACAGGCCCGCACGACGATGCTGATTTCCGGATTGGAGGCTCTGGCCAATGCCGTCACCCGCCCAGCCTCGAAAGCGTTGGGTATTGCAATAACCAGGTTTCGAGCCGTTACCGGACTGGCCGCCTTCAGTATATCTGAATCCGAGGCGTTCCCTGTAATAACCTGGATGCCTTTATCCTTGAGCGAGGCGCTGACTTTCGACGAATCCTCAATGACGAGAAAAGGCGTCTCTGCCTGCAATCCTGCTGCGATCCTTTCGCCGATCTGGCCGTAACCAACGATAATCGTGTGTGCGGTCAGTAAAGTCTGCGGCAATGGCTCGGGCTCGGAAATACTGAGTTCGGCACTGGTGTTATCACCGGCTGACGTTTCGCCTTTGCTTCGCTTTTCGATCCATGGTCGCATCCGTTCCGCGACAATGAACATGACCGGATTGAGGAAAATCGAGAGGATTGCGCCTGCGAGAATGAGGTCGCGTCCGGCTGGCGGGAGGAGATTTAGGCTGACGCCCAATCCCGCAAGAATGAAGGAGAACTCACCAATCTGCGCAAGGCTCGCCGAAATGGTGAGCGCTGTGCTGACAGGGCGACGGAAGGCGCGCACGATGAAGAATGCTGCGACCGATTTACCGATCAGAATGATGGCGAGCGTTCCGAGCAGGGGCAGCGGATCTCGAAGTAGACTCATCGGGTCGAACAACATGCCGACAGAGATGAAGAACAGCACTGCGAAAGCGTCGCGCAAGGGGAGGGACTCCTCCGCGGCTCGATGGCTGAGTTCGGATTCGCTCATCACCATGCCGGCGAAGAATGCGCCCAATGCGAAGGAAACGCCAAACAGATGGGCTGCGCCGAAAGCGACGCCCAGCGCAATCGCGAGCACACCAAGACGAAACAGTTCGCGAGAGCCGGTCTGAGCCACGACGTTCAGAAGCCACGGTATGACCTTACGCCCGACTATGAGCATCAGGGCGACAAACAGAACAACCTTGGCAATGGTGAGAAGGATGATGCCGCCAATGCCGAGGCCAAGCCATGAAACGATAGGATCACTCGCTGCTGAGCCTTCTGCACGGCCGGTTACACTGGCGACTGCTGGAAGCAACACCAGTGCCATGACCATGGCAAGGTCTTCGACGATCAGCCAGCCTACTGCGATGCGTCCACGTTCGGTGTCGATCAGGCGGCGCTCTTGCATGGCGCGCAACAGGACGACGGTACTGGCGGTCGAAAGTGCGAGGCCAAAAACCAGACCTGCCTGTACATCCCATCCAAGGGCGAGCCCAAGGCCCGTGCCGAGGGCTGCGGCTGCTGCAATCTGCGCGAGCGCGCCGGGTACTGCTATGGCTTTGACGGAAAGAAGATCTTTGAGGGAAAAGTGCAGGCCGACGCCGAACATCAGCAGGATGACGCCAATTTCGGCTAGCTGCAGAATCAGATCCTGATCAGCGACGAATCCGGGCGTGTGCGGGCCAGCAATGACACCAGCCAGAAGATAGCCGACGAGGGGGGAGATTTTCAGGCGGGTGGCTATCGCACCGAAGATGAAGGCCAGGCATAACCCGATGACGATTGTCGCTATCAAAGGCGTGTCATGGGGCATCAGGTGCCTTCCCCCTCTGGCTTTTCAATTATGTAAGTGGGAGCCGGGCAAAGCTTGAGCCTTGCCCGGCAAGCGGGTTATTTCTGCGCTGCGGCGCTGTCTTCAATTGCCTGATGGGCTTCCTTGCGGTGCTGCCACCAGTTGCCGAGCAGAAGCAGGATCGGAGCGGCGATGAAGATCGACGACGATGTAGCGATAAAGATACCGAACAGCATCGGCACGGCAAAATTATGAACCGCGCTACCGCCCCAGATTGCCATCGGGAGCATACACAGGAACGTCGTCATCGATGTGTAAACACAGCGGACGAGCACCTGATTGATACTCATATCGACAATCTCGCGTAGCGGCTTTGATTTATAAAGACGCATGTTTTCACGCATGCGGTCATAAACCACGACCTTATCGTTTACCGAGTAACCGATAGCGGTCAGAAGCGCTGCGATAGCTGTCAGGTTAAAATCGAGCTGGAACAGCGCGAAGAAGCCGACCATCTTCGTGGTGTCGAGGATAAGCGTGATGATTGCGCCCATCGCAAAGAACCACTCGAAGCGCCACCAGAGATAGATGAGCATGCCGAGTGCCGACAGGATGACGGCGATGAAGCCTGAACGGGCCAGTTCACCGGAGACTTTCGGGCCGACGACTTCTGTCCGCTCGATTTTCACACCTGGATCAAGTTCGGTCACGGCTTCGCGCATCTTGTTGACGGCAACGGTCTGCGCTTCCTCGCCACCTTCCTGACGCTGGACGCGGATCAGGACATCATTTGGGCTACCGGCTGACTGAAGCGCTACTTCGCCAAGACCCAGTGCGCCTAGCTTGGCGCGAAGTTGCGCCAGATCGGCTGGCTGTGACGTGACGATTTCCGCCTGAATGCCGCCCTTGAAGTCAATGCCGTAATTCAATCCCGGTTTGAAGAACAGACCAATGGACAGAATAGACAGCACAATCGAGACGCCAATGCCGATGAAGCGTGCATTCATGAAGCTGATATTCGTCTTCTCAGGAACGAATTTCAGGAACGGCTCGATGACGAGCACTTTCAGCTTACGCTTGCGAACGTACCACGCCATGACCATGCGTACCAACGTCACATCAGTGAACATGGAGATCGCGATACCGAGCATCATGGTAATCGCAAAGCCGCGAACCGGGCCTGTGCCGAAGGTGAACAACAGCAAGGTCGAGATCAGGGACGTGACGTTAGCATCCACAATGGTAGAGAAGGCGCTATGGAAGCCCTTGTCCAGCGCGGCCATGGCCCCGAGGCCGCGTCGCGTTTCTTCGCGGATACGTTCATTAATGAGAATATTGGCGTCAACCGCGATACCAATACCGAGAATAATACCGGCGATACCGGGCAATGTCAGCGTTGCGCCAATGAGGCTCAAGGCAGAGAAGGTAAGCAAGGTGTGGAGCAACAGCGCCACGTTGGCAATCGTGCCCCAGACGCCATAAAGGAGCTGGATGAAGACCGCGACGAGTACGAAGCCCACGATACCTGTAATCAGACCCATCTTGATGGCATCGCCGCCAAGATCAGGACCAACAGTACGTTCTTCGATAACGGTCAGCGGAGCGGGCAGGGCGCCAGCGCGCAGGAGTGCCGAAAGAACAACTGTGTCCTGAACCGTAAAGCTGCCGGAAATCTGGCCCGAGCCGCCGGTGATCGGTTCACGGATGACCGGGGCGCTTAGCACCTTGCCATCGAGCACGATTGCGAACGGACGATTGACGTTTTTCGTCGTAATGTCCGCGAACTGGCGTGCACCGAGGCTATCGAAACGGAAAGACACGATCGGCTCGTTGGTGCGCTGGTCGAAACCTGCACGCGCGTCGGTGAGACGCTCGCCGGAAAGGGCGATCTGATCCTCGATCGGGTACTTGATGTTCGGATCCTTGGAATCCGGCATGATGGTCACGCCCGGAGGCGGCGCATCGTTCGGATTGGCATCGGCGACCATATGGAAGCTCATTTTCGCCGTGCTTCCGAGAAGCTGGCGAAGCTGCGCCGGGTCTTGAAGACCGGGAAGCTGAACGACGATACGGTCCGAGCCTACGCGCTGGATGGACGGTTCTGCAACGCCGACCTGGTCGACGCGCTGACGGATGATTTCAAGGCTCTGCTGAAGAGCGGCATCAAGACGATAGTTGAAACCTGCTTCGGTGAGGGTCAGGCGTACCTGATTGTCGTTCGAGGCAACATCTATGTCGTTGATCGCCGTGCCGAAACCGCTGGTATTGACCTGCGAAATCAAGGTGCGAAGTGCAGTTTCCGCCTTGGAACGCTGGTCCGCATCAGGGATGGTCACGACGACCGCATCTCCGACAGCACGGATCGACTGCGGCTGGATGCGTTCGGCACGCAGCTTGCTGCGGGCATCGTCAAGCAGAGAGCGCAAACGGTCTTTCTTCAGGCTCGCTGCATCGACTTCGAGCACGAGATACGAGCCGCCGCGCAAGTCGAGGCCGAGCGTGACCTGACGCTTCGGGAACCAGGACGGCATCGCCTCAAGTTGCTTTTGGGTGAAAAAGTTGGGCAAGGCAATGATAACGCCGATCGCAACGATCAGGCTATAAAGCACAACCACCCATTTGGAAGTACGCATGGATTAAGGTTCCGGTTGGTACGCCCCAATTGCCACTCATCAAGCAGCGGTGCGGGCATCGTTTGTAATGGTGTCAGGATTGGTTAAAGCCAATCTTCGAGGATGGCATATTATGCGCTTTTAGGAGGCGCACGGGCAGAGCCAAAATGTCTCTGCAAAACTGCGAGGCGCTGGAAATTCAGCGCCGCTTTGGCTGCTGCCGACTTTGGAAGAGCAAAAGCCACTGCCGCCACGGGCAGCGCTGCTCCGGTGCCATCAAGGTAAACAGCTTTGATCTTGGCTGCGATCGCTTCGATCAAGATCGCCCGCATGGGCTGCGGCGAGGGGGTGGATTGCTGGCGAACAGGGGTTGTCGGAGTGCCTTCGACCTGTCTTGCGACGATGCCGCCGGAGTGACCACGGGCAACATCTTCGTCCGGCGTTGAAAAATCCACGGCAAACAGAAAAGCCGTAAACGACAGAACGCACGTAACGAACAGCATGAAACCATGCCGCTTGTGCTGTTCCGTGTTTTTCATGCCCTTCATCAAATCGCCAAGACTTTCTTTAGAGTCTATCCGTGGAGTTGAGCCAGCTTTTCACACTCATTGAGAATCCTCATTAATCATTTGTGTTCGCACGAACAAGGAAATACTGGCATCAAGGCTCGTCTTATACGTTATGGGTCCGCTTCCTGCGCACCGTGAAATCTTGTAGACGGCCTACGCCTTGCATCCGTTTTAGGGCGCTTTATGTTGAAACCATGTCTTGTTTAACGGCAGAATTGAATTGGCATATTCATCGACGTTTCGTGTTCTTGCATTTTCTCTTCTGATCGGCGTTCTGTCGCCGGGTGGCATTGCGCCTGCCTTTGCGCAGGATAACAAGCCCTCGACTCCGCCGGCGGCACAAACTGCGCCCGCTGCCGCTCCGCAAAACGACTCAGCCCAGCAAGCGCCCGCTGCCACCGATCAGCAACAGGCACCAGCGCCTGTTTCCAGCGTTGTTCAGCAACAAAAGCCTGTCATCAACGATCTGAAGCAACAGACGAAACGGATCAGTGATCAGCTTCCCAAGGCCACTTCGAACGATGAAACGCTGGCCAATCTCAAGCTCCAGCTGGACTCTCTTTCGAAGAAGCTTCTGGATGCTGGCGTTTCATTCCGTCCGCGTCTGACCGAAATAAATACGCGGCTGGAACAGCTTGGCCCCGCACCCTCTGGCGATCAGCCGCCAGAACCGACAATCGTCAGTGAAGAACGCGCGCGACTGACCGCCGAAAAGGCCGAGATCAATGCCATTGTCGGTGAGACGGAGGACACATCGCTTTCCGTCAATCAGATGTCCGCAAAGATCGGCGACATGCGCCGAGACCTTTTTGCACGCACACTTTCACAACGCGTGAATCTCGATACGACGCTGGGTACAGAGGTTGCTTCGGCTGCCAGTAACCAGATGGTTTCACTCTGGCGCATCGTTCAGTCGTGGTGGCGTTTTGTAAGTACGTTCAAGCTCAAGTCATTTCTCGCTGCCGCGTTTTTTGCGTTTGCGGCGGCGCTGGTCATCCAGCTGGGTGCAAGGCGCGTCCTCGGAACGCTCTATCAACGCGATCCAACGATCGAATCGCCCTCCTATCTAAGTCGCCTCTCAGTGGCTTTCTGGTCTACGGTTATACCGTCCGCAGCCGTGGGCGTTTTTCTGGCGACGACTTACTTTTTAATGAACTATTTCAACGTTTTGAGAACAGATATTGCCGCTCTGATTCAGTCGCTTTTTCTCGTTCTTGGGCTCGTTTTCTTCATTCATAGGCTGGCGTCTGCCTGTATCAGCTCGGATATGCCGCAGTGGCGACTGGTTCCGGTCGCACCACGTCCAGGACGCGTGTTGGGGTTGCTGATAACTGCCACGGCGCTGACAAGCGGGCTCGATTCTTTCTTCGGAAAGGTCAACCAGATTTTGTCATCGCCTCTGTCGCTGACGATGGCGAAAAGCCTGCTTGCCACGGTGATGGTCGGCGTTCTGATTCTGGCGATTGCGTTTCTGAAACCGGTTGAGCGCGAAAAGGATGGCGCTGTCCGTTCATGGCCGCGCGCATTCAGAACATTCCTGATCATATTGGGGCTTTTACCCATTCTGACCGCGCTGTTTGGCTATATCGGCATGGCGCGCTTCATATCGCAGCAGATCGTGGTGACGGGCGCATTTCTGGTTACGATGTATATGGGCTTCTTGACTGGGCGTGCAATTTCCGAAGAGCAGGCTTTCGCATCCAGCCAGATTGGCAAGGCAATGCGAGAGCGTTTTCATTTCGACGACGCAACCCTTGATCAGCTTGGCCTTGTGGCGGGCATATTGATCAATCTCGTCGTTGCCTTGATCGGCATTCCGCTTGTTTTGATGCAGCTCGGCTTCCAGTGGGCCGAACTTAAAAGCACCTTCTATCAGTTGATGACCGGCTTCCAGATCGGCAATATTTCGATCTCGCTCATGGGACTATTGACCGGCGTGCTGCTGTTCGTGATCGGCTATCTTCTGACGCGCTGGTTCCAGAACTGGCTCGACAACAGCGTTATGGCGCGCGGGCGGGTCGATTCTGGTGTACGCAATTCAATCCGCACAGTCATAGGCTATGTTGGCCTTTGTCTTGCCGCTCTGGTTGGTGTATCGGCAGCCGGGTTCAATATGTCGAACCTGGCCCTTATCGCCGGTGGTTTGTCTCTCGGCATCGGTTTTGGTCTCCAGAATATCGTCCAGAATTTTGTTTCTGGTCTCATTCTGCTCGCCGAACGTCCGTTCAAGGTCGGCGACTGGGTAGAAGCCGGCACGGTCAGCGGTATCGTCAAGAAGATCAGCGTGCGCGCAACGGAAGTGGAAACTTTCCAGAAGCAATCGATCATCGTGCCGAATTCGACGCTTATCAACGGTAACGTCGGCAACTGGACCCATCGCAACAAGCTCGGGCGCATCGATATCAATGTACAAGCCTCTTATACGGAGGAGCCACGCCGGGTCCACGCGCTGCTTCTCGAAATTGTTCGCGGTCATCCGTCGATCTTGAAGAATCCTGAGCCGTTCGTTTCGTTTCAGAACATGAACGATTCACTGATGATTTTTGATATCTACGCCTATGTGGCCGATATTACAGCGACGGGTGGTATCAAGAACGAGTTGCGATTCCAGATTGTAGAGCGCTTCCATGAGGAAGGATTACACCTGTCGTCTACCAGGACTGATCTCGTTCTCAGTGTGCCTGAAATCGAAAAACTCTCCGATTTGATGCAGAAGGAGAAAGAGCCCTCATCATCAGCCAAGAAGAAAAAGGCCCTGGCAGAGAAGCCGGAAGTCGACGAGGATGCCGACGACCGGGCTTGATGAACGTTTCGTTCAGTTGCAGTTCAGTTTTGTCCGCTTATAAAGGGGATGACAGAGGGCAATAGGGCTCTTGCGACATTGGACATATCGCGGCGGGAGCGATGGAAAGGTCGGGACGGTATGAACAGAAATCAGGCCAACAGCTTGGGGAAGCTCGTTCTTGGTGCAGCAATCGGTTTTGCGGTTTCGGCTGGCAGCGCCTACGCCGCGCAGATTTCCAATAATGATAGCGGCCCTCAGACGATTGTCGTTACGGAAGGCGCTTCCAAGCGCGAAATGATTGTCGCGCCCGGTGAAACTGTTGAATTCTGCGCCTCGGGCTGCTTCGTAACGTTTCCGAACGGGGACCGCGAAGCGTTGACCGGCGATGAAACGATCACGATCAGTGGTGGCAAAGCCACGTTGAAATAGTTTTCCCATTGCGAAATGTGAAAAGCCGAGGTGTTGCCTCGGCTTTTTTGTATGGAAAGTGTCTCGGTCAGCTGCGAGGCTTGAGGTTTTCCGGATCGTAGAGAGGCTTGTAACCTATCGAGAGCACTTCAACCGGATAAGTCTCACCGAAATATTCCACATTCAGCTTGCGACCTTCCTGACAATAGGCCCATGGCAGGTACGCGAGCGCGATGTTCTTGCCAATCGTCGGGCCATAGGCGACTGAGGTCGTGAAAGACCGGCGGCCAAGTTCGTCAATGAGTGTTTCTCCGGTATCCAAATCCTGTACTGGCATGATGCCGACAGGATACCTGGCCACACCTTTCGAATCGACATTGTCGGTTATGACCAGCGTGCAGAGCATGGCAGGCTGATGCTCGCGGGCGCGATATTCCACATGCTTTGCCTTGCCGCGGAAATCCGCCTCCTTGACCTTCGGGCGAGCAAGATCGGCTTCGAGAAGGTTATACTCGGTCAGCAGATCGGCATTCTGCAGGCGTAAGCTCTTTTCCATGCGACGCGTGTTGGCATAGGTCTCGACGCCTACCGCAATTACGCCGGTGGAGCGAAGCGCATCCCAGACGGCAAGGCCGTCTTCGTAACGCATATGCAATTCCCAACCCTGTTCACCGACATAGGAAATGCGGAACGCGGTAACATCCTTGCCCGCAATCCGGATTGGCTTGATGGCAGCGAAGGGGAAGTTTTCCGCATCAAGACCTTCAGGTCTCTCAACGACCTTCTTCAGGTTCTCGCGCGCATTCGGACCCCAGATGCCGATGGTGACGTATTTTTCCGTCACATCGGTGATCGTAACGTCAAAGCCCTTATCTTCGGCCACGCGGCGCATATAGTGGAAGTCGCGAGGCCCGGCATCGGCGCCATTGATCATACGGATGCGGTCTGTCATGCGGATTGCCGTGAAGTCGGCCCGCACCATGCCTTCGTCGTCGAGGAAGTGGGTATAGATGCCCTTGCCGATATTGGCGTCGCCGCCGATTTTAGCTGCACAGAGCCACTCCATCAGCTCGACATGGTCGGGGCCTTCAATGTCGTACATGGCGAAGTGCGAGAGATTGATGATACCGCAATTTTCGGTCAGTTCGAGGTGTTCGGCATTGGAGACGCGCCAGAAGTGGCGGTTATCCCATTCGTTTTCGCGCACCGGTACGCGATCACCATATTTTTCGAGAAGGTGTTCATTGGCGGCATAGCCGTGCGCGCGTTCCCAGCCGCCAAGCTCCATGAAATGGCCACCGAGTTCGACTTCGCGTTCATAGAATGGTGAGCGGCGGATATTGCGGCCCTTGGAGAAGGGTTCACGCGGATGAACCGCCGGATTGTACACCTTCATCGCCGTTTCCGTGCAGCGATCCCAGATGAACTGCTCGGTCATCTGATGCGGGTAGAAACGGGAATAGTCGACGGCGTGATGATCAATGGACGTGCGACCGTCGGTCATCCAGTCGGCAATGAGCTTACCCATGCCGGGACCGTCCTTGACCCAGATGGCGACTGCATACCATAGGCCGCGCACCTTCTGGCTTTCGCCCATGGATGGGCCGCCGTCGGTCGTGACCTGCAGGAAGCCGTTGAAGGAGTGGCTTTCATTGTAGCCAAGCTCGCCCAGAATGGGCGTCAGCTCGATGGCGCGCTCAAGCGGTTCGAGAATCTGGTCCATCTCAAGATCGCGCTGTGATGGCGAGAGACGTGCTTCATGCTTTTCCAGAAGGTCACGCGGATGGCACAAGCGCGGGTTCTTTTCTTCGTAATAACCCCATTCGATCTGGCCGCCTTCGGCAGTTTTCGGATCGCCGGTGTCGCGCATATAGGCGGAGTTACCCTGATCGCGCATGAGCGGCCAGCCGATTTCCTTACCGGTGCCTTCAAACTCGTTATAGGGACCGAAGAATGTTAGCGGATGGTCAATTGGCATGACTGGCAGGTCTTCACCAACCATTTCGGCAATCAGACGTCCCCAAAGGCCAGCGCAGATGATGACATAGTCAGCTTCGATGGTGCCGCGATGCGTGACGACACCCTTGATGCGTCCGTTTTCGACGATTAGCGACTGGGCCGGTGTGTTGGCGAAGCTTTGTAGCTTGCCTGCAGCTTCAGCCTGATCAATCAGCTTGCCGGCGACGGTCTGCGAGCGCGGAATGACCAGACCGGCATCGGGGTCCCACAGGCCGCCTTGAACCAGGCTTTCCTCGATGAGCGGGAATTTTTCCTTGATCTCTGACGGTTCCATCAGGCGAGCACGAGTGCCGAAAGCTTTACCCGATGCGACCTTGCGCTTGATTTCGTCCATGCGGGCATCGTCACCGACGCGCGCTACCTCGATGCCACCGACGCGGGCGTAATGCCCCATCTTTTCATAGAAATCGATGGAGTAGAGCGTTGTCCAGCACGACAGGAAGTCATGGCTGGTCGCATAGCAGAAGTCCGATGCATGGGCAGTAGAGCCGATGTCGGTCGGGATACCCGATTTGTCGATGCCGACGATATCGTCCCAGCCGCGCTCGATCAGATGGTGTGCCACCGAGGCGCCGACGATACCGCCAAGCCCGACGATCACAACTTTTGCCTTCTTAGGAAACTCTGCCATTTTATGCGTCCCTAGAGCATTTCCAGCAAAAGTGCGTAGCGGTTTTGCGTCGGATAATGCGTGAAAAAGATGGATAGAGCGGTTCCAACGACTCCGTATTACCTGAAACCGCTCTCGTTGGTATTTGACAAAACCATAGTCGTTGCCCGGTCGCGACATTTGCCTTTATACGACATATTCGCAGCGTCAGACGACTGCATGTCAGCTTCTGGAAATCCCGGAAGGTTGAGCATCGGCTGTCCTGTTCGCGACATATCCAACAATCCTGCATCCACAGATGGTCGGTCTGTAGAACTGATTCCGGAAAAGCCTGTATGGTTTTGATTTTATTCTGAAAGCTGACAGTAGTGGAGCTGCTCCATTCAAGATGCAGCTCTATCTTTCTTTAGTGTCGTGCTTAAGCGGCGATGAGCATTTTGCGCTCGGCCCGTTCCTGTTGCGGCGAGCGTCCGTATAATTCCCGATAGCATTTGGAAAAATGCGACGCCGAAACAAAGCCACAGGCGACGGCGACCTCGACCACAGGCATGGATGACTGCAACAATAGATGCCGTGCGCGATCGAGTCGAATTTCCAGATAATAACGTGCCGGAGACCGGCCCATCTCCTGTCGGAAAAGACGCTCCACCTGACGCCGCGAAAGACCAATCGTATGGGCTACATTGATCAGTGCCTGCGGCTCTGAAAGATTGGCTTCCATCATCTCGATGATGGTGAGCACCTTGGAGTTCTGAATGCCGAGACGGGCCCGCAGCGGCAGGCGCTGGCGATCCTGTGGGCTGCGGACACGGTCGGTCAGTGCCTGTTCACAGATCTTGTTGACCAGATTGGCGTCGAAATCATCTCCAATCAGCTTCAGCATCATATCGAGAGAGGCGGTTCCGCCCGCGCAGGTGTAAAGGTTGCCATCGACCTCAAAGAGATCGGCATAGACCTCGGCCTTGGGAAAGGCTTCCGAGAAACCAGGGAGATTTTCCCAGTGAATGGCACAGCGTTTGCCAGATAGAAGCCCGGCCGCGGCCAGTATATGGGCGCCGGTACAAAGTCCACCGACTGCCACGCCGCGATTATATTCCTCACGCAGCCACGCAAAGACCGACTTGTTTCTGAATTCTTCCACGTAGACGCCGGAACAGACGAATACCATCGAGGGGCGCTGCTCGCGCTGCAGGAAACGTCGCTCGTCTTCCAACGATGCATTGACGGCGCATTCCACACCGTTGGATGCGGTCACCGGTTTTCCATCAACCGATGTCAGTCGCCATCTATAGGCGTCATAACCCAGCATCCGATTTGCAATGCGCAATGGCTCAATGGCCGTTGCGAATGCAATCATCGAAAAGTTTGGAACCAGGAAAAAGACAATAGACCGCTTAACCGATGAAGCTTGGATCATGCCCGATCGTTCCCATTTTCGAAAGGCTCTGGCTGCGGTTCCCGACGCAGTTGAAGCCTTGTGTCTCCGTCACGACTCCGGGTCTTTTGGGCCCGGTTTTCTCCGGTCGCTTTCAGACCGGCAATCTTGCTGCGTTGGCCCGGATTCGCAGGGGGAGGGCGATGGCGCAAACAAGATAGTGTTCTATTGAGACACAGAACGGGTAGGTTGCAAAGTGCGGCTAAATGCCTGCCGCGAAAAGGTATTTTAATGTCGGGAAATTGAGGGCGGATCGCATGACCGCCCTCAATTGGCTTTACTGCCCACGCTTGAACTCTGCTGTGTTTTTGGCGATGCCCGGCAGACGATCATCAACGTTTGGCCAGCCGATATCGTGCAATATGTGTTCAGGTAGCGATTCCAGCACACGACGGCTGCGTTTCACCCGACGTTCGTACGACCAGGCTTCGATCTGTTTTTGCACTTCGGAGTAAAATGCCAGAAACCATGACTGTGCGTTCGCAACGGATGACGTTGATGTAAAGCGCACGACTGATGCCCGGCCGTTGGGAGCGGATTGGCATTGAACGGTCATTTTCTATCTCCTCATTCAGGAAGTTCGGTTGATACGCTCGCTGCAGCTCTGCTTGTTCGTGTCCTCAATGTGCATTCTGCTTGACGTTCAATCAAACGAAATATAGAAAGGCTTAAGATCAGAAAATTTGAACAAAGAGTGGAAAACGGAGTCCGTCATGACAGCGCCCGTTCAACATCCCCTTCCGATGCTCGATATCGATGTGCTGCGCACATTTGTGGCAATTGCCGATACGGGAAGTTTCTCCTCTGCTGCGAACGCGGTGTTCCGCACGCCCTCTGCCGTTTCGATGCAGATCAAGAAGTTAGAGGAGCAGATTGGTGTTGCAGTTTTCGATCGGGACGCACGCTCGGTTACGCTCACCAGCGATGGCGAGATTCTGCTCGGATATGCGCGTCGTCTTCTGGCTCTCAATCGAGAGGCAGTCTCGAAATTTGTTGCGCCCACAGTGACCGGAGTGGTTCGGCTTGGGTCGCCGGATGATATCGGCGAATGCGTATTGCCGCTTGTCTTGAAGCGTTTTGCCGAAAGCCATCCGGGCGTAACAGTGGATGTCGTGATCGACCAGAGTAGCAATCTGCGCAAGCGGCTCGATGAGCGACGGCTCGATGTTACGCTGATCAACATGTCTCATACGATACTAAACAAAGGCGATGTGGAAGTTCTGCTGGATGAGGAACTCGTCTGGGCGGGTGCCAAGTGTGGTACGGCTTATCGTCGGGAGCCTCTGCCTCTTTCGATTTGGGAAGAAGGATGTGCCTGGCGCGGCAATGCGCTTGAAGCGCTTGAGACTAGCGGCCGTCCTTACCGCATTGCCTATATGAGCTCACATTCGACAGGACAGCGGGCTGCGATCATGGCTGATCTTGCCATTGCGCCATTTGGTAAAACGCTATTGAGCGATGGAATTGTCGCTCTGGGGCCGGAACATGGTTTGCCCGCTCTGGGACGTTATCAGCTGGGTATAATTGTGAAGCCGGAAGCCGGGCCGCACATTCAGGTCGTTGCTGACCATCTGCGGAATGTTTTCGAAGGTTATCGCCGTTCCGGCCGGTTTGAGACTTTTCGTTCCAGCTGATGACAGATCACAGTTTATTGGGACGGGAACTAATGCATTCTCTTGCCAGCGAAAAACGCTGCGCTAGATTTCTTTTGTGACAGCCGAGTGAATCGGCTTCACCGCCAGATGCCGGGCAGGGGCTTCGTATGTGGCGGGAGGCATAACTGGTTTGAATAGACTTGGAACTCTATGCACCTAACCCTGAAGGGGGAGGATTGCACATCCCATTGGAGAGACTGTCATGAAGCTGACCCGACTTGTCCCAGTTGCTATCGTTCTCTGCGCATTCACGCTTGCGTCCTGTGCAAATACTGTACGCGGCGTTGGCCGCGACGTAAAAGGCACCGCTAATGCGGTTCAGGAAACAGTAGAATAAGAGAATAAATGGCCCGGGTTTCCCGGGCCTTTCCTTTATGGAACCAGAAAATAGCTGACGGTTATGTGCTTGTCTGGTCGGGTTTTATATTCAATCTCGGTGGTAGCGATACCGTCATGAGGTATTGTGATGTTCGCATTTTGCAACAAGGTAGCAATGCGTTCATTGGGTTCAGCGCCACCGAACCACATAACGAGTACGGGTGATGTCAGGTGAGCTCTGGCATCTGGCGTTTCGGGATGAACCACACGCAACGACGAATCAAATAGTCTGAAATTGCCCGGTATCTGTGCATTGTCCGTCAAGATCGTCTTGAACGGGCCTTTCGCCTGCACTTCCTCGTAGAAATGACGATAGTCGAGCTGACCGTAAGGCGGAGAGCTGGAGCCATAGGTCAGGTAATAGCTTAGCACCGGTGGGACGATAAGAGCTACGACAGCGCTCACGACAGCGAAGTCGATCAAGGCCCGGTTTCCGGTCCTGTAACGAGCAAAAAGGCTCGCTATCAGTGCTGGAGTGAGGAACAGAACGGGCTGCAGCCAGCGATCTTTCACGTTATTTGCGCCGGTGGCGATAACGCCAACGAGAACAATAACCAGTCCGACTAGGATCAAGAGCCGCAGGAATTTCTCGCCGGTGGTCAGCGGAACGGAGGGGGCGGTTTTCTTCTGCCAGTGAATGAGTGCGATGATACCCGCGATTGCCAGGGCAAGGATCGAGAACAGAAAGGCTGCTTCTATCAGGCTCTCGACGCCCATCAGCCGGTCGAAGAAGACATTGCCGGAAGCGCCGATTTCAAACTTGCTCGCGCGCGCCATGACGCTGGATTTGTGTGCGAACATCCAGAGCGCAGTTGGTCCGAAGCAGATGGCGAATGCCAGAATCGTAACGAAACTCAGCTTGGAGAGCAGTATCCGGCGGTATTCGGGAATGAGAAGTCCTGTCATGATCAGCATGATCAGGAAGAATGAGGCATTGAATTTGCCGAGGATAGCTGCAGCCATCGCGATGCCTAATGCGGCGGCAGAGACGACACTGCGCCTGCGCATATGCCAGGCAAAGGCCAGGAAGGCCCAGCCACAACCGGCGGTGCCTGCAACTGAATGGGTCAGGGCGCGTTGTGATTCCCAGCCGATTTGCGGGATGAGAAACAGACCAAGCATACCGGCTGACGCGACGATGCGCGAAAAACCGAGCAGTCTCATAGCGCCGTAAACGCTTAGGAACAGGCTTGCAAGAATGCTGAATTTCACGATCTGGAGTGTGAGCATCGATGTGCCCAGCACCGATGCAACCAGATTGGTAATCCAGGTATAGAGAGGGGGTTGTGATCCGCCATACCCCCAGTCCAGGTAGCCAATATTGGCCAACTGCTCGGCGTCATCAAGGCCTGCGCCGTTGGAAACAACGGTGACGAGAATGGTTTGGAACGCGAAATAGCACAGCACAAATATTACAGCCAAAGGCAGGCCGAAAAGTTTCTTATCGGCAGTGGAAACAGCGGTGGCTGGTCGTTGTGCAGTCAAATTCATTGCCCTGAATAAAAATCACCTGTGTAGCAGGCTTCATTGGAAGCGTTCTGCATTTCACAGGATTATGTCCGGATTTCAATCGAACAGCTCTAAATGTTTTGTAACAAAGGCGTGTAATTGTGCATTCCCTTGTGATCAAGGGCAACGGGCCAGTTTCAGGCAACTATTTGTAGGCTGAAATGGCAAAAACCGCGCTGCCAGAGGTGCACGGTTTTGCCAATTACGCATGGCATCTCCGCCGAACAATACACTGGCGGGATATACTGAGCTCCGGTACGCAGTACCAGATCCGGAGCGTCGAGCCGGGTGAACCCGTCTCGTGCTCCTTTCTAGCTCAACATCGTTACCGTACGGTTATCAGAGACTTAAGCAAATCTAAACAATGCGATTTTTTTGCGTGGGCAATTGTTTACTTTGCTCCTGATTTGGAGCGCAGGTAATTGATGATGCCTGAGAAGTCTTCGGCGCCATGGCCTTCACCATCAAAAAGACTGTAAAGCTCCTGTGCATGTGCACCGAGCGGTGTTTCAGCGCCAGCGCTTTGCGCGGCTTCCTGCGAGAGCTTGAGGTCTTTCAGCATCAAAGCTGCCGCAAAACCGGGTTTATAGTCGCGGTTTGCAGGTGATGTTGGAACCGGTCCCGGAACCGGACAGTAGGTTGTCAGTGACCAGCATTGCCCCGATGATGTTGACGCCACATCGAAGAGCGCTTGGTGGGACAGGCCCAGTTTCTCAGCCAGAACAAAGGCCTCGCTGACACCGATCATCGATATGCCGAGGATCATGTTGTTGCAGATTTTCGCCGCTTGTCCTGCGCCGTCACCGCCGCAATGCACGATCTTTCCAGCCATTGGCTGCAGGATCGGCTCTCCGCGTGTGAATGCGTCGTCGCTGCCGCCAGCCATGAAAGTCAATGTCCCTGCGGAAGCGCCACCGGTGCCACCGGAAACAGGCGCATCAATGGAAAGATGTCCGTGGCTTGCGGCCAGCTCATGTGCCTTGCGTGCTGAATCTACATCGATTGTCGAGCAGTCGATGAAAAGTGAGTCTTTTCGAGCATTTGGTGCAATGTCCTTATAGACGGAGAGAACGTGCTTTCCGGCGGGCAGCATGGTGATCACCACGTCAACGTCGGCAACCGCATCCTGCGCGCTCGAGGCTATCGAGAGACCATTGGCCTTTGCCTCATCGAGATGTTGCGGCAGGAGGTCGAAGCCGCGAACGGTGTGACCGGCTTTCACAAGATTGGCGGCCATCGGGCCACCCATATTGCCAAGGCCGATAAATGCTATTGTGGCCATAAAAAAATCCTCCCTTGGCGGTTACTAATTCAGAACTAGCGTCCGATCATCTGGCGTGCGATGATCACACGCATGATCTCGTTCGTACCTTCGAGGATCTGGTGTACGCGCAGATCGCGGACAAGCTTTTCGATCCCGTATTCATGCAGATAGCCGTAGCCGCCGAAGAGCTGCAGCGCTTCGTTCGCCACATTGAAACCCGTGTCAGTGACAAAGCGCTTGGCCATTGCCGACCATTTGCCCGCATCGTGGGTTTTGCGATCAAGCTTGCTGGCAGCGGAGTAAAGAAGAAGGCGTGACGCGGAGAGTTCCGTCTCCATGTCCGCCAGGCGGAATTGCAGCGCTTGAAAACGGTCAATTGTCTGACCGAAGGCTTTGCGCTGGCTGCAATATTCCAGTGACTTGTTGAGCGCCGATTGTGCGCCGCCGAGCGAACAGGCAGCAATATTGAGCCGACCGCCGTCAAGCCCGGCCATCGCTATGCGAAACCCTGTTCCTTCTTCACCGAGAAGGTTTTCAGCCGGGACGCGACAATTGTCGAAAATGACGGTTCTTGTCGGTTGTGCGTTCCAGCCCATCTTGAATTCATTTGCACCAAACGAAAGGCCGGGTGCATCTTTTGGCACAACGATGGTGGAAATCCCCTTGGGGCCGTCCTCGCCGGTACGCACCATCGTCACATAGACATCCGTGGCGCCTGCACCGGAAATGAACTGCTTGGAACCATTGAGGATATAATGATCGCCATCGCGTGTAGCGCGTGTTCTGAGCGCCGCCGCATCCGAACCCGATCCGGGCTCGGTCAGGCAGTAGCTGGCAAGCCATTCCATTGACGTGAGCTTCGGCAGAAAGCGCAGGCGCTGTTCGTCATTGCCGAAAGTGTCGATCATCCATGCAGCCATGTTGTGGATGGAGACAAAAGCCGAGAATGAAGGGCATGCAGTTGCCAGTGCTTCAAAAATGAGCACTGCGTCGAGCCGCTTCAGCGCCGAGCCGCCCACATCTTCACGCACATAAATGCCGCCCATGCCGAGCGGTCCGGTCTCTTGCAATATGTCGACGGGGAAATGCTTGTCGCGATCCCATTGCAATGCATGCGGGGCAACGCGATCACTGGCGAAGGCTCGCGCCATATCCTGAATGGCAAGCTGATCTTCGTTCAGCTCGTACTGGTTCTGGTCGGCAGCATCCATGGTTTCCTCCCTGTAGCACCGCACCTTGTCACCGGACTAGATCATAACCGTGTGAGACTGCCAACGCTCCATTGGAATAATGTTGCTCACATTTGTAATAAACTGATGCGCATTTTTGCATAGACGCTCGCCGATTGAGGTCCCGTTGCCAGAAAGTTCAGTTTAAGCTACGCAGCAGTCCATGGCACGCGCAATCATGTTTCAGGGAACGGGTTCAGACGTCGGCAAAAGTGTTCTTGTTGCCGGATTATGCCGGGTTGCGCGCAATCGCGGCCTGAATGTTCGGCCGTTTAAGCCGCAAAACATGTCCAACAATGCGGCGGTCAGCGACGACGGCGGCGAAATTGGTCGGGCGCAGTGGCTGCAGGCGCTGGCTTGCGGTGTGTCGTCGTCTGTCCATATGAATCCGGTACTCCTCAAACCGCAGACTGACATGGGTAGTCAGGTTGTCGTGCAGGGACAAGTGCGAGGCGAGGCGCGCGGGCGCTATTATCAGGAATTGAAGCCACAACTTATGGCGGCTGTCATGGAATCTTTCGCCAAGGTCAGCGAAGGCGTGGACCTTGTGCTGGTGGAAGGGGCAGGGTCACCGGCTGAAATCAATCTCCGGGCCGGTGATATCGCCAATATGGGGTTTGCCACACAGGCCGATGTCCCGGTTGTTCTGGTCGGTGACATAGACAGAGGTGGCGTGATTGCGTCTCTCGTCGGCACGCACACTATTCTGTCCGAACAGGACCGCGCCATGGTTCGCGGATTTCTGATCAACAAGTTCCGGGGCGATATTTCGCTTTTTGATGACGGGCTGGCTGCCATTACCCGGTTTACCGGCTGGCGCTCTTTCGGCGTTGTCCCGTGGCTGAAAGCGGTATCGCGATTACCAGCCGAAGATTCTGTCGTTCTTGAGCGTGCTGTACGCGGAGACAAGAAGCCGCTTGTGGTTGCTGTGCCGATGTTGCCGCGCATCGCCAACTTCGATGATCTTGATCCGCTAAAGGCTGAACCGGATGTAGAAGTGGTCATGGTGCCGCCTGGTTCGAGCATTCCCGGCGATGCGGGCCTTGTCGTTCTGCCGGGGACAAAGTCCACGATAGCCGATATGCAGGCGGTTCGGGACAATGGCTGGGATCGCCAATTATCTGCCCACGTGAAACGAGGCGGTCATGTGCTTGGTATCTGCGGCGGGTTCCAGATGCTTGGTCGCCACATCAGCGATCCTGCTGGTATCGAGGGGCATGTACGCGACATTGATGGTCTTGGGCTGCTCGATATCGAAACGGTGATGGAACCTGAAAAAGTGGTCCGCAACGTGCAGGCGACCGCGCTTCTCCATAATGTGCCGCTGGAAGGTTATGAAATCCATATCGGACGAACGACCGGACCGGATATGGGGCGGCCTTTCGCCCGAATTGGCGAGCATGACGATGGAGCCATATCGCCAGATGGGCACATAATGGGAACTTACCTCCACGGTGTTTTCAATGCAGACGAATTTCGCCGGAGATTTCTGGAGGATCTTGGTGTGCGTAGCAGTTCAGTAAACTATCGCGCTGGCGTTGAGGCTGCATTGGATGAGCTGGCCGAAGGGCTGGACGCATGTCTCGATATCGATGCACTGTTTAACTTGAAATGAGGTCGTCAATCATCGGTCGCGATTGACGACGATGGGGCGAAAGCCTAGTGTCGAAACCATGCAACAGGTTTTTGCCGGGACGAATCCCGGCAATACCAAAAAGGGAATGCGACGGACGGACCCAATCCGGGCGTCTTTATCGCAGCCGACCCCGCGACTGTAGAGCGGAGAGGGATGAGGCAAGCCGGGCAACCGGTAACCACTGGAGGCTGTAAAGCTTCTGGGAAGGTAGTTTCAATCCCCGTGACCCGTGAGCCAGGAGACCTGCCTGCTGCGTGAGGGCATTGAGCCCGAGCCCCATGGGAGGTTTTTCCCTGCTGCCTGCACGGAGGTTGTCATGGCTGCACGTACTCAAAATTCTGTTTCCAGCACACTCGCAATGCCGCTCGCTGCTCGTCTGGGCACGGCTGTGGTTTCACTGCTTCTCGGCGCGTTCCTGATCTACGGCGTAGGGCTTGCCCATTCTGATACGTTGCACGATTCAGCGCACGATACGCGCCATTCCTATGGTTTTCCCTGCCACTGAGCAGTTTAACATCTTTCGGAATTGAAGCTGAGCAAAGCTCGATGGTGGACGGCCATCGGCGCGAAATTGCTATTGAGGGACAGAAATGTTGATCCGTTATTTGTTGGCGACGCTTGCTGCGGGGCTTCTGGCCGGGCTGCTGGTTACTCCCGCCATGTATTTGAAGACAGTGCCTTTGATCCTGCAGGCCGAAACCTATGAAGATGCTGGCGGTGGCCATAGTCACGGCGAGGCGGAAGCCACACCGCATGATCATGGCGCCGCTGCCGAAAGTGCCGAGGAAGAAGGGGCTGAACTACCATTTGGGCGGTTGGGCAATACGATCCTTGCCAATCTCGTAGCAGGTGCAGGTTTTGCCTTGCTGCTTGGTGGCATGGCCTTGCTTCTCGGACGCCGCATTACGGTGCAGAATGGGATTTATTGGGGCGTTGCCGGTTTCTTCGCGGTCGCGTTTCTGCCTGCATTGGGTTTATCGCCGGAATTGCCGGCAATGCCTGCGGCTGATCTGGCTGAACGCCAGCTCTGGTGGCTCGCTACCGTGGTGCTAAGCGGTTTAGGCCTCTATCTCATCGTGTTGCGCCAGGAAGGCTGGGCAAAGATCCTCGGTCTGGTGCTGATCGTGGCGCCGCATCTTTACGGTGCTCCGCATCCGGAAGACATCTCGTCACCGATTCCGTCATTGCTTGCTTCGCAATATGCAGTCGCATCGCTGGCGACGAACCTGTTCATGTGGGCCGTGATCGGCCTCGCACTTGGCTGGTTCATCCAGCACTACGCATCGTCCGAGATTGAGGGCTGATGAAAATGGCTTCGCCGGGAAAATCGGTTCTGGTTCTTGGCGGAGCCCGTTCGGGTAAGTCGTCCTATGCCGAGAAAATGGTTGAGTCCTCGGGGCTTCAGCCGCTCTATCTGGCAACAGGACGTGCCTTCGACAAGGAAATGGAAAACCGCATTGCCATTCATCGTGACCGACGTGGTTCCGAATGGCAGACGGTGGAGGAGCCACTCGATCTGATCGGTGCACTGACATTGAATGCTGCTACGGATCGGTTCGTGCTGGTCGATTGCCTGACCCTGTGGTTGACCAATCTGATGATGGCCGAGCGCGATATAACGACAGAGACGGCAAGTCTTGTCGCCATGCTGCCGAATCTTGCCGGGCCTGTGGTTTTTGTTTCGAACGAAGTTGGACTTGGGATCGTGCCTGAAAATCGCATGGCACGGGAATTTCGCGATCATGCAGGCTTTCTGCATCAGGCAGTGGCCGCGATTGCGGATGAAGTTTATTTCATGGCGGCAGGGTTGCCGCTCAGGATGAAGGGATAAATCGATGCAGGGACAGAAAATTCCCGCAACAGTCATCACGGGTTTTCTCGGATCGGGCAAAACGACGATGATCCGCAACCTGTTGGAAAACGCCAATGGAAAACGCATTGCGTTGATCATCAATGAGTTCGGCGACCTCGGTGTCGATGGCGGTATTCTGAAAGGTTGCGGTATCGAGGCATGTCGTGAAGAAGATGTGATCGAGCTCAACAATGGTTGCATCTGCTGCACCGTTGCCGATGATTTCATCCCGACCATGACCAAGCTTCTGGACCGCGCTGATCGCCCCGATCATATCGTGATCGAGACGTCCGGTCTGGCCTTGCCGCAGCCGCTGGTCGCAGCTTTCAACTGGCCTGAAATCAAGACGCAGGTAACAGTCGACGGTGTAGTAACCGTGATCGACGCCGCAGCGGTGGCCGAGGGGCGTTTTGCCGATGACCACGACAAGGTGGATGCGCAGCGCGCAGCAGACGAATCTCTTGACCATGAAAGCCCCTTGGAGGAACTTTTTGAGGATCAGATTCATGCAGCCGATCTGATTGTTCTCAACAAAGCTGACCTGATCGACGCCTCAAGGCTGGATAGTGTGAAAGCCGATGTGGCCGAGCGTTCACCGCGCCGGGTGAATATGGTTCCTGCGAGCTTTGGCAAGCTTGGAGCTGACGTTCTGCTCGGCCTCGGCGTCGGCACGGAAGACGACATCGCCAACCGCAAATCCCACCATGAAATCCATCATGCGGATGGACACGAGCACGATCATGACGAGTTCGAGAGCTTCGTGGTCGAAGCGGGCTCTGTGGCCGATCCCAAGCTGTTCACGGAAAAGCTGAAAGCGGTCATTGCGAAACACGATATTCTTCGTCTGAAGGGCTTTGTCGATGTGCCGGGCAAGCCGATGCGACTGGTCGTGCAGGCGGTTGGTCCGCGTATTGAGCATTATTTCGACCGTCCATGGGGCAAGGATGAAGCGCGCTCCACGCGACTGGTTGTGATCGGGCTGCATGATATCGATGAAGCAGCCATCGCCAAGGCCGTGAAAGACGCTGTCTGACCGATGCATCTTCTTCTTGCCCAGAAAGGAACAATCAGCGACGGCAATGAAGCCGTCGATCTCGGCCAAACGCCGGGAGAGATATTGTTCCTTTCCGCTGCCGATACCGAACTGGCCAGTTTGGCGCAGGCACACAGACTTGCGCCGGATTTGCCAAGCTTGCGACTGGCGAATTTCTTGAGTCTCACCCATCCCATGTCGGTGGACGCTTATGTGGAGCGTACTGCCAGATATGCGAGCCTCATCGTGGTGCGCATCATTGGCGGCGAGACATACTGGCCTTACGGGTTAGAAGCGCTGCATGCTTGCGCACTCAATCACGGTATCAAGATTGCCGTATTGCCGGGAGACGACAAGCCGGATCATGGGCTGGACCGGTTTTCAACGATCTCTGCGCACGAGCGAAATGAACTCTGGCAGTATCTGATCGAGGGCGGGGCTGTGAATGCCGGCGCATTTCTTCAATATTGCGCCGCACTGGTTGCAGGCTCCGAAAAGCCGGAAAGTGCGGCTCCTTTGCTCAAGGCTGGTCTGTGGTGGCCGGGAGAGCATGTCTCCTCGCTGGATAGTATTCGCACGCACTGGAGCGATGCAAAAGCACCTGTCGCTGGCATTATTTTCTATCGGGCGCTGGTGCAAAGCGGACAGACGCAGCCGGTCGATGCACTGATTGCTGCTTTGCAGGCAAAAGGTCTCAATCCGCTCCCGATATTCGTTTCGAGCCTCAAGGATCGATTGTCTGCGGCGGTCGTCGACGGTCTGTTCGAGGATTGTCCGCCGGATATCGTTTTGAATGCCACGGGGTTTGCAATTTCTTCGCCGGGGGCGGAGCGCAAGCCGACTGTCCTCGACAAGCGCGGCAATATGGTGTTGCAGGTGATCTTCTCCGGCACACCGAAGGCAGTTTGGGAAACGTCACAGCAGGGCTTGTTGGCGCGCGATCTGGCGATGAATGTCGCTTTGCCCGAAGTGGACGGGCGTGTGCTTTCGCGTGCCGTATCCTTCAAGTCTGCAAAGCAGTTTGATGCGGCAGTGGAAGCGAATATCGTGACGCACGAGCCGCATGAAAACCGCGTGGGTTTTGTGGCGCAGCTCGCTGCAAACTGGGCGCGGTTGAAGCGGAAATCGCCCGATGAAAGACGTGTTGCGCTTATCCTTGCGAATTATCCGAACCGCGACGGGCGGCTCGGAAACGGGGTAGGGCTCGATACGCCAGCCGGAACGGTTGAAGTACTGCACGCCATGGCGAAGGGCGGCTATCCCGTCGCTGACCTGCCCGTGGACGGTGATGCATTGATGCGTGCGTTGACGGCAGGCCCGACCAATGCTGCGCGTGACGGACGTGAGATTCGCGAAACGATTTCACTGAATCAATACAAGGCTTTCTTCAAAAGACTTCCCATTGCGATTCAGAAAGAAATCGAAGAGCGATGGGGGGCGCCGGAAGATGACCCTTATTTTGCGCAGGAGCTTGTCGCTTTCGCATTGCCGTTGATGCGGCTGGGCGAAACTTTTGTCGGTATCCAGCCCGCACGGGGCTACAATATCGACCCGAAAGAGACTTATCACTCGCCTGATCTGGTGCCGCCGCACGGCTATATTGCCTTCTACGCTTTTCTGCGCGAGGTCGCCGGCATCGATGCCATTGTGCATATGGGCAAACATGGAAATCTGGAATGGCTGCCAGGGAAGGCGCTTGCGCTGTCCGAAAACTGCTACCCCGAGGCCGTGTTCGGTCCTACACCGCATATCTATCCTTTCATCGTGAATGATCCGGGCGAAGGCACGCAGGCCAAGCGTCGCGCCAGCGCGGTTATTATCGACCACCTGACGCCGCCGCTCACGCGCGCTGAAAGTTATGGGCCGCTGAAAGACCTTGAAGCGCTGGTGGACGAATATTACGAGGCCTCCGGCGTCGATCCGCGCCGCCTGCTCAGACTGAAAGGACAGATACTCGATCTCGTGCGCGACATCGGGCTTGATCGCGATGCGGGCATTCACGACCATGACGATGAAGACATGGCGCTGCAAAAGCTTGACGCCTATCTCTGCGATCTCAAGGAAATGCAGATACGCGACGGTCTGCATATTTTCGGATTGGCGCCTGAAGGCAGGCTGCTGACGGATCTTCTGGTTGCGCTGGCACGTGTGCCGCGTGGCGTGCCGGTTTCGCTTGGCGGCGCGCCGGGCGATCAAAGTCTCCAGCGTGCAATCGCTGCGGATTGTGGGCTTGGCGAAACATTCGATCCGCTGGACTGCAATATGGCAGAGGCGTGGACAGGCGCCAAACCGGAACTCCTGCTGGCTGCGAGCCCTGCAACATGGCGCATTGCGGGCGATACGGTGGAGCGTATCGAACTGCTGGCCGCCAGCTTTGTTGCAGGCGCGATAGAGTGCCCCGCAGACTGGCCGCAGGCGCAGGCGGTTCTCCAATCCATAGAAGAACATCTGCGCCCCATGGTGGTTTCCTGCGGGCCTTCGGAAATAGATGGATTTCTTGCCGCACTTGGCGGGCGGTTTGTGGCGCCGGGACCATCCGGTGCACCGACACGCGGCCGTCCCGATGTGCTGCCAACCGGTCGCAATTTCTTCTCTGCTGATAGTCGCGCCGTTCCCACTCCGGCAGCATGGGAACTGGGACGCAAATCGGCGGAGCTCCTGATTACCCGCTACACGCAAGATCATGGTGAATGGCCGACATCGTTCGGCCTAACCGCGTGGGGCACATCGAATATGCGCACCGGCGGCGATGATATTGCACAGGCCCTGGCGTTGATCGGCGTCAAACCGGTCTGGGATATGGCGTCACGCCGGGTGACTGGATACGAAATCGTTCCGATTGCAAAGCTTGGTCGTCCACGTGTCGATGTGACATTGCGCATTTCCGGCTTTTTCCGCGACGCGTTTCCAGAACAGATTGCATTGTTCGACAAGGCCGTGCGTGCAGTCGGCGCTCTTGATGAGGATGCCGAAGACAATCCAATCGCAGCACGCATGCGGATTGAGCAAGCGCGCCTCGTTGCAGAAGGGGCAGACGAAAAGACTGCGGAGCGGCGTGCAGGCTATCGTGTCTTCGGGGCCAAACCCGGCGCTTATGGAGCAGGCCTGCAGGCATTGATCAACGAGAACGGCTGGGCGGGACGCAACGATCTGGCGGAAGCCTGGCTTGTCTGGGGCGGTTACGCCTATGGCGCAGGCGAGGAAGGGCAGGCTGAGCGCGGCCTTCTCGAAGAACAGCTGCGTTCGGTTCAGGCTGTTGTGCAAAATCAGGACAATCGTGAGCACGACCTTCTCGATAGCGACGATTACTACCAGTTCGAAGGTGGGATGGCTGCGACCGTTGAAAGTTTGAGTGGCGCAATGCCCGCAGTTTATCATAACGACCATTCCCGCCCGGAAAAGCCAGTGATCCGTGCGCTGGAAGAAGAACTTTCGCGCGTCGTACGCGGTCGCGCAGCCAACCCCAAATGGATCGCAGGCGTCATGCGCCACGGCTATAAGGGTGCGGCAGAGATTGCGGCAACTGTCGACTATCTGTTCGCCTTCGCGGCGACTACCGGCAAGGTTGGGAACCATCATTTCGAGGCGGTCTATCAGGCTTATATCGCCGACAAGTCGGTGCATGATTTCATGGCCGAGAAAAACCCGGCAGCACTTGCCGAGACGGCAGCGAAACTCAACGATGCTATCTTGCGCGGCTTCTGGACGCCTCGCTCCAACTCTGCGCGGTTCGAGCTGGAAACATTGAGTTCAAATCTTCAAAAATTGAATCCGGAAAGGGCGGTAAATGGCTGAGAAATCGGAAAAACTTCTTTCGATGACGGAAGAGGAACTGAATGCACGCCATGCGGACAAGATGCGCAAGAAGAAAGCTGCCCGCGACAAGATTCAGGCGACAAAGACTGAAGAAAAAGGGTTGGTGATCGTCCATACCGGTAAAGGCAAGGGCAAGTCGACTGCCGGTTTCGGGATGGTTTTCCGTGCGCTGGGTCACGGAATGAAAATCGGCGTCGTGCAGTTCGTCAAAGGCTCGTGGGACACGGGTGAGCGCTGGGTGCTCGAAAAATTCCCCGAACAGGTGACTATTTCAGCGCTAGGCGAAGGCTTTACCTGGGAGACTCAAGACCGGACGCGAGATATCGCCATGGCGCGTGGGGCATGGGAACAAGCCAAAGCCATGATATTGGATGAAAGCTACGATATGGTGCTTTGTGATGAGCTGAATATCGTGCTTCGCTACGATTATCTACCGGTCGAGGAAGTGATCGAGGTTCTCGAAGCGAAGCCGGAGATGAAGCATGTCATCATTACCGGTCGCAATGCCAAGGATGAGCTGATTGAAGCGGCCGACCTCGTGACGGAGATGGAAATGATAAAGCATCCGTTCCGCTCTGGTGTGAAGGCACAGAAGGGTATTGAGTTTTGATGATTGCTAGCTGGCAATTCTGGGCACTGATGTCGGCGGTGTTTGCCGCATTGACCGCCATCTTCGCTAAGGTCGGTATTCAGGGCATCAATTCTGATTTCGCCACGCTCGTGCGCACGCTGGTCATCATTGGCGCGTTGTGCCTGTTCCTGACCGTTACCGGCCAATGGCAGAAACCCGGCGAGATTTCCGGAAAGTCGTGGCTGTTTCTGGTGCTTTCAGGTCTGGCGACCGGTGCTTCGTGGCTTGCCTATTTCCGGGCCTTGCAGATCGGGGATGCATCGCGCGTCGCGCCGATTGATAAATTGTCGGTTGTGCTGGTGGCACTGTTCGGTGCGGCATTCCTTGGCGAGCGCATGTCCACCCTCAACTGGTTTGGCATTCTGCTTATCGGCTGTGGCGTGGTGCTAGTCGCGCTTCGGGTTTAGAGCGTATCCCGAAAAGTGTGAAACGGTTTTCGGAAAAGATGCGCGATTCAAAACAAATATTTAGAGCGCCGATCTGATCCAATCAGATCGAAACGCGCTCTAAAACCCAACCCACTGGCGCAGCGGATTGGTTCCGTCCATCAAAAGGCGAACTGCCAGTGCCAGACTGACAACGATCAAAAGCGGTTTGATAATGCGTGAGCCGACCTTCATGGCGAGGCTTGCGCCAATCTGTGCACCGATAAACTGGGCGACGCCCATACAGATACCGATCTTCCAGTTGATAACGCCGACAGCGGCAAAGGTTGCAAAGCCGCCGACATTGGACGCGCAGTTGAGAAGTTTCGTATGGGCCGTAGCTTTCAGCACACCGAAACCGGCCAGTGCCACGAATGCGAGCATGAAGAACGATCCGGTTCCGGGACCAAAGAGGCCATCGTAAAATCCGATCAGCGGGACAAGCGTTACGCCGAAAAGAAACGGGCCGATACGTCGCGCACGATCAACATCGCCAAGACTCGGCTTGATGGCAAAATAAACCGCAATCGCGATGAGGAGGATTGGCAGCGCTGCACGCATGATGTCGACCGGCAGAACCGTTGCGAGTAAAGCGCCGAACACTGAGCCGATGAGCGATGCAAGTGCTTCAGGCCACTGTTCCTTGATGTTTACATGCCCTTTGCGCGCATAGGCGATGGTTGCCGATGACGAGCCGAACAAGCCTTGCAGCTTGTTCGTGCCAAGCGCTTCAACGGGTGGAACTCCGGCCAGCAACAAGGCGGGAATTGTAATCATTCCGCCACCACCGGCGATGGAATCGATGATCCCGGCGATGAATGCCGCAGCCGTCAGGAGCAGGGTAAGCGTATCGAAAAATTCAAGCATCGGGGAAGCCCAAGGGAGAGGTGGGCGCAACATAGAGCAGCTGCTTTCCTAACGCTAGTCGGACAAGGATAATCTCCGAAGAAAGCCAGTGCGTTGAGCGAGATTGTTTTCCGGTGTATCCGGCGCTATTCATTATATTCAGGCTGAAAGTTTTGAGGGGTTCCATGAGCGAGAGCATCTTTGAGCGGATTACCGCTTTTCTCAGCAAGAAGAGCGCCGTGCAGCGCGTGGCCGATGATCCGGCGCTCGCATCTGAATTGCTTTTGCTGTTGCATGTGGTGTTTGCCGATGGCGACCAGCATCCGGCTGAAATAGCGGCGTTCAAGGAAATTGCCGAAAGGAATTTCGGCATTCCGCCGGAAGAGCTTCCGGAAGTGGCCGAGTATCTCAAGGATTTCGCTTACGAGACCACAACCAAGCAAGCTGCCAACATGCTGGCCGAGATGGCGCCGGATCGCCGTTTGGCGCTGCTTAGTGACCTCGTAAAGATTGCCTGTTCCGATCACCGGCTTGACCGTTCCGAGGCAACGATGATCCAGCGCATTGCCGATACACTCGGCGTCAAGCCGGAAGAGCTGCACAAAGCACGCCAGTCGTCGCCCTGTGGGTTCTAAAAACTACAGCACAGTCCTCGGCATGGGCGGTTCGTCCGGCGTGACATTCGACGAGCTTTTGGCTTTGGCCGATCAGGTGTTGTCGCAAGGCTGCTGTTCGCGGCCTGACGCTATCGCAACGTTGAGTACCAAGTGTGGCGAGCTCGCATGGAACGAGCTTGCAGCGCACTATGAATGTGCGCTGTGTTTCTTCGATGCCGAGCGGCTGGAAAAGGAAACTCCGCGTCTCGAAAACCCATCGGAGACTGTTCTCGAGGCAGTTGGATGTCATGGTGTCGCTGAAGCGGCTGCGCTTGCTGCCACCGGTCCGAATGGCTTTCTTGTGGTCGAAAAAACCGTATCAGGCCGGGCAACTGCCGCATTGGCTGTCGCCCGGTCCCGACTTCGGATTATGCGGTAACAGTCTTACGTCGCTGAATAATGTAGGCCACGAGCGTAGCGATCGAAAGCAGAGTTGCGGTCGCTGTGATGACGGCAACATAAGCACTCTCAAAAGCCGCCGATGCCAGTGCCGTCAGAGTTTGTGCATCTGCTGGCGGTAGGGATTGAGCTGCCAGAAGTGCTTCATCCAGACTGTCGCGCACGATTGCGGGGATACCTGCGCCTTCAGGGATCACAAGGCTTGCCGTGTAGAATACGGACAGAATGCTTCCGAAAACCGTGACACCGAGAGCGTTACCGAGTTCAAAGGAAACTTCTTCAACGGAAGCTGCCATGCCTGCCTTTTCAACCGGTGCATTGGTCATGATCGCCGACGATGCACCTGTCATGGCAGCTCCCACGCCGAAGCCGAGAATCGCAAGCCCGACCAGATAGAACGATGCCGAAGTCTTGTAAGTCAGAATGTAGACAATAACGCCAAGTGCTGTGATCCCCAGCGACGACCACAGAAGCTTGCCGGTACCAAGGCGCGGCAGCATGATGCCAGCGAGCGGCCCTGCAACGAAAGCGGCCAGAGGAATAGGCAGGATTGATAATCCGGCATGCAAGGGTGTCATGCCTTCGATCAGCTGCATGCGCTGGCTGAAGACGAGTTCCATCCCCGTCATTGAACCGGACGCCACCAGAGCTGCGAAAACACCCATCGAAAACAGCTTGTTGTTGAACAGAGAGAAGTCGATCAGCGGTGCTTCGCTTGCGAGCTGCCTGCGCACGAAGATGAATGATGCGACCAACCCGATTGCCAGCGCGGCTGTAAATACAGTCATGGACGCATCGCGCTTTGCGAGTTCCTTCACGGCATAGGTGAGTGCAATCAATCCAACCATAATCTGGATCGAACCGATCAAATCCCATTTGCGCTTGGAGCCGAGCGGACGGTTTTCAAGTGTGAAGACGGAGAGTGACAGCGCAACCAGTACGACGGGTACGTTGATAAGGAAGACCGATCCCCACCAGAAATATTCCAGCAGAACGCCGCCTGCCACAGGGCCGATGGCGGCACCGCCTGATGCAATAGCCGCCCAGATGCCGATTGCAAGCGAGCGCTCCTTGTCATCGGTGAACGTCAACCGAATGATGGAGAGCGTTGCGGGCATCATCATGGCTGCGCCGCAAGCGAGAAATGCGCGAGCGGCAATAAGGAATTCCGGGTTTGGCGAGTAGGCCGCGCAAAGAGAGGCAAGTCCGAAAACTGCGAGTCCAGACATGAACATACGCTTGTGGCCGACCTTGTCGCCAAGCGTTCCTAGGCCGGGCAGGAGACCTGCAACGACGAGCGGATAGATGTTCATGATCCAGAGCTTTTCGGAAGCGCTGGCCGCGAGATCGTGGGTGAGGCGGGGTAGCGCCGTATAAAGCACCGTCATGTCCACGACGATCAGAAACAATGCGCTGGAAACAATGGTCAGAACCAGCCAGCGATTTTTCGGCAACATTGGATAGCACCTTTTCAATACGCTTGTATTCAAACTTGCGAGGAGGGCTCACTTAATATAAATCCGTCTGTATGGAAAGTGAAAATTTGCACAAAATAGGCAGGCCGCGCTCAATCGACCGTGACCATGTGCTCGATATGGCTGAAAAGCTCGTCGCCGAAGGTGGGCTGGTCGCCCTCACCATGGATGCCGTCGCACAGGCTTCTGGTGTGACCAAAGGAGGCGTTCAGTATTGCTTCGGCAATAAGGACGGGCTTTTGAAAGCGATGATCGGGCGGTGGGGCGATCGTTTCGACGCACAGGTCGACAAGAAAAAGCAAGGCCGCATGGACGCGCTTTCTCATATCGCCGCCCATATTCGCGTGACCCGCGAAAGCGATGCCGAAGACGACTCGCGCTTTGCGGCCATGATGACCAGTCTCATTCCCAACACCGAACATCTGGATGAAACCCGTCTCTGGTATCGCAAGCAATGGGATGGGCTTGATGTCTCCACACCGGAAGGGCGCAGGACTCGGCTGGCCTTCATAGCCAATGAAGGTGCATTCCTGTTGCGCAGCTTCAATTTCTTCGAACTGACGGATGAGGAATGGCAGTCGATCTTCAACGATATCGAAGAGCTTCTGCCGGAAACGGATTGACTTTCGACATCACGGAAAGTCATGTCCGCAGTTCAGGAAGGGGAAATCGTGACTGTTCATTTCATTGGAGCCGGCCCCGGCGCGGCGGACCTTATCACCGTGCGCGGTCTGCGCCTCATCGAGCAATGTCCCGTCTGCATCTATGCGGGGTCGCTGGTGCCGAAGGAGGTTGTTGCCGTAGCACCGAAGGATGTGCGTCTGGTCGACAGTTCATCGCTAACGCTGGACGAGATTATCGCTGAGATGAAAGCAGCACATGTGCAAGGCCTCGACGTTGCGCGAGTGCATTCGGGCGACCCGTCGATTTATGGCGCTATGGCCGAACAGATGCGTCGGCTGGACAGTCTAGGCATTCCATATGATGTGACGCCGGGGGTGCCAGCTTTTGCAGCCGCTGCCGCTGCCATGAAGCAGGAACTGACCATTCCCGAGGTCAATCAGACAATCATCCTGACCCGTACCTCGATGAAATCGTCTGCCATGCCTGAAGGCGAAGACCTTACCACACTCGGGCGGTCGGGTGCGACGCTGGTGATCCATCTTTCCATCCGGAACCTCAACAAAATCGAGGCCGAGCTGACACCTCTTTACGGTGCTGATTGTCCGGTGGTTATCGCCTATCGCGTTGGATGGCCTGATGAACAAATTCTACGCGGTACGCTGTCAGATATAGCGGAGAAGGTGGCTGCATTCGGGTTGAAACGTACGGCAATGATTTTTGTCGGGCGCGGACTGGACCCTAAAAGCTTTCGCGATTCAGCGCTTTACCATGAAGCGCACAACCACGCGGCGCGTTCAAAAACCTAGTGCTTTGCGGGCGAATATGATTGCCTCTTCTGGCGAGGTGACAACGTTTCTGGCCGCAACCGGTGGACGGGAAATCATCATGACCGGAAGTCCCAGTGCACAGGCAGCCTCGATTTTTGCATAGGAAATGGTGCCGCCCGAATTGCGGCTGACGATCAGCCCGATCCTGCGGCCTTCCAGAAAACGCTTCTCCGCAGCGTAATCGCCGGGTCTCGCCAGAACGATTTCGCAATCCTGTGGTAGTGCCACATCCGGTGGATCGATCATGCGGATGACGAAATGAACATCAGCGCGCTCCGCGAAAGGCGCGATGTGCTGGCGACCAAGCGCCAGAAATACACGCTCACCGGATGGGATAGCATTTACTGCCTCGGCTTCATCGGAAATATTGATCCAGCGGTCGCCCGGCTTTTCCTCCCAGGCAGGGCGCTCCAGCCTCACCAATGATATGCTGCGCTTGCCTGCCGCCTGCATTGCATTTTGCGAGATGCGTGCGGCATAGGGATGGGTCGCGTCAATGATGAGGTCTATCCGTTCTTCGTCGAGATAGGCAGCAAGACCATCAACACCTCCGAAGCCACCGCTTCGAACCGTTCCGGTCAGTTTGGCTGGATTGCTGGTACGCCCGGCAAGCGAGGTAATGGCATTGACGGGCAGCCCTGCGAAGGCCGTTGCAAGTGCCGCAGCCTCGGTCGTTCCGCCGAGAATGAGTATCTTGGGGTCAGACGCGCGCAAGGATATTCCCACTGCGATCAGTTACGATAATCTCGACTGCGACCGGCGCGCCGCGAAGGGTTTCGAGCGCGGTTTCCTTCGCCTTGAGCGCAATTGGCGTGGCTATGTCGAGCCCGATTGATTGAGTCAGTTCAAGCACTTCCAGCGCAGTGTTCGCAAAGAGAATCTGATCCTTCATGCTTTCCGGCGCGCCAGCCTTTTCGGCGATGGTCCAAAGGAAACTCTTGTCCACTTGCGACCGTGAAGAATGGAGGTCGAGCGCACCTTGCGCAAGCTTCGTCAGCTTGGCGAAACCGCCTGCGATCGTAAGTTTGTCGATAGGATGCTCGCGCAGATATTTGAGCACACCGCCAGCGAAATCGCCCATGTCGAGAATGGCAAAATCGGGCAGATCATAGAGCGCCTGCGCAGCATCCTCGGACGTCGAACCTGTCGCGCCGAGGACATGTTTCTGCCCGGCTGCGCGGGCAACGTCGATGCCGCGATGGATCGAATGTATCCAGGCTGAACAGGAAAATGGGTGGACCACACCAGTGGTGCCGAGAATGGAAATACCGCCGACGATACCGAGACGCGGGTTCCATGTCTTTTTGGCAATCTCTTCGCCGCCGGGCACCGATATCGTAATGACGATATCCGCGGGCAGGCCGTATTCGGCGCAAATCTGCTCGCAGATTTCGGTCATCATACGACGCGGGACCGGATTGATGGCAGCTTCACCCGGAGGAATCTGCAAGCCGAGCCGCGTAACTGTGCCAACGCCTTCACCTGCACGAAAGACGACGCCGGTTCCGGGTGGGGCCGGGAATACGGTCGAGATGATCGTGGCACCATGGGTCACGTCGGGATCGTCGCCGGCATCCTTGACGATGCCTGCCATCGCATAGCCATCGCCCAGCCCTTCATAGGCGAGCTGGAAATAGGGTACTTCCCCCTTGGGCAGAATTATACCGACGGGATCAGGAAATTCACCGGTAATAAGCGCCGTCAATGCCGCCTTGGTGGCAGCGGTTGCGCAGGCGCCCGTGGTCCAGCCGCGGCGGAGTTCGGCTTTTTCCTGACTTTTATTCGTTGGAGCGGTTTCGTCATTCATGGACGCCTTATAATGTATCTGATAGCTGTGCCGCCAGATAGAATAGTGGTTGATGAAAATGAACAAGGCTGAAGAAACGGCTGCATGTGTCATTGCGAGGAGCAAAGTAACCTTGCCTGCGATGGAACCCGGCCATGTCTGGCTCGTTGGGGCCGGGCCGGGCGATCCCGGTCTTTTGACGCTTCACGCTGTCAACGCCTTACAGCAGGCAGATGTCATCGTTTACGACGCGCTGGTGGATGATGCCTGCCTGTCTCTCAAGAATGCGGATGCCGCTCTGGAATATGCAGGCAAGCGCGGCGGCAAGCCTTCGCCAAAACAGCGTGATATATCCCTGCGGCTTGTTGAACTTGCAAAATCGGGAAAGAAGGTGCTGCGCCTGAAAGGCGGTGATCCGTTCGTATTTGGGCGGGGAGCAGAAGAGGCGCTGACCTTGGTAGAGCATGGCGTTCCGTTTCGCATCGTTCCCGGAGTGACTGCCGGAATTGGCGGCCTCGCCTATGCGGGTATTGCCGCTACCCATCGCGATATCAATCAATCGGTGACCTTTCTGACCGGTCACGATGCCAGCGGCTCGATACCTGACGGGATCAACTGGACTGGGATCGCCAAGTCTGCGCCGGTTATCGTCATGTATATGGCGATGAAACATATAGACCTTATCGCCGGGCGGCTGATCGAGGCCGGGCGTTCGCCGGATGAGCCTGTCGCCTTCGTGTGCAATGCAAGCCTCCCCAACCAGATCGTACTTGAAACGACATTGGCGCGGGCTGCAAAAGATGTTGAAGCGGCGGGGCTGAACCCGCCTGCAATTGTGGTCGTAGGTGAAGTGGTTCGTCTGCGCGCCGGGCTGGATTGGATGGGTGCGTTGAACGGTAAAATCCTGTCCAGCGATCCGCTTGCCAGACGAAATCAAAATGAGGGAGTGAGAAGCGCATGAAGGGGTTCATGATAGCAGCGCCGGCTTCCGGGTCTGGCAAGACAACGGTAACGCTGGGTTTGCTGCGCGCCCTGAAACGGCGGGGAGAAGCGCTTGCGCCGGTCAAGGCCGGTCCCGACTATATCGACCCCGCCTACCACAAGGCTGCAAGCGGGGTGGATTGCTTCAATCTGGACCCTTGGGCGATGCGCCCTGAACTTATCAGTGCACTGTCCTCCCGCATGACGGAAAGTGGTGCCAAGCTATTGGTTGCCGAGGGCATGATGGGGCTCTTTGACGGAGCGATGGACGGCAAAGGTTCATCTGCCGATCTTGCCCGGCTTCTCGATCTGCCGGTGGTGCTGGTGGTGGATTGTGCCCGGCAATCACATTCCATTGCCGCTCTTGTCTGGGGTTTCAGCCAGTTTCGCAAGGATGTGCTGATTGCGGGCATCATCCTCAATCGCGTTGGCAGCTCCCGGCATGAGGCTATGTTACGCGGCGCATTGGAGCCGCTCCGTATTCCGGTTCTTGGTGCATTGCCCCGCGATACTGCTCTTTCCTTGCCGGAAAGGCACCTGGGGCTGGTGCAGGCGGGCGAGCACTCTGATCTTGAGAGCTTTCTCGAACACGCTGCAGATGCAATGGAAACGCATATCGATCTCGATGCTTTGCAAACGATCTGGTCGCGACGAAGCGCTTCGATGCGATGGCCAATGTGCCGCGCTTGAAGCCGCTGGGCAACCACATTGCCGTTGCCCGCGATGACGCATTTGCCTTTGCCTATGCGCATTTGTTTGAAGGCTGGCGCAGGCGAGGGGTGGAGATTTCATTCTTCTCACCGCTCGACGATGAGTCTCCGAGACAGGATGCCGATGCAATCTATCTGCCGGGCGGCTATCCTGAATTGCATGCAGGGCGTTTGGCGCAGGCAGGACGTTTTGAGGCGGGCATGCGCGAAGCTGCAGCCCGTGGGGTAACAGTTTACGGCGAATGTGGCGGCTACATGGTTCTCGGCGAAAGCTTGCAGGATGCAGAGGGTGTCATACACCCGATGCTGGATCTTCTGCCGCTAGAAACGAGCTTTGCAAAAAGAAAGCTGCATCTCGGCTACCGCATGCTGGAACCGCTTGCAGGTGCGCCTTGGACCGAGACATTGAAGGCGCATGAGTTTCACTATGCCAGCATCGTGCGTGAAGGAAAGGCTGATCGTCTTTTCCGTGTGCGTGATGCTGTCGGCGACGATGTTGGCGAGGCAGGCCTGAGAGTCGGCTCCGTTTCAGGCTCGTTCATGCATGTCATCGATTTTTGCGGAGAGAAAGCTTGAGTGCAGAAATCGAGCATGGCGGCGCGCTCGACAAGGCCGTCGCGCGTTTTGGTGGCAGGCCGCAAGACTGGCTCGACCTTTCGACGGGCATCAATCCAGAGCATTTTCCGCTTCCCGAACTGACACCTGAAATCTGGAACCGTCTGCCTGATGAAGGATTGTTACAGGAAACGTTGCGACTGGCCCGCAGCTATTATCGGCTGAACGAGAAAGCACCGATCGTTGCAGCGCCGGGCACGCAGGCTTTGATCCAGCTCGTTCCAACGCTGATCGCGCCGTCGACGGTAGCCATCCTCGGACCGACCTATCAGGAACACGCTGCTTCGTTCGCCGCTTCCGGCTGGAAGGTTGTGCAATGTGTGACGCTTGATGAAATTCCGAGTGAGGCAACAGCGGCAGTCATCGTTAATCCGAACAATCCAGACGGTCGCGTGATTTCGAAAGAGGCTCTCCTGCAACTTGCACAGAAACTCGGTGCTCGCGGGGGCTTTCTGGTTGTTGATGAGGCGTTCGCCGACGCGCATGAGGCCGTCACCATTGCGGCAAATGCAGAAGATGCACCGATGATCGTGCTGAAATCCTTCGGCAAGTTTTTCGGGCTTGCTGGCGTTCGTCTGGGCTTTGCAATTACAGGCGGTCGTTTTGTTGAAGCGTTGGAGCGGCGGCTTGGACCATGGGCGGTTTCTGGCCCGGCACTGGCAATCGCCAATCATGCTTTCAGCGATGCCGGAACGCTTGCGGATTATCGCACACGTATTGATCTGCGGCGGGCGGAATTGTCGGCTGTTCTGGACAAAAGCGGTCTGAGGGAAATTGGCGGCACGGCGTTGTTTTCTCTCGTCGAACACGCGGATGCAATCGGGATTTACACCAGATTGTGCGAGAGACATATTCTGATCCGGAAATTCGATTACGCCCCGCGCTGGTTGCGCATTGGTTTGCCTTTGGATGATGTGGCGCTTGCGCGGTTCGAAAAGGCGTTGAAATTTTGATTCAGTTTTTCTGGTCAAGCTCATGGAAATAAAGCTGATTATTCTTTCGCTGGCGCTTCTTCTGGATCGCTTTGTCGGCGACCCGCCGCAGCTATGGCAGAAGGTGCCGCACCCCGTCGTCCTGTTCGGGAAAGCAATTTCGTGGGGCGAAAAGCGCTGGAACAATCGCAATCTCTCTGCCTCGGTGCTTCGCCGAAACGGCATGTGGCTGACGATCGGGCTGGTGATGGCCTGTGTGGTTCTGGGGCTCATCCTTGAACTCTCGTTACCCTTCGCCGGGACTGCCGGTGCAGTTGCCGAAATCCTGATCGTGACGGTGCTGCTTGCACAGAAAAGCCTTGCCGATCATGTGCAGGCGGTCGCACTGGCATTGCGTGAGGAAGGGATCGAAGGCGGTCGTCGGGCTGTGTCGATGATCGTCGGGCGCAATCCCGAACATCTCGATGAAGGCGGTGTCAGTCGTGCAGCGATAGAAAGCCTCGCGGAAAACGCTTCAGATGGTATCGTTGCACCTGCGTTCTGGTTTCTGGTCGGTGGGCTACCCGGTTTGTTCGCCTACAAGCTGATCAATACCGCTGATTCCATGATCGGCCATCTGAATGATCGCTATCGTGACTTTGGTCGTTTTGCCGCAAAGCTGGACGATGTCGCTAATTATATCCCAGCCAGACTGACCGGACTGCTCGCCTCCCTTGCCACCGCGATCACGAAAGACAGGCTTTCAGGCAAAGAAGCGTTTTCCGTCATGCGCCGTGATGCACGTCTGCATCGCTCGCCCAATGCTGGCTGGCCGGAATCGGCTTTTGCAGGCGGGCTGGGGCTGGCGCTTGCCGGTCCGCGCCAATATGGGGCGGAGAAAGTCGAAGGGCCGATGCTGAATGCATCCGGCAAGCGCGACGCCAACGCTGATGATATCGATGCCGCGCTTCATCTTTTCTGGTCGACGATGAGCCTGATGACCGGACTGGTGATTGCTGCGAGCCTGATTGGGCTACTTGTCGGCTAGCACGAACCGCTTGCCATCGAAACGTTGCAGGCGGTTCGGGTTGTCGGTTCGGACACCATTGCCATCGAACTTGATCGAGCCAAGAACGGTTTCAAAGGAATTATTGCGGAGTGTGTCGATAATCGGCAGCTTCTGCTCGTCGGCACGCTTGATCACATCCGCAGGGATTTCCGCACTGGCATAACCAATGATTGCATAGGCGTCTGCAAGTTTCCCGGCCTGACGCAATGCATCGATTGCTGGCTTTGCCGTCGAGAGTTCCTGCGGACGGAGCGGGGCAATCATCAACGTGCCTTGACTTAAGGGCTGTGTGCCAGGTGCTGCGTCAAGAAGGCTGCCGCCAGCAATCGTCAGGGAATAGTTGAGCGCGGCAGCGCTTGCGCCTATAGCGGCGATATCGTCGCGCTCACCGCCGACATAAACATGGGTAGCGCCTGCGCGCCGCAACCGGGCGACCAGAGCATTCTGGTTATCGAGACCCGGTCGGTAGGTGTCTGTGAAAACCGGCTGTAGTTGTTGCTCTTTAAGGCTGGCTAAAACGCGTGCAGCTCGTTCACGTCCTTCGATGGTGCCATCATCGATGATTGCGAAAGATTGCGCGCGCCAAAGGCTGCCAAGGAAGCTCCCGGTTGCCTGCGTTTCCTTGTCTAGGCCGGTTGCAAGACGGAATACCGCCATCGGCGCGGGCGCACGTCTTTCAGTTAGCGTGGCTTCGCTGACGCCTGATGTCACAACAGGTATGTTGCCGGCTGCGAGAACCGGAAGTGCTGCTTCAAGTGCTTCCGGGCACAGAAAGCCGGTGACGACCCGGACGTTTTCCTTGACGAAGCGTTCTGCGGCTTCCTTGCCGCCTTCAGCATCGCAGCGATCATCGAAAATAACAAGTTCTGCGCCTTTTGCCGTGGCGGCTACACGAGCGCCTTCCGCCAGCTGATTGCCCAATGGAGCGAACGTTCCGGACAGCGGTGCTGCGAGCCCGACGCGCATATCCTCCGCCTGCGCCAGTACTGAACTGGCCAGCAGTATAAGGATGATACTTGTCAGTACTGCGGTCGGACGTTTCCCAAGCTCGATCACGTGATCCGTCTTCATTAAACAATTCGTGGCATTTTCAACGAAAAGTGGGTAGCTGTTTCCTGGCCTTTGTGCAATGCCCGTTATGTGGGGCCCTTATTTGGGCTCGTTATGCGGGCTTGTTACCAAGGTAGCTGGCTTCAGATAACATGCCATAGGGCGAGACGGATTCTGTTGGACGTGCAAACGATTAAGAACATCATTTCAAGTGCAGCTTCGGTGGAATCCAAGTCCTATCGGGATGCCATGAGCCATTACGCCGGCGCAGTACAGATCGTCACGACTGCCGGTAGTGCGGGAAGGCGTGGTCTGACGCTGACGGCGGCCTGTTCGGTTTCGGATAATCCGCCGACGATCCTAATTTGCCTGCAAAAGATTCATGAAGAAAACCGGCTGTTCATCGAAAACGGCGTGTTCGCCGTCAACACGCTCGCGGGGTCGCACCAACAGCTCGCAGACGCTTTTTCGGGCCGTATCGGCCTGACCCAGGATGAGCGGTTCGAACTGGCGCGCTGGGATGTTCAGGTGACCGGAGCACCCATATTGCAGGGTGCACTTGCTGCTTTCGATTGCCGGGTGGTCAGCGTGCAGGATCACTCCACGCATCACGTCCTTTTCGGGGAAGTCGTGGGCCTGCGGTCCAAAGCCGAGGACGAGGCGCTGGTCTATCTCAACAGGCGCTATCATACGCTGGAGCTGTAATCCGATGAGCCATAGAATGTTGAAGCATGGAATAGGTGGCCTGTTTGGGGCATTGTTTCTGTTTTCAACTGTGATGGCATCCGGGGCAGCGTCTTTGCCGCCATACAAGGACGATTATTTCGCCTATCCCGGCATTATCAGCAGCGCTGACAATGATGATTACAAGGTTATCGATTACAACGAGATGCGCGATATCAACGGGCGCGATGCGGTGCCTGAAAAGCGCGTGAAAGATGCCTATGTCTCGCTGAAGGCGCGCGCTTACCAGAAGGACGTTACCTTTCAGACTGCTGCCGGGCCGGTGAAGGCCATGACAGCAGGCAGGCGCGAAGGCGCGTCCTTTATCGTCATCTACCTGCATGGTAGGGGCGGTAATCGCCTGCAAGGTATGAATGATTTTACCTTTGGCGGCAATTTCAACCGTGTGAAGAATCTCGCGGCACTGAATGGCGGTCTCTATATCACGCCGGATTTCAAGGATTTTGCCGATGCGGGTGAGGCGCAGATTGCCGGATTGATCGAAGCAGCCAAGGCATCATCACCGAGCGCTCCGTTGATCCTGTCCTGCGGCTCGCAAGGCGGAACACTATGCTGGCGCATAGCGGCTAATGAAAAGGCGGGGAACCAGCTCGCAGGACTTATTCTGCTCGGCTCGCTTTGGGATGACGGATTTTTCAAGTCACCCGCATTCAAGAAACGTGTGCCGATCTTCTTCGGACATGGCAGCCGTGATCCGGTTTTTGCAATCGACAAGCAGGAAGCCTTCTATCGCGAGATAAGCAAGCGCGCGCCGGGTTATCCGGTCCAGTTCCGGCGTTTCGAAAGTGGTAATCACGGCACGCCGATCCGCATGTCCGACTGGCGCGAGATGCTGAACTGGATTCTAGCAAAACAGTGATGCCAGACTGTGGATGCGAATCGAAATTCTGGCAATGTGACCTTCCTGCCACTCGACAATCGAGCAAAACCGAATAGTTATCGAACTTAAAATTTTACCTACTCAGCAGATCCTATGAGGTAGATCATGTACGGACGCGCCCGCACCGGAGCCCGTTTTCTAGCCATTGCCATGTTGGCCCCGCTTGCCGCTGCCTGCACGACGACTGTACCAACCACGACGGCGACGCCGGGCAAGACCGATGCCCCGATCAGCGCGCCGACGATTTCGATGCCTCGCTTCACGCCGACAGCTTATGTCGATCCGGCGCTCGCGCAGCCGTGCATCACTGCCGCTGCCAACAAGTATTTCCTGCCGGAACACGCTATCTCTGCCATCAACTCCCGTCCGGGTGCAGCAGGCGGCACCGATGTCGATCTCAAGGTCGATCTGCGTACCGCTGTTTGCCAGCTGACCGCCAAGGGCGGTGTGCGCGCTGTTATCGATACGTCGCCGAAGAGCGCCGATCAGGTTGCAGCTGAAGCGGCAGCAGCCAAGGCCGATGCAGCCGCCGCTGCCCAGCCGAAAAAGGCTAAGGCGAAGAAGAACTGATTCAACAATCAGGGATAACACATGAAAAAGGCAGGGTTTTCCCTGCCTTTTTTGTTTGTCATTTCTCTGGCTTTTCGCCGTACCAGCGCGGTGTATAAACCCACTCCCTGCCATCAGATTTCGCAAAAACCTGCGTGTGGGACGAGCCGACAATCACAACGGTTCGCATGTCGACATCATCTGGTGTCAGTGCGCCGAGCGTGGTTGTCCGTGTAGTCTCAGCCGGTCTGCCTATGTCGCGCCCAAGGACAACGGGCGTTTCGGGAGACCGATATTGCCGCAGGATTTCAAGCGCGCGACCAAGCTGATGCGGACGTGCCCTGGAAATGGGATTGTAGAACGCCATGGCGAGATCGGCTTCGGCGGCAAGCGCAAGGCGCTTTTCGATAATTTCCCAGGGTTTCAGATTGTCCGACAGTGAAACGATGCAGAAGTCGTGTCCGAGCGGCGCTCCGATCCGCGATGCGGCGGCCATTGCAGCGGAAATGCCGGGCTGGATGACGAGCTCCACGCCGTGCCATGCCGCATTTTCCGTTTCGTGAAGCGCCTCCACGACTGCCGCAGCCATGGCGAAGACACCGGGATCTCCCGAAGAAACCATGGCGACATGTCGCCCGGAAGCAGCGAGTTCGAATGCATGACGTGCCCGCTGCATTTCTTCCCGATTATCAGTCATATGAACGATCTGATCGGCGCGGAAAGGACGAAGGTTTTCTTCCGCCATCCGCACATAGGTCTCATAGCCGAGAATGTCTTCGGCCTGTTCCAGTTCGTGCTGAACGGCAGGCGTCATTAGCTCTCGTGATCCGGGCCCAAGGCCGATAACGACCAGCTTGCCACGTTTTCGACCGACAAACAGAACATCTGCCGGGGTGGCAGCCACGGCAATGGCAAGCCCCAAGCTCTCCATCAGTTGAACCGGCTGTTCCACCGAATGAAGAACGATCTCACGAGCATCGGTTGCATTCGCCACATAGCGCAGCGGGACACCAATTTTCGCCGCAGCCTCTTGGAGCCGCGGCGAAGTGCAGTCTTTTTCGTGGGCGAGAAGCAATGCCAGCGACGCGGGGGCAATGCCTGCATTGGCGAGAGCATCTTCAATATCGTTCTGAATGTTCTCGCTGACCCTATCGACGCCAATCGCCACACTGCGCGGATGATAAATCAGCTCGTCTGGCTGGGGTGTGCGGATGTGGGGCGTTATGCTGATCGTCAGCGCACCGTCATTGGCGAAAGGCAGTTTGGAATCTGCAAGCCAGCGTGATTTTCCGTCAAGCTGCACCTTCTGTCCCGCAAGCAGGTTCGACGTGAAATTTTTCGCGTCGTCAGGATTGGCAAGGGTCAGTTCGGCAGGCGGGTGCAGCAGATTGATTCCGAACCGCAGTTCGCCGGACGTGGTTATGGCAGGCGCAACCTCAAGTGCCGCTGCAATTCGCCGGGCCATGTCATTGACACCGGAGAGACCACCCAGAAGCGGCACAACTGCGCTTCCATCTTCGGCGACAGCAAGAACCGGCGGTTCGACGCGCTTGTTCTGCAGCAATGGTGCCAGCGCCCGGATGACGATACCGGCTGCACAAAGCGCGATGATGGGGCGGCCCTCCTCATAAAGCGACCTGACCGCATCGCCGAAATGCACGAAGGTTTCATCCAGCGACGCAACACGGTTCTGGAGGCCGCGTATTTCGGCACGTTCCAGCACCGATGCGATCCGCCGCGCGGCAGGAACCGCGGCTTCTCCGAGAACCAGAATTGCGGGAATCACGCGCCGTTCCATTTTTGCCCCGGAACGAGAATGATCGAGAAATAGGGACAGTCGCTACCATTGACTTCGGCAAGTGGCACAATGCGCTGATTGGCCATGGTGGCGCGCTCAATATAGAGCGCACGGTCCATGAGACCGAGCTCGCCCAGCACAGCGCGGACCTTATCGAGGTTTTTGCCAAGCTTCATGATAGCTGCAGCGCCTGTATCCGCGAGCCGTCGCGTCAGTTCTTCTGCGCTCATGACGCCGGAGAGAACGGATAATGTCTGATTGCGATAGACCAGTGGCGCGCCCAGCACAGCTGAAGCGCCAAGAACGGAGCAGACACCGGGCACGACTTCCGTTTCATACTGATCGGCAAGCCGGTCATGAATATACATGAACGAGCCGTAGAAAAACGGGTCGCCTTCCGCTATCACGGCCACATCCTGACCTCTATCAAGGTGGCTCGCTATCGTGCTCGTTATCTCGCCGTAGAAATCGCTGACGATCTGTTCGTAATCCATATGCGCGGGAAGCTTTTCCGTCGTCACTGGATAGATCAACGGCACCAGAACCTGTTCCGGTGAAAGATATTCCTCGACTATTGTGAGGGCATTGCCCCTCTTCCCCTTGGCTGCGTGATAAGCCACAACCGGTGCGCTTTTGAGGAGACGCAGGGCTTTCAGCGTTATCAGTTCGGGATCGCCGGGGCCAACGCCCAGGCCAAACAGTCTGCCTTTTACCGTCATTATTCGCGCTCCGACGCGAGCGCATTGACTGCCGCTGCCGTCATGGCGCTGCCACCACGTCTTCCGCGTACAATCACATAAGGTACACCGCGGCTGTTTGTGGCGAGTTCGTCTTTGGATTCTGCCGCGCCGACAAAGCCAACCGGCATGCCGATGATGAGCGCAGGTCTTGGCGCGCCAGCATCCAGCAATTCGAATAGGCGGAAAAGGGCGGTCGGTGCATTCCCGATTGCAACAATGCTGTTGCCGAGATGCGGGAGCCAGAGGTCGAGCGCTGCAGCCGAGCGGGTATTGCCGATCTTCGTTGCAAGCTCGGGAACCGATGGGTCGTTCAGCGTGCAGATGACTTCATTATTGGCAGGCAGACGAGAGCGGGTAATGCCTTCGGCCACCATGCGTGCATCACAAAGAATGGGCGCACCGGCGAGCAGAGCGTCGCGTCCGGCTTTGCCAGCGCCTTGCGAGAAAGCGAGGTCATTGACCACATCCACCATGCCGCAGGCATGAATGACACGGACTGCAAGCTTTTCCAGATCGGCTGATATCCGGCTTAGATCGGCCTCGGCGCGAATGATGGCGAAGGACCGGTCGTAAATGGCCTGCCCATCGCGAATATAGTCTGTCATGGTGACCGCTCTAATCAGTGTCGGGCGTTCAGAAGGCACGCCGCTTCGTCAATGGTGATATCAGTCGCCAATAGCCGTCCAAAGCGCGATGGTCCAGCCCCGTCTTGCGGAAACGTCTCTTGCGCATAAAGATCGTAGCGACCTGTCGAGCGCGCCAGAAGCGTGTGCGGCAAAGGTGCAAGTGCTGCGCATGACTTGGCGCATCCCGTGATGTGCACGGATGATTTTCCCGGCGCCAGATATGTTGCCAGCCTTTTACCGTCTGTCTGTGTGTCGGCGAGTGCGGAGACGCAGCCATTTGATCCCGAACAGGCACGAAGCCGCGCATGTGGGGCTTCGGCTGTCGTTTCGAGGTCAAGCGAACGAAGTTTTTCGGTTAGTTCACCAATCTGGGTTTCGCCTGCATAAGGCAGGATAACGCCTTGCCACGGCGTCAGACGCAGTCCACGCCTTCCGCTGTCGGAGAGATCTGCCAGACCTGCTAGTTGCGCCGATGTCAGGCGTCCCAGGAGCGGCACGGCGCCGACATAAAATGAACCGTCAGACTGCTGGTTGTTGCCAAGATGCGAAAATGGCATCGGTGCCTTGCGCTTCCAGCCGGTTGCGGGATGAATCGGGAACGACAATTCCCGGCTCAGACCTGCCACAAACTCTGATGCTGGGATGGCTTCAAACAGATGTTTCATCCGCGCAAAGCTGGCATGGCGTAAAAAACGACGCAGCATCGTTTCGATGAAGGGCAGGGCATGCTGCGCGTCTACGGCCCCCAGCGCTTCCCTGTCGGGAGACGAAGCAAGGCCAAAAGCAAAGGTTTCGCCGTCTATCGCCGAAAGCCAGATGTCACCCGGATGAGAAATCATCGCGCAGTTTTCGCCGCCGTCGATCTGCAGCGAGAATTTCGGCGACAGGGCATAAAAAGCCTCATTCGCCTGCAGCATGTCCAGCACAGACGATGCCAGTCCGGTGACGTCGCATATCTGGCCCCGGTCAATGCCAGCGGTGGGGCTGACCATCACATTGCGAATATCATCCGCACCGGGATTGTCGGCGCCAAGGCCAGCCTCGTGAAGTGCCGCGACGGCATCGTTCCAATGTCTGGGCGTAATACCGCGCAACTGGATATTGGAGCGAATCGACAGCTCTATCGCGCCTGCATCGAAACGTTCGGCTATTGCTGCAATTGAACGCGCCTGATCAGCTGACAGGCGACCAAGCCTCAGTTTGATACGGGCAATAGCCCCATCCCTGGCCATAACCATACGCGAAAGACCGGGGCAGGCGTTGCGCCTGTCGGGTTGGGCTTGCCGCGACTGAGTGATTTGCTGGCTCGACATTTCAGCCTTATACGCCTTGCCGCTTGCACTTGCTACTGCCCCGCCATACGAACAGGGAAAAGGAGCATCGCGCATGGCACGCTGGCTGACAGTGATCGGAATCGGTGAGGATGGGTTTGACGGGCTTGGGAAAACCGCGCTCGCCGCGCTCAACTCTGCTGCGGTCATTTTCGGCGGCAAGCGCCATTTGGACTTTCTGAGTGGCGATATCAAAGCCGAGCGCGTAGCCTGGCCATCTCCATTCGACGAAGCTTTCGTGATGATTGAGGCGTATCGCGGCCAGCCGGTGGTTGTGCTGGCAAGCGGCGATCCAATGTTTTTTGGTGTGGGAGCGACTTTGTCCCGGCATTTCTCGCCAGAGGAAATGCTTGTTCTTGCCTATCCGTCCTCTCTTTCACTCGCCGCTGCGCGCATGGGCTGGCCTCTTCAGGATGTGCGGTCTGTTAGCGTGCACGGTCGCCCGTTCGAACTTTTGCTCCCGCACATTCTGCCCGGCGAGAAACTTCTCGTGCTCAGCAATGATGGTTCGACGCCAGCAAAAGCCGCGGCAATGCTCAAGGACAAGGGTTTGGCCAAAGCCTGATGACGGTGCTTGAACATATTGGCGGGCCAAAGGAAGGCCGGGTTCAGGGTTCCGCCGAAAACTGGTCCCATGAGCGATGCGCCGATCTCAATGTACTGGCGATTGAATGTGTTGCTGCGCCGGATGCGCGCGTGTTTTCTCCCGTCGCGGGTCTGCCCGATGAAGCGTTTGAGAATGACGGACAACTGACCAAGCGCGACGTTCGTGCTGTCACTCTATCGCGATTGCAGCCATTGCCGCGTCAATTGCTTTGGGATGTCGGCGCCGGTTGCGGATCGATCGGCATTGAATGGATGCGTGTTCATCCTTCATGTCGCACGATTGCCATAGAAGCGGACGAACAGCGGCAGGGGATGATCGAGCGAAATCGCGCGGCATTGGGTGTCCCCGGATTGCAGTTGGTCAAGGGCGGGGCGCCCTGTGCACTGGAAGGGCTGGAAGCGCCGGATGCGATCTTCATCGGCGGCGGTGTAACGGATGACGGCGTTCTGGAAGCCTGCTGGAACGCGCTGAAACCGGGTGGCAGGCTTGTCGCGAATGCAGTGACCTTGCAAAGCGAGATGCTGCTTTTCAACTGGCGTGAGAAATTCGGCGGAGAATTGACGCGTCTTGGCGTTGCGCAAGCGGGTGCACTTGGCTCTTTCGATGTCTGGCGACAGGCACTGCCCGTCACAATTTATTGCGGGTTCAAATCGAAATGATGACTTGAATAGTCATGTTATATTCGGGTAAGGCTGGGGAAATTGTTTCCCAAAGGAGGACGGGGCATGTCCGAACTCAACGCCAATACCCGCTTTGCGCTCACAAATGCCGGTCATGTGGTCAATCAGCTCCTCGATCATTTTGTCGAGCATGCCGACGTGCATCGGCAGGGCAGCACGGCCAAGCTGGTGCTGAGCTTCGGTCAGGCTGATGTGCAATGGGATGATGAAACGGTTAGCGTCGACGTCAAAAGCGAGGACGAAACCGGTCTTGCCTATATGAAATATTCCATCGCCGAGCATGTGCTGGAATTTCTCGACAAGGGCAGCGCCAAACCGAAAATCATCTGGGAAGGTGATGGGGCCGCCGGGTTGCCGCTGCCTTACTTCCGCGAGATGCAGGTCGTTGCAGTATCGAACGTAACGCCGCATATGCGTCGTATTCGTCTGAAGGGCGACAACCTGTTCCGCTTCTCGCAGTTGGGTCTTCATATCCGCCTGCTGTTTCCGCCGGAAGGTCTTGCCAAACCGCAATGGCCCACAACCGGCGAAGATGGCCGTCCTGTCTGGCCGGATGGCGAAGCCAAGCTTGCCACACGTGTCTATACGATCCGCAACATCGATAGCGTAGCCGGCTGGGTGGATATCGATATGGTCGTCCATGGCGATGATTGCGACGCGCCGGGTTCCGGCTGGGCTGTCAGCGCCAAGCCGGGCGATATTGTCGGGATGACGGGGCCGGGCGGTGGCGATGCGGGCGATGCGAAGTGGTATCTGCTTGCGGGTGACGAAACCGCGCTACCTGCCATCGGGCGCATTCTGGAGCGTCTGCCGGAAGGGACCAAGGCGGTCGTGCGCGTCGAGATCGGCAGTGCTTCGGAAGAGCAGGAACTTGTCTCTCGTGCCGATGTCGATCTGCAGTGGCTGAACCGTGACGGTGCGGAAGCCGGAACGACGACATTGTTGCAGGATGCGGTCCGCGCAGTCGAACTACCGGAAGACGAGGAAGACATTTACGTCTGGGCCGGTTGCGAGTTCAACGCATTCCGGTCGATCCGCACCTATATGCGCAAGGAACGTAATGTTGCGAAGGATCGCCAGCTTATTGTCGCCTATTGGCGGCGCGGGCAGGATGGCGACACACCGCGCAAGGCATCCGACGATTGATGCAATGAAAAAGGGGACCGGCAGGTCCCCTTTGTTTTTTGCATGTCTTTATCCCCCAAACCGATTACCACTTTTGGGAGACAAGTTTTTGCATTACCTGCGGAAGCCTTCGCTGGCCTGCATCAGGTTCTTCGTATAGTCGGCATGGATATTGCCGCTAACAAGATCGTCTGCCTGCAGCTGTTCCACGACCTCTCCATTACGCATGACAGCAAGCCGGTCGCACATATGGGTCACAACGCCAAGATCGTGGCTGACCATGACGAAGGTCAGGTTGCGGTCACGCCGAACCTGCTCCAGCAGATTCAGCACTTCCGCCTGAACCGATGCATCGAGCGCCGAGGTCGGCTCATCGAGCAGCAATATGCTGGGCTCAACGATCAGGGCGCGGGCAATGGCAATACGCTGGCGCTGGCCGCCTGAAAGCTGGTGCGGATAGCGAAAGCGGAAGCCGGAACCGAGGCCGACTTCATCGAGCGCCTTCACGATGCGCTGTTCGGTGTCGCCGACGCCGTGGATGGCAAGCGGTTCCAGCAGCAGCCGGTCCACCGTTTGCCGGGGATGCAGCGAGCCGTAAGGGTCCTGAAACACCATCTGGACATTGCGATAGAATGCCTTGTCGCGCGGCGTCTTCAGCAATTGCCCGTCTATGCGGATTTCGCCGTCTTCAACGGGTGCCAGTCCTGCAACGGCACGTAGCAGGGTCGACTTGCCGGAACCGGATTCACCCACGAGGCCGTAGGATTCGCCGCGCGCTACGTCGATGCTCACCGATTTCAGCGCATGGAAATGGTCGAAATAGACGTCGATATTGTCGACGCTCAGTGCAGATGCCGTGCTCATAGTTTCCCCTGTCATAGCTTCCAAGCCTCCTCGCGCTGCAAGGTTGGCAGGGGATGGCGATCGGCTCCGATTTTCGGCATGCAGTTCAGCAATCCTTGCGTATAGGGATGTTTCGCATTGGCGAGGTCCTTCGCCGCAATTTCCTCCACGATCTTGCCCGCATACATGACGATAACGCGGTCGCAGAATGAAGAAACGAGGCGCAGGTCGTGGCTGACGAAGATCAGCCCCATGCCGCGTTCGGCAACCAGCTTGTCCAGAATGCCGAGCACTTCAAGCTGAACCGTCACGTCGAGGGCCGAAGTTGGTTCGTCGGCGATCAGCATTTCCGGCTCGGCGACCAGCATCATGGCGATCATGACGCGCTGGCCCATACCGCCCGAAACTTCGTGCGGATAAAGGCTCATGACGCGTTCAGCATCGCGAATCTGCACGGCTTCGAGCATGGCGATTGAGCGCTTGCGGATTTCATCGCTGCTGAATTTGCCATGGGCCTTCAGCGTTTCGGCGATCTGCTTGCCGATGGTCATGACAGGGTTGAGCGAATATTTCGGGTCCTGCAACACCATGGCTATGCGGCCACCGCGCAAGGCGCGGCGTTCACGGGCCGACGCGTTTAGAAGGTCGATGCCATCGAACTCGAGTTTTCTGGCGGTGATCTTCGCATGGAGCGGGGTAAGCCCCATGATGGCGCGGCCGGTCTGGGATTTGCCAGAACCGGATTCGCCAACAATACCGAGACGCTCGCGGCCAAGCTCGAAGCTGACACCGCGCACGGCCTCGATTGCGCCTGTGCGCGTCGGGAAGGTGACGCGCAGGTCTTCAACAGTGAGAAGAGGCTTCATTGATTGTTACCCCGCGGATCGAGCGCATCGCGCAGGCCATCGCCCAGAAGATTGAAGCCAAGGCTGACGATCAGGATCGCAATACCCGGCATGGCTGCAACCCACCACTGGTCGAGAATGAAGCGGCGACCGGAAGCGATCATCGCGCCCCATTCAGGCAATGGCGGCTGAGCGCCGAGGCCGAGGAAGCCGAGGCCCGCTGCCGTCAGGATGATGCCTGCCATGTCGAGCGTCACACGCACGATCAGCGAAGATGTGCAGAGCGGCATGATGTGGCGCACGACGATACGGATCGGCGAAGCGCCCATCAGGCGAACAGCGGAGATATAATCCGAGTTGCGCACCGTGAGCGTTTCCGCGCGCGCAATACGCGCATAGGGTGGCCATGAGGTGATCGCGATGGCGATGATGGCATTTTCGATGCCGGGTCCGAGAGCAGCAACGAAGGCCAGCGCGAGAATGAGCTTCGGGAAGGCAAGGAAGATATCGGTGATGCGCATCAGTACGGCATCGACCCAGCCGCCGGCATAACCGGCGACAGTACCAACCAGAAGGCCGATAGGCGCGGCGATGATGGCGACCAGCAACACCACATAGAGAGTGAGGCGGGAGCCATAGATCAGACGCGAAAGAATATCGCGGCCCTGATCGTCGGTGCCGAGCAGATAGCCGGGTGTTCCCGGCGGCAGCAGGCGGGCATTGGCCAGATCGCCGATAACCGGCGAATGCGGCGCCAGCACATCGGCCAGCGCTGCAACGACGAGCAATCCGATGATGATCAGGAGGCCGAGAACCGCCAGCTTGTTGGCGGTGAAACGCCGCCAGACCATATAGGCCCGGCCGAGACGGGCTTGCGTGCGTGATTGTGGCCGCTCGGTAAGCAGCCATTCACGCCATGAGAGGTTGGAAGTATCTGTCATTTGGCTCATCGTACGCGCGTCCTTGGATCGAGAACCCGATAGAGAAGATCGGACACGAGGTTGAGCGCGATAAAGACCGACCCGATAACGATAGTGCCACCGAGAACGGCATTCATATCAGCGTTTTGGAGGGAATTGGTGATATAGAGTCCGAGGCCGGGCCAGGAGAAGATGGTTTCGGTCAGAACCGAACCTTCCAGAAGTCCGGCATAGGAAAGCGCAATCACTGTCACGAGCGGGACGGCGGCATTGCGCAGCGCATGGCCCCAGATGATGCGGGTTTCCGAAATACCCTTGGCACGAGCAGCAACGATATATTCCTGTTCCAGCTCGTTGAGCATGAAGGAACGGGTCATGCGGCTGATATAGGCCAAGGAGAAATAGCCGAGCAAAGCCGACGGCAGGATAAGGTGGGAGACGATATCCTTGAGAGCTGGCCAGTCGCGCTGGATGATCGCGTCGATCAGGTAGAAACCGGTGATCGGCGTGAACGTGTATTCGAATGTGATGTCGATACGTCCGGGACCCGAGGTCCAGCCGAGCCGCGCATAGAAGATCAGAAGTGCCAGCATACCGAGCCAGAAGATCGGCACCGAATAGCCAACGAGGCCGATCACGCGCACAATCTGGTCGACGAGGCTACCACGCTTCACGGCGGCGAGAACGCCGAGCGGAATGCCGAACAAAGCGCCGATGATGGTGCCGACGGTAGCGAGTTCCATGGTCGCGGGGAAAACGCGGCGAATGTCGGTCATGACCGGATTGGTCGTCAGTACCGAAGTGCCAAAATCGCCCTGTAGCACACCCTTAACGTAAAGATAGAACTGCTGGTAATAGGGCAGGTTAAAGCCCATTTCTTCCCGCACGCGCGCCACGACATGCGCAGGAGCGCGGTCGCCGACGATGGCAAGCACAGGGTCGATCGGCACCACACGGCCGATAAAGAATGTGACGGCCAGAAGGCCCAGATAGGTCGTGACGACGATGACCAGAAAACTGGCTAACGACGCGGCAAGGACCGTTGAACGCCGTGGCGCTCGCCTTACCTTTTTGGTGGTTCCAGTGTTGCTCAATGTTTTGACCGCTTCCGACAATGAGAGCATTTCAGAACAGGTTCTGGTCTGAAGCCTCAGTCATCTTTGCTTGAAAAGCCCTAGAACGGTTTCGATGAGCCGTTCCATTTCCTGTTGTGACGCATTTCCGGGAGCGAAACCGGTTCGCTGGAAATGCTCTGGAGCGGCTTTCCGTTTTGATTCAGAAAACCGCTCCATCCTTTTGTTTTTAAGCCGATTCAGCGCATGAAAAGCTTTCATGCGCTGAGGCGCAGCCAACTATTCCTTGCTGATGGGCGCCAGGAAATTGGAGTCGAATGTCGGGCCGAGCTTGTAGCCCTTCACGTTGCCGGCGATACCTGCAACTTCAACCTGCTGGAACAGCATGACGAACGGGCTCTGGTCGAGAGCTTCCTGCTGAAGCTTCTTGTACTGTTCAGCACGCTTGTCGTTATCGCGTTCCAGAAGAGCTGCCTGCGTCTGCTTGGTCAGCTCAGGAATGTCCCAGGCGTTGCGCCATGCAAGCGTTTTGGTCGATGCGTCGTCGCTGTTATCCGGGTTGCTGGTGAAAGCTTCGGCATTGGAATTCGGATCCCAATAGTCCATGCCCCACTGGCCAATATACATGTCGTGGTTACGGGCACGATACTTGGTCAGTGTCTGCTTGCCGTCGCCGGGGATGATTTCGATCTTCACGCCAGCCTGAGCAGCGGTCTGCTGGAAGGATTCGGCAATGCCGGTGACCGGTTGGCCGTTACGGACGTCGAACGTGACCGATAGACCATCCTTCAGGCCTGCCTTGGCGAGCAGTTCCTTCGCCTTGGCTACGTCGAGCTTGTAGGGTGCAGCATCGAGAGAACCAAGAACGCCCTTTGCCTGATAGGTCTGACGGATTTCACCGATGCCCTTGATGAGGGTTGAACCGATTGCATCATAATCGACCAGATATTTGAACGCTTCGCGAACTTCCGGCTTGGCCAGGTTTTCGTTCTTCTGGTTGAGGCTGATGTAATAGACCGTGCCCTTGGCAGCGCTGGCGGTCGTCAGCTTGTCGTTCTTCAGAACGGCTTCATAGTCGCCCGGTTCCAGATTGCGCGCCACATCGACGTCGCCGGATTCAAGCATCAGGCGCTGCGTCGCGCTTTCCTTGACGTGACGATAGAAAACGCGCTTGAGCTTTGCCTTTTCGCCGTAGAAATTGTCGTTGCGTTCCAGAATGACGACTTCATTGGCGCGCCATTCGCGGATCGTGAACGGGCCCGAGCCTGCCGACTTGGTCTTCAGCCATGCGTTGGCATAGTCGGTGTCGTATTTGTAATCGTCGGTCGGCGTGACCTTTGCGGCATGCTCTTCGAGGAGCTTCTTGTCGACGATTGCGGCCACGGTCGCGGTCAGGCAGTTCAGCACGAAGCTTGGTGCATATGGCTTGTCGACGGTGAAGACGAAGGTAGTATCGTCTACGGCTTTCGCCTTTTCGTTGACGTTATCCTTGGTCAGGCCGAACTGGGTCAGGATGAAAGCCGGGCTCTTGTCGAGACGCACAGCGCGTTCGAAAGAATAAGCCACGTCGGCAGACGTTATCGGGTTGCCGGAGGCGAACTTGATGTCCTTCTTCAGCTTGAACGTATAGGTGAGACCATCGTCAGAAACGGTCCAGCTTTCAGCGACGCCCGGTATGACTTTCGACGTGTCGTTGATATCGAGGCGAACGAGCATGTCATAAGCGTTGCCGATGAATTCGGCCGGGCTCAGTTCGAAGGATTCTGCCGGGTCCAGCGTGATCGTGTCATCGATGGCCCATGCCTGAACCAGTGTGTCGGCTGGCGTGGCCGACCAGGCTGGATTTGCGGCCAGTACCGCGGCAAGTGCTGCACCCGCAGCCAGAATACGAAAACGTCCGAAATGCATCATGTTGAGAGTCCCCTTCCTATGATTTTGTTTGGGATTTTGTCTTTGTTTTTTCGCGCATCTTATTCCGAAAACCATTTCACACTTTTCGGGATGCGCACCAGATCAGGCCGCTTCGTGCCAAGCCTGTTTCAGAACCCGTACCCAATTGTCCTGGCAAAGTTTTGCTAGCTCTTGTTCACTATAGCCCGCTTTTCGCAGTGCATCGACAAGGTTTTGCGTGCCTGCGGCATCGCCAATTTCGGCTGGAATTGTTGCGCCGTCATAGTCCGAACCGAGCGCTACGCAGTCGATGCCCATGCGTTCAACCATGTAATCCACGTGGCGAACTACATCGGACAGCGGCGTGTTGGCGTCTTCCTTACCGTCCGCGCGCAGCATCGTCGTGGCGTAGTTCAGTCCGGCAAGACCCTTGCTCTCGCGGATCGCATCAAGCTGACGGTCGGTCAGGTTGCGGGCGACAGGAGTGAGGGCGTGTGCGTTGGAATGGCTGGCGACCAGCGGCTGATCGCTCAGTTTGGCCACATCCCAGAAACCTTTTTCGGTGATATGCGCCAGGTCGATCAGAATGCCCTTGGTGTTGCACGCTTTGACCAGGCGCTTGCCTGCATCGGTCAAGCCCGGGCCAGTATCGGGGCTCATCGGATAGGCGAATGGAACACCGTGAGCGAAAACGTTGTTGCGGCTCCAGACCGGTCCGAGCGAACGCAAGCCGGCAGCATAAAAGACCTCAAGAGCAGCCAGATCGGCATCGATGGCTTCGCAGCCTTCCATGTGCAGCACGGCGGCGAATGTGTCGCTGTTCAGCGTTTCGTCGAGTTCACGACCGTTGCGGCAGAGCTTCCAGCCCCCGGCAGCTTCCAGCTTCAACGCGATGGCTGCGATTTCGAGAGCGATGTCGAGGGAGGGGCTACGTTCCAGCGGCACTGAAAGCGGCGTTTCGTAGTGGCCATTGGCATCAGGCTTGCCCAGTTCGATATGCTCGCCCGAAGGTATGTAGATGGCGCATATGCCACCGGCGAGACCGCCCTTGCGCGAACGGGGCAGATCGATATGGCCGATATCCGTCCCGTCGATAAATTCCTTGATCGGGTCTTGGCCCTTGCGGGCATTTTCCCAAAGCCGCAGAAGGACATCGTTGTGTCCGTCAAAAACGCGCTGCATTCTTTCATTCCTGACTGCATGGTCTGCGACAGCAGAGCCACATATCCAAGTGTTCAGGCGCGAGGAAACAACACGGCAAGGTAAGATAACCTCCCGATATGGTGGTTGAGCTTTTCGCTCTTATTGTTCCCCGCACTTCCACTACCAATTTATAATCGGTTAGTGCCTGTCGGAGTCAAGCCATCGAATGACGTAGTCAGACTGCGAAATGAAGATAAATTTATGCAAAACGAAAGGGCTGCGCTATGAAACGCAGCCCTTTGTGCAAATGCAGAATTGCTTGATGCAAAAACAGAATGAAGTTTCGCATCGGATCGCGAGGCCTAGAACTTGTAGTTCAGACCGGCCTTGATCGAATGGTTCTTCAGATTGTTGCGCTGTTCCACGCCGTTGACACGGGACTTCACATCGTTAAAGCGCTGGAAGTCATATTCGGCCTTTACGGAAAGCGGGCCGCTCAGGGCCTGTTCAACACCAGCGCCAACCAGTGCGCCACCTTCCCAGCCCGGAGCCGAGGTGGTGTTGTCCTTGGCCTTGAAGCGGGTCACGCCGTAGCCAGCCGTGCCGTAAACGAGCGTCTTGTCGAAAGCATAGCCGACCTTGCCCTTGGCATTGCCGTTCCATGACTGCTGAAGGCTGCCGCCATTGCCGATGCGATGTTCGGCTTCGGCGAAGTTTCCTTCGAGTTCTCCGCCAAACACGACATTGCCGCTCTGCATGTTTTTGCCCACGACAACGCCGCCAAGAGCACCAGTGCGGTTGGTGAAAGGACCGGGAACCCTGGACGAAGAAGCGCCAACCTGTGCGCCGATATAGTTGCCGGACCAGTCATGCGGGCCTGCGGCGACAGGATCATTATAGGAATAGTCGGTTGCTCCCATCATGTCGGCAGCGAAAGCCGAACCTGCAAAAGCAACGATTGCGGCGCCAAGCGCCACTGCGGTGATAGAACGCTTCAACATTTTTTACTCCGATTTTCCCGTCTGGAAACGTTGGCGGGAAACATGCCTGAATTCATTATACCCATCGAAAGGCCGTGCCTTCGAACTGGCTCTCGTCTCACCTCTGATTGTGTCCAAATTTAAGAAAATTCGAGCGATTTCCATGCAATGCGCAACCATTCTTCGCGCTATGCTTAACAATCGGTAACTGCTGGATGCGGAAATTTTTGTTAGATCAATCCCAGTCCACGGAAGCTGGCATGGCCGTGCTTTCCGACGATGACATGATCATGCACCGTGATGTTGAGTGCTTTGGCAGCGTTGACGAGCTGCTTGGTCATATCGATGTCGGCGCGCGATGGTGTGGGATCACCGGAAGGATGGTTGTGGACCAGAATAATGGCGGTGGCGGAGAGTTCCAGAGCCCGTTTGACCACTTCGCGCGGATAGACCGGCGTGTGGTCCACCGTGCCCGTCTGCTGGACTTCGTCGGCAATCAGTTTGTTCTTCTTGTCGAGAAACAGGATGCGGAACTGCTCGCGGGTCTCGTAAGCCATGGCCGCGGTGCAATATTCGATCACCTTGTTCCAAGAGCCGAGTACTTCGCGCTCCATGACAGTGCTGCGCGCACTTCGCTTGGCGACAGCCTCTACAAGCTTGAGTTCATGCGCCACAGTAGGACCGGCGCCGGGAACTTCGGCAATCAGCTTTTCGGGGGCGGCCAGTACTTCGGCAATCGAGCCGAACCGCATCAGCAGAGCTTTGGCAAGCGGCTTGGTGTCGGCGCGGCGAATGGCGCGAAACAACAACATTTCGAGCAGTTCATAGTCCGCCAGCGCATCGGGAGTATCCCGAAAGCGCTGTTTGAGACGATCACGATGCCCGGCATAATGCGGTTTGTCGATCTTCGGCGTAAGTTGAAGTGTATCACTGAAACCGGGCAACTCAATGTTACCCGGCTCATTCTTGCTCTTTGCCATCCTGTTTAAACCCCCGCAAAAACAGACCAGACAATTACCGAGAACTATATCTCTTCGTTGTTATCTCATGGAAGATGGGCCGAAGACATTGGCCGGAGAGAGTGTAAATATCTCGCAGCCATCCTTCGTAACACCCACCGTATGTTCATATTGTGCCGTCAGCGAACGGTCTCTGGTAACCGCGGTCCAGCCGTCGGCGAGAACCTTCACGTGCGGCTTGCCGAGATTGATCATCGGCTCGATCGTGAAGATCATGCCTTCCTTGATCTCAACACCTTCATTCGGCGTGCCGTAATGGAGGATATTCGGCGCATCATGGAACAGCTGTCCCACGCCGTGACCACAGAAATCGCGCACAACGGAACAGCGCTCGCCTTCGGCAAAAGTCTGAATTGCGGCGCCGATAGCGCCGGTTTTCACGCCAGGCTTTACGGCGGCAATCCCACGCAGAAGGCTTTCATAGGTGACTTCAAGCAACCGCTCAGCGGCGCGCTTGATTTCGCCTACCGCATACATGCGGCTTGAATCGCCGTGCCAGCCATCAAGGAGATAAGTCACGTCGATATTGACGATATCACCCTCGCGCAGTGGCTTCTCGTTCGGAATGCCATGGCAGACGACGTGATTGATCGACGTGCAGGTTGATTTCGTGTAGCCGCGATAGTTCAACGTTGCCGGAAACGCGCCGTGATCCATGCCGAACTCGAACACGAAGCGATCGATTTCATTGGTGGTCACGCCCGGCTTGACGATATCGTTGAGGGCATCGAGACAGCGTGCCGTCAGGTTGCAGACCGTGCGCATACCCTCGAAAGCCTCGGGGCCATAGAGCCTGATCTGGCCCGTATATTTCATGGGTGCGCTTGTTGCTTCGATATAGGTTACCATCACTCGATCCGTCTTAATCTACTCAATTGGCACCAGCTTACTGGCATCAATGCTTTTGTCCGTTATGTGGCACCGAACGGCCCAAGCCTCAACCCCGTTTGCACGCGCACGTTCAAAAGCGCGTGCGTAAGTGGGGTCGAGATCACCCGAAATGCTGAATCTGCTGCAATCGTTTCGCTGGATAATAAACAGCATCACGCCCCGATGACCAGCGGCAACAACGTCGACGAGTTCATCAAGATGTTTTGCGCCTCGCGCCGTCACCGTATCGGGGAATTCCGCCAATCCGAGCGTGCGAATAAAGTGTACATTCTTGACCTCGACATAGGCTCGCTGGCGCGGGCCGTCATCCAATAAAAGGTCGATGCGCGAGTTGCGGCCATATTTCTGTTCACGCTTGAGGCTGGCATATCCTGCGAGGTCAGGAATGAGACCGTTGAGGATTGCTTCTTCGGCGATCCTGTTCGGCAAGCCGGTGTTCACGCCGACCAGTGTGTTATCCGCTTCGACAATCTGCAGCGTATGGGCATATTTCCGGTGAGGGGCATCCGAAACACTCAGCCAGACGCGAGAACCTGGAGCGGTCAATCCGAGCATGGAGCCGGTATTGGGCACGGAAGCAGTGATGAAACGCCCATCGTCAAGTGTGACGTCGGCCAGAAATCTTTTGTAGCGGCGTTCCAGCCTGCCGGTAACCAAAGGTGTTTGAAAAATCATGTGCCGATTTAGAGTAGTTCGGCGCGTGCGCGAAAGGCTTTTCTGATTACGTTGCGAAATTAGTCAGTGAACGAGAGCAGTTGGCCTAGAACAGCGCCTTAACGACGTCGGCCCAGCTCATATCCGCACCGAGAACCATTGCGGCTGCAACGAGGCCGGCCCCGAGAAAGGTGAGGGTGGTTCTTGTTTCGCTTGTCATTATTCTTCCCCATCAAATCACTTGTTCGAAGTTGGGAAGAATTTCGCGGGAGAATTTGCCCGGATTGTGATGCGATAATGGCTATTCCGGGCAATTTGCGGGCTTTTTACAGATAGGGTAAACGCCGCCCCGCTTGTGTTACTGTTTTACCCAATTGAAGACGAGTTCCTCGCGGAAAGCGAAGCGGACGACGTGACTTGCCACGACCTCTTCGAGGCGGGCGAGGTTTTCTTCCGAGGTTTCAACCGTTGTGGTCAGTTTTTCCGCATCGGCATCGAGAATCACGAGACGATTCTCGCCGAGATCGATGGTGCCGTGTTCCGGCGTGAATTCGACTGCGAATTTGTGCGCCCAATGTTTGCAGAGCTGCTGAAGGTAGCGGCTGGCATGGGCGGTGGGAACGATTGCTGTTGCTTTCGACATTATGCTGTCCTTTCGAAAAGGTTGCAGCCCGGCGCGTAACAGCATCCTGGCAATTCAGCCAGTAATATTTGCGTCAATTCTAAAGGAAAAGAAAAACCAGCAATGGTACGCCCAAGGGGAATCGAACCCCTGTCTGCGCCGTGAAAGGGCGCTGTCCTAACCGCTAGACGATGGGCGCCTGCTGGTGTGGGGCGCTTATAGTCAGGAAATTTCTGACATGCAAGCCCCTTTTTTCACCTGTCTGTGAATAAGTTCAGGCAGCACGAAACGGCGCCAATCAAGCGCTAATGGATTGAATTATAAGGGAAAAGAAAAACCAGCAATGGTACGCCCAAGGGGAATCGAACCCCTGTCTGCGCCGTGAAAGGGCGCTGTCCTAACCGCTAGACGATGGGCGCCTGCTGGTGTGAGTGGGCTTATATTCAGGAAGGTTCTGACTCGCAAGCCCCAAAAAACACTTTTCTGAAAAAAATCGAATGTACTGCAAAAATGGGGGAAACTTCGGCGGGTGGATTCCTTATTTCCTTGAATATAAAGACAAAAGAAAAAGCCGGATCATATGATCCGGCTTCCGTGTATCCTTGGGACGCCTCTTTTTTAGCCCTTGCAGCGCCAGTTCCAGTCGCGTTCCGGCCCAACGTCGACGTGAACCGAAGTCGTGTGGCAATAGGTGCCGACGCCGCCACGTCCCGACATGGACCGGGCGAAGCGAGCGACTTCCCACTTGGAAACGCCGTCGATCTGAATATCTGCGGCTGCACAGATCATATGGAGCGATTTGCGGGCACCATTGACTTTCCGGTTATAGGACGGGCTGCGATAGCCCGAAGTTACCATTACCGGACGGCGGAAATGCCGCTCCATGGTTTTCAGCATGGATACGAGTTGCGGCTTGAGACAGGCAACATCGACGGTCTGTCTTTGTACTTTCAGGCCATTGGGCGCAAGGCGGGCAAGACCCGGAGCCGAAGCAAGTGTTACGCTCGCAAATTCATCATCTTCGTTCGCGTCAATATCGCTATCGTCATAAAGACTGTTGCGATGCTTGATTTCAACGCCGCCATTGGGGCGCACGCCCGGCAGCGAATAATTGTATTCATGCTTCGCAGATGGCGAAACCGGTTTGGCGACAGCAAGCTTCTTGTTTTCGGTTCTGTCTGAGCGTTTTCCGGTCGATTCGTCCGAGAAAAGTCGGGATATGCTGCCTTGCGAAGCCGTTGGGCGCTGCGGCGAGGCGTAAGCGCTCTTCGTGGAGCCGAACAATGAAGCGACCTGAACGGGCTTTTCAGCTTCGGCAGGTTTTGCCGCTGCGGTTTGCTGTGTTTCTGCAGCTTCGGCAGGCTTTTCGTCCTTTGCCGGTTCCTGCTGCTTTTTCGTGGTTTCGGCTGGAGCGGCTGCCGCAGGTTGTTCTGCGGCTTGCGCAGGTTCAGGTTCAGCGGGCTTGTTGCCACCGAACATGCCGAAAAGCGATGAACTCTTCGGCTGCTGCGGGGCGAGGGCTGCTACCTGTGCGGGCTGTTGTTCCGTGGCCGTTGCAGTCTCGACCGGTTTTGCCTGCTCTTTATTATTGGTGTTTGTCGCTTCAGCCACTGTGGCGGGTTTAGTTTCGCCCGGCTTGGCTTCGGCCTTTTTCTCTTCTGTCGACGGAGTTGCAGCCGTCGCTTCTGCGGCAGCTGTCTGATCGGCGGCACTTTGCAATGTGTCCGCAATCATGGAGCCACCGGTTGCAGAGGTCATCTGGAGCGGTTTGCCGTCAAGGCCTGTACCGGTTGACGTGCAGGACGCGACAAGAAGCGCAAGCAAAGCCACGCTGCCTGAAAGAAACCTGCCGGTGGTCCGGTGTGTAGAATGCGCAAATTTCAACAGTCTGCTCCAGCTCGATTTCCCTGACCAGTTTGGCGACCCGAATCCATTCGGGCCTACCTGGTTTCGGGAGATCGGCTCTCCCGTGCGAGGCTGACATCATCCCTGATGGCTATCGTCCCCACAGCTCCCGACTGTTCGTGCCGGGAAAGAAATTCAGAAATATCAGCGTGTTATGATGGTCACTTCAGAGTTATGACTGTCATTTCGCTGTATTGGACAAATCACCTGATTGGCAATTGGTTACCAATTTTTAAGTTTTTTAATCGCCGAGCGCAACTATTGATGCACATTTAGAGTTAAAAGACTTCGCAGTCCGTGCGGAATATTCGACAATAACGAAATATTACTTTATGTAACCATTGGTTACATTCGCCGTTCCTATCCGTCGCGCACGATAGTCTGCGAGCCCTGATCCGGCTTCACGGCAAGGCGAATTTCCGATTTACATCACTCACTTGTTGACAGGGTGCCTCGACTTGGTGCTATCCCTTCGCAATTGCTTTATCTTTGTCTGGTGTTGTGGCCAACGGCACCTTATGCGGCATTAACCGGGAACAGAAACATGACCAATCGCACGCGGCAGATCGCCAATCTTTTGCTGGCAGCAACGGCGGCGGCGATGCTCACGGCATGCGCGGGCGGAAAAGAGTTTCAGGGTACGCCGCAGGAAGGTGCTTCGCGCACCGGTGTTTTCCCCACATTCGGCCATATGCCGAAGGCTGCGACCACGCAGATCACCGCAGAAGAAAAGCAGCAGCTTACAACCAAGCTTGATGCCGACCGCACGCGTCTGGCGGCATCCAGAGGCACTGGCGCCGGCTTCACGCCCGCCGAGGCTGCGAGCTTGCGTCAGCAGGCGCAGCAGGAAACGGACGCTACCCTGAAACAGATCGAAAGCGGGGAAGAGTAAATCCTCTTCCTTGGTTTTTTGGCGCGCATCTTATCCGAAAACCGTTTCACACTTTTCGGGATGTGCTCTAAAGACGAAATCCGCGTTCTTTGACGCGGCAACACGTCTCGACCCGATTCGAGAACAGGTGTATAGCTCCATTGCGGCGCATACGCGCCATTACGTTCAACCCTCCACTGGAACAGGATCATGTCGGAAGAATTCCATAAAGTCCGTCGTCTGCCCCCTTATGTCTTTGAACAGGTCAATCGTCTGAAGGCATCGGCGCGAGCGGCGGGTGCCGACATCATCGATCTGGGCATGGGCAACCCCGATCTGCCGACCCCGCAGAACATTGTCGACAAGCTGTGTGAGGCCGTGCAGGATCCGCGCGCGCATCGTTACTCCTCATCCAAGGGGATTCCGGGGCTGCGTCGCGCGCAGGCACAATATTATGCGCGCCGCTTCGGTGTGAAGCTCAATCCCGATACGCAGGTCGTTGCCACGCTCGGTTCCAAGGAAGGTTTCGCCAATATGGCGCAGGCCATCACCGCGCCGGGCGATGTGGTTTTGTGCCCGGACCCGACCTATCCGATTCACTCCTTCGGCTTCATCATGTCGGGCGGGGTGATCCGTTCAGTTCAGGCCAAGCCGGATGATACCTTCATTCCGACACTTGAGCGCGGCGTGAAGCACTCGATCCCGAAGCCGATCGCATTGATCCTGAATTTCCCGTCCAACCCGACGGCCTATGTAGCAACGCTTGATTTCTACAAGGATGTCGTCGCATTTGCGCGCAAGCATGACATCGTCATCCTGTCGGATCTAGCCTATTCGGAAATCTACTTCGATGGCAATCCGCCACCGTCGGTGCTGGAAGTGCCGGGCGCCATGGATGTGGCGGTGGAGTTCACCTCCATGTCGAAGACGTTTTCCATGCCGGGCTGGCGCATGGGGTTTGCGGTTGGCAATGAGCGCCTGATCGCGGCTCTTACCCGCGTGAAGTCCTATCTCGACTATGGTGCGTTCACACCAATCCAGGTTGCCGCGACGGCAGCGTTGAATGGTGACGGTTCGGACATCGCCTATGTGCGCAATGTCTATAAACAGCGCCGCGATGTGCTGGTCGAAAGCTTCGGTCGGGCGGGCTGGGATGTTCCGCCGCCAGCGGCAACCATGTTCGCCTGGGTTCCGATCCCTGAACGCTTCCGTCCACTGGGTTCGCTCGAATTTTCCAAGCTTCTGGTCGAGCAGGCCGATGTGGCCGTTGCGCCGGGCATCGGTTTTGGCGAACACGGCGACGATTATGTGCGTATCGCGCTGGTCGAGAACGAACATCGCATTCGTCAGGCCGCGCGCAACATCAAGCGGTTCCTCTCCACCAAGGATGAGAACCTGCAGAATGTGATACCGCTCGAAGGTCGTCGCGGATAATATTTCAAAAGGCTACGGGCGGCATCATGCAGCCCGTGGCATCTCACCCGATAAGCCACTCCATACAGAAGGTCGATATAATGAGTGATGCATTACGGATCGGCGTTGCCGGGCTCGGCACCGTTGGTGCTTCGGTGTTGCGTATCCTGCGTGACAAGTCCGAAATGCTCACGCGCCAATGCGGCAAGCCCGTAACGGTTACGGCGGTCAGTGCCCGCGACCGCACGCGGGACCGCGGTATCGATCTTTCCGGTATTGCCTGGTTCGACGATCCGGTGGAACTGGCCAAATCTGCCGATATCGACGTTTTCGTCGAGCTGATCGGCGGTGAGGACGGCCCGGCCAAGGCTTCCGTGGAAGCAGCTCTGCGCGCCGGTCGCCATGTCGTCACCGCAAACAAGGCCCTGCTTGCGCGCCATGGCGTTGCGCTTGCCAAGATCGCCGAAGACAAGGGCGTTCTGCTCAATTTTGAAGCGGCTGTTGCGGGTGGCATTCCGGTCATCAAGGCGATGCGTGAATCGCTGACCGGCAATACGGTTTCGCGCGTCTATGGCATCATGAACGGCACTTGCAACTATATCCTGACCCGGATGTGGGAAGAGGGTATTTCGTTTGAAGACTGTCTCAAGGACGCGCAGCGCCTCGGTTATGCTGAAGCTGATCCGACGTTCGACATCGAAGGTAATGATACGGCGCACAAGCTGGCGCTCCTGACCAGCCTTGCCTTTGGTACGCAGATCGCTGCCGACGATATCTATCTGGAAGGCATCAGCAATATCTCGCTGGCCGATATTCGCGCCGCTGATGAACTCGGCTATCGCATCAAGCTTCTGGGCGTCGCGCAGAAGACCGATACGGGCATTGAACAGCGCGTGCACCCGACCATGGTGCCGACCTCGTCGGTCATCGCGCAGGTTCATGGCGTCACCAACGCCGTGGCAATCGAAACCGATCTTCTGGGCGAGCTTTTGCTTTCCGGTCCCGGTGCAGGTGGCAATGCGACGGCTTCCGCCGTGATCGGCGATGTTGCGGATATCGCCAAGAGCCGTCCGGGTTTCCAGCACGGTCCTGTGTTCGGTACGCCTGCCAAGGCATTGCAGCCTTACAAACGGGCCAAGATGCGCAAGCATGCAGGCGGTTACTTCATCCGTCTGACCGTCCTTGACCGCATTGGCGCTTTTGCGGCCATTGCCAAGCGCATGGCTGAAAACGATATTTCGCTGGAATCGATCGTCCAGCGTCCACCAATGGATGGCGCAGCCAACGAAGGCATCAAGACGGTCATCCTCGTCACGCATGAGACGACTGAAGCAGCCGTCAAGAAAGCGCTGGAAGCAATCCTCAAGGACGATCATCTGGTCGATAAACCGCAGATGATCCGCATCGAACGCGCCGGGTGAGAACCGGCGTGCCTGCCTCTCTTGCAGGTTGGATTCACCTTTGTTATGAAAGCCGGGTCGGATTTGATCCGGCTTTATTCGTTTCAAGAGACAAAACAGGAAAAGGAGGGCTGTATGATGTATGTGACGCGTCATGATTATCACCGTCAGCACGGCCCCGATTTTGCCCTGCATAAGTAACTTGTGCAGGGCGGAAAAAGACTGAAATCACTGTCTTGTTCTGCCTTTTCCTGAAGGCGCGGTCGTTGAACCGCTGCCGGACATTCGCCAGCACATCTATTCGTGTCACGGTTTGGAAACCGGACATTCGTGCGTGGCAGAATTGGGCTGATTGCCATGTCTCTTGTTTCTATCCAGAATCTTTCCCTGACCCTTCATGAACCTCTGTTTGCCAATCTCGATCTCGTCATAGGCGAGGGCGAGCGGCTTGGCATCGTCGCTGCCAACGGGCGCGGCAAGACCAGTCTTCTGCGTCTCCTTGTCGGGGAGGGCGATCCGACACTTGGCACCATCACGCGGTCGCGCGGGTTGAAGATCGGCTATGTCAGCCAGTATGTGCCCGAAAACCTGTTGAACCGCAGTTTCTATGAGGTCGTGCTGGATGGGCTTGACGAAGAAGAGCGCGATTATGAAAGCTGGCGCGCCGATATCGTGCTGGATGACCTCAACGTCACCGAAGAACTGCGGCAGCGCTCCATCGGGCAGTTGAGCGGCGGCTGGCAGCGGCTTGCACTTCTGGCGCGCGCTTGGGTTTCCGAACCTGATGTTCTTCTTCTCGACGAACCGACCAACCATCTGGACCTTGAAAAAGTGAGGTTGCTGGAAGACTGGCTGAATGCGCTGCCGCGTTCGGTTGCGGTGGTGGTCAGCAGTCACGATCGCGCATTTCTGGATGCGGTTACGAAGCGAACGCTGTTTCTGCGGGCGGAAAAATCACCGGTTTTCGCCTTGCCATATAGTCAGGCGCGTGTTGCGCTCGATGAAATCGACGCGGCCGATGCCCGGCAATTTGAAAAGGACATGAAAACAGTCCAGCAGTTGCGCAAGCAGGCGGCGAAGCTCAACAATATTGGCATCAATTCGGGTAGTGATCTGCTTGTGATCAAGACCAAGCAGTTGAAAGCGCGGGCCGACAAGATCGAGGAAAGCGCCAAGGCGGGGCATGTGGAGCGCTCAGCCGGCAAGATCATACTGAGCAGTCGAGGCAGCCACGCCAAGGCACTGGTTGTTCTCGATCAGGTCGAAATTGCCACGCCCGATAGGCGACTTCTCTTCAAGACAGGACAGCTTTGGATCAATCCCGGTGACCGAATTGTTCTGCTGGGGGCCAATGGCATGGGCAAGACCCGGTTGCTGACGCTCGTGCGCGAGGCCATCCTTGCGCCGGATCAGGCACAAGCCGGTATCAAGGCAACGCCGTCACTGGTGCTTGGATATAGCGATCAGGCCCTGTCGGAACTTCGCTCGAACTGGACGCCATTCGAGACGATTGCAAGAAGGTTCGATATTGGCGACCAGCGGACGCGATCCTTGCTGGCCGGGGCGGGCATGACGCTTGAAATGCAGGCCAAGCCGCTTGAACGCTTGTCTGGCGGGCAGAAGGCGCGACTTGCCATGCTGGTTCTGCGACTGACCAATCCGAACTTCTATATTCTTGATGAACCAACCAATCATCTCGATATCGAAGGTCAGGAAGCGCTGGAGGTGGAACTGCTGCGCAACGAGGCGGCGAGCCTGATCGTCTCGCATGACCGCAGTTTTGTTCGCAATGTCGGCAACCGTTTCTGGATGATCGAAAGAAAAAAGCTGGTCGAAGTGGAAACTCCGGAGTTTTTCTTTGATGGAATCGGAAGCTGATTGCCCGCAACATCTTTTGGTTGTTTAACAATTTCTGCAACTTCTGGCCGGGTGTGAGCGTTCACATCCGGCCCGGACATGAAACGAAGCGTGTATAGCTTAAATCGATTAAGAGTTTGAGCGTACATTGTTTTTAGCTCTATCGCCCTTGCGGGGGGCGGGGGACTTTGACAAAAGGTTTGCACAGTGTCGCTATAAGAGGCGGCAATCGCGGGCTTCATGCGCCGCGTCCACGCAATTCGAATTCAGGACTTTGTTCAAATGGCCAAGACCGCAGAGCAGCACCCCCACGGACTGGATCGCATTCTCACACTCGAACTGGTCCGCGTGGCCGAGCGTGCAGCGGTCGCCGCGGCGAGGCTGCGTGGCCGTGGCGACGAAATGGCTGCTGATCAGGCCGCCGTCGATGCCATGCGTCAGGAATTGAACCGTCTTCCGATCGCCGGAACGGTTGTTATCGGTGAAGGCGAGCGTGACGAAGCGCCGATGCTCTATATCGGCGAAGAAGTTGGCACCAAGCAGGGACCGGACGTCGATATCGCGCTTGATCCGCTGGAAGGCACCACGATTTGCGCCAAGAATCTGCCGAACTCGCTTGCTGTCATCGCGATCGCCGAGAAGGGCAATCTGCTTTATGCGCCTGATGTCTACATGGAAAAGATCGCCGTTGGTCCGGGCTACTCGAAGGGCGTCGTGGACCTTGATGCCAGCCCGACGGATAACATCATGTCGGTCGCCAAGGCGAAGGGCGTGAAGCCGAATGAAATCACCGCCTGCATCATGGATCGTCCGCGCCATGCCCGTTTGATCGAGGAAGTGCGGGCGACCGGCGCTGCCATCCGCCTCATCGGCGACGGTGACGTGGCCGGTGTGATGCATACGACCAACCCGGACGAAACCGGTATCGACATCTATATCGGTATTGGCGGCGCGCCTGAAGGCGTTCTGGCTGCGGCAGCGTTGCGCTGCATTGGTGGCCAGATGCAGGGTCGTCTGCAGCTCAATACCGATGAAAAGATTGCTCGTGCCGCGAAGATGGGCATTGCGGACCCGAAGAAGGTCTATTCGCTGGAAGAAATGGCCAAGGGCGACGTTCTTTTTGCCGCTACCGGCGTGACGGATGGCAACATGCTCTCCGGTGTGAAGTTTGCCCGCGACTATATCCAGACGCACACTATCGTCATGCGTTCAAGCTCGCAGACGGTGCGTGAAATCAAGGCAAGGCATCAGGATCTGTCCAAGTTCTAGGGGATTGCGCGAGAACGGTTCAGCCTAAATCTTGGCAGGATTGAGCGTAGAATAGTCAAAGGCGGCATTGCAAAAATGCCGCCTTTGTCATGTTCTCGTTATCTCAGGTTTTGGGCATAGACTGCAATGCTTTCAGAACCAGCTTTGTGATATCCGCGTGGATGTCCGCACGCGGACGGCGGGCATCGTCACTGCAAATGGGGTCTACCTCACCCGCAGATTTGAGCCGGTCTGCAGCGCCTTTCTTGCATTCGGGCAGAAAGCTGAAATGGGTTGCGCCAGCGACAGTGACATAAGTTCCCTGCGGTGTGATCGATGCCAGCTTATCGGCAACCACTCCCGTAGGGATTGTCTCAACTTCTCCAAGATTGATGAAGCTCATGGGAATTGAAATCGATGCAAGGCTTTGTGCATCGTAAGCTTGCGCGAGGCCGGGGTCGATCATTATGGCTGACGCGATGCGGCGGTCGAGATTGGATTGCTCGAAGCGGCTCTTGTCCACTGAGCGCAGATCGACTTTATCGACTTTTATCTGCTTATCATCTCGGTAGCCGATGCCGCCAGCATACCATGCGCAGTCCCACTTGCCGTAGGTGTCGCAATAACGGGCATAAGCTTCGAGATTGGCTCTTGCCCCCGCAATTTCCATTGCTGCGGCGCCGCCGAGCGAGAAGCCGAGAACGCTAATCTTGTTTTTGTCGATTATTCCGCTCCATGCGGGATCTGTAGTCATCGTATCGATTACTGCTGACAGGTCGCCTGTGCGTTGCCAGATTTTCGGCGTGTCTTGTGGGGTGGAATCACCGCTGGTCGTGCCGGGGTGATTGGGGGCCGCGACGATAATGCCTGCCTTGACTAGTTCGGTTGCAAGCCAGGCCATACCCTGAGCGCGGCCGCCGGAGCCATGCGACATGACAAGCAGTGGGAAGCTACCCTTTTCCGGTGTGGCGTCGATTACAGCCGGAGCGCCTTTGAAAATTATATTGTCCCCGATAAGGGTAGCTTTGCCATCGATTGCGGCTGGGTACCATACACTGACTTCAAGATTGCGGCCCGGTTCAGCGCCGCTGATTTTGATTTCTCGCTGGCCGACATCATGGGCCTGGCTGGGTACGGCGATAAAAAGGGTGAGAAGGGCGCTGACGATATGAAAACGAAACATGGTTATCTCCCGTGGTTGACAGAACACGGAAAACGTCACCTGTTTTCGCGAGAGTTGCGTCCTTAATCATGATTCAGGTCGTTTCTAATCGCGATTTCGGCCATGATCGGTTGTCTGCATATTGATCGTGTGTGCTTTATGATTTTCATTCCTTTGCCATTCGTCTCCACACTTTTGCTTCTGTTACTGCTGGCCGTATTGCTGCACCGTTTCGGTTGGAACGGAGCGAACCGCCCCTTCCTTTTCGTGTTGGGATTGAGTGCCTTGCAATCCCTCATTGTAGGACTGCGCTGGGGCTATGGCGTTACGGAACTCCGCTATGTTTTACCTGTTCTGGCCAGTTGTTTGCCGGGGCTGACGCTCACGAGTTTCAGAAGCCTGATCCATCGGGATGAAGCAGGCGATAACGTTCTTGGCTGGTTTCACGTGTTGCCGCCATTTGGTGTTGCTGCACTTGTATATTTTGCACCGGGTCTGATCGATCTGGCGCTGATTGGACTTTACGTTGGCTATGCATTTGCCCTGTTGTTGCTTGGGCGCTCAGGTCCAGATGCATTGGATGCGGCACGCCTGGATAGTGCGGTGGCAGCGCATCGGGCTCTTGTGATTGCTGCTGCATCGCTGTGCCTTTCTGCCTTGTTTGATCTGGTGGTGGTTCTGGATTTCCAATGGCAGAAAGGCGATTCTGCGGCTGCGATCATCGGCAATGGCAATCTATTGGGTCTGTTTCTCATCGGCCTGACAGCGTTGGTGGCAGCCCGCGCGAAAGTCGCGCCGGAACTGGATTTCGAAACAGCACCACCCGAACCAAACGCGGAAGCGGATCGCAATGTTCTGGACAAGATCGAAGCGCTCTTGACTGAACAAAGACTTTTTCTCGATGAGAACCTGACGCTATCGCGGTTGGCGCGGCGCGCCTGCATTCCGACACGTCAAATATCGGGAGCCATCAATCGGCTGACAGGCAAGAATGTTTCCCGCTTCATCAATGACTATAGAATTGCCGAAGCTTGTCGGCGGCTTCAAAAGTCCGACACTTCTATAACGGCTGTAATGTTTGAATCCGGATTTCAGACCAAATCGAACTTCAATCGCGAGTTTCGACGGGTGACGTCGCTTAGTCCCGCTGATTGGCGAGATAAAAATCGTCTGTCTTGACCGTTTGCCGCCTTTTGTGTCTTTAGAAACTTATGACGACAGAGCGCTTTTTCCTCGGAATAAAACAATCCGCAACCGGACAGAAATGGGTAGACCGGCTTGGCCTGCGGGAGGCCAATACGGCGCTTGCCATTGCGCAGCATCACGGCATTTCCGATCTGGTTGCACGCGTGCTTGCCGGGCGGGGGGTGTCGGTAGAAAACGCGCCGGAATTTGTCGATCCGACGCTGCGCAATCTCATGCCCGACCCGGCGACGCTCACAGATATGGAAAATGCGGCAAGCCGTATTGCCGATGCCATTCTGCGTCGCGAGACCGTGGCCATTTTTGGCGATTACGATGTCGATGGGGCGTGTTCTTCCGCCTTGATGGCGCGTTTTCTCAAACATTACGGCATTCAGCACTCCATCTATATTCCCGACCGGATTTTTGAAGGTTACGGCCCCAATCCCGATGCCATGCGCGATCTGGTCGCCAAGGGTGCGACCCTTATCGTCACAGTCGATTGTGGCACCAACAGCGCACCGTCGATTACAGCCGCCAAGCAGGCTGGAGCGGATGTCGTCGTGCTCGATCACCATCAGGTCGGCGGCGATCTGCCTGAAGATGCGGTGGCTATCGTCAATCCCAACCGGGAAGACGATATTTCGCAGCAGGGGCATCTTTGCGCCGCAGGCGTGGTCTTTCTGACATTGGCACAGGTGACCAAAATCCTGCGTGAGCGCGGCAAGGGACCAGGCCCTGATCTTCTTTCCCTGCTCGATCTGGTGGCGCTGGCAACGGTTTGCGATGTGGTGCCGTTGACCGGCGTGAACCGCGCTTTCGTCGTCAAAGGACTGGTCGTTGCTCGGTCGCAGAGCAATGTCGGCCTTGCGGCTTTGGCGCGCGTTGCCCGCATTGGCGAACCGCTCAATGTCTTTCACCTCGGCTATCTCATTGGGCCGCGCATCAATGCTGGCGGGCGTATCGGCGATGCGGGGCTTGGCGCTCGATTGCTCACGCTGGATGATCCCGCAACCGCGGATCGTATTGCCGTGGAACTTGACCGGCTCAATCAGGAGCGTCAGGCCATGGAAGCCGAGATGCTTATGGAGGCGGAAGCGGAAGCTTCGCTGGAAATATCCGGCGGTGCGGGCGCATCGGTGATCGTGACGGCAAGTGACCGCTGGCATCCCGGTATCGTCGGGTTGCTGGCCTCGCGGCTTAAGGAAAAGGCCCGGCGGCCAGCCTTTGCCATTGCTTTCAACGCCAATGGTGTCGGATCGGGTTCCGGTCGCTCGATCATGGGGCTTGATCTCGGCAAGCTGGTGCGGGGCGCGGTGGAACGCGGGCTGCTCGTCAAGGGTGGTGGCCATGCCATGGCGGCCGGTATCACCATCGAGCGCGCAAATCTCGGCGCGTTGCGGGCTTATCTTGAAGAAGAATCGGCGCATATCGTTTCGCGCCTGCGCGAAAACCAGAGCCTGTCCATCGACGGTGCGCTGGCCGCATCGGGCGCAACAGTGTCGCTCTACGAAGCCTTGCAGAAGGCTGGGCCCTATGGTTCTGCGCATCCGCAGCCTATATTGGCGCTGCCGCATCATATATTGGCCGATGTGCGTGGCGTGGGGCGCGATCATGTGCGTGTCGCGTTGCGTGGCGCGGATGGAAAGCGCGTCAATGCCATCGCCTTCCGGGCGGCGGAAGGCGATCTGGGGCGCTTCCTGTTCAACAATATCGGTCAGAGCGTCCATGTGGCAGGCAATCTGTCACTAAATCATTGGAATGGCTCGGTCACGCCTCAGATACAGATTCTGGATGCCGCTTTGCCTGTTTAAAGTTTCGGGCTCGTTTGAAGGTTCTGGGTCCATTTGAAATTTCTGGATTTTTTGTCTTCACGCTCTTGTGAGGTGTGGGGGCGAATTCCCATATGAGCACTGATTTAAACATTCAGACATGACTCTAAGTGGGAGAAACCGATGCCGGGTTCCGGAAGCCGCCTGACCAAACTGACAGCTGCAATGGTATTAGGGCTGATTGCCTCTTTTGCTGCGGTCGATTTCGCCGAGGCTCGCCGTGCGGGCGGTGGCGGTTTCGGCAGCCGTGGCGCGCGCACTTATCAGGCGCCAGCGCCGACGCGCACTGCACCTAACAATGCCGCGCCGATGGAACGTTCGATGACGCCGAATACCGGCGCGACGCAGACCAACCGTCCGGGCGCAACAGGCACGCAGAATGCTGCGCAGGCACAGCGTTCCGGCGGTATGTTCGGTAACTTCGGTCGTTCCATGCTGGGCGGTCTTCTCGTCGGTGGCCTGATCGGCATGCTGCTCGGCAACGGCCTTGGCGGTCTTGCCGGCATGTTCGGCCTGTTGTTGCAGGTTGCGGTGATCGCGCTCATTGCGATGTTTGTCATGCGTATGTTCGCAAATCGTCGCCAGCCGGCAGCGGCGGGCGCCGGTAACACAGGCGCACAGCCTTTCGGTGCGGCAAAGACAGCAGCCCCGCAAGCTGGTTCACAGGCCGGTTTTGGTGGTCGTACGCCTTCGGTGAACCCGTTCGAGACCAAGCAGGCAGCCGCTCCGGTCACTCCCGCCGCTTCGGCGGTTGAAGATGAACCGATGGATGTCGGTCAAGAGGATCTGGATCGTTTCGAACAGATGCTTGCTGAAGTCCAGACCGCTTATGGCCGCGAGGATTATGCAGCGCTGCGCAAGCTCGCTACCCCGGAAGCCATGTCCTATCTGGCGGAAGAACTGGGCGAGATCGCTTCCAGCGGCATGCGCAACGAAGTGAAGGACGTCAAGCTTCTGCAGGGTGACGTTTCCGAAGCCTGGCGCGAAGGCGATGTCGAATACGCAACCGTTGCAATCCGCTATTCGGCGATCGACGTGATGCTGGATCGCAATACCGGTGCTGTCGTCGAAGGCAATCCGGATGAGCCGGTGGAAAGCGTTGAACTCTGGACGTTCACCCGCACGGATGGCGGTGAATGGCTTCTCGCAGCCATTCAGGGAACGGAATAACCGTTCAGAATTGAGAAAAAGCCCGGTCGTGAGACCGGGCTTTTTGTTTTACGCATGTCTTTTTCCCGAAACCGGCTTCCACTTTCGGGAGACATGGTCTGTTACCAGCTACCGATATTTTCGGCTGAAGCCCAAGGCTCCTGCGGCGCCAGACGGTCGCCCTTCTGGATCAGTTCGATGGAAATGCCATCGGGCGATTTGATGAAGGCCATGTGCCCGTCACGCGGCGGACGATTGATGGTGACGCCTGCATCCTGCAGCTTCTGGCAAGTGGTGTAGATGTCATCGACCATATAGGCGAGATGGCCGAAATTGCGGCCGCCCGTATAGGTCTCCGGATCCCAGTTGAAGGTGAGTTCCAGTTCCGGCGCCCGCTCTGCCTTCGCCCGATCCGTATCGGAGGGCGCAGCAAGAAAAATCAGCGTGAAGCGGCCTTTGTCATTTTCAGTGCGGCGGATTTCTTCAAGGCCGAGTTTGTTTACATAAAAATCGAGAGATTCGTCGATGTCGCGAATTCGGACCATCGTGTGCAGATAGCGCATAGTCTTTTCCTCGGCTGTTGTAATTCGGGCGGTTGACGTTCGGGAAACGCAAGGACATCGAATCCGATGTCGGAGGCCGAACGTCAAGTTATCATGGACAGAGTGACGTTCAAAAATTTTGAGCAGCAGATGTGACCGGAAATGTCCTGAACATGTCATTGCCAAATTGACGACCGGCCATATTTCAGGTGGTGGGTCAGTTTCAAACGCTGCTGTGCCGGGAAAAGTAACCATGAAGTTGTGAAGTCTGTGGTCTTCATGGGGACGGATGCAAGTTTGGGCTTGCCGCCTCCGGTTAAGGAAGTGTTATTCTTTGGACAAGAATCAGGTCGGAATCGCAACGGAAGAACAGAGGAGGGGCGAACGCATGGCGGACAAGTCTGTGTCTAATGACCAGTTTCACAGCCAGCACGCCTCGGAAGAGCTGGGCGATATCATCGAAGTCTCGGGCCATATCAAATGGTTCGACGTAGCCAAGGGCTACGGCTTCATTGTTCCAGACCAGCCGGGCCTTAATGACATTCTTCTCCATGTGACGTCACTGCGCCGCGACGGCTTCCAGACTGCTCTGGAAGGTGCACGCATCGTTTGTGAAGTTCGCAATGGCGATCGCGGCCTGCAATGTTTCCGCGTCCTGTCGATGGATACGTCTACTGCCGTTCACCCGGCGCAGATGCCGCCACAGCGCACTCATGTGACTGTTACGCCGTCGAGCGGCCTTGAGCGCGTGATCGTCAAGTGGTTCAACCGCACCAAGGGCTTCGGCTTCCTGACGCGCGGCGAGGGGACGGAAGATATTTTCATCCATATGGAAACGCTGCGTCGTTTCGGCATGATGGAGCTGCGCCCCGGTCAGGTCGTGCTTATTCGCTTCGGCGAAGGCGACAAGGGCCTGATGGCGGCTGAAATCCATCCGGATATCGGCACGGCAATCCCGGTTTCGCATTAGAGCATGTCTCCCGAAAGTGGGAACCGGTTTCGGGGTAAAGACATGCTTAAAAACAAATGGATAGAGCGGTTCCAATGATTCCGCTTTAACCAGAACGGATCTAGGGCGCGACCGTTAAAAGCGCGCCAAATTTCTCAATTCTTGTAACAAGCAGGTGAAGGCCGCTTTGTGCGGCCTGAGCGGTCTTGTCGTCACTCCGTCCCGTTGCTAGGTTCCAAGCCTGTTTGTTTACAAGCAAGTTTGTTTATCTGAGTGGGCAGGGTATGGGCCGCATTTTTCTCGCTTTTGCATTTGTTTTCTTCGCATTCGTTGCTCAGGCCGATGAGACACAGCCGATGCGGCTGCCGGTCGACAAGGAACCGCTGACATTCATTACCTCCAATGGCAACAAGGTAAATTTTGCGCTGGAAGTGGCTGAAAGCGACGATGCGCGTGTGCGCGGCCTGATGTGGCGCACGGATTTTCCCAAGGATCGCGCCATGATCTTCGTGTTCGGAGAAATGCGCCGTGTCATGATGTGGATGCAGAATACACCGTCGCCTCTTGATATGATTTTCCTTGATGACAAGGGACGCGTATCGGCCATTCACCAAAATGCGGTGCCATTCTCCGAAAATATCATTTCATCTGAAGTGCCGGCAGCGTATGTCGTGGAGGTTCTGGCCGGTACGGTTAAACGAACCGGGATAAAGATTGGTGACAAAGCGGTCCATCGTGTGATTTGTGGCGAATGCCGGTCGTGACGCTGCTGTAATAAAATCAAGAGGAATAATCAGGTGAGTGCCCTCGATATCGAATATTTCGAACATGACGGTTTGCGTCTGGCATATCGTCAGGACGGAGAAGGCGATCCGATCCTGCTCATTCATGGCTTTGCTTCTTCAAGTCTCGTCAACTGGGTTTCGCCCGGCTGGTTCCGTACGCTGACCGAAGCCGGATACCGCGTTATCGCCATCGATAATCGTGGGCACGGGCTTTCCGCGAAGCCCCACGACACAGACGAATACACGCCGACCAAAATGGCGGCTGATGCCGCAGCCCTGCTCGATCATCTCGGGATCGAAAAGGCGCATGTCATGGGCTATTCCATGGGCGCACGCATCACCGCATTTCTGGCGATTGAACACGCCGAGCGCGTTCATAGCGCTGTTTTCGGCGGGCTTGGCATCGGTATGGTGACTGGCGCTGGCGACTGGGAGCCTATTGGCGAGGCGCTGCTTGCAGAAGATCCGACCACGATCACCCATCCACGTGGGCAGATGTTCCGGAAATTTGCCGACCAGACGAAGAGTGACCGTATCGCCCTTGCAGCCTGTGTGATTACCTCCAAGGAGCTGGTTCCCGCCGCTGCGATTGCACGCATTATGCAGCCTGTTCTCGTGGCCGTCGGCACGACCGATGATATTGCAGGCAGCGCGCAGGAACTCGCCGATCTTCTGCCAAATGGACAGGCCGTCGATATTCCGGACCGCGACCATATGCTGGCCGTTGGTGACAAGGTCTACAAGCAGGCGGTGTTGCAGTTTTTGAAAGAAAATCCGCTCTGACGGGAATTTGATCTTGGACAAAGAGCGCGCCGACAGGGCGCGTCAAATTCGGCTGTGTCAAGGCAAACCATTTTAAGTTATGCTGCGCGCCGAACTCGTATTGCGGCGTGGGGACTGAGCGAAAGTTCGGCTGCCGTCTCCTCCTCGCGCGGTGCAAAACTGGAGTATGCATATGTCCGTTCGCACATCAGCGAAAGCGACCCCCGGTCTGGGGCAGGTCGATCCTATCTGGCATTCCATCCGTGCCGAAGCGGAGGAAGCCGCCAAGAACGATCCCGTATTGGGCACGTTCCTTTATGCGACGATCCTCAACCAGCCGAGCCTGGAAGATGCGGTCATGCATCGTATCGCCGAGCGTCTCGGCCATGCCGATCTGAGCGCCGATATTCTGCGCCAGACCTTCGACGCGATGCTGGATGCCAATCCGGAGTGGTCGCAGATTGTCCGCGTTGATATTCAGGCGGTTTATGATCGCGATCCGGCCTATAGCCGCTTCATGGACCCTATCCTTTATCTGAAGGGTTTCCATGCGATCCAGACCCATCGTCTGGCGCATTGGCTTTACCATGAAGGCCGCAAGGATTTTGCCTATTACCTGCAAAGCCGCTCGTCATCGATCTTCCAGACCGATATTCATCCGGCCGCACGGCTTGGCAGCGGCCTTTTCCTTGATCATGCGACCGGACTTGTGGTCGGCGAAACAGCGTTGATCGAAGACAATGTTTCGATTCTTCACGGTGTCACACTCGGCGGTACGGGGAAGTCGAGCGGCGACCGTCATCCGAAAATCCGTCACGGTGTGCTGATCGGTGCTGGCGCGAAAATTCTCGGCAATATCGAAGTCGGTCATTGCTCGAAAATTGCAGCCGGTTCGGTGGTTCTGAAGCCTGTTCCGAACAATGTCACGGTAGCCGGTGTACCGGCCCGGATCATGGGCGATACGGGTTGTGCCGAGCCTTCCCGCGTCATGGACCAGATGCTGGGCGAAGGGATTTAGGCGATACATCGTATCGTTGCAGCTTGAACAAGGCCGCTTGCTGGTTTTTTCCAGTATGCGGCCTATATTCTGTCTAAAGAGGCTATTGGACGCCAACATCCCTTGAGTCCCCGTTTATCGGGGGTTTACATAGGAAATTGCCGGGTGCAATAAACCGGCTCAATTCAATATCAGGAGAAGCCGGTTGAAACCCGAAGAACTCAACAAACTGGACGCCTATTTCAAACGGACTTTCAATAATCCCGGCCTGCAGGTGAAGGCGCGTCCGCGCAAGAACGACTCCGCCGAGCTTTACCTCAACGACGAATTCCTGGGCCTGGTCTATAAGGACGAGGATGAAGGCGAACTCTCCTACAATTTCTCGATGGCCATTCTTGACGTCGATCTTTGATCAGTCACGGCAATCGCGTCGCGAACGACGCTGATGCCGGGCAGGAATGTTCTTTGACGCCCTTTCCTATGGAGAGGGCGTTTTGTTGTCCAGATATGACTCCAGATATGACTAATGAGGATTCATGAAGATCATCGCTGCTACGCTGGCCCTTTCTGTCATGCTGCCGTCAGTCGTCCGTGCGCAGGCTATCGAGGATGACGGAACCTGCCCGAAGCTCGCAGAGAACTTCAAAACCATCTATTTCGGATTTCCTGATATCAAAAAGGATTCCATCGCGCGGATCGCGAGCTGGAAAGCCTCTTGCGCGAGCAAGGCGCCCGTCGGCAAGGAAAATGTCGTCGCTTTATGCACCGCCCATATGACGAGCGAAGGCAGCGTTTTCTTCTGGATCAAGGCGGGCGTGGAATCAGAGCTGAGCGGTTATGAGATTTGCGATTATCCCTGAGAACGCCAGATAGTTTTGACCCTTGGGTGTCTTTATGAAATTCGGTTTTTCATTGGCCATGCTTTTGGTGGCCCTGTCCTTAGCGGCGCGCGCAGAAGTCCTCGGCACTATCGAAACCGGGCAGGACGATGGCTCACGATCGGTCATTGAGATCCTCGATGAACCGCAAAGCATCGGGAAATGCGACGGCGCTTATGCCGCCGCAGCCTATGTTATGGACCACAACTACTCGCTTCTCGCAGGAAAAGGATGCTGGAAGTTTCTTGGGTCGGCAGAAATACTAAAGCTGGAGATCGTGCTGGCTGCCACGGAGGAGCATCTTTTGAGCGGCGTTCCGCTCAGCCAGATCAAGTTCGCTGAAGACGGTCGCTCCAAATTTCAGTATCTGGTTGGGCAATAAAGCGTGTCGCGCTTTATCAATTTGAAAGGCACGCTTTAAGCTTTTGTTTTCAAGCATGTCTTTATCCCATCGTAGCGGGGATCAGAAATCAGTCCAGTGAACCGATTTCCCCGCGGAGGCGGTTCCCACTTTTAAGCAACATGCTTTGAGATCAGTCGATCTGTTTCGTATCGTTTCCCAGAAGATGCGCGTTCGCAAAATCGACGATCGCCTTGTCCAGTGACTTCCATTCGCCAAGCATGGAGCGGGGGAAGCGATAAAGTATCTGCAAGTCGCGGCCGAACTGGACGTCGCGCTCGCATGAATTGAAGCTTTCCGCACCGCTATCCGCAAGACATCGTGCAACGAATTCCGGCTTGCCGCTGCTCGGATCGGACAGGACGAGTTCCTCGCCCTTGTAACCGCTGCTTTCCAGAAAACGGTGTACCGTCAGGTTTCCGGGGGCGGTTTCCCCGTTCGGGTCTATCAGCTCGGCATAGATGGCCAGATAGCGCCCGCTCATGTCGCGGGACATGGTTCGCTGTTCGATAGACATGAAAATGAGATGCCGCTTCGAAGTGAGAAGGTTGAAGATGGCGCGGTCGCGTTCCGTATAGCCGGTAAGGCCCGGCCAGCGGGCATAAAGATCGAGACGCCTCGTCACCCCGTCACGTCGCTGGTTCGAAAAGCGGATCATATTGGCTGGAATCGACAGGACATTGTTGCCAATGATGATTTCATAACCGTGCGTGCTGTCGGAGTGTCCGCCGCGCGCAATCAGCGGGCCAAGCAGACGCCCGCCAACATTTACGGCAACCGAAAGCAGAATCAGGACGATAACCGCCAACAGCAGCCAGCCGAAGAGGCGGCTTCCCATTTTCGAGGCGGTGTAATCTGGTGCTGTTTCCATCTGGGTGTCATGGTGATGATATTGCAAAAGAATATCGGTCTTTTATGGTTAACAGAGCGTGAAGTCGTGCTTGTATGACTGCTTGAAACGGCTTAGCGATTCAATATCGAGTTTGCTGATGGAGGAAGAACATGCCGATCTATGCATATAACGGGCACAAGCCGCTATTCGCGGACCGCAGCAGCAACTGGATCGCGCCTGATGCGACCCTGATCGGCAAGATCGTTGTGGGTGAGAATGCCGGGTTCTGGTTCGGTGCCGTATTGCGCGGCGATAATGAGCCGATCACCATTGGCGATGACACCAATGTTCAGGAACACACCATCATGCATACCGATATCGGCTTTCCGCTCACAGTCGGTGCAGGGTGCACCATCGGGCATCGGGCCATACTTCATGGCTGCACCGTTGGCGACAACACATTGATCGGTATGGGAACCATCGTTCTCAACGGCGCGAAGATTGGAAAAAACTGTCTGATCGGGGCAGGGGCGCTTGTGACCGAGGGCAAGGAAATACCGGACAATTCGCTGGTCGTCGGTTCTCCTGCGCGAATCCTCCGGGAACTGGACGATGCTGCGGTCGAGAAACTCAGACTTTCCGCGGAGCATTACGTCGAGAAGGCCCGGTCTTTCATGCGTGGGCTGGAGCCGGCCTGAAAATAAAAAGGACGGGGCCAGAGGGAGACTGACGGCCCGTCCTTGTTTGTTTTGTCTTTTGGTTAGTTCTTGATGCTGCCGACCAAGAGTTCGCGGTCGCTCTTGATTGAGACCCAGCTACCGGTGTTCGTGGTCGACTGGCGCTTGAGATAGGTATAGTCGGTCTTGTTCCAGGCGAGAACGCGGGTATCGAGATTGTCGAGAATGAAGTCGCCACGGTCGGTGCGAACGGTCAGAACCGCATGGCCTTCACCGTTTGGCTGGCGAACCACTGTGAAAAGCAGCGTATTTGCCGGGATGCCGAGCGCCATCAGTTCACGACGCTTCAAAAGCATGTAGTCGTCGCAGTCACCGACTGTTGTCGGATATTCCCAGTATTCCTCGCGACCCCAGGCTTCCATATCGGTCATCGGCGCAATCTTTTCGTTGACGCTCGCATTGACCGCGATGATCTGTTTCCAGATTTCCGGTGTCAGCTTCAGCATATTGCTGTTGCGGCTGGTGATGTTGCATTCGGACTTGTAGCGATCGCAGAATTCGTAGTGGCCAATCGGCTGCGAAGTGCGTTCGCCGGTCGTCATCCACGGTGAATTGGAGGCGGGGCTTGCTGCCTCTGCCAGTCCGATTCCAAGCAGCATCAGGATGGCTGCGATGATTGTTTGTTTTGTCATTCTTTTGTCTCCCTGTTGGAGACCAAGATGACTTAGACAATTTGAAGGCACGCAAATTTGCGCGCGAAAATGCGAGTCAAATTCGATTAAAACTGCAAATAACGCTGAAACTTTTTGTCAACGAACGGACAAATTCAGGGCAAAATGGGCTGTTTTTGCGGCTTTTTCGTGAATGCGGGCATTTCGTGGTTTGCCATTCCGTAACCTTGACGCGCGTTCATCTTTTGGGCGGATGCTTTCAGCCGAAAAGATTGTCCAGCGTTGTGCTGGTCTGGATGGTGGCGAACTCGATTGCAAAGCCGCCTTGGAAATGACGGACGACAGTTCCCCGGATCGGTCCAAGCATGACGCCGCTCTTGATCGCGGGCTTGAACTCGCTTTCGATTGCCGCACCGGAAAGCGAAAGGTCCGCAATGCGGCACAGTCTTTGGGCGCCATCGGCAAAAGTAATGTTCTGCTGGGTCTTGCGTGGCACAACACGTTCGTGACGGCGATCTTCGGGCAGGGCAAGTTCGTGCTTGTTGGCAAGCCAGGTCAACTGTGCGGAAAGCTTGTCTTTCTTCTGTTCGGAGGTCGACAGGAGAATGTGGAAACCTTCGGATGTAACCTCGTTGGCAATTCCTTCAATCCGTCCCACGTGATCGATATAGGCGATGATCCGTTCGCCGTTGCGCGGCGTTGCAATTCCGCTCATCAGGGCAGTTCCGGGCGACATACGCTTGATGATGCAGGGAAATTCGCTGCGATTTTCCAGCATGTAGCGACCGTTGAGATCGACATTCACGGCGTTGAAATTTTCCTGCCGCACATTGCTTGCAGTAGATGCCGCAGCAAATCTATTCATCAAAGCCGATCCATCTCGAAATTGGGTACTCTTATTATCCGTCACAATACAGTAGCCGTCGATAAAGAGAAATCGCGATTTCAACCCTACGTCAGGCTTTGCCGCCCTTGATGACGCGCAATTTCGGAGCGGCGTGCTCCTGTGGCTGCGTCAGGCGAACATTCGTCCATTCCCGGCCTGTTCGGGGTGCATTCACCGTGATGGCAGCCGATTTTCGGATGTCATCCGCAAGAATCAGATCGGGCGCCACCGGGTCGATGGAATTCAAATGCCCGAGGACGATTGGATCGGCTCCGACCCATGCGACGGAATCAAGCACGGCGATGCTGCCAAGCAGGCTGATCTGCCCGTTTGGCGCCTCCAGCGGGGCGAGAAACATTTCCAGCCCGAGGCTTCGCCCGGACATGCTGATTCCCACATGCGATACGAGGGCAGGGACTTCCAGGCTACTTACATTTTCCGACAGTTCGCCAAGGGCTGCCCGGTCCCGCTCGGACCAGAGTGAGAGAAACCGTGTGTTCTTCAGTTCGCGACCGAAAAGGGTGCAGATGCGTGTTCCGGCCAGACGAAACGACAGGTCGCCGTCTTTTTCAGCCTCAAGGAAGAAGAGGTCGGATAGATGGCGCCCGAGCTTGCGCGGCTCGATCTGTTCGCGCATCGGCGCGCGAAAGAAACCGCTTTCAGTGCGGGCCAAGCGCTGCCATTCGGCGAAAATCGCGATCGTACTGCGGTGTTTCATCATGCGCCGTTGATTTGTCCGTTGCACGCGGAGGCTGGCTCCGCTGTTGAACGCATTAAAATAGTATTAACGGCGAGGATGCCAGTTTAACCCTTTCTTCATCCACCGGGCTCGTCCGTTAAGGTTAATAATAAGTAATGGTTGCACGGCACTGAAAGACGCGCTTTGATAGGGCATCAGACGAAGCCTTTGACTTGGTTGGCGTTTTTCTGAGCTCCAGATTTAATTTCGCGAAAGATTTCTGTTCGCGTGAAGGCCGACCGGGAACCTCCGTCGGCCTTTATTTTTAACAAATTCTGCCCTATCAACATGCATCGACCAGACGCAAAAGGCTCCTTCGGTCCAATTGCGGTGCTTCGCATAAAATAGAAAGCAGCAGTTCATGAGCGTTCCCCAGCCGGAAATGAACGGCAGTAACCGCCGGTCGGGCGGTAGTGAGCCGATGTTCAATATTCCGGGCGTTGTTCTCGCTCTGATTGGCCTCTGCGCCGCAGTCTATATTTATCAGAACTACCTCATCAGCGAGCAGCAGAACTATGAATTCATGCTGAACTTCGCGCTCGTTCCGGCGCGGTTCTCGCTGGCGGACGGGTTCACCGATCCCGCCGCACTTTTTACGCTCATCAGCTATTCCTTCATGCATGGCGGCTTCGCCCATATTGCCGTCAACATGATCTGGCTTGCGGCTTTCGGTTCCCCGTTGGCCGGGCGCATCGGTACCGGACGAATGATCGTTTTCTGGATATTCACTTCGGTGATTGCCGGGTTGACCCATTATGCGATCTATCCGGACAGCGTTTCGCCACTGGTGGGCGCATCGGGCGCGATTTCGGGAATGATGGGTGCAGCGGCGCGTTACGGTTTTCGTCGCATCGGCCATGGACGCAGATCGGAATTCGCAGGCCCCGTTCTTCCGGTGGGGCTGACCCTGACGCTGAAGCCCGTCCTGACTTTTGTGGGTGTCTGGTTCCTGATCAACATTATTACCGGTCTTTACTCGACTGGCGGGGCGGACCTTTCCAGCATTGCCTGGGAAGCGCATATTGGCGGCTTCATCGCCGGCTTTTTCGGTATTTCACTGATGGACCGCCCACGCAGCTATGATGCCGTGCTGAGGCGATAGGGTTCTGCACTCTTTTGGCTTTGACAAAGCCACCTCCTCATTTGATGCCACTTGCTAATCGGACGATCGAAGCGCACCATCATGGAACGTGGTGGGAGGAGCTGCGTTCTGCTTCATATGGCGTTTGAACGCCAGAAGCAGCGAGTGCTAAATCTTGGAGGGACTTGGCATGACCGTAAGATCGATTCTCGAAACAAAGGGCAGGGATGTAGTGGTTATCGCACCTGCCGATACACTATCCCATGCTGTCGCCATGTTGAACAAATACAAGATCGGCGCTCTGGTGGTGTGCGACGAGGCCGGTCGAATCAAGGGAATCCTGTCAGAGCGCGATGTGGTGCGTGCTGTTGCCGCTCAAGAAACCAAGGCCATGAGCATGCCGGTCACCGAGGTCATGACGGCAAAAGTGCAGGTTTGTCGCGAACATCACACGATCAATCAGGTGATGGAAATCATGACACGAAGCCGATTCCGCCATATGCCGGTGGAAGAACATGGCAAGCTCGTGGGAATCATCTCGATTGGTGACGTTGTGAAGCGGCGCATCGAAGATGTTGAGCGCGAGGCGGAAGATATTCGCACCTATATCGCCACTGCCTGAGAGTATTTCCAGCGAAAGTGCGAAGCGGTTTCGCGTAGGATAATGCGTACAAACAAAGAGATAGAGCGGTTCCACGCTTCTGTTTGAGCTGGAACCGCTCCGGGTCATCGCGATTCGATATCTGTATCTCCCGGCAGGACAACCGGCCGGGAGGCATTTCATTGAAGAGTCATACTCGAATCAACGTGCGCGCAGATATCGCTCAGCAGCAAAAAGCGAGATTGCAGCCGCATTCGATACGTTGAGCGACTTGATTTCGCCCGGCATGTCGAGGCGGGCAAGCGCGGTGACTGTTTCGCGCGTCTTTTGACGCAGACCTTTGCCTTCTGCACCCAGTACCAGGGCGATTCGTCCGCCGGACAAGGTGGCTTCCATTTCCTGCGGCCCTTCCGAATCAAGACCGATGGTCTGGAACCCGAGGCTGTGCAGCTCTTCAATCGCTTCGGCCAGATTGCGCACTTCGATATGAGAGATCATTTCGAGTGCACCGGAGGCGGCCTTCGCCAGAACGCCGGTTTCCTGCGGGCTGTGACGGCTTGTCGTAATCAGCGCGCCAGCACCGAAGGCGACGGCTGAACGCATGATAGCGCCGACATTGTGCGGATCCGTCACCTGATCGAGAACGAGAAGCAGCGGGCTGTCCTTCAGTTCGGACAGTTTACGGGCGCGCAGCGGTTCAGCTTCTATCATGACGCCCTGATGGACGGCCTCGGAACCCGTTTCCTTGTCGATATCGCGCGGATCAACGATTTCGACAGGGAAGGGGAGAGATTCAGCCTCTCCGATCTCAAGTCGGGCGAATCCGTTTCGCGTCGCGCGCATGCGCAATATCTTGCGTTCCGGGTTTTCCACGGCGGCGCGGACTGTATGCAGGCCATAAAGCCGTACGGTTCCCTCAGTCACGGCGCTTGCCGAAATGGAAGGACGCTGCGGTTTGCGCGGTGATTTGCCTTCGGTCACGGCCTTCTGGTCGCGATGCTGGCGGCGCAGGCGCGCATAATGAGAATCTTTTGGGGTGCGGGGCGAGTTTTGATCGGTCATGGCGTGCTTATAACTCTTTAGGTGAGCGGAAGATAGCGACTTCACCTGTGATTGCTATCAGGCTGTTCTGATTGCAAAATAATCTCTGATGGCTGGAAAATCCTGAGAAATGCGGGCGTTTGAGCCTATGGAACAGGAGCGTGGAAGAGGATCTTTCCACGACGTTGTGGACGGACATGCATTCTTTTCGCTTTTACCCTGTTGACAGGGGATAAGCTTATCGTCATAAGGCCCCTCGCGGATCGACGGCTGGCCCAACAGTCAGCCAGAAGCCCCGCGGAAATGCCTAGTCGCTCGACTCTGCTGATAGTGATATCTGGAGGGATGCCCGAGTGGTTAAAGGGGACGGACTGTAAATCCGTTGGCTATGCCTACGTTGGTTCAAATCCAACTCCCTCCACCACTGTCGGATCAGAGTTAAGAGTGCGCGGGTATAGCTCAATGGTAGAGCAGCAGCCTTCCAAGCTGAATACGCGGGTTCGATTCCCGCTACCCGCTCCAAATTTTTCAGAGCGGTTTGGCGTGTAAGGAATCATCGACGGGCGGTTCGCCGTTCCGTTTTGGCATAAATGCTGGCCCGGAAGCCAAAAGGCTTTTGTGCTGGCGCTTGAGCGGTTCTAGAACAAAGAGAACAACGGCGATGGCAAAGAGCAAATTCGAACGTACGAAGCCCCACGTTAACATCGGCACGATTGGTCACGTTGACCATGGCAAGACGTCGCTGACTGCAGCGATCACGAAGTTTTTCGGCGAGTTCAAGGCGTATGACCAGATCGACGCCGCTCCTGAAGAGCGCGCCCGCGGCATCACGATCTCGACGGCACACGTCGAGTACGAAACGCCGAACCGTCACTATGCACACGTCGACTGCCCAGGTCACGCTGACTATGTGAAGAACATGATCACCGGTGCTGCCCAGATGGACGGCGCAATTCTGGTTGTTTCGGCCGCTGACGGCCCGATGCCGCAGACCCGTGAGCACATCCTGCTCGCTCGTCAGGTTGGCGTTCCGGCAATCGTCGTGTTCCTGAACAAGTGCGACCAGGTTGACGATGCAGAACTGCTCGAACTGGTTGAACTGGAAGTACGCGAACTTCTGTCGAAGTACGACTTCCCGGGCGACGAAGTTCCGATCATCAAGGGCTCGGCTCTTGCTGCTCTGGAAGATTCTTCGAAGGAACTGGGCGAAGACGCCGTTCGTTCGCTGATGGCCGCTGTTGACGACTACATTCCGACCCCGGAACGTCCGATCGACCAGCCGTTCCTGATGCCGATCGAAGACGTGTTCTCGATCTCGGGCCGTGGTACGGTTGTGACGGGTCGCGTTGAGCGCGGTATCGTCAAGGTTGGTGAAGAAGTTGAAATCGTCGGCATCAAGGCGACGGCGAAGACGACGGTTACCGGCGTTGAAATGTTCCGCAAGCTGCTCGATCAGGGCCAGGCTGGCGACAACATCGGCGCTCTGATCCGCGGCGTTGGCCGTGAAGACGTTGAGCGCGGCCAGGTTCTCTGCAAGCCGGGTTCTGTGAAGCCGCACACCAAGTTCAAGGCAGAAGCCTACATTCTGACCAAGGACGAAGGTGGCCGTCATACGCCGTTCTTCACGAACTACCGTCCGCAGTTCTACTTCCGCACGACGGACGTGACCGGTGTTGTCACGCTGCCGGAAGGCACGGAAATGGTTATGCCTGGCGACAACGTCGCTATGGACGTCACCCTGATCGTGCCGATCGCCATGGAAGAGAAGCTCCGCTTCGCTATCCGTGAAGGCGGCCGCACCGTCGGTGCAGGCATCGTCTCCTCGATCATCGAGTAATCAATTTGACTGGCGGTTACGCCGCCAGTCTGGCATTCTGCCGATCAGGCATTGCAATGCCGCATAGGGGTATAGCTCAGTTGGTAGAGCGACGGTCTCCAAAACCGTAGGTCGCGGGTTCGAGCCCTGCTGCCCCTGCCATTTTATAACGGGTGCTCATGGCTTGACTATGGGCGCCCGTTTTCTATATTATAAGTTAGGCGGCAATCTATGCCGCCTTACCTTTTCGACGGTGGCGCAGGCTTCGGCAAGGCGACGTCGTTGAAAATGATAATTCCCTGCGGGATTTGTTGGCCGGGTAGGGAAGGATCGCCGCCGCACGATTGGATGGTGCGCCGAGTGATATTCGCAAGGATCGGATTTCCGATAAGCCTGTATGGTATTCTTTTAACCTTTGGGCTTGTTTTTTTCGGGAATCGATTCTATGTAGCGTCAACAGACACGCGGCGCGTGGGGCTGAATTTTCAGCTTTGCGTGCCGTATACGCGTGACTTCAGGCTTCTGATTCGTTTCGACGGGTTGGGGTTTGGGGGGTAGCGCCGGATCAATGACAGAGCGGCAGATGGCATCCAAAACGAATCCGATCACCTTTTTTCAGCAGGTTCGCGCCGAAACGGCGAAGGTGACCTGGCCTACACGGCGTGAAACGGTCATCTCCACCATTATGGTGGTGATTATGGCGTTTCTGGCTGCCGCGTTCTTTTTTCTTGCCGACCAGCTTATGGCCTATGGCGTAGAATTTATTCTCGGCCTTGGTCGATAAGTTAGGATTGGGGAGTTTTTAGATGACGGCGCGCTGGTACATCGTTCACGCCTATTCCAATTTCGAAAAGAAGGTCGCCGAGGATATCGAAGCCAAGGCGAAGCAGAAGGGTCTGTCCGAGCTGATCGAGCAGATCGTTGTGCCGACCGAGAAGATCGTTGAAGTGCGCCGCGGCCGCAAGGTTGACGCAGAGCGCAAGTTCTTCCCGGGTTACGTGCTGGTTCGTGCAACCCTCACGGATGCCGTCTTCTCGCTTATCAAGAATACCCCGAAAGTCACTGGTTTCCTTGGCGATTCCAAGCCTGTTCCGGTTTCCCAGAAGGAAGTCGACCAGATTCTGAACCAGGTTCAGGATGGTGTCGAACGTCCAAAGACTTCGGTATCCTTCGAGATTGGCGAAAACGTTCGCGTTTCCGATGGTCCGTTCGCTTCGTTCAACGGCATCGTTCAGGAAGTCGACGAAGAACGTGCGCGTCTCAAGGTTGAGGTTTCCATCTTCGGGCGCGCAACGCCTGTGGATCTGGAATACGGTCAGGTCGACAAGCTCTGATCGTTTTGCCCGCAAGGGCATTCACCCTGACCGAATTTCGGGCGGGGTGAAATGGTGGAAGGGAAGGCGGCTTAGCCGGTCGTCGAGCTCCGAACCACCGAACTGCCCGCCAGTTCAGCTGGCGTCAGTCGAGAGCCGGAACTTCCGGCATTAATCGAGAAAGCCGGATTTTCCGGCAAATTAAAAAGGCAGAAAGCAATGGCTAAGAAAATTGCAGGCCAGCTTAAGCTCCAGGTAGCGGCAGGTGCGGCCAATCCGTCGCCCCCGATCGGTCCGGCCCTGGGTCAGCGCGGCATCAACATCATGGAATTCTGCAAGGCGTTCAACGCTGCCTCGCAGGAAATGGAAAAGGGTTCGCCGATTCCAGTCGTGATCACCTATTATCAGGACAAGTCTTTCACTTTTGTGATGAAGACCCCTCCGGTGACCTACTTCCTCAAGAAGGCCGCTAACCTCAAGTCCGGTTCGAAGACCCCGGGCAAGGCGAGCGCCGGCACGATCTCCCGCGACAAGGTTCGCACGATCGCTGAAGCGAAGATGAAGGATCTGAACGCCGCTGATATTGAAGCAGCGATGCGCATGATCGAAGGTTCTGCCCGTTCGATGGGCCTGGAAGTGGTGGGCTGAGACGATGGCGAAGATTTCCAAGCGCATTAACAAGATCCGTGAAGGCGTCGATCGCAACAAGCTGTACGATCTGTCGGCTGCTATCGGCCTCGTCAAGGAACGTGCTGTCGCCAAGTTCGATGAAACCATCGAAATCGCGATGAACCTCGGCGTCGATCCGCGCCACGCTGACCAGATGGTCCGCGGCGTTGTCAACCTGCCGAATGGCACGGGCCGTACGGTTCGCGTTGCTGTTTTCGCTCGCGGCGACAAGGCTGAAGAAGCCAAGAAGGCTGGCGCCGACATCGTCGGTGCGGAAGAACTGTTCGAAATCGTCAATGGCGGCAAGATCGACTTCGATCGCTGCATTGCAACCCCGGACATGATGCCGCTCGTTGGCCGTCTTGGTAAGGTTCTCGGCCCGCGTGGCATGATGCCGAACCCGAAGGTTGGCACCGTCACCACCGACGTTGCAGCCGCTGTTGCTGCTTCCAAGGGCGGTGCAGTCGAATTCCGCGTCGAGAAGGCTGGTATCATCCATGCCGGTATCGGCAAGGTTTCCTTCGACAATGCCAAGCTCGAAGAAAACATCAAGGCTTTCGCTGACGCCGTCATCAAGGCAAAGCCGTCGGCTGCCAAGGGTGAATACGTCAAGCGCGTATCGCTTTCCTCGACCATGGGCGTTGGCGTCAAGGTCGATCCGGCAACCGTCAAGGTCGTCGCCTAAGTTTTCATGGGCTCCGGTTCGCCGGAGTCCAAGCCTTTCCGGTTGGGGAGGCGTGGCTGCCAGCCAGTCCTGTAAAGCAGGGCGAAAGGCAAAAATTCCGGATCGCAAGATCCGGATAGCCGGACGAAAGTCCGGTTATCCTGTCCGAGATTGCAGGCGGATCATCATCTTCGGATGATTGTCCTTAAACATGTGGCCTGCATGAGACGTGGAATAACCCTGTTTCGCGTGAATACGCATGCAAGGTTTGAACCGTAGTTGCCTTTGAGTGACGCCTGGCTTCCAGGATAGCTGAAGGGGACAGGATCCTCGAACGTCGGGCTGACTGTGAAGTTCGTCCGGCAAAGGCAACCGGCAGGGCCATGTGGTCCTGCCTACTGGAGAGAGACAGTGGATAGAGCGGAAAAACGCGAATTTGTCTCGTGGCTGAACGGCGCTTTTAAAGAGTCCGGTTCGGTCGTCGTGGCCCACTATACCGGTCTCACCGTTGCGCAGATGAGCGATCTTCGCTCGAAGATGCGTGATGCAGGTGGGTCCGTTAAAGTCGCGAAAAACCGCCTTGCCAAGATCGCTCTTCAGGGCACGGAATCGGAAGGCATTTCTGATCTGTTTACAGGTCAGACGGTTGTTGCTTATGCAAACGACCCGATTGCTGCTCCGAAAGTAGCCGTCGAATTCGCCAAGGCTAACGACAAGCTCGTTATCCTCGGTGGTGCAATGGGTGCAACGACGCTTAACGCCGATGGCGTCAAGTCGCTTGCTTCGCTCCCATCGCTCGACGAACTGCGCGCAAAGCTGGTTGGAATGATCCAGACCCCGGCTCAGCGTCTCGCAGTACTTACCAGCGCACCAGCGGGCCAGATCGCTCGCGTTATTGGCGCGCACGCCCGGAAGAACGAGGCGGCGTAAGGCCGTTTTTCGCTGTCAATTGTTCAAACCTTGAAACTAAGGAAATACCAAAATGGCTGATCTCGCAAAGATCGTTGACGACCTGTCGGCACTGACCGTTCTCGAAGCTGCAGAGCTTTCGAAGCTTCTCGAAGAGAAGTGGGGCGTTTCGGCTGCTGCTCCTGTTGCAGTTGCTGCTGCTGGTGGCGCTGCTCCGGCTGCTGCTGCTGAAGAAAAGACCGAATTCGACGTCGTTCTCGCTGACGGCGGCGCTAACAAGATCAACGTGATCAAGGAAGTGCGCGCAATCACCGGTCTCGGCCTCAAGGAAGCCAAGGACCTGGTCGAAGGCGCTCCTAAGGCTGTCAAGGAAGGCGCTTCGAAGGACGAAGCTGAGAAGATCAAGGCACAGCTCGAAGCTGCTGGCGCCAAGGTCGAACTCAAGTAAGTTCGGACTATTCTGGCGGATGGTTTTCCATCCGCCAGTTCCCGCCGGACTTTCCTGGTGGGTCGGATGACTGGAACCCTTTTCCTGAGTGCCGGAACGGCTTTCAGGAAACGGGTTTTAGCCCGTTAAGAGCGCCGCGTGCCGGTAACGATGCGGAAGGCAGCTCTGGAAAGTTTGCACATGATCCTTTTCGATCCATCCGATCTGAAGGGGCCGATCTGAAGGACCATGTGCTCGAAGGACCGCCGAAGGGCGGCGCATGATAAAGGCCGCAAGGCGTGAGCAAGCCGCAAGGCTATAGAACGAGGAGCGACGATGGCTCAGACCCATTCATTCAATGGTCGCAAGCGCGTACGCAAATTTTTCGGCAAGATCCCAGAGGTCGCCGAGATGCCGAACCTTATCGAGGTTCAGAAGGCATCTTACGACCAGTTCCTTATGGTTGAAGAACCATCCGGTGGGCGTTCTGACGAGGGTTTGCAGGCGGTTTTCAAGTCTGTTTTCCCAATTCAGGATTTCTCCGGCGCTTCAATGCTCGAATTCGTTCGCTACGAATTCGACGCACCAAAATTCGACGTTGACGAATGCCGTCAGCGCGATCTGACGTATTCGGCGCCACTCAAGGTGACGCTGCGTCTTATCGTGTTCGATATTGACGAAGATACCGGCGCGAAGTCGATCAAGGACATCAAGGAGCAGGATGTCTACATGGGCGATATGCCGCTCATGACCGACAACGGCACCTTCATCGTCAATGGCACAGAGCGCGTGATCGTTTCGCAGATGCACCGTTCGCCGGGCGTCTTCTTCGACCACGACAAGGGCAAGACCCATTCTTCGGGCAAGCTCCTGTTCGCCGCGCGCGTCATCCCTTACCGCGGTTCCTGGCTCGATATCGAGTTCGATTCCAAGGACATCGTCTACGCACGTATCGACCGCCGCCGCAAGCTGCCGGCCACCACGCTGCTGATGGCTCTCGGCATGGACGGCGAAGACATTCTGTCGACGTTCTACAAGACTGTCACCTATACGCGTGACGGCGACAACTGGCGCATTCCGTATTCGGCTGACCGCTTCAAGGGCATGAAGATCATCTCCGATCTCATCGATGCGGACACCGGTGAAGTCGTTCTTGAAGCCGGCAAGAAGCTGACCGCCCGTTCGGCCAAGCAGCTTGCTGAAAAGGGCCTCAAGGCCATCAAGGCGACGGAAGACGATCTGTTCGGTTCGTATCTTGCGGAAGATGTCGTCAATTACGCAACCGGCGAGATTTATCTCGAAGCTGGTGACGAAATCGACGAGAAGGTCCTCAAGACTCTGATCGACACCGGCGAGACGGAAATCAACGTCCTCGACATCGATCATATCAACATCGGTGGCTACATCCGCAACACGCTGGCTGTCGACAAGAACGAAAGCCGTCAGGAAGCCCTGTTCGACATCTATCGCGTCATGCGTCCGGGCGAACCGCCTACGATGGATTCCGCCGAAGCGATGTTCAACTCGCTGTTCTTCGACGCTGAGCGCTACGACCTTTCGGCCGTTGGTCGCGTCAAGATGAACATGCGTCTGGATCTCGACGCGGAAGACACCGTGCGCGTTCTGCGCAAGGAAGACATCCTGGCCGTGGTCAAGATGCTGGTGGAACTGCGCGACGGTCGCGGCGAAATCGACGACATCGACAATCTCGGCAACCGCCGTGTGCGTTCGGTCGGCGAACTGATGGAAAATCAGTATCGCGTCGGTCTGCTCCGTATGGAGCGCGCGATCAAGGAACGTATGTCCTCGATCGAAATCGACACGGTCATGCCGCAGGATCTGATCAACGCGAAGCCGGCTGCTGCAGCCGTGCGCGAGTTCTTCGGTTCCTCGCAGCTGTCGCAGTTCATGGATCAGACCAACCCGCTTTCGGAAATCACCCACAAGCGCCGTCTCTCGGCTCTTGGACCGGGCGGTCTGACCCGCGAGCGCGCTGGCTTCGAAGTCCGCGACGTGCATCCGACCCACTATGGCCGTATCTGCCCGATTGAAACGCCGGAAGGCCCGAATATCGGTCTGATCAACTCGCTTGCAACTTTTGCCCGCGTCAACAAGTACGGCTTCATCGAAAGCCCGTACCGCAAGGTTGTCGACGGCAAGGTAACGAACGACGTTGTCTATCTGTCGGCGATGGAAGAAGCCAAGCACTCGGTTGCGCAGGCTAACGTCGAGCTGGACGAGCGGGGCGGTTTCGTTGACGAATTCGTCATCTGCCGTCATGCAGGCGAAGTGATGATGGCTCCGCGTGAAAACGTGGATCTGATGGACGTGTCGCCGAAGCAGCTCGTTTCGGTTGCTGCGGCTCTCATCCCGTTCCTTGAAAACGACGACGCCAACCGCGCTCTCATGGGCTCGAACATGCAGCGTCAGGCTGTGCCGCTCGTTCGCGCTGAAGCGCCGTTCGTCGGTACGGGCATGGAAGCTGTCGTTGCGCGTGACTCCGGTGCCGCTATTGCAGCACGCCGTGGCGGTGTGGTCGATCAGGTTGACGCAACGCGTATCGTTATCCGTGCGACTGAAGATCTCGATCCGTCCAAGTCGGGCGTCGATATCTATCGCCTGATGAAGTTCCAGCGTTCGAACCAGAACACCTGCATCAATCAGCGTCCGCTCGTACGCGTTGGCGATCCCATCCAGAAGGGTGACATCATCGCTGACGGTCCGTCGACGGATCTGGGCGATCTGGCTCTCGGCCGTAACGTGCTCGTCGCGTTCATGCCGTGGAACGGCTACAACTACGAAGATTCGATCCTTCTTTCCGAGAAGATCGTTTCGGACGACGTGTTCACTTCGATCCATATCGAGGAATTCGAAGTAGCTGCCCGCGACACCAAGCTTGGACCTGAGGAAATCACTCGCGACATTCCGAACGTTTCGGAAGAAGCGCTGAAGAATCTCGACGAAGCCGGTATCGTGTACATCGGTGCCGAAGTGCATCCTGGCGACATTCTTGTCGGCAAGATCACGCCGAAGGGTGAAAGCCCGATGACGCCGGAAGAGAAGCTCCTGCGCGCCATCTTCGGTGAAAAGGCATCGGACGTCCGTGACACCTCCATGCGTATGCCGCCCGGAACCTACGGTACGGTTGTGGAAGTTCGCGTTTTCAATCGCCACGGCGTTGAAAAGGACGAACGCGCCATGGCTATCGAACGCGAGGAAATCGAGCGTCTCGCCAAGGACCGTGACGACGAACAGGCTATCCTGGATCGCAACGTCTATGGCCGTCTTGCCGACATGATCGATGGCAAGGTCGCTGCAGCGGGTCCGAAGGGCTTCAAGAAGGGCTCGACGATCACCCGTGAACTGATGACCGAATATCCGCGGTCGCAGTGGTGGCAGTTTGCTGTCGACGACGAGAAGCTCCAGGGCGAACTCGAAGCTCTGCGTGGCCAGTATGACGAATCCAAGAAGCTGCTCGAAGCACGCTTCATGGACAAGGTCGAGAAGGTACAGCGTGGCGACGAGATGCCTCCAGGCGTCATGAAGATGGTCAAGGTCTTTGTCGCTGTGAAGCGCAAGATCCAGCCAGGCGACAAGATGGCTGGCCGTCACGGCAACAAGGGTGTGGTTTCCCGCATTCTGCCAGTCGAGGACATGCCGTTCCTCGAAGACGGTACGCATGCCGACATCGTGTTGAACCCGCTTGGCGTTCCGAGCCGTATGAATGTGGGCCAGATTCTGGAAACCCACCTCGGCTGGGCATGCGCTGGCATGGGCAAGAAGATCGGTGAACTCATCGACGTTTATCGCAAGACGGCCAATATCGAGCCGCTGCGCGATACACTGGAGCACATCTATCCGGACAACGACCGCAACGAACCGGTCCGGTCTTATGACGACGATTCCGTCCTCATGCTGGCCAACCAGGTGAAGCGCGGCGTGTCGATCGCAACGCCGGTCTTCGACGGTGCGGTGGAAGCCGACATCAACGCGATGCTGACGGATGCGGGTCTTGCAACGTCTGGTCAGTCGACGCTTTACGATGGCCGTACGGGTGAGCCGTTCGACCGTCAGGTGACCATGGGCTACATCTATATGTTGAAGCTCCACCACCTGGTCGACGACAAGATCCACGCTCGTTCGATCGGACCTTACTCGCTCGTTACGCAGCAGCCTCTGGGCGGCAAGGCCCAGTTCGGTGGCCAGCGCTTCGGCGAAATGGAGGTCTGGGCTCTGGAAGCATACGGTGCGGCTTACACGCTGCAGGAAATGCTGACCGTCAAGTCGGACGACGTGGCAGGCCGTACCAAGGTCTACGAAGCGATCGTGCGCGGCGACGATACGTTCGAAGCAGGCATTCCGGAGAGCTTCAACGTTCTCGTAAAGGAAATGCGTTCGCTCGGTCTCAATGTCGAGCTGGACGATACACGCGACGAACAGCAGCAGGCCCTGCCTGACGCAGCGGAATAAAGCTCAAGGGCGCGCCACGGTATTGCCGCGGCGCGCCCGTATAATCGTTTCCAGAATATGCGGAACACGGTTCCGCACCGGAAACGAAACTACGGCAAGCCAGTTCATAACTGCGTAGTACCGCGATTTCTTTTCAGGATGGCAAGGATTTTCAGCTTGTCATCGACGACACAGGGCGACGGATCGCCCTCAAGGAGAACGGCATGAACCAAGAGGTCATGAATCTTTTCAATCCTCAGGCTCCGGCACAGACGTTCGATTCCATCAGAATCTCGATTGCCAGCCCTGAGAAGATTCTGTCCTGGTCATACGGCGAGATCAAGAAGCCGGAGACGATCAACTACCGCACGTTCAAGCCTGAACGCGATGGTCTCTTCTGCGCGCGCATCTTTGGCCCGATCAAGGACTATGAATGCTTGTGCGGCAAGTACAAGCGTATGAAATACAAGGGCATCATCTGCGAAAAGTGCGGCGTGGAAGTCACGCTCTCGCGCGTTCGTCGCGAGCGCATGGGCCACATCGAACTCGCAGCCCCGGTTGCCCACATCTGGTTCCTGAAGTCGCTGCCGAGCCGTATCGGCACGCTCCTGGACATGACGCTCAAGGATATCGAGCGCGTCCTGTACTTCGAGAACTACATTGTTACCGAACCGGGCCTGACCTCGCTGAAGGAGCATCAGCTTCTTTCGGAAGAGGAATACATGATCGCCGTCGACGAGTTCGGCGAAGATCAGTTCACGGCTCTCATTGGTGCTGAAGCTATCTACGAGCTTCTGGCTTCGATGGAACTCGAAAAGATTGCCGCCGATCTGCGCGTTGATCTTGCCGAGACCACCTCGGACCTGAAGCAGAAGAAGCTGATGAAGCGTCTGAAGATCGTCGAAAACTTCCTGGAGTCGGGAAACCGCCCGGAATGGATGATCATGAAGATCGTTCCGGTTATTCCGCCGGATCTGCGTCCGCTCGTGCCGCTGGATGGCGGTCGTTTCGCGACGTCGGATCTGAACGATCTCTATCGCCGCGTCATCAACCGTAACAACCGTCTGAAGCGCCTGATCGAACTGCGCGCACCGGGCATCATCATCCGTAACGAAAAGCGCATGCTGCAGGAAGCTGTGGACGCGCTGTTCGATAACGGCCGTCGTGGTCGCGTCATCACCGGTGCTAACAAGCGTCCGTTGAAGTCGCTGTCCGACATGCTCAAGGGCAAGCAGGGTCGCTTCCGTCAGAACCTGCTCGGCAAGCGCGTCGACTATTCCGGTCGTTCGGTCATCGTGACCGGTCCGGAACTCAAGCTGCACCAGTGCGGCCTGCCGAAGAAGATGGCGCTCGAACTGTTCAAGCCATTCATCTACGCACGTCTTGACGCCAAGGGTTACTCCTCGACCGTCAAGCAGGCGAAGAAGCTGGTTGAAAAGGAACGTCCGGAAGTCTGGGATATCCTCGACGAAGTGATCCGTGAGCATCCGGTTCTTCTGAACCGCGCGCCTACGCTGCACCGTCTTGGTATCCAGGCCTTCGAACCCACGCTGATCGAAGGCAAGGCTATCCAGCTGCATCCGCTCGTTTGTACGGCGTTCAACGCCGACTTCGACGGTGACCAGATGGCTGTTCACGTTCCGCTGTCGCTCGAAGCCCAGCTTGAAGCACGCGTGCTGATGATGTCGACCAACAACATCCTGCACCCTGCCAACGGCGCACCGATCATCGTTCCTTCGCAGGACATGGTTCTCGGCCTCTATTATCTGTCCATCGTGGCAGACAAGGAGCCGGGCGAGGGCATGATGTTCGCCGATATGGGCGAGCTGCAGCATGCGCTTGAGAACAAGGTCGTCACGCTGCACACCAAGATCAAGGGCCGTTTCAAGACGGTCGATGCCGAAGGCAAGCCTGTGTCGAAGATCTACGACACGACGCCTGGCCGCATGATCACCGGTGAGCTGCTGCCGAAGAACGTCAACGTGCCTTTCGATATCTGCAATCAGGAGATGACCAAGAAGAACATCTCCAAGATGATCGATCACGTCTACCGCCATTGCGGTCAGAAAGAGACGGTTATCTTCTGCGATCGCATCATGCAGCTCGGCTTCGCGCATGCCTGCCGTGCAGGCATTTCCTTCGGCAAGGATGACATGGTCATTCCGGATACGAAGGCGAAGATCGTTGCCGACACCGAAGCGCTTACGACCGAGTACGAACAGCAGTACAATGACGGCCTGATCACTCAGGGCGAAAAGTACAACAAGGTCGTCGACGCCTGGGGCAAGGCTACCGACAAGATCACCGAAGAGATGATGGCGCGCCTGAAGGCCGTCGAATTCGATCCGGTGACCGGTCGCCAGAAGCAGATGAACTCGGTCTACATGATGTCGCATTCGGGTGCCCGTGGTTCGGTCAACCAGATGCGTCAGCTGGGCGGCATGCGTGGCCTTATGGCCAAGCCGTCGGGTGAAATCATCGAAACCCCGATAATCTCGAACTTCAAGGAAGGCCTGACCGTTAACGAGTACTTCAACTCGACCCACGGTGCCCGTAAGGGTCTGGCAGACACCGCCTTGAAGACTGCTAACTCGGGCTACCTGACCCGTCGTCTCGTTGACGTTGCACAGGATGCGATCATTTCGGAAGTCGATTGCGGCGCCGAAATCGGTCTCACCATGCAGCCGATCGTCGATGCCGGCCAGATCGTGGCTTCGATTGGCCAGCGCGTTCTGGGCCGCACGGCTCTCGATCCGATCCTGCATCCGACCACCGGCGAAGTCATCGTCGAGGCTGGCCGCATGATCGAGGAAAAGGACGTCGAGATCATCGAGAAGGCTGCCATCCAGTCGATCCGCATCCGCTCGGCCCTGACCTGCGAAACCCGCAACGGCGTTTGCGCCAAGTGCTATGGTCGCGACCTTGCACGCGGTACTCCGGTCAACCAGGGCGAAGCTGTCGGCGTTATCGCCGCTCAGTCGATCGGCGAGCCGGGCACTCAGCTCACCATGCGTACCTTCCACCTTGGCGGTACTGCACAGGTTGTTGACAGCTCGTATCTCGAAGCTTCGTACGAAGGCACCGTCAAGCTGCGTAACCGCAATGTGGTTCGCAACTCCGATGGCAACCTCGTGGTGATGGGCCGTAACATGGCTGTGCTGATCCTCGACAATACGGGCAAGGAACGTGCGGTCCATCGCGTGACCTACGGTTCGCGTCTGTTCGTTGATGAGGCCGACACGGTTAAGCGCGGTCAGCGTATTGCCGAGTGGGATCCGTACACCCGTCCGATCATGACCGAAGTTGAAGGCTACGTTGAGTTCGAAGATCTCGTCGATGGTCTCTCGGTTTCGGAATCGGCTGACGAGTCGACCGGTATCACCAAGCGCGTCGTTATCGACTGGCGTTCTACCCCTCGCGGTTCGGACCTCAAGCCTGCCATGGTCATCAAGGACAAGGCCGGCAAGATCCTGAAACTGTCGAAGGGTGGCGATGCCCGCTTCATGCTCTCCGTGGAATCGATCCTTTCGGTCGAGCCGGGCGCGCATGTTAAGGCTGGTGACGTTATCGCCCGTCTGCCGATGGAAAGCGCCAAGACCAAGGACATCACCGGTGGTCTGCCGCGCGTTGCGGAACTGTTCGAAGCACGTCGTCCGAAGGACCATGCCGTCATCGCCGAGATCGATGGTACCGTTCGTTTCGGTCGCGACTACAAGAACAAGCGTCGCATCATCATCGAGCCGAACGACGACACGATCGAGCCGGTCGAGTACCTCATTCCGAAGGGCAAGCCGTTCCATCTTCAGGACGGTGACGTCATCGAAAAGGGTGAGTACATCCTCGACGGCAACCCGGCACCGCATGACATTCTGGCGATCAAGGGCGTCGAAGCTCTGGCTTCGTACCTCGTGAACGAAATCCAGGAAGTCTATCGTTTGCAGGGCGTTTTGATCAACGACAAGCACATCGAAGTGATTGTCCGTCAGATGCTGCAGAAGGTGGAAATCACGGAATCCGGCGATACCGGTTACATTCCGGGCGACCACGTCGACCGCATCGAGCTGGAAGAGATCAACGAACGTCTTATCGAAGAAGGCAAGAAGCCGGGTTCCGGCAATCCTGTCCTCCTCGGTATTACCAAGGCTTCGCTGCAGACGCCTTCGTTCATCTCGGCTGCGTCGTTCCAGGAGACGACCCGCGTGCTTACCGAAGCTGCGGTTGCCGGCAAGATGGACACGCTGCAGGGTCTCAAGGAAAACGTCATCGTCGGCCGTCTCATTCCGGCCGGTACTGGCGGCATGACCAACCAGATCCGTCGCATCGCAACTGCACGCGACGAGCTGATCATCGATGAGCGCCGCAAGTCTTCGGGTTCTACCGAAGCCAATGCAATGCTGGTCGATATGACCAACAACGCTGCCGAGTAAGATCGACAGATATGAAACTGAAAAAGGCCGCCTTTCGAGGCGGCCTTTTTGTATTTCGATATTTCCTGCAAAAGCGGGTGCGGCTTGATGCTGGATAAAAAAATGCCGGTCGGAACCGGCACTTTCTTCTGATGCTTATTCTTCTTCTTCGTCGTCGCCGTCGAATTCGATCAGCGCGACTTCGCCGCTGAGCGCGGTGGCCCAGGCACTCTTGTGCGGCTCTTCTTCCGGTTCTTCGGTCAGCGTGCCCATCTCGAGAAGCTCGGCTTCATGGTAGCCTTCTTCGGCAAGAATGCTGAGGACCGTCTGGACGAGATCTTCATTCTCGTCTGATTTCAAAAGCAGGTGCACTTCTACCGGAGATTCTTCACCTTCATTCCAGACGTCAGCGATGACGAGATGGACGGTTGGCGAATCGTCGCCGGCTGTTGGGGATGTGGAAGACATTGAGAAACCCTTAATATTCTGTTGCGTTTCGACTCAGATGTGCTTCAATAACCTTTACCAAGTGGCTGCGCCATGCTTGCATAGGAAAATGACGGTTTTGATCGCGAAATATTAGCGAATAGACGTCAAATGCGGCGCAATAACCTGTCCGGGCGAAGCCAAAACGCTGGTTTCGGACCGTCCATTGAAGAAACTTGAGCCGCTGCCCTTGACGAAACGTCGCTAAAGACGTATCAGCACCCCATCTGAGCCGATGTGAGACAAGCTTTTTCGGGGCAACGCGCCCTGAAGTTCATCTCAAACAGGGTTCGTTTTACGATCGAAATGCAACTTGCCGTTCGCATGAAGCGTCAGCTTCCTCTGCTTTTGTTCGGGGTGGTCACCGGTTGTCGTGACTTGTCCCGAATTCGTGCATCAGCATGGCGGTGAAACGGCCCGTATGGGCGTGGATACGAGATTTTTTATAGAGGAAGGTTGTATGCCAACCGTAAACCAGCTTATCCGCAAGCCGCGCATTGCGCCGGTAAAGCGTAATAAGGTTCCTGCACTGCAGGCAAACCCTCAGAAGCGCGGCGTTTGCACCCGCGTTTACACGACGACCCCGAAGAAGCCGAACTCGGCTCTCCGTAAGGTTGCCAAGGTTCGTCTGACGAACGGCTTCGAAGTCATTGGTTATATCCCTGGTGAAGGGCATAACCTGCAGGAGCACTCCGTCGTCATGATCCGCGGCGGTCGTGTAAAGGACTTGCCGGGTGTGCGTTACCACATCATCCGCGGTGTTCTCGATACCCAGGGTGTCAAGAACCGCAAGCAGCGCCGTTCGAAGTACGGTGCAAAGCGTCCGAAGTAAGATTTTCCGGGGATACCGGCCGCCAGAAGGCGAGCTGAGCCCGATGTAATTGAAAGAAGAGACGAAATGTCCAGACGCCATAAGGCTGAGAAGCGTGAGATCAATCCGGATCCGAAGTTCGGCGATCTCGTTATCACGAAGTTCATGAATGCAGTCATGCTTCATGGCAAGAAGTCGGTTGCTGAAAGCATCGTTTACGGTGCGCTCGATGTAATCGAAGCCAAGGCCAAGTCCGAGCCGGTCGCGCTGTTCCATCAGGCGCTCGACAATGTAGCTCCGCACATCGAAGTCCGTTCGCGCCGCGTTGGTGGTGCAACCTATCAGGTTCCGGTTGATGTGCGTCCAGAACGCCGCCAGGCACTTGCCATCCGTTGGCTCATCAATGCTGCTCGTGGCCGTAACGAGACGACGATGATCGATCGTCTTTCCGGTGAGCTGCTTGACGCTGCTAACAACCGTGGTTCTGCTGTGAAGAAGCGTGAAGACACGCACCGCATGGCTGAAGCCAACCGCGCCTTCTCGCATTACCGCTGGTAATCGTCGAAACCTATTCAAAGAGCGACTATCATGGCCCGCGAATATAAAATCGAAGACTACCGCAATTTCGGTATCATGGCTCACATCGACGCCGGTAAGACGACGATGACCGAGCGCATTCTGTTCTATACCGGTAAGAACCATAAGATCGGCGAAACCCACGATGGTGCGTCGACCATGGACTGGATGGAGCAGGAGCAGGAACGCGGTATCACCATCACGTCCGCTGCCACGACCACGTTCTGGCAGGGTCAGGATGGCAAGAAGCGCCGCTTCAACATCATCGACACGCCGGGCCACGTTGACTTCACGATTGAAGTTGAACGTTCGCTCCGCGTTCTCGACGGCGCAATTGCACTGCTCGACGCCAACGCTGGCGTTGAGCCTCAGACCGAAACCGTGTGGCGTCAGGCTGAAAAGTACCACGTCCCGCGTATGGTCTTCGTCAACAAGATGGACAAGATCGGTGCCGATTTCTACCGTTGCGTAGAAATGGTCGGTTCGCGTCTTGGCGCAGTAGCACTTCCGGTTCAGCTGCCGATCGGCGCTGAAAACGAGTTCGAAGGCGTCATCGACCTGATCGAAATGAAGGCGCTGACCTGGGATGGCACGATCGGCGCAGCTGCGACCGTTGGTGAAATTCCTGAGCATCTCAAGGATCAGGCTGAAGAATACCGCGAAAAGCTCATCGAGCTGGCTGTGGAAATCGACGAAGCTGCCATGGAAGCTTACCTCGAAGGCACGATGCCTACGAACGAACAGCTCCGTGCGCTGATCCGTAAGGGCACCATCGAGGTCAAGTTCCACCCGATCCTTTGCGGTACCGCGTTCAAGAACCGTGGCGTTCAGCCGCTTCTGGACGCTGTTGTGGAATTCCTTCCGGCTCCGACCGACGTGCCAGCGATCAAGGGCATCGACGTCAAGACGGAAACCGAAACCACCCGTGAATCTTCGGATGAAGCACCGCTTTCGATGCTCGCATTCAAGATCATGAACGACCCGTTCGTTGGTTCGCTGACCTTCGCTCGTATCTACTCGGGCAAGCTGACCAAGGGCGTTTCGCTCGAAAACACCGTCAAGGGCAAGCGTGAGCGTATCGGCCGTATGTTGCAGATGCACTCCAACAGCCGTGAAGACATCGAAGAAGCCTTTGCAGGCGACATCGTTGCTCTGGCTGGCCTCAAGGAAACCACCACTGGCGATACGCTCTGCGATCCGCTGAAGCCGGTTATCCTCGAGCGCATGGAATTCCCGGATCCGGTTATCGAAATCGCTATCGAGCCGAAGACCAAGGCCGACCAGGAAAAGATGGGCATTGCGCTCAATCGTCTGGCTGCCGAAGATCCTTCTTTCCGCGTCAAGTCGGACGAAGAATCCGGTCAGACCATCATCGCCGGCATGGGCGAACTTCACCTCGACATTCTCGTCGATCGCATGAAGCGCGAATTCAAGGTTGAAGCCAACGTCGGTGCCCCGCAGGTTGCTTACCGTGAATCGATCACCCGTCAGGCTGAAATCGATTACACCCACAAGAAGCAGTCGGGTGGTTCGGGTCAGTTCGCTCGCGTTAAGATCATCTTCGAACCGCATGATGGCGACGATTTCATCTTCGAATCGAAGATCGTCGGCGGCTCGGTTCCGAAGGAATACATTCCGGGCGTCCAGAAGGGTATCGAAAGCGTCATGGGTGCAGGCCCGCTGGCTGGCTTCCCGATGCTCGGCGTGAAGGCCACCCTGATCGACGGCGCATACCATGACGTTGACTCGTCTGTTCTCGCCTTCGAAATCGCATCCCGTGCAGCGTTCCGTGAAGGTGCGCAGAAGGCAGGCGCTCAGCTCCTCGAGCCGATCATGAAGGTCGAGGTTGTCACGCCGGAAGATTACGTTGGTGACGTTATCGGCGATCTGAACTCGCGTCGCGGTCAGATTTCCGGCACCGAAGCCCGCGGCATCGCCACGGTCGTCAATGCAAATGTTCCACTCGCCAACATGTTTGGTTACGTGAACAACCTGCGTTCGATGTCCCAGGGCCGTGCACAGTACACGATGCAGTTCGACCATTATGAGCCGGTTCCGACGGCGGTCGCACAGGAAATCCAGAAGAAGTTTGCGTGACCTAAGGGTCACGCTCCCAATTAAAAGAATGCCTGAGCAGGCTAAATTTACGGAGAGCTCAAATGGCAAAGAGTAAGTTTGAACGTACGAAGCCCCACGTTAACATCGGCACGATTGGTCACGTTGACCATGGCAAGACGTCGCTGACTGCAGCGATCACGAAGTTTTTCGGCGAGTTCAAGGCGTATGACCAGATCGACGCCGCTCCTGAAGAGCGCGCCCGCGGCATCACGATCTCGACGGCACACGTCGAGTACGAAACGCCGAACCGTCACTATGCACACGTCGACTGCCCAGGTCACGCTGACTATGTGAAGAACATGATCACCGGTGCTGCCCAGATGGACGGCGCAATTCTGGTTGTTTCGGCCGCTGACGGCCCGATGCCGCAGACCCGTGAGCACATCCTGCTCGCTCGTCAGGTTGGCGTTCCGGCAATCGTCGTGTTCCTGAACAAGTGCGACCAGGTTGACGATGCAGAACTGCTCGAACTGGTTGAACTGGAAGTACGCGAACTTCTGTCGAAGTACGACTTCCCGGGCGACGAAGTTCCGATCATCAAGGGCTCGGCTCTTGCTGCTCTGGAAGATTCTTCGAAGGAACTGGGCGAAGACGCCGTTCGTTCGCTGATGGCCGCTGTTGACGACTACATTCCGACCCCGGAACGTCCGATCGACCAGCCGTTCCTGATGCCGATCGAAGACGTGTTCTCGATCTCGGGCCGTGGTACGGTTGTGACGGGTCGCGTTGAGCGCGGTATCGTCAAGGTTGGTGAAGAAGTTGAAATCGTCGGCATCAAGGCGACGGCGAAGACGACGGTTACCGGCGTTGAAATGTTCCGCAAGCTGCTCGATCAGGGCCAGGCTGGCGACAACATCGGCGCTCTGATCCGCGGCGTTGGCCGTGAAGACGTTGAACGCGGCCAGGTTCTCTGCAAGCCGGGTTCTGTGAAGCCGCACACCAAGTTCAAGGCAGAAGCCTACATTCTGACCAAGGACGAAGGTGGCCGTCATACGCCGTTCTTCACGAACTACCGTCCGCAGTTCTACTTCCGCACGACGGACGTGACCGGTGTTGTCACGCTGCCGGAAGGCACGGAAATGGTTATGCCTGGCGACAACGTCGCTATGGACGTCACCCTGATCGTGCCGATCGCCATGGAAGAGAAGCTCCGCTTCGCTATCCGTGAAGGCGGCCGCACCGTCGGTGCAGGCATCGTCTCCTCGATCATCGAGTAATGAAGGTTTGTGCAGGAACGCTCGCTTTGGAGCGAGCGTTCCCGCGTAACAAGGAACAGATGAAATGAACGGTCAAAACATCCGCATTCGCCTCAAGGCGTTTGATCATCGGATCCTTGACGCTTCGACGCGGGAAATCGTGTCGACTGCCAAGCGTACCGGTGCAAATGTGCGCGGACCGATCCCGCTTCCTACGCGGATCGAGAAGTTCACGGTTAACCGGTCGCCGCACATCGACAAGAAGAGCCGCGAGCAGTTCGAGATGCGCACGCACAAGCGTCTTCTCGATATCGTTGACCCGACCCCGCAGACGGTGGACGCGCTGATGAAGCTCGATCTGTCCGCCGGTGTCGATGTCGAGATCAAGCTTTAATCGGCTTGAGGACGGAAGGAACGAACCCGATGCGTTCAGGTGTTATTGCACAGAAGCTGGGCATGACCCGCGTCTATAACGACGCCGGCGAGCATGTGCCGGTGACGGTTCTCCGCATGGAGAATTGCCACGTGGTAGCTCAGCGTACAGTTGAAAAGAATGGTTACACGGCTGTTCAGCTTGGCGTTGGACTTGCCAAGGTAAAGAACACGTCCAAGGCTATGCGCGGTCATTTCGCGAAGGCCGAGGTCGAGCCAAAGGCGAAGGTCGCGGAATTCCGCGTTTCGCCGGACAACCTCCTCGAAGTCGGCGCTGAAATCACCGCCGAACACTTCGTCGCTGGCCAGAAGGTCGATGTGACGGGTACTTCGATTGGTAAGGGCTTTGCTGGTGTTATGAAGCGTCATAACTTCGCCGGTCATCGCGCTTCCCATGGTAACTCCATTACCCACCGCGCTCACGGCTCGACCGGTCAGCGTCAGGACCCGGGTAAGGTGTTCAAGGGCAAGAAGATGGCTGGTCACATGGGCCAGACCCGCGTAACCACGCAGAATATTGAAGTTGTCTCGACGGACAGCGATCGCGGCCTCATTCTGGTTCGCGGTGCGGTTCCTGGCTCCAAGGGCGCCTGGATCATCGTGCGCGATGCGGTAAAGGTCTCGCTGCCTGAGAACGCGCCGAAGCCGGCCGCTCTGCGTGCAGGTGCCGCGAAGGCTGAAGCTGTCGCGACTGAGGGAGCCGAATAATGGATCTCACGATTACCACTCTTGAAGGCAAGGATGCCGGCAAGGTCAAGCTGAACGAAGAAATCTTCGGCCTCGACCCGCGTGACGACATTCTTCAGCGCGTTGTGCGCTGGCAGCTGGCTCGCCGCCAGCAGGGCTCCCATAAGGCTCAGGGCCGTGGCGACGTAAGCCGCACCGGCGCAAAGATGTACAAGCAGAAGGGTACGGGTCGCGCTCGTCACCATTCGGCTCGCGCTCCGCAGTTCCGCGGTGGTGGTCAGGCTCACGGACCGGTTGTCCGTTCGCACGATCACGATCTGCCGAAGAAGGTTCGCGCTCTTGGCCTGCGTCATGCCCTGTCTGCAAAGGCAAAGGCATCTGACCTGATCATCATCGATGATCTGGCTGCAACGGAAGCCAAGACGAAGCAGCTTGTTTCGCAGTTCGCCAAGCTCGGTCTTGAAAATGCACTCGTCATCGGCGGTGCAGAGATCGACGTGAACTTCCAGCGCGCGGCTTCGAACATCCCGAACATCGACGTTCTGCCGGTGCAGGGCATCAATGTTTACGACATCCTTCGCCGCGGCAAGCTCGTTCTTTCCAAGGCGGCTGTCGAAGCCCTCGAGGAGCGTTTCAAATGACTGATCTTCGCCATTACGACGTGATCGTCAGCCCGGTTATCACCGAGAAGTCCACCATGGTTTCCGAACACAACCAGGTTGTCTTCAACGTAGCCCGCAAGGCAACGAAGCCGGAAATCAAGGCTGCAGTCGAAGCGCTGTTCGGCGTCAAGGTTACCGCAGTCAACACTGCAGTGCGCAAGGGTAAGGTTAAGCGGTTCCGCGGCCTTATCGGGCGCCAGAGCGACGTCAAGAAAGCGATCGTTACTTTGGCCGAAGGCCAGAGCATCGACGTTTCGACCGGTCTCTGAGAGGCCATGGAGTAAGAGACAATGGCACTCAAGCATTTTAATCCGATCACGCCAGGCCAGCGTCAGCTGGTCATCGTGGACCGTTCGGGACTCTACAAGGGCAAGCCGGTCAAGTCCCTGACCGAAGGTCTGTCCAAGAAGGGTGGCCGTAACAACACCGGTCGTATCACTGTTCGCTTTCAGGGCGGTGGTCACAAGCGTACGTACCGTTTCATCGATTTCAAGCGTCGCAAGCTTGACGTCGTCGGCACTGTCGAACGTCTGGAATACGATCCGAACCGCACCGCGTTCATCGCGCTGATCCGTTACGAAGACGGTGAACTGGCATACATCTTGGCTCCGCAGCGTCTGGCTGTTGGTGACAAGGTTGTTGCAGGCAACTCCGTTGACGTGAAGCCGGGCAACGCAATGCCGCTCGCTTCCATGCCGGTTGGTACGATCGTTCACAACGTCGAACTGAAGCCTGGCAAGGGCGGTCAGATCGCTCGTTCGGCTGGCACCTACGCTCAGCTGGTTGGTCGCGATCAGGGCATGGCCATTCTGCGCCTCAACTCCGGTGAACAGCGTCTGGTTCCAGGTGCCTGCTTCGCTTCGGTCGGTGCAGTGTCCAACCCGGACCACGGCAACATCAACGACGGTAAGGCCGGTCGTTCGGTGTGGCGTGGCAAGCGTCCGCACGTTCGCGGCGTTGCAATGAACCCGGTCGATCACCCGCATGGTGGTGGTGAAGGTCGTACCTCGGGTGGTCGTCACCCTGTCACTCCGTGGGGCAAGCCTACGAAGGGCAAGAAGACGCGCTCGAACAAGTCGACCGACAAGTTCATCATGCGTTCGCGCCATCAGCGCAAGAAGTAAGAGAGGTAGTCTGAAGTGGCTCGTTCAGTTTGGAAAGGTCCGTTCGTCGATGGCTATCTTCTCACGAAGGCTGAGAAGGTACGCGAAGGCGGTCGTAATGAAGTTATCAAGATGTGGAGCCGTCGCTCCACCATCCTGCCGCAGTTTGTCGGTCTGACTTTCGGCGTCTACAACGGCAACAAGCATGTGCCGGTGTCGATTTCGGAAGAAATGGTCGGACACAAGTTCGGTGAATTCGCGCCTACACGTACCTACTACGGTCACGGCGCGGACAAGAAGTCGAAGAGGAAGTAACGATGGGCAAGGCTAAAGCTCCCCGTCAGCTCAAGGACAACGAAGCGCAAGCTGTTGCCCGTACGCTGCGCGTCAGCCCGCAGAAGCTGAACCTTGTTGCGAGCATGATCCGCGGCAAGAAGGTGAATGCGGCTCTTGCCGATCTGACGTTCTCGCGCAAGCGGATCGCCGATACGGTTAAGAAGACGCTCCAGTCCGCAATTGCGAACGCAGAAAACAACCATGACCTCGACGTCGATTCTCTGATCGTCGCCGAAGCCTATGTAGGTAAGTCGATCGTCATGAAGCGCTTCCACGTCCGTGGCCGTGGCCGCGCGAGCCGTATCGAGAAGCCGTTTTCGCATCTCACCATTGTTGTCCGCGAAGTCGCGGAAAAAGGGGAGGCCGCATAATGGGTCAGAAGATTAATCCGATCGGTCTTCGTCTCGGCATCAACCGCACCTGGGATTCGCGTTGGTACGCGAATACCGGTGAGTACGGCAAGCTGCTGCATGAAGATGTCAAGATCCGCGAATTCCTCACCGAGGAACTGAAGCAGGCTGCGATCTCCAAGATCGTAATCGAGCGTCCGCACAAGAAGTGCCGCGTGACGATCCATTCGGCTCGTCCGGGCATCATCATCGGCAAGAAGGGTGCAGACATCGAAAAGCTCCGCAAGAAGCTTTCCGAGATGACCAATGCCGATACGTCGCTCAACATCGTTGAAGTTCGCAAGCCGGAAATCGACGCTACGCTGATCGCTCAATCGATCGCTCAGCAGCTCGAACGCCGTGTGGCATTCCGTCGCGCCATGAAGCGTGCCGTTCAGTCGGCAATGCGTCTTGGAGCCGAAGGTATCCGTATCAACTGCTCGGGTCGTCTGGGTGGCGCGGAAATCGCTCGCATGGAATGGTACCGTGAAGGTCGCGTTCCGCTTCATACGCTTCGCGCCGATATCGACTACGGCACGGCAGAAGCGAAGACCGCTTATGGTATCTGCGGCGTGAAGGTCTGGGTCTTCAAGGGCGAGATTCTTGAACACGATCCGATGGCTTCCGAGCGTCGTGCGGTCGAGGGTGACAATCAGGGTTCCTCGTCGAACCGCCGCCGCGAAAACGCTTAAAAAGCGGGCCGCGGGCGAGAAATTTGGAGTAGAGAACAATGATGCAGCCTAAGCGCACCAAGTTCCGCAAGCAGTTCAAGGGCCGTATTCACGGCAACTCGAAAGGCGGCACGGATCTGAATTTCGGTGCATTCGGTTTGAAGGCCGTTGAGCCGGAACGCGTCACTGCACGTCAGATCGAAGCGGCCCGCCGCGCGATCACCCGTCACATGAAGCGTGCCGGCCGCGTGTGGATCCGCATCTTCCCTGACCTGCCAGTTACGTCGAAGCCTACCGAAGTCCGTATGGGTAAAGGTAAGGGTTCGGTTGACTACTGGGCATGCCGTGTGGCACCAGGTCGCGTGATGTTTGAGCTTGACGGCGTACCCGAAGATGTGGCACGCGAAGCCCTCAGACTCGGCGCAGCAAAGTTGCCGATCAAGACGCGCTTTATCCAGCGCATTGCTGAATAAGAGAGAGGCAACTATGAAAGCCGCAGACGTTCGGGCGAAGAGCCTCGATCAACTGAATGACGAGCTGGGCACCCTGAAGAAAGAGCAGTTCAACCTGCGCTTTCAGAAGGCCACCGGCCAGCTCGAAAAAACCGCGCGCGTGAAGCAGGTTCGCCGCGACATCGCGCGTATTAAGACTATTGCCCGCCAGAAGGCGGCCGCAAGCAAGGCATAAGGAAAAATATAATGCCTAAACGCGTTCTGCAGGGCGTTGTCGTCAGCGACAAGAATGACAAGACTGTTGTGGTCAAGGTTGAGCGCCGCTATTCGCATCCGCTCCTCCAGAAGACCGTGCGTCAGTCTAAGAAGTACAAGGCGCATGACGAAAACAACCAGTTCAAGGTTGGCGATCTCGTTTCCATTCAGGAATCGGCTCCAATCTCGAAGGACAAACGCTGGGTCGTTCTCACGAACGAAGCAGCAGGCTAAATTATAAACACGCAGCTTAGGTAGGGCAGGAGCCCTTAACCAGCTGAGAGGAAAGAAGGCGGCCAGTCATGATTCAGATGCAAACAAACCTCGACGTGGCGGATAACTCCGGCGCACGTCGTGTCATGTGCATCAAGGTGCTGGGCGGCTCGAAGCGGCGTTACGCTTCCGTTGGCGACATCATTGTGGTGTCGATCAAGGAAGCTATTCCGCGCGGCCGCGTCAAAAAGGGTGATGTGATGAAGGCGGTTGTTGTACGCACCGCCAAGGACATCCGTCGTCCGGACGGCAGCGTTATTCGTTTCGATAACAATGCAGCCGTTCTCATCGATAACAAGAAAGAGCCGATCGGCACGCGTATCTTCGGACCGGTTCCGCGCGAACTTCGCGCAAAGAACCACATGAAGATCATCTCGCTGGCCCCGGAAGTTCTGTAAGGAAGCAAGACGATGCAGAAGATTCGCAAAGGCGACAGCGTTGTCGTGCTGTCCGGTAAGGACAAGGGCCGTAAAGGCGAAGTTCTCAAGGTTATGCCTAAGGACGAGCAGGCGCTCGTTCGCGGTATCAACGTTGTGAAGCGTCATCAGCGTCAGACCCAGACCCAGGAAGCCGGCATTATCTCCAAGGAAGCGCCGATCCAACTGTCCAACCTGGCAATTGCTGATCCCAAGGACGGTAAGCCGACCCGCGTCGGTTTCCGCGTCGAGGACGGCAAGAAGGTTCGTGTCGCAAAACGTTCTGGAGCGCTGATCGATGGCTGAAGCTAAGGCACTTCCCCGCTTCAAGAAGCTTTACAACGAAAACATTCGTAAGGCTCTGCTTGAAGAATTCAAATACGACAACGAGATGCAGATCCCACGCATCACCAAGGTTGTCCTCAACATGGGCGTTGGCGAAGCCACTGGCGACTCCAAGAAGCCGGCTGTAGCTGCTGAAGACCTTGGCTTGATTGCTGGTCAAAAGGCTGTTATCACCCGCGCCCGTAACTCGATCGCAACATTCAAGTTGCGTGAAGGCATGCCGATCGGCACGAAGGTCACCCTTCGCCAGGACCGCATGTACGAATTCCTTGATCGTTTCATCACGATCGCTCTTCCTCGCGTTCGCGACTTCCGCGGCCTGAACCCGAAGAGCTTTGACGGACGTGGCAACTATGCCATGGGTATCAAGGAGCACATCGTGTTTCCGGAAATCAACTACGATAAGGTTGATCAGATCTGGGGCATGGACATCATCGTTTGCACGACCGCCAAGACGGATGATGAAGCGCGCGCTCTTCTGCGTGCATTCAACTTCCCCTTCCGGCAGTAACGGCAAGCGTAGCGAGGTATAATAATATGGCCAAGACTAGCGCAGTCGAAAAAAACAAGCGCCGCGAAAAGTTGGTTAAGCGTCATGCTGACAAGCGTGCACGTCTGAAGGCGATCGTAATGGATCAGGGCCTTCCGCTGGAGGAGCGCTTCCGCGCCACTATCCGGCTTGCCGAACTGCCGCGCAATTCATCGAAGGTTCGTATTCGCAATCGTTGCGAAGTTTCGGGCCGTCCGCGTGGTTATTACCGTAAACTGAAGATGTCGCGTATTGCGCTCCGTCAGTTGGGTTCGCTCGGTCAGATCCCGGGCATCGTCAAGTCGAGCTGGTAAGGAGTAGCATATGTCTGTGTCAGATCCTATCGGCGACATGCTGACCCGTATTCGTAACGCAGTAGGCCGCAAGAAGACCAAGGTTTCGACCCCGGCTTCCAAGTTGCGCGCTCGCGTTCTTGATGTTCTTCAGTCTGAAGGTTACATCCGCGGATACACGCAGAGTGAATTCGTGAACGGCAAAGCCGAGATCGAAATCGAACTGAAGTACTATGAAGGCGTTCCAGTCATTCGTGAACTGACCCGCGTTTCGAAGCCTGGCCGCCGTGTATACGTGTCGGTCAAGTCGATCCCGCAGGTTGCGAATGGTCTTGGCATCTCGATCCTGTCCACCCCTAAGGGTGTGATGGCTGATCATGAAGCCCGTGAACAAAACGTTGGTGGTGAGCTGCTCTGCCGCATCTTCTGATGCGGTTGACAGCGAACAGATAAAAGACAGGTATTAAAATGTCTCGTATCGGTAAAAAACCCGTGCCGGTCCCGGCAGGCGTGACCGCCAGTGTTGATGGGCAGATCGTCAAGGCCAAGGGCGCGAAGGGTGAACTCTCCTTCGTCGTGCACGATGAAGTTCTGGTCAAGATGGAAGACGGCGCTGTCAGCGTCGATCCGCGCGACCAGTCGAAGGAAGCTCGTTCGAAGTGGGGCATGTCCCGCACGATGATCTCCAACATTTTTGTTGGCGTGAAGGACGGCTTCGAAAAGAAGCTCGAAATCAGCGGCGTCGGTTACCGTGCTGCCATGCAGGGTAAGAACCTGCAGCTTTCGCTCGGCTTCAGCCACGAAGTGGTCTACGACGTGCCTGCTGGCATCACTGTTGCCGTTCCGAAGCCGACGGAAATCGTCGTCACCGGTATCGACAAGCAGCAGGTCGGTCAGGTCGCGGCTGAGATCCGCGAATATCGCGGCCCCGAGCCTTACAAGGGCAAGGGCGTCAAGTATGCTGGCGAGAAGATCGTCCGCAAAGAAGGCAAGAAGAAGTAAGGGAAGCGCGTCATGGCATCGCCAAAAGAAACTTTGCAGCGTCGCGCTGCTCGTGTACGCCGTCAGGTCAAGGCTGTTGCAAACGGCCGTCCGCGTCTCAGCGTGCACCGCTCTTCCAAGAACATCTACGTTCAGGTTATCGACGACGTTCGCGGTGTTACCATCGCCGCTGCTTCGACCCTGGATGGCGACCTGAAGGGCAAGCTCAAGACTGGCGCCGACTCCGCAGCAGCAGCTGCAGTTGGCAAGCTGGTTGCCGAGCGTGCCGTTAAAGCAGGCGTCAGCGAAGTAGTGTTCGACCGTGGTGCATTCATTTACCACGGCCGTGTGAAGGCTCTCGCCGAAGCTGCCCGCGAAGGCGGACTGAGCTTCTAATAGCATTTTGTGCTTCCGGAAAAGAAAAAGGAAATCAGGATATGGCACAGAGAGAACGTAACCGCGAAGATCGCGGCCGTGAGGAGCGCGACAGCGAATTCGTCGATAAGCTCGTTCACATCAACCGCGTTGCCAAGGTCGTCAAGGGCGGCCGTCGCTTCGGTTTTGCTGCGCTCGTCGTTGTTGGCGACCAGAAGGGCCGCGTAGGCTTCGGTCATGGCAAGGCTCGTGAAGTGCCGGAAGCTATCCGTAAGGCTACGGAAGCTGCCAAGCGCGACATGATCTTCGTACCGCTGCGTTCGGGCCGTACGCTGCACCACGATGTTGAAGGCCGTCACGGCGCTGGCAAGGTTCTGCTCCGCGCAGCTCCTGCTGGTAAGGGTATCATCGCCGGTGGTCCGATGCGTGCAGTGTTCGAAACGCTCGGCGTTCAGGACGTTGTCGCCAAGTCGCTCGGTTCGTCGAACCCTTACAACATGGTTCGTGCGACGTTCGATGCTCTGAAGCATCAGATGCATCCGAAGGACATCGCTGCACAGCGCGGCATCAAGTACTCGACCCTTCAGGCTCGCCGCCATGATGTGGTCGGTTCGGAAGAGTAGCCGATAGTTTGTGTTCGTCCGGGGCCGCTCAGGCCACCGGATACGCCATAGACAAGGGATTTGAGTGATGGCTGAGAAGAAGGGCAAGACGGTTACGGTCGAGCAGATCGGAAGCCCAATCCGTCGTCCAGCCGAGCAGCGCGCAACGCTGATCGGTCTGGGTCTTAATAAAATGCACCGCCGCAGCACGCTGGAAGATACTCCGGCAGTTCGTGGCATGATCGCCAAGCTTCCACACCTCGTTCGAGTTGTGGACGAGGCGTGATAGCGCAGGAGATAGAGATATGAAACTCAACGATCTGCGTGACAAGCCAGGTTCGGTCAAAGCACGCAAGCGTGTTGGCCGCGGTATCGGTTCGGGCACCGGCAAGACCGGTGGTCGTGGTGTCAAGGGGCAGAAGTCCCGTTCGGGCGTCGCGATCAACGGCTTCGAAGGCGGCCAGATGCCAATCTACCGCCGTCTGCCGAAGCGCGGCTTCACCAACATCTTCGCAAAGAGCTTCAACGTTGTGTCGCTCGGCCGTGTTCAGGCCGCTATCGATGCAGGCAAGCTTGATGCCAAGGTAGTTGTGAACCTCGATTCGCTGAAGGCTGCTGGCGTGATTCGTCGCGCCAAGGACGGCGTTCGCATCCTTTCGGACGGCGAACTGAAGGCAAAGGTTGCTTTCGAGGTAGCCGGTGCTTCCAAGGCTGCGGTCGAAAAGATCGAAAAGGCTGGCGGTAGCATCAAGCTTCCTGAAGCCGCTGCCGAATAAGGCTTCGATACAAAAATAAAAAGCGGCGGCCTCAGTGCCGCCGCTTGCACATTTATGCCAATGCGCATATCTGGGTAGGGTCTTTTTAGTCTCGAGGCGCGACCGCAATAGATTGCGCTGACGGGGGCGGAGGACCGGAGACTTTTCACCGGAGAAATTTAATGGCATCGGCTGCTGAACAGCTAGTTTCCAATCTCAATTTTTCAGCTTTCTCGAAAGCAGAAGAACTCAAGAAGCGCATCTGGTTCACGCTAGGTGCTTTGCTCGTATACCGGTTCGGCACCTATATTCCGCTTCCCGGCATCAATCCTGACGCGCTTGCGCAGGCTTTCCAGCAGCATAGCCAGGGTGTGCTCGGGCTTTTCAACATGTTCGCCGGTGGCGCCGTCGGTCGTATGGCCATTTTCGCGCTCGGCATCATGCCTTATATCTCTGCCTCCATCATCGTGCAGCTCATGACGTCGGTTGTTCCGTCTCTTGAAGCGCTGAAGAAGGAAGGCGAGGCAGGTCGCAAGATCATCAATCAGTATACGCGTTACGGCACGGTGCTTCTGGCGCTTGTTCAGGCCTACGCGATTTCTGTCGGCTTGCAGTCGGGCAACGGTATTGTCACCAATCCGGGACCGTTCTTCGTCGTTTCGTCGGTGATCACCCTTGTTGGCGGCACGATGTTCCTGATGTGGCTCGGCGAGCAGATCACTGCACGCGGTATCGGCAACGGTATCTCGCTGATCATCTTCTCCGGTATCGTGGCCAACCTGCCGCACGCTATTTCCGGCACGCTGGAACTTGGCCGTACCGGCGCGCTGTCGACGGGACTCATTCTGGGCGTTATCATTCTTGCCATCGTGCTGATTGCGGTCATCGTATTCGTTGAACGTGCGCAGCGTCGCCTTCTGATCCAGTATCCGAAGCGTCAGGTCGGCAACCGCATGTTCCAGGGCGATACGTCGCATCTGCCGTTGAAGCTCAATACCGCAGGCGTCATTCCTCCGATTTTCGCCTCGTCGTTGTTGCTTCTGCCTGCGACGGTCGCCGGTTTCGCCAACACGACAGAAATGCCGGCCTGGGCTACTACCGTTCTCAATGCACTCGGTCATGGTCAGCCGCTTTACATGCTGTTCTATGCCGCATTGATGGCATTCTTCTGCTTCTTCTACACGGCCATTGTGTTCAATCCCAAGGACACTGCTGACCAGCTCAAGAAGCATTCCGGCTTTATTCCGGGCATTCGTCCGGGTGAGCGTACCGCCGAATACATAGACTATGTGCTGACACGCATCACTGTTGTCGGCGCCATCTATATCGTGCTTGTCTGTCTCCTGCCGGAATTCCTGATTTCCGCAACCGGTGTGCCGTTCTATCTTGGTGGCACCTCGCTGCTGATCGTTGTGAGCGTAACGCTTGACACGGTTGCGCAAATTCAGGGGCATCTGATCGCCCATCAGTATGAAGGGCTGATCAAGAAGTCCAAACTCAGAGGTGGGAAACGCAATAAATGAGACTGATACTTCTTGGGCCGCCCGGAGCAGGTAAGGGGACGCAGGCTGGACTTCTTACCAAGAAGCATGGAATTCCTCAGCTCTCGACCGGCGACATGCTGCGTGCAGCAGTCGCCCAGCAGAGCGAGATCGGGAAGCGCGCCAAGGCCGTGATGGACGCCGGGCAACTGGTTTCCGATGAGATCGTGAACCAGATCGTTTCGGAGCGCATCGATGCGCCTGACTGCGCGAACGGTTTCATCCTTGACGGTTATCCACGCACGGTTCCACAGGCTCAGGCTCTGGGAACGATGCTGGCGGGGAAGGGCCTAAAACTCGATGCAGTCATTGAGCTGAAGGTTGACGAGAATGCTCTGGTCAAGCGGATGGAGAGCCGCGTGGCTGAAACGATTGCCAAGGGTGGTCAGGTCCGTTCGGACGACAATCCTGAGGCGTTCCGTAAGCGTCTCGTGGAATACCGCGAAAAGACTTCGCCGCTTTCGAGCTATTATGCCGGAACTGGTGAACTGCGCGTCATCAATGGCATGGCGCCGGTTGAAGAAGTTACTGCCGAAATCGAGAGAATTCTGGTTCCGGCATGAAAATTGAAGAGGCTTGAAGAAGCCTCATTCCAATACGGGCAGGGAAAGCGTGAAGCGTTTTCTGCCCGTTTATTACTTCCAGAAGTTGCTTGAGTTGCCTGTCAGGCCGGTTTGATGGCTTTACGGACAGTTAAGAGTTGACTTTTTCGGGCGATTCCGTCAAAGACTGCGCCACTTCAACTGGTTTTGAATGGCGGGTATCGGCGGAAATCGAAAGAGGCCGGTACCGGTCGTTTAATGCTGTCTGGTTGATCGCATCTGCCAGATGGAAATTTTTATAACTCAAGGAGAACAGACGTGGCACGTATCGCTGGCGTCAACATCCCGACGAACAAGCGCGTTGTTATTGCGCTTCAGTACATTCACGGGATCGGACCGAAATTTGCTCGGGAAATCGTAACGAAGGTCGGCATTGCTGACGATCGTCGCGTTAACCAGCTGTCGGATGCTGAAGTCCTTCAGATCCGCGAAGCAATCGATGCTGACTACCAGGTCGAAGGTGACCTGCGTCGTGAAGTTTCGATGAACATCAAGCGCCTGATGGACCTGGGCTGCTACCGCGGTCTGCGTCATCGTCGTTCGCTGCCGGTTCGCGGCCAGCGCACGCACACCAACGCACGCACCCGCAAGGGTCCGGCGAAGGCAATCGCAGGCAAGAAGAAGTAATTTCGACGGGACATATGTTCCGTCGGGCCTTTCCGGTGCGCCGGTTGGGTTTGATGCTGGTCCTTTCTTGAGGACCGGTGTAGCCGCTGGAATTACGGCGGTGTAGAGATCGATTGAAAGGACTGTCATGGCCAAGGAAGCCACGCGCGTTCGCCGTCGCGAGCGTAAAAACATCTCGTCGGGCGTTGCCCACGTAAATTCGACGTTCAACAACACCATGATCACCATCACGGATGCTCAGGGCAATGCGATTGCCTGGTCGTCTGCCGGTGCTCAGGGGTTCAAGGGTTCGCGTAAGTCGACCCCGTTCGCCGCTCAGATCGCTGCCGAAGATTGCGCCAAGAAGGCTCAGGAACACGGTATGCGCTCCCTCGAAGTCGAGGTTTGCGGACCGGGCTCTGGCCGTGAATCCGCGCTGCGCGCCCTTCAGGCTGCCGGCTTTGTGATTACGTCGATCCGCGATGTTACGCCGATCCCGCACAACGGTTGCCGTCCGCGCAAGAAGCGCCGGGTCTAATCCTCGTTCACATGCCGTACGAGCCTCGGGCTTTTCAAGTTCGGGGTTCCTCTGCGGTTTCTACACTTGATCGCTACGATAGGATGGTAGCGACGATTGATAGAGGGATACTTACATGATCCAGAAGAACTGGCAGGAACTCATCAAGCCGAATAAGGTGGATTTCATCACCAACGGCTCCCGCACGCATGCAACCGTCGTTGCTGAGCCGCTGGAACGCGGTTTCGGTCTGACGCTCGGTAATGCTCTGCGTCGCGTGCTTCTGTCGTCGCTTCGCGGCGCTGCCGTGACCGCCATTCAGATCGATGGCGTTCTGCATGAATTCTCTTCGATTCCGGGCGTCCGCGAAGACGTTACGGATATCGTTCTGAACGTCAAGGAAATCGCCATCCGCATGGAAGGCGAGGGCCCGAAGCGCATGGTCGTCCGCAAGGAAGGCCCAGGCGTTGTTACGGCTGGCGACATTCAGACTGTCGGCGATGTCGAGATCCTTAACCCGGATCACGTCATCTGCACGCTGGACGAAGGCGCTGAAATCCGCATGGAATTCACCGTCAACACCGGCAAGGGCTATGTGCCTGCCGACCGCAACCGTGCGGAAGATGCTCCGATCGGGCTTATCCCGGTTGACAGCCTCTACTCTCCGGTTCGCAAGGTGTCGTACAAGATCGAGAACACCCGTGAAGGTCAGGTTCTCGATTATGACAAGCTGACGCTGAACATCGAGACAAACGGCTCGGTCAGCGGTGAAGACGCAGTGGCGTATGCTGCTCGTATTCTCCAGGACCAGCTGGCGATCTTCGTCAACTTCGAAGAGCCCCAGAAGGAAGCTCCGCAGGAACAGGTTGCGGAACTGGCTTTCAACCCGGCTCTGCTCAAGAAGGTCGACGAACTCGAACTGTCCGTCCGTTCGGCAAACTGCCTGAAGAACGACAACATCGTCTACATCGGCGATCTGATCCAGAAGACGGAAGCCGAGATGCTGCGGACTCCGAATTTCGGCCGCAAGTCGCTCAACGAGATCAAGGAAGTTCTGGCATCGATGGGTCTCCATCTCGGTATGGAAATCCCGTCCTGGCCGCCAGAAAACATCGAAGATCTCGCAAAGCGCTACGAAGACCAATATTAAGACCGGCAATCCGGCTAGAACTAATTAAGGAGAAGGCCATGCGCCACGGTAATGGACAGCGTAAGCTGAACCGCACTGCCTCGCATCGCAAGGCAATGTTCGCCAACATGGCGGCTTCGCTCATCGAGCATGAACAGATTGTGACCACGCTTCCTAAAGCTAAGGAAATCCGTCCGATCGTAGAAAAGCTTGTCACTCTCGGCAAGCGCGGCGATCTGCATGCACGCCGTCAGGCCATCTCGGCTATTCGCGACGTTAAGCTCGTTGCAAAGCTGTTCGATACGCTGGCTGCTCGCTATGCAACCCGCAACGGCGGCTACATCCGCATCATGAAGGCTGGCTTCCGCGCTGGCGACAACGCGCCTCTGGCTGTTGTTGAATTCGTGGAACGCGACGTCGATGCAAAGGGCAAGGCTGACCGCGCCCGCGTCGAAGCCGAACAGGCTGCTGAAGCAGACGCAGCATAATCTGCACTGTTTCTGATTATTGAAAAGGGCCGCCTTGAGCGGCCCTTTTTGTTTGTTCTTGCTGCTGTTCGGCTCTTTCGGATCGATATGTTTCACGAAAAATTGCCGTGCTGCACTTCAAGGTCACAATGTGGCCCTTTATCCTTGTCCTCAGTTGACTACATATGGACGACGAATCTCATATTTTTTCACGGAAGATATGAGTGCCCTCGGAAAGCGCGGAGTATGTGCATGAATTGGCGACGTTTAGGTGTATTGGGTCTTATGCTGACATCCGTCGGGCTGGTTATGCCGCAGGCAATGGCGCAGGATGCGCCTGCAACACCTCCCAAAGAAGTGCCGCTCAGCCGCGCTGATATGCAACTTTCCTTCGCTCCTCTTGTGAAAGAGACGACACCAGCTGTTGTGAATGTCTATGCGGCGCGACAGGTGCAGGCACGGGCACAATCGCCATTTGCAGGCGATCCGTTCTTCGAGCAGTTTTTCGGGCGGCAGTTCGGGGAAAGCAAGCCACGTATCCAGCAGTCGCTCGGGTCCGGCGTGATTGTCGATAGTTCAGGCATTGTCGTGACGAACAATCACGTCATCAAGGATGCCGACGAAATCAAAGTCGCCTTGTCGGACGGTCGCGAGTTCGAAAGCAAGCTGCTTCTGCGTGATGAAACCACCGACCTTGCCGTGTTGAAAATTGAAGCCAAGGACAAGTTTCCAGTGTTGGGCCTCGGCAATTCCGACGAAGTCGAAGTTGGCGATCTGGTGCTGGCCATCGGCAATCCGTTCGGCGTCGGACAGACTGTGACGAGCGGTATCGTGTCGGCGCAATCCCGAACACAGGTTGGCATTTCCGATTTTGATTTCTTTATCCAGACGGATGCGGCTATCAATCCCGGCAACTCCGGTGGCGCATTGATTGACATGCGCGGACGCCTGATAGGTATCAACACAGCGATCTATTCACGTTCTGGCGGTTCCGTGGGCATCGGCTTTGCTATTCCGTCCAATATGGTCCGCGCTGTCGTGGAAGCTGCGCAGAATGGCAGCAAAAGTTTCGAGCGCCCCTATATCGGCGCGACTTTCCAAGGGGTCACCTCCGATCTGGCCGAAGGGCTTGGAATGGAAAAGCCCTACGGTGCCCTGATCACGGCAGTTGCAAAAGGTGGTCCTGCAGAAGCCGCAGGGCTGAAGATCGGCGATGTGGTTCTGTCCGTTCAGGGCGTTCGTGTCGATAATCAGGATGTGCTTGGTTATCGTCTATCGACGGCTGGCATTGGTAACACCGTGTCGGTCGAAATCATGCGGGATGGAAAGAACCAGACCATCCCGGTGAAGCTTTCCAAAGCGCCTGAAGTCAAGGAAACTGCGCCGCAGGTGATCAAGGGCGATAATCCCTTCGCCGGTGCAGCTGTTCTTGTGCTGACGCCATCCACCGCTAAAAAGCTGCGTCTCAAGAGTGAAAGCCAGGGGGTGGTCGTTGTTGACGTCTATTCCGGCTCGCCGGCGGCACGGCTCGGATTGCGCCCGGGCGACATTGTTCGAAGCATCAACGGAAATCCTATCCGCTCCGTGGAGGATATGACCGCGATTCTGGATGGGGGACGTGGTCTTGCCTGGCGGCTTGAGGTGGAACGCAACGGAACGTTGTTGCGTCAGTTCGTGCGTTAAAACTGTCGGCCAGTATATCGCCAAAAGTTGCATGCCGCTTCGGGTAGGATTATGCCTGAAGCGGCATTTAATTTATCGATCGAGCGAATGAAATGAGCGACCTTTTCTCAGCAGCGGCAGACCCGAACGCGGACCGCAACCGGCCGCTTGCTGACCGTCTGCGCCCGAAGCATTTGTCGGAAGTAACCGGTCAGGAACATCTGACCGGACCAGAAGGTGTGCTGACGCGCATGATTGCATCCGGTTCGCTCGGTTCCATGATCTTCTGGGGACCTCCGGGAACCGGCAAGACGACCGTTGCCCGCCTGCTTGCCGGAGAAACTGATCTCGCGTTTGAGCAGATTTCGGCGATCTTCTCCGGCGTTGCCGATCTCAAGAAGGTTTTCGAGACTGCTCGTGCGCGGCGTATGTCGGGCCGGCAGACACTGCTTTTCGTAGACGAAATTCATCGCTTTAATCGCGCCCAGCAGGATTCGTTTTTGCCGGTCATGGAAGACGGCACTGTTATCCTGATCGGCGCCACGACGGAAAACCCGTCTTTCGAGCTCAATGCTGCTCTTTTGTCCCGGGCGAGGGTGCTTACTTTTCATCCCCATGATGGCGAGAGCATTGCAACACTTCTGACCCGTGCCGAAGAGCAAGAAGAACGTCCATTGCCGCTGGACGAGGAAGCACGGGTAAGCCTTGTTCGCATGGCTGACGGCGATGGACGTGCTGCGCTGACGCTTGCCGAGGAAGTCTGGCGTGCGGCCCGTCCCGATGAAGTGTTTACTGCCGAAAAGCTGCAGGATGTCGTGCAACGTCGCGCCCCGGTTTATGACAAGGGGCAGGACGGGCATTACAATCTGATTTCGGCGCTGCATAAATCCGTTCGGGGATCGGACCCTGACGCAGCGCTCTACTATCTTTCTCGTATGTTCGATGCGGGCGAAGATCCGTTATATCTTGGGCGGCGGCTGGTGCGCATGGCGGTGGAAGATATCGGCTTGGCCGACCCGCAGGCACTGGTCATCTGCAACGCCGCCAAGGATGCCTATGACTATCTTGGTTCGCCGGAAGGCGAACTGGCGCTCGCACAGGCCTGTGTTTATCTTGCAACGGCTCCGAAATCGAACGCCGTCTATGTGGCCTATAAAGCCTCAATGCGTGCGGCCAAGGAGAACGGTTCCCTGCTGCCGCCGAAGCATATTCTCAACGCGCCGACCAAGCTTATGAAGAATGAGGGCTACGGCGATGGCTATGCCTATGACCACGACCAGCCAGACGCGTTTTCAGGACAGGATTATTTCCCGGAAAGCATGGGCAGGCAAAAGTTCTATGATCCGCCGGAGCGAGGTTTTGAGCGAGATATCCGCAAGCGCCTCGAATACTGGGCGCGGTTGCGGCAGGAGCGCCGCTGAAGTTTGGAGCGGTTCTGTTCCAGCGGAATCGCTCTAACCATTGGTTTTCACGCAGTTTCGACCGCTGAAAATACGCTATCCCCATAGTTATCCACATTCATCCACAGTTCGGGCCGCTGTCATATTGGCAGCGGCTTTTACTTTGCTTCTTCACGCGAGTTTGAAGGCCCCGGAAAGGGGTGACCTGTCGTTAGAAAGGTCTTCTTAATTTTTACGCTTTATCAATCTTTGCAAAGAGACGAGGTTTTCCATGATGCGCGTTTTGTTTCTCGTCGCGCTCGTGATCCTAGGAGGCTGCGCGACTGCCCCACGGCAGGTCAACAATGTGTGTGCGGTCTTCGATCAACGCGACGGTTGGTTCAATAACTGGCAGACGGCTGCCACGCGGGTTCGCGCGAATTCGGCGTGCCGGTTCCGGTTCTGATGGCCACAATCTATACCGAATCCGGCTTCCAGCCCTATGCCCGCCCGCCACGGACCAAGATTCTCTGGATCATACCGTGGAAGCGGGCTTCCAGCGCCTATGGCTATTCCCAGGCGCTGAACGGCACGTGGGATCGTTACAAGCGGGAAACCGGTCGCTGGACTGCATCGCGCACCAATTTCGCGGACGCTATCCATTTCATTGGCTGGTATCACTATCAAAGCTATCTGAAAAACGGCATCAATCGCGCCGATGCATATAGCCTTTATCTCGCTTACTATTCGGGTCACGGCGGTTACGCTCGTGGTGTCTGGCGCGGGAATGCTACAGCGCTCAATGGCGCAAAACGTGCCCAATCCATGGCCAATCGTTACGCCACGCAGTTGCGCAGTTGCGGAGGCTTCAGTTAAAAAGCGAAAGGCTGGATTCAAACTCGCATTTGAGACACCATCCGGCCTTAATCGCTATTATCATGCGACGGATTCGCTAATTGAGGATGACCATTTCATGCTGAAGAAGATCGGTATTGCCCTTTTCGCCGCCACATTTCTGGCAGGCTGCACCACCGACCCCTATACCGGGGAACAGAAGATGTCGAACACCGCAGGTGGTGCTGCAATTGGCGCGGCTGTGGGCGCTCTTGGTGGCCTGATGGTCGGCGGTTCCAGCCGTGCACAGCGCAATGCCGTTCTGATTGGTGCCGGTATCGGTGCACTTGGCGGCGGCGCAATCGGCAATTACATGGATCGTCAGGAAAACGAGCTCCGTGCACAGTTGCAGGGCACTGGCGTGTCTGTGACCCGTAACGGCGACCAGATCATCCTTAATATGCCGTCCAGCATCACTTTCGATACCGATCAGGATCAGGTGAAGAGCCAGTTCTACCCGACGCTTAATTCGGTCGCGATTGTACTGCGCAAATTCAACCAGACACTTGTGGACGTTTATGGCCACACCGATTCGACCGGTAGCGTCAGCCACAATCAGGCTCTTTCGCAGCGCCGCGCCGCGTCGGTCGCGAGCTATCTCGGTTCGCAGGGTATCGATCCGCGTCGCTTCGCCGTTATCGGCTATGGCGCGAGCCAGCCCGTTGCCACTAACGCAACACCGGAAGGCCGTGCGCAGAACCGTCGCGTGGAAATCCAGATTTCTCCGCTTCGCGCCGCCAGCTGATTCCCTTCCAAGGGTTAATAGGCTTCAAACAACGCAGTTCTTCGATAGAAGAGCTGCGTTTTTCTTTGCTTTTCCGAATCGGTGGATGGGCAGTTTGGTTTGAATTAAGTTAATTCGTGGATAGTTCGATTATTTTCGTAATTGCTGATGTTAGAGAACGATTATAGAACAAAATTTCGGAACTGTTTTTAATCAATGAGTTAGCCCTATTGTCAAATGAGAACAAAACGAATACAAATAGATCATAGCAACGAGCCTGCCGGGCTTCTAGCGAGACAAGAGGATGGTGTAAGATGTCTCAGAATTCATTGCGACTTGTTGAGGAAAATTCAGTGGACAAGACTAAGGCTCTCGATGCGGCATTGTCGCAAATCGAAAGGGCGTTCGGTAAGGGCTCGATCATGCGTCTGGGGAAAAATGCCCCGGTTATCGAGATCGAAACTGTTCCGACCGGCTCGCTTTCTCTGGACATCGCGCTGGGTGTCGGCGGCTTGCCCAAAGGACGTATTGTTGAGATTTACGGACCGGAAAGCTCCGGTAAGACGACACTCGCGCTGCACACGATTGCGGAAGCACAGAAGAAGGGCGGTATCTGTGCATTCGTCGATGCGGAACATGCGCTTGATCCTGTCTATGCACGCAAGCTGGGTGTCGATCTGGAAAACTTGCTGATTTCGCAGCCAGATACGGGTGAGCAGGCACTTGAAATTACCGACACGCTTGTGCGTTCGGGCGCCATCGACGTTCTCGTCGTCGACTCCGTCGCAGCCTTGACGCCACGTGCGGAAATCGAAGGCGAAATGGGTGACTCCTTGCCTGGTCTTCAGGCTCGTCTCATGAGCCAGGCGCTGCGCAAGCTTACTGCTTCGATCTCGCGGTCGAACTGTATGGTGATCTTCATCAACCAGATTCGTATGAAGATCGGTGTGATGTTCGGTTCGCCGGAAACGACGACTGGCGGTAACGCTCTCAAGTTCTATGCTTCGGTTCGTCTCGATATTCGCCGTATCGGTTCGATCAAGGAGCGCGACGAAGTTGTTGGTAACCAGACCCGCGTGAAGGTCGTCAAGAACAAGCTTGCGCCGCCCTTCAAGCAGGTCGAATTCGACATCATGTACGGTGCTGGCGTTTCCAAGACCGGCGAGCTGGTCGATCTTGGCGTAAAGGCCGGTGTCGTCGAGAAGTCCGGTGCGTGGTTCTCGTATAATTCCCAGCGACTGGGACAAGGCCGTGAAAACGCCAAGCAATATCTCAAGGACAACCCGGAAGTGGCCCGCGAGATCGAAACCACGCTTCGTCAGAATGCCGGTTTGATTGCCGAACAGTTCCTCGAAGATGGCGGACCAGAAGACGATGCGAGTGACGCTGCCGAAATGTAAGATCGCCAGCATTGAATGAATTATCGAAGCCCCCGTGCAATTGCATGGGGCTTTTTGTTTAGCAGTGGGGGTTTTTGCGAAGTGAATGGTGCTGGTTTTATCGCTTTCCGGCAGAAATTGCTTTTATGGCGCAGCGTACTTATCTGGACAGAAAAGCAAGGCACCGCTAAAAGCGGTCAACCGAAAACTCCACTTCACCTCCTGGCAGTGCGGGAGAGCCTCGGGCCTTCAATAACGGTTGGCGGCTATGGGAGTTTGAACAGGATAATTGATACAGCTTTCTGCAGAGCTGTATCCGTGCAGGGCAAAAAAGCCCAAGGGTGACTTATGGCTGGCGTCAACGAGATTAGGTCCACATTCCTCGATTATTACCGTAAGAACGGGCATGAGGTCGTTCCATCGAGCCCACTTGTCCCACGCAACGATCCGACGCTGATGTTCACCAATGCGGGTATGGTTCAGTTCAAGAACGTTTTTACGGGTCTTGAACACCGTTCCTACAATCGCGCGACGACTTCCCAGAAGTGCGTGCGTGCCGGTGGCAAGCACAACGATCTGGACAATGTCGGCTATACCGCTCGTCACCATACATTCTTTGAAATGCTCGGCAATTTCTCGTTTGGCGACTATTTTAAGGAAGATGCCATCAGCTTCGCCTGGAACCTGATCACGAAGGAATTCGGCCTTCCGAAGGACAAATTGCTCGTCACCGTTTATCACACGGACGACGACGCTGCGAATTACTGGAAAAAGATTGCTGGTCTTTCCGATGACCGCATCATTCGCATTGCCACCAGCGATAATTTTTGGGCTATGGGCGATACCGGTCCATGCGGTCCGTGTTCAGAAATCTTCTTCGACCACGGCGACCATATCTGGGGCGGACCTCCCGGATCAGCTGACGAAGACGGTGACCGTTTCATCGAAATCTGGAACCTCGTTTTCATGCAGTTCGAGCAGATTACGCCCGAACAGCGCATCGACCTGCCGCGTCCGTCTATCGACACCGGAATGGGGTTGGAGCGCGTCGCTGCGGTTCTGCAGGGCGTGCACGACAATTACGATATCGATCTCTTCAAGGCATTGATCCGCGCTTCGGAAGAAGCAACCGGCGTCAAGGCTGAGGGCGAATTCCGCGCCAGCCACCGCGTGATTGCTGATCATCTGCGCGCTTCGAGCTTCCTGATCGCTGACGGTGTTCTGCCGTCCAACGAAGGCCGCGGCTATGTGTTGCGTCGCATCATGCGCCGTGCAATGCGTCATGCCCAGCTCTTGGGCGCCAAAGAGCCGTTGATGTGGCGCCTGCTGCCGGCCTTGATCCGCGAAATGGGACAGGCCTATCCGGAACTGATCCGCGCCGATGCCTTGATCTCCGAAACGCTCAAGCTTGAGGAAACCCGTTTCCGCAAGACGCTGGATCGCGGTCTTGGCCTCCTGTCGGATGCGACGGAAAGCCTTGTTGAAGGGGATCGCCTCGACGGCGAAACCGCTTTCAAGCTTTACGACACCTATGGCTTTCCGCTGGATCTGACGCAGGATGCACTTCGTCAGCGCGGTATTGCCGTCGATACGGATGGCTTCAGTGCCGCCATGCAGCGCCAGAAGGCCGAGGCCCGTGCGAACTGGGCTGGTTCTGGTGAAGCTGCAACCGAAACGATCTGGTTCGGTATCAAGGATAAGGTCGGTGCGACGGAATTTCTTGGATACGAGACCGAGGTTGCCGAAGGCGTTATCACTGCGCTTGTCCGCGATGGCGCGGAAGTACAGTCCGTTGCTGAAGGCGATGTTGTTTCGGTCGTAGTCAACCAGACCCCGTTCTATGGAGAATCCGGCGGCCAGCAGGGCGATACCGGCACGATCTCCGGAGAAGGTTTTGCTATCGCAATCAAGGATACGCAGAAGAAGGGCGAGGGCGTCTTCGTTCACATCGGCGAAGTCACCAAGGGGACGGCGAAGACCGGCGATGCGGTCGAGCTGAAAGTGGATTCGGTACGCCGCACGCGCATCCGCTCTAACCATTCGGCGACGCACCTTCTGCATGAGGCGCTGCGTGAAACGCTCGGCAGTCATGTTGCACAGAAGGGTTCGCTCGTTGCACCGGATCGTCTGCGTTTCGACTTTTCGCATCCGAAGCCGATTTCGGCTGAAGAGCTGACGCAGGTGGAAACTCTCGCCAACGAAATCATTCTGCAGAACGCTCCTGTCAGCACCCGCTTGATGGCCGTTGACGATGCCATTGCCGAGGGTGCTATGGCACTGTTCGGTGAAAAATATGGCGATGAAGTTCGTGTTGTTTCCATGGGCACCGCCAAGCACGGTTCGAAGGAGGGCAAGGCTTATTCGGTTGAGCTTTGCGGCGGTACGCATGTGCGCCAGACCGGCGATATAGGTCTCGTCCGCATTGTTTCGGAAGGCGCGGTTGCCGCTGGTGTTCGTCGTATGGAAGCGCTGACGGGTGAGGCAGCACGTCTTTACCTTGAAGAGCAGGACGAGCGCGTAAAGGCCATCGCCGGTGCATTGAAGACGACACCGTCTGAAGCGCTGGAACGTGTCAACGCATTGCTTGATGAACGCAAGAAGCTGGAACGCGAACTTGCTGATGCGCGCAAGAAGCTTGCGCTTGGCGGTGGTTCGGCAGATGGCGGCAGCGCCGTTGAAGCTGTGAATGGCGTCAACTTCCTCGGCAAGATCGTAACTGGCGTTTCCCCGCGTGATCTCAAGCCGCTTGCCGACGAAGGCAAGAAGCAGGTCGGCTCCGGTGTGGTGCTGTTCATTGGTATCGGCGAAGATAGCAAGGCCAGCGCGGTGGCTGCGGTGACGGAAGATCTGGTTGGTCGCTTTAGTGCGGTCGATCTGGTTCGCGCTGCTTCTGCGGCCCTTGGTGGCGCAGGTGGCGGCGGTCGCCCGGACATGGCGCAGGCCGGCGGGCCGGATGGCGATAAGGCCGACGCTGCGATTGCAGCAGTCAAGGCACTGATCATCTAATTCAAAAGGCCGGGTTAACCCGGCCTTTTTTTATCGGTGGAATTAAGCCGCATGAATTGTGCGGCTGTCGTCAGGCGCTTCGCTTCGTTCATCCAGACCATAGTCACGCATGACGCTGGCTACACGCAAACGGTAGTTTTCAAAAACACCATTGCGCCCTTGCCCCTGTGCTACCCTATGAGATGGCAGGTTGCGCCATTCACGCACCGCATCGTCGTCGCGCCAGAACGAGAGCGAAAGCAATTTGTCGGGATCGGCCAGGCTTTGAAAACGCTCGATCGACAGAAAACCGTCAATCCTGGAAAGATCTTCGCGCAGGCTTGCGGCAATATCCAGATACTGTTCACGCCTGTTGTCATCGGCTGGCCAGACTTCGAATATGACGGCAATCATGGCTTGATGAACTCCCCATGCGGTGCGGATTGGAGTTTAAGGAAGATGCGGTCTTCGGATCGGATGAATTGTTCTCTGCGCGCAAATTCGTAATTCTCGCGTCCCAGCGGATCGGCGGCAAGCCGTGCCCGATATGCTTCATACGCGGCAAGGTTTTCGACTGAATAGACGCCGTAGGCTGTGGTCGACGAACCTTCATGCGGCCCGAAATAGCCGATGAGATCAGCGCCGCAGCGCGGAATCGCCTGTCCCCAATTGCGCGCATATTCTGCAAAGGCATCCGCTTTGAACGGGTCGATCTGATAGCGGATGAAACAGGTAATCATGCGTGTCTCCTTCAAAAGCATGTCTTCGATGCTGACAATGTAGCAATTGAAAGTTCTCCATAGTTCGGTTAGCATCGAAGTATGAAAGATGGCCCGATCATAGCTTCTGTTGCCGCGCTCCTAGGTGATCCGGCGCGTGCAAACATGCTCACGGTGCTGATGGATGGTCGTGCGCTGACTGTCAGTGAACTCGCGTCAGCCGCAGGCGTGACGCTGCAAACCGCCAGCGGACATCTTGCAAAGCTCGATGCGGCCAATTTGCTGGTTGCGGAGAAGCAGGGGCGGCACCGCTATTTCCGGCTTTCTGGAACAGACGTGGCGCAGGTTCTGGAAGGTTTGATGGGGCTTGCGCAACGCACCGGCGCTGTGCGGGTGCGGACCGGCCCGAAAGATCAGGCACTACGCAAGGCGCGTATCTGCTATGATCATCTGGCCGGTGAGCGTGGGGTGGAAATGCTCGATGCCTCGCATCGGCTCGGGCTGATTGTTGATGACAATGAGCCGGTGCTGACAGAAAAGGGCAAGTCGTTTTTCAGTTGCCTTGGCGTTGATGTGACCACTCTGGAGCAGGGCAAGCGCCCGGTCTGTCGTCACTGCCTCGACTGGAGTGAACGTCGCAACCATCTGGGCGGAGCGCTCGGTGCAGCGCTGTTGAACCATTTCATTTCAAAGGGCTGGGTACGCCGCGAAGCGGGGCGTGTCATCGCGTTCTCGCCAAAAGGTGCACAGGCATTCTCACACACGTTTGAGCTGGCTGGCCAGATTACGTGACCTGAACAGCCAGCATTATGTTGTTAATGCTGTGTGGCTGCGGCTGCTGCCTCGTCCAGTTCCGTGGCGCGCTTCATGGCAGGACGATCTTTTAGTCGGTCCCAATAGGCGACGAACGCTCCTCTGGCCGGCAACGTGCCGAAGCGCAGGCCCCAGCCGATGTGCGAGCCGACATAAACGTCAGCCGCCGTGAAGCGGTCGCCGGTGATGTATGGATGGTGCGAAACCGCTTTCTCCAATGTGTTGACCACTGTATCGTAATTGCCGTAGCCGACCATTCCCTGCTTGTCTGCGGGGATTTCAAAGCCGAGCGCATGGTTGGATAAGGCGGCTTCCACAGGACCAGATGTAAAGAACAGCCAGCGGAAGAAATCCGCGCGCTCATTGGGGTGAGGCGCTAGACCAGCTTCGGGAAATGTTGTTGCCAGATAGGCGCAGATTGCAGCCACTTCCGTCACCACCGCATCGCCGTGGCGCAGGGCAGGAACTTTGCCCATCGGATTGATTGTGCAGTAGTCAGGCCCCTTCATCGGTGGCCCGAAATCCAGAATTTCCACATCATAGGGTTTGCCGATCTCCTCCAGCATCCAGCGCGCGATGCGTCCGCGCGACATCGGGTTGGTATAGAGCTTCAACTCAGCCATTTCATCCTCCCTGTAAGCGGTGGCAGGATGCGCTTTTTCCCTTGAAAAGGAAATGAAAAAACCCGGCAGCGAGGCTGCCGGGTTTTCCATATCGACGATAAGCGTCGAATATTTTATCAGGCGGCCATGGCCTTCTGAAGGTTCTCGTCGATCTTGTCGAGGAAACCGGTGGTCGAGAGCCAAGGCTGATCCGGACCGATGAGCAGGGCCAGATCCTTGGTCATGTAGCCGCTTTCAACGGTGTCGACGCAGACCTTTTCCAGCGTGTCGGCAAAACGCTTAAGCTCGGCATTGTCGTCGAGCTTGGCGCGGTGTGCGAGACCACGCGTCCATGCGAAGATCGAAGCGATCGAATTGGTCGAGGTTTCCTCACCCTTCTGATGCTGGCGGTAGTGACGGGTCACGGTGCCGTGTGCAGCTTCTGCTTCAACAGTCTTGCCATCCGGCGTCATCAGAACGGAGGTCATCAGGCCGAGCGAGCCAAAACCCTGAGCCACGATATCCGACTGCACGTCGCCGTCGTAGTTCTTACAAGCCCAAACATAGCCGCCGGACCACTTGAGCGCCGAAGCGACCATGTCGTCGATGAGACGATGTTCGTACCAGATCTTTGCAGCCTTGAACTTGTCAGCGAATTCGGTCTGGTAAACTTCTTCGAAGATGTCCTTGAAGCGACCGTCATAAGCCTTGAGGATAGTGTTCTTGGTCGAGAGATAGACCGGGTAGTTGCGCTGCAAGCCGTAGTTCAGCGAAGCACGGGCAAATTCGCGGATCGATTCGTCGAGGTTGTACATGGCCATTGCCACACCAGCCGCCGGAGCCTGATAGACTTCGTGTTCGATGGTCTCGCCATCTTCACCGACGAACTTGATCGACAGAGTGCCCTTGCCCGGGAATTTGAAATCGGTCGCGCGGTACTGATCGCCGAAAGCATGACGGCCAACGATGATCGGCTGGGTCCAGCCCGGCACGAGGCGCGGAACGTTCTTGCAGATGATCGGTTCGCGGAAGATCACGCCGCCGAGAATGTTGCGGATCGTGCCGTTTGGCGACTTCCACATTTTCTTGAGCTTGAATTCTTCAACGCGGGCTTCGTCCGGGGTGATGGTTGCGCATTTTACGCCAACGCCGTGTTCCTTGATGGCATTAGCCGCATCAATGGTAACCTGGTCATTGGTGGCATCGCGGTGCTCGACTGACAGATCGTAATATTTCAGATCAATGTCGAGGTAGGGATGGATCAATTTGTCCTTGATGAACTGCCAGATGATGCGGGTCATTTCATCGCCGTCGAGTTCAACGACCGGGTTCGCAACCTTGATTTTTGCCATGGATGAAGCCTCTTTTTCAATGCGTCGCGCCCGTATAGCACTCACGACGAATAAGGCAAAGCGTAAGAGGCTTATTCTTTGGCCTATAGAGCGTTTAGGCGGTCAAAATTTCGGGAGAGACTTGCGAAAAGCGTGAAATGGCTTTTGACGGCACCGATTATGCGGCGCGGTGTGCAGTGCGATTGTCATCACGAGATTTCTCCCAGGAAGATTGCCGCTGGCGATAGTTTTCCTGTTCCCTGACCAGAATGGTATCTGCATCCAGTGTAGAGATGGCGGTCGACTTGTCTGTGGGAACAAGGCCGTTCAGCTGCAACGAAAGATAGCGTCCACAGCAGACCCGCAGGAACGACGCGAAATTGTCGAGGTCGTGCCCCTCATTCCGGGATTCATCGTAAAGCTTGCCGATAAGGCGGCTGACCGTGAGATCATCGCGTGCTGCAATATCTTCGAGAGCCCACCAGAAGAAATTCTCAAGCCGGACGCTTGTCACGACGCCGTCGATGCGCAGCGAACGTGTTACGCTCAGCCAGAGCTCAGGATCGGCACCGATGAACAGCCTGCACATGATTTCCTCCGGATCATTCTCCCAAACTTACTGTCGCGCAGTTTCGCCCTGCCTGCAACCTTGTTGGGAAACAGGCAGGGCGTTGCGATCAGCTGTGGGTGATCCTGGTGCCGAGCACAGTAAGGAACTGTGACAGCCACGCCGGATGGGCGGGCCATGCGGGCGACGTGACGAGATTTCCATCCGTAACCGCCTGATCGACCGGAATATCGGCATATTTGCCACCGGCGAGTTCAACTTCCGGGCGACAGGCCGGGTAGGCAGAACAGGTGCGACCTTCCAGAACGCGCGCTGCGGCCAGCAATTGCGCGCCGTGGCAGACTGCAGCGACTGGCTTGTTCGCTTCAAAGAAATGCTTCACCACGGCGATAACCTTATCGTCGAGACGCAGATATTCCGGTGCCCGACCCCCGGGAATGACCAGAGCGTCATAGTTCTCAGGCTTAACATCGGCGAAGGTCGCGTTCAGCGTGAAGTTATGGCCGGGCTTTTCTGTATAGGTCAGGTGGCCTTCGAAGTCGTGAATGGCTGTCGCGATATGATCGCCAGCCTTCTTGCCGGGGCAGACCGCATGAACCGTATGACCAACAGTCAAAAGCGTCTGGAACGGGACCATGGTTTCATAGTCCTCACCAAAGTCGCCGCAAAGCATGAGTATCTTCTTACCGGACATGGTTTCCTCCCTTTGATCCTGTATCTGGTGGAACAGTCTGGCATGAATGGGCAGCAAATAGGTGTTATCGGGCTACTACACAGGCTTTTCCCTAAAACACGTAAGGGGAATCTTTGCGATTCTGCGTCAATTATGTAAGGGAAACGCCACGATACGATAGCTAATGCGGAAGAGATCATGGCAGGAACAGATAAACAGCGCCCCTTCATCGCGGAAGGACCGGCAATCGTGCTGGTGGAGCCGCAATTGCCGGAGAATATCGGCATGGTGGCGCGCGCCATGGCGAATTTTGGTCTGGCTGAATTGCGCCTCGTCAATCCGCGCGAAGAGTTTCCGAGTGAGAAGGCAAGGGCGGCAGCCAGCAAGGCCGATCATGTGATCGACAATGCGGTAGTCTATGACGACCTGCCGTCCGCTATCGCCGATCTCAATTTCGTCTATGCGACGACGGCACGTGAACGTGATGGCTTCAAGCAGGTTCGCAGCGCCGTGGAAGCGGGGGGCGAACTGCGCCGTCGTTTCCGGACTGGTGAGAAGACCGGCATCCTGTTTGGCCGTGAACGCTTCGGTCTCAGCAATGAAGAGGTCGGTCTTGCGGATGAACTGGTGACGTTTCCGGTCAATCCGGCTTTCGCATCGCTGAATATCGCTCAGGCCGTTTTGCTGATGTCCTATGAATGGATGAAGTCGGGCCTTGAGACGGAAACGGAGACCGTGTTCCGCGGGCCGGAGCTTGAGATGGCGCCAAAACAGGAGTTGCAGGGGCTCTTCAATCATCTCGAAGAAGCCCTTGATGTTCGGGGATATTTCCGTCCGGAAGCCCGCAAGGAAATCATGGTCAACAATCTGCGCGCCGTGTTGACGCGTGCTGGTTTCGCATCCGCAGAACTCAAGTTGCTGCGCGGTGTTGTCACGTCGCTTGACGTGTTCACGCCGAAGAAACCACGCGGTTCCGGTGCCCCGGAAGGACGTGCGCGTAAGCCTGCGAGTGAGGCTCCGGCAATGAAGGACGAGGACGAATGAAAAACGCACCCGCTGTGAGCTTTGCCGCCATGCCTTCTGCCGATGTCGAAAGACCTATTTTGGTTTTCGACAGCGGTATCGGAGGCCTGACGGTTTTGCGCGAAGCGCGGGTGCTTATGCCGGATCGCCGCTTTGTCTACGTTGCCGACGATGCCGGGTTTCCCTATGGCGGATGGGAAGAGGATGCGTTGAGGGAGAGGATTGTCGAGCTGTTCGGCAAGCTCATTGCCGCCTATGACCCCGAGATCGCGGTCATTGCCTGCAATACGGCCTCCACGCTGGTGCTGGATGATTTGCGGCAAGCCTATCCTTCGGTGCCGTTTGTCGGCACAGTGCCAGCGATCAAGCCCGCTGCCGAAAGAACATCGTCGGGGCTTGTTTCCGTGCTGGCGACCCCCGGTACCGTCAGGCGTGCTTATACGCGCGATCTCATTCAATCTTTCGCCACCCAGTGCCATGTTCGTCTCGTTGGTGCCGATCAGCTTGCGACAGTAGCGGAAGCCCATATTCGCGGCGAAAAGATCGACGAGGCGCTGGTCGTGGAACAGATCGCCCCCTGCTTCATTGAGCAGGATGGTAACCGGACCGACATTGTCGTGCTGGCCTGCACGCACTATCCGTTCCTTGCCAATGTGTTTCGCCGTCTTGCGCCATGGCCGGTTGACTGGCTCGATCCTGCGGAAGCGATCGCCCGGCGTACCGTCTCGCTGCTGAAACCACGCCGCGCCGATGAAGAGCTGCATCATCACAACGATCTGGCGGTCGTGACATCCCGCAATCCGGACTATGCCATCCGCAGGCTCATGCAGGGTTTCGGTCTGCATTTTGCTTGAGCCCTTGTTCTCAAGGTCTTGAATTTTCCGGCTATGTAGCGATCATGGCAATGATCGTTTCATAGGGGAAGATGCAATGACGGGAACCATATCACAGATCACCCTGCCTTCGGGCCAGACGGTTCCAGCGCTCGGGCAGGGCACTTGGTATATGGGTGAGGACAGCACGCAACGCCGCTATGAAATCGAAGCACTGAGAAGCGGCATCGATCTCGGGATGACGCTGATCGATACGGCGGAAATGTATGCTGATGGAGAGGCGGAAGACGTTGTTGGCGAAGCCATTACGGGCCGTCGCGATGATGTGTTTCTCGTCAGCAAGGTATTGCCGTTCAATGCGTCCTGGAAGGGCACAATCGAGGCCTGCGAGAGGAGCCTGCAGCGCCTTCGCACGGATCACATTGATCTGTATTTGCTGCATTGGCGTGGGCGATATCCGCTTGAGGAGACTGTCGCTGCGTTCGATGAATTACAGAATGCTGGAAAGATAGTGAGCTGGGGCGTCAGCAATTTCGATACGGATGACATGAAAGAACTCGTCGGTATAGCTGGCGGCAATGCCGTTGCAACGAACCAGATACTTTACAATCTGACGCGGCGCGGCCCAGAATTTGATCTGATGCCATGGTGTGCCGGGCGTAAGATTCCGCTGATGGCTTATTCGCCTATCGAGCAAGGTCGATTGCTGGGCAATTCCGTACTGGCGGAAATTGCAAGCGAGACGGGAGGAACGCCAGCCTCAGTTGCGCTTGCGTGGGTAATGCGCAGCGGCAATGTCATAGCAATTCCAAAGTCGTCCAACCTGCATCATGTGCGGGATAACAGAAAAGCCGCAGACTTGCGGCTTTCCGAAGATCAATTGAAACGTCTGGACCGGGCTTTCGCACCCCCCTCCCGAAAGACGGCGTTGGAAATGCTCTAACCCGCGTCTTTCTGGCGAGTGTCCTTCTTCGCCTGAGCGACACTTGCGGCCTTACGGAGTCGTCCACGCTCTGCTGGGCGGACAAGGCTGTCATATTTCTCGTTCGGGATGTTGCGCATGCCGTTCAACGCATGACGCGTGTTGAAATCCTTGCCTTTCTTTTCGTTGGCTTCTTTGGTCGCAAGCGCTTTTCGGGCATTGGCGATCAGTTCGGCGCTGGCTGACATGCGACGACGGCGTTCAACTTCGGTGTTGATGCGACGCACCGCCATAGCCAGAACGGAAACTTTCAGATGTGAACCTTCATCCGCCTTGGAGGGTGTCGCGCCACGAGCGGCTCCCTTTCCGCGCACTTCGCGCCTGCGCTGGTGGGCCTGATCTTTCGCCTTCTTGCGGCGTTCGCGGATCAGTTTCGCCAGATGAGAAAGTTCTTCGTCGGGGACGTTCTGCAAAAAAGGATGGTGCGACTTTTCCACCAGCTCTTTTTCGTCGGCATTGAGAGCGCGAGCTTCCTGCTTCTTGGTGACGGCCATGGGACATCCTTTCTGCTAATGATAAGAATTCTCCGGAGGGGATATAGGCGTGAACATTCCACCGGAAAGATCGGGTTGCTTATTCTGGTTCTTCGGTCGAGGTTTTTTTGCTTTGCTCTTCAAGGTGCTTCAAGATTGCCTTCAGCTTGTCGAGAGGAAGGTGTTCCGCACCTATGGTCTCACTCCTGGCTGTTGAGACGATGGTCAAAATTTCATCGAGTTTTGCCTGTGTCGCGCTTGCTTCGCGATCCTGTGCGTTCTGGATAAGGAACACCATCAGGAATGTGATGACTGTGGTCGATGTATTCACCACCAGTTGCCAAGTATCCGAGAAGTCAAAGAAAGGCCCGCTAATGCCCCATAACAGGATGAACAAGGTTGCCAGCCCGAATGCCAGATAATGGCCTGCAAGTTCGGCGGCTTTTTCGCTGAGCTTTGTGAAGAACTGTGACATCGCAACCTCCAGACGACAGGCGAGAAACGCTTGATGGAGGGGCGGGGTTCCGTAATTGCATAGATATGCGGAACTTTCAGGCGCTGGTCGACGTTTGATCCTCATAGAAAACGCGGAGGTCAAGCGATGGAAATTGTCGAAACCCGCATCAGTTCGGTTGGGGGCTTCAAGCTCTATATGGTGGAGTTCGTCACCGAGGGCGAAGAGAAGATCACTGTCAAGGTTGAGAACGAGACGGAAGCGGAACTGGCGCGCGATGAAGTGATACATCGTGCCGCGATCAAGCTCGGCGAAGCGCTGGGCGTTGCATGTATGGAATGCGGCATTCAGCCTGAAAACCTGTTGACACGCCCCAGCGCGCGCCGCGCGGGTGACCGGGCAGAGCTGGAGCGCCAGCTTGAAGAGGGCTTGGAAGATACGTTCCCGGCCAGCGATCCGGTCTCGGTTACCAGTTCCACGATTGCCGGCTTCGCCGGGCCGAAAAACTGAATGATGGTTCTAGAGCGGTTTCGGTTAAAACGGAGTCGCTGGAACCGTTCTGTGTATTTGTTGCGTCGCATTATGTGACGCATCGAAGCGGGATCAGAAATCAGTCCAGTGAAATGATTTCCCCGCGTAGACGCTTCGCACTTTTGCTGGAAATGCTCCACGCAAGAAGCCGGGCTATTCACCCGGCTTCTGAAGTTGTTCAGAAAATGAGTCCTGTAAAGGGCATATCCATCTGAGAATACTACAGATTACGACGTTTGCCTTCCATCAGGTCGAGCACGGCGCGGGCACAATCAAGCACATTCGAGCCGGGGCCGAAAACCGCCGCCACACCGTGGTCGAACAGATACTGATAATCCTGACGGGGAACGACGCCACCACAGACGACAATGATATTTTCCGCGCCCTTCCTGCGGAGCGTATCCACAAGCTGAGGCAGAAGTGTCTTGTGACCGGCTGCTAGCGACGAAACTCCAAGAACATGCACCTTGGACTTGATCGCCATATCGGCAGCTTCATCCGGCGTCTGGAACAGTGGCCCGGCCAGTATCTCGAAGCCGATATCGCCGAAGGCTGACGCAATGATTTTGGCACCGCGATCATGCCCGTCCTGGCCGAGCTTTGCCACCATCACTTTCGGCGTTTCGCCGATCTGCTTTGAAAAATCGCCAAGCCGCTCAACCAGCGTCTGATATTCGGGCTCGTCCTTATAGGCCGCGCCGTAAACCTTCTTGACGACCTTCGGAACTGCAGCATGATCGCCGAATGCGCGGCGCATGGCGTCGGAAATTTCTCCGACGCTGGCGCGAGCACGGGAGGCTTCAACAGCGGCGGCGAGAAGATTGCCTTCGCCGGTCTTTGCAACTTTTTCCAGTTCTGCCAGAGCTGCTTCGACTTTTGCCTTGTTGCGCGTTTCCTTGATGCGATTGAGACGTGCAATTTGCGACTGGCGAACAGCCGAATTGTCGATTTCCAGAATGTCGATTTCGTCTTCCTGTTCCAGCCGGAACTTGTTGACCCCGACAATGATCTCTTCGCCCTTATCGACCGCCGCCTGCCGTTTGGTCGCTGCTTCTTCGATGAGGCGCTTCGGAAGGCCGCTTTCGACCGCCTTGGTCATGCCGCCCAGACCTTCGACTTCCTCGATCAGCGCCCAGGCCTTTTCGGCCAGCTCGTTGGTGAGGTTTTCGATGTAATAAGAACCTGCCAGCGGATCGACCACTTTGGTTACGCCGGTTTCGTTCTGGAGGATGAGCTGCGTATTGCGAGCGATACGAGCCGAAAATTCGGTTGGCAAAGCAATGGCTTCATCGAAGGAATTGGTGTGCAGCGATTGCGTACCGCCAAGAGCAGCTGACATGGCCTCGAATGCGGTGCGGACGATATTGTTGTAGGGATCCTGTTCCTGAAGCGATACGCCCGAAGTCTGGCAATGCGTGCGTAGCATCAGCGAGCCGGGCTTCTTCGGATCGAATTCCTTCATGATGCGCGACCAGAGCAGGCGCGCGGCGCGCAGCTTGGCGATTTCCATGAAGAAATTCATGCCGATGGCGAAGAAGAATGACAGTCGTCCCGCAAATTCATCGACATTCAGGCCCTTGTTCAGGGCGGCACGCACATATTCACGCCCATCGGCAAGCGTGAAGGCGAGTTCCTGAACCAGTGTCGCGCCCGCTTCCTGCATATGGTAGCCGGAAATGGAAATCGAGTTGAACTTCGGCATTTCGGCTGCCGTATAGGCGATGATATCCGCAATGATCCGCATGGAGGGTTCCGGCGGATAGATATAGGTGTTGCGGACCATGAACTCCTTGAGGATGTCGTTCTGGATCGTGCCGGAAAGCTGGGCGCGGGGCACGCCCTGTTCCTCGCCCGCCACGATGAAATTGGCGAGGATCGGGATCACCGCGCCGTTCATGGTCATGGAAACGGAAATTTTTTCCAGCGGAATGCCGTCGAAAAGGATCTTCATATCCTCGACGGAATCGATGGCAACGCCAGCCTTGCCCACATCGCCTTCAACACGCGGATGGTCGCTATCATAGCCGCGATGCGTGGCAAGATCGAAGGCAACCGAAACGCCCTGCTGACCGGCAGCGAGAGCCTTGCGATAGAAGGCGTTGGATTCTTCGGCCGTCGAAAATCCCGCATATTGCCGGATCGTCCATGGACGACCCGCATACATGGTCGCACGAGGACCGCGCAAGAAAGGCTCGAAGCCGGGCAGGGTGCCCAGATGGTCGATGCCTTGAAGGTCATCTTCCGTATAGAGCGGCTTGACGTCAATGCCTTCTGGCGTTTGCCAAATGAGGCTGTCAGCTGGCCGCTTCAGTTCCTTCTCGGCCAATGCTTCCCAGTCTGCTCGGGTTGTGGGGCGCTCGCTCATATCGACCTCACTCAAATTCCATAATCAGTTCGTCTACGGCAAGGCTGGAGCCAGCCTCCGCTGTGATGCGCTTTACGGTAGCACGGCGTTCCGCACGCAGCACGTTTTCCATCTTCATGGCTTCTACGGTGGCCAGTGGCTGACCGGCTTCGACAGTTTCACCATCCTTGACGAGGATCGATGTGATGACGCCCGGCATCGGACAGAGCAGCATTTTCGACGTATCTGGAGGCAGCTTTACCGGCATGAGTTTTGCGAGTTCTGCGACACGTGGCTTGCGGACGTGAGCGACCATATCCATGCCGCGCCAGCGCAGGCGCCAGCCAGTGCCCACGCGCGAAACCTTGATGGCAATGGGCTTGCCGCCGACGGTAAATGAGCCCAGATGGCTACCGGGATGCCAGTCGCTGGCAACTGGCAGGCTACCGCCATCCACGAAATTGATCGTCGTTCCGCCTTCGCCTTCCACAATGCGAACCGGCAGGGTGAACCCGCCAAGTGTCGCCACCCAATCAGTCGCGACCGATTGCTTTTCGCTGGAAATCCGTCCGGTAATCTGCATGTTGCGCTGCTCGATCGCCAGATTGATCTGGGCAGCAACCGCAGCAAGCACCCGCGCATCATCTTCCGAAACCGGGACGCCGGCAAAGCCATCCGGATATTCCTCGGCAATGAATGCGGTTGTGAGTGCACCTTCGCGGAAACGCGGATGATCCATCACTGCCGACAGGAAGGGCAGGTTGTGACCGATGCCTTCAACCTCGAATGCGTCCAGAGCATCTCCCATCGCATCTACGGCGCTGGTGCGATCCGGCCCCCAGGTGCAGAGCTTTGCGATCATCGGATCATAATACATCGAAATTTCGCCGCCTTCGAACACGCCAGTGTCATTGCGCACGATCGTACCATCCGAATTGCGGCCTTCGGCTGGTGGGCGATAACGGGTCAACCTGCCGATAGAGGGCAGGAAGTTGCGATATGGGTCTTCCGCATAGAGGCGGCTTTCCATAGCCCAACCGTTGAGCTTCACGTCGCTCTGGTCGAAACGGAGCTTTTCACCCGATGCAACTCGGATCATTTCTTCCACGAGGTCGATGCCGGTAATGAGCTCCGTCACCGGATGCTCAACCTGCAAACGCGTATTCATTTCAAGGAAGTAGAAGTTGCGGCTGCCATCAACGATGAACTCCACCGTGCCTGCAGAGTAATAGCCAACGGCCTTTGCGAGAGCCACTGCCTGCTCGCCCATGGCTTTGCGGGTGGCTTCATCAAGGAATGGCGAAGGTGCTTCTTCGATGACCTTCTGGTTACGGCGCTGGATGGAACATTCGCGTTCGCCCAGATAGACAACATTGCCGTGCTGGTCACCCAGAACCTGAATTTCAATATGGCGCGGCTGGGTAACGAATTTTTCGATGAAGATGCGGTCGTCGCCAAAAGAAGACTTGGCCTCATTGCGCGAAAGCTGGAAACCTTCGCGGGCTTCGTCGTCGTTCCACGCGATACGCATGCCCTTACCGCCGCCGCCGGCGGAAGCCTTGATCATGACCGGGTAGCCGATGGATGTGGAAATGCGAACCGCCTCGTCGGCGTCTTCGATCAAACCCATATGACCAGGTACGGTGGAAACTCCGGCTTCGGAGGCAAGCTTCTTCGAGGTGATCTTGTCGCCCATGGCCTCAATTGCGTTCACCGGTGGGCCGATGAAGGTGACGTTGGCGGCTTTCAGGGCTTCAGCGAAACGCGGATTTTCCGACAGAAAGCCATAGCCGGGATGCACGGCATCCGCGCCGGTTTCCTTGATCGCAGCCAGAATCTTGTCGATGACGATATAGGACTGATTGGACGGCGCTGGTCCGATGTGGACCGCTTCGTCGGCCATTTTGACATGCAGGGCATTGCGGTCGGCGTCGGAATAAACAGCAACCGTTGCGATGCCCATTTTCTTCGCCGTCTTGATGACCCGGCATGCGATTTCGCCGCGATTGGCAATGAGAATTTTCTTGATCATGTGCGTTTACTCAAATGAACCGGGTGATCACAGCGGGATGGTGTCGTGCTTCTTCCACGGCGTGTTTTGCTGCTTGTTGCGCAGGCTGGCAAAAGCGCGGGCAATGCGGCGACGCGAGGAATGCGGCATGATGACTTCGTCGATGAACCCACGTTCAGCGGCCACGAACGGATTGGCGAAACGCTCCTCATATTCCTTCGTGCGCCCGGCGATTTTTTCGACATCACCCAGCTCGGAACGATAGAGAATTTCTGTTGCACCCTTGGCACCCATCACGGCGATTTCCGCCGTCGGCCAGGCATAATTGATATCAGCACCGATATGTTTTGAGGCCATCACATCATATGCGCCACCATAGGCCTTGCGGGTGATGAGCGTGACCATGGGAACAGTTGCCTGGCTATAAGCGAAGAGCAGTTTTGCGCCGTGCTTGATGACGCCGCCATATTCTTGCGCCGTGCCGGGCAGGAAGCCCGGAACATCCACAAGGGTCAGGATCGGGATATTGAAGGCGTCGCAAAAGCGAACGAACCGGGCAGCCTTGCGCGATGAATCGATATCGAGGCAACCGGCAAGCACCATGGGCTGGTTTGCAACGACACCGATAGTCTGACCATCCATACGGATGAAGCCGGTAATGATGTTCTTCGCGAAAGATTCCTGAATTTCGAAGAAATCGCTTTCGTCGGCCAGTGCGTGGATAAGCTCCTTCATATCGTAGGGCTTGGTGGCGCTATCTGGAATCAGTGTGTCGAGCCGCATTTCGAGCCGGGCCGGATCATCGAATACCGGGCGTACTGGTGGCTTCTCGCGATTGTTGAGCGGCAGGAAGTCGAACAGAATGCGGACCTGTTCCAGCGCTTCAATATCGTTCTCATAAGCGCCATCGGCGACCGATGACTTTCTGGTGTGGGTCGAGGCACCGCCCAGTTCCTCCGCGGTGACAATTTCGTTGGTGACGGTTTTCACCACGTCGGGACCCGTCACGAACATATATGAGCTGTCACGCACCATGAAGATGAAGTCGGTCATGGCTGGCGAATAGACTGCACCGCCTGCGCAAGGGCCCATAATGACCGAGATTTGCGGCACCACACCAGACGCATCCACATTGCGCTTGAACACGTCGGCATAGCCCGCGAGTGACGCGACGCCTTCCTGAATGCGCGCACCACCGGAATCGTTGAGGCCGATTACCGGCGCGCCGTTCTTCATGGCCATATCCATGATCTTGCAGATTTTCTGCGCATGGGTTTCGGACAATGAGCCGCCCAGAACGGTAAAATCCTGGCTGAATACATAGACCTGCCGGCCGTTGATCGTGCCCCAGCCCGTCACGACACCGTCGCCAGCGACCTTCTGCTTTTCCATGCCGAAGTCGGTGCAGCGATGCGTGACATACATATCGAACTCCTCAAACGATCCTTCGTCGAGAAGCACTTCGATCCTTTCGCGGGCAGTAAGCTTGCCTTTGCCATGCTGGGCATCGATACGGCGCTGACCACCGCCAAGGCGGGCTTCCGTACGGCGGGCTTCGAGTTGCTCAAGAAGTTCCTGCATAAAGTCCCCACTTTTGGGTGGCCTTTGGAAGGCGAGTTATGAAACTGAAAACATAGTCTTTTTCTCCTTCCTGCTTAAAATCCGAAGGCGTTCTGGAAAAGCTTGAAAAGGTGCGATTGTGTAAGATATAAATTTGCAAATAGCGAAATGCGAATTTGCGAAAATGGCACCGAGAAAACTTTATATCGGCAGAAAGATACGCGAAATACGCGAACAACATAAGGCAACCCAGTCGGGTTTCGCTGAACGCCTCGGTATTTCAACGAGTTATCTCAATCAGATCGAGAATAATCAGCGGCCTGTTTCCGCAGCCGTTTTGCTCGCGCTGGCTGAAAACTACCAGATCGATATAGGCGCCATTTCACTGGGGGATGATGATCGATTGCTTTCAGCTGTTTCCGAGGCACTGGCTGACCCCGTTTTCGACAATTACAAGCCGAACCTGCAGGAACTGAAGCTCATTACGCAAAATGCGCCGGGGCTGGCTCATGCGCTGATTGCCTGCCATCAGGCCTATCGCCGCAACAGCGAACAGCTCGCAAGTCTGGATAATCAGCTGGGTCGCGCTCCGTCTACTGCGGAGCCTGCGCCTTATGAGGAAGTTCGCGACTTTTTCCATTTTATCGACAATTACGTACATGAGATTGATATTGCGGCAGAAAAGCTGGCAGCGGAGCTAAACATTCCGGGTCGGGACATCGGTGTAGCCTTGCCGCAATATATGGCGGAGCACCACCGCGTGCACATTGCGCGGGCCGGGCCGGAGGAGGCAGTCCTGCGCCGGTTCGATCCTGCTGCACGGGTGCTTTATCTCAATCCTTATTCACCCGCTTCGACCCGCAATTTCCAGATCGCGTTCCAGATCGCCGAACTGGAAATGGAAGAACTGGTGAGCACGATTGCTGGACGAGCGGATTTTCGCTCTGCCGAGGCTGTTGAAATTTGCAAGATCGGCTTGCGCAATTATTTCGCCGGGGCGCTGATGCTGCCCTATCAGACATTCCTTTCAGCAGCCAAGGAGCTGCGCCATGATCTGGAGCTGTTGGCATCGCGTTTCGGGGCAAGTCTGGAACAGGTTGCACATCGGCTTAGCACCTTGCAGCGTTCCGGCCATCGGGGCGTACCGGTGTTTTTTGCTCGCATAGACAGGGCTGGAAACATCACGAAGCGACACAGCGCTGCCAAGCTGCAATTTGCGCGCTATGGTGCTGCGTGCCCGCTATGGAATGTGCATCAGGCATTCGAGACGCCGGGACGGATCATTCGGCAGCTTGCCGAAACGCCGGATGGTGCGCGCTATCTTTGCATTGCGACAGAACTGACCAAGAGCGAGGGGGGATTCAATGCACCTCAGCGGCGCTACGCTATCGCCCTTGGCTGTGAGGTGGCCTACGCGCAGGATTTTGTCTATGCGGATGGGCTCGACATCGCAGTGCGCTCTGCCTTCGATCCGATTGGCGTTTCCTGCCGTATCTGTGAACGCGCTGAATGTGTGCAGCGCGCCGTTCCGCCGCTTAAAAGCAGATTGGCGGTCGATCACGACCGCCGCGGAATATTGCCTTATCGGCTGCTCTAGATATTTGTCTAACGCGCATCTTATCCGAAAACCGTTTCACACTTTTCGGGATGCGCTCTGAATTTCAGAAGCCTGTATGTTCCTTGAGGAACTCGGTTTCCTCGTGGGTGGTATCGCGACCAAGCACCTTATTGCGATGGGGAAAGCGTCCAAAGCGTTCGATGATATCGTGATGCTGGCGGGCGAAACCGAGCGAGAACTCGTCGCCGAGCCTTTCATAAAGATCGACGCAGCGCTTCTGGTCGCTCAGATGCTCACTATGCATGAATGGCAGATAGAAAAACTGGCGTTGTTCGGGCGATAGTTTGCGGTCGAAATCGTGGTCGAGCGCCTGTGCCGCCACATCGCGGGCCAGCCCGTCACTCTCAAAAGAACGCGGTGAACCACGGAACATGTTGCGCGGAAACTGGTCGAACAGAATGGTGAGCGCAAGCGCGCTTTCTGGCTGCTGTTTCCAGTGTTCCAGCTTGTCGGCGCGAGCATCTTCGTAAGCCGTCAGAAATTTCTCACGAATTTCCGCGTCGATCTCATCACTTTTGCTGAACCAGTTTTCTCGCATCTTCGGCGAGAACCAGAAATCGAGAACGTCCTTGGGTTCGATAGCCATGACAGGCCTCCTTTCTGGTTTTACTGTGCCTTCTGGTTTGTAGCTTCCGGCTGCGGGCAGGGCGGTTCGCCCTTGAAATTGCGCGACATGCAGGCGAATCGATCAAAACTCTTGCCTGTATCCATGGCCGCCTTACCAGCTCCCCCGCATCCGGCAAGAACGGCCAGAGAAATCAGAATAGCGAAGTTTTTCATGGGGGTCCTTTCAGGGGCCATGTGGTCTGCTTCTATAATAGGGATCGTGATCTTCAGTCGCAACAGCGACTCCGATCAACTAGAGCGGTTCCAGTTAAAACGGGTTCACTGGAACCGCTCGATCTCTTTGTTTTCGCATTATCCTACGCAAAACTGCTTCGCACTTTTGCTGGAAATGCTCTAGCCTCTACCACGATAGTTGGGCACGCCTTGTTCCGGTATCCAGACGTTCTGCGGCGCCGCTCCGGTCTGAAAGAAAACGTCGATGGGAATACCGCCACGTGGATACCAGTAGCCGCCGATCCTGAGCCATTCCGGCTCCAGCAGTTCGACGAGGCGCTTGCCGATGGTTACCGTGCAATCTTCGTGAAATGCACCGTGATTGCGGAAGGAAAACAGGAACAGTTTCAGAGATTTGCTTTCCACCAGCCACTGGCCGGGAACATAGTCGATGACCAGATGCGCAAAGTCTGGCTGTCCCGTCATTGGGCATAGCGAGGTGAATTCAGGTGCGGTGAAGCGCACACAGTAAGGCGTTCCCGCTTGCGGATTTGCGACCCTTTCAAGGATGGCATCTCCCGGATTTTGTGGGATCGAAGCGTTGGAGCCGAGCTGCTTGAGATCGGAATATATCGTCTTTTCAGACATTTGCGTGCCTTTGTTTCAAGCCACGTCGCAGTCTTGCAGCGCTTGATTGCGCTCGTCCTTGTTTTGACCGGGTAGGCTGCGACCGGTGGCAAACTGCCAATGACCGGGAGCTAGCAGACCACAACCGTCTCGTAAAGAGTGCAAACAAAAGCCCGCGCATTGAGCGCGGGCACAAGTATCAGGCTGTTCTTGCTGTTCAGCGGCGATCAGAAATGGCGCACCCGATGGCAACGCCGATGAGAATACCGATAATTCCGGCAGTTCCGAAAAGGGTTGTGGCTGTGCCTGGGTTTTCGCGAACCGTTTCGGCAACGACCTGACCGCGTTCACGCACGGCCTGCGCGGCATGACGGAAACGACCGGACGCATCATCCATGACGTCCTCCGCGCGTTCTCTCAGCTCGCCAGAATGTGACGCCAGCGACTTTGAAAGGCGCTTCAGTTCAGTGCGCATATCGGCAATCTGCTTTTCGAGAGCCTGCTGGATGTCGTTCGTGATCTTTTCGTCGGCCATTTGAAGTCTCCGTTGAATTGATGACGATAAAACGAGTGAAAACGCGTTCGGTTCCATGCTGCGACAATGCGGTTAACAAACATGGTAAACCGCTCGTAAACCATTTTAATTTATCATTTTCGAATACAAGAACGATCTGGAGCGGGGCCAGAATGTATATCGAAAAAGATACGTTTGTCGGTGGCTGCGAGCCGGTAGCTGCGCGCGTTGTCCGTGCTGCTCAGTTGGCCCGGCAATGTATTGACCAGCTTCAGTCTGATCATGCTCGTGCACATGCAGAAGCCGCATTGACGCTTTTGCTTGATGATCCTTCCCCGAAAGTTCGCATGTCTATTGCAGATGTGCTTTCGACCAGCGTGCATTCGCCTTTGCATATCGTAACGGCGCTTGCAGCCGATCAACCGGAGGTGGCGGGATATATCCTTGCACGCTCAAGGCTTCTTAGCGACGCTGATCTGATTGATCGTGTGGCCTATAGCGCTCCATCGATGCAGGTTTTGATTGCCGCGCGCCCGCATGTTTCATTCGCAGTCGCGGCGGCAATCGCCGAAGTCGGGAATAATGAAGCTGTTGCTGAAATGCTCTTCAACAGCTGCGCCCGTATCGCCCCCGTTTCGTTTCGGCGCATCAGCGAGCGCTGCGGACATGATGCTGTCGTACGGGAAGCCTTGCTGGCCCATCCGCATCTTCCGGCTGAATGCCGTCATCTACTCGCAGTGAAAGTCGGAGAGGTTCTCCAATCTCTTCCACTGGTGAAATTGCTTCTGGGTCAACGCCGCGCCGATAAGGTTGTAGGCGATGCGACCGCTCGTGCCTCAATGCAACTGGCGGAAAACTGTTCACAAGAAGAACTCCCGGCGCTGGTCGAACATCTGCGTCTGCGCGGTGAAATCACGACCAGTTTTGTTATCCGTGCCGTTGCCGGAGGCCGTATAGATTTCTTCGCCAGCTTGCTGGGCGCGCTTTCCGATCTCGATGATAGGCGGATTTGTGCGATTATTTCGGGCGGACGTCCTGCTGCCCTTGCTGCGCTTCTTCGCTCTTCCGGATTGAGCGATGCCACGCATGCGCCCTTGATTGTTGCCATCGAGGCCTGGCGGGCGGTTGCTGCCGGGCGAAAGCGTATGGGCGCTGCGGAAATATCAGCACTCATGTGCGAGGCTGTCGGGGGCGGCCGATTTGCTGCTGCCAATGACGATCTGGCCGCATTGCTACGTTCGATCCATCTGGAATTCATGCGTGAAACGGCAGGCGACAGACTGAAGGCTATTCCCGCTGCCTGATCAGCCTTCTTGCCGGAAAGGGCGCATAAGGCTGAGGCCATAGCCAACAGCAATGCCAAATATGGCTCCGGCCGCCTTGAAAACAAAGTCTATGAACTCGCCGTGACGCCCAGGTGCCAAACGTTGCATCAGTTCGAAAAGTGCGGCGCAGCCGACTGTTAGCAGAAGAACACCCATCCAGTGGCGAGGATAGGCGAGGGCGAACAAGGCACCGACCAGAAAGAAAGCCGCAAACCGCTCTAGATCGACGGGCTCACCTGTCACGGGGCGGAATTTAATCGGGCTGATCGTAACTGCAAGGATGGCCAGAAGTATCATCCAGGCGCCAATGCGCAAAAATCGCTTCATGAAGAGCGCCTTTATTCATCCGTATGATCGCCGGGTGGTTCATCTTGCTTCGGATCGCCACAACGTTGGTACATTCGGTCGGTTATTGACTTTTTCAATGCGTTACCGAATGGCAACTCATAATGGGAAATGACATCGACGCCCATACACCATTTAACGTCGTGAGGCGACAGGGCATAATTGGTTTCGAGAAAGCCAAGCGCGTAATTCATGCCTTCGTCGCATTGCTCTGTCTGACAGAAATTACCGTCTCTGGCGAGCTGACGAATCGAACCTTCTCCGATCCTCACGACAATTGGTTCGACGGCAAATGGGGCCGCGCCTATCACAGCGATGACGACAAGTCCGATCAAGGTAAATTTTATAGAGCGCCGCATGAATCGCCATTTGTAACTGGTTTCCGCAAGTTCATAACGCATGAGCGGCAATATGATGGCAAGTCGCAATCCATGGGAAATCAGCGGAAATTAAGGGGTTTCAGCTCAATACCCTTTGGAAAAGCCTTCACCGTTTGTGGCGGTAAGTGAAATTGATTATTCCGGTTTTCGGCCAAATTGTAGCTAGATGTATTTTAGTTCGCATCGGTTTAATGTTGACTTTTACGTAAATGGGGGAGCACAACTTAGCCTCTGAACTCAATTCGGTTTAGAGGCTGGTCCGCTTGATATAAGGCAGGAATGTTGTGGTGCGCGAATATTATACGATCACAGAGTTGACGCGCGAGTTCGGTATTTCAACCCGTACTTTGCGCTTCTACGAAGATGAAGGCCTGATCGCTCCTGTGAGACGTGGCCGCACACGACTGTTCCGTCCCGCCGACCGTCATCTTCTCAAGCAGATTCTGCGTGGCAAGCGGCTTGGTTTTTCGATCGCCGAAATCCACGAAATCATCCAGATGTATCGTGAGCCGCCCGGCGAGACGGGGCAGCTGAAGCTGCTCATGAAGCGCGTTGAGGAAAAACGCGCCGATCTTCGCCAGAAGCGACGCGACATTGAGGAGACGCTGGGCGAACTCGACCAGATCGAGGAATCCTGCATCGAACGTCTTGCCGAACTGGGCGTCAATACCTGATCTGTTTTACTGAGTATCGGGCACCGGTGAGCACATTTGTGCGATATCCTGGACCGTGCTGTTGTTCTCCTGATCAATCTTGCCGCTAAAGACATCATCAAACAGTTTTGCCTTGTCCAACTCTGTTACGACACAGCCACAGAACTGCTGGCATAGCTGTTCGCTTCCGTTTTGCAGGCATGCAGCCACACAGGATTGCGTGAAAGCTTCTCGCGGTGTTGGCTGTGCCGGAGGCATCAGTTGTGAGAAGACATAAACTAGCGCGATCAGAACTGGCTGATGAATGAGATAAAAAGCCAGACTATGCCTGCCGATAAATGTCAGCGGCTTTTCAAGAAACTGGGGTTTGATCCCGCCAGCCAAGAGCTGAAGCCATCCAAAACGCTGAAACATGCGCGCCGCCGCCATGCCGATAAGGACAGCTCCGAACCAAGGAAACAGCGGCACATAATCGTTCGAACGCGGCGCTACGGTCGAAAGGCCGACCCAGCTGAGCGCGGGATTGTTGAAAATATCGGCGCTTGCGTAAAGTGGGGCGCTGATGACCAACGCTGCAATGATCAATGTTGCAATGGCGGGCAGCCGCAGGAAAATAAGACCGAGCACACTTGCCAGAGCGATCTGGTGAAGGATGCCGAAGAAGATGAAACTGTCCGGCGACATATACCATGTGACTGCTGAAATCGCGGCCGCAGCGATTACGATTTGTGTCAGCCGTTTCGCCATTGATTTCCAGCGAATCCCGTTGCCATGCGCCAGAACGAGGCTGAAGCCGACCAGAAACAGGAAGCTTGAAGCAATACAGCGGGCGAAAAGCTTCCAGCCCCCATGGGCAGTTGTGGCAGGCGCCATATAGCCGAAAAACTCAAGATCCCAGCCAAATGGTAGATCGCCATGGCGATCAGCGCGATCCCACGCGCAATATCGATGCGCCCGAGACGAATACGGGACGAAGGTGCAATATCCTGGGGCGTGATGTTAGACATGGTTCCTTCCGGCCGGATAGCGCTATCCGGCGTTTTTCGATTCCCGGCAAATCTCTAACACAGGCTTTTGCAACACTATAGTATGCGGTCGCACACGGATTCGTGCTGGCATGGGCACGGACAGAGGGCTGGATATTGGAGAGCTTGATTGTTTTTTAGTCTGTCGAAGATTTTCTGGCTGTTTTTCCAACCTGTTACGATAATTCTCGTTCTTGTCCTGATTGCTTTTCTGGCCATATGGCGAGGTTCCCGACGGCTCAGTATGAGTGTGCTGGGGTTGTCTATCGCCATTCTGTTTTTGCGGCTTTCACGACACTGGGTTCTGTTCTGCTTGCCCCGCTGGAGGATCGTTTCGCGAAGCCGGATGCAATGCCACGACATGTGGATGGGATCGTTGTTCTTGGCGGCTATATGAATGGCGACGTTAATGCCGGGCGCAAAGGTTTCGAGTTGAATAGCGCGGCCGACCGCATTTTCGAAGCGATGCGGCTGGCGAGATTATATCCAGACGCCAGGGTTATTGTTTCCGGAGGTGATGGAGCCTTTTTCGAAGAATCCGTCAAAGAGGCAGATAGCACGCGGCAGATGCTGGTAGATCTCGGCTTTTCCGGCGAACGTTACATCTATGAAAACAAGTCTCGGAACACGGTTGAGAATGCAATTTTCTCGAAAGAACTGGCCCAGCCCAAGCCCGGCGAAACGTGGCTTCTGGTGACTTCCGCATATCATATGCCGCGATCCGTTGGCTGCTTTCGCAAGGCGGATTTCGATATTGTCGCCTGGCCGGTAGACTACAAGACGCGCGCCAGCGAGCGTTTTGCCCTTTATCTCGAATCCCCGAATGAAGCGCTTTCGCGGTTCAGCGTGGCCATGCGTGAGTGGGTAGGACTTGCCGCTTACTGGTTGGCGGGCAAGACAGATATGCTTCTACCTCAACCCTGATGCCGCATTTCTGCCGTCACTTTAAAGCTTTTGTTAAGGTTATCTATTGGTAACTGATTGATAAAGAAAGCTTTCATGAGGTGGATGTTCAATCCAGAAAATTTATCGCCACAATTCAGTCGCTTTTCGCCGTTGCGTTCCGTTGTTCACGAAGCTATATGATCGGTAACAGCGTTGTGAAGGACGCTGTGTAAAAGAGTTGCACAACAAGGTTGCCAAAATCTCCATGGACGAAACCGTTCAAAAATCCTGCTGGGGCGTTACGCTCTGGGCAGTCGTTGGTCTCGCTGCTGTCATCCTCATGGCCTATCTGTTCTCCGTCTAGAGCATGTCTCCCGAAAGTGGGAACCGGTTTCGGGATAAAGACATGCGTGAAAACAAACGGATAGAGCATTTCCAATGAATCAAACAAAACAGGAAATGCTCTAGAAGTCAGGCGGCGTTACGTATTCCGGAAATTTGATGCCGCATTTCAGCATTCCGTTTGCGTTGATCCTTTCCTACACTATCTGATAGAGATACGCGGTTTCTGCGTTAGCGACTTTTTGCCGATTTTTGTCTAGAATGGACGATCAGGCAAATCGCGGGCGACGCTGCGATCAGGAATCAATCAGCCTTTATGACGGCTGCAGAAGGTGTGGAATGTTTCTGTCGGTTTTCGATCTTTACAAGATTGGCATTGGGCCTTCCAGTTCGCATACGATGGGCCCGATGACGGCTGCGCGCATGTTTCTCAATGAAATTATAGGCGGAAACTGGCCACGGCCTGCGCATTCGAAAATCCACCGGTTGAAAGCGAGCCTGCACGGCTCTCTTGCATATACCGGCGTCGGGCATGCGACGGATCGAGCTGTCATTCTGGGGCTCTGCGGTCATCTGCCGGATACGATTGATCCCGACATTATGGACGTTGAAGTAGAGAAGGTTTTTACCGAGAAGAAGGTGAAACCCGAAGGACATCTGGCCTATCATTTCGATCCGAAGGTCGATCTCGTACTGGATCGGAAGACTCCTTTGCCGGGGCACGCCAACGGCATGGCTTTCTCTGCATTCGATGCCGATGACAATCTTCTCTTGCGTCGGGCATACTTTTCCATCGGTGGCGGCTTTGTGGTGACCGAAGAAGAGCTGAGCCGCGTTCAGCGCAGCGGTGCAAAGCAGGACGACAAGGCTGATGTGCCGTTTCCGTTCCGTAGTGCTGCTGAGATGCTTGAGATGGCCCACGACAGCGGGCTGTCGATCGCCGAAATGAAGCGGGCCAATGAAGAAAAGCATATGGCACGCGGTGATCTGGATAATGGTCTCGATCGTATTTGGGGGGCCATGCGTGGCTGTATCGAGCGTGGACTGAGCCGGGACGGTGTCATGCCGGGTGGCCTGAATGTCCGTCGTCGTGCGCGACAGCTTCATGATAAGCTTCAGGATGACTGGCGCAATAATCGCAGCAACCCGCTTCTGGCAAATGACTGGCTTTCGGTTTACGCGATGGCGGTCAATGAAGAAAACGCGTCCGGCGGCCGGGTAGTCACCGCACCGACAAATGGTGCTGCAGGCGTTGTACCGGCGGTTCTGCGCTACTACTTGCATTTTCATGATGATGCCGATGAGAAAGGCATTCGCGATTTTCTCCTGACGTCTGCCGCAATTGGCGGTGTCATCAAGCACAACGCATCGATTTCTGGCGCGGAAGTTGGTTGTCAGGGCGAAGTAGGATCAGCATCGGCAATGGCGGCAGCGGGTCTTGCCGCTGTGCTTGGCGGATCGCCTGAGCAAATTGAAAATGCTGCTGAAATTGCGCTCGAACACCATCTTGGCATGACCTGCGACCCGGTTGCCGGGCTTGTACAGGTGCCGTGCATTGAACGTAATGCGCTTGGTGCGGTGAAGGCGGTGACCGCAGCGTCACTTGCTGTCAAGGGCGACGGCAAGCATTTTGTACCTCTCGACGCTTGTATCGAGACAATGCGCCAGACCGGTCACGATATGAGCGAGCGTTACAAGGAAACCAGTCAGGGTGGTCTCGCCGTCAACGTGGTCGCCTGTTGATTCGCAATTCTGGGCGGAATGCGATGCTTCAGGCTTGAAGCGCGCATTCGTCTTGGCTAAATCACCCCTATGGCTCTCAATCTCGTCAAACTTTGTGTCGGCTGCGACAGTATCGAAGATCTCGCGGCTTGGATCGATTTCCGTCTCGCTGAACAGCGTGCGGCCGGTTTGGTGCCGGAACAGTTTCACACAACGAGAATGGTTCCGAAACGGATCGATGAGCTGCTGGAAGGTGGCTCGCTCTACTGGGTTATCAAGGGCAACGTCCAATGCCGTCAGCGCCTGCTGGATGTTCGTCCATTTACAGATGAGCAGGGTATCAATCGCTGCCACCTTGTTCTCGAACCCAAGGTCATTCCGACTGAGTGGCAGCCACGCCGTGCCTTTCAGGGTTGGCGCTATCTGGCTGAAAATGAAGTTCCGCGTGATGAGGCTGCTGGTAAAGCGGGCAGGGCTGCCTTGCCTGCAGAATTGCGACAGGAGCTCGCGGCGCTGGGGTTGCTTTGAAGATTGACACACTCATGAAAAAGGGCCTGCCGGGTAACCGGCAGGCCCTTTTTCATTTCATCTGGTGTTCATTCAGTTTTCTATCGTCAGGCGCACAGAAACTCGGTCGAAATTCACCGGCAGGGTCATCCGCATGGAAGCCCGTGGCTGAACTAGTCGCTTGTTGCGGGCTGCATGAGAGACGAGCAGCCCGACCAGATCTTTGGTCTGAAAGCCGGTGCCTCGCCTTACATCGGCAATTCGCAGGGCAGCCTGCTTGAGGCCTTGCACCGAGAACAATGCACCGAAGGCTGAAGTCTTGCCTTCATCCTGTGTCCAGTCGGCCGTTTTGAACGGCGGCTGGCCGAAAGTTTCTCTCATATTTGACATCTCGAAACCCTCTACGCACTACAAATTCGGGTTTGAAGCTGGCAACGAGGGAGCAGAACCCCTCGCAATCGATTAGTTCGCGACTGCATAGCAGCCGAAGTTTTTCTTCTTCAGCGAGGCGCAGGCATCCCAAGCAGCCTGCTTGGAGGAGAAGCCAACAAAGCGCGCGCGGTAGAAAGTTGCGCTACCCTTGTTGAAGGTCTCGGTATAGGGCGACGCCGCACGCAGCGTGCCACCTGCCGTGGCAGAAGCCTTGGCAAGCATGTCCCGTGCCTGACCTTCGCTCGGGAGGGAGCCGATCTGGATAGCCCAGCCACCGGCAGCAGGGGCGGATGCCGTGGTGACCGGATCGACTTCCTGAGCCTGTGCAGACGGGACGGCGGCCTTTGGTGTGGGGCGGATCGCAGCCTGTGCGGCCAGCGCAGCAGGACGCGCGGTCGGTGCTGCAAGTGCCAGAACCTGAGGCTGGTCGCTATCGCCTTCACCGCTTTCGTTGTTGATGATGTCGTCCACGGCTGCAACCTGACGGGTTACAGGAACAGGGGCATTCTTGGCCTTGGGAAGATCGATCGAAGCAACGACCTGCGGTGCATCGTTGCGCATGGCGACGAGCGGTGCAGCGTTACGGCTACGCGTTGCCATAGGAAGATATTTGCGGATGAGCTGAGTCATATGGGCGTCGCGGCTTGCACCGGTATTGCCGCCCATGACCACCGCTACGAGCCTGCGGCCATCCAGACTGACTGAAGAGGCCAGATTGTAACCGGATGCATTGGTGTAGCCGGTCTTGATGCCGTCCACGCCTTCAACGCGACCGAGTAAACGGTTGTGACCGTTGATGGTCTGTCCGCGGAAAACGAAGCTGCGGCGGGAGAAATAGGAGAATTCGTTCGGGAAATGCTGGCGAAGTGCGATGCTGAGAATCGCCATGTCGCGTGCAGTCGTATGCTGCGCCATGTTCGGCAGACCCGATGCGTTACGGAACGTCGTGTTACGCATGCCAAGACGACGAGCCTTTGCTGTCATCATCTGCGCAAAGCGCTCTTCGGAGCCGCCGATATATTCGCCGACGGCAGTTGCCACGTCATTGGCCGACTTTGTGATCATGGCCAGCGCTGCATCTTCAGCACGAATGCTTTGCCCCGAACGGAAGCCGATTTTCGTGGGCGGACGTGCGGCGGCATAGGCGGACACCGGGATACGCGTGTCCTTGTTCATGCGTCCTGCCTGCATTGCCTCGAAAAGCATATACAGAGTCATCATTTTGGTGAGGGAAGCTGGATAGCGCTGTGCATCCGCATTCGAGGCAAACAGCGTTTTGCCGGTGTTCGCATCGATCACGATCGCTGCATATCTATCGCTAGCCGCTATCGCCGGTATCGTTGTCGAAGCTGTCGAACACCCCGTTACAACTGCAAGAAGAAGGGTGGCTTGCGCCGCTCTTTTCAAGGCATATGCGACTTTACTAAATGCGGTACGCACGATGATGACCTACCTGTATCCCGGATTTTTTGAACTGCGACACAAAAGGCACACAGCGTCTAATTCGGTGATCCTACTGCCATCAGCGTTACCAATCCGTTTATGGTAACCGTGTTGTTCATAAATTTCGGAAAAATTTTGAGGAAGCCGTAACGCTGACAGTCCGTTCAGGCCCGGTGCGTTGCGAACGTTCACGCAGATGTGTCAATGAAATGCGGTGTTCGTATCAGGGGAAGGCAGTGGTGTCACAACACAAAAAACCCGCTTGCGCGAGTTTAGTTTTGCTGCTGCCTTGTTTGGGTGGAAGGGGAGAGGCAGCCTCTAGAAATGAGCGGGTTTTAAAAAGTATGTTCTGTTAGTAGCCCTAATGCATTTATTAATGTTTTGATTATGTGAGAAAATTAGTACTTTTTTTCGTATTCGTGAAACCGCAATTTGTGTTCCGCTTTTTATAGGGTCGAGTTTATTAGGTCCAATTATTAGTACCTATATTATTTGGCAGCGAAGTGCTCCGGCTATTTTACATAGAGCTGTTTTGTCATGACCTATCGTTCGGACGACATCATATAACTGTGTCAAGCCTCGTTATTGCAATAAGTCCCGGTTGCAAGTGCCAATGAAGGGCTTAAAATCACCACATGACGACCTACATAATAGGGCAAGTTGGGTCAGGCAGATGGGCATCCGGGTAATAGGTTTCATGAGGCATCTCGATATAGTCATGCAAAGCAAGACTGACGGCGGAAATGGTCCGGAAAACGGCACCGTTGTAGTTACGCGTACACAGCCGAAAACCAAGAAGCCCAGCCTCTATCGTGTCCTGCTCCTCAATGACGACTACACACCCATGGAGTTCGTCGTTCATGTCCTGCAGCGGTTTTTCCAGAAGAACCAGGATGATGCCACGCGCATCATGCTGCATGTTCACAATCACGGGGTCGGCGAGTGCGGCGTATTTACATACGAAGTCGCCGAAACCAAAGTTAGCCAGGTCATGGATTTCGCCCGCCAAAACCAGCATCCGCTGCAATGCGTGATGGAGAAAAAGTGAGGTCATATGCCATCGTTCTCCCCAAGCCTTGAAAGGGCCCTGCATCAAGCCCTCACAATTGCAAACGAGCGGCATCACGAATATGCGACGCTCGAACATCTTTTGCTTGCCTTGATCGACGATCAGGATGCGGGCGCAGTGATGCGTGCCTGCAGCGTCGACCTTGAGCATCTCAAACGTATCGTTACCGACTATATTGATCGCGAACTTGATAATCTCGTCACGGGTTATGACGAAGATTCCAAGCCAACTGCCGCTTTCCAGCGCGTCATTCAGCGCGCGGTCATTCATGTGCAATCCTCGAACCGTGAGGAAGTAACCGGTGCCAACGTGCTGGTTGCCATTTTTGCGGAACGGGAAAGTCATGCTGCCTATTTCCTCCAGGAGCAGCAGATGACACGTTATGATGCCGTGAACTATATTTCGCATGGCATCTCCAAGCGCCCGCAGAACAGCGAAACTCGCCCGCCGCGCGGCGCAGAGAGCGCAAGTGAAGAACGCACCAGCACAGAACAGGAGGAAAGCGCCAAGAAGAAGCAGGACGCCCTGTCTGCCTATTGCGTCAATCTGAATGAGAAGGCCAAGGCCGGGCGTATCGATCCGCTGATCGGTCGTGACAGCGAAATCAGCCGCACCATTCAGGTACTCTGCCGTCGTTCGAAGAACAACCCGCTTTATGTGGGAGATCCCGGCGTCGGCAAGACTGCGATTGCCGAAGGTCTTGCCAAGCGGATCGTTGAAGGACAGGTGCCTGAAGCGCTTGCCGATGCGACGATATTCTCGCTCGACATGGGCACACTTCTGGCTGGCACCCGCTATCGCGGTGACTTCGAAGAGCGTCTGAAGCAGGTCGTCAAGGAGCTCGAAGAGTATCCGGGTGCGGTTCTGTTCATCGACGAGATTCATACAGTCATCGGGGCTGGCGCCACTTCGGGCGGCGCGATGGATGCATCGAACCTGTTGAAACCGGCGCTTTCATCGGGTGCTATCCGCTGCATCGGATCGACGACCTATAAGGAATATCGTCAGTTCTTCGAGAAAGACCGTGCCTTGGTGCGTCGCTTCCAGAAGATAGATGTCAATGAGCCTTCGATCCCGGATGCGATTGAAATCATGAAGGGGCTGAAGCCCTATTTCGAGGATTTCCATAAGGTCAAGTACACGGTCGATGCCATCAAGACGGCAGTGGAACTTTCTGCGCGTTATATTTCGGATCGCAAATTGCCAGACAAGGCAATTGATGTGATTGACGAAACAGGTGCCAGCCAGATGCTATTGCCTGAGAACAAGCGCAAGAAGACCATCGGCGTGAAGGAAATCGAAGCGACAATCGCAACGATGGCCCGTATTCCGCCGAAGTCGGTATCGAAGGATGATGAACAGGTTCTCTCGCATCTGGATGCTGAACTGAAGCGTGTCGTTTACGGTCAGGATCTGGCCATCGAAGCGCTGTCAGCGTCGATCAAGCTCGCCCGTGCGGGATTGCGCGAACCGGACAAGCCAATCGGCTCGTACCTGTTCTCCGGCCCGACCGGCGTCGGCAAGACGGAAGTCGCCAAACAGCTGGCAAGTTCGTTGGGCGTGGAACTCCTGCGTTTCGATATGTCGGAATATATGGAGCGCCACACCGTATCGCGGCTCATCGGTGCGCCTCCCGGCTATGTTGGCTTCGATCAGGGCGGACTCCTGACCGATGGCGTCGATCAGCATCCGCATTGCGTGCTGCTGCTTGATGAGATCGAGAAGGCACACCCCGATCTGTTCAACATCTTGTTGCAGGTAATGGATCATGGCTCGCTGACCGATCACAACGGCAAGAAGATCGACTTCCGCAATGTGATCCTGATCATGACCACCAATGCCGGTGCGTCGGATATGGCGAAGGCAGCAATCGGCTTCGGTTCCACGCGTCGCGAAGGCGATGACATGGAAGCGATCAACCGCTTGTTCACGCCTGAGTTCCGTAACCGACTGGATGCGATCATTCCGTTCGGTCCGTTGCCGGTTCCCGTCATTCATCAGGTTGTGCAGAAGTTTGTGCTTCAGCTTGAAGCTCAGCTTGCTGAGCGCGGCGTGACCTTCGAACTGACCGAAGGCGCAATCGCCTGGCTTGCTGACAAGGGTTACGACGAGCGCATGGGCGCACGTCCGCTTGCCCGGGTTATCCAGGAACACATCAAGAAGCCATTGGCTGATGAGGTGCTCTTCGGAAAACTCAAGCATGGTGGCACGGTCCGTGTGGACGTCGTGACGAAACCGGACGGCAAGACCGATCTTTCGCTGGAAAGCGTGGCTGATAAGCCGGTAAGTCCGAAGAAGGACATTCCGGCTGAGAAGAAGCAGCTGCAACGCAAGAAGGCTGCGCCGAAGAAGGCAGAGAAGGAGAAGGTGCTGGCGGGCAAGGACGAACCGGCGCCGAAATCTTCCTCGAAGTCCTCGGCGGCCAAATCTTCGGTGCCAAAAGTGCCACGTAAGAAGTAACAAGCAAGCGGAACGGCCCTCTCTGAGGGCCGTTTTGTTGTGAACATGAGGTTGGTGTGAAGGAAAACTGAGTTTTTCCGATCTGAGCGGTAAAAACCGGGTGCAACTTGCTCGGACCTTGCTCTAACGTGACTCCATGCCACCGATTCATTCCGATTATCCTGAGCAAAATTCAGAAGACCATCGTCACCTGCGATGGTTCTTGCGCGGCTGCACACGCATTTGCAGCATTCCAGCTCTATTGTTGATGAGTTCGTTTATCGGTTTTGCGGGACTGGCAATTGAAAGCGGCATCACCGTTGTTCAAGCCGTCTTTATGACTCTGACCATCTGGGCGCTTCCGGCAAAGGTCGTTCTGATCGGAGCGATCAGTGCAGGTGTGGCTTTGCCTGCCGCGGCTCTCGCAGTGGGACTTTCGTCCGTGCGTTTGATGCCAATGGTGGTCGCGCTGCTTCCCGAGTTGCAGGGACCGAAAACGCGAAAACTGACCCTCGCTGCTCTGTGTCATTTCGTTGCCGTCACCGCCTGGGTCATGGCCATGGAGGAGCTGCGCAAGATCCCGCGTGATATGCGGACGAGCTATTTTGCGGGGATCGGTATGGTTCTGGTGGGAACCAATGCGATTGTCGTTGCTATCGTCTATTCGTTATCGACGTCTTTTCCGCCAATTGTTTTCGCGGCACTTTTCATGCTGACGCCGATGTATTTTCTGACGTCGCTCTGGCGTTCAGCCAGAGAAAGGGCAGGGCAGGCCGCAATGATTTCCGGGATCGTTCTATTCCCCATATTTCATCATCTGACTCCTGGATATGACCTGCTGATCACGGGGGTTCTCGGTGGGCTGATAGCGTTCGGTTTTCACCGGATGCGCCGCGTATCGGTGGGGGCAACTGAATGAATTGGGACAGCTTTTCGACCTGGTGGTGGCCGTTTCTGTTTATCCTCCTGGCTGGAGCGCTTCCAACCTATCTGTTTCGGCTGATGGGGGTGCTGGTTGGTGGGCGCGTGCGGGAGGATTCAGAAGTTCTCGTTTTCGTGCGCTGCGTCGCAACTGCGCTGGTTGCAGGCGTTATCGCGCAGCTTATTCTCTATCCTAATGGAGAACTGGCCAATTCGCCGCTCTGGCTCCGCGCTGGTTCCGCCGCGGCAGGATTTGCCGCCTTTCTCATTACCGGTAAGCGATTGCTCGTCGGCGTGCTCGTTGCGGAAATCCTGCTGGTAATCGGCCTGCTTACACTTTGAAAGTGTGAGTCTTATCAGAGCGCTGCACGAATCTTTTCAGCGTTTGCGGAAAGAACCGCCGCGTCTTCCATCTGTCCGGTATGGGGCTTGAGCGCCACGCCTTCAAAGCGCGGGATCACATGAAAGTGCAGATGATAGACGGTCTGGCCGGATGCCGGTTCGTTGAACTGCATGACGGTTACGCCATCGGCATTGAATGCCTTCTTCACTGCCTGCGCGATTTTCTGCACCACTTGAACAACATTCGCGAGGGTTTCCGGCTTGGCATCGAGCAGATTGCGGGAAGCAGTCTTTGGCACAACCAGCGTGTGGCCCGTGCCTTGCGGCATCGCATCCATGAAAGCAACGACGTCATCGGTTTCGTAAACACGGGTGGACGGGATTTCGCCGCGCAGAATTTTGGCGAAGATATTGTTGTCGTCATAGGTGGCGGACATGTGATTCTCTCCAATGCGAAAATGTTTGACAGGATCAGACCGTATCAAGTCGCGTTAGGCAAGGTGGATAGAGCGAGCGCATCCCGAAAGGTGTGAAGCGGCTTTCGGATGAGATGCGCGTCAAAACAAGCAATCAGAGCGCATCCCTGAATGGCGAGTGTTCTTCCAGGGCGTCCTGAATTTGTTCGACTTCGCGACGTTCATGATCGAGATAGTCCCGTACGGCGTTCCGAAAGCCTTCATGGGCAATATAATGCGCTGAATGGGTTGTTACCGGCACATAACCGCGGGCGATTTTGTGCTCGCCCTGTGCTCCAGCTTCCACGACGCTGAGCTTTCGATCAATCGCAAAATCGATTGCCTGATGATAGCAAACCTCGAAATGCAGGTATGGGTGATCTTCGATGCAGCCCCAATGACGGCCGAAAAGTGTATCACCACCGATGAAGTTGATCGCGCCGGCAATGTAATGTCCGTTGCGTTTGGCCATGACGAGCAGAATGTCTTCCGCCATGGTTTCGCCGATCCGCGAAAAGAACTGCCTGTTCAGATAGGGCCGTCCCCATTTGCGGCTACCGGTATCCGTATAAAACGCGAAGAAGTCGTCCCAGACTGATTCCGTGAGGTCGCTGCCGGTCAACCAGTCGATTTCGATGCCATCCGACAAGGCTTCACGTCGTTCTTTCTTTAACGCCTTGCGTTTCCGAGATACCAGCTCATTCAGAAAATCATCGTAGCTTTTAAAGCCATTGTTTTTAAAGTGAAACTGCTGATCCGTGCGATGAAGAAACCCTGCGCGCTCAAGCGCGGTGATCTCATCTGGCAGTGCAAATGTGACATGCGCTGATGAGACGCCGGATTGATCAGCCAGTTCCCGCAGTCCGCCAGCCAGCGCCAGTCGAACGGTTTCGCTTTCATAGGCAATGTGATTGAGGAGGCGCGGACCGGTAGCCGGTGTAAACGGCACTGCGGCCTGAAATTTTGGATAGTATCGACCACCGGCGCGCTCGAAAGCATCAGCCCATCCATGGTCGAAGACATATTCTCCCTGACTATGCCCCTTGAGATAGTTCGGCACGGCTCCGATGAGGCGGCCTTGATCATCTTCAAGGCGCAAATGGCGCGGAAGCCAGCCCGCTTTTCGTGAAACCGAGCCTGATTCTTCCAGAGCCAGCAGGAAGTTGCGAGTAATGAAGGGATTGTAATGCGCGTCCTGCCGGGAAGCCCCGACAAGACTGTTCCATTCGTCTGCCGTGAATTCGCTGATATTCTCAACGACACGGAGAACAAAGCTTTGCTCATTCTGCGGATCTTCGTCGTTCACCGCTATTCCTTTGCCGTTATCGCGCATATTTTGCGGTGTTCGGCGTGTTGTCGTCAAGCTACGAGGGCGCGTGGATCAAAGCCTTCGAACGTGATCTGGTCGACATTGAGATCGCTATGTTTCTGCATTTCCCGATCCCGCACTGTCCAGCTGATCACCGGCATTTGTAACTTCTCGCGAACAAAGGTGACGAACGGGTTGGGCAGGTGATGCACATTATAGGAGACGAAGGAGATGCCATGCGCCAGCATGGAGAAATGTCTTTCATAGTCTTCCCTGCGTGTACCTTCGGCTGTCAGACCGCCAGGAATTCCCGGTGCATCTGCCGCAAAACGGCGGATCAGGTGGTGATCGAAAGACATGATCGCGGCTTCGCCCTTATAGGACGCCAGTTCTTTGGCAACGGCGGCAACGAGACCGTCATCTTTACCTTCGATACCCTTCAACTCGATAACGAGGGGAACGCGACCATCGACCAGATCAAGCATTTGACGAAGCGTCGGCACATGATCGGCGGTGCCGCCAATCTTCAGTGCGGTGGCTTCCTTCAGTGTCAGATCGCTGATGTAGCCTTCGCGACCGGCAAGGCGCTTCAGTTCATCGTCATGAAAGACCACAACGCCGCCGTCAATTGTGAGATGCACATCGCATTCGATAGCGAAACCCGCCTTTGCTGCTGCCTCGAACGCTGAAAGAGTGTTTTCCCAGCGCTCTTTGTTGAGATCGTGCAATCCGCGATGAGCAACAGGACGCTTCTTGATCCAGTCGATGGAAGTCATGTCAGGCAACCTCGATGATCGCTTCTATTTCAACAGGTGCATTGAGGGGTAGGCTCGCAACACCAACAGCCGAGCGGGCATGTTTGCCAGCGTCGCCGAGAACCGCCACGAGGAGATCGGAGGCGCCATTGGCCACAAGGTGCTGTTCCACGAAATCAGGTGTGGAAGCCACGAAGGCGGTAATCTTCACAATCCGCTTGATGCGGCCAAGGTCACCAAGAGCAGCCTTTGCCTGGGCAAGGATGTTGACAGCACAGGCGCGTGCAGCCGCTTGTCCGTGCGCAACCGTCAGCTCATCACCAATCTGCCCCGTGTGCACAAGCTTGCCGCCTTCCAGCGGAAGCTGGCCAGATGTGAGAAGCAGAGAACCGCTTTGCGCAAAAGGAACGTAGTTTGCGGCGGGTGCTGCGGCCTCCGGGATAGATATACCCAGATTTTTGAGGCGGCTGTCGATCGTGTCGTCATTGTATTAATCCTTGCTTGCAAAGGTACTTCGCGATCTACCTATAGGCAGAATCGGTGAAGCTTTTGGGAAGGGTGCGTTTTTTGCCTCGCTTCCGCCACGAGTTTTTTTATCATGCTCGTCAACTCATCGGGAGATTCATGTATGCGTTTTTTCAAGAGTGCGGTTGCGGCGAGTGGAACGGCTGCTTGTGTATGGGCTGGATTCGCTGGCGTCGCTCATGCGGCCTCGACGGTAACGTTGGTTCCACATCGCGCAGTCTATGATCTGACCCTGGATCGTGCCGATGAAAAATCGGGGATCAGTGGTTTGACCGGTCGTATGGTCTACGAGTTCAACGGATCTGCGTGTGAAGGCTACACCACCAATTTCCGTTTCGTGACGCGGATCGATATGGAAGAACAGCCGCAGCGTGTGACCGACCAGCAGACGACGACTTTCGAAGGTGCAGACGGAAAGAACTTCCGTTTCGTCAACAAGACCTTCGTGGACAAGGAACTGGTCAAGGAAGTGCGTGGTGACGCGAAACTCGAGGGCGGCAAGACAGTCGTTGAACTGAACAAGCCGAAGGAAAACAAGCTTGACCTCAAGGGAACGCAATTTCCGACCGGACATATGGAAGAGCTGATCGGCAAGGCGGAAGCCGGGCAGAAATTTTACCAGACGTCGCTTTTCGACGCGTCCGAAGATGCCGACCGGGTGGTTGCTACCACCGTTGTCGTCGGCAAGGAGCAGTCTCTGCCGGATGATGAGACCAAGGTCATGGGTAAATTTTCCAAGGATCAGGTCTGGCCGGTGACGATTGCCTATTTCGATGACAAGGAAAAGCAGGACGGCCTGCCGATCTACCGCATTAATTTCAAGCTCTATCGCAATGGCATCACCCGCGACCTCACTATGGACTATGGAGATTTCTCCATGCGCGGGAAGCTTGTGAAGCTTGATGTCTATGACGCGGCAAAACAGACCGCGACCTGCAAATAAGCACGCCGATTGGCGTGTTTGTTCGCCTGTTCGATGCTATATTGTGTAGACGACTTGCAATTTACGGCGTGATCAGTTAACAGCGCGCCTATTCCACACACGGGATTGGGCTTTTGTCGGGAGAAATCCGGCAAAAACCTCCGGTGGCGAGAAATCGCCTCAGCCCGTGGAGGTTAAACCGGAAAAGGAAAATAAAGATGGCATTGCCTGATTTCAGCATGCGCCAGCTTCTGGAAGCTGGTGTTCACTTCGGCCACCAGACCCATCGCTGGAACCCGAAAATGGCACCATACATCTATGGTGACCGTAACAACATCCACATTCTCGATCTGTCCCAGACCGTTCCTCTGCTGCACAATGCGCTGAAGATCGTTTCGGACACGGTTGCTCGTGGCGGTCGCGTTCTGTTCGTCGGCACGAAGCGTCAGGCTTCGGACATCATTGCCGATGCTGCCAACCGTTCGGCACAGTATTATGTCAATGCACGCTGGCTCGGCGGCATGATGACCAACTGGAAGACGATCTCCAACTCGATCCAGCGTCTGCGCAAGCTCGACGAACTTCTGGCTGGCGAAGCTCAGGGCTTCACCAAGAAGGAACGCCTGAACCTTGAGCGTGAGCGTGAAAAGCTTGACCGCGCCCTCGGTGGCATCAAGGACATGGGTTCGGTTCCGGACCTGATGTTCATCATCGACACCAACAAGGAAGCGATTGCTATTCAGGAAGCCAAGCGTCTTGGTATCCCGGTTGTCGCAGTGATCGACTCGAACTGCGATCCAGACCAGATCGACTACCCGATTCCGGGTAACGACGACGCTGCACGCGCTATCGCTCTCTATTGCGATCTGATTGCTCGCGCTGCTCTCGACGGCATTGCTCGTCAGCAGGGCGCAATGGGCATCGACGTTGGCGCGCAGGCTGAAGCTCCGGTTGAGCCAGCCCTCGAAGCTCCGGCTGAAGGCGCTTAATCAGCGTATGATTTCATCCATCCGTCATATCTGCGATAGGGCGGGTGGATAATCTCGTTTCATCCCGGTGCGGGATTGTGATTCCTGAAGTGCAATGCTCAGGGTGATCGCGATCCAGAAACCAAGCGCCGGTTAAAAGTTGGCACACCCATCCGGTGTGCCTTCGCTTTCATGAAAGGCGATATCATGAGCATTTCCGCATCTCTCGTCAAAGAACTCCGCGACCTCACCGGCGCCGGCATGATGGACTGCAAAACAGCACTTGCTGAAACCAATGGCGATATCGAAGCTGCCGTTGACTGGCTGCGTGCCAAGGGCATTGCAAAGGCTGACAAGAAGGCTGGCCGTACGGCTGCCGAAGGTCTGGTTGGCGTTGCAGCTTCCGGCAACAAGGCTGTTGTCGTTGAAGTCAATTCCGAGACCGACTTCGTTGCCCGCAACGATGCTTTCCAGGATCTGGTCCGCAAGATCGCCCAGGCTGCTCTGTCGACCGACGGTTCGACCGAAGCTGTGGCCAACGCCAACGTTGACGGCAAGACCGTTACCGAAACGGCAAAGGACGCTGTTGCCACCATCGGTGAAAACATTGGCTTCCGCCGTTCGGCTGCGCTGACCGTCCCGCAGGGCGTTGTCGCGACCTACATTCACAACGGCGTTGCTGATGGCCTCGGCAAGCTCGGCGTTCTCGTAGCAATCGAAACCGCTGGCGATGCAGAAGCTGCAAATGCATTTGGTCGTCAGGTTGCCATGCACGTTGCTGCAATCAACCCGCTGGCTCTCACCGCCGAGGACGTTGACCCGGCTGCTGCCGAGCGCGAAAAGGCGATTTTCATCGAGCAGGCCCGTGAATCCGGCAAGCCGGACAACATCATCGAAAAGATGATCGAAGGCCGTATGCGCAAGTTCTACGAAGAAGTTGTTCTTCTTTCGCAGGCTTTCGTCATCAATCCTGACCTGACGGTTGCAGCTGCCCTCAAGGAAGCTGAAAAGACCATCGGTGCACCGGCCAAGATCACCGGCTTTGTCCGTGTTGCTCTCGGCGAAGGCATCGAGAAGGAAGAAACCGACTTTGCTGCTGAAGTAGCTGCTGCTGCCAAGGGCTAAGTGGCTCCGTTTTTTCAGCGCATTTTGTTCCGAAAACCGGTTTCCACTTTTCGGAATGCGCTGATTGCCTGAAAAGGCTTTTGATTATGAAGGGCATCGCGTGACAACGCGGTGCCCTTCGTGTATCGGAACCCAAACACAACCACTTGATCACAATCTGCGGAGAGCATCCAATGTCCGGTAAGCCCGCCTACAAACGCGTCCTTTTGAAAGCCTCGGGCGAGGCATTGATGGGCAGTCAGGGCTTTGGCATTGATGTTTCCGTTGCAGACCGTATTGCAAACGATATCAAGCAGGCACGATCGCTTGGTGTTGAAGTTGGCGTCGTGATCGGCGGCGGCAATATTTTTCGCGGTGTCGCTGTGGCCTCCAAGGGCGGAGATCGCGTCACGGGCGATCACATGGGTATGTTGGCCACGGTCATCAATTCGCTGGCGCTGCGTACTTCCCTGCACAAGATCGGCGTCGATTCTGTCGTGCTCTCGGCCATAGCCATGCCTGAAATCTGTGAGAGCTTCTCGCAGAGACAGGCTACGGCTTACATGGATGAGGGCAAGGTCGTGATCTTTGCTGGTGGCACCGGAAATCCTTTCTTCACGACGGATTCGGCAGCAGCTCTTCGTGCTGCGGAAATCGAAGCGGATGCGCTTTTGAAGGGCACGCAGGTTGACGGAATCTATTCTGCCGATCCGAAGAAGGACCCGAACGCGACGCGTTTTGACAGTTTGACCCACAAAGAAGTTCTCGATCGCGGGCTTGCAGTCATGGATACAGCCGCTGTTGCCCTTGCGCGTGAGAACAACATTCCGATAATAGTCTATTCCATCCATGAAAACGGCGGCTTGGCCGAAATTCTGCAAGGCAAGGGACGCTGCACGATCGTTTCCGATAATTGATCGACCTTTGCTGCGTATCGAAGGAGAAAATGCATGAGTGATGCTTTCGACATCAACGACCTGAAACGCCGCATGGAAGGCGCTATCAACTCTTTGAAGCACGACCTTAACGGTCTGCGCACGGGCCGCGCTTCAGCAAGCTTGCTGGAGCCGATCGTGATCGAGGCCTATGGCTCGACCATGCCGATCAATCAGGTTGCCAATATCACTGTTCCCGAATCGCGTATGCTTTCGGTTTCCGTCTGGGACAAGAGCATGGTGGGCGCTGTGGAACGCGCAATTCGCGATTCCGGCCTCGGTCTCAATCCCATCACCGATGGCACGACGCTGCGCATTCCGCTGCCGGAATTGAACGAACAGCGCCGCAAGGAACTGGTCAAGATCGCGCACCAGTATGCTGAGCAGGGTCGTATCGCTGCCCGTCATGTTCGTCGTGACGGTATGGACACGCTGAAAAAGCTGGAGAAGGACAGCCTCATCAGTCAGGATGATGGCCGCGTTCTGTCTGAAAAAGTGCAGAAGCTGACGGACGAAACCATCGCGGAGATGGATAAGGTCGTTGCAGTGAAAGAAGGGGAGATCATGCAGGTCTAGTACCTGCATGGTTTTCATTGAGGGAGAGCTTCGCCATGTCCGATCCGCGCCACATCGCCATTATCATGGATGGCAATGGCCGTTGGGCGAAGGCGCGCAATTTGCCGCGCAGCGCCGGGCACCGGGCAGGCGTGGAAGCTCTTCGTGAGATTGTACGGGCGGCCGGGGATCGTGGCCTCGGCTACCTTACATTGTTTGCGTTCTCTTCAGAAAACTGGTCCCGCCCCAGCGGAGAGGTGAACGATCTTCTGGGGTTGCTGAAGATTTTCATCCGACGCGATCTTGCTGAGCTGCACCGCAATAATGTGCGTGTCAGTATTATCGGCGAGCGCGAGGAACTTGCCGCCGATATACGTGCGCTATTAGTCGAAGCGGAAACGCTTACGCGTCGCAATACAGGCCTCAACCTGATTATAGCTTTCAATTACGGTTCCCGCGACGAGATCGTCCGTGCCGTTCGAAGTCTGGCGCGTGATGTTGCTGCCGGACTGCTTGATCCTGCTTCCATTTCCAGTGAACTGGTTTCCGCAAATCTCGATACAGCCGGGATACCCGATCCCGATCTTATTATCCGTACGAGCGGGGAAATGCGCCTGTCGAATTTCCTGCTCTGGCAAGCGGCGTATTCCGAGTTTTTGTTCCTGCCCATTCATTGGCCTGATTTCCGCGCGTCCGATCTTGATGCAGCCTATGAGGCTTTTCGCCAGCGCGAGCGTCGGTTTGGCGGCGTTGAAGTGCGTGCCGGACTGGAAGACCGTGAAGAAGAAATCGCATGCCCTTCGACCAAGGGGGCGGCAGTCTAAGGTGGTTCCCGAGAGTTGGGACGACTGAAAATGCTCTAATATGGCGTAAGCCAGTCCGTCGAAAGGTCTCAATGTCCAATCTGCAAACCCGCATCATTACTGCCATTGTCCTCGGTGCAGCCGCCTTGTGGCTGACGTGGGTCGGCGGTTTGGGTTTCACACTGTTTTCGATTGCAATCGGATTGGCCATGTTCCACGAGTGGACGAGCCTGACCGCACCGAAGCAGACAGTGTTCTCGCGTGTGTTCGGCTGGGCATGGCTGGTGCTCACAAGCGTTCTGCTTGTTATGGACCGGAGCGCTTTGCTGACGATTGGCGTTCTGTTGGTGGGCACCCTAATTCTTCTGGCCACGCAATGGCGGACAGGGCGCGGCTGGCCAGCGGCGGGGCTTTTCTATGCAGGTTTCTCCGCCGTTTCGCTTTCACTCCTGCGCGGCGATGAGCCCTTTGGTTTTACTGCGATTGTTTTCCTTTTCGCAGTTGTCTGGTCCACGGATATCGCGGCCTACTTCAATGGCCGGGCACTGGGCGGGCCGAAACTGGCACCGCGCTTTTCACCGAACAAGACATGGTCAGGCGCCATCGGTGGCGCCGCGGCTGCGGTAGCCGGTGGCATTCTGGTTGCCTCACTGGTGGCTGCTCCCGGCAGCTGGCTGGTACCGCTACTCGCATTGCTGCTGTCTGTCGTTTCGCAGATTGGCGACCTTGCAGAATCATGGGTGAAGCGCCAGTTCGGCGCAAAGGACTCTGGCCGTCTTTTGCCGGGGCATGGCGGTGTTCTGGATCGCGTGGACGGGCTTGTCGCTGCTGCCGCACTTTTGTACCTGTTTGGTGCAATTTTTGCAGAGCCAGACGTGCCGTCCGCTATATTCTTCAGTTTCTAAGGGTGCGACGGATGAGTTTGTGGGATTGCTCAAAACGCATTCGGTTCTTCGGAAGCCCACTAGCGTTGTGTAAGGAGTAGTGATTTGCAGGAGGCGTTGGCCTTTTTTCTGGGTGGCGAAAGTCTGCTTGTCGGGACCATCATTCCATTTCTCTTTGTTTTGACCGTTGTGGTCTTTGTCCATGAAATGGGCCACTATCTGGTTGCGCGCTGGTGCGGCATTGGCTCACAGGCATTTTCTATCGGCTTCGGGCCTGAGCTGATCGGTTTCACCGACAAGCACGGCACACGGTGGAAGATTTCTGCCATTCCGCTTGGTGGCTATGTCAAATTCATCGGTGACGAGAGCGCCACGAGCTCTCCAGTTGACGTCGATAATGCAAGCCTGAGCGCAGATGAGCAGCGAAGGGCATTCCATACCCAGCCTGTGTGGAAGCGTGCGGCGACCGTCTTTGCCGGTCCTGCTTTCAATATCATTCTGACGATCGTTATCTTCAGTGTCTTCTTCGCGCTCTATGGGCGTCAGATTTCCGATCCGCTCATAGCTGGCGTCCAGCCTGGCAGTCCTGCTGCTGAAGCAGGGTTTGAAGCCGGGGATCGCTTTATCAGCGTTGAGAGCGAAAAGATCACAACTTTTTCCGATGTGCAGCGCATCGTATCCGGACGGGCCGGGGACAAGCTGAACTTCACTGTCGAGCGTGATGGCAAGATGGTAGATTTGCAGACCGTTCCGGCAATCGTCGAGCGTACGGATCCGCTTGGAAACAAGATCAAGCTTGGCGCCATCGGCGTGGAAACCACTGAAGCTGTCGGTAATTTCCGCCGGATTGAATATGGTCCCCTCGAATCAGTGGGACAAGCTGTCATGGAAACGGGCTACATTATCAGCCGCACAGGAGAGTTTTTTCAGCGTTTTGCGGTCGGGCGTGAGGATAAATGTCAGCTCGGTGGTCCGGTGAAAATCGCCAATATGGCTGGTAAGGCTGCAAGTCAGGGTTTTGACTGGCTCATCCAGCTAATGGCAATGTTGTCGGTTGGTATCGGGCTTTTGAACCTGTTTCCATTGCCTCCGCTGGATGGCGGTCACCTGGTTTTCTATGCGGTGGAGGCCATAAAGGGTAGCCCGGTATCTGTTGCGGCGCAGGAAATTTTATATCGTGTTGGGTTCCTACTTGTTATGGGATTCATGGGGTTCGTACTTTTCAACGACCTGTTTGCCTGCTAGATGACTCTCCGGCTGGCTCAGATGGTGATCTTGGGGATCGGTGCAGGCTGGAGGGTTCCAGTCAGCTAACCGCTATGATGCGCATCTTCTCTGGCGAGGATCGGGGAAGGTGTTAAACAGAAGTGAAAATTGGGAGTGACTGCTCGAAAAGCTAAGCGATTTGTTTACCATAACGCTCAAATCGCGTGGCGCGGATGCCACGCTGGTTGCTTAAGTAAACAGAATTTAACCGTGACGCTTGCTTGTATGGAAAAACCGGGTATGACGGTTGTATCTGTACGTGCTTTTCTGGGTTAATCGCCCCGGGGACAGAAAGAAACGAAGGTTCGGAAAGCCTATGACGGCAAGTTCTAAATTCTTTGGCGCCGCTTCTGCGCTCGCCATGTCAGTGGCTCTTGTGGCTTCGGGTACTGCTGCACTCTCGCTGGCTTCGGTCAATGTTGCCGAGGCTGCTGTCGTTAGCCGTATCGAGGTACGCGGTAATACACGCGTCGACGCACAGTCCATCCGTGACAATATCGACATTCGTCCGGGCAAGGCCTTCACCAGCGCTGATATTGATGCTGCGGTGAAGCGTCTGTTTGCGATGGGTCTGTTCTCGGATGTTCGCATCAATCAGTCCGGCAGCACGCTCGTCGTGAATGTTTCTGAGCGTTCCGTCGTCAATAACGTCCTTTTCCAGGGCAACAAGAAGATCAAGGATCCTGATCTTACTCGTGCTGTTCAGCTCAAGCCGCGTTCGCCTTATGACGCTGCGACGATGGAAGCTGACGTTGAAGCGATCAAGGGAGCCTATGCGCATATCGGGCGCAGCGATGCGACCGTGAATGCACGTACTGTTGATCTTGGTCAGGGGCGTGTGAACGTCGTTTATGAAATCAACGAAGGTTCGCGCACGAAAATCGCAAATGTCGATTTCGTTGGCAATCAGGCATTCGGCTCTCGTCGTTTGCGCGACGTGATTTCGACCAAACGTTCGAATCCGCTTTCGTGGCTGACGCGTAATGACGTATATGACGAAGGGCGTCTTCAGGCTGACGAGGAAACGCTCCGTCGTTTCTATTACAATCGCGGCTATGCGGATTTCCGCGTTATTTCATCGAATGCAGTTCTCGATCCGTCGACAAACGAATACACGATCACCATCACGGTTGATGAAGGTCAGCGCTATACATTCGGCAATGTAAGCGTCGAGAGCAATGTTGATGGCGTTGACGGGCAGGCCCTGGATCATCTGGTCAAGACTCGTTCGGGTAAGCCTTACAGCGCCAAGGAAATCGAAGATTCGGTTCTCGCAGTTACCGAAAATGTTGCCGGTAGTGGTTATGCTTTCGCCAAGGTTGAACCGCGTGGCGATCGTGATTTCGAGAACCATACGATTTCGGTCGTCTATAGCGTTGACGAAGGTCCGCGCGCTTATATTCAGCGCATTGAAATTCGCGGTAACGACAAGACGCGTGACTTCGTGATTCGTCGCGAATTCGACATGAACGAAGGCGATGCCTTCAATCAGGTCATGGTACAGCGCGCGAAGCGTCGTCTCGAAGCGCTTGACTTCTTCCAGACGGTCAATATCTCGACGGCGCCTGGCTCTGAGCCGGATCAGGTTATTCTTGTCGTTGATGTCGTTGAAAAGTCGACCGGCGAATTCTCGATCGGTGGCGGTTACACGACAGGCGGCGAATCGCCGGGTGCGCAGGTCGAAGCTGCTATTACCGAGCGTAACTTCCTCGGACGCGGCCAGTACATCCGTATCAGCGCCGGTGCCGGTCAGGATGATATGCGCAATTATGGCCTGTCGTTTACGGAGCCATATTTCCTCGGATATCGTCTCTCGGCTGGTTTCGATGTATTCCGTCGTACGTATCGCGTAAACGATGATTACGATGTCGAGCAGACCGGTGGAACGATCCGCTTCGGTCTTCCGATCACGGACAATTTCTCGGCAGGTCTCGCGTATAACCTCGTTCAGGAAAAGTATGACCTGTTCCGTGCGGACGCTGACAACTACTATGCGCCTGCCTTGCTAGAGGCTGCTGAGCATAGTCCGTGGTTGCGTTCGTCGATCAGCTACTCGCTGACCTACAACTCCATCGACGACATGAAGAATCCGCATGACGGTCTTTATGGCAAGTTCACGCAGGAGTTCGCAGGTCTTGGCGGCGATGCCAAGTACATCAAGACCACGTTCAAGGGTAACTACTACAAGACGCTTTCTCAGGAAGCCGATATCGTCGGTATGCTGGGTATTGGCGGTGGTTATATCCATGAATTCGGTGATGATGGCGTCCGCATCTTTGATCTGTTCAAGAACAATTCGGACATCATCCGTGGCTTCAAGTTCAATGGTATCGGTCCATATCAGGATGCCGCGAACGGCAAGCGCTACTGGATGGGCGGAACGACCTATATCAACGGTACGGCTGAAGTTCAGTTCCCGATGCCGCTCGTTCCTGAAAGCTTGGGTATCCGTGGCGCCTTGTTTGCTGATGCCGCAACGCTTTATGGTAATGACTCCTCGCAGGGCGGTTCGCCAATCTATGGCGACGACAAGAAGCTTCGCGCTTCGGCAGGTATAAGCCTGATGTGGGCTTCGCCGTTCGGTCCTCTGCGTTTTGACTATGCGTTCCCGATCGCGAAGGCTGATACCGACAAGGTTCAGAACTTCAACTTCGGTGTTTCGACCAAGTTCTAATAGATTTGCCTTTTCCCGGGGTATAACAACCCCGGGAAAGAAAGTGTTTTGATGGCAGATCCTGTTTTTTTCGCGCCTTCGCGTGAACTCACGATTGGCGATATCGCAGATTTTACCGGTGCAAGACTTCGTGACCCGAAGCTTGCACCGCGTTCTGTTGCGCGTCTTTCTTCGCTTAAAGATGCTGTTGAGGGTTCTCTTGTTTTCGTCGAAGGCAAGAAGAATGCCGACGGTCTCTCATCGATCAATGCCGCGGGCGTTCTATGTAGCGAGGCTGTGGTGGATAGCGTGCCGTCGCACATAGCTGCACTGGTTACCCGCAATCCGCAACGGGACTTTGCATCCGTTGGTCGAATGCTGTTTCCAGCGTCCGTCAAACCGGTCAGCTGGTTCGGAGAAACTGGTGTTTCTTCAGCGGCGATTATTCATCCGACAGCACATATCGAGGATGGTGCGACCATCGAGGCCGGCGCAGTTATCGGCAGGGGCGTAAGTGTCGGCAGCGGTACGCTGATCGCGTCAACAGCGGTTATCGGTGAAGGCAGCCAGATAGGTCGCAACAGCTATATTGCCCCCGGTGTAACCGTTCAGTGTGCTTTCATCGGCAATCAAGTGTCTCTTCATCCTGGTGTGCGGATTGGGCAGGACGGTTTCGGCTACGTCCCAGGTCCCGCCGGCTTGGAGAAGGTTCCCCAGCTCGGCAGAGTCATCATTCAGGACAATGTCGAGATTGGCGCCAATACGACGATCGACCGTGGTTCGTTGAACGACACCGTCATTGGCGAAGGTACAAAGATCGATAACCTCGTACAGATCGCCCACAACGTGCGAATCGGCCGTTTTTGTATTGTTGCGGCTCATTGCGGCATTTCTGGCAGCTGTGTCATCGGTGACCAGACGATGCTGGGTGGTCGTGTGGGACTTGCCGACCATTTGATTATCGGTTCGCGCGTGCAGATTGCCGCAGCGAGCGGCGTTATGAATGACATACCCGATGGCGAGCGCTGGGGTGGTATTCCAGCTCGGCCTATCAAACAGTGGTTCCGAGATATCGCGAACATACGTAGCATCGGGCAATCGAGAAAGGAGCAATCCTCTGATGAGTGATGCAAATCAGACCAAGCTGGAAGCAGCAGATATCCAGGATCTTCTGGCAGTGCTGCCGCATCGCTATCCATTTTTGCTGATCGACCGGATTGTTGACATTGACGGCGACGTCTCCGCAACCGGCATCAAGAATGTGACGATCAACGAGCCGCATTTCACCGGACATTTCCCTGAAAAGCCGATTATGCCGGGCGTATTGATTGTCGAAGCCATGGCACAGACGGCGGGCGCTATTTCTCTGCTTCAGCGCAAAACCGGGCGCCCTGGCGTGGTCTATTTCATGACTATAGATAATGCCAAATTCCGTCGCCCGGTCATACCGGGAGATCGACTTTTGCTTCACGTAAAGAAGATCAAGCAACGCGCAAATATCTCGAAATACGAATGCATTGCCGAAGTCGATGGTGTAAAGGTTGCGGAAGCTGAAGTCGCTGCCATGATCAGTACAGCTGAAGAAAGCCAGTGAGCATATCAATGAAAGAAACATTTATTCACCCCACCGCTCTTGTTGAGCAGGGTGTGGAACTGGGGCAGGGTGTGTCTGTCGGCCCCTTCTGTCACATTCAGTCTGGCGCCGTCATAGGCGACAATTCGGAATTGATGAGTCATGTAGTGGTGACTGGTGCAACGACGCTTGGCGCAGGTGGAAAGGTTTATCCGCATGCCGTTCTGGGTTGCGATCCGCAGAACAACAAGCATAAGGGCGGTCCAACGAAGCTGAACATTGGCACAAATTGCCTGATCCGCGAAGGCGTGACCATGCACAAGGGGTCAGACAGCGCACGTGGTTACACTTCGGTTGGCGACAACTGTTCGTTCCTGGCTTACGCGCATGTGGCACATGATTGTGACATTGGCGACTACGTCACCTTCTCCAACAATGTGATGATTGGTGGCCACACGACAATCGGACATCACGCTATTCTGGGTGGTGGTGCGGCTATCCATCAGTTTGTGCGCGTTGGACATCACGCTTTCGTTGGCGGCATGGCTGCGGTTGTAAGCGATCTTATCCCGTACGGCATGGCGATTGGGGTGCACGCTCATCTCGGTGGATTGAACATCGTCGGCATGAAGCGTTCCGGTATGGAACGCAAAGAGATTCATAATCTCCGTCATGCAGTTCGGATGCTGTTTGATCGCACAAAGCCCATTCGGGATCGTACAAAGGACGTTCTGACTGCGATACCGGATTCTCCGGCTGTCATTGACATGATCGACTTCATCAATGTCGATACCAAACGTGCCTACTGTACACCTCCGCTCGATGCGGTCCATGGTGGGGCCGGGCATGACAGCGGCGAAGATTGAGCAAATACCGCGTCTTGCAGATGATGCGGGACGCGTTGCAATTATCGCCGGTAATGGCCTGCTGCCGATCAGTGTGGCGGAGGCCCTTGAGGCTGCGGAGAAGAAGCCATTCCTCGTACCGTTGCGAGGGGAGGCTGATCCGGTACTCTACAAGTACGAGCATCAGGAAATTTCCATCGTAGAGTTTGCAAAGCTCGTGCGGTCCATGAAGGCTGCCGGTGTGGATCGCGTTGTCCTCGCTGGTGGCGTGACAAGCAGGCCCCATGTCAGTGATCTGAAGTTTGACTGGCCTACTCTGCGCGCAGTGCCTTACGTTTTACGTGCGCTGGGGCAAGGCGATGATGCTCTTTTACGTGCATTTATCGGCTTGCTGGAATCCTTCGGTTTCAAAGTTGTCGGGGCTCACGATGTTGTTCCGGATTTACTTTCCCCGTCACCTGCTCAAATTTTGACGCGAAAAGCACCGGACGCGAGAGAACGTCATAATCTTGAACTTGCAATGGAATCTGCGCTTCGTCTGGGTGATCTGGATGTCGGGCAGGGTGCTGTTGCGGTTGGCGGACGTGTCGTTGCGCTCGAAGGGGCGGAAGGCACAGATCAAATGATAGAGCGTGTGCGCGAGTTACGTGCAGCTGGCCGCATACCTCGTCGTGGCGGTGTTCTCGTCAAGATGGCGAAGCCGCGACAGGACGAAAGAGCAGACCTTCCGACCATCGGAATTTCTACGATTGATAATGCCGTAAAAGCGGGATTATCAGGAATAGCTGTTGAGGCAGGCAGGACATTCATTCTAGGCTTCGGTGAAACCATCGCGGCGGCCAATGCAAGAGGCCTTTTCATAGAGACGGTCAGTCGCGAGAAAAAGGATATCAAGAAGTGAACACCACCAGCCGGCCATTGAAAATAGCAATAGTGGCCGGTGAAGAATCCGGTGATCTTCTTGGTGCCGACCTTATCGATGCGTTGAGGAGCCAGACCGACCGCTTGGTTGATATCATCGGTGTCGGTGGTGATCACCTTGCAGCCCGGGGAATGAAGTCCTTTTTTGATCCGCACGAGATTGCGCTTATGGGGCTGGGCGCAATTCTGAAGAACTTACCGGGTCTAATGCGGCGTATTGGCCAGACCGCTAGAAGCATTATTGTTGAGAAACCGGATTGCGTACTTCTGATTGACAGTCCGGAGTTTACACATCGCGTTGCCAAGAAGATCAGGGCTGCAAATCCATCGATTCCCATCGTGAAGTATATCGCACCAAGCGTGTGGGCCTGGCGGCCGCAACGCGCACGGGCGATGAAAGCCTATTTCGACCATGTGTTGACTATTCTTCCATTTGAGGTGGAGGTCATGCAGCGGTTAAGCGGGCCGAGTGCCACTTATGTCGGACATCGCCTTTCCAGTTATGAACCGATACTGCGGGCACGGGATGAGCAAAAAAACCTGGAAGCGCGACGGACTGTTGAGTCCCGGAAAACATTGCTCGTTCTGCCGGGGTCTCGTCGTACTGAAATCCAGATGCTCATGGAACCGTTCGGGCAGGCTGTTGGTGAATTAGCTGCCCGGGTCGACAAGCTTGACGTCGTTCTGCCGACACTGCCACGCATTGAGGAAATGGTTCGCGATCTTTCAAAGGACTGGGCTGTCAAACCGCTTATTGTGCTGGGTGATGAGGAAAAGTGGAAAGCTTTTTCTAAAGCCGATGCAGCGCTTGCCGCTTCAGGGACGGTTTCGCTGGAGCTGGCTCTATCGCGCATTCCAAGCGTGCTTTCCTATAAGGCGGACTGGTTCGCACGCAAGTTTCTGATGCCCAAGATCACGATCTGGAGCGCTGCCTTGCCAAATATCATCGCCGACGAACCGGTCGTTCCTGAGTATTTCAATGAATTTGTCCGTCCGGGAATGCTTGCACGCAACCTTGAACGGTTGATGCGGCCTGGATCGGCACGTCAGGCGCAGCTGGACGGATTTGATAAAGTTGCGTCGATCATGGCGACGGAGCAACCCTCTGGCGAGATCGGGGCGCGCGTCATTCTGGAATTGGCAGGCAATTCCAAGAGCTGATTTTGACTGTAGATACAATACGAAAACCCCGGTTGTTTTGGCAACCGGGGTTTTTATTATAGTCTGATACTTACTTACGCTTTGCGAGCGGCACGTAATCCCGCTCGGGAGCGCCGGTATAGAGCTGGCGTGGACGGCCGATCTTCTGCTGCGGATCTTCGATCATTTCCTTCCACTGTGCGACCCAGCCGACGGTGCGGGCGAGAGCAAAGAGAACCGTGAACATTTCGGTCGGGAAGCCGAGAGCCTTCAGCGTGATGCCGGAGTAGAAGTCGATGTTTGGATAAAGCTTCTTCTCAATGAAGTATTCGTCCGTCAGGGCGATCTTTTCCAGTTCCATTGCAACGTCGAGCAACGGGTCGTCCTTGATGCCCAGTTCGCCCAGAACTTCATGGCAGGTCTTCTGCATGATCTTGGCGCGTGGATCGTAGTTCTTGTAGACGCGGTGACCGAAGCCCATCAGACGGAACGGATCGTTTTTGTCCTTTGCACGGGCGATGAATTCTGGAATGCGGTCCACAGAACCGATTTCAGCCAGCATGTTGAGCGCAGCTTCATTTGCGCCGCCGTGGGCAGGGCCCCAGAGGCAGGCAACGCCAGCAGCGATACATGCAAACGGATTGGCCCCAGAAGAACCGGCAAGGCGCACGGTCGAGGTCGAGGCGTTCTGCTCATGATCTGCGTGGAGAATGAAGATGCGGTCCATTGCACGAGCCAGAACCGGATTGACCTTGTAATCCTCGCATGGAACGCCAAAGCACATGTGCAGGAAGTTCGACGCAAAATCGAGGTCGTTCTTCGGGTACATGAACGGCTGGCCGATATGGTACTTGTAAGCCATAGCGGCAAGCGTTGGAACCTTGGCGATCAGACGGATCGACGCGACCATACGCTGATGCGGGTCGTGATGTCGGTCGAGTCATGATAGAAAGCCGACATTGCACCAACGCAGCCGACCATGACTGCCATGGGATGAGCGTCGCGACGGAAGCCCGTAAAGAACTTCGTCATCTGCTCGTGAATCATCGTGTGGCGTGTCACACGATAGTCGAAGTCAGACTTTTGCGTCGCGGTCGGCAGTTCGCCGTAGAGAAGCAGATAGCAGGTTTCCAGAAAATCACCGTGTTCGGCAAGCTGATCGATCGGGTAACCACGATAGAGCAAGGTGCCTTCATCGCCATCGATGTAAGTGATCTTGGATTCGCACGATGCCGTGGACGTGAAACCGGGATCGTACGTGAACATCTGCGAGTTTTTGTAAAGTGGACCGATATCAACGACGTCTGGTCCGACAGTGCCTTGTCGTACAGGCAGGTCGAATGTTTTGCCTTCTAGTGTAAAGCTGGCTGTCCTATCTGACATCGTGTTTCCTTTCATGTCCACTTTGCCGCCCGCACGACGGCAGAATTGTAATCGTCGTTATAATTTGTCTTTTATCTCTTGGAATGGTCCCCGCCCCTATGGGGACCATCAGCGTTTAGCGCACTATCCTAACGATTTTGCCCGTCAAACTATCCCAAACGGTTCGCGATGCAATGCGTAATTTGAACTATTTACGCCGGTTTTGTCACGTCAGCGTGAATGTTCCCACCTTAACCGATTTGATCGCGAATACGTCCGAGGGACTCTTCACGTCCAAGGACGAAAAGCACGTCGAACACGCCCGGAGAGGTGGCGCGACCGGTCAGAGCTGCACGTAAAGGCTGTGCAATCTTGCCCAGTTTCAGGCCGGTTTTTTCTGCGTGAGTCCTTACGACAGCGTCTAGAGATTCAACGGTCCATTCGCCAGCTGCTTCCAGATCCGGGAGTACGGATTTGAGCACGGCCCGGCCTTCGTCGTTCAGGAGAGAAGCTGCCTTTTCGTCAAGATCAAGCGGACGGGCAGCAAAGATGAATTTCGAACCATCAGCCAGTTCCACCAAAGTTTTGGCGCGGTCCTTCAGGCCCGGCATAGCGGCAAGCAATTGTGCGCTTCGCTTGTCGTCGAGAGCGTCGGCAATTTCCTTGCCACCCTCGATCTCCGGCAGAACAGCGATAAGCGCATCATAAAGCGCCTTGTCGTCACTGGCGCGCATATAGACGCCATTGATTGCCTCGAGCTTCTGAAAATCGAAGCGAGCTGCCCCCTTGTTGATATCCTTCACATCGAACCATTCGATCATCTGTTCGGTCGACATGATTTCGTCGTCGCCATGGCTCCAGCCGAGGCGTACAAGATAGTTGCGCAGAGCAGCAGGCAGATAACCCATCGCACGGTAGGCGTCCACACCCAAGGCACCATGACGCTTGGAGAGTTTTGCACCGTCCGCACCATGAATGAGCGGGATATGCGACATTTGCGGCACGTCCCAACCCATTGCATCATAGATGACTGTCTGCCGCGCAGCATTGGTCAGATGATCGTCGCCGCGTATGATATGGGTCACGCCCATATCGTGATCATCGACAACGACTGCATGCATGTAAGTCGGCGTACCATCGGAACGCAGAATGATGAAATCGTCCAGGTCTTTGTTGGGGAATCGCACATCGCCCTGCACAGCGTCCTGCACGAGGGTTTCGCCTTCCTGCGGTGCCTTGATCCGGATGACCGGCTTTACGCCTGCAGGCGCTTCTGACGGATCGCGATCACGCCAGCGACCGTCATAGCGCGGCGGACGGCCTTCTTCGCGTGCTTTCTCGCGCATTTCGGCCAGTTCTTCTGGTGTTGCATAGCAATAATATGCCTTGCCGAGAGTGACGAGCTCTTCCGCGACTTCGCGATGGCGAGGCGCGCGCTCGAACTGAGAGATGGCATCGCCGTCCCAGTCCAGACCAAGCCAGGTCAAGCCATCAAGAATGGCAGCCGTCGCGGCGTCGGTGGAACGTTCCCGGTCGGTGTCTTCAATGCGCAGCAACATCTTGCCGCCGCTGTGCTTGGCATAAAGCCAGTTGAACAAGGCAGTGCGCGCACCACCAATGTGCAGGTACCCCGTGGGCGAGGGGGCAAAACGGGTAACGACCGGTTTCGACATGATAGCTCCACTATGTCGTGCGCCTTTTTAGAGCAGCGGCAAATGCCGGAGACACAGGCGCGAACTTGAATTCCTATGCCTGCGCGAGACTGCCCGGCAGGTAATCGGGGTTCGTTATGCGAACCCACTCGATTTCGGCTGCGGTTCATGTAGCATAGGCAGCAATGTGCGCAAGGGCCTCGCATCCCTTTCGCACGAATGTGCCGTCGTTCTTTCGGGGTATTCCGGCGGTTGGGCCAACTTTTGCGGTCAGGCGGGGGCATGACAGGCATCAGGGAAGCGAGCGATGCAAACGAACGGGCGCTTGTGAAAAGCTTGCCCGACGGTTTGGTGCGCGCTTTGTTGCCAGAGGTCTGGCCTCCAAATGATGTCGAGATTCCGGTAAATCCACTGCCGGTCAAGCCTCCTGCGCCGAGCTTGCGTGAACGACTTTTGTCTATACCGTCGGTCACAGGTCGACAGTTCAAGGCTGCGGCTGAAACTGAAGCGGGACGCGGTGTATTTTTTCTTCTGCTGCCGGTTTTTGCCGGTGTTGGCGCAATCATCTATTTCACGCTCTCATTCGAACCGGCATGGATACCGCTTTTGTCCATGCTCGGTATGGCCACTATCTTGCGAATTGCGACGCGCAAACAATTCGCCGCTGCCCAAGGCGTGACATTGGCAATCGCTCTGCTGGCAGGGTTTGTGGTCGGTAAATGGGAAACGGAACGTCGTGCCACGCCGATGCTGGGCTCTGACGTGGCAACACGTGTAACGGGTCGGGTTGTCGCTCTTGAATATCAGGACAATGGCAGCTGGCGGATAACACTTGATGTGCTCCAGACAGAGCGTCCAAAACTGCGTTTTCCACCGAAACGCATTCGTGTCAATGCGCGGGACATACCGGCGTCAACGGCCATTGGCAGCGGACTGGCAGGTTTCGTGCGATTGCGTATTCCGTCGGGTCCGGTTCGCCCGGGTAACTACGATTTCTCGTTTCATGCCTATTTCAATGGTATTGGTGCCAATGGTTTCTTTCTCGGAACACCCAAAGTGGCGACGGTTTCTCAGCCAGACGAACTGACTGCGAAAATTTCCCAATGGATCGCCATGTTGCGCGTGCGGGTGTCTGAGCGAATCGAGGAAGTGATCGGTGGCGAGGACGGCAGTGTTGCTTCGGCGCTTGTGGCAGGCACGCGTGCGGGGATCAGCGAGCGGACAAATGAAGACCTGCGCAAGGCGGGGCTCGCACATATTCTGTCGATCTCGGGCTTGCATATGGCGCTTGCCGCTGGCGTTGTCATGCTGACGTTGCGATCCGTCTTCGCGCTATTTCCGGCTTTCAGTGCGCGGCATCCGGTGAAGAAATATGCGGCCTTTCTCTCCCTGTTGAGCTGTACCTTCTATCTTGCCATGTCAGGTGCGGATGTCGCTGCACAACGAAGCTATGTGATGATTGCAGTCATGCTCGGAGCTTTGCTGGTAGACCGAGCGGCCATCAGTATGCGCAATCTGGCGATTGCGGCCATCGCTATGATTGCAATTTCGCCGCATGAGATACTGGGACCGAGTTTTCAAATGTCTTTTTCGGCTACGGCTGCGTTGATTGCCGGTTATGCCTGGTGGAGCGAGCGCTACGCGGTCAGGCAGGTTGGCACGGAAAAACGTGGGAAGACCGCTTATAGCTTCGCTGGAAAAATCCTGAAGCCGATCACAGCGGCGGCGGCTACTTCGCTCATTGCCGGACTGGCGAGCGGGATTTTTGCAGCTTATCACTTCAACAATACAGCGCCGTTCGGCTTGGTAGGAAATGTCCTCGCTGAGCCTGTAATAGCTCTTCTCGTGATGCCGTTTGCCGTCTTTGGTCTTGTGCTGATGCCATTGCAACTGGACTGGGTGCCTTTGCAGATAATGGGCTGGGGCATTTTCGCAGTCAGGCACATTGCTGCCTTTGTTGCAAAGTGGTCACCAGACGGTAATCCTGGGGCCATGCCCGCACTCACTATCGTTCTCTGGACCATTGCGCTCGTTCTGGTTGTTGTTCTGTCGACCAGATTGAAGGTGTTGGCGCTGCCGTTCATCGTTCTAGGGTTTGCTGCTTTCGTCAGGGAGCCCTTTCCTGACATCGTGATCTCGGAAGATGCCAAACTGGTGGGGGTTCGGCTCGCGGACGGGAAGTTCGCAGTCAATCGAAGCCGACCGTCACAGTTCACAATCGACAATTGGAAAACCGCTTATCTGGTGGAAGAGTTCATTGCGCCGCCATCCGGCAAAAACAAAAAGCGAACTGATGGGGACGGGTTCGAATGCGAAGATGGACTTTGCACGATCAGTCTGCGTGATGGTCGTACACTAGCCTACACCGCAGATGTCGCGATGCTGGAAATAGCCTGCAATATCGGCGATGTGGTTATTCTCGCCGTTTCCGGCAAAGATCTGGCGTGCGAACGTTCCACTATCCTGAGTATCAGCAAGCAGGAACTGGCACTAAAGGGAGCCGTCGAGATCAGGCTCGGAGAAAGGCCAGATCAAAATCGATCTTTCAGAGCTGTACCGGGCGACACCTACGACGTCGCAAAGCCCGGGATGAGCCAGCAAACATCTGAATTGCAGCCGGAGGACCGAATTACCTATGCAATTGATGCGCCAAGTCGTCCCTGGCATCTGCACCGCATCCATTCGCGTCCAGCACGTGGCTTGTCCGAGCGCGAGTACAAACCAAAATCCCACTCCGCTCAAAATGCCGGAGTTTGTTCATCAGGTGTTAGCGATGAACCAACGCGCTGCAACTAAATAAAGAGCGGTTCCACGTTTCTGTTCTTAACTGGAACCGCTCCATTGTTTGAACTCGGAGCTTATCTCCAAAACCGGCTACACTACGATCTAGTAGCGGCGGATCAGGCCCACAAGCTTGCCCTGCACACGAACGCGATCCGGGCCAAATATTCTAGTTTCGTATGCCGGGTTTGCGGCTTCCAAAGCGATGGATGCACCCTTGCGGCGAAAGCGCTTCAAAGTCGCTTCCTCGTCATCGACAAGTGCCACCACGATTTCGCCGGGGTTTGCTGAATCACCGCGTTTAATGATGACGGTATCACCGTCGAAAATGCCGGCGTCGATCATTGAATCACCTCTGACCTCAAGCGCGTAGTGCTCGCCCGCACCGATCATTTCGGGCGGAAGGCTGAGGGAGTGTGTCTGATTCTGGATTGCTGAAATCGGTACACCCGCAGCAATTCGCCCCATGACCGGTACGGACACAGTTCCAGACGTGTCGTCATTGGTAGCCACGGGGGCGGGGCGTGCCGGTGGCGGAGGCGTTTTGCCCAGGCTGCCTTCGATAACGCTGGGAGCGAACTTCTTTTGTGCATTGAGGCCCGGAGCGATGGAATCCGGCAGACGTAACACCTCAAGCGCACGCGCCCTGTTCGGCAGACGGCGAATAAATCCACGCTCCTCAAGGGCGGTGATCAGACGATGGATACCCGATTTTGAAGCCAGATCGAGCGCTTCCTTCATTTCATCGAAAGACGGGGGAATGCCCGTTTCTTTTAGACGTTCATGAATGAACAGCAGAAGCTCGTGCTGTTTACGGGTTAACATGCGCGACACCCTCCCGGCCAAGAATCGAGAAAAACAAAACCAGAACGAACACTATATGTTCCAGTCTTGTTCTGCAATGTTTAAATACCATTAACGCTCAGGGTGAGATTGAACGGAATACTTCAGGGCAAGACCATCACGGGCACGGCATGTCAGATGCTGCTTCGAATAACATATATTTTATGATGACTTAGGTCTGTTTTCTCAAGCTTTAGTGAGGCCGAGAATTGCGCTCGATCTACAGCATGAGAACGCGACAATCATCGCCAGCAGTGGCAGCAGGAGCGTTTTCATCCCTGATGAGAAGCGCTTTTGAACCGACGAGAGCTGAAAGCATGGACGAATCTTGGACCGGAAACGGCTTTGCGGTCAGCGTTCCATCAGGGTTTGATTCGATTGTGGCCCGGATATAATCGCGGCGGTGGTCATTCGCAGGCAGGTCAGTGCCCAGCTTTGCAGGTCGGATATCGGCATCGAGGTTCGTTCCGGCAAGCTTGGCGACGAGCGGACGGAGAAAAACGAGGCTGCATACCAAGCTCGAAACGGGATTGCCCGGTAGGCCGATGACATGCACGATCTTGCCGTTCGCTTCGATGCGCCCATACATCAGGGGCTTGCCGGGCCGCATGGCGATCTTCCAGAAGTCGAGATTGACGCCCTGTTTCTGCAGTGCTCCATGCACAAAATCCCGGTCACCGACGGAAGCGCCACCGATTGTCACCAGAATGTCGATGCCGCTTTGCAGGCTGTCTGCTATTGCCTGTTTGATTTTGGCAGGATCATCCGGAATGATCCCTTTATCATGTGGCGCTCCGCCGGCTCGCCTTACTATCTCGGCGATTCCAACGCTGTTCGATGCAACAATCTGGTCTTTTCCGGGTGTTTCGCCCGGTGGAACCAGTTCATCGCCGGTCGCAATGATTGCTATTTTGGGCTTTTGAAACACGTCGATTTTCGCATTGCCACTGGCCGCTGCCAGCGACAGGGCCGCAGCATCCAGCGCCCGCCCGCTGGGAATGACGATGCTATCGGGTGAAAAATCGAGGCCTGCGCGGCGTATATGTCGTCCCGGTTCTATGCCTTCGTGAACGGTTAGCCGGTTACCCGAACGCTCAGTGTGCTCCTGAATAACGATCGTGTCCGTGCCTTTGGGCAGTGGCGCGCCGGTGAAAATCCGGACCGCCTGACCAGTTCCCGGTTCACCTTCGAAACGATTTCCTGCAGCCGACTCGCCGATGATGTCGAACTCGACGGGATATGAGATGTTGTCTGGCGCGATCAGGGCGTAACCGTCCATGGCCGATCCGTCGAACGGCGGCTGCAGAAAATGTGCCAAAACAGGTGTTGCAACCACGCGCCCACCTGCATCTGACAATGCGACCTGCTCTTTACCGTGCGGTTCTGCGGATTTCAGGATGCGGGCCAGTGCTTCATCGACCGGGAGAAGGGACATGGCGTTTCCTCTCGAACTGAATTGTTGACCCGTCTAGACCACAGAATCTGTCCAGACGAGTTGATCCAGAGCAAAGTCTAGCGGTTTATGCTTTCCAGTCACCTGATTTGCCGCCGCTCTTTTCGGTAACGCGGATACCGCCGATCTCCATATGTTTGTCGACGGCTTTGGCCATGTCATAGATCGTAAGACATGTGACAGAAACGGCGGTGAGGGCTTCCATTTCCACGCCGGTGCGCCCCTTGAGCTTGGCCAGCGCACGAACGCGCAAACCGGGCAATGTCTGATCCGGCTCGATTTCGACGGCTACTTTGGTCAGCATCAGCGGATGGCATAGGGGAATCAGATCGGCGGTCTTTTTGGCCGCCATGATGCCAGCCAGACGCGCAGCACCAATGACATCACCTTTCGCGGCGTTGCCTTCCAGAATGAGCGCCAGTGTTTCCGGCTTCATTCTGACTGCCCCTTCGGCCACAGCTTGACGCTCAGTCTCGTCCTTGGCACCAACATCCACCATATTGGCAGTGCCGGTCTGGTCGATATGGGTGAGTTTGGATGGCATCGATCAAGCCTTGCCAGTCAGCAGTTCACGGGTAGCCGCTGCAACATCGGCCTGCCGCATCAGGCTCTCTCCGATGAGGAATGTCCCGATTCCAGACTTTTCCAGACGCAGGCAATCTTCGTGTGTGAATATGCCGCTTTCACCGACCAGAACGCGATCGGATGGCGCCATTTTTGACAGCCGTTCCGAAACGGCCAGATCGACCTCAAATGTACGCAAATTGCGATTGTTGACGCCGAGCAGACGCGATGAAAGCTTTAGTGCGCGTTCCATCTCGGCTTCGTCATGCACTTCGATGAGTGCATCCATGCCAAGCTCGAACGCGGTTTCTTCCAACGCCTTTGCAAGATCATCGTCGACGCTTGCAAGAATGATCAGAATGCAATCTGCACCCCAACTACGGGCTTCGTGTACCTGATAGGTATCGAACAGAAAATCCTTGCGCAGAGCCGGGAGACTGCAAGCGTTGCGAGCTGCCGTCAGAAATTCCGGCGCTCCCTGAAAGGAAGGCGTGTCAGTCAGCACTGAAAGACATGCAGCGCCACCAGCTTCATAGGCTTTTGCAAGTGCAGGCGGATCGAAATCAGGACGGATCAAGCCCTTCGATGGGCTTGCCTTCTTGATTTCAGCAATCAGCGCGAATTCACCGGCGGCGCGTTTTGCCTCCAGCGCTTTGAGAAAACCACGCGGCGCTTCCTGATCCTGTGCGCGTGCCTTCAAATCAGCCACGGTGCGCTCGGCTTTTGCAGCAGCGATTTCTTCGCGCTTGTAAGCCTCGATCTTGCGCAGAATGTCGGTGGACATGACTTAATCCTTTTCGTCAGGCGGCTTTGTCGTTGGAAACGGCAATCACCTTCTGCAAAACATCAAGTGCTGCGCCGCTGTCGATGGATTGTGCCGCGAGTGCGATGCCTTCTTTTAGGTCCTTCGCGTTGCCAGCAATCACAAGCGCCGCGCCTGAATTGAGCAGGACGATGTCTCGATAGGCGTTTTTCTCGCCTTCAAGCACGCCCAGCAGAGCTTTGGCGTTTACCGAAGCCTCGCCACCTTTCAGTTCGACCGGATCGCAACGACGAAGTCCAACTTCTTCCGGCGTGATTTCAAAGGTACGAATCCGACCGTTTTCGAGGGCGGCAACTTGTGTCGTTCCCGCGGTAGTCATCTCATCGAGGCCGTCGCCGTAGACAACCCAAGCCGCTTCGGAACCCAGTTCCTTGAGCACTTCAGCCAGCGGCACAAGCCATTGTGGTGCGAATACCCCCACAAGCTGACGCTTGACACTGGCCGGATTGGAGAGGGGGCCAAGCAGATTGAAGATGGTGCGGGTGCCGAGTTCTACGCGGGAGGGGCCGACATGGCGCATGGCGGAATGGTGCATCGGTGCAAACATAAAGCCTAGGCCAGCTTCTGTGATGCTGCGACCGATGATGCTCGCGTCGGCCTCGATATTGATGCCGAGCGCGGCGAGTGCATCGGCTGCACCAGAGCGGGAGGAGAGGGCGCGGTTGCCATGTTTTGCTACAGGAACGCCAGCTCCAGCAACAACAAACGCCGAGCAACTGGAGACATTGTATGAACCCGACTGATCGCCACCAGTGCCAACAATATCGATGGCATTGTCGGGAGCGGAAACTCCCAGCATACGCGAGCGCATGGAGGCAACGGCACCGGCGATTTCCGGTACTGTTTCACCGCGTACGCGCAACGCCATCAACAGTCCGCCGATCTGCGACGGCGTTGCCTGTCCTGACATCATGATATCGAAGGCGGCTCTGGAATCCTCAAGCGAAAGCGGCTCGCCTGATGCAGCTTTCGCGATATAGGGTTTTAGATCAGCCATTTTGGATGCCCACCGTCCTTAAAACGCCAGAGCGTTGTTGATGACGGTCTGGTTTATCTTAACAGGATACTGCTTCTGCAATTCGCCGACGAGCTGTTCGAGAACATCATCCGAGAGCGATGTCGCCAGATATTTCTGCTGCTGTTCCGGAATAGCTTCCGGGCCAGCTCCGGCAGGTTCGGTCACTTCAACAACCTTGAACAGAATCTGGGCATCGTCCGAAGGTGCAGCAGCGCTACCGGTGAAACCATTCGCTCCCCGGAAAATCTGCGCCGCCGCCGCTGTTCCGATATCGGCATCGTTGGTCGTGCGGACAATACCACGCTTGGTCTGCTTTTCGACGCCCAGCTCTGTAGCGATCGCGTCGAGTGTCGCGCCGCCATCGAGGCGTTTCTTCAATTCGTCTACGCGCTGGTTGAGACGCTTGACTGCTTCTTCGCCCTTCCACGCCGCTGCAACCTTGTCCTTGACTTCGTCGAGCGTACGGTCGCGTGCCGGAGTTACACTGTCAACCTGATACCAGAGATAGCCAATATTGCCCATGGTCAGGGCGTCGTTGTCAAAACCCTGGTCGGCCTGGAAGGCAGCAGAAAGCAGCGCTTCGGAGTTTGGCAGCTGCACCGGATTACCAGAAGGATCGTTACCTTCGGCGTCTACGGCTTCCACGATGACGGACTTGAGGCTTAGCTTCTTTGCCACATCAGCCATTGATGCGCCGTCGGAACGGTCCTGCTCATAAGAGTCATGAATGCCGCTGATGCTGCTTGCTGCGATATTGTTGGCAAGCGTGGTGCGAATTTCGCCTTCAACTTCGGCTTGTGGCTTCACATGAGCCGGTTCGATCTGCGTCACACGCAGGATAACCGGACCAAAGCCGCCCTTCACCACCGGGCTCACGCCATTCTCTGCCAGTGCAAAAGCTGCGTCGGCAACGGCCTGATCAGGAATGGCGGATTTCTCAAACGTGCCAAGCTTCAGGTCGTCTTCTGTTTTGCCCTGTTCCTTGCCGATATCGATGAAGCTCGTTCCAGCGGCAATTTTCTGCTGGGCAGCTTCAGCTGCGGCATCATCGGCAAAGCTCAACTGCTCGATAGTACGCTTTTCGATCGTGCTGAAGCGGTCCTTGTTCTTTTCATAGTATTCGTTGATTTCGTCCTGCGTGACGGCAGACGGATCTGCAATATCAGCCGGCTCCAGCTTCACATAGGTTATTTTCCGGTACTCCGGTGCCTTATACTCGTCCTTGTGTGCGTCAAAATAGGTCTTGAGCGCATCTTCGGACGGGGCAGGGACAGCATCGGCCTTTTCAGCCTGAATGGTCACATAGTCAACGCTGCGGGTTTCACCTTGATATAGAGCCAGCGCCTTCAACGCTGTATTCGGAAGCTTGATGCCGTCAGTTGCAGCTTCCACGATCTGCTGGCGGCGAGCCACTTTCGCGCGGTTGTCGAGATAATCCTGCGCACGAATGCCAGATTGACGAAGCACCGCATCGAACTGCGCGCGATTGAAGTTGCCGCTTGCGTCATGGAAAGCCGGATCTTCACCGGTCAGTCGAGCAATTCCGTCCTTGGAAAGGCCGAGCTGCATGTTGCGCGCACCTTCATCCAGAACCACACCGGCTGCGAGCTGGGCGAGTACCTGATTTTCGACACCGAGCGTTTTTGCCTGTTCGCGCGTCAGACGCTGGCGAAACTGTTGAGACAAACGCATCATCTGCTGTTCATAGGCGAAACGATAATCAGTGGCGCTCACTTCGGAACCGCCAGCCGTCAAAGCGGCATTGCCTGACAGGCCGCCGCGAAAGACATCGGAGATGCCCCAGATCGCAAAGCTCAGTACAAGCAGGCCAAGCAGAAGTTTGGCGACCCAGGATTGAGCGGCAGAACGCAGGCTGTCGAGCATTGGAAACCCTTCAAGTATAAATCTAAGCTCGGCTTTCATAGATAGAGCCAGTCAGGGGATAACCTCAAGCCAGCCCTATATGCAAGGTCTCATTGCATGTAGGCACTCAAGAACATTTGCATTGCGGCACGAATACGCTTAGTCAGTGGCAAATTTTGGCGCTGGTCCGCTTTCAAGAGGTGACCGCGTCTACTGTTTTGAACAGGCGAGGAGAATGAAATGACTCCGGGAATCCGTCCGCTGGTTGCTGGCAACTGGAAGATGAATGGCACGGGAGAGTCCCTGACCGAATTGCGTGCGATTGCTGCCGGCCTGAGCTCCGATCTCGGCCGCAAGCTTGACGCCGTCATTTGTGTACCTGCGACGCTTCTTTCCCGCGCGGCGGAAACGCTCGAAGGCGAGACTGTTGGTCTCGGCGGTCAGGATGCTCACCATAAAGTGTCTGGCGCGCATACAGGCGATGTCTCTGCAGAAATGCTTAAGGAAGCGGGCGCTACGCATGTCATAATCGGTCATTCCGAACGCCGGACCGACCATCATGAAAGCAATGACACTGTTCGCGCCAAGACCGAGGCCGCATGGGCTGCCGGATTGATTGCAATCGTTTGCGTCGGCGAAACTGCCGATGAGCGCAAGGCGGAGCGTACTCTGGATGTAATCGGCAGGCAGCTTGCTGGCTCTTTGCCGGATGGCGTCAATGCCGCGAATACGATCATTGCTTACGAACCGGTTTGGGCAATCGGTACAGGGTTGACGCCAACAGTGCAGGACGTGCGTGCCGCTCATGCTTTCATGCGTGAGCAGCTAATTGAACGTTTCGGCACGAAAGGCGCACATCTTCGGCTGCTCTATGGCGGTTCGGTCAAGCCTTCAAACGCATTGGAATTGCTCGGCGTCGCGGATGTTGATGGTGCGCTTGTTGGTGGTGCGAGCTTGAAGGCGAACGATTTTCTCGCCATATGCGAAACCTATCGTAATTTGTAACCGGCACATCACGTCTGTCTATCTTGGTCTCGGGGCTTGGATTATCGGACAATAGCGTGTAAAGAGCCGCTCTAGTTTTAGGGATATAAAGACCGTAACCCATGCAGACCGTAATCATTGTCATTCATTTGTTGATCGTGCTGGCGCTTGTCGGCGTTGTGCTTATCCAGCGTTCTGAAGGCGGTGGCCTTGGCATTGGCGGTGGTTCGGGGTTCATGACGGCTCGCGGCGCAGCCAACGCACTGACCCGCACGACAGCCATTCTCGCGATCGGTTTCTTCGCGACCTCGCTTATTCTTGGCATCATGGCACGCTACGGCGAAAAGCCGACCGACATTCTCAACCGTATCCCGGCGGCAACCGGCAGTCAGTCAGCTCCGGCAGGCGGCAACGGCGGCGGTATCCTCAATCAGCTGGGTGGCGAGTCTTCGCGTCCTGACGCCAATCAGACTGCACCTGCAGCTCCAGGTGCTACAGCGCCGGCAACACAGCCCGACGCTACCCAGCCGCAGGCTCCGGTTGTTCCGGAAACCCCGGCCAACCCGGTTCCTAGCTCGCAGTAAAAGGCCGAGCAAAGTGAACAGAATGCGGAACCGGCCCTTGTGGCCGGTTTTCTTTTTGTTAATCATGAGACTGCAAAGTGTTGCAGCTAGGCAATACGCTGCCGCGAATCGCATTGCAGAACGATGGCAACGAATTGAGAACCGGATCGCTTTGCAGTAAGGAAAGCGAAAGTCTGGTCGCAATTAATGCGGCAGACATTTTTCCCTTGTGCTTGAATTTTCGGGAACCGAACATGTTTTCACGCCGTATTTTGATGGCAGGTATTGCAACTCTCTGCATCGGAGCGACTGCTCCTGCATTTGCAACTTCGCCGGTAAGCGCTGAAGCGCAGCTCAATGAAGCTGCTGCGTCTGTTCAGCAAGTTGCTCTCTCAAGCGATGCCAAGGCCAATCCTGAAAAGCCGAAGAAGAAAAAAGCTTCCAAGAGCGGCAATGCAGTTAAGGCCAACAAGTACAACATCGATCCGAAGTTCCGGGCGCAGGAAGTGGCTTTTACCGGCTATAAGCCTGGCACTATCGTGATCGACCCGAAGCAACGTTTCCTTTACCTTGTTGAAACGTCGACGACTGCTCGCCGTTATGGCATCGCTGTCGGCAAGCAGGGATTGGAATTCAAGGGCACTGGAACAATCAACGCGAAGCGGGAGTGGCCGCGCTGGATTCCAACCAAGGAAATGATCGAGCGTGATCCGGCTCACTATGGTCGCTTCAAGAACGGTATGGATGGTGGTCCAGGCAACCCACTTGGTTCGCGCGCTCTGTACTTGTTTCAGGGCAACAAGGACACCTACATCCGCATTCATGGTACGGTACAGCCATGGACTATCGGTAGCTCGGCTTCCAACGGCTGCTTCCGCATGATCAATGAGGATGTGATGGATCTTTATGAGCGCGTCGGTCTGGGTACCGAAGTGGTTGTTCTCTGATCTGTAAATGACTATGTGAATGTGGCCGGGCTTATGGGCTCGGCCTTTTCTTTTGTGCCAATGGCTATTCTGGCAGGTGGAAGCTGTGGATTTCGAGCTTCGACATGGCTTTATGTGAATAGGGGCGCTAGAGAGTACAGACGTATTCGCTCCGGGGTTTCTGGCTCCGGTTTTTCTTTGTGCAACGACGATTACCGCCTGGCTTCGGTGAAAAAACACTGCCGGGGTGCATTTTTTTGTGGCGGAATCAATCAAGAAAGTCTAACGAGATAAGCCCATGGCGCGATATGTATTCATCACTGGCGGCGTGGTTTCTTCCCTTGGAAAAGGCATAGCTGCCGCAGCACTGGCTGCACTCCTTCAGGCACGTGGTTACCGCGTGCGTATCCGTAAACTCGACCCTTATCTGAATGTCGATCCCGGCACGATGTCGCCTTACCAGCATGGTGAGGTGTTCGTCACTGACGATGGTGCCGAAACCGACCTTGATCTGGGCCATTACGAGCGGTTCACCGGTCGTCCTGCCAACCAGCAGGACAACATCACCACCGGCCGCATCTATCGGAACATCATCGAAAAGGAACGCCGCGGCGATTATCTCGGTGCGACGGTTCAGGTCATTCCGCATGTGACCGACGAGATCAAGAACTTCGTCCTTGAAGGCAACGAAGACTATGATTTCGTTCTTTGCGAAATCGGCGGCACGGTTGGCGATATCGAAGCCATGCCGTTCCTCGAAGCGATCCGTCAGCTTGGCAATGAACTGCCGCGCGGAACGGCAGTTTATATCCATCTGACCTTGATGCCGTATATTCCGGCAGCTGGTGAACTGAAGACCAAGCCGACCCAGCATTCGGTCAAGGAGCTGCGCTCTATCGGTATTGCTCCAGATATCCTTCTGGTCCGCGCCGATCGCGAGATTCCGGAATCAGAACGTCGCAAGCTGTCGTTGTTCTGTAATGTCCGCGAAAGCGCGGTCATTCAGGCGCTCGACGTAGCAACGATCTACGATGTGCCGATTGCCTACCATAAGGAAGGCCTTGATTCGGAAGTTCTGTCGGCATTCGGTATCGATCCGGCTCCGAAGCCCCGTATGGACCGCTGGGAAGAGGTCTCCAACCGCCTCCACAATCCGGAAGGCGAAGTGACCATCGCCATCGTCGGCAAATATACCGGCCTTAAAGATGCCTATAAGTCGCTGATCGAAGCGCTCTATCATGGTGGTCTTGCCAACAAGGTAAAAGTCAATCTCGACTGGATCGAGGCTGAAGTCTTCGAAAGCGAAGATCCGGCCCCATATCTGGAAAAGGTTCATGGCATTCTGGTGCCGGGCGGTTTCGGCGAACGTGGCGCGGAAGGCAAGATTCTTGCAGCGAAGTTCGCTCGTGAACGCAAGGTTCCTTACTTCGGTATCTGCTTTGGCATGCAAATGGCTTGCATTGAAGCAGCACGTAATCTCGTTGGTATCGAAAACGCATCTTCGACCGAGTTCGGTCCGACCAAGGAGCCGGTTGTCGGTCTCATGACCGAGTGGCTGAAGGGCAATATGCTCGAGAAGCGCGCTTCGGCTGGTGATCTTGGCGGTACAATGCGCCTTGGTGCATATGAAGCGGCGTTGAAGTCGGGCTCGAAGATTGCGGAAATCTACGGATCGACCGATATTTCCGAGCGCCATCGTCATCGCTATGAAGTCAATATCGACTACAAGGAACGTCTGGAATCTGCCGGACTGAACTTCGCAGGCATGTCACCGGATGGTGTTCTGCCGGAAACAGTCGAATATCCTGACCACCCTTGGTTCATCGGCGTTCAGTACCACCCTGAACTGAAGTCTCGACCGTTCGAACCGCATCCGCTGTTTGCTTCCTTCATCGAAGCGGCAATCGAGCAGAGCCGTCTGGTCTGAAAATCTAACGCGCCTTTCGGGGCGCGTTTTCATTTCCGCTTTCAGGCCGTGGTCTTGTTTTCGACCCACCTTTACGCCAGATAAGGTGCCTGCAAGGCATTCAATATCGAGGTTCACGTCATGGCGACTGCCAATTCATCCGTAAAAATCGGAAACGTTACTTTTTCAAACAGTGCGCCGTTTGCCCTGATAGCGGGCCCGTGCCAGATGGAAACGCGTGAACACGCTTTCGATATGGCAGGCCGTCTCAAGGAGATGACTGATAAGCTCGGCATCGGTCTTGTCTACAAGTCCAGCTTCGACAAGGCCAATCGCACATCCTTGAAGGCTGAGCGTGGAATCGGCCTCGAAAAGGCAATGGAAGTTTTTGCGGATCTCAAGAAGGAGTTCGGCTTTCCGGTGCTGACGGATATCCACACTGAAGAGCAGTGCGCCGCAGTTGCTCCTGTGGTCGATGTCCTGCAGATCCCGGCATTTCTCTGCCGCCAGACCGATCTGCTGATTGCTGCCGCCAAGACGGGACGTGTCGTGAATGTCAAGAAGGGCCAGTTTCTGGCGCCGTGGGACATGAAAAATGTTCTTTCCAAGATTACGGAAAGTGGCAATCCGAATGTGCTGGCGACCGAACGCGGTGTTTCGTTTGGCTATAATACGCTCGTTTCCGATATGCGTTCCTTGCCGATCATGGCAGGCCTCGGTTCGCCAGTAGTCTTCGATGCGACTCATTCCGTACAGCAGCCGGGCGGGCAAGGTGGTTCGTCGGGTGGTCAGCGCGAATTCGTTGAGACGCTGGCACGCGCAGCTGTAGCCGTTGGCGTTGCCGGGCTCTTCATCGAAACGCATCAGGATCCGGACAATGCTCCTTCCGATGGCCCGAACATGGTGCCGGTGGATAAAATGCCCGCGCTCCTCGAAAAGCTGATGGCTTTCGATCGTATCGCGAAAGGGCTTTAAACAGTTCTCGGAGAATTTAAAAAGGCGGGGGATTTTCCTCCGCCTTTTGTTTCGCTAAGCCATTCTCGCCGCTTTTTTTGCGGTTAGGGCTTAAAAATTGGCCTGGTGCATAATCTTTTCTGAAATGTCTGCAAAGTTTCAGGATTATGCGCTAAGAAATGGCCGCATCGGATTTGTTAAGCGCCTCGCACATCTGGCGGGGCAATCTATAGGGAAGGACTGGTTCCTATGACTGCAATCATCGACATCGTCGGCCGCGAAATCCTCGACAGCCGCGGCAACCCGACCGTCGAAGTGGACGTTGTGCTTGAAGACGGCTCTTTCGGACGTGCTGCGGTTCCGTCTGGCGCATCGACTGGCGCGCATGAAGCTGTAGAATTGCGTGATGGTGGCAGCCGCTATCTCGGCAAGGGTGTGGAAAAGGCCGTCGAAGCTGTCAATGGCAAGATTTTTGACGCTATTGCGGGCATGGATGCGGAAAGCCAGCTGCTCATCGACCAGACGATGATCGAGCTTGACGGCTCGGCCAACAAGGGCAACATCGGCGCCAACGCTATTCTGGGCGTTTCGCTTGCCGTTGCCAAGGCTGCGGCCCAGGCAACCGGTCTCCCACTTTACCGCTACGTTGGTGGGGCAAATGCCCATGTTCTGCCGGTCCCCATGATGAATATCATTAATGGCGGTGCACATGCTGACAATCCGATTGATTTCCAGGAGTTCATGATTCTGCCAGTGGGGGCTTCGTCCGTTCGTGAAGCTGTTCGTTATGGCTCGGAAGTTTTCCATACCCTCAAGAAGCGTCTGAAGGATGCCGGTCACAACACCAATGTTGGCGATGAAGGCGGCTTTGCTCCTAATCTGAAGAATGCCCAGGCTGCGCTCGATTTCATCATGGAATCGATCGAAAAGGCCGGTTTCAAGCCGGGTGAAGATATTGCTCTTGGCCTCGACTGCGCTGCGACCGAATTTTTCAAGGACAGTAATTACGTCTATGAAGGCGAACGCAAGACGCGCGATCCAAAGGCTCAGGCCAAGTATCTCGCCAAGCTCGCCAGCGACTATCCTATCGTCACTATCGAAGATGGTATGGCTGAAGACGACTGGGAAGGTTGGAAGTACCTGACCGATCTTATTGGCGACAAGTGCCAACTCGTTGGTGACGACCTGTTCGTCACCAATTCCGCTCGTCTCCGTGACGGTATTCGTATGGGCGTTGCCAACTCGATTCTCGTCAAGGTCAACCAGATCGGATCGCTGTCTGAAACGCTCGACGCGGTCGAAACGGCTCATAAGGCTGGCTATACTGCCGTCATGTCGCATCGTTCGGGTGAAACCGAGGATTCGACGATTGCCGATCTCGCGGTTGCTACCAACTGTGGTCAGATCAAGACTGGCTCGCTGGCCCGTTCGGACCGTACGGCCAAGTACAACCAGCTGATCCGTATCGAGGAAGAACTTGGCAAGCAGGCCCGCTATGCAGGTCGCAGCGCACTGAAGTTCCTCTGATTTTTCTCTGAGACTGATAAAGGCGGGCTTCGGTCCGCCTTTTTTCGTTTTCGCCCTATATGACTTCCAATGCTCGGCATTTGACCGGATGCAATTATATTGATATCAATGTTATTGCATTGGTGTTTGAGCTGATGAGGCAGCGGCTTGGAATTCAGATGATGAAGCCGTGGGGGAGTTAACAACGGGAGAGAGAAAATGGCTTATATCGAAGGATTTGTTGTCGCCGTCCCCAAGGCGAACAAGGAACTTTATCGCAAGCATGCCGCCGAAGCTGCTGTATTATTCAAGGAGTTTGGCGTGACGCGTATGGTCGAAGCATGGGGGGATGATGTGCCGGATGGCAAGGTCACCGATTTTCGACGTGCGGTTAAGGCCGAGGCCGACGAGGAGGTTGTTTTCTCCTGGTTCGAATATCCCGACAAGGCAACGCGCGACGCTGCAAATAGCAAAATGATGAGTGATCCGCGTATGAAGGCGATGGGTGACCAGATGCCATTCGACGGCAAGCGCATGATCATGGGCGGGTTTTCCACAATTGTAGATGTTTGATCCTGTCAAACATTTTATCAATCTGAATGAGCGGCTCGTCTTTATGATGAGCCGTTCTCGATTCCTGACGGGTTTGAATGGTTTGCGCGAGGTTCACTTCTTCCAGTTGTTACGAAAACTAGTCCCGACTGCTCCTGACATCGGTTCTTGGTAAATCTCTGTTAAGCAAAATAATGCTTGATGGTGGAATTCGGATTGATGTCCTTCGCAGGATTCGTAGTGGCACCGAATATCCGGGAAGGAAGCCGAAATGTGGACCAAGCAGAAGCGTAAATCGATCCGTGGGCGTTTTGTGTTGCCCATTCTGACGGCTGCATTTCTGAGTTACTTCGGCTTTCACGCCTATCACGGCGAATATGGTCTCTACTCCCGTATCCAGCTGGAAGAGCAGAAAAGTCTTCTGGCCAAGCAGCTCGAACAAGTGACGGCAGATCGCAACGCGCTCGAAAAACGAGTCACGCTTTTGCGCGACGGTTCCATCGAGAAGGATATGCTTGACGAGCAGGCACGCAGAGCGCTTAATCTCTCCCATCCCGATGAAGTGACAATTATCACCTCCAGGGAAGACCGTTCAAATTAACTGAAATCCGGTTAATTGTCTTTTTGTGATATGTTTTTAAGGGCTTGGCGACATAGCAGATATGCTCTGGGCGCATATTGTATCTTGTGATATGCCCGTATAACGTCACAATAGAACGACAATTTAGGGAGCGAGATATGGCACCGAGGGCTAAAAAGTCGCCTGCTAGCAAAACGCAGGCGACTTCTGTGACTGCACCCAAGGCACCTGCACCTGTGAACTTCGACAAGAAGCAGGAGCTGGACGCTTATCGCGAAATGCTGTTGATCCGGCGTTTCGAAGAAAAAGCCGGTCAGCTTTATGGCATGGGCTTCATTGGTGGTTTCTGCCACCTTTATATCGGCCAGGAGGCCGTGGTGGTCGGCATGCAGATGGCGCTGAAGGAAGGTGATCAGGTTATCACCGCCTATCGCGATCATGGTCATATGCTAGCAGCGGGCATGAGCGCGCGCGGCGTGATGGCTGAACTGACCGGACGTCGCAGCGGCCTTTCCAAGGGCAAGGGCGGCTCCATGCACATGTTCTCCAAAGAGAAGAACTTCTACGGCGGTCATGGTATCGTCGGTGCGCAGGTTTCGCTCGGCACAGGCCTCGCATTCGCGAATCGCTATCGCGACAACGACAATGTAACGCTGACCTATTTCGGCGATGGCGCTTCCAATCAGGGTCAGGTCTACGAAAGCTTCAACATGGCATCGCTATGGAAGCTGCCGGTAGTCTACATAATCGAGAACAACCGCTACGCCATGGGCACTTCGGTTTCGCGCTCGTCCGCAGAAACGGACTTCTCGAAGCGCGGTCTCTCTTTCAATATTCCGGGTATCCAGGTGGATGGCATGGATGTTCGTGCGGTCAAGGCTGCTGCGGATCTGGCCGTGGAATGGACGCGTTCGGGCAAGGGGCCGATCATTCTCGACATGCAGACCTACCGTTACCGCGGTCACTCCATGTCGGACCCGGCAAAGTATCGCTCGAAGGAAGAAGTGCAGAAGATGCGCTCCGAGCATGATCCGATCGAGCAGGTCAAGCAGCGTCTGATCGACAAGGGTTGGGCAACCGAGGAAGAGCTGAAGGAAATCGACAAGGATGTCCGCGACATTGTCGCTGATTCTGCTGATTTCGCTCAAAACGATCCGGAGCCGGATGCATCCGAGCTCTACACGGATATTCTGCTCTAATTCCAGGAAGGTGTTGTCATGCCCGTAGAAATTCTCATGCCCGCACTTTCCCCAACCATGGAAGAGGGCAAGCTCTCCAAATGGCTGAAGAAAGAAGGCGACAAGGTTACGTCCGGCGATGTGATCGCCGAAATTGAAACCGACAAGGCGACGATGGAAGTCGAAGCTGTCGATGAAGGCACGATTGGCAAAATTCTTGTCGATGAAGGCACCGAAGGCGTGAAGGTCAATACGCCGATTGCCGTGCTTCTCGGTGACGGTGAAAGCGCTTCCGATATCGGTTCTGCTCCGGCCGCCAAAGCCGAGGCACCATCGAGCGAAGCCAAGGAAGAGCCAAAAGCCGAAGAAAAGAAGACTGATTCTGTTCCGGCTGCTCCAAAGGCTCCAGCACTCGAAGTCGCGTCCGACCCGGACATTCCGGCTGGCACCGAAATGGTTTCTACGACCGTTCGTGAAGCGCTTCGTGATGCGATGGCCGAAGAAATGCGCCGCGACCCGAGCGTTTTCGTTATGGGTGAAGAAGTTGCCGAATATCAAGGCGCTTACAAGGTAACTCAGGGACTTCTCGATGAATTCGGTTCCAAGCGCGTTGTAGATACCCCGATCACCGAACATGGTTTCGCCGGTGTAGGTGTAGGGGCTGCTTTTGCAGGTCTGCGTCCGATCGTTGAGTTCATGACCTTCAACTTTGCCATGCAGGCAATCGACCAGATCGTGAACTCTGCTGCCAAGACGCTTTATATGTCCGGCGGACAGATGGGCGCTCCGATGGTCTTCCGTGGTCCGTCCGGTGCGGCTGCGCGTGTTGCTGCCCAGCACTCGCAATGCTATGCGGCCTGGTACAGCCACATTCCGGGTCTCAAGGTCGTCATGCCGTACACGGCAGCCGACGCCAAGGGCTTGCTGAAGGCTGCCATTCGCGATCCGAATCCAGTGATCTTCCTCGAAAACGAAATCCTGTACGGTCATCATTTCGATGTACCAAAGCTTGACGATTTCGTGCTGCCGATTGGCAAGGCCCGCATTCACAAGCAGGGCAAGGACGCCACCATTGTTTCGTTCGGTATCGGCATGACCTACGCCGTCAAGGCGGCTGAAGAGCTGGCCCAGCAGGGTATCGATGTTGAAATCATCGATCTGCGCACGATCCGCCCGATGGATATTCCAACTGTAGTCGAATCGGTCAAGAAGACTGGCCGACTTGTGACTGTGGAAGAAGGTTTCCCGCAGTCGTCCGTTGGTACGGAAATCGCCACCCGCGTCATGCAGCAGGCTTTCGATTATCTCGATGCGCCGATCCTGACCATTGCTGGTAAGGATGTTCCGATGCCTTATGCGGCAAATCTGGAAAAGCTGGCGCTGCCGACTGTCGCCGAAGTGGTCGAAGCGGTGAAAGCCGTTACCTATACCGCGTAACGAAAGGGTCTGGACATGCCGATCAATATCACCATGCCAGCGCTTTCTCCGACGATGGAAGAAGGCAACCTGTCGAAATGGCTGGTCAAGGAAGGCGACAAGATCGCTCCTGGCGATGTTATTGCTGAAATCGAGACCGACAAGGCCACGATGGAAGTGGAAGCTGTGGACGAGGGCACGATTGCCAAGCTCGTGGTTCCCGCTGGCTCCGAAGGCGTCAAGGTCAATGCGCTGATCGCTATCCTCGCCGAAGAAGGCGAGGACGTGGCGGCTGCAGCAAAGGGCGCGGCTTCTGCTCCGAAGACAGAAGCGAAGGTCGAGGCTCCCAAGGAAGAGCCGAAGCCAGCCGCAGCTCCTGCAGCGGTGCCTGCACCAACCAAGGCAGAGCAGCCTGCTGCTGCGAATAAGGGTGACCGCGTGTTTGCGTCACCGCTTGCACGCCGTATCGCCAAGGAATCCGGTGTCGATATCGCCGCTGTGAAGGGTACCGGTCCGCACGGCCGTGTCGTTCAGCGCGATGTGGAAGCTGCTCTGGCTTCCGGTGGTGCCAAGGCTGCTGCGCCGAAGGCGGAAGCTGCCTCTGCTGCCGCACCGAAGCCGATGTCGGATGAAACCGTTCTCAAGCTCTTTGAGGAAGGCACCTACGAGATCGTTCCTCACGATGGTATGCGCAAAACCATTGCCCGCCGTCTGGTGGAATCGAAGCAGACTGTTCCGCATTTCTATCTGACGATTGATTGCGAACTGGATGCACTTCTGGCTCTGCGTTCGCAGATCAATGCAGCTGCGCCGATGATCAAGACTGAAAAGGGTGAGGTTCCGGCCTACAAGCTTTCTGTCAACGATCTGGTGATCAAGGCTGTTGCTCTTGCACTGCGTGACATTCCTGAAGCCAATGTCTCCTGGACTGAAGGCGGTATGGTCAAGCACAAGCGTGCTGATGTCGGCGTTGCAGTCTCCATTCCGGGCGGTCTGATTACACCAATCGTGCGTCAGTCGGACTCGAAGACGCTGTCCGCTATCTCCAATGAGATGAAGGACCTTGCCAAGCGTGCGCGTGATCGCAAGCTGAAGCCTGAAGAATATCAGGGCGGTTCGACCTCCGTGTCCAACCTTGGCATGTTTGGCGTGAAGGACTTTGCCGCGATCATCAATCCGCCGCATGCGACCATTTTCGCAATCGGCGCAGGTGAACAGCGTGCAGTGGTCAAGAACGGTGAAATCAAGGTTGCGACCGTTATGTCTGTAACCCTTTCAACCGATCATCGTGCCGTCGACGGCGCGTTGGCTGCTGAACTTGCACAGGCCTTCAAGCGTCACATCGAAAACCCGATGGGTATGCTGGTCTGATTGATCAACTTCAAGGGCGTCGCGTTCTGCTGAACTCGACGCCTGAGGTTTTTGAATGGCTGGACAACCGAACCTACGCCCGGCTGAACGCCGTGAAGCCGCAGAGATCGCCATTCTTGTCGATATCTCTTCGCACGGTTTTGCGTCATGGCTCTGGTACGGGGCCGTTCTTGACGGGCGAACCGAAACGGCCATGGAACGCGGTCGGCAATATATGCGCGCTGACGGGAGCGAAGGCTGGCAGAGCGCGACCATAGCCGAATGGGCCGACGATATTGCTGGGCTTTCCATCGGCTTCACTGTGGACGAAAGTATCAACGATCTGCCTGAAAAACATCCGGTTACGGATCAGCTGATCGCGATGCAGCGCAAGGTCATTGGCAACCGTTTTATAGATAGTGTTGGCGTTTATCGGGAGTTTCGCGGCAAAGGTATTGGCCGTGCACTCGTCGCCAACGAGATCGACCTGGCGTACCGGAACGGTAATCCGGCAATCAGCCTGATAACCGAAAGCCACAACGATGTGGCGCTTTCCCTTTACGGCGCCCATGGTTTCAAGGAAATTGAGCGGCTCGAAGCGATAGAACGCATTGGGCAGGACAAAAGACACGACTGGGTGCTGCTCACCCGAGAAGTGAACTGAGCAAAGGCAGGACAATATGGCCGACATTTACGACGTTATTGTTATCGGCTCGGGCCCGGGTGGTTATGTTACCGCAATCCGCGCTGCGCAGCTTGGCCTGAAGACGGCTATCGTTGAGCGTGAACATTTGGGTGGCATTTGCCTCAACTGGGGCTGTATTCCGACCAAGGCGCTTTTGCGCTCGGCTGAAATCCTGCATTTTGGCGAACACGCCAAGGATTACGGTCTGAAGCTGGAAGGAACGATCACACCTGATGTGACGGCTGTGGTACAGCGGTCGCGCGGTGTGTCCGCACGTCTTAATGGCGGCGTCGGCTTCCTGATGAAGAAGAACAAGATCGACGTGATCTGGGGCGAGGCAAAGCTTGTAAAGGCTGCTTCGGGCAACAATCCGGTTGAGATTTCGGTCGGCAAGTCGTCAAAGCAGCCGATGCAACCGCAGAACCCTGTTCCGAAGGGCGTTTTGGGGGAGGGCACCTACAAGGCGAAGCACGTTATCGTCGCCACTGGCGCACGTCCGCGCTCTTTGCCGGGCATTGAGCCGGATGGCAAGCTGATCTGGACCTATTTCGAAGCAATGGTTCCGCAGGAACTGCCGAAGTCCATGCTGGTTATGGGGTCGGGTGCGATTGGTATCGAGTTTGCCTCTTTCTACAATGACATGGGCGTTGACGTGACGGTCGTGGAATTGATGCCGCAGATCATGCCGGTTGAAGATGCGGAGATTTCCACACTCGCGCGCAAACAGCTTGAAAAGCGTGGCCTGAAGATCATTACCGATGCCAAGGTTACCAAGGTCGAGAAGGGTGCAAATAATGTGACTGCCCATATCGAGACCAAGGACGGCAAGACGCAGTCGTTGACCGTGGACCGTATGATCTCGGCAGTTGGCGTTCAGGGTAATATCGAAAATCTTGGCCTTGAAGCACTCGGTGTGAAAACAGACCGTGGATGCGTCGTCATTGATGGATATGGCAAGACCAACGTTGCTGGCATCTATGCTATCGGCGACGTTGCCGGTCCGCCAATGCTAGCACACAAGGCCGAGCATGAAGGCGTTATCTGCATCGAGAAGATTGCAGGCCTTCCGAATGTTCATCCGCTCGAAAAGAACATGATTCCGGGCTGCACCTACTGTAACCCGCAGGTCGCTTCCGTTGGTCTGACCGAAGCAAAGGCCAAGGAAAAGGGCTACGATATCCGCGTTGGTCGCTATTCGTTTGCTGCAAATGGCAAGGCGATTGCGCTCGGTGAAGATCAGGGACTGGTTAAGACCATCTTCGACAAGAAGACGGGACAGCTGCTTGGTGCTCATATGGTCGGTGCGGAAGTGACTGAACTCATCCAGGGTTTCGTGATCGCCATGAACCTTGAAACGACTGAGGAAGAGCTGATGCATTCGGTCTTCCCGCACCCGACCCTTTCCGAGATGATGAAGGAAAGCGTTCTGGATGCGTATGGTCGTGTGCTGAACGCATAATACGGAGGGACGCTCATTCCGCTGATCGAGAACGGAGGGCCATGGCGGCGTGCCGCCTGGCCGATCATTAAGTGGTGTACTGTTGGAGGACTGGTGCTGGGCTTTGCAGCCGGCACCTTGAGTGTTCTTGGCGGCAACACCATATCGGTCAACGGAGTGGCCATAACCGGTTGGTATGGTGTCTGGGTGCTCACATTGGCGCTCGGCACTGCAGGCTTGGTATTTGGCCTGATATGGGCATTAGTTTTCCGGGCTCTTGGACTGGCGGCGCGGCGATGAGTAGCAAATCGCTCAAGTTGACAGGGTTGAGGGCAGGGATTAGGACCGAACCGAATTTGGGAGCATTTCAGGTCCATTCATGAAAATGCTTCGGATAGGCAGGAAAAAGCATGGTTACAGTTCTCGATCTGGTGAACCAAGGCAAGCGTGAGCGGCATCCAGAGAAGGCGCATCGTCCGGACAATGTTGTCCTGAAGAAGCCCGATTGGATTCGTGTCAAGGCTCCTGTCTCACGCGGCTACAGCGAAACGCGCGATATCGTTCGCTCAAACAAGCTGGTCACGGTTTGCGAAGAGGCAGGTTGCCCGAACATCGGCGAGTGCTGGGAAAAGAAGCACGCGACCTTCATGATCATGGGCGAGATCTGCACGCGTGCCTGTGCTTTCTGTAACGTCTCGACCGGTATCCCGACTGCGCTCGATCCGAACGAACCCGAGAATGTTGCCAAGGCCGTCAAGCAGATGGGCTTGACGCATGTGGTTATTACATCGGTGGATCGCGACGATCTTGCCGATGGTGGTGCGCAGCATTTTGCTGAGGTCATTCAGGCCATCCGCGAAGCTACTCCTGCTACCACGATTGAAATCCTGACACCGGATTTCCTGCGCAAGGAAGGCGCTCTCGAAGTCGTGGTGAAAGCCCGTCCCGACGTGTTCAACCACAATCTGGAAACTGTGCCGTCGCGTTATCTGAAGGTTCGTCCTGGCGCTCGTTATTTCCATTCGATCCGTCTGCTGCAGCGCGTCAAGGAACTGGACCCAACCATTTTCACCAAGTCCGGTATCATGGTCGGTCTTGGCGAAGAGCGGAACGAAATCCTTCAGTTGATGGACGATCTGCGTTCGGCTGATGTGGATTTTATGACCATCGGCCAATATCTTCAGCCGACCCGCAAGCATCATCCTGTCATTCGCTTCGTGACACCCGACGAATTCAAGTCGTTCGAGACGATTGGTCGGACGAAGGGCTTCCTGCTGGTTGCATCCAGTCCGCTGACGCGTTCATCGCATCACGCTGGCGATGATTTCGCGAAGCTGAGAGCCGCGCGTGAGGCGCAGATCGCTGCACGGGCCTAAGACAGGAAATGCCGCAGTTTACAACCGTCAGGCGGGTACATCACCGGGCAGAGCAAATGTTCGGTCTCGTTGCGGATGTCGAGAAATATCCGCAGTTTCTGCCAATGTGTGAGGCCTTGTCTGTTCGCTCCCGCAAGGAGCGTGACGGTAAGGCTCTTCTCATTGCCGACATGACAGTTGGTTACAAGCTTATCCGTGAGACATTCACCAGTCAGGTGCTGCTGAAGCCCGAGGAAAACGTCATTGATGTAAAATATCTCGACGGGCCGTTTCGCTATCTCGACAACCGCTGGACCTTCAAGCCGGTGGGAGACGGAAGTGAGTGCGATGTCGAATTTTTCATCGATTATGAGTTCAAGAGCCGTACCCTCGGTCTTCTCATGGGAACGATGTTCGATCTCGCTTTCAAAAAATTTTCCGAAGCGTTTGAGAAGCGGGCCGATCAGATATACGGACTAACCTGAGAAGAGCCCTGGTTTTCCGGGGCTCTCATTTTTTCTTTTCACGCACATCTTATCTGAAAACCGTTTCACACTTTTCAGGATGTGCTTTTACTGCGCCGTATAACCGCCATCGACCAGTATGGATGCTCCCGTGACGAAGGAAGATTCGTCGCTTGCCAGAAAAAGCACGACGCTGGCTACTTCTTCGGCGCGACCGAGACGACCTATAGGATGCAGGGCTAATAGAGCCTGTTTCTTGTCGTCGGGTATATCCTTGAGAAGCGGCGTATCGATATAGCCGGGACAAACCGCATTCACCCGGATGTTTTGCGCACCGTAATCAATGGCAAGTGTCTGCGTCAGAAGTTTTACGCCGCCCTTTGTAGCCGCATAGGCGGTGACGCCTGATTTCCCGACATGACTGTGAATGGAGCCGCAATTCACGATCACTCCGCCGCCCTGTGAGCGCATCTGGTCAATCGCGTATTTATCGCAAAGATAGACACCGGTAAGGTTGATATCGATGGTTTTCTGCCATGCAGTTTCATCCAGCTCGTCTATCGGGCCATCTGCGGCGATGCCTGCATTGGCGAACATGATGTCGAGGCGACCATAAGTTTCGACGGTTTTTGCAATCAACGCCTGCACGGCTTTCGTATCGGTTACATCGGTTTTGACGAATATTGCCCGTTCGGTGCCGCTTGCAAGCTTGCTGGCCAGTTGCTGGCCATGCTCTGAATAATCCGCGATAACGACATTCGCTCCCTCGCGAACAAAAGCCCGAACAGTCGCTTCGCCGATGCCACTTGCCCCACCTGTAACGATTGCCACCTTACCATCGAAACGCATCGCCATGTTCTCCTTGTCTGATCAAAGACAAGGATAGGGCGCGACAGATAAAAGTATATGCTTCAGACTATCGAAGGTTTTCCAGAACGAGGTCCAGTGCGGCGAAAACCGTCGCGTGGCGGATTTCGGCTCTGGTTTTTGGACCGAAATGGTATTCGCGATGAAGGGGCGGGTGGCCTTTTCGCGCCGATGCGATGTGCACGAGACCGACAGGTTTTTCATCGGAACCGCCGCCTGGCCCCGCAACGCCCGTAACCGCCACCGTTACACCGGCGCGGGAGCGAGAAAGTGCCCCTTCAGCCATGGAAAGCGCCACTTCTTTCGAGACAGCGCCAACGCGATTGATCAATTCCATCGGAACACCGATCATTTCGGCTTTCGCTTCGTTGGAATAAGTAACGAAGCCGCGATCCACGACATCGGATGAACCGGCGATGTCGGTCAGAGATCCAGCTATAAGCCCGCCTGTGCAAGACTCGGCCATCGCGATCATTACACCGGCCTTGCGGCAGGCTTCCAGCACGGCAATAGCTTTGTCTTCTGCGATGAGCGCGCTCATTCGGGAACCTCGCCGGGATAGATGACGGTTGCCGTTGCAATGGCAGCGATACCTTCACGGCGTCCGACGAAGCCAAGTTTTTCGTTGGTTGTGGCTTTAATGGAAACGCGATCGGCGGCAATTCCCAGCATGTCGCAAAGAGCTTCTGTCATTGCTGCACGATGTGGGCCGATCTTCGGTGCTTCGCTGATAAAGGTCACGTCGACATTGGCGATACGACCGCCAGCTTCACGCACGATATTGGCAGCATGTTCGATAAAGATGCGGGAAGCAGCGCCTTTCCATTGTGGGTCGGAAGGCGGGAAATGCGTGCCGATATCACCCGCTCCTCGCGTCGCAAGCAGGGCGTCGGTCAGCGCATGAAGTCCAACATCGGCGTCTGAATGGCCATTGAGTTTCGCTTCGTGGGGAATTTTCACACCGCACAGCGTCACATGATCGCCGGGTTCAAAGGAATGGACGTCATAACCATTGCCAGTACGAATGTCGGGAAACGAGACGTGGTCTTGCCGCAGGCGTTTGTCAGCCATTTCGATATCCTTTGCCCAGGTAAGCTTGGTATTGTCCGCCGATCCTTCGATGATGCGGACAGCGATACTTTGCCATTCGGCAATGGCAGCATCATCCGTGAAATCAGAGCGACTGATCGCGAAGGCCTTTTCATGTGCATCAAGGATTGGCGTATAGGGAAATGCTTGGGGGGTCTGTGCAGCAAAAAGACCAACGCGAGGCACCGTCGTTTTTACTGTTCCGTCTGTGGCTGACTGTTTGAGAGTGTCCGAAACTGCCAGAGCCGGTAGAACGCCTTCATCAGGCGCGAGATTTTCGACGATACGCTTCAGTAAATCCTGACTGACAAACGGTCTCACACCATCATGGATCATGACATATTGCGGTGCATAATCTCGCAATGCGAGGAGACCAAGGCGCGTTGATTCCTGCCGGGTAGCGCCGCCATTCACGACGAGAATGGTGCCGCAGTTTTCCGGGAGGGCGCGTTCGTAAAGCACATGGTCGTCTGGATGAATGACGACAACGATGCTATCAACCAGCGGGCAGTCGATAAAAGCGCGCAAAGTGCGGGCAAGTACGGCTTCGCCACCGATGCGCCGGTATTGTTTCGGCCCTTCGATGCTCTGCCCGGCTCGCTCTCCGCGGCCAGCTGCCACAATGACTGCTGCTATCTTTGAAATGGTTGTCGCCTCTGCCAAAGGTTGCATCTGTTCAAATTTGCCTTTTCAAGCCGAATAATGCCTTGTGCAGATAAATGCCAGACGGCAATTGATTTATCGTGATTTTGCGCGCGCTTTTCCTTGCGTTGAAAATTGAGACTGATTAATGTATGTGCTAATTGCACTATGCACATCAAATAGGCATTTATTGGTGAGTTTTCTCGATCAACCTTTGACCATTGGCGATGTGGCCCTTGCCAATCGCGTTTTCCTCGCGCCGATGTCTGGCGTTTCGGACCTTCCGTTCCGCAGGCGTGCCGCAGAGGCTGGCGCTGGCATGGTCGTGTCTGAAATGGTCGCCAGCGCCGAACTCTGTAACTGTCACAAGGAAAGCCTTCTGCGTCTTTCGGGTGAAGGGCTTGGAACGCATGTCGTGCAGCTCGCGGGACGAGAAGCACACTGGATGGGCGAGGCGGCCAGGATCGCCGAAGGTGAAGGCGCTGATATCATCGATATCAATATGGGGTGTCCGGCCAAGAAAGTGACGGGCGGTTATTCGGGATCTGCGCTGATGCGCGATCTCGATCACGCAATGACCCTCGTCGAGGCCACGGTTAATGCGGTCCGCGTTCCGGTCACACTCAAGATGCGGCTGGGATGGGACGAGAAAAGCGTCAACGCGCCTGAACTTGCAAGGCGCGCTGAAGGAGCCGGTATTGCCATGGTGACTGTCCATGGGCGCACGCGTTGTCAGTTCTATGAAGGTAAAGCGGACTGGAATGCAATTCACGCCGTCCGGGATGCAGTCAGGATTCCTCTGATTGCCAACGGAGACGTGGCGTGTCGACCTGATGCGGAGGAAATTTTACGCCGTTCCGGAGCGGATGCCGTGATGGTCGGGCGTGCCTCTTATGGACAACCATGGCTGGCCGGTGCAATTGCTGGAAGCGATCTTGCCCCACAGTCACGAAGTGAAATTCTTGATTATATTATAAAGCACTACGAAGATATGCTCGAGCATTATGGAAGTACGACGGGCATCCGTCATTCGCGCAAACATCTCGGCTGGTATCTTGATCGTCATGCTGGCGCTGCATGTACGCCAATCGAGAAAGCAGAAGTCATGACCCTGACTGACCGGAAAGCCGTCATCGATGCCTTGCGTCGTATATTCATGCGCGAAGTTCCTGAAACCGCGCTCAAAGAGGTTGCCTGATGCGCGAGAGAACCGAAACGAACGGTATTCCGTCTGTTGTACTCGATGCGATCAGCCAACCGGTTATCATGGTTAGCGCCGAGAATTATATCGCCTATGCCAATCTGGACGCGGAACAGTTCTTTCGTTCCGGCTCGTCCATTCTGGCGCGCAACCGGCTGGAATCCTTTCTGCCCTTCGGCAGCCCGCTTCTGGCACTCGTCGATCAGGTTCGCACCAGTCAGATGCCGGTGAACGAATATCGCGTCGATGTCTCGTCGCCGCGTCTTGGGGCAGAGCGCATTGTTGATGTTTACGTAGCGCCTGTAGCGGAGCTGCCGGGAGCTGTGGTCATCCTCTTCAAGGAAAAGACGATGGCTGAAAAGATAGACCGCCAGATGACGCATCGAGGTGCTGCGCGGTCCGTGACCGGGCTTGCCTCAATGCTGGCCCATGAAATCAAAAACCCTTTATCCGGTATCCGCGGTGCGGCACAGTTGCTGGAGCAGGTTGTCAGCGATGAAGATCGAGCGCTTGCGCGCCTCATTACCGACGAAACGGATCGGATTGTTTCACTGGTTGACCGCATGGAAGTTTTCTCGGACGAGCGCCCCATCGAGCGCTCTGCGGTCAACATTCACGCGGTTCTGGATCATGTGAAGGCGATTGCGAAGAACGGGTTCGCACGGAAGATCCGCTTTGTGGAAGATTATGATCCTTCTCTCCCGCCGGTTTTCGCCAATCGTGACCAGCTCGTGCAGATCTTTCTCAATCTCCTGAAGAATGCCTCGGAAGCCATAGGCGATCGTGAGGGCGGCGAGATTGTCCTGTCCACGGCTTATCGTCCAGGCATTCGTCTACAGGTGCCGGGCGCACGGGACAGGGTGGCGCTGCCTCTCGAATTCTGTGTGCATGATAATGGTCCAGGTGTGCCGCAGGATATGCTGCCGCATTTGTTCGATCCGTTCGTGACCACGAAGACCAATGGCTCGGGGCTGGGATTGGCACTCGTTGCGAAGATCATTGGCGATCATGGTGGCATTATCGAATGTGACAGCCATCCTTCGCGAACGACTTTCCGCGTTCTGATGCCCGCATGGAAAAATACTGAACTGGCAGCTGGAAATACTGGAGATAACGCATGATCGCAAGACGTCCGACGGGAACCATATTGGTGGCGGATGACGATGCAGCCATTCGGACCGTGCTGAACCAGGCATTGTCGCGAGCAGGCTACGATGTGCGCGTAACTTCCAATGCTGCCTCGCTCTGGCGATGGGTGGCTGCAGGTGATGGTGATCTGGTCATTACAGACGTCAATATGCCGGACGAGAATGCCTTTGATCTTCTGCCGCGCATCAAGAAGATGCGTCCCGACCTGCCGGTTGTGGTGATGAGCGCGCAGAACACATTCATGACGGCAATTAGGGCATCCGAGGCGGGAGCCTACGAATATCTGCCGAAGCCATTCGATTTGACGGAACTCATTAATATCGTCGGTCGTGCGCTGTCTGAACCAAAACACAAGCCCATTGCCGCTCTATCGGATGAGCAAGCAGATAACATGCCGCTGGTGGGCCGTTCGCCTGCGATGCAGGAAATATACCGTGTGCTGGCGCGCATGATGCAGACGGACTTGACCGTGATGGTTACGGGTGAATCCGGTACGGGCAAGGAACTGGTTGCGAGCGCCCTGCACGAATATGGACGCCGTCGAAAAGGACCGTTTGTTGCGATCAATATGGCGGCAATCCCACGCGACCTGATTGAGTCTGAGTTGTTCGGGCACGAGAAGGGCGCTTTTACCGGCGCACAAAACCGCTCGAGCGGTCGCTTCGAGCAGGCGAATGGTGGAACACTGTTTCTCGACGAAATCGGTGATATGCCGATGGAAGCACAAACCCGACTTTTGCGTGTGCTGCAACAGGGCGAATATATGACAGTCGGCGGACGCACGCCGATCAAGACCGATGTGCGCATCGTTGCAGCAACCAACAAGGATTTGCGGCAGTTGATTGCACAAGGACTTTTCCGCGAAGACCTTTATTATCGGCTGAATGTCGTGCCTCTGCGCTTGCCGCCGCTTCGCGAGCGCAGCGAGGATGTGGCCGATCTCGTGCGCCATTTTTTCAAGCGGGCTGCCGAAGAAGGTTTGCCCGAAAAACGTATCAGCACTGCTGGCCTGGAAATGATGCGTCGGTACCCATGGCCTGGAAATGTGCGTGAGCTGGAAAATCTCGTGCGAAGACTGGCGGCGCTTTATCCGCAAGAGGAAATATCGCCGGAGATCATCGAAACCGAATTGAAGTCTGAACTGGCCAAGCCGGATATCGTTCCCGCCGGTGGTGGCGATATGGAGAACATTTCCATATCGCAGGCTGTCGAGCAGAATATGCAGCGTTACTTCGCGTCATTCGGTGCCGACCTGCCGCCTCTAGGTCTCTATCATCGGGTTCTGGCGGAACTGGAATATCCCTTGATCCTTGCCTGTCTTACGGCAACACGTGGAAATCAAATCAAGGCGGCAGATCTTCTGGGATTAAATCGGAACACGCTGCGCAAGAAAATTCGTGAGCTAGGGGTCAATATATATCGCGGCAACAAGGGAAACTAAGCGGTAGTTGGGCGCTAATAACGCATTAACTACATTATTTAATAGGCGATTAAGTCTGCTCGACTACTGTTAGTTGCATGAGAGATCAGCAATCCACGCGAAGCAAGAAAACCCGGCGCATTCTCGAACCGGCTGTAAGGAGCGGCATTCTTGCTGCGCCTTTGATATTGATGCTAGCGATCGTCGTCATCTTGTCTGGAGCAGAGCCTAAACTCTCTGCGATGATAGATCAAACCTTCACCGGTTCGATAAGCCCCATCATAAAGTAATGCTCATTAGCCTTGAAGAAGACGCCTGAAGTCCTACTCTTTTAGGATAGCTAAAGGAGAGAACCATGCGTCTTGCTGTTACGACTTTGTTTCTTGGTCTGTCTGTTGCTGCGGCCTATGCCGCTCCGCCACCGGAAGGCGCCAAACTTTCGGAAATAATCGCGAAAATCGAACAGAACGCGGATACTGCTTTCATTGATGAAGTCGACTGGAATGATCGTGGTTATTACGAGATCGAATATGTCACCAAGGCTGGCGCCAAGGTGGAGGTGAAGGTCGATCCAAAAACCGGAGAAAATGTTCGCTAGTCTCTGACACTTGTGCGAGCGATTATGTTGGAGCGGGTAGCGGGAATCGAACCCGCGCGTTCAGCTTGGGAAGCTGACAGGCTACCATTACATCATACCCGCAAACTGTAATGTATTTCAGTCGATTAGCGACAAATTCGACGAGGCCGCTTTAGAAAGTTTTACAGTTGGTTTTGCCAAACTATGTTCTCTTTCTGGTCTCGTCAAACTGTTTTGTCGACAGGTCGGCCTTGTCACTACATGCGGTCTCATGACCTCACGAAACACTACAGTACCGTGACAAATTTTTCATGAACCATTCCATTGATATCCAGGATTGAGGGGCCATCTGCAGGTAACGCTCCTAACCATGCAGCCAGATTCGCAGGCTGTTGCAGATGACAGGAAGTCCATGGGTAAGACCACAAAGCGCCGAGCACTACTTATCGTAAACCCACATGCCCGAAATGGCAGGGGTTACGGCGCGGATATTCGTGCAGCATTGGAACGCGGTGGCCTCCAGCTCATAGAACGAAATCCGCAGGACGATGAAACAATTTCAGATGTGATCCTTCGTGAAAGAGATTGCGATCTGGTTATTGTCGGTGGTGGCGACGGTTCGCTGAACGCTGCGGCCAAAGGATTGATGGAAACCGGATTGCCGCTTGCAATCCTTCCGCTGGGAACGGCAAACGATTTTGCCCGAACCATTGGCATTCCTGCCGATCCAGTTGAGGCAGCGCGTCGCCTTGCATCCTACGAGGTGCAGCCCATCGATCTGGGTGAGGTGAACGGTCACCTTTATTTCAATGTCGCAAGTATCGGTTTCAGTGCTGAATTGGCGCAGCAACTGAGTTCCGCGGCGAAGAAGAAATGGGGAAAGCTCGGTTATGCGATTGTCGCAGCGCGCATCCTCATGCGCTCCGAGCTTTTCACAGTCTATCTGGAACATGACGGCATGACAGAGAAAATCCGTACGTTGCAAGTCTCTGTCGGGAATGGAAAATTCTACGGCGGCGGTATGGCTGTCGAAAAGGATGCGACAGTGGATGACGGTAAGCTGGATTTCTATAGTCTGGAAGTCGATCACTGGTGGAAGCTTTTGCGCCTGCTTCCAAGCTTGCGTCGCGGTACCCATTCCAAATGGGATGATGTACGGGCTTTCCCGACGACCGAAGTTATTGTGCGCACCAAGAAGCCGCGTGCCGTAAACACAGATGGTGAACTGTCAACCTGGACACCTGCCCATTTTCGTCTGCTGCGCAAAGCAATCAATGTTTACATGCCAGATTCAAAATTGAGGCCGTGATGTTGATCACGCAAAAAAAGACCCGCCTTGTTGGAGCGGGCCTAATCCATGACGTTAGGTGACTGGCTCGGAGGTCATAAGAGCCGTATGAATAACGATTGAAGGGTCTGAACGTTCCACATTTAAAAGAAAAAATACCAGATAAGCAGCACGACAACGAGTGGAACCCCCATCAGCCAAAGGATCATTGCTCTCAACATTTTTGTTCTCCTTCCTGTTGAAAATTCAACGTTTCGAATGAGCGATTGTTCCACAAGTCAGGACATTCATGGCGCGTCCGCGTTGAGCCCGTGCCGTTCAATGCGACTCAAAATACGCGGAATTTCAAAAGCTTTAATGATCCGTCAATGAATCGGTGACATCACTAAATTCTAAAAGGCGTGACCAGCGTTTCCGGTTGCGTTGTTGAGTAACGGGCGTGTGGCGTATGGATTCGAAACGAGGGCTGAAACATTCGGTCAACGGCAAGGCAGTGAAGCTGCGCGATAAGCGCGGTTCTGTCGTTCTGTTGTCGTTTATGGCCATTGCTGTTGCCTTGGCGGGTTGTGCATCGGCACCGCAGCCGAAATCGAAGACAAAGCGCTCGAAGGAATATTTCGCCGAATCCAAATATGGCGTGAAAGCCAGCCCACGCGTAGCCTTTTCGAAAGGAAAGCCTCTACCACGTGGTGGCGGGCGCGATCAGACCGGTCAGCCATACAAGGTTAAGGGGCGCTGGTATTATCCCAAGGAAGACAAGAAATACGTCAAGGTCGGCCATGCCTCCTGGTATGGCGAAGCTTTCCATGGTCGTCTGACTGCCAATGGTGAAGTCTATGACATGACGCATCTGACCGCAGCGCATCCAACGATGCCGTTGCCGAGCTATGCCCGCGTGACCAATCTTGCCAATGGCAGTTCGGTGATCGTGCGTGTGAACGACCGTGGTCCATACGAATATGATCGCGTGATCGATCTTTCCCAGAAAGCTGCCGAAATGCTTGATTATCAGCATCACGGTACAGCGAATGTGAAGGTCGAATATGTCGGAAGAGCTCCGTTGAACGGCAATGATGATGCATTTCTGATGGCGTCGTACCGTCCGGCAGGTGGCGATGCGATCGGCCAGCCCGCAACTGGCGTCATGATGGCAATGAACGGGCCGACGCCGACCTCACCGAAGTCACGCGTTCCGATGCCTGTAATGGACGCGGTTCCGGTGTCCGCGCCTATACCTGAAAACTCACCGTTTGCAGTCGATCCTGCTTATAGCGATCCGTCGGGTGGAGCAGCTCCAATGTTACCGGCAAATGTACCGGTACCGTCGCAGCGCCCCGGTACAAGCTTCGGAGTGGCTAATGCTGCCGGTGTCAGCGGTCTCGCGGGCTATGCGTCTGACCGGCTTGCAGCAACAGCCTATGCCGAAGAGCGCGCCTATGGCAGCATCCTGACCAAGGATGCGATCTCAAGCGCCTGGAAGCGTCGTGAAGCCGAGGAACACGGCGAATATGTTGAGATTGGCACATTCAAGACGCTTGAAGAGGCCAAGCAGGTTCAGGCTTCATTGCCAGGCTCAATCAGATTTACGCTCACGAAGATTCCGACCGAAACCAGTGAGTTGTACGAGTTGACAGCCGTGGCCGAGAAGGGTGGAAATGATGCCCTGCTGCGTGCGGCCTGGAAGGCAGGCGCAGAAAATGCGTTTGTGGTGCGTCTCGATTGATCGCTCACGATACGGTGATAAACACTGGCATATTGATTTTGGTCGGATTCGTTGCGTAAGCTCTATCACATTGCTCACGTAACGGGATTTGCATGGGGCTGATTTCAAAAACACTGGTGTTTGCTCGTGCCGTCACTGCCGGCGTTTCGCTGGCTGTTGCCATGCCGGTTACTAGCTTGGCGGCACCTGTCGAAACTGCATTCGTTACAAAAGCTCCGCAGGTCTTGCTCGTCGATGACCGGAGCGGAACTGTGCTTCTTTCCAAGAATGCCAATGTTCCGATTCCTCCTGCGTCTCTTGCCAAGCTGATGACTGCGGAAGTGGTATTTGAAGCGCTCGAACAGGGTGCCACGACACTCGGTACATCATATACAGTCAGCGAAAATGCATGGAGAACCGGAGGTGCACCCTCGGGGACGTCAACGATGTTCGCGCGCATCAAGTCGACGCCGACCGTCGCTGATCTTTTGCAAGGAATGATTGTTCAGTCGGCGAATGACGGAGCTATCGTACTGGCAGAAGGACTGGCAGGCAGCGAGCAGGCTTTCGCAGACCGCATGAACGACCGTGCGAAGGAACTAGGCTTGACCGGCTCCAAGTTCGTAAACTCGACGGGTTTGCCTGCTGAAGGACAAGTAGTCTCGCTGCAGGATTTGGTCAGATTGGCGCGACATATCCGAACCGCCCATCCTGAATATTATAAGTACTATGCTCAACCGGCCTTCACCTGGAACAACATCATGCAGCGCAACCGCAATCCGTTATTGCGGCTTGATGTCGGGGCTGACGGCATGGGAACAGGCTTTACGGAAGCGTCGGGCTTTGCGCTGGTCGGGTCGGCGGAACAGAACGGTCGCAGGCTTTATCTGGCGGTGAGCGGCCTTGCCAGCATCAAGGAGCGTGAAGAAGAAGCAAAGCGTCTCCTGCAATGGGGGATGACGGCATTTGATGATGTGCAGCTTTATCCGGCGGACGAAATCGTGGGTGAGGCGCAAGTTTTCGGTGGTGCGCTCACGCACGTGCCGTTGAAGGTCAAGGATCGCGTCGAGCTGTTGTTGCCCAAGGACGGTCGCGACAAGCTGAAAGCGCGTATTGTCTATAAGGGTCCACTCGATGCACCTGTCGCCGACAACCAGCAGGTCGGCGTTCTTCGGCTGGAGCTTAATGGTAGTATTCTTCGCGATGTTCCTGTTTTTACAGCGCAATCTGTAGAAGAGGGGAGCCTTTCGAAGCGCGCATTGGGTGCGGCAATGGAGCTTTCCACTGGCTGGCTGCGGAAATATCTTTAACCTGTGCTACGCGTATTCCAGGCTCGACCTGATAGCCAAAGGCCGATAATAACTTTCATAGAAGTCCATTCGGACATCGATTCAAACATTTGGAAGTTGGTTTGTCGGGATTGTTCATCACATTCGAAGGCGGCGAAGGAGCGGGCAAATCAACGCAAATTGCGTTGCTGGCCAAGCATTTGCGGGCAAACGGCTTCGATCCGGTCACCACGCGAGAACCGGGTGGTTCTCCTGGTGCGGAAGCAATTCGCCATGTCATATTGAGCGGCAATGCGGAGAACTACGGCGCAGCGATGGAGGCGCTTCTGTTCGCGGCGGCAAGAGCAGACCATGTGGACCAGCTTATCCGCCCGGCGCTGAATGAGGGGCGGGTGGTCCTCTGTGACCGTTTCATCGACTCAAGTCGTGCGTATCAAGGTGTTACCGGCAATCTCGACAGAACCTATATGGCGGCGGTGGAGCGCATTGCGATCGATGGCGCCATGCCTGACATGACGATCATCCTCGATATTCCCGCAGAGAAGGGTTTGTCTCGTGCTGGAAAACGGCGCGGTAGCGAGACGGCGGACCGATTCGAGAAGGAAGATATTGCTGTGCACGAGGCACGACGGCAAGCCTTTCTCGCAATCGCCGAGGTGGAACCTGAACGCTGCAAGGTGATCGATGCTGATCGCTTGCAAGACCAGATTGCAAGTGATGTCGCAAAAGAGGTTGATAGTGCTTTGAAGGAAAGGGGGTTGTTGTGATTGAGGAACTCGACGTCCCTAAAGCGCACGATTCCATTGAAGGTGTGCCAGAGCCTTCTGCAAGTGATTATGTTGCCGGGCACCGGGAGATTAGTGACTTTTTGGCGCAAGCCTATCGCGAGGGGCGTATGCATCATGCGCTGCTCTTTGAAGGTGCGCAGGGGATCGGCAAGGCAACGCTCGCTTTTCACCTGGCAGGGCATATGCTGGCGCATGGCGACAATAGCGAGGCGCCGGAGCATATTGCTGTTCCGGATTTTGCAAGACCGCTCTGGCGACAGATTGCAGGCGGGATGCATCCCGCTGTCCTGCATATTAATCGCCCATTCGATCAGAAGACCGGGAAATTCAAAACGGGTATTCCTGTGGAGGAAATCCGCCGGATTACACATTTTCTGACCAGAACGGCATCAGACCACGCTTGGCGCATCGTTATTGTCGACCCTGCCGATGATATGAACCGCAATGCCGCCAATGCACTCCTGAAAACCCTGGAAGAGCCTCCTGCACGGGCGCTCTTTATCCTGATTTCCCATTCGGCGGGACGCTTGCTCCCGACAATCCGGTCGCGTTGCCAGAGCATCGGCTTCAAGCCACTCGACGATGCTGGGTTGACGGATGCCTTGGCACATGTCGGTCCCGGTGTCGGAATGCAGGCTGATGCTGTTACGCAAACACTGCTCCAGCGATCGGAAGGCAGTGTGCGTAAGGCACTTCTGCTGGTAGCGAATGGCGGTATCGAAATCTCCGACACTGTCGATTCCCTTCTCGAAGGACAAAATTTCGATTTGCCGAAAGCGCAGGCGCTCGGCGGCATATTGAATGGTCGTGAGTCGGAGGTTCAATATGAGCTGTTCCGTGATCATCTGCTTGGGCAGGTTGCAATCGAAGCTCGTCGTCGTGCGGAGGCAGGGCAACTGCGTGATGCAGATCGCTGGTCGCGTTTCTGGAGTGATCTCGTACGCGAGACCGTGGATGCTGAAACCTATAATCTCGACCGCCGGCAAGCTGTGGTAATCCTTTTGGAAAAAACGCATCGCGCTTTTCGTTCCGGTCAGCCTCCGCTTGCGTGACATGGCCGCTGACATGCGTTATGTCACCGCTGATAATTTTCTCCTCGTGTGTCTGCTAATCATTCAGGCGCGCTTTCAAACTTCGAAAGACCGGGTCCATAATGAGCCGCGAAAAATATTACATCACCACCGCGATTGCTTATCCGAACGGAAAGCCGCACATCGGCCACGCGTATGAGTTGATCGCGACCGATGCAATGGCGCGTTTTCAGCGCCTGAATGGCAAGGATGTTTTCTTTCTGACCGGTACGGACGAACACGGCATCAAGATGTTGCAGAGCGCGCGCAAGGAAGGCATTACGCCGCGCGAGCTCGCAGATCGCAATACGGCTGCGTTCCGCCAGATGGCGGATGTGCTGAACAGCTCGAATGACGACTATATTCGCACCTCGGAAGAGCGCCATTACAAGGCGAGCCAGGCTATCTGGAAAGCGATGGTTGACAATGGCGATATCTACAAGGGTGGATATGCCGGCTGGTATTCCGTGCGTGACGAAGCCTATTACGGCGAAGAGGAAACGGAAGTCCGCGAGGATGGTGTGCGCTACGGTCCGCAAGGGACTCCTGTCGAATGGGTTGAGGAAGAAAGCTATTTCTTCCGTCTCTCAGCCTATCAGGACAAATTGCTCGATCTTTACGAGAAGAATCCGGGCTTCATCATGCCTGCGGAACGTCGCAACGAGATCGTGAGCTTCGTAAAGTCGGGTCTGAAGGACCTGTCGATTTCGCGTACGACATTCGACTGGGGCATTCCGGTGCCGGGTGACGAGAAACACGTCATGTATGTCTGGGTCGATGCCCTGACCAATTACATTACTGCTCTTGGCTATCCTGATACTTCGGATGAAAAGTGGGGTTATTGGCCTGCCGATGCACATATCATCGGCAAGGATATCTCGCGCTTTCACGCCGTCTATTGGCCTGCATTCCTGATGTCTGCTGGTATTCCGCTGCCGAAGCGGGTTTTCGCACATGGCTTCCTGTTCAACCGCGGCGAGAAAATGTCGAAGTCCCTTGGCAATGTGATCGATCCCTTCGGTCTCGTTGAACGTTATGGGCTCGATCAGCTGCGCTATTTCCTGATGCGTGAAGTACCATTCGGTCAGGACGGCAGCTACAGTCATGACGCCATCGTCAACCGCACCAATGCCGATCTGGCCAATGATCTCGGTAATCTGGCGCAGCGTTCGCTGTCGATGATCGCCAAGAATTGCGAAGGTAAGGTTCCGGTTCCGGGTGAATTCTCCGACGCGGATAAAGCCATTCTCGATCAGGCCGATGCGGCGCTGGAAACGGCGCGTAAAGCTATGGACGACCAAGCGCTGCATCTGGCGCTCGGCGCGATCTTCGCCGTCGTTGCGGAAGCCAATCGTTACTTCGCAGGGCAGGAGCCTTGGGCTCTGCGCAAGACCGATCCTGCACGCATGGGCACTGTCCTTTATGTAACAGCTGAAGTCATTCGCCGTGTCGGCATTATGGTGCAGCCGTTCATTCCGCAGTCGGCAGAAAAGCTTCTCGACATACTGGCAATTCCTGCCGACAAGCGTCAGTTCTCTGACGTTACGGCAAGCCAGCTTGTCGGGGGTGCCGATCTGCCAGCCCCGCAGCCGGTATTTCCGCGCTATGTGGAAACAGAAGAACAGAACTGAGTTCAATGATGCTTGTCGACAGTCATTGTCACCTCGACTTTGCCGACTTTGAACCGGAGCGTGATGATATTGTTCAGCGCGCTCTGGATGCCGGAGTTAGGCGCATGGTGACGATTTCCACGAGGGTAAAGAAATTCGATACGATCCGTGCGATCGCGGAAGCCTATGATTCCGTTTATTGCTCGGTCGGTACCCATCCGAACAATGCGCATGAAGAACTCGACATTACGGCTGATGATCTCGTGCGTCTTTCGGAACATCCGAAGGTTGTCGCCATAGGCGAGGCGGGTCTCGATTATCACTACGACTATGCCCCACCGGAAGCGCAGCGCCAAGGTTTCCTCGTACACATCGAGGCGGCGCGTCGGACTCAGTTGCCGTTAGTCATTCATGCCCGCAGTGCGGATGAGGATATGGCCGAGATACTGGAGCGTGAGACGGAGAAGGGCGCTTTTCCGTTTATCCTGCACTGCTTCTCTTCCGGTCGTGCTCTGGCTGAAAAGGGCATCGCGCTCGGCGGTTATGTTTCTTTCTCAGGGATTCTGACTTTCAAGAACTCACCGGAGATCCGTGAAATAGCGACCATCGTTCCGCGTGACCGCCTGCTGGTGGAAACGGATGCGCCGTTCCTTGCTCCGTTGCCGCACCGGGGCAAGCGTAACGAACCGTCTTTCGTGCAGCATACGGCGGCCGTGCTGGCTGAGACAATTGGCGTGAGCAATGACGAAGTCGCGCGTATCACGAGCGACAATGTGTTCAGGCTGTTTTCCAAGATGCCTCGGCCTACACTGGCATTGTAAGGGGGAAGATTGAGCGTGACTCCCCCCAAAAATTGCCTGCGTTTCACGGTTCTGGGCTGTGGTTCGTCGCCCGGCGTGCCGCGTATCAATGGCGATTGGGGCAGTTGCGATCCCAATAATCCGAGAAACAAACGTCGTCGCGCATCGCTATTGGTTGAGCGATTTGACGATACAGGTAACAGCACAACAGTTGTGATCGATACCGGGCCGGATTTCCGTGCTCAGATGATTGATGCAGGCGCACACAGCCTCGATGCGGCTGTTTATACACATCCGCATGCTGACCATATTCACGGTGTCGACGATCTTCGCACATATGTCGTTGAAAATCGTCGTCTCATGGATGTCTATGCCAATCGATTGACGCGGAACCGGCTCTTCGAGGCATTTGGCTATTGTTTCGAAACACCTGCCGGATCGAGCTACCCGCCGATCCTCAGCATGCACGACATTGCTCCGGAGACGCCGTTTTCCATATCGGGAGCGGGTGGCCCAATCCGCTTCGAGCCGTTTAGTCAGGTGCACGGCGATATTGAATCGCTCGGCTTTCGTATCGGATCTGTTGTTTATTGCACCGATGTGAGCGCTTTCCCTGAAACAAGCCTCAAGTATTTGGGCGGGGCCGACGTGCTCGTCATCGATGCATTGCAATACCGCCCACATCCAAGCCATTTCTCGCTTGGCGAAGCGCTGGAATGGATCGAGAAGCTGGCGCCCAAGCGCGCCATTCTCACGCATATGCACGTTCCACTCGATTACGAGACCGTCATGCGTGAGACACCGGGTAATGTCGAACCGGGATATGATGGACTCCGCTTCGACGTACCGTTTTAGATTTTAGGCCATGAAGAAAAAAGCCCGCGATGAGATCATCGCGGGCTTTTCATTTGAAAGCTCTTTGATTTAGCCCACTGCGCCCTTGGACGGGAACGGCATCACATTGCTACCCTCAACAGCTTTGGGCGCTTTGTCCTCCAGCATGAGGCCGCCAGCACGAAGAAGGTCGGTAAAGCGACCGCCGCGTGCGGCCAGTTCATCGAAGCTGCCGCTTTCGACCAGATGGCCCTTGTCCATGAAAAGGACCAGATCGGCGGAGCGGACTGTAGAAAGACGGTGAGCAATGATGAAGGTCGTGCGGTTGTGGCTGAGATCGTCAACCGCCTGCTTCACCTTCTCTTCGGTTTCAACGTCAAGCGCACTGGTGGCTTCATCCAGAACGAGGATCGGCGAATCCTTCAGGATTGCGCGCGCAATCGCAAGGCGCTGACGTTCACCGCCCGAAAGCTGTGAGCCGCGTTCGCCGACAACCGTATCGTAGCCATCGCTCTTGGCCAGAATGAAGTCGTGGGCTGCTGCGGCACATGCTGCAGCATGCACTTCCTCATGCGTGGCGCTTTCACGACCGACACGAATATTCTCCTCGACCGATCGATTGAACAGGCCTGCATCCTGAAAGACGGTTGCGATGGCGTGACGTAGCGAACGACGGCTGACGGTACGCGTATCTGTTCCGTCGATCGTGATGCGGCCAGCTGCCGGATCAAAGACGCGCTGCAACAGATTGATGAGCGTCGTCTTGCCTGCACCGGTTGGGCCGACGATGGCCACCGTCTGTCCCGGCTTGATTTCAAACGATACATCATAGACGCCCTGGCCGGAGTTCGGAAACTCGAAGGTTACATTGTCGAAAATGATGTCGCCCTTGACGTCGTTCAGGTCTGAGACGCTCTGGGGCTCCTGACGATCAGCCGTGGCATCTTCCATCTGAAAGAACTCTTCAAGCTTGGCGCGTGCCGTAACGGTCTGGTTGATGAAGGCGCTGATCTGGTCGAGACGACCGATCATCAGCTGTGCAAAGCCGATAAAGGCAATTACATCGCCGACGCGCATCTGGCCTTTGGTAACGAAGTAAGCGCCGAGAACGAGAACCACCACCATTGAGAAGGTCGATGCCATGCGGTTCAGGCCGCTGGCCAGCGCCCACCAATTGAGAACAGGAAACTGTACCTTCTCCAGGTTCTTGGCATAATCACGCAGAGATTGGGTTTCCGACGCAATGCGGTTATAGCTCTGCACAACCGAGACGTTGCTGATCGTATCGCTCACATGTTCGAACAGCTTGTGGTGATGCTTTTCGACAGCGGTCTGACCATCCTTGGTCTTGCGCATGACGAGCTGGCCAATCATCACATAGATGACACCGAGCACAATGAGCACCAGCGACATGCGCATATCCATGCTCATTGCAACCGGAATGAGCGTTGCCAGAGCAACCACGGTCGTCAGATGCTGGCGCATGAATTCGAGCCAGAGCGTGAAAAGCGAGTCTGTTGCGCGGATCAGCGTGTGGAGTGCGTTGGATGTACCGCGCTTCTGGTGCCACGAAAGCGGCATAGTGATGAGACGCTCATAAGAATCGATCATCACGCCCAGACGACGGCGGTGTGCGAGGCGGTCGGCTCCGCGCGCCACGAAGACTGCAGCAACGATGTTGAAGCCGCCAAGCGCAGCCCACATCGCAAGAGGCGAGAAGATGTCGCCCTTATCGGAGATAGCCTGAATGACCCGACCGAACAGAATAGGTTCGGCAAGTGTGACCAGGGCAACCAGCACGCTGGCGACACACATGGTAATCGTTGCAGTCTTTTCGACCGCAAGGTATTCCATGGCTCGCCAGTAGATTTTGAGCAATGACACTTTCGCACTCCCGCTCGTTCTATTTCACGGGACTAAATGGTATAGCCCCTTAGTTCTATCAATATCTGATGACGACAAGAAGTGGCGATTGGGTGTCAAGATCGACCATAAATTAAGAACGTGTGTAACCGAGTGTGAAGATTCAGTAGTCGAAATGGAATTCTTTAGGGATTGCTGGACCAGTTTCGGCTAAAGCAGCCAAATTGCAGTTTTCAGGAATTCCGCCTAGCAATCGTCGGAACTCGCGTCTATTGACAGGACTTAATGACCGGCGCGCGCGTACGCACCGCAATAGCAAGAGTTGATCGGGTTTCTCCATGGCAGGCGTTGAACAGAAGATTGTGGATACAGGCGAGGCGGGCATGCGGCTCGACCGCTGGTTCAAGGTCCATTATCCGGGGCTGGGTTTCGGCCATCTGCAGAAGCTTCTGCGGTCGGGGCAAGTTCGTATCGACGGCTCAAGGGCCAAGGCAGATACGCGTATTCAGGCCGGACAGACTGTTCGTATTCCACCTCTTGGCGTCGATGAAAAGGCCGTCGGCCCGGTCACGGCGCGCACAATCCGCAGTCAGCAGGACGGCGACGTGCTTTCGCAGATGCTTCTTTATGAAGACCCGAAAGTGTATGTTTTCAACAAGCCTGCAGGTCTCGCCGTGCAGGGCGGTTCAGGCGTATCGCGTCATGTTGATGGAATGCTGGAGGCATGGCGCAACAAGAAGGGCGAAAAACCGCGTCTTGTGCATCGTATCGACCGTGACACATCGGGCGTGCTTGTCGTTGCTCGTACGCGGGGCGCAGCGCAGGCGTTGACCACCGCCTTCCGTGAACGCGACACCAAAAAGACCTATTGGGCTTTGGTCAAAGGCGTTCCACGCAAGCGCGAAGACAAAATTTCCACCTGGCTGGTCAGGGAACAGACACCGGATGGCGACAAGATGCGTGTTTGCCAGCATGGTGAGCCGGATTCCGATCACGCTGTCTCATATTATCGCATCATTGAGAAGGCAGGGAACAATCTGACCTGGCTGGAGATGGAGCCTTATACCGGCAGAACCCATCAGTTGCGCGTTCATGCGGCCTATATCGGTCATCCTATCATCGGTGATCCAAAGTATTTTGAAGCTGACCAAAATTGGGAATTCCCGGGCGGTATACAAAAACGTCTGCATCTTCATGCGCGCCGTATTCGTATTCCAAACCCGTCGGGCGGTACTATCGATGTGACCGCGCCACTGCCGCCGCATATGGTTCAGTCGTGGAACCTGCTCGGCTTTGATGAGGAAAGTGCGGAAGATTAAAAATGTCAGGCGAAGCGGGGGGATCGTCCGAGGGACGAGTTTCGTTCGATGGACTGGCCATCATGCTGGTCATGTTCATCATGTTCAGCTGGGGGCTCAATCAGGTTGCCATCAAGATCGGCAATCGAGGGTTCAATCCCATGCTGATGGCAGCGGGGCGTGCTGCGCTCGGTGGCTTGTGCGTTTTTCTCTGGTGTTACTGGCGCCGTATTCCGCTTTTCAAGCGTGATGGCACGCTCTGGGCCGGAATTGCCGCCGGGCTGTTGTTCGGAAGCGAATTCGTCCTGATTTTTCTGGCGATGGAGCTGACGAGCGTTGGGCGCGTCACACTCATGATGAACGTCATGCCGTTCTGGGTCGCGATTGGCAGTCATTTCCTTCTCGGCGAGCGGATGTCTGTCCGGGCCTTCGTTGGCATGTGTATCGCCTTTCTGGGTGTGTTTCTCGTCTTCTCCGATCATGTCAGCCGACCGGGGCCGTACGCCATCTATGGCGATATGCTTGCGCTGGTGTCAGGTGTGCTGTGGGGACTTACCACGCTGGTTATCAAGCGAACCCGGCTTGCCTATACGGCTCCAGAAAAGACGCTTCTCTACCAGCTGGTGGTCGCGACACTGGTGCCGCTGCCATTCATCGCGTTGAGCGGCCCATTGCTTCGTAGCCCGGATGCCTTGTCCATATCGGCGTTTCTCTTTCAGGCGATATTCGTGGTGGCATTCACCTATCCGCTCTGGTTCTGGATGGTGCGCCGTTATCCGGCATCGAAACTTTCTAATTTCGCCTTTCTCACGCCCGCTTTCGGCGTTTTATTGAGCGGTCTGATCCTGAATGAGCCTCTGAGCTGGAAAATATTCGCGGCTCTTGCGCTGATTGGTTGCGGACTGATGATTATCAACAAGCCGGCAAAGGTCACCAACGCCCGATGAAACTGGTCCTTTTCGATTGCGACGGTACGCTGGTCGACAGCGGTGACTTCATTCACAGATGCATGGCTACGAGCTTCGCAGATGCCGGTCTGGAACCTCCCGGAATCGAGGAAACGCATTCGATCATCGGCCTGTCGCTGCATCTGGCTATTGCTAAGATTCTGGATCGCGAGCCGGATGAGCAGGTGCATTGGTTGACGCAACGCTACAAGGAAAACTTTGTGATGTTGCGACAGGCGCCCGATTTCACGGAGCCGCTCTACGATGGAATTATGCCGCTTCTGACGGAGCTCGGGGCGAGGGACGATCTTCTGCTTGGCATAGTGACCGGAAAATCCCAGCGCGGCGTCCGCTCTGTTTTCGAACGTCATGGCATCGGGCATCATTTCGTGGTGACGCGTACTGCTGACGATTGCCCGTCGAAACCGCACCCGGCCATGGTGCTTGAATCCTGTGCGGAAATGGGGATAGAACCCAGCCAGACAATTGTTATCGGTGATGCTGTTTATGATATGCAGATGGCACGCGCGGCGGCGGCTATGGCGGTGGGCGTCTCCTGGGGGTATCATAACCGACAGGGACTGATTGAATCTGGCGCCCATCACATTCTGGACACGCCATCTGAACTCCATGCATTGCTGCAAGGTATGGACGAACAGGTTCTCTAGTTGTTGAGCCTTCCACCAAGTCAGCGACACTGAACTGGACAAATCTATGCGTGATATTTTGAGTGATCTTGAGGCAGGAAAGCAGCTTTCGGACGAAAACCCGATCGTGCGGGCACAAAAGCAGATGCTGGCGCAACTGCCTAAACGCTTCTACGAAAAGGCAGAAGTGGCGGAAGTTGAAGGCGGCTTTGCCGTCCATCTGGATGGTCGCCCTGTCAAGACGCCGGCTCGCAATCTGCTGCTGTTGCCGACCAAGGCGGCGGCCCAGATTGTAGCGGATGAATTCACCGCTCAGGAAAAGGTTATCGACCCAGGGAAAATGCCTGCGACCCGTCTCGTCAACACAGCGATTGACGGGATTGCGCAGGATCCACAGGCAGTTTTTGAGGACATTTTGCGTTTCGCGGGCACGGATATGCTTTGCTATCGCGCCGATAGTCCGCAGGAACTCGTTTCCCGGCAGACCGAGCAATGGGATCCGCTGATCGATTGGATGGAAGGCCTTGGCGCACGTTTTTCACTTGCCGAAGGTGTGATGCACGTTGAACAGCCTCGGGAAGCCATCGCGGCATTCGGTGTTCATCTGGCTGGTTTCAAAGACCCAATCGCGCTGGCATCACTGCATACAATGACGACGCTGACCGGGTCAGCGATTATTGCACTTGCTATCGCAAAGGGTGAAATAACAGCAGAGCAAGGCTGGAATCTGGCTCATATTGATGAGGACTGGACTATCGAGCATTGGGGTTCGGACGCGGAAGCCATAGAGCGGCGAGAAAACCGCGAAATTGAAATGATGATGGCGGCGCGCGTGCTCAAAGCACTTTAAATATCAGACTTATCGCATTGATCTAATAAAGAAACCCCGGCAATGCCGGGGTTTCTTTTGCGCGCGCAATCATCAAGTGTTGTGCGTCGTTCCCCTCGGTAAGAGCAAAAGAAATGGCGCGAACGCATTAACGCCCGCGCAGCTTTCTTAAACCGAGTAGTACATGTCGTACTCGACCGGATGCGGCGTCGTTTCATAACGCATCACTTCGGCCATCTTGAGTTCGATGAAGCTGTCGATCTGATCGTCATCGAACACGCCGCCAGCCTTGAGGAATTCACGATCCTTATCGAGCGACTGCAGTGCTTCACGCAGCGAACCGCAGACGGTCGGAATCTTCTTCAGTTCCTTGGCAGGCAGATCGTAAAGATCCTTGTCCATGGCCTGACCGGGATGAATCTTGTTCTTGATGCCGTCAAGACCAGCCATGAGCAGGGCAGCAAAGCACAGATACGGGTTTGCCGCCGGATCAGGGAAACGAACTTCCAGACGCTTGGACTTCGGCGAATTGCCGAATGGAATACGGCACGAAGCCGAACGGTTGCGAGCCGAGTAGGCAAGCAGAACCGGGGCTTCGTAACCCGGAACCAGACGCTTGTAAGAGTTGGTCGACGGGTTGGTGAAGGCATTCACGGCCTTGGCGTGCTTGATGACGCCACCGATGAAGTAAAGGCAGTTTTCCGACAGGCCGGCATATTCGTTACCAGCGAAGGTTGGCTTGCCTTCTTTCCAGATCGAGAAATGGACGTGCATGCCCGAACCGTTGTCACCGAAGATCGGCTTCGGCATGAAGGTTGCGGTCTTGCCATAGGCATTGGCAACCTGATGCACGACATACTTGTAGATCTGCATCTTGTCGGCGTTGCGGACCAGCGTATCGAATTTCACGCCGAGTTCGTGCTGTGCGGAAGCAACCTCATGGTGATGCTTTTCAACCGTGACACCCATTTCGGTGAGGACGGTCAGCATTTCCGAGCGCATGTCCTGCGCGCTGTCGATCGGCGGTACCGGGAAATAGCCGCCCTTGACGCGCGGACGGTGGCCGAGATTGCCTGTTTCATATTCGGTATCGTCGTTCGACGGCAGTTCGGTCGAGTCGAGCTTGAAACCGGTATTGTACGGGTCAGCCTTGTACTTCACGTCGTCGAAGACGAAGAATTCAGCTTCCGGACCGACATAGACCGTGTCGCCGATACCGAGCGACTTCATGTAGGCTTCCGCCTTCTTTGCAGTCGTGCGCGGATCGCGGCCATAGGCTTCACCCGAGATCGGGTCAAGAATGTCACAAAGGATGACCAGCGTGGATTGAGCGAAGAACGGGTCGATATGGGCCGTCGTCGGATCCGGCATCAGAACCATGTCGGATTCATTGATGGCTTTCCAACCGGCGATGGAAGAGCCGTCGAACATCACGCCGTCGACAAACATTTCTTCGTCGACGAGGCCGATATCCATCGTAACGTGCTGCAGTTTGCCCTTCGGGTCGGTGAAGCGAAGGTCGACGAACTTGATGTCGTTGTCTTTGATTTGTTTGAGAATATCGTTGGCAGTCGTCATTTTAATTCCCTGTTTGCACGACGATGGATTGTACGCAGGTATTATCAGATTGCATCCACGCCGGATTCACCGGTGCGGATACGGATAACTTCTTCGATGTTGGAGACGAAAATCTTGCCGTCGCCGATGCGTCCCGTCTGGGCAGCCTTGCGGATGGCTTCGATGGCGCTGTCCACGGTTTCGTCTGCGACGATGACTTCAACTTTCACCTTGGGAAGAAAGTCGACGACATATTCGGCGCCGCGGTAAAGCTCGGTATGACCTTTCTGTCGTCCGAAGCCCTTGGCTTCGATGACAGTGATCCCCTGTAAGCCGACTTCCTGAAGGGCTTCCTTCACTTCATCCAGCTTGAAGGGCTTAATGATGGCTTCGATCTTTTTCATCAGAGAATGGTCTCCGCTCTTCTACGGAAATGGACATTGTGCCCGTTTCACCAATAGAGAAGCATGAAGTGTGCCAGTTTGAAGTCTGTATAAATAATTTCTTCGATTTCGTTCATCCGCAGGCAGAGTGGCACTATTCATGACGCTTGTGCAAGCGGGACTCTGCTGACGGGTATGAAATAGGCACTATCATTCTGGTTTATCTGTCTAAAAATTAGTCATTGTGCATCAAAAGAGGGCAAGCTTGCATAAAGTCCGGTGCCGCGTATTTAATCACAATGAGACCCCGTATTGAGAAGGTACGCGATGTACGAGTTGCTGACCCCGCAGGAAATGGCAGAAGCGGATCGCCAGACGATCGAGACTGGTATCAAGGATGGTTTCTCACTGATGCTTGCTGCAGGCCGAGCCGTCGCAGAGGTTGCACAGCGGATGTTTCCTCGCAATGCTCCAGTTGCTGTTCTGTGCGGGCCTGGCAACAATGGTGGCGACGGTTACATCGCCGCGCAGTTTCTGCTGGAAGCGGGTTTGGAAGTTGTGTGCTTCGCATCCGCTCCCCCGAGGAAAGGCTCCGATGCCATGCGTGCGTCGTTGTTCTATAAGGGGCCTGTCTCGAACTTCGGTGAATTTTCGGTCGCGAGTTTCGGTGGCGTAATCGATGCATTATTCGGCGCTGGCCTCGCTCGCGATGTTCACGGAGCTGAAGCCATCGCGATTGATGCTGTGAACACTTCTGATGTGCCGGTTGTGGCGGTTGATTTACCTAGTGGCATATCCGGTGAAAGCGGCCATATCCTCGGAACGGCGATCCGTGCACGAGCAACAGTTACGTTCTTTCGCAAGAAACCCGGCCATTTGCTACAACCGGGAAGGGCGCATTGCGGTGTACTTCATGCGGCCGATATCGGCATTCCCGATCACATGCTCGCGGCGATCGTACCGCATGCATTCGAGAATGCTCCAGACCTTTGGGCAAGCGCCCTGCCAGTATCTGGCGTTGAGGCCCATAAGTATAGTCGCGGCCATGCAGCCGTGTTTTCCGGTGGCGCTCATTCGACAGGTGCCGCACGCTTATCAGCCCTCGCTGCGGCCCGTAGTGGAGCGGGTGCGGTAACACTTCTGTCTCCACCCGATGCTATGACGGTCAATGCCACGCATTTGACCAGTATCATGATCCGTGAAACCCGTGGTTTGAGGGATGTTCGACAGTTCTTTGCCGAACGTAAGGTCGCAGCAGCGGTACTCGGTCCGGGCTATGGAAATCCCGCGTTCGCGCGTGAGCACGCCCTGTTTCTCGCAAGCGGTGAGGCTGAGGGGTTTCATGGTTTGGTTCTTGATGCCGACGGGATTACGGCCTTTGAGCAGAATCCAGCTGAGCTTTTCGATAAGCGACAGGGCATAAAGACTGCTCTTGTGCTTACACCACATGAGGGAGAGTTCCGGCGGCTTTTTCCAGATATAGCAAAGAGTTCGACATCAAAGATCGAAAAGGCTCGCGAGGCTGCAAGGCGTGCTAACGCAGTCCTTATATATAAAGGTCCCGATACCGTGATCGCAGAACCGGGTGGTCTGGCAGTGGTCAATGCCAATGGAACCCCGCTGCTCGCCACTGCAGGATCAGGCGATGTCTTGACGGGAATTGTGTGCGGCCTGCTTGCTCAAAGGATGCCCGCATTTGCAGCGGCCTGTGCTTCCGTGTGGATGCATGCGGACGCCGCGCGACGCTTTGGCCATGGACTTATTGCGGAAGATTTGCCTGCTCAGATACCTGCTGTCCTGTCGGCATTGGTGCGATCCTCTCGCAATTAACGACCGGACGTCCGGCTGTTCTTGGTGCCGACATCAATCGTGATGCTTCCAGAGACCGAAACGTCAGTATTGCCAACACGAAAATTTTTCCAGTTACCGCTTGGTGCCTGTTCCGGTTCGGGAGCAGGCGGCGGGGCGGTCACAATGGGTTTTTGAGCCTGAACGCCGGGCAGTCCCGGCGATCCGTCGTTCGCAGACGCTGTTGATACCGTGGCTAAGAAAACAAAGCCAAATATAAGAAAACGCTGCGTAATCATTTACCATTCTCCCTTTATACGGGATCGGTGACCGCATCGATGAGCTGTTCGGCCATTTCGAGAGTGAACTCGTCAAAATGCGAAATCACACGGCTTGGATCGTAATGCTGCACGGGAAGATCGGTATACCCAAAGTCGACGGCAACAACGGGGATGCCTGCAGCTTTTGCGGTGTCGATGTCGGTTCGGCTATCCCCGACCATGATTGCCCGTTCACGATTGCCACCAGCCCGTACAATGGTCTCGGTGAGATGGCGCGGATCAGGCTTGCGATAAGCAAATGTATCGGCTCCGCAGATTGCAGCAAATCGTTCGGCTTCACCCATGGAAGTCAGGAGTTTTACCGACAAGGCCTCAAATTTGTTCGTGCAAACTGCCAACTCGTAGCCACTTGCCGAGAAGCGGTCCATTGCTTCCACAACGCCTGGGAAAAAGGTTGAATGTCCCGGCATGTGATCCGCATAATGTTCGCGGAACTCTTCCACGAGGTTGTCGAGCAGTGCTTCGTCAGCCTGTTTCTTCTGCGCAGCGAAAGCACGCTCGATCATGACGCGCCCGCCTTGCCCTACGAATCTGCGTAACGATTCACGATCTGCTGTTTTCAGGCCCGATATAGCGAGGCAGTGATTGAGACTGTCGAGAAGGTCTGGTGCTGTGTCGACAAGGGTTCCGTCGAGATCGAAAACGATGATGGGCTTGGGGTTGGCAGCAGACATTAGCTTCTCGTGTGTGAAATGGGGAATAAGGAAGTCCTATCTGATTGTCGACTTCGGCTCAACCTCGCGATCGGGATGCGCTCTAAAAACCGAAATTCTGCGTCATAGTTCGAATAGGCGCTTTGTTGTGCCGCGTCCGCATGCTAGAGGCGAACCGGACCACAATGAGAATCCGCAGGGGAATATCGGGAATTCAAGTATGGACGAAGCTCGCAAGCTGAAAATCGCAGCCGCCGCAGAAGCGCTCACGCACGTCAAGGACGGAATGCGTCTGGGGATTGGTACTGGTTCGACAGCCGAGGAATTCGTGCGCCTGCTTGCCGACAAGGTAAGCAACGGCTTCAAGATCATTGGAGTGCCTACTTCCGAACGCACCGCAAAACTTTGCGAGGAACTCGGGGTTCCGCTTACGACGCTCGATGAAACGCCTCATCTCGATCTTACCGTGGATGGTGCCGATGAAGTCGATACCAACCTTTCGCTCATCAAGGGCGGCGGTGGAGCGCTTCTTCGTGAAAAGATCGTGGCTGCGGCATCTGACGCAATGATCGTTATTGCCGACAGCTCAAAGGTAGTTGAGGCGCTTGGGCGTTTTCCACTGCCTATAGAAGTCAATCGCTTCGGTCTCGGTGCTACCATGCACGCGATTGAAGAGGCAGCTGCGAAGTGTGGTCTTGCAGGCCCACTGGCACTGCGTTTAAAAGATGGCTCACCCTTCGTAACAGATGGTGGGCATTATATCGTGGATGCATCTTTTGGCCGCATTCCCGATCCAAAGACACTATCTGACGCTCTCTTCGCAATTCCAGGCGTTGTCGAGCACGGACTTTTCATCGGACTGGCGCGTGCGGCAGTGGTTGCCGGCAACGACGGCATCCGCACCATGAACCGGTCTTGAACTGATTGAACGGAGTACTGACCTTATGATCCCGGCAACTGGCTTTCGCCGTCTGATTGCACCGTTTTCCGCGCTCGTACTGATGTCGGGCATTCATGCAGCTTCGGCACAGGAAATCACTGAAGCTCATCTGGAAGCTGCCCGTGCCGCTATTTCTGCGATTAGTGCTACTGAGCAGTTCGACGAAATTCTGCCGAACGCAGCGCGCTCCCTCAAGGGTGAACTGATCCAGAAAGATCCGAATCTGGAAGCCCTGATCACGAAGACTGTCGATGACAAGGCTCTCGCTCTTGCTTCCCGCCGTGCTGATCTCGAAACCGAATCCGCTCGCGCCTATGCAAAAGCATTTTCCGAAGACGAACTCAAAGCCATAGCAGCATTCTATACGTCGCCTGCAGGCAAGAAGCTTCTGTCCGAAGGCCCGATTGTGACGCGTGAAGTCGTGAAAGCAGCAAATATCTGGCAGAATGGCATCGCTCGTGATCTGGCGACCGGCGTAGCTGAGGTTCTGGCGGCACAGGCTGGCGCTGCTGCAGCTCCGGCACAGCCTGCGCAGCAGTAATTTTTGCGGTAACGAGGAATTTGGAAGCCCGGTCCCTTGGCCGGGCTTTTTCTTTTGCTTACATAACAGCCAACCTAATGTTTACTGGAGAATCCCATGACCGGCTTCGACTATGATCTTTTTGTTATCGGCGGTGGTTCTGGCGGTGTTCGGGCAGCGCGTCTCGCTGGGGCCATGGGCAAAAAGGTCGGTCTTGCAGAAGAATATCGCATGGGCGGAACCTGCGTTATTCGTGGCTGCGTACCGAAGAAACTCTTCGTCTATGCTTCGCAGTTTCCTGAGCATTTCGAGGATGCAGCCGGCTATGGTTGGGATGTCGGCACATCGACGTTTGACTGGAAAAAGCTGATCGATGCCAAGGACAAAGAAATTGCCCGGCTTGAAGGGCTCTACACCAAGGGCCTCCAGAATTCCGATGTCGAAATTTTTGCCAGCCGCGCCGAATTGATCGATGAACATACTGTCGAGCTGAAGGCAGACGGTCGTCGCGTTACTGCAGACCAGATATTGATTGCGACCGGCGGTCATCCGAGCATGCCCGAATCCATGCACGGACATGAATATTGCATCAGCTCCAACGAAGCGTTTCATCTCGCTGAGCTGCCGAAAGCGATTGCCATTGCGGGTGGCGGATATATCGCTGTTGAGTTCGCGAACATATTCCACGGCCTTGGCGTCGAAACGACACTCGTGTATCGAGGCAAGGAAATCCTCTCCCGTTTCGACCCGGACTTGCGCCATCTTTTGCATGAAACCATGGAAGCAAAAGGTATCCGTATCATTTGCGAAGCGGTTTTCGAGAAAATCGAGAAGCAGTCCGACGGTAATCTGAAAATCGTGTTGAACAATGGCGATACATTGGAAGTCGGTCAGGCAATGATGGCGATCGGGCGCAAGGCCAACACGACGGGTCTTGGGCTAGAGAGAGCTGGCGTCAAGATGGATGAGCTTGGCGCAATTCCGGTCGATGATTATTCGCGTACCAATGTCGCGAATATCTGGGCCGTCGGTGATGTTACGAACCGCGTCCAGCTGACGCCGGTGGCAATTCACGAAGCCATGTGCTTTCTCGAAACGGCGTTCAAGGACAATCCGACGAAGCCCGACCATGAATTGATTGCGACGGCGGTGTTCTCTCAGCCAGAAATTGGCACGGTCGGTTTGCCGGAAGATGAGGCTGCGAAGAAGTATCCGGAACTTGAGGTTTACCGAGCGCTGTTCCGCTCTATGAAGAACACGCTTTCCGGCCGCAATGAAAAAATGCTGATGAAGCTCATCGTTGATGCCGCGAGCCGCAGGGTGGTCGGGGCGCATATCATGGGGCCAGATGCCGGTGAAATGGCTCAGCTTCTGGGTATTTCCCTCAAGGCTGGTGCGACCAAGGATGATTTCGATCGCACGATGGCGGTTCATCCGACTGCGGCCGAAGAACTGGTCACCATGTACAAGCCGACCTATCGCGTCGTGAATGGTGAGAAAGTCGACGACTAACTCTTTCGCGACCGGTTTCTCCGGTTAACGATTATTGCTGGCATAAAGTCTCGGCCTGCATTATATCAGCGCGACCACGCAGGCCGGTTTTCCGGGGCAGACTGTCATCTTTGTCAGATGCGAGCTGTCCGTTAAGGGATTCCGGCATTCGTGTAAGGAGGATATAATCCGAGAGAAATCGAGCGGATAGAAGCAAACAGGTGCTCAAATGACGAAGAACTGGACCCCGCATTCCTGGAGAAACAAACCGATCAAGCAAGTGCCGTTTTATCCAGACGCACAGGCTCTGAACGACGTTGAGGCTCGTCTTCGCACCTATCCGCCGCTGGTTTTTGCAGGTGAAGCACGCAAGCTCAAGCAGCAACTGGCTGAAGTGGCGGAAGGCAAGGCATTTCTGCTCCAGGGCGGCGATTGTGCTGAAAGTTTTGCTGAACATGGCGCGGATAACATCCGCGACTTTTTCCGCGTCTTTCTTCAGATGGCCGTTGTACTCACATTCGGTGCGTCGAAGCCCGTCGTGAAGGTCGGTCGTATCGCCGGTCAGTTTGCCAAACCACGTTCATCGGACATGGAAACGCTGAATGGTGTGGAACTGCCGTCCTACCGTGGTGACATCATCAACGGTATCGAGTTCGACGCGGCATCGCGCATTCCGGATCCGCAGCGTCAGGACATGGCATATCGCCAGTCGGCGGCTACGCTTAACCTGCTGCGGGCATTCGCCCAGGGCGGTTACGCTAATCTGGAGAACGTTCACCAGTGGATGCTCGGCTTTGTCGGCAAGAGCCCGCAGGCAGAGCGCTATGCAGCTTTGGCGCAGCGTATTTCCGAGACCATGAACTTCATGCGTGCAATCGGGATCACGGCTGACAGCAATCATTCGCTGCGTGAAACCGATTTCTACACCAGCCATGAAGCGCTGCTTCTTGGCTTTGAAGAAGCGCTGACTCGTGTGGACTCGACGTCCGGCGATTGGTACGGCACGTCCGGCCACATGATCTGGATCGGTGATCGCACACGTCAGGCTGACCATGCGCATATCGAATACTGCCGTGGAATCAAGAATCCGCTCGGTCTCAAGTGTGGGCCGTCGCTGCAGCCGGATGATCTCATCCGCCTTATCGATCTTCTGAATCCGGAAAACGAAGCAGGGCGCCTGACGTTGATTGCGCGCTTTGGCTACGACAAGGTTGGTGATCATCTGCCGCAGCTTATCCGTGCTGTCGAGAAGGAAGGTCGCAAGGTCGTATGGTCATGCGATCCTATGCACGGCAATACGATCACTGCCGGTGGCTACAAGACGCGTCCGTTCGACCGTATCCTCAAGGAAGTGGAGTCCTTCTTCGCGATCCATCGCGCTGAAGGATCGCATCCGGGTGGTATCCATGTCGAAATGACCGGCAAGAATGTGACGGAATGCACGGGCGGCGCGCGTGCGATCTCGGCAGAAGATCTGCACGATCGTTACCACACGCATTGCGATCCACGTCTCAACGCCGATCAGGCACTGGAACTCGCGTTTTTGCTGGCCGAACTCCTCAAGAAGGAGCGCGATGCCGGTGCGGACAAACAGGTTGCGAGTGCCTGACCGGTTTCCAACATTCTAGAGCTTGCAGGGCGGAGGTTTCGATCTCCGCCCTGTTGCATTTCGGGGAAACTCACCTATTGATTGCCTTGGAGCGGCATGTGTCTGAATGGATGCATAAAGGACGCTTTATGCTTTCAGAAAATTGGCTCTGATTTTCGGGCCAAGCTGTAACCAATTTGATTGAGGGTAATGATGCAGCGCATTTTCCTGGCCTTTCTTAATTCCATGCGAGCACTGAAGTACCTCGCAGGACATGAAAAGGCCGTCCAACAGGAGCTTGTGCTGTTTCTTCTGTCTCTGCCGGTGGCTTTTTTCCTTGCGCCGACATGGCTCGCTTTCCTCTTCATGACTGGCTCGATCTTGTTTCTCATCCTCGTGGAAGTGTTGAACACTGGTATCGAGGCAACGTGTGATGCCGTCTCGCGGGATTTTCACAAGGAAATTCAGATTGCGAAGGACTGCGGTTCTCTTGCTGTTCTGATTTCCATTGTGTTCGTCGTCGCGATCTGGGGCTATATCCTCGCCAATACCTATTTGGCCTGACAAACAGAGTAGTCTGTTGATTGCATCCGTTGCATTTGCTTGCCCAAGCGCGCTAAAGCTTGGGCATGTTAGCCTCTCATGAGAATCTTGCCATGCTCCGTATTGCCGTTGCGCAGCTTAATCCCATCATGGGCGATATCGCCGGAAATCTGACCAAGGCACGCGCGGCACGCGCTGAGGCGGCCAGGATGAAGGCCGATCTCATTTTGTTTACAGAATTGTTCATCTCCGGCTATCCGCCGGAAGATCTGGTTCTGAAACCATCTTTTCTTGCTGCGTGTGAAAAGGCTGTTCGTGCGCTGGCGAGCGACACTGCCGACGGCGGACCAGGCGTCATTATCGGCACGCCGCTTAGCCGTGAAAGCGGTCTGCACAACTCTATCGCGGTTCTGGATGGCGGCGAGATCATTGCCGAACGGTTCAAGGTCGATCTGCCCAACTATGGCGAGTTTGACGAGAAGCGCGTATTTCAGGCAGGCCCAATGCCTGGGCCAGTCAATTTCCGTGGTGTTCGCATAGGGATTCCAATCTGTGAAGATATTTGGGGCGAACTCGGTGTGGCGGAAACGCTGGCTGAGAGCGGCGCAGAGATTTTGCTTGTACCGAATGGTTCGCCTTATCATCGTGCGAAGATGGACCGGCGCCATCAGGTTGTCCTGAAGCAGGTGATCGAAACCGAGTTACCGATGGTCTATGCCAATCAGGTTGGCGGACAGGATGAACTGGTTTTCGATGGTGGATCGTTTGCATTCAACACTGACCGGTCGCTCTGTCTGCAAATGCCTCAGTTTGAGGAGCAGATCACGCTGACCGTTTGGCGCAGAGAGAATGACGGCTGGCGCTGTGACGAAGGCGAAAAGGCTAATCTTCCTGAAGGGCTTGAAGCTGATTATTCCGCCTGCATGCTGGGCTTGCGGGATTATGTGAACAAGAACGGTTTCAAGGATGTGGTGCTCGGGCTTTCGGGCGGTATCGATTCGGCAATCTGCGCGGCTCTCGGCGTCGATGCATTGGGTAAGGATCGCGTGCGCTGCATCATGCTGCCTTACCGCTATACATCCGATGAATCTCTGAAAGACGCAGCCGATTGTGCAAAAGCGCTCGGTGTTCGGTACGATATTGTTCCGATCTCTGCGCCAGTTGAAGGCTTTCTTGAAGCGCTGCATCCGCTGTTTGAAGGCACCGAGAGCGGCGTTACCGAAGAAAACCTGCAAAGCCGCGCACGCGGCACCATTCTGATGGCTGTTTCAAACAAGTTCGGTTCGATGGTTGTCACCACCGGCAACAAGTCTGAAATGTCGGTAGGCTATGCGACGCTTTATGGCGACATGAATGGCGGGTTCAATCCGATCAAAGACGTCTACAAGATGCAGGTCTATGCGATGTCGGAATGGCGCAACAGTCATGTTCCGAACGGCGCACTCGGACCATCGGGTGAGGTGATCCCGCACAACATCATCTCCAAGGCGCCGTCTGCTGAACTGCGTGAAAACCAGACGGATCAGGATAGTCTGCCACCTTATCCGGTTCTGGACGATATTCTTGAATGCCTTGTCGAAAACGAAATGAGCAACACCGAGATTGCTAAACGCGGGCATCCGCTCGAAACCGTTCAACGGATCGAACATTTGCTCTATCTGGCTGAATACAAGCGCCGACAATCGGCGCCCGGTGTTAAAATTACCAAGAAGAATTTCGGACGCGATCGCCGCTACCCTATAACGAACCGCTTCCGCGACCGCTGAAAGACAATAAGATGACCGCAACCGTTCGTTTTGCTCCGTCGCCGACGGGCTATATCCATATTGGTAATACGCGCACAGCGCTTTCAAACTGGCTTTTCGCACAGAAGAATGGCGGCAAGTTCATTCTGCGCTATGACGACACCGATGTTGAACGCTCCAAAGAAGAATACGCACAGGCAATCGCAGTCGATCTTGACTGGCTCGGTGTCAAACCTGATCGCGTCGAATATCAGTCGAAGCGTTTTGATGTTTATGGCAAGGCGGTAGAGAAGCTCAAACAGGCTGGTTTGCTTTATGCTTGCTATGAAACGGCTGATGAATTGGAGCGTCGCCGCAAACTGCGCCTCGCACGTCGTCTGCCGCCGGTATATGGCCGCGAAGGTTTAAAACTCACTGAAGATGAGAAAGCTGCGTTTGAAGCTGAAGGGCGCAAGCCGCACTGGCGTTTCCTGCTGCCGAATTTCGAAGCTGATCCGTTTGATACGCAGCGCACGGAGGTTCATTGGGATGACCTTGTTCGGGGCCCGCAGACTGTCGATCTGGCCTCTATGTCCGATCCTGTGCTGGTGCGTGAAGACGGCACTTATCTTTATACCTTGCCGTCGGTGGTGGATGATATTGATCTCGGTGTCACGCACATCATTCGCGGTGACGACCACGTAACCAACACCGGTGTGCAGATTGCTATTTTCGAGGCACTGGGGGCCAAGGCTCCGGTTTTTGGGCACCACAATCTACTGACGACAATTTCGGGCGAGGGGCTTTCAAAGCGAACCGGCGCACTGTCTGTCGGATCGCTGCGCGACGCCGGGTTCGAACCGATGGCAGTGGCCTCGTTGGCGATTTTGATCGGCACCTCGGAAAATGTTTCGGCGGCACCCAATATGGAAAGTCTCGCCGGACGTTTCGATCTGGCATCCATATCGAAGTCATCGGCAAAGTTCGATCCTGCGGAACTGGACACGCTCAATCGTGCCCTGCTGCACGAGATGCCGTTTTCAGAAGCCCAGCCACGTCTGGCTGCCATGGGCATTTGCGGCGAGAAGGCTGAGCCGTTTTGGCAGGCGGTGCGAGGAAATCTCGACCGCTTCAAGGATGCGGTACATTGGTGGTCTATCGTTGACGGTGATCTGCCAGAAACGCCGGACCTATCAGAAGAGGATCGTGTTTTCCTGGAAGAGGCTTTTGCCCTTTTGCCACCAACTCCCTGGGATCATCAGACATGGAAAGTCTGGACCGAAGCAGTGAAGGCTGCAACTGGGCGCAAGGGCAAGAACCTTTTCATGCCCTTGCGACTGGCGCTTACGGGGCAGGCGCATGGGCCGGAGTTGGCTGACTTGCTGGTGTTGATTGGTCCGGAAAGAACCCTGACCCGACGACCCTGACTTTTGCGTTTGCCGTATAGGGGCGTTCCACAGGCGGTGTCGTTGCGACAGGTGCAACATAGGCTGGTGTGGTATTCGAGGTCTGCACCGTTGCAGACGACGTGTAATCCACTTTCTCTGTTTCGACAGGAGCGGGAGTTTCATAGGCAGGCAATGCAATTGAGTTGGCCATCTCGGCGCTCGGCTTGGCGATGCCTCTGGACTTCCGCTGTGGTACGTGGACAGTTTTCGACTGAGGTTTCTTAGGGGACACCACCCAGGAGGCCTTGCACAATTTGACATGTTTGGACGGAGACGGACGTCCGGCAAGCGCCATATTCAGCTCATTGACGCGTTCGCGCAAAGTCTGTGTTTCGGTTACCAGATGATCTGTTCTGGTCAGCAATTTCGTGCACTGCGCGGATTTGACAGCAGGTGTAAACAGGATCCCGACGCAACGATTCTGAGCCGAGGTCTTTCTCATCTGAGAAAGCTCTGCTTCCTTGCGATCAAGGAGTGACTGGGTGACGCGAAGTTGCTTCTTAAGCTGTATCTGCTCGGCAGGCGTGCATAATTCTGGAGGGCGTATAGTTGTACAGCCAGCCAATATTCCCGAAAATATCAAGACTACTGAGTAAGTCAGCGATCTATTAGAATTAATTGAAATAAAAGACATGATAACCTCGATAACGATGCTGGCGATATCATGTTTAAAAAATATAGTAAATTAAATACTAACGGCGAGTATATTTAAATATACTCGCCGTTATTTAAACTTATGTTATAATTATCTAACTTAGTTGTTGTTAAATTACTTCTTCTTGCGAAGAGTCTCTCCTGATTTTTGCAAGGCTTCAACAACTGCCAGTGCTGTCATATTGACGACGCCACGCGAGGTGACGGATGGCGTCAGAATATGTGCCGGACGTGCCGCGCCGAGCAGGATTGGACCCACGTGCAGCGCATCTGTAACCATCTTGACTACGTTCAGCGTGATGTTTGCAGCGTCAAGGTTGGGGAAGACAAGAAGATTGGCTTCGCCCTTCAGGCGCGAATTCGGGAACACACGATCGCGCAGAGCCTGAGAGAGAGCAGAGTCGCCGTGCATTTCGCCATCGGATTCCAGCTCAGGCGCCTTCTCGGCAAGAATTGCCGCTGCTTCACGCATCTTTTCGGCGCTGGCTGATTCTTTCGACCCGAAATTCGAATGGGATACTAGGGCAGCCTTTGGCTCAATACCGAAGCGGCTGATTTCCTTTGCGGCAAGAATTGCCATTTCGGCGATCTCGTTCGCGCCCGGTTCGACGTTGACATAAGTGTCTGTGAGGAAGAGGGCGCCACGCTGCGAGATGAGCAGGCTCAAGGCGGAATAGTCTCGGATACCGGGAACCTTGCCGATAATCTGCCGTACGACACGGAGGTGGCGTTCGAAGCGACCTTCAAGACCGCAGATCATGGCGTCTGCTTCGTCGCGCATAACCGCGAGAGCGGCAATTGCGGTCGAGTTCGTGCGGACGATGGTGCGTGCAGCTTCCGGTGTGACGCCCTGCCTGCCGGTGTAGGACAGATAAAGGTCTACATAGTCGCGATAGCGCGGATCGTCTTCCGGATTGATGAGTTCGAAATCCGTTCCCGGACGAATCTTGAGGCCGTAGCGGCGCAAGCGTGTTTCGATAACCTGCGGGCGTCCGACGAGAACCGGAGCTGCGATACGCTCTTCAATGACTACCTGAGCAGCGCGGAGCACGCGTTCATCTTCACCATCTGCATAAATGACGCGCTTTGGTTTTTCCTGGGCGCGGGCGGCAGCAAAAACCGGCTTCATGATGAGGCCGGAGCGGAAGACGAAGCGGTTCAGACGATCGAGATAGGCTTCCATGTCTTCGATCGGGCGTGTCGCCACGCCTGTTTCCATGGCCGCTTTGGCCACTGCCGGGGCGATACGCAGAATCAGGCGCTGATCGAATGGCGATGGAATGATGTAGTCTGGTCCGAAAGTGGGTGTGTCGCCGGAATAAGCGCGTGCTGCGACATCCGAAGGCTCTTCGCGGGCAAGAGCGGCAATTGCGCGAACAGCCGCCAACTTCATTTCTTCGTTAATTGCAGTCGCACCGACATCGAGTGCGCCGCGGAAGATATAGGGGAAGCAGAGAACGTTGTTGACCTGGTTCGGATAATCCGAACGTCCGGTGCAGATCATGGCGTCGGCGCGGGCCGCACGAGCCTCTTCCGGCATGATTTCCGGCTTCGGATTGGCAAGGGCCATGATGAGTGGCTTTTCGGCCATCTGTTTCAGAAGTTCAGGCTTCAGCACGCCAGCAGCCGACAGGCCGAGGAAGACGTCAGCACCACCGATGACATCGGCCAGAACGCGCGCGTCAGTCTTCTGGGCGTAAACTTCCTTCCAACGATCCATCAGCGTGTTACGGCCTTCGTAGACAACGCCTTCGAGATCACAGACCCAGATGTTTTCGCGTTTCGCGCCGAGATTGACGAGAAGATTGAGGCAGGCAAGGGCAGCAGCGCCAGCGCCCGATGTAACGATCTTGGCGTCCCCGATTTTCTTGCCGGCAAGTTCCAAACCGTTCAACACCGCCGAAGCAACGATGATCGCTGTGCCGTGCTGGTCGTCGTGGAAAACCGGAATGTTCATTTTCGCGCGAAGCTGTTCTTCAACTTCGAAGCACTCCGGTGCCTTGATGTCTTCAAGGTTGATGCCGCCGAAAGTCGGCTCTAAAGCGGCAACAACATCAACGATGCGACCGATTTCGTGCGCGTCGATTTCAATGTCGAACACGTCGATGTCGGCGAATTTTTTGAAAAGGACAGCTTTACCTTCCATGACCGGTTTGGAAGCAAGCGCACCAATGTTACCAAGGCCGAGAACCGCAGTGCCGTTTGACACGACGGCAACGAGATTGCCGCGAGCGGTGTATTCGGCGGCAGTTGCCGGGTCTTCGTGGATTGCGAGGCAGGGAGCGGCTACGCCGGGAGAATAAGCTAACGCCAGATCTCGTTGGTTGCCAAGTGGCTTTGTCGCCTGAATTTCCAGCTTTCCGGGCTTCGGATAACGGTGGAAGAACAGAGCTGCTTCATCGAAATCCGAACGGGAAGTGAAAGGTGTTTTCTTGGTCATGGTCGCATCGCTTTCCAAAATCTTTCGTGCAGGGCAAAAGCTCGTTTGCACGTGGAGGGTGCGGTATCCGCATACAGTTTCCGTACACGACTTCCGCACTCTGGGCCGTCATTGTTCTTAGTCTATCGGCTCAAATCTCAGTAGGCCCGTTTTCGAGAATGAGTTTTTCCAATTTTGCAGATCTATTATTTGATGCTGTTAAAACGCACTCTGATAGGCGCCGCCATCGATAACGAGATTCTGCCCGGTAATGAACCCGGAATGTTCCGAACATAGGAAGGCACAGGCCTGACCAAATTCCTTTGGCTGCCCGATTCTTCCGGCGGGAATTGCTGATGCGCGCTTTGCAGCTTCCGCATCCGCTGTCGTGCCGTTCTTCTGGGCTGAGAATGCAAAGCCATTGCGAAGGCGATCCGTGTCAAAGGCCCCGGGAAGGATGTTGTTGATCGTCACATTGGAGGCTGCAACCGTGCGGGCGACGCCAGCCAGAAATGCAGTCAGACCGGCGCGGGCGCCAGATGAGAGATCAAGCCCGGGAATGGGGGCGTAAACCGACGTCGATGTGATATTGACGATACGGCCGAAACGGCGCTCGACCATTCCGTCGATAACAGCTTTGATCAATTCTATGGGGGTGACCATATTCTGTGTCACACCCTGCAGGATCGCGTCGCGGTCGAGCAGGCGGAAATCCTTGAAGGCTGGACCGCCGTTATTATTCACGAGAATGTCGGGTGCAGGGCAGGCGGCAAGCAGTTTGGCTTGCCCTTCAGCGGTGGACACGTCGGCAACGACAGCATCGACTTTCACGCCAAATGTTTTGCGAATTGCTTCCGCGGTTGTGGCGAGAGTTTCTTCGTTGCGTCCATTGAGAACCAGATCGCAACCGGCTTCGGCGAGCGCCTCCGCGCATGCCCGTCCGAGTCCCTTGCTGGAAGCACATACAATTGCTTTTCGACCCTTCAGGCCCAAGTCCACGGCTTGATCCTCACATCTTGTTCAAGTTTTAGAGACATGCCACCAAGCGAGCAGTCCGATCAACCGGATTCTGGTTCACGGGCGCATATGTCCACCTTTTACCGGCAGAATATGCGTTCATTGCGAACAATATTTGGTGAAGTGCTATTCAAGCGGCGGCATGAATTCTGCCCTCGGGCGTATAAGCGATCCGCTATCAGCCTGTTCCAGTGCATGGGCGAGCCATCCCACAATGCGTGCGAGCGCAAACAGAAATAGCGGTGCGTCGGGCGGTAGATCATAGATTTCTGTAACGGCGGCGAGGGCGAAATCGACGTTTGGCTTTTCTCCGAGAATGTTCGCGGCACTTTGTTCCAGATCGCTATAGGAGGCAGGCAATTCCAGATGTTCCAATAGTGCGGTGGCGCGAATATCACCTGTTTCGCGGTAAAGCGGGTGGCCGAAAAAGTGAAACTGTGTTCCTTGCCTGAGCTGGCCCTTGATCGCTGCTTCCGCTCCTATTTGCCGGGTTTGCGTAATAATAGCCGCCGCCGCTGTAGCCGCTCGTCCATGTCGCGGGCCAATCAATGTTGATAATCCGGCGAGAACCGCAGCGGAAAGCGGTGTACCTGTAGACGCCGCAACGCGTGTAGCGAATGCCGATGCATTGAGTTCGTGGTCGGCCAGAAGCACAAGAATGCGCCGGATCACATCACTTGCCTGCGGCTTTTGCCAAGCCTGAGCAATGCGTTCATGCATCGGCATATTCGATGCGGAAACGCCAAGAACGGTATTGTGAAACAGTTGCAGCAGACCAAAAGCCTCTTGCTGCAGAATCGATGTTGAACGCCCCGAACTGGGTAGATCATTCGCAGCGCGAATACCAAGGACAGTAAACAGCCGTTCCAGAGGCGCAGTTTCGGTCTGACGAATGTTCAAGGTCGATTCGTTGTCACTCCTGATGATACCGTCGAAATCCATCTGCCACAGCAGTGCAGCCACTTCCTCCAGCGTCGCTGTTTCGGACAGCTCAGCAGCGTCGCAGCCGCGATAGAGCAAGCGGCCATCCAGGATGGTCGAAATGCCCGAGCGCATGATCGGCAGGCCCCAACGAATGGTGTCGGCGGCAACCACGCTATCTCTCTTGCGACCGGGACGCTTGCCAGCCAGACGATGGACATCCTCCGACCGATAGAGGCTGCGTCTCGGATCATCCGGCAATGGTTTGGAACGGATGCGGCCACGGCTCACATTTGCATAGAGAGTCTGCGGCTTTGTCTGGAGAACAGCGAGGGCTTCCTCCGCAGTTAGCCAGTCCATTATTGCCCCCTACATTGATCTATTTCGTCAAGATTGACGTCAACTATACTTGGATTCAATGTCGAAAGGCAAACAAGGAGAATAATTATGAATAGCGGACTTGAAGATGTGATTGCTGCTGAAACCGTGTTGTCTGACGTCGATGGGCTTGCAGGCAGGCTGGTTATTCGCGGTCGGTCGCTGGACGATCTGGTCCCGCATAGCAGCGTCGAAGATGGAATAGAACTTCTGTGGGGCGGCTTTTTCAATGACCTTCCCAAAGGGGAAGAGCTTCAAAAAGCGCTCGGTGAAGCGCGCGTACAGGTATTTCATCATACGGATGCGCTTGACGATACATTGATGGAAATGTCTCCCATCGAAGCGCTTCGCGCATTGATGGCACGCATCCCTGATGACGATGATCTGACCGCAGCCTTACACCTGATGGCGGCACCGGCAGTCTTTACGACGGCCATTCTGAGGGGCCAGAAGGGGCGCCGTCCCATACATCCTGATCCGACGCTTCCCCATAGCGCTGACATCCTTCGTATGATGAATGCGGGAATGCCGGATGAAGCAGAAGTTGCGGGGCTGAACACCTATCTTATGACGGTTTCCGACCATGGATTGAACGCATCGACTTTTGCTGCGCGTGTCGTGGCATCAACACGAGCCGGATTGACCTCATCGCTGCTTGCCGCAATCAGCGCATTGAAAGGACCGCTGCATGGTGGTGCACCCGGACCGGTCCTCGATATGCTGGATGCAATCGGTAGACCCGACAACGCTGAACGTTGGCTTGAATCTGCTGTTGCCGATGGAGACAGGCTGATGGGGTTCGGTCACAGGGTCTATCGTGTACGCGATCCTCGTGCCGATGCCTTGAAAGGTGCATTGAAGCACATCGAAGCCCTAGAACAAGGGCGTGGAAAACACCGCGTTGAGTTGGCCGAGGCCGTTGAAAAAGCCGCTATCGCAGTTCTAAAGCGCCACAAGCCGGACCGTTCCCTCGAAACCAATGTCGAGTTCTATACTGCTTTGTTGTTGGAACAACTGGGGTTCCCGCGTGAGGCTTTCACTTGCGTTTTTGCTATGGGGCGAACCATGGGCTGGATAGCGCATTGCCGTGAACAGGTTGCGGCAAACAAGCTCATTCGTCCGCAATCGCGATATGTCGGCCCAACTGTGGGACTTGTCGCCTAAAGTGGACACAACAAGAGGCGCGGACGCTACCTTCCGCGCCTCAAAGCCGACCGTCATATCTCTGTGACATGAATCGGGTTTTCTGCGCTCAGATCAGGTTGCCATTGAAGGGGACAACCACATGAGCACCGACGCTCCGCAGCCCAGAAAACTCCGAACCCTCTTTATCTCGGATGTGCATCTCGGTTCCAAGGCCGCACAGGCGGAACTGCTTCTGGATTTTCTTCGCTATCATGAAGCCGAGACGATCTATCTTGTCGGCGATATTGTCGATGGGTGGCGCCTGCGGCGCAATTGGCATTGGCCGCAAGAGCATAATGACGTAGTCCAGAAGCTGCTTCGCAAGAGCCGCAAGGGCGCCAACATCATCTACATTGCCGGTAATCACGATGAGTTCCTGCGCAATTTTCAGGGAACGCATTTTGGCGGCATCGAAGTGATGAACCGCGCGATCCATGAGACGGCGGACGGTCGCAAGTTTCTGGTAATCCATGGTGATCAGTTCGATGTGGTTGTACGCAATGCCCGCTTTATCGCCTATCTGGGCGATTGGGCATATGACACAGCGATCTGGATAAATACGGTTATGAGCCGGGTTCGCTCGCTTTTCGGTCTGCGCTACTGGTCATTTTCAGCCTGGGCGAAGTTTCGCGTCAAAAAGGCGGTCAATTTCATTGGTCAGTTCGAGAGCGTGGTTTCGGAAGAAGCGCAGCGTATCGGGGTTGATGGTGTGATCTGCGGCCATATTCATCACGCCACGATCGAGAGCATGAATGGCGTGGAATACATCAATACGGGCGATTGGGTGGAAAGCTGCACGGCCGTGATTGAACATTTCGATGGCCGTATGGAGCTCATCGAATGGACGGAACGCCGTGATCGCCGCCCGACGACAGGTATTGTCAATTCCGACAGTGAAGAGCGTGACGAGGATAGGGTAATCCAGCTCCCACTTCCCGTCCGCGAACTGGCGACCTTCCGCTGATGAAGAAAATTGTCATCGTTACCGACGCCTGGCATCCTCAAGTCAACGGCGTCGTGCGCACGCTGACCAAATGTCGTGATCTGATGATTGAGCGCGGATACGACGTCACCGTCATATCTCCGCTGGATTATCGGTCGGTCCCCTGTCCGACCTATCCGGAAATCCGGCTCGCCTTGACGACGCCAGGTGCGCTTAGACGACGTCTGAAGGTCATGCGACCGGACTATGTGCACATTGCAACCGAGGGTCCACTCGGGTTTATGGCACGGCGCGCTGCCTGAAAATGGGCTGGTCCTTCACGACAAGCTTTCACACGCGGTTTCCCGAATATCTTGCGGAACGCTTTCCTGTCCCGCCACAATGGACCTATGCTTTCCTGCGACGTTTCCATAATGCGGCCCAGCATACGCTGGTACCGACCCAATCTATTGTGGATGATCTCAAGGGGCGAGGTTTTACGCGGCTGGACCTCTGGACGCGCGGTGTCGATCGCAATCTGTTTTATCCTCGGCCGGAAGTGGTCAAGGACTTGCCACGTCCGGTGTTCATTTGTGTGGGACGCGTCGCCACGGAAAAGAACCTGCCAGCGTTTCTGGAGCTTGATCTTCCCGGCACAAAGTTGATCGTCGGGGATGGTCCTTCCCTCAACGATCTGCGTGCGCGTTTCCCGGAGGTTGTGTTTGTCGGGAAACAGGAAGGTGAAACGCTGGCAAACACCTATGCCGCAGCCGACGTGTTTGTCTTCCCAAGCCGGACAGATACGTTTGGTCTCGTCTTGCTGGAAGCGATTGCCTCCGGCTTGCCGGTGGCGGCCTATCCCGTTCCCGGATCACGGGATGTCGTGGGGGCAACCGGGGCAGGCGTTCTCTCCGAAGATCTTGGGAAGGCGTGTCTGTCAGCCCTGCAAATGGAGCCGTTTGAGCCCGCACAGGTGCTCAGGCAGTTCACCTGGGACGCTTGTGCGGACATTTTCGAAGATGCTCTCGCTCCGATAAGCGGAACCGCGAGCGAGAGTTATCAACGTGCAAGTCAGCCCCAAACGGCGGCTTCCGGCAGGTAAACCAGAGCCCCATCATAGCGCAAGCCTGGGTCACGATCATGGGCGAGGAGTAGCGGGCCATCAAGATCAACCACATTGGCTTTCTGGGCGAGCAGAACAGCTGGCGCCATGCCGAGCGATGTGCCGACCATACAGCCGACCATGATCTGAAGACCGTAGTTGATTGCCTTGTCTCGCATGATGAGACCTTCAGTCAGTCCACCTGCTTTGTCGAGCTTGATGTTCACCGCGTCGTAGCGCTTGGCCAGCTCCTCAAGTCCGACCGACGTATGAACGCTTTCATCGGCACAGATAATGACAGGCCGTTCAATTTCACTGAGAATATGATCGTTATCCGCTGGTAAGGGCTGTTCGATAAGAACGACGCCTGCGTCGGCTGCTGCGCGCATGTTCTCGGCAATATTGTCGGCCGTCCAACCTTCGTTTGCATCGATAATGATGCGACTGTTCGGAGCCGCACTCGTGACCGCTTGTATCTTCTCGATATCGTTTTCACCACCCATTTTGACCTTGATGAGAGGATAGTGAGCGACCTTGGCTGCCGACTCTGCCATTTCGGCGGGTGTGCCGAGCGAAACGGTGATTGCGGTTTCAAGTGGTCGGGTTGGCGTACCGAGCATATCGGCGACGCTTCTGCCTGATGCCTTTGCCTCGAGATCCCATAAGGCACAATCGACCGCATTGCGAGCAGCGCCGGCTGGCATCAAAGTCTGGATATCCTGTCGTGTGGCGCCACTTTCGATAGCTGTACGGGCGGCTTCAATCTGGGCACTCACGCTCTCAATGCTTTCGCCATAACGCGCATAAGGAACGCATTCGCCGCGCCCTTGATTGAGACCGTTGCCAATCACACACACAACGACAACGGCTTCCGTCTTGGAACCTCTGGAGATTGTGAATTTTCCGGCGATGGGATAGCGTTCGACAATGATATTCAAGGTATTGTGCATAGAGATGCCCTCTGGGACGCAGTATTTCGGTCGTTCAACGACTCGTATATGAGGTAGGCCATGTTGACCGACACTGCCGACAAAGCAAGAGCCACCAATAATCCTGCGCCGAAGATTGATCTGACGGAGCAGGACGGTGCGCGCCATATCAGGTTGAGCGGTCGCTGGGTCTCGCAGAGCGTCAATCTTGTCGATGACAAGATGCGCAGTCTTGAGAAAACGGACGAACACAAAGCAACGATAATCGATGTTTCTGGCGTATCCGGTCTCGATACGGCAGGTGCCTGGCTGATTGAACGCTTGCGGCAGCGGCTCGTTGCAAAGAGTGCCGACGCCCAGCTTGAAGGCGTGCGTCAATCCTGGCTCCCTCTGATGGAGGAAGTGGGGCAGGCTGTCGAACGTACTCTGGATATTCCACGTCAGAAGAAGCCGTTCTTTTTTATCTCGTTTCTGGCCGCGCTTGGCGGTGGCGTTATCTCTATGGGTAACGACTTCAAGATGGCGATGCATATCCTGGGCGCCACCATCCGCGGGGCCCAGCTGAAATACGGTCGAGGAAGCGGTATTCCAATCGCTGCCATCGTTACGCAGATGGACCGCATGGGCGTCGGTGCGATTCCCATTATCATCCTGATGTCGACGATCGTTGGTGCGATCATCGCCCAGCAGGGCGCATTTCAGTTGCGCTATTTCGGTGCAGAAATCTTTGTCGTCGATCTGGTTGGCATTCTGGTGCTGCGTGAACTCGGGGTGCTTCTGACAGCTATCATGATCGCCGGTCGTTCAGGCAGTGCGATCACAGCTGAAATCGGCTCCATGAAAATGCGCGAGGAGACGGATGCTCTGACGGTTATCGGCCTCAATCCGGTCGGCGTTCTGGTTTTTCCCCGTCTCGTTGCGCTGGTCGTAGTCCTGCCATTGCTCACCATCATTTCCGACCTGGCTGCATTGATCGGGGCAGGCGGGGTCGCTTGGTTCTACTCCAATATTTCGCCCGATGCTTTCATCAGCCGCCTGCATGACGCAGTGGCGCTTAATACTTATTTCGCCGGTCTTATCAAGGCACCGTTTATGGCCATGATCATCGGGATTCTCGCCTCGGTAGAAGGTATGAAGGTCGGTGGCAGTGCAGAATCACTTGGCCGTCGTGTTACTGCTTCCGTTGTGAAAGCAATTTTTGTGGTTATTGTCGTGGATGGTTTGTTTGCGATGTTCTATGCGGCCATTAATTTTTAGAAACTGCTTATGTTCTTTGTTTTTAATGGGTTCTTTGAGACACAGTTGCACAGAAAATTGACCCCTCAATCGTGTTCAACGGTTCAGTCCGAAGCCAAGCTCGGTTAAAGAATGGTTATGGAGAACGGCATCGACCACCGGTCGCAACTGCAGGACGAAGACAATCGCCAGACGACCGCGCCGATGATCTCGGTGCGCGACGTGACGGTTTCGTTCGGGCGTCAGACGGTGCTCGACAAGCTGTCGCTTGAGATTTACCAGGGCGAGGTTCTGGGCTTCATCGGTCCTTCGGGGGCGGGAAAATCAGTGCTGATGCGGACCATTCTCGGTCTCAACAAGAAACAGTCGGGTGAAATCGAGATTCTCGGTCGCAACATCGATCAGCTGAATGAGATGGAAAAAATGTCCATCGACATGCGTATGGGCGTCTTGTTTCAGCATGGAGCGCTATTTTCGGCGCTGAATGTTCTTGAAAATATTCAGGTTCCGATGCGCGAGTATCTTGATCTGTCGCCGAAGCTGATGGACGAGCTGGCGCGACTGAAAATCGACCTTGTCGGTTTGAAGCCTGACACGGCAGAAAAGTTTCCGTCCGAACTTTCCGGCGGCATGATCAAGCGTGCTGCGCTTGCACGTGCTCTGGCTCTGGATCCGGATATTCTGTTCCTTGACGAACCGACATCGGGTCTTGATCCCATTGGCGCTGCAGAGTTTGACGACCTGATTGCCAATCTGCGGGATACGATGGGTCTGACCGTCTATATGGTCACTCATGATCTCGATAGTCTTTTTGCAATTTGCGACCGGATTGCCGTTCTTGGAAACAAGAAGGTACTCGTCAGCGGCACCATTGAAGACATGCTAACGGTAGACGATCCGTGGGTTAAATCCTATTTTCGGGGCAAGCGTGCGCGCCAGATTGATCCATCGGCGCCAACGAGACGGCGGCCCGGCAGCCGCTTGCAGACTGGATAAGATATGGAAACTAAAGCCAATTATGTTCTGGTGGGTGTCTTTACGCTGATCGTCAGCCTGTTGGCTTTCGCGTTTGTGTTCTGGATCGCCCGTTTTGGGGAAGCACGCGATTCTCTGGAGCTCGATGTTCGTATCCCGGGTTCCGTGACTGGCCTTTCGATCGGGAGTCAGGTTCTATTCAACGGTATCAAAGTTGGCGATGTTCGGGCGCTGCGTCTTGATCCGTCCAATCCAGAAATGGTGATCGTTAAAACTCGCGTCAACGCGACAACACCTATTACCCGCTCAACTGCAGCAACCCTTGGTTTTCAGGGACTGACCGGGCAGGCTTATATTGAACTGAAGGGCGGTCGTCTTGATGAGCCCAATCTTCTGACCGAGGCTGCAAACGTAGATTCGGTTGCGCGTATTGATGCCGATCCGTCCTCAATCAACAATCTTCTTGCTACCGCACAGGATATTGCTGCACGAGCCAATGCCGTGCTTGGTCAGTTGGAGGGTTTCGTAAAGGATGCTCGTGGACCGCTGACGGATACAATCAACAACACGAAGACTTTCACCGACGCACTGGCACAGAACGCCAACATTATTCAGGAACTTGGTGAGAACACCGGAAACATCAACCAGATCGTCACTGACGCCAAGGATATGATGGCTCGCTTGAACGCTGCTTCTGTGCGTGTTGACGCCATTCTGGCGAAGACCGACAAGCTCCTGTCGAGCGACGACAAGGATGGGGTTGTTGCACAGGCTAAGGCAACGCTGGAATCCATCCGCCAGACATCCGACAATCTCGACAAGCGGATGGGGCCGATTGCGGACAATCTCCAGCGTTTTTCGGGACAGGGATTGCGTGATGTGCAATCCGTCGTGGTGGATAGCCGCCGCTCCATTCAGCGCATAGAACAGGCAATTACCGATCTCGAGCGTAACCCTCAGCGCCTTATCTTTGGCGGTAAAGGGAATGTACCTCAGTATGACGGGAGGACGCGTCATTGATTTCCAAAGCTAGCCTTATTGACATGAAATCACGTCGCACTCTTTGTCGTACAACTTCAATATCTGTTCTGCTCAGCATACTTCTTGCTGGCTGCGGGACGACAACGCCGCTTGACACGTTCAATCTGTCTGCACCGCAGCCCGGTGTTTCTTCGCCAAGCCGCAAGAACACACAGTTGCTGGTTCCGACGCCAACAGCCCTTAAGGCGCTCGATAGCGAGAATATCGTTGTCAGCTCAGCGCCCGGTTCCATCGAATATCTGAAGGGTGCTCAATGGGGTGACAGGCTGACGAACATTGTGCAATCACGTCTGGTGCAGGCCTATGAGAATACAGGTGTGTTCGGCGGGATTGGCCGTCCAGGAGACGGGCTGGCAATCAACTATCAGATTCTGACCGATCTGCGCATGTTCGGCATTCAGGCCTATGCATCGCCTAAGCTCGCAGTGGTCGAACTGGCTGTCAAACTGATGAATGACAAGAATGGCGAGGTTCGGGCCACCCGCGTGTTCCGTACGGCCATTCCGGTAAGCGGTGCGACGAATGCGGCCTATGTGAAGGCACTTGACGCGGCTTTTGAACGGACTGCTAGCGAGATTGTTAGCTGGACAGTGACAGCGCTCTAACCGTTTTTTTAAAGCACATATTGTCTGAGAACCGTTTCACACTTTTCGAGATGCACTCCAACTGAGGCAAGGTGGAACAATAAAAAAGGTCGGCGTGTTGCACCGACCTTTTTTATTGAACGGAACCAGCCGGTTTCATCCGAGCCAGACAAACAAAAACGCGGCCCGAAGGCCGCGTTTCCTTTGAGTTCTGGTCTTAGCGAAGGCGACCGCTTGCGTGGGCAAGCATGGTGTAGACCTTACCAGTGTCCGAGGTGAGGTAAGTCCGCGTCACCATGTTGTCACGGTCGTTGCGGGCTACATCTTCAAGCAGACGCTGGAAGTCGTCCATGTAGCGGTCGACGGCGCGGCGGAATTCACCATCCGTCTGATACTTGCGCTTGATATCATCAAAAGTCTGCTGACCCTTCAGCGTGTAGAGACGGCGAGTAAAGACGTTTCGTTCACCGCGACGATAACGGTCCCAAAGCTCCACCGAAGCTTCGTGGTCGATAGCGCGGGCAATGTCCACCGAAAGCGAGTTTAGCGATTCAACGACATGGCTTGGTGAACGAGGCGTTGCGACCGGCTGTGCTTTCGGCTGCGCGGCTTCTTCTTCCTCGCGGGAAGCACGGGCTAGGAGATCAGACACCCATCCACGCGGCTTTTCTGCCTGTGCGGCTGCCGGTGCAGGCTGAGCCTTCGGCGCTTCGTAGGCGCGCTGGCGAATTGCAACATCTGCCTGTACCACCGGTGCCTGAACAGGGGCTGGACGAGCTGCTGCCGGTGCCGGACGCGAAACCGGGCGATCAGCACGGCTTTCGCCGACATCTACCAGACGACCAGACTTATTGACGATTTCGGCCAGTTCCTTGAGCGCATTGATCTGCTCGCTCACGGCTTTGCGCATAGCGGTCGTTGTTTCCTTGGCCTCGGCAGGCATGTCGAGAACGCCACGCTTCAGTTCGCCACGGGTCGTGTTGAGCTCGTTTCGAATTTCGCTTGCAGTGCGGCGAATATCGTCGGTTGCTGCAGAGAACTTCTGTGCTGCCTGTTCAACGATTTCCGAAACGCTTTCCCGCATCTTCTCGGCAGACGAACGGGTCTGGCCTTCGGCGCGCTGGAATGCGGAGGTCACCAGCCCTTCGAAGGACTGCATCAGCTTTTCCACGCCTTCCGACTTCTCGACGAGACCGGATGCCAGTTTGTCGAGCGCCTGATGGCGATCTTCAAGCGTGCTGACAAGGCCGTTCTGGGCCGTGTTGATCATGTCGGAAGCCGAAGAGAGAACCTTTCCGTGCTCTTCGAAACGGTCGGCGATGTCTGCGATCTGCGACAGCGTGCTGTCGGAGATAGCGCGCAGCGTACCGATATTGCCGTCAATCAGGCCCGTGGAGGCCTGGAACATCTGCGCTGCACGGTTGGTGTTCTCAACGAAGCTCGACGTCGTGTCGACAAGGCGACCATCGATATCGGTGAGATTGCGCGTTGCAGTGTCGATCAACTTGCCCAGTTCGCCGTTGGAGGCTGCAAGACGATCGATCAGTTCGCTGACATTGTCGGAAAGACCGGTCTTGGCCTGCTGAACAGCGGCAATTGTTTCCGCTGTGCGGCTTGCAAGCGCATTGACCAGAGCGGCGTTTTCCGAACGAAGCCTATCTGTTGCGGCATGGGTTGCTTCTTCAAGCTGCTGCGCCAGTCCACGACCGCTATCAGCAAGCCGCTGTACAAGCGGTTCTGCAGTATCGTTGAGGATCTTGGTGATTTCCTGCGAACGGGCAGCGAGAACGGCATTGAGCTCACGAGTACGTTCTTCCAGCGTCACCGCAGTCGTGTCGGTTACCTGTGCAATACGAGCCTCGACGGAGCCGAGTTCCATCGTGATGCGCGAGCCGATATCACCGAGACGGGTTGCAATCGCGTCAGCACGCTCAGCGAGGCGCGTTTCGGTACCAGCGAGATTGTCGGCAACGCTGGCCGAGAAGGACTCGCTATGGCCTGCAAGCGTTTCACTCGTCTTGGAAGCCGTATCGGCAATCCGCGCTTCAATCGAGCTAAGTTCGCCGGTGAGGCGGCTTTCGATTGCTTCAAGACCGCTGGCAATAGCGCTGGCGCGTTCATTGAGGCGCGTTTCGGTGCCAGCAAGGTTGTCGGCGACGCTTGCAGCGAAGGCTTCGCTGTGACCAGCAAGCGTTTCGCTGGTTCTGCTTGCCGTGTTGGCGATGCGGGCTTCGATTGAGCCAAGCTCGCCGGTGAGGCGGCTTTCGATCTCACCAAGACGACCGGCAATCGCGTCGGCGCGGTCGCCGAGACGTGCTTCCGTCCCAGACAGATTATCGATCAGGCGAGCGCTGAATGCTTCGCCGAAGCCGTCCAGAGCTTCACCAGCCTTGGCTGCTTCAGCCGAAAGCGTGCTCGCGGCTTCGCCGATCTTCTCGCGCAGCGTGCCAGCAACGATGCCAGCGCTCTGTTCGAGTGCACGACGGACATTGTCGACGCCGATGGTGAGTGCCTTTTCCATCGTCTGTGTGCGTTCTTCGATAATGCCGGTCTGGCCTTCGAATGCGCGGCTGATGGTCGAACTGCTGTCGGCAATTGCGTTGTGAAGGTTGGTCGTGCGCTGTTCCAGGATATCACTGTGATCCTGCAGCGTCTGGCTCAGCGATGTCGTGCTCTCACTCAGGGTCGAGCGGATTTCGGCAGCACGCGTTTCAATTGTGCGCTCGTGACCGTCCAGAATGCCGGAGAGGGCATTGTTGTGATCGTTCAGGACGTTATGAAGGCCGCTCGTGCGCTCTTCGACCTGACGAACATGTTCGCCCAAGGCGGCAACAAATGCATCGCGACCGGCACCAATGGAATCAGTCATGCTGCTTGCACGTTCATCGAGAATGCGTGCGAGCGTGTTCTGATTATCAGTGATGAGCGCCTGTAGCGAATTTACGCGCTCATCGAAAGTGCGAGCGAGAACCTCACGGTTTTCGTTGAAGTTATCGCGCATTGCGGCGGCACGCTCATCCATCAGTTGAGCAAGCATGGCTTGATTGCCCGCGATGACACCATGAAGCGTGGTGGCGCGCTCTTCCAGCGAACGAGCGTGGTCTGCAAAGCTTGCATCAAGCAGTGCGGAATGGCTTGCCATTGTCTCGCGCAATGCGTTGGTCCGCTCTTCCAGAATTGCCGCATGACTATCGGCAACGGTGTTGAGGGCAGATGCGCTGACGTTAACGGCATTCTCGATATCGCTCGTGCGTGCAGCAAGCGTATCGGCATGACCGCGGATGACGGAGGAAACGCGTTCCGTTTCGCCTTCCAGCGAAGCAGCCAGAACATCACGGCTTTCGGCAAGCTTGCCTGCAAAGGCATCGGCCTTTTCGCCAAGAATATTGCCGACGCTTTCGCCGATAGATGTCAGATCTTCGCCGATCTTTGTCTTGGTTTCGTCGATCATCGTGCTCAGAGACGTGCGACCGCTGGAGAAGGTCTCTGCGATTTCACGAGTACGAGCGATGAGGTTTTCGTTGATCTGGCGCGAACGGGTTTCGAGAGCTGCATTGAGCTTCTCAGTGCTGCTGTCGAGAGCATGCGCACGGGCTTCGAATTCGGACAGAAGCGACCGGCCACGCTCGGAAAGGGTGCTTTCGAGGTTTGCAAGACGGGTGTCGAATTCGCTGACCATGGATTGCGTTGCACCGCCGAGCAGATTGGCAATACCGGTCGTGCGTTCGTCCAGAGCTTCCGTCAGGCGGTCCGATACAGTGCGCGACTGTTCATCAAGCGTTGCAATGCGCGTATCGAGCAGGTTTGCAAAAGCTTCGCCCGAAGTCGTGATGCGGGAGCCGATGTCACCGGTGCGGGTTTCAATGGCCTCGGCAATAGCGCCGCCGCTTTCGTTGATGCTGCCGATCAGGCGTTCACCGGATTCGCCGAGCAGGGTGCTCAGCTGCTGCGAGGCAGACAGAACATTGTCGCGGATGATGTTGGACGCGCTGGAAAGTTCTTCCTTAAGCTGCTCATGCGCACCGGAGATCGATGAACGTACCCGTTCGGCATGGCTGACAACAGCTTCACGCTCATTGCCCAGATCGCTGACGAGCGAACGAATGCGAACTTCATTGTCGCTATAAGCACGCTCAAGCTGATTGACTTCGGACTGAACGAGCGTTTCCAGCTCGACGGCACGAGCCAAGGTGCGTTCGATGCCTTCGTTCATGGCGGCGACTTCGCGGCGCACTGCCTGTCCGAGGGTAGAAACGCGATCACCGGATACGGCTTCCGGCTGGAGCAGGCGCATCGCAGCTTCCGACATGCTGCGTGCTGCCGTATGCATTTCCTGCGCGCGTTTTACGAGTTGCGCGAAGCCCCAGAACATGGCGACCGGCAATGCTACACCCGCAACGACGCCGAGGCCGGCGGGCGAGGTGAAAAAGTCCTTGGTGGCTTGCAGGGTCGAAAAGACATCAGGATTGATGGCTTTGCTCAGGGCGACGCCGCCAGCGGCCCAGAGCACGCTGATTGCAGTTGTCGTCCAGAAAAGCTTAGAGGAGTTTTCCGTCGCACGGCGCGGAGCGGCGATAATCGCTTTTTCACTGCGGGAATCGTCATTGGCCGGCGTGAAGGTAGGGGATGCAACGGTGGCGGCGGTTGCAACAGGTGCAGCGGAAACAGGCTTGCTGACAACAGGTTCGGGCGCGGGCGTTGCGACCTTCGAGGTGTTGGCAGGCTTGTGCTGAACGTTGGCCGTACCTTGCGAAACTGGTCCGGCAGCTTTCACAACCGGCGGGACCGGCGGCGCTGCAGGCGTTGCAATCACCGAGGCAGTGGTGATGGTGGCCACTTTTGCAGCAGTTTCCACAGGGGAAACGGCAACGGGCTCTACCGTCTTGGTCTTCTGCTCAGCAACAAGTTCTTCAGCCGCGCGCGAAATCTGTTCTTCCAGATCATCGACGGAGAAGCCTTCATCGAACGCACTCAAGTCCATGTCGATATCAAGATCGTCACCGAAATCGATATCGAGTGCCTGTTCCAGCGCCTTTTCAACCTCAAGGTCGAGCTTCTGTGCCTTGGATTTGGAAGCCATTGTTTGCCTACCTCGTACTCATTACTGCGACGGCCGGACCATAAAAAGGCCGTTACAAAACTTTCTCCGCCATTTTGCATCGTATCGGCTCGGGCTTGTTAAGGAAATAGGCCTCTTCTGCCGATACCTAAAACTTTAAATACAAGGTTAACGGAAACCGGCTCAATTCATGAAAATTCGACATTTCCGGGCTTCCCGCATTTACCAGCAAGTTGTGGAAATCGATCCGGACCGTTTCCTTCATCCAGGAAAGCTCTACGAGTTTATTAACAAGAATACCCGTATAGAGTGTCTGGATGACTGAATTTCATTTCATGATTGCATGCACTGTAGCGCTGGATTCTGTCCGTCATTCCTAACCGTTCCTCAATTCACATCATATGATGCAGTTTCCGCAGACGGCAAGGAAGAGTTTTCGGGTTTTGGGCCCAACTGTCGGGTTTATCAGGCAGGGAAACTCGTCGTCGATGCACGGCATATTGGCGCAGTTGTGGGCGCGGGCGCGGTCAAGGTTGAAACTAATTGCAGAACGCCGTATCTGCCATTCCGAGTTTATTTGCGTTTCCCTGCGAAGGCAGTGACGGGCGCTCAGGATGAAGATCGCGCGAAACTTGCGTGTTTCAAGGAATAAAAATGACGAAGATCGTATTCGTATCAGCTGATGGCGCGACACGGACCGAAGTCGAAGCCGACAACGGGTCAAGCGTGATGGAAGCTGCCATTCGCAATGGCATTCCGGGCATTGATGCGGAATGTGGCGGTGCTTGCGCCTGTGCAACCTGCCATGTCTATGTTGATGAAGACTGGACGGACACTGTCGGCGGACCTGACGCGATGGAAGAGGACATGCTGGACTTCGCTTATGAAGTTCGTCCTACTTCACGCCTCTCGTGTCAGATCCGGGTTTCTGACGATATTGACGGCCTTGTCGTGCAGGTGCCCGAACGCCAGAATTAAGTTTTGAAAGAGATGGTGATGTGATGGGCGCCGAACCGCAGAATGATATTGTCATTATCGGCTGCGGGCCTGTTGCACTCTTTTCCGTTTTTCAGCTTGGGCTGTTCGGTTTCAGGTGCCATCTCATTGATGCCAGTGATCGGCCCGGTGGTCAATGTACGGCACTCTATGCCGACAAGCCGATTTACGACGTGCCCGGGTTTCCTGAAATCATGGGTGAGGAGCTTGTCGAAAGGCTTCTCAAGCAGATCGCGCCATATAATCCTGTTTTTCATTTCAACAAGATCGCGGTCAGCATCGCGGTCGATGATGACGGCGTGGCTGTTGACACTAGCAATGGCGACAAGCTTGAAGCACGGACAGCGGTGATTGCATCCGGTCTTGGTGCTTTCGGTCTCGATGGACAGGTTATCCGTCCCGACCCTCTGGCCGAAATTTCCTTAATCAAGACGGGCAACATGCTGGCTGTTAGTCCCGAGACCTTCAGAACTTCAAGTCCGAAGGTCTACGCTATCGGCGATGCTTGCCACTATCCGGGCAAGCTGAAACTTATCCTGTCAGGGTTCCATGAAGCAGCATTGATGACGCAGGCTATACGCCGCGAATTGAGATAGTTCGGCACTACTGTTGTTTGGAAGCCTGCTGGGCGCGCTCCATGCGATAAGTCAGCAAGCGTGCAAAGCGGTTTTCGAAATTGATCGTCTCAACCCGGTCAAACCGTTGTTGCTCCTTATCATGCGCTTCCATAAGGCGTGCAGTCACTTTGTCGATGTCAGCGCGAAGCACAGAGCAATCCGTGCGGGTGCGCAGTCCGCGTATTTCCCGTTCCATCTGGCTTGCAAAGCTGCGGGCAATGACGATGTGACTCTCTTCGTGGCGGCGAATATCCTGCAACAGGGTATCCCAGATCAGCGCCAGTTCCGGCGTGGCCTTGCGGCGCTGTTTCCAGCGGGGCAGGGAGACCTTTGCGTGAACGTTTACATAAACGTCCTGCACCTTGCAGGCTTTCCCGGGCGCGCGACCATAACGTACCTTCGCATCGAAACGGATTTCAGCGGCACCGGGATGATGCTGACCAGTCTTCTTGAGGAAGGGGCCATTGCGGGAAAGAGCCTTGTCGAGGTCCGCTGCCGTTTTGCCGCTCACGGTATAGTAGCTGAATTCGCGAAAGATCGCGGCGGCTTCCGCTTGGGGAGCTACGATGGCAAGAACTGCACTGAGAGCCAGAACCTTCTTCCTCAAATTCATGTCCTGGCACCTCTTTCTAAAACCAGTAAGAAATTCTCTTTTTATTGCCGTGAGCATGGCATGCAATCGTCAAGAGAACTATAACGCCCTTCACAAAATGACTTCAGGCGAGGTTGGTTGCAACCTCGCCGCAATGAAATGCCCCAGGTAAACAGCCCAAGGAAATGACACAGGAACATTTCGCTATGACGAAAGAATGGCACGTTGCTCATGGAAGAAGCCTTCGTCTGGGGGAAAAGTCCGTGATCATGGGCATATTGAATGTCACGCCAGACTCATTTTCCGATGGCGGCCACCACAATGAGCTGGAAAGGGCCGTCGAAGTGGCCGGTCAGATGCTTGCCGATGGAGCGACGATCATTGATGTTGGCGGAGAATCGACCCGGCCCGGAGCTGCTGCGATCGATTCCGAAACGGAAATCGCGCGCGTTGTCCCGGTCATCGAAGCGTTGGTGAAAAAATACGATTGCATCATCTCCATCGACACTTACCGCGCAGCAACAGCGCAGGCGGCAGTTAGTGCCGGGGCACATATCGTCAATGATGTCTGGGGGCTACAACGAGAACCAGAAATCGCTCATGTCGCCAAAAGGAGCGGCGCAGGGCTGGTCATCATGCATACCAGCAGGGATCGACCCGTTCTTGCTGATGTCATCGAGGACCAGTTCTCGTTCCTGGATGCTTCACTGGATATAGCGAAAAAGGCAGGCATTGAAGAAACCCGCATCGTACTCGATCCCGGTTTTGGTTTCGGCAAGAACAAGGATGAGGATATTGCGCTGCTGGCGAGAGCAGGCGAATTGCAGAAATTCGGATTTCCGTTGCTCGTCGGCACGTCGCGCAAACGCTTTATCGGCGGCATGACGGGCAGGGACAATCCGCTCGACCGCGACATAGGAACTGCGGCAACGTCTGTCGCACTGCGTTTGGCAGGTGCCGACATCTTCCGTGTTCACAATGTCGCTTTTAATAGAGATGCACTTGCCGTTGCAGATGATATCCTGCAATCCAGACGCAGTGAAAATAGAAAGTGAAGCCGTGTACACGATCCGAATGATGAACTGCGCGTTTTTCGCGCATCACGGCGTTTTCGATGAAGAGCACAAGCTCGGTCAGCGTTTTTACGTCGATGCTATCCTTGATGTCGATCCGGGCAATGCGCTGGAGAATGACGATATCGACGGCACCGTGCATTACGGTATCGCCTTTGCTGTCATTGAAGACATCATCACCGGTCGTCAGCGCTATCTGATCGAGACGCTGGCTCTCGACGTGGCCAAGGCAATGACTGCCCGGTTTCCGCAGGTAAAGCGCGCAGAAATTACCGTCCGCAAGCCGAATGCACCTGTTCCGGGCGTATTGGACCATGTTGAAGTGACGGTGGTTTATCCGCAGTGACTACAGGCAGACATTATCGTGCCTGGCTGGGGCTTGGCGGAAACATCGATGATCCTGTCGCTTCGATGGGCAAGGCGTTGCGTATATTGGACGAACGAGCCGACACAGATGTCGTTGCGGTTTCGGCAGTCTATCGCACGCCGCCATGGGGGAAGACGGATCAGGCGTGGTTTCACAATGCCTGTGCAGAGATAGAAACGTCGTTGCAGCCATTGGAGTTGATTGCGACCTGCCTTGATGTGGAGCGTTCTTTGAAGCGTGTCAGGCTTGAAAGATGGGGCCCGCGCATCATCGATATCGACATACTGGCAATGCAGGATGATGCCGGAGAGACTGTCGTCATGGCGGATTCCGCTCTCGAGCTTCCGCATCCGCGTATGCACGAGCGGGCTTTCGTCCTCGTGCCCCTGAGCGATATTGCACCGTCTCTCGAAATTGCAGGCAAGGCCGTTGCGGACTGGAATGCCGGGATAGAGCAATCCGGAATAGAAAAAGCCCGCACGGATGCGGGCTGGTGGCGTGAATAGCGTTCCGGTCAGTTCTTGGCGATACTGCCGACAGCGATATTATCGACGCGCTTCAGGCTCATGCCGATGACCGGAACCAGTTCCTTGTCGACCCGCACCGAAACCGTCACGTTCATCGTGTTCGGATCGGAGACACGTGCCAGCATCGCACCATTGAGCTGCTTGCGGTTCAGGCCGAAAACAACCTTGTTTCCACTGACGGAACCCGACGTAACATCAAGGCCTTTGCCCGCTGCACCATCATTGAACTTGCCGGAATAAGCGGACCCGACACGCGTGACGGTGGCCTTCATCGGCTGCGAAAAGACACCGACGCGGCAGGTGCCGTCGAGTGTCATGCCAATATCTTCATCCGGGGTCGACCCGGCGAGATTGCAGACGAACTTCGTGCCTTTGTATTTCCCGGCGACGATTTCACCCGGGCCTGACCATTGGCCTTCGATCGTTTGAAAGAACTGTTTGTCCTTGTCAGCGGCCAGAACCGGCGCAGCGGAAAATGACACGGGCAGCAGCGTCAGGCAGGCGGCGATGCAATTCTTCATATTCAGCTCTGTCCCGGATTCACGACCTTGATCGGACGTCATTCCTAATCGTTGTTTTCCAGCATGTCACGACCAAAAGCTGGTCGCGCCTCGCAAACCGTCGGATTTGCCGACGTTGCCATAAGCCGATTGACAGAGAAGGGCACGGTTCAGGGGAGTGTGCCGATACATCTGGTCGCTCGATTCTGGCGCAGATTTCTATCTATCCATAATCGTCGCGAATGGTTAATGCTTCGGAAATAAACCGCTATTTTCCGGGATGCTTTTTATCCGGTCGTTCGCCGTTGATCTTCACGAGATCGCCGATAAAGTCGCCGATGCCGGGGCGTTTTTCCGCATTGAATGGAAACGGACGCACCACATCCATGGCGGCAATCCCGATGCGCGCCGTCATGAGTCCGTTGACGACGCCTTCACCGAGCTTGGCCGATAACCGGGACGCAAGACCATGGCCGACGAGCTGCTGGATCACGCTGTCCCCCATGGCCAGCGTTCCTGTCACGGCCAGATGGGCAATGACCCGGCGGGCAAGTTTCAGAAAGCCTAGCGTGCCAGGACGACCACCGTAAAGTTGTGACAGTCGGCGGATCAGCCGAGCTGATTCAAAAATGACGTAACCGATATCGACCAGCGCACGTGGGCTGATTGCCGTGACAATCGAAACCCGCTTTGAAGCATTCAGAATAAGTGTGCGTGCTTCACGGTCGAGGGGGCGAAGGATTTCTGTTTCGGCAAGCTGGATCAGGTTTCGGCCGTCAATGATATCGTCTGTCAGACCGTCCAGAAGCTGTCGTCCGCGTGCCGTCTCCGGCAAGCCCGCCGCAATTGAGCGCAAGGCGTCCACTGCCTTTCTGGCCGCGGCCATATCGTCCCGCTCTGCGGCATCTGCCGCGTCCTTGCGAAGGTGCTGCACCGAAGCGAGGCGGCGTAATGCGACCAGTTCGCGAACGACGATGGCGATAAAGGCGGCAAGCGCAATTATCGCAACACCTAGAGCCGTCCAGCCCAGCCAATCCGCGCGGGAAAATAGCGCTCGGATAAGGTCTTCGGTCCAGATGCCGATGGCGAATGAAACAAGGATACCGAGTGCACCGAAAAGTATTCTGCTGAGCGACCAGCCCTTGCGTTCAGGCGCTTCAAACGACGGATCGAGGATTTCCAGCTCTGCCGCCTCTTCCTCGCTCAATGCAAAAACATCTGGTTGGGCGACAACAACATCAAGGTCCCGCACTGCACGAGGACGGCGCGGCGCTTCATCCACTGTTTCTGTGCGGGCGGAGGGCTGGCTTACCGTAAAGGAAGCTGGTTTGCGTGGTGTCTTCTCTGTCATGCGAGACGATCCCCAATCAGAAACTGCAAGGCACGATCCAGCCTTATGTGGGGCAGGGACAACGTGATGCCTTCGGCGGTACGTTCAAGCCGGGGTGGCCGGAAACGGACGAAACGAATGGCTGGATCATCCTGCGCAAAGGACTTTTCAAAAATCGCATTGGGATTCTTCGGTAAGTCGCCGGGAAATATAGCTGTTTCGGTTTCGCCATCGAATACTTCACCGTCGATCTTTTCGCCTTTCAGCGGTGTGCCGACGATGACGGGCAGAGTTTCCTTACCTTGTGTAACGGTTGCCTCGCGCGTGGCGCGCACGGCAGCCATTGCGAGGACATCAATATCTGCTCCGGAAAAATCGGCGCGCTCTATAGCCCGTTCCACGAGACGGCGCACGATGGCTTGCAGACGGTCATGACTTTCATGATGCAGATGGTCGGCCTTCGTTGCAGCCACGAGAATCCGGCCGATCCGTCGCTGGATCAGCCCGGTTAGCAGGTTAGAGCGTCCCGGTCGGAAGCAGGACAGGATATCGGTGAGTGCACGTTCGAGGTCGGCAACGACCGCGCCACCGGCATTCATTGCCTGCATGGCGTCGATAAGCACAATTTGCCGGTCGAGCCGCGCAATATGTTCGCGAAAGAAGGGCTTGATGACATAGGTTTTATAGGCTTCGTAGCGCCGCTCCATCATTGCGCCCAGAGAACCGGCCTTCAGATCGTCCGGTTTCAGGTCGGGAAGCGGGGCAAATGTCAGTGCCGGTGAACCCTCGAGATCGCCCGGCATCAGGAAACGCCCCGGCGGCAAGGTCGATAATGCACGCTCATCGGCTTTGCCTGCACGCAAATAAGCCGTAAAACTCTTGGCCAGACGCTGTGCGGTCAGTTCATCTGCCTTTTCGGAAGAGGTGATGAGTGAAGCTTCGGTGATCCAATCCTGAGCCAGATCCTTGTGCGTCGGTTCATGGGCCAGAGCAAAGGAGTCCGCGCTGAATTCAGCATAGGATTTGCCCAGCAAAGGCAGATCCAGCAGCCATTCTCCGGGATAATCCACAATATCGACCGAAAGCTTGCCCGGTGACAACCAGCGCCCCCAGGCAGAAGCGGATTCATATTCGATTGTCAGGCGCAATTGCGAGATTGCGCGCGTGGAGTCCGGCCAGATACGCTCATCAATCAAAGCCGACAGATGCTCTTCATATTGAAAGCGGGGGACTGCATCATCGGGCTGCGGTTCGAGCAGCGCGCGTGAAATGCGGCCAGATTTATAGGCCTCGAACATTGGAAGCCTGCCGCCATGCAGCATGTTGTGAACGAGAGCCGTGATGAAGACCGTCTTTCCGGCACGCGACAAACCAGTCACACCGAGCCGCAATGATGGAGACAAAAGCCCGGTCGCACGATCTGCCAGCGTATCCAGTGCGATCTTCGCTTCGTCGCCGATACTTGTCAGCTTAGCCAATTAATCCTCGCCGAATTCAATGATCTGTCAGCGGTATAGATAGGGTTGTGTCAGCGGTCTTGGCAAGGAATGTTGGTGCACTTACGGAAAATCTACTGGGGTAGTATGAAGCTTTCGAGATAGCCTGCTCCACGTTCGAGTTCGCCCAGTGAGGCAGGAAATGTAATATTTGCCAGTGCGGCAGTGGGAAAACCTGCCCGGAGCTTCAAGAGGCCATCCTTGTTGCCATCGCCACATAAGGCCAGCGCCAGATCCTCTATGCTGGGATTGTGTCCCACGAGCAACAGCGTCGGCACATCGCCATGTTCACGTATAGCTTGCATGTAGTCAGCCGCGCCGCCGCTATAGATCGTATCGTCGACGATGGTTTCGACCTCGATACCCAGACGTTCAATAATGCCTAACGCGGTTTCTCGCGTCCTACATGAACCGGAAAGAACCACCCGATCAGGATAAAGATCGATTGACTTCATCGTCCTTGCAAGCCGGTCGAGCGAAGCTTTGCCTTCCTGATCAAGAGGGCGGTCAAAATCCTTCATTCCAGGTTTCGCCCACACGGCTTTAGCATGTCTAAGGAGAAGCAAACGACTCATCTGTAACGTTCCAAGCTGTGTTTTGTGAGCATTTTCGACCATATTTCGAGCGCAATTGAGCGCTCCGGTGGTCCATTCTCCCGATTTTTTGATGTCTGTCAGCATTATTTACAGGTGCCACATGCCTAATTATTGGGCTGATTATGCTTCCATAGGTTGATGGTGACAGTGACTGGAAAATATACCCACTTTATTGGCAATTGATTGAAGTTATTCTGAAAGTCCAAAGAGCAATTTTTTGCGTGCAGTTTTGAATTGCATAATTTTGATGCAAAATCATACAAAATTGATGCACTAAAAAGTAGTGGGATACGGTTGTTTGATGTTGTGTCCTTGTTGCTATGGAACTATATAACCGCTCGCGTCTCCTAGATGTGGGGTAATTCAGAATGAGTGAATTGATTGACCTTGACTATAGGCCCACTGAAGACGAGCCGTTCATGAATGAGCGGCAGAAGTCTTACTTCCGCGCGAAACTGGTCGCATGGAAGAATGATATTCTGCGAGAAGCGCGTGAAACGCTTGAGGCGCTACAGCAGGAAAATGCAAACCACCCGGACCTGGCGGACAGGGCATCCTCCGAAACGGATCGGGCAATTGAGCTACGTGCTCGCGACAGACAGCGCAAATTGATCTCCAAAATCGACGCAGCATTGAGCCGCATTGATGAAGGAACATACGGCTTCTGCGAGGAAACGGGAGAACCTATCAGCTTGAAGCGGCTTGATGCGCGTCCGATCGCTACGCTATCTATCGAAGCGCAGGAGCGCCATGAGCGTCGTGAGAAAGTCTATCGCGACGACTAAGCTTCGAGACGGTTTGAAAATTTATAGGCTGCGGTTTCCGCAGCCTATTTTCTTTGTATTGAGACAAATTTTGGCCGGAAGTTCAGCTTCTGCGAGTTTCATCCTTGGTCAATTCACCGAGAAGCTTTTCCATTTCATCTTCGATATCATCCTTCGCCTTGTCTTCGACAACGTCGTCCGTTGCGGAAATATCAAGTGAGCTTAGAAGCTCATTCTCGAAGAATTCAGTATCGAATGAGATCGCGTCCTTGGCGTCATCGCTGGCGGCGCTCTCCGAATTGACGTCTGCAGCAATTGCTTCGTGCAATGCACCGCCGAGATCGGCCAGATTATCGCTCGGCGTTTCTACTGCTACGGCCTCTGTTGCTACAGGCTTTGACTCGGCAACCACGATTTCAGGCTCGACGCGCTCCGGTTCCGAAGGGGCGCTGAATGCCGGAGCTGCAGTCAAAGAGACTGTAGGTCCGGTTACATCGACCGGAGGAGATTTATCCGCAACCGTTGTTTCACGCTCGGGAACGATGCTGCCAAGATTTGCTGAAGCAACCGATGCGGCGGCGGCAACACCGGCTGCAGTGGCGGTCGCACCGGACGAGGTTGAACTCAGAACGCCGCGCGAAACCTGGCTCAATGGATAGGCCGGATGTGCACGTGTTGACTGCGGCTGTGCTTGCGCGGGGCGGGGCGGCAATACGGTGCGTGGCTGCGGCGGATAGTTCGGCGCCGGGCGCGGTTGAGGCCGTGGTTGGGGTGGTTGAGCGGATTTCTGCTCGACAGGTGGTCGCGGCGGGATTGGTGCCGTCGGCGCCTGCGGCGGCACACGAACAGGTGCAGCAGCCTGCTGGACCGGCTCTTCTCGTGCTGGCTCAGGCTTGCGGTAGACCGGTGCTTCAATTGCGGAGGTGATCTGGATCGCTTCGTCCTTCTCTTCGGCCTGCGGTGTTTGCAGTGAGAGAGCAGGGCGCTCCGCCTTGTCATTGGTCAGGGTTGCTTCGTGCTGCTTGAAGCGTTCGATATGTTCAGGCTCGATGCGTGAAGCTTGCACACGCGCATGAGCCCGCGATTCCATGACAATATTCTGTTCCACCACAACATCGGTTGGCCCGCCGATGAGCAGGAGATGTTCCACGTCGTCGCGGCGAATAAGCACGAGCTTGCGTCGGCTGTCGACCGCTGCTGCGTCCATCACCGAAAGGCGCGGCTGTCGCGTACGCCCGTTGGAAACGAAAGTACCGCCGCTGAAACGGCGAATGATACTGAGAACAACGAAAATTCCGCCAAGAATGATCGCAAATATTAGGATGAAGCCAACAATATTAGCCGCACTCTCTCCAACGATGCCGCTGAGCCATTCCTTCATGCGGATACCCTCTTATACAATAAACGAAAAACCTGCGGCGAATGGAGACTGCGCTTCCCCCGGCACTCCGCATCATCACATGATTGGTACAGTAGTTGAATTTCTAAGCCTTGGGAATGTTTCTTGGAAATGCGAGAAATATATGATCCCCAGGCAAAACGGTGCAAAAAAGTCCAATTTGCACCGTTTCAGTACGGCAATGCTTGTACTGCTCGCCGATTAAAGCATTCTGCGAATCGGATATACCCTGACATATTGGCTGCGTGTTCCCACGTGAGAGCTGAACTGTGCGGAAAAGTGCATTCGAGAAAATCGGATATGCGGATGATTGAAATGACGTCTTGGCTGATCGAAAAAATGCATGGCACCCGGGACACCCGGATGCCTGTTGGTGCTCGGCCACGCAACATGAAAGGGCAGCAGGCTTGATGTCGCGACAGACGGACAACGCTTACCCGAAACCGCTCGTAATGCCCAAGCGCAATCGCAGCGGAGCTCTTCGCCTGCTGATCGCCGGTATTCTGCTTACGGTCGCCGCAATCGCCTATTTTGTGTTCCGCGACCGGCTTGGAGATGGATTCGCCCTCGTTCTTATGGGCGTTCTGTCGATGGTCGGCGTATTCTACCTTTTCGGCGCAGCAACGGGTCTCATTCAATTCAGCCAGAAGAACGGTGAACAGGACCTCGCTCATTCCTTTATGGATTCGCAGCCGGAAGGGACTGTCATTTCCGACGCGCGCGGCCAGATCGTTTATGCCAATCAGGCTTATGCCGTCATGACTGGTGTTGCGAATGCCGAAGGAGTCCGTTCGCTCGATAATGTATTGACGGCAGAACCCGCGGCATCCGATGCCATATACCGTCTGACGAATGCCGTTCGCGATGGTCTGTCGGCACAGGAGGAAGTGCGTCTTTCCGGCGGCCTTTCCCGTGAGGGGCATGGCTCGCTGGCGCCTGTCTGGTATCGCATCAAGGCGCGTCCCGTTGAAGCCGGACACGAATTCAAAAGCCCGCTCGTCGCGTGGCAGATTGCCGATATTTCCGACGAGCGTGCGGAGCAGGAGCGCTTCTTTCAGGAGCTGCAGGAAGCGATCAATCACCTCGATCACGCGCCAGCCGGGTTCTTTTCTGCCGACCCTTCCGGCCGGATCATCTACCTCAATGCGACGCTTGCAGAGTGGCTCGGTGTCGATCTGACCCAGTTCACACCGGGATCGTTGACACTCAACGATATAGTGGCAGGCAGTGGAATGGCGCTCATCAAGGCGGTGAAAGCCGAGCCGGGCACAAGCCGCAACACTGTCATCGATCTTGATCTGATCAAGCGGAACGGACAGAGCCTCGCCGTTCGCTTCTATCACCGTGTCCAGGCTGCGCGTGATGGAACGCGCGGTACGAGCCGTACCATCGTTCTGGATCGTGCGGAGGGCGAAGATTCATCAATGGCGCTGCGTTCCGCAGAAGTGCGCTTCACGCGTTTCTTCAATTCGGCTCCGATGGCCATCGCTGCGGTTGATTCTGCCGGACATATACTGCGCACCAATGCGCGCTTCCTCGATATTTTCGCCCCTGTTGTCGATCGCGATGCGATTGACGGCAATGCGAAGCTTGAAATTGTCGTGCATGAACGCGACCGCGAGACCTTCAACAGAGCGCTTGCCGCAGCCTTTGCAGGACAGGCAAGCATTTCGCCTGTTGATACGGTGTTGCCGGGCAACGAAGAGCGGCACATCCGCTTTTATATGAGCCCTGTCACTGATCTGGGCGGCGAGCGCGCCGAAGAAGCGGCGATTATCTCGGCTGTCGAAACAACCGAGCAGAAAGCCCTTGAAAACCAGATGGCGCAGAGCCAGAAGATGCAGGCTGTCGGCCAGCTTGCAGGTGGTATTGCGCACGACTTCAACAACGTTCTGACGGCGATCATCATGTCGTCGGACCTGCTGCTGACCAACCATCGCGCATCCGATCCGTCCTTCCCGGACATTATGAACATCAAGCAGAACGCCAATCGCGCGGCCTCGCTCGTGCGCCAGTTGTTGGCCTTCTCGCGCCGTCAGACGCTTCGTCCGGAAGTGCTCGACCTGACCGACGTTCTTGCAGATCTGCGTATGCTTCTGGCTCGCCTTGTCGGCAAGGATATAGAGCTGAAGATCGATCATGGACGTGATCTCTGGCCGGTCAAGGCCGATCTCGGACAGTTCGAACAGGTTGCTGTCAATCTCGCGGTCAATGCACGTGATGCCATGCCGGACGGCGGCGAAATCACGTTGCGCACCCGTAACGTGTCGGCGCAGGAAGTCGCAAAGCTGCATTATCGCGATCTTCCGGAAGCGGACTATGTGGTCTTCGAAGTGGAAGACACCGGGACGGGTATTCCTGCGGATGTGCTCGAAAAGATTTTCGAGCCGTTCTTCACGACGAAGGAAGTGGGCAAGGGTACGGGCCTTGGGCTGTCGATGGTCTACGGGATCATTAAACAGACCGGTGGCTTCATCTATTGTGATTCCGAGGTTGGAAAAGGCACGACATTCAAGATCTTCCTGCCGCGCCTCATCGAGGAAAAACGCGCCGACGATGCGCCGGTTGTCGTGAAGGAAAAGAAGGTCGAGAAAGCAACCGATCTTTCCGGTTCCGCGACCGTTCTCCTGGTGGAAGACGAAGACGCGGTCCGTATGGGCGGCGTGCGCGCACTCCAGTCACGCGGTTATACAGTCCACGAAGCGGCTTCCGGTGTCGAAGCGCTTGAAGTCATGGCAGAACTTGGCGGTGAGGTGGATATCGTCGTATCGGATGTCGTCATGCCCGAAATGGATGGCCCGACACTGCTGCGTGAGCTTCGCAAGACGTATCCTGATATCAAATTCATCTTCGTGTCGGGTTACGCGGAGGATGCCTTTGCACGCAATCTTCCAGCTGATGCCAAGTTCGGATTCCTGCCAAAGCCGTTCTCACTCAAGCAGTTGGCGACCACAGTTAAGGAAATGCTGGAGAAGCAGGATTAATACTGCGGCGAGGCTGATACCGTGATGCCTGAAGGCAATATTGCCATTCTCGGAGGCGGGCCATCTGGTCTGATGGCCGCCGAAAGACTGTCAGCGCGAGGCTATCGCGTGATGGTCTACGAGCAGATGCCGACAGTTGGCCGCAAGTTCCTGCTTGCCGGAAAGTCAGGGCTGAACATTACGCATTCGGAAGATTTTGCAACTTTCGCGAAACGCTTCGGCTCAAGCAGTGACCGTATATTGCCAGCCTTGACGGCTTTCGGCCCGACCGAATTACGTGCCTGGGCGGATGAATTGGGTGCCGAGACATTTGTCGGCTCATCCGGTCGTGTCTTTCCCAAAGCGATGAAAGCGTCTCCGCTTTTGCGGGCTTGGGGAAAACGTCTGGAAGATCAGGGTGTTCGCATTCTCACCCGACATCGCTGGATTGGCTTCGAGGGCAATAGTCTCAAGATCGAGAACCCCGACGGTGTTCAGACGATTACATGTGATGCCGCGCTCTTTGCTTTTGGCGGTGGCAGCTGGCCGAAGCTCGGTTCCAACGGCCTCTGGATCAATGAGTTTCAGCGAAGGTCAATCGATATAGCACCGTTTCAACCCGCAAATTGCGGTTTTGACGTTGCCTGGAGCGACTTCTTTGCTGAACGCTTCGCCGGTGAACCGGTGAAGTCTGTTATCGCAACTTCCCATGCAGGCGCGACACAGGGCGAGTTTGTCATTACACGCGGTGGGGTTGAGGGTAGTCTCATCTATGCGCATTCCGCAGCTCTGCGCGACAGCTTGCAGAAACATGGAAAGGCATTTCTGACGCTCGATCTTGTTCCTGGACGAACTATCGAGCGACTGGAAAGCGATATTGCTCGGCAGGATACAAAGCTGAGCTTCGGCAATCTGTTGCGCAAGGCTGCAGGTCTGACGGGCGTGAAGGCAGCTCTTGTGACGGAATTTACCCGCGACAGAAGCCCGAAAGTGCTGGCCACTGCGATCAAAGCTATTTCCATTCCACTGCTCCGTCCGCGCCCGCTGGATGAAGCGATTTCGTCGGCAGGCGGTATTCGTTGGCATGAAATCGACAAGAACTACATGTTGCCGAAGCTACCCGGCATTTTCGTTGTCGGAGAAATGATCGACTGGGAGGCTCCAACTGGCGGCTATCTCCTGACTGCCTGTTTCGCGATGGGCCGCGCGGCGGCGGACGGTATCGATGCATGGCTCGAAGCAGGTAACACGTTCGGCGGGAAATAAGACGACACTGACTTCTTTAAGTGGAAATCAGCACATTCGGATATACGGCTGATCGACTGCGGGCTAAGCTGCCGGACAGTGGTATTGAATGCTTGCCGTCTGAGGGGAAGGTACATTCGCATGAATTCAGCTTCTACCGTCGCTTCACATCCGCTTTTGAGACAAAGAGACGGGCACCATGCCCGGGTGACATTCGAGGAATTGTTCTTCGATCTGGTCTATGTTTTCGCGGTTACGCAGCTCAGTCATGAACTTCTGCACAATCTGACGCTCACCGGTGTTGTCGAAACGCTGATCCTCTGGTTCGCGGTATGGCTCGGCTGGCAATATACCTGCTGGGTGACAAACTGGTTCAACCCGGAAACGCCGCAGATACGCAGCCTTTTGTTCTGCGTCATGTTGCTCGGTTTGGTGATGGCATCGTCCATCCCCGGTGCTTTCGCTGACAAAGGCTGGATATTTGCTCTGGCCTATGTGGCGATTCAGGTCGGCAAAACAGCCTATATCGTGTTTGTTCTGGGGCAGAACCATCCACTTGCCGCCAATTACAGGCGTATGCTCGGTTGGCTCACTATTTCCGCTGTCTTCTGGATAGCCGGTTGTTTCGTCGAGCATGAAGCCCGTATGGTGTTGTGGCTTATTGCCGTGCTTTGCGAATATTTATCGCCGATGTTCGGCTTTGCTCTACCGGGTCTCGGACGCTCTCACACCAGTGATTGGACCATTGAAGGCGGACATCTGGCGGAGCGTTGCCAGTTGTTCGTAATCGTGGCACTTGGCGAAACGGTTTTGGCTACCGGGGCAACCCTTGCAAATGCTGAAGTCTGGAATTTGGCCCTCATGTCGGCGCTGCTGGCCACTTTTCTCGGGACGCTTGCCATGTGGTGGCTATACTTTGGCACCTCCAGCAAGGATGCGACAGATACGATCACCCACTCCGCTGATCCTGGACGGATTGGCGCATATTTCCACTATGTTCACGCCATTCTGGTGGCCGGGATTATCGCAACGGCAGTTGGAAACGATCTTGTCATGGCCCATCCGCATGATCCGTTGAAGACTGCTTACGTTCTTGTTCTTGTCGCAGGACCGGCGATCTATCTGATTGGCAGCGCGATCTACAAGAAGGTTGTCTATGGCGTTATTCCCACGTCCCACGTCTTTGGCGTTCTGGCTCTACTGGCAGCGATCCCGGTCGGCTATATGGCCGATTTATTGGAAATGGGCATATTGACGACGGTTATCATGCTGGTCGTGAGTGTTTGGGAGGGGCGCAATAAAAGACTGCGCTCGGCTGCGATGGTAGGATAGGTGGGCTTTCGACGCCGCCGTCTGATCCCTATCTACGGACACAAATCATATTTCGGAAGCCTATAGCGCATCATGTCAGATATACAGTCCGTCGATCAGCAGCCAGCCGATAATGGCCATGTGAAAGTCGCCCGCAAGGTCGACATTGTGGTTATTGGAGCCGGGCAGGCGGGGCTCTCGTCGGCCTATCATCTGAATAAACTTGGTCTCGCAGGCGAACGGCAATTCGTGGTTCTGGACAAGGCCGCAGGGCCGGGCGGAGCCTGGCAATTCCGCTGGCCTTCGCTAACTCTCCAGACTGCCAACGCCATTCACGATCTCCCCGGCATGAAGTTCGAGGATATTGTCGAAACGACCAATGGCGAGGTGCGTGCATCGGTTGCCGTCCCACAATATTACCGCGCCTATGAGGAAGCCTTCGATCTTCCGGTGCACCGTCCTGTGGCCGTGAAAGTCGTTTGCGATCGTGGCGAACGGCTTCGTGTGGAGACAGATCGGGGCAACTATTCGGCACGCGGGATCATCAACGCGACCGGCACATGGGAGTCTCCTTATATCCCACCCTATCCGGGTGCGGAGCTTTTCAAAGGCCAGCAACTTCACACGCGGGATTATCAGACAGCTGACGCCTTCAAGGGCAAACGTGTTCTTGTCGTAGGCGCGGGTATCTCGGCTGTGCAGCTTCTGGACGAGATATCGCGTGTGACGAAAACCGTATGGGTCACGCGCAAAGAACCTGCTTCCGGAAAGGTCCGTTTACACCGGAGTTGGGCCGTGCTGCCGTGGCTTTGGTTGAGGAAAGGGTACGCCGGGGCTTGCCACCTGGATCGGTCGTTTCAGTAACGGGGCTGCCGTTGACGCCGGCCATTGAAGCGGCACGCGCTCGCGGTGTGCTCAACCGTTTGTCCATGTTCAGCGAAATCACGGAAACAGGTGTTCGGTGGGACGATGGAAGTGAACAATCCTTTGATGTTATTTTGTGGTGCACAGGATTTCGCAGTTCGCTCGACCATCTTGCCCCGCTGCAATTGCGCAATGCGGAAGCCGGTATTCTCATGACTGGACGCCTGGCAACACAGGTGGCCGCCGATCCCCGTATTCATCTTGTTGGTTATGGCCCATCTGCCTCGACCATCGGTGCAAACAGGGCAGGTGGTGCCGCCGCGCGGGAGTTGGCAAGTTATCTCGGCTTCGTATGATTGACGTAACGACTATTTGCGAGGGGCAGCATGAAGCGTATTCTGAAGTTTGTCGGTGGTCTTCTGCTCGTCATCGTGCTGGGAGCAATTCTCTGGCTGGCGGTTCGGCCGCCTGAGCTGTTGCGTGTCGGCACCGGCTATGCTGCCAAGATTGTCTGTTCAAATGTTTTCATTGCCGGTCGGGATGCTGATGCCGTCCTTGCAGACGATGTTCAGGCACCGGGAAACCCGCTGCTGCGGTTTCTGAATGCCTCTCTCGACAAGAATAATAGCAGTGTGACGGTGCGGATTTTCGGCTTCTTTGCACCAAGTACCGCAATCTATCGCCCAGCGCTGGGATGCGCGAATATCCAGAAAGATGATTTGCGCGTTGAAATTCCGACCGGCCCGCAGGTGCCCGCAGAACCGATCCGGATTGAGACCGATCCAGCGGTGCAGGCTGTGATTGAGGATCAGGCTCTGGCCGGGCCGGGAATGCGTGCAATCGCAGTTATTCGCGATGGCAAGCTGATCGCGGAGACGTATGGTCCGGGCTTTAATGCGGATACGCCTTTGCTGGGCTGGTCCATGACCAAGTCCGTCATCGCGACACTGATCGGCATGCGCATTGCTGAAGGGCGCATGAGCTTGGAAAGCACAGCCCTTTTACCGGAATGGAAGAACGATGAGCGGGCAAAGATTTCTCTCGCAAATCTGATGGCGATGAATAGCGGTCTGCGCTTCGATGAGGACTACGGCACAGTAACGGATGTCACGCGCATGCTTTATCTGGAGCCGGATATGGCCGGGTTTGCTGCATCTTTGCCGCTGGAGGCGGCGTCAGGGACGAAATTCAATTATTCCAGTGGAACGGCGAATATTCTGTCAGAGCTTTTCATGGATAGTTTTAACAGCCGCGAGGAGGCGCTGGCTTATCCGCGGCTTGCCCTATTCGGTCCGCTTGGCATGAACAGCGTCATTTTGGAGACGGATGCGTCAGGCGTCTTTGCCGGTTCTTCCTATATGTACGCTACCGCCAGTGATTGGGCTCGGTTGGGCGCGTTTCTCGCGGACGGTGGAAACCTGTACGGAAAACCGATCCTGCCTGCGGACTATATTTCATTTATGCGCAAACCCAGGCCCGAGTCCGAAGGGCGCTATGGTTCCGCTCAAGTCTGGCTGCAGATTAGCGGTGTGAAGGCAGGTGAGGATGGCATTCCGGAAGACGCATTCTGGATGTCGGGCCATGACGGGCAAAGCGTCATGATCGTTCCTTCAATGCATCTTGCTGTCGTCCGTCTTGGCCTGACACCGTCCCGGGCACGCTATAATGTTCAACGTTTGAACGCCAAGGTGATTGAGGCTGCTCGACAGGCGCATTGATTGTCAGTTTGCGAAAATCGTTACCGCTCGGATTCTGGAAGGCGCTGAGGCCGAATTCCGGCAACACCGCGTAAAGGTGATCGAAAATATCTGATTGAATCTGTTCGAATGACGCCCAGACGGTCGTGTTCGTAAAGCAGTAGATTTCCAGCGGCAGTCCTTCGGGAGTAGGGTCCATCTGGCGCACCAGCAATGTCATGCCTTTGTGTATGCCGGGGTGATTGCGCAGATAATTGTCTACATAGGCCCGAAACGTACCGACATTGGTGAACTGACGCCTGTTGACCGGATTGTTGGCGCGGTCGCCAAGCTTCTGGTTCCATTCGGCGATTTCCTTGGCCTTCTTGGGCAGATAATCCGCCAGCCAATCAACTGTGCCAAGTCTGGCTCGCTCGTCATCCGACAGAAAACGAATGGTGTTTTGATCGATATAAAGCGCGCGCTTGATGCGACGCCCGCCGGATTCCTGCATGCCGCGATAGTTCTTCATCGGCTCGGTGATGAGCTTGCGGATCGGAATGGTGGTGATCGTCTTGTCGAAATTCTGGACCTTGACGGTATAGAGCGCGATTTCCGTGACATCGCCATTGGCGTCGAGATTCTTCATTTCGATCCAGTCGCCGACACGCACCATGTTGGACGAGGCGATCTGCATACTGGCGACCAGAGAAAGCAATGTGTCCTGAAAGACAAGGATCAGCACTGCGGCCATAGCACCGACACCCGAAAGAAGGATAACCGGCGACTTGTCCAGCAGTGTCGCAATGACAAGGACTGCCGCCACGATGTAGACAGCAAGTTTGGCCACCTGAATGTAGCCCTTTATGGGGCGGTATCTGGCTTCGGGACGGCGATGATAGAGCGTATCGATCAGCCCAAAGACTGAATTGACCGCCAAAGCCAGCGTCAGAATGATGAAAGCTATCGCTACATTCCGAATAACGGTGATCACGCCTTCGGGCAGGCCCGGCACCGCCATGATCCCGGATGAAATAATCAACGCCGGAACGATATTGGCAAGACGGCTGATGACACTGTGTCTTTTAAGCTCTTCGTCTTGTCCGAAAGAGGTTTTCTGGACAAGACGTTCGAGTAGTTTGAGCAAAATCGCCTTGATTAGAAAGTTTGCAATGAAAGCTGAAAGAAATAATCCTCCAAGCGCCACAAGGGTTTCCGCCCAGGGATGAGCAATAAAAATTCGGACAATAGACTTTCCTGAGATTAACCTGGTGAAAATTGGGGGCCGTGTTGCGATGCTTGTATCATGTTCTACCAGGAATTAAGGCGGCCATATGAATATTTCAACCGCGAGTAATGGTTATTTGCATCAAAACCCCGGCCATAAGGCCGGGGGGTAGACTTGTCGTATTGCTCATCGAGACCGTATCATTGGGCTGGAGGTGGTGATGCCGGAGCTGTATCGCTTGCCGGGGCATCAGTCGTCGGGGCATTGGTCTCGTTTGCTGCTGATGGGTCGGCTACACCGTCCACAAAAAGCTTCGAGCGATCGAATGCCGGCGCATCGGTCAACTGCTGTTTGGTCGCCTTTATGACCAGCCATTTTTTGCCGTCACTGCGGGTTGCAAGCTGCAGTTGATCCGGGCTTACAGCGACGTCCTTCTCGCCGATTCCAAGAAAACCACCCACGCCGATCACCGCAGCTTCAATGTCACCTTCGGGGCTGGCGATAAGATCATTCAGCTTGCCGACAGTCTGGGCGTCAGCAGCATCACTTTCATAGACGTTCTGTCCGATGAAAGAGGTGACGAGAAGCTGGCCCTCTTTCGGTTCCAGAAAGCCGACCTTGTCGGTCTCACCCGATGTGGGATTGCCAAACATGTCCTTGGACGAAACCGGCATTTCCTCTGCCGCAGCCGGTGGCTCGGCAGGTGCTGGCGTTGGTGCAGTTGTCTGAGCATAAGCAGCGCCACCTATCAGCAATGCACACGTCGTCGTCAGAAGTGTAGTCCTGAACATAACTATCTCCTTTATACGTTCGGTTGCTTAGGTTGAACGTGGAAATAGTCGGTTCGTTCCGAAATTTGTTGAATCTCAATATTTCATCATAGAAATATAATTCTATATAATTTTTCTTTGAAATACTTATGGAAAGAAAAGCCCGCATAAAGCGGGCTTTTTATCTTCGTATTCAACGAACTAGACTTAGCTACAGCCACTCGTTGCACCGCAAGTGTCGCACTTGAGACACGTTCCGTTGCGAACCATGGTAAAGTTCTGGCATTCGGTGCAGCTGTCGCCGGTATAGCCTTGCATCATCGACTTGATACGACGGTCAGCTTCCAGCTTCTTGGCGGCATTCGCACTTTCCGCGCGGGCGGAAGCAGCGTCTGCTGCAGCCTTATCCGAGAAAAGTTCGGTTGCCGTTGCCGATGTGCTTTCCTGCTGCTGTGCCGGAGCAGGTTGCTCTTCCAACTCCCGCTTGAAGGCGGTCGCACCATCCGTCACCAGACCGATTGTTGCGGGGCGATTGCCCGTCGGCGTGGTCGACTTCAAGGTTGTGACGTTGGAAGCCTGCGGCGCAGAATTTGTCGATCCCTTGGCTTCGTTAGTCGAGTTGGTCACCAGAGTGGGCTTGTAACCACGCGTCCAACCGGTCGAGACCAGGTTGGTCTTACCTTCCTTGATACCCTTGCCGAGCGCCGTATTACCGAAATCGCTTGTGTCGACATGGGCGAGGTCATTGCGTCCGAGATAGGACACCGCCAGCTCACGGAAGACATAGTCGATGATCGACGTTGCGGTCTTGATGGCATCGTTGCCGATGACCATGCCTGCCGGTTCGAATTTCGTGAAAGTGAAGGCTTCCACATACTCCTCGAGCGGTACGCCGTACTGCAAGCCGAGCGATACGGCGATGGCGAAGTTGTTCATCATTGCACGGAAAGCAGCGCCTTCCTTGTGCATATCGATGAAGATTTCACCGAGACGTCCATTACCGAACTCGCCGGTGCGCAGATAGACCTTGTGACCGCCAACGACTGCCTTCTGCGTATAACCCTGACGACGGTTCGGCAGCTTTTCGCGCTCATGCACGATCTTTTCGACAACCTTTTCGACGATACGCTCGGTTACCTGAACGGCGCGGGCTGCAGCAGGGGCTTCGATCAGTGCCTCGACTGCATCGTCTTCGTCCTCATCATCCGAGATGAGGGCGGCGTTGAGCGGCTGCGAAAGCTTGGAGCCGTCGCGATAAAGCGCATTGGCCTTGAGCGCCAGCTTCCAGGACAGCATATAGGCGTTCTTGCAGTCCTCGACGGTTGCGTCATTCGGCATGTTGATCGTCTTGGAGATCGCACCCGAAATGAACGGCTGTGCGGCTGCCATCATGCGAATGTGGCTATCCACCGAGAGATAACGCTTGCCGATCTTGCCACAAGGATTGGCGCAATCGAACACGGCGTAGTGCTCTTCCTTGAGGAACGGCGCCCCTTCGAGGGTCATTGCGCCGCAAACATGGATGTTGGCAGCTTCGATGTCCTTCTTGGCGAAACTCAGCGCCGGGAGCATCTCGAACGAGAAATCGTTGAGCTGTTCATCGGTGAGCTTTAGCACGTCCTTGCAGAAGTCTTCGCCCAGCGTCCACTTGTTGAAAGCGAACTTGATGTCGAATGCGCTTTTGAGAGCAGCATTCAGGGCTTCGATCTTCTCGTCGGTGAAGCCCTTGGACTTCAGAGAAGACGGGTTGATGCCCGGAGCCTGATTGATGTTGCCGTGACCGACAGCATAGGCTTCGATTTCAGCAATCTGGCTTTCCGAATAACCGAGCGTGCGGAGTGCTTCCGGTACGGCGCGGTTGATGATCTTGAAGTAACCACCGCCAGCGAGCTTCTTGAACTTCACCAGCGCAAAATCAGGCTCGATGCCGGTCGTGTCGCAGTCCATGACGAGGCCGATCGTGCCGGTAGGCGCGATGACGGTGGACTGTGCATTGCGGTAGCCATGCTTTTCGCCAAGTTCCAGCGCCTTGTCCCAGGCAGCACGTGCATGGGTGATCATATCCTGATCCGGGCAATCCTCGGCAATCAGTGCAACCGGATTGACAGCAAGTCCTTCATAACCTTCCGTCTGGCCATGGGCTGCGAGGCGGTGGTTGCGAATGACGCGCAACATATGCTCGGCGTTTGGCTCATAGCTCGGGAAGGTTCCGAGTTCCTTTGCCATTTCAGCGGAGGTGGCATAGGCCACACCGGTCATGATCGCCGTCAGCGCGCCACAAATTGCACGGCCTTCGTCGGAGTCATAAGGAATACCGGAAGTCATCAACAGGCCGCCAATATTGGCGTAGCCGAGGCCGAGCGTGCGGTATTCATAAGAAAGACGGGCGATTTCCTTCGACGGGAACTGCGCCATCATCACCGAGATTTCGAGAACGATGGTCCACAGGCGTGCCGTGTGCTCGTAAGCCGCAATATCGAATGAACCATCCTTGTTGCGATAGGTGAGCAGGTTGATCGACGCCAGATTGCAAGCCGTGTCGTCAAGGAACATGTATTCCGAGCACGGATTGGAAGCGCGGATCGGACCGGCGGTCGGGCAGGTGTGCCAGTCGTTCATGGTCGTGTTGTAGTGCAGGCCCGGATCAGCGGACGCCCAGGCGGCGTAACCGATCTTTTCCCACAAATCGCGCGCCTTCAGCGTCTTCATGACGCGACCGTCGCGACGAGCTGTCAGGTTCCAGTCGCCGTCGTTTTCGACAGCGCGCAGGAATTCGTCCTTCAGCGAAACGGAATTGTTGGAATTCTGGCCCGAAACAGTGAGATAGGCTTCCGAATCCCAGTCTGTATCGTAGGTCTTGAACTGAATGTCGGTGTAGCCCTGACGCGCGAACTGGATCACACGCTTGACGTAGTTTTCCGGAACCTGGTTCTTCTTTGCGGCCTTGATTTCGCGCTTCAGGGCAGGGTTCTTCGCCGGATCGAAGCAATCATCATTGTCCGCTTCGCAGTTGACGCAAGCCTTCATGATGGCGGTCAGATGCTGCTTGACGATCTTGGAACCGGTGACGAGCGAAGCAACCTTCTGCTCTTCCTTGACCTTCCAGTCGATATATTCCTCGATATCCGGATGATCGATGTCGACGACGACCATCTTGGCGGCGCGGCGGGTCGTGCCGCCCGACTTGATCGCACCTGCGGCGCGGTCGCCGATCTTCAGGAAGCTCATCAGACCGGAGGATTTGCCACCACCGGAAAGTTTTTCACCTTCGCCGCGCAGATAGCTGAAGTTAGAGCCCGTGCCGGAGCCATACTTGAACAGGCGCGCTTCACGGACCCACAGATCCATGATGCCGCCTTCATTGACGAGATCGTCGCCAACGGACTGAATAAAGCAGGCATGCGGCTGCGGATGTTCATAGGCCGACTTGGACTTGGTCAGTTTGCCGGTCTGCCAGTCGACATAGAAATGGCCCTGGCCGGGACCGTCGATGCCATAGGCCCAATGCAGACCGGTGTTGAACCATTGCGGGCTGTTTGGAGCCACACGTTGGGTCGCGAGCATATAGGCAAGCTCGTCGCGGAAGGCGAGGGCATCTTCCTCAGAGGCGAAATAGCCACCCTTCCAGCCCCAATAGGTCCAGGTGCCGGCGAGACGGTCGAAAACCTGGCAGGCGTCCATTTCGGAGCCGTAGCGCTCATTTTCAGGCAGCTTGGCAAGCGCGTCCTCGTCAGCGACCGAGCGCCACAGCCATGAGGGAACGTCGTTCTCCTCGATCTTCTTCAGCTGTGCGGGAACGCCAGCCTTGCGGAAGTACTTCTGTGCAAGAATGTCCGCAGCGACCTGGCTGAACTGCGCGGGCACATTGATGTTCTCAAGACGGAATACGATGGATCCATCGGGATTCTTGATCTCGCTGGTCGCAGTCCGGAACGCGATGTCCGCATAGGCCGACTGATTCTCTTTCGTGAAACGGCGTTCGATCTTCATCTGTCCCATCCAAACGTTCTATATATAGTAGCTCTAGTGACGGTTTTCAGCCACGGCCTGTCTGTATCGCGTCTCTGTCAAAACAGCTCTTCTGCGGGGAGGAGCGTCTTGTTGGGGAGAAAACTCCCGGAAATCCGCTTCCACCTCATCAAAGCCCACGAAAAAACGCCTCAGGGGAGCTTAATTGCAACCTTGCTAGCGCGATCGCGATCAAAAATCGGCGGAACGAAAAATACCTTATCTTGTAAGAAGCATGAGCGCAAATACTAAATCTAGTGTTAACGCTGTTTCTGATCGATGTTGCATCTGCTTCTCCAGAGAAGGGCGCACCCAGAATTTGGGCGCAAGAAAGCACCGAGCGAAAACCGCACTTTCAAAGCGCAACGCTCGTTCGATACTCAACTTGACCGAAAAAAGGACCGGCAGATTACAACGCCCGATCACGCTACTTACGCAACGATAGTATCATAAAAAAACGACTCGGCTTCGAGCGTCAAGCAATGGTTTGTTGTAACGCTCCAGCATCTAGATATTGTGCGTAACAGCTTGGGGCAAATGTGGATAACGGGGAGAAGCGACACTTTTGCGAACCAAGCCGGCTATGTGATTTGGGGAGCCTGGATAGCCGCTATTACTAGCAGTTAGAGGAACAAGCACGGCAGTGTCGACTGTCGAAAGAGAAAATCCCTGCAAAAGGATCATAATCCGGGGGAATGCTGCATTGAAGACGGCTTGCCGGTTGCTTACTCAGCAGCAGCGGCAATGCCCGAATCACCAAAATGGTTCAGTAACTGCTTCAGTTCTGTCTCTTCGACGCGATTGGCCGCTTCCTGTGGCGACACCCATTCGCAGATGCGCTGATCCCGCTCAGGCCAATCTTTCTCCTGCCCGGTGAACTGCACCGCGAATACTGCTGCCGTGAACTGGTTTATGCGTTCAGGCGGTAGGTCGGTCTTGCAGTAGCAGAAACTGCCGATTGGTACTGGTGAGACCTCACCACGAATACCTGCTTCTTCATAAGCTTCACGAAGAGCAGTATCCGCCAGAGTGCGACCAACTTGCGGCCAGCCCTTGGGGATGATCCAGCGGCCTGTACCGCGGCTCGTAATGACGAGAACCTTGAGGATGCCCATGTCGCGACGATAGACAAGCGCCGCAACCTGCTGCAAACGACCGGAAGGCGTCAAAATACGCTTTTCGGTTGCAATCAGTTGTTTGGCCTGCGACTTCACCGCGAAAATCCCCTTTTTATCTATAGCATGATCCGATTCGCCAAAATAACAACTGATTAGTTAGGCAACAGACCTTTGAAAGTATCCGAAAAAGCTTTTATTTTAAAGGTATTACTGAAATTTCAGGGTGGGATGGCAGCTTTGAAAACGCTATCCGCCCTCGATCAGCGTTATTTCGTTGCGTTTTCCATAAGGTGCGATTGCGGCGGAAATGTCACCGCAATCGCGTTCGTTTGTTTTCGTTTCGCAGCGTTTTGATCTGGCGGATGTGAATCCGCCAGTTTTATCGGAAGTGCATTCGATGGATTTATGGCTTCAAGTCTGTCGGGCTTCAGCCGCGCTTGTCGCCTGCGATCGGTTCCTGATAGGTGAAGCCCATATCCCAAGGGAAGTAGATCCAGGTGTCCTGAGACACTTCCGTTACGAAGGTATCGATCAGCGGACGGCCTTTCGGCTTGGCGTAAACAGTCGCAAAATGGGCCTTCGGCATCATTTCCCGCACGATGGCTGCGGTTTTGCCGGTGTCGGTCAGGTCGTCTACGACGATGACGCCGTCGCCGCCATTTTCCAGCAGTGTTTCGCTCACACCCTTGAGGATCTGCATGTCGCCTTGCGACGTGTAGTCGTGATAGGAGGCAATACAGACGGTTTCGATGAGACGAATGCCGAGTTCGCGGCAGACGATGGCAGCAGGGACCAGACCGCCACGCGTGATGGCAACAATTGCGTGCCAATCACGATTCATACCGGCAATCCGCCAGGCAAGGGCGCGGGCATCACGGTGGAACTGATCCCATGAAACTGGGAAGGCTTTATCTGGCAAGGACATCGAAACGCTCCGTGGAACGATCCGGAGCTCGTTCTCCGGACCTTTAAAAACCAAAAATGCGCTATGACGGATTGCCAAGCGCTGTAACTGTCAGGATCTGCGGCTTTTCTTCGTCTGCGCCCTTTCAGGCGGGCGGCAAGAGAGGAAAAGGCTCTCCACCCGGCACAGTCAGCGCCGGGTGATGCTGATAACCGCAAAAATGGTGTTCTTGCAAGCGTGTCGTGTCATCACAGGCTAGTTGTCGGCCAGTTGTTGGCCAATTGCCGGATCAAACTGGCTTCAATCGTGTCTTCTAACGCGAGAAAAGCGTGAGAATGGGCAGCTCGTTCAGCATGGAGCGCGTCACCCCGCCAAAGACGAGTTCACGCAACCGGGAATGACTGTAAGCGCCCATCACGAAAAGATCAGCGCGTTCAGCGATGATATGTTCCCTCAAGGCATCCTGCGCATAACGTCCGTTGGATGCCAGTGCTGTGGTCGTCACATCAATCCCATGCCGAGACAGTGATTCCGCAATATCGTGGCTCGCCAAAGCCTGATCCTCGCCTTCAATTTCCGGTGGATCGACCCAAACGATTTCCGTTCTGTCGGCATGTTTCATCAAGGGCAGGGCGTCGAAAGCGGCCCGGGCCGCTTCCCGCTTGCCGTTAAAGGCGACGACGATCCGGTCGAGCGAAATCATCTGCAGCACCGGTGCATAGGGAACCAGCAGAACAGGGCAGCTGGAATTGAAAACAATCGTATCGGCGGTTTCGTCGTTGGTGGCCGGATCGTCGGGGTCGGGTTGCCCGGCGACCAGCAATTCGGCTCCAAGACAAGCAGTCAGCACGCCATCAGCAGCGGTGCCGGTTTCGGACCGCGTGATGCGATATTCATAGTTGGTGCCCTGACGGCGCATCTCTTCCTCGAAGAGATGTTTCAGCCTTTCGGAAAGCTCCTTGTGCTGCTTGTCATGCAGTTCGAACATTCCCGGATCGATGAAGCCGTTCGGGTCGGCATAGACGATGGGCGAAGGGATTGAATAAAGCCCGATGACGTGAATATCGGGCACCTTCTGCTTTAGAAGTCCAACGGCGGACACAACCCGCTTCAACTCGGATTCACTGCGAGAATAGGCAACCACCGTCTTGTAGGACATGACCGAACTCCTTCCGGCTGTGTTTCTATTTTAGCATATAGTGCAACGAGTTGCGCGGGCAAAAGGTTGCAAAGGATTAAGCGGCACCTTTTGTTTCGAGCGACGAGATCATTTTTTCGATTGCATCAATTGCCGTATCGATTTTTTGAGGATCGCTCCCGCGGACGACAAGTTCCGTGCTGAAGCGCCCGTTCTCGAATTTCGGATAGGAACCGATGATCGTATCGGGGTTTTCTTTCTGGATTTCCGTCAGGGGAGCGCCAATCACGCCTTCGCCAAAAGGACAAAGCACCGATCTGGACAGAAGCTTGCGGCCGGTCTTCAGTGTCGGCAGTACATTGTCGAGCATTGCCTGAAACACGGATGGCACGCCTGCCATCACATAGACATTGCCGATATGAAAGCCGGGCGCAGCGGAGATCGGGTTCGCTATATGCTCAGAACCTTGCGGCATACGCGCCATGCGCTTGCGCGAGTCGGTGAATTCCAGCCTGCGCTTTGCATAATTGTCGCCAAGTAGTTTCATGGCTTTTTCGTCATAGATACAAGGCACGCCAAAGGCCGCAGAAACCGCATCGGCGGTGATGTCGTCATGGGTAGGGCCAATTCCACCGGACGTGAAAACATAGTCATAATGCGGTCGCAGTGCATTCAGAGCGGCGACGATGGCGTTTTCTTCGTCCGGAACAATCCGTACTTCCTTGAGATCAATGCCCGCCGCTGTCAGGACATCAGCGAGATGTCCGATATTCTTGTCCTTGGTGCGGCCTGAGAGAAGCTCGTCGCCAATTGCCAGCATGGCTGCCTTGACGGCTTGCTGCGGATTGTTGGTCATATCCAGACTCCATTTTCTGGCATCAGTTAAGCGCCAGCAGGACAAGGCTGCAACTGCTTTATTGCAGCATTTTATTTGGGCGCGAGAAGTTGTGCCTTCCCAAAGAAGGCGGCTCCCCTAATTGAACCTGTCGAGGTTGGGGCCTCACAAATCGGGATATGGAGACGTCACATGGTTAAAGTGCTGGTGCTGTATTATTCGGCCTATGGTCACATGGAAAAAATGGCCAAGGCGGCGGCTGAAGGTGCGCGCGAAGGCGGCGCGGAGGTCACGATCAAACGGGTGCCGGAACTGGTTCCGCCGGATGTCGCGAAAGCCTCGCACTATAAGATCGATCAGGATGCGCCGATTGCCACGCCGGCTGAACTCGCGGATTACGACGCCATCATCATCGGCACTGCTACCCGCTATGGCATGATGGCGGCTCAAATGAAGAATTTCCTCGACCAGACCGGCGGTCTCTGGGCAAAGGGTGCCCTCATTAACAAGGTCGGGTCGGTGATGGTTTCCACAGCCACGCAGCATGGTGGCGCGGAACTGGCGTTGATTTCCACACAGTGGCAGATGCAGCATCAGGGCATGATTATCGTCCCGCTTTCCTATGCCTATCAGGGGCAGATGGGAAATGATGTGGTGCGCGGTGGTGCTCCCTATGGGATGACGACAACTGCAGATGGCGACGGTTCGCGCCAGCCTTCGGAACAGGAACTGGACGGGGCGCGGTTTCAGGGCAAGCGTGTTGCGGAAATCACTGCCAAGCTGAACAGTTGAGCGGAGTAGCAGCTATTGAAAAGCCGCAGATTCAATCTGCGGCTTCTCTGAAAAAAGAGTTTAGAAAGATCAGTTAACTGTTTCTGTTTTATTATCTTTTTCAATGACATGATAAGTCATTTGCGGATAAGGGATGTTGATCCCGGCTTTGTCAAATTCGATCTTCACCGTTTTGATCGTGTGGCGCGACACCTGCGCATAATCGGCGCTGTTTATCCAGTAGTTGGCGCTGAGAACAACGGCACTGTCGCCCAGTTGCGATACGAAATAGGCCGGCGCGGGTGTTGAGAGAACACCTTTCTGATCTTCGACAACCTTCTTTATGATCGCGAAGGCCTGATCGATATTGTCTTCGTAGCCAATCCCCACCTTGAACTCGTGCATGCGGGTTTTCATGCGGCTGTAATTGGTGACGGGCGTATTCCAAAGAGAAGAATTGGGTGCCAGCACGTAAAGGCCATCAATGGTTTTGAGCTCCGTCGCAAACAAGCCGACGTCTTGCACGGTGCCGACGACGGTGCCTGCACTGATATATTCACCAACGCGAAATGGCCTGAGGACCAGAATCATGATGCCTGCTGCGATGTTCTGCAACGTACCTTGAAGGGCGAGGCCGATAGCAAGGCCAATGGCGCCTAGCGCTGCGAGAATGGACGCGGTCTGGACGCCAAATTGCCCGAGAACCATGACCAGAATGATGACGAGTATGCTGTAGCGGACGACAGCGCCGAAGAATCCGACCAGAGTCTGGTCGAAGCCGCGAATTTTCGACAGCGACTGTATGGTCCATTTTTGAAGGATTCCGGCCAGTATCCAGCCGACGCAAAGGATAATCAGCGCACCGAGTGTGGAGACTGAGTATCGTATGAGAAGGTCGTACATCTGGAGAACGAATGCGTTTGTATTTGCGATCAACTGTGTGGCTTGCTCTTCCATTGTTCCGTCTGCATCTGTTTCGAGTAGGGGAAAACTGGAGGATAGGGCAGCAAATTGTCAAGGCGAGGTTGCCTGGAGCGGATATGGGAAAACTGAGCGCAAAAGGAGGAGGTGGTGCGGTCGGCGGGACTTGAACCCGCAAGTCTAAAAGACGACGGATTTTAAGTCCGTTGCGTATACCAATTTCGCCACGACCGCAGCAATTACCCTCGTCTATGTCATGATTTGTGTCACGAATTCAAGCCACAAAGCCTGTTAACATCAACAGTTAGTATTGCCGAATATATGCTTACTCTAAATCGTTGATTTGGCGACCTGACGAGCTTCAACCTTGTCTGCATTGTCAAACCCATGTAGCCATGGGCGGAAAACCAGCAGGAAATGCAGAAAGTCGAATAATGACCGCCTTCGTCAAATCCGTATCCGAGGCCGAAAAGGCAATGCGCGCGCTGTTTCCTGAAACGCCGCTGCAGCTCAACGATTACCTTTCACGGAAGTACGGTGCGGAAATTTGGCTCAAGCGCGAAGATCTCACACCGGTCCGGTCCTACAAGATTCGTGGCGCTTTCAACTTCATCTCCAAGGCAGTCGAAACGACCGACAAGAATGCGGTGTTCGTTTGCGCTTCCGCAGGCAACCATGCACAGGGTTTTGCATTCGTCTGCCGCCATTTTGGCCGCAAGGGTGTCGTTTTCATGCCGGTTACGACGCCGCAGCAGAAAATCGACAAGACCCGCGCTTTTGGCGGCGAATTCATTGAAATCAAGCTGGTGGGCGATATTTTCGACGTTTGCTATGCCGCGTCGCAGGAGTTTGCCGCAAGCCAGAAGGGCGTGATGGTGCCACCTTTCGATCATCCCGGTATCGTCGAGGGGCAGGCGACGGTGGCGCTTGAGATCGAGCGGCAGTTGCCGGAGGGAAAGAAGCCCGACTTTATTCTGCTGCCTGTCGGTGGCGGCGGATTGTCCGGCGGCGTTACGCAATATGTTTCAGATCTGGGCTGGAAGACGAGTTTCCGCTTTATCGAGCCACAGGGCGCTGCGAGCCTGAAAGGGAGCCTTGAAGCAGGCAAGCGTATCAAACTTACGCATGTCGACAATTTCGTCGATGGTGCAGCTGTTGCCGAGATCGGAAAAGAAAACTTCAAGCTTCTCAAAGGGTTCGATCCGAAAACTGTTATAACGGTTCCGGAAAACCGGCTTTGCGCAACAATCATCGAAATGCTCAATATTGAGGGCGTCGTGCTTGAACCAGCGGGCGCGCTCGGCATTGATGCGTTGAAGGACTTCAAGAAGAGCGACCTCAAAGGCAAGCGCATCGTCATTGTTGTTTCGGGCGGCAATTTCGACTTCGAGCGCCTGCCGGATGTTCGTGAGCGTGCACTGCGCTTCGAAGGCTTGAAGAAATATTTCATCTTCCGCTTCCCGCAAAGGCCGGGCGCCCTTCGGTCGTTCCTTGATCTTCTGGGTCCTGAAGATGATATTGCGCGTTTCGAATATCTGAAGAAATCGGCGCGTAATTTCGGCTCTGTGCTGATCGGCATCGAAACGAAGAACGCGGCGAACTTCAAGCTTCTGGAAAAGAAATTCGCAGAAGCCGGTTGGGCCTATCAGGACATAACGGACAATCAGGTGCTCGCTGATTTCATCATCTGATTTCGGTGCCTTAAGCGAAATCAGTTGCTTTTTCGACGAAAACACCCCATATGCCGCGTCAGGCGCATGGGCCGACGTGTTCGTTGGCTTTCCCGGCATTGGACTTGTTGCGTCTCGCCTCTGTCTTCCGGAATGGTCCGGAAGCGGGGAGACCCGAGAAAATGTTCGGGCACGGCAGCGCAAGTCGCCTGGAGTTTATAAGCTTCGGCGTCCCGTCGTTATCATTGAACAGATAGAGTTCGGCAAGTTGCGCTTGACCGGCATTTGTATGCGGACCATGACATCATGGTGCCGCCGAAAGAGATTGAATTGACAAAAGAAATTACGGGCGGCTTTGCCGCTCTCGGCGTTACCGGCATTTTGCTCAAGGGCGTCGAAGCCGCTGGCATGACCGAGCCGAAGCCGATCCAGTTGCAGGCGATTCCACACCAGCTTGAAGGCCGCGATATTCTTGGTATCGCGCAGACGGGCTCCGGCAAGACCGCAGCTTTCAGCCTGCCGATCCTGCAGAAGATCATCGGCCTCGGCGACAAGCGCCGTCCAAAAACTGCACGCGCGCTGATCTTGGCGCCAACGCGTGAACTCGCCGTGCAAATTGAACAGACGATCCGCAATGTTTCCAAACACGCGCATATCTCGACAGCGCTTGTGTTGGGCGGCGTTTCCAAGCTGTCCCAGATCAAGCGCATCGCACCGGGCATCGACGTTCTGATCGCCACGCCTGGTCGTTTGACCGATCTGATGCGTGACGGTCTGGTTGACCTCTCGCAGACGCGTTGGCTCGTCCTCGACGAAGCGGACCGTATGCTGGACATGGGCTTCATCAACGATGTGAAGCGCATTGCAAAAGCGACGCATTCTGATCGTCAGACCGCGCTGTTTTCGGCCACCATGCCGAAGGAAATCGCGTCGCTGGCAGGAAGCTTGCTGCGTGATCCGGTTCGTGTGGAAGTCGCTCCGCAGGGAACGACGGCTGCTGAAATCACGCAGGTTGTGCATCCTGTGCACACCAAGGAGAAGCGCCGTCTTCTTTCCGCGCTGCTGGGTGACAAGGCTATGCGTTCGGTCATCGTCTTCACCCGTACGAAGCATGGTGCCGATGCAGTCGTCCGTCATCTGGAACGCGATGGCTATGAAGTCGCCGCCATTCACGGCAACAAGTCGCAGAATGCACGTCAGCGTGCGCTGAACGGATTCCGTGATGGATCGCTGCGGATTTTGATCGCAACGGACATTGCTGCTCGCGGCATCGACGTGCCGGGTATCAGCCACGTCGTGAACTACGATCTGCCTGACGAGCCGGAAACCTATGTGCATCGTATTGGCCGTACCGGCCGTAATGGCGCCAGCGGCGCGTCGATCACGCTCTTTGATCCGGCAGCGGAAGAATCCAAGCTGAGAGCCGTTGAGCGTGTGACGCGTAACAAGCTTCCGATCAAGGATGCACCTGTGGAGCTTGCACCTGCTCCGGCACCGCGTGCGGCAGCTCCGGGCGAACGCCCGCAGAAGACCCAGCATCGCAAGGGCGGAACGGCGCAGAAGCCGCGTCGTGCAGCCCCGAAGTCAGGCGACCATCGTACAGGCGGTCACGCAGCAGGTGAAGCCGCTCCGAAAGCGAAGCGTCCGTTCCGCCGCAAGCGCCGCAATGCCAACGGCAATGGCGGACAGCGCGCAGCGTAAGCTTGCCTTGAATATTTTTTCAAAAAGCCGCCCATTTCGGGCGGCTTTTCTATTTATGAGCGCAGGATGGGTTTCAATTTGCGTAATGGCTTGGAAAAATATTCCATGCTTGCTTGAAGGGCAGGGCCGTTCCTCATAATTTCCTCTTCAAAACAGGAAGGACGGAAGCCATGTTCCAATCGGTGCTCGACGCAATCGGCAATACGCCATTGATCCATTTGAAAAAGGCTTCCGAACTTACCGGCTGCGCAATTTATGGCAAGGCCGAGTTTCTCAATCCCGGACAGTCGGTGAAGGACCGCGCAGCGCTCTATATTATTCGCGATGCCGAAAAGCGTGGGCTTCTGAAACCCGGTGGTGTCATCGTTGAAGGTACGGCCGGCAATACCGGCATCGGCCTCACGATGGTCGCGAAAGCGCTTGGCTATCGGACAGTTATCGTTATTCCCGAAACGCAAAGCCAGGAAAAGAAGGACGCGCTGCGCCTGCTTGGCGCCGAACTGATTGAAGTTCCAGCCGCCCCCTATCGCAATCCGAACAATTATGTGCGCCTGTCGGGACGATTGGCCGAAAAACTTGCCAGAAGCGAGCCGAACGGCGCGGTCTGGGCCAATCAATTCGATAATCCGATCAACCGGCAGGCCCATATCGAAACCACGGCGCAGGAAATCTGGCGGGATACCGACGGCAAGGTGGATGGGTTTGTCGCCGCTGTCGGATCAGGTGGAACGCTTGTCGGCACCGCATTCGGTCTGAAGGACCACAATGCTGATATCAAGATCGCACTTGCCGATCCATATGGAGCCGCACTCCATTCCTTCTACACGACGGGCGAGCTGAAAGCCGAAGGCGACTCGATCACCGAAGGCATCGGGCAGGGGCGTGTCACCGCCAATCTTGAGGGGTTCACCCCCGATTTCTCCTATCGCCTCTCCGACGCGGAGGCGCTCGATATCGTTTTCGATCTCGTGGAAAATGAGGGACTTTGCCTCGGCGGTTCTTCGGGTATCAATATTGCAGGCGCAATCCGGCTTGCAAAAGATCTCGGGCCGGGCCACACAATTGTGACGGTGCTTTGCGACTATGGTAATCGTTACCAGTCCAAGCTGTTCAATCCTGCTTTCCTGCGTGGCAAGAACCTGCCAGTGCCGGGATGGCTGGAGAGGAAGACCGAGATAGACATACCGTTCGAGGGATAATCATGGCATACGAGACCGAAGCGCTTTTCCGCGAAGATTCCTATCTTTCAACGGCGGAGGGCACGGTACTCGCCATTACCGAGACGGGCGGGATTATTCTCGACCAGACAAACTTCTATGCGACCTCCGGCGGCCAACCGGGGGATATCGGCTTTCTCGAGCGCGCGGATGGTTCTCGTATCGAGATTTCAGCAACCGTTACGGGCGAAAACAAGAACGAAATCATTCATGTTCCGGCAGAAGGACAGGCTTCGCCCACTGTCGGTGAAAAGCTGGTCCTGCATGTTGACTGGCCGCGTCGCTACAAGCTGATGCGGATGCATATGGCCTGCCACCTGCTTTCCGTTGTCTGCCCGTTTCCGATTACCGGCGCTGCGGTGGGCGAGGATGAAAGTCGCGTTGATTTCGATCTTCCCGATCCGAGCTACACCAAGGAATTCGTGACCGAAAGGCTCATGGAGCGGGTGAATGCCAATGACGCGGTTGCCATTCGCTGGATCAGCGATGAAGAATTCCTTGCAAATCCGGATATCGTAAAGTCGAAGAATGTGCGTCCTCCGGCGGGGCTCGGTCGCATACGCCTTGTTCTTATCGGTGAAAACGGCGTGGTGGATTCGCAACCTTGCGGTGGTACGCACGTTTCCGAAACGCAGGAAGTGGGTGAAATCCACATCGGCAAGATCGAGAAAAAGGGCAAGGAAAACCGCCGGTTCCGCATTCGCTTTGGCTCCCTGCCAGAAGCCTGAACCCATTTTTTTCTGCGTGTTTCCCGGTTTTACGAAACATGCTTGAGGAGTGTTTACCCATGGTAGAGAAAAGCGCCTTCGTCGTTTCACGGGACTGGTTGAAAGAACGGCTCGGCAAGCCGGGCATCGCGATTGTCGATGCCTCCTGGTATCTCCCGGCTGCTGGACGCAACGGGCAGGAAGAATACAACGCTGCACATATTCCAGGCGCTGTGTTCTTCGATCAGGACAAGATTGCTGACAAGGAATCCGGTCTGCCGCACACCCTGCCGTCGCCAGAGCTTTTTGCGCAGCATGTCGGTGCCATGGGAGTTACGGCTGATGAGACAGTTGTTGTCTATGACGGAGTCGGCATGTTTTCCGCACCGCGCGTCTGGTGGATGTTCCGCGTGATGGGTGTGAAGAATGTCTATGTACTTGATGGCGGCTTCGACGGCTGGAAAAAGGCTGGTTATCCGGTGACCGAAGAAGCTACAAAGATTGCGCCAACGCTGTTCACGCCATCATTCGACGAGGCCGCAGTGGTCGATTTCGTGCAGATGCGCGAAATTGTGGACGAGCGACGCTCGCAGATCGCCGATGCACGCGCAGCCGGACGCTTCACCGGACGCGATGCCGAGCCGCGGGCAGGCATGCGCTCCGGCCATATGCCCGGTGCACGCAACGTTCCCGTTGGCACTTTGTCTGAAAACGGTGAGCTAAAGGACCTTGCAAGCCTGCGCAAGATTTTCGACGAGGCCGGTGTTGATCTCTCACAACCGGTCGTTACGAGCTGTGGCTCTGGCGTTACCGCAGCGGTCATCATGCTTGCATTGGCGTCGGTCGGTCACAAGGATAATCGTCTATACGACGGTTCCTGGAGTGAATGGGGAAGCCGGCAGGATACACCAGTTGTCACCGGTGAAGCTGAATAAGCATGACCGGAAAACTGACCGCCCGCATCACCCACCTGGAAATGTCTGCCCGTCAGGCAGTTCAGGTGCCGGTGCCGTCTGGTATCCGCCTCGCTATGATGCGCGCGGGTGCCATGCCGGTCCATTACTACCGCTATCTCTATGAACAGATCGGGCGTAAGCATCACTGGATGATGCGCCGTGTTCAGACGGATGCGGAAGTTGCAGCCGTAATTCATGCAGATACGACTGAAATCCACGTTCTCTATGCAGAAGGCTGTCCCGCTGGATTTGTCGAACTCGACTTGACCGCTCTGCCGGAGGCTGCCGAGATTGTCTATTTCGGTCTCATCGATGATTTTCAGGGGCGGGGTCTCGGAAAGTTTTTCCTGAGTGAGGCCATTTCCGCAGCCTGGGCGCATGGACCGGAAAAGGTGACGATCCATACCAATACACTCGACAGCCCGCGTGCTCTGCAACTCTATCAAAAAATGGGATTCGTGCCGGTCGGTTGGTCCGAAGAGGTAATAGAACCCTGGGAATGAAGCGCGGCGCTATCCGCGCGCCACTTCGCGAGCACTTACGATAGAAACGACAGATGCGCTGGCAAGGCGCCCACTTTCTTCATCGAAGACACGCAATTGCGTCCGCGCTGCTTCGCAATATAGAGGCAGCGATCAGCGCGGCTGAGTACCTGCGAGTTCGTCTCATTTTTCGGCGCAGAGGCAACACCGATACTGATCGTCAACGGATAGACCTGATACTCCGTTGTGTGAAACGGCGTATTTTCTACTTCTGCGCGTATGCGTTGTGCAACCCGCATACCGGTCTCTCCACTGGCACCCGGCAGAAAAACGCAGAATTCCTCCCCACCGATACGGCCGACAAGATCGCCTTTTCGCGTCACATTCTGAAGCGCGAATGCGATCAGCTTCAAGGCACGGTCGCCGACGCCATGGCCAAACGTATCGTTGATCGCCTTAAAATGGTCGGCATCGATAACGAGCAAGGTGCCGGTTTCGATACGGGAGCGGCTGATCTTCATGGCTTCGAACAACGCTTCACGGTTGAGAAGACCAGTCATGTGGTCGATCCGTGACCGTGCCTGCAGTTCGACATGCGCTTTTTCAAGCTGGAGATATGCGTCTTGCAACTTGCTATGTTGATGAAAAATATAGGCAAGAGAAGGGAAGGCCGTGGCTGCGGGAATGCCCGCGCTGAGGCCGAGCGCGACGATGCCAAGCGTGACGCCAGAAGTGAACGCCACTATCGAGGTTGCCCCGAGAGAGAACAACACGACAGACAACGTTATCAAGGCTGCTTTTAGTAGAGCAGTCTTCTTCATTTCCTCGCGCTCCCAACCCTGAGTGAGGATGATCTACGACCCGCGCCTGATCCCTATTAAGAACGGGCATTTATTTTGTGGGCCTTATAAAAGGAACGCCGGAGAGGGGAAAGATACCACCATGCGCTTCTTGCAATTTTTTGTCTATGAGTGCCATTATTGACACAATCACAGGTAGCATAGCGAATATATGTTACGAGGAAATGTAATTAAGCACAACTATGTTTAAAAGAACCGTCTCAATGAGACATAAATCGTAAGTGGCTAATATAAGTCAGGAAATACCCTGGGTTAGGCATTGTAACGAATCCCCGGAGCGGCCTGACACTCCGGGATTTTGGCCGGGATTTCGCCGGCACTATGACTGCTGATGGCTTGAATCAGAAGACCGCCAAATATTTCAGAAGCGAAATGATGCCAATAATGATCACGATAACTTGAGCGATCTGTTTGACCTTGGCATCCAGAGGCAGCATGTTGATGAGATAAAGTACGAGGAAGATAACAAGAATTGTTATCAGAAGGCTGATGAGGATGGACATAGGCGGTCTGATCCTTCCCGGAACTTGGGGTTGCGTTGCCTAACCGACGACCGTTCCTCGACGCCGCCGATTGAGCCCGTTCAAACCGAAAGAAAGAGCAGGGCTCTTGCTAGCGGCACATCGTCTCCAATCCAAAAACGATGTGCCGGTTAACGTTCCAAGGAAAAGAAGGTTCCGCTTTGTAAGCAATAACTTAAATCAAACTGGCGCCGAACAGTGCAAGATTTTTCAGATATTCAGCTACGCATGCTGCCCGTCTCGCGGCGGCGCTGATGCCAGCTGAAAGCCTCTTCAATTAGATGAGGTGTATGCCCGCCACGTGCGCAAGCGCGGTCGAAATAATCGTTGAGTTGTGGGCGATAATCCGGGTGCGCACAGTTGTCGATGATGACACGGGCCCGCTCACGAGGGGCGAGGCCGCGCAGATCGGCAAGGCCCTGTTCCGTTACCAGAATGTCCACGTCATGCTCCGTATGGTCGATATGCGTGACCATCGGAACGACGGACGATATCGCGCCGTTCTTGGCTTCGGATTTGGTCACGAAGATCGAGATGAAGGCGTTACGGGCAAAGTCGCCTGAACCGCCAATTCCGTTCATCATATGCGTGCCGTCGACATGCGTGGAATTCACATTGCCATAAATGTCGAATTCGAGCGCTGTATTGATACCGATAATGCCGAGACGACGGATGACTTCCGGGTGGTTGCTGATTTCCTGCGGGCGCAGAATAAGCTTGTCGCGGTAACGGTCGATATTGTTGAAGACACGCTCTCCACAGGTGGGGCTGAGCGTGATCGATGATCCTGATGCAAAGTCGAGCTTTCCGGCATCGAACAGGTCGAAGGTGCTGTCCTGCAGCACTTCGCTATACATGCGCAGATTGTGGAACGGGCTATCGGCAAAACCGTTCAATACGGCATTTGCAATGGTGCCGATGCCAGCCTGAAGCGGATTGAGCGTCAGATCAAGACGTCCGGCAGCGACTTCCTGCATCAGAAATTCAATCAGATGGCCCGCAATGGCTATTGTTTCACCGTCGGCCGGTTCCACGGTCGAGGCGCTGTCATTTTCCTGCGTGATGACGATGCCTGCGATCTTTTCCGGTGGGATCGGGATATAGGGCAGGCCGACGCGGCTGTCGCACGCCGTGACCGGTATAGGGTCGCGGGAAGGGCGCTTCGTTGGAATATAGATGTCGTGCAGACCTTCAAGCGCCATAGGCTGATTAAGGTTCACTTCAACGATGACCTTATCGGCCAGAATGGCAAAACTTGCCGAATTGCCGATCGATGTCGTGGGAATGATTCCGCCGCTCTCGGTGATGGCAAGAGCCTCGACCACGGCGTAGTCGATAGGACCGATCTGGTTTGAGCGCAATTGCTCTACAGTTTCGGAAAGATGCTGGTCGATGAACATCACTTCGCCGCGATTGATCGCGGCACGCAGGGTTCTGTCGACCTGAAACGGCATGCGCCGCGAGAGCACGTGTGCTTCTGTAAGAATCTTGTCGACGTCGTGGCCGAGGGAAGCGCCAGTAATCAGCGTGATCTTGAAGGGATCTGTCGCAGCACGGGCAGCCATGGCAACGGGTACAGCCTTGGCGTCGCCAGCGCGGGTAAATCCACTCATGCCGACGACCATACCGTCCTGGATAAGGCTCGCGGCCTGTTCAGCGGTAATGATCTTGTCTCGAAGCGAAGTGTTTCGAATACGTGCTTCCAACATCTTTAAATCTACCTTCCTTCCCATCCGGACTTGAGCCGGAAATGGCGCTCACCGTCTCGAAAGCAAGATATCGCTACCGACCATCTGCGAAATACGGCGCCGCCCGGGTAATAGCCTATATGGACCGACAGTACACGCATGCTTTGGTCTTAGATGCCAAGACAGATTGCTGTGATACTGGTCGTGTTTCTCACGTCACGCGATTCTTCGAAATGATTGAAATCAACGATGTAAAGCAGGCTGCTGCGCGTCCAATCGGTGTGAAGGGCAGGATACAATCGGCTAATGCTTAGTGACGTACATCGATCACATAAGATAGATTATGGAACATCTAGGCGGTTTGCGGGCTGTTGCGTTCTGGCCTGAAACCGCGTTTTCCACGACTGTGGAAAACCGTAGATGCTGCGGTTTGCTGTGTTGCGTTTAACCGAACCGATGGCATTGTTGCTTTCGTTGAGAAACGCGAGTGACCATGCCGATCATCAATATAAGAAATGCAGCCCTGCCGCCATCAGCACGTGGGCTTGTCGCTGTCGGTTCTCTTGGCGTCCCACGGTTTTGGGCCACCATCTGGAGTGACGTCCTGAACCCAAGACTGGAACCATCGAGCCGACAGAAGTATCTGACGGCCATTGATCGTTTCTACGAGGCAGTCTGCGAGCAACACGGTACCGACTGTCTGGACCGTCTTATAGCCGAAGCCGATGGAGATGCTTTGGAAGAATGTCTTCTGGGCTTCTTCGCCCAACTCAGGAACGCGGCCGTCGTCGAGAACGCGGACAAGTCGTCCACATGGAAGTTTGCGCTCGACTTCGCGACGGAAATGCTTCGCCAGGCCGGTAGCACGGCCGGTGCGCGGGCGAACGAAATCCAGGCAAAGGTACATCGCCTTGAGACCTTCTACCGCAACCTAGTTCCGAACCCCCAGAAGCCGCCACCGCCGATCCGGGCACTTCCGCCGCTCGTAATCGAGGACCTTTACGAAATCTTCAGGCCGGATCTCGACGCGAAACCCCTTCAAGACTGAAGCGCTGCGCTGGCGCAACCTCTTGGTCTTCATGTTGCTGTTGCGCCTTGGGCTTCGGCGTGGTGAAGGCGCGTTGCTGTACGCTTCCTCGTTTAAGGAGGACTTCGACCCAGTCGCTCGCAAGACCGTCCACTGGTTGGATGTCGAGGAAGTCGATGATCCGGACCCACGGTACGAACAGCCTGGGCTGAAGACGGAGACCTCGCGACGCCAGCTTCCGTTACAGGAAGAGATCGTTGAACTCGTCAGGTTCTACATCCGCAACTATCGCGGACGGGCAAACCACCCACACCTTCTGATCTCTCAAAAGGCCTGCCACTTTCGCTGCGATCCCTCAGTGAAATCTTTGAGGTTGCGACGAAGGCCCTGTGCGACGAGGCTAAGCAATCTCTGAAAAGCAAGGGCTTAAAGGCGTCTCTTGTCACGATCTCCGCCATACATCCGCTGTCGTTAGGATGCGTCGGTATCAGGACACGGGCAATGATCTGGACAAGGCTCAGGAGAAGCTACGGACATTTTTGGGTGGTCGAAGAAGTCGGATATGCCGCGCCTCTATGCCAAGGCCTACTTCGAAACCAGCCTGGACGAAGCCTGGGGCGAAAAATTTGACCATTTTGTGGATGCTCTTCGACGCACTGTTCCGGAGACATCCCATTGAAAGCCGCCGTCACGCTTCAGAACGACCGCCTCGTCGCCGATATTGATCGCCTGACATCGAGATTGCCGCCGCTGCCTGCGGTGGTCAAATACTACGATGATTTTGCGAACGAGATATGCTCCGTCCGAGACCTATCCGAAACCGACCAAGTCTTCCTTGCCTTGGACGGCCGCCAGCATTCAATATCGTTCAATGCGTTTGGTCCCGCAACGCAGGTAATGAAACATGTGTTCGCCGAATGGCTTGGCGAGCACGACCTTCACTACGTGACGATCCTGTTTGGCAGCACCCTGAGCTATCTCGCACGTCGCGGCGTCGCCTCTCTCATCGAGCTATTAGTGTCACAGCCGTTCGATGCTCGATCCCATTGGAACACATTCGTTCTTGCAGAGGTAAGTGCCAGGGAAGTTACTCGCTAAGAGCCATTCTTCATTCCCTGTGTCGGCTCAACATTGGTCATTGGACGCCCACGGCGGCATCGATCATTCGGGCTCTGAAGAGCCCAAAGGTCGACAAGTATCGCGTCGTTCGCATCGGTGATTGCTTCCTGCCACTGGATCACCAAAGCATCATCGTCGACCACATCGATGCGATGTGCGCCGCGCTATCGAATGATCCTCAGTCGATTGATGACGAAGCGCTACGGGACGTGTGCATCTTGGTCACGTCATACCAGTATGCCTTCCGTCCGGGGCAGATAGCGCGGATCGAGACGGCCGATGTTCGGCTGTACTCGACTGGTGCGGTGCATGTTGCGGTCACCCGGATCAAGCAGAAGGATCACCGCAAGCGCATTCGAGAAACCCGGCGGATCAAGCGTGAGTGGGGGCCGCTCTTCAATGAGTTTGTGAAGCGCCGGGACGCAGGAATCGTCATGATAGAGGAGGGCGTGCCCCTCGCCTCCTCTTCGGCCTCACGCCGTCCGGTGTTGGCCGGGTCATTCTTGAGCTTACGTCGGACTTGACAGGAGAAGCCTGGTCTCCAACCGACCTGAGACATACGGCGGCACAACGTCTCGCGGACGGCGGCATCTCGCACGCTGGCCTCTCGGAGTTCATGGGACACTCCAGCGACCGCGTGGCCAATGTCTACTTCGACGCATCGCCACCACAAGCCAAGCGTATCAATGATGCCCTTGCAATCTCGCCCATTTACAAGAACGTAGCCAAGATCGCGACGACGAGAACCATCGATAAGGAGATGCTTCTAGCCTTCCGGCCGAGAAGCAGATCGGAGGTGTGCCTCACGGGATTCCTTATCGCAGGAATAGGTGGTTGCAACTTGGGTCAGAACCTCTGCATGAAGAACCCGGTGCTTGCCTGCTACACCTGTTCCCAGTTCATGCCCCTCAACGATCCCGAAATCCACCAGGACGTCGTGGAGAGCCTTCGTCCGGTCGTCACTGAGTTCGCCGCCGCGTCCCGCAACAACCAGCAATCCCCTGCCTACGCTCAGTTGAAGAGCACGCTCGACGCCGCAAGACGTGTTGCCGAGGAACTGAAATCCGATGGCGGGGACGAGCCATGAACCCGTTCTATGCCGAATACATTGCCACGGCCAAGAGGCTGGCCGAAGAACGCGGCCTGAGCTGGAAGCTAGTCTTCGACGGTGAGGGCAAGGTCACCAAGGAGACGAGGTGGAACCTGACGGAACTGAGGGGTGGCCTTTCCAAACCGGTCTCATGGCTTGGTCAGGTTGGCGTGGACGCCGCGCCATTCATAAAACTGAACGAGATCAGAGTGGAAATGGGACAAGGTCTCTTGGTCGCCATGCCCCTGTCCCCCACTGGCTGGACTTCTTCCAGGCTGTATTGATCCACCAGCTTCTCCTTGGTCAGACGAAGCCCGGAAGCGCCGTTCAAGTGGGCGCTGGCATCCGACGGCTGGCACCTGCAGCAGAGGATACACCGCCCTGGGCGGTAACCCCGATCAAATCCAGCAGGCCTACAATGCCGTTCTTCGGTCATCGGAATCCGGCAAGCAAGCGCTCGACTTCGTGACCATGGTCAGGAACGTCATCGACAGACAAAGCTCGCCGACATCCCTGCTTTGGCTCGTTTCTGCCAACCCTATTCCAGCAAGGAAGCGTTGGCAGCGCAGCAGTGGGCCGATGCGGTCAAAGACCGCCAAAACGCACATGGTGGCCGCAAGAGCTCGCGGCGCAGCCTGGCTGAACGGAAGTCGGCGTCGAAGCTTCCGGATGAGAAGGCCTTCTGGGAACTGGTTCGGATTGTCTTCACCGAGACGCCCCTGTCCTTCTCGGATGCGATCCGGTTTGCGGCATTTAAGGTCCAGATCATCATGGGCTTCCGGATCGGAGAGGCCGCCCTTCTTCCATTGGATTGAAGCGTTGGCGCGAATATCTGACGCCGACGGCCGACTGGCCGGAGAGCATGGTGGGTTCTCCTGTTCCCTGATAATCAGGTACTTCGCTGAAAAGCAGGAAGAGGACGACCTTGCCGAGGGATTGGCTCTGTACGAGAACATCCAGCACGTCCCGCCGATGTTCGAGGAGATTTTGGTAGAGACGCTCGACCACATAGCCACCATTACCGCCCCGCTGCGGGAGCGATTGAAACGGCAGGCTGAAACAGGTCGCATCTTTCCCGAATATGCTGAGGACGCGCTCGTTCCTGCCTGGGAGATGTACGTCCGCATTACAGGAAATGCGGTGTTCTCGGACGCAGAGGTTCCGCCGCAACTGATCCAGCAATATCGCGAAAGCTACGACCCGCAGTACCTCGACACCATCCGCGATCTTCAATTAGGCGGCAGACCCGCTGGTTTGTCGCAGTTCTGGACCAATCCGGCTCAACGCAACATTCCGATCCGGACATCGGCGGGCGTGATCGAAAACGGCAGGATTAACTGGCGATTTGCATTCGTCCGCGTTGGCGATGTCGAGGAACACATCCGGGAGAACCGCGCGACGAAGCTATCCGCTACCAAGCCGACCGCGACGACCGACGGTACGGTGTTTTATCCCTACGACCTCCTGTTCTTGATGCCGATCAGAAACCTCATCGAGGGGCGCAACAACGGCCTTCTTGACACGACCTTGTACTCTGCCATCGGCATTTTGGACAAAGGCCCTCTGAACGGCTCCTTGAGCGGCAAGGCAAGCGGGGAGACCCTCTTCCAGCGATACGGCCAGACGGACGAGGACCGCGCGTTGACGCTGACTTCTCATTCCCTGCGGCACCTGCAGAACACCGAGCTGTTCCGTCTCGGCGTCGCTGACACGATGATAACCAAGAAGTTCGGCCGCCGTAGCGTTCAGCAGAGCTACGAGTACGATCACCGAAGCCTTCATGAGGATATCGAGCATATCGACGTTCCCCGGAAGCCGAAGATTCTCTCGGCGACAAGGCGCTTCAGGTCTACAAGATGATCGCCGCCAACAAGGTGCGAGGACCTATCGTCGACGAGTTCCGGCGTGTTCAACGCGAGTATGGCGACGATGCAGCCTTCGACTACCTGAATGCCGAGGCCGACGGTCTTCACGTCACGCCCTACGGGCTGTGCGTGAACAGCTTCACCAGCGATCCCTGCCCGAAACATCTCGAATGCTTCAACGGCTGCCTGCATCTAGCCCGAACCGACGTCGTAGAGGAGCACGACCATCTCGAAACGATGCGCGACCGCTTCGCGAAAATCATCATCCAGTTGGAATCCGTACCCGAGGGCCGTCGATATGCCGGATGGGCGAACCAGATCGCCCACGCCCGCATCCGATACGAGAATATCGGCAAGGCTCTCGCGACCGAACCCGGTGACCGCCCCTTCCCCGATGGCAAAGACCTCTCCGTGACGCCGGAGCAGAAGTTCGGTAACACCATCATCGACACCATGAGCCGCCTGAGAGACCTTGATGATTGATAAGATCGCCCATCTTGAGGAAATGTTGGAGGCGATGATCGCCGAGGACGAAACCATCACCGCGAGAGCCATCGTCCGGCGCAGCGGCGGCGTGTTCAAGAACGCCACTGACATCACTCGGAATGTGGACCGTCGCACCAAGTTCGAGGGTGCCCAGCGAAAGCAGGAGACTATAAGGATCGCGATTGGTCGCAGCAGCGGTAAGTCTCGCGCAGAGCTGGAGCGACTGGTCGAAGTGAAGAACGCCGAGATTGACCAGCTTCAGGCTGATCGGCAGCTCGTGATCGCGTCACACCGCATGATGATCCTGGCTGTCGCCGAAATGGGCGGCTTCTCAAAATGGAAACGTCTGTTCGAGGGATATCAGGAGACAGTCAACAAGCTCGACGGAATGAATGCCATTCCTTCTGGCGAGGTCGTAACCCTTCCTCCGAGGAAGTCCTAATGGCGCGAGGAACGGGCAAAAGCGGTGTCGAGGTTGCCCAGGAGCATGTCGATGCCTCCAAGAGTATCTGGAGAACCTCGGTGACCAGCCGCTTCCCGCTACGGCGGCGTCGAGCTGAACAAGAGCGCCATCGCCAAGGCCTGCGGCTTCGACCGTCAGGTGTTCCGCACCAATCCGAGATGCGCCGAAATCCTGGGCAACGCAGACGACCGTGATCGCAAGGCTAACCTGACACGCCTCGAACAGGCGGAAGCGGACCGCGAGCAGAAGGCCAAGGTCGATGGCAATCAGATGGCTTTGGAGGAAGAGAACCTTCGGCTGAAGGCGGAGAACGCCTCGCTGCGCCGCGACCTTGACCGCATGAAGCGGTTGAGCGCGGTGATCGCCGAGACTGGGAGACTTCCATGATTGGGTGTTTGAAGTCTGGTCCTCGGAGCCGCGCCGTCGTGGCCCCGACAGGCCGTGGGAGCTGGATCGCAGTGAATGAGGCACAGGGACCCGCGACGGCACGTCGTGGTGGCCGCAGTGAACGGAGAGCCAGAGCCCATGGCAGGGGCCAATCAACGACGGGGTGGCGCAGAGGGGCAGACGTTCCTGGTCCTTGGTGAGCGTTCTGAGCAGTCTTCCTGGGAGCTGTCCATCACCTCCGTTCATGCCAGCCGGTTCGGCGACCATGTCATCATTGGCCGTGACGGGACCGAGCAGCTCCGTCGTGCACTCGTCCCTTCGAAGAGGTCGCCGCGCGATCCGGTCGCAGGGGAGACGTGGCGTGTCACGGGTCCTGTCAAACTCCATCCCGAATATGGGCCGCAGCTCCATGCCGAGGTGGCCCTGCCCTTGGTCACCAAGGGGCGGGCGATCATCCGCCATCTGGCCACCGACAAGCGCTTCGTAGGTATCGGCTGGGCTACGGCGGAGAAAGTCTGGGAGCGCTTCGGCGAGACCATCTACTCCATCATCCGAGATCGTGACCTGAAGGCGGTCGCGGACGTCGTCGGCGCGGATCGGGCCATCGCCATCGTCGACGGCTTCGGCATGCTCGCCGAGGAGGTCGAAATCTTCCGCTGGCTGGATCGATACGGCGTCTCGCCTCGTGTGGCTGGTGCTGCCGCCCGTCTCTGGGGTCTCGGAGCCATCGACCGCATCAAGGCCGATCCGTTCACGATGACATTGCTGGAGCCGTGGAAAGACGTGGACGCGAGAGCGCTTCGTCTTGGAGTCGCCCTCGACGATCCGAGGCGGCTAACGGCCGCCGTCGAGGAGGCCTTGGCCATCCGGTTCCGGACAGGGAACATGGCCTCCCTTCCCCAGTTCTGAAGCCTCTGGTGAAACGCCTGCTCGCGCCTTGGAGCGGCGATCCGGCGAGTGCCATCGACCTGGCCTTGGCCAGCAGTCGCGTTGTGTCGCCAACCCCGACCTTTGCAGTCGAGGGCCTGCCGGTTCATGGAGGAAGAGGTCGCGCGACAGGTCAGCGAGCGCGTTGGTCGTGAAGTTCCGGCATTCGACGGTAAACTCGTCGTTGACGCCATCGCCAAGGTGGAAGAGGAAATCGGCTACGCGCTTACCGATGCCCAGCGAGAGGCGGTCTACATGGCCACGAGCTGCGGCATCTGCGTCATCAGCGGTGGCGCAGGCACGGGCAAGACGACAGTCGTGCGTGCAATCCTTGCCGCACTGGAGGCCGTCCGCGACAGTCTTCCAGCTTCGCAGCGCCAAGGCGTCGAACACCTGCAGGTGGCTCTGGCAGGCCGCGCCGTCAGACGGATCAGCGAAGCGACAGGCCGCCCGGCAAGCACTCTTTCGCGACTGGTGCACGACATCGAAAATGCTGGCCGCCGTGTTCAGTCAGGGACCGTCATCTTCGACGAGTCCTCGATGCTCGACACCCCGTCGATCTATCGGGTGCTCGCTCAGTTGCCCATCGAGGTCAACCTGATCTTCATTGGCGACCCCGGTCAGCTCCCGCCTATCGGACCCGGCCTGCCCTTCCACACCATGGTCAAGGCGACGCGCATCCCTTCGGTCACTTTGGATGTCGTCCATCGTCAGGATGATGCCACTGGCATTCCCGCCGTCGCCTCTGCGGTGCGATCAGGTAAGTCCGTCGCCCTCCGGCGCTTCGATCCAAACGTCGCCCTCTCGCCGGGCGTCTATCTCTTCCCGGCGACGAAGGAGGATGTGGCAGCAAGAACCTTGGCCGCCTTCCGCGCCATGTGCGGTCGGGTGCCCGCCTACGGCAGGACGGCCGCCCTGCACGATATGGATGTCCAGATACTCACTCAGGTGAAGAACGGACCGGCCGGATCGAAGGAGCTGAACCGCGCCATCGAGATCGAATACATGGCGCGGCAGGCCAACGTCGAGGACTGGGGCCTGAGCGTCGGCTCGAAGATCATGTGGTTGAAGAACGACTACCCAAGGCACCGCAACTGGATGCTGATGGCAGTCCCCTACTCGACAAGGTGACCGGCGAACCTGTCTGCTCCGGGTTCATGAACGGCTCTCTGGGCGTGGTCACCAAGCCTCATCCGAAGGGTGCTTGGGTTAGGTTCGATGACGGCGCTGAAGATGCGGTCACTGCGGCCGACCTTGAGAAGGTTACTCATGGCTGGGCGATCAGCGTTCACAAGGCGCAGGGCTCGGCTTTCCGTAGGGTGATCGTGCCGCTCGTCGGCTCGAAACTTCTTGACCGGACCCTGCTCTATACGGCCGTCACCAGAGCCGTCGAGACGGTCGTCATTGTTGGTGACCCGGAAGTCCTTCGTCGCACGATTGAAGAGCCGCCCACGGCTCTTGATCGAAGCAGTTCGATGAGCTTGGAGGCGGAACAATAGTTGCTCGAAATCGCGCTAAGGCCGAACGGAGCGGGAACGGCCCACCGGGCGCATCTCAAAAGGGCATCAATAATCGGGCATTCCGGAACCTGGTCGCCGCTGCATTGCGCTGCCATATCCGACATGACCCGCTCCAGACGCCTTAGATCGGCGATTTTCTGACGGATATCTTTCAAATGTTCGATTGTGAGCGCGTGAACCTCCTGGCAGGTGTGGGCGTGGCCATCGACAAGTTGCAATAGCCCACGCAGTTCATCGAGGCTGAAGCCGAGTTCCCGGCCGCGCCGCACGAAATGTAGCCGCCGCGTGTGGTCATTGCCGTATACACGATACCCGCCTGCGCTGCGGGCGGGCTCCGGCATGACGCCGATCTTCTCGTAGTAGCGGATCGTCTCGATGTTGACGCCGCTGCGTTCAGACAGCACGCCGATCGAGAATTCTTCTTCAGTCTGCTTCATCACGATGTGCTCACAAATTGGTGAATTTTTCCCGCTTGACCCTGTAGTCGCTACAGACGCTAGGGTCACGATAGATCAATTTTGGGAATATGTGAACGATGACGCAGGACGAAACTCAGACGCTGAGAAATACCGCCGTAGAGCCCGAGGAAAAAGGATTTGATCGGGCGGCGTTGCTGTCAGTTGGCGGCATCGTGGCGGCACTGGGCGCGGCAACCTGTTGCGTGGTGCCTTTGCCTTGTTCTTCGCCGGCATCAGCGGCGCATGGATCGGCAATCTGACTGCCTTCGAGCCCTATCAGCCTGTGTTCGTCACGATCGCGCTCGCCTGCCTCGGCTATGGCTTCTATCTCGTATACCGCAAGCCGAAGGCCGCGGAATGCGTCGAAGGCTCCTATTGCGCGCGCCCGTCGTCCCACCGGAACGCCAAGATCGGCCTCTGGATCGCAACGGTCCTCATCGTCGTCGCTGTGGGCTTTCCCTACGCTGCGCGCTTCCTCCTTAACGCCTGACCTGAAGGAAATCCTCATGAAAATCCTACCCTCGTTGCCCTCACCGTATCGCTGCTTACGAGTGTTCCCGCCTTTGCCGCCGAGCAGACGGTGACCTTGAATGTCGCCAACGCCACCTGCGAACTTTGCGGCCCGATCGTGCAGCGGGCTCTCAGCGACGTGCCAGGCGTACTCGATGTCGACGTGTCGGAGGCGATTGGCGCGGCAATCGCCAAGGTGCGCTTCGATGACAGTCAGACGAATGTTGAGGCGCTGATCACCGCAACCAGCAATGCTGGCTATCCCTCCAGCCTTTCGCAGTAGGGAGGCTCAGCATGACTGATGGAAAGTTCATCGGCTTCGGCGTCGTCGCGCTTCTGGCTATCACCTGTTGCGCCGCCCCATTTCTGCTGGCTGCTGCGGGCTCTTTCGTGGCTTACGCATGGTTCGCGGCAGCGGGCCATATGCAGGTCCCGATCGCGCTCGCTGCCATTGGGGTAGCTGCATTTTACCTTTACCGGCGCAGCTGTTCTGGATCGGCGGCGGATGCCGCTTGCTGCGGATCGCCGACAGAAAACAAGGAAGAATTGAATGTGTGAACACTGCGAACCCACTTCGAACAAAGGCAATGGCCGTTACGATCTCGTTGTCGTCGGGGCCGGCTCGGCCGGATTTTCCGCCGCAATCACGGCCGCCGAACAAGGCGCGCAAGTGGCCCTTGTCGGGCATGGCACGATCGGCGGCACCTGCGTCAACATCGGCTGCGTGCCCTCGAAAGCCCTGATCAGAGCCACGGAGGCCGTGCGTCACGCCAATGATGCGGCTGCCCGTTTTGATGGTGTCGAAAGCGGTGCGCGGGTGGTCAATTGGGCCGCCCAGATCGCCCAGAAGCGACGCTTTGGTTTCCGCTCTGCGACAGGCGAAATACGCCGATCTGCTGCCGGAGTACAACAACGTGGTCTATCGCGAAGGGCAGGCCCGTCTTGTAGACGGCGGTGTCGAGGTGGCAGGCCAGCGGCTCGCCTCCGAACGGATCGTCATCGCGACAGGCGCGCGTCCAGAACTGCCGGAAATTCCGGGATCGCCGACGTATCGCCGCTCGACAGCACGACGGCGCTCGCCCTGACCGAACTGCCGCGTTCGATGATCGTGCTCGGCGGCGGCTACATCGGCTTGGAGCTTGCCCAGACTTTCGCGCGGGCCGGTGTCGCGGTGACGCTCGTGTTCCGCAGTCGGCTTCTGCCGGAGGCTGAACCCGAAATCGGGTCTGCGCTTGCTACCTACCTGGCCGACGAGGGCATCCGGATCGTCGGCGGCATCAGCTACGAATCCGCCCGCAGGACCGATGACGGCGGCATTGCGCTCGCCATCGTGCGGGACGGTCGTCCGGAGACCCTGACGGCCGAGCGGATTCTGTAGCGACGGGACGCCGCCCGAACACCGAGGCCCTCGGGCTCACTGGAGGCCGGCATAGACTTGTCACCTGCCGGTGCCATCGTCGTTGACGACCGCATGCGCACCTCGAAGACGGGGTCTATGCGGCCGGAGACGTGACCGGCAAGGATCAGTTCGTCTACATGGCTGCCTATGGCGCAAAGCTCGCCGCCAGGAACGCCTTGAACGGCGACGGCCTGCGCTACGACAACACCGCAATGCCCGCTGTGGTGTTCACAGACCCGCAGGTGGCGAGCGTCGGCCTGACCGAAGCGCAGGCGCGCGCCGCCGGACATTCGGTTCGCACTTCCGTCCTTTCCTCGACAATGTGCCGCGGGCGCTGGCGGCGCGCGACACACGCGGCCTGATCAAGCTGGTGGCGGACGGAGCAAGCCGGAAACTGCTGGGGCGCACATTCTCGCGCCGGAAGGTGCCGACAGCATCCAGACGGCCGCGCTGGCTATCCGTGGCGGCCTGACGATTGACGATCTGTCGGAGACGATCTTCCCGTACCTGACAACCGTCGAAGGTTTGAAGCTTGCGGCTCAGACCTTCGACAGGGACGTGAAAAGCTATCCTGCTGCGCGGGTTAAAGGTGAAAGGGAAACGGGTGCTTGCTCAGTTGTAGCATAGACGGAGCGGGCACCTCATCCCTGACGCGCATAATGGTCACGGCATCGTCGGTGCCTTCTGGCCAAGCTTGATGATCAGCGCTCCGATTGTTGCGTGCCTCGCGTCGAACTATGCCGCCAGAACCGACGCTCTACGGAGCAACAAGGGAGGGATAGAGCGGTGCAACAATGCTGCCAAGTGTAGCGAAACGGGCCGACCACCAAAGCAACAAACGGTGTCAAATCATTGCTGCAACACCTTGTCCCGAGGTCATCCTCCGGAAACCATTGCAACGCATGGCGATCGGCTCACTCACTCACCCAGCTTCACTGCCGAAACCGCACTCTTTGGAACTACCCTATATCCATCTGTCCTGAAACATCGCGACAACCGCTTGCGACGCTATCGATATCTAAGCCCTGAATATTCGCGGCACCAAACACTAGAGAAATGGCACTGAAAACGAGCATGTAACTTCCAGCGAATCGGACCTTTTTTCCACCTCGTTTCAGCTGACATTCAAACGTCGCAAACGGCGGAAATTACGGCGTTTTTCGGGCGCGCTCAGCGGCCATTTCTACTTTGTAAATCCGGTGAAAACCCATAGTTCCGTACCAGAATGCGAGCACTTAATTCGCTCAAGAAAATGTGAATATGTTAATTAAGTCAAAGTGTTGATAAGTTCTCTTGCAAGTGGCGCGCTTATCCATAAGATGCGGGCCATTTCAAAAATTTCAAAGGAGGGGTTCTCAAATGTATCGTAAATTTCTACTGACAGGTGTGTGTCTTCTGGCGCTGGCTGGCGCAGCTTCGGCAGAAGTCGTTCTCAATCGCGGCAACGACACTGATCCGGCGACACTGGACCATCACCGCACCTCGACGGTGGCTGAAGGCAATGTCATGCGCGACTTGTATGACGGCCTGACTATTCAGAACGCAAACGGCGAAGCAGTTCCGGGCGTTGCCAAATCCTGGGATGTTTCCGAAGACGGTACGGTCTACACCTTCCATCTGCGCGATGACGCAAAATGGTCGAACGGCGATCCGGTCACGGCCGGTGATTTCCAGTTCACCTTCCGCCGCCTGATGGACCCGAAGACAGCCGCCGGGTACGCCAGCATGCTGTTCATCATCAAGAATGCCGAAGATATTGCCGGTGGCAAGAAGCCGACTGACCAGCTCGGCGTTGAAGCCGTCGATGACCATACGCTCAAGGTCACGTTGAACGCCCCTGCTCCGTATTTCCTTGAGCTTCTGACCCACCAGACCGGCTTCCCGATGAACCAGAAAAGCGTCGAGGAAAATGGCGACAAGTTCACCACGCCCGGCAAGATGGTGACGAACGGCGCCTATATGCTGGAAAGCTTCACACCGAACGACAAGATCGTGATGAAGAAGAATCCGTATTACTATGAAGCGGATCAGGTGAAGATCGATACGGTCAACTGGATACCGTTCGAGGATCGCGCAAGCTGCATGCGCCGTTTTGAGGCGAAGGAAGTGCAGATTTGCTCCGACGTTCCGGCCGAGCAGATGGACTATGTGAAGAAGAACCTTTCCAAGGAATTCCGCATGGCGCCTTATCTCGGCGTCTATTATCTGCCGGTAAAGGGCAAGACCGCCGACAGCAAGCTGAAGGACCCACGCGTCCGCCAGGCGATTTCCATGGCCATCGACCGTGATTTCATTGCCGATCAGGTCTGGCAGGGCACCATGCTTCCGGGCTATTCGATGGTTCCTCCGGGCATCGCCAATTATGTGAAGGATGCGCCGAAGCTCGACTATTCAGACGACATGCTGGAACGCGAAGACAAGGCCAAGGAACTGTTGAAGGAAGCTGGCGTCGAACCGAACACACTTTCGATCGAACTGCTTTATAACACCTCGGAAAACAACAAGAATACCATGGCCGCCATCGCCGATCAGCTCGGCAATATCGGAGTCAAGGCTTCACTGAACGAAACCGAAGGTGCGACCTACTTCAACTTCATGCGCGACGATGGTCCGTTCGATATCGCGCGTGCAGGCTGGATCGGTGACTATAACGATCCGCAGAACTTCCTTTTCATCAGCCAAAGCAATGTGAGCTTCAACTATTCCAAGGTGAAGAACGCCGACTACGATGCGCTGATGGCGAAGGCAGAAAAAATTCTCGATCTCAACGAGCGCGCCAAGACGCTGGCTGAAGCTGAAAAGCTGAAGCTCGATGAGATGAGCAATATCCCGATCCTCTATTATTCGTCGCGCGCCCTTGTTTCGGACAAGATCGACGGTTGGAACGACAACCTCATGGACAGCCACAAGACGCGCTGGCTCTCGTTTAAGCAATAAATTTTCAGCTTGGGCTGCGCCTGTTGGCGCGGCCCTTTTCTCTTCCGGCAGTTCCGGAGGGCCCTCTTTTGTCGGGGCTAACATTTTTTAATAAGCATATGGGAGTTTTCAATGGTTCGCGGATTCTTGATGACAGGCGTTTGCCTGATGGCGCTAGCCGGTGCCGCATCGGCAGAAACAGTGCTCAACCGGGGCAACGATACCGATCCCGCCACGCTGGACCAGCACCATACAACCACCGTTTCGGAAAACCGTGTTCTTCGTGATCTTTATGAAGGTTTGTTGGCGCAAAACGAGAAGGGCGAAGCCATTCCCGGAGCGGCCGTATCATGGCATATTTCCGAAGACGGCCTCACCTACACATTCCACATGCGCGAGAATGCCAAATGGTCGAACGGTGACCCTGTTACCGCCGGCGATTTCGAGTTTTCCTTCCGCCGCATCATGGACCCGAAGACGGCTGCCGGCTATGCCAGCGTCCTCTACGCCATTAAGAATGCCGAGGAAGTTGCCACCGGCAAGATGCCCGTCGATCAGCTTGGCGTGAAGGCGCTTGACGACAAGACGCTGCAAATCACTCTCAAGAACCCTGCCCCTTATTTCCTCGAACTTCTCACTCATCAGACCGGTTTCCCGGTCAACAAGAAGGCTGTCGAGAAGTTCGGCGACAAGTTCACCCTGCCCGGCAACATGGTGACCAATGGCGCCTATACGCTTGTCAGCTTCACTCCCAATGACAAAATCTCCATGAAGAAGAACCCGAATTACTGGGATGCTTCCAATGTGAAGATCGATGCGGTGAACTGGATACCGTTCGAGGATCGCGCAAGCTGCATGCGCCGCTTCGAGGCGAAGGAAGTCGATATCTGTTCCGATGTTCCTGCCGAACAGATGGACTATGTGAAAAAGAACCTCGGCGGTCAGTTCCGCCTCGCTCCCTATCTTGGCATCTATTATGTCGACATCAAAGGCGAGCCATCGAGCAAGCTGCGCGATCCGCGCGTGCGCAAGGCCATATCGATGGCCGTCGATCGTGAGTTTCTCGCCAATGAAGTCTGGCGCGGTGTGATGCTGCCAGCCAGTTCCATGGTGCCGCCCGGCATTGCGAATTACGTCAAGGACGCGCCGAAGCTGGATTTCGCCGACGAGGATGTGCTGGACCGTGAGGACAAGGCCAAGGAATTGCTGCAGGAAGCCGGTGTCCAACCGGGCAGCCTTTCCGTGACGCTGCGCTACAATACCTCGGAAAACCACAAGAATACCATGGCGGCGCTTGCCAACATGCTGGGCAATATCGGCATCAAGGCAACGCTCAACGAAGTGGAAGGCGCCACCTTCTACAACTACCTTCAGGAAAAGGGTATGTTCGACATCACCCGTGACGGCTGGATCGGCGATTACAACGATCCGAATTCGTTCCTGGAGCTTTATACCACCGGCAATTACTTCAATTATGCCGAATGGTCGAACAAGGATTACGACGCGTTGATGGCGAAATCTGCAACGACGACCGATCTCGCCGAGCGTGCAAAAATCCTGGCTGAAGCAGAGAAGATACTGCTCGGCGACGGCGCTGTCGTGCCGCTGATGTATTATTCGTCCACCGCCCTCGTTGCCGACCGTGTTCAGGGTTACGAAGATAACCTCATGAATTCGCACGGCACGCGCTGGTTATCGACAAAGAATTAAAAACAAAAAAGAAACAAGCCCTTAGTGGGATTTGCCGGATCGTTCAAAGCGGTCCGGCAAAGAAGGGAAAAGAACATGCTGGGCTATACGCTCCGACGATTGGGTAGTGCGATACCCACGATATTCATCATCATCACGCTGACGTTCTTTCTGATCCGGCTTGCGCCCGGCGGACCTTTCGACCTTGAAAGGCCGATTGATCCACTGATCCTGGAGAACCTCAAGAAGGCCTATAATATGGATGCGCCGCTGTGGCAGCAGTATCTGATTTATCTGGGCAATCTTCTGCACGGCGATCTTGGACCGAGCTTCACACGACGCGACTTCTCGGTGAACGATCTTTTCGCTTCCGGCCTGCCGGTTTCTATCATGCTCGGCACGCTCGGTCTGACGCTTGCAGCGATCATCGGAACATTCCTCGGCACGCTGGCGGCGTTGAAGCAGAACTCAGCTGTCGACTATTTCGTCGTCGCACTGGCCACATTCGGCATCACCACGCCCAACTTCGTCGTGGCCCCTCTCCTCAGCCTTCTGTTCGGCGTCATTCTCGGATGGGTTCCGGCGGGCGGCTGGTCTTCGGCCAATATAACTTACTGGATATTGCCGGTCCTGACGCTTGCATTGCCGCAGGTCGGCGTCATTGCGCGTCTCGTGCGTGGCGCAACGATTGAGGCGTTGCGCGCCAATCACGTGCGCACCGCCCGCGCCTATGGCCTGCCATCGCGTGTGGTTGTGGGCGTGCATGCCTTGCGCGCCGCGATGCTCCCCGCAGTCTCCTATCTCGGCCCGACGGCAGCCGCCCTGCTCACAGGTTCGGTCGTGGTCGAGACGATCTTCGGCATTCCCGGCATCGGTCGTTACTTCGTGCAGGGCGCGCTTAGCCGCGATTACACCCTCGTCATGGGAACCGTTGTTGTCATTTCGGTCTTCGTCGTGGTGTTCAACCTGATCGTCGATCTTCTTTATGCATGGCTTGATCCGAGGGTTCGCTATGACTGATCTTACTGTACCGACGGAAACAGCCCGGCTGGAAGTTCCAAGCCGCTCGCTCTGGCAGGACGCATGGTTGCGCCTGCGCAAGAACAAGGCTGCCGTGGCAAGCGCTATCGTCCTTCTTCTGATGGCTTTTCTGGGCATTTTCGGCCCGATGCTGAGCCCGCACCCCTATGACAAGATTTATCCGCAGTTCGTGCGTGTGGCACCGAGCCTCGAAGCCTATCCGCGTGAAGATACAATCATGCCAGGCCTTGAACGCGAACTTGCCCGGGCGCGGCTGAAAGCTGCCGGCGAGCCGGAACTGAACGGCAACAATGTCGTTGTCGACTTTACCGCACAGCGTCCGACGGACGAGCGTGTGCTGCGTTATTTCCAGCGCTCCGACCTGTTCAGCAATCCGAAAATCGAGATCGCTACTGACGGGCTGTCGGGCAAGCTGACCCTCGACGTGGCACGCAATTATTTCCTGCTCGGCACTGATAATCTGGGCCGCGATCTGATGACGCGCATCTTCATCGGTGTGCGCATGTCGCTTGCCATCGGCCTGCTTGCCTCGGCGATGGCACTGGTTCTGGGCGTGTCCTATGGCGCTGTCTCCGGTTATCTCGGCGGGCGCATCGACAATGTGATGATGCGGCTCGTGGATATTCTCTATTCGCTGCCCTTCATCTTCTTTGTGATATTGATGCTCGTCTTCTTCGGGCGATCCATTTTCATCATCTTCATCGCCATCGGCGCGACGGAGTGGCTGGATATGGCGCGCATCGTGCGCGGACAGACATTGAGCCTCAAACGTCAGGAATTTGTGCAGGCTGCGGAAGCGTTAGGCGCGACACGGCGCGGCGTCATCACCCGCCACATCATTCCGAATGCGCTCGGCCCGGTCATCGTTTTCGTGACGTTGCTGGTGCCGAAGGCAATCCTGCTCGAAAGTCTCCTCTCCTTCCTCGGTCTCGGTGTTCAGGACCCCCTCACCTCTCTGGGGCTGCTGATTTCCGAAGGTGCCCAGAACATGCGCGGCGCAAGCTGGCAATTGATCTGGCCTGCCGCAACGCTGACCATCATCCTGTTTGCGCTGAACTTCCTTGGCGATGGCCTGCGCGACAGCCTTGACCCGAAGGATCGCTGAGATGACGAGTGAAAACATTCTGAGCGTGCGCGACCTGAAGGTCACATTCGACACGCATGACGGGCCGGTGCAGGCGGTGCGCGGCATCAATCTCGATGTCAAAGCCGGTGAAACCATCGCCATTGTCGGCGAGTCCGGTTCAGGCAAGAGCCAGACGACCATGGCAATGATGGGGCTTCTGGCCCAGAACGGCAAGGCAACCGGCCAGGCGCTCTATCGCGGTCAGGATCTGATCGGCATGTCCGAAAAGAAACTGAACAATATCCGCGGCGCAAAGATCACCATGATCTTTCAGGAGCCGATGACGTCGCTCGATCCGCTTTACCGCATCGGCGACCAGCTTGCCGAGCCGCTTCGCTATCATCGCGGCATGAACAAGAAGCAGGCGCGTCCGCGTATTCTTGAACTGCTCAAGCTGGTTGGTATTCCAGAACCTGAACGCCGCATCGACAGCTATCCTTATGAACTGTCAGGCGGACAAAGGCAGCGTGTCATGATCGCCATGGCGCTCGCCAACGAACCGGACATCCTGATTGCCGATGAACCGACGACTGCGCTCGACGTCACCATTCAGGCGCAGATTCTCGATCTTCTGGCCGATCTGCAGAAGCGGTTGGGCATGGCGGTGGTCTTCATCACGCACGATCTTGGCATCGTGCGGCGCTTCGCCGACCGGGTCTATGTGATGCGCTCCGGCGAAGTGGTTGAAACCAACGAAACGGAAAAGCTCTTCACCTCACCGGAGCATCCCTATACGAAGATGCTGCTCGATGCGGAGCCGGAAGGCGAAAAGGCCCCTCCCCGTGACGACGCGCCGGTGCTTGTTCGCGCCGACAATGTGAAGGTCAATTTTCTTATCAGCAAACCATGGCTCGGCGCTGCGAACTATCTCACCGCCGTCAACAATGTCTCGCTGACATTGAAAGAAGGCCAGACCATCGGCATTGTGGGTGAATCCGGTTCCGGCAAGTCCACGCTCGGTCGCGCCATTCTGCGTCTTCTCCCATCAGAAGGCCGCATCGCTTATCTCGGCAAGGAATTGCCGACGGAATCGCAGGCGATGCGTCCGAAACGCCGCGAATTGCAGCTCGTTTTTCAGGATCCTTTTGGCTCGCTCAGCCCGCGCATGACGGTGGGACGCATCATCACTGAAGGGCTTCTGATCCACGAACCGAACCTTTCGGCGAAAGAGCGTGATCGCCGCGCGCAGGATGCCCTGCGGGAAGTCGGCATGGACCCGGCCATGCGCAATCGCTATCCGCACGAATTTTCCGGCGGCCAGCGCCAGCGCATCGCCATTGCGCGCACGATGATCCTGAAACCGCGCGTGATCGTGCTCGACGAACCGACAAGCGCGCTCGATCGTTCGGTGCAGAAGCAGATCGTCGCCCTGTTGCGCGACCTGCAGAAAGACCACGGCTTGTCCTATCTCTTCATCAGCCACGACATGGCGGTCGTGCGGGCCGTTTCGGACTATGTGATTGTGATGAAGAACGGAAAGATTGTCGAACAGGGCGATACCGAACAGGTCTTCGACCACCCGCGCGAAGATTATACCAAGGCTCTGATGGCGGCGGCGCTCAGCGAAGAGCGCTTCGGTACGTGATGTAATGACGGAATGAAAAGCGAAAGGGCCTGATTTCAGGCCCTTTTCATTTGAAAGAAGCTCAAGCGACGCTGTGCAGTTCGGTGCAGACCTTGTTGCGGCCCAGATGCTTGGCACGATAGAGCGCCGCATCTGCCCTGCGGAAGACCGTTTGGAAATCTTCGTTACCCGGCATGCAGAAAGCGATGCCTGCGCTGGTCGTCGTTGAGAAATCTCCAGCCGAAGCCTCGAACACGATCGCCGAAAAGGCTTTCCGGATCGTGTCGGCCAAGGCAAGAACATCGCTATTATGTTTCTGCCTCAGGATCAGAACAAATTCCTCACCGCCGATGCGGGAAATGAGAGCCTGACCTTTGACATGATTACGCAGAACGCCGGAGAACGTGTACAGCACTTCATCCCCGACGATGTGGCCATGCGTATCATTGATGGATTTAAAAGCATCAAGGTCGAAGATCACGACTGAATCCCCGAGCTGCAGTTCATTATCGTCCAGCACGTCATAAAGCGCGCGCCGGTTCAGCAATCCGGTCAGGCTGTCGGTGCGCGCCTCGTTGGCATGACGACGCGCAATGCGCGACTGGGTGAAATTCAGCGACAGCGCGCCAATGCCCGTAATGCCTATGATTGCGGTGATGGCATTGATATCTTCAGCCCAATTGCTTGGGATCGTAGTCATGACCCACTGTTGTTGATGCAGGATGACAGCGCCGCACAGAAAGAATGAAATCGCTGTCAGGGCATAAAGAACGATCATGCCAATGACCGGAACCGGCGCTTCCCGATAGACATGGAAATATTCTTTCGCCGTCAGCAGGAGCAACAGGGCCGAAGTCAGGTTGAAGATCGCTGTGCCAGTGCCCGTCTGTCCGGCCAGAATGGGCAGCGTCGTAGCGCATATTACAGCAATCGCCAGCACGACCAGAAAGCTCCGTTGTATCGGACGTCCGGAAATCTGCCGTGACCCGACAATCAGGAAGATGAAACCGACGCTCTCCAAACCGAAGGCGACAATGGAGGCCGTAGCCAGCGGCAAAGGCCCCGCATAGTAAAGTACTGCCCCCGTGCCGAGCAGGATCATGCCAAGGCAACCCCAGAGCAGAAATTTGTCACGCGAGTTCTGATACCAGACGCTGAGAATCGTCAGCCCTACTGCCAGAGAGCAGATACCTGTCGCAAAAAACAAAGTGTTCTGGTCGAGTCCCAAAGCTGCACTTCCCCCGCTGCATAGCCAAGTGTAGTTCAGCTCTTGATAATAAGCGATAAGCAATATGTTTAAATCGATCAACCATCGGTCGACATGATGCCATATCTATACAGAACAGATGAGCTATGGTTAATAATCGCCATACATGGCTTTGGTAAAAGAGGTCGAGATGTTGAAAATTGCATTGCTGGCAGGCAGCCTGACACTTCTTGCAGCACCATCGTCTTTCGCCGACGAACAGACAATCGAAGGTGTGGGCCTCGGCAGGGAAATCACCTGCACCTCCGGCGATGTCGGGATTTACGGTGCGGAAAATAACGTCAAGCTCAAGGGAGAATGCGGCCATATCACCATACATGGCGTTTCTCATACTGTGACTTTCGAAAACGCCCGGAAGCTTTCGGTATCCGGCACGGACAACACGGTTTCGGGTGGAGCAACGCAAAATCTGATCGTTGAAGTGTCGAACAATCAGGTAACCGCCACCTTGAAGAAAGGAACAGATCCTTCAATTCTGGAGGTTTCCGGCGCGGAGAATATCGTCAATGTGAAGGTCGATGGACCTTCGCAGTTCGATGTCAGCGGCGCGAACCATCAGGTGACCTGGTCGCTTGCAGGCGGTTCCGCCGAACCGACGATCTCGATCTCCGGCGCCGATAACGATGTAACCAAGGCTGAATGAAAATGATCTGCGCGGCACCGTGATCTGGCGCCGCGCAGATTATCGATTTCAGGCTGCCAGCGAAGCCATATCGATGACGAAGCGGTAGCGCACGTCGCTCTTCAGAACGCGTTCATAGGCTTCGTTGATCTCCTGAATGTTGATCTTCTCGATTTCCGAAACGATGTTGTGCTGGCCGCAGAAGTCCAGCATTTCCTGCGTTTCCTTGATCGACCCGATCATCGATCCTGCAAGCGACTTGCGGCCGGGAATAAGCGAGAACGCATGCACCGGCACCATGTCTTCGGGAACGCCAACGACAACCATCGTTCCGTTTACCTTGAGCAGGCCAAGATAGGCATTCCAGTCGATGGCGACGCCAACCGTGCAGATGATGAGATCGAACGATCCCGCCAGCTTTTCGAAAGTGGTCGCGTCGCTAGTCGCATAATATTCATGAGCGCCGAGCTTGAGGCCATCTTCCTTCTTGGAAAGTGACTGGCTTAGAACCGTAACATGCGCGCCCATGGCATTGGCGAGCTTGACGCCCATGTGTCCGAGTCCACCCATGCCGACGATCGCCACACGCTTGCCGGGACCTGCATTCCAGTGACGCAGCGGCGAATAGAGGGTGATGCCTGCACAGAGCAACGGTGCTGCCGCATCAAGCGGAAGATTGTCAGGCATGGAAAGGACATAGCCTTCCTTGACGACGATATGGTCGGAATATCCGCCCTGCGTCCGCGCCTTTCCTTCGGTGTCGAAGGTGTTGTAGGTCTGGATGAGGCCCGGAAGATAATGCTCATTGTCGACATCCCGGCTGGCGCAGCCAACACAGGAGTCCACGAAGCAGCCGACGCCGACCTTGTCGCCGACCTTGAACTTGGTAACCGCATCACCGACGGCGGTGACGACACCTGCGATTTCGTGCCCCGGAACGATGGGATAAACTGCGTTCTTCCATTCATTGCGGACGGTATGGATGTCGGAATGGCAAACGCCGCAATACTGGATCGAGATGACCACGTCATCTGCATTGGGCTCGCGCCGTTCAAAAATGAACGGAACCAACGGCTCATCTGCATCCGTAGCAGCGTAACCTCTTGCTATGGCCATGATAGACTCCATTTATTGGATTGGGGAAGCAGGCAGAATATGCCGGAAGCAAGGGCAGAAGCGGTAGACCGATCCTGCAAGCTTCTTGCACGATCCTGCAAAACTGCCTGCTTCGCGATTGCCGATGCATGCCTGCCTGATCAATAATTGCTGTATTCTATCTCATCTGAAGCGGATCACCTATGACGTCACTGAACGACACCTACGAGGAACTTGCCGCGCTGGCGGAGCGTTTCACCGCACAGGACGGCGAATACCGAACACCGATCGAAGGTCTGGGGATCAGCAGGCGGACGACGCCAAGCATACCGTGCCACAGCAGCTATCGGCCCTGTCTCGCCATGGTGTTGCAGGGCGCGAAATCCCTGCGTCTCGGCTCCGAGACGATCAATTATACCAAGGGCGAATATCTGGTGACGTCGCTGGACCTGCCCGTCACATGGCGGGTGGTCGAAGCTAGCCCGGAAGCACCACATCTGTGTCTGGCGCTTGCCATCGACAGCGAAAAGCTCACCGACCTGATCGGGCGCGCCGACGTTCGCAGGCACGTGATGGCAGATGGCGATCAATGGGGCATTACCGTCAATGCAGCGCCTGCTGGACTGCTGGATGCGGCTCTGCGCCTGCTGCGCCTACTTGACAATCCCGAGGATATTCCGGTGATGGCGCCCCTGATCGAACAGGAAATCCTTTATCGCCTTCTGACTGGTCCCGGCGGCGAGCGTTTGATCAACATCGCAACCGCCGACAGTCAGGCCAACCGGATAGCACGGGCTATCGGGTGGCTTCGGCAGAACTTCGCAGCGCCATTGCGGATTGAACAGCTTGCCGAACACGTCAATATGAGCGCGTCGTCATTTCATCATCACTTCAAGGCGATTACGGCAATGACGCCGGTTCAGTATCAAAAGCAACTGCGTCTGAACGAGGCACGCAGGCTGATGCTGGTCGAGCGTCTGGATGCTGGTACGGCTGGCCATCGCGTAGGCTATCAAAGCCCGTCACAGTTCAGTCGCGAATATAGCCGCTTCTATGGAAACCCGCCGATGCGCGATATCGAAGCGGCTTAGATAGCAGAACGGCGGAACTTTCGTTCCGCCGTTCTATTGTTAGTGCCCCTGGCTGTTGCGGACAGCCGCGACATCTGTCGCCTTTACCGGTCCTGCGCTGTTACCCCATGCCGAGCGGACGAATGTTGCCAGTTCGGCGACTTCATCATCCGACAGGCGGTCGGCATAACCCTGCATCACCAGACGCATCGGACGCTTCGCCGTGGACGGAACCTCTGCGCCATGCAGGATGATCGAGATCAGCGGTTTCGTCTCCGAACCTGTCACAAGATCATTACCGGCAAGCTCAGGAAAGATTTCCGGCGCGCCCTTGCCCGTCACGAAGTGGCAGGCGGCGCAGTTATCGATGTAGAGACGTGCGCCCAGAGGCATATCCGGAGAAGCTTCCGTCAGCATCTTTGTCGTTGCTTCACCGGCCGCATCGGCCGGAGCCGCTGGCAGCGCCATCGACGCCTTAGAAGCGAAGCTCTGCGGCACTTCGACAGCCGCACCGTCGATCCCCTTCAGGAAAGCGGCCATCGCCAGATTGTCTGCATCAGTGAGATGCTGCAGCGAATGTTCGACAGCGAGGCCCATTTCGCCATTGGCCGTTGAATGGGAATTGCGGCCTGTTGCGAGATAGGTTGCCAGTTCCTCGATGGACCATTTCTGTGGAGCGGAATTGGCGCCGCGTAGAGACGGAGCGTTCCAGCCATCGACGACACCGCCGATGAGGAAGTCCTTGTCACCGACCTGCGTGCCGCTCTGCGCCATCAGCGTATTGCGTGGGCTGTGGCAGGCAGCACAGTGTGCCGGTCCTTCGACCAGATACTGTCCGCGATCCTCTGCTTCCGACTTGCCGGCGGCCTTGAAGGCCGCTTCCTGACCGAGAGCAAGCCAGTTCCAGGCGCGAATGCCGAAACGCATGTTGAACGGGAAGCCGAGCTTGGTTTCCTGAACGACATTGTTCACCGGCTCCACCTGATGCATGAAATAATCATACAGAGCGCGGACATCTTCTTCCGTCAGCTTGCGATAGTTCTCATATGGCATTGCTGGATAAAGATGCGAGCCGTCGGCACGAATGCCGTCATAGAGAGCGGCGCGAAACTGATCGAGTGTCCAGTTTCCAATGCCGGTTTCCTTATCCGGAGTGATGTTGGTCGTCCAGATCGTACCCATCGGGCTTGCAATCGGGCGGCCACCGGCAAAGGGCTTGCCGCCTTCCGCCGTATGGCAGGCCATGCAGTCAGAGGCATACATGACATATTGGCCCTGCCCTTCGGCAGGCTTCCAGTCTGCGGCCAGTTCCTTGGTCGGTTTAGTCAGTTGTACCGGCACGAAGATGAAGGCCAGCAGCGCGACAATACCGATGACGACCAGAGCGCCGATTATGCGAAGAAAAGTTTTCATCACCATTCTCCTCAGATCAGCGGACGCGGATTGGACAGATATTGCGTGCGGATCGCATGCGCAGTCGAATAGGCAAGCCCGCCGAGCAGGCCTGTCGGATTGTACTGCGTGTTCTGCACGAAATTGCCCGCGCCGGTCATGAACACATTGTGCTTGTCCCATGCCTGCGAATAGCGGTTGACCACGCCCTCACGCGGGTTTTCCGACATGCTATGGCCACCCGTATTGTGCGTCGTCTGATAGGGACGCACGTCATATTGCGCGCCTTCCTTCTTGAAGGACGACTGCATCAGGTCCGGGTTCATCGTTTTGGCCAGTTCTTCCATCTTGGTCTTCATGTACTGGGTCATCCGGATATCATTCGGATTCCAGTTGAAGGTCATGCGCATGAGCGGGCGACCGTGACGATCCTTGTAGGTTGGGTCCAGATCGAGATGGTTAGTCCTGTAAGCCATATGCGAGCCATGGCTGCCGATGGACATGGCATGGCCGTACCATTCGGCAATGGCCTTCTTCCATGCACCGCCCCAGCCCGGCGTACCGGACGGCAGTGGCATACTGCGGATCGGCTGGCCGTTGGTCTGGCCTGCGCGCCAGTACGAACCGCCGATGAAGCCTTCTCGTCCGAAATCGATCTGGTTGACACCGAAATCGTCGATGCACATGCCGTTCGCGCCGGTGCCGATGAACGGATTGAACTCTTCATCCTTGAAGAAGAGCGTCACGCCGCCATTCATCTGATAGGCATAATTACGACCGGTCACACCTTCGCCCGTTGCCGGATCGTATGGCTGGCCGATGCCGGAAAGCAGCGCCAGATGCACGTTGTTGAGCGAGAAGGACGCAAGAATAACGATATCGGCGGGCTGGAACACTTCCTCCTGCGTCGCCTCGTCGAAATAGGTCACGCCCGTAGCCGTCTTGCCGTCTGGCGCCATCTCGACACGCAGAACTTCCGACTCCGTGCGATAGGAGAAGTTCGGCATGCGTTTCAGTGCATCGAGAATTGCTGTCTGAGGCGAAGACTTGGAATACTGGTAGCAGCCGAAGCGCTCGCAGAAACCGCAATGGTTGCACGGCCCCATCTGCATGCCATATTCATTGACATAGGCCGTCGACGCGATGCCGCCGGGCGACGGGAAGGGATGATACCCCATGCCCTGCGCGGCATCGGCAAACTTCCGGCCGTCCCAGGTCGTGTGCATCGGTGGCATGGGGTAGTCGTTTGAGCGCCATCCCTCGAACGGATTACCGCCCTCGACGGTCTTGCCCTTGAGATTGCCAGCCTTCCCGGAAATACCGGCAATACGCTCGAAACGGTCGAAGAACGGTTCCAGCTCGTCGTAATGGATCGGATAATCGCCCAGAAGCATGTCTTCCGGAATGATCTGTTCGCCCCAGCGTTCCTGCACATAGGAGCGCAGGCGCAGCTCTTCCGGCTGCGGACGCCAGTTCAGGCCGTTCCAGTGCGTGCCCGCTCCGCCAACGCCGTTACCAGGCAGAAACGAACCAAAACTGCGATACGGCAATGCAACTTCATTCTCGTTGCGTCGGATCGTGACCGTCTGCTGGCTGGCGCGCTGCATCAACTTCAGACGCACGCCATATTTCAGCTCATCGATCATGTTGGGATATTTGAAATCGGGGACCGTGTTCTGGTCATGCCCGCGCTCAAGCGCAACGATTTCAAGCCCTTCCTGAGCCAGTTCCATGGCCAGAATAGCGCCGGTCCAGCCGAGGCCGACGACGACCACGTCTTTTTTCTTTTCCTGACGTGCCATTGTTAAGCCCTCTCGCCCTTGATCGAAACTGGGCCTAACGGGTAGCGAACATTGTAGCGTTCGACCCATTCCTTGTAGCTGCCGCGCGCGCCGGGGAAGCCGATAAAGCTCCAGGCCTGCATGCCGTGATTGCCGCCATACATCGGATCGGCGAAATAGCCTTCCTTGGTGTTCTGCAACAGGACTGTGAAGAAGTCGCGCAGTTCAGGCTGCAAGCCGACCTCCCCCTTCTGCAGCGAGGTCAGCGCCGCATCTTGCTGTTCCGCCGTCAAGGCCGAGAACGCAGCGCCATGCTTCTGCTCGCACCACGCATTGAAGGCAGGAATACCCTGCCTGTAAATCTGCGCAGGGTTGAGCGGCGTCTGCCAGCCGCGCGTCGGATCGGCGGACGCATCGTGGGGGCCAACCATGTACCAGTCATCCGCGCGACCGTAATCACCGGCAAGCTGAAGATCGATGAAGACAGGAACACGGGCTTCGATAGCGCCAGGACCATCGCCTTCGGACGGGATCAGTCTTGCCGTTGCGGCGAGAATGAAAGCCCATTCGACTTCATTGAAATATTGACGTTCATATTCTTCGAGTGGAACCGGGGGAGTTTGTGGTTCCGCTTTGGCTGAGACAGCGAGCCCTGAAAGCATCACGCTTGCCGCGGAGGCTTTCAGAAAACTGCGACGACTCGGATATCCGGGAAGGTCGGTCATTGTCGTTTCCTGCCGATTAGGTGGGTAAGACTTTTGGAGGTGTTTCCGAGAAAATTCCACGATACGCAGATGAGAAACATACACTCTGGATACACAAGCCTTCAGAATTGTTCAAACAACTTGTACCCTAGTTGTGCATAACCAACCTGCGTTCGCTATAAGACTAGAGCCTTAGCGCAATCCGAAAAGGCCCGGAGAACGACGAAAATCCGGTTGAATGACGCCGAGGCGCGGGCAGTTTTCACAATCACGTGAAGACAATCCCTGCCCGCCACATATTGCCCGGTCTTGCAGTCACGATCACCCGTCAAAGCTGAATTGGGTTCGACTGACCGGAACCGGCAGCGGCTTTTCACGTTGAAAGCGATGGCCGGAAGTGGCCATTATGGTGCTGTCGCGGTTTGCACGCGACTGGAGTGAAACGAAGGGAGGTCAGAAAAATGAAGGCACGCACAGCGACTGTCGGTGATCTTGAAAGCGTTTTTCACGACCTTTCGAGGCGTATGGCGATCGAATATATCGCCGCCGGCAAGGATACCAAAGCCGCCTATGACAACCTGATGATGAACCTGCGGGAAGGCCGTGCACATGCTTTGCTGCAGGACGGCAAGGTGGTTGCTATCATCGCCTGGCATGAGGGGGATGGCGCCACCGATACGCTTTTTGCGGCGAAGGAAGAATTTTTCAACCGAAATACCGTGCGTTTCTGCAAGCAGCATATCCGGCAGATTCAGGCTTTGGCCGGTGACCTGCCAATCCATTCACGAAGCTGGCTCGACCGATCCGACATCGTAAAATGGTTCAAGATCATTGGTTACCAAGAAAAAGGAACCGACAATGGTGCCCGCCTCTTCGAACTGCCTGCCCGCCGTGATGGCATAGTGGCAGCATGACACCTCGCCACCGGAGCAATTTCCGGTGGCGTCTCTATCCCACGCCTGTTTGAAGCAACAACCGAATTCTGTTTTTCGTTTTCTGTGAATACAAAGTAAAATCAAAGACATAAAATAATTACTAGAGCCAATTGCGAGTCTCGCATGAGTTGCGGGGAAAGATCGTTTCTTTCAAGCCTTTAACGCATTCCTGACGATTAGCCGTTATTTGGAAAGATGACTGCCATTCGGGGGAAATCATGGCTTGGAAATTCATGCTTGCAAGTGCCGTTCTTGCTGTAACTCGAACGATGCCGAGGGGTTTCGCTGCGCCCACGGGACCGGCTGTGGTCTCCGATAATGCAATGGAAATGGAACTGAAACCCGCACCGATCAATCCTGACTGGGTGCTGGACGGCACTCCGCATGCGCGCTCCAGCGAGCAATCGGTAAGCCGGGACCGAGCCGCCTATACGGCCATCTGGGATTGCACCGCAGGCACTTTCCGCTGGTATTTCGGCTGGGATGAAACCGTCTATATTCTGGAAGGTGAAGTGCACGTCACCGACGCGGACGGCGGCACACGCACCTTGCGGGCTGGCGACGTTGCCTATTTCCGGGGCGGCACATGGGCAACCTGGAAAATCGACAATTATCTGCGCAAGGTCGCCTTCATGCGGCGCACTTTGCCTGCACCCGCTTCGTTCATCTATCGCGCCAGCGACGCGGTGAAACGGCGGCTGGGACGCCGCAAGAGCGGCGCGCTGAACTGATTACCGGTTTGTGATCGGGATGGGCGCCGCATCCGCGCCCATTACGTTGACGAACAGTCCGATATTTCAGTATAAATCAATGACGGTTTTCGCCGTACATGATGGGAATGGGGTTCTCCCGAAACTGCCAGCAATTGGCTGATGACTCCTGCTTGAATTGAAACAGGAGAAGAGTGCGTCGCAAGACCTCTCGAAGTGAGATATTCTATCGAATTTCCAGACGTCACCGACTAATCTCTATCCATTATTGAAATGGACACAGAACAATGCAAGCAACCCTCATGGTAGCGCTCGGTGGAGCGATCGGAAGTGTCGCGCGGTACTGGCTGGCCCTCTTGATGCTGCCGATAAGCCGCGAACTTCCCTGGGGCACCATCGTCATCAATATTGTCGGCTCTTTTGCAATCTCGTTCTTCGGTGCACTGACACTGGAGCAAGGCCGTTTTCCCATACCGGAAATCTGGCGCCTCGCCTTCATGGTCGGCGTGTGCGGTGGCTTCACCACTTTCTCGTCTTTCAGCCTGCAAACGATGGATCTTCTGCGCGCTGGACAACCCGGCAAAGCCCTGTTCAATATCGGTTTTTCGGTTGTGCTTTGCCTGATCGCCGTGTGGCTCGGGCTGCTTGCCGCAGAACGCTTCAATGGTGGTATCGAACAGGTTGCGCAGAATGTAATCGAAGAAGAAGCATCATAAGCTTCACATACGATTGCAACAGCAACGGCTGGTGTTGACGCGTGCCGTCCGGCAGTGGGCGCGCAACGCGCTCTAAATATTTGTTTTAACGCGCATCTTATCCGAAAACCGTTTCACACTTTTCGGGATGCGCTCTAATGGACGCACGTGTGAAACTGCCCCGGCTTTCAGACCCACGGCTCATATGAAAACACCCTCCATTTGCTATATTATGCAAATAAAAAGATGGAGATATATTGACTTTTATGGCTGTCGTTTACCTAGAACGAATCAATTACTGGCCATAAATTAAGTTTTGTGATATGTTTTACCTATATTATATTTTAGGATTTATAAATATGGGACTTGATACATTCTCTGTTCTTCAATCTCTTGCATTGTTTGCAGTCGTGATAGTGATAATGTTCATGATATTTATCGGCATAAATACCAATGGAACATTGTGATTTAATCACGATCTGCTTCACTGGAACGTATCTGGAAAAATGTGAAACAATTTCCGGAACAGGAGGTACTTAAAAAGACAGAAAACATTCGTAGTAATTCGGGAGATATCTGCGAGGCGACCTCTCAACGCTTTCCGTCACCAAATTTCTCGGCTGCGAAATCCAGGAAGCTTCTGAGCTTGGGTGTCATCTGTCGATCTGATGCATAAAGCGCATGCAGGGAGCGCGATGGGGGTTCGTATTCAGGGAGAAGCCGGATCAGCTTTCCTGACGATATCTCATCGGCAACCAGTTCATACGGTTGAAAGAGGATGCCCATACCAGAAAGTGCTGCAGCACGCAGTGCTTCACCGCTGTTGGCACAGAAGCGGCCCGTGATTGAAATAGTCACCTCACCTTCCGGCCCAATGAATGACCAATGGGTGCGGAGCGATGAATGCGTGAAGATCAGGCATTCATGTTCGACCAGATCTTGTGGTGTCTTCAGGCTGCTTGCAGAATCCATATAGGCAGGCGCAGCACATAGAATAAGGCGATAGGGCGCAAGACGCTTGGCAATAAGGCTGCTGTCGGGGAGATCGCCAGCGCGAAAAATCACGTCAAACCCCTCCTCCACCAGATCGACATTTCTGTTCGTAAGATTGAGGTCTACCGACACCTCGGGATGCCGCCTGAGATATTCCGAAAGTTCGGGCGCAAGCGCGTGGCTTCCAAAAGTCACCGGAGCGCTGATGCGAAGCCTTCCCCTTGGTTCAGACCTTGTCTCCGCCATCAATGCTTCGGCAAGGTCCATTTCCGCCAGAATGTTCTTCGCGCGCTCGTAGAACACTTGCCCGCTGTCAGTAAGGCTTTGCCGACGCGTCGTCCTTGTCAGCAGTCTTACGCCCAGTCCGAGCTCCAAGGCACGTATCTGCTTGCCGGCAAGCTGTGACGACATCTCCAACTCGTGTGCCGCCGACGAGATGGACCCGGATTCGACTGCCTTTACGAAGACTCTCATGCCAGTCAACCGATCCATTACAAACAATCCATTTCCATTATTGAAAAATATGAACCATTTTATCCTCATTGTTTCATAACTACAATATGCACGAAGCTGCCATTATCCCGCGATCAACCGGGACAACACCATTTAGAAGGAAAGGCACAAAGCCATGCAACCCATCTCTGATACAACAAGCACCGCGACCCGTCCCAGCGCACAGCAACCAACTGTAGTCCTCGTGCGTGGAGCATGGGCCGATGGATCGACGTGGAGCCGACTGATCTCCTGCTGCAGGAAAAAGGTGTGAATGTCGTAGCCGTACAGAACCCGTTGACCTCCCTGGAGGACGACATCGCGACCACCCGGCGCGCGCTTGAAAGACTGCAAGGCCCTGTTGTGCTGGTCGGCTGGTCATATGGTGGAGCCGTGATTACCGAAGCCGGCCAGAACGACAATGTGAAAGCACTTGTTTATGTGGCGGCCTTCGCGCTTTCCGAAGGTATGTCGGTCAACCAGACGGCCAAGGACTATCCGCCTCCTTCCGGTTTTAACCACGTCCAAGCCGACAAGGATGGCTTCCTGACATTGACATTGGAAGGTGTGCAGCAGCATCTTGCTCAGGACATTGCACCTGAACAAACCAAGGTGATATTCGCCACACAGCACCCAACCCACGCCAGTAGTTTCGATGGCAAGGTGTCCGTGGTTGCGTGGACGACGAAACCGTCCTGGTATGTGGTGAGTGAACAGGATCGCATGATCCAACCAGATCTCCAGACAGCAATGGCGCAGAAAATCTCCGCAAAGGTGACTACTCTGCCAGCCGGGCACGCACCGCACATTTCCCAACCGTCGGAAGTCGCAGAAGTTATTCTTGAGGCGATTGCCCACGTTACCCAGTGAAGAGAAGTTCGCTTCCGAACAGGCCGCCACCACACGAAGCCTGCCCCCAAACCGGGGCGGGCTTTTTGCGTCTTACCAGAAATGTTGATGGAAGCAGGCTCTGGACCGTGCAGCTTGCACCGAAGCACCCATGCTCGCAACCGGAGTAACGCGATCGGCTTCGGTTTGCAAACGACAGGCGGCGGCTAGTGCCAGTGTTTTGATTTTATATCGAAATGGCGGAGGGGGTGTCTTTTATTCGAACTGACGAGTAATTCCGAGTAATTCCGATAGCTCAATAAAATCAATATTTTCGTATCATTTTCGTGCCGGTCGTCTGCGCCTGATTCCGATGGGTTCCGACATGCATTTGTGGGTAGGTATGTGGGTGCCAAAGTATACTTTGGTTCTACTCTCTTAAACTCAAAAATGGTGTACGTGAAATTCTTTCATTCTCAATAGACTCAAGCATCTCAACAGCTTAATATCGCTACTTCTAATCCCATTTTTTGAGGTCTGAAATGGCCAGCGTCATCAACAGATTAAGCGCCGCAATGGTCGCCAAAGCACTTCCCGCAGGCATGTATAATGATGGCGGCGGGCTTTATTTGCAGGTCGCCAAGGGCGGCACCAAGTCTTGGATTTTCCGCTTCATGCTTGCTGGCCGTGCCCGCGAAATGGGACTTGGCTCCATCCACGATTTTTCACTTCGGGAAGCCCGGGAACGGGCGCGAGAAGCTCGGCAACTTACGGCGGATGGAATAGACCCAATTGAGGCACGCCGAGAACGCCAAGCCACCACGCGAGCGAAGGCCGCGAACGAAATCTCCTTCGCGGATGCCGCCGAACGCTACATCAAGGCGCACGCGGCAGGCTGGAAAAATGCCAAGCACGCGGACCAGTGGCGCAACACCCTCAAAACCTACGCCTACCCCGTCATCGGCTCCCTATCAGTCGCCAGCATCGACACCGCCCATATCACTAAAATCATCGAGCCGATCTGGGCAGAAAAAACCGAAACCGCGAGCCGTGTACGCGGACGTATTGAGTTGGTGTTGGATTGGGCCAAAGCGCGCCATTACCGGAACGGCGAAAACCCTGCTCGTTGGCGCGGCCACCTAGACAAGCTGCTTCCCGCCCGGTCCAAGGTTTCCAAAGTTCGGCATCACCCAGCCATGACGTACACCGACCTCCCCTCCTTCATGCCCCGGCTCCGAGAGGTATCGGGCATAGCCGCCCGCGCCCTTGAGTTCACAATCCTCACCGCTGTCCGCACGTCCGAAGCCATCGGCGCAACCGACGCCGAGTTCGACTTAGTCGAGAAGGTCTGGACGATCCCGGCAGAGCGCATGAAAGCGGATAAGCCGCACCGCGTCCCTCTTTGCGACCGTGCCGTAGAAATCCTGCAATCAACGCCGAGGGAAGCCCACAGCCCTTACGTGTTCCCCGGCGCGAAACGAGGTAAGCCGTTGAGCAACATGGCAATGCTAGAAGTTCTTCGAGGAATGGACGGCACTGAGGGACTAACCGTTCATGGCTTTCGCTCCACATTCAGGGATTGGGCGGCGGAGCGTTCCAGCTTCCCTCGCGAGATTGCCGAAGCCGCGCTCGCCCACACCGTCCGCGACAAAACCGAGGCGGCATATCAGCGTGGCGACATGCTGGAAAAGCGACGCAGGCTCATGAGCGCGTGGGCTGACTACGTTTCCACGACTCCTGCATCCGGCAACAATGTATTGGCGATTGGTAAATTATAGCGAGTAAAAAACGACGCAAGAACTGCACTGTCAGAAATTAACGATAGTAGGCGAAACAAGCAGCGGTAGCCGCCATTTCGTTGAACGTAACCTGTCGTTGCGATAAATTTGAATGGGTAATGCCTATGGGGGGCACCATGCAACAGGCACAAACACACCTCTATTTCAGTATTCGCCCATCTTTGATTGCGTGGATTTCCGCTGGAATAATCGCTTTACTAGTATTTCTGCACTCCGTGGTCATGGTGTGCTGGTACACAAAAGCTTGTGGCATTGCGATGGAGCCGATTAATCGCGTCGGCCATATGTTTGACCTCAACCGAGAAATGAACGTTCCGACGTGGTTTTCTGTACTTCAGCTATTTGCAACCGCCTGCGCGCTCGCATTGGTCGCGTGGGTCCAGCGCCTCAAATCACTTCCTTCGACTGCGTGGTGGGGCTTGTCAGCGATCTTCTTCTATATGTCGCTCGACGAGGGAACGGACATGCACGGCTTATGGCGAGCGGATAATTACGCCATCCCCGGCACCGCCCATCCATTTTTCTCATGGATCATTCCGGCTGCTTTCGTGGTGATCGTTGTCGGAGTTATTTTCGTCCGCTGGTTATTCGCACTGCCCCGACGCACAGCAAGCCTGTTCGTCCTTGCAGGAGCGGTTTTTGTGACCGGCGCTCTGGTCTTCGAGGGTATTGGAGCGTTCTTGGCTGACGAAACCTTTTTCAATGCGTCCTACCTCATCGTTTCAACAATCGAAGAGACGCTGGAAATGTCGGGCGTTCTAATTATGCTTTTCGCAGTGCTCGAATATCTGGAAGACCAAGGCGTTAGGCTTGCGCTCGCCCCCGAGCCATACGACTGAAAAATTCACACAAAATTTGCGAGGGACATGGTCAGGCAGATGGGGGGTGGCATCCGGCGAAGTAGCCCTCGCCGTTTGCACAATGCAAAGGGGGATGGGGCCTCGGCCTACCCAGCTTTTTGGTCGTTGAGTCGATAGCGTCCCTTGGCGACGCGAACGAATAGCGCAACATCGGGCGACTGCTTGTCGGTGCAATGGTCAGCGAGGAACTCGAAATAGCGAGGATAGGCCCAGCCGGGTGCAACCCGTCGCACATCTAAGGCGCGAAACGGCTCCGCCAGTTCCCCCTTCCGCACGGCCATGCAGACTGCCGAATAAATGTCAGTCCCACCCAGTCCCATAATAGAACACAATAAGCAATGAAACTCGGTGGGGCAAGGCTGGACCATACCGATCTTCGCCCCGCATTCGGCGCATGGCGCGATATTTCATTCGATGGATAAACTACCGGCAATCATTGCCGCGCTTGATGGCGGCACCATTCCGTCCCGTTTCCCGATACATTCTATCCGTGGCTAGCCATGCCATGCGACGCCCGCCCACATGCATATGGCTCAACCTCACAGCACCGTATTCCCGCGCAGTATCAATAGGGCAAGCCCTAGCGATTCTCGCAAAAAAGCCAACTGACGGTATCACACACATTGGAGTTGACTTTTTGATACGGTAGTATCACAATATCTAAAAGTTATGTGAGACTATCGGAGTCCGCCATGTCCACCGCCGCAATCGTTGGCTATGCCCGCACATCAACCACCGACCAGAAAGCTGGACTTGAAGCCCAGCTCCGCGATCTGTCCGCTGCGGGAGCGTCGCGCATCTTCCAAGAGGAACTATCGTCTGTCGCTACCAAGCGCCCGGAACTGGAGCGGGCGCTGGATTACGTACGCGAGGGCGACACGCTTATCGTCACCAAGCTTGACCGCCTCGCGCGATCCGTCGCAGACCTCGTGGCGATCACAGAGACGCTTCGCACAAAGGGGGTGACACTCCGCATCCTATCGATGAACCTCGACACCTCCACACCGACCGGCAAGTTGATGCTGAATTTGCTGGGGTCGATTGCGGAGTTTGAACGGGAGTTGATGCTGGAACGGCAGCGCGAGGGGATCGCGAAGGCCAAAGCCGAGGGCAAATACAAGGGGCGAGCGCCGACTGCGCGGGCGAAAGCGGAAGATGTACTGCGGTTGAAGGCCGGGGGAATGACGGCGGACGCCATCGCGACGAAGCTGGGGATCGGGCGGGCGAGTGTGTTTAGGATTCTAAAGGAGTGCGCGCAGCTCGCATCGTGAACTATCATGGTGATTAGTCATGGTTCACCGATATGTCCACAATAGCCCCAAGCAACGGATACCCTGTTTGTTAATAATTCTAATCGCGCTATATCCAAAGCAGTAGTTAAAACTTCATTGGCTGCATCAACTAAATGCATATCCCTTTCACGAGGATTGGTTTTGGAGCCGTGGAACAAGTTATTCCGAATTATTCGAACTGCTTGCAATACACTTTGAGCGTTAGTTGGCGGATTTCCATCGATGAAACGGCAATTATTACCGAGCTTTACTAAAGTACGCGGTGGCTCATTAAACAAGATAGCCGCTCGCTGACTATGCTGGACTTTCGGAAAGAATGATTTATGCAAGTCCGAAGCAAAATCGTCCCAAGTGGCATAAACATAATCTCCATTATCACCGCCCACATATCCAGTAGCAATCAGAGCAAACTCAAATCTCGCAAAAACAGCGAAAAGCTTAATCATGTTAAGCGGTACCGCGCCTTGAAGCTCTTCGATAAACAGTCCGTTATTGTCGATCACCACTATTCGCCCCCTCCCAATTATTCAGATCAACTTAAGAGTTTTGTTGCTCTTACTATACTTTTCTCCCACGGTTAGATTGCTTTTGTCTAGCTCCGGATCGACGATTGAAGTTGTTAAAATTATTTGATGTGGGAACTTCGCCTTATCTGATTCACCAACAATTACGCGCTGGTAATTATGACTTCTCTCTGGCTCCATTCCTTTGTCTTCAATATTATCCATCAGTAGAAATTTGGGATGCCAAAAACTTTCATCATATGTTGCACCAAACAAAATTGAAAGGATTGATGTATTCTTCAAAATAACATTACTACTCTCAGCGAAGTTCATTTTACCGTCAACCAACATAGCATCATCGCCAAAATCAATTGTAAAGCTAGTTGGGTCCTCGAAGGTGTCTTCCCGCGATAAATCTCGAGACAGAATTTTCTTCCCCAACGACGCAATAAGCCCCATTGCCTTATTCTGACGAACTGATGCTGAGTGCTCCAGCCTTTGGAGGCGGTTTTGAAGTTCGCCTATCTCTTTGTTGAGGTTTGAACGCTCTTCTGAAAGTGCGTCTATTCGTTCAATCGTAGCGCGGATTCTTTCAAAATAAGAAAGCTCATGTTCGATTTTTCCCAGCCTCCGATTTCGCTCGGCTAGAAAACTCTCACGAGGAGAGTTGCTGACGTCATAACGCGTGGAAAAATCCAACAATGTATCGCTATAATCTTTCCTTAAGGACCGGATCTCGGCCTGAAGTAGAATAGCTTGAGATGATTTCAATTTGAGAAGCTGTCTAGACTCCCGGATTTGCAATTCGTTATCTATCTTTAACTCAAAATACTTCGATCTTTCTTCTTCTGAAGAATTTTCTTCATGGCAAAGGATGCAAAATCCAGATCTAGTATCTTTAAGAGGCTTAAGACATGCAGGGCAGTATTGAAACTCAATATTTCCAATCAGAGTTGATGCGTCGTCTACGGCGTTTAGAACTGATAGTTGCTCTTCAAGGTATTTGACAAAACTCGCAATTTCCTCTTGTTCAGAATTGTTTTCGTGAAGCGCTCTCTCTTTGTTATTGAGCTTTTGAGATAGCCTTTGCACTTTCTCATGCAGCGCTCGACGTTCCGCAATAAACGTCTTTGCTTGGTCATCACCGACAATTGTGTCAACCTGAGCTATATCGAAGAGTACTTGCTCTTTCTCCAGGAGCAGTTTCGTCAGTAATTCGTCAAGCGCAGAAACCGAGCTTATGCCATCCGACTGCGGGAGTGACATCTGAGCCGCCTCATATAGGCGATCCTTCTCCGAATATTCATTCTTTAGTTCGCGCAGCTTCAGCCGGGCATCATACGCTTCGTATCCATTGATGCCGATAAGTAGCTGCCCTACGGCATCTCTTATGTCGCGGGTGTCAAACGTTTCAAATCTGAATAACTTGCCAGCAGGAGTCTGCTGATCAGCATAGAGTAACCGCAAAATCTGATGAAGCGTGACATTCGAAGCCCCTTCACCCTGAGCCTCTGGAATGAAAGCGGCACGGAATAATATCTGAGTATAGGATAGCCCGGTTCCGCCAGCGGATCGCCTAATTTGAACTCGCTGCCATTGGTCAATTCCTTGATTTACGGCGTTGTTAATGTCGCCGTAATAAATGTAAACGGGCTCAAGCTTGTTACCGATATTGCGATGAACTGTAAGTATAGACTGAGCAGTTTCGATCTCCAAACGAACCGACGAACAGCGCTTTGCCGCATCCTTCCAACGGTCAAACTCGCCGCCCAATCCGTAAAAAATAAAATCAGCTATGGTAGATTTGCCAGAGCTATTTTCACCACGAATTATGTTCACACCTCGATGAAAACATTCATCATAAGCAATGTGGCTGCCTTGGAGGACTTGAAGCCTCTTCAAAGCAAAAAAAGAAATCATCGTCTATGCCCCTAATCGATTGAGACCTGTAACCGACCTCAATCCCCCTTTGCCACTACCCACTTTGACAAACTCATTCGTAAGAAAGTTAAGTACCGACCGCTCCGAATCGAGTACTAGCTTATCAACGAGATTTTCCGCAATCTTTATACCTTCGTTACTGAGTCTATATCTGTTCTTATTTACGTCGGACACCTCTACCATCCCTTTTCCGACCAGATGGTGTAAAGCGTTGCTTTGTATTCCTCCCATTTTGATGAATAATAACTGAGGTGACGGATACTGAATAAATGTGTTCTGAGCTTTTTCTATCTTTATTTCGTTGAATGATCGCCGAACATCTGTGGGCATATGAACATTGTGTAGCAGGGGAGGATTCACGTAGTAAAAGTCGGTGATAAACAATCTGGTTTTGTCAGGAGCTGGTCCCTGCCAATGTGTCAACAACGCCAAATAACGTCTGATGGTATCAAACACGTCAAGCTGCGCATACCAGATACGATAATTCATGGTTTATCCCAGCGGACGTGGCAGCGTTCAGTAAGAAAGTAAAGAGCATCCATTACAATTCTTTCGTTTGCTGAATGTTCCGAGTATTTTTCAGAAAGTGGCGCGACTAACCTTTCTTGAACTGCAATGGAAACAGTTTCTTTATCGGCTCCATTACATATAAGCGGGTAATATACGAGACTCTGAAATCGTTGATCTATGTCAGCCAACATATTGTTGTGCAGCAGTAAGCTGCTAGACTGAAGGCCAGACTTCAAGAACCGCCTAGCAAATCTATTCTGGGATTCATTGGCAAACGAATACTCGTATTCTCGGTCAGCCGCGATCATTTTCTCATGTAGATCGCGCCTGTCGCTTTCACTATGTGATGAAAGATCGTCGCCTTCGAACTCGGCACATTTTGCGCCACCAGCAACTGCGATCTCTAGAAGCTTTGCCTTTAAACGAGAAAAAACACTTCTGTATATGACCGAGTGTCGATCAAGGGGCTTGCAGATGTTTATATGATCGGCATCTACAGGAATTGGCCGCGAAGCATTTACACCGGGATCAGCGCTGTTCGCCTCTACAATGAGCGCAATTTTGCCTGTTTTGTGCATTTCGTAATATGAGGTTACTTCAATTTTTTGATTTGCACACAGGCTTCTAAAGCTTGCGTTCAACTCATCTAAGTCCGATGAATCTTTCACAAGCTTCTCAACGTGGTGAGAGTTGAACCCTCCGACAAAGCATTTCAGCAAGCTGGCGAGTGAAGAACCCGAATGAGGAGTTGCCAAGAAAAAGATTCCAACGCAGTTTTTTGCCAGTTTTATCCAGTTCGTCTCCGTCGACTCTTGCGCTGTTCGCAGCACTTGCTTTATGAGAAGACCACCAAGGCTATGGCAGATAAAAATTACCGGCCGTTCCCCAATGCCATATGAAGCTAAAACCTCCAGTGTATTTTTAGCCCTCTCGTAAAGGTTCATCTCCTTTTTTGCCCATTTAGCAAACATGCTTGCAGGGTATCCTAGGGTAAAATAATTTCCATCAGGAAGGTCAGTGCCTAGCCAACGAGGCCAAAAAACCCCCTCAGCTTCCTTGGATTCCGGTGCTGACCAAGTCTGGTATAGGTCTCCAGTTAGTCCGTGTACAAAGACCACATCAGCGCATCCGCCATTTGCTACTATGGTACCGAGTGTAGTCGATTGCACGCTCACCTGAGACTCGTTCGTAAGTTGAAGCTCTCAAAATTTTAAGAGAATTGGCAAAGAAATCAAGCCGATCGAATTAGGGCTGACAATCGATAAAAGACTGGAGAAGTTTGGTCGAAACAAACAAGTAAAGTTGGTGTGGTTGGTCATGGCAACGTTTCTTTTCGAAACCTTTTCACCCGCTCCCGCGCTGCTTCCAGCCTCTGCGCCAACCGCTTCGCCTTTTCTGTATCTTCGCCTTTCGCCACTCCCGGAACAACCCGGCGCGCCTCCACCTTCCGCAGCAGCTTCAACGCCTCCAGCCGCAAATCCGTTGATTGTTCCTCATCCTCGGCCACCCCGATCAAATATCGGTGGGTGAGGTCGTAGACCCCTTGCGGCGCTTCATACTCAATAATCGCTTTCGCGGCCTCGACGCACTTGGCCTCTGCCACCTCGGTCGAGGTCATGATTTGCAATAGCGCGGCGAGCGCCGGGCTTAGGATTTCACCCTCGGCCATTCTTCTGCCTCCACATAACGGTTATGAAAGGGGCAATGCCCCGGTTTCGGTTAGGGATGAAAATCCCATGTTTTCAATGGGATGAAAGAAATCCTAACCGTTCTAACTGATCTAACTGATAAGGGGATTGAAGGGATTTAGTGATCTAGGAAGTCTATAAAGTTCGTGTTATAACCGTTAGGAACAGTTAGGCAGTTAGGTCATTGTTTTTATTGTATTTTTCATTCATCATCCGTTAGGGCCATACCATCCTCTTTAACATACCCTCTAACCGGCTTATCTCCAGCCCAGATCAGCTTCGGCCCGGTCCACCCCAGCCGCCTCATGCAATCGCCCAGCCTCCGGCTATCCCGCCTCGTTACGTTCGGCATCTCCATCGCCAACGCCGATGCGAAAATGTTACTCGTGGCGATGCGAAGCTCGCCTTCGGCCCGCTTAGCAAGCTTCGGCAGGAGCGCGACGAGCGTATCTTCCCACGGATCGGCCTCAACCCTCTCGGCTTGCCGCTCGGCAGCAACCGTCCACAGATGCTCCGGGATCGTCACCGGATCGGCTTCGCCCGGCTCCACCATCGCGGCTTCGGCCCAAAGCTGATCGCGGGCCTCACGCAGCGCCACCAGATCAATCTTTCCCGTCACCACCGGCCAGAACCTCCGGTTTCCGGTCGGGTCTTTCAGGTAATGGTCGTCGTTCGTCGTGCCGATCAGGATGCAGCGACGGGGAACTTCCTCAACCGTCCGGGCGTAGGCGGCACGCGCTCGGTCGTGGGTTTTTGAAATAAACTGCTTTGCCCGCCGCACGTCCGACTGGCCCAGCCCATCCAGTTCCGGCGCTTCGACAATCCACTTTCCCAGCAGCAGTTCTTGATGCTCTTTATAGTTCTGGCGGAAATCGAGGGCGTCGGTGAAATTGTCATCACCTCCGGCCAATACCTTGAGCGCCGATGACTTACCGCGCCCCTGCGGCCCTTCCAGCACCAGCATCGCATCAAACTTACAGCCGGGACGCCGTACGCGCCGAACCCCGGCAACCAGCACGGCCCGGCCAATGGCCCGCGTCAGTTCGTCATCCGCCGCGCCAAGATATACCGAAAGCCAAGTGTCCAGCCTCGGCGTTCCATCCCAAACCAGCCCATCAAGATAATCCCGCACCGGATCGAACGCGTTCTGCATCGCAAGCAGCCTTGCCGCGTCTTCCACGTTTCGCTGGCCGGGATCAAAATCGAAATTGTCAATCACAACGTCCCTCAGCTTCAGCACCGTGTCCGCAAAAGCCTCACCAACGGGCTTATCGTAACCCTCGATCTCCATCCGCATGTGAAACTTGTCGAACTTCATGCTAATGCCGAGCTTGGTGATCGCCAGCTTCGCGTTCGCCACCGATGGCGCGAAACCGCCCGGATTTGCTTGGCGGTTCAATTCCGCCTGCGCCTTGCCCTTTCGCGCCTGCTTGCGGTCCAAAAATGAGCTAAAGGTCTGCACTTCGTTCGGTTTGGACGAAACCGGCAGCAAGTCTTTCATAGCCAGATCGGCTGCCGTCACCAGCGCAAGGTCCGTGGTGTCTAACTCCCGCACCACCCTTGCCATCACATCCTTTTCCATCTTCAAAATCTCACCCACGGCCCAGCCTCCGTTCTCGATCAAAAACCACCCGCATTCCTTGGCATAGGCGGTCGTAGGCATCTTCAGCCCGCTTTCCCGGCAAAGCTTCGATCAGCTCCAAAGCCTCCCGAAGCAAATACATGCCGCGGAAAAACTCCGCCTGTGCAACCAGCTCCGGCTGCACCCGCAACCGGTTCCGGGCCTCATCCAATGAAATCACGTCAGCAGTCATCACGGTTCACCTCGCTACCTTTCGAAAAGGAGGACTGGCGGAACGAGACATTAGATACCTCCCGCCAGTCCCCGTCGCGGGGGCCATGTCCGCGCCTCAATTCGCTCGCCGTTTCCGCAGGGCTTCTTGCGCCTTCGCCGCCAAATCCGACACATCCGGCGTCGGCTCGCCCAGCACCCGCAGTGTGGTCATTGTCGCGACAAGCCGCTCAACCAACGGTAACGCCTTGCATTCCGCCAGCCAGTCCTCAGCCCGCGCCAGCACCAGCCCACGGAAAGCGACCTCGGCATCCGTCCATCCTGCGGAAGCCAGCATTTCTAGCGCTCGCATCACCTCGGTCCAGTTTGTATCGTCAAGATGGCGAAGAACCTGTCGCGCCACAGCATCCGGCTCACCCCGGCTAAACCGCAGTTCCCGGAGCATTTCTTCGGCGGTCGCGGCCATCACCTATCTCCCTCATCCGGTTTCACGGTGCTGGTGAACAGGCGGCTCGCTGCCGACTCCACACCGCCATAGGTCTCCAGCCCATGCGTCGGCGCACCCCTTTCCGCGCCTCGGTCATATGCGCCCGTAGCGGTGGAGTCGGCAAAAGCGTTGATGACATTGAGGGAATGCTCGGACATGGGCAGATTGCTACGCAGATAGTGCTCAAGCACTTCCCGGTGCCCGACCAGTTTATGATCCTGAATGTACCGGGCAACGCGCTCGTGCTCTTCTGGGTAAAGCGCAGCCGACTGCTGATAGCGGTACGCAATCTGGTCCAGTTGTTGGCGGGTGAAGAGGCGGGCGCTGGCGGCGTGATAAAAGTCTTCGGATTTCATCGGGCTTGCTCCTTTTGAGCGAACGCTGCGAGCCACGCCTCGACCTTGGGATGGCTGTACATAATTGACTGGAGTTCCTGCGGGGCATCGGGGAAAGCAGCAAAGACCGACGCCCGCACAGCTTCGCGAGCCTTCGTCCGTTCCATCTCCCGCTTGTGCATTGCAGCGCAATCGCTGATGCCCAGCGCCACCGTGTCCGAGGACTTGTCGTACTCCGGCACCGACTGGCCGTTCAAATGATCGGTCGCTGAAATGCCGGGGCCGGATCGAAAACTTCCGAGCTTGGCCTCCAGCCGAGCGCTTTCGATCTTGTCGTCTGAAATGTAGTTCATGGCTTTCGCCTCCTAAAGTTATGCGCTCGCCGCGCCGCTTCGTTCGATGCAATTCTCCTGCCATGCCGCAATCACATCCTCGTCCCAGCCAACAGCGCGGGGGCCGAGCCGGACGGGCTTGGGGAACCAGCCATCCCGCATCCCCTCGTAAATGGTGGATGTGGAAAGGCCGGTGGCGCGGCGCACGTCAGGTAGTCGAATAAAAGTTTTCATGTTGGCGTCTCCGCATTTACTTTCACTATTCTTTCGGTGCGATCCGATAATACATAGTAAATGTTGAAACGTTCCGGTTGTCAAAAGCGCATCCCCAGACTTTCCCAGAGAAACCCATGCGAAATTGACAATATATTCCTATTTACTATTGTAAAAAGAATAATGTTCTAAAGTAATTTAACTAATAACAATATTAAAAGAACATACTTTGTTTATTAGTGGAGCTAAACCTGCGGTACGTAATCCAAACCCGAGCAAAGGAGACGCTGACCTACGTATAACTGAAAGACTTTATCGACGATTGAGTCTGATATGGCTTATTCGCCCGGCGTATAGACCATACCTAAAACCTCATTAAGACAGTTAAATGGCGGAGCCATAACCATCTATACTTTCTATTTTATTTACGTTGACCTATCCTTGCTCGCTTGTCAAACGTCTTAATGAGTCATAATGCGGCGATGGCGTTGGGAGTCATAACGTTAGAAGCGGAGGAAAAGACTCCCCGGGCAACCGGCGGCACTCGACTCGCCAGCCGACGCATATTTGCGGTACGGATGCGGTATGGATGCGGATTTGGTTTTGTGGGTAAATCTGTGGGTCAACTTCGCCCGCACTTTATTTTATCAATGATTTCAATGACTTATAAAGGAAAATGGCGGAGGGGTGGGATTCGAACCCACGGTACGATCTCTCGCACGCCGGTTTTCAAGACCGGTGCCTTAAACCGCTCGGCCACCCCTCCAGGCAATTGTTTTATCTATGCTTTTCACAAGTCTGGAAAAACAGCAAATCACAGCAAGCTATCGATTTGCGCCCAATTGCTTAGCGAGTGACTTCTTAGCAGCTTTTCTTGCGGCGTCAACGTGCACTGTTTCATTTGCCAGCATTCTGAACAACACGGAACGAAACCAGCATCCGATCACGATCAAAAGAGTTCGATCCAGCCTTCAGCAATACAACTTTCAGTGTGGCCACCATGGTCAGTTTCTGAAAACGCGCTAACTTCTCTCACGCAGCCTCAATTGCAGATTGCCGTTCCGGCATCATTCAACACGGAGGATTCCCCATGCAGCACAAAATCCAGGAGAATATGGAAGTCATCGGCGCCGATGGCGTACATGTCGGCACGGTCGATCGCATCGAAGATAACCGCATCAAGCTGAAGAAAACCGATAATTCCGGTATGCACAGCGACCATCATCACTATATCGAACTCGGCTTTGTTGCCGACGTCGAGGGCGACAAGGTGAGATTGTCGGCTAATGCAGATATTGCAGTAACCTTGGAAGAGGAAGCATCCGGCCGCCCTGTCGATCTTTGAAGCAAAGCGCAAAGCCCCTCATAACACGGGGCCAATGGCAGCCGTGTTATGAGACAAACTCCCCTCACCTGCTTCCCATTCTCGGTCCTGGCGCATTGTTGCAGATCGAGACTTCGATCTGTTAGAAACTGAATGCCAAAACGCCGCAAGGAAGCAACCAGACTTGTCCTTTGCCACATTGCGGCTTAAACTTGAGTTTAATAATCAAAATAAGAAAAAGGAAGCTATGAGTCTGGATTCCGTTAAGGCTTTTTTTGCGGCCAAAGCGCCTGAAATCGAAGTGATTGAACTGCCGACGAGCACCGCCACCGTTGTTCTCGCCGCCGAAGCACATGGCGTGGAACCGGGACAGATCGCCAAGACGCTTTCTTTTTCCGCCAAAGACCAGACCATTCTTATTGTCACCCGTGGCGATGCGCGTATCGATAATCGCAAGTTCAAGGATCAGTTCGGAACCAAGCCTCGTATGCTTGATGCCGAGACCGTTCTTGCCGAAACCAGCCATCCGGTCGGAGGCGTGTGTCCGTTCGGTCTGCCGAGCGCCCTGCCCGTTTACTGCGATGTATCGCTGAAGAATTTCGAGGAAGTCGTGCCCGCTGCCGGAGCGACCAACAGTGCCGTGCGCATCGCTCCGCACAAAATGGCTGAGCTGGTCAGCGCCGAATGGATAGACGTTTGCCAGTAGGTCAGAATGGGCTTTTGCAGCGGGTCTGGGAGGAACTCGCGGTTATTTGATACCGGTAACAACTTTTCCCCTTTAAAGGTGAGAAAAGACTTCATATATTTTAAGAATGATTCTAAAGTGGGTTAAGAAACAGATATCCGCTTTAGCGCATGATCCGATCGAGCCTTGAACCTTTCCGGATCGCAAATGCGACAAGACCAGAATTTTGGAGCAGTTCCGAAACAGGGATAAACCGCTTTCGGTTTGGAATTGCGAACTCAAGGATTGGAGCATCGCGTCCTCGGCATCGAGGTTGCAGTTGTTCCGAGACGTGTTGAAAGGAACAGTGATGCGTCTTACCCGCCAGACGAATTATGCCGTTCGTATGCTCATGTATTGTGCTGCCAATGACGGCAAGCTCAGCCGCATTCCGGAAATCGCACGCGCCTACGGCGTTTCTGAGCTGTTTTTGTTCAAGATTCTTCAGCCGCTCGTTGAACATGGGCTGGTGGAAACTGTGCGTGGCCGCAATGGCGGCGTGCGCCTCGGACGTGCAGCACAGGACATTTCGCTGTTCGATGTTGTGCGTGTGACCGAAGAAAACTTCGCCATGGCGGAGTGCTTCGAGAACGATGCCACCGAATGCCCACTGGTCGACAGTTGCGCACTCAATTCAGCGCTGCGCGAGGCACTCAATGCATTCTTCGCCGTGCTGATGAAGTACAGCATCGCAGACCTCGTCAAGGCGCGCCCGAACGTGCGACACCTGCTTGGTCTCGATGAAATGGAAGAAGAGCGCGTAGCGAGCTGATAATTCAGCGCGAAGTTTGAAATGAAAAGGTCCGGCTTTACGCCGGACCTTTTTTATTCTGCGGCTGCGCGATAGGCAGACTGGGGCAATACAAAAGGCACCCCCTTTTCCGGCGGGACACCCACCCGCAACGTGCATTCATAAACACGTTCGAGCCGCTCGTCGGTCAGTGCTTCGCGCGGTGTGCCCATCACATCAAGCTTGCCTCTGTTCATGACCGCAATACGGTCGGCGAACATGGCAGTCAGGTTGAGATCATGCAGGATAGCAATCACCCCGCCGCCCGCTGCCGCGAAATCTCTTGCAATCTCCATCACCACAATCTGGTGACGTATATCGAGACTTGAAATCGGCTCATCCAGAAAAAGATAGCGCGCCTCACCATCCACAACCGGTTTCCAGACCTGACAAAGAACACGGGCAAGCTGCACGCGCTGCTGTTCTCCGCCGGAAAGTTCCTGATAAAGCCGACCGCCGAAGCCAGCGAGATCAACCCTTTGCAAAGCGAGATCGGGCAAGCGCTTTTCTTCTTCGCGAGAAACGCCACTATAGCCGCCGGTGAGCCCGATCTTCACGATCTCGCGGACCGTGAAGGGAAACGACAAGGCGCTTGCCTGTGGAAGTACCGCCCGCCGCGCCGCCATCTGCCACGGCTTGATTTCAGCGAAGGAGCGACCGTCCAGATAGGCTGTTCCCGTGTAAGCGACGTCACCGGCAAGCGCACGCAACAGCGTAGTTTTGCCTGAGCCGTTCGGCCCGACGATTGCGGTCACCTCGCCCGGATTAGCGGAGAAGGCAATGTCGCTGATGATGGTCTTGCCTGACAGGCTTACGCCCAATGCTTTTGTTTCAATCATGATACCCTCACAGATCGAGCAGGCCGCGCTGGCGCAGCAATATCCAGAGGAAGAACGGCGCGCCAAAAAGTGCGGTGATGATGCCAATCGGCAATTCTGCCGGGGCCACAATCGTCCGACTTACCGCATCCGCCAGAAGCAGAAGCGTAGCGCCGAGCAGCGCTGACGCTGGCAGGAGATAGCGATGGTCCGGACCAATGCTGAGGCGCAGCATATGCGGCACCACAATGCCGACAAAGCCGATCCCGCCAGCAACGGCGACAGTCGCGCCGGTAGCTGCCGCTACGGTAACGATAGCGATGTTTTTGATGCGTTGCACCTGAATGCCGAGATGACCGGCTGCAGCCTCGCCCAACGCCAGTGCGTTGAGACCACGCGCAAGCAAAGGTGAAACCACTAGAATGATGGCGATGATTGGTCCCGCAGCGCCAATCTTGGCCCAGGTGGAACCTGCAAGCGAACCAAGCCCCCAGAATGTCAGGTCGCGCAACTGTCGATCATCAGCCAGATAGATGAGCGCGCCGGTTGCAGCGCCCGCCAGGGCGCCAAGTGCAATACCTGCGAGCAGCATGGTTGCAACAGACGTGCGGCCCCGACGCGTCGCGACACGATAGAGCAGCAAGGTACTGGCAAGCCCGCCCAGAAATGCAGCCAGAGGCAAGGCATAAACGCCAAGGATCGCAATAACGGGAGCAAGAAAAGTGCCGCCCAGAACAATCATCGATACCGCGCCAAGTCCTGCCCCGGCAGACACCCCGACGAGACCCGGATCGGCCAGCGGATTGCGGAAAAGGCCCTGCATCACGGCACCGGAAACCGCCAACCCCGCCCCTATCAGCATACCCATGACAATACGCGGCAGGCGAATCTCCATGATGATCAGGTGATCGCGACGGAATGCATCCGCGCCTTCGGCTGCGCCGGAGGAGGTCAGAGCGCGCAGAACCGAAAGCACGGACGCATCCGAAGCGCCTGCTGTCAGGCTGAACAACGCCGCGATGCATAAAGCAACGGCGAGCAATATGATGGTGAACCGTGCACGTGCGGCACGGTCTCCCGTGATGTCACCTTCTGAGGTGGTGACTTCATTTTCTGATTGACGCGCTGCAAAGCGCTGTTCGCGCGCTACGCGACCTTGGCTGGTCATTTCGAATAATCCTTACAATCAGACTTGCGTGCTCTTCAATCCCGCAAGTCTGATTATGTTATTGCGCTGCAGAGGCGCCATAGAGTTTTGCTGACAGGTCCCGAATGGCAGAACCAGTTCGAGGCCCAAATCCCAACAGATACGACGCTTCCATCGAAACGACATTCTTGTTACGCCCTGCCGGTGTTGCAGCAATAATGGGATTCTTCAACAGCGATTCCGGCGTCATCCCGTCCGCTCCCGTATCCATCATCAGGATCATATCGGGCGCGGCCTTCTCGACGGCTTCGTCGGTCAGCTGCTTATATCCGTGAAATTCGGTGATGACGTTTTCACCACCGGCAAGCTCAATCATGCCGTCGGCCGCAGTGCCTGTGCCCGAAGCCATCATGCGCCCGCCGGGCGCCGACAGAACGAAAAGTACACGCTTGCGCAAACTGTGGCCAGCTGCGGCCTTCTCAGCCGCTGAGATATCGCGTGAGACTTCGCTCGCAAGCGCCCTGGCCTTCTCCTCCAGACCGAGAGCCTCGCCCACGATCTCGATTTTCCTGACGACGCTTTCGCCGGTATAGGTTTCCGGCACAACGATCATTGGCACAGACGCTTTCTTCAAAACATCGAGCGTATCCTGTGGGCCGCTGCCTTCAAGGAGCAAAATGCCGGTCGGATTGACCGAGAGCACACCTTCTGGTGCAAGCTGACGCATATATCCGATATCCGGCAGCTTCTTTACCGCGTCGGGATAGGCGCTTGTCTGGTCGCGCGCGGCGAGCATCTTTTCTGCGCCAAGAGCGTAGACGATTTCCGTCAGCGAGCCGCCGACGGAAACGATGCGCGACGTATCGCCGAAATGGTCGACGGCTTCTGCGCGTGCAGCACCACCAGCTGCCAGCGACAAAGCGATGGCAGCCAGAGCAGCTCCGCGCCTGAAGCGCAAGGAAATGAACGACATTGCCGTCACCTTATGCAGCGGAAGACTGTGGCAGACGCGGAAGATTTTCCGCGATCATGCGCCAGTCGGCCAGTTCGGCTTCGCCTTCATGACGCTCACCAAAGAACTGAACAATCAGTTCGCCATTGGCATCATAGGCCTCCAGCGACGTCACATGCCCGTCCTTCGTCGGCTTGCGCACAACCCAGACGTCAGCGATGTGATCGATGCGCAGATGCATATGGAACGTCGGGTCCAGCACGTTCAGCCACGGGCCCATCATCTTGATTTCATGGATTGGGCCAGTGTGAATCTGGATGCAGCCACGGCTTCCGACAAAGCACATGATGGGCAGCTTTTCCTGCACCGCATGGTTCATCATGGCCTCGACCGATGACGTATCGACACGCCAGGCGAAATCATGACCGGCAAGATGCACGGCCTGATGGCGGTCCACACCGAAATCCTTCAACAGGCCAACGAACTGGTGCACATCGGTGAGTGCGCCCCAGCGTTCGCGGAATGCGTCGATATCGAGAAGCGATACGTCTGCCTTCGGTCCCTTTGTTGCAAGCGCGCTGGTCTCAACAGCTGGCGACTGATCGTCCAGCAGCAAATCGGCGACAAGAGCCTCATAGGCTTCAATGTTCGAAGCTGGGCGCAGATGAATCTTGAAAACCGCCTCGCCCGTGGCATCGAAAAATTGCAGGCTGCGACGCGTTGCTTCGCCATCCTGCTTGGCAACGGCAAAACCGTGAACCCAATGCTTCGGGAAAATACGAAGGTCGATTTCCTTGCCGAGCGCCAGCGAAGCATGTTGGCCCCAGATCGTCTTTTCAAAAGGCCCGATCTTTTCATGAACGACGCTCTCATTACGCGTCAGCACCATGATTTCGCCGACAGCAGCAATGCGGTTCAACAGCGTTTCGACATCGGCGCGAATACGCCGCGCCGAAATGGGGGCTGCTATATCCTGTCCGCAATGTGCTGCTACAAAATCGGCTTCTGATACACCGAGGCTCTGCGCAAAATCACGTTCGCGCATTTTCGGATTATCAGCCCGTGCCTTGAGAATCTGCTCTGGGGAGGGCTTGGAATGGGTCGTCATCTGATGGTTGCCTACTTGTTTAGGATGAGCTTGCCTTGGCGGGTGATCTTGAGACGATAGAGCGAACCGCCGTGCTCTATGCCCACTTCCCGGGAGCCGTCGAAGAGTTCGCGGCTGCCATAGGTTTTCAATTGCGGCTCAAGACCGCCTTCGCCGAAGCGAGGTTTCGCCTGAGCTGGGACAGACCCGGTTGAATCGCTGCGGAGCTGGCTTTCAGGAATGCGATTTGCGGCTCGTTCGGAAACGGGTCCGCGTGGTAACCGCACCTGCATGTCGATATGGATTCGCCTGTTCATTTTCTCGCCTCAGCATCGACTTTCCACACGGTGATGACAGCAAATTTGTTTTGTTGACATCAACAGTCATGTTTATTAATCACTGCATTACTGGAATAATCGAGTCAAGTTTAAATCTCGCTTTTTCCGCGCAAGCCCGGAAGAAATCCTCTTCCCAGCCAGCACGCGCCTTCTCCCGAGGGGGAAGTCATAAACAATTGAATTTTTTAATTTCTTCGTCACCCATCGGGTCGGCGAAGCGCGTCTGGGTCATGAAGGAAACATTGGAAATGCGGGCGACTGGTGGGGTTCACAAACGGTCAATTCTGGCGAGCACGGGGCTTGCTGTCATTCTTGTGGCGATGACGTCACAAGCCTTTGCGCAGGAACAGAAAGCTTCTGAAGAAGAAGCTGGCGTCGCGTTGAAGACGATCACCATTCGCAGAGCGAACGACGCACAGGCGCCGACTTCCGTTGCGGCACCGGTTGGCAGGGTTGACCGCGAAGAGATCAATCGTTTCGGCGGCGCGAAGCTCGACGACGTGTTGCGCGGCACCGCTGGCGTGTTTACCTTGCAGAATGCTTCCAATCCCGGCGTTGCGGTCAATATTCGTGGTTTTGAAGGCTCCGGCCGCGTCAACATGATGATCGACGGCGTACCGCAGAGCTACCGCAACACCGCGCACGATGCGCAGGGCTATGCCTACATCGACCCGAACCTGTTATCTGAAATCGACGTGGCGCGCGGCGCTGTGACGACCGAAGGCGGCACTGGCCTTGCAGGCAGCGTCAATTTCCGCACCCTCGGCGTCGATGATGTCATTCTGGATGGCAAGGACAAGGGTGTTCTCGGCCGCGCTTCCTGGGGTAGCAATGGAACCGGCTTCTCCGAAATGCTGGCCGGTGCCGCCCGCGTCAATTCCATCGGGATTGTTGCGGCCATCAGCCGTCACGATTCCAACGATTACAAGAACGGCGACGGCGTGACCGTCGAGAAAACCGGCGAAGAACTGACTTCCGGCCTGTTCAAAGCTGAGTTCGGCCTTGGCGAAGACCAGAAGCTGACGCTTGGTGGCGTGCTCTACAACAACCACTACGGAACATATGCGAACGGCTACCGTCCGGGAACCTATACGATCTACGATATGTTCCTGCAGAACCGCACGTTCTTCGCACAATATAACTACAATCCGTCCGACAACGATCTCATCGGCCTCGACGTCAACCTCTACCACAACAGCACATTGCAGAACTGGGAAGACGGCAATGGCAGCTTCGTAGGACGGCAGGTTTCGACCGAAACCACCGGCATGACGGCCTCGAACACGTCGCGCTTCACCTTCGGCGAAGTGGCGGTCGCGTGGAAGAACGGCTTTGAAATCAACCGCGACACCGCTGGCGGCACCAAAACGGGCGTCAACCCGACAGATGCCACATCCAATCGCGGCGCGGTCTTCTCGGAAGCGACATGGAATTATCAGGCCCTGCAGGTCGTCACCGGCCTCCGCTATGACTATTTCAAACTCGAGAGCGACGACAGCTCGATTTCGAACAGCGACAGCGAGTTCAGCCCCAAAGTCACCGTTGCCTATAACCTGACCGACTGGCTTCAGCCCTACATTACCTATGCGCATTCCATGCGTTCGCCGAGCCTGCAGGAAACATTCCTCGGTGGTGTGGCGCATACCGGAACCGGCATGATGCACGGCAATCCCAACCTTCGTCCTGAAAAGCAGCGCGGCTGGGAATTCGGCGTCAATATCGCTCGCGATGGCATCCTGACTGCTGAAGACGGCCTGCGTCTTAAGGCTAATTACTATACGATGCGCGTTGAGGATTACATCACGGCTGCATCCGACTACAGCCAGTTCATCAATGTCGACGGCACTTCGACAGTGAAGGGCTTCGAACTCGACGCGCGTTATGATGCGGGCTTCGCGTTCGGTGGCATTGCTTATACGCATTCCACCTCTGAACTGCCTGAGCAGACAGCTGGCATGGGCGCAAACCAGTATTTGCCGGAAGATGTCGTAACGGTTACCGCCGGTGCGCGTTTCTTCGAGCGCAAGCTCGAAAGCGGTCTGCGCGTTCAGCACGTTTCGAGCGGCAAAAGCATCAGCGGAAACGATACCGATCCCTACACGCTGGTCGACGTCTTCGCGAAATACAAGTTCACCGACACGGTCGATCTTTCGCTTCAGGTGCTGAACATCGCCGACAAGGAATATACCCCTGCCCTCAGCACCTATGGTTCTGGTCGCGGACGTACATTCCTCGTCTCGACACAGTTCCAGTTCTAAAACTTTGGGAGGCGTTCTCGCCTCCCGTTCATGATCGTCACATCTTCGAAGACCGACCAACCTGACCGCGGCGGCCTTCTGATCCCGAGATGTGACGCGGCGGGTGCGGCCCCTACCGCTGCACTCGCCAAAAGTTATATAAAGTAGCCAATCCCAAACCTGATGGAAAAGGATCAGCAATGTTCATAGCCATGAATCGCTTCAAGGTTCGCGTCGGCAGCGAAGCCGACTTCGAGACCGTATGGAAAAACCGCGACTCGAAACTGTCCGAACTTCCCGGTTTCGAGAGTTTTCACCTTCTCCGCGGTGCGACCAATGAAGAGGAAGGCTACACGCTTTATGCTTCGCACACGGTCTGGCGCAACCGCGATGATTTCGTCGCCTGGACGAAGTCCGAACAGTTTCGCGATGCGCATCGCAATGCCGGAGACAACAAGCCGCTCTATCTGGGACCTCCGCAGTTTGAAGGCTTCAGCGCCGTTCTCGGCTCCTGACGTACGGTAGAAACGCCTATCCACAAGGTGCGGCGAAATAGCGCATAATGTCATAGCGGCATCATTCGGAGGCCGCTATGACGATAGTAAAGCACCAATTATCTTTTAAAGATGGGTAGTTAACTCATATTTAGAATGATTCTAACTTATTGATTTTTAGAACATTTCAAAAACATAAAAATTGACAGAACGGAGCCCTACCGGCCATAACCTGACTTAATTTGGTGGGTTTTATAAACGCCACTTAAGTAATGCCTTTAATGTTCGGGCCTTTAACCCTTGCAGTTGGAGGAACCATTGACCGGTTCAGTTCGGCCTTGCGCCACGAGTGAAATAAAGCTGCCAGTTTTTCAGGTCAGCAACCCAGTTGAAGTAAAGAGTGAGCCGGTAAAGTCTCTCCAGTCGACGCTTTTTGCGTCTGATTTCTGCTTTGCGGGTATGGGAGATACTTCCTCATGCTAGTCTGCAGCTGTAACGTTATTACCGATAAAGACATTGAAGCCGTTGTTATTGAGCTTCTCGATCAGGATTGCTGGCAACTTATCGTTCCTGGCACCGTCTATAATGTCATGTCCAAACGCGGCCGTTGCTGTGGCTGCTTCCCAAACGTCGTGGAAACGATCATAAGGGTGACTGAAGAGTATCATCTTCGTCATAACCAAATGGACGAAAACGTGGTCCAGTTCATGGATCGTGTACGTTCTCTACGCGACAAATTCGGGAGTTCATGGAATGAAAGGCGAACCAAAGGTCATCGAGCGGCTTAACGAGGCATTGTTCCTCGAGCTTGGCGCTGTAAACCAGTACTGGCTTCACTACCGCCTCCTCAACGACTGGGGCTTCACGCGTCTTGCCAAGAAGGAACGTGAAGAATCCATCGAAGAAATGCATCACGCAGACAAGCTGATTGACCGCATTATCTTCCTCGAAGGTCACCCGAACCTGCAGACCGTAGCTCCGCTGCGCATCGGCCAGAACGTCAAGGAAGTTCTCGAAGCCGACCTTGCAGGTGAGTACGACGCACGCGCTTCCTACAAGAAGTCCCGCGAAATCTGCGACGAACTCGGCGACTATGTTTCCAAGCAGCTTTTCGATGAGCTTCTGGCGGATGAGGAAGGTCATATCGACTTCCTCGAAACCCAGCTCGACCTCCTCGCCAAGATCGGCGAAGAGCGTTATGGCCAGCTCAATGCGGCTCCAGCCGATCAGGCTGAGTAAGCCAAATCCGCTTTGCGAATGGAAGCCGGGGCTTTGCGCTCCGGCTTTTTTTATCATCTCAACTTTACCGTTGCCCCTTTATCGTGATATTGCGCGCGCAATTTCCGATATTTTGCAAGGTTCTCCCAATGAGCGCACCGCGCGTCAGTTTCGTTTCTCTTGGCTGCCCGAAGGCGCTTGTCGATTCCGAACGCATCATCACCAGCCTTCGCTCCGAGGGCTATGAAATCTCCCGCAAGCATGACGGTGCCGATCTGGTGATCGTCAATACCTGCGGCTTTCTTGATTCCGCCCGCGATGAATCGCTGGATGCCATCGGCCTTGCTCTCAACGAGAACGGCAAAGTCATCGTAACCGGCTGCCTTGGCGCAGAACCCGATGTCATCCGTGAGCGTCATCCGAACGTACTGGCCATCACCGGCCCGCAGGCTTATGAAAGCGTAATGAGCGCGGTGCATGAAGCCGTCCCTCCCGCGCACGATCCATTTGTGGACCTGGTGCCGCCGCAGGGCGTGAAGCTGACCCCGCGCCACTACGCCTACCTCAAAATCTCCGAAGGCTGTTCGAACCGCTGCTCCTTCTGCATCATTCCGGCGCTGCGCGGCGATCTCGTCTCGCGCCCGATTGATCAGGTGCTGCGCGAGGCCGAGAAGCTGGTGACTGCTGGCGTGAAGGAAATCCTCGTCATCTCGCAGGATACGAGCGCCTATGGCCTCGACATCAAGTATCAGGAAGCCATGTGGCAGGACCGCACGGTTCGCACCAAGTTCCTCGACCTCTCGCGTGAACTGGGCGATATGGGCGTGTGGGTGCGTATGCACTACGTATACCCTTACCCGCATGTCGATGAAGTCATTCCGCTGATGGCTGAAGGCAAGATTCTGCCTTATCTGGATATTCCTTTCCAGCACGCCTCCCCGGCGGTTCTGAAGAATATGCGCCGTCCGGCACATCAGGAAAAGACCTCGCGCCGCATTCAGGCCTGGCGTGAGACCTGCCCGGACCTGGCCGTGCGTTCCACCTTTATCGTCGGCTATCCCGGCGAAACGGAAGAAGATTTCGAAATACTTCTCGACTGGCTCGATGAAGCCAAGATCGAACGCGCCGGCTGCTTCAAATATGAACCGGTCAAGGGTGCAAAGGCCAATGATCTTGGTCTCGAGCAGGTGCCGGAAGAAATCAAGGAAGCCCGCTGGCATCGTTTCATGGCCAAGCAGCAGCAGATTTCGACCAATCTCCTCAAGAAGAAAGTTGGTAAGCGCCTGCCGGTCATCATTGATGAAGCAAACGGCACAATCGGCAAAGGCCGTACGCGCTACGACGCTCCGGAAATCGACGGCAGCGTTCACATCCAGTCGCGCCGCCCGCTACGCGTCGGCGACATCGTAACGGTGAAGATCGAGGCGAGCGACGCTTACGATCTGCATGGTATCGCGGTCTGATGGCGGCGGAAGCTGCCATAGCGATCAGAAAAGCCGCCGCGGCTGACGTGGCGGCAATTATCGCCATGCTCGCCGATGATGCGCTCGGCGCACAGCGCGAAGATGCGAGCCTCCCCTTGCGGGATTCCTATCGCAGCGCCTTTGCGGCAATCGATGCCGATCCCAATCAGCTCCTGGCTGTCGTTGAACATGATGGCGAGATCATTGGTTGCATGCAAATCAGCTTTATACCCGGCCTGTCGCGGATGGGCATGTGGCGCGGACAGATCGAAAGCGTGCGGATTGCGAGCCATATTCGTGGCGGCGGAGTAGGCCGTCAGATGATCGTTTGGGCAATCGAGCAATGCCGTGAACGCGGCTGCGGCCTTGTGCAACTGACGACCGATAAGTCGCGTTCCGACGCGCTGCGTTTTTATCAGTCGCTCGGCTTCACCGATAGTCATGAAGGACTTAAGCTATCGCTTTAACAAATAGCTTCAATATTTTGTAAGAAAATGAAAAGGGCGCTTTGAGCGCCCTTCTTTGTTTCTGTATGGAACCGCTTACTGCGGCAGCTTGTCGTCCACGCCAGCGACGTAGAAATTGAGGCCAAGCAAGGTCTTGTCGTCAGCCTGCTCGCCTTCTTTCAGCCAGACGGAACCGTCCTGCTTCGTGATCGGACCGGTGAAAGGCTTCAGTTCGCCCGACTTGATCTTGGCTTCGGTTTCTTCGGCCAATTTCTTCACATCGTCCGGCATGTTGGTATAAGGCGCCATCTTCACGAGGCCTTCCTTCATGCCCCACCAGATGTTTTGGCTCTTCCATGAACCGTCGAGAGCAGCCTTGGCGCGATCAATGTAGTAAGGGCCCCACTCGTCCACGACAGCGGTAAGCTGCGTGTCAGGCGCAAACTTGATCATGTCCGAAGCCTGACCGAAAGCCTTGATGCCGCGATCATGCGCCACCTGAATGGCAGCGGTGGAATCGGTGTGCTGGGTGATGATGTCTACACCCTGGTCGATCAGTGCCTTGGCTGCATCAGCTTCCTTGCCCGGATCGAACCACGAATTGACCCAGATCACCTTGACCTTGAAGTCGGGATTAACCGACTGCGCGCCGAGCATGAACGCATTGATGCCTTGCACGACTTCCGGCACCGGTACGGAGGCGATGTAACCGGCAACACCCTTGGTCGACATCTTGGCGGCGATCACGCCCTGCACATAACGGCCTTCATAGAAGCGCGCATTATAGGCAGACATGTTGTCGGCAGTCTTGTAGCCGGTCGCATGTTCGAACTTCACGTCCGGGAATTTCTTGGCAACCTTGAGGGTCGGATCCATATATCCGAACGACGTCGTGAAGATCAGCTTGTTGCCAGCACGCGCCAGACGTTCGATGGAACGTTCAGCATCGGCACCTTCCGGAACGCTTTCCAGAAAGGTGGTTTCGATCTTGTCGCCGAGTGCCTCGACCAGCTCCTTGCGGGCCTGATCGTGCTGATAGGTCCAGCCAAAATCGCCCGGAGGTCCGATATAAATGAAACCGATCTTCAGTTTTTCTTCTGCATGCGCCGCGCCGCCGAGCATAAAGCTCGCCGCAGTGGCAATCGCCATAAGCGTCTTTTTCATGTTCCCTGCACTCCTTGTTTTTACCCTCTAACCAAAACGAAAACCCTTGGGACGGTTTACGTCTACCCCTCAGCCGTTCGTTCTACCGGTCTGGCACGAACGGTTTGCCGAGCGAAGCCGGCGTATTCATCATCGTCAGGCGCTTGTTGCGCGATATGATGACCAGCACCACAATCGTCGCGAGATAAGGCAGCGCAGACAGAAACTGCGATGGCAGGCCAAAGCCCAGCGCCTGCGCGTGAAGCTGACCAATGGTCACCGCACCGAACAAGTAAGCGCCGATCAATACGCGCCATGGCCGCCACGATGCGAACACGACAAGCGCAAGTGCGATCCAGCCACGACCAGCCGTCATGTTTTCCACCCATTGCGGCACGTAGACGAGTGACAATTGCGCGCCTGCAAGACCAGCACAAGCACCGCCGAACAAAACCGCCAGAAAGCGCGTGCGCACCACATGCACGCCGAGCGCATGGGCCGAGCCATGGCTGTCACCGATGGCGCGCAATGTAAGCCCTACCCGCGTGCGGAACAGAAACCATGCCACGCCGACGACCAGCAGGATCGAAAGATAGAAGATCGGATCCTGCCCGAAGAAGAACCGCCCGACAAGCGGCAGATCGGTCAGATAGGGAATATGGATGGCTTCAAGCCGGACACCGGGAAGCCCGACAAAGCTTTCACCGAGCAAGGCCGATGCTCCAACGCCAAGGATCGTCAGCGCCAGCCCGGTTGCGACCTGATTGGTGACGAGTATGAGCGTCAGAAAGCCAAAAATAGCGGAGAAAAGCGCACCGACCAGAACGGCGGCAAACAAGCCCAACCAGGCCGAACCGGTCATTTGTGCAATGGCGAAGCCGGACACGGCCCCCATCAGCATCATGCCCTCGACACCAAGATTGAGCACGCCGGAACGTTCAACAACCAGTTCGCCGATGGCAGCGATCAGGAGCGGCGTCGCTGTTGTTGCAATTGTGAGAAGAATAGCCTGCGTCAAATCCATGGGATCAGGCCTTTCCCGCTTGGCGACCGGATATGAAGCGAATGCGATAAAGGATGAGTGTATCGCAAGCGAGAACGAAGAACAGGATCATGCCCTGAAACACGCGCGCAGATTTTTCGGAGATGCCGATAGCAACCTGTGCAGCTTCGCCTCCAAGATAGGAAAGCGCCAACACCAGACCGGCTGCTATTGCTCCCAGCGGATTGAGGCGTCCCAGAAACGCGACGATGATCGCCGTAAAACCGTAGCCCGGAGATATGACCGGACGAAGCTGGCCGATGGCACCGGAGGTTTCCGCGATGCCTGCGAGACCGGCAAGGGCACCGGAAACCGCAAAGACGAAGAACACCATCTTGCCCGCGCTGAAACCCGCGAAACGCCCGGCTCTTGGACTTTGGCCGATCACCTTGACCTCAAAACCCTTCAGCGTGTGCTTGAGCAGGAGCCAGACGACAACCGCTGCAACGAGCGCAAAGATGAAGCCCCAATGCGCGCGGCCCGATGCGCTCCAGATTTCCGGCAGAATGGCGCTATCGTTGAACTGACGGGTTTCCGGGAAATTATATCCTTCCGGGTTGCGCCATGGCCCGCGCACCAGCCAGTCGAGGAACAGCTGCGCGACATAGACAAGCATAAGGCTGGTCAGGATTTCATTGGTATTGAAGCGCACTTTCAGCAAAGCGGGAATGGATGCATAGGCCGCGCCGCCTGCCATCCCCATCAGCATCATCAGGGGCAGAACCACCCAAGACTGCAGATCAGGGAACATGACGGGCAGGATCGATCCCGCTATGGCACCGGCGATGAACTGCCCCTCGGCACCGATGTTCCAGTTGTTGGACAGAAAGCAGACGCAGAGGCCGACTGCGATCAGGATCAGCGGCGCAGCCTTCACGAGCAATTCATGCCAAGACCAGATGTCGAACAAAGGCTCGACAAAGAAGACATAAAGCGCATGTAACGGATCCTTGCCCATCAGCGCAAAAGCAAGTCCGCCGAAAATCAGCGTCAACGACAGTGCCAGCAATGGTGACAAGGCGCTGAAAAGTCTCGACGGCTGCGGGCGTTTGACGAGTTCAATCCGCATCATGCAGCTCCCGCCTCTCCTGAGATACCGCCCATCAAAAGACCGATCTTTTCCAGCGTTACATCGGCAATCGGCAGAGGATCGGAGAGCTGGCCATGATTCATCACGGCAATGCGGTCACTGATTTCAAGAAGCTCATCAAGGTCCTGACTGATGACGAGAACTGCGGAACCGGAGCGCGCAAGATCGACAAGTGCCTGCCGGATATGTGCTGCGGCACCGGCATCCACGCCCCATGTCGGCTGGTTCACAACCATGACCGATGGTGAGCGATCAAGCTCGCGCCCGATGATGAATTTCTGCAGGTTTCCGCCAGAAAGTGCAGATGCGGGCGGATTTTCAGCACTCTTGCGCACATCCATCCGTTCAATGATGCGTTTGGCAGCCGATCGAAGCGCGCTCTCTGCGATCAGCTTCATCTTGCCACCACGCAGGAACATCTTTGCGTCGGTCTTGTATCGCGACAAGAACAGATTGTCGGTCAGCGTCATGGTCGGAACAGCACCGTGACCAAGCCGCTCCTCCGGAACGAAGGCTGCCCCCATCATGCGGCGGTCGCTGATGCCGGCCTTGCCTGCATCCTTCCCGCGAATGCGCACATTCGATGGATTTGACTGCAGCACTTCGCCCGAAACAGCTTCGAAGAATTCACCTTGCCCGTTGCCTGCAACACCGGCAATGCCAACGACTTCGCCTGCGGCGACCGAGAGAGAAATATCTTTCAATGCCGTCGAAAATGGCCCACGCGGCGGTTGCGACAGTGACTTGATTTCAAAAAGCGCGTCCTTACCGACATCTACCGCCGCCGCGATGGGACTGCGTGCCACGACATTGATATCATTACCGACCATCATACGGGCGAGCGACGCGGCGGTTTCCTTGCGCGGATCGCAATGCGCAACGACCTTGCCATGCCGCAACACGGTCGCGCGATCACAAAGCCGCTTCACTTCCTCAAGACGGTGGCTGATGTAGAGGATCGACTTGCCTTCGGCTTTCAGGCGCTCCAGCGTTTCAAACAACTTGTCGGCTTCTTGCGGCGTCAGCACCGAAGTCGGTTCATCGAGGATGATAAGATCCGGCTCCTGAAGAAGACAGCGCACGATCTCGATACGCTGACGTTCGCCGACGGACAGATCACCAACATGGGCCTGCGGGTCGACCGGAAGACCGTACGTCTTGCCAACCTCACGCGCACGCTTCGCAACGTCTGAAAGCGGCAGCGAACGGTCGAGCGACAAGGCAATGTTCTCAGCGGCAGTAAGCGAGTCGAACAGCGAAAAATGCTGAAAAACCATGCCTATACCAAGTTTTCTTGCGGTGGCCGGTTCGTCTATCGTGACAGGTTGCCCCTTCCAGACGATTTCGCCTTCAAGTGGCTGCAACGCGCCGAACAACATTTTCACAAAGGTGGATTTTCCGGCACCGTTTTCACCCAGAAGCGCGTGAATTTCGCCTTCCCCGATGGTGAGATCGACACCATCGCAGGCCCGCAGCTGACCAAATACTTTCGTGAGCCGGCGGACATCCAGAAGAGGCCGGTCGGTTAAAGGCGCTGTCATTGTTCCCCAAAATTATATTTTTGAGCGACCTTATCCAGCAACTCTGCTCTTGAAAAGCCCAAAAGCAAGCAGCGGTGGACATATACACACTGCTGCAATCATCAGCCCGATCATGGAAGCAGAATGGTGGTTCCCGTCGTCTTGCGGGCTTCCAGATCCTCATGCGCCTTGCCCGCATCCTTGAGCGCATAGGTCTGGTTGATCTCGATCTTGACGGCTCTGCTTCCGACCACGTCGAAAAGCTCTGCTGCCGTCTTTTCGAGGTCCGCCCGCTTGGCGATATAATTGAACAGCGTAGGACGCGTGGCAAAGAGCGAACCCTTCTGCGCCAGAATGCCGAGATCAAACGGCGGAATGACACCCGATGACTGGCCAAAGCAGGCAAACATGCCAAGCGGCTTCAACACGTCGAGCGAGCCCATATAGGTATCGCGCCCAACAGAATCATAGACAACGTCGACACCCGCTCCGCCCGTCAGTTCCTTCACCTTTTCGGCAAAGTTCTCGGTGCGGTAATTGATGACATGGTCGTAGCCATGCTTTCTGGCCAGCGCGATCTTTTCTTCCGATCCCGCCGTACCGATGACGGTGGCGCCAAGATGCTTCGCCCATTGTCCGGCAATCAAGCCTACACCGCCAGCAGCGGCATGAAACAGGATCGTCTGCCCCGGCTCCACCTTGAATGTACGCCGCAGAAGATATTGCGCCGTCATGCCTTTCAGCATCATGGAGGCGGCGGTTTTCAGATCGACATTATCCGGAACCTTGACCAGCCGGTCCGCTGGCAGAATGCGCTCGTCTGCATAGGAGCCCGGTGTCGCCACATAGGCAACACGGTCACCGACACGAACACCCTTAACACCCGGACCGACAGCAATGACTGTGCCCGCGCCTTCATTGCCGGGCGTGAAAGGCATCTGGGCTGCCTTGTAAAGCCCGGTGCGGAAATAAACGTCGATGAAGTTCAGACCGACGGCTTCATGGCGCACTTTTGCCTCGCCCGGACCGGGTTCGCCTATCTCGATCTGTTCATACTTCATGACTTCCGGCCCACCGGTCTGATGGACGCGAATGGCATTGATCATCATGCTTCTCCACTCTTCTTTGCGGCAGCGGCTTTCTCAGCCGCGATGACGGTCGCAGTCCGTCCCAATCCTGGGAAAAACTGCATGACAGCGCCGATGAAGTAGATGTAGAGGCCCGTCACGGAAATACCGACGCGAACCCACAGCGGCGCGTCCAGAGTATAATAGAGCGCAGCCGCGCCAAAGGCACACCAGAGCAGGAAAACCGTCAGATTAAGCGGTCGCAAGCGCACAACGCGCACTGGATGCAGGAAATTGATCGGCAGGAACGACAGGATTGCCGATACGACAACGGTTGCGAAAGCGACCCACTCGCCCGGTTTGACGATGAAAAGCGTAAAGACCACCATGTTCCAGACGACCGGGAACCCCTTGAAGAAGTTCTCCTTCGTCTTCATGCCGGTATCGGCATAATAGATCGCGCTCGAAACCACGATGATCGCGCCGGATATGAAGGACAGATAAGTCCCCATAAACCCGCTTTGATAAAGCGCGAAAGCCGGTATCAGAACATAGGTGACATAGTCGATGATGTTGTCGAGAAGCTCGCCAGACCAGTTCGGCAGAACATATTTGACTTCAAGCTTGCGCGCGATGGGGCCATCGATGCCGTCGACGAAAAGCGCCAGCCCCAGCCACCACCACATCGCCGTATAGCGCCCATCACTGGCCGCCACGATGGAAAGGAACGCCAGAAACGAACCCGATGCCGTCAGAAGATGAACCGAAAACGCCTTGGCTTGCGGCGCGGTGACTTTTTTGGCTTTGAGTTTTCCGGTCAGTTTGGTTTTCACGCCGTCCGCCATTTCAGTTTGTCGCCGCGCATATCCCGCCCAAGACATTCCCCGCATCGGCTCAAAAATCGGAATCGCTTTTTGAAAAGCACGATGCGTAGATTCAACAAGTTAGAGCGTCCTTTGTGCGTCCGCAAGGACGCACGGCGCTCTAAGGCAGCGAGTAAATTTCATCAAACGGGGAACGCGTACACCAAACAAACTGACGTCCCCAACCCTCAAGATCGTTGAATAGCTTCTCCCCCAGGAAAAGCCATGATCCTGCAAGCAGCTTTCCCTGAATAAGCACAAAAGAGCAAGTAAGGCGTGAGGCAAATCCGCCATAATCCCACGGAAGAATGGTCTTTTGCCTGCAATTCGGTTTAAGTGCAGCTCAAACGCATCCGTCTGGAATCATCAGACAATGCGATATGCATAGCGAACGGTCACGAGGTCTGCACTGTCGGACCAGGGATGAAACACGATGAACGATCTTGTTGTGAACAAGCCTCTCACTGACATTGTCATCAGCGGCAGCGGGCCTGCCGGGATGATGGCAGCGCTGGCGCTTGGCGCAAAAGGCTATCGCACCGTGTTGCTTGGACCGGAGACCGATAAGGGTGACCGCCGCACCACCGCACTCATGATGCCCGCCATCAGACTACTGGAGGGACTGGGCGTCTGGTCGGATATCGAGCCGGAAGCAGCCCCCCTCGCTTCCATGCGCATTGTCGACGCAACGCGGCGCCTCGTGAGAAGCCCTGTCGTCACCTTCCGTGCGGGCGAAATCGATGAGACTGCGTTCGGCTACAATATCCCCAATGCCGTTTTGAACGAGAAGCTGGCTGAAGCCGTTTCCCGCAATCCGAATATCCAGCGCATCAATGCCTCCGTCATCGAGTACCGCCACAATGGTGACCACGTAACCATCACGCTTTCGGGTGGCGACACATTGCATACGCGGCTGGTCGTGGCTGCCGACGGGCGCAATTCGATGGCCCGCGAAGCGGCAGGCATCCGCACACGCCGCTGGAGCTATCCGCAAACAGCCGTCGTGCTTTCCTTCTCGCATAGCGTCGACCACGAGAATATTTCGTCGGAGTTCCACACCGAAGAAGGCCCTTTCACTCAAGTGCCGTTGAAAGGCAAACGCTCAAGCCTCGTCTGGGTGGTCAATCCCGGTCGCGCCGAAGCACTGCTTGCGCTTGACGAAGCCACGCTCGCTCAGCGCATCGAAGACATGATGCAGTCCATGCTGGGCAAGATTAACCTCGAGATCAAGCCGCAAGCCTGGCCCCTTTCCGGCCTCGTGCCCCATGTCTTTGCAGCCAAGCGCACGATCCTGATTGGTGAAGCCGCGCATGTGTTTCCACCGATTGGCGCACAAGGCCTCAATCTGGGTTCCCGCGATGTCGAAACGCTGGTCAAGGCTATCGAAAGCGATCCTGTCGACCCGGGCTCAGATCGGGTCATTCGCGCCTATGACCGCGCAAGACGTCCGGATATTCTAGCCCGCACCGGCTCTGTCGATGCGCTCAATCGTTCGCTTCTCTCCGGCATGCTTCCGGCGCAGATCGCGCGTGGAGTGGGATTGGAAATGCTTCGCTCATTCGCACCGCTACGCGCATTCTTCATGCGTGAGGGGCTTCGTCCTGGCAGCGGTTTCTCGCATCTGCTACCGAAACTGCCAAGCCTTCCACACCGAAGCGACGGCAAACGTTCCAGCTAACTTGATTTTCGGACCATCCGAGACATCGAACAGACAGAATTGCCGGTTGCCGCCGACTTTAATTTGTCACGCGGTGAACTACATAGTGTTGCATGGGTATGACACAGATAAAGCACGCGAAATTTCAGATCGGTCAGGTCGTCAAGCACCGGCTATTCCCCTTCCGCGGGGTTATCTTTGACGTAGACCCCGAATTTGCAAATACGGAGGAATGGTATGAGTCCATTCCGGAAGAAGCGCGCCCGCATCGCGACCAGCCGTTTTACCATCTGCTCGCGGAAAACGCGGAATCCGAATATGTCGCCTATGTATCGGAGCAGAACCTGGTGCCGGATTTAAGCGGCGAGCCTTTGCGCCATCCTCAGATCGAGGAGATGTTTGATCGACAGGACAATGGTTCCTATCGCGTAAAGTCGCAACATTCTAACTAATATAGCACTATCTTCTAAAGTGATGGTTCAAAAAAGGGGCGCTCAAAGCGCCCCTTTTTCATAACACACTGGACAGACAGCAATTTAGTTCGCTGCGCCTTTTGCCTTGTCCTGTTCAGCCTTCATCTTGGCTTCGAAATCCTTCTGGCGCTTCTGGACGGCGTCCTGAAGTTCCTTCTGGCGTTCTTCCAGTTCCGACTGCTTGAGAGCCGGGCCGGTCAGAGCGCCAGAGAAGCCGGTGAGTGCAACCGGAATCGGGTTCGGCTTGTTCTGATAGTTGACCGAAGTCAGGGTTAGCTTGCCGCCCTTCTTGAGCGCATTAATGAGATCGTCGGTCAGCGGAGCTTCTGCGATGCAGCGATCCGGGAAGCAGATGCCGTATTCAAGCTTGACCGGCTTGTTGTTGTCGATCTGGAGGCCGACGCCGGCAGGAATCAGACGACCAATAGGAACGGTCACCTGAAAGATCTTGCGGTTGATCTTGCCTTTGATCTCGATGAGGTTGACGGCAGTCAGGAGCTGGCCAGAATCCGCGGTGACGATGTTCTGCGTGTTGCAGATGTCATTGTCTTCCTGCTTCGAGCAAACCTTGAACCAGCCCTGTGGCGGCTGCTGTGCCGATGCAGGCATCGTCGCGGAGGCAAGCAGGGCGAACGCGCCAGCAATGGCAGATGCGGCAGCGATTGTCTTAGTGCTGGACATGATCAACAGGTTCCTTTCAACGCTCTGATCTATAGTTCCCGTTCTGTATTATAAGTCAGCGATAGACCGTCACTGGTTTTAAAATGCGGCAACAGCGTGACCTTGGGGATTTTAGCCCCCATCCGGACCCTTGCGGGCCCCAATCCGGAGCCGTGTTACAACGACTAGGGGTATGAATCCAGATGAGTTTCGACATTCCATGCCCGGAATCCGCCAAAATCTTTATTTTAGCCCCTACTGTCGCGTGACGGACACGCCCTAATTCCGCACTTAATGTACGATCATGCTAGTTTTCGGTTCCGAATCGACGCCTCCCGGCGCCGACCATCAAACTTATTTACAATGGACGATTGAAGTTGAACGGATTGATTGCCTTTCTCCGCAAAGTGGTTCTTGCGAGCCTTACCGGAGCTGTCGTCGGCGTGCTGCCGGCGCAGGCGATAGCCGAAGCACAGCCGGACTATGCGCTCTCCATGCATGGAGATGTGGCGCTGCCGGCTGACTTCACCCATTTCCCCTATGCAAATGCCGACGCCCCGAAGGGCGGCGCCATCACAATGGGCGTTGTCGGCACTTTCGACAGTCTCAACCCATTTGTTCTGAAAAGCATGCGTACGACAGCGCGCGGCCTGTTCGGGGATGTCGACCTCGGAAATCTGGTTTACGAAACGCTCATGCAGCGCTCGCGGGACGAACCCTTTACCCTTTACGGCCTGCTTGCTGAAAAGGTTGCGGTTGACCCGGACCGCAAATGGGTCGAATTCACCCTGAACCCGAAAGCGAAATGGTCGGACGACCAGCCGGTGACGGTAGATGACGTTCTCTTCACCTACGATATCCTGACGGAAAAGGGACGCCCTCCCTACAACAACCGGATGAGTCGGGTCGAGAAGATCGAAAAGACGGGGGAGCGCTCTGTTCGCTTCACCTTCAACGACAAGTCGGATCGCGAATTTCCGATGCTGATTGCCTCATCGATGCCGGTGCTGCCAAAGCACGCCATTGATCGCGAAACCTTTGGCAATTCATCCCTGAAACCGCCTGTCGGCAGCGGCCCGTATCTCGTTTCCGGCGTGCAGCCCGGCCAGCGTATTATCTACAAGCGCAACCCTGACTATTGGGGCAAGGATCTGCCGTCGCAGCGCGGTCTCAACAACTTCGATACGTTGACGATTGAATATTACCGAAACGAGACGTCCCTGTTTGAGTCTTTCAAGAAGGGGCTGCTGGATGTTTTCATCGAGGCAAACCCGACTCGATGGGAGAAGCTTTATGATTTCCCGGCTGTAAAACAGGGCCGTGTCATCAAGGACAGCTTTGAGAAAGGCACGCCAGCCAACATGTTCGGCTTCGTGTTCAACACGCGCCGTCTGATTTTCGCCGACCGTCGTGTCCGGCAGGCTCTGGGACTGCTCTTCGACTTCGAATGGGCTAACCGCAACCTTTTCGCCGATCAGTACCGCCGCACGCAGAGTTTTTGGGAAGGATCGGAGCTTTCCTCCGTCGGCAAGCCTGCCGATGACCGCGAGAAGCAGTTGCTGAAACCATTCCCCGAAGCCGTTCGCGACGATGTCATGAATGGTACATGGCATCCGCCGGTAACAGACGGTAGCGGTCATGACCGCACGCCTGCAAAGAAAGCCTATGATCTCCTGACTGACGCGGGTTTTCAGTTTGAACACGGCCTCGCCGTTGATCCCTCTGGCAAGCCGCTTAAATTTGAGATCATGACGCGCTCGCCCGACGAGGAAAAAGTCGCGTTGGCTTACAAGCGCAATCTCGCACGACTGGGCATCACAATCGAAATACGCACGGTGGACGATGCCCAGTATCAGCAACGCCTCCAGACATTCGACTACGACATGATTCTCGGGGCGCTGACCGGATCGCTTTCGCCCGGCAACGAACAATGGATGCGCTGGGGCGCAGCCTCACGTGACGTTCAGGGAAGTTTCAACTATCCGGGTGTTGCCGATCCGGCAGTAGATGCGATGATTGAAGCACTGCTGGCTGCAAGAAGCCGCGCCGATTTCGTGAGTGCGGTCCGCGCGCTCGATCGTGTGCTTATCTCCGGGGATTACTACATTCCGCTTTACCACCTGCCCTATCAGTGGGTAGCGCGCTGGGATCGCATCGAGCATCCGAAGAAGACTTCGCTCTATGGCTATCAACTACCGACTTGGTGGCGCTCAAAGCCATGATCGGGCTTTAACGTTGATGTAATTCGCCCTACATGCACCCAATATATGATGAGTATTCAACCGGAGGCCACGCCTCTGGTTCTCGTATGGAGACATTGCCATGGCCACCAGAAAGATAACTATCGATGTCGTGTCCGACGTCGTCTGCCCTTGGTGCTTTCTGGGGCGCAAGCGCCTTGAGGCGGCACTTGCCATGGTGCCGGATGTGGAGGCGGAAGTGCGCTGGCGTCCCTTTCAGCTCGACCCTACCCTGCCTCCGCAGGGAAAGGATCGCCAGACCTACATGCGCGAGAAATTCGGCACCGGCGGAAAGATTGATGACATCCACAAGCAGCTGACCCAGCTTGGTGAGGAAAACGGCATTGTCTTCGATTTCGATGCCATCGCCCGAGCGCCAAATACTCTGGACGCACATCGCGTCATCCATTGGGCAGCACAGGCTGCACCCGATACGCAGGACCGGATGGTCGGCATGTTGTTCTCGCTCTATTTCGAGCAGGGACAGGATATCGGCGACCACGAAGTGCTGGTTGATGCTGCGGCAAGCGTCGGCATGGATGCCGAAGTGGTCGCCCGGCTCCTGCAAAGTGAGGCAGACAAGGCAACGATTCGTGAGGAGATCGATACCGCCAGCCGCATCGGCGTGCGCGGCGTACCATGCTTCATCATCGATCAGAAATATGCCGTCATGGGCGCTCAGACGGCAGATGTCCTTGCTGACGCTATTCGCCAGACGGCTGAAGGCTTTGAGCCGGGGATTTCTGAAGATCGCTAAAAGACGCGAAGCGGCGGGTTAACCCGCCGCGATCTTCGCCAGTTGGGTCATGATGACGGCAGAACCGTTGAGGCGTTTCTCGGGTGTCGGCCAGTCGCGGATGAAAACGATGCTCTGATCCGGCCTGATCTTGGCCATGGACCCTTGCTCGCCGATCATTTTCACCAGACCGACCGGGTTGTTGAACGTCGCATGACGGAACTGGATGACCACGCCCTTCGGACCGGCATCGAGTTTCTCGACATTCGCGCGGCGGCAGAGCGCCTTGATGTAAACGATCTTGAGCAGATGCTGCACTTCATCCGGCATCGGACCAAAACGGTCAATGAGTTCCGCACCGAAAGCATCTATATCCTGCGGCTCTTCCAGATCGGCCAGACGGCGATAAAGGCCAAGACGCAGTTGCAAGTCAGGCACATAGGCTTCGGGGATCATCACAGCCGTGCCGATGGCAATCTGTGGCGACCACTGGCTATCTTCGACTTCGCCCACACCCTTGAGCGTGGCCACCGCCTCTTCCAGCATCTGCTGGTAAAGTTCGAAGCCAACTTCCTTGATATGGCCCGATTGCTCCTCGCCGAGCAGATTGCCTGCCCCGCGAATATCCATATCGTGGCTGGCAAGCTGGAAGCCTGCGCCCAGCGTGTCGAGCGACTGCAGAACCTTAAGGCGACGTTCCGCCATCTGCGTCAGCATCTTACCTGCCGGAAGTGTGAACAGCGCGAAAGCGCGCTGCTTCGAGCGACCAACACGACCGCGCAGCTGGTAGAGCTGTGCCAGACCGAACATATCGGCACGGTGCACGATCATCGTGTTAGCCGTCGGAATATCGAGACCGGATTCCACAATGGTCGTGGACAGAAGCACATCATACTGGCCGTCATAGAAAGCGTTCATGATGTCATCGAGTACGCCCGGCGCCATCTGACCGTGGGCCACGGCCACTTTCAGTTCGGGCACGTGCGTTTTCAGGAACTCCTCTATCTCGCCAAGATCGGAAATGCGCGGGCAGACGTAGAAACTCTGGCCGCCACGATAGCGTTCGCGCAAAAGCGTCTCGCGAATGACGAGCGGATCGAACGGTGAGACGAAGGTGCGCACCGCCATACGATCGACGGGAGGCGTAGTAATGAGCGAGAGTTCTCGCACACCGGTCAGCGCAAGCTGCAAAGTGCGCGGGATCGGCGTGGCGGACAATGTCAGCACATGCACGTCCGACTTCAGTTCCTTCAGCCGCTCCTTGTGCTTGACGCCGAAATGCTGCTCTTCATCGATGATGAGCAGACCGAGATTCTTGAACTTGATCGAGTTGCCGAGCAGCGCATGCGTGCCGACGACAATATCGACAGTTCCTTCTTCCAGCCCTTTCTTGGCAGCAGCAAGCTCCTTCGTGCCGACAAGACGCGAGGCATGGGCAAGATTGATCGGCAGGCCATGGAAGCGCTTCGAGAAGGTCTTGAAATGCTGGCGCGACAGGAGCGTTGTCGGCACGACTATCGCCACTTGAACGCCACTCATCGCCGCAATGAAGGCAGCACGCAGGGCTACTTCCGTCTTGCCGAAGCCGACATCACCACAGATCAGGCGATCCATCGGCTTGCCAGCAGCCAGATCGTCCGCCACGGACTCGATTGCCGTCAGCTGGTCGTCGGTTTCATCATAGGGGAAGCGAGCAGAAAATTCGGCATAGAGACCATCTGGCGGCGTCATCACCGGCGCACCGCGCATCTGCCGTTCGGCAGCGATCTGGATCAGATGCCCGGCAATCTCAAGCAGGCGTTTCTTGAGCTTGGCCTTGCGCATCTGCCACGCGCCACCGCCAAGCTTGTCGAGAACCGCATCGGAGCCCTCCGAACCATAACGCGAGAGCAGTTCGATATTTTCAACCGGCAGAAACAGCCGGTCATCACCCGCATAATGGATTTCAAGACAGTCATGCGGAGCGCCAGCGGCGGTAATGGTCTTGAGGCCAATGAAGCGACCGATACCGTGATCGACATGGACGACGATATCGCCAGCGTTTAGCGAGGCAACTTCCGAGATGAAATCCTGATCGCGCTTGCGGCGCTTGGAACGGCGGATAAGACGGTCGCCCAGAATATCCTGCTCAGCCACGATGACGAGATCGCCCGCGTCGAATCCGCTCTCGACGGCCAGCACCGCCGCCGTCACCTTGTCGCGTGACAGCGCCTTGACGGTAGAAAGCCGGTCAACCGACTCGATCTTTTCCAGCCCATGTTCATCCAGGACCTGCAAAAGACGGTCGAGAGAACCTTCAGTCCAGGCAGCAACCAGCACTTTCTTGCCCGCTGCACGCAGTTCGGCAATATGCTTCACCACCGCTTCGAACAGGTTCACGTCGGTGGCCGCGCGCTCCTCGGCAAAGCTGCGGCCCTTGTGCACATCGGCATGAATAATCGTCCGCCCCGTAACCTCCGGCGCACCGAATGGCGTCAGGTCGATGCGCATACCTCCGGCCTCAGCGTGCTTCTCGACCTCTGACGGGGTTAAATAAAGCGCTTCCGGCTTGACCGGCTTGTAAGGCACGGCATCACTGCCCGGCTCCTTGCCCTCCGCCTGTCTCAGCCGCGCTTCGTAGTGATCGACAACCATTGTGTGGCGCTCGGTCAGCGCTTCATGCACCAGATGATCGAAAACCACCGGCATATTGCCCGCATGGTCGAAGACGGTATCAAGCTTGTCGTAGAAAAGCGGCAGCCAATGTTCCATGCCCGCAAAGCGACGACCTTCACTGATCGCCTGATAAAGCGCGTCATCGCGCTGCGGCGCACCGAACATCGCGACGTAATTCTTGCGGAAACGGCTGATCATGTCCGGCGAAAGCGTGATTTCGCTCATCGGCTGGAGCACGAATTCCTTGCGTGTGCCCGTGGTACGCTGCGAAGCCGGATCGAAAGCGCGGATCGATTCCAGTGTGTCGCCGAAGAAATCAAGCCGCAACGGCTCTTCCGCGCCGGGTGCATAAAGATCGAGAATACCACCACGAACGGCAAACTCGCCGATGTCGCGCACGGTGGAAACACGTTCGAAACCGTTGCGCTCCAGCCGGGATGCCAGATCGTTCATATCCAGCTGGTTGCCGGGACGCGCCGAAATCACCTGTTCGGCTATCGCCGCTTCCGGCGGCAGCTTTTGCAGAACGGCATTGGCTGTGGTGAGAATGATGGCAGGATGCGGTGCCTTTTTAAGCTGGGACAGCGCACTGAGTGCGGCGAGCCGACGTGCCGATGCGTCTGCGCCGGGCGATACGCGGTCATAAGGCAAACAATCCCATGCAGGCAGATGCAGAACCGGCATATCCGGCGCCACGAAACTCAAGACCTGCTCCAGATCGGCAATGCGCTGCCCGTCGCGCACGATATACATAATCGGCCCGCGTTCGCCGATCTCTTCCGCCAGACGAATAAGACAGAACGCCTCGTAACCGTCGGCAACGCCGTCGATCACGATATGACGATTTGCCCCGAGCGCGCTGGAGGACTTGAGACCTAGTTTGCTGAAAACGGGCATGGGAACCTTGAACTCAGAATTCTATGCGGTCGCGAAACGCGACAATATCGCGGAACAGAGGCGTGTCGTAATCGATCGGGATCGGGCTTTCACCCGTCACCCATTTCAGAAGATCGCGGTCAAGCACTTCAAGAATATGCTCGAACTCCTCGAGCTGCGGATCGGTGAAGCCGATAATATATTCATCCGCATATTGCCCGAGGATCAAATCCATCTCGCGCATACCGCGATGCCACGCCCGAAACAGAAGCTTGCGGCGCCGTACATCCAGATTTTCCGTCGCCAATGTGCTGCCAGTCATCCTCGGTAAGCTCCAATCATTCAAATTGCTGCTGGTATATAGCATCTGCGCCGCAAACGGGAACCCGTTTATCCAACAAGAACAAAAAGAGCACAGAAAGATTGCGCACCGCCCTTGCACCGCAGGACAAAGCAGTTAATGCTCAAGCCCATGCGCCCATCCATGCTCGATCCATTTTTTGCTTCCGTTCGTTCGCTTTCCGGCATTGGCCCGAAGGTTGCCGCCCTGCTTGGCAAACTGCTTGGCACCGACATACCGGGCGCGGAGCCCAAGGTCGGTCAGCTCCTGTTTCTGGCACCGCACAGCGTGATCGACCGACGCAATCGGCCTGGTATCGCGCTTGCTCAGGAAGGCGCAATCGTGACGCTGGAAGTCATCGTAGACCAGCATCAGCCTGCACCACCCGGGCGTGGCAATGTTCCGCATCGCGTCTTCGCTCATGACGACACCGGCGAAATCGCGCTGACCTTCTTCCATGCGCAATTGCCTTGGCTGCAAAAAATGCTGCCTGAAGGTGAGACTGTCATCGTCTCGGGCAAGGTGGAATGGTTCAACGGTCGCGCCTCCATGGTCCACCCGGACTATATTGCGAGCCTGGAAGATGCAGCCAATCTGCCGATGGTCGAACCGGTCTATCCGCTGACCGCGGGTCTGTCGCCAAAGACATTGGCGCGCGCCGTCAAGGAAGCACTGACCCGCGTGCCTCCGCTGCCGGAATGGATCGACGGCCCGTTGCTGGCGCGGGAGCGCTTCATCAGTTTCCAGCAATCGCTGAACACGCTTCACCTGCCTGAAGACCCGTCGGATATCGCGCTTGAAAGCATTTCGCGGCGCAGGCTTGCATATGACGAGTTTCTGGCCGGACAATTGGCACTCGCCCTTGTTCGCGCGAAAACACGGCGGCTTTCCGGTCGTCCTCTGGAAGGTACAGGGCGCATCGTCGCCGAAATCATGCGCCACCTGCCCTATCGCTTGACCAAGGGGCAGGATCAGGCTGCTCGCGAAATCATCACAGATCTTAAGTCGCCGGAGCGCATGTTGCGGCTTTTGCAGGGCGATGTCGGCTCCGGCAAGACGGTCGTTGGATTGCTTTCCATGGCCCACGCCGCAGAATCTGGTGGACAGTCAGCACTCATGGCGCCGACGGAAGTTCTCGCCCGTCAGCATTTTGCAACCATCGCGCCGCTTGCGGAGAAAGCGGGACTGAAAGCCGCCCTTCTGACCGGTCGCGAAAAGGGCCGTGACAGGAATGCAGTTCTCGAAGGATTGAAAACTGGTGAAATCGATATCGTCATCGGTACACACGCGCTGTTTCAGGAAAAGGTCGAGTATCACGACCTCGTTCTGGTCATCATCGATGAACAGCATCGTTTTGGCGTGCACCAACGCCTGATGCTGACCGCAAAGGGTTCTGCACCGGATATGCTGGTCATGACGGCTACACCTATTCCGCGCACCCTCGTCCTCACCGCCTTTGGCGATATGGACGTGTCGAAACTGACCGAGAAGCCTGCCGGACGCCAGCCCATTACGACCGCCATCGTGCCAATGGAGCGTATGAGTGAACTTGTCGAGCGCATCCGAAAAGCTGTGGCAGAAGGACAGAAAATCTACTGGATTTGCCCGCTCGTTGAGGAATCCGAAGTCGTTGAACTGACTTCGGCAGAGGAACGTTTCGAGAGCCTCAAACCCGTCTTTGGGGATCGCATCGGTCTCATCCATGGCCGCATGAACGGGGCTGAAAAAGACGAAGCCATGCGGGCATTCAAGCAGAGCGAAACGCGGGTACTGGTCGCGACCACTGTGATCGAAGTCGGCGTAGATGTCCCCGATGCGACGATCATTGTTATCGAACATGCCGAACGTTTCGGCCTGTCGCAACTGCACCAGTTGCGCGGTCGCGTGGGGCGCGGCGACAAACCGTCAACGTGCTTGCTGCTTTACAAAGGCCCGCTGGGCGAAATCGCACAAGCCCGACTGAAGGTCATGCGCGAGACCGAAGACGGTTTTCGTATCGCGGAAGAAGATTTGAAACTGCGTGGCGAAGGCGAATTGCTCGGCACGCGGCAATCCGGCACCCCAGGCTTCCGCTTGGCCTCCATCGAAGCGCATGGTGATCTTCTGGAAATAGCCCGCAAGGATGCGCGCTATATTCTGACAAGCGATCCAGATCTGGAAGCCGAACGCGGACAAGCACTGCGCGTGTTGCTATATCTTTTCGGGCGCGACGAAGCGATCAGGCTCCTGAGAGCAGGATAGCAAAATGGCGGCCATCAGCCGCCATTTCTATTAACTTATCAAGATTTTGCTATAATAAGCTGATTTTACTCGACAGTTACCGACTTTGCGAGATTGCGTGGCTGATCGACATCCGTCCCCATCAGAACGGCTGTATGATAAGCCAGCATCTGGATCGGCAGCGCATAGACGAGCGGCGTGATAAATTCCGGCACATCCGGCAGAATGATGGTTGCCATCGTGTCGATGCTTGCTGCCTCGGCACCCTTCTTGTCGGTGATGAGAATGATGCGACCGCCACGTGCTGCAACTTCCTGCATGTTGGAAACGGTCTTCTCATAGAGCCGATCAGACGGCGCGATGACGATAACCGGCATGGTTTCATCGATCAGCGCAATCGGGCCGTGCTTCAACTCGCCGGCGGCATAGCCTTCAGCGTGGATATAAGAAATTTCCTTGAGCTTCAGCGCGCCTTCCATGGCCAGTGGGAAAGACGTGCCACGACCGAGATAAAGCACATGATTGACCTTGGCCAGTTCATGGCAGACCGCAGCGATCTGGTCTTCAAGCTTCAGAACCTGGTTGATGAAACGCGGCGCCTCGGAAAGCTGGCGTACGAGTTCCTGTTCCCGCTTGTCATCGATTGCGCCACGCGATTTTGCAGCCGCAATTACCAGCGATGCCATGGCCGAAAGCTGGCAGGTAAAGGCCTTGGTAGAAGCAACGCCAATTTCTGGGCCCGCAAGCGTCGGGAAAACAGCATCAGATTCACGCGCAATGGTCGAGCCGGTGACATTCACGACAGCTGCGATCTTCAATCCTTGCGACTTGCAGTAGCGTAGCGACGCCAGCGTATCAGCTGTTTCGCCCGACTGCGACACGAACATCGCCAGCGAATCCTTCGAGAGAGGCATTTCGCGATAGCGGAATTCGGAAGCGATATCGCTGTCGACTGGCAGTCGCGCGATCTGCTCGAACCAGTATTTGCCAACCGAAGCCGCGTAGTAGGCCGTACCGCAGGCAGAAATCGTCAGGCGATCGATCTTGCTGAAATCGATATCAATGGCTTCCTGACGAACCTTGCCCGTCGTGAAGTCGAGATAATTGGCGAGCGTATGGGAAATGACTTCCGGCTGCTCGAACATCTCTTTCTGCATGAAGTGACGATGATTGCCCTTGGAGACGAGCATATTCGCCGTCTGAGTCTTCTGAATCGGACGCTCAACTTCGTTGTTGTTTTCGTCGTAAACGGTCACACCCTTGCGCGTCAGCACGGCCCAGTCGCCATCTTCGAGATAGGCGATGGTATCCGTGAAAGGCGAAAGTGCGATAGCGTCGGAACCGAGGAACATTTCGCCCTCACCGTAACCAACGGCGAGTGGCGGCCCCTGGCGCGCTCCGATCAAGAGTTCTTCGTCACCCTCAAACAGGAAAGCGAGTGCGAAGGCACCATGCAGCATCGGCAGGCTGTCGCGCACAGCTTCAACCGGAGACTTGCCTTTTGCCAGTTCACGGGTGACCAGATGGGCAACAGCTTCGGTATCGGTTTCCGTCTGGAACTTGTAGCCTTCGGCCTCAAGCATGGTGCGAAGCTCGGCGAAGTTCTCGATGATCCCGTTATGGACGACCGCGAGGCGCTCGGTAATGTGCGGATGGGCGTTGCGCTCCACTGGCTTGCCGTGCGTAGCCCAACGGGTATGGCCGATACCAATAACGCCGGGAAGCGGCTCTCCGGCCAGGCGCTTTTCCAAATTCACCAGCTTGCCTTCGGCACGGCGACGGTCGAGCTTGCCGTTCTGTAGTGTGGCAATACCGGCAGAATCATAGCCGCGATATTCAAGCCGCTTCAGTGCATCCACAAGAAGCGGAGCGACTTCGTTATTTCCGATGATGCCGATAATTCCACACATAGGCTGCTCCAAATCCGACGTTCAAGCGTGTTGCTTTGCGGTTTAAAGATTCTAACGCAGAACGGCAACCCAGAGGATTGCCGTTCGGTTAAACAATTGGACGACTTATTTGGTCGCAGTTTTAGCCGCTTTGATGGCAGCGTACTTCTCTCGCAGGATCTTCGCCCGCCCCTCTTTTGTTTCCTGCCGGGCACGACCGAAAGCCAGCGCATCGGCAGGGACATTGTCGGTAATCGTGCTGCCTGAGGCAATATAAGCATTGTCGCCGATTTCCACCGGCGCGACCAGTGAGCTGTTCGACCCGATAAACGCGTTTTCGCCGATCACCGTCTTGTATTTGTTGTAGCCGTCGTAATTGCAGGTGATCGTGCCAGCACCGATATTGCTGGAGGCTCCCACAGTCGCATCGCCGATATAGGTTAGGTGATTGATCTTCGCGCCTTTGTGCACGGTGGCATTTTTCACTTCGCAAAAATTGCCGACCTTGGTTTTCTCACCGAGATTTGCACCCGGGCGCAGCCGCGCAAACGGCCCGATTTCGGCCTTCGGCCCAACGTCAGCACCTTCCATATGCGAGAAGGAATGGATCAGAGCTCCCGTCGCGACATGCACGCGAGGACCAAAAAACACGTTCGGCTCAACAATGACGTCGGCTTCGATCAGCGTATCATGCGAAAAGAAAACAGTTTCAGGTGCAATAAGCGTTACACCTGCAAGCATCATCTCGCGACGTTTGCGCTGCTGCCAGATGGCTTCGGCTTCGGCCAGTTCAACACGATTGTTGATGCCGATGACATTATCGACCGGCACTTCGATGGCCGTCACGTTCATGCCCTTGCCATGGGCGATGGCGACGATATCGGTCAGGTAATATTCGCCCTTGGCGTTGTCATTGCCCACCGCATCCAAAAGCGTCAGGGCGTGTTGACCGCGAACTGCCATCAGTCCGCCGTTGCAGAATCCGATCTGTTTCTGCTCTTCGGTTGCTTCCTTTTCCTCAATGATGGCGACAAGTTTGTCGTCCTTCTCGATGAGGCGACCGTAGCCATGTGGATCGTCTGGGCGAAAACCGATAACGACAACGTCTGCACTCTCGGCCAGTCGTTCGCGAGCTTTCTGCAGAGATTGCGCCTCGATCAGTGGCGTGTCGCCAAAAACGATGAGCAAATCGTCATAGCCGCGTTCGATCGCTTCGCGCGCTGCCAGGACGGCATGCGCCGTGCCGAGACGCTCCTTCTGTTCGAAGGCCGACACCGGGCCTGCGTTCTTTTCCACTGCCGCCCGCACATCGTCGGCGCCACGCCCGACCACCAGCGCAATGTCGCTCTTTCCGGTCCCCTGAACCGCCGTGACCACGTGAGAGACCAGCGGCAAGCCTGCCACCTGATGCAGTACTTTGGGCAAGTTGGATTTCATGCGTGTGCCTTCGCCAGCAGCAAGTACGATGGAAAGGCAGGTACGGTCTGTCATGGTATCGTCCAGAAAATTGAGATGATTTTCGCTCTTAACATCAAAGCGTCTATGAAAACTTACGGGCTGCTGCCAAACCTTTAACCCAACCGCCCCAGCGCGGGGAAATTCTCAAGCAGCCAGAACGAGAAGGATTGCATGCCTCCGGTCAGGAACAGGACACCTGCAGCGACCAGAAGCGCGCCCATTGCTTTCTCCACCTTGCCGAGATGCACGCGGAAACGTGAAAGAAACCGCATGAATGCGCCGGAAAAAAGGGCGGCGATCAAAAACGGAATGCCAAGGCCAAGCGAATAGGTCGCCAGCAATAACGCGCCCTCACCAACCGTGCTGCTGCCGCCTGCAAGCGTCAGAATCGGCCCAAGAACTGGCCCGATGCACGGCGTCCAGCCGAAGGCGAATGCCAGTCCCATGACATAGGCTCCAAGCGGCGATGCCGGAGCGTTGCGTGCCTGAAAACGAGCTTCGCGGGACAGGAACGAGAAACGCAAGATGCCAAGAAAATTCAGTCCCATCAATATGATGACGACGCCCGCAACGATTGCGATCTCCTGCTGCCACGCGCGCAGGAAGGCGCCGATGGACGAAGCTCCAGCGCCGAGCGCCACAAAAACAGTTGTGAAACCGAGAACAAAACAGATTGCCGCAAATGCCAACGAGCGGCGCGCTGAAGGCGCGGCGGCAACGGCTGTCGCCTTATCTGCGCGAAAATCTTCTACGCTCACGCCCGCCATATAACACAGATAAGGCGGCACGAGCGGGAGAACACAGGGCGACAGGAACGACAGTGCACCGGCTCCGGCTGCGGTCATATATGAAATATCGAGCACCAATACCTCTTTCAGTTCATCAAATCGCTTGCGGTCTGGCCAAACCACAGGCTTATATAGACTAGATTCTGCTCTACTTAGAATATTTTCAATGCGGCATCTCGCTCGAACACAAGTTCGCCCTAAATCGAGATCATTGCGCGATTTATAATATATTGCTCCAACCGGACGACGTTCCTATGAGCCTTATTGATGATGAAGTGCCTTCAACACCACCTGCAACGTCGACAAGACATTCTGGCTGGCTCAAGCGATACCAACATTTTCTGTTTCCGATAGCGGGCATCGCCATTGCGCTGCTGGCGATCTATGTGCTGGAGAATCTGCTCCAGAATACGTCTCGCACGGAAACACTCGCTGCCTTCCACAACATTTCGTGGACGACACTTGGTTTAGCTGTGTTCTTCACAGTTCTGAGCTATGCAGCCGTCGCACTCTACGATGTGGTGGCTGTCGATACGATTGCGCCCAACCAGATACCGCGCCGCATCGCTGCCGTCGCAGGTGCTGCCGGCTACGCAATCTCCAACGCGCTTGGGTTTTCCCTGCTGACCGGCGGCGCATTGCGTTATCGCATCTATGCTGCGGAGGGTGTTAGCCTTGCCGATATCGGCAAGATTGTCGGGACATCATGGTTCGCGATCTGGTTCGCACTGATCATCATGGTCGGTGCAGCGCTTCTCATCGACCCGCAGGATGTTCCCTGGCTTTCCGCCATCGATTCCCGAATCGATATCGTCGCCGGTATCGCCATTCTGGGTGGCATCGGCTGGCTGATCTACTGGCTGTCGCATGGACAGCGTAGTTTTACGGTGGGTTCGTTCAGTCTGCGCCTGCCGAACTCAAAAGGCGCTCTGACCCAGATCTTTGCCGGGCTTGTGGATGTGGGCGCAGCTGCCGCTACGCTCTATGTGCTCATGCCTGCAGACGCCGTGCCAAGCTTTGCGGTTTTCGCGCTGGTCTATGTCATCGCCATCGTGCTGGGCATTGCCAGTCATGCTCCGGGCGGTCTAGGCGCATTTGAAGCGACAATCATTGCTGGACTCGGCCTAGGCGGGAAGCCGGATGCGATTGCGGGGCTTCTCGCCTACCGTCTTATCTATACGGTTATGCCGCTCGTTGTAGCGACCGCAGGCATTCTCATATGGGAGATCATGCGGCGGCGCCATATGCTCGGCAAGCAGGCGCGCTTCGCCAAACGTCTGGTCGAGCCACTCATCCCGAGCCTTTCTGCCAGCATCATCTTTCTCGGCGGCATCATTCTTCTGGTGTCCGGTGCGACACCAGACCTTCGCTACCGCGTGAAATTGCTCTCCGACATAGTTCCTGAATCTTTCATGGAAATGTCGCATCTTGCCGCCAGTCTGGTAGGTGTAGCGCTGCTGATCGTTGCACGCGGTCTGTCGAAGCGGCTTGCACGTGCGTGGGTCGCAGCACTAATCCTCCTCCTCAGCGGCGCTGTCTTTTCCCTCGCCAAAGGCCTTGACTGGGAAGAGGCGACCATCCTTTGCATTTCTGCATTCACACTTTGGGGCTTCCGGGATTCGTTCTATCGCCGCCCGATTTCCGGACCGTTCGATTTAAGCTGGAACTGGATCGCGACCGTCGGCACGACGGTGCTTGTCTCCACATGGCTCGGCTTCTTCGTCTATCGCCACGTGGAATATTCCAATGACCTCTGGTGGGATTTCGCATGGAACGGCAATGCGCCCCGGTTCTTGCGTGCGACTGTCCTTGTCTTCGCAGTGGTCGCTGCAGTGGGCCTTTACTCGATTATCAACCGGGCTGGTCACCGCAAACGCAAGGTAGATTATTCCATACCTGATGCCGTGCCGGATCTCGTCGCCCAATGGCCACATACGGATGCCGCTTTGGCAATGCTTGGTGACAAGCAATTCCTCCTTGCGCCAGACAAGAGCGCCTTCATCATGTATGCGCAATCAGGTGGCAGCCTGATTGCGCTCGGAGAACCCATAGGCCAGGAACAGACGGCTAAGGAGCTTGCATGGTCATTTCACGCACTGGCCGACGAGCTTGCCCTGCGAACCGTATTCTACGGTGTCGGCCCGCAAAGCCTGCCCCTGTTTCTGGATATGGGATTGATTGCCCTGAAGCTCGGCGAAGTCGCCCGCGTTGACCTCACCAATTTCTCGCTCGATGGTCCGCGTCGCCAGCCATTCCGCTATGCCGACCGCAAGATCGACAAGGACGGCCTTACGTTTGAAATCATTCCGGCGGCCGACGTACCGCCACTCATTCCACGCCTGCGCGAGATTTCCGATGCGTGGCTCGATTTCAAGTCGGGCAGCGAGAAAGGCTTCTCGCTGGGGTACTTCGATGACGAATACATGAAACGCTTCGACGTCGCAGTGCTGAAAAGTGACGGAGAAATTGTGGCTTTCGCCAATATGTGGCGTGGCGCGGACAAGTATGAAATCACCGTCGACCTCATGCGCTACATGCCCAATGTACACAAGCTTCTGATGGACGCACTGTTTGCAAAACTGCTGATGGCCAGCAAGGAAGAAGGTTACAAGTGGTTCAATCTTGGTGCCGCCCCGCTTTCCGGCCTGAGCGGTAGCAGGCTGGCGTCCCGCTGGAATCGTTTCGGCTCCTTCATCTACAAGCGTGGAGCCGATCTCTATCATTTTGACGGACTGAAAGCTTTCAAGGAAAAGTTCGATCCGGTCTGGACCCCGCATTATATGGTTTGCCCGGGTGGCCTGGAAACGCCGCGCGCGCTTCTCGATGCCACAACCCTCATCAATGGCAGTCCTCTGGAGTTCATCCGCAAATGACGAAAAGACGCGTTCTCTTCATTTTTCTTGGACTGGCGTTGGTGGCTGCGGTGGGCGCGTATGGCGCAATGCATACAGGCAAGATCGCCCGACTCTGGACGAAAATCACCGATTCCGATGAACCGGTCATCCACGCCAGTGCTGAAAGACTGTCCAATATTCCGGTCTACATGCCGAAGAACGACCCCGTCGGCCTTGCGATTTTACTAAGCGACGAAGGAGGTATGAGCGACCGGGAGAAAAGCTTCATGGACGCCATGCTTGCCCGGAACATGATCGTTCTGCCGGTCGAGCTTGGCCCGTGGCGCGCCGCACTCGATAAGGAAGATGGCGATTGCAACTATCTCGACTCTGATTTCGAAGCCATCGCCAAGGAGGCTCTGCGTGGACTTGATTTGGGCGTCTATTTTCATCCCGTTCTGACAGGCGTTGGACAAGGCGCTACCATCGCATATGCCGCAGCCTCGGATTCTCCGGATGCGACGATTGCAGGCGCCGTATCGCTTGATCCGGTCCCAGCCAAGACCCGTCTGCCTTCCTGCACCGAGAAAGCCGAAGCGACCAAGGCGCCCGATGGCGGCTTCACCTATGGCTTCAACGCGGTAATTCCCGCCCCTGCCCTTGTGGTCGGTCCCAGCGGATCGCCGGTCAACAATCCGGTTACAGCCCGCCAGGAAAATGTTGCCGTGCTTCAATCCGCTCCGGAATTTCCTGCTCGCATGAAAATGGCTGTCGACAATGTCGTCGCCATGGCGGATCAGGATGCCAAGAACGAGGCCCTGCCTATCGTCGATCTTCCCGCCAAAGGCGGCAAAGCCGATATGGTTGCCGTTTTCTATTCGGGTGATGGTGGCTGGCGAGATCTCGACAAATCCATTGGTGAATGGCTGCAGGCTCATGGCGTTCACGTGATCGGTGTGGATTCGCTTCGCTATTTCTGGTCGGAACGAACGCCGGAAGAAATAGCCAATGACACGACGGCCATGATCAAGAAGGCCGACCCGACGAACAAATTGCCGGTTGCAGTTCTGGGCTACTCATTCGGCGCCGATACATTCCCCTTTGCCTGGAAATATCTCGACCCTTCCATACAGGACCGGACGAAAATGATCGGGCTTCTCGGTGTCGAGACGACGACGACCTTCCAGGTTTCGATTGAAGGCTGGCTCGGAATGGATGGCGACAAAGATGTCGTTCCTGCTATCTCGACAATCCCGCTTGATCGGGTTGTTTGCGTCTATGGCGAAGAAGAAGATGATACCGCCTGCACAGCTGCCGAGCTCAAAGGGATGGAAGTCATGAAACTGGCCGGAGGTCATCATTTCGATGAAAATTATGAGCCAATTGCCGCCAGTCTTCTGGAAAAGATGCGCGTCCGTGCCGGATTGCCGCCACGACCGGCCAGTTGATAATTAAGCCAGAGCTGGCGCCCGGAAGACGGGCGCCAGCCTGTTGATTTAGCGCACGACTGGTTTTTGACCGCCAAACCACCAGCGCACGGAATCAACCAGCAAGAATGCAATCAGACTGATACCGACCAATGGCAGCGTCCAACCTACAAATACAGCAGCGATTGCGATCCCAATCTGTTGCGCGGCAGTGAGACGTCTCCAGCTTGCAATCAACGTTCTGGGCATTGATCCGGCAGGCGGGCGACGCTGCCACCAGATGCGATAGCCATAGACAATCATCACAATCAGCGAGAGGCCGAGCGCAGCCATCACGATCTGATTAGTGACCCCGAACAGGACACCCATATGGAGATCGATACCCCAGCGGATCAATTTTGCGATAAGCGGAAAACTCTCGAAGTCAGCACGGCTGATAACCTCCATATTTTGGGGATCGAGAGCAATCGTATCCACTTGTGTCGGCCAGGAACGGTCATATTCACGCACCAGCCAGCCTTGATCCGATGAACGGGGCAGTCGGATTTCAAGCATCGGGGAATCGAGTCCTGCCTGTTGTACAGCCAGATAAACACTATCCAGCTGTCCGACATGATCCTGCGCATCCCCTGTTCCGGACGGCATCGGCATGCCGCCATGGTCCTGATGCGCACTCTCTTGGCTAGATTCTGTCGCCTTATTCAGAACTGTCGAGACTGAAGGCGTAATCCAGCCAACCGCCGCTCTGAACTGATCAATCCTTTCCCCCGCCAATTGCGACCAGGTCATGCCGGTTGCCGAAAGGAACAAAAGACCGACAGCTATCCAGATACCGACCTGACTGTGAAAGCGACGGGTCTTCAGGTGGAGATTTTTCGTTTGTTTTTGTTTTCGCCGGATATTCCGATTCCACCACCAAAGCAGAGTGCCGCCTAGAGACGCGATCCACAACCAGGATGCAGCGAGTTCACTGTAGTAACGCCCAAAATCCCCGAGCATCAGATTGCGGTGTAGGTAGTCGATCGCCGCGCGAAACGGCAAGGTCCCGCTTGTGCCATAGGCAACGAGGTCGCCCTTTACGGCCAGCGTGACGGGATCGATGAAGATTGCCCGGCTTTCAGATTCTCCCAATCCAGGTTGGGTGAACATGACCCGTGTATTCCAGCCGGGAGCAATTGAAGGCCTCACAGCAAAAAGTTTTGGGCCCTCGCCTATAAAGGTTTCGGCCGCCTTCACCTGATCCGCCAATGGCTGCAAGGTTCCAAGCGATGCGGTACGCAACTGGTCGCGGTAGATGTAGTTTTCAAGCTGGGGCGTCAGCACATAAAGCGTGCCCGTCACAGCTGCGATCAAGATAAAGGGACCAACAAACAGGCCGACATAGAAATGAAGCCGTGTGATGAAGGCCTGGAAGCCGGAGTTCGCAGAACTAGCGGTATTCGGTCGTGCTTGTACCCCAGTTTTTCCTTCAAGAAGCGTATCCGTCATGGAACCCTCCTTGAAAAACAGTAGAAGCACAGCACAGTGCGTGGGCAGCCAGCATTGGCTGCCGCGATAAAATCATGATTTTGCATCGATATCTCCAAACGATATGAAATTGCCGTCGCGGGGCGGCGGCGTCGTTTTCAAAGATCGTGCAAAGCGGGAGGCCCTCTGGCTTGAGCAGCCGTAACAAACTGATCAGGAGGTGCGCGAACCGCGAGAGGAAAAGCGACCGTGTCTTTCGCAACAATCGAATCGAAAGACACGGTGACCGGCTGTTCTGGCAATCCTGTCCCAATGGCACATGCGGCCTGACATAGGGTCGAGCAGCAATGTCTGGCGAGATCTTTCAGGGGAGCGTTTGCATCTGCCTGCGTCGTGTGGACTGAACAGATCACGGACGAGGGACCAGCGCTCCACGCCGCCATGGAAGCCTGCGCGTATGCCGTTACCAGCCCTTGCAGAAGAATAACAAGCGTCAGCGATACAACCCAAAGGGCGGTATCCGACCGATCGCCAACAATTCTTCTACGCAAGGTCATGATCGCTCATGGCACTCTTGCAATGCAAAGTCACTACGACAAAGGTGAAATGAACTAATTTGAAGAGAAAGTGGTGAGCGCGCAGGGATTCGAACCCTGGACCTACTGATTAAAAGTCAGTTGCTCTACCGGCTGAGCTACGCGCTCCCTGTAGGAGCAAATCGCCCCCGGAAGTGCGGCGGAACATAAGGGTGGCTTACGGATTGGTCAACACCATAAAATCAGGTTTCTTCAACATAAATTCAAAAAAATCACAGGTCTGGGATACTCCATGCCAGACCGCCTCTTCCATATGCCGGTAAACAGGCGCTTTTCATGCTCATTTGGATACTTAACACCCTGAGCAGAAGGGCGATTCTGAATCGCGAGGCGCCTAACCAGGACTATTCAGCTCCTGCTTCTCCGTGCCGGGCCTTGCCGCCCGCTCTTGCTACAGCTAGTTTCATTCCAATGACTTAATCTGCGTGGTGCTTCATGTCTCTGGCCACCAAGGCATTTTCTCATTTCCGACGTTCCTTGTCCGGCGTGGGTATCGCGCTCGGAACACTGTTTTTCGCCGCAGCCCTCACCCCCAGCCTTATCCCGCGAACCTACGTCATGCAGGGAATTCTCGGAGGTGTCGCCTTCGGAGCCGGTTATGGCATCGGCGTATTGTGGCGCTGGCTATGGCATTATCTGGAATTGCCTGAACCCCGGAATCGGCTGCGCAGTCGGGCCAATCTTGTGGTGGGTTTGGTTTGTCTCGCCGTGGCCGTCGTGGCACTCTATTTTGCCGCGGGCTGGCAGAATTCAGTTCGTGCAGTCATGGATATGGAGCCGGTGCCCAGCGCCTATCCAATGAGTGTCTCCGCGTTAGCTGTGCTGACATTTCTGGTTCTGCTAATTCTGGTTCGCTTTCTCATTCTACTAGGGAAATTCGTCTCCGCCAAAATACAACTCGTTATGCCTCTCCGGTTAGCCAATGTCCTGGGCATTACGATCACTGTTGTGCTCATCTGGACCATCGCCAACGGCCTGCTCATCCAGTCCACTTTCAAGGTTCTGGATCGTTCGTTTCGCGAGTTTGACGCTCTGATCGAACCGGACCGCCCACAACCGACATCACCGAACGAGACTGGCAGCGCCGCTTCGCTTTTGCATTGGAACGAGCTTGGGCGAGCTGGACGTGAGTTCGTTTCCTCAGGTCCCGGAGCTGCCGATATTGCTGCCTTGACTGGCGAAAAGGCTATAGACCCGATACGGGTCTATGCAGGTCTGCAAGTAGCCGATACGCCTGAACAAAGAGCCGAACTGGCACTTGAGGAACTGAAGCGTCAGAACGGTTTTGAACGTTCTGTGCTGGTCGTCATCACTCCAACCGGTACAGGGTGGGTAGATCCAGCAGCCATGGACGGACTGGAGTTTCTGCACAATGGCGATGTGGCCAGCGTTGCCATGCAATATTCCTATCTTTCCAGTCCCTTGTCGTTGTTGTTTCAACCGGAATACGGAGCAGAAGCGTCTCGAGCTCTGTTCATAACCGTCTATAATTACTGGAAAAGACTTCCGCACGATCAGCGCCCACGTCTGTATCTCTATGGCTTGAGCCTTGGGGCGATGAATTCTGAAGTCTCAGCCGAGCTTTTCGAAATGCTTGACGATCCAATCAACGGTGCCTTGTGGAGCGGGCCACCTTTCCCGAGCAGGGACTGGAAAGCCATGACCAGACGAAGAAACCCTGGAACTCCAGAATGGCTACCAGTGTTCCGAGACGGCTCCTTTGCCCGTTTCATGAATCAGAATGGTGAAGCGCCGGGAAATGGAACCCGCTGGGGGCCGTTGCGGGTGGTGTATCTGCAATATGCCAGCGATCCGGTGACATTCTTCGACAGTCTATCGTTCTATCGTCAACCTGACTGGATGCAGGCACCGCGCGGACCGGATGTTTCACCAGAGCTGCGGTGGTATCCTGTCGTGACCATGCTGCAATTGGCACTAGATATGGCTTTTGGGACCGCCACACCGATAGGACACGGGCATGTCTATGCTCCGGAACACTATGTCAATGCGTGGCTGGAAGTCACCGACGTGACCGGATGGGACGCAGACAAGATCATGAAGCTAAAGCAGCACCTGCGCCAGAAAATGGATGGAGAAAACGTCGAAGGTTATGACCAGCGTGGGGGGTAGAACACATCCCGAAAAGGATGAAACGCTTTTCGGGATGTGCGTCAAACGTGACAGTCACGACCCAGCTGGTCTCTCTGCAACTATATCAATAGTCAGGTGATTTCTGCTGCGTCTGGGAATTGCTCAGGTTCAGCATGGGTATTGCTCCATTCGGTAGCATCGTGCTTGGCAGCTGACCGTCCCATCGTTCTGCTTGCGTCAGTGCGACAAGACCCGGATTGTCACGAAGCGCATCGCCACGCGCCTTGATGGCAGTTGCTTCTGCCTCACCCTTTATCCTTATCGCTTCTGCGTCGGCTTCCGCCTGCAGACGAACCGCATCGGCCTGAGCCTGGGCTTCGGCACGGCGTGCGTCTGCCTGCGCCTTTGCCTGCGTCACTGTGATTTCAGCCTGTACCTTTTCGCGCTCTGCATTCTGGCGGAGACGCTGCACTTCAACTTCGGCCAACATACGCTGTTCGATGGACTGCTCATAGGAGTCCGAAAAATCGATATTCTCGATCTGCACCGTGTCGATAATAACCGGACCGCGTACACTGCTCTGAATTGCCTCAGCAATTTCCTGATTGAGACGGCTACGCTCCTGAATGGCTTCCACAGCATTGAATTTGCCGAAAACAGTCTTGCTTTCCTCAAAAACGCGTCGCTCGACAAGGCGGGACAAGAGGCCGTCTTCACCGCCGTAGGTCGCGTAGACTTCCTCCACACGGTCTGGCGGAATGCGATAATTGACCGACAGGTTCATCGTAGCTGGTTGCTGATCGCGGCTATAGGCTTCCATGCTGTTATAGATCGCAGCCTTGGATTGCACCGATATTCGCACAATCGAATCGATCACCGGAATTTTGAAGCCCAGCCCCGGTTGTGCAACGCCGGAAACCGCCCCATAGCGCAAAACAACGCCGCGCTCACCTTCGTCAATCGTGTACCAGGAACCAAGTACTACGCTCAGTATGCCGAGTATAACTATACCGGCCAAAGCCTTGGGTAAAATCTGGCGCATCCCGTCTCCTTTAGCGCTTCGTTATGAAATGGGGAGACCGAAAGCGATTCAACAAATGCACCCCGGAATCTTATCCCGCCGCCTTTTAGAATGCACTGATATGGATGACAATTACTCACGGATACAGTTGATAGACTTAGTCCACAAAAACAAAGCCGCCCATGAAGGGCGGCTTCATTGAGTTTAACAAATTTCCACTGTCAGTATGGCGAATAACACTGCTGACGGGGACCGTTATACGGCTGGAAAGTGTTGTCGGAAGCCCGATAGGACCGATAACGATTATAACACCACTGGACATGCGAGTTGCTGTAACCATAAGCAGGCGCGCGATAGACCGGTGGGGGCGGCGGAGCTGCAATTGCACCACCAATGATTGCGCCAGCGCCGAAAGCTGCGAGCGGATACCACCACCCATCATTGCTGCGACGATAGCCATGACGGTAGTGCCGATAACCGCGGTGTCCATTCCAATAGCCAGGTCCCGGACGATGAGGACGACCATGCCAGCCCGGACGATACCCAGGTCGGTGTCCACCCCAGTTTCCATGTCCTGGCCCGCGGCGCCAGCGGTCATCGCGGACCTGCTGAACATTCTCATTACTCGCCGCAGGCGCAGTTGGCATGACAGGTGCAGCCGAGACCGGAACCATTGCGCCGATCAGAAAGCTTGCACCGACGAGGCCAACCATCATCTTTTTGAAGGTGTTCATCCTGTGCTTCTCCATTTCAATGATGCCATCATTGCTTTCCGTTTATGAATGCACGCTGAATATTGTCGGTAAATTATGTGCATGCCTTATTTTCACGTCGCAATGCATGGCCATTCCATCAATGATTTAACGAAAGATCCAATATTTTCGTTCGAGCTACTCCATTATTTTTGTTCGCAAATTAAGCGACAATGAGATAACTTGCGTGAATTAGGACAGCTTGTAAGCGTTTTCAGCGAGTGGGGTTTGCATTGGCAACAAGAGTACAGCCGTCCGTGAAAGTTTTGGGAGCATCTTTCTCCCAGGAAGCGAATCCCTTCACGGCAGCGGTTGAACTGACGCCCATGCCAATGCTCATCACAAATCCGCGTCTGCCGGACAATCCGATCATCTTTGCAAACGAGGCCTTCCAGAACCTCACTGGTTACGAGGCCGACGAAATCATCGGGAAGAACTGCCGCTTTCTTCAAGGCCCTGGCACAGACCCGAAACATGTCGAGATCATCCATTCGGCATTGGAAGCCGAACAGTCCGTTGAGATCGATATTCTCAATTATAAGAAATCTGGCGAGCCGTTCTGGAATCGACTTCATATCTCCCCGGTCAAAACCGAGAATGGCGAACTTCATCACTTCGTTTCGTCGCAGCTTGATGTGACGCTGGAACTCGGCAAACTGGTTGAGCTCGAAAAAGAACGCGAAACGCTCTCAATTGAAAAGCAGCGTAGCAGCGATCAACTCCAGTATATCGTTGAAGTGGCGAATGTCGGTTTCTGGACGCGGGATTACACGACCGGGGAGATTAGCTGCTCGGCCGAATATCGTCGCATTTTCGGACTGACGCCGGACGAACCAGTCAACTACGACAAGATCATCGACATGGTGATGCTTGAAGACCGGATAACGCTTATCCAGCGTTCGGAGGAATCTTTTGCTACAGGCAAATCTTTCCGGGTCGAATATCGCATTACCAACAGGCTGGGACAGGTGCGCTGGGTGGAAACACGAGCCAAAGCTCTCCTCGGCAAATCACCTGCGCTTCTGGGTATCGTCATCGACGTCACCGAACGCAAAAAAGCCGAGGCTGACAAGCACTTGTGACCCGTGAAATTTCGCACCGTTTCAAAAACTCAATGGCAATGGTGCAATCAATCGCCAACCAGACCTTGCGCAATGCCACCGATCCGCAAACCGCGAACGAACTATTCAGCGAGCGGCTGCGAGCGCTTAGTCAGGCTCAAGACATGCTGCTTCGGGAGGACTGGACGGGCACAACGATCAGCCAGATCTGCGAAACTGCCCTCGCCCCTTTCAACAGCACGTTCGGTCATCGAATCCGAACCAGTGGTCCAGAACTCGTGGTAAGCGACCGTGTAACGGTTTCGCTTTCGCTTGGTTTGTACGAACTCGCGACCAATGCCGTGAAATACGGCGCGCTCTCCAATGAAAACGGCACGGTCCAATTCAGCTGGATGTGCTCGAAAGGCAGGGCGAGCGAAAATTTCATATGCGCTGGGTTGAAGACGGAGGACCTGCAGTCGAACGCCCTACCCGTCGTGGCTTCGGCCAGCGGCTGCTCTATTCCGTTCTCACGGGCGAACTCAGGGCCAAATGCGACATCAACTTCGCGCCAGATGGACTGGTGATTGACGTCCTGGCCCCTATGACAGCGGATGTATTTCCGCAACTTGACAGTCTTTCCGACACACAAGCCGAGCCGGTATAAAAAGAGCAGCGAAATCGCTGCTCTTTTTCTTTGTTAGTTGTGCGGGCCGCGACGACGTGGCTCGATATAGATTCTGTCGCGATGACGATCACGATCATGGCGCCAGCGGCGATCACGATCCCGTTCGCGATAATAACGTGGTGAGTGACGATCCCATCCGCGACGATCATCCCGCCAGCGGCGATCCGTAACACAGCGACCGCTCGGCGTGCGAACCATGCCGCGACGGCAGCGATAGTCGACCTGAATGGCCGAACCAGTGCTATTGGCGGCTACAGCCGGAATCGGAGCCGGAGCAACCGGTGTGCCTGCTTCAGCGACAGCGGTAACCGCAAAGAGCGCGAGAGCCGCAGAAATTAACGTAAATCTCATTCCGGAGTCCTTTCCAGAGATGGCCAGAATTGGAATCTTGCCCGCAGATAGGTAGGCCAAACAACCATTTGGTAAAGTCACTTAATCTTACGACGCTCTATCAATCTCGACCGCACTCTACAAAAAGCGCTGCCAATTAAACCCAATTACTAACCCGCCATTTTGCGGAGAGACTTTTTAAGAAAGTCGGGATATTAGGTGCCTGTTGAATTCGCACGCAGCCCTTTCCAAGCAAAGGGAAAGCCGCAGATTCTCCAATCCGCGAGGCCGATCCGGCACCGGTCCAGCACCGGTAGCGGGCGGAGCTTTGCGGTCATCGCAAGGAGCAGGAACATGGACTATTCGACCTCTGAAATCGACATGACATGGGGATCGAAAACTGGACTGGGCGCAACCCAGACCGAATGGGTCGAGCTGGTCAGCGGCCTGCCCGAAGAACATGCTCTCTTTCTCCGTGATCTGATTGGCCGTCACCGCGAGCAGTTTGTCGGTGTTTTTTATAATCGCCTTATGAACAATCGTGATGCAGCGACATTCCTGTCCCAGAAAATGGTGCAGGAACGTTTGCACAATTCACTGAGCGACTGGCTGTTGAAAATGTTCCAGAGAACAGCCGACGATGTTGAGGCATTCATTCGTGAACAGCGCAAGGTTGGCGAGGTTCACGCCCGCATCGATGTGCCGATCCACGTCGTCATGCAAGGCGCGCGCCTGCTGAAAAACGAAATCGTCCGTCAACTGAAAGTGGAAGTTGCCTCAAGAGAGGTTCTGGCGCGCCTGATCGTGCATGTCAGCAATGCCATCGACATCGCTATCGAAATCATGAGCCAAGCCTTCGTCAAGGACGCGCGCGAAAGTGCCCAGACCGACGAAGCCTACCGGGCTTTCACGCTAAGTCACGATTTTCCGCTTGAACGCGAATCGCAACGTGCAGCGCTTATGGAATGGAGCCAGTCGCTTCTCTTCAACCTCTACGGCAATGCCGATAGTCCGCTTCACTCGCTCGCAAGCTCGGATTTCGGATTGTGGTTGCAACACAAGGCTGATCTGATGTTCTCCAACTCCGGTACGTTGGAAAACATCCGCCGGAATGTAGAACATATCGACAATGTTCTCCTGCCTGCCATCAACAGCGCACGCAAGGACAACCCCGCCGGCCTTGCGGCTTCGTTGGCACAGTTTCAAACCAAGATCGGTGAAGTGAAATTCCTGCTATCCGAATTATTTCAGGCGGCCGCCGCGATGGAAACAGGTCGTGACCCACTGACACGTGCTCTAAACCGGCGTTTCATGCCTTCGATCCTGACCCGTGAAGTGCGCATGGCCTCGCAAAAGGCCATGGATCTGAGCGTTTTGATGATCGATATCGATCATTTCAAGAACATTAACGACACATACGGACACAGCAGTGGCGATGCAGTCCTTCAGCAGGTGGCCGAAGCGATCCTGTCGCTTTGCCGCCCGAGCGACTTCGTGTTCCGCTATGGTGGCGAAGAGTTTCTCGTCGCTCTCGTAGAAGCCGACGAGAACAAAGCTTTTACAATCGCCGAAGAGCTTCGCAGACAGATAGCACAACAACCGTTGAACCTTCCCGATGGCGCACGCCAGTCTGTAACGCTGTCCATCGGGGTTGCAGCATTCAACGGTCATCCCGATTATAGCCATCTCGTCAATGCCGCTGACCGCGCGCTTTATCGGGCCAAGCAGGCAGGACGCAATCGCTGTGAAAAGGAAGTACCGCTCGCGATTCATTGATCGGGGAGGCATTTTGCCATCTGGCGGTCGCGCTGCAAAACCGCCATATGGTGCCATCATGACGAATAATTCCGCCTTCCCCATTTTCGAGACAGCTTCACAAAAGCCGCGTGAACGCGATGCGCTGGAGGCACATTTCCGGCCTGTCGCCGCTGATGCGGCTCCGGTCGATTGGGTCGTTGCCGAAGGGCTGACGGATTATGAAGAAGCACTCACTTTCATGGAAGCACGTGTCCAGGCCATCCGGGACGGCACTGCCAATGAACTGGTGTGGCTGGTCGAGCATCCCTCGCTTTACACGGCAGGGACGAGCGCCAATGCAGACGATCTCCTGACCCCGAACAGTCTCCCTGTCTTCAACACGGGGCGCGGCGGAGAATATACCTATCACGGACCTGGCCAGCGCGTTGTCTATGTGATGCTCGACCTGAAACGCCGCCGCGAGGACGTGCGCGCCTTCGTGACAGCTCTTGAGCAGTGGATCATCGAGAGCCTTGCCGAGTTCAACGTCAAAGGCGAGCGTCGTGAGGATCGTGTCGGCGTATGGGTTACACGGCCTGAAAAGCCGCGCCTTGCCAATGGCGGCATGTGTGAAGACAAGATTGCTGCTATCGGCATCCGCCTCCGTCGCTGGGTGAGCTTTCACGGCATAGCCATCAATGTCGAACCCGATCTCAGCCATTATTCCGGCATCGTTCCTTGCGGAATCTCGGAACATGGCGTTACCAGCCTTGTAGACCTTGGATTGCCGGTAACAATGGGCGACATGGACGTCGCTTTGGGAAGAGCGTTCGAGACGGTCTTCGGAGCCCGTCAGCTGAAATAGAGCATTTCCAGCAAAAGTGCGAAGCGGTTTTGCGTTGGGTAATGCGTAAAATAAAGAAATAGAGCGGTCCCACGATTCCGTTATAACTGGAACCGCTCTAGCTCTGCCTCAGGCCACGGCGTCGACTTTCACACGGCGCTCGCGCATGAAAACATAGAAGCCCGATCCGACGATGATCGCGATGCCGCACCATTTCGACGGTGTCGGGAAATCGCCGAACACGATCAGGCCGACCAGAACCGCATTGACGATTTCCAGATATTGGAACGGTGCCAGCATGGATGCCGGTGCCAGCTTGAACGCCTGCACAACCATCAAATGGCTGACGGTTCCGATCGTCCCCAAAAGCAGCAAAAGCAGCCAAGGCTGAATGCCTTGCGGCAGACCTAAACTCAGATCACCAAGCCCCGCCGCAGTTCCGAAAATCACGGCAACGCCAGCGAGTACCCACCCGCCCACACCCGCATAGAACTGCATGACCAGCGGGCTTTCCTTCGCACCATATTTTCGGTTCAAGATCAGGTAGATGGCAAAGGTTACGGCTGTCGCCAACGGCAGAAGCGAGACAGCACCAAATATCTCGAAACTCGGCTGGATCACGATCATCGTGCCGATGAGACCGATGCCGACCGCGCTGAACCTTCTCCAGCCCACTTTTTCTTTCAGGAAAATTGCCGAAAAGAGCGTCAGAATAAGCGGCTCGGCGAAGAAGACGGCCATAGCATCAGCCAGCGGCATATATTTGACCGCCGTGAAGAAGCAGAGCCCACCAAACCCCATCAAGGCTCCGCGGATGAGATTACCGGCCAGATACTGTGTTCGCAGCGCAGCGAAACCACCAACGATGAGCAGGATAAAGAACATCAGCCAGCATTGAATGAAAAAACGCATGAAGGTGACAGTGGCAGGAGGCATATTATCCACCATGGCGAGCCATTTGCCGATGGCGTCCATCAGCGGCAGCAAAAGCACCGAGAGCACCATGATCGCCATGCCCTTAACGTGCGCTTCCATGCCGCTTGTCGCGCTGTTTTGCATTTCAAACTCTCGGTATTCTGAATATTCCCCGCTATCGCTCTATGCGAACTGTGGTAGCGTTTCCATCCAATTTGATCGGAAATGTCCTGCTTGTTTGACTTTCGCCTTCTTTCTGGTGCAAATCAGTTCCGTTCTGAACAAAACCCTTTGAAAAAGCCGTGCGGAAACGGAACGTAAGGCGAACTTTAGTCGCCTTTCGTGAGCGCGCATGGCATCATTCAGTTGATTCGCGAACAGTATTTTCCGGTCGATGGCGAGCAGGCTCGGCAAAGACCTCCTGAAATTCAGATAGAGAGCTTTTCGGAACAGATGGACGATAGCAACGATCTCTTCTCGAGAGTGGTCAACAATGCCCGGGCCCGAGAACGGGAACAAGAACAGGGGCGCCAGGGGGAAAAGCCTAGCGCAAAGCCTGTGGCACCACAGCCTGTTGCGCAGCCAGTGGCAGCGCCCTCGCTCTCTGTTCCAAAGCCGGTAACGGCCAAGGCGCCGCCTGCTTCATCGGCAGGCGACGACTATAACGCATCATCCATCCGCGTTCTGGAAGGGCTGGAGCCGGTGCGCCTGCGTCCCGGCATGTATATTGGCGGCACGGACGAAAAGGCGCTCCATCATCTCTTTGCCGAAGTCATCGACAACTCAATGGATGAAGCTGTCGCGGGACATGCCAATTTCATCGAAGTGAGCTTCGATGCCGACGGGTTTGTCACGGTGTCGGACAACGGACGCGGCATTCCTGTGGATGAACATCCCCAGGTTCCCGGGAAGTCCACGCTCGAAGTCATCATGACCAAACTGCACGCGGGCGGCAAGTTCGACGGCAAGGCCTATGAGACGTCAGGCGGTCTGCACGGCGTCGGTGTTTCTGTGGTGAATGCCCTTTCTGACATGCTGGAAGTGGAAGTCGCGCGCAATCGCCGTCTTTATCGCCAGCGTTTCTCGCGGGGTATTCCGCAAGGCGGGCTGGAAGAGCTCGGCGAAGTGCATAATCGTCGCGGTACTCGCGTCCGGTTCCATCCAGACCCTGATATTTTCGGCAAGACAGCCCAGTTCGATCCGCATCGTCTTTATCGCATGGCGCGGTCGAAAGCTTATCTGTTTGGCGGGGTTGAAATCCGCTGGAACTGCGATCCTTCCCTGCTCGACCCAAAGAAGGAAACACCTGAAAAGGCCGTGTTCCACTTCCCTGGTGGCCTGAAGGACTATCTTGAGGCTTCGCTTGGCAAGGAACATCAGGTCACGCGCGAGATTTTCGCGGGCAAGACCGAGAAACAAGGTGGCCACGGCGCCGTCGAATGGGCCGTTTCGTGGTTTGGTGGGGACGGTTTCGTCCACTCCTATTGTAACACTATCCCGACCGGCGATGGTGGCACACATGAAGCAGGTTTGCGTATTGCCTTGACGCGAGGGCTGAAAGCCTATGCGGAACTGACCAACAACAAGCGCGCTTCGATCATAACCACCGATGACGTGATGGTATCGGCTGCAGGGATGCTGTCGGTTTTCATTCGCGAGCCGGAATTTGTCGGTCAGACCAAGGACAAGCTTGCCACGGTCGAGGCACAGCGCATCGTGGAGAATGCGATCCGTGATCCATTCGATCATTGGCTCACGGCCTCTCCGCAGGAAGCATCTCGCCTGCTGGAATGGGTGATCGACCGCGCCGACGAGCGCTTGCGTCGCCGTCAGGAAAAAGAAACAGTTCGCAAAAGCGCAACGCGCAAGCTGCGCCTGCCCGGCAAACTTGCCGATTGCACGCAGAATGCCGCAGCCGGTGCAGAACTGTTCATCGTCGAGGGTGACTCGGCAGGTGGTTCAGCCAAGCAGGCGCGCAATCGCGCCAATCAGGCTATCCTGCCATTGCGCGGCAAGATTTTGAATGTTGCCAGCGCCGGGCGCGAAAAACTGACGGCAAACCAGCAGATAAGTGATCTTGTGCAGGCACTCGGCAGTGGTACGCGCAAAAATTATCGGGAAGACGACTTGCGCTATGATCGCGTCATCGTCATGACCGACGCTGACGTCGATGGTGCACATATCGCATCGCTGCTCATCACCTTCTTTTATCAGGAAATGCCGGACCTGATCCGCAATGGTCATCTCTATCTGGCTGTGCCTCCGCTTTTCCGCCTAAGCCAGGGTGGAAAGGTCGCTTATGCGCGTGATGAAGCGCATAAGGATGAGCTTCTACGCACCATGTTTACCGGGCGTGGTAAAGTGGAAATCGGTCGCTTCAAAGGCCTTGGCGAAATGCGTGCCGAACAGCTCAAGGAAACCACCATGGACCCAAAGAAGCGCACGCTTCTGCGTGTTCAGGTGGACGAAGATTATGTCGATGAAACCCGCAACACCGTGGATGAACTGATGGGCACCAAGCCAGAGGCCCGTTTCCGTTTCATTCAGGACCGTGCGGCTTTTGTGGAAGAGTTGGATATCTAGAGCGCGTCCCGAAAAGTGGGAACTGGTTTTCGGAACGAGATGCGCGTAAAATAGAGCATTTCAGCGGACCCGAAACGTGCCCGAGAGTGCAGACAGGATGAACGGCAATGCGCAAGTACGGTGCCGTTCATTTTCTTTTTCAATAAAACTATTTAAGCCGTTGAGAAAAAGAAGCTTCAGGCTTTCACATCAATGCCTAGCTTGGCTTCAATCTCCTCAATCGACTCTTTGACGAAGAACGTCTGATCCGTACTCAGCGTAACAATACGTGTGCCGGTTCCATAAGCGTTATAAGAGAGAACGTGATTAAAATTCACGGCGAGCTTTTCGCCGTTCACTTCCGTCAACATGATCCACATCGCTTGCCCTCCTCTTGATGTTATCCACTCCAAGGAAGAATAGGCGCGATAGACCATTCGGCAACGGTTGCGGTAAGCTGGCCTTCAAAGATCAGCGCGCATCCTGACTTTCTCGACGGTTCTTTCGAAACTTTCCGACCACTCATCTCCTTGCCGGTCGATCCGGAAACCAGCCTTTTTGTAAAGATTGATCGCGGGAAGATTATCCGCATGGGTGCCGATCAGTGCTTCATCAAAACCATCAAGCAGAATTTGCGCCATCAGGGCATCAAGAATCTGTCTGCCAATCCCCTGCCCGTGATGCGGTGGATCGACCCATAAATCGGAAATGTAATTGCTTTGGGGCACCCTGGCACCCCAGCCTGCTAGTATTCCTGCCTTTTCGGCAGCCAGAACACCGTCCGCAATTTCTTGGAGATCGCGTTGAAACCTGGCTTCCAGCAGTTTCTGCCGCTCAGTGGTCAGTTCAATATCGCGCGCGGCTATCCGCCAGGCCCTGACCGCTAATGCAGCCATAGAAACAAATTCGCCGGGGAAACCCCGGCGAATAAGAAGTTCGGTTTTTACCACCACTTTGCCGGAGTAAACCGTCCGGCAGCCTGCTCAATGGCATGCGCTGCCTGGAACAAAGTCTCTTCTTCGAACGGACGTCCGATCAGCTGAAGGCCAAGCGGCAAGCCTTTGTCATTGATACCGGCCGGCACGGCAATGCCCGGCAGACCGGCCATGTTGACTGTTACCGTGAAGATGTCATTGAGATACATCTTGACCGGATCATTGGCGAGATCCTCATCGGCAAGACCAAAGGCAGCCGATGGCGTCGCTGGCGTCAGGATCGCATGCACGCCCTTGGCGAATACATCTTCAAAATCCTTCTTGATCAACGTACGCACCTTCTGCGCACGCAGATAATAGGCGTCGTAATAGCCAGCCGACAGAACATAGGTGCCGATCATGATGCGGCGCTTTACTTCCTTGCCGAAGCCAGCCGCGCGGGTCTGTTCGTACATATCGGCAATGTCCTTGCCGGGTACACGCAAACCGTAACGCACGCCGTCATAACGGGCGAGGTTCGAAGAGGCTTCCGCCGGTGCCACGATGTAATAAGCGGGCAGCGCATATTTCGTGTGTGGCAGCGAAATATCGATGATCTCAGCACCGGCATCCTTCAGATACTGGATACCCTTCTGCCAAAGTTCCTCAATCTCGTCCGGCATGCCGTCAACGCGATATTCCTTCGGAATACCAATCTTCATGCCCTTGAGTGACTTGCCGATAGCAGCCTCATAATCCGGAATAGGCAGATCGACCGATGTCGTATCCTTGAGATCAAGCGAAGCCATGGATTTCAACAGAATAGCGGCGTCACGCACGTCGCGAGCGATCGGACCAGCCTGATCGAGCGACGAAGCGAAGGCAACCGTGCCCCAGCGTGAAACGCGGCCATAGGTCGGCTTGATGCCAACTGTGCCGGTGAAGGCTGCGGGCTGGCGGATCGAGCCGCCTGTATCGGTTGCGGTAGCGCCAGCGCAAAGCTGTGCGGCGACAGCGGCAGCCGAACCGCCCGACGAACCGCCCGGCACCAGATCGGCGTTGGAGCCGTTGGCGCGCCATGGATTTTTGACCGAACCGTAATAGGAGGTTTCGTTGGACGAACCCATTGCAAACTCATCCATGTTGAGCTTGCCGAGCATAACCGCACCATCAGCCCACAGATTGGCTGTTACGGTTGACTCATATTCCGGCTTGAAACCGTCGAGAATGTGAGAGCAGGCCTGCGTATGCACGCCCTTGGTGGCAAACAGGTCCTTCACGCCGAGCGGAATGCCTTCCAGTGCGCCCGCTTCACCCTTGGCAATACGCTCATCCGAAGCTTTGGCCATCGAACGCGCCTGATCGTGAGTTACTTTCACATAGGCGTTGATGGTTTCATTCGCGGAATCGATAGCGGAAAGATAGGCGTCGGTGAGTTCGGTCGCGGTGATGGCTTTGGCCTTCAGCTTGTCGCGCGCCTCGGCAATGGTCAGTGCGGTCAGTTCGCTCATCGTCAAATCCTGTCAGTGCGCCTCAACGAGACGCTTTTCAAAAAAGGCGCTGTATTCGGAATCCGGATAGTCCAGAACCACACCGCAGCGCGTAAAACCTGAATTCTCATAAAGCCGCCATGCACCTGCAAAACCGGGGCCCGTGCCCGTTTCGAGTACAAGGCGGGAAATGCCCTTGGCCCTCGCCTGATCGACAATCGCATCCACCAGAACCGAACCAACGCGCTTTCCGCGCACTTCCGGAAGTGTGAACATACGCTTCACCTCACCGACGCCATCTTCGTGCATCTTCAAGGCACCGCAGCCGACTGCCTTGCCGTCTTCATCGCGCGCCACAAAAACCGTCGTATCTGGCCCCGCCATCTGCTCAACTGTCATCTTGAACTGGAATTCCAGCGGTGACAGCGGCAGAAGATGCGCATTCAGGCCCTCGACCAGTGCGCGCACATCATCCTGCAAGGGGGTCTCGACTGAAACCCGTATGGCCATAACCTACTCCACGACCTTTGGTACGACGAAGAAATTGTCTTCCGTAACCGGTGCGTTGGCCACCACCGCAGCAGCAATACCGCCATCCGTTACCTTGTCCTGGCGCATGCGCATGTCCATCGGCGTAACAGAAGTCATAGGCTCGATACCATCGACATTGACTTCGTTCAGTTGCTCGACAAAGCCCAGAATAGCATTGAGTTCGCCAGTCATGCGTTCGGCATCGTCGTCATTGACGGCAATGCGCGCCAGATGCGCGACGCGCTTGACGGTAGAAATATCGACGGACATCCTGTTCTCCGCAAATGCTAGATTGGGCGGCGAACCGCCACCCTGAAAAGTTTTCCTACCGGCTATAACGGCGCGATTGTTGAAGCGCAACATTTCTTGCGCTTCAAATCCAAAGTCAGAACGAATGAACGGTGCCAGCTGGATCGGCAATAACCTTCGTTTCCCGATGATCTGCCATTCCGGCCAAGAACTTATCCGCCGTCTGGTCGATGATCGGAAATGAGGCGTAATGGCATGGCAGCACGGTTTTGAAGTTGAAATAGCGCTGGCAGGCGAGAGCCGCGACCGCGCCACCCATCGTGAAGCGGTCGCCAATGGGAACGATGCCGATTTCTGGCTGATGGAGCTCGTTGATAAGCCCCATATCCGAGAAGATGTCCGTGTCGCCCATATGATAGAGCGTCGGTGCATCTTCGAAATGGAATACCAGACCATTAGGATTCCCCAGCGCCTGCGAGACACCGTTTTGCGTCAGCATTGCCGAAGAGTGGAGTGCATTGACGAAAGTAACGGTAAACCCGTCATGCGCCACCGTGCCACCCGTATTGCCAGGATCGAGCTTTTCCACGCCCTGGCTGCCAAGCCAGGTTGCAAGATCGGCATTGGCAATCACAATCGCGCCATGCTCCCTGGCGATGGCAACCGTATCGCCCACATGGTCGCCATGACCATGGGTCAGCGCTATATGGGTTACGCCCTTGGTCGCCTCCTTGAAGTCGATGCCCTTTGCACCGGGATTTCCGTTCAGAAACGGATCGATGAGAATAACAGCCTTTGCCGTTTCAATGCGGAAAGCGGCGTGGCCAAGCCATGTTAGTTTCATAAAGTCTCTCCTCAATCTCTGTTTCCGGCTCGATTTCCGGTTTGCGAACAGATATGACGCCGATAAAGTTGAAGGCAATATGAAACCACTTCAAAATCCGATGAGGACCAATGGCTGTCGTTGAAATCGAGGAAATTCCGGCGCTGCTTCAGTCCGGGCAGACCATTGCCGGACTGGATCTGGGAACCAAGACCATCGGCCTTGCGGTGTCTGATCTCGGTCTTTCCTTCGCGCATCCGCGCCCCGTTATCAAACGGGTGAAGTTTTCCATCGACGCACAGGTGCTTTTGAAGGCACTCGACGCCGACAAGGTCGGCGTTATCGTCATCGGTTTGCCTATGAATATGGACGGAACATCCGGTCCCCGCGTTCAGGCCACACGGGCATTTGTGCGCACCATGCAGCCGTTGACCGACCTGCCCTTCGTTTTCTGGGATGAACGCCTATCGACCGTCGCTGCCGAACGGGCACTGATCGGTATGGACGTCTCACGCGGCAAGCGGGCCGAACGGATCGATTCGGCTGCGGCATCCTTCATTCTTCAAGGCGCACTCGACCGCCTGCACAGTATCAGGCGGTCGGCATCCGACGATTACGACGCCGGATAAAGCTGATCCAGAATCCGTTCCGCATTGTGGCGCGCATCCAGCATGCCATAGGTCGAACGCCACTGGCCGCCAAGACGGGTCTCGATGAACGCATCAGCCACATCGTCGGCCCCAATCTGACGCAATTCTGCTGCTGCAGCAGCATAGGCCAGTTGCTCGGTTAGAAGGCGTGCGACACCCGGATCGGTTTCGGTCAGCTGCAATGCAGCACGCAGCACATCAAGTGTCCCTTGCCCACGCGGACCAAGCTGCCCGCCGATCCACTCCAGCACTTCATCGAAAAGCCCCGGTGCGCGCGACAGTACACGTGCCACGTCCAGTGCCATGACATTGCCGGAACCCTCCCAGATCGCATTGACCGGCGCTTCGCGATAGGCGCGTGCGAGATTGCCTTCTTCGATGTAACCGTTGCCGCCGAGGCACTCCATTGCTTCATAGAGTAATGCAGGTGCGATCTTGCAAACCCAGTATTTCACCACCGGCGTCATGCAACGGGCAAAAGCCGCCTCGGCACGATCACTGGCAGCCATATCGAAAGCGCGTGCCAGCCGCATGGAAAGTGCAGTCGCACCGGCAACATCGAGCGCCATGTCGGCAAGAACGCGCTGCATCAATGGCTGCTCGACAAGAGCCTTGCCGAATACCTGACGATAACGGCTATGGTGCACGGCTTCGGCGAGGCCTGAACGCATCAGTCCGGCCGACGCGACAGCGCAATCGAGCCGTGTCAGCGTGACCATATCCATGATCGTTTTGACGCCTTCACCGGGATTACCGATCAGATGACCGATGGCACCATCGAATTCAACCTCCGACGAAGCGTTGGACTTGTTGCCAAGCTTGTCTTTCAGGCGCTGGAAAAAGAACCCGTTCCCGCTTCCCTCTGAAGTGAGGCGCGGGAGCAGAAAACAGGAAAGGCCTTCTTCCGCCTGCGCGAGCGTCAGAAAAGCATCCGACATTGGTGCGGACATGAACCACTTGTGACCGGTTATGGCATAGGTGCCATCGTCATTGTGTGTCGCGCGGGTCGTATTGGCGCGCACATCGGTTCCGCCCTGCTTTTCAGTCATGCCCATGCCAAGCGTAATGCCCTGCTTGGCAAAAGCGGGTTTCTGCGAAAAATCGTATTTGCGCGACAGGATGACCGGCGACCATTCCTTATAGATTTCCGGCGATGCCATAAGTGCTGCGAGCGATGCGCTGGTCATGGTAAGCGGGCAGAGGTGTCCCGCCTCGAGCTGTGCGGTCAGGAAAAAGCGCGATGCACGCGCCTGATGACGGCGGCCGCTTTCGAGCGGATTGCCTTCCCAGATCGAGCAATGCAGTCCTGACGCGATGGAACGGCGCATCAGCGCATGATACGCAGGATGATATTCGACAAGGTCGATACGGTTGCCCTGCCTGTCATGCGTGCTCAATTTTGGCAGTTCGGTATTGGCGAGACGCGCAAGGTCCTGCGCTTCAGCCGACGACACAAAACGTCCCGTCTGTTCCAGATCGGCATGCAGTTCCTTCGGGAATCCTGCCGCAATCTGCATCAAGAGCGGATCGCCCAGATAGGCATTGTTACCCGTCATGGGTGGCGTCTGGTTGGTAACGTCGTGCGTTTTCAAAAGCTCGTTCCGTATTGTGCGATTCAATTTAATTTAGGTTTCTTGCATTGCATTTGCTAAAATTTTGCCATCCCGAACACAATTTGTCGTCAGAACAGCACAGGTTTTTCTTGGTGAATCGCCTGAAGCCATTATAAGGACGGTTGCGGGACCTGCCTCATGGTCCTATACGGGTGACTTGCCATGATAAATCAAACGGTCCCTCCGCTTTTCCCTCACCGCCACCTGCTGGGCATCAAGGGGCTTTCGCCCCTGGACATTCTCTGCCTTCTTGATCTCGCCGATCAGGAAATCGCTGTCTCCAGACAGCCAGAGAAGAAAAAGTCCGTGCTTCGCGGTCGCACGCAAATCAATCTCTTCTTCGAAGCATCGACACGAACGCAATCGTCGTTCGAGCTGGCCGGAAAACGGCTCGGTGCCGACGTCATGAATATGTCTGTCGGCAACTCGTCGGTCAAGAAAGGCGAAACGCTCATCGATACAGCGATGACGCTGAACGCCATGCAGCCGGATATATTGGTTATCCGTCACGCTTCGGCGGGCGCGGCTGCCCTGCTCGCGCAGAAAGTCGGCTGTTCGGTGGTCAACGCCGGTGACGGCGCGCACGAACACCCCACCCAGGCACTTCTCGATGCGCTGACCATTCGTCGCGCCAAGGGCGGAATCGAAAACCTGATCGTCGCCATTTGCGGCGATGTGCTGCATTCCCGCGTCGCACGCTCCAACATTCTCCTTCTCAACGCGCTTGGCGCAAGGGTGCGTGTCGTCGCGCCATCCACCCTTCTGCCTTCCGGCATGGCCGATATGAGCGTCGAAGTCTTCAATTCGATGGAAGAAGGCTTGAAAGATGCCGACGTCGTCATGATGCTGCGCCTTCAGCGTGAGCGCATGGCCGGCTCCTTCGTGCCTTCGGTACGCGAATATTTCCGCTTCTACGGCCTGGATAAAGAGAAGCTCAAAGTCGCCAAGCCAGACGCGCTCGTCATGCATCCCGGTCCGATGAATCGCGGCGTCGAGATCGCATCCGACGTTGCCGACGGACCGCAGAGCGTGATCCAGCAACAGGTAGAAATGGGTGTCGCCGTGCGTATGGCCGTGATGGAAGCCCTGCTCGATCCGCGCCGTAATCCCAGCAACGGAGAAGCAGCATGAGCGCGATCCTGTTTGAAAACGCGCGCGTCATCGATCCGTCGCGCGGTCTCGATGAAACCGGCAGCGTTCTGATCTGCGATGGCAAGATTGTTGCCGCCGGAGCGGATGCCCGCAATCAGGGCGCGCCGGAAGGCGCAGAAATCATCGACCTGAATGGCAAGGCAGTATTGCCTGGCCTCGTGGATGCCCGCGTCTTCGTCGGTGAGCCCGGCGCTGAACATCGCGAAACCATCGCCTCGGCAAGCCGCGCGGCAGCTGCTGGCGGTGTAACCTCAATCATCATGATGCCCGACACCGATCCGGTGATCGATGACGTAGCTCTGGTGGAATTTGTCAAACGCACGGCGCGTGACACGGCTGTCGTCAATGTGCACCCGGCTGCGGCGATCACCAAAGGTCTGCGCGGCGAAGAAATGACCGAAATCGGCCTGCTGCGCGATGCCGGTGCCGTCGCCTTCACGGAAGGCAGGCAGACGATCGCCAATACCCAGCTCATGCGGCGCGCTCTGACCTACGCCCGCGATTTCAATGCCGTGATTGCCTGCGAAACACGCGATCCGTTCCTTGGTGCGAATGGCGTGATGAACGAGGGTCTGTTTGCAAGCTGGCTCGGTCTTTCCGGGAGTCCGCGTGAAGCGGAGGTGATTCCCCTGGAACGCGATCTCCGTCTAGCAGCCCTGACCAACAGCAACTATCATGCCGCACAGCTTTCCTGCGAAATGTCGGCGGAAGCTGTTCGCCGCGCCAAGGATCTCGGCGCGAAGGTAACGGCAGGCGTATCGATCAACCATTTGTCGCTTAATGAAAACGACATTGGTGAATTCCGCACGTTTTTCCGACTTTCGCCACCTTTGCGCGGAGAACAGGATCGCCTTGCTATGGTCGAAGCCGTGAAGAACGGCACCATCGATATTGTCGTTTCGGCTCATGATCCGCAAGATGTCGATACCAAACGCCTGCCCTTTGCTGATGCCGAAGCCGGTGCCATCGGCCTTGAAACATTGCTGGGGGCCGCACTTCGTCTCTATCACAATGACAGCATTCCGCTGCCGCGGCTGGTTGAAGTGCTATCAACAGCTCCAGCGCGTATTTTCGGCCTTGATGCTGGTACGCTAAAGCCAGGCGCCAAGGCAGATCTCGCCATTGTCGATCTGGATGAGCCTTGGATCGTACGTGAAGAAGATCTGCACTCGCTATCCAAGAACAGTTGCTTTGAAAGTGCTCGCTTTCAAGGTCGCGTCGTCCACACCTTAGTGGCTGGCAAGACCGTTTACTCGGCTTGAAAAACGCCGCATAACCCGGAACAATCATTCGAAAATTCCGGGTAGGCGGAATCAAGAAACAAGGGGACATTCATGGCCGAACCGGGATTCCTTAGCTTGACGCTCATAGGGGCGCTCGTCTTCGGCTATTTTCTTGGCTCCATTCCATTTGGTTTGATCCTGACCCGGCTTGCAGGATTGGGCGACGTCCGGTCCATCGGCTCGGGCAATATCGGCGCGACGAACGTGCTGCGCACCGGTAACAAGAAGCTTGCCGCTGCGACGCTGATTTTTGACATGCTGAAAGGTACGGTCGCCGTTCTCGTCGCTTCACGCTACGGCCCGGACGCCGCTATTGGTGCAGGCTTCGGTGCCTTTATCGGGCATCTCTTTCCAGTATGGATCGGCTTCAAGGGTGGCAAAGGCGTCGCCACCTATCTGGGCGTCCTCATCGGGCTTGCATGGCCCGGAGCATTGGTCTTCGCTGCCGTCTGGATCGTGACGGCACTTTTGACGCGCTATTCCTCCCTTGCGGCACTTATCGCCAGCATCGTTGTTCCCATTGCGCTCTATTCGCGGGGGTATCCAGCAATCGCAGTGCTCTTTGCGATCATGACGGTCATCGTTATCTTCAAACATAAGGCCAACATTACGCGCCTCTTAAACGGCACCGAGAGCAAGATCGGAGCCAAGGGATGAAGGAAAGCGCGAATTCGAAAACTGGAATTCGCCTCTCTGATCGCCAGCGGCTTAACTGGCTACGCCTCATCCGAACCGACAATATCGGCCCTGTCACCTTTCGCGATCTGATTCTGTTTTGTGGCTCAGCATCAAGCGCGATAGAAATGCTACCTGATCTCAATATCAGAGGCGGCAGTGCCCGTCCGATCCGCGTTGCGTCCATGGACGACGCTGAGCGCGAGCTTGAAGCTATTGAACGCGCCGGTGCCCGTCTTGTCGGCATGGGCGAACCGGATTATCCACAGCAACTCAAGAATTGTGAGGCTCCGCCCCCTTTGGTTACGATCAAGGGGAATGCAGCCATTTTCAGCAAGCCACCCATCGCTATTGTCGGTTCACGTAATGCTTCGGTGATTGGCGCACGTTTTACCGAGCGTCTGGCACATGATCTTGGCGAGGCAGGATTTGCTGTGATTTCCGGACTTGCCCGCGGCATTGATGCCGCTGCGCACCGCGCAAGCATGAAAACCGGTACCGTAGCAGTACTTGCAGGTGGACTTGACCGCCCCTATCCGCCGGAAAACCTTCCACTCTATCACGCCATACCAGAACAAGGTGGCGCGCTCATAAGCGAAATGCCAATGGGCGCAGAGCCACGCTCGCGTGATTTTCCACGCCGCAATCGGATTATTGCAGGCTTGTCGCTGGGTTTGATCGTCGTCGAAGCAGCAGAGCGTTCCGGCTCGCTTATCAGCGCGCGTATGGCTGGGGACATGGGACGCACCGTGTTCGCTGTTCCTGGCTCTCCGCTTGATCCTCGTGCGCGCGGCACAAACCTGCTTCTGAAACAAGGTGCGACACTGGTTACCGAAGCAAACGATGTCATTGAAGCACTCCGGCCGCTGGCCGGTCCAAACGCCTATCAGGCGAATATACCAGCACAGCCAGATCTTTTATCCCCAGCGCTGGAAGAACCGGAATCGCTCCAACCGTTCGCAACGGAAGAGCAAAGAGACATCGTTATCGATGCGCTCGGTCCTGTACCGACCGACATTGACACCCTCGTTCGTCACACGGGTATGGATACTGGAGCTGTTCAGCTCATTCTGCTGGAACTGGACTTGGCAGGGCGGCTCCATCGATATGCCGGCAATCAGGTGGCATTGGTTCCGATGGAGTGACGACTGTTACGACTCGGCCTCATTGTGAAGCGCTTCCCGAGCCTCAATGAGAGCTATTTCGATCATATAGGCCAGCAACACATAATTCGTACTTTTCGCCATCAAACTGAGCTGTTCAAGCATCTGCTCTATATATGCTACCGTCTCGGAGCGAGTCGCGGTTTCCATATCCTCACCGTCTTCCATCTCTGGAAAACTCGCCGTATCATCCATACCTATCTCCTCGAGAGATAAACTCGATTTCTTCATACCCTATGCTACTATTGGTTTCATTCAACTTAACAGCAATCTTAAGTTGTATTTCGTGATTTTTGTTGTCCTGCTCTTGACCAAACGCTGCCCGCTGTTCATGTGAAGGCAACGAATTTCACGCGGAGAGGAGGTATTTTATCTCCATGGGGCGCGAATCTGGGCTGCTTTAAATGAACGTCGTCGTTGTCGAATCGCCTGCCAAGGCTAAAACCATCAATAAATATCTGGGCTCGAACTATAAGGTTCTGGCCTCGTTCGGTCATGTGCGGGACTTGCCAGCCAAGGATGGCTCGGTTCGTCCCGACGAAGACTTTGCAATGTCGTGGGAGGTGGATAGCAATTCCTCCAAACGCCTTGCCGATATTGTCAAAGCGCTGAAAGACAGCGATGGCATCATTCTCGCAACCGATCCGGATCGCGAAGGTGAAGCCATTTCCTGGCATGTGCTTGAAGTGCTCAACCAGAAAAAGGCGCTCAAGGGCAAGACAGTCAAACGTGTGGCTTTCAATGCCATCACCAAGAAGGCTGTTCTGGATGCCATCGCCAATCCGCGCGACATCGATGAACCTCTGGTCGATGCATATCTTGCACGCCGTGCACTGGATTATCTTGTCGGCTTCACGCTTTCGCCCGTTCTGTGGCGCAAACTGCCGGGCGCGCGCTCGGCTGGCCGCGTTCAGTCTGTTGCGCTGCGTCTCGTTGCAGATCGTGAATCCGAGATCGAACGCTTCATCCGTGAGGAATACTGGAATATCGCGGCGTTGTTGAAAACGCCGCGCAATGACAGTTTCACCGCCCGTCTCACTGCCGTTGACGGCAAGAAGCTCGGCAAACTCGACATCAAGAATGGTGAACAGGCAACGGCCATTCGCACCATGCTGGAAGGCGCAAGCTTCAAGGCTCTTTCTGTCGAGGCAAAGCCAACCAAGCGCAATCCGGGACCGCCATTCACCACGTCAACCTTGCAGCAGGCCGCATCCGGCCAGCTCGGATTTTCTGCCTCGCGCACCATGCAAGTGGCGCAGCGACTTTACGAAGGTGTCGATATTGGCGGCGAGACTGCCGGCCTGATCACCTATATGCGTACCGATGGCGTGCAGATAGCTCCGGAAGCCATCAATGCGGCCCGCGACGCCATCGGCAAAAGCTTCGGCGCAAAATATGTGCCGGAAAAGCCGCGCTATTATTCCAGCAAGGCAAAGAACGCACAGGAAGCGCACGAAGCCATCCGGCCAACGGATTTCTCGCGTCACCCGAAGGATGTGCGTCGCTATCTCGATGACGATCAGGCGCGGCTCTATGAGCTCATCTGGAAGCGCGCCATCGCCAGCCAGATGCAGGCTGCCGACATTGAGCGTACAACCGTCGACATTGAGGCGGTCAACAGCTCGCGTTCGGCCATGCTGCGCGCCAATGGGTCTGTCACTAAGTTCGATGGCTTCCTCGCAGCCTATATGGATCATCGCGAAGAAGAGGACGACGACGAGGATAGCGCAAAGCTGCCGGAAATTCGTTCCGGTGAAGCTCTGGCGCGCGCGAAGATCGATGCGACCCAGCATTCGACCGAACCGCCGCCGCGCTATTCGGAAGCTTCGCTCATCAAGAAGATGGAAGAACTCGGTATCGGTCGTCCTTCGACCTATGCCGCGACTCTGGCCACGCTGCGCGATCGCGAATACATCACCATCGACAAGCGCAAGCTCATTCCGGAACCCAAGGGTCGTCTGGTCACCGCCTTCCTTGAGAGTTTCTTCGAGCGCTATGTGGAATATGATTTCACGGCAGACCTTGAGGAAAAGCTCGATCTTATTTCGGACGGCAAGCTTTCCTGGAAAGACGTTTTGCGCGATTTTTGGCGCGACTTCTCGGGTAATGTCGATGACATCAAGGAATTGCGCGTCACCAATGTTCTCGACGCACTGAACGAAGAACTGGCACCACTGGTGTTCCCGGCACGAGAAGACGGTAGCGATCCACGTTCGTGCCCGACCTGCGGCACAGGAATGCTGTCGTTGAAGCTTGGAAAATACGGTGCATTCGTCGGCTGTTCCAACTATCCGGAATGCAAGTATACTCGCCAGCTCGGCGGCGACGCCAACGGCGAATCTGCTGCTGCGGACGAACCGAAATCGCTCGGCAAGGACCCCTTCACCGGTGAGGAAATCACCGCACGGACCGGTCGTTTCGGCCCCTATGTCCAACGTGGCGAGGGCAAGGAAGCAAAGCGCGCCAGCCTTCCGAAAGGCTGGACCGTAGATACGCTCGACCATGAGAAAGCCGTTGCGCTTCTGTCCCTGCCGCGCGACATCGGGCAGCATCCAGAAACCGGCAAGATGATCTCCGCTGGCATCGGTCGCTACGGGCCTTATGTTAGCCATGACGGCACGTTCGCCAATCTGGAGAATGCCGAAGAGGTCTTCTCCGTCGGCCTCAATCGCGCCGTATCGGTTCTGGCCGACAAACAGTCGAAGGGGGGCGGTCGTGGCCGCTCCACGCCGGCTGCATTGGCGACACTTGGCGACCATCCAGACGGTGGCTCGATTACAGTTCGCGACGGTCGCTATGGGCCTTATGTCAACTGGGGCAAGGTCAATGCCACTTTGCCGAAGGGCAAGGACCCGGCAAGTGTCACGCTGGAAGAAGCATTGGCTCTGATTACGGAAAAGGCCGGGTCGTCCAAGAGTAAAAAAGCCCCTGCTCGCAAGGCTTCAGCCAGCACTGAAAAGAAAGCTGCTGCAAAAAAGCCCGCGGCCAAGAAGGCATCAGCAAAAGCCAAGTCGACAGCCAAGCCGAAAGCCAAATCCAAGGCCGAGACGGTAGAGGAGTAGCAATTGGCACGCCGTTTTTCCAAATCCGATACCGGTCGATCCGCACGGACCGAACGGCGTGCAGCCAAAGCAAAATCTGCCGATGGGAAGAGCGATCCCAATGCGTTTCTGCCAACCCGCGAAGAGGTTCTCAAATATATTGAAGAGAATCCTGACCGGGCAGGCAAGCGCGAACTGGCAAAAGCATTCAACATCAAGGGCGATGCGCGGGTTTATCTGAAAGATCTTCTACGCGAACTTTCTGATGAGGGTCTGGTTGAAAAACGCGCCCGCAAACTGTCTCGCCCCGGCGCACTGCCTGCTGTCACCGTGCTGGATATTACCGGGCGCGACGAAGATGGCGGTTTGCTCGCACGTCCGTCGGAATGGGACGAGGCCGGTTACGGCAAACCACCTATTGTCCTGATCCGCCGCACCCGGCTCAACAAAGCCTCAGAAGGCGGCCCGGCAGTCGGCGTCGGCGACCGCGTTCTGGCGAAAATATTCCGCAGTGAAGATCGCGACGGACCAGATTATACCGCCCGCGTCATGAAGCGTCTCGAGCACCGCACGAACGCGGTGCTGGGTATTGTTCGCAAGCTCGGCAACGGTGAATGGCGGCTGGACCCTGTAAATCGAAAACAGCCTGAGGTGCAGCTCGATCCGGCACAGCTGGAAAACGCTGAAGCTGGCGATCTTGTTGAAGTGGACCTGATTTCCTCGCGTCGTCAGGGATTGCCGCGCGGCAAAGTTCGACAGGTGGTTGGGTCTATCGACAGCGAAAAAGCCCTGTCGATGATTGCCATCCATGAGCATGAAATTCCGCATGTTTTCCCGGCTGAAGCGCTGAGCGAAGCAGAAGCCGCCCAGCCTGCGACGATGGACGGCCGGGAAGACTGGCGTGACATTCCGCTTCTCACCATTGATCCGGCTGACGCCAAAGATCATGACGACGCCGTTTACGCCGAGCCGGATAAAGACCCTGAAAATCCGGGTGGCCAGATTGTTATCGTAGCGATTGCTGACGTCGCCGCCTATGTCCGTCCAGATTCCGCGCTTGATCGTGAAGCACAGAAGCGCGGTAACTCGGTCTATTTCCCGGACAGGGTCGTGCCGATGCTTCCCGAACGGATTTCAAACAACCTTTGTTCGCTTCGTGAGCTTGAAGATCGCCCCGCTCTTGCCGTCCGTATGATTTTTGCTTCTGACGGGCGCAAGAAGTCACACAAATTCCATCGCATCATGATGAAATCGGCAGCTAAGCTTGCCTACTCGCAAGCCCAGGCTGCCATTGACGGCGCGCCGGATGACAAGACCACGCCCATTCTCGACGGCATACTAAAACCGCTGTGGGACGCCTATGCTGTGCTGAAGCGTGGGCGCGATGCCCGCGAGCCGCTGGAACTTGACCTGCCAGAAAAGAAAATTCTGCTCACGCCCGATGGAAAGGTAGACAAGGTTATCGTTCCTGAACGGCTCGATGCACACAAGCTCATCGAAGAGTTCATGATTCAGGCGAACGTCGCTGCCGCAGAAACATTGGAAGCGCACCGCCAGCCGTTGATTTTCCGCATTCACGATGCTCCGGCTCTTGCCAAACAGGAAACCCTGCGTGAATTCCTACGTACGCTTGATCTGAGTCTTGCCAAGGGCGCGGAGCTGCAGCCAGCACAGTTCAACCGGATTCTTGAGGCCGTTGAAGGCTCGGATCATCAAGAACTGGTCAATCAGGTCGTGCTGCGCACGCAAAGCCAAGCGGAATATAACCCCGATAATATCGGGCATTTCGGCCTGCATCTGCGCCGTTATGCGCATTTCACCTCGCCGATCCGCCGCTATGCCGACCTCATCGTTCACCGCGCTTTGATCAAAGCCCTGAAACTGGGAAGTGACGGACTAACGACAGAAGAAGAAACACAGCTCGAAGAAATCTCCGCACTGATTTCCTCGACCGAGCGTCGCGCCATGCTGGCCGAGCGTGAAACAGTAGACCGCCTCATCGCGCATTTTCTCGCCGCACATCTCGGCGACGAATATGAAGGGCGCGTTACGGGCGTCACACGGGCAGGCCTTTTCGTGAACCTTGCGACATATGGCGCGGATGGGCTGGTACCCATTTCAACTTTAGGTCATGAATACTATTTATATGACGAAGCGAACCATGCGATTGCCGGTGAACGGAGCGGTAAAGGCTTCCGGCTTGGTGATACAGTGACGGTTCGGCTTGTAGAGGCGCTCCCCGTTGCGGGCGCGCTTCGCTTTGAGATGGTTTCGGAACCGCATCCCCTGCCGATGGCGACCCGCTCGCATCATAAGGCAAGCCGGACGATGCGTGGGCGAAGGGGTAAACCCGCGGGTATTCCGCGTCAGAAGAGAAGAGGTCGCTGATGAGCACGCTAGAGGCCAATTCCGCGCAAAATGTTCAGGTTTTCGGTGGCGAAAGCCCCAAGGCCGCTCACCCGAAACGCCCTTTGGGTGAAGCTATGTGGCGCGGCTTTCGCGGACGTTGCCCGCATTGTGGTGAAGGAAAGCTTTTCCGGTCGTTTGTGAAGCCAGTGGCGCAGTGTTCCGTGTGTGGCGAAGACTACACGGAACAACGTGCCGACGACCTTCCTGCATACCTCACCATTCTGATCGTGGGACACGTGGTTGTAGGCGCTTTCATGGGTGTGGAAGCAACCACCAATCTGCCACTCTGGGCTCATATGGCGATCTGGGGACCGTTGACTGTGATCATGTCGCTGCTGCTGCTTCAACCTATGAAGGGCGCGACTATCGGCCTGCAATGGGCGCTCTACATGCATGGTTTCGGAGGTAAGGGCGAAGGTGAATATGGCGACGTGACCTGAAAGTCACCATGACTGCCATGGTTCAGCCCCCATCCACTTCGACTAAAGCCGTGAAAGCTTTGCGACCGCGTGACGCCGCATCCCTTTTGCTTGTCGACCGGTCGGGCAGCAAGCCGCGAATTCTCATGGGCAGACGCCACGCCAGCCTCGCCTTTATGCCCGGAAAGTTTGTTTTTCCGGGTGGTCGTGCCGATCCTGTAGACGGCGCTATCGCTGCCGCGGCTGAACTGAATAGTAATGATGTTGCCAAGCTGCTCGCAGGCATGGGGGCTCGTGCATCGCTGCGCCGCGCCCGTGCACTCGGCCTATGTGCCATTCGCGAAACCTTTGAAGAGACTGGCCTTCGCATCGGGCAAGCGACCTCAGCACCGGTTGCTTTGCCCACACATCGCGACTGGTCGGCCTTCCTCAATAAAGGCATGATGCCGGCTTTGAACAGCCTGCGTTATTTTGCTCGTGCGGTAACGCCCCCGGACTATGTTCGCCGTTTCGACACCCGTTTTTTTATCGCATTTCGCGATCATATATCGAAACTCGATCAGCAGCCACTCGTTCCCAGTGGCGAACTGGAAGACCTCGATTGGGTTTCCATTGATCAAATCGATTCACTCGACGTCGCTCATATTACTCAGGCGATCTTGAAAGAAGCGCGCGTGCTTCTAACGGATACCGAATTTGAACTGCCAGCCACCTTGCCGGTGGTACAATATTGGAAGCGGCATGGCCGCTTCATTCGCGAAGTGATCTGAACCCGATGAATAAAGAAATCCAACCCGCCGATCTTGTCCCGCAAGAACCTGGCGGCGGGCCGGCAGAGGGCCAGATGCACTGGCGTTCGCTTGCAGCAGCCATTGCCACGATCAGTGCAGTTGGTGCAGCAATTGGGCTGGGCATTCCGCTGTTGAGCGTTCTTCTGGAAAGCCGCGGTCATTCCGCCAGTCTGATAGGCGCTAACACTGCCGTGGCAGGACTGGCATCCATCGTTGCGGCTCCCCTTGCCGCCCCCATCGCCGCACGACTGGGTGTGGTCAAGGCGATTTTCCTTATGCTCATCATCGGAAGCGGAGCCTTTCTCGGCTTCCACTTCTTTCAACCGCTCTGGGCGTGGTTTGCGCTGCGCATCGTCCTGCATTTCGCGCTGACCGTACTTTTCGTTTTGTCCGAGTACTGGATCAATGCCTCCGCACCACCTGAGAAGCGCGGGCTCGTGCTTGGAATCTATTCGACATCACTTTCGCTGGGCTTTGCACTCGGACCGTGGTTGTTCTCGAAAATCGGGAGCACGGGCGGACTGCCTTTCTATGTCGGCTTCGTCATCATTCTGATCGCCCTCATACCGGTTGCGTTCGCATGGCGCGACAGTCCCGACTTCGAAGAAGGCGAACACGTCCCGTTCCTGCCCTTCATCTTTGCCGTTCCGACTGCAACTATGGCTGTCTTTGTTTTTGGTGCTGTGGAAACCGGCGGCTTTGCCCTCTTTCCAGTCTTCGGAGCGCGTATCGGTTATCCGGAAGCAGACGCAGCACTTCTGCTTACGATGATCGGCCTCGGCAATGTGTTGATGCAGATTCCATTAGGCCTTGTCAGCGATCGCATTTCGGATCGCCGCAAACTTCTGCTCTTCTGCGCCACGACGGGCCTGATCGGTATGATCGCCCTGCCCTATCTCATGCAGCACTGGTATCTCATGGCAGCCATTCTGTTCCTATGGGGCGGTGTAGTGGCTGGCCTCTATACGATCGGCCTCGCGCATCTCGGCTCCGAGCTGACGGGACGTGAGCTGGCATCCGCCAATGCCGCTTTCGTGTTCTGTTATGCCATCGGCATGCTTGCAGGACCGCAAGCCGTTGGTGTCGGTATGGACATGCTGGGACCAAAAGGATTCCCCATGACTCTCGGTGTGTTTTTTGCCGCATATGCACTCTTTGCAGCAGGAAGGCTGCTTTTGAGGAAGAAGCGGGCTTGACTTTTCGCCGCCAATACGTAGTGTCGCGCCAAATTTCCGCTGCCGGATGAGATTACCGGAATCGCTGGAGGTTTCCATCCATTGAGCATGATCCCGAGAATTGGGAACCGATTTTCGGCAAGATCATGCTCCGGCAAAGATACAGAGCAGGTAATTCGATATGGCCAAGGCTACGACGATCAAGATCAAGCTTTTGTCGACCGCTGACACCGGCTTCTTCTACGTAACGAAGAAGAACAGCCGCACGATGACGGAAAAGATGACAAAGACCAAGTACGACCCGATTGCGCGCAAGCACGTCGAGTTCAAGGAAACGAAGATCAAGTAATTCGTTTTCGGTCGTCATCGACAAGATGATTGAGATAAAAAGCCGTCTCTTCCGAGACGGCTTTTTTGCTTCCAGCTTCGTGGGTTCTTCAGGCAGCCGAAGAGACAATGCGATTGCGACCACCTTTCTTTGCCTGATAGAGCGCAGCATCTGCCCTCGAGAAAAGAGCGTCAGCGCTATCCCCCATCAGCCTCAGCCCTGCAACGCCCATGCTTATGGTCAAGTTGACCTTGTGCTTACCGGTGGCAACCGCAAAGGGCGTGTCTGACACAGCAACCCGGATTCGCTCGGCAACAGCCTTCGCAGCCTCCACATCGCTATCCGGCAGAACGACGACAAACTCCTCTCCGCCGTAGCGACACATGAGATCCATCCCACGGATATTCTTGCGCAGGCGCGTCGCAAATTCGCGAAGAACATCGTCACCAGCATCATGCCCGTATTGGTCGTTGATCCGTTTGAAGTGATCGAAGTCGAGCATGATGACTGACAATGGCCGCTCGCGCCCCATGGCGCGGGTCAGCAGGACAGGCATATGTGTATCGAGATAGCGGCGGTTGTGCAGCCCTGTGAGACTATCCGTCACCGCCATGGTGATCGTACGGTTCAGGCTCTGCCGCAGTAAATCGTTATAGCACTTCCGTTTGATCTGGGTTCGCAAGCGCGCAAACAGCTCCAGCTTCTCAAGCGGACGCATCAGATAGTCATTTACGCCAAGCTCCAGCGCACGCACCACGAGCGCGCCCTCATCTTCCCGAACAACGAGAATGATCGGCACCAGCCTTGTGCGTTCGATGGTTCGCAACTGCGAACAAAGGCGCAGCGGATCGTAATAAGTGAAGTTGGCTGAAACGACGATACTGTCGTAATCCGTATCTATCGCCCGGATCAAAGCCGTGTTGGCATCGCTGGCCACATCGACACGATAGGTCTCTCCAAGAATGAGACGAAGGCGTGCAGCCGCCAGTTCGTCCTCATCAACTATGAGAATGCGGGCGACCTCATCCTTATCGGCATAATTCCCGCCCATCTTGCTTGCCAGCAGCGTTTCCACTTCCGCGTCCGCAACTGTGCCCGTTCGCTGGAAAAGCTCATCAGAAACCAGTTTCAGCCGCGCCAGACTCTTCACACGCGACAATAATTGAAGATCGCTGACGGGCTTTGACAGAAAGTCGTCGGCGCCAGCTTCAAGGCCGCGAATCTTGTCATCGACACCATCGAGCGACGTCACCATCACAACAGGAATATTGGACGTACGTGGATCATCTTTCAATCGACGACATACTTCAAAACCGTCCATCTCCGGCATCAATATATCTAGAAGAACGACGTCAATCTGGCCGCCCAGACAAAGCTCAATGGCTTCAGGACCGCTATAAGCCGTAATAACCTCATAATATTCGGAGAGGAGCCTTGCCTCGAGGAGCTTTACATTGGAATCCACATCGTCAACGACGAGAATTCGTGCAGTCATGATGCCCCTCGCCCTGATTTCCGCTAAGCGTCGCCCAAATAGGATTTGATTGTCTCTATGAAGCGCGGCACCGATATCGGCTTGGATATATAGGCTTCACAGCCGCCCTGCCGAATACGCTCCTCGTCGCCCTTCATTGCAAAAGCCGTCACGGCAATAACCGGAATGTGCCGCAACTCGTCATCGTCTTTCAGCCATTTTGTGACTTCCAGTCCCGACACCTCGGGAAGCTGTATGTCCATGAGAATCAGATCAGGTCGATGTTCGCGCGCAAGATCGAGCGCCTCAAGCCCGTTTCTCGTCCGGATGGTCTCATATCCGCTGGCTTCGATAAGATCGCGAAACAACTTCATATTGAGTTCGTTGTCTTCGACAATCATCACGCTTTTCGGCATCGAAAATTCCTTGGTCTTATTCCCTGCAGCAACCCGGCATTTGCTCGATTTTCTTATCCGCCAGAGAGTCCCCACTTCTTAGACTGCGGGTAGTTTAACCTCATTTCATTGATGAAAGGCAAATAATTCCATTGTTCCTCGACTGAGCGACCGTTACACATTCGGCAAAGCAACAGAAAAAGCGGAGAAACCACATGAAAACGCCGATGAGCCAGGCGGATGCGGAAGCGATCGCCATTGAAGCGTTGGCGTGGTTGGCTCAGGACAAGGACCTGCTGCCTCGCTTCCTCGCCCTGACAGGCATTGAAGCTGCGTCGATCCGGCAGGCAGCACGTGAACCTGGCTTTCTGGCGGGTGTATTACAATTTTTTCTGACACATGAGCCGACGCTGCTGCGCTACTGCGACGAGGCTGGCCGTGATCCGGCAACAATTGAGAAAGCCTTGTCATATCTGCCCGGCGGGCTGAACCAGCACCTTTAGCAAAGACTTCGATCCGCAATTAAAAGCCCGGCATTGCCGGGCTTCTTGGTAATTATTCAGCAGCGGGATTTGCCGCAGAAACCTCGGCTTCGTTCGAAACCGACAATACGTTCAACTCGTGCTGCTTGCCATCCCGTGCAGTCCAGGAAATCGACTGGCCGGGTGCAAGGCCGATCAGCGCAGTACCGATAGGCGTGAGAATCGAAATTTTGCCCTGCGCGATATCCGCTTCGCCCGGATATACCAGAGTCACCCGACGCTCCTGCCCGTCATTGGAGCGAAACTCCACAGTAGAGCCCATGTGAATCACATTCTGCGGCAAACGCTTCGCAGGAACGACTTTCGCGCGGTCAAGTTCAACCATCAACTCCTCGGCGATCTCCTCGAGACGTTCCGAAACGTTTGTGGCCAGCCCCATCAGACGCTCATAGTCGATTTCGCTAACAACGATATTGGGCTTCTTGCGATTCTTTCCGCTCATGGCGAGTGCTCACTGCTGTTGAAAGGTAATAAGTCTCCGTGCTGTTTCTGCACGAAGCCGTTCAGATTGATTTTAATGAAAGCGCTTATTTGAAATCCGCTTTTGGACAAGCGGCGTACCGTCCCCCGGAGTTCCCCTGCGCTAGGCAGAACTCGAGGGTAGCTATCCCGTGATCGGATAAACCCGATGAAGTATGGATGCAAAACGGTTGTTCATATTGCTAAACTTGGTGATATTCCCGGCAATGTCAAGTGTAAGACCAACCGGGATGATATATCCCCATGGCACTTCGGCCTTTCGATGCTATAAAAGGATGTTCCTTTTATGTTCATCAGACGGTTCGTCCTCATGGCTGACACCATTGCACCTAACAGTTCGGAAAAAGGTGTATGCCGCGACTGCCTTGCGCCGCAAAAATCGCACACTGGCAGACGATGCCATGCATGCGGCAGCCCTCGCCTTCTCCGTCACAGCGAGCTTTATAAGCTCTCTCTGGCGCATGTTGATTGTGATGCGTTTTACGCCTCGGTCGAAAAACGCGACAATCCGGAACTGCGGGACAAACCGCTCATCATCGGCGGCGGAAAACGCGGCGTGGTATCGACGGCCTGCTATCTTGCCCGCATTCATGGCGTGCGATCTGCCATGCCCATGTTCAAGGCACTGGAAGCCTGTCCCGACGCCGTCGTCGTTAAGCCAAACATGGAAAAGTATGTTCGCGTTGGTCGTGAAGTGCGGCAATGATGCGTGACCTGACGCCCCTCGTCGAACCTCTTTCCATCGATGAGGCTTTTCTGGATCTGAGCGGCACGGAACGCCTGCATAAAGCGCCACCTGCTATTGTTCTCGCCCACTTCGCCAAACGCGTAGAGGATGAAATAGGCATTTCTGCCTCGATCGGGCTATCCTATTGCAAGTTTCTGGCCAAGGTTGCATCAGATATCGAAAAGCCGCGCGGTTTTTCCGTTATCGGTGAAGCAGAAGCCCTGACGTTTCTGCGAGACCGATCCGTCAGCACGATCTGGGGAGTAGGCAAGGCTTTCGCAGCCAAACTGGAGAGTGACGGAATCAGGTCGATTGGCCAACTCCAGACGATGGAAGAAGGTGCACTTATGAAGGCGTATGGCACTATGGGGCAGCGTCTTTACCGTTTGTCACGAGGACAGGACAGCCGGAAGGTCGAGCCGGACCACGACATGAAAAGTGTTTCGGCAGAAACAACCTTCAACAATGACTTGTCGGATGCCAACGATCTCGTTCCTGTTCTTCGGGCGCTCGCCGAAAAGGTCTCGCGGCGACTGAAAGCAAGTGAAATAGCCGGGCGTACTGTCGTTTTGAAGCTGAAAACACACGACTTCAAATCGCGTACGCGCAATCGGCAGCTTTCTGATCCCACCCAGCTCGCGGACAGAATCTTCCGCCACGGATTGCAGCTTCTTGAAAAAGAACTGGATGGAACACGATTTAGATTGCTAGGGATTGGGGTTAGCGAGCTTTCTTCAAGTGATCGCGCCGATCCGCCCGATCTTGTAGACACTCAGGCGACCAAACGCGCCGTCGCCGAAAATGCCATCGACAAGTTGCGAAACAAATTTGGATTGAGTGTTGTCGAAACCGGCTATACCTTCTCCAAGGGCAATCTGGCACGCCCGCAAATGCCGCCAGATCGAGACGACCAGCATTGAAATTACAAAGCGCGAAGAAACCTTTGTAGAAATCTTCTACATTTGGCTCTAACGGCTTGACGAGACCGATCTGTATCAATATTGGAACGGGCCAAGGCGCTACCAACTGATTTGGCAACTGCCTTACGGAAGGCCTCGTGGCGGAGTGGTTACGCAGAGGACTGCAAATCCTTGCACCCCGGTTCGATTCCGGGCGAGGCCTCCAATATTTCCATATATAAAATCAATGAGACTATTGAGATCAGCGTCGAATTCGACATGGCGAGCCTTGTTGCATCATGTTGGAAGTTAATTCCTATAAATTACAAATGGTGACGCAAAAATTGGGCGAACCCGTGTGACATCGAGCGCAACATACTTGGCTCTGTTTGTTGTCGTGAACAAAACAAAAGCCTCGGCAGGTGAAGTCTAAAGAAATTGCAGTCATGTTTGGTGGTATTTGTGTTCGTGTAACACGCAATAAATACGTAATTTAGACGCTTTGTAATTTCGACAGAATTGGCAAGCGCAATCCCGCTATTGCCAGATAAGAAATATTTCAAACACTTCTGAACTCTAACGGCGCAAGGACAAGACTTTGCGGCCACTATTCATATCAGCTGACTAAGAATAACGCCCGTACCAGCACTACATAGCGCAACAAGCACCAAGAACCTCGGTATCGAAAGCTGCTCGATCCATTCAATCGCTCGTATACGAGGCGCTTCTATGCCTTTCTTATCAAGCATTATCCCCTCCCACTATTTTTGTATATTTTATCATACGGTCAAAATTTGTCACCCGTCACTTTAGTTTAGAACGAGATCAGCTATTTACCGATGTGTAAGAACACCAAACACCGCGAGAAAAAATGAGAAACCATTGAAAAAAATGACGCATGTATTGTATGACTGATTTGATGCATCGGGCGGGACGTAAACTATACTTGGCAGGAGAGCCAGCTATGTCACCGAAGCTTAAAGCTGCCCTTGTGGGTGCAGTCATCGCAGTTGTTGTCGGCTTTGCCGCGTCGCAAGGACTGATCAGCCAACAGACAGCAGAAGACATAAAAACCAAGACAAATGAGGTCCTTGCAGAAGAACCTGCACCAGCACCTCAACAGCCTGCTCCCGCGCCTGCCGAAGCTTCTCAACCGCAAGAAAACGATACGCCGGCACAATAAGGCTCAAAGCGACTTCAACCCACCGCTTCCGCCGGCATTAAAAACCGGACCAACCTGTAATAAGCGACCCAGCTAGCGTCCGGTTAGAACTTTCGGGGCAAGGATTAACTGACCTTGTCCGTTGACATAATCCATATTGAAGTAAGCTCTGGCCCATTGAGAGAGCCAAGGAATGAAGCGCAACCGTTTCATCGACGAACAAATTATTGGTATTCTGAAGGAGCATGAGGCGGGCACACTGGTCTCGGAGCTTTGTCGTAATCACAGCGTCAGCGATGCCAGCATCTATAAATGGAAGGCCAAGTTCGGCGGGATGGACGTATCTGAGGCCAAGCGACTGAAGACGCTGGGGGACGAAAACACGAAGCTGAGGTGTCTCTTGGCGGAGGCGATGCTCTATAATGCAGCTTTGAAGGACCTTTTGTGACGCCCGCAGCCCAACGGAATGCTGTCGCGTATCTGATGAACCACCATCGGACGAGCGAACGGCAGACGTGTAAAGCCATCAGCGTTTGCCGGATGACGGTTCGTTACGAAAGCAGCTGTATCGACGACCATGACCTTCGCGAGCGAATGAGACTCTTCCGATTCTATCGGGAGGAGAAGTTGACAGTAAGCAAGCGTGGCGGTCGGAAGCGAGCGATAGGCACACGTACACCGATGCTGATCCCGATGGCAGCCAATGATCGTTGGTCGCTAGACTTCGTTTCGGATCAACTCACCGATGGACGCAGGTTCCGGATCCTGACTGTCGTCGATGATTGCACGAGGGAGTACCTGGTACTCGTCGGCGAGACGTCGCTTTCCGGTTTGCGCGTTGCCTGCGAGCTTGACCGGATCATTGAGGAACGCGGCAAACCCCGACTGATCGTCAGTGACAATGGCAGCGAATTCACCAGCAACGCGATCCTGCAATGGACGGCTGCGAGACGAGTTCTTGAATGAAACCTTCTTCTCGTCATTGCCCCAAGCTCGCTCAGCGCTTTCAATTTGGCGCAGCGATTACAACGGCCACCGACCACATTCTATTCTCGGCTGGCTGACACCTGCCAAGTTCGCTCAGACTATCGACCCGCGACGCGATGCGGTACTGCGCAGCCGAAATGGGTCCGCACCGCAACCCGCCGCTACCGCCCCAAATACAGCAACCCAAAACCGCTGGAGCGAACTCAAAACTGGATAAAATTTTTTTGGGGGGGGCACGGTCAGACATTTTCACCAGACTTGAATCACATCAAGTTAGCCTTCTTGATATCTCCCCAACCTTCAATAATCGCTCGGAGGAAGCGCGAACCAACGCTCCCCGCACGGGCCAATGGCAATCCAATTGATCTGCCACCCTTGACCATCAATGTTACCTAATGTTTGTAACACGCCGAATTGTTATCGGATCAACTGAACAAGCATGTGGGCGCAGACCGCGATAACAAAAACTGCGGCGAATCCGGATTCGAGACGAAAATACCAAGGCATTGCCATTCTCCAATCATGGTTAACAGACAGCTAACCAACGCACGAAAAACGATTTGGTTCAAAATGCTTCAGCAAAGAATGAATATCATCACCCGTTAAAGGACGCATCATAGCTTCATTGCTATCTATCCGCTTTGAATTGAGATGATACCGGCGAGCTCACATGGAGGGATTTTGATCATTCGCGAAGGTATGGCCGACCGTACAATGCCTGCGCTCTCAAGCGCTTAGCTACGTCGTCTCGACAAACTCGCTAAATCGTTAGCGTGCCCTTACACCGCAATCAATAGAGTGTCCAAGTAGTTCGGTCACGCACCAAAGTGCACTGCGCCAGAAACTTCGTTTTGAATGCAATGAAAAACTGAGCAACTTCATGAGATGAAGTGGCTCCCCGGGCCGGATTCGAACCAGCGACCAACCGGTTAACAGCCGGTTGCTCTACCGCTGAGCTACCGGGGAACAGGTGCTCGTCGTGTCAGCGAGGTGGCGTATAGCAAAAGGATTTCGCGTTTGCAAGGGCTAAATCCATTTTTTTTTCATCTTTTTGCATTATGGGACAAAAACCCTATATTCTCTGGGACGTTTTCCTCCTGTGAATTGTAACATATCAGCCTAAGAGATGCGCCTGTGAGTGACGAATACGCCGAAACACCCCGGAAAAAAGCCATCGTGATTCTTGGTCGGCGAATCCCAATGCCGCAATCAGTCATGATGCGGCGCATGCTTGGCGGCACGCTCGTCGTCGGCGGCTCGTTGGGGTTTCTCCCGATTCTCGGTTTCTGGATGCTTCCACTTGGGCTTATCGTGCTTTCTCACGATTCTCATCGCGTCCGTCGCTTGCGCCGCAGAAGTGAAATCCACATCTGGCGCAAATGGCTGAAACGAAGGCCGACCGACGCGTAAAGTTGTTCAGCTATTGCGTGCCTGATGTTGCTATCGCCCAGCCCCATTGCTCTATGAGGACGACACAAGAATGGGCCATCATTGCCAAGAGCGCCCCGATAGTTCTACTTGCGTAATTCGCCTGGCGTGGTCTGTCGGTGTTTTCGCAAAGCCGTTGTAAGATGGCTCTGGCTGGAAAAATTCAAATGGTGTGCGATCTCATTTATTGGCATCGATGTTTTTCTGAGGCACCGCTCAGCTTCGTCAAGCCTCAGTTCCATCAGGTACTGGTGAGGCGTCTGCCCAAAACTCTTTCGAAAGCATGTCGAAAAATGCCCAGCTGAAATTCCCAACAATGCTGCCATATCTGGAACCGAAAGAGGCTTGTGAAAGTTTTGGTTGAGATAGGCTTCTATCTGATGACGCGCTGCTTTGCTGAGTCCGACCTTATTGTCGATTGAAGCGCGCTCATTTAACAAGCTGCGCGCGACCGTGCGCATTAGAACCAACCCGAGAGCATTCAGGTAAGCTTCATCCTGCCCACCTCGCCGGCAAATTTCATCCCAGATCATATGAGATAGCGGCATGCAATCTTTGCATGAGAAACTCGCAACGTTCTTGGAGCCGTTGATTTCCCCGAATAGAGAGGCCAGAAAGGGCCCGTCCTGCAAAAGCTGCTCATCTGGCTGCATGGATATGATTTCGATGGGATTCGGCCAGTCGATTGATAAATCCGTAGAAGCCGGAATAATGAAAACAGTTCCAGCGGGGTAACTAGATTTCTCATCTTGCCGCACAGAAGAATACCATTTAAATTGTGGACCTGTTCTCGCAGAACCATGATGGTTGTAACATCTCTGTGGTAACTCGCCACCCCGATTTGGGTAGTCGCGCACGTTAAACCGCTCTTGCTCGCTTTCGTCTGCACTTTTGTACCAGCCTCCTTCCCCGCTCTCTAACCTGTAATAATTGATTGAAATTCAATCACTAAGCTCATCCTCACCTTAATCATTCGATCTGAAAACAGAGAATAAGAACACACAGTTTGTTGCTAGACCGCGCACAGCCTCCCTGTCGTACACTTGTAAAAAATACAACCAATCAACTTCAATGTTCACAATAATACAATTTAAACGTGTAGTTGAAATTTGCAATCGGAATCTCAAGCGCTAAACATCGATTATTCTTTTGCAAATGGTTCGCAATAGCACTTGATCGTAAAACAGCGATCGGCTATGCAATTGCAACTGATTGGCAACAAGGATTTGGATATGCTGCGTCGTATTTTACGAACAACAACACTCGGCCTCGTGAGCGGAGCTCTTCTCTGGACAAGCGCAAGCGTTGCTTTTGCGGAGAAATTCAAGGCCGTGACGACATTCACTGTTATCGCCGATATTGCGCAGAATGTTGCGGGCGATGCCGCGACGGTTGAGTCAATCACGAAGCCAGGTGCCGAGATCCACAATTATCAGCCAACACCGGGAGATCTGATTAAAGCTCAGGACGCCAAGCTGGTCCTCTGGAATGGCCTTGGTCTGGAACTATGGTTCGAAAAATTCTTTTCGCGTCTCAAGGATGTTCCAAGCGCAGTTGTTTCCGATGGCGTTGATCCAATCGATATCAGCGAGGGACCTTATAGCGGCAAGCCAAATCCGCATGCCTGGATGTCACCGAATGCCGCATTGATCTATGTCGACAATATTCGGGATGCGTTTGTCAAAAATGATCCGGCGAACGCTGACATCTACAAGGCAAATGCAGAGATTTACAAAGCGAAGATTAAAGCGACGATCGATCCTATCCGGGCTGAGCTGACGGCTATTCCTGAAGACAAGCGTTGGCTCGTTTCAAGTGAAGGCGCATTCTCCTATCTGGCTCGGGACTTCGGTTTGAAAGAGCTTTATCTCTGGCCAATCAATGCAGACCAACAGGGCACTCCACAGCAGGTGCGAAAAGTGATCGATGCAGTGCGCGAAAATGGCATTACGGCTGTCTTTTCCGAAAGCACGGTTTCTCCTGCCCCAGCCAAGCAGGTCGCTCGTGAGACCGGCGCAAAATATGCCGGTGTTCTCTATGTTGATTCACTTTCGGACCCCGACGGTCCCGTGCCGACATATATTGATCTCGTGAAAGTCACCTCCAGCACGATTGCCCAAGGGCTCAAACAATGAATGCACCCATAGATCTTCATGGAGATACCTTCGCCGTGCTGGATAAAAGCGCGGTCGACGGTATCAACGTGCAAAATGCAACTGTCACGTATCGAAACGGCCATACGGCTTTACACAATGCAAGTTTTACGACCCCAACCGGAACGATTACAGCGCTTGTCGGCGTCAACGGATCCGGCAAGTCGACCCTGTTCAAAGCGATTATGGGGTTTGTCAAACTAGCCAAGGGCGAAATATCTATTCTCGGAATGCCGGTTGGGGCTGCGCTCAAGAAGAACCTAGTGGCTTACGTCCCGCAAAGTGAGGACGTCGACTGGAACTTTCCGGTTCTCGTCGAAGATGTCGTCATGATGGGTCGCTACGGCCATATGGGCATGATGCGCATCCCGCGCCGCGCCGACAAAGAAGCCGTAGAAAAAGCGCTTGATCGCGTGAATATGCTCGAATTTCGTCATCGACAGATCGGTGAGCTTTCAGGCGGGCAAAAGAAACGGGTATTTCTTGCACGAGCGCTCGCACAAGACGGGCGCGTCATTCTTCTGGATGAACCCTTCACTGGCGTAGATGTGAAGACCGAAGAAGCAATCGTCACACTTCTTCGCAGTTTGCGAGATGAGGGGCGCGTCATGCTGGTCTCGACCCACAATCTTGGCAGTGTTCCCGAATTCTGCGACCGAACCGTATTACTGAAACGAACAGTTCTCGGTTACGGGCCGACTGCGGAGGTTTTCACACAAGAGAACCTCGAAAAGACTTTCGGCGGCGTGCTGCGCCATCTTGTACTCGGCGAGACTAGCGGTGCAGGACGAGGCGCCGTCAGCGTCATAACTGACGATGAGCGCCCGTTTGTTGTTTATGAGAACGAAGACTCCGCGACCCGCAAACGGAGCCAGCAACAATGACCGTATTACTTGAGCCGTTCAGTTATAGCTACATGCTGAATGCGATGTGGGTTTCGGCGCTGGTGGGCGGGGTATGTGCCTTTCTTTCGGCTTATCTCATGCTGAAAGGTTGGTCGCTGATTGGCGACGCTCTATCCCATTCCATCGTCCCTGGCGTTGCGGGCGCTTATATGCTTGGCCTCCCCTTCTCCATCGGCGCATTTTTCTCTGGCGGTCTCGCCGCAGCAGCGATGCTCTTTCTCAACCAACGTACAAAGCTGAAGGAAGATGCGATCATCGGTCTGATCTTCTCGTCATTCTTCGGGCTTGGCCTCTTCATGATCTCGTTAAAGCCGACGGCCGTCAGCATTCAGACCATCGTTCTCGGCAATATCCTCGCCATCACACCGGAAGATACTCTACAACTGGCAATCATCGGCTTCGTTTCCCTGTCGCTGCTTCTTTTGAAGTGGAAAGATCTGATGGTAGTGTTCTTCGATGAAAACCATGCGCGTTCGATCGGTCTCAAGCCCAATCTGTTGAAGATCATGTTCTTCACATTGCTGTCGGCATCGACTGTCGCCGCGATGCAGACGGTTGGTGCCTTTCTCGTCATCTGTATGGTGGTAACGCCCGGTGCAACCGCATATCTACTGACAGACCGGTTTTCGCGACTGCTTTGGATTGCTGTTGCTATCGGCTCTGTCACAAGCTTCACAGGAGCCTATGTAAGCTATTTTCTGGACGGTGCGACGGGAGGCATCATCGTCGTTCTCCAGACGCTTGTCTTCCTCAGTGTATTTCTGCTTGCTCCAAAGCATGGGCTGCTGGCCGCACGCCGCAAAGCGGCAATCGCTCTAAGGGAGTTCCAGCAATGACCATTCTGGATATGCTGGCCTCACCGTTTCAGTTCGAGTTCATGCGCTATGCACTGGCTATTTCCGTGCTCATCGCGATACCAACAGCATTGCTGTCGTGCTTTCTGGTCCTCAAGGGCTGGTCATTGATGGGTGACGCTATCAGCCACGCGGTTCTTCCGGGTGTGGTTGTCGCCTATATTATCGGAATACCCTTCGGTATCGGAGCCTTCGTAGCGGGCATGGCCTGCGCCCTTGCAACCGGCTACCTCACCGAAAACAGCCGCATCAAGCAGGATACGGTGATGGGCATCGTATTCTCCGGCATGTTCGGTCTTGGTCTGGTTCTTTATGTTGCGATCCGCTCGACGGTGCATCTCGATCATATTCTGTTCGGCGACATGCTCGGAATAACATTGTCCGACCTCATCGAAACGGCTATTATCGCCGCACTGACCGCTGGTATTCTTGTGGTCAAATGGCGCGACTTCCTGCTGCACGCTTTCGATCCGGCGCAAGCCAGAGCCGTCGGCCTACAGGTCCGCCTGCTGCATTACGGCTTGCTTTGCCTGATTTCACTTACAATTGTCGGCGTTTTGAAGGCCGTAGGCATCATTCTGGCTATCGCCATGTTGATTGCGCCCGGTGCAATTGCGTTTCTGCTCACACGCAAATTCAGCACCATGATGCTGCTCGCCGTAACAATTGCGGTCACCGCATCCTTCTTCGGTGTCTATCTGGCTTTTTTCATCGACAGCGCGCCCGCTCCGACAATCGTTCTGCTGATGACCGCAATGTTTCTCGCCGCGTTCATCTACTCTTCCCGGAGAAATGCCAAGTTCGAAGAACGTGCAGAAGAAGTTTGACTGAACGCTCATAACAAGCTGGGTCCTGTACACTCTCCGTCGGACCTGCTTGCGTGCGACGTGGACAGCTTTGCAAAGCTGTCCACGTCTTCGTCTTTACGTCATACAGCTGTTATAAATTCTCGCTAAACAGCGCCTAGACGACGTTCCAAAATGGAACTGAAGATAGTTTTTTCAGCGCAACTTCACTTTTGCGGCTTGTCGAGGTGGCTTAAAGATGCTTCAATCCAATTTGCACGGCTGTGCAGAAAAAATAAAATCAGCCGGCGATCCTGGGGAGGAGACGCTTATGCCAGCGTTTTTGGAGGTGGCGGACGCGCGCGTTCGTTATGGCAACAATGAAGTTCTCAAAGGCGTAAATCTATCCGTCAAGAAGGGTGAGTTCGTCGCGCTTCTCGGCTCGTCTGGGTGCGGCAAGACAACCCTGCTGCGTGCGATTGCAGGCTTCAACATGCCGTCCAACGGTGCGATCCGTGTAGACGGCAGAGACGTCACCAAATCGCCCCCGGATAAACGCGGAATGGCCCTTGTCTTCCAGTCTTACGCGCTCTGGCCGCATATGACTGTCGCGCAGAACATGGGTTATGGTCTGCGTATTCGTGGCACGACGAAGGAGACCATCAAGCAGAAGGTTGATGAAGTTGCTTGCCTGCTGGGGCTGGATGCTTTGCTGGAGCGCAAACCTGCCGCCCTTTCCGGCGGACAACGCCAGCGCGTCGCCCTCGGGCGCGCCCTCGCCATTCAGCCTGACATCCTGCTTCTCGATGAGCCGCTCTCCAATCTCGATGCACGCATCAGACTATCGGTTCGCCATGAGATCAGCGCTTTGCAGCGCCGTCTCGGCATTACAGCTGTTCACGTAACGCATGATCGGGAAGAAGCCATGGTCATGGCCGACCGTATCGTCATTCTCAATAATGGCGAAATTGCTCAGGCAGGTGCTCCAGAAGAGGTTTACAACCACCCCGCCTCGGATTTCGTCGCGGCATTTATGGGCGCTGAGAATCTGATCGAAGTACCAATCCAGATCAAAGCCGACCGTATCGAGATCGCAGCAGGCGCCAACAACAAGGCGAGCACGATTTCGGCAGGACGCCGAAATCTGTCCGACGGCATGGCATCGGCTCGTTTCCGCAGCGAAGCAGCCTGTCTCACCAAGCCGGGAGTTGATCGGAACTCCCCGACGTCCGAATTAGCCCTCAACGGCACGGTGGAGCAGACCAGCTATCCCGGTGGCCTCTGGAGACACATGATCCGCGTCGGGGATCGGCACATCATGGTCGACGCACAGGAAAGCCATCAGCCCGGCGCCAATGTAGAAATCCACATACCTGAACACGCCCTGTTTCTGTTCGACAAATAGTCAGGCGCTCGCCGTCTTTTCGTCAGTGTGCTGATGATGCGTCATTGAGTTAATGGGAGACTAGAGATCAACGAAATACGCAATTCACGTTGAACTTGATCGTGCACAGCTGTGCACGTTGACCTCGACGTCTTTCCCGCACCAAAATGGGGCCCCCCGTTTCAAGATCGTTTTCACGGGCATTTTCGTGCCCGTGAATGCCACCATTCCCGATAGACGCCACTGGATGCACTGCATCTGCTTTCAATCAAAAGACCGGAAATCCCGGTTTCATACAGGAGTCCTTTTCATGAGAACTATCCTGAACGCGGCAATGGCAATTGGCCTCACCGTTGCACCCGCCACCGCCGATGAGCTTACCGTCATCACGGCAGGTGACCAGAACATGGTTGACTATATCAATCAGTATCTCGGACCGTTGTTCGAGAAGGAAAATCCCGGAACGACCGTTCGCGTTGTGGGAACAGGTCCCGGCGATGCGGGTTCGCAGAAGGTTCTCGAGCGTTTCGAAGCCCAGTCCAAGGCTGGCGTGGAAAAATGGGACACCGACGTCGCCGTCGTCCACGAGAAGTTCGTCGGACCTATGGTAACAGCGAAGTTCCTCGAAAATTATCGCGGCAAAATCGACAGCGGTAAGCTGGTGACGCGCGATAATGCGAAAATGGCGCTCGGTACGGATGTCGACGGCTACGTCATGCCGATGTTCAACAGCCAGACCGCACTTGCCTACAATCCTGCACTCGTTGCCAATCCGCCAAAGAGTTATGACGAGCTCGTCGCATGGGCCAAGGAAAACCCAAAGCAATTCGGCTATAACGGCATCAAGGGTGGCGCATCGGGCGTGAGCTTTGTTATGGGCTGGATCTATGCTTATGGTGGCGACGCAGACAAGCTGATGAAGGGTCCATTCGAAGAGGGCGAAGCGAAGAACTGGGACAAGGCGTTTGCCTCGCTAAAGGACTTTACTAAGAACGCCACCCTCACCCCAGGCAATGCAGGCACTCTCGACATGTTGAGCCGTGGCGAAATCGCGATGGGACCAGTCTGGGTCGACATGTTCTATTCGTGGAAGGCGAATGGACAGCTTCCCCCGGAAATGAAACTTGTCCTACCGGCTCCCGGCATGCCCGGTCAGCCGATGCATTATGTGATCCCGGAAAAAAGCGCGCATAAGGAACTGGCCGAAAAATTCGTGGCATTGGCGACGAGCCCGAAAGTACAGGCCGAAGGTATCGTGAAGCGCTTCAACTGGTATCCGGGCATCGATGCCGACCATGTCAAGGCAGAGCTGGACGGTGACACCTGGAACAAGCTCTTCACCGACATTTCGCCGGATGAGCTTGCTAAATACGGCAAACCCTTCCCAATCGCACCTTATAACAGCGCGATTCTGGAAGCTTATGAGCGTCAGGTCGGCAATTAAGTCCGACAATCCTGCCTTCTATCGGAGCGCTTTGACGAACTGGGTTCCATTCGGAGCGCTCCGAAATTGACGCCGGATTACGCAATCAAAGCACCACGAGTGTTTCCGGCGCGCATCCTACTTCATGAGGTTTCGAATGTCGCATCGACTGACGGGGATTCTTCTTGTCGCGCCGGCACTGGCGATCGTCCTATTGCTGTTCATCGTACCGCTTTTTGGAGCGATCACCGGAGCTTTCAATGTTTCCGGGGAATGGGGAACCGGCAATTTCACCAAAGCATTCGAACTTTATTCCAGCGACATCATCTTCACCTTTGTCATCGTTACACTGTCGTCCCTGCTGATTGCGTTATTCTCTATCGCCATCGGCGGTTACCTGACGCTTGGCTCGAACCCGCGCGCTGTCACTGTCCTGCGCTGGCTCTATCGCTGGCCGCTTTTCATCCCCTTCATTGTCGTTGGCCAGATACTCCGCACCTTCCTTGCCAAGAACGGGTTGATGAACAGCCTGCTCATCGAAACAGGGGTCCTTACCCCCTTGCAGGCAATGAGCTTTCTCGACTGGCGTGGCATCGTCATTGCATTCGTCTGGAAACAGACGCCATTTGTCACGTTGTTGCTGGCAGGTGCAATGGCATCCATCGATCGCAGCACGATTGAATCCGCTCGCAATCTTGGTGCCGGGCGGCTGCGCATTCTCATCGAGATTGTTCTGCCGCAAGTCCGCCAAACGCTGCTCGTTGGGTTGATACTGAGCTTTGTCACCATGATGTCCGTCTTGTCCGTGCCTTTGATGATCAACGCCCAATCACCAACGATGATTACGGCAAACATGGCATTCCGTATCAATGCTTATGGGGATTACGGCGTCGCAAATGCATTGGGTACGATCTCGCTCCTCATGACCAGCCTCGTCGCCTGGGTTTACCTGCGCCAGACCATGAAGGAACACGGCCAATGAGCAACATCATCGACTGGCGCTGGATACCACGTGGCATATTGCTTGGTCTGCTCGCCTTCGCGATTTTCGGGCCACTCGCCAACCTGCTTCTGTGGGCTGTAGCTGAGCGTTGGTATTTCCCACACACACTGCCGCTTCAGTATGGTTTCTCTTTCTGGACGAATGTGTTTTCGCCTCGCGGCAATGCGCTCTCGTCACTTGGCACAAGCGTTCTTATTGCAGGCCTGACAGTGATCGTTTCACTTGGCCTCGCCATTCCCGCCGGTTACGCTCTCGCACGCCTGAAACTGCCGTTTCGCGGGCTGATCCTGCTGACGCTGCTGATCCCGCAAGCTTTTCCGAACCTGCCCGTTTACGTAAACATCGCGCAGATGTTCTACTCGTTCGGCTTGAATGGCACGATCACAGGTGTCGTTCTGGTGCATGTCACTCATGGTCTGGTCTATGCCGTCTGGATCGCCACGGCAGCGTTTTCGGCAATTGATCGGGAGCTTGAAGAAGCGGCGCGCTCAATGGGCGCTTCCGCCCTCAAGACGTTCTTCGACATCACCCTGCCAATAGCCGCACCGGGTTTGCTTGCAAGCGCGATCTTTGTCTTTCTTGAATCGCTCGACGAGTTCACCGGCACTTATTTCGTTGGCGCCCCTGATATTTCCACCCTGCCCTTGCTGCTTTATACAGCGAGTTCCGGCGGCAATTATCAAATCGCGTCGATCAGCGCATTGATATTGCTGGTGCCATCAATTGCCTTCATGTTCGTGGTCGAGCGCTTCCTCAGGGCCGATGTTCTTTCAAAAGTAGGGCGATAAAATGCCGGATAAAGAAATGCAGCGAGAACAAGACGGCGCGGATAACCAGCCACGGTTCATCAGCGCGCATGAAGTCGCGCTCGAGGCAGGCGTGTCACGCTCCGCTGTGTCCCGAACCTTTACGCCTGGCGCCAGTGTTTCGCCCTCAACACGCGAGAAAGTGCTCAAAGCTGCCGAAAAACTTGGATATCAGGTCAATGACCTTGCGCGCGGTCTTCTTGCCAATCGCAGTCGTATCGTCGGAATGATTGCGGCAGACCCGGATAGTCCTTTTCGCTCCCGCCAGATTGCAGCGCTTTCCCGTCGACTTGCAGCACGTGGCAGTGTGCCGGTGTTGATCCCGACCGGCCAGCATGGAGAAAACCTCTCTGCAGCCCACGAAACGCTGTTGCGCTATCGTGCCGAAGCGACGGTAGTTCTTTCCGGCATGCCCTCGTCGTCATTTGTCGATCTTGCCCAACGAAACGGCCAGACCCTGATCCTTGTCGGGCGAACCGAAGAGGGAGCCGATCATATTCACATCAACAATCGACTAGCCGCCGAAACGGCTGTCGAAATTTTCGCGGCACGAGGCATGAAAAAGCTTGGCCTCATAACGTCGAATGTCGGTAGTCTCAATCTGATTGAACGTGAGGAAGCTTTCATCGCCAAAGGCAAAAGCCTCGGATTGAGCGTCAGTATACAGCGCGGTGACCTGACCGACTATGACGGCGGTTACGGCGCGGCCTCCTTACTCCTCGGCGAGCGAGAGCGCGTCGAAGGCGTGTTTTGCGTCAACGACCTTATGGCTTTCGGCCTGATGGACTGCGCGCGCGATGTCTTCAATCTCTCTATTCCTGACGATATTTCGGTTATCGGCTTCGATAATGTCACGGAAGCACGCTGGGGGGCCTACCGGCTGACAACATTCGATCAGAATGCTGAACGCCTCTCTGCCGAAATCATCCGTCTGCTTGACGAGAGACAGGCCGCGCCAAATGCGCTGCCTCAGACAGTTGTGCTCGAACTACCGCTCATATTGCGGAACAGCGTCAGGCCACTTAAAAACGAACGCGGCGTTCGAGGGATGCCAAATCAATGACTTTCCACTCCATCTGGTTGCGTCCTGCACGCGATGACCTCAAATTTCTGGAATCCATCGTTGCAGAACTGGCTGGCCACTTTGCTTCGCCCGTATTTGAACCACATGCGACACTTGTACCCGATATGATACGCTCGGCAGACGAACTGCTGCCGCTGGTGCTCAGCCTTGCGGTCGGTCGCAAACCTCTGGATGTTCTCATTGAGAACGTGACCGGAACCGAGGCTTATTTCCGCTCTTTCTACGCCACGCTGCAGAAAACACCTGCACTCATGGCACTGAAACAGGATTCACTGGGTATATCTGGAGAGAACGACATCTCGACTTTCCTTCCACATGTTTCGCTTGCCTATGGCGTTGCTGATCGAGCTTCGCGCGAAACAGAGATGACTCGCCTAGCAAGATCACTTGCTGGTCGCAATCTACGCTTCGACCGAATGGTGATCGTCAGTTCTTCAAGCGAGACACCAATCGATCAATGGATCGTCAAACACGAAATTTATCTTGCCGGATAGAAAAAGCCTGCCAGTCGGCAGGCTCTCTATACGTCCTCTCGGCTCTAAAGCGGACGCGGATACTGCCTGTAAACTTTTTCGATATCAGTCAGGACATCTTCCGACAGTTTGACTTGATGGGCCGCGATATCGGTCTTCAACTGATCTACAGTCGTTGCGCCTATGATGGCCGAGGTCATAAACGGGCGTGTCAATGTAAAGGCAATCGCCATCTGGGCGATGTCGAGACCGTGCTTCTTCGCAACATCGATATAGGCGCGAATTGCGGGCTCTGAGTGAACATTGTTCCGCCAGATGCCGCCTTCGGAAATGACCGCGCGCGAACCGGCGGGCAACCTGCCGCCCAGATATTTCCCGGTCAGAACGCCAGCTGCAAGCGTCGAATAAGCAAGCAGTCCAACGTCTTCGCAGAGCGCCAGCTCTGCCATGTCAAAATCGAACTGGCGCTGCAGAAGACTATATTCGTTCTGGATTGAGGCGATGCGTGGCAGACTGTGCTGCTCCGCCAACCGAAGCCACTGCATCGTTCCCCAGGCTGTCTCATTGGAAAGACCGATATGCCTGATCTTTCCGTCGCGAACCATGTCTCCGAGCCCGAGCAGAACATCATGCATCTGTTGAGTTTCTGCCGCACAATCCGTGTTGGACGGATCGAAGCTCCAGCTCTGGCCGAAATGGTAGTGTGCACGCATCGGCCAATGGACCTGATAGAGGTCAATATAGTCCGTCTGAAGCCGTTTCAGACTGTTCTCCACCGCCTCGCGAACACTGGTTCGGCTTGGCCTGGCGCCGTCTCGAATCCACTTCTGCCTACCGCCACCGGCGATCTTGCTCGCCAGTACGATCTTGTCACGTTTTCTAGATTTCTTGAGCCAACTACCAATGTAGGTCTCTGTCTTGCCATAGCTTTCCGAACTCATCGGTATGGCATATCCCTCGGCAGTATCAATAAAGTTGATACCAGCATCGAGAGCAATGTCGAGCTGCTCATGAGCATCGGACTCGGTATTCTGTACGCCCCAGGTCATGGTGCCGAGGCAAATTTCAGTGACAGTAAGGCCGGTACGGCCCAAAGGCTTCATTTTCACGAGAATTTTCCGGATCGATTGTTCGCGACTGCGCGATATGAGAATGGGACCAATTGATAGCCCCGCTCTACCGTAACTGACAAGCCTGTCACGAAAGTTTTAGATAAAACTATAGAAACCGTTCAGCCGAATAGGGTTTCGGATCGACAAACGGCTCTTCTCCCACGAGCATCTCAGCGAGCAAGCGTCCTGTCGCAGGCCCAAGCGTCAATCCATGATGAGCATGACCGAAATTGAACCATAGTCCCTTATGTTTTGGCGCTGCCCCAATCACCGGGCGCATATCCGGCAGGCACGGGCGCAATCCAAGCCATGGCGTCGTTTCGATGGGGTCTCCCAACTGAGGCACAAGCTTGCGCGCGATTTTCTCGTCCTTCCTGAGTTGTATATGGTTGGCAGGCGCATCCGGTGAAGCAAACTCTATGCCTGTCGACAGCCGCACACCTTGTACCATTGGGGCAAGAACATAGCCCGCTTCTTCATCCACCACTGTATGACCAAGCCGCGAGCCATCCTTCATGGTGAAATGAAGATGATGACCACGCTTGATGCCAAGCGGGACCGGATAGCCGAACTTTCGGAAGATGAGGCCGGATTGCGGACCAAGTGCGACCACAACATCGCGCGCACGGACGATACCCACCTCCGTCGCCACCTGCCAGCCACTCTCATTCTGTGCCAGGCTTGCAGCATCTCCGTGAACGGAGACGCCACCATTCCTGCCGAACAGATCAGCATAGGCTTTAACCAGCCCACCCGGGTTCACAACCGTCTTGGGGTCAAGCCAGTGAATGCCACCAACCACATCGCCAAGCGACGGTTCACGCTGGCGCAAGGCTGCCGCATCCAGAATATCATAAGACAGTTTGAAGCGTTGCAAATCGGGCAAACGGCGCACTGCTGCGTCGAATGCAGAAGATGACCGGAACACCTCGATCCATCCTTGCGACCGGATCAACCGTTCACTGCCCGATTGGGCCACCAAAGTATCATGCTCGCGAACACTCGCTTCAATCAAGGGCAACATAGCATTCGTGGCAGTCTTCAACCGCTCTGGCGACGATTCCCGCCAATATTGAAACAGCCAGCGAGCCATCTTCGGTATGTAAAACGGGTTGTAGCGAACGTCTGAGCGACGGTTCATCCCGTAACGCACAAGCGTCCAGAAGCCTTGCGGAAAGGAATAGGGAATAACGCTTGATCGCTCGATCAGACCGGCATTGCCGAAACTGGTGCCATTTCCGGGCTCACCTTTGTCAATCAGGCAGACAGAACGGCCCCGCGCCTGCAGATGTAGTGCCGTGGACACGCCAACAATACCGGCGCCCAGAACGATGACATCTTGTTGCTGAATCGGCATTTCCGGCATCCACAAAACCAAACAAATAAACGCGCCGATTGCAGCCGGCGCGTTGTTGCTTACAGCAAAGAGCTGTATCTTTTACAAGCAATCAGTAGATGTCGAAGTCGAAATATTTCTTCACGATCGTGGCATAGGTTCCATCGTCGCGAATTTTCTTGATTGCCGCATTGAACTGTTCGCGTAGATCGTCATCGCCCTGACGGAGTGCAATTCCGGTATCGGTCTGCGTGCCGGGAATATCGCCGATAAGCTTGCAACAATCCGCACCGTCGCCCTTGATCCAGTCAGAGATCGGGAATTTGTCGGAAACAACCGCATCAAGCCGCCCATTCTTCAGGTCAGCATTGGCTTCGTCGGCAGTCGGGTAAAGCTTAACATCAGCGCCAGCCTTGCCGTAGACGTCCTCCGCATAATTGCCCTGCGTCGTCGATCCCTGAGCGCCAACCGACTTTCCCTTGAATGCTTCGGCATCCAGCGATGTGATCGGGCTATCCTTCGACACGGCAACGGAAAGTGGTGTGGAGTAATATTTGTCCGTGAACGCAACTTCCTTCTTGCGCTCTTCCGTGATGCTCATCGATGCAATGACCGCATCGAACTTGTTCGACTTCAGGCCGGGAATCATCCCGTCCCAGTCGTTAGCAACAATCGTGCACTTGGCATCCATCGCCTTGCACAGGGCATTGGCTATTTCGACATCAAGTCCCTGAAGCGAACCGTCCGCCGCCACGAAATTGAAAGGTGGATACGCACCTTCGGTGGCGATGCGGATTTCTTTCCATTCTTTGGCCTGGGCCGGCAAGGCAGCGATTACAGATGCTACGCCCGCAAATAGGATGGCTTTCAACATAACTATTCCCCTTACTGCTTTGTTATCGTTGTAATTGGCAGGGCACCCCCCGCGAATGGTAGCGCCTGATTTCATGCGCTTGCCATGACTGAAGCACCGGACGCCTTCCACTGCAAGCAGGTTTTGAAGACGCCCGGAGTCTAATTTGTCACATCAATAGATGTCGAAATCGAAATACTTCTTGCGGATCGTTTCGTAGGTGCCGTCGTCACGGATTTTCTTGATTGCGGCGTTGAACTGTTCACGCAGATCGTCGTCACCCTTGCGCAGGCAACGGCGATCTTCGTTTCAGAACCCGGAATATCACCAAGGAACTTGCAGCAGTTTGCGCCCTGCTTTTTCAGCCAATCTGCGGCGAGGAATTTATCGGCAGCGATTGCGTCCAGACGACCGCTTTCGAGATCGGCATTGGCTTCGTCAGCCGTCGGGTAAAGCTTCACATCCGCGCCTGCCTTGCCGTAGACATCATCAGCATAGTTGCCCTGCGTGGTGCCAGCCTGTGCACCAACCGTCTTTCCATCGAATGCCGACGGATCGAGCGAAGTCATATCCGTATCCTTCGGCACGACAACCGCAAGCGGGGTCGTGTAATAGCGCTCGGTGAAGGCAACCTGCTTTTCGCGCTCCTCGGTGATGGCCATCGAAGCGATGACTGCATCGAACTTGTTGGCCTGCAGGCCCGGGATCATGCCGTCCCAATCATTGGCGACAATCGTGCACTTGGCTTCCATCGCTTTGCAAAGTGCATTTGCGATATCAAGATCGAAACCTTCAAGCTTGCCATCTGGAGACATGTAGTTGAACGGCGGATATGCACCTTCGCTGGCGATGCGGATTTCTTTCCACTCCTTTGCCTGAACAGGCAAAGCGAGGAAGACTGAGGCCAGACCGGCCAGCAAAACTGATTTCAACATGACTTTCCTACTTCTTTAGAAGCGCACCCGAAAACTGTGAAACGGTTCTCAGTCAAGATGCGCCGGTAGACACACATAAGGCGGAGTAGCACATCCATCCGCCAGTCTGGATTGGGCAATGCGCTTACACCCGATCCCATTCAATTGCGACTTTGATAGGACAGATTGACTGAATACCAAAACGCAAAAAGGGTCTGCTGCGTACCAGCGCAACAGACCCAGCATTCATGCGGCAGAAGCTATCAGGCAACCATACGTGCGCAATGATCTTCTTGTGCATATGCCTTGCCAAAGCGGTTCGAGAGGAATGCTTCGAGCGTAATGTCTTCCTGGCGGATAAAGCCCTGCTGTGGAAGATCACCCTTGGCCAGCATGTCGAGCACAGCGCAGATCGCCGAAGCCGTGGTGATCTGGATGCCCGAGCGAATGATCTTGCCAACCGGAGCGGCATAAACCTTGTTTGCGTAGGTTTCCTGAACCAGACGGCCGTTCTTGGTGCCGGAAACGGTCACAAAAATCACCACGACGTCCTGAAGAGTCGTCGGCAGGGCATTTTCGAAGATGTCCTTGAGCACTTCACGGCGATGGCGCAAACCGAGATCGTTGAGGAGCGCCTTCATCAGCGCAACGTGACCCGGGTAGCGGATGGTGCGATAGTTGAGCGTGCGGACCTTGCCTTCGAGCGTTTCGCAGAGCGTGCCGAGACCACCGGAGGTGTTGAAGGCTTCGTAGGTAACGCCGTCGAGCGAGAACTCTTCGCGTTCTTCGAGAGCAGGAACTTCGCTCAGCTCGCCATTCACGATGGCTTCGCACGGCTCGATATATTCGTTGATGACGCCGTCGGTGCTCCACGTCAGATTGTAGTTCAGAGCATTCGAAGGGTACTGCGGCAGAGCGCCAACGCGCATACGAACGCTGTCGAGCTTGTCGAAACGCTTTGCCAGATCATAGGCAACGATGGAGATGAAGCCAGGAGCGAGGCCACACTGCGGAATGAAAGCGGTCTTGGCTTCCTTTGCCAGTTCCTTGACGCGGCGTGTGCTGGCAACATCTTCGGTCAGGTCGAGATAGTGAACACCTGCCTTAGCAGCTGCTTCGGCGATACGGGTCGTCAGATGGAATGGAGCGGCGCTGAGTACAGCGAACTTTCCGGTCAGAGCAGTTTCAAGAGCCTTGGCATCTTCAATATCAAGTGCCTGCGTCTTGACTTCTGCGCCCGATTCCAGTGCATCGAGCTGCGCCTGAGAGCGGTCGACAACGGTAACGGCATACTCGCCTGTGGAAGCGAGAAGATCGGCAATGGTGGCACCGATTTTGCCTGCGCCGACAACTACGATCTCTTTCATATAACTTTCCCCTTGGAATGCAATTCGGATATGCAAGAATCGCATAGTTCCATGCAAAAAGAAGCATACAAACTGACGATATGACGTTGTTTGTTTGCACATATTGACGTATTTAATATGCATTATGACGACAGAAGCCGATCTTACCCTCATCGCCCTCCTCCGTGAAAATGCCCGCGCCTCGACAGCTGACCTCGCACGGCGCCTCGGAGTGTCCCGAACTACTGTCCAAAGCCGCATCGAAAAGCTTGAGAAACGCGGAGTTATCGAGGGCTACACGGTACGAATCGCACCGGAATTCGAGCGTGATCTGGTTCGCGCTCATGTGCTGGTGACCGCACTACCCAAGCTCGCGCCCAAAGTCGAAACAGTTCTGCGCGGCATGATGGCCGTTCGTTCGCTCCATTCCGTCAGCGGGCATTTCGATATGATCGTCGTTGTGGAAGCTCCTTCTATACAGGAACTCGACGCCGTTCTGGATCGTATAGGCGCGCTGGAAGGCGTTGAGCGCACGATGTCATCCATCATCCTTTCGACGCGAATTGATCGCTGAGGCACAAGATTAGTACGGCAGAAAACGAGATCGCTCTCACCTATCAGATGGAGACTGTTCCACTGGTGCGCTTTCGGCGAAAGAGCATTGCCGCAAGGCCTAAAAGCACGGTGCCTGCGATGAACAAAAATGCTGCGGCAGCGATAGCCGGGCTGATATTTTCTCGAATTGTCGAAAACATCTGGCGTGCCAAAGTACGCTGATTTGGACCAGCGACGAACAGCGTCAGCACAACCTCGTCCAATGAAGTCGCGAACGCCAATACTGCACCAGACGCGATGCCCGGCGTGGCGAGCGGAAGTGTGACTTTACGAAAAACTGTCAGAGGCGATGCGCCAAGACTTTCGGCTGCCAGTTCAACACGGCGGTCGATACCTGCCAGAGCACCCGTAACGCTCACCAGAACAAAGGGGATCGAAATCACTGTATGCGCGATAATCACACCGAGATAGGAATTCGCTATTCCGAGCCGGACAAACAATAGCTGCATACCGACGCCCATTACCACGGCGGGAACGACCATGGGCAACAGGAACAAAGTTTTAATGGGGCCTGAAAGAAACAAAATCCTGCTGCGCAGGCCAAGTGCGGCCATCGTTCCCAGCACAGTCGCCAAAATCGTCGTTCCTGAGCCGATAATAAGGCTGTTGACGATTGCGCGCCGCCAGACATCCGCCGTGGCGAGTTCTTCAAACCAGCGCACTGACCAGCCGGGCACTGGATAGGTCAGAAACACGCTGGATGTGAAAGCAAGTGGAAGAATTGCAAACAGCGGAGCAATCAAAAAGACCACCGCGGCCACGCCGAACAGGATTTTCGCGAAGCGCCCCATGGTTACGCTCTCCCCGGTTCATCGGCAGTGAGCCGTCCGTAGACAGCATAGAGTACGAGACAGGCGACGAGCAGCACGAGTCCCAATGCGCCGGCCATACCCCAGTTGGCCGAACCGGTTGCGTAATAGGCGATGATCGAGCTTATCATCTGGTCGCCCGGTCCACCGATCAGAGCCGGAGTTATGTAGTAGCCAATAGCGCTCATGAACACGAGCAGCATGCCAGACAGGATGCCACGCATACTTAAAGGCAGTAGTACCCGCACGAAAGCCCTCCAAGGCGGTGCGCCGAGCGATGCAGCAGCCGGCATGAGATTGCTCGGGATCGATACAAGAACGCTATAAATCGGCAGCACCATGAACGGCAAAAGTACATGGGTCATGGCTATCACTACCCCTGCCCTGTTGAAGATCAACGGTAGCGGTCCATCGGTGACACCAAACCAGATCAACGTATCGTTGATAAGTCCCTTGTCCTGTAGAAGAATGAACCAGGCCGCAGTACGCACCAGCAATGATGTCCACAACGGCAACAGAACTGCCGCAAAAAGCACACTCCTGATCCAGCCTGAGGATGATGTGAGCAAGACGGCATAGGGATAGCCAATTATTGCACAGGCAAGTGTTACCAGCGCGGCAATCCAGAACGTGCGCAGCATAATCGCCCGGTTGGCCGATGTACCGGGCGCCATTGAAACAATTTCTCCGGATGTATCGCGCTCCATATCGACCGCCGCGAGCAGGTTGCGATCAGTTGTTGGTGAAAGCGCATTCGCAATAGCATGCCAAAACTCCGGTCGGCTCCATCGCTTGTCGATCATTTCCAGGTCAGGAACAGGATCGCCCTTCTCGATGGCTGAAAGTGTTTTGCTCATCAAGGTACGAAAGCCCGATTGGGCGCTGTTCAAGCGGCGGACCATGTCGCCTACGGCCTGCTGGTCGGTCGAAGCCTTCAGGTCTGCCACGAGCGCCTGTTTCATTTCAGGTGATGGAGCCGATTGTCCGTCCCAAAAAGTTACAGCCTCGGCGGTCTGGGGGAGAACACGCAAAACCGCCGTATCGGACACGGCCTGTTTCATCATCACCCCAAGCGGCCACAGAAAAAACAAGACAATGAAAACAAGCAGGGGCGCGATCAGAAATATCGCTCGGACAGTTTTGCCGGATGGAACCGTCATGCTGCAATAGTCCAGCAATCAGCAGCATTGAACCCCGCTACGACATCTGTTCCAGGCGCCCATTCACGCGCTTTCCTGTCAAGACGCACAATAAAGTCATGAGCGCTGGCATCCAGCTGGATGCGCAGATGGTCCCCTTGATAGACACTGTCGATCACACGTGTTTTAAGAAGATTGTCTGAACCACCCTCCTCGCCCAGTTCGATGCGCTCGGGCCGGATGGACAGAAGAACTTTCTGTCCCGCCCCCAACGTTCCGTTCGATGACGCGGTTAGTGTGCCGCCATCCTTCAGACGAATGAAAGCGCTCGTACCTTCCACCCGCTCGACCGTTCCTTCAGCAAGATTGGTTTCGCCTATAAATTCGGCGACGAAACGGGTCTGCGGCTCATCATAAATTGCACGCGGCGTGCCAATCTGTTCGATTTTTCCTTTGTTGAAGACAGCGATCCGGTCCGACATGGTCAGCGCTTCGCTTTGATCATGGGTGACAAAGACAATCGTCAGTCCTAACCGGCCATGCAACGCACGAATGTCAAGTTGCATCTGTTCACGTAACTGTTTGTCGAGCGCGCCAAGCGGCTCGTCCATCAAGACCACGCCCGGCTCGAAAACCAGTGCACGGGCGAGCGCCACGCGCTGTTGTTGGCCGCCAGAGAGTTGCGATGGCTTGCGTTCACGCATCGTGGAAAGCTGAACCATATCGAGCACCTTATCCACCAGCTCGCCAATCTCTGCTCTCCCAATACCTCGCATCTGAAGCGGAAAGGCGACATTCTCGCCAACTGTCATATGGGGGAAAAGCGCGTAGTTCTGAAAAACCACTCCCATGTTGCGCTTGTATGAAGGAACCGTATTGATTGCCTTGCCATCGACATGGATTGCTCCACTGCTTGGACTTTCAAACCCGGCAAGCATCATCAAAAGCGTCGTCTTGCCTGAACCCGAAGGACCAAGAAGACTCACGAATTCACCGCGATCAATATCGAGGTTCAAACCATCTATAACTTTGAAATCACCGTAGGATTTGCTGATATTCTCGAAGCGGATGCGGCAGTCCGTCAATGAATCACTCCATCTTCCGGAAAACAGGGAAACCCCGCCGATATTGCACCGACGGGGCCATGACTGTGGATTATTGCGCCAGCCAGGCGTTGAAGCGCTTCGTCAACTCCTCGGAGTTATCGATCCAGAAATCGACGTTAAGAGGAAGGGCGCCTTTCAGATTGTCTTCCGCCGTTGGAAGATCCGATGCGAATTCCGCAGGCACCTTGCTTGCAGCTTCCTTGTTCGGCAGACCGTAAGCGACATATTTCGGCAGCTTCACCTGATTGTCGGGCTGGCTGGCAAAAGCAATGAAATCCAGCCCAGCATCCTTGTTCTCGGCATCTTTCAGGATCACCCAGCTATCGACAGCATAAATACTGCCCGGCCAGACCACCTTGAAGTTCTTGCCTTCGCTCCTGTTTATGCCCGTGATGCGTCCGTTATAGGCCGATGCCATCACCACTTCATCCGAGGCCAGCAATTGCAGCGGCTGTGCTCCTGCTTCCCACCAGACGATGTTCGGCTTCAATTCATCAAGTTTTTTGAACGCGCGATCCACGCCCTCCGGGGTTGAGAGCACATCATAGACCTCATCCTTGTTGACCCCATCGGCGAGGAGAGCGAATTCAAGCGTATACTTGGCGCCCTTACGCAAGGAGCGCTTGCCTGGAAACTTCTTCACATCCCAGAAATCAGCCCAGGATTGTGGGCCATCTTTCAGCTTGTCCGCATTATAGGCGATTGCTGTCGACCACACGATTGCCCCTACACCGCAATCATTGACCGCACTGTCGAGGAACTTGTCCTTGCCGCCAACCTTGTCCCAATCGATTTTCTCGTAAAGACCGTCAGCACAGCCGAGAGCGAGTTCTTCGGCTTCTACCTGCACGACATCCCAGTTGGGTTTTCCTGCTTTCACCTTCGCCTGAACGACGCCGTAACCACCGTCCCAGGATTCATCTAGCAAAGGTTTGCCGGTCTTCTCGGAAAAAGGTTTGAAGTAAATTTCACGCTGGGCGTCCTGATAGTTGCCACCCCAAGACACGACCGTCAGGTCGCGGGCAGCAGCGGAGCCAGTATAAAGTGCGGTTGCTAGGAGTCCGCCCATCAGGGCAAGGCGAGCAATTTTCATCGACATGTTCCCCATTTTGGTTCGACGGGTTGTTCCCGCCGTTGTTGTAATGAGGTCATGCTAACTTGATCGGTAGTCGTGGGCAATATTGTAGTCGTCCAAGAATACAAAAGTAGTATCTGCCCAGCTAGATGTGACAAATCCGGGCGGGAAAGCACCCGGATATGTGATCTAGTCAGTGTCAGACGCGTTCCAGCGCAATGGCGATCCCCTGCCCGACGCCGATGCACATCGTTGCAAGAGCGTGTTTGCCGCCATTGAGCGCAAGTTCGAGCGCCGCCGTGCCCGCGATACGCGCCCCGGACATGCCTAGCGGATGCCCGAGCGCAATAGCGCCACCATTGGGATTGACGCGTTTGTCGTCATCAGCAATTCCAAGATCGCGCAACACTGCCAGTCCCTGCGACGCAAATGCTTCATTCAGTTCAATCACATCGAATGCGTCGGGTGCGATACCGATACGCGCAGATAGCTTCTTTGTCGCCGGAGCGGGACCAATACCCATAATGCGCGGAGGAACACCCGCCGTGGCGCCGCCCATAATACGGGCAATCGGTGTGAGGCCGTATTTCCTGATGGCTGCTTCAGATGCGATGATAAGCGCGGCAGCTCCATCATTGACACCGGAAGCATTGCCCGCCGTCACAGTGCCACCCTCACGAAAGGGCGTGCCCAACTTCGCCAGTGCTTCCAGGCTCGTGGCGCGAGGGTGTTCATCCTTAACGACAACGACCGGATCGCCCTTGCGTTGCGAGATCGTGATCGGAACGATTTCCTTTGCAAGGCGTCCATTGGCTTGCGCGGCTGCCGCCTTTTCCTGACTGCGAAGTGCAAAAGCGTCCTGATCCCGCCGCGAGACGTTGAAATCTTCGGCAACATTTTCACCCGTTTCAGGCATAGAATCGACACCGTACTGTTTTTTCATCAAAGGGTTGATGAACCGCCAGCCGATTGTCGTATCGAAGATTTCCGCCTTGCGTGAAAATGCACTGTCGGCCTTAGGCATGACAAAGGGGGCGCGGCTCATGCTCTCCACACCGCCAGCAATGAGCAGTTCCGCCTCACCAGCCCTGATAGCACGTGCAGCCGTTATGACTGCATCCATCCCGGAACCACAGAGACGGTTTATCGTCGTTCCAGACACTCCTGCCGGCAGCCCGGCCAGAAGCAGCGACATGCGCGCAACATTGCGGTTGTCTTCGCCCGCCTGATTGGCCGAGCCGAAAATCACATCGTCGACAGCTTCCCAATCGACGGAACCATTACGCTCCATAAGCGCTTTCAGCGGAATGGCGCCGAGATCGTCGGCACGCACGGAAGAAAGCGCGCCACCATAACGACCAATGGGAGTGCGAATGTAATCGCAGATATAGGCTTCACTCATTACATGGTCTCACAATTCGGGAACAACGAGATCGGCGACCGGGCCGTCGATATGCAACGTCGCGCCGGTCATGGCTTGAAGGTCTTCCAGCGTCATGGCGGCCAGCTTTTCACGCAACACGAAACGCCCCTTGTCGATATCGATCACAGCATGGCTGGTATAGATGCGGGTGATACATGCGACGCCGCTTAGCGGAAAAGTGCACTTTTCAACCAGCTTCGGTTCACCCTTCTTCGTTACATGCTCGGTGATGACGACAACTTGCTTCGCACCATGTACCAGATCCATCGCACCGCCCACTGCGGGCACGCCTTTGGCGCCAACACGCCAATTGGCGAGATCACCATTCTGGGCAACCTGATAGGCGCCGAGAATCGCGACATCGAGATGTCCGCCGCGCACCATCGCGAAACTATCGGCATGATGGAAAAATGCCGCGCCGGACTTTAGCGTAACAGCCTTCTTGCCAGCATTGATCAGGTCCCAGTCTTCCTCACCTGCTGGCGGCGCTTCACCGAAATCCAGAACGCCGTTCTCCGTGTGAAAAATCGCTTCACGTCCTTCCGGTTGATAGCGGGCGACCATTTCGGGAAAGCCAATTCCAAGATTTACATAGGCACCATCCTGAATATCCTGCGCGGCGCGCCATGCGATCTGGGCGTTGGACAGTTTGATGTCATCATGAATATCAATCATCATACGTAGGTCACTCCAGCACGAATGAGCTCTTCTTCTTGCTGCGGATTTGCAACTTCAACGACACTGTCGACGAAGATACCCGGCGTGATGATATTTTCCGGCTCAATGCCTCCGAGCGGAACGATTTCCGATACCTGTACAATCGTCCTTGCAGCAGCCATACACATGAGTGGATTGAAATTACGCGCAGCCATGCGGTAGGTCAGATTGCCGTGCGTATCGCCAAGATGCGCTTTAATGAGCGCATAATCAGCTTTCAGCCAACGCTCCTGCACGTAAGGTCGTCCATCAAATTCAGCTATTACCTTGCCTTCGGCGAGTTCCGTGCCATAGGCTGTCGGCGTGTAGAACGCCGGGATACCAGCGCCACCTGCTCGGATACGCTCAGCAAGCGTTCCTTGCGGTACAAGTTCCAGATCGATTTCACCGGCAATATATTTGTCCGTGAAAGCGCGCGGATCGGAAGACCGCGGGAATGAACAGATCATCTTGCGCACCATCCCGGCGTCAATCATTGCCGCGATGCCGATGCGCCCATTGCCCGCATTATTGTTGATCACCGTCAAGTTCTTCGGCCCCTTATCGATCAGGGCATGGATCAATTCTATTGGCGCGCCTGAGCCACCGAACCCCCCGATCATGACCGTAGCGCCATCGTCTATTCCGGCAACAGCCTCGGTCAGACTTCCGATTGTCTTGTCCATTTTACCTCCATACCAGAGCGTTCGAGCTTCGTGCTTGAGCGTCCGGTCGCAATCGCACTGGAGTTAGCCACCTCGTCGGCAAAGGGTCAAACATTTTGTGCGATATTTGACATTTGTTCAGATACCGCACAAAGTATCTACGCAAACTGAGAGGGATTTCATGCGCGAAACAGATTTCATCGGCGGTTTTGCAAAGGGATTGAAGGTCATCGAAGCGTTCGGTGAAGACCAACCACGTCTTTCAATAGCGGACGTTTCAAAAATAACTGGTCTCGATCGTGCAACCGCACGACGGTGCCTGCTGACGCTGACCGAGCTCGAATATGCCGAGTATGACGGCAAGTTCTTCATGCTTCTGCCCAAAATTCTTCGGCTCGGGCATGCCTATCTATCTTCGACGCCATTGCCGACAATTATCCAGCCGCATCTGGACCGGCTCTCTGATGCCGTCGGAGAGAGCGCATCCGCATCCGTTCTGGATGGAACGGAAATTGTTTACATCGCGCGCGCCTCACAAATGCGCGTGATTTCCATCAACTTGATGGCGGGAAGCAGGCTTCCAGCCTACTGTGCTTCGATGGGGCGTGTGCTTCTGGCCTGGCTTCATGAACCCGAGGCTCAGGTGCTTCTCGAGCGCACTGAACGGAAAGCTTTGACACCATTTACAAAGGTGGAAATTGCCCCGCTGATGACAGAACTCTCCATTATTCGTGGTCAAGGTTATGCAATCAACGATCAGGAACTGGAGATCGGACTACGCTCCATCGCTGTTCCTGTTTTCAATCATCGAGGTTTAGTAGTTGCGGCGCTTAACATCGGGGCACCCGTGGCACATGTCGAAACAATTGACCTTGTGGAACGCTTCCTGCCTGCAATGCTTCAAGTCCAGTTGGATCTACGCAATTTGCTGAGATGACCGCAGAGAATGAAAAATCCAATTAATTCTATGATGATGAATCCAGAGCGGCCAGACGCTCGCGCTCCCTCAAACGGAATGTACGGGGTGTTTCGCTCGTCATCTTCAGGAAAAAGCGTGAAAAATATGCGGGATCTGAAAAGCCAAGGCTGTAGGCGATATGCTGCACCGACGATGGCATGGCTATCAAATCGCGCTTGGCCGTCTCAATCAGCCTGCTTGCAACCATGTCTTGTGTCGTCCTTCCTGTCAGTTGTTTGACAGTCCGGTTGAGATGCGTTGATGAAACACCCAACAGTTTCGCATAAAATGAAACGGGCTTGTGTTCTCGGTAATGACGGTCGATCAGTTCCTGCAAGCGCTCAATACGAGCATGCCCATATATCTGACGGTCTTCCTGCTTTGCGGAATTTGAAGAATAAGCGTGTCGCAGAACATAGACGAATGCGGCTTGAACAAGAGATTCCAGCAGGCTGTTTTTATATGGTTTTCTCGTGTGAAACTCATCTTGTACTTGCCGCAGAAGAGAGGAAAGTAACGCCAGATTCTCGTCGCCCGCTCCTTTCATCGATATGAGTTGAGGATGCATCAACCACTTCGCCATAACGCCCCCAGAGCCGTCTCCAATAAACGGCATATGAGGGCTCAAAATCGTTACAATGTGCCCCACTATATCTCGAGAGAATGCAAACCCATGATTGAAACCGGGTGGCACCATAATGGCACATGGCGTTTGAAAGGGGTAGATGACGCCATCGAAGCTCACCTGCCCCGCACCCCCTTCAATATATAAAAGCTGAAAGAAGCTCTCGTGACGATGCAACGAAATTTCGAAATTATGCAAACTTGATCGCGAGAAAAGCGTCTCGCAGTGTAGCCAAAAATCCGGCTTCTGCTCGCGTTCTTCTCCATAAAGCTCGTATGTTGGAACAAAATTATCCGACACTTACCCTCCAATCATGTTCGATTTGTACAATAAATAGTCGAGATTATCCATTGCCAGCAGGAACGTTCCTTCAAGAATAAAGACGGAATTGCATTGGGAGGAACTTATGCGCACTCAGGTGGCAATCATCGGATCGGGCCCGGCCGGCCTGCTCCTCGGCCAACTTCTGACTAAAGCCGGGATAGACAATGTCGTGCTGGATCGCGTCAGCGCGGATTATATTCTGGGCCGTGTACGTGCTGGCGTCTTGGAAGAAGGCACCGTCAATCTGATGGATGAAGCCGAAGCTTCAACACGCCTTCAAGCAGAGGGATTGCCACATGACGGTTTCTCACTCGCCTTCGACGGTCGGGATCACCGTATCGACCTGCACAAACTGACCGGCAAGCGCGTTACGGTTTATGGCCAGACTGAGATGACGCACGACCTTATGGATGAACGGCGGAAGTCGAACACCACCAGCATTTATGAAGCCGCCAACGTAACACCGCATGATTTCGATACGACATCGCCATATATTACCTACGAAAAGGACGGCAAAACCCATCGCATCGACTGCGATTTCATCGCTGGATGTGACGGGTATCACGGCATAAGCCGCAAATCTGTACCGGACAAGGCAATCGATATCTTTGAAAAGATCTATCCTTTCGGCTGGCTCGGTATTCTGGCCGACATTCCGCCGGTCGCTCATGAGTTGATCTATGCCAACCACGAACGTGGTTTTGCGCTTTGCTCCATGCGCTCGCTCACACGCAGCCGTTACTACATCCAATGTTCACTTGATGAAAAGATCGAAAACTGGAGCGACGAACGCTTTTACGATGAACTGCGCTGTCGCCTTCCGGCACATCATGCCGAAGCAATGATAACCGGACCGTCTTTCGAGAAATCCATTGCGCCTCTACGCTCTTTCGTGGCTGAACCAATGCGCTTTGGACAGCTTTTCCTTGTTGGAGATGCCGCTCATATCGTTCCTCCGACAGGTGCGAAAGGGCTAAACCTCGCCGCCAGCGACGTGCACTATCTTTACGAAGGATTGAGAGAGTTTTATCTGGGCAAATCAAAATCTGGCATCGACGCTTATTCTGCTAATGCGCTTGCGCGCATCTGGAAGGCCGAACGCTTTTCATGGTCCATGACCAAAATGCTACACCGATTTCCTGATATGGTTCCGTTTGATCAGAAAGTGCAGGAAGCAGAACTTGACTACTTCTGCACTTCCGAAGCTGCCTCAACCGCACTTGCTGAAAACTACGTCGGATTGCCGTTCTGAACGGTGAATACTATAAATAAGGTTTAACTAATTTTATTTAATAAAACATATAGACTGATGCTTTAATTTAGAATTGATGTAGAATTCTATTTCTAATCGAACCCCCAGCAAGAAGTTCCGGCCAGAACTTCTTGCAAATAGCGCGGTCAGCTACCTTATTTGGGTAGCTGGCCGCGTTAATCTCTAGAGCTTCACACCAGCAGCTTCGCGCAACGTCTGGATCAGAATTTGCATAGCGGCTGTCTGTGTCGTGTCAGTTCGCATGGTCAACCCTACCGGACCTGTCGTTTCGCTTGTATCGATGGAAAGAGCGACAAGCTTGCCTTCAGATACATCTCTGGCAGCAACCCCTTCTGAAATGATCCACACCGCATCACTGTCGCGGACGAAAGCACGTCCAAATGCATCGGAAACGGTCTCAATCTGAACTGGCAGGGCACCTATACCGTTCGTAATCAGCAAACGATCCACAAACGGGCGAATGATTGAATTGCGTGTCGGCATCAGAACCGGGTAGTCGGCCAGATGCTCGAAAACCGCGCGTCCGTCCGTCAGGGGATGCCCTGTCCTGACAAGAAATCGAACCTGCTCCGAATAAAGATGCTCGAATGAAAAACCGGTCATCTTTTCTGGCGCGGCAAGCCGCCCTACAACCAGATCGAGATCGCCAACCCGTAGCTGCTCCAGAAGAACAGCATTTTCACCCGTAACGATTTTTACACGGCTAGACGTTCTTTCCGCGAGAAACAGGCTCATCGCTTTCGGCATGATGCGTGTTGAGACTGTCGGCAAGGCGCCAATACGAATAGGCGGTCCTGATCCATCCAATTCTTGCGACACGGAATCCAGCCCTTGCCGTAAGGCGGTCAAAGCCGTCCCAGCATGACGCAGGAATACTTCACCGAACCGCGTTATCCTTATGCCACGACCATCGCGTTCCACTACTGGAACGCCCAGAATCTCCTCCAGCTCACGCATCGTCTTGGTCACTGCTGGTTGGCTGATACTCAGGAGTTCGGAGGCCTTGACCACACTCTTCTGTCGCGCAACCTCAACAAACGTATGCAGATGACGAAATTTGATCCTGTTCCCAATCACTTATCTATAACCCTGTAGTTATGATTTTTGCGAATAATATCATTTTACTTAACCAGTTCAAAGCACGACAGTGCGATGCAAGAGGAGAAAGCTGTGCAGTTCGCATCCATAAACGACGTCGTCATCCATTATGATTTCCAGCCAATAGCCGCAGAGAAGCCTGTTCTGGTTTTCATCAACTCGCTCGGAACCGATTTCCGGATATGGGATGAAGTTCGCGCACGCCTGCGCAACGACGTATCGACGCTCGTTTATGATAAGCGCGGCCACGGCCTTTCAGATGTCGGAGCCCCCCCCTACACAATCGAACTCCTTGCGACCGACCTCATCAACCTGCTCGACAAGCTTTCGATAAAACGGGCGATCATTTGCGGTCTTTCCGTCGGTGGACTGATCGCGCAAGGTGTTTATGCAGCGCGCCCCGATCTGGTGGCCGGATTCGTTTTGTCCAACACCGCTCACAAGATCGGTACAGCAGCGATGTGGGACGCGCGCATAGCTGCTATTCAGCAAGATGGCCTTTCAAGCATCCTCGACGCGACAATGCCCCGCTGGTTCACGTCGGACTATCGCCGCTCCGATAATCCTGCCTATCATGCCTATTGCAATATGTTCGTTCGGCAACCGCTCGACGGCTATGCGGCCACCTGTGCCGCGCTGCGTGAAGCGGATTTAACCGAAGTAGCCAGAACTATTTCGGTGCCAACACTTTGTTTGGTCGGTGATCAGGACGGCTCCACGCCGCCTACCCTTGTGCGCGAACTGGCAAGTCTTATCCCTGAAGCAGATTTCACGGAGATTGCCGCCAGCGGTCACATTCCCTGCGTTGAACAGCCCGATGCCTATGTCTCGCTGTTGCGCAACTTTATTTCAAACAGATTCTAACATGGAGAGTAGCCATGGCTGACAAGGCAGTGCGGTCGGAACGCTACAAGATCGGCATGAACGTGCGCCGTTCAGTTCTGGGCGATACGCATGTGGATCGCGCTTCAAACGGTGCAACCGACCTTGATGCTCCGTTTCAGGAGCTTATAACAGAAGCCGCATGGGGCACGGTCTGGGCGCGACCCGGCTGGACCAAACGAGAACGGTCGATCGTTACGATTGCACTGCTTGCAGCACTCGGGCAAGACGATGAAGTTGCCATGCATATACGCGCTACGAAAAATACGGGCGCAACGAAGGAGGACATCTGCGAAGCATTGATGCATGTTGCAATCTATGCGGGGGTTCCGGCATCGAACCACGCTTTCAAGATCGCAAAGCAGACCTATGCGCAGATGGAAGCGGAGGAAACTGAAAAATGAAGAACAGTCTGCCGGAGGCAACTCCGTTCTTTGCTCGCGATCTGTCCATGCATCCACCGGCTTACACGCCGTGGTATAAGACCTCCGTCCTTCGCTCGCCTACTCGTGCTTTGCTTTCGCTCGAAGGCACCAAAAGTGAAATTACGGGCCCGGTATTCGGGCACAGTATGCTGCACGAGCTGGATAATGACCTCATCCTCAATTATGCGCGCCCCGGCGAAATGCCGATAGGTCCGCGCATCCTTGTTCATGGTCGTGTTCTGGACGAGAGTAGCCGTCCTGTTCCAGGCGCACTGCTGGAATTCTGGCAGGCCAACGCTGGCGGGCGTTATCGCCACAAGAAAGAAACCTATCTTGCGGCCATCGACCCCAACTTCGGCGGCGTCGGTCGCACGGTCACGGACGAAAACGGCTACTACTGGTTCAAGACCATAAAGCCCGGCCCGTACCCTTGGCCAAATGGTGTCAATGACTGGCGTCCGGCTCACATCCATTTTTCTGTGTTCGGTCATGGCTTTGCACAGCGCCTCATCACACAGATGTATTTCGAGGGCGATCCGCTAATCTGGATTTGCCCGATCGTAAAAACTATTCCCGACAAATCAGCTGTCGAACGGCTGGTCGCACCTCTGGACATGAACGCTAATTTGCCGATGGATATGCTTGCTTACAAGTTCGACATTGTGTTGCGCGGGCGCCGCGCAACCTTGTTTGAAAATCGCCCGGAGGGCAACTGATATGGTGCAACCTCTCGGCTATCTGAAAGAAACCGTATCACAGACTGCGGGCCCTTACGTCCATATCGGATTGACACCCAATTTTGTTGGCATCAACGGCATTTTCGAGCAGGATCTCGGCTCCGGCCCTCTCTATAATGAGAAGACGACAGGCGAACGCATCACTATCAAGGGCCATGTCATCGATGGCATAGGCGCACCAATCCGCGATGCGTTGGTAGAAATATGGCAGGCTGATGCAAAAGGCCTCTATAACAGCCCCTCTGAAACCGGCGGCAAGGCCGACTCTGGCTTTCGTGGATGGGGCCGTTGTGCGAGCCATATGGACACGGGCGAGTTCACTTTCGAGACGATCAAACCTGGCCGCGTTTTTTTCAAAGATGGCCGCCTCATGGCACCACACGTTACCTTGTGGATCGTGGCCCGCGGCATTAATCTCGGACTGCAGACGCGGATGTATTTTTCCGATGAAGCCGATGCGAATGCAGAGGACCCGGTCCTTGCACGCATCGAACATCGCAGCCGGGCGCAAACACTGATTGGTCAGCGTGAGGGTAGCGTCTATCATTTCGATATTCACTTGCAGGGCGAGAAAGAAACTGTCTTTTTCGATATTTGACGCATGAGCATCTCGGTCTTCGAACATCCGTTTCTGGCACAGCTTTTCGGCGACGACGAAGAGATATTGAGCCTGTTTACTGCGGCGGCTGATATTGCCGAGATGTTGCGCTTTGAAGCGGCTTTGGCTGAAGCTCAAGCGGGGCTCGGCTTGATACCGGTCGAGGCAGGACAAGCGATCAAACAAGCCTCAGAAACGTTCGAACCCAACCTATCCGATCTGGCAACAGCGACAGCGCGTGACGGGGTTGTCATTCCCTCACTCGTGAAAGAACTGCGTCTGGCGGTCGGAACGGATTACGGCGAATACGTTCATTTCGGCGCGACGAGCCAGGATGCCATCGATACGAGCCTGATTTTGCGGCTGAAACGCGCAAGTACAATTCTTTATGGGCGAATTCAGCAACTCACGCAGCGTTTCGATTGGCTTGATGCGACGTTCGGAAGGAATGCTCTGACGGGTTATACACGTATGCAATCCGCTATTCCGATCACCGTATCGGACCGCATCTCAAGCTGGAAAAACCCGCTCAACGCTTATGAGACCAAACTGAACACCATCGTCTTTCCCGTACAGTTCGGAGGTGCAGCCGGAACGCTTGAAAAATTCGGAGATCAGGCACCGGCTCTGCGTGCTTTGCTGGCTGATAGGCTCGGATTGCACGATAGCCCGCAATGGCATAGCCAGCGGGCCTTCATTGTCGAGTTCGGCAATCTGCTTTCGCTCATCACGGGTACTCTTGGAAAATTCGGGCAAGATATTGCGCTTATGGCTGAACTGGGCACCGAACTGTCCTTGACCGGTGGTGGCGGTTCGTCCGCCATGCCCCACAAGCAAAATCCGGTGTCAGCAGAGATACTGGTCAGCCTTGCCCGTTTCAACGCGGCCCAAATGGGTGGTTTGCATCAGGCTATGGTGCATGAGCAGGAGCGCTCAGGCGCGGCCTGGATGATCGAATGGATGATCCTGCCGCAAATTGTTGCGTCGACTGGCAGTGCCCTCAAGATTGCATCAATCCTGATCGATAAGGTGGTTCGAATCGGAAACGAACAATTCTCGGACACATAACCATCCGGGTATCGTTTATGAGGAATTTTTCATTTTACATGACCAATTAGATAGGCATGCTGAAATCAGGACATTCCCTGTTGCGACGAGACGGTCACGCGCGGGAATGGTGGGCGATAGGGAGGAGAACATGAAGAAAATTGTATTCACCGCGCTTGCGGTCTTTTCACTCACAGCATCAGCAGCTTATGCCGATGTGGTAAAGGTCGGCGTCATTGGTCCATTTTCAGGCCCGTTTGCTCTTCAGGGCAAGAACTTCAAGGCCGGCATCGACGCCTATATGACAGAGCACGGCAACACGATCGGCGATGACACTGTCGAGATCGTTTATCGTGATGTGCCGCAGGCCGATCCGGCGCAATCGAAGGCGCTTGCGCAGGAACTCGTGGTCAAGGAAGGCGTCCAATATCTTGCTGGCTTCTATTTCACCCCTGACGCCATGGCGGTTACGCCCATTCTCAAACAGGGCAATGTGCCGATGGTCGTCATGAATGCCGCCACCTCTTCCATTGTAACGAAGAGCCCTTATGTGGTGCGCACCTCGTTCACCACATGGCAAACGTCAACCCCGATCGCAAAGGTTGCACTCGACAAGGGTGTGAAGAAAGTCATCTCGGTTGTCAGCGATTATGGGCCCGGCGTGGATGCGGAAAACGCTTTCAAGGCAGCGTTTACAGAAGCTGGTGGCGAAGTGGTCGAAGCTATTCGGATGCCGCTCGCTACGAACGATTTCAGCCCTATCATGCAGCGTATAAAAGACTCTGGCGCGCAAGGCGTGTTTGCTTTTCTGCCGTCTGGACCAACCACGCTCGGTTTCATGAAATCCTATGTCGACAACGGATTGAAAGGCTCGGGCATTCAGCTTTTTGCTCCAGGTGACCTGACACAAGAATCCGATCTTCCCGCACTCGGAGAAAATGCTCTCGGTGTTCTGACGACTTTCCACTACGCAGTCTCGCATGACTCGCCAGAAAACAAGAAGTTTGTCGAGGAAGCTCGAAAGGCCATCGGCAATCCTGTGGAGTTGTCCTTCCCTTCGGTCGGCGCTTATGATGGCATGCATGTCATCTACAAGATGATCGAAGCGACCGGCGGTGAAAAAGATGCTGAAAAGGCGGTAGAGGCCGTGAAAGGCATGGAATGGATCAGTCCTCGCGGCCCTGTATCCATCGACCCCGAAAGCCGCCATATGACGCAGAACATCTATCTGCGCGAAGTCGCCAAGGCTGATGACGGCACTTACTATAACAAGGAAATTCAAACCTTCGAAAAGCAGGGCGACCCCGGCCTAAAAGCTCAATAACTCCGGCATTCAAGAGTTAACGCCTTGATGCCTGAGCAGGCGTAAAGCGCGCTCATAGCTCATAACTGCTTATTTTAACGCGCACCCGAAAATTTTTTCGTGCTTTTCGGGATGCGCTCAACAGGACCACTCAATGCAGACTGTGCTCAGCATTGCCGTTGATGCCCTCGCCTATGGCATGGTGCTTTTCGTCATTTCCATCGGCCTTTCGGTCACCATGGGCTTGATGCGCGTCGTCAATCTCGCTCACGGCGCATTTGCAATGATCGGCGGCTATTTTGCATCCTATGCTGCCCAGCAGCTTGGCCTCAATTACGGCTTTGCGATCATCATCGCCGTCGTCGGCACGATGTTAATCGCCGTTCCCGTGGAGAGATTGCTCTATCGGCGCATTTATGGAGCGCCTGAACTGACACAGGTGCTGATGACCATCGGCATCACCTTCTGCATCATCGGTCTCACCAACTATATATTCGGACCAACACTGAAGACCATTCCTTTGCCTGAAATGTTGCGTGGATCGGTCGATCTCGGCTTTCGGGCAATTGCCAAGCATCGCATCTTTGCAATCGGGTGCGGCTTCGCGGTGGCCCTTGGTCTTTGGCACATCATCGAACGCACTGCATTCGGCGTGAAACTGCGCGCTGCTGTCGACAATGCCAACATGGCGGCTGCGCTCGGTGTCAGAACCGAAATCGTTTACGCCATCAGCTTTGCGCTTGCCATTGGGCTCGCAGCTTTCGGCGGTGTTGTCGGCGCCGAACTTCTACCTGTCGAACCCTACTATGCACTCCGCTACATGGTGACATTTCTGGTCGTCGTCTCTGTCGGTGGCGCAGGCTCCATACCCGGAGCGCTGATTGCCTGCCTCCTGCTCGGAGCAATCGATACAACCGGGCGTTATCTGGCACCGGAATATGGCGAGTTCTTCTTCTATCTGGCAGTGATCGTCATTGTGACGCTGTTCCCGCGTGGTCTTGCAGGAAGGCTGGCCAAAAAATGACCGATATGACGCAAGCTCTCTCTCAACACCGTCACTCCTATGCGGGTCTTGTCGGCGTAGCAGCAATTATCGCTGCCAGTATTTGCGGCTGGTTTTTGTTCCCCGATAATCTGGCACTGCTGACACGCATCATTGCCATTGCCTTGCTCGTATTGTCACTCGATCTGGTGATGGGCTATTGCGGTATAGCAACGCTCGGCCATGCTGCTTTGTTTGGCGCTGGTGCCTATGGTGCCGGCATCGCCGCTGCCCATTTCGGTATTACCGACCCGATCCTGATGACACTTATCGGTCTTGTTGCAGGAGCTATCACCGGGCTTGTTTCCGGAGCCGTTATTCTGCGCGCGCACGGGCTCGCTCAACTCGTTCTATCGATTGCCGTTGTCCATCTGTTCCACGAAGTTGCAAACAAGGCATCAAGCTGGACCGGCGGCAGTGACGGACTAAGCGGCATTTCACCCGATCCGATCTTTGGCATGTTCGAGTTCGATCTCTACGGACACACGGTCTATGTCTATGCCGTATTCCTGCTGCTCGTTTCCTTCATCGTCCTACGTTATGTTGTTCGTTCACCCTTCGGTATGCTTTGCCGAGGTGTGAAAGAAGACCCGATCCGCATTCATGCCATGGGTGCTTCGGTGCAGTCAGCACAGCTTCGCATGTATGTCATTTCAGGTGCTGTTGCGGGCATCGGTGGCGCGCTGAATGCCATTTCAACGCAGGTCGTCGGGCTCGACAGTCTCAGTTTTACCATGTCGGCGGAAGCTTTGGTAATGCTGGTTCTCGGTGGCACGGGATCGCTGTTCGGCGGACTAGTTGGTACGGTTGTCTTCATGTGGTTCGAAGACCTCGTCTCTGCTGCGAACCCCTTCCACTGGCTTACAATGGTTGGGGCTCTGCTGATCGCCGTCGTGCTATTCGCGCCGCGTGGCCTCTATGGAACCGTCGCCTATTACTTTGAAAAGAAGGCGCGCCGCAAATGAGCACCGTGTTTGAAGTAACGAAACTGCGCAAGAATTTCGGCGGTCTGGCAGTGACAAACGATGTTTCGCTCAACATGGTGAAAGGCGACCGCGTCGCTCTCATTGGTCCCAACGGAGCAGGCAAGACCACTTTCGTCAATCTGGTTACAGGCAACCTCGCGGCAACTTCTGGCACCGTGGCATTGGATGGAGAGAACGTCTCCCGGCTCAACGCCATGCAGCGCGTCAGGCGCGGACTGGTGCGTTCATTTCAGGTGACCCGTCTCTTCTTCGACATGACACCCGAAGAACACGTGGCTCTTGCTGTTTTGCAACGCGAAGGCAAGACAGGACGTATTCTCGGAAACTATCGCAAAATGCCTGAAGTCATGGATGAAGTGCGCGATATTCTCGATGCGCTCGGACTTCTGCATCTCGGGCAGTTGCGGGTGAGCGAGATCGCATATGGCCAACAGCGGCTTCTGGAGATTGCCCTTGCATTGGCGCTTCGACCCAAAGTTCTGCTGCTTGATGAACCAGCTGCAGGTGTTCCACAGAGCGACACAGGCCGCATCGAGGAAGCGCTCGACCGACTACCGGCCGATCTGGCAGTACTCATGATCGAGCACGATATGGACCTCGTTTTTCGCTTCGCAAAACGCGTAGTCGTGCTGGCTGCAGGAACTGTAATTTTTGACGGATTGCCGGAAGATGTCGTGCAGGATACCCGCGTCCGCGAAGCCTATCTCGGGAGCTATGCGCAATGAGTGCCGCCTCGCTTGAAATTCGCAATCTCTCCTCCGGTTACGGCCCCACGCGCATCATCGAGAATGTATCGTTCAAAGCAGAACCGGGATCGCGACTTGCCATTCTGGGCCGCAATGGTGTCGGCAAGACCAGCCTCTTTGCTACTATCGCAGGGCAAACCCGCCGTTATGGCGGTGAAATTCTGCTGAATGGGAAGAATATCGCCACGCTTCCATCAGCCGCGCGCGCAATTGCCGGTCTCGGTTATGTGCCGCAAACTCGTGATGTTTTTCCGACCCTCACCGTCGAAGAAAATCTCTTCGTTGGCCTCAAAAACCGACCAAAGAATGCGCTTGAAGAAGCCTATGCGATGTTTCCGCGTCTTAAGGAACGACGCAGCAATCTTGGGTCGCAGCTTTCCGGGGGAGAACAACAGATGCTTTCCACCGCGCGCAGCATTCTCGGGCGACCGACAGTGCTGCTGCTCGATGAGCCGCTGGAAGGGCTTGCTCCTGTCATCTGTGAAGAGCTGATGGCTGCTTTCTCGACACTTGCACAGAAGGGAGACATGACGATTCTGCTTGTCGAACAGCGCATCCAGAGTGCGCTCGATTTTGCCGATCACATCATCATACTGGAACGTGGGCGCATTGCATGGTCTGGCACGTCAGCAGAACTCGCCGAAAACCAGCAGACTGTCGAAGAACTACTCGGTGTCGGTGGCTTGCATTGATCAGTTCCCGACAAATGCAAACTTGTCGACGTCCACAAGGCCGCGGTCAGTGATCTTGAGATGCGGGATCACAGGCAAGGCGATGAATGCCAGTTGCAAGAATGGCTCCTCCAGAACGGAACCCAGTTCTTCCGCTGCGTGACGCAGCACACGAAGCTGGTCGCGGACAGTTTCATATGGTTCGGCGCTCATCAATCCGGCAATGGGCAAAGGCATTTCAGCCAACACCTTGCCATCTCGCACGACAACGAAACCACCTTCAATTTCGCCCAATCGGTTGGCAGCTGCAGCAATATCTTCGTCTGACGTGCCAACCACACAGATATTATGGCTGTCATGACTGACGGTTGACGCGATTGCACCTGATTTCAAGCCGAAACCGTGCACAAAGCCGGTCGCAATATTTCCATTTTTGCCGTGACGTTCGACAACGGCGATCTTGACTACATCTTTTTCGAAATCGGGCTCAACGCCGTTCGGGCCAACCTTCAGATCGAATTCGAGGCTTTCCGTTATGATCTTGCCCGGAATTATACCGATTGCACGCGTCTTGCCGCTGTTGGAATGAGAGCGGAAACTGGACGCGCTGACTTTCGATGCCTTGACGCTATTGCGCCCGACAGGAGCAACGATCTTACGAGAGGCAAACAAATCCTCTGAAATCACTCTGCCCGCCGACAACACGATTTCAGCGTGACAACCTTCGAGGCTATCCACCACAACGAGGTCGGCGCGCTGACCCGGCGCAACCAGACCCCGGTCGAAAAGACCGAAAGCACGTGCTGCGGAAATGCTCGCGGCCCGGTAGATTGCAATCGGCTCCACGCCGCCTGCAATCGCCGTGCGGATAAGGTAGTCGAGGTGGCCCTGATCGGCGATATCAAGCGGATTGCGATCATCAGTGCATAACGCCAGGAACTGCGCATGACGTTCGGTAATGATCGGCATAAGCGCTTTCAGATCCTTGGAAACAGACCCTTCACGCACCAATACATGCATACCTTTACGCATCTTCTCCAGCGCTTCTTCCGCACTTGTCGCCTCGTGTTCGGTGCGAATACCTGCGGAAATATAGCCGTTCAGGTCGAGCCCGCGCAGAAGCGGCGCATGACCATCAATATGGCGTCCCTGAAACGCCTTGAGCTTCGCTATGCATTCGGGGTCTTTCGCCAGAACACCTGGAAAGTTCATGAACTCCGCAAGACCAATCACCTTGGGGTGGTCAGCAAAAGGCAACAGATCATCGATCAGAAGCTCGGCGCCAGACGTTTCCATATGGGTCGCGGGCACACAGCTCGAAAGCTGCACGCGGATATCCATGACGGTTTCCAACGCGCTATCGAGGAAAAACTTTATGCCTTCAGCACCCAGCACATTCGCAATCTCGTGCGGGTCGCAAATGACCGTGGTAACGCCCTGTGGCAATACACACCGGTCGAACTCATGCGGCGTTACGTGGGAGGATTCTATGTGAAGATGCGTATCGATAAATCCCGGCACGACGATCCGTCCGGAAATGTCGATTTCATGCTTGCCCCGATAGTTGCCGAATGTTCCAACAACCCGATCACCGCAGATTGCGATGTCACTTTCAACAAGTTCACCGGTTACGAGATCGAAGAAACGGCCACCCTTCAGCACGATGTCGGCAGGTTCCCGACCTGCGCCCTGATCGATCATCCGTTCCAGCATCACGTCACCTCACATTCGGAATCAATTGTCGAAAGTTACCACAATGCAAGACGCGGCGGTAAGGTCACCCTTCCGCCGCGTCCATAACCCACGAATGTCCAGATTACCGGACGTATTCGATCATTCTGGCTCGGCTGAGAACGAGCTCGACCCGATTGTCATCAAGCTTATGCAGACAGACGCGCTTGGTCCAAGGGCCATCATGCAACGTAAACAGCGCGCGCCCCTGACCGAGGTCTTCCAACGGCATGGCTCGGCGTGCCGGGCCTATACCCATGATGAGGTGACCATCCTTGATATCGAAACTGGCGCCATAGGGCGATGCCTGCCAGTGGCCGTCGAGTTCCCGGTACACAGGTTTCGGTGTCACCGGCTTCAACCGGCGAGATACGTAACCAATCTCACCTTCCAGTTCCGTACCCGTCCAGCGGAGTTCAACCGGCGAAGACGGCGACAGGGATGAGAACCAGCCATCGCCGATATCGTAAAGCGTGTCTTCGGAATCAAGCCAGTTGGCTATACCGTTGCGCATTTCCAGCCAGAACGGTCCACTCTCCGTCACATAAAGCCCGTCGGGGATCGTGCAATTGGTTTCTGGCAACGACAATCCGTTGAGAGCGGCCATGCAATCTCGCGCCATCTTATAGGTGTTGGCGTCTTCACGATTTGAAACAACAATCATGCCGGTTTTCGCGGCTGGATCGAGCAGAAAATAGCTCTTGTAGCCGGGATGCGAACCACCGTGCCCGACAAACCGCTTGCCATCCACTTCATTCCACCGCAGTCCGAGGCCGTAAGCGGTTACGCGCCCGTCAGAGAGACGACGGTCAGCTGACAGTTTATCGAGCAAACCTTTGAACACGCCCTCGCCATTAACAAGTGCTTGTGCCCATTTGGTAAGCGCCATGCCACTGCCAGTCAGGCTGCCAGAAGCCGAAATGTGCAGGCCAGCAGAGCTGAGCTGCCATTTTTCGTCAGACTTCCAGTAACCGGGAACCAAGCCCGCGACCGGATCATTCCAGACGTCCGGCGCCTCCATGAAAATATCGAGAAGCTGCGCAATATCCGATTTAACGAAATCATTGAAGCGAAACCCTTTTCGCTCCAGTGCAGCTTCCACCAGACGATAACCGGTGTTGGAATACGAAATTTCCGAACCCGCTTCGAAATTGAGCCGATTGAGAGAAGCAAGGTAGTCCAGAAGCTGACCCGCTTCCGTTTCTGTATAAACAGACAGCCCCAGAAGTGTGAGGCATTCTCGCGTATCGGGCAGACCACCAGTCATGTCGAGTGCACGCCCCACGGTGACATCGGCCAGTGGACTTTGCAACTCCGGCAGATGGTCGCCGAGCCGATCCTCGAGGTCGATGATATCGCTGTGCTTGAGAACCATCGCACAAAACGCATGTTTCGTGACTGATGCGTAGCGAACAACTGTATTCGCCGTGAACGGCACCCCCGTAGACAGGTTTTCAAGCCCGCTCGCATAGGCAAATTTCACTCCATCTGGGCCGAAACCGATGATGACGCCACCCGGCTCATCCTTGGCCCAGGTTCTCGACAAGACTTTCGCGGCAAGCGAAGCCGCATTCCAGTCAGCATGCGTTGACATGAAAACTCCGTCAGGCAGGTTCTTCCAGATTGACGCTTAGCGCGCGCAATTCTGTGGTATGCGGATGTGTCGTTCGCCCGGCGCGCAAATCATCGGCGCTAAGCTGTTCCACCATCTCGCCGTGTTGCATCACCCCCACCTGCGGGCAGAGATGCGCGATCACAGCGAGATTGTGGCTCACCAGCACATAAGTGAGATTCTTTTCAGCGCGCAAGTCCGCGAGAAGATTGAGAATTTCAGCCTGTACCGAGACATCAAGCGCCGATGTCGGTTCGTCCAGTAGCAAAACTTCCGGTTCGGCGATCAGGGCTCGCGCGATTGCCACGCGCTGGCGTTGTCCGCCCGAAAGCTGGTGCGGAAAACGGAACCGCGCAGCTTTGGGCAACGCGACTTCGTCAAGAACCTTTTCAATACGCTTGTCGATATCGCCGATACCGTGAACCAGCAGAAGCTCGCTCAGGATACGGTCGATGGTCTGGCGTGGATGCAGTGAGCCAAAGGGATCCTGAAACACCATCTGCACCTGACGGAAGAAGGCGGGTGCGCGCTTTGGGGCAACGTCCTTCCCGTCGAAAGCGATGCGGCCACTCCATTGTTCGTTGAGACCCGCCATTGCGCGCAGAATAGTGGATTTACCCGAGCCGCTTTCACCAACAATTCCAAAGCTCCCGCCCTTCTCGACATTGAAGGACACACCCTTGACGACTTCATGCTCGTTGAAGCTGATACGAAGTTGATCAATGACTATCATGAGTTCAGCCAGCTTTCTTCGCGATTAAGAACCGGCAATCGATCACGAGGATGCATGAGCGATGGAATGCAATTGAGAAGCCCCTTCGTATAAGGATGCTCAGCACGCACAAGTTCGGCAGCTTTCAATTCTTCCATGACACGCCCCATATACATGACCATGACACGGTCGCAGAAATGCGACACGAGTGGAAGATCGTGGCTAATGAGGAGAAGTCCCATTCCGCGCTTGGAAACCAGATCGTCGATCAGGCGAAGAATTTCCGCCTGAACAGTAGCGTCGAGCGCGGATGTCGGCTCGTCAGCAATGAGCAGTTCGGGATCGGGCGCCAGCATCATGGCGATCATGACACGCTGGCCCATACCGCCCGAAACTTCATGCGGGTAGAGCTTTGCCACGTCACGCGGATTGCGGATCATAACCTGATCGAGAAGATCAACCGCAGCATCCATTGCCTGACGTTTGCTACCGCCTTTGTGGGTACGCCACGCTTCAGCTACCTGCACGCCAATGGTCTTGACCGGGTTAAGCGAATATTTGGGATCCTGAAGAATAAAGCCCGCTCGCTTGCCGCGTATCTGACGCATGCCACGTTCAGTGGCTGACAGAATGTCGATGCCATCGAATGAAAGCCTATCCGCTTTCACCTCAGCGATTGGCGGCAACAGTTTCATGAGGGCCCGCGCGGTCAAGGACTTGCCCGAGCCGCTTTCGCCGACAATGCCCAGTTTTTCACGACCGAGCTGAAGCGAAATCCCGCGAACAGCGTCAAAACGGCTGGTACGCGTTTCAAAGCTGATCTGCAGATTTTTGATATCAACCAGCATCTGTTCTCTCAATTCTGCTTCGGATCGAGCACGTCACGCAGACCATCGCCGAGGAAATTGAAGGCGAGCGATACAAGGAAGATCGCGATGCCGGGGATGGTGGCAACCCACCATTGTTCGAAAATGAAGCGCTTAGCAGTGGCGATCATCGCACCCCATTCGGGCGATGGCGGCTGTGCACCCATTCCGAGGAAGCCAAGGCTTGCTGCGGTGATGATGATCGAGCTCATGTCGAGCGTAATGCGCACAATGACGCTCGGCACACAAAGCGGCATGATGTGACGCAAAATGATGCGGAATGGCGATGCACCGGTCAGCTTGGCGGCTGCAATGAAATCGCTCTTGCGCAAAGTCATGGTTTCCGCGCGCGCCAGACGCGCATAGGGTGGCCACGCAGTCAATGCGATTGCAAGCACGGCACTTTCAACACCTGGCTTCAGCGCAGCCACGAAGGCCAGCGCCAGGATCAGCCGAGGAAACGCAAGAAAGACATCAGTGACGCGCATCAACGCAGTGTCAACAATCCCGCCGAAATAGCCGGCAATACAACCGATAAAGAGCCCGATCGGCGCAACGAGAACGACAACAGCGATAACCATTCCAAGGGTTACGCGGCCACCGTAAAGAATGCGCGACAGGATATCGCGGCCTAGCTCATCAGTCCCGAACAAATGCGCGGCAGTGGGAGCAGATAGACGGTTGCCTAGATCTTGAACACTCGGATCATATGGCGTCAGCAATGGTGCGGCCAACGACAGAACGACGAAAGCGACAATGATAAAGAGACCAATCATCGCGAGCGGATTGGCCCGAAGGTTCACCCAAATGCGGTAGCGCCTGCCCCAGTTAGCCTGAGAACGAGAAGCAGGCGAGTCATCTAGCGCCCAGTTATGAAAATTGGCAAAAATCATCGGACACGCGGATCCAGAACTTTATAGAGAATATCGGCGAGCAGATTGAGTCCGACATAGATGATACCGATGAGCAACGTAGCGCCCACCACCGGATTCATATCGGCATTCATCAGCGACACGGTCAGATACTGCCCCAAACCCGGCCAGCTGAAGACCGTCTCGGTCACGACAGCACCTTCCAGCAGACCTGCATAGGTGAGCGCTAGAACTGTCACGAGCTGCACGGCAACGGTCGGGAAAGCATGTTTCCAGATGACCGAGGTCAGCGACAAGCCTTTCGCACGTGCCGTAATCACGAACTCACCCTTGAGCGCGTCAAGCATGAAAGCGCGGGTCATACGCGTGATATACGCCATGCTGAAGTAGGCGAGGATCAGAACCGGCTGAATCATGTGATAGACGGCATCCCGGAACGCGTCCCAGTCGCCCTCAATAAGAGTATCGATCGTGAGCAAGCCGGTAACATGCGGGATCATGCCCTCATAAATGATGTCCTGTCGTCCCGGACCGGGCGCTATATCGAGCGTTGCATAGAAGACGAGAAGCGATATCAGAGCCAGCATGAAAACGGGAACAGAGTGCCCTGCAAGACAGATCACGCGGATCGTCTGGTCGACGATGGAACCCTGCCGGACAGCAGCCCACACCCCCAGCGGAATACCGATAAGAGCAGCAACAAGAAGCGCAGCCGTTGCCAGTTCCAATGTCGCGGGAAAATAACGGGCGATATCCTGTGTCACCGGATTACGGGTCAGAATAGAGTTGCCGAAATCGCCGTGCAGGACCTGCCCGACATAATGCACGAACTGGATTACAAGTGGCTGATCGAGCCCCATCTCCGCGCGGACGCGCTGGATAACAGCCTCTGGCGCATTGTCGCCCACCGCAGCAATAACAGGATCAACCGGCATGACGCGGCCGATCATGAAGGTAATGACCATAAGCCCGAACAGCGTGATTAACACGCTGCTCAGGATACCGGTCAGGTTCTTGAGGCTTTTCTTCACGCCTTGGCGATCCCTGCATAGGAATGAGAATCGGACAAGACGCCGAGACGCATTCCGGTAACATCCTTGCGGCAGGCGGCTGTGGTAACAGTCTGAAGCATCACGATAAACGGACTATCGTTCATGAATTCGCGCTGCAGATTCTCATAGAGTTCGATGCGCTTTGCTGAATCGCGTTCATCGCGGGCTGCAATCGACTTCTTCGCGAACTCCTCGTTCTGATAGGACGAGCGCCAAGCGAAAGGCTTGGTAGCCGCATTATCCGAATTATCCGGATTGTTACAGAAGACGTCGGCATTGGTGTTCGGATCGAAGTAGTCTGAGCCCCAAGCGGTCAGCGCAATTTCGTGCTCGCGAGCACGCATTTTGGTGAGAACCTGACGGTTCTCGGCGGCCAGAAGTTCGACCTTGATTCCAATTTCGGCGAGGTTCGCCTGAATGGCCTGTGCGATATCCGGCCAAGGCTGAGCAGAATAATGATCCATCTTGATGGTAAAACCATCGGCAAGACCAGCTTCCTGCATCAGGCCCTTCGCCTTTTCCAAATCCTTCTGGAACGGTGTTTCGTTAACTGCACCGGGGAAACCTTCCGGGATGATGGTCTGGTGCACCTTGTGCGTCAGCGGAACGATATTCTTCTGGATGCCCTGATAGTCGACGGCCCACTTGATCGCTTGCCAGAGCTTCGGATTAGTGAGCTTTTCAATCTTCTGATTGAGAGACATCAGGCCAATGCCCGCGATTGCCTTGGTGACGAGCTCGAAATCACCATTGCCCTGAAGAACACGCAACTGCTCGGACGTCAGATTGCGGGCAATATCGACATCACCCTTCTGAAGCATCAAGAGCTGCGAAGACGGGTCCGCGACGTGACGCAGAAGGATGCGCTTCACATTGCCCTTGTATGCGCCATGTGGATTAACGTTCAGGATGATGCTTTCGCTCGGCTTCCAGGAAACGAGAACCCATTCGCCCGAACCGGCGCTGTTCTTCTGAAGCCAGCCGTTACCGAGATCGTCACCGGATGCATTTTCCAGAACGGTCTTCTTTTCCACAATGCTGGCAACGCTTGCCGACAGGCAATACAGCAGGAACGGCAGCGATGTCGACTGCTCGACCGTCAGAGACAATGTCGACGGATCGGTCGCTACGATGTTCTTTTCTGCATTCTCTGGCGTGAAACCGAACTGGCCAATGATGAAAGCCGGGCCCTTGTTCATCTTGATCGCACGCTGCAGCGAGAAAGCAGCATCTTCAGCCGTGATCTGCGCGCCGCTTGCAAATTTTGCATTCGGATCGATCTTGAAGATGAAGACCTTCCCATCAGCGTCGGCTTCCCAGGAAACAGCAACGCCGCCTTCCACCTGGTCCGGATTGGAAAGGCTTGGATGTACCAGACGCTGGTACATGTTGTTGCAGACTTCGCTGCCGACAGCTTCGAAGCTCTCATGCGGATCAAGACTGGTCATATTGTCGAGCTGCTGGGCCACAACCAGAATATCCTGACGCCCGGCTCCAATGGCAGGCAAAATGCTCGCATAGGACAGGAAAGGAACGGCAGCCGCACCTGCCAGAAAACCGCGTCTTGAAATCATTGAGAGCTCCTCTTGCAACGCTTTCTGAATGGCTCCCTGACATCGGGCGCTTATCGACAGCGTTCTATCTCTGGATATATTTTTCCAGCTTCCCGCTATCACGTCAGCGGAGGCAGGGGCCAATGCAGAATTTTGCATTCCCTATGCAGAGTTTGCATGAGGGCAAACTAAAGAAGAGCTTCTGCAAGAAAGAATCGCCCTTCATGCAGGGCCGTCATATCAAGTGACCGAAATCGCATTTGCAATTCTTCTCGCTTGGGTCCATCACCCCTCTCAAATACCAAACTTGATTTTGAAAAGGCTTCCCCATGGCGACAGAACAGAAGATACCCGTTTTCGATGGTCACAACGATGTGCTGTTGCGCCTGTGGTCATCGCATGCTTCCTCGCCTGAAAAGCGTTTTCTTGAAGGAGAAAATGTCGGCCATATCGACCTTCCACGTGCGCAGAAGGGTGGGCTCGGCGGCGGCTTGTGCGCAGTATATGTGCCCTCGCCTTCACGAGAACTCGACACTAATGGCAATCTGGCGACGCCGAGCCAGACCGATGCGATGAAGGCAACGCTCGCCATGTCGGCAATTCTTCTGAAAATCGAACGGGCGTCAGAAGGCAAGGTCCGTATTTGCAAAACTGCAGCCGATATTCGTGATGCCTTTGCCAACGGCATTTTTGCTTCTGTCTATCATATCGAAGGTGTGGAGGCTTTCAGCGAAGACCTTGATGCCCTTTATGTATTGCATGAGGCAGGCCTCAGAACGCTTGGGCCTGTCTGGAGCCGTCCGAATATTTTTGCCCATGGCATCCCGTTCCGGTTTCCGGCGTCACCTGACATCGGCCCGGGCCTCACTGATCATGGCAAAGCGCTCATTCGCGCCTGCAATGAACTCAAAGTCATGGTCGACCTTTCCCACATGAACGAGAAAGGCTTCTGGGACATAGCGGCAATTTCCGCTGCGCCGCTCGTGGCTTCGCATTCAAATGCGCACGCGCTTTGCCAGCAAAGCCGCAACCTGACCGACAAGCAGCTGGATGCCGTTCGCGATACTGGCGGTCTCGTCGGGCTTAACTTTGGCGTTTCATTCCTGCGTGAAGATGGAAAACGCGATCCGAATACGGATCTGAGCGAACTCGTTCGCCATGCTGATTACATTGTCAATCGCATCGGGATCGACCATCTGGCGCTGGGTTCCGATTTTGACGGCACCACGATTTCTTCCACGCTTCGCGATGTCGGTGATCTCCAGCTCGTCATAGACGCCTTCCGCAAGCACGGTTATGACGATGCTTCCATCGTCAAACTGGCTCATGGAAACTGGATCAATGTGCTTGAGCGGACATGGGGTGCTTAAGGGAAAAATAGAAACGATCTCACCCTCGTAGGGTGAGATCGAAAACATGATGGTGGATATGCCCGTCGAACATTTCCAGAAGCCCCTTCGTTGCCTCTCGGCTTTCATATCGCACACGTGAAGCAAGCGCTTTGGCCAATGCTTCCCTACTGTCATACTTGGTCCACAGCACCATCGGATAGGCTGGCGCACCTTCGTCGCGTTCGACAGCATAAAGAACTCGGACTTCCCTGATGCCCGGAAATTCAAGCCACATCGGCATAAGAATATCCGCGACATAAGCTTTGAACGCATCCTCGCGCCCAGCATGGATAGCGCCTTCAAAAAAGGCCTGCCTGACAATCATGGGAATAACTCAGTTTACTTTGGTGGGTGGGACATCGCCGGAAAAATAAGCGGCAAGATTGGCGAGTACGAGCTCACCCATTCCGACACGTGTTTCAACCGTTGCGCTGCCTTGATGCGGCATCAGCACGGTGTTTGGTGCGGACAGAAAATCCTCCCTGATCGTCGGTTCGTTGACGAAAACATCAAGACCGGCGCCGGCTATAGTTCCGTTATTCAAAGCAGCCAGAAGCGCATCTTCGTCGACGACGCTGCCGCGGGCCACATTGACCAAATACCCCCTGCTTCCAAGCGCTGCTAGCACATCCGCGTTCACAATATTCGCCGTCGACGGATTAGCCGCGACGCACACTGCGAGTACGTCGCTCTGCTGCGCTAGTTCCACGGGCGTCGCATGGGCAATCCAGTTTGTGCCCGCGACAGGAGAGCGGTTCCAATAGTGCACTTCCATGCCGAATGCTTCTGCACGTCGTGCAAACGACTTTCCTATCTGGCCAAGGCCCAGGACGCCAACCCGCTTCCCCTTGGGACTAACGCCAAGAGGAAATGCTTCACGGCGCTCCCATTTGCCTTCCCGCACGAATTGGTCACCCTGAACAACATGGCGCATAACCGCCAGCATGAGAGCAATGCCTGTGTCGGCAACATCATCGGTCAAAACGCCAGGCGTGGTGCTGACATGCACATCGCGATCCCGCGCAAAAGCAAGATCGACCTTGTCCGTCCCAACACCGTTGATGGCGATGAGGCCAAGCGATGGCAGACGCTCCATCCAATCATTGGAAAGCCCCGTTCCGCCACCAGTAACAACAGCACGAATGGTGCCAAGTGCCGCGTCAATCGCCGTCGTGTCTTCCGGCTTGTATAGACGAAGAACCTTGTAAGCTGCGTCCAATCGCTCTTCGATCAACGGCATCATCGGCTCGATAAGCAGAACTTCGTTCGTCACTTCAAACTCCATTACTAAACTACTAGAGGCGCTCAGGAAATCTGACCGATAAATGCCTTCGTGCGCTCATGCTTCGGATTGCCGAAAAATTCCTCCGGCTCCGCCATTTCAAGAATTTGTCCTTGATCCATGAAGATAACGCGATCTGCCACCTGCCGCGCGAAACCCATTTCATGGGTAACGCAGAGCATGGTCATGCCTTCCTTGGCGAGATCGATCATGGTGTCCAGAACTTCCTTGACCATTTCAGGATCGAGTGCAGAAGTCGGCTCATCAAAAAGCATGATCTTGGGATTCATGCATAGCGCACGGGCAATCGCCACACGCTGTTGCTGGCCACCCGACAGCTGGGCCGGATATTTATCCGCCTGTTCAGGAATGCGGACACGCTCGAGGTATTTGCGCGCTGTCTTCTCAGCTTCAGTTTTCGAAACACCGCGCACTTTCATCGGAGCCAGAGTACAGTTCTCAAGAACCGTCATATGCGGAAACAAGTTGAACTGCTGGAAAACCATGCCGGTTTCCTGCCGGACGATATCCACATTCTTTCCACCTGCCGTCAGATCGTGGCCGTCTACAATGATGCGGCCTTTCTGAATGGTCTCCAGCTGATTGATACAACGGATGAGGGTCGACTTCCCCGAGCCAGACGGGCCGCAAATAACAATGCGTTCACCGCGAGCGACATTCAGATCAATATCTCTGAGAGCATGATAAGTGCCGTACCACTTGTTTACTCCCTGCATGAGCACTGCAGGATCTGAAGCATCCTGCGGCAACCGGTTCGCTTTTCCCTGAGCCATCTGGTTCATGTCGAGAAACTCACTTTCGTGGACTGGATCGTCATGCCCGTCGGATGGACGGGCATGACGGAATTCGAGAGCTTACTTTGCCTGAGAGACAAAATCCGGTAGTGGCGCACCGAGCCACTTTTCATGAATCTTGTTCAGTTCACCGTCGCTCTTCGCCTTTTCGATGAACTTGTTGACGAATTCGAGCATTTCCGTCGCCCCCTTGCGAACAGCGATACCCTGTACTTGCTGGCTGAGCTGGATTTTCTGATCGTAGCGGCCCGGAGCAGCTTTTTCGATTTCGGCAGCCACTACATTGGAGAGCCCGATCAACTCAACCTGTCCCGAAAGCAGGGCTTGCACTGCGCTCGCATCATCATCGAAACGACGGATGTTGGCGTCCTGCGGCGCTACCTTGGTTACTGCCGTGTCCTGTGTCGAAGCACGAGCGACACCGATCGATTTGCCAGAAAGATCCTCCGGCTTTGTAACAACGGTGTCCTTCGGTCCGAATACGCCAATCGAAATACCAGCATAAGGCTGCGAGAAATCAACGCTCTTTGCCCGTTCCTCGGTGATGCCCAGCGAGGCAACCAGAACGTCCACCTGTCCGCTCTGCAGATAAGGAATACGGTTTGGACCGGTGACTGGCACGATCTGTGCGTCGACGCCCAGCTCCTTCGCCAGCAACTTTGCGACATCGGCGTCATACCCGTCCGGTTCATTGCTGGTGTTCATGATGCCAAATGGCGGAAAGTCGACCAGCATACCGATCTTGATTTTTCCAGCGGACTTGATGTCGTCAACGGTCTGAGCGAATGCAGCAGGTGCCAACGCCGTTGCAAGGGCACCCGCACCAATCAGGGCCATTGCCAAACGTCTGGTAATAGTCATGTTTATCCCTTCCCTATTAAGTACCAGTCTCCTCACCGGCACCGTTTCGTTATTTTCAACGCATTTCCTGACGCCATGTTGGTTTACATTCGGTCGAAAATGCTGATCGTTCCCCCTAAGCCCCCAATTACCGAGCTGTAGCGCGAGAAAACCTCGTTTCCATGCGGCGTGCCAAAATCGATAGCGGCCAGCATAGGACAAAATAGACAGCCGCTACCGTGCCAAACACCATGAACGGGCTGAACGTCGCGTTGTTGATGATCTGTCCCTGTCGCGTCAGTTCTGTAAATCCGATGATCGCGGCAAGCGAAGTGCCTTTGATGAGCTGCACGAGAAAGCCCACTGTCGGCGCAACCGAAATGCGTGCGGCTTGTGGCAGGATCACATAGCGCATGCGATTGTAGTAGCGCAGCCCCAATGCCGTCGCCGCTTCACGTTGGCCGGGGGGCACTGCATCAATACAGCCGCGCCAAATCTCCCCGAGAAAAGCGCTTGCATGCAATGTCAGCGCAATCGTCGCAGCAATCCAGGGGTTGATACCCAGACCGAAAATATTAAGGCCGAAGAACACCAGGAAGAGCTGCATCAGAAGCGGTGTACCCTGAAACAGTCTGATAAAGCCGAGTGCGATGTAACGTGGGGCGCGAGCGTCCGAAACACGCATCAGCGCGACAAGCAGCCCTCCGATGCCACCGCCGACAAAGGCAATAGCCGAAAGAGCAATGGTCCACTGCGCTGCATAGACGATAATGAGAAATTCGTTCCAGCCGAAAGGTCTGATCATGGCCCGCTCCTATCGGCTCAACGGGTATTTAAAAGCCACCTTCTCGATCACTGAAAAAATGGCCGAGAAACCGATGGACATGACGAGATACATGAGCGTGATAACAATATAGACCTCAAAACTCGCGAAGGTCGCCGACTGTAGATCGTTACCCGCCGCTGCAAGTTCGTTTGCGGAAATTACGGAGACCACACTCGAAGTCAGCATCAGATAGATAAATTGGCTGGTGAGTGACGGATAAACCGTCCGCAAAGCTGGTTTCATGATCACATAACGGAACACTTGCAGCTTTGAGAGACCGAGTGCGGTTCCTGCTTCCACCTGACCTTTATGAATGGATTCAATGCCGGCACGAATAATCTCGGTACCGTAAGCGCCGAAGTTCACCACCAGCGCAAGAAGCGCTGCACTGTTGGGCGACAATCGCAAACCAGCAGAAGGCAATCCAAAGAAGATGAAGAAAATCTGCACCAGAAACGGCGTGTTGCGGATAATTTCGATATAGGCATCAATGATTAAGCGTACTGGCTTTGGTCCAGACGTCTTCCCAAGCGCGCAGACTATCGAAACAATCAGGCCGAGCACCATCGCCGCGCAAGACAATTCAATTGTCTGCCACGCGCCGACAAGCAACTTATCCATCGCCGCGAAAACAGGCGCGAAGTTGAAATTATACAATGCTGAACCTCCCGGTACGCAATTGTGCCGATTTCTCCTCCCGGCATCAATAATTTAGATCGATCTAAATGCGTTTTGCCTCATACGTCAATCATTAATTGGGATTAGATAGCAGAGGCTCTCACCGGTCCACAGGACTGTCGAACTCGCAAATATGTTTCACTGATGATCCGCTGCGCCTGTTTTTCCGGGTTTGCCAAACGGGAAAGAAGCAATCCAGCGGCATTCTCACCAACTGTAACAGGTCGGGTTGACACGGAACTCAACCGGGGGCGGGTCGCTTCAGCATCGCTTACATCGTCGAAGCCGATCAACGAAAAATCCCCACCAACCATTCTCCCGCAATCATAAAGCCCTGCCGAAAGGCCTAGCGCAATCACGTCATTGAAGCAGATTGCAGCTGTCGGCTCCCGGCCGTCCTGAAAGAGAAGCGGAGCCGCTTTAGCGATATCCGGCATCGTCTGCGGAAAGCGGACAATCATCTCAGGATCGAGCCCTTGTTGTTGCATTGCCTCGCGAAAACCTTCGACACGTTCGCGGTAAGCGGAATGAATCGGCCCGTGCACAGCGAATGCGATTGTCCTGTGCCCAAGTGTAGCCAGATGATTGACCGCCTGCCGCATACCACCCGCGTAATCAACGCCTGCGTAATCGACACGATCGGTGACATGACGCAACACCTGCACAATAGGCAAGCCCCAGTCGGCAAGCTGCTCGACGAACTCCGGTGCTGTTTCCGCTGTTGGCGAAACGATCACGCCATCAACACCATGCTCACGCATACGCTGCATAAGGGTACTCTGATTGGTGAAGTTCTCGTGACTATTGGCGAGAAGAACGACCAGCCCTGCTTCACCCACAACACTGTCTATTCCTGAAAGCAATTCGCCGTAAAACGGGTTGCCAAGGGTGGGCACGATGACGCCAACCGTATTAGATCTCTCTACCCGGAGGCTAGCAGCCCCCATATTGTAGACATAGCCCAACTCCTGAAGGGCTTTTTCTACTTTTTCGCGCGTTACTGTTCCCACCAACGGGCTTTTGCGGATGACAAGGGAAGCCGTCGCGCGCGATACGTTGGCATGGCGTGCCACATCCAGCAGCGTAACGCGGCTTTTCCTGCGATCGTCACTCGGCATAACTTCACCTGTCAGCAAGTTGGGCAATGTCCGATCCGGTTGAAGACAAAACTCAATAAAACCGCCGGTCAGATTCGAAAGGCATATATCAGTTCAGTCTTGCACATTGGTCAATCCGTTGAACGGTGAACCAGCAGTCATCATGCGGAAATGGCATTACGTGGCGTTCCCAACCCATTAATTATACACATGTTCTCCCCACGATTATCACTTGCCTTTCGTTTTTTTTCATTTGGATCGCTATCGTTTTCGGATTTATTCTGCCATTGGAAGAATCGAAGGTTGATCCTTTGGCAAAAATTGCATTCATATAGGTGCAATGAAAATATTGCAGATGTCGGAACTTTGAGACCATCACCAAGGAACTCAAATGTTCACGCAATCTCACACTCGAGGAGGAAACATGCTTATCCGTCTGATCACGACTTCGGCGCTGACAAGCGCCCTCGCCCTCACCATCAGTTCTCAGGCATTTGCCCAGACGGAGCTGGCATGGTGGCACGGCATGACCGGTGCCAACAACGAAATGGTCAATGAACTCTCGAAGGAGTTCAACGAAATCCAGAGCGAATACAAGATTGTTCCTGTCTACAAGGGAACTTATCCCGAAACGCTGAATGCCGGCATTGCCGCGTTCCGTTCCAAGCAGCCCCCCGCGATCCTTCAGGTCTTCGACGCCGGTAGTGGCGTTATGATGGCAGCCGAAGGCGCAATGGTTCCAGCTGCCGAAGTTCTGGAAAAGGGTGGCTTCAAATTCGACAAGTCGCAGTATCTGCCTGGCATCGTCGCTTACTATTCGAAGCCAGACGGCACCATGTTGTCCTTTCCGTACAACTCCTCGTCACCAATCCTCTATTACAATAAGGATGCCTTCAAGAAGGCTGGTCTCGACGAAAACAATCCGCCGAAAACCTGGCCTGAAGTTTTCGAAGCTGCCAAGAAGATCAAATCCAGCGGTGCGGCACCGTGCGGTTTCACTTCCACATGGCTGACCTGGATTCAGACCGAAAACTTCGCGGCTTGGAACAACGTTCCTTATGGCACGAATGAAAACGGTCTCGGCGGCACCGATGTGAAGCTCGAAATCAACTCACCGCTTTACATTCAGCACTTCCAGTCGATTGCCGATCTCGCGAACGACGGTACGTTCCGCTACGGCGGCCGCACATCGGAAGCCAAGCAGCTTTTCACCTCTGGTGAGTGCGCAATGCTGACCGAATCCTCCGGCGGCCTCGGCGATGTTGTTAAGTCGGGTATCAATTACGGCATCGGCCAGCTGCCTTACTACGAAGGTCACGGTCCGCAGAATACGATCCCTGGCGGTGCATCTCTGTGGGTCTTCGCAGGCCTTAGCGACGAACAATACAAGGGCGTCGCAGAATTCTTCAACTTCCTCTCGCAAACCAAAATTCAGGTCAAGCTGCACGAAAAATCCGGCTATCTGCCTGTAACACTGGCGGCATACGAGGAAACCAAGAAGTCGGATTTCTATGAAAAGAATCCGGGCCGCGAAACGCCTATCCTGCAGATGATGGGCAAGGCACCGACCGAAAATTCGAAGGGCGTGCGTCTCGTCAACTTGCCGCAGGTGCGCGATATTCTGAACGAAGAGTTCGAAGCAATGCTCGGCGGCAAGCAGGATGCGAAAACTGCACTTGAAAACGCTGTCAAACGCGCCAACGACGCGATAGCCGCAGCTCAATAATTGATCACATAAACACAACGCCGCCTGCCCTTGTGGTGGGCGGCCTTGTCACCCACGAGGAAGCTCCCCGTGCAGAAAGTTACCTTTCCAAATAAAATCTTGCCCTACTTCCTGCTGGCCCCGCAGATCGTTCTGACTGTGGTGTTTTTCTTCTGGCCAGCCAGTCAGGCAATTTATCAGTCTTTCATGCGCGAAGACGCATTCGGGCTGAAGTCTACTTTTGTAGGCCTTGCGAACTTCACAACCGTTCTGGCCGACCCGAACTATCTACATTCATTCAGAGTAACGATTGTCTTTAATGTTCTGACCGCGCTGCTTGCCATGGGCGCAGCATTGTTGCTTGCAACGGCGGCAGATCGCGTCATTCGTGGCAAGACATTTTATCGTACGCTCCTGATCTGGCCTTATGCCGTAGCTCCAGCCGTAGCCGGCATGTTGTGGCTCTTCATGTTCAATCCTGCAATGGGTACTTTTGCATATATTCTGCGCCGTAATGGCATTGCATGGGATCCGCTGCTTGACGGCAATCAGGCTATGGGCCTCGTCGTCGTTGCCGCGGCCTGGAAGCAGATTTCCTATAATTTCCTGTTCTTTGTCGCAGGCTTACAAGCAATTCCTAAATCGTTGATCGAAGCAGCAGCCATTGATGGCGCGCGCGGCGCGCGGCGATTCTGGTCTATCGTATTTCCACTTCTTGCACCGACCTCCTTCTTCTTGCTGGTCGTGAATACGGTTTACGCCTTCTTCGACACGTTCGGCATCATCCATGCCGTGACCGGCGGCGGGCCTGCCAAAGCCACCGAAACGCTGGTCTACAAGGTTTACAACGATGGCTTCGTCAATCTGAATCTGGGTTCTTCCTCGGCACAGTCAGTTATTTTGATGGCAATCGTGATTGCCTTGACAGCGTTCCAGTTCCGCTTCGTTGAGAAGCGCGTGCATTATTCGTGAGTGAGGCGACAATGATAGAAAAACGCCCAATCTCCAGCCTGATCGGCCATCTGATCCTGATCCTAGGCATCATTATTGTTGCCTTTCCGATCTACTACACCTTCGTCGCTTCAACGATGACGTCAACGCAGATCATTCGCCCGCCAATCTCGCTGTTGCCCGGCGACCATTTCGTCGAAAACTACGGCGAAGCCATCTTTGGCGGTGTGGAGCGTGTTGTTGGTGTAAGTCTTGAACGACTTCTCTGGAACTCGTTCGTGGTCGCAATGGCAATCGCCGTCGGCAAGATCATCATTTCGTTCATGTCGGCTTTCGCGATTGTGTTTTTCCGCTTTCCAATGCGCATGTTCTTCTTCTGGATGATCTTCATAACGTTGATGCTGCCTGTGGAGGTTCGTATCCTGCCGACCTACAAGGTGATCGTGGATCTCGGCATGATCGATACCTATGCCGGGCTTACGCTGCCATTGATGGCATCCGCGACAGCGACATTCCTGTTCCGTCAGTTCTTCCTTACCATTCCGGGTGAACTGGTTGAAGCAGCACGTATCGATAATGCCGGACCATTCCGTTTCATGCGGGATATCCTGCTCCCCCTTTCGAAGACGAATATTGCAGCGCTTTTCGTCATTCTCTTCATTTACGGATGGACCCAGTATCTCTGGCCACTACTCGTTACCAATGATGCCAAGATGAACACGATCATCATCGGCCTGCGCCGCATGGTCGATTGGGCTGACGCATCCACACCGTGGAACTACGTCATGGTAACAGCCATTCTGGCCATCATTCCACCGATCCTCGTTGTGGTGTTGATGCAGCGTTGGTTCGTCAAAGGTCTCGTTGAAACGGAAAAGTAATGAGCAAAATCGTTCTTGATAACGTCCGCAAGAGCTATGGCGGCAATGTAGAAGTCATCAAAGGCGTATCGCTGGAGATTCACGACGGTGAATTTGTGGTGCTGGTAGGCCCTTCTGGCTGCGGTAAATCCACTCTCCTGCGCATGATAGCGGGTCTCGAAGGTATTACATCCGGCACAATCTCCATTGGCGATCGCGTGGTCAACGAAGTAGAACCCGCAGAACGCGATATTGCCATGGTGTTTCAGAACTATGCGCTCTATCCGCATATGACGGTGCGCGAGAACCTCGCCTATGGTCTCAAGAACCGCAAGACACCAAAGGACGAAATCGAGCGCCGCATCGCCAAGGCTGCGAAAGCGCTGGAAATCGAACCTTTTCTTGAGCGCAAACCACGCCAGCTTTCTGGTGGTCAGCGCCAGCGTGTCGCCATGGGGCGCGCCATTGTGCGCGAACCGGCAGCTTTCCTCTTTGATGAACCGTTGTCCAATCTGGACGCGAAACTGCGCGTGCAGATGCGTGTCGAGATCAAGCGCCTACAGCGCTCGCTTGGCACCACCAGCGTTTACGTGACACACGACCAGATGGAGGCCATGACCATGGCTGATCGTCTTGTCGTGCTGAATGCCGGCCATATCGAACAGGTTGGCACGCCGATCGAGCTTTACGAAAAACCTGCCTCCACCTTCGTCGCGACATTTATCGGTTCCCCATCAATGAACCTGCTGCAAAGCACAGAAAGCACCGGTTGGGCGACAGGCAGCGCGGTACAAAAACCTGACGGGAGTTTCACCATCGGTGTTCGCCCAGAGGATATCCGTATTCTGGAGGATGGCGAGCCGGACGCTGACGGATTTAATGCAACCATTCGTATTGAAGCTGTCGAACTCGTCGGCGCAGAAAGCTACATCCACGCTGCGTTGCCAGATGGCAAGCCGCTTATCTTCCGCGTTGCCGGACGGTCGGCACATAACATTGATGAGACTGTCAGAGTTGGCGCTTCCTCTGGAAACGTGCATGTTTTCAACAATGATGGCCAGCGTGTAAATGATTGACATGAAACGGGTTGCGCCCTTCAACGGAGCGCAACCCGCTATAATAATCGATTTCTGTTTTAGAATTTATCGGTTACAGAGAAGTGGAATATTTTTCCGCCTGTGAGGAAATCCCGATAGATGACGCACCAGCAGATACTCTCCTTCGCGGTAATCATACTCATGATGGGGGCGTTTATCTGGGGCAAGTTCCGTTATGATGTGGTCGCACTTTGTGCACTTCTCCTGGCAATAGTAGTTGGGGTCGTACCCTTCGATCACGCATTTTCGGGTTTCAGCGACGACATCGTTATCATCGTTGGCAGTGCGTTGGTGGTCAGTGCAGGTGTCGCACGTTCCGGCCTTATGCAGGCGGCGGTACAGCGTTTCCTGCCAGAAATGAACAGTGTGCGGCTCCAACTTGCAGTGCTGGTGGCAGTCGTCACTGTTCTCTCAGCTTTTGTTAAAAACGTCGGCGCACTGGCAATCATGATACCGGTTGCTTTTCAATTCGCACGTCGTTCCAATGTTTCTCCATCGACCTTTCTCATGCCTATGGCCTTCGGCGCGTTGCTCGGTGGTTTGATGACCCAGGTGGGCACTTCACCCAACATCGTTGTTTCTCGCATTCGCGGCGAAATGGTCGGTGAACCCTTCACCATGTTCGATTTTACGCCTGTCGGCGCTGTACTGTCAGTGGTAGGACTCATCTATCTGGTACTTTTCTACTGGCTTGTTCCACAGCGCACTCGCGAAAACGTATCGCTGGATGAGGCAATCAAGATCAAGAATTATGCTTCCGAAGCACGTATCACCAAGACTTCGACGATGACCGGCAAGCGCGTGACCGATCTCATCAAGGCAGCTGAAGGTGAAGCGATGGTGACTTCCATCATACGCAACGACCAACGATTGACGCCACTTCCCGATACGATCCTGAACGAAGGCGATGTTGTCCTTCTTGAAGGTGATCCCAAGGCGCTCGATGCTGTCATAAGTGCCGGAAAACTTACCTTGTCCGAGAACCGTAATCCGTCCGAGACAAGCGGTTCCACCGACATCGAGGTTGTGGAAGCTGTTATCGGCAAGAATTCGCGCCTTATCGGCCTAACTGCCCAGAGACTTGCCCTTTTTGCACGCTACGACCTGAACCTCCTGGCGGTCAGCCGGCCAGGCGAACGTATTACTGAGCGGCTCAGTGAAGTCATCCTCCGTTTCGGTGACGTGGTCGTACTGCAAGGCAGACAAGCAAATCTGTCCACCTTCCTGCCGGAGTTCGAATTGCTGCCGCTTGCCCGCCGCAAGCTTATGCTTGGCAGCGTTCGGCGCGGGTTGATCCCGCTCGCCATTCTGATCGCTGCCATCGGGGCAACCGCGTTAAGCCTTGTACCAGTGGCGGTGGCTTTCTTTGCCGCCGCTGTCGCCATGCTGCTGTTCAAGGTGATACCTCTCAACGAGGTCTATGACGAAATCGACGGTCCAATTCTGGTGATGCTTGCGGCACTCATCCCGGTTTCGGATGCGCTGCGAACAACCGGCGGCACGGACCTCATCGCAGAAGGGCTCGCCACAATCGGCCATCAGTTACCGCCAGCAGGTGCGTTGGCGCTCATTCTTGTAGCAGCGATGATGGTGACACCATTTCTTAACAATGCTGCGACGGTGCTCGTCATGGCTCCCATCGCCACAAGTTTTGCTTCCGGACTTGGTTTCAAGCCGGAGGCCTTTTTGATGGCGGTTGCGATCGGCGCAGGGTGTGACTTCCTCACGCCAATCGGCCATCAATGCAATACGCTGGTCATGGGGCCAGGTGGTTATAAATTCAGCGATTATCCACGTCTGGGATTACCGCTATCAATCATTATAGCGATTGTAACAGTCCCAACACTAATGTTCTTCTGGCCCTTGAAATAGTCCTAGAACTGAACTGAGCGTATCCATTCGAGACTGTCGGAAACAATTTTTTCCACGGTCTCGGCGATATCTGCGCGGAAGACCAGCGGTTCTCCAACAGGGCTTTCGAGCGTAGCGATCTGGCTTTCCAGCATAGTGACCGGCATAAAATGGCCTGTGCGATGCCCCATATGTTCGTGCAACACTTCAAAACTGCCATCCAGAAAGACAAACAGCACCGGTGTACCAGCAGCAGAGCGGAGACGATCACGATAGCTCTTCTTCAGTGCGGAACAGGAAACAACGATTCCGTCGGTCGAAGCCGCAAGACGTTCACCGATTTTGTCGAGCCAAGGCCAACGATCCTCATCCTGCAAGGGGATGCCTGCTGACATCTTATCGACATTGGACTTCGGATGAAGAGAGTCGCCCTCAAGAAACGGGAGCGCCAGTTCATCGGCAATCTTCTCGCCTACGGTTGATTTTCCGGAACCCGAAACACCCATAACGATAATACGCAGCATCAATTCCTCATACACTCGCGGTCATGCCGCCATCGACGTGCAAAACCTGTCCATTGACGAAAGAGGAGGCATCGCTGCTCAGGAATACCGCAGCGCCGACCAACTCTTCCACGTCACCCCAACGGCCCGCCGGCGTTCTTTTCTCCAGCCATGTCGTAAATTCGGGGTTATCAACCAATGCCTGATTCAGCGGCGTCTTGAAATAGCCGGGAGCAACCGCATTGATCTGCAAGCCATGTCGGGCCCAATCGGTGGCCATGCCGCGCGTCAGGTTACGGATCGCTCCCTTTGTTGCCGTGTAAGGTGCAATGGAAGGTCGCGCCAGTTCACTTTGAACCGAAGCAATGTTGATTATCTTGCCGTGTCCTCGCGGGATCATATGGCGCGCAGCTGCCTGCCCAGCATAAAATGCGCTGGAAATGTTGGTTTCCAGAAGCTGCTGCCACTTCTCGATCGGAAAATCTTCAAGCGGCGCGCGATATTGCATCCCGGCATTATTGACCAGAATATCGAGCGCACCGATTTCCTCTTCAATCGCATCAATAGCTGCACGAACTTCTTCAGCAACCGTCACATCGAACACCGACGCAAAGACCGTATGGCCCTCGTCTTCCAGTAGCGTAACGGCCTTATTCACTTTGTTCTGATCACGGCCATTGATGATTACCGTTGCTCCATGTTCTGCAAGCCCACGAGCCAATGCAAAGCCGATGCCCTGGCTTGAGCCGGTAATCAGGGCTATGCGCCCTTCCAGACTGAATAGTTCGAAAGAAGGAGCCATCAGAAAGTTTCCAATTTGAGACCGACGCGGCTTGCCGCCTGCACAATGTGTTGACGCATCACTTCGCGCGCTCGCAACGGATCACGTGAATGAATCGCATCCCTGATTGCGGTGTGTTCATTGATTGTAATCTCGACAATCTGCTCTAGTACTGCCCGCGCACGCGCCGCATTGATTGCCTGATTGATGCGTTCGGCAATGAAACCCAAAACCAGCGGAAAATATTCGTTATGCGTTGCGGAAGCGAGCGCACGGTGAAATGCCAGATCAGCGGCAATACCGGTATCCGTCCATTTTTTCGAACCGCTCATCTCTGCGAGTGCTTCATTCAGTTGCATCATGTCATGTTCATCATGATGCACCGCAGCAAGCCCCGCCGCTTCTATCTCCAACGCCATTCGCAACTGGAACAGGCTGCGGAAACTGTCACGATTGGCAAGTGTTTCAGGTTCTATGCGGAGAGCATGTCGCCTGTCGGGTTCCGTTACGAACGCACCTACACCCTGTCGGGTTTCAACCAGGCCCTCGTTACGCAACTGGGCAATCGCTTCACGCACAACCGACCGGCTGACACCGAAGCTTTGTGCAAGATTATGTTCTGTCGGCAACTTTTGTCCCGGCAGAAGACTACCTTCACTGATCTGCCGCGTAATTTCCGAAGCAATACGTCCCGGAAGCTGCTCATTACGCCTGATTTCGCCAAACAAATTGATGAAGTCTCCCTGATTGCCCGTGCAAGTGGTGTGTCGTCAGCCTTTTGAAGAGTCAAGAGAAAGCTGGCAGCCCGGATTCATGATATTGTCCGGATCGATGACTTGCTTGATACCTTCAAGCAGTTTTCGCCGTGCAGGGTCAATGCGCTTCTCGAAATCTTCCCTTTTGAGGCGACCAATGCCGTGCTCTGCACTGATGCTGCCTGCATAACGATCCAGAACAGCATTGATCGTTTCTTTTGCAAGCGTGATCTTCATGTCTTTCGTCGCTACATCGAGATTGCTTTCTGGAATGACATTGAGATGCACATTGCCGTCGCCAACATGCCCATAAGAAACGGCGAGACAATCTGGAAGGACCTTGGCCAGTTCCCTTTCTGCTTCTCCGACGAATGATGCCAGCTTTGAAAGCGGGACCGAGATATCGGTACGCAGGTGCTTGCCGCGCAGCGCCTGTCCTTCGTTCATCGCTTCACGAAATGTCCAGAGATTTTGACCTTGCGCACGAGAGGACGCGATTGTCCCGTCAAGAACGAGGCCATCTTCCATCGCGCCCGCGAGAAACTGTTCCATCAAGGATAGTATGTCGACCAGCCCTGAACCCGAGACCTCCATCAAAACATAGGCCGGGTATTGTCCAAGTGGCATGGCAAGCTCCGGCATCGCCTCTTGCGCCAAGGTAAAAGCCACTGGCGGCATAAATTCAAAAGCGGACATCAAATCACAGCACTGCACACGCGCGCGCCGATAAAGGGCAATCACGTCATCCAGCGAATTGAGCCCCAGCAGGGCAGTTTCCACCTTGTCCGGCAAGGGCATAAGTTTTATTGCCACACCGGTCACTACTCCCAAAATGCCTTCTGCCCCGATAAATAGCTGTTTCAGATCAATCCCACGATTGTCTTTCCTCAGCGTCGAAAGGCCATTGAATATTGTGCCGTCTGGCAGCACGACCTCCAGCCCCAGGACCAGCTCACGGGTCATGCCATAACGCAACACGTTGATGCCTCCGGCATTGGTGCTGACATTTCCCCCGATGCGACAGCTTCCCTGTGCACCAAGTGCTAATGGAAAAAACATCCCTTCGGCTGCCAGTTTGTCTTTCAGTTCGGAGAGAATGCAACCGGCATCCACAACCGCCGAAAAATCATCCGGATCAATCTTCCGAATGTGATTCATCCGCTCAAGACTTAGAATGACGAGATTGTCGCGCCCATCCGGTACGCCGCCTTGCACCAAACCGGTATTTCCGCCTTGCGGAATGATAGACAATCCCAGTGAATAGCAGGTTTTAACCGCGGCAGAAACGTCCGCTGTCGAGCGTGGTCGGATCACGGCAACTGCCGTATTCTCCACATCTCCCGGCCAGTCGCGACAATAGCCAAGCATGTCGTTTTTCCCGGTCATAACCAGATCGACGCCCAAAAGAGCAACGAGATCAGCCTGCTTGTTTCCAGTCATGTCCCCCGAACCATACATGATATCCTCTTGGCTTTACCGATATGCAATGCGCTGTCGCGGATGTACGACAGTTTTTAAGATGCGGCAGGCTTTTCCGTTTCATTCCTGTGGCAAGACGGAGAAAACTGTTTTCAACGCCTACATATAAGGTTATCAGACAACCCTACAACACAAATCTGGTGGGAGACTGGAGAAGTGTCGTAATGGTAGCCAACGCCACGTTTTCGAGTAGGGTCGGCTGCGAGGCAAGGAGGAGCCTTCTAGATGCATATTGCAATCATCGGCGCTGCCGGCATGGTCGGGCGCAAACTAACGCAGCGCCTTTCAAACGACGGCCATCTCGGGGAAACTCCAGTTGAAAAACTGACACTTATCGATATCGTTGCAGCGGAACCTCCTAAAGGCTTTGCAGGATCGGTCGATACTCTGGCAGCAGATATATCCACCATGGAAACCGCTCAGAAGATCGTGTCAGGACGCCCTGACGTCATCTTCCACCTCGCGGCAATCGTGTCCGGTGAAGCAGAACTAGATTTCGATAAGGGGTATCGAATCAATCTGGATGGCACCCGCCATCTGTTCGATGCGATCAGGCGTGCACACATTGCTGACGGCTATAAGCCTCGCGTGGTTTTCACATCGTCCATTGCCGTTTTTGGTGCTCCGCTCCCCTACCCGATCCCTGATGAATTTCACACGACCCCGTTGACGAGCTACGGCACGCAGAAGGCTATCAGCGAACTTCTGTTGTCAGACTACACCCGGCGCGGTTTCTTCGACGGCATCGGCATTCGCCTGCCAACGATCTGCATACGCCCCGGCAAACCGAACAAGGCTGCATCCGGCTTTTTCTCCAATATCCTGCGTGAGCCACTCTCCGGGCAAGAAGCAATCTTGCCTGTTCCTGAAGATGTCCGGCATTGGCATGCTTCGCCGCGCTCAGCCGTCGGCTTTCTAATCCATGGAGCCACCATCGATACGGAAGCAGTTGGAGCACGTCGCAATCTTTCCATGCCGGGTCTCAGTGCGACTGTAGGCGAGCAGATTGAAGCATTACGTCGCGTTGCGGGGGAAAAGGCGGTAGGTCTGATCCGCCATGAGCCAGACGAAATGATCATGCGTATGGTTGCAGGCTGGGCTCCCGGTTTTGAAGCAAAACGCGCCCAGGCTCTTGGCTTCACCGCAGAAACATCCTTTGATGAGATCATTCGCGTTCACATCGAAGATGAAATGGGAGGCCAACGTTGACACGCAAGATCGCTTTTCTTGGAACCGGCCTGATGGGCGCACCAATGGCCAGTCGGCTTCTGGATGCAGGCTTTGATGTAACCGTCTGGAACCGGAACAGCGCCAAGGCTGCCCCTCTTGCTGAAAAAGGCGCCAAACTTGCTCAGTCTGCCGCTGAGGCAGCAGAGACCGCGGAATTAGTCATCACGATGTTGACCGATGGCCCGGCAGTACGCGACGTCCTTTTCGATCAAGGAGCCGCAGCAGCCTTGAAAAAAGGCAGTGCAGTCATTGACATGAGTTCAATTTCACCAGGCTTCGCACGCGAACATACCAAGCATCTAAAGGCAATTGACATCAATCACATCGATGCCCCGGTTTCCGGTGGCGTAGTGGGTGCCCAGGAAGGCACGCTTGCCATCATGGCCGGAGGAGATGAAGCGATCATCGCAGGCCTTGCCGATGTGTTCAAACCAATGGGACGCCTCACCCGCGTCGGCCCGTCAGGTGCCGGTCAACTCGCAAAACTTGCAAATCAGCAGATTGTCGCCGTAACTATCGGAGCAATCGCTGAAGCAATGGTTCTGGTTGAAAAAGGTGGTGGGTCGCGGGCAGCATTCCGCGACGCTATCCGCGGTGGTTTCTGTGAAAGCCGCATTCTCGAACTGCACGGCAAACGGATGATTGACCGAAGTTTTGAACCAGGCGGCACATCGCGCATCCAGCTCAAAGATCTCAATTCGATCCTCAAGACTGCGAGCGACCTATCGTTGAGCTTGCCATTGACCGAGACCGTACGCGAAGCCTTCGCAGCTTTCGTGGACGAAGGCGGTGGTGAGAAGGATCACAGCGCCCTGCTCCTTCATCTTGAAAAGCTCAATGAAGGTCAGAAAAGCTAGTTTGCAGGCAATCGAGCTGCATTGGGAGGTGCAATGAAGATCACCGCAATCGAAACCATCCGTATCGCCGAACGGCCAAACCTGTTGTGGGTGGAAGTTCATACGGACGAAGGAATTACCGGACTCGGTGAGACCTTTTTCATGTCCGAGACCGTCGAGGCCTATCTCCACGAATATGTTGCGCCGCGCGTTGTCGGTCGCGATCCTTTGCAGATTGATCTGCTGGCATCTGACCTTGTGGGTTATCTCGGTTTCCGTTCAACCGGCGCGGAAGTGCGCGGCAACTCCGCTTTCGATATTGCCCTGTGGGATCTATACGGCAAAGCTACCAACCTCCCGATTGCTCAACTTCTCGGCGGCTTCAGCCGTCAGTCCATCCGAACCTATAATACCTGCGCCGGAACTGAATACATCAAGAAGGCTACCGGCCAGCAATCCGCCAATTATGGTCTGGCGGGTGCTGGCGCTAATTGTGACGATCTTAATGGCTTCCTGCACCGCGCAGACGAGCTTGCGCTCTCGTTGCTGGACGAGGGCATAACGGCGATGAAAATCTGGCCATTCGACATGGCGGCAGAAAAGACACGCGGGCAGTATATCTCTCAACCTGATCTAAAGGCGGCATTACAGCCTTTCGAGAAAATCCGTGCAGCCGTCGGTGACCGCATGGATATCATGGTTGAATTTCATTCAATGTGGCAGCTCTTACCCGCCATGCAGATCGCCCGCGAACTCGCGCCTTTCAAGACCTTCTGGCACGAAGACCCGATCAAGATGGATAGTCTTGGCAGTCTCAAGCGCTATGCGGAAGCAAGCATAGCGCCGATCTGTGCCTCTGAAACACTGGGGAGTCGCTGGGCGTTCCGTGATCTTCTCGAAACGGGTGTAGCTGGCGTCGTCATGCTCGATTTGAGCTGGTGTGGCGGCATTTCAGAAGCCCGCAAAATTGCCGCCATGGCGGAAGCTTGGCATCTGCCGGTCGCGCCACATGATTGTACAGGACCAGTCGTTCTGTGTGCTTCAACACACCTGTCACTGAATGCACCGAATGCCCTCATTCAGGAAAGCGTCCGCGCATTCTACAAGACCTGGTATCGCGATCTGGTCACGGCCCTGCCCGAAGTGAAGAACGGGATGATCACGGTTCCACCCGGTGCGGGACTTGGCATGGAACTTCACCCAGAAATGGACAAGGCCTATACCGTCAGCCGAAGGAAAACAGATCGATCTAATTTTTGATGTTGGCTCGGCCTAAAGTCTGGACACAGCCCCAGACTGCTAATAACAATAACGCTCTTGTTGTCAGACATCCTGACAACATATGACCTATGGGAAAGGTCATGAAATGGGAGGATATCTGTGCAAGACAAGCGTGAAGTGAAAGCAACGGCGATTTTGCCCGAGGACAGCCATTCTGCGATCTTGATCGGTCGCGTATGGTCGAAAGCCGAAAACGGCCCTTGTCCAGTACTGGTAAAAGACGGTTATGTGCACGATATATCCAGCTTGTCCGCTACAGTTTCGGGTCTTCTGGAGCACAACTCACTGTTACGCGAGTTAGATGGCACAGAAAACTTCACCAATCTTGGCTCTCTGGACGATTTTCTTTCCGGTGATTGTGGAGAGTTGCTTGCTCCCATCGATCTGCAATCGATTAAAGCAGCCGGTGTCACCTTTGCTGACAGCATGCTTGAACGCGTGATCGAAGAACAGGCAAAAGGCGACCCCTCCCGCGCCCGTGAAATTCGCGAACGTCTGGCCCCTGTCATTGGCGACAATTTGAGAGGCGTCGCAGCTGGTTCCGAAAAGGCGGCGGAGGTTAAAGCGCTCCTTCAAGAAATGGGGCTCTGGTCACAATATCTGGAAGTGGGTATTGGCCCTGATGCAGAGATTTTCACCAAGTCCCAGCCGATGTCCGCCGTTGGATGCGGCACAACTGTCGGTATTCTACCGATTTCACAATGGAATAATCCTGAACCGGAAGTGGTTCTGGTCGTCGCTTCTGATGGACGCATTGTTGGAGCAACTCTGGGCAACGACGTCAATCTCAGGGACGTCGAAGGGCGTTCGGCTCTTTTGCTCGGCAAAGCCAAGGATAACAATGCGTCTTGCGCTATCGGCCCATTCATTCGCCTGTTCGATGGCGAATTCACCATGGACGTGTTGCGCAAGCTCAAGCTGTCGCTGACTGTTCACGGAGCTGACGGTTTCGAGATGACCGGCGAAAGCCCTATGGAAGCGATTAGTCGCGATCCTGAAAATCTTGCATCGCAGATGATGAACCGCAATCATCAATACCCAGACGGCGCCGTGTTGTTCCTCGGCACGATGTTCGCACCTGTCAAGGACCGTCGCGGTGTCGGACAAGGTTTCACACATGAAGTCGGCGATCGTGTGGAGATATCAACCCCCAAGCTCGGTCGCCTCGTCAATTGGGTCGACCGGACCGACAAATGTCCCGAATGGACATTCGGCATAAGGGCGCTGATCCGAAACCTGCAAGCGCGCAATCTGCTCGATAAAATTTGAGGACGGATATATGACGAAAGCCATAGACTTCTTCTACAAGATGCTTGGCGCAATTCTCGTCTTCCTCCTCGCCGGCATGGCCATTATGGTCTTCGTCAACGTGATTTTGCGCTACGCCGCAAATTCCGGATTGACCGTATCGGAAGAACTTGCGCGTTATTTCTTCGTCTGGGTATCGTTTCTCGGAGCCGTTCTTACTTTTCGCGAGAACAGCCATTTGGGCATCGAGACGCTCGTTGCCCGCTTCGGACGGCAGGGCCGCATTACCTGCATGGCGATCAGCTATCTGATCGTCGCACTGTGTTCGGGAATTTTCTTCTGGGGCACATGGAAACAATTCGACATCAACGCCAGCATGGTTGCACCCGTCACCGGGCTCTCGATGATCTGGGTTTACGGCGTCGGACTATTCACCGGCGGCGCAATGTTCATCATTGCGGCCGAGCGTTTCCTGCGCGCTGTCACCGGTCGTCTGACCGATGAGGAAATTGCCACCTTTGCGGGCGAACATTCGCTCGATCATCTGATGGAGTAAACGACATGACGCTTGTAGTATTTGTCGGCTCACTCCTCAGCGCTATGGCCATTGGTGTTCCGATCGCCTTCTCGCTTATGTTCTGCGGTGTCATTCTCATGTTGTACATGGGGATGTTCAACACGCAGATCATAGCGCAGAACATGATTGCTGGTGTTGACTCCTTCACCCTTCTGGCAATTCCGTTCTTCATTCTGGCTGGTGAACTAATGAATTCGGGCGGCTTGTCCCGTCGCATCATTGATTTCGCCATAGCTTGCGTTGGCCATATTCGAGGTGGTCTCGGTGTCGTTGCCATTCTTGCGGCCATCATTATGGCCAGCGTATCGGGTTCAGCTGCTGCAGATACTGCAGCGCTTGCCACGATCCTCGTCCCCATGATGGCGAAAGCGGGCTATAATATCCCGCGCTCTGCCGGACTGATGGCTGCCGGCGGCATTATCGCACCTGTTATCCCGCCATCTATGGCTATGATCGTATTCGGCGTTGCCGCCAATGTATCCATAACGCAGCTTTTCATGGCAGGCATTGTACCAGGTCTGATGATGGGTATCGCCCTGCTCTTCACGTGGCAGATCGTCGTCAGAAAAGACAACCTCAAAGTGCTTCCCAAGCAATCCGGCAAAGATCGGCTGCAAGCAACCGGACGCGCACTGTGGGCGCTGGGCATGCCAGTCATCATTCTAGGTGGCATACGTATGGGCGTCATGACACCGACGGAAGCAGCCGTGGTAGCCGCAGCCTACGCCCTCTTTGTCGGTATGTTCATCTACCGCGAGCTGCGGTTTGTCGATCTTTACGGCGTCTTCCTGCGAGCAGCCAAGACAACATCCATCATCATGTTTCTCGTCGCCTCGGCGCTGGTTTCGTCATGGCTGATAACGGCCGCAAATATTCCCGCAGAAATCAGTGGCTATATTGCACCGTTAATCGACAGCCCAAAACTGTTGATGTTTGCGATCATGATCCTGGTGCTGATTGTTGGAACGGCATTGGATCTCACGCCGACAATTCTCATCCTGACGCCAGTTCTGATGCCCATCGTGAAGCAGGCGGGTATTGATCCGGCTTATTTCGGTGTCCTGTTCATCATGAATAACAGTATCGGGCTTATCACGCCCCCAGTGGGCGTCGTGCTGAATGTCGTGAGCGGCGTCTCAAAGGTTCCGCTAGGAAAAGTGGTCGCAGGCGTAAATCCGTTCCTGATTTCGCAGGTGATCGTATTGTTGCTGCTGGTTCTGTTTCCAAGCCTCGTATTGGTACCCATGAACTGGCTTCATTAGGTTTAACATCAACTCTGGGAGGAGAGTTCAATGAGAAAACTGATTATGCTGGCAACGACCGCCCTTGTGGCGGGAGCGCTAACCGTTCCTGCATTTGCAGAGTTTCAGGATCGCAATATTCGCGTTTCGAACGGCATTAACGAGGATCATCCCGTCGGCAATGGCATCAAGGCAATGAATGAATGTCTTGCTGAAAAGTCCGGCGGCAAGATGAAGATAACTGCGTTCTGGGGCGGTGCACTCGGAGGTGATTTGCAGGCCACACAGGCACTGCGTTCCGGTGTGCAGGAAGGCGTCGTCACGTCGTCATCGCCGCTCGTTGGCATCGTTCCTGCACTTGGCGTCTTCGATCTGCCATTTCTCTTCGCAAATGATAAAGAAGCAGACGCCGTCGTCGATGGCCCCTTCGGCAAGATGATGGACGAAAAGCTTGCTGCTGTTGGCCTCGTCAATCTGGCCTATTGGGAAAATGGCTTCCGAAATCTTTCGAACTCAAAACATCCCGTCAACAAGTGGGAAGATTTCAGCGGCATGAAAGTCCGCGTGATGCAGAACAACATCTTCCTCGACACATTCCAGAACTTTGGTGCCAACGCTACTCCGATGGCTTTCGGTGAAATTTTCTCAGCGCTGGAAACAAAGGCTATCGATGCACAGGAAAACCCTTACGTCACAATCGATACGTCCAAGTTCTACGAAGTGCAGAAATACGTAACGGAAACGAAACATGCCTATACACCGTTTCTGTTCCTTTACTCCAAGCCGATCTTCGACACGTACTCACCGGAAGAACAGGCCGCCTTGCGTGAGTGTGCCGTAGTCGGTCGCGACGTTGAACGCAAAGTCATTCGCGAACTGAACCAGAAGTCGCTCGAGAAGATCAAGGAAGCGGGCCTGGAAGTAAACACACTGTCACCGGAAGAGCATGCTCGCATGCTTGAGAAGTCCCAGCCGATCTATGCCAAATATAAGTCCCAGATCGGCGATGACATTATCGACGCAGTGCAAAAGCAGCTTGGTGAAATCCGCAAATAGTAAAAGCCTGAACCAAAAGAACAGGCCGCGCTCTTTGCGCGGCCTGTTTCATTTCATTCAGGCTGCTTTCAGGCGGTTGTTGACGCGTTCAGCCAACTTGCGAGCACGTACAAGACTGTCGGCTTGGTCGGTACTGAAACGATCTTCTCCGATTTCCATGATCAGGAATGTATCGGGCAAAAAAGTCAGTTCGTCGAAAATTTCTTCCCACGGAATATCACCCCAGCCGATCGGCAGGTGCAGATCGCCGATACCGAGTGCTGTTGCCTCGGCAGGATGATAAAACTTGGTCATCGTATAAGGACGGCCAAAACTATCGTGAACGTGCAGATGTCCGGTCACAGGAGCCATAGCGCGAATTTGCGGACGCCAGTCAATCCCCAGACGTGTGCATTCAATATAGGCATGGCTGAAATCGATCAGACCGCAAACGGAAGAATGATTGACCGCAACTACTGTTTCGGCAACCTGAGCCGGTGTCTGGCGATATTCAGCATCGCTCATCGCGAAAATATTCTCCAGCGCGATCCGGACGCCATAAGTTTTCGCAAGCTCCGCCATTTCGGCGAGCGCGTCCCGTTCCATCTTGTCGAGGTCGGGAATACGAGAAAGTGCAGGCATCGGAGCATGGCCGGAGTGATGAACCAGAACTTCCGCTCCGACACGGTCACAGAGTTCCAGCATCGCCCGAACAACCGCCTTTTGATAATCCAGATGCTCTCGATCCATGAAGTTGGAAACAATCTGTCCGTGAACGCTGTAGCGCATGTCGAACTGTCTGGTGATATCGATGAGACGATCCACGCGATGCGGAATGAGACGACCGCCTGAGATTATTTCCTCGCCATATAGCGACAGTTCGACAGCTTCCGAACCGAGTTCGACGATATTGCGGATTGCGCCCTCAAGCGTGCTGAAATTACCGTCACCCGTAGGGGTGCAGAAGCCAATCGCTGATATTGTATGGTCAGAGGTCATGATGCTCGTCCTGTCAGACATGAAAAATGCGCGAGCCGAATATCCGGCATCGCGCATCCCCTCTGGCATGTGCCTATTTCAGGCGTATGACCATATGAAACGATTTCTCCTCAATTGAGAGGAATAGCGTTTCCATCTTTGCTCGCCTGATAAGTGCCGGACAATTCGTCATACTTGGCGAAAATAGCATCGAGCCTTTTGCCGAGACGATGGCGGTCAGCGTCTGGTAGCGACGCAACCATCTTCGGAATCGAATGACTGTGCCAGAAGGTATTATCGCGGTTATACCCACCCGGCTCCAGCGTGAAGACTTCCTTGAGAATCTTCAAGTCGTGAGGGATCGAGAAAGCATCTCGTGAATCCTCATGGCTGAACAGGTAGTAAAAATTGTCGAAACCGCTCCAGGTAATGGCCGAAAGGCACATGGAGCAAGGTTCATGAGTGGAAAGAAAGACCATGTCTTTCGTATCCGGACGTCCATTCTCCGGCATTTCGTAGAAACGCTTCAAAGTGTGCACTTCACCGTGCCAGAGCGGGTTTTCAGTCTCGTTGTTGGTTTCCGCAAGAACAAGGGATAGATCTGATTTGCGCAACAAAGCTGCGCCGAAAACCTTGTTGCCTTCCGCAACACCTCGTTCGGTCAGCGGAATGACATCCTGCTCAATAACGTCGATCAGTTTTTCAAGCAGTTTCAGTTCATCTGTTTGCACAGTTCTATTCCTCCCGATGTTGCAGAAAAGCGCCGGACCGTTTCGGTCCGACGCATCTATTGTTACTCCGCAAAGAATGCGAAGCGGATGACGAAGAGTGCAGCAACCAACCAGGTCGCAAGATGCACATCACGTGCCTTGCCGGTGAAGGCCTTGAGCACGACGTAGCTGATGAAACCGAAGGCGAGACCGTTTGCGATCGAATAGGTGAACGGGATAGCCAAAGCCGTCAGTGCAGCAGGCGCGGCTTCCGTTACATCGTGCCATTCGATCTCAGTCAGTTCACGCATCATCAAGCAAGCGACGTAGATCAGAGCCGGTGCCGTAGCATAGGCCGGAACCGAACCGGCGAGCGGCGAAATGAACAAGGCTGCAAGGAAAAGGAGTGCAACAACCAGAGCCGTCAGACCCGTGCGACCGCCAGCCTGAACGCCAGACGCGCTTTCAACATAAGCTGTCGTAGAAGACGTACCGAGAAGCGAGCCACCAAGGATTGCCGTGCTATCGGCAAAAAGGGCGCGTCCGAGACGGTTTGGTTTACCCGGTTCGATCAGACCACCACGCTTTGCCACGCCAATCAGCGTGCCAGTGGCGTCAAAAACTTCAACCAGTACGAAAACCAGAATGACGTGCAGAATGCCGGTATGCAGAGCGCCCATCACATCAAGCTGAAGGAACGTTGGCGCCAAGCTCGGAGGAGCCGAGAAAACGCCGCCGAACTGGCTGATACCGAGAGCAATCGATGCGACGGTGACGACAAGAATACCGATGAGGATCGCACCGCGAACTTTCAGGGCATCCAACACTGCAATGATGAAGAAACCGGCGATCGCCAGCAGCGGGCCAGCTTTCGTCAGATCCCCCAGACCGACCAAAGTTGCCTGGTTGCCAACAACCACCCCAGCGCTTTTGAGGCCGATCAGGGCCAGGAACATGCCGATACCCGCAGCAATTGCGCTACGTAGCGAATGCGGAATGCCTTCGACCAACCAGCGGCGTACACCCGTCACCGTCAAGATCAGGAAGATAATGCCGGAAATGAAAACGGCACCAAGCGCCTGCTGCCAGGAAAAGCCCATCGCCCCGACCACAGTGAAGGCGAAGAAGGCATTGAGCCCCATGCCGGGCGCCATGCCGATAGGCCAGTTCGCAACGAGCGCCATAATGATCGAGCCGAGAGCTGCCGCAAGGCAGGTGGCAACGAAAACAGCGTTTCGATCCATACCCGTAGTGGACAGAATGTCCGGGTTTACGAAGATGATGTAAGACATCGTCAGGAAGGTCGTCACGCCGGCAATGATTTCCGTTCTCGCCGTAGTGCCGTGTTCCTGTAATTTGAACAGCTTTTCGAGCATCGTCCCTCCAAGGCAAGCGCCCGTCAATTGGCGCCTCAGTTCGCGTTAATTCACGACGCGCAACTTGTTGCGCTTCGTAAAGAGCCGAGCTGAGGCAACCTATGCGATTGCCATAATGTTAGTTGCCGCTGCAGATTTGCAGTCGGACAAGTTCCCCATACACCCATCACGGACAAAAGCACAGTTCTGCCGCGTGAATGCCAGTTTGTTGACATGATTTAGTGTGGACTGAGATTTCATCACGCGCCAGTCACTCATTTGCCGGGAAATATTTGAAACAGATTCAAAAAAGACAATTTGCGAGAGGGGCGCGATTATTTCTAACTAACTGATTGAAATGGGCTTTGTAAGAGCAAAGCCGTGCCATACATGCCAAGAGCAAAAAAAGTATGTGCAATAAGATTGAGCAAACGTACATTACCCGCATTCGGCAATTTTGAAGCCGCCCAACCGATTCCCAAACCGGGTTGCAACAAAAACCACCCTGCCGATACTGTCAGTATACCGAAAATCCAAACCGGCAAAAAGACCGGGTCGGAAAACCATTCCGCACCACCATAAATGGCAAAGATGACACCGTAAAGAATACCGACCGCATAATGCCCAATCCAGCCAAGTGCTACTTCATGCTTATAGGGCTTGGCATCAGAAATATTATCGTGGAAAATTTGCCCGTGGCGGAGATGCCAGAACCAGCGACCGACCAGCCCCCAATTCGGGCGCCTCTGCCCTGGTATTGCGGCCAGTATCAGCGCCCACAAGTCCATTACGACGGTTGCGCCAATTCCAATCAAAATCCCGCGCCAGATAATATCCATACTGTATCTGCCTTTGCGTCATCGGGCGGCCAGATAAGCCTGACACCGCCCGATGCGCAAGAGCTAGATTGCGTGCACTCCTGCATTCCACGCAATACTGACTAGCAATAATTTAGAACAATAAACGCAACACCAACCGGCAATAGACATTGCTATGAAATATGAGGCGATGAAGTTTAGCAAACAAACCGCAGTTTAAAACGGAAACGCCGTATCTTCATCGCCTGCCCCCGCAAATACAAGCTGGCGGAAAATTGCGTTGGCGACAACAGCGATCTGTCCCAAAATGGTACGGATTATGTCTCATTAGCGATAAACAGCTGAATAATGAGCGGGCAAGAAACTAAAGCTGTAACGACTGGGAAAGCGGCATCGCGCAGTCAGAACCACAGACCTTCAGGTCAAGAAACTATTTAAGGGGCAACGCATAAAACAAAAGCGCCGGGACTGGAGACCGACGCTTTGTTACTTTATTCGATTTTCACTTATGGGGCGATCTTTCGAGAGAAACGCCATAAGCTATTACTTACCGAAAACGGCGCTGTGAATCTGCGAACGCGAAACACCGATATCGGCAAGAAGATGGTCGTCCATTGCACCGAGCTCACGGATAGCGCGGCGGCGGGACACGAACTGCTGTACTTTCTGACGAATGTTCATTTGCTTTCTCCTCGTTTGGATGATTATCAGATAGGCGTTTGCCCAAATTTCCACCACGGATATGATTGCAAATGAGGCATGCGTTTTTGCTTGAGCTCAAAACCTTGAAAAGGTCGAATTTACTTCTTTTCCAAGCAATGGCCCAATTATAGTCTTAAATGCGAATTTTCAGAAAAGCCTTTTGCCAATAAGCTTCTAATCGATTAAGGGAGCGGCAGGAACGAACTCCTCCCCCCGTTTCTTTCGGACATTGACATGCTTTACGGTATTTTTCTCGCGTTTGCGTCCTATGCGGCATTCGCTGTAAGCGACGCCTGCGTCAAGTTTCTTGATGGCACGCTGTCACCTTACGAAGTGGCATTCTTCGGCGCTGTACTTGGTCTGCTGGCTATTCCATTTACAAAGAAAGCTGACGATGTCTGGCGCGATATGTTTCGCACCACCAATATCAAAATGTGGCTATTGCGAACCGTAACGGCGGCTATGGGAACAATAGGAAGCGTTACGGCATTCACACATCTCTCTATGGCGGAAGCCTTCGCGCTCATTTTCCTTCTTCCAGCCTACGTGACTATACTTTCAGTAGTATTCTTGAAGGAACAGGTTGGCTGGCGGCGATGGTCAGCGGTTCTGATCGGCTTTATCGGCGTTCTGATTGTGCTCCGTCCCGGGTTCAGGGAGCTCTCGATCGGCCACCTAGGCGCACTGGCGGCTGGCATGGGCGGTGCGATGAGCATCATCATCTTCCGCGTCATGGGTAAACATGAAAAGCGCATATCGCTTTATACAAGCGGACTTGTCGGCCCGATCATCATCTGCGGGTTTTTGATGGTCCCGTCCTACGAGCCACCAAATACCGAGCAATGGGTTTATCTCGCAGGCTATGGCCTTCTCGCCGCGCTAGCCAATATCCTGCTGATGCTTGCAGCCCAACGTGCGCCAGCAAGTGCAATTGCGTCCCCACAGTATAGCCAGATGATATGGGCGATCCTTTTCGGATATTTTGTTTTCCACGATCACATAGATATGCCCATGCTGATCGGCATCGTTCTCATTACCATTTCCGGTCTCTTCACCTTTATCCGCGAAAGGCAACGCGGTGTCGAGGGGCCTCCGGCTGTCGTCACATCGGAACCAACTCCCGCGCTTGTTGAAGACAAGGCCGAACAATCTTGAAAGCGAACAGTGACAAGTTCGCGCTTGTCTCCGGCGTTGCCTGCTCCTACGATATAGGTAGCCTGTCCACGGTTGATGAAATAACGCTTCAAACAGAAGTGCTTAGGACGTTAACCTGATTCAACCATATCAAGACGCTTTGAGCATTTTTCCGATAACGATTTGTGTTTGACAGCGCTCTGACGCGGGCAGAAGCACGAGAAATATATTGTCAAAGGACTAGGGAAATGACCGATAAACGCGCGATGTGGACCTATTACAAGGGCGAATGGCGTGAAGGCGATGTTCGCATTCTCGGTGCAGCCTCACAAGCGACCTGGCTTGGTTCGCTGGTATTTGATGGTGCACGCCTCTTTGAAGGCGTAACACCAGACCTTGACCGCCATTCTGCCCGCGCCAATGATTCAGCTCGTGTTTTGGGATTAGAACCGACACTTTCCGCCAATGACATCGAGACGCTTGCGCGTGAGGGCCTGAAAAAGTTCACGCCTGGAACAGACGTTTATATCCGCCCCATGTACTGGGCAGAAGAAGGTGACGCCAGCGCAGTCGCTCCGCTCGCATCGTCAACGGATTTTGCACTCTGCCTTGAAGCGATCCCCATGGTCGAGCCGAAGGGTTTCACGGTCACCACGACATCGTTCCGTCGGCCATATCTGGAAGTCATGCCGGTCAATGCCAAGGCCGCCTGCCTTTATCCGAACAACGCGCGCATGCTGCGCGAGGCAAAGGCAAAAGGCTTTCACAATGCGCTGGTGACCGACGTGCTTGGCAACGTTGCGGAGACAGCAACCTCAAACGTCTTCATGGTACGTGGTGGCGAGGTTTTCACACCAGCGCCCAATGGTACATTCCTCAACGGCATTACTCGCCAGCGCGTAATCGGGCTTTTGCGCACAGCAGGCGTCACCGTCCATGAAACCACTTTGAAGATCGAAGATTTCCGCGAAGCGGATGAAATCTTCTCGACAGGCAATATGAGCAAAGTTGTGCCAATTGTCGGTTTTGATGATCGCAAACTTGAATATGGACCACTGACGAAGCGGGCGCGGGCGCTTTACTGGGAATGGGCCCACGCCTGACATCCAATCACAACATCTCTGGCCCAACGCCGGAGATGTTTTCTCCCCCCACCGCAAAGCTGCCCTATCACATGCTCGAACACACGCCTCTTTTTCTCACAATCGCAGTCATTGCGGCATTTCTTGTTGGGCTTTCGAAAGGTGGGTTGCCGTCCGTCGGTACGCTCGCGGTTCCTTTGATGGCGCTGGTCATATCGCCGGTCACCGCCGCCGCACTTTTGCTTCCGATCTATGTCATCAGCGACATGTTTGGCCTATATCTTTATCGCCATCACTTCTCGGCACGCAATCTTGCAATCCTGACCCCAGCAGCAATTCTCGGCGTTGGCGTTGGTTGGATGTTCAGCGCACATCTTTCTCCTACCTTCATCGGAATGCTGGTCGGCTTGGTCGGCATCCTTTTCTGCTTCAATGCTTGGTTCGGGGCGCGTTACCGCAAAAGCGCGCGAAAGGCGGATGTTCCTGGCGGCGTCTTTTGGGGCGTTCTCACAGGTCTGACCAGCTTTGTCTCTCATTCCGGGGCGCCACCGTTCCAGATGTACGTGCTGCCGCAGCATCTTCCAAAACTCGTCTTCGCCGGCACCTCGACTATTCTTTTTGCCATCGTCAACGCCGCAAAACTCGTTCCCTACTGGCAGTTGCAGCAGTTCTCCAATCTCGATACCTCGCTCGGCCTTTGGTTGGTCCCTGCCGCAGTCATCGGCACCTTCGTCGGTGCCAAACTAACCCGGATAATGCCCGACGGTCCGTTTTTCCTGCTCGTGCAGCTGACCTTGTTTGGACTTTCCATCAAGCTGATTGCCGACTGGATCGTGCCTTATTTCTTCGGTTGAATACACCCGACGACCGCTTGCAACACATCATCCCTTCAGTCACGATGCGCTCATCGAGCGCCTTTTGGGAGAGAGGAAGCGGGGATGGAGAATGCGGATGCAATCATCATCGGTGCCGGATTAGCTGGGCTTGTTGCCGCTCATGAGTTGGCTCTTGCGGGTCGCAAAGTCATTCTTCTCGAACAGGAAGGTGACAATTCCATTGGTGGACAAGCGTTCTGGTCACTCGGCGGATTATTTATGGTCGACAGCCCGGAACAGCGTCGCCTTGGCATCAAGGACAATATCGACCTCGCGCGGCAGGACTGGTTCGGATCGGCACAATTTGACCGGCCGGAAGATCGTTGGCCGAAACGCTGGGCCGAATCCTATCTGGAGTTTGCCGCAGGAGAAATGCGCTCATGGCTGCATGGTCTCGGCATGCGCTGGTTTCCTGTTGTTGGCTGGGCGGAGCGTGGCGGAGCAAAAGCCGATGGTCACGGCAATTCAGTGCCACGCTTTCATGTAACCTGGGGAACAGGACCTGCTGTCGTAGCACCATTTGAACGATCGCTCCGTGCAGCAATCAGCAAAGGGCTCATAACCCTAAAATGCCGTCATAGAGTCAATAGTATCGCCACTACCGGCGGGCGCGTCAGTGGTGTCTATGGAGAGGTGCTGGTGCCATCGACTGTCGAGCGCGGGCAATCTTCGTCACGCGACACCATTGGCGAATTTGCCTATTTTGCTGACTGTGTAATCGTCACATCTGGCGGCATAGGCGGTGACCCCGACAAGGTTCGAAGGGCATGGCCGCGCGACAGGCTCGGCATTCCCCCGAAAGAAATGGTATTGGGAGTACCAGCTCATGTTGATGGACGCGGCATAGATATTGCCGTGGCTGCGGGCGGGCATGTCATCAATGCTGATCGCATGTGGCACTATACGGAAGGCGTGCGAAACTGGAACCCGATCTGGCCGAACCATGGCATTCGCATTCTGCCGGGGCCTTCTTCCATTTGGTTCGACGCTAAGGGCAATCGTCTTCCCGCTCCCTATCTTCCTGGCTTCGACACTCTTGGCACGCTCAAACATATTCTTTCGACCGGCTACGACTATTCGTGGTTCATCCTGACCGAAAAAATCATCCGCAAAGAGTTCTCTCTGTCCGGATCGGAACAAAATCCGGACCTCACGGGCAAAAACTGGAAGCTTTTGCTTAAAAGTCGCCTCGGTAAAGCGCCACCGCCGCCGGTCCAAGCCTTTCTCGATAACGGAGCAGATTTCATCACAGCTGGAACACTGGATGAGCTCATTGCAAAAATGAACGGTTTGACGGGAGAGAAGCTTCTGAAGCCTGACCATATCCGTGATCAAATCCAAGCGCGAGATCGCGAGATCGTCAACCGCTACTCCAAGGATGCTCAGGTGATGGCGGTCCATAATGCCCGAGCCTATATCGGTGACCGTCTCACGCGCGCCGTGCCGCTGCATTCTCTGCTGGAACCCTCCAACGGTCCGCTTATTGCCGTCAAACTTCATATTCTGACACGCAAGACACTTGGCGGTTTACATACCGATATGGACGCCCAAGTTCTCAATGCGGCAGGAGAAAAGGTGCCCGGTCTATACGCTGCAGGCGAAGCTGCAGGCTTCGGCGGTGGCGGCTATCATGGGTACAATGCACTTGAAGGCACATTCCTCGGCGGCTGCATCTTTTCCGGACGAACGGCCGGTCGTGCAGCTGCCGCGGCAACATCGCTCTAGTGAAAGACAAGACGGCAACATCGGCCTTTATCGACCGCATTCCATATATGAGTTTTTTATTTTTTGAAGCAGCGCTCGCTCTCGAAACCCTATGCAATGCGGCAACATAATGTCCCTGTAAGAAACAGGGAGCCCTTTCGGGCAATTCAGGCATGACTATGGATTTCGCCGTCCTTGCAATCGGCATCGGCTTCTTCGCGCTGCTGTTCGGCTATCTGCGCATCTGCGAAAGGCTTTGAGGCGTCGCCATGATGATCGAATATGTCGCTGGCGCCTTGGTTGCAGCCTTTATAGCCGCTTATCTCCTTTACGCGCTCATACGACCGGAGCGGTTCTAGGCCGATCTCCGGCCAAGCCCGCGTAACCGGCAGCCTTTCAGGCCTCGGAAAAGACCATGACAATCAATGGATGGATTCAGATCCTCGTTTTTTGCGGGATCATCATTTTGCTCGTCAAACCGCTCGGCGGCTACATGACGCGCGTTTTCGGCGGTGAACGGACGCTCCTTTCACCTGTACTCGTTCCGGTCGAGCGGGGGCTTTACCGCCTCGCAGGCACAACCGAACGAGAAGAACAGCACTGGACAACCTATGCTGCTTCCCTGCTATTGTTCAATCTGGCCGGCTTTTTGCTGCTTTACATGCTGCAACGGTTTCAGGGCTCTCTGCCCTTCAACCCGATGGGTATGAGCGACGTCCCGGCGGACCTGGCCTTCAACACCACCGCCAGTTTTGTTACCAACACCAACTGGCAGAACTATGGTGGCGAAAGCACCATGTCCTACCTGACGCAAATGGCAGGACTGACGGTACAGAACTTCGTCTCGGCTGCTACTGGCGTTGCCATCGCCATTGCACTCATTCGTGCATTCTCGCGCAAATCCATGAAGACGCTCGGAAATTTCTGGGTCGATCTTACACGATGCACACTCTACCTCCTTTTGCCCTTGTGCATTATCCTCACGTTGGCTTTCGTCAGCCTCGGTGTGCCGCAAACAATTGGTGCTTATGCCGAAGCAACGACGCTGGAAGGCGCTAGACAGGTGATCGCGCTTGGGCCGGTTGCCTCGCAGCTCGCCATCAAGATGCTCGGCACCAATGGCGGCGGTTTCTTCAATGCCAATTCCGCGCATCCTTTTGAAAACCCGGATGCCATCTCCAACATGATCCAGATGGTTGCGATCTTCGCAATCGGCGCTTCGCTTACCAACGTCTTCGGGCGAATGGTCGGCAACGAACGTCAGGGTTGGGCAATCTTTGCTGCGATGGGCATATTGTTCGTCGCAGGCGTTGCAATCTGCTACTGGGCAGAAGCTGCTGGTAATCCCCTCATCCATGCACTCGGTGTTGATGGTGGCAACATGGAAGGCAAGGAGACACGTTTCGGCATCGCAATGTCCGCGCTCTTCGCCGTCGTTACCACCGCGGCATCATGCGGTGCCGTGATCGCCATGCATGACAGCATGATGGCACTGGGCGGAATGATCCCCATGATCAACATGATGCTGGGCGAGATCATCATCGGCGGCGTAGGTGCAGGCTTCTACGGTATCGTCCTGTTTGTTGTCGTTGCCATTTTCGTTGCCGGGCTGATGGTTGGACGCACGCCTGAATATCTGGGCAAGAAGATCGAAGCCAAGGAAGTGAAAATGGCGATGCTCGCCGTTCTCTGCCTTCCGTTATCAATTCTGGGTTTTACCGCCATAGCGTCCGTTATTCCAACAGGGCTGGCATCGATCGCCAATCCCGGACCACATGGTTTCTCGGAAATTCTCTATGCCTATACCTCCGGCACAGCGAATAATGGTTCGGCCTTCGGCGGCCTCTCCGGCAATACGCCGTGGTATAACATCACCATCGGGCTTGCCATGCTGATGGGCCGGTTTCTCGTGATCCTGCCTGCCATGGCGATCGCCGGTTCGCTTGTCGGCAAGAAAGCTGCACCGCAATCTGCAGGCACCTTCCCGACGACAGGGCCGCTTTTCGTGGGCTTGCTGATCGGTGTCATTCTTGTGGTTGGAGGCCTGATATTCTTCCCGGCGCTGGCGCTCGGCCCCATTGCCGAACACCTCGCAATGATCAAGGGGCAGATGTTTTGATGCTCAAACCCTCAAGCTGCATTCTCTCGATCCTTCTGGCAACGACCGCACTCCTTCTCGCGGTTCAGCTTGCCGGATTGATCTGAGCTTTCCGAACGGAAACGTAATTTTACTGGAGCCTCTGTTATGAGCCAGTCCAAATCCGCGAGCATTCTTGATGCCCGCATCCTTTTACCCGCCATCGGCGATGCCTTTCGTAAGCTCAACCCCAGGAGCCTTGCGCGCAATCCGGTGATGTTCGTGGTTGCCGTCGTTTCAGCGCTTACAACTTTGCTGCTGCTGAAGGACGTCGCTACCGGCAATCCCGATGTCGGCTTTTCATTCCAGATCGTCTTGTGGCTGTGGTTCACAGTTCTGTTTGCGAATTTTGCCGAAGCCGTCGCAGAAGGCCGAGGCAAGGCACAAGCAGACTCGCTGCGCCGGACACGAACGGAAACACAAGCTAAACTTCTAGACAGTCCCGAGGGACCAAACTGGAAAAGTGTGCCGGGAACGAGCTTGAAAGTTGGCGATATCGTTCTAGTGGAAGCCAATGACATCATCCCTTCAGACGGTGAAGTCATTGAAGGTGTCGCATCCGTCAATGAAGCCGCCATTACCGGCGAATCTGCGCCTGTCATCCGTGAATCTGGCGGCGACCGCTCTGCCGTTACAGGCGGAACACAAGTTCTGTCCGACTGGATCAAGGTGCGCATCACCGCCGCACAGGGTTCCACCTTCATCGACAAGATGATTAGTCTGGTGGAAGGTGCCGAACGCCAGAAGACACCCAACGAGATCGCACTCAACATTCTGCTTGCAGGCATGACGCTGATATTCGTGCTCGCCGTTGTTACGATCCCTAGCTTTGCGACTTATGCAGGCGGTTATATCCCCGTCACGGTGCTGGTTGCGCTCTTCGTCACCCTGATCCCGACGACAATCGGCGCCTTGCTTTCTGCCATTGGCATCGCAGGCATGGACCGCCTCGTACGCTTCAACGTGCTTGCCATGTCCGGTCGTGCGGTCGAGGCAGCGGGTGATGTGGACACGCTTCTGCTTGACAAGACCGGCACGATCACTCTTGGCAATCGTCAGGCGACCGCTTTTGTGCCAGTCAATGGCGTAACCGAGCAAGAGCTTGCCGATGCAGCGCAACTGGCCTCGCTTGCCGACGAAACGCCCGAAGGTCGTTCCATCGTCGTGCTGGCCAAGGAAAAATACGGTTTACGTGGGCGTGACATGCAAGGTCTTCACGCGCATTTTGTACCATTCACCGCGCAAAGCCGCATGAGCGGCGTCGATATTGAGGGTTCCGTCATTCGCAAAGGCGCTGTGGATGCTGTGCTTGCCTATGTGGGCCAGAATAGCCACGCCGATGAAAGAACACTGTCGGAACTACAGTCTATCGCTGACACAATCGCCAAGGCTGGCGGCACACCGCTTGCCGTCGCTAAAGATGGCCACCTTCTCGGTGTCGTGCACCTGAAGGACATCGTCAAAGGCGGCATCCGCGAGCGCTTTGCCGAATTGCGCCGGATGGGTATCCGCACTGTCATGATTACCGGCGACAACCCTATGACCGCAGCAGCCATCGCTGCCGAAGCAGGTGTGGATGACTTTCTTGCGCAGGCAACGCCAGAAAACAAGCTGTCGCTTATCCGAGAGGAACAGGCGAAGGGGAAACTTGTTGCAATGTGCGGAGACGGTACAAACGACGCCCCTGCCCTTGCTCAGGCGGATGTCGGCGTGGCCATGAATACCGGCACGGTTGCCGCGCGAGAAGCAGGCAATATGGTCGATCTTGATAGCGATCCCACCAAGCTCATTGAAATCGTTGAAATCGGCAAGCAATTGCTGATGACACGGGGAGCGTTGACGACCTTCTCCATCGCCAATGACATTGCAAAATATTTTGCGATCATTCCGGCTATGTTTCTGGCTTTCTATCCTCAGCTTGGCGCGCTCAATATCATGGGGCTCTCCACGCCGCAGAGCGCCATCCTGTCGGCCATCATCTTCAATGCCCTGATTATTGTGGCTCTGATCCCGCTTTCGCTGAAAGGTGTGACCTACAAGCCGGTCGGTGCAGGTGCGCTCCTCTCGCGCAATCTTCTGATCTACGGCCTAGGCGGCGTCATCGTGCCATTCATCGGCATCAAGGCCATCGATATGGCCATTACCGCCCTTGGCCTCGCATAAGGATTAACAAAAATGCTGAAACAACTTCGTCCAGCACTTGTCATGATCGTTTCGCTCACTGTCATAACCGGGTTGCTCTACCCGCTCGGCATGACCGGTATCGCCCAGGCAATCTTCCCCACTAATGCCACTGGCAGCCTGATCGAAAAGGACGGTACAATCATTGGTTCCGAGTTAATCGGACAGGGTTTTACCGGTGACCGCTATTTTCACGGTCGCCCATCTGCGGCAGGGCAAAACGGTTATGACGCCGCGAGTTCTGGCGGGTCCAATCTCGGCCCAACCAATCCAAAACTCATTGAACGAATTAAAGCTGACGTCACCGCCCTGTCACAAGATGAAGGTTCAGCACCACCACCGATTGACCTTGTGACAACATCCGCAAGCGGTCTCGATCCGCATATTTCACCGGAAGCAGCTTTCTATCAGGTGCCGCGTGTCGCAAAGGCGCGCGGGATCGATGAAGCCGCACTGCGAGAGATTGTTGAGCAACAAGTTGAAGCTCGTGAGCTCGGATTTCTTGGGGAACCGGTGGTCAATGTTCTGAAGCTGAACCTTGTTCTGGACAGGACCAGCACCAAGTAGAATAACTGGCGGCGGCATGATTTGCCGCCCTTCCTTTCAGGAGTTTTATTTGACATCGGACCCGCTTCGCTTCGGCGAGAACAGACCTTCTCCCGATGCTCTGCTTGAACAGGCGGAACGCGAAACGCGTGGCCGCCTGAAGATATTTCTCGGTGCCGCACCCGGTGTTGGTAAAACCTATGAAATGCTGATGTCCGGTCGCGCGCGTAGAGCTGATGGCATAGATGTCGTCATCGGCGTTGTGGAAACACATGGTCGAGTGGAAACCGAAGCGTTGACGGAAGGGCTTGAGATTATTCCGCGTGCGCAAGTGGCCTATCGCGGGCATCTCTTGGATGAAATGGATATCGATGCGGTGCTGGCCCGCAAACCACAACTGGTTCTAGTGGATGAACTGGCACACACGAATGCACCGGGCAGCAGACACCCCAAACGTTATCAGGATGTCGAGGAAATTCTGGCGCGCGGGATTGATGTCTATACGACGCTCAACATCCAGCATGTCGAAAGCCTAAATGATGTTGTGGCACAGATCACGCGTATCCGTGTGCGTGAAACAGTACCCGACAGCATCATTGACCGTGCCGACGACATTGAGCTTATCGATCTCACGCCGAATGATCTCATCAAACGTCTTAATGAAGGCAAGATTTACCTACCAAAGACCGCGAAACGAGCGATCCGCAATTACTTTTCTCCCGGGAATCTGACCGCGTTGCGTGAATTGGCGCTGCGCCGCACCGCCCAGCGTGTCGATGAGCAACTGCTCAGTCACATGCGCGCCCATGCCATTGAAGGGCCATGGGCCGCAGGCGACCGCATATTGGTTGCGGTCGATGAACGCCCCCGTAGTATATCGCTGGTTCGCTATGCGCGTCGGCTTGCGGATCGTCTTCGCGCACCTTGGGCGGCCATCCATATAGAAACGGCACGGTCTGCGGGGCTTACTGAAGAAGCAAAGGACAGGCTTGCAACGGCATTGAGGCTTGCCGAACAGCTCGGCGGGGAAACCATCATCATTCCCGGTCAATCCGTCGCCGAAGACATTGTTCGCTACGCTTCAACACACAACTTTACCCAGATCGTCGCCGGAAAATCGATAAAATCGCGCTGGCGTGAGATGATTGACGGCTCCATCGCACGAGAACTGGTGCGGCTCTCCGGCGCCATCGATATTCACATAACGGCAGGTGTCGACTATGAAAACGGGGAGGCCCCTCGTAAGGTAAAGACCGCCAATCAGAAGGCAACGCCCGACATCACGCCCTATCTGATCGGTATGGTGATGACAGGAATAGCGCTTGTCACCGGCTTGCTGCTCGACCAGTTTCTGGATGTGCGCAGCATAGCACTGGTGTTCGTTGTCGGCGTTCTTGGTGTTGCGGTCACCCTTGGTCTGTGGCCAGCGCTTTTCGCATCCGTACTTAGCGCTTTCGCCTATAATTTCTTCTTTCTTTCTCCCCTCTACACGCTTTCCATCGCCGATCCTGAAAGTGTTGTGGCGCTGGTTTTCTTCCTGTTCGTGAGTTTCATTGCCAGCAATCTGGCAAGCCGGGTCCAGCGGCAGGCTGCAGCGGCACGGCAACGTGCACGCATGACGGAAGATCTATATCTCTTCAGCAAAAAGCTGGCAGGGACTGGCTCGCTCGATGATGTGTTATGGGCCACCGCATTCCAGATCGCATCAATGCTCAAGGTGCGGGTCGTGATCCTTCTCCCTGAAGGAAACAGTATAACGGTCAGAGGTGGTTATCCGCCTGATGACACTCTGGATGACGCCGATATCGCTGCAGCACACTGGACCTGGGAACACGACCTTCCCGCTGGGCGTGGTGCCAATACTTTGCCGGGTGCCAAACGACTCTATCTGCCTCTCAAAACCGCCAGAACATCAGTTGGCGTCATCGGCCTCGACAATGATCGCATGGGACCTATCCTCACGCCTGAACAACAGCGTCTCTTCGAGGCTTTGGCCGATCAGGCCGCAATTGCCATCGAACGCGTTCAGCTTGTCGGTGATGTGGAGCGAGCAAAACTCGCCGCCGAAGCTGACAAATTGCGTTCGGCCCTGCTCACCTCAATCTCACACGATCTGAAGACCCCGCTGGCGGCAATTCTGGGCGCAGCCACGACCTTGCGCGACTATTCCGGCTCATTGCCAGATACAGACCGTTCCGATCTCGTTGCAACCGTGGTAGACCAATCAGAGCGCTTGAACCGCTTCATCGCAAACCTCCTCGATATGACGCGGATTGAAGCGGGAGCGATGAAGCCCAATCTGTCGCTTCACTACGTTGGTGATCTTGTCGGAGCAGCGCTCAATCGTGCAGCCAAGATTCTGGTTCATCATCAGGTCAACATTGCCGTTCCAGCTGATTTGCCTATGGTTCAGCTTGATGCCGTTCTGTTCGAGCAGGTCTTGTTCAATTTGTTCGACAATGCAGCGAAATATGCCCCCGAAAACACACCGATTACAATTAAGGCTCATGCTGCTCCGTCTCGTATAACACTGGAAATCAGTGATCGGGGTCCAGGTATTCCACCCGGTGATCTGGAGCGCGTGTTCGATACGTTCTATCGTGTGCGTAAAGGTGATCACGTGCAGGCCGGTACCGGATTGGGGCTTTCAATCGCTCGCGGTTTCATCGAAGCAATGGGGGGCTCTATTCGGGCCGGAAATCGGCATGAAGGCACCGGTGCCGTCTTTACAATCGCTTTGCCCGTCCCAGCTGATGAAGTTGACAGGAACTCATGAACGATCCGAAACTGAAAATTCTTGTTGTCGACGATGAACCAGCCATCCGCAAACTGTTGCGGGTCGGACTGACGACGGAAGGCTACACCGTCGTCGAGGCCGTGAATGGTGGCGAAGCCGACGAGCGCATTACGACGGAAAAGCCCGATATCGTGGTACTTGATCTGGGCCTTCCTGACACTGATGGGCATGCGCTGCTTCAACGCTGGAGAGAAACCGGCGTGACCTTGCCTATTCTCGTCCTCTCAAGCCGAACCGACGAAGCGGGGATTGTTCGTGCACTTGAAGAAGGAGCCGATGATTATGTCCCGAAACCTTTCGGTATGAAGGAACTTGCCGCGCGTTTGCGTGTCGCGTTGCGGCACAGGTTGCAACAGCAGGGAGAAAAGCCACTTTTCCAGAGTGACGGCCTAACCGTCGATCTTGTGCGCCGTATTGTGAAACTCAATGGTGAAGAAATTAAACTGTCGCCGAAGGAATACGATATTCTCCGTCTTCTCGTGCAGCATGCCGGAAAAGTGCTGACGCACCATTTCATTCTCAGCCAGGTCTGGGGGCCGGCGGCTGATGTGCAATATCTTCGCATCTATGTCCGCCAGCTGAGACAGAAGATTGAAAAATCCCCGGATCAGCCGCATTATATCCTAACCGAAACAGGCGTCGGCTACAGGCTGCGCGAAGCTGATCCAGCTCCCTGAGGCAGCCGGAACCAAGGCTTTGCGAAAGCGTTGTTTGCCAAACAACCCAGAGAATTTCCAGTTTAAATTGAACTGCTGGAAATTCTCTATCTCTTTGTTTTTACGCATTATCCTACGCAAAACCACTTCGCACTTTTGCTGGAAATGCTCTAGGTAACGGAGGCAAGCGTGGTCGAGCTGGTCAACAATATCGACAATCTGGAGTTTATAATCGCCAAAGCCCGGGAGTATGACGTTCAGGTTCCCGCAACCGATGAAGAATCCGGGTCAAATGCCAGCGATGACAATGAAGTTGATATTCTCGACGCCTCACTGGCAAATCCCACCCGCAAGGAACTTTTTGCGGCTATCCGGTCCCTAAACATAGATGAGCGGCAGGAACTGCTCGCTTTGATGTGGGTTGGACGCGGCGATTTTAGTGCAGAAGAATGGGATGAAGCTCTTGCAACCGCGGCTGATCGCGACAATGGCCGTGAAGCCAAATATCTCATAGGCACACCGCTTCTCGGAGATTATCTGGAAGAAGGACTGGTTGCCCTGGGTTTTGATGTTGAAGCCTACGATAATGAATAAGAAAAATTGATGTTTCCATGCACCCTTCTGTTTTGACGCTGCCATGTCCCGGCATTAGTGTCGAAAGCAAATCGGGTTGGCTTATGCTGAACTCGAACATTCAGCGCGACGGAGGACAGCACGATGCTTCAGAAAAACCTCGACCAGAAAACAGACTTCTATATCGATGGAGCGTGGCGCGCTCCGATAGAAGCCAAGACCATTGAGGTCATCAACCCCGCCAACGAAAAGCCTTATGCCGTCATCTCTGCCGGTTCCGCAAAAGACATCGACCTGGCGGTCGCAGCCGCACGCAAGGCTTTTCTGTCCTGGAGCGAAACCCCGGCGGAAGAACGCATCGGTTACATCCGACGGTTAGTGGAAATTTACGAAACCCGTCTGGAGGAAATGGCCAAGGCAATTTCACTCGAAATGGGTGCACCGATTACACTTGCGCGGGAATCGCAGGCAGCGGCAGGCCTCTCGCATACCAAGGCTTTCATTGCGGCCTTTGAAAACTTCGAGTTCGAAGAGATCCTTTCTCCGAAACACCCGAACCAGACGGTCGTGCGCGAACCAATCGGTGTTTGCGGCCTCATTACGCCGTGGAACTGGCCGATGAACCAGATCGCGCTGAAAGTTATTCCAGCACTTGCGGTCGGCTGCACCGTCGTCCTGAAGCCGTCCGAGATTGCGCCGATGTCGGCCATGCTCTTTGCCGAATTTGTGGATCAGGCAGGTTTCCCGAAAGGCGTTTTCAATCTCGTCAATGGTGAAGGCACCGTTGTTGGCGAAGCCTTGTCGCAACACCCAGATGTCGACATGATGTCCTTCACCGGCTCGACCCGCGCCGGAACGGCAGTTTCGCGAGCAGCAGCAGCAACGGTAAAGCGCGTTTCGCTGGAGCTTGGTGGCAAATCGCCGAACATCGTTTTCGCCGACGCCGATCTTGAAAAGACTATGGCACGCAGCCTTGCGCATTGCTTCGAGAATACCGGACAGTCCTGTAATGCGCCGACGCGCATGCTCGTGGAGCGCTCAGTTTACGACAAGGCAGTAGACCTCGCGAAAAAGATAACAGAAGGCACGAAGGTCGGCGACCCGGCAAAGGAAGGCGATCACATCGGCCCGCTTTCCTCCTCAATCCAGTTCGAGAAAGTTCAACACCTGATCCAGAAGGGCATTGATGAAGGTGCACGGCTTGTTGCGGGTGGTACGGGACGTCCCGACGGGTTCACCGAAGGTGATTTCGTCAAGCCAACCGTCTTTGCCGATGTAAACAATGACATGACGATTGCTCGCGAAGAAATCTTCGGACCGGTGCTTGCAATGATCCCGTTTGATACCGAAGAAGAAGCCGTCGCCATTGCCAACGACACTCCATACGGGCTTGCAGCCTATATCCAGACCGGTAGTCCGGAACGCGCAAAACGCGTGGCTCACAAATTGCGCGCTGGCATGGTGCAGATCAACGGCACATCGCGTGCACCGGGAAGTCCGTTTGGCGGCTACAAGCAATCAGGCAATGGCCGCGAGGGCGGCAAATGGGGGCTGGAAGACTTCATGGAAGTAAAGCTGATCAGCGGTTGATCTTTATACTACGACAATAAAAAGCGCCGGTTAGCGGCGCTTTTTAGTTTTTTACTTGATACTCAAGCTTTCTCGATAACGCGAATGCGATGGTCCCCGCCTATATCGATGAATTGTGTCCGTGGCGGCACTTCATGAACATCGTGCGTGCCAAAGCTTTCGGGGTAGAATGCATAACCTTCCGGTGCTTGCGGTGGGCTTGTATCGTCGAGCAGCCGACCGCCCGTCAATTCCGTCATCGGATCGGGAATGGCCGAAATCAGTCTCCGTGTATAGGGATGCGTCGGGTTCGAGAATATCCGATCCCACGGTCCGCTCTCAACAATCTGCCCGAAATACATAACCGCCACACGGTCGCTCATATGCTCTACGACACTCAGATCATGGCTGATCATGATATAAGAGAGACCGAGCCGTTCTTTCAGTTCCAGCAGCAGATTGATGATCTGAGCCCGGATCGAAACATCGAGCGCCGAAACAGGCTCATCAAGCACGATAACTTTCGGATTGAGCAGCAGCGCGCGTGCTATGCCGATGCGCTGGCGTTGCCCACCCGAAAACTCGTGCGGAAAACGCTTTGCCTGCTCGGGCTTCAAACCGACAAGACGCAGAATTTCCTCGACGCGCCCATCGACTTCGCTGCGCGAGGTCACACCGTGAAGTCGCAAGGGCGCCGCCAGGGACGTATAGACTGTCTGGCGCGGATTGAGTGAAGCGAACGGATCTTGAAAGACCATCTGCGCCATCTTTGCTCGTTCCAGCCGCGACGGTTCGTCCTTTCCGGTGATCGGTCGTCCTTCAAAATAGATTTGCCCGCTCGTCGCTTTTGCAAGCCGACGAGGGAGAGTGCAAGCGTAGATTTACCGCAACCGGACTCTCCAACAATCGAAAGACACTCGCCTTTGTTGAGGGTCAGGCTGAGATTGTTGACGGCACGCAGCAATTGCTTTGAGCGACTGAAAATGCCGCCGCTCACCGGGAAGTAAACGCAGACATCGTCGATGCGGACCAATGGTTCTGCTAGTTTGGCTGAATGCATGTCATTCATGATGGAAACACCTCACCACACCGGCATCTTCAAGTGGCGTCCAGCCCGGTTTTTGCGCACGGCAAATATCAGTCGCGCGCGTACAACGCGGCTCGAACCTGCAGCCCTTTGGAAAAGCGGAAATGGAGGGTACCACGCCTTCGATTTCCTGCAGCCGCAACTGACCTGCTTTTTGTCGTGAGCCGAGCTGCGGTAGAGAGGCCAGAAGACCATGCGCATAAGGATGAGCCGGGTGGTGGAACAGGCCTGCTGTTATGCGCTGCTCGACTAGATGCCCAGCATACATGACCCCCACGCGACGACACATTTTCGCGATGACACCAAGATCATGACTAATCATCAGGACAGAAGTTCCTCGTGCCGTGCAAAGCTCTTGCATCAGACGAAGAATTTCCGCCTGAACAGTCACATCAAGCGCGGTCGTGGGTTCGTCAGCGATCAGCAAATCTGGATCACACGCGAGTGCGATAGCGATCATTACACGCTGGCGCATACCGCCAGACATCTGATGTGGATAGTTCTTCACACGTTGCTCTGGCGCAGGAACTTGAACACTGGCGAGCGCTTCGATCGCTTTGCGCTCCGCCTCGTGCCAAGTAGCACCTTGGTGCAGCACGAACATTTCCGCGATCTGCCGCCCTACTGGCGACAACGGATTGAGAGCAGTCATCGGCTCCTGAAAGATCATCGCTATGCGATTGCCACGCAGCTTGCGCATTTCACGCGACGACATTGACCGCAAATCCTGCCCTTTGAAGCGTATCACGCCATCCGTTATCGACAGTGGTTTGCGCAGCAATCCGATCATCGATAGTGCAGTGATGCTCTTTCCGCAGCCAGACTCTCCAACCAGTCCGAATGTCTCGCCGGCTCCGATAGTGAACGATACGTCTTCGACCACGTTATGTTTGCTCGAACCAGAAACAATATCGATCCGGAGGTTCTCTACCTCAAGAAGTGCTTGTTCGCTCATACCTTGCGTGTCCTCATATGCGGGTCGAGCCAGTCGCGAAGACCGTCCCCGAACAGATTGAGTCCAAGCACCGTGAAGAAGATGGCCAAACCGGGAAATACGGCAGCCCAAGGCGCGTTCACGATCAACTCACGCGCATCAGTGAGCATGTTGCCCCAGCTTGGATCCGGTGGACTGATCCCAAGACCAAGATAGGAAAGTGCTGCTTCTGCGAGAATTGCGTCGCCCATTCCAAGAGTGCCGATAACGAGGATCGGTCCGATCATGTTTGGCACGATCTGCGTGATCATGATGCGGGCATCGCTATAGCCAAGCATCTTGGCAGCCTGAATATAGCCCTGCTTCTTTAGTGAAAGGGTCGAACTGCGCGCAATGCGGCAAGTCCAGGACCAATTCGTCAGGCCAAGCGCGAGCAGAAGGCTTGGCAAACCGGGGCCGAGGACCGCCATAATTGCCAGCGCGAAGATCAGCGACGGAATTGCCAGCATGAGATTAGTGAGACCATTGACGAAATCATCCCACCAACCGCCGAAATAACCGGCAGAAATGCCAAAACACAGACCAATAACCGTGTTGATGCATTGCGAGACGACACCAACGGTCAAAGACACTTGCGCACCATAAAGGATGCGCGAATAAACATCACGACCCTGGGCATCAGTGCCAAACCAGAACTGTGCGTCAGGCGGCAATTCAGCATTCATCAAATCAGCGTCGAGAACCGGATTATAGTGCGCCAGCAACGGCGCAAAGACGGCTGCTGCAACGATGACGATACACACGAACCCGCCGAATACGAGATTGAAACGGAGCTTCATGGGCTTACTCGTGGCTTATGCGCGGGTCGATAACCGCGTAGAGAATGTCAACGATCGTATTGATGACCAAAAACCACAACACGATTACGAGAATTGCCCCCTGCACCACGGGAATGTCGCGCAGCGAAACGCTATCGATCAGCAAGGAGCCAAGGCCCGGCCATGAGAATAGCTTCTCCACCACCACGGCCTGCCCCATCATCGATCCGAATTGCAAGCCGATTGTCGTGATAATCAGCACCAGCGCATTGCGCATGACATGCCATTTCACCAGGCGAAAGCTGCTCATGCCTTTAGAGCGGGCGGTACGAATGAAATCAGCGCCCATCACTTCAAGCACGGCTGCACGCGTTGTTCTTGCCAGCAACGCCAATGGCGCAACACCCAACGTCAGCGCAGGCAAAATGACGTTTCTGATGCCTCCATCGCCATAGCCGAAACTCGGCAGCCATCCGAGTGTCAGTGCGAAGAGATACATGGCCAGCAGGCCCAGCCAGAACTGTGGTAGCGAGAGGCCCGAGACTGCGCCTATCATCGTCACACTGTCGAGAAGGCTTCCGGGTTTAAGTGCCGCGAGAAACCCAAGCGGTACGCCTATCAGGATCGCAAACCCCATAGCCGCAAAAGCGAGCTTCAATGTTGGCCACATGCGCTCCTGAATAAGCGAGACAACCGGCTGTCTTGATCGATAGGACGTACCAAGATCAAACTGTGCCAGTTGAACCAGATAATTGCCGAAACGCACATGGACAGGCTTGTCGAGGCCAAATTCCTGAGTGATCTTTTCGACCATCTTCGGGTCGTTCATGCCCTTACCATTGGCAATTAGGCCAGAAGCGATGCTGCCCGGAACAACACTGAAAATGATGAAGATCAGCAGTGATACAGCGACGACCGTCGGTATCATCTGCAAGACGCGCCGAAAAATAAAATAGAGCACACGGTCCTCCTTTCGGATCAGCGTAAACTACGCTGGAGCAAAGGGGATCAGTGGCCCGCCCGATAACGAGCGGGCCGATCCAGATCAGCCAGAATTAGCGACCGGACGGAACCGTGTCATCAACCCACAGCTTTTCATAGGACTGAACGGCGAGCTCCGCCGAGTTTGGCTGCAGGCCATGCAACCATGGCTGATGTGCCATGACAGCCTTATTGTAGTTGAAGAACCAGACCGGCGCTTCTTCCTGCAACAGGTTGTTGGCCTTCTTCAGAAGCTCGTTCTTCTCTCCTTCGGTTTTCGCCACCTTTGCCTCATCGACAATCTTGTCGAATTCTGCGTTCGAGAACTTCTGGTAGTTGCACGCAGATTGTGGGGTCGTGGAATAGAAGCACTGCATCGCCGTCAGTGCATCCGGACCGCTTTCGAGCGACCACATATAGGCCTGGAAATTGCCAGCCGGAACTACATCCGCAAGCACTGACGCTTCAACCGGCTTTGCCTTCACCTTGATACCGACCTTGGCGAGCATCGGAATGATCGCTTGAACGATGGTCAGGCCCCAACTCTCGTTTTGCGTTGCTGTCAATTCGAATTCGAAGCCGTCGGGATACCCAGCTTCAGCAAGCAAAGCTTTTGCTTTTTCAGGGTCATACGGATAAGGCTTCGCATCCTTGTCGAAGGCTGGCGATGAGTTTGGCAGCCAACCAACAGCACGATAGGCCTTGTCCTTGACGAGACGCTTGATGATGAGATCGCTATCGATGGCGTAGTTGATTGCCTGACGAACGCGCTTGTCCTGGAACGGCTTGAAATCCGGATTAAAGCCGACGGCGCGCGTATAGACCTCGGCTACCTCGACCATATTCTTCGCAAGTTCAGGATCGGCCAGATAGGCCGTATACTGCGCCGGCCCGAGCACGGCTACGTCGATCTCCTTGTTGCGGAACGCAACGTCGCGCGCGGCCGCATCACCCATGATCATGATGTTGATCTTGTCAGCGTAAGGCTTGCCCTTTTCGTAATACTTGTCCCACTTCTCAACCGTCAGGCGCGAGCCGGGAACATATTCGGCAAACTTGTAGGGTCCGAGACCAATCGGGTGGCGCTGAAACTCTTCGCTATCACCCTCACCTGCCGGGTAAATGGCAGTGTTGTTGCGCATGAACTGGAAGCCCGGATCAATTGGCTGTTTCAGCGTGATTTCGAGCGTATGGTCATCGATCTTCTTCAGGCCGGAAATTTCCTTGGCCTTGCCCTGCGTATATTCCTCCGCCCCTTTGATTTCGGCGATGTAACGTGCCGGTGGGAATGCCTTTTTCGGATCCATGATCCGGGTGTAGCTCCAGATAATGTCGTCTGCCGTCAAAGGCTTGCCATTGTGGAAAAATGCGTCCTGACGAAGCTTGTAGGTATAGACGAGCCTGTCGTCGGACACAGTCACATCGGTTGCAAGACCGAGTACCGGTTTGTTGAGATCAGCATCCCAATCATAGAGCGTACGGTGAATCGCCTTGGCGTAGAACTCGTCTTGTGTGGCAGGCGATGCTTGAATATCGAGCGTCGAGAAGCTGTCGCCGTAGGGCGCGACAAAATTGATGACGCCTCCCGAACGTGGTTCGTCCGCCGCGTAAGCCGCCGTTCCGGCCAGCAGGACTGCGGACAGCGCTGCCAGCAATGCAAATTTTCTCATGTTGTTCCCCTTCATAAATGTCATTCTTGCGATTCAGATGAACCGTTCTTCGGGCAGCTCTGTCGAAACCTCGCTGCCCGAAATCGCCCCGAAGCGTTTACGCTTCAATTCTTTTTATTGCCCCCGGAAACCGGGAGCATTTAACTCACGACCGTTCGAATACGACCTCACCGTCACGCATGGTAAGAACACAATGCGTGTCGTTGAGAATCTCTTCCGGCTTCGCGGTGAGCATATTGCGTGAAAAGACCGCAATATCAGCAACCTGCCCAGGTACAAGCTTGCCCTTCACATTCTCCAGCTTCTGAGAGAAAGCACCGAACTCCGTATAAACCTGCAGGGCCTCTTCGATGGTCACGCATTCGCGGGTATCCATCACCGTTCCCTTACCCGTTTCGCGCGTAAGCATCGAATAGATGTTTGGATAGGGGTTCGGATGGCAGACCGGTGAATCACTGCCAGTCGCAGGCTTAAAGCCCAGATCCTTCCAAGTTTTCAGCGGATAGCTTGAAAGAGCGCGTTCCTCGCCAAGAACAGAAATATAGGCGTCACCAAAATCGTATATGAAGACCTGTTGCGGACAAGGATAAATCCCGGCTTTCTTCATCCGCTCATGCTGTTCCGGCGTAGAGAATCCGCAATGTTCGATACGATGGCGGCGATCTGGATCGGGATGCGCTGCGAGTGCCTTTTCATAGGCTGTAATAAGTTGTCCAATCGCTGCATCGCCGATAGCGTGGCAAGCCAACTGATAACCCTTTTTGTGGGCATCGAGCACCAGCGCTTCCAGTTCTGCATCCGGCAATATCTGGACACCTATATTATCGTCGTCGCCGAGATACGGCTTGCTCATCCATGCAGTGCGTCCGCCCGCCGATCCATCAAGGAAAATCTTGACGGCACCGACTGTCAGCATGTCATCGCCGACACCGGAAACAAGGCCTGCTTTGTAGCATTCTTCGACAATGGAAGGTCCCGGATCGCCGAGCAGTACGAGCCAGGTGCGCACCGGCAAGCGCTTGTCGAGTTTGGCGAGGTTATAGGCACGGATTTCATCGAAGCCCGCGACCTGACCGACAGCGGCGTCCATAACGCTGGTGATGCCATAGGAAAGGAGAAGATTGCCTGCGGCCTCAATGGCCTCGATCATCTCTTCCGTCGTTGCCTTGGGGATCGCTTTGCGGACAGCGCCTTGCGCATTTTCTGCAACCATCCCCGTCAAAGTACCATTCTTCTGCTCGATCAAGCCGCCATCCGGTACCGGGGAATTTTCGTCGATACCCGCCAGTTCAAATGCCTTCGAATTGAAGATCGAAACGTGGCCACATGCGCGTACCACCATGACAGGATTGTTTGGAGCAACAGCATCAAGCTCCGACTTATGCGGATGGCGACCGACATCGAGCTTGGTCTGGTCATAGCCGCGTGCTCTGATCCATGCCCCGGGAGGTGCGGAAGCAGCCTGTTCCCGAATGGCGTCAAGCAGGCTTTGCAATGTCGGGGCCGCCTGCGGCGTCGCATCAATCCACTTGAGTGTCAACCCAATCGAAATGAGATGCAGGTGAGCGTCATTCAGCCCGGGTGTGGCAAAGCGCCCTTTCAGATCGATCAAACGCGTATTATCGCCCTTCAAAGACCAGATTTGATCCTTGGTGCCCGTAGCAAGCACCTTGCCTTGCCAGATCGCTAGGGCTTCGACTGTGCCCTCTTCATATCCACACCAGATCGTGCCGTTATAAACTATGGTATCGGCACACAATTTGGGCATTACAGGCATTTCAGCGATCCCCTCCCTACTTCACGCTTTTATAAGTGCAGGGAGATTTCCATTGATGCTTTGAACGATCAAGCCGTGGATTTGTTAAATTTCGTGGGAACAAATTGTTCAAAATGACAACTACACGGTCAATCTGCCGAAACTTTTGAAAAAAAGACCGGCATCCGCTTGGCAAAATGATAAAAGGTTTCCACCATAATGATAGCTGCCGCGCTCACCTGTCAGCAATCGCAGCTTATAAATGTTAGCGAAAAAGCGAAACATGAGCGGCGGTCACTCGTGAGGGTGTCGCATGATCCGGAACAATCTGGATCAACCACGTACCCCCGAACTCGTTCCTTGACGACTGTTGAGACCAGCACAATTAGCCGTCAAGGGATGGGGTGAACAGGGCATCCTCGTCAGCACGACCACGACGCCCTGGAAAATGACGACCAACCTGTCAATATGCCGATCCGGGCGAGCGATCCGCCAATTGTTCGGGTGTCAGCAAATCTGCATGATGAGCACGCGCAACATCAGGATGGGACCGGAGGCGACTTTTGAGATTATTTGCACCGACCTCTCGGAAGATTGGATTTAGCGCATCAACAGTAACGCCGCGCTCCCTGGTCTTCAACTCATCCGGCAAATCTATAACAGGGATGATTGCATCGTATCGGGCGCCCAGGAAAAAGGCGACGGAAAAGCGTTCCACACCGGCTGGCGGCGCGACAACGCCATGCACATCTGCCCGCACGAATCCATTGGTGGCAAGCTCAAGCAATTCTCCCGTATTGATAACAAAAGTGCCGGGAACCGGAGGCGCATCGATCCATTCACCGTCTTCCCGCTGAACGCGCAGACCGGGGACAACATCCTGCAACAGAACAGTAACGAAACCGCCGTCCTTGTGGGCTCCTACCCCTTGTTCGCTTTCCGCCACATCGCGCCCAGGATAACGGATAATCTTCAGGAGCTGAGACGGATGCGGCTCATAAATCTGGGCGAAGAAGTCTTCCGGCTGTCCCAAAGCCGCCGCGATGGCCTTGAGAATATCAATGCCAACGCGTGTCACCTCGGCCTGATAAGCAAGCAACAATGGCTTAAGTTCGGGCAGTGCTTCCGGCCACTGGTTCGGGCCGATCAAACGCTTCCATGCCGGGCTATTCGGACCGATCTCGGCAGGTTCTGCTTCCGTGTTGATATCGAGCTGTTCGCGCCAATCCTGCTCGCCACGCGTCCGTTCAAGGCCGGCACGATTGTAACCGCGGAAATGCGATGACTTCACCATTTCTATCTTGAGTTTTTCTTCCGCTGGAAGTGCGAAGAACGTCTTCGCCGTTGCAACCACGTCCTCCACGAGTTTCGGATCGACGCCATGTCCCGTGAGATAGAAAAAGCCATGTTCGTGAAGAGTGCGGCGCAGCTCCTCAATGAAACTGTCGCGCTCCTCGGCGCTGCCGTTGAAACGGGACAAATCAAGCAGAGGCAGATTGATTGGGGTGGTATGTATATTCATCGGAAGCTCCTGAAAAACTCTCAGCGGGAACGACGGCTGCGCGCCACACGGTGATTGACAAGACGGGCAGCGTAGTCGCCCGTGATCTGGATGGATTGCACGATCGCAACCAGGATGATGACGACGGCAACCATGACTTCCGGCATGAAGCGTTGATATCCGAAGCGAATTCCGAGATCGCCCAGTCCACCGCCGCCGACTGTTCCTGCCATCGCCGAGTACCCGACAAGGCTGACAAGCGTAACTGTTTGCCCCGCAATGATCCCGGGTAGCGCTTCAGGCAAGAGCACCTTGAAGATGATCTGAATTGGCGTTGCACCCATGCTCTCGGCAGCTTCGATCAGGCTCTGGTCCACCTCACGCATCGCCGTTTCGGCGAGCCGTGCGTAGAGAGGTGCGATTGCCGCGGTCAGTGGTACGATGGCCGCATAGGTGCCAACGGTCGTTCCGGCAATCAGGCGCGTTAAGGGAATGATCGCCACCATCAAAATGATGAATGGCGTGGATCGAACCAGATTGACGACAGTGCCCGCAACACGATTGAAGACCGGCCGTTCGAGAAACTGGCCCGGACTGGTAACAACCAGTGCAACACCGAGCGGCAGGCCAATCAATGTCGACAGAATGGCAGATGCGGCCACCATAGTAGCCGTCTGCTTCAGCGATTCAAGCAAGAGCCCGACGAGTGCCGGCGGAAGCAGATCGGACAACATGACCGAGGACCTCTCCATGAAGATTGAGTGAAGACAGATAATTGCGAACGTCCGCGAGATCGGCGGAACCATCCTCAGCGACGAGCGTTATGATGCCCAGTGGTCTGCCACCGATATAGTCTATGCGCCCGTGCAATATGTTCGGATTTATCCCGAAGCGCTGTACGAGCGTAGCAACGACCGGCGCATGCGCGGCTTCACCGGAAAAGATAATGCGCAGAACCGGATCCGACCCGACAACTGGTTGTGGAAGCACCCGCTGCGATACTTCCGGCGGTAGGTCGTGGGCGACGATGCTAGCCAGAAATGACCGGGCGATCGGTGTTTGCGGAAAGGCGAAGACGTCGAAGGTCGCTCCGTTTTCAACGACTTTGCCGCCATCAAGAACCGTCACGTGGTCTGCGATCTGGCGCACCACGTCCATTTCATGCGTTATGAGTACAATCGTCAGCCCCAGTCGCCGATTGATATCTTTCAATAACGAAAGAATTTGCTCCGTGGTTTCGGGATCAAGCGCCGACGTCGCCTCATCCGACAGCAAAACGCTCGGCTCCAGAGCCAATGCGCGCGCGATACCCACACGCTGTTTCTGACCACCAGACAGTTCCGATGGATAAGCATCGGCCTTTCCCTTGAGACCCACCAGATCAAGCAAATCGTTCACGCGGGTTCTTATGGTGCTGCGATCAACGCCTGTGAGCTCCAGTGGCAGGGCTATGTTGCCAAAAGCAGTTCGTGAAGACAGCAGACTAAAATGCTGAAATATCATTGATACCTCACGACGAACCTGTCGCAATTCGCCTTGACGCAACGTTGTGATCTCTCGCCCGGAAACAACGACTTGTCCTCCGGTTGGGTGCACCAGACCATTCAGGCAACGCACGAGCGTGCTTTTTCCAGCGCCTGAACGACCAATGATTCCGTGAATGGTTCCCTTGGCGATTTGAAGCGAGACATTGTCGATGACCGGACCGGCCTTCTTGTCAAAGGTCTTTGTCAGCGAACGTATGTCGATGATTGACGGTGCCGGGTTTGTATCGTCCGGTACGGCGTTCGACACAGGTCCGCTGCGTACGAGCACGTTCATGTCACCAACCCGCTACGATATTGCCATCGAACTTCTTCTCGATGAAGGCTTTGACATCAGGAGATTTATAAGCCTCGACAAGCGTCCTGACCCACGGTGCATCCTTGTTCTTTCCCGCGACAGCAAGCAGGCAGAAATAATCGGATAACTGGTCTTCGATCAGGATCGCATCACGGGTCGGAACCAGCCCGGCACTCAGCGCAAAATGTGAAGTGATGACGGAAAAATCCACGTCTTCCAGCGACCGTGGAAGCTGGGCCGTTTCCATCGGTATGATTTTGACCTTTTTCGGATTATCGACAATATCGAGTTCAGTTGCGTTGAAAGTTACACCCGGCGTAAGCTTGATAACGCCGCCAGCTTCAAGAAGCTTCAAGGCACGGCCTGCATTGCTCGGATCATTGGGAATGGAGATTTGTGCGCCCTCTGGCAGCTCACTTAGAGATTTGTACTTGCGTGAGTAACCAGCCATTGGCAGCAAGACAGTACGTCCGCCAACAGCAACGAGATTGAGACCTCGATCCTTGTTCTGTTGATCGAAGTAAGGTGTATGCTGAAAGCCATTGGCGTCGAGATCGCCATCATTTGTCGCCGGGTCGATCAGTGCGCCGTCCGAAAACTCCACAATCTCGATATCCAGCCCCTTTGCCTTGGCAACGGGCGCGAGTGCTTCGGCGATTTCAGCATGCGGCCCCGAAGTTACACCAAACCGGATTTTTTCCGCAAGCGCCGGTGAAGCGACGAGCACTGAGAAGAGTGCTGCGGAAACTGCACCGCGCAAAAATGAAACTGAATGCATCTTATTTTCCCTGTAGTGATTTTCGGGCGCGCCTATGATGCCGCGCGCCAATTGTGCTCATTATTCCACTGGACCAGCCGTGAAGCGGCCTCCCGCAGCGTTTCTTCGCCCTTGGCGAAACAGAAACGGACATGGCTGCGCACATCGCGTGCACCATAAAAAGATGAGATAGGAACCGGGGTTACACCTGCTTCAAGCGTCAACCGTCGGCAAAAATCGAGATCGTCACCGCCATGATCGAGCGACTTTATATCGGCCACCGCGAAATAGGTGGCAGGGACAGCTACGACATCAAAACCCGCAGATTTCAGCCCTTCAACCAGCAGATCCCGTCGCGATGCCAGCGTTGTCCGAAGGCCGACAAAGTAGCTATCAGGTAACGAAAGCCCAACCGCAACCGCCGACTGGAATGCTGGCGGCGTGGCGAAAGTGACATACTGATGAGCACGAGCAATCGGTGCGAGAAACTTCGCGGAAGCTGTCACATAGCCGACCTTCCATCCTGTCAATGAAAAGCTCTTTCCAGCGGAGCCAATTCGCACGACACGGTCGCGGACTTTCTCAACACCGAACATAGAATGAAACGGGTGACCGTCGAAGACGAGATGTTCGTAGACCTCATCCGAAACGATCACGAGATCATGCTTGATCGCAAGTTCGGCGAGAAAGTCCAGCTCATCTGGATCCAGTATCTTGCCGATTGGGTTCATCGGCGTATTGACGACAATGAGTTTCGTCCGTGGAGAAATGGCTTTTGCCAGCTCCTCTCGCGGTAGCTCCCAATGAGGTGGTTTCAGCCGTACCGGCACCACCTTCCCGCCTGCACGGCGGATAAGCGTAGCGTAAGCATCGTAGACCGGCTCGAACAAGATAACCTCGTCGCCCGTATCCAGATGCGCCAGAAACGTATCGGCGAGCGCTTCCGTAGCGCCGGACGTAACTAGAACTTCCCTTTCCCAGTCTACGTCAATACCGAGAAATCGCCTTGCGTTTTCTGCGACAGCTTGGCGGAGAACCGGCAGCCCCATCATGGGCGGATATTGTTGTGAAGTTTCACGAAGAGCCCGAGCAGCGGCATCAAGGAGCTCGGACGGTTCAAAGCCTTCTGGAAATCCCTGCCCCAGATTGATGGCTCCACGCTCAACAGCAAGTCGCGACATCGCCTCAAAAATAGACGTCCCCGCCTCGCCGAGTACCTGATTGACCATCGAAGCTCCCCTGTTGCAATCGAATTCACGGGGAGAAAGATAAAGCCTACAAAATTAGTAGACAAAGCATGGACTTGCCATCCTCGAACGAGCGAGAGAAAGCTTTTTCAAATTCTGCCGGACGTGAAACAGTTTTACGTTCCACAATCGCAACTACTTCCAAATCACGCCGCCGCCCGGCTGTGGCGATTTCGCCAGAGCTTTTCGGCTTTCTCGAAAAATTGCGCATGGCTTTCGTTGTCTGCGGCGGCGGCCGTCATCATCGCCATGGCAGCCGTCGCAACGATTGTATTTTCTGCACGTTTGTCCGTTGCCGCGCCAGACCAGATGCCATACCAGTATTCGAATGAACTGAAGCTCGAATGCTTGTCACCACTTTCCTTGGAAAGGGTCGGAAGCAATAAATCTGTTTCACGACCATTAAGAAGCCTATGGATCGTATGCGTTCGATGCGGAACTAACTCGGCAACGTCCCGGCTGGTCGAAACTACCGAAATAGAAGGCATATCAAGAAGTACGCCCGCATCGCGGTGTAACTCACGATATGTGGGCTGTGTAACCCCCAAAAACGATGCCTTGAGATTCATCGGATTGAGCAAATGAACGAGGCTATTCATCGATGAACGCGACTCGAACAGTGGGTAAAGCGCCATCAGCGCATGAATCTGAGGAGCGAAACCGGCCAACGGCATAAAACAGATGCCATGCGCTCTTAATGCACCTTCTGCGAGCGAATGTGATGTCGCGATCGGGAGATTGATAGCTTCGGCCGCTATCTCAAGCTTGCCCGAGATTTCACCTGTGCCACAATTACCGTGTAAGACAACAGGATAACCAGCCCGCGCGACCAGCAAGGCTGAAAGCATGAACCACGGTGACTGCACAGAATTCGGCGATAGATAAGCTGGCCAGTCCAGCGCTGGCATGTTCAAGCCCGCCTCCACGGAATAAATTCGTCTCGCTGCTCGCGCTATGCCAGCAAGTTCCGGTGCAGTTTCCCCACGATAGTGAATGAGCCGCAGCAACGCACTGATCTGCATCGGATCGGCATTACCCCTAAAGATCGTCGTGAATGCATCATCAGCCTCAGACATCTCGAGCGGACGGGTGTGCCCGGCTTTTCGCCCTACAACAGCGATATATTTCGCTAGTCGTCTGGCCGGATCGTTTTCGTCCTGGATGTTGGCGAACTGTGCTGCAAGCTGCTCTGGTGTCGGATGGTTTTCAAGCTCAACAACCTTACGGATTCCGAGCGGCGGCGGTGTTACAATGGCGCTTCGCTTCCACCCGTGATGCCCGGTACAGCTCGACTTCGGCAATTCGGTAAAGTCCAAACTCAACAGCGTTTCGGCCTCATTCGCCAACCGCCGTAAACGCCCGCGCAGCGCCTCGGCTTTCGGGGTGGCCACCATGTTTCGGCCGGAGCGAACTAGAATGGGGTCGTTGAACTTTTCGCGAATCTGTCCGAGCAGTCGGCTCATAGCCGCAATGCTTAACCCCATCTGTTTGGCAGCACCGCCAACACTGCCTTCCACAAGAAGTGCATCAAGAGCGATAAGCAAGCGCAATTGTCCCAAACGAAGGCTTTCACTCTCACCTTTCTCCGTTTGTTGCTGCGTTTTCACCGGCTTGCCCGACATCACTTTCTTACCCGTCCATTTGCGGTTTTTGAAATTTAGAACACTTATAAAACATCACGATTGACGTCACCCGACAGCCATACATAAGGAGACTTGAAAACTCAACTTTAAACGGTGACGAAAATGACCAGCTTGTTTCGGGGATTGTGGGCCGATGGTACACAAAACAGGCGTTTGGCCAGCAAATCGCTCATTTATCGGGCGATCCTTGCGGGGACGTGTCTTTCCACAACGCTACTTCTGAGCGAAATGAATGCCATCGCGCAAACCGCGATCAACGCTGCGGAAGAGGCAACTTCAGACGAAGCTGGCACCAAGAAGAAAAAGGCAACGGAAGCGGGCATCGAAACGACCGCTGATGGAGCTGTCAAACTTAACCAGATTGTTGTCACGGCAACAGGGTTCGAACAGAACATCACCGACGCTCCGGCAAGCATCACTGTCGTTCCTGGCGAAGAGCTGGAAAAAGGCGCCTATCGCGATCTGACCGATGCTCTGAAAGACGTTCAGGGCGTCGCGGTGACAGGTCCGGCGGCCGAGCGCGACATATTCATTCGTGGTCTTCCTGGTTCTTATACTTTGCTGCTCGTTGACGGGAAGCGCCAGAGCACGCGCGATGCCCGCACCAACGGCAACTCCGGCTTCGAGCAGAGCTTCTTACCGCCTGCGAACGCAATCGAACGGATCGAGGTCATTCGTGGCCCCATGTCTTCGCTCTACGGATCGGACGCGATGGGCGGCGTTATCAACGTGATCACCAAGAAAGTATCGGACACCTGGAGCGGTTCTTTCTCTGTAGACGGCACGGTTCAGCAGCATTCCAAATTCGGAAATTCGTTGCAGGGGTCTTACTACATGACCGGGCCGCTGGTCCCGAACCTCGTCGGCGTTCAGGTCTGGGGACGCGGTCTCAAGCGGCAGGAAGACAATATCGTCAGCGGGACGCCAGAACAGAAAGATATCGACATCACCGGTCGCGTTACAATCACGCCGAATGAAGATCATGATATCATGCTCGAGCTGGGCAAGACTCGCCTTCGTCGCGACGCCACCGTCGGCAACACGGCGGCATCGGGCTCGGATTCCTACAACTACAATGATCGCGATCATTGGTCGATCAGCCATACTGGTCGCTGGGGACCGACAACGTCGGAATTCTCATTCCAGCAAGAATGGGCAGAACGCACCAATTTCAATTGGGACAACAAGACCAAGAGCTACGTCGAGAACCTGCGTTCGCCGCATATCCGTAATTCGGTACTCGATGGCAAGTTCACAACTCCGTTCGAATTCTACGGTAATCACACGCTGGTAACCGGTGGACAGTTTTCGCAATCGGTGCTGACCGATCAGAACCCAGGACGTCGTACCGGATTGGATGAAGAGTTCAGCGTTCGCCAGTGGGCGCTCTTTGCAGAAGATGAATGGTGGATCACGCCAGACTTCGCCCTGACAGGCGGTCTGCGTATGGACGACCATGAGATTTATGGCTCCCATTTCAGCCCACGCGGCTATGCCGTCTGGCACGCAACTGAACAACTGACGTTCAAGGGCGGTATCTCCACCGGCTTCCGTGCACCGGAACTCCGTACTATCGCCCCGGGATATGCTTATACGACGGGCGGCGCGGGATGCTCGTATGGTCCAAACGGCACCTGCGGCGTAATCATCGGCGATCCAGATCTGCAGCCTGAAAAAAGCACAAGCTATGAAGCGAGTGTTCTCTGGGACAACCAGTCTGGCCTTCGCCTCGGCGCAACCTATTTCTACACGGATTTCAAAGACAAGATCAGCAATGCGCTGGTGACGGATGCCAATGGTAATCCAATTCGCTGGAGCGAAGATCCGAACTATCGTCTCTGGTACAGCTTCAATATCGATGAAGCCGTCATGCAAGGTGTGGAGTTAACCTTCAACTGGGAAGCAACCGACACAATTACCGTGCGCGGCAACTATACCTACACCGACTCCGAACAGCAGACCGGTGACTACAAGGGCTTGCCTCTGACACGTACGCCGAAGCACATGGCCAGCTTGCGTGCAGATTGGATAACGCCGATTGAAGGCTTGAGTGCATGGGCCAGCGGTAACTACCACGGCGAAGAAACCAATGCGGGTGCGCGTATCGGCACAGCCGGTGAACCCGTCTACAGGAACGGCAAGGTAGTCGCTCGCAAGTACAAGCCCTATGCAACCTTCGATATCGGCGGCTCGTATGACTTCAGCGAGAATGTTACTCTGAACGCTGCCGTCTACAACGTCTTCGACAAGAAGGTTGATGTTGATGACTTCAATACAGTCGTCGATGGTCGTCGCCTCTGGGTCGGTATGACTTCCCGCTTCTAGTATCACAACAAAAAGACGCCTGCCCGCAATGGCTGGCGTCTTTTGCATGAATGGGATGCTCTTATGAGCGCACTGACGAATATCGTGAAGAAAGCATGCCTGATGATGACGGGGATACTGATGGCTTCCACCGTGAAGGCTGCTGAGCCTTCCACCTCGTCCTTTGATATGGAAGCCAACGGCATCGCCTATCGTATATTCACCGCTGCACCGCAGGAGGCTGCACCCGAAGGTGGCTATCCTGTCATATACATGGTCGACGGCAATCGCATGTTGCCGATTGCAGCAAAGCTCATGGCAGAAAACTCTGCCCTGAAGGCTGTATTTGTGGGCATCGGCTACCCGACTGACAATCAGGAAGAAATCGTCCGCCTGCGATATTTCGACTTCACGCCTCCGACACCTGACGATCTGATCCCAGTCCACTTCAATGTACCAAAGACTGGAGGACGAGATGCATTCTTCGACTTCATCGACCATCAGGTAAAGCCAGAAGTCGAAAAGCGTTTCAACGTCGATGAAAGCCGACAGGCCCTGTTCGGCCACTCTCTGGGCGGATTATTCACCCTTTATGCCTTGTTCAACCACACGAATTCCTTCCAGAGCTATAGCGCAGCGGACCCATCGATCTGGTGGAATGATCGTTCAATTCTAACTGATAAAAATCAGTTCATCACGCGCTTCAAGGATGCCCCTCGCCCAATCCGCTTGCTTATAGAAACCTCCGGCAAACGTGGTAGCCGCCCCGGCCAGACGAAGCAGGACGATGACCGTTTGAAGAAACTGCGTGGCGGACCTTCCGGTTCAGACATCTTCAAAGAGCTTTCTGAACTACCGCAAGTTGGCGCAGCCTTTCATCGTTTCGAGGATGAGAGCCACGGCTCAATGATACCGCTCACGGTGGCGGACAGCCTTAATTTCATTGTGCTCGGACAAAACCCCAAGGGCAAAAACAACTGAATTTTCTCTCTCGGTCTTTGACGGAGAAGATACTTGACTGTAAAGCACAGGATTGATGAAAGGATCGAACATCATGCTGAATATCGCTCAACAGGTTACACGCTTGTGCGGTGCCGCCATAATGGCGCTGAGCATTGCCTCAACTGCAAATGCTGCTGATGTGACTATCAAGCATGCTCAGGGTGAAACAGCAGTTCCAGCCTCACCGGCTAAGGTACTGGTTTTCGATCTCGGCACCCTCGACAATCTGGATCGCCTTGGCGTCAAGGTGACTGGTGTTCCCAGCGGCATATCGTTTCCTGAATATCTGAAGAAATATCAGGGCGACGAGTATGCGAAAATCGGCACATTGTTCGAGCCTGACTATGAAGCCGTTAATGCGGCAGAACCAGATCTTATTATTGTGGCAGGTCGTTCGGCTGCGAAATATGGTGAGCTTTCGAAGATCGCTCCAACCATCGATCTGACGACCAATGCGAAGAATTTCATCGCCGACACTGAAGCCAATGTCGAGAAACTTGGCCAGATTTTCGGGAAGGAAGCAGAAGCAAAGGCGGAAGCCGAGAAGCTTGATGCCGCACTTGCTGCATTGAAGGAAAAGGCCGCCAACAAAGGCACCGGCCTTCTGATCCTCACTTCCGGCGGCAAAATCAGCGCTTATGGCCCCGGTTCGCGTTTCGGCGTCTTGCATGACAGTTTCGGGGTCAAGCCTGCAGCGCCTGACCTTTCCATCGGCAATCATGGCCAGCCCGTGAGCTCGGAATTTATCCTCGAAACCAATCCCGACTGGCTGTTTGTCATCGATCGTGACGCCGCCATCGGTCGTGAAGGCAATTCGGCAAAGCAGGTTCTGGACAATGAGCTCGTGCGCCAGACCAATGCCTGGAAAAGGGAGCAGCTTGTCTATCTGAACGCTCAGAACTGGTATCTGATTGGCGGCGGTCTCGGCGCGCTTCACGGCACGATCGATCAGCTTTCCCAGGCTTTCGACAAAGCAAAGTAACAGCTTTCCAAACCCAATCCGGTCGGGCCACACAGTTAATAGCAGGTGGCCCGAAACCGTGATCAGGCAACAGAACAGGAAACGAGCGTGAAGGGACTTGCAGCAGCCATTGCCGTTGTCGCCGTACTGGCTGTCATCAGCCTGTTTATCGGCGTCAGCGATGTGTCGCTGAGCACGCTATTCGGCACCGAAAGCACTGACCGTGCCGCCGAAGTCATGCTTGTCAGCCGTATTCCACGCACCCTTGCAATCATTCTGGCGGGCATGTCCATGGCCGTCTCAGCATGATCATGCAGATGCTGACACGCAACCGTTTCGTTGAACCATCGACGGCAGGTACGGTGGAATCTGCCAGTCTTGGCATCCTTCTGGTCATACTGTTTGCACCGGAAACGCCAGTAATCGGAAAAATGCTGGTCGCTTCTGTTACGGCGCTTGCCGGAACTGCTTTGTTCCTTCGCATTCTTCGTGCCATTCCGTTGCGATCCGTTCTTGTCGTGCCCTTGGTCGGCATCATGCTTGGTGGTGTTGTCAGCGCAATCACTACTTTCATTGCTTACCGCTTTGATCTTCTGCAATCGCTCAACTCCTGGACAACCGGCGATTTTTCCGGCGTTCTTCGCGGACGCTATGAACTCTTGTGGCTTGCGTTCTTCCTTACAATCATCGCCTACATTGCCGCTGACCGCTTCACGGTCGCGGGACTGGGCGAGGATTTCACCACCAACCTTGGCCTAAATTATCGCCGTGTAGTCACACTTGGCCTTGTCATCGTTTCGATGGTCAGCGCATCAGTCGTCGTGACCGTTGGCATGATACCTTTCCTTGGTCTTATCGTTCCGAACGTCGTCAGCATGTTTATCGGCGACAATATGCGACGGGCTGTACCGTGGGTTGCAATACTCGGCGCTGGACTTGTTCTTGCCTGCGATATTGTCGGGCGAGTAGTCCGCTTTCCTTACGAAATTCCAATCGGTACCATGATGGGAGTCGTGGGAAGCGTCATATTCCTCTATCTTCTGTTGCGGCGGGGATCACGCCTTGCTTAAGCGCCCTACCTTGATCCTCTCGCTCCTCTCTGTGATCACTCTGCTTGCAGTGGCAGCATTCATGACAGTCGGCGCAAAGGGAAGCTGGTCTTTCATCCTGTCCTTCCGCGGCACCAAGCTTGCAGCCATGGTACTGGTCGCATACTCGATTGCGGTTTCAACGGTGTTGTTCCAGACAGTCACGAACAACCGCATCCTAACCCCCTCGATCATGGGGTTCGACGCGCTTTATATTCTGATTCAGACATTGGTAGTCTTCTTCTTCGGCGCTGTTCAAATCGATTGGATCGGACCGAATATTCGCTTTCTGGCAGAAACCGCTATCATGGTGGTTTTCGCTGGTACACTCTATTACTGGCTCTTCTCCGGAGCAACGCGCAGCCTGCACCTCGTTATGCTTGTCGGCATTGTCTGCGGTGTCTTTTTCCGCAGCATTTCCAACCTGATGCAGCGGATGCTTGATCCAAATCTTTTCGCTGTTCTGCAAGACCGTTTCTTCGCCAGTTTCAACACCATCAATAGCGACATTCTGATTATGTCAGCCGTTATTGTCGCGGCTGTTTCGCTCTACGGTCTGCGCTTCGTCTATGTCTTTGACGTCCTGTCACTCGGCAGAGATCCGGCAATCAATCTGGGCGTCGATCATCGACGCATCGTGCGCAAAATCCTGTTCATGGTCACGGTGTTGGTTTCCGTTTCCACCGCACTGGTTGGACCTATAACCTTTTTCGGTCTTCTGGTCGCCAATCTGGCTTACATGCTTGCCGGTTCGGCAAAACACCGGTTTATCCTGCCTATAGCCATCTTGCTTGCAATCCTCTGCATCGTTGGCGGACAGACCATTCTGGAACGGGTCTTCTCGTTCAATACCGCACTCAGTGTCATCATCGAGTTTCTGGGCGGCCTTGTCTTCATTATCCTTCTCGTCAGGGGGCACGCGCGTTGATAGAAATCAGCCAAGTCAGCAAATCCTACAACAGCACACTTGTCGTTGATGATGTGACCCTGAAATTGCCTGCTTGCGGCATAACCTCGATCATCGGGCCGAATGGGGCAGGAAAATCGACGCTGCTCTCGATGGTGAGCCGTCTCCTGCCAATGGACAAGGGTCGTGTGACCGTAGACGGACTCGATGTTTCAACGACATCCGGTGATGTGTTGGCAAAACGCCTTTCGATCCTACGACAGGAAAATGCGATTAATTCCCGCCTGACCGTGCGCGACCTCGTAACCTTCGGTCGTTATCCCTATTCTAAAGGCCGCCCGAATAGTGAAGACCGCAATCATGTCGAGCAGGCCATCGGCTATCTCGGTCTTGAAGATCTAAGCGGACGCTTTCTGGATGAACTTTCGGGCGGACAGCGCCAGCGTGCATTCGTAGCAATGGTGCTATGCCAGGATACAGATTATGTGCTGCTGGACGAACCGCTCAACAACCTCGATATGAAGCATTCAGCTTCAATGATGAAGTTGTTGCGGCGAGCTGCAGACGAACTTGGAAAAACCGTTGTTCTGGTTCTGCACGACATCAATTTCGCATCGTGCTATTCCGACCACATAGTCGCCATGCGCCACGGCAAGGTTGTGCATCAAGGAAGCCCGGATGAACTTATTCATCCGGAAATCCTTGCAGACATTTACGAGATGGAGATTGCCGTCGAAATTATCGGCGGCAAACGCATTGGCGTCTATTATCTTTAAGCAACCGCATCCGAGGGAAGCATCATTTGCAAGGCATCATAGGATGCCAGCACGGTTTCCATTTGCGCCGTGTGTCCCTTGACGAAAGCATCGCCATAAACCGTCTCATCCGGATACTCGGTGATCAGCGTCAATGGCACCGTATGGCGGTCATCCACGCCGACGAGGCACGGAAACCCATTGATGATGCGGAAACCCGTTTCGCCTGCATGCTGCTCGAACAGCCTGATCTGGGCATTGTTATAGGCAACCAAGCCATCAATCGCGGCCAGATGTTTCGTCACGCGGTCGATTAGTTCTTCTGCTGCCTTCTCCCAGGAGGCATGGTGGCGGATGATCAGGAAAAAGCCCTTCGGCAACGTCCACATGGCAAAGGAACGCGGCACATAGCCGGACAGCGGACGCGTCCATTCATGCGATGGATAACCATGCAGGTTGACGTGCAGTTTCGCATCCGTCAGCTTTTCAGCCTCGACACGAATGGCCTTTTCGTAAAGCCCCTCGCCGCTGCGATATTCAAGATCGTCACCCAGCGCCGTATAGCGCGCGGCGTGATGCATGTGGTGCGGCTGAAGTGCGCAAAGCCGCTTGTGTATCTCGTATCCGTCTGGATTCTCCTGCGGGGAGATCGTGAAATGCGCGCTTTTGCGCGCAGCAAGCCGGTTAGCCGCCCGTAACGCGCCGACAACGCCGGTCGTTTCATTGGCGTGCTGTCCGGCGCTGATCATCATCGCGGCATCGCTGCCCTTGCGATAGGTCGCGCGCACCGTTCTGCCTGAACGGGTCTTTGCCTCGAACGGCTTGCCGCCCAGTCTGGCGATTTCACGGCGGATCTGATCGGCGGAAAGCGGCGCTTGCGCCGTCTCCAGAACCTGTTCTGCCGTCAGCGCGTCATCGGTTGAAAGCGAGCGTGTCTCCACTTTGACCGACGGCTCGGCATCGCGAAAGCGGACTTCCGGTACAATCTGGCCCGGTTGCAAGCCACGATCGCCCACCGGACGACCCGACTTTTTCTGAAAAACTTCGAGCAGCGAGAAGTAGATATCCTCGTGCATGGCTTCGGTGAGGCTCAGCGTTTCCTCGTCGTAAGGCAGGCGGCGGTCGGTGATCGGCAGACTGACCGCGATGTTCAACTCATCGAAATAAGGTTCGCCACGCTTCCAGTCATGGGCGGCGATGGCCGCGACGGTGTCATGAAACAGCTTTTCATAGGATGTCTCATAGCGCGCGTTTTCAATCTTGCCGTGCCGCGTGACGGCCAGCCAGCCGGTTGGCGACACCAGCGTTTCGCCGATGAAATCCACATGCACGCGGTTGGGCGCGAAAACCCGATGGCTTTCGCTGTGGCCATCGGCAAAGACCAGATCGACTTCATAATGAAAGTCGTCTTTGCCCGAAGCCGAGAAATCTATCTCCGTCTCCGGAAGAAGCGCTGATAAAGGATAGGTCTCAAGCAGAAACCTGTTCTGCACACAGGCGTCATGACGCGGATAACGGATCGCTGCCGACTTCAGCGCAGAGCCATCAACTTCTTCCAGAAAGAAATGCAGGAGCGGCTTATAAGCCGAGCGCAGCCGCACCTCGACACCAGCCTCGCGCAGCGTCGTTTCCGCGGCAAAGCGGCTCGGCTGATCATCGAACAGCCATGCTTCCACCTTCGCGCCGCGCATTTCCGGTTTCAGGAAGCGTTCGACAAGCGCATGAACCGTACGCGGATAGGTTTTCTCAAAAAGCACGCTCATCGGGAAGTCCTGCCGGTTGGATCTAGGCTGTCGCGCAGCCAGTCGCCAAGAAGATTGAGACCAAGCACCGTGAACAGAATGGCGAGGCCCGGGAAAATGCTCACCCACCATGCAGTCTGGAGATAAGTGCGACCATCGGCCAGCATGCCGCCCCAGCTTGGAATGGTCGGATCAACACCAAGGCCGAGGAAGGTCAGGCTCGATTCCAGCAGGATATTATTGGCGACATTGAGCGTCATCAGCACGATGACCGGACCAAGCAGGTTCGGCAGCAGGTGCTGGAAGATGATGCGCCAATCCTTCACGCCGATGGCCCGGGCTGACAGGATGAACTCGCGCTCGCGCAACGACAACACCGAGCCGCGCACCAGTCGCGCATATTGCACGCATTGCGAGACGATCAGCAAAATGATGGTGTTGAAAAGCCCGCCACCCAGAATGGCCATCACAGTGATGGCAAGCAAAATGAAGGGCATGGCCAGCTGCACATCGACAAAGCGCATCAGCGCCATATCCCAGAAGCCGCGATAATAGCCAGCGACGAGACCCATGATGGTGCCGATAAGAACGGAGCCGATCACCGAGACAAAACCGACAAACAGCGAAATCTTGCCGCCGGTGATGACACGCGCCAGCACATCGCGGCCCAGCGGATCTGTGCCGAAAATATGGGCCTGATTGACAAATGGCGGTGTCAGGCGCGCCAGGAGATCGATCTTGTTGGCGCCGCCCGGAAACAGATAGCCGGAGAAAATCACCGCCAGACAAATGCAGCCGGTCAGCACGACGCCGACGATGAATTCGAGGCTCGCAAAACGCGAAAACAGAACGGATAAGGTCTTGGTTGCCATGGGTCCTACTCCGTGCGGATACGCGGATCGACAAGGCCATAAGCGATGTCCACGAGAAGATTGACGCCGATGATCAGCATGGAAAGGATCGCGATGGTGGCCTGCAGGACAGGATAATCGCGCCCGGCCACCGCGTCGAAGGCAAGTGTGCCCATGCCCGGCCAGTTGAACACGCGTTCCACCACGACGATACCACCGAGAAGACCGCCGAACTGAAGCCCGAGATAGGTGATCAACGGAATGGCGCAATTGCGCAGCGCATGCTTGTAGAGAACCTTGTTCTCGCTCAACCCCTTGGCGCGCGCCACCATAATATATTGCGATTGCAGCGTCTCCAGCATCGCCGTGCGCACAAGACGAACATTGGTTGCAGTCAGGATGACGCCCATGGTGAGCGCGGGCATGATGAAGCTTGCAATGCCGCTCATGCCGCTTGGCGGTAGCCATTGCAGCGAGATGCCGAACAGCAGCACCAGCATGGTCGCCAGCCAGAAGTTCGGAAAGGACAGGCCCACCAGCGAGCAGATGCGGATCAGCTGATCGGCCCATTTTCCACGCGACACCGCAGCCTTGATACCGAGTGGAACGGAAATCACGATAGAAACGAACAGCGAGGCGAAGGCCAGCATCAGCGTGGCGGGCAGAGCGCCAGCAACGAGCGTGGAAACCGACGTTCCACCGAGGAAACTGCGCCCCAGATCCATCGTGAACAGTCCTTTCAGGAACTGCCAGTATTGAACGAAGAACGGCTGGTTGAGACCGAGGCCTTCACGGATGCGCGCAAGATCAGCTTCGGTAATGCTGCCCGCGCCTTGCGTCAGCATCAATGCCGGATCGCCTGTCAGGCGGACCGCGAAAGCGACAAGCAGCGTCATCGCGACAAGCACGAACAACGCCTGCAAAATTCGTTTGATCAGAAATCCGGCCACCAGTGCGCCTCCGAAATGCTGCAGCAAGCCGGATATGACCGGCTTGCCGTATTGTCATTCTTGCTTACTCGACAGTGACGTCCGTGAGACGCAGACGGCTGTCGGGAACCGGCACGAAGTTCTTCACGCGTTTGTTGACGCCGAAGATTGCCTTGAGATTGTAAAGCGGCATTTCGAGTGCACGGTCGGCAGCGTAAACCGCGATTTCCTGCAAGAGCTTTTCGCGCTCGCCGCGATCAATAACCGAGCGCTGCGCTTCCAGCATCTTGTCGAGCTTTTCGTCCTTGTCGTAAGGGTTCCACTTCTCGCCGGAATGGTACATGGAATAGGCGGTGTTATCGTAGTCGAAGGTCCAGCCGCCCCAGGCCTGCTGGAACATCGCGCCGGTCTTGCCCTGCGGGATGATATCGTTCAGCAAAACATTGGTGTCATAAGGCTTGATGGTGGCATTGACGCCGACCATTTGCAGGAAGCTTGCGATAGCCTGCGCCACTTCATTGAAGCTTGCATCCTGACCGCGCACATCGATCTGCACGGTTGCGCCGGGCTTGACGCCCGCTTCTTCGAGCAGTTTCTTCGCGCCTTCCGGATCGTAAGGCAGCGGCTTCATGTTCGGATCGAAACCGAAGGACAGCGAGCCCTGGAAGCTTGCAATCGGTTCTGCCTGACCGGCCAGAATGGACTGGATGATCGCATCGCGGTCAACTGCCATGATCAGCGCCTTGCGAACGCGCTCGTCCTTGGTGATGCCATCAGCCGTGTTGAAGCGCAGGGCATAGACCGTCGGGCCTGCCGTCGTGACGAGTTCCAGCTTCGGATCGCCCTGAATGGTCGGGATCATGCCAATCGGAATGGTCGGCGGAATGACCAGATCGACGCGCCCGGCCTGAAGTTCGGCAACGGCGGTCGAAGGCTCGGTGATGAAGCGATATTCCAGTTCGGAAAGTTTCGGCGCACCGCCCCAATGATCAGCGAAAGCCTCAAGCTTGATGCTCACCTTCGGTTCATAGGACACGAATTTGAATGGCCCGGTACCGACCGGATGCGTGTTGAAATAATCGTCGCCTTTTTCCTGAATGTATTTTGGCGGAACGATCATGCCACCATAACCGGCCAGCTTGGTGATCAGAACCGGATCTGGCGCCTTCAGATGGAAATCGACGGTCTTGTCGTCTATAACTTCCACCTTCTCGATGGCGATATAGTTCGAACGCTGCGGGCCTTTCGCGCCCTCGTCACCGAGCAGGCGATCAAAGGTGAACTTGACGGCTTCGGCGTTGAACGGCTCCCCATTATGGAACTTGACGTTCTCGCGCAGATGGAAGCGGATGCGCTTGCCGTCATCCAGCTCATCCCACGAGGCTGCCAGTGCCGGAACAATCTTGAGGTCTGGTCCGCGATAGACGAGACCGTCGAAAATATTGGTGGCGACAGAAGCCCAGTTGACGAGGAAAGTGTCGATCGGATCCCAGCTGCCCGGGTCCTGCGGCGACGAAACGGTCAGCTTTCCGGCAGCGAAAGCCGGAGCAGATGCAAACACTGCCGCCGAGAGAGCGGAAGCCATAAGAACGGCTTTAAGTGTCTTCCTTATCATTGTTTTTTCCCCTTTGGGTTTCTGTTGAACTTTATGCGTCAGACGGTTTCGGCCACGAAATGTCCGGCTGCGATCTCGCGATGACGATAGATCGGCGGCTTGTCGTCGATCCGGCGCGTCGTGCTTGGAATTTCACCTTCCAGTGCGGACCGGTTGGTGCGCGCAGCGGGATCGGCAATCGGCACCGCCGAGAGAAGCCGCTTCGTGTAGTCATGCGACGGCGTTTCGAAAACCTGCTGCCGCGAGCCGAGTTCCATGATCTGGCCGAGATAGAGAACGGCCACGCGGTGGCTCATCTTTTCGACCACCGCCATGTCATGGCTGATGAAGAGATAAGCGAGATCCTGCTCTTTCTGGAGGTCCATGAACAGGTTGATAACCTGCGCCTGAATGGAAACATCAAGCGCCGACAGAGCTTCATCGGCAATGATGAGCTTCGGCTTGGAGGCAAGCGCACGCGCAATGCAGACGCGCTGGCGCTGACCGCCGGAAAATTCGTGCGGATAGCGCTTGGCATGTTCCGGGCCGAGACCAACCCGCTCCAGCAATTCTGCCACGCGCGCATTGATCGCCTTACTATTGTCGAGAAGGCCATGCGTGCGGATCGGTTCTGCAATGGAAAAGCCAACCGTCTTGCGCGGATCAAGCGATGCAAACGGGTCCTGGAAAATATACTGCACTTCGCGACGCATGGCATATCGCTCGGCAGCACTCATGGCCGAATAGGCCTTGCCGTTGAAGCGAATATCGCCGGAAAGCGGCGTCTGCAATTGCTGGATGGTGCGCCCTATGGTCGATTTTCCCGAACCGGATTCACCGACCAGCGCCAGCGTTTCGCCCGGATAGATATCGAATGCGACCTTCGACACAGCGTTGCAGACATGCGTGACCTTCCCGAACAGGTTCTTCTTGATCGGAAAGCGCACATAAAGATCGTCTACGGAAAGCAACGGCTTGTCGCCATAACGCGCCGTGTCCTGAATGCGCTCCTCGCCCGTCAAAACAGGCATGCCGTCACGCATGGTCATGACCGGCATCCGCTTGGGAAAGGCTTCGCCCGTCATGCTGCCAAGCTTCGGCACTGCCGACAGCAGCGTCTTGGTATAGGCATGTTCCGGTTTCGAGAAAATCTGCCCGACCGGGCCTTCCTCGACCTTCTTACCCTTCCACATGACGACGACATCGTCGGCCATTTCCGCCACCACGCCCATATCGTGTGTGATGAAAATCACCGCCATTTCAAGCTCTTGCTGCAAATCTCTGATAATGTGCAGTATCTGGGCCTGAATAGTCACATCGAGTGCGGTGGTCGGCTCATCGGCGATCAAAAGCTTCGGGCGGCAGGCAAGCGCCATGGCGATCATGACGCGCTGGCGCATCCCGCCAGAAAGCTGGTGCGGATAGCGCTTCAGCAGTCCTTCCGCATCCGGCAGCCGCACCATTTCCAGAAGCCGCCTACCCTCGGCAAGCGCCGCCTGCTGGGTCATGCCCTCATGCAGCATCAGCACTTCGGATAGCTGGTTGCCGATGGTGAAAACGGGATTAAGCGACGTCATCGGCTCCTGGAAGATCATGGCGATCTCCTTGCCGCGAATGCCGCGCATCGTCTTTTGATCGGCTTTCAGCAGATCACGTTCGCCAAACAGAATGCGGCCAGACGGGAATTTCGCGCCGCTCATATCGGCAAGCCGCATGATGGAAAGCGACGTGATGGACTTGCCCGAACCGGATTCTCCAACCACGGCCAGCGTGCGACCCGGATGAACCGAGAAACTCAGATCGTCAACGACACGGCTCGCGCCAAATTCGACACTGAGGCCATCGACAGTCAGCAGAGGCTTTGAAACTGGTGCGTTCAACTCGGTTCCGCTCAAACTTCCAACCCTTTTACAGTGTGATGGCAGACCGCGTGGCCTGATTGAATGCACCGGACATGAAGCGCAAAAGCGCAGCCACTTCCGAAAGCGTTTCTTCCGAAGGGCGTGCATTGGCAGTGGAATCGACCAAAAGGCGCTCGCGAATCTGCGCATAGCGCGCGCAGGCATCAGCGCCCTTGGCGGTGATCTTCACCGTCTTTTCCTTCGCCGCCTTGCCGGTCGTCAACAGACCGGCATTTTCAAGCTTGCGGATGGCATAGGTGGCAATATGCGTGTCTTCAATGTCGAGAACGAGGCAGATATCGGCAAGCTTCTTCTCGCGATCACGATGGCGGATCGAATGGAGAATCAGCACCTCGATGGGCGAAAGCCCCGGCAATCCAGCCGCAGCCATGCAGCGAACCATCCAGCGCGAAAATGCGTGCGATGCGAGAATGAGGCCATATTCAACCTCGGACATACCTGGCGAACCGCCTTCGGCAAGATGCGCAGACGATACAATGGGACCTATTGAGGCGACGGGGCGCAGATGCTTGGGCAACGCGACTTCATCGAAGCTTGCTTCCCGGGTCTCGGAAGACACCGTTACAGTTTCTTCGCTGTCCCTGTTCTTCCCCATTCTTGCTGCTCCCTTATTTATGTGTATTTTATGTCACCATCTTATCGACATTTTGTCAATAAAGTGGGACTATGAAATCCTGAAAAGATTTCGAAATGCACCAGTAGTGCTGTGTGAGGGAGCCGATAATGAGCGGAACAGGACGCGGAGTATGGGACTTCTGGATCGACCGCGGCGGTACGTTTACGGACATCATCGGGCGAGATCCGCAGGGCCAGCTCCATGCACGCAAGGTTCTCTCCGAAAATCCGTCTGCCTATAAGGATGCCGCCGTTCACGGCATTCGCCTGCATCTTGGCCTCAGGACCGGCGAAGCGGTTCCCGCCGGTATCATCGGCGAAGTTCGCATGGGAACGACGGTCGCGACCAATGCGCTTCTCGAGCGCAAGGGCGAGCGGCTGGCCCTTGTCACCACCAGGGGGTTTCGCGATGCGCTGCGCATTGGCTATCAGGAACGCAAGAACATCTTTGCGACTGAAATCATCAAGCCGGAAGCGCTTTACGAAAAGGTGGTCGAGCTGAACGAACGCGTTCAGGCAGACGGCACGGTTGAAACGGCGCTCGATCCCGCCGAGGCGGAAGCCGTACTGGCTGCACTGAAGGAACAGGGCTACAAATCCGTCGCCATCGCGCTCATGCATGCTTATAAGTTCCCTGCACATGAGGCTGAAATTGCTCGCATTGCGCGCAGTCTCGACTTTGAACAGGTCTCCGTCAGCCATGAAGTTTCGCCGCTGATCAAGCTGGTCGGGCGTGGCGACACCACTGTCGTCGATGCCTATCTGTCGCCGGTTCTTCGCCGCTATGTTGCGCAGGTCTCCAACGAGCTGGATGTCGAGCGCACCGGCGCACGCGTCATGTTCATGATGTCGTCAGGCGGCCTCACCGCAGCCGATCTGTTTCAGGGCAAGGATGCAATCCTCTCCGGCCCGGCAGGCGGCGTCGTCGGCCTCGCCCGGACCGGCGAAACGGCTGGTTTCCCGAATGTCATCGGCTTTGACATGGGCGGCACCTCCACGGATGTCGCGCATTTCGACGGCGAATATGAACGCGCTTTTGAAACGGAAGTTGCCGGTGTGCGCGTGCGCGCGCCGATGATGCTGATCCACACGGTTGCCGCAGGTGGCGGTTCGATCCTGCATTACGACGCCGGACGTTTCCGTGTCGGACCGGATTCGGCAGGCGCCAATCCCGGTCCGGCCTGCTATCGCAATGGCGGACCGCTCGCCGTCACCGATGCCAATGTCATGCTGGGCAAGCTTCTACCGGAATTTTTCCCGGCAATCTTTGGCCCCGACCAGAACCAGACACTTGATGTGGAGCGGGTGCGGGAACGCTTCGCCGCGCTGGCAACTGAAATCGGCGATGGTCGTTCGCCGGAAGCGGTTGCCGATGGTTTCATCCGCATTGCGGTTGCCAATATGGTCGAGGCCATCAAGAAAATTTCCGTCCAGCGCGGCTATGATGTGACGCGCTATGCGCTCAACTGCTTTGGTGGCGCGGGCGGACAACATGCCTGTCTCGTGGCCGATGCGCTTGGCATGAAGAATATTCTTCTCCATCCCATGTCCGGCCTGCTATCCGCCTATGGCATGGGCCTGGCCGATATTCGCGCCACGCGCCAAAAGGCGCTTGGCGTCGCGCTCGATTCAGCAGCGCCTTCAGCCTTGAAAGAACTCGGCGAAGAACTGGCGCAGGAATGCGTCGTTGAACTTCTGGCCCAGGGCATAGAGGCTAAAGCCGTGCAGCGTCATCTGCGCGCCCACATCCGCTATGCGGGCACCGACACGGTGCTCTCCATTGAAGCCGCCTTCCCGGCACAGGATAATGCCGACCGTCTTCGCGCCGAGTTCGAGGCCGCCCATAAGCGCCGTTTCGGCTTCATTGCGGAAAACAAGGCTCTCGTTATCGACGCAGTGGAAGTTGAAGCCGTTGGCGGAGGTGCTGGCGAGACCGAAAGCGCCCAGTCGCTCGACAGCGATCTGGAAGCGGCAACCGCCAAACGGACCAGCTTCTTCTCGCAAGGCACGTTGCACGATGCGGGCGTCGTCTTGCGTGAGCAGATGCAGCGCGGCCAGACCGTCACCGGCCCGGCAATCATCATCGAGAAAAACCAGACCATCGTCATCGAAGATGGCTGGCAGGCTCGCCTGACCGCGCATGACCATGTGGTGCTGACGCGCATCAAGGCGCTGCCCGCCCGCACGGCCATCGGCACCGAAGCCGATCCGGTCATGCTGGAGATTTTCAACAATCTCTTCATGTCCATAGCCGAGCAGATGGGCGTGACGCTTCAAAACACCGCCTATTCGGTGAACATCAAGGAACGTCTCGACTTTTCCTGCGCAGTTTTCGACGCGGCAGGCAATCTCGTCGCCAATGCGCCGCATATGCCGGTGCATCTGGGTTCCATGGATGCATCCGTCGCCACCGCCATCCGCGAAAACAGCGACATCAAGCCGGGCGATGTGTTCCTCATCAACGCGCCTTATAATGGCGGCACGCATCTGCCCGATCTTACAGTATGCACGCCGGTTTTCGATGACGACAATCGCGAAATCCGCTTCTGGGTCGCTAGCCGTGGCCATCACGCGGATATTGGCGGCATCGCGCCGGGTTCCATGTCGCCGCTTGCGGTCAATATCGAGCAGGAAGGCGTCTATATCGACAATTTCAAGCTGGTTGATCGCGGCACCTTCCGCGAGGAAGCGCTCGCCGCTCTGCTGACGGGTGCGACCTACCCCGTCCGCAACCTGACGCAGAACGTCAACGACTTGAAGGCGCAGATCGCCGCCAACGAAAAGGGCGTCGCCGAGCTGAAAAAGATGATCGGTCTTTTCGGCGAGGATGTTGTGAAAGCCTATATGGGCCATGTTCAGGACAATGCCGCCGAAAGCGTGCGCCGTGTGCTCGACAAGCTGCCGGACGGCCATTTCACCTATGAGATGGATCAGGGCTGCCAAATTGAGGTGCGCGTCACGATCGACAAAGAAAAGCGCGAAGCGACGGTTGATTTCACCGGCACGTCGGAACAGCGCCCGGATAATTTTAATGCGCCGGAACCGGTGACACGTGCCGCTGTGCTCTATGTCTTCCGTGTGCTGGTCGAAGGCGACATTCCGATGAATGCGGGCTGCCTGCGCCCGATCAAGATCATCGTTCCGCAAGGTTCGATGCTTTCACCGCGCTATCCGGCAGCCGTGGTGGCGGGCAATGTCGAAGTCAGTCAGGCTGTCACCAACTGCCTGTTTGGCGCGACCAAGGCCATGGCCGCAGCGCAAGGCACTATGAATAATCTGACCTTCGGCAATGATGAATATCAGTATTACGAAACCATCTGTTCTGGTGCCCCCGCCGGTCCGGGTTTCAACGGTGCAGATGCCGTGCATACACATATGACCAATTCCCGCCTCACCGATCCGGAGATTCTGGAAACACGCTTCCCGGTGTTGCTGGAAGATTTCCACATTCGGCATGGATCGGGCGGCAAGGGCAAGTGGCACGCTGGCGACGGCACCAAGCGCACGATCCGTGCACTTAAGACGCTCGATTTCGCCATTCTCTCAGGACATCGCCGCGTAGCGCCCTTCGGCCTTGAAGGCGGCGAAGCCGGTCAAACCGGTCGCAATGAAGTACGGCGAAAGGACGGCTCCATCGAAGTGCTCGGCAACTGCGACCAGACCGTTCTGGAAGCAGGTGAAGCCTTCACCGTCATCACACCAACCGGTGGCGGTTACGGCAAACCCTAGTAGTTGGCCTGCCCACCGACACGCAAAGCGCCGCCAGCTGAAATTCTGGCGGCGCTTTGCGTTCAACCGGCATCGATTGCTTAAAGTCATCTCATAGTGACTGAGGGCGGGTGAATGCTTTCTCCACCCTTCCGATCCGGACTGAAGGGTGTTAGAATTATTCACTCAAATTATTCAAATAATTAGTAACCAATCCTAATAATTACTGCGTAATGGTCGTTTTGGACGCATCTTTAGAATTAAATTTCTGCGATCAATAGAACCTCAACCAGTTCACGGATACCGAAAATGAAATTCGCTCAGATCATCGCTACCGCAGGCATCATTCAGGCAGCTCTTTTCACTGGCGCTATGGCCGGAGAAAATCTCGACGCCATAAAGTCGGCGGGCGTTTTAAAGATCGGCACTGAAGGCACCTACGCGCCGTTCACCTATCACGACAAGGACAACAAGCTCGTCGGCTTCGACGTGGAAATCGGTGAAGCCGTGGCTGCCAAGCTCGGCGTAAAGCCGGAATTCGTTGAAGGCAAATGGGACGGGCTCATCGCTGGGCTTGATTCCAAACGCTATGATGCCGTTATCAACCAGGTAGGCATTACCGAAGAGCGTCAGAAGAAGTTCAACTTCTCCAACCCCTATATCGTTTCCAAGGTCGTTCTGATCGTCAACGACAAGGACGATACGATCAAGGATTTTGCTGACCTTAAGGGCAAGAAGTCAGCACAGTCGCTCACCAGCAATTACGGCAAGCTCGCGAAGGAAGCCGGCGCTGAACTCGTAGCCACAGATGGTTTCGACCAGTCGATCCAGCTTGTTCTGACAGGCCGTGCGGATGCGACCCTCAATGACAGCCTGTCTTTTCTCGACTTCAAAAAGCACCAGCCGAAGGCTCCGGTCAAGGTTGTGGCCGAGAAAGAAAATGCCGACGCGTCGGGCATCATCGTCCGCAAGGGCGACGATGATCTCGTAACGGCAATCAACAAGGCTCTCGACGAAATTAAAGCCGACGGCACCTACGACAAAATTTCACAGAAATATTTCGGTCAGGACGTTTCCAAGTAAGCGTTTTCCTGGTTTACAAGACGAAGCCGGAAGCTCCTTCCGGCTTCGTTTTATTGTGATTGTGAAAAACTATTCCCAAGACATGAATGTCAGGCTGTATAAGATAAGGACGCGCAGGTTTATCAGCGCAAGTTCATTTCAGTCTGACTTTATACATTATTGAGGAGCCGAAAACCGTGCCCGATTGGCTTCAACTGATGGTGGAATCCCTGCCGACTCTTTTGTGGGCTGGCTTGATCTTCACTATTCCCCTCACCCTTCTGTCCTTTGCATTCGGCCTGACATTGGGGCTCCTGACTGCGCTCGTGCGGTTGTTCGCTCCGCTTTGGCTTTCATCTATCGCACGCTTTTATGTCTGGATATTCCGCGGTACCCCCCTGCTCGTGCAGTTGTTCGTAATTTTTTACGGCCTGCCAAGCGCCGGCATCTATCTCGATGCATTTCCAGCGGCCGTAATTGGTTTCTCTCTCAGCGTTGGTGCTTATAGTTCGGAGATTATCCGGGCGGTCATATCTGCCGTTCCGAAAGGTCAATGGGAAGCCGCATATTCCATTGGTATGAGCTGGCGTCAGGCACTTGCCCGCACCATTCTGCCACAGGCAACCCGGACTGCAGTGCCTCCGCTCTCCAATTCCTTCATTTCTTTGGTGAAGGACACGTCGCTTGCAGCCGCCATCACCGTGCCGGAGCTTTTCCAGTCCGCGCAACGTATCGTCGCGACCACTTACGAACCTCTCATCCTCTATATCGAAGCAGCCTTGATCTATCTCGTGATGAGTTCCGTACTCTCAGCGCTGCAAGTGCGCCTTGAAAAACGCTTCGGACGTTATGGCGGCACACTGGAGACAAACGCATGATCGAGCTGCAACATATCGTAAAGCGCTTTGACGACGCTGTGATCCTTAATGATATCAACGTTGCGATTGCCGAGGGCACAGTAACAGCACTAGTCGGTCCATCCGGCGGAGGCAAAAGCACGTTGCTGCGTTGCATAAACCTGCTGGAGATTCCGACGTCGGGCACTCTGGTTCTGGGTGGCCAGAGCCTCAGCTTTGAGCCTGACCGTAAGCCGAGCTGGCAGGCAATCCAATCAATCCGCCGCCAGACAGGCATGGTGTTTCAGAACTTCCAGCTCTTTCCTCACCAGACCGCGATCCAGAATGTGATGGAAGGCCTCGTTACGGTTCTGAAATGGCCGAAGGACAAGGCAAAAGAACGTGCGATGGAATTGCTCACAAAGGTAGGGATGGCGCATAAAGCGGATGCTTGGCCTTCAACGCTCTCTGGTGGCCAGCAACAGCGTATCGCGATTGCACGTGCATTGGCACCATCCCCGCGTGTTCTGTTATGCGATGAGCCCACCTCGGCCCTTGACCCCGAACTCGCCTCCGAAGTCGTTGATGTTCTGAGCAAACTTGCAAAGGAAGGCACCACCATGGTGATCGCGACACACGACCTGCGACTCGCTTCCAAAATTGCAAAGAACGTCGTCTTTCTCGAGTCGGGCAACATCGTTGAAACGGGCTCCGCACACGAGGTTTTCACGCGGCCTGCGCGTGAGCGCACAAAACAATTCGTTGCGACAATCAACGCAGCCCATACTTACGACATCTAACCTGCAGACATATCGTCTCCTTAAGGGCTTTCGCCACCAGCGAAAGCCCTCGGCGCGCCGTTGGCTCAAATTTCATACGTGCATTCAAAATTTTCCGGCGGCTCTCGACAGCCTGCCCCTTGGTAAAACAGAAAACCACTGTTACATTATGCACAACGTAGAAATTGAAGCGCCTTGCTTGCGTCCTGACAGGTTCGCGCGGCGCCATAAGGACAAAAACCTTGAAGAACCCCGACGAGCGCACCGCCGAAATGGTGCATCAAGGGGCGTCCGGCGGACAATCGGGCAATTCGCAGGCCCGGAATCCGTCCGATAACGGCAAGCGCAGACCGCGCAAGAAAGCCGTTACAGATATCGGCAATGCCCGTAGTGCATCCGATTCAGGACGCTCAAAGCCACAGGACGAGACCGAAGGCACGAATTCGCAGAGCCAGCGTAAACGCGCACGTCGGCGTCGGCGCGGTAAGTCTGTGCCGGCTGTTGAAGCTTCTGCGCAAAAGCCCGAGGCTGCAGAAGCAGCAAACAACCAACAGCGATCTTCCGGAAAAATCTCGAATCGCCGCCGCCGCGCTCGTAAAAAGAAGCAGTCACGACAACAGGGTGCGCAGACGCCGCTGGTAGCTGAAGCTGCGTTGAAGTCTACGCATAATGTCGCGCGCGCGGAAAGCCAACATGCATCGACGCCGAACAAGCGTAAGGGCGGCAATGGCCAGATGCCCCGCGCTGCTAATGGCGCGCATCACGAAAAGGGCGACGCTCCACTTTATGCGGCTTTGGATCTTGGCACAAATAATTGCCGCCTGCTGGTTGCGTCGCCGACGCGGCCTGGCCAATTCCGCGTTGTGGATGCATTTTCACGCATCGTACGATTGGGAGAAGGCTTGAGTGCCACTGGCCAGCTTAGCGAAAATGCGATGGATCGTGCCGTTGAAGCACTGAAGGTTTGCCGTGACAAACTTGCAGGCAAGAAAATCAGACGTTCGCGACTGATAGCCACCGAAGCCTGCCGTTCGGCTTCGAATGGCGAAGCATTTTTGGCACGGGTTCTGGCGGAAACCGGACTTGAACTGGAGATCGTAGACCGGCAGACGGAAGCCCGGCTCGCTGTCTCAGGCTGCGGTACACTGGTTACCCGCGAAACGGATGCTGTCGTGTTGTTCGATATTGGTGGCGGTTCCTCTGAAATCGCGTTGATTGATGTTTCCCGTCGCCGTTCTCCTCGTCTGGCAGAGCATATCATGGCCTGGACGTCTCTTCCTGTCGGCGTCGTGACGCTGGCAGAACGTTTCGGCGGACGCAATGTCACGCAGGAAAGTTTCGATTCCATGGTTTCGCATGTGACCGATCTGCTTGCGCAATTTGCCGAGCGGCAGTGTCTCGGAAATCTGACTGCCAGTCCACGTTTCCACCTGCTGGGTACATCTGGAACCGTAACCACGCTCGCTGGAATTCATCTCGGCCTCGACCGCTATGATCGGCGCCGAGTCGATGGCATGTGGATGGGTGCCGACGATGTGACGCAAATGACCAACCGTCTTCTGTCGTGGGATTTTGACGCTCGTGTAGCCAACCCGTGTATTGGCGCAGATCGCGCCGATCTGGTATTGGCAGGCTGTGCTATTCTCGATGCGATACGCAAAGTATGGCCCAGCGAAAAACTACTTGTTGCCGATCGTGGTTTGCGTGAAGGCATTTTGACCGAACTGATGTCGCGCGACGGCGCATGGCGACACAATCGCGCGACAGGCGCTAGAAACAGGCACTGAAAATGAGCAAGGCAGGCGGAAACAAGGGTGGAGTAAAAACTGGTGGTCGCGGTGGCGCGGGCTCCAGCAATCTGCAGGTACGTGTGAAGAAAAAGGCAGGCACGATCAAGGAATCGTCACGCCGCTGGCTGCAGCGCCATTTGAACGACCCCTATGTGCACAAATCCAGGCAGGACGGATATCGTTCGCGCGCAGCCTACAAGCTCATTGAAATCAATGATCGTTATGATCTGCTCAAAAAGGGTCAAAAGATCATCGATCTCGGCGCTGCGCCTGGCGGCTGGTCGCAGATCGCGGCCAAGATTGTCGGTTCAACCGACGAGAATCCGAACGTCGTTGGCATCGACTACCTTCACGTCGACCCCCTGCCCGGCGTTGTCTTGCTGGAAATGGATTTTCTCGATGATGAGGCGCCACAAAAACTGATGGATGCGCTCGGTGACAAGCCCGATTTAGTCATTTCCGACATGGCTGCCCCGACGACTGGCCACCGCAGGACTGATCATCTGCGTACCGTGCATCTGTGTGAAGTCGCCGCTGATTTTGCCATTTCGGTTTTGAAGCCGGGCGGGCATTTTCTCACCAAGACATTCCAGGGTGGCACGGAAAATGAACTACTAGCTCTGCTGAAGCAGAAGTTCCGCTCTGTGCATCATGTCAAACCACCTGCATCACGCGCGGAATCGGTCGAGCTTTATCTACTCGCCCGCGATTTCAAAGGTTGAAGCTTATTTTCCGGCTGAGGTGCTCGCGGCTTCGATGGCTGCGGGCTCCTTACCGTGATGTTTCACGACTGTTGGCGCAGACAGTTCCTTGCCTGCATCAGGTGCGAGCCGCGCAAACCAGAGAAAAGCCAGAGCGGAAACGGCAGCAACCACAAAGAAGCCGATGTGGAAGTCCACCAATTCGAGATGGGCTCCGCGTAACGACGTACTGATTTCCAGAATACCACCTGCCAGTGCCACACCGATAGCAATGGAAACCTGCTGCGCCACTGCCGTGATGGGCGTCGCCTGACTGGTCTTTTCATCGGGGATTTCGGCGAAAGCAAGCGCATTGACACCAGTGAAAAACAACGAACGCGCAAAGCCCCCCACCAGCAAAAAGCCGATGATGATCCAGTAAGGTGTTGTCGGTGTGAACAGGCCGTTGACGGCAATGAAGCAGGCCGAAATCAAGGACCCTGCCATCAAGGCGCGCCGGAAACCAACGCGAACAAAGATACGCTTTGCACCGAATTTCATGCTGATCGCACCGATCGCCGAAACGAAAGTCATCATACCCGACTGAAACGGTGTGAGACCAAAGCCAAGCTGAAACATCAATGGCAGCAGGAATGGAATAGCCCCGATCCCGAACCGGAAAATGCTGCCGCCGATGACTGCGGAACGAAATACCTGATTATCGAAAAGTTTCAGGTTCAGCAGCGGATCATCGGTTCTCCTCGCATGCCGAAGATAGAGAACCGTGCAGACAATACCGATTGCAAGGGTTGTAAAACCCACCGCAGGCGGCAAGGCTGGCAGGCTGACGACCGACAATCCGAAGACAACACCCGACATTGCGATCCCGGAAAGAAAGAAGCCCGTCCAATCAAGGCGCTTTACGATGCGCTCGTCTGTGTCCGGCAGAAACCGCGCTGCAAACCAGATACCGACGAAACCGATCGGTACATTAATCAGGAAAATCCAATGCCAAGTCAGAAAAGTCGTGATGAAACCACCGACTGGTGGACCTACCAGCGGCCCGACCATTGCTGGAATCGTAAGCCACGCCATGGCTGACACAAGTTCACTGCGCGGAGTCGAACGGATAAGTACGAGACGGCCAACCGGTGTCATCATCGCACCGCCCATACCCTGCAAAAACCGCGCAACGACGAAAGCAGTCAGTGAATTCGATGCAGCGCAGGCTACAGAACCAACCACGAATACCGCAATTGCAGCCCGGAAGACATTCTTGGCCCCGAAGCGATCGGCCATCCAGCCGCTGACGGGAATAAAAACTGCGAGCGCAACAAGGTAAGCAGTCAGCGCCAGCTTGAGCGCAATAGGGCTTGTACCGATGTCAGCAGCGATAGCAGGAAGCGACGTCGAGATGACGTTCGAATCCATTTGCTCCATGAATAGGGCTATGGCCAGTACGAGAGGAATGATGCGATTCACGGTAATATTCCGAAATGACGGATATTTAAGAGCTGACAATCCTATGTAGCGCCACACTGATTATTGCTAGTCAGAGCAGCGTCACATTGCGGTGAATATGCGATAAAATCAGTAATTTATCGCGGTTTTGGGCCTAACTGGCTCTCTGCCGACAAAAGTCACTGAATTTCTCACGCCAGATTTCAACCGTTCACATTTGCGTAAAACAGGGTTGCGCTTCCCGTAACAGCTTGTTACATTTCGTTACAGTTTCACGAGGCTTCGAACCGGGTGGGGGGCCGCTCCGGTTCAAGGAGGTAGGAAATGAACGATATTACAAGAACCGCCATCATCTACGGAATGATGATCATTTCACTGAACACTGCGCTTGCAGTCGGCCTTCTTGGGCTTGATTTCCTGCATTAAAGCGTGCCCCTAAACAAAGTTTTTTGCCCTCCAGGCAGACATGAAAAAGAGCGTTTCCAATAAAATGGAAGCGCTCTTTTCGTTTCATACAGTCTCCGCAGTGTTGGCAAAGATTGCACTATGTGCCTCACAGTCAGAGAATTCGACCCTGACTGTTCGGGTCAAAGAAGACCGACTTGTCCAGGTTGAAGGCCAACGTGGCCGGTTGTCCCGCAGCGATGCGGGCATCTGCGCGCAGTCGTGCCACAACGTGCTTGCCGCCCAATCGCGTAACAGCAAACGTATCCGAGCCTGCGGGCTCGACAACATCGATCAGGCAATCCCCTTCCACTATCGCATTTGCATTGCGATCAGCTCCATCCGGATCTGTGAGTGCTTCAGGGCGAATACCGAAGACAATATCCTGGCCTTCATAAGCGCCTAGTCCTTGGGGCGCCGCCTTCAATGGCAGCTTCAACGGTTCACCTTCACCACGTCCGAGATTGATGGCATAGCCCGAACCGTTCTTTTCGACCCGAGCAGTTAGCAGGTTCATTGCTGGCGATCCCATGAAGTCAGCAACGAACATATTGGACGGATTATTGTAGATTTCGGCTGGCGTTCCGAATTGCTGCAAGATTCCATCCTTGAGAACGGCGATCTTAGTTGCCAGCGTCATTGCCTCGATCTGATCGTGCGTCACATAAACGATCGTAGTTTTCATCCGGCTGTGCAGCCGTTTAATCTCGGTGCGCATGTCGACACGCAGCTTGGCATCGAGGTTGGAAAGTGGTTCATCGAACAGGAATACCTGCGGATTACGCACCAGAGCACGCCCCATGGCCACACGCTGACGTTGGCCGCCTGAAAGCTGGCTTGGTTTGCGATCCAGCAGATGGCCGATCTGCAGGATATCGGCAACTTCCTGAATAGCCTTATCGCGCTCAGCCTTCGGAACCTTACGAATTTCCATGCCGAAAGCGATATTCCCGGCAACCGTCATATTCGGATAAAGCGCATAAGACTGGAAGACCATCGCAATATCGCGCTGGGATGGATGCAGGCCGGACACCGACTTGCCATTGATGGCTATGTCACCCGATGTGATCGGCTCAAGCCCGGCGATAGTATTCAACAATGTTGACTTGCCGCAGCCAGACGGGCCCACGAGAACGAGGAAACCGCCTTCATCAATCTCGATATTGATATCCTTCAAAACCGAAACATTGCCGTAGGATTTGTAGAGATCAGATATTTTCAGAAAAGACATTGCAACTTATCCCTTTACGGCACCGGACATCAGGCCACGTACGAAATAGCGACCGGAAACGATATAGACGATCAGCGTCGGCAGAGCTGCCAGGATGGCAGCTGCGAAATGGACATTGTATTCCTTAACGCCGGTGGAGGAGGAAACCAGATTGTTGAGTGCAACCGTCATCGGTGTGGAATTTGCACCCGAGAAGGAGGCACCAAACAGAAAGTCGTTCCAGATGTTCGTGAACTGCCAGATCACCGACACAACGATGATCGGTCCTGAAGACGGTAGCAAAATACGCCAGAATATCTGGAAGAAGCTCGCTCCGTCGATCTGCGCCGCCCGCACCAATTCTGTCGGGAAGGCTTCATAATAGTTGCGGAAATAGAGCGTCGTGAAACCGATACCGTAAACCACATGCACGAGGATCAGTCCCCAAATCGTGCCCGCAATCCCCAGAAAACCAAGAACACGCGCCATCGGAATGAGTACGATCTGGAACGGAATGAAGCACGACAACAGCAATAAGCCGAAAAAGATGTTCGACCCGCGGAATTGCCATTTGGTCAGAACGTAACCGTTCAAGGCGCCGACAATAGTCGAGATCGCAACGGCTGGAACCACCATCAGGATCGAGTTGATGAAGAACGGCTTCAACCCGGTAGGCTGAACTCCGATCTGTGCGGTCGACCATGCAGATAACCATGGTTCGATGGTCCATTGCTGCGGGAGGTTCAACATCCCGCCCTGACGGATTTCTTCAAGGGGTTTGAAGGAGTTGACCAGCATCACATAGAGCGGCAGCAGATAATAGAATGCAAAGAGCAGTAGCGCAGTGTAGATCAGCGCTCGCGTCAGCTTTCCGCTGTTGATGGCATTGTCTTGCGACTGGGCGCTCATGACCGAGACCCTCCGCGAATTTCAGAATACAGATAAGGAATGATAATCGAGAAGATCATCGCCAGCATGATAATCGCCGACGATGCACCGATACCCATCTGGTTCCGTGTGAACGTATAGGAATACATGAAAGTCGCAGGTAATTCGGTGGCCTGCCCCGGACCGCCACCGGTCAGCGCAATAACAAGATCGTATGCCTTGATTGCCAGATGAGCGAGAACCACGAAAGCTGACAGGAAAACCGGACGCATCAACGGGATAATGATGCGGCGATAGATCGTACCGGATGATGCTCCGTCAATCTGCGCCGCTTTGATGATTTCATTATCCACGCCGCGCAATCCTGCTAGGAACATCGCCATCACAAATCCGGAGGATTGCCACACAGCAGCAATCACCAGACAGTAGATTGCCATTGTATTGCTCTTGATCCAGTTGAAGGAGAAACTCTCCCAACCCCATAAATGCATTGTGTTTTCCAGACCGATACCTGGATCGAGAAACCACTTCCATGCCGTTCCAGTGACGATGAAAGATAACGCCATCGGATAAAGATAGATCGGACGTAGAACGCCTTCACCGCGGATCTTCTGGTCAAGAAGGATCGCAAGGAACAGCCCGATGACCGAACAGATAATGATGTAGAGCGATGCAAAGATCGCCAGATTGGTGATCGCACGCCACCAATGAGGCAAGGCCCACAACTTGGTGTAATTCGTAAGTCCGACGAAGCCATATGACGGCAGCATTCGGCTATTGGTTAGCGAAAGAACGCCCGTATAGATGATAAAACCATAGACAAACACGAGCACTATCAGAAAGCTCGGCCCCAGAACCAGCTTTGGCACCAGTTCTTGTAATCGGTTGTTACGCTGCATCTCTGCGTCACCTTGTTTACGCCACCCGGACATACGCCAAACATCAGGCGCACGTTCCGGACATCTGTTTGATCGGCATTCCAGCGCTTCTGCATTATGCGCGACCGAATGCACCCAATAAATTCAGTCTGCTGCAATTTCCGATGGAAACATGCAGGCCTTCATCATGCAATTGTTGTTTTGATTTCTGGCCACTGATGCCAGTACTTTCAGATGCTCTACCAATATCCAAAGCACCTGAGATAGAAGGCGTCCGGAAAGGGCCGGACGCCTCTTTGCTGTTATTTCGCACCTTCAACAGCCGACACGAGTTCTTTGACGGCATCTTCCGAGGAAAGCTGACCGTTGAACTGGCGTGTTACGACGTCATAGATCGCATTCTTCACCGCAGCAGGGTTAGCGTAACCATGCGCCATGGAGCCCAGCATCGTGCCTTTTTCACTCGCTTCCTTTTCGTCAGCGATAGCCTTCTTGCCGCAAGCATCGAAGTCGGTATCAGGCACATCGGTACGAGCCGGAGCGGAGCCCTTCACTACGTTGAATGCCGACTGGAAAGTCGGACTTTCAATCGCCGATGCCATTTCAAGCTGTGCAGGAACCTTGTCTTCCGAGACTTTGAACATGGCAAACATATCGGAGTTGAATGTGATAGCGCCCTGGGTGCCCGGATAGCGCATGCAAACGAAGTCTTCGCCCGGCTTCTTGCCAGCCTTGACAAACTCACCCTTCGCCCAGTCGCCCATGAACTGAAGGCCGGCTTTGCCTTCAATGACCATAGCTGAAGCCAAGTTCCAGTCGCGACCGGAGAAGTTATCGTCAACATAGGAGCGCAGTTTCGTCATACGATCGAAAGCCTGCTTCATCGTATCGCTGCCGAGCGTTTCTGGATCCAGATCGATGAAGGCCTTCTTGTAGAAATCTGTACCGAAAGAAAGCACTACAGCATCAAATATCGTTGCGTCCTGCCATGGCTGGCCGCCATGAGCGATCGGGGTGATGCCCTGTTCCTTGAACTTATCGAGGAGAGCGATCAGTTCATCCCAGTTGGTAGGCTCCTTGCCGCCAGCCTTGTCGAGCGCTGCCTTGTTGATCCACATCCAGTTGGTGGAGTGAACATTGACAGGAGCAGCGATCCAGTGGCCGTCATACTTGGCAAACTCCTGCAGAGGAGCCGGAATGACCTTTTCCCAACCTTCCTTGTTTGCGATCTCATCAAGATTACCAAGAGCACCCTGCTCTGCCCAATCGCGGATGTCGAAGCCGAGCATCTGCACTGCCGTCGGAGCATTGCCAGCTGTGACGCGCGCGCGCAGTACTGTCATGGCTTCCGTACCACCGCCACCGGCAACCGGCATATCGGTCCAGCTAATGCCCTTCTTTTCGAGATCCTTCTTGAGAACGTCGAGCGCGGCGGCTTCACCGCCAGCAGTCCACCAATGCAGAACTTCAACGTTCTGCTTGTCCTGCGCACTGGCAACAGGGGCCATTCCGGCGAGCAAAGCACAGGCGGCTGTACCCATCGCGGCGAGCTTCAAAAGTTTATGCATGTCTACCTCCCGTAGAAACAAACGAAACTAAAACTATCGGATATCTGGCTAAGCCTTTGCTTCAGCGCAGTAATCCGTCTCGTCATTCCCATCCGCGCCTCTTCGGCACAGACCCGAAACCAGCTGCACCACACAACCAGTTTCTCCTACTCACTGCCGCAATACGATGCGAAAGCTTCCGCTTTCACCTGTGCCCGGCCATCCCTCACGACGCTTTTCCTGAAATCCTCCATCCCACTCATACGCCGCTTAAGCCCAATTGACAACGTTGTCTTTTAAGGATGCTAAATATCCACAAGACAAGATGTGAACATAGGATAGGCCCAAACCCTGCCAGGGTGTCAATATCTTCCGATAGATAAAACGCGTAAAATTCAATCGATTAAAACTTCAGGTAGAGCCGGCGCCCTGAAAAACGCTTAGAAATTAAAGCATTACCACCTCAAGGGCAGCGTTTTACATGGCGCCTCCCATCAAACCAGCACTCTAAAATCCCCCTCATCGACCTGAAATGCCGGCAGTATAAAATTTCCCTTATTTTACTGGACAAGCCCGCGACGAAACCCTAATTTCACGCCGCTCGCACAATGGTGTGCGGGCTTGTTCTCGGGGCGGGGTGAAACTCCCCACCGGCGGTATGAAGCAAAAGTTTCGAGCCCGCGAGCGCCTGAAAGATGCCGATTCGGCTTCCGTTCAGGGTCAGCAGATCCGGTGAGATGCCGGAGCCGACGGTTAAAGTCCGGATGGAAGAGAGCGAATGAGCGTTAGGATTGCGCCCTTGGGCACAATCAATGCGTTCTTTTGTGCGCCCTGATTCTAGTTTCGTGTGGAACCTATGAACCAGAGCTATCCGAACAAGACTTCCTTCAAGATCGCATTCATTCAGGCCCGTTGGCACGCCGATATTGTCGACGAAGCTCGCAAGAGCTTTATCGCGGAACTGTCCGCAAAGGCTGGCACAAATATAGAAGTCGAAATCTTCGACGTTCCAGGTGCCTATGAAATTCCTCTCCACGCCAAGACTCTGGCCAAAACCGGCCAGTATGCTGCCATTGTCGGCGCTGCGTTCGTCGTGGATGGCGGCATCTATCGACATGATTTCGTGGCAACTGCTGTCATCAACGGCATGATGCAAGTCGGCCTAGAGACCGAAGTTCCGGTGCTCAGCGTTGTTCTGACACCGCATCATTTCCATGAAAGCAAGGAACATCATGAATTTTTCCATGCCCACTTCAAGGTGAAGGGCGTGGAAGCAGCCAATGCGGTGTTGCAGGTCGTTAGCGAACGCAGCCGTATTGCCGCCCTTGCATAATGATGCTTCGACCGGCCTTTGCGAAAAGGCCGGTCATTCTCCTGCGATACGCTCTCCATGGGCATAAACGTCGAATTCAACACCTCGCACCAGTGCAACAAGCGTTAGGTTGGCATCTTCCGCCGTTCGAATGGCAAGAGCTGTCGGCGCAGAGATTGCGGCCAGAACTGGCGCACCGAACATAACTGCTTTCTGCACCATTTCGACCGAAACACGGCTGGTAATCGCGACGATCCCATTTCCCGGTGCAGTACCAATACGCGAGACAGCTCCGACGAGCTTATCCAATGCGTTGTGACGCCCCACGTCCTCACGTACAGCAATAAGCCCCTCGCCTGGCACATAGAACCCCGCCGCATGAACTGCATGGGTCTCAGCATTCAGTTGCTGCTCTTTCGTGAGAGACACGACAGCCATTGAAATATCGTTGGAAGAGAATTTCCTATCACCTTGTTCCAAAGCCTCAAGCGACCGCAACGCATGGTCGATTGAATCTATACCACAGAGACCACACCCAACGGGACCAGCCATAAACCTGCGTCGCGCGGCAAGCCTCTGCTCGGGGCGTTCGGACAGTCTGATCTGTAGGTCTATACCCTTTTCAAAGGCTACGACATCAACCGCTTCTATCTCGGAAATATGGTCAACGATATTCTCGGTGAGCGTGAAACCGATCGCGAAGTCCTCAAGATTATCCGGTGTAGCCATCATTACGGCTTGGGTTGAACCGTTATAGCTGACCGCCACGGGCACTTCTTCCGGGACCATTCGGGTGCTTTCATGAAAGCTCGACACACGATGCGCGATACGTACAGCGCTCTGGCTAACCTTGTGGATCGTCACCTTAATCGCTCCCCTGTCATCGCATCCGTTCTCCCAGCAGTTTCATGTGGCATGAAAACAACTTTAATGTAAGTTGCCACCGGACAAGCCGTCGCGATTTGAGCGGCAAGTGAGGAAAATATGGATATTCGCCAGGTAGACGACAATTATTCAGTCTCGGGCCAGATCGAGCCCGACGACGTACGCGATATTGCAGCGGAGGGATTTCGCACAATCATTTGCAATCGGCCAGACGGCGAAGGCGGCCCTGAACAACCCGAGTTCAGCGAAATTGCACGTGTCGCCGAAAAAGCCGGGCTTGCAACTTACTACATCCCGGTTGTAGGCGGACAATTGACGCAAGAAGATGTGGATGCGATGGCAGCAGCGCTGGATGAAGCTGAGGGCCCCATTCTTGGTTACTGCCGATCGGGTGCACGCTCTACGAATATTTACGGGATCGTGCAGCAGCAAAAGCGCGGATAAAGAACGAGCGCAAGCTATGTGGGCGGTGAAGCCGCAAAGGCATTTCAACAGTCTTTGCAAACATGGCGATCACCGTCCAGAAAGCCGGGTGCGGCCCGAATGAACACCGCGCGATGTATGTGCGCAATATTGGCGATAATAGCTCATACCGGTACGTGTCACAGTCGCAACAACACCGCCAAGAACGAGAAGCCATCCAATGGCTTGTGGCCAGTTGAAGCTTTCAATCCCGCCGCTCAGCGCGACAATAAAGATACCAGCCCAGAGCAGAGCAGCCGTGCGGCGCCAGAATACCGGGTTGAGCTCATCGAAGACAGCCTTCCACAGTGAGTGAACAAGGCAGGCGAAGAAAAGGGCAGCGGCCAGCCCGATATTGAGCAACTCGACCGGAAGCCATTGTTGCGAAGTAAGCATCGTTTCCATCATCCACTTAACCAAGATGCGTATCGAGGACCCCGTTACGGGATTTGTCTTTACGATCACTAGTACTGTTACTGTTCGTCCTATTCAGCTTTCGCTTTGTGGCCGTAACGTGTTACAAGCACGGAAAGCTCCTTCGGATAAATTCACTTATTATTGCGATCACGCGAAATATCGTGTTGAAAACACTACGCTATTCGCAGTGTTCGACTGCATTGGATGTGGCGCAACCCCTTCCAGCGATTGAGAAATTTGTGGTTCCGCCCCCTGAATATTTCACTATGGAATTTCATTCACAATCGCATCAAATAACAGCTTTGTAACAATTCGGCACAGCAAAGAGGCTCCGGCAACACCGAAGCCTCAAAGTTATTCACAAGGTTGCAGTTTATTAGGTAGTCTTTACTTGCCCACCGCCCTTTTTGCTAGGAAGCCGCGAAGACGGATCCGCTGACGCTGGCGCATTGGCCGGACGTCCGAAAAGAAAGCCTTGAACCTGTTCGCAACCCTCTTCGATCACCATGCGATGCTGGTCAAAGGTTTCTATACCCTCGGCCACCACCGGGAGATCAAGACTACGACCCAACCCGACGATGGCTCGTACAATGGCTCTCGCACTAACATCCGTTTCCATGCTGGTGATGAAACTGCGGTCGATCTTGATCTTGTCGAATGGGAAACTTTGAAGGTTACTGAGCGACGAATAGCCAGTGCCGAAATCATCCATCACGATACGGACACCCAGCTTCTTCATGCGACGCAACAGTTCGAGTGTCGTCAATCGGTCCTTCATTAATGCGGCTTCCGTTACCTCCAGCTCCAATCTCGTGGGATCCAGACCCGTTTCTAGGAGAACCGAACTGACCGTGTCCGGCAGATTGACCAAACGGAACTGTACTGGGGAGAGGTTTACAGCGATAGTTAAATGCTTCTCCCATCCGGCGGCAGTGCGGCAGGCTTCACGCAGAACCCACTCACCGAGTGGGACAATTACCCCCGTTTCCTCAGCGATAGGAACAAAAACCTCCGGTGGTATCTGGCCACGTTCCGGATGGTTCCAACGAACCAGTGCTTCATAGCCGGTACAACTACCATCTGCTGTTGCGAACAATGGCTGATAGGCAATACTGATCTGACCGCGAACCATGGCGTGGCGCAAATCAGCCTCCATCTGGCGGCGCTCTCTTATTTCACGGTCCATTTCCGGCGAGTAGAATGCAACCGTACCCCGTCCTTCTGTCTTCGCCCGATAAAGCGCAATGTCTGCCGCATGTCGGATGGCTTCTGCATCCTTGCCGTCATTCGGGTATACGGCAACGCCAATGCTGACACCGACAGCAGTCGGATCGAGCACTGTATTCAGTTCCGACCGGAAGGTATCCAGAATCTTTTCGGACAGTTTCCGTGCACCCTTGGGCTGCGGAACCCCGACCTGCAGAATGATAAACTCGTCGCCGCCAATACGTGCTGCCGTGTCTATACCGTTTATGGATCGCTTCAGAATGCTGGAAACCGTCTTCAATACCCGATCACCTTCGGCATGGCCGAAAATATCGTTCACTGCTTTGAACCGGTCCAGATCAAGCGCGAGTACAGCAAAAGGCTCTCGGCTGCGGCGTGCCACTGCGTTTGCGAGACGCTCTTCAAAGAACATTCGGTTAGGTAAATCCGTGAGTGTATCATGCCGCGCCATATGCTCGATCTGACGCTGGGCCGTGCGCTTTTCGGTAAGATCACGGACAGCCAGAACTTCGCAAGGGCGTCCCTGATACTCAATCGTATGAACCGCGAGTTCAAAGATGCGCTCATCATTTGGAAATCTGGGTGCGGCCTCGATTGCTTCCGGGCGAGAAGCACAGACGGGGAGCCCATCAGCCGCCAGCAACAGAGTATCCGGCGCAACACCGACAAGCGCCTTTTCACTGCTTCGCATGAGATCGGAAAACCGAGCGTTCATCTCGACTATTCCACCATCACGAACGACGGCCAGTCCGTCCAGGGTAGCGTTCGCAAATCCCTTCAAGTCCGTCATGTAACGATCTACAAATACTGCAATAATCGTTGTCAGCGCTACTATACTGACAACAGCGGCAATTGCACCGATCAGCCAGAGACGCCCTATGCCCAGCGGATCAGCAGCAGGAAGGGTCGGGTTTGGAACCAGCTCGGTCGACGCAACTGCAGTAAAGTGGAGCGTGCAAACAGCAAGAATCCCCCCAACGGTCGGTAGCAAAACGCGCATCCAGCCGGCAGCGTTCATCACAAACCAGAAAGCAGCCAGCAAAAGCAGGATCGATATTATACTGCCAATCAGGATCGGTGGAAGGTCATAGTGAACATCTGCAGCTGCTCTGATTGCACTCATACCAGTGAAATGCATTGCGGCAATCGATAGGGTTGCTGAAATGGCTGCGATCAAAACGTATTTGAACGCCTTACCATTCAGGAAGCGCACACTCAGCCAAAAGCCAAGTACGGCAATTGCCGCTGAAAGAACCGTGATCGTAAAATCGAACTCGATTGCCACGGTGCCACGATATGCAAGCATCGCCACGAAATGGGTTGCCCACACGCCCAATCCACCCGCGAGCGCGCTTATCGCCAGCCAATTGTCACGGCGGCTTTCCGTGCATTCCCGCGCGCGGACGAGCAACAGAAAGAAAGCAAACATGCTTGCAAATGAGATGGATGCAGCCAAAACCACGAAAGGCTGATCGTGCTGTACTGTTACGCATTCCAGGACTTTAAACATACCGCCCCCTGCGCCCGCCTGAAGTGCCACCATATAAAAATACAACCAGAAGCATCATTCAGACTGTGCTTTGTTCCCTGAACAAAAGTACCAATAACTATTTAAGCATTTCTGAACTATGATATATATCGGCCCACATAAGCTGACGTTGCAAGAGTGGATCAAGTACGCTTGCCAAAACGCCGTCCGACACGAGCAAGCAATATCACGGGCAAAATTCCGACTACCACGATGGCAAGCGCCGCAATGGACGCTTCCTCATAAGTCCCGCGCGCAGCCTCACCATAAAGATGCGTTGCAAAAGTTTCGACATTAAGTGGGCGCAGCAAAAGTGTTGCTGGTAATTCTTTCACACAGTCTACGAATACGAGCAAACCTGCCGCCACAATGGCTGTTCTGGATAGTGGCAGATGAACTGCACAGAATGTTTGTGTCACACCGCGCCCTAATGTGCGCGATGCATGATCCAGCGACAAGGGTATGCGTTCTAATCCGGAATCAATACCACCTGCAGAAATGGCGAGAAATCGGACCACATAGGCATAAATGACCGCTGCACCCGTTCCGATCAGTACCAATCCGGCGGAATATCCGAAGAAATGCAATGTGAACTGATTGAAGAGATGATCAAAGCCGCCGGCGACCACCAGAATACCGATGGCGATTACAGTGCCCGGCGCCGCATATCCCATCGTCGAAAAGCGATAAGACCAGCGCGAAATTGAACCCGGAAAAAGTCGGACGGCATATGCGACAAACATTCCGCATATGAGCACCAGCGCAGTCGCGATCGAAGCCAGAGCAACGGTATTAAAAGCTTCTCCGAGCAATCGCGGGGACACACCTGCAAAACGAATACGTTTTATGGCCTCCACGACCAGATAGATTGCCGGCAGTACGAATCCGATAACTACCGGCAGTGAGCAGAGACAGAACAACCAGATCGCTTGCCCTCGTCTGACTTTCAACGGCTCGAAGCCACGCGAATGGCGGATATTGGAAGCAAAGCGCTGCTTGCGCCGTGCCCAGCGCTCGATTGAAACGAGAGCAACAACCAGAAACAGAAGAGCGAGTGCAAGTTGGGCTGCACCAGGCAGATCGGAACGCGTTATCCAGGTCGTATAAATCGAAACGGTCAATGTGCGAACGCCCAGGAACTCGGCAGCCCCCACATCGTTCAATGTTTCCATCAAGGCCAGACTGACACCGACCGCCACGGCAGGCCGGGCAAGTGGCAATGCAACCCGCCAGAAGATGCCCTTGCGGCTTACCCCCAGAGTTCTCGCTGCTTCGATGAGGCTGGCGGATTGGGTGAGAAACATGGCTCGTGTAGGAATATAGACATAGGGATAGAGAACGAAGCCTAGCAGAATGATACACCCGGTCATCGAGCGGACGTCGGGCAATCGAAACTGACGCGGGCTTTCATATCCTAGTACGAAGCGAACAGCACCTTGCACCGGACCAATGGGATGCAGGATATCGAGATAGGCATAAGCGATAATATATGTCGGGACAGCCAATGGCAGCAGAAGCGCCCATTCCAGCACGCCTCGACCGCGAAAATCATAAGCCGTGACCAGCCATGCCATCGACGTTCCGAGGACGGCAGCGATAATGCCAACGCCGGTAAGCAAGATGACTGTTTCAAGAAAAGCCGTTGGCAGGTTGGTGGTAAATAGATGCGTCCATAGTCCGACTGAGCCTTGTATGGCTTCCAATGCAAGGGCGAAAACCGGCAGCAAAACCAGAACTGCGACGAAAACCGAGAACCATAACCAGCTGCGCCCTGCTCTTGCGGGTTGCAAAACTCGTTTCCGCATGGCTGCAAGGACTTCCATTCGTCTCTCTATAGTGCAACGCCGGCGCATGAACTGCACCGGCGTTATTCTGCTTAACTTATTCGGCTTTTAGTTGTCGAAACCGACTTTGTCGACCAGTTCGCTTGCCTGCTTACGATGGCTGACGATTTCAGACAGCGGAACGCTGTCGATCTTCAGCGCACCGAACGATTCCACGATCGGATCAAGCGGCGCACCCGGCTTTACCGGATATTCGAAATTTGCCTTGGCATAGATCTGCTGAGCCTCATCGGAAACCAGATATTCAAGCAGCTTGACTGCCGCGTCCTTGTTCGGCGCGTTCTTTGCAACAGCCGCACCACTGATGTTAACCTGAGTACCCCCATCCTTGAAGGTTGGCAGCAGAACCTTGATGCCTTCGCCCCAAGCCTTCTGCTCGTCGCCGCCCTTGCCCGAACGCATCAGACCTACATAATAGGAATTGGCGACTGCTATGTCGCAGATACCCCCGACGATATCCTTAGCTCCGTCACGGTCCCCGCCAGCAGCTTTGCGCGCGAGGTTATCCTTGAGACCCTTGAGCCATTCTTCAGTCTTTTCCGCACCATAGTGCGCAATATAATCCGCGAAGAGAGCGGTGTTGTAAGGATGCTGGCCCGCACGAATGCAGACTTTGCCTTTCCACTTCGGATCAGAGAGGTCTTCATAATTGATCTTGTCGAGTTCCAGATCTTTGGCTGCATAGACAACGCGAGCGCGCATGGAGAGCGCGAACCAGTTATCCTTCGCGTCGCGAAGCTGCTCCGGAACGGCCTCTTTCAGCACCTTGGAATCGACAGGCTGGGTAAGGCCCTTGTCAACGAGATCGACCAGATTACCGGCGTCGACCGTCATAAGGATGTCAGCGGGCGAATTCGCACCTTCAGAGGCCACACGCTCTGCCAGACCATCCTTCAGGAACACCGTATTGACCGTAATTCCCGTGGACGACTTGAAAGAGTCGAGCAAGGGCTGAATGAGACCCGGTTCGCGTGTCGTGTAAATGTTCACTTCATCTGCGTGGGCGGCTCCTGCGAACAGCGTTACTGCGACGAGGGCGAGACCGGAACGCGCAAATTTGGACATTTTACCTCCAGATGGACATGGTTCATTTTGAATTATGAGCGGACTAATCAAGTTATACGGTGAGGCTCGCTGACGGTCAATTACCCATGCAACTCTAACGGCGTATATTTTCCATCACTTGGGGAAAATGAGCGCCTTATCCCAATGTGGGCATAAAAAAATATCGGTCGCAGAGGCCGGAAGCCTCAATTCTGTACGCACCCGCAACAACGGCGCAGCATCAGTCACCCGTACAACCAATTCTTCGATTTCACCGAGAAACGTTCGTGATTCAATATGTCCATGCAGCACAGCTTCGTTGGATTCAGCATCGGACAGAATCGAGAAGTCGCGCGGACGCAGATAAACAAACGCTTCGGCATTTGGTTCAAGCTGTTCAGCCAGAGCAAGCTCTCCAAAGGGAGTTGCCAGTTTACCGTCTTCAGCTTTGCCCGATATCATATTGAAGTCGCAGAAAAAATCTGCGGCATAACGGTTCGTTGGCCGGTCATGGAGTTCGCGTGCCGGACCGCTTTGAACGACCTTGCCAGAGCGCATCAACACCACACTATCCCCAGTCGACAAGGCTTCTTCTGCTTCGTGCGTTACAATAATTGCTGTCGTTCCAAGTTCCCTTAACAAAGCCACTGTCTCACGACGAACCCGGGCACGCAGACCTCTGTCGAGATTCGAAAATGGCTCGTCCATCAGCAGAAGATGTGGGTTCGGAGCAAGGGCACGGATAAGAGCAACACGCTGCTGCTCACCGCCTGACAGCATATGCGGATAGCGATCCGCCATATGGGAGAGCGACACCAGTTCGAGAAGCTCGGTTGCTCGTGCGTTCGCTTCGTCGCGGGGTATTCTTCGCAAGCCGAACAGGATATTTTCTTTGACCGTCAGATGCGGAAACAAGGCGTAGTCCTGAAAGACCACACCAACGTTCCGTTTTTCCGGCTCAATAAAGATAGATGGTCCGACAAGTGTCTTGCCCCCCATCGTGAGTGTTCCACTATCTGGAGCATCAATGCCGGCGATGATGCGCAACAGGGAAGTCTTGCCACAGCCCGAATGACCAACCAGACAAATGATCTCACCCGCATGAACATCAAGAGACACGTCATCAAGCGCACGCACTGCGCCAAACTGGCGACTGACACCGGACAGCGTCAGCGCCGGACCGGAATGACCGGAGACCTGTCGTTCATCATGCGGGTTGCGTGCGTCCATAAGCAAGATCGCGTGTCCAGATTGCAGTTCAGGCGGATATAGAGACACATTCTCCAGAAAGCTACCAAAACAGGATAGAATATCTCAGGAATATCGTAATTGAGTATTTTTAGAATGGGTTATCTGGTTGATCGTGAACAAAAAGCGGGCCATGCTCACCATGCTTCCACATACCCAAATCACCCAATCGCATTGCAGGAGAATACCGAAATGGGGCCGGTCACGGATAAGGTGGCGACAGCTGAAAGCTTGCCGCAGGAAACCAAAATTGCCATCATTGGCGGCGGCATTATTGGTGTTTCTACAGCCCTCTTCCTGGCCGAACGCGGTATTCCCGTCGCTCTTCTTGAAAAGGGAGAGATTGCTGGCGAACAGTCCAGCCGTAACTGGGGCTGGTGCCGCCGCACAGGCCGTGACAGCCGCGAAATGCCGCTCATCGTCGAGAGCATGCGGCTATGGGGTGGTATGAACGAACGTACAGGTCGTGAAACGGGCTTTCGCGTTACCGGGATTGCCTATACGGCTGAAAAAGAAGAGCAAATGGCTCTTTATGCCGAATGGATAAAAATCGCCAGCGAACACGGCATCGAAACACAACTTCTCAATACTGAGCAAGCTGCAGCACTTGCACCGGGCGTCAATCGACATCTCGCAGGCGGCATGATTACGCCACTCGACGGTCGCGCGGAGCCGCAAAAGGCCGTTCCGGCATTTGCAGCAAAAGCACAAGAGAATGGTGCTGTCATCCTGCAAAATTGTGCGGTGCGCGGTATCGAGACGACCAATGGTCGGGTGACGGCTGTCCTCACCGAAAAAGGCCGCCTGCGCTGTGAAGCGGTGGTCATCGCGGGCGGGGCTTGGTCCAGACTTATCATTTCCGCTTTTGATGCCCATCTGCCGCAATTGAAAGTTCGTTCATCCGTATTCCGTACAGCGCCTATTGATGCCGGTGTGGAGCCTGCGATTGCATTTTCAGATTTTGCACTGCGCAAAAGGCTGGACGGAGGTTATACGGTCGCAAGCCTTGGAGGCTCCATCGCCGATATCGTGCCTGACAGCTTTCGGTTCTTCCGCGATTTTATACCATCGCTTTCGACCGAGTGGCGGTCGTTGCGATTCCGGTTTGGCGAACGTTTCTTCGAGGAAGCATTCCAGTGGAAACTTCGTCCCGCCGATCAGGTCTCCATCTTCGAGAAAATCCGCACGCTCGACCCCGCCCCACGCAAGGCAGCAAATGCTCAGGTCCTTGCGAAACTGAAGCAGGCAATTCCTTCTTTCGCGTCGGCCACAATAGCGCAGGAATGGGCAGGCCTCATTGACACAATGCCGGACGTCATTCCGGTCATTTCACCCCTTCCAGGCGTGGAAGGGGCGATCGTAGCGACAGGCTTTTCAGGGCATGGCTTCGGTATCGGCCCAGGCGCAGGTAAGCTTGTGGCCGATATGGTCACGGGAGAAACGCCGGTTGTCGATCCTTCAGCGTTTCATATATCGCGCTTTTCAGATGGCTCCAAAATCCGCATCGAGAACTGGGGATAGATCTTCGCTCCAGACTATTCGATCACACCGCAGGCAAACCGTGCTCCGCCGCCGCCAAGTGGCTTGGGCTCGTCGGAATAATTGTCGCCACCAACATGAACCATCAAAGCTCTGCCTTTGATTTCATCCAGTGACTTGAGACGCGGTGCCATAACGCTTTGCGTTATGTTGCCCTCGGCATCTGTTTTGAGCAAAGGCAAATCACCAAGATGTCCTTCGCCTTCCGGCCCCATGTGATGCTTGGAATGTGAGGGGTCGTAGTGCCCACCGGCGGCTTGCGCCGGAACAGTTTTTCCATCTTGTTCGCCGGGTGCGCAGCTTCCTTTCTCATGGACATGAAAACCGTGCTCACCCGCGGGAAGGCCACGCAAATCGGGTTTGAATTGTAATCCGTCCGCAGTCTGCGAGATCGTGACGGTGCCGATTTCCTTCCCCTGCCCCGTCGGCAGAGCTTCGTAGAGTTTGACACTCACATCCGCCGCAGCGGCTGGAACTGTCAGAAGCATCATTGCTGAAGCAATCAATAACGGCTGCATCATTTCCTCCTGATCGCGATAATTCGTGATGAGAGGACAACGCACACCGTCAGAAATTGTTCGAAAATAAATCTTCCGTGTGAGGACCGCGTGACAAACGCCTGACACGCGGTCCAGCCGGATTATACCGTTACGAACTGAGCCATCATGCCCACATCTTCATGTTCCAGCACATGGCAATGGAACATGAACGGGTGGCTCTTTGCTCCCTCACGGTCAAAATGGACAAGTATTTCGGCCTTGCCATCGATCAAAGCAGTATCCTTCCATCCCGACTGGTGCGCTGGCGGAGCCTTGCCATTCAGGGAAAGAATGCGGAATGAGGCTCCATGGATATGGAACGGGTGTGGCATCTCCTTGGTTGTGAGATCCCAAATCTCCCAGGATCCAAGTTTAGCCTCGACATCAATACGATCCATGTCGAACGGTTTACCCGCGATTGCCATTTCCACACCCGAAGTCAGAGCTTCAAGCGCAGGCCCCGCATCGGCAGAAGTTCTGGCACCGTGCATATCATGATCCATGGCGCTGGACATCGAGCTCATATCCATATTGCCCATATTATGCCCGGCATGAGGATCAGCTGACGGCTTTGCCATCATCAGTTTCATATTTTCCGCCATGCGCTCATCGAAGAAAAATGAACGGCGTTTTACAGATAGTTTTTCATCGGCTGCATCAGGACCATCAAGACGATCTGGAACTGCCGTGATTTTCCCTCGCAAGGTGCTGTCCACGACAAACCGCATCAAGTGCAGATCGTCACCGCCGCTGTCATCCCCATAGGTCAACAAATCAGCGGCTTCACCTTTGGAGAAATCAACCAGAACCTCGTAGCGCTCGCCGGGGCTGATGGTCAGCCTTTCGACCGCTTCTGGCTTTCCAATGAAGCCGCCATCAGATGCTATGACAAGCAAAGGCCGATTGTCGCTCAGACGAATATGAAAATTTCGCGCATTGGCACCGTTCAGGATACGCAGGCGGACAATGGAGGCGGGAACACGTGCTTCCGGTGAAACGACACCATTCACGATAAGCTTGTCACCTCGGAAACCATGCATCAAGTCCATGATATCCGGTTGATAGACCTTATCACCTTCGATCACCCGGCGATCCTGAAGCACCAGCGGAATATCGTCCACTCCGTAATCTTCTGGTAGTCCGCGCTCAGCATCCTTGCCGTCAGTAACCACCATCAAACCGGCAATACCCATATGCGCCTGGCGGGCGGTGTTGCCATGCAAATGTGGATGAAACCAGTTGAACGAGGCCGGCTGGTTAACCGTAACTTTCGGCTTCCATTCTGCGCCCGCCGCAATCAGATTGTGTGGCCCGCCGTCGAGTGCGGACGGAACGAAAAGCCCATGCCAATGAAGTGTAGTCTCTTCATCCATGCCATTTTCAACGGAAAGAGTGACCGTTTCGCCGTTCTTCAGACGAACGAGGGGGCCGAGATAGGCACCATTGATGCCAGCGGATGCCGCTTCGCTTCCTTCTTCAAAGCTGTGCCGGCCTGTCTGCACTTTCAGTTCAACAACGCCCGATGCGTCCGGTTCGATCAACGGCGGTAAAGGCAAAGGCCGTCCAGCCGTGGCGGTCGCTGAGGAAGCAGCGCCGTGGCCCATGTGCGCGTCCTGGGCAATGCTGTCAAAAGGGCGAATAGCGGTTAGAAAAGCGGCCCCTGCCCCAAGAGACAGCAGGCGACGACGTGTAATTCCAGTCATGGTTATTCTCCAGACAATAATCTCATGGCCGCCAAAGGTTTGGCGGCGATTTTCAGATCAAGCCGGAAGCAGTATGGGAGGCCGCAAATCTCTATTCGGCATTTTGCCGCTAAGTGCCGCGACAAGCGGCGGCAAACCAAAATCCAGAACAGGAGTAAAGGCACGCAAATTCGTGCCAAGCTGAACGACGCAGCCACAAATCATCATGACACAAGCATTGGGTGCTTTAGCGCCGTGATCCATTGGGGCAGATTTATCCATGCTCGACGGCATCGACGAATTGTCCACGTGATGCGGCAGGCTCACACTGCAATCAGAAACTGTCTGCACAGATGGCATGTCATGCGCCATTGCGTAACAGAGTTGCACTGAGAGAAGAAACACGAACGAAAGCATTGTCACGAGCACGCGGGAGGGCGAACACAAGACCGCATGGCCTCGTGCTGTATTCCTGAAACCGATATCGTACTGTGCTCGATACATCTTTGCTTCCAAACGGACGACATTGGAAATCTAGTCGTCCGTTACGGCAATTAAAAGACCTGAAGGAGCACTGACGGGAATTTTACCCACTTTCGCTTTTCTTTCCAAAATCGCCTATTCGAAATCATAAAGTTGCTCAAAAGCCGTTTTTTGCTTGCGATTCCATACCCTGCGGTTTTAAAGAAGCCGTATCTCGGGCTCCTCCCCCAAATTTAGACGGCCCGTAAATATTGGATCTGAAACAATGACTGTCGCTGTAGCGGTTGCCCCGCAGAAAAATTCCGCGCGCCGAGTTCTGGCCGCGAGCATGATCGGCACCACGATCGAATTCTTTGACTTCTATATTTATGCCACCGCTGCGGTGATCGTATTCCCGCATCTGTTCTTCCCTGCGAGCGACGGCAATTCCGCGCTTCTCCAGTCTCTAGCAACCTTTGCGATTGCCTTCTTCGCCCGCCCTATCGGTGGTGCTCTGTTTGGTCACTTTGGCGATAAGGTTGGACGCAAAGCGACGCTCGTTGCAGCGCTCATGACCATGGGCATTTCCACCGTCGCCATCGGCTTCCTGCCAACCTATGATTCGATTGGCGTCTGGGCAGCCCTTTTGCTCGCTCTCTGCCGTCTGGGCCAGGGACTTGGTCTTGGCGGTGAATGGGGTGGTGCAGTGCTGCTCGCAACAGAAAACGCACCCGAAGGCAAGCGCACCTGGTACGGCATGTTCCCGCAGCTTGGCGCGCCAGTTGGCTTCATTCTGGCGACGGGCATCTTCCTAGTTCTGGCAGAAGCTCTAACTGAAGAACAGTTTTTCGCTTTCGGCTGGCGCATTCCTTTCATCGCCAGTGCACTTCTGGTCGGTGTAGGCCTGTTCATCCGACTGAAAATCGCTGAAACGCCAGAATTCCAGAAAGCAATCGACAAGGCTGAACGCGTCGAAGTACCGGTCGCAGCTCTGTTCAAAAAGCACAAGATGAGCCTGTTGCTCGGCACGATCGGTGCGGTTGCAACCTTCGTCCTGTTCTATCTGATGACAGTCTTCTCATTGGGTTGGGGCACGCGCGCCCTTGGTTACAGCCGCGAAGAATTTCTTATTCTTCAGATGATTGGCGTAATCTTCTTCGGCCTCATGATCCCGGTAGCGGCCCTGCTGTCAGACCGCTTCGGCATGCGTCCGGTCATGATCATCGTCACCGTTCTGATCGGCCTCTACGGCTTCATCATGGCGCCTTTGTTCATGGCTGGTACGGCCGGCGTACTCGCATTCCTCGTCATCGGCTTCGGCCTGATGGGTCTGACCTACGGTCCGATTGGCGCTGCTCTGGCCGAACCATTCCCAACCTCGGTTCGTTACACCGGTGCTTCGCTGACTTTTAATCTGGCAGGCATTCTGGGTGCTTCAGTAGCGCCTTACATCGCAACCTGGCTCGCAACACATTATAGCTTCGACTATGTCGGCTATTACATGTCTGCCGCAGCTGTGATCTCGCTGATCGGTTTTGCCTTTATCTCGTTCAAGCGCGGCGAATAACGAACTTCCGAAACGAAAAAGCCCACGTGGAGCGATCCACGTGGGCTTTTCTTTTTAGGGAGCTTGCAGCTTTTATTCTGTGTCAGCAGCTTCCAGCGCAATAGCCACTGACTGGATAATCGACGCAAAACGCACGGCTGTCTGGATCGTTTCCGACGTCACATTGGCTTTGCGCAAAACATCCTCATGCGCATCGATGCACATGCCGCAGCCATTGATAGCAGATACGGCCAGCGACCAGAGTTCGAAGTCAATCTTATCGACACCCGGATTACCGATCACATTCATGCGCAGCTTCGCTGGCATGGTGCGGTAGTCCTTGTTGGTCGCAAGATGCACGAAGCGGTAATAGACATTGTTCATGCCCATGATCGACGCAGCAGATTTTGCCGCCTGAATGACGGAGGCATCGACCTTGGCAGCGGCTTCGGCAACAAGCGCCTTGCGCACGTCGGCATTACGAGAAGCAATGCCGCAGGCGACGAACAGACCGTATTTCTGTTGCGGTGTCAGAGTTTCGTCGCTTGCCATCGACGAAAGATTGAGACGAACGTCCTTGGCGAAATCCGGGATCTTTGACTTCAGATCATCAATGGACATGGAACCCTCTTTATCTGTCATTTGGATACTAGAGCATGTCTCCCGAAAGTGGGAACCGGTTTTGGGGTAAAGACATGCCGAAAACAAAGAGATAGAGCGGTTCCAACGATTCCGTTTTAACCGGAACCGCTCTAGATAAAAGAAAGGCGGGCCTTGACCCGCCTTTCTGCAAACCAATCAGGGCCTATCAGGCAGCCTTGAGCGTCTCGCCACCGACTTCACGGTTGCATGGGCAGAGCTCATCGGTCTGCAGCGCATCGAGAACGCGCAGCGTATCCTTGGGAGCGCGACCAACGTTGAGGTTGGTTGCGTAAACGTGCTGGATCGTGTTGTCCGGATCGATAACGAAGGTGTAGCGGTACGCAACACCATCTGGCGAACGAACACCGAGGCCATCGACCAGCGAACCATTGGTGTCGGCAAACGACCAGATCGGCAGCTTGTCGAGATCCTTGTGATCGCGACGCCATGCGAGCTTCACGAACTCATTGTCGGTCGAACCGCCCAGGACGACTGCGTCACGGTCTTCGAAATCCGATGCAAGACGCGCAAATTCGGCGATTTCGGTCGGGCAAACAAAGGTGAAATCCTTCGGGTAGAAGAAGATAACCTTCCACTTGTCCGCAAAGCTTGCTTCGGTGATTTCTTCAAATGCCGAAACGCCGTTTTCTTCGTGATGGTTGAAACCGGGCTTTACGCCGGTGACCTTGAAGGAGGGAAGCTTATCGCCGATACCGAGCATTTTATACCTGCCTGTAAATTCAATTGTTATGCGGAAATTTCTGAACTTACAGAATTTTCCGACTACGAGTCATATATAGGGATTCTTGTTAAATCGGTCAAAGCGATTATAACGATCAAATCCATCGATTTTAACGATGGAGCAAAGTCGAAAGAATCAATGCTCAATATCAGCGTCCGCCAGCTCCATTACTTTATGGCCCTTGTCAAAGCGGGGTCCTTTTCGCGTGCAGCTGAGGTCGTGGGTGTTACCCAATCGACATTGAGTGCTGCTATTCAGGCGCTTGAAACAGAACTTGGCGTAACGTTGATCGATCGCTCGGGCAGACGAATGCAGCTTTTGCCCGCTGGTGAGGATTTTCTGGCACGCGCTCGTACGATTATAGCCCTCATTGAAGAATTGCCTGAACACGCGCGACAAGCTGAACGACCGCTGACGACCAGACTACGAATGGGCGTCATTCCGTCGATAGCGCCTTTTCTGCTACCTAAAGTCCTGCCTGCGACCGCTAAAGCCTTTCCCGAATTGCAATTGACCATTCGTGAAGGTCTCACTCGGTCGTTGCTCGACAGCTTGCGTTCAGGTTCGCTCGATGTAGCACTGGTCGCCCATCCCTACGACCTTGATGAATTTGAGATAGCAGAGCTTGGTCGGGACATCTTCTATCTGGCAGTACGGCGCGATCATGCGCTGGCCAATCGCGAACAGGTCGATGCAGACGACTTGCAGGACCAGCCGTTTCTTCTACTGGAAACCGGGCATTGCCTTCGGGAACACGTCATGGCTGCCATAGGGTCCACACCGGCCCAAGCAAGCGGTGACGTTCATGCCACATCTATCATGACATTGGTGCAACTTGTCGACTTCGGGATGGGTGTTACGCTGCTGCCTGAAGTGGCGGTCAAAGCCGGAGCCACGCGCGGAACGGAGCTGAGCATCGTTCCTTATGAAGGCAAGCACAATTATCGGTCACTGGTTCTCGTCTGGCGCTCCAACGCCGCCCGCCGCAACGAGTTTCAGCTCTTCGCTGACCATCTTCGCGGCAAGTGCATGAAGCCGGCCTAGAGAATTCCCCAGGCGCGAAACCGTCCGCGCCCGGTGACTTCTCTGAGATTGAGTTCCGAGATCAGCTTCAAAGCCCCTTGCTGCGTAACCTGCAATTCCTTCTCCACCATCTGGCTGGAAATAACGGGACTGCGCAAAACCATATCCATCAGTTGCGGCAATCGCGAATTGGACCTGCGCCCCTTGAGCTTACGCTGCATCTGTTCGCGCGCCAGCAGCAGCCGGTCATGCTCCTTCATGGTCGTATCGGCTGCATCTTCGATACTTTCAAAAAACGCCCTGAGACGGACAAGACGGTTAGGTGAGCGCCGTTCATCCGGTCGTTTCGCGCGGAGACCAAGACTGATTGCTGGCAAATGACCGATTGCAAGGCCACTCTGACGCAAGAAGGCGGCTGTCAGCAACCGACCAATCCATGACGATCGCTGCACGACTTCCAGAGAAAACCACGCGTCGTGGATCAATGCGGCGCGCATAAGGGGCGGCAGATGCCTTGTCGCTGCAAGACAGTCCCGCCATTCCTGCAAACGCGCATCCTCATCCCAGTCGTCGTCGTAGAGTAACGTATCGCGCACGACGGCTTCCGGCTTCGACCTGTCTGAGACAGTTCCCTTCAAAAGAGCATCAGTTCGCGCAAGCAAGTTGTCGATGTCATCAAGCATCGGATCAACATCATCGTCGTCCATTGCCCCGGATGGCTCAATTCCAGAGGGCACGGTATCGACCGTGCGGCCAAGCAATTGCTGAACACCAGCAGGGTCAAGAGCCCAATCTGCAGGTCTTCCAGCAATCTGCCGACGCATGCGCAAAACCGCATGTGCGATGGTCAGGGCGTGACTAGGCATCCGGCTGTCCATCAAGGCATCATGCAAGACCAAGTCTTCCATATGTACCAGTTCGCCTTCAAGCCACATCGAAGCGACGGCATCGTGCATATGCATTCGCTCGAGCATCCCTTCGCGAATGGGCGAGCGCAAAAGTCGTTCATCGAGCCGCACCAGAGCCGCCGTAGCTTTGCTCACGGGTACGAAAAATTCTCCGAACGGCAAATCATCGATCTTGTAGGCCATGCCCCGCATATCGCAGCCGATTGCGAACAAAGGCAAACAAAATTACCGCCTTATCCGAGAACTTCCGCAACTTTGACAGTCCGGCCTTCCCTTACCGAACGAAGTGCTGCCTCAGCCAGAGCCAAAGCTTGCAATCCATCTTCTGCTGAAGGATGCGGCGCTTTGCCGGTGTCCAGCGTATCGATAAACGAGGCGATTTCCGCTGCATAAGCAGTCGTGTAGCGGGTCATGAAAAAATCGTGCAATGGCGGACGGTTATAACCGTCTTTAGAAGCGATTTCTATCGAGATCGGACGCTGGTTTTCCGCCGAAACAGCACCGAGCGATCCATGGACTTCAATGCGCTGATCATAGCCATAGGAAGCGCGGCGCGAATTGGAAATGACGCACTGGCGACCGGAAGCAGTCGTCAAAATGACGCTTGCACTATCATAATCGCCAAGTTCTCCAATTTTCGGATCGACCAGCACCGAAGCCGAGGCCGATACGTTCTCGATTTCCTCACCGAGGAGAAAACGCGCCATGTCGAAATCATGGATCGTCATGTCGCGGAAAATACCGCCGGATACTTTGATATATTCTGCCGGCGGTGCACCCGGATCACGGCTGGTGATCGTCACCATTTCAACATTGCCGATGCGCCCATCTTTGATGGCTTTGTGCACCGCTGCAAAATGCGGATCGAAACGGCGATTGAAACCCAGCATCACTTTCGCGCCAGTTTCTCGAATGACATTGAGGCAGGCTCTAACGCGCGCTATGTCAAGATCAATCGGCTTCTCACAAAAAACAGCCTTGCCGACGCGAGAAAACCGTTCAATAAGATCGGCGTGGGTATTGGTCGGCGTGCATATCAGCACTGCGTCCACATCGTCTGATTGCTCAATAGCGTCGATACTGCGGACTTCCGCACCGGCAGAATCAGCAATTGCTCGCGCCGCCGCCTCATTTGCGTCTGCGACCGCGACCAATCGGGCCCGCTTGTCCGCAGCGATTGCGCCTGCGTGAACCTTGCCGATACGGCCCGCGCCGAGCAGTGCCAGACGTGTCACCATTGCCTCATCCTCCCAGGAAACGGCCATCTTCGGGTAAACGAAGATATACTATAGAATATTTATTCTATTTTGCTAGAATGTGACATAAAGATTGTCAAGAGACCATATGAAAGGCCACTGATGGATTCCCCCGCCCCGTCATCAATCAACGTTCCGACGAATATCAAGGAATTCGAGGCGAAGCTGCTAGAGGTTTCCGACCGTTTGCCGAAGAGGCTGAAACAGTGCGCCGATTTCGTTGCCGCCAACCAGGACCGTATCGCTGTGTCGACCGTCGCCGAGATGGCTGAAGGTGCGGGTGTGCAGAGCTCAGCCTTCATGCGTTTCTGCCAGATCATGGGTTTCTCCGGCTTTTCGGAGATGCAGAAGCTGTTCCGGGATTCCTATGCAGGCGGCTGGCCTGACTATTCAACCAGATTGCAACATTTGCGAGAAACGGCGACCGGCAGCGCCCCTGCCCTTCTTGCCGAGTTTGCCGAAGCAGGGCGCACGTCTCTTGAAGGGCTGCTCAAAACCATTGATCCAGATGCACTCGAAAAGGCCGTTCAGCTTTTGGCCAGCGCGCAGACAATCCACATTGTCGGCATCCGCCGTGCTTTTCCCGTCGCGAGCTACCTGGCTTACGCGCTGGAGAAGATGCAAGTGCCTGCCATGCTGCACAGCGCTGTCGGCAAACTGGAGAACCTGCATGCTATTCGCGAAGGTGATGTGCTTCTGGCGATTACCTTCTCCCCCTATTCACCGGAAACGGTCGCAATGGCCGAAACTGTCGCTGCGCGTGGTATCGACGTCGTCGGCATCACTGACACGTTTGTCAGCCCGATGAGTAAATCCGCCAAACAGACATTGCTCGTTTCAGAGGTGGATTTCGGCGCCTTCCGTTCACTCTCCGCAACGCTTTGTCTTGCTATAGCGCTCGCTGTAGCCGTAGGCACCGCACGTCAAAGCGACTGATCCTTCCCGTGCATATTCCATTTTTTAGTTGAAATGGAATAATAAATCCATTTTAATCAAAAATGGAATAACTGCTATGTGTGCATGAATTCTGCACAGCCTTGCAGCAATAAGAAAATAGCGAGGGAGGATTGTAGTGAAGCGGCTCGACTTGATAACGATTGGCCGATCTTCGGTTGACCTGTATGGTGCACAGGTTGGCGGCCTTCTGGAAGACATGGCCTCCTTCAACAAATATGTAGGTGGCTCTCCTACCAATATCGCAACCGGGACTGCACGGCTGGGCCTTAAATCCGCACTTATCACCCGTGTTGGTGACGAGCACATGGGCCGTTTTCTGTTACGTGAGCTGGAACGCGAAGGCGTGGACACACGCGGTATCGTCACCGATCCCGAACGCCTGACCGCGCTCGTTATTCTCGGCATTCGCGATCAGCAGCATTTTCCACTGATATTCTATCGCGAGAATTGTGCCGACATGGCATTGTGCGAGGACGACATCGATCCGGTCTTCATCGCCGAAGCTGGCTGTATTCTGGTTACGGGCACACATCTATCACATCCGAAGACAGAAGCGGCTGTTCTGAAAGCACTCCGTCTTGCTCGCGACAATGGCAGCCGGACGGCCCTCGACATAGACTATCGCCCCAATCTCTGGGGGCTTTCCGGTCATGGCGACGGTGAAAACCGTTTTATCGAATCCGCAGATGTTACGACCAAACTGCAATCGACCCTGCATCTGTTCGACCTGATCGTCGGCACGGAAGAAGAGTTTCATATTGCTGGCGGCTCGACAGACACGCTTCAAGCGCTGAAAGCCGTGCGCGCAGTAACGGACGCTGCACTGGTTTGCAAACGCGGCCCCATGGGAGCCGTGGTTTTCGAAGGCCCAATCCCTAACAGCCTCGACGAGGGACAGAGCGGCGAAGGGTTCCCGATTGACGTTTTCAACGTGCTTGGTGCGGGCGACGGGTTCATGTCCGGGCTTTTGCGCGGTTGGTTGAAGGGCGAAGACTGGCCTACCAGCCTCAAATTAGCCAATGCCTGTGGGGCCTTTGCAGTCTCGCGACATGGATGCACGCCAGCTTATCCGAGCTGGGAAGAGCTTCAGTATTTTTTCCGTACCGGCATTCGCAACAAGGCTTTGCGCAAGGATGCCGCGCTGGAGCAGATACATTGGTCCACCAATCGCAACGGCCACTGGCCAAATATGCGCGTTTTTGCCTTTGATCATCGTATTCAACTGGAAGAAATGGCCGCCGAGGCGAGCGTTTCAACGGAAAAGATTGGCGAGTTCAAACAGCTTTGCCTGAATGCGGCCTTGCAGGTGGCAAACGGGGATGAGGGTTACGGCATATTGTGTGATGGTCGACTGGGCCGCGATGCTCTTTACCGGGCCGCCGGTTCGGGCTTGTGGATCGGACGTCCGACCGAATGGCCCGGCTCGCGTCCACTCAAGCTGGAACCGGAACTCGGACCAGACTGCGGTGGACTGGTCGAGTGGCCTGTCGAGAATGTCGTGAAGTTGCTATGCTTCTATCATCCGGATGACACAGCTGAATTCAAGGCAGAACAGGAAGAAACTGTTTCACGTCTTTTCGCAGCCGCACGGCGCAACCGATTGGAATTCCTGCTGGAAGTCATCCCATCCAAAGCAGGTCCCGTCGATGACGACACAACTGCGCGTGTGATCGAGCGGTTTTATGAAATCGGCGTCTATCCCGACTGGTGGAAGCTAGAACCCATGAAGACCAGAGCGGCCTGGGCCAATGCCTGTGACGCGATCACGCGCAATGATGCACACACACGCGGTATTGTTGTTCTGGGTCTGGATGCACCAGCGGAAGAACTCAAAGCCAGTCTTGCAATTGCTGCCGAATTCGACCTCGTCAAAGGCTTTGCAGTGGGACGTACGATTTTTGGTGACGCGGCACGCAAATGGCTGAACGGTTCGATCAGCGACGAAGAAGCAATCGCCGACATGGTGATGCGCTATCGTGGCCTTTGCAACGTCTGGGACAGCGTGCGTACATATTGAATTCGTTCTGCCGGGAGGAAACTGGAGGAGCTATGAAAACCGTTCGATTAACCGCCGCACAGGCATTGGTGCGCTACCTCGCCAATCAGATGACGCCGGATGGTGAGACCTTTATCGCAGGTGTTTGGGCTATTTTCGGCCACGGAAACGTGGCCGGACTTGGCGAGGCCCTCCATGGCATTCGCGAAGAACTGCCTACATGGCGCGGCCATAATGAACAGACCATGGCCCATGCAGCCATTGCCTATACCAAGCAGCTTGGCCGCAAGCGTGCCTGTGCTGTCACCTCCTCCATCGGCCCCGGCGCAACAAATATGGTCACTGCAGCAGCCCTTGCCCATGTGAACCGCCTACCAGTTCTCCTCATTCCCGGCGACGTCTTTGCCAATCGTGGACCTGATCCCGTGCTGCAACAGATCGAAGACTTCAATGACGGCACTATGACCGTGAATGACTGTTTTCGTCCGGTCAGCCGCTATTTCGACAGGATCACCCGACCTGAACAGCTTCTCACTGCCCTGCCCCGCGCCTTCCGCACCATGACCGATCCTGCTGATTGTGGGCCGGTTACGCTTGCTTTCTGTCAGGATGTGCAAACGGAAGCATATCACTGGCCGGAAGAGTTCTTTGAACCGAAAGTCTGGCACTGGCGCCGTCCACCGCCGGATGAGAATGAACTGAATGCTGCAGCGGCAGCAATCAAGGCAGCGCTGAAACCCGTTATCGTTGCAGGCGGCGGAGTGCACTACTCCGGCGCTCACGAAGCGTTGCGCGATTTTGCCGAAGCACATGGCATTCCAGTCATCGAGACGCAGGCTGGCAAATCGGCGTTACCGTGGGATCACCCGCTCAATTTTGGTCCGGTTGGCGTGACTGGGGCAGACAGCGCCAATGCTATCGCGGCGGAAGCCGATCTTGTGATTGGCGTCGGCACACGCTTTCAGGACTTCACGACCGGATCATGGGCGCTGTTCAAACATCCAGGGCGCAAGCTTGTCTCGCTAAACGTCCAACCCTATGACAGCTCCAAGCACGGTTCGCTTCCATTGGTTGCCGATGCAAAGATTGGTCTTGAAGCGCTCTCGCAAGCGGTTGGCAGCTATAAGCGCCAACCTGCAGACACAGCGTTGAAAGAAAAATGGTTTGCGGCGGCAGATGGGTTTACCGCTGCCCCCAGTGACGGCAACGCTTTGCCAACCGATATGCAGGTGATCGGCGCGGTACAGCGTCAGGCACGAGAGAACACGGTCGTCATGTGCGCGGCAGGCACCATGCCGGGCGAACTGCACCAACTCTGGAAAGCCGGTCGCCCCATGTCCTACCATATGGAGTATGGCTTCTCCTGTATGGGTTATGAGATAGCTGGCGGCCTTGGTATCAAGATGGCCGAACCGGATCGAGACGTCATCGTGATGGTCGGTGACGGCTCTTACATGATGGCCAATTCCGAACTCGCCACTGCCGTCATGATGGGGCAGAAGATTACGGTCGTTATTACCGACAATCGTGGTTTCGGTTGCATCAACCGGCTGCAGATGGCGACTGGTGGCGCTGAGTTCAACAACCTGCTCGACCATTCGAGCCACGTGAACCCGTCGCACATCGATTTCGCCGCCCATGCCGGAGCTATGGGTGCCGATACGAAGAAAGCAGGGTCGATCCGCGAGCTGGAAGAGGCTTTGGCGGAAACCCGCAACAGCCCGCGCACCACTGTCGTCATTATCGATACCGATCCTTACCCGACCCCTGAAACTGGCGGTTGGTGGTGGGATGTCGCGGTGCCGGAAGTCTCGGAGCGCGAACAGGTACGTGCTGCGCGTAAAGATTATGAAGCCAAGCTCAAAGAAAGAAACTGACCGATGATCCTCTATGGCACCAATCCTATTGCCTGGTCGAACGACGATGATCGCAACCTCGGTGCGCATATCACCCTGGATCAATGTCTCGATGAAACAGCCGAGATCGGCTTCGATGGAATCGAGAAAGGTCACAAATTTCCGCAGGAGCCGGCTGCACTCAAAGCCGTGCTTGAACCTCGCAAGCTTCGCTATGTATCGGGCTGGCATTCGCTCAATCTACTGGTCAATTCGGTCGAAGAAGAAAAGAAGGCAATGCAGCCTGCGCTCGACCTCCTGAAAGCAATGGGCTCGAAGGTCATCATTGTTTGCGAAACGTCGAATGCCATTCACGGCGACAACGACAAGCCGCTGTCTGAGCGTCCAGTGCTGGAAGAAGCGCGCTGGGAAGAATTCGGCACGGGCGTCGAAGCACTGGCACAACATGCCGCCGCCCAAGGTATCGCGCTTGTCTACCATCATCACATGGGAACGGTGGTGCAGAGTGAGGATGAGATAGACCTTCTGATGCAGCATACAGGACCGCACACGAAACTTCTTCTCGATACCGGTCACTGCCTGTTTGGTGGTGGCGACCCGGAGCGGGTTGCGAAAAAGCATATGGACCGCGTCGGGCATATCCACGCCAAGAACGTTCGCCCGGCCATAGCCACTGAAGTACGCAACCAGAGCCTGTCGTTTCTGGAGGGGGTCCGTCGCGGCGTCTTCACTGTTCCGGGCGATGTAGATGGCGGCGTCGACTTCGTACCTGTACTGAAAGTTGCTGCTGATAAAACCTATCAAGGCTGGCTGGTGATCGAGGCAGAACAGGACCCCGATATTCGTAATCCGTATCAGTATCAGTCACTTGGGCTAAAATCGCTAAAATCATTCGCACGCGAAGCAGGACTCGACAAAGGAGACTGAGACATGGCCAATTTGTTACGCAAGCCCAACGGCAAGCATGGCAAGGTCCACGACATCACTCCGAAAAGCGCCAAATGGGGTTATGTCGGGTTCGGGCTCTATCGTCTCAAATCCGGCGAGAGTGTCTCCGAAAAGACCGGATCGACGGAGGTGATCCTTGTTCTTGTGGAAGGCAAGGCAAAGATTTCCGCTTCTGGCGAGGATTTCGGCGAGATGGGCCAGCGCATAAACGTGTTCGAGAAACTGCCGCCACACTGCCTCTATGTGCCTGCTGAAAGCGACTGGCATGCAACCGCCACGACAGATTGTGTTCTGGCTGTTTGCACCGCACCGGGCAAGCCAGGTCGCAAGGCACAGAAGCTTGGGCCGGAAAGCCTGACACTTGAACAACGCGGAAAAGGTGCCAATACCCGCTTTATCCATAATATCGCAATGGAAAGCCGCGATGTTGCCGATAGCCTTCTTGTTACCGAGGTATTCACACCGCAGGGAAACTGGTCGTCCTATCCACCCCACAGACACGACGAAGACAATTTCCCGCATATGACCTATCTGGAAGAGACCTATTATCACCGTCTCAACCCGGCGCAGGGCTTCGGCTTCCAGCGTGTTTTCACCGAAGACGGAAGCCTTGATGAAACCATGGCGGTCTCTGACGGAGACGTCGTGCTTGTACCAAAAGGCCACCATCCATGTGGCGCGCCCTATGGCTACGAGATGTATTATCTCAATGTGATGGCCGGTCCCTTGCGCAAATGGCGCTTCAAGAACCATCCCGACCATGACTGGATTTTCAAACGCGACAATCCGTAAACAGAAAAGCCCCGGATCCGGGGCTTTTCAATAAGCTGTCGTTCGTCGCTATCGGCCGGCTGGCAGCGCATTGTTCGCCCGCGATGCATCGATGCTCAGGGGGCCAGGTCCGGCAATAAACAGATAAAGAAAAATGAAGCAGAACAGGATTGCAGCAACACCGCCATTCTGGCCTGGGAAAAAGCTTTGGGATGCATGAGCGATGAAATAGGCGCATGCCATCAGGCCCGAGAGAATGAAGGCAGAAAACCGGCTGAAAAGACCGATTAGCAGCGTGAAGCCCAAAACAAGCTCAAGGACACCCGCGGTCCACGACAATGAGAACATTGCTGGCGAACGGCCTGAAGGAAAGCCAAGTATCTTCTCCGTACCATAACTGAAGAGTACAAGAGCTGCCACGATACGTAAAATACTGAGCATGATCGGTTGATATGCAGCTGTCCATCCGTTTGCCGACATAGGCTTCCTTCCTTCAAATGAAACACTATGCCAGCATATTATTGCGGCCTGCATTAGTTAAATAAAACACATTCACGAGTACGTTATCAGGGCCTCTCAGCTAAACCGAAACAAACAGTTTAGGAAATTAGGCGTTCTTTGTTTCTGTCCTCTCCTTGCTTATCTCGGGCTTAAACGCGCGATTTTTCTCAGATCTTCCACCGCTCCGGGTGCAGCCACGAAGACCTTGTTGCCTTTGGTGAGCTGTTCTCCGTCTACCGGAAAAGGATGCACATAACCTCCCGCCTCACGCACGAGACAGAAGCCTGCCATGCAATCCCAGGCATGCATATAAGGCTCATAATATCCGACCAGCCTGCCAGCCGCGACATAAGCGATCATCAGTGCGCCTGAACCATTACGGAGAAAGGTTCCGCCCGCCTCAAGCAGGTCTTCTACGATTTTTGCAACAACCTGTGGTGTTACGTAGTTGTTGGCGCCGATACCCGTCACCGAATTACGGATCGTGCGGCTCGGATCGAGAACCAGCTTCTTTCCATCAAGTGTTGCACCCAAGCCTTTTGCCGAAGCATAGAGTTCGTCGAAGCACGGCGCCTGGATTACGCCGATGACGGGCTCGCCGTCTTTCAGAACGGCAATGGAAACACACCAGTTCGGCATACCGTTGACGAAAGGACTGGTGCCATCAATAGGATCCACAACCCATGTGTAACCCGAAGTGCCTTCATTCAACCCGTATTCCTCTCCCAGAAAACCATCCTGAGAAAACGCTTCCGACACACGGGCACGGATAAGCTGTTCAACGTCCCTGTCGGCAATCGACACCACATCCTGCGGATCGCGCTTGGTTTCGATAACCAGTGTTTCACGCTGCTTGAAATAGTCGAGGGCCTTGGCGCCCGCCTCGCGCGCGATCTTTTCGGCAAGCGCCAGCCGCGCTTCTAGTTCCTGTCGGGGATGGGAAGTCATGATGATTTTCCGATGAGAGATAAAGAAAGGCGCGACGTTTTTGCGCCTATTGATTGATAATGGCAAGTCCGCGCGTTTTGAACTCGATCGATACATCGGTTTGCGGCGGCAGAGCCTCCTCGACCGCCGGATCGACAATGAAAAGCTTGCCGTGCTCGGTCTCGATTTCATACTCGATATGATCGCCAAGATAGGCCGAATGGGCAACCCTTCCGGGGAATCCGCCGCCAGCCTTTGGCTGCAAGGTCACCGCGTTGGGCCGGATAGCAAGTTGCGCCGGACCTGGTCGAGCGTTGCGCGCGGTAACCCGGTGGGTCAGGCTGCCCACACGAATGACAGCTTCGCCCCCATCTGCCGTCATCACCTCACACGGCACAACATTCGCCTCTCCCATGAAATCCGCGATAAAGGCTGAGGCCGGTGTTTCATAGAGATCACGAGGGCTTCCCTTCTGTGCGATATTGCCCTCCTTCATGACGATGATCGTATCGGAGACAGCGAGCGCCTCGTCCTGGTCGTGCGTGACATAGACGGCGGTAAACCCGAGCCGCTGCTGAAGCTCGCGAATTTCGGTGCGCACACGGCGGCGCAGGCGAGCGTCGAGGTTCGAAAGCGGCTCGTCCAGAAGCAGAACCTGCGGTTCAAGCACAAGCGCGCGCGCTACGGCCACGCGCTGTTGCTGGCCACCCGACAGTTCTGCCGGAAGGCGATGCCCCATTCCTGCAAGACCGACGAGCTTCAGCCCCTCTTCCGCACGTTCGCGCGCTTCCGCTTTTTTCAAACCTGAAGATTCCAAGCCGTAGGCCACGTTGTCGAGCGAGTTCATATGCGGAAAGAGTGCATAGGACTGGAAGACCATGGACACATCCCGCTCATTGGCTGGCAGATTGGTCACATCCTTGCCACCGATCAGAATGCGACCCGAAGTCGGATGTTCAAGCCCAGCCAGCAGCCGCAATGTCGTCGTCTTGCCGCAACCGGATGGTCCAAGGAGCGTCACCAGAGTTCCCGGCTCGACGGTCAGGGACAGATCGGGCAAGGCGGTAAAATTACCGAATTTCTTGGTGACATTTTCAAATGTAACGGAGCCGGGACGGATCGCAGTCATGCGGTTTTCTCCTGACGAACGGTTTTGACGGGGGGGACAGCCGCAACGCGGTTCTCGCGCCTGAGTTTGCGTTCACCCACGAGGAGCTGGAAGCCTGTAATGACCACGATCATCACGACAATCAGCATCGATGAATAAGCGATAGCCACGCCGAATTCACCGTTTTCGACCAGCCCGACAATGTAGGATGTCGCCATGTTGTATTGCGCCGAAACGAGGAAAATAACCGCGCTGATGGACGTGATGGCACGCACGAAGGAATAGACCAATGCAGCTGTGATTGCGGGACGCAGCAGTGGCAGAATGACTTTGCGGATCGTGCGGAAGCTGTTTGCCCGCAACGTCAGCGAGGCTTCGTCGAGGCTCTTGTCGAGTTGGCTCATTGCTGCGATGCCGCCACGCACACCCACTGGCATGTTGCGGAAGACGAAACATGCAATCAGGATCAGCGCCGTGCCAGTCATTTCAAGCGGTGGCAGATTGAAAGCCATGATGTAGCTGACGCCGATGACGGTGCCGGGAATTGCGAAGCTCAGCATCAAGGCGAATTCGAAGGCGTTCCGTCCAACAAAGCGCTGGCGAACGATCAGATAGGCCGTCAGCAACCCGACAGCAGCAGTCAGCGGAGCCGAGATTAGCGAGATTTCCATCGTCGTCCAGAATGAATTCCATGCCACACCGGTCCACGCAATGCCACTCTCTGTCCAATTGAGGGAAAACGCCCGCGCGTAGTGCTCGACTGTCAATGTATTGTCGAGCCCCCACTGACGCACGAAGCCGCCAATAAGGATCATCGCGTAAACAACGACAGTGAAAATCATCCAAGGAATGACAAGGGCATAAACGCCGATCTTTAGGCCGCGTGGCAGCCCGGCATGCATACCGGAATCGCCTTTGCCGGTCACAGTTGCGAAGTTCTTGCCTGAGAGCCAGACGCGCTGGATAAGAAACGCAGTCAATGTAAAGCAGAGCAGCACGATTGCGAGAACTGCCGCGCGCGATGGATCGTTCTGCGCACCAACCACGGCAAAGAAGATTTCAGTCGAAAGCACGCCATTGCTGCCTCCGAGCACCATAGGATTGCCGAAATCCGCCATGCTTTCGATGAAAGCAATGAGAAACGCATTGGCAAGCCCCGGTGCCATCAGCGGCAGAGAAACCCTGCGAAACGTACGCCAGCGATCAGCGCGCAGAGTTTGAGATGCTTCTTCCATCGACGGTGACACACCCTCGACAACACCGATAAGTACGAGGAAGGAAATCGGGGTGAAAGACAGGACCTGCGCGATCCATATGCCGGTGAGGCCATAAAGCCACCGTCCCGGCTCCACCCCGAATATATTGGAAATCTGTTCCGTCACCACGCCTGCGCGGCCAAAAAGCAGCGTCAATGCAAGACCGACAACGAAGGGCGGCGTGATGATCGGTAATATGGTGAGAAGCCGTAAGCCTTTCTTGAAAGGGAAGCCTGTGCGGGTCGCAACCAGTGCAAAGGCAAGCCCCAGCACTGTAGAACCAGTCGCAGTCATCAGAGCCAGCCATAACGTGCGCCATGCAACGCCACATCGCCCTTCGCCGATAACGCAGGCCAGACTCCAGATTGAGGAATCCTGAATATTGCCGATAAACCCCTCAGGTTTGAAAGAACCGTCGAAATCCTGCACCGACCCTGCAAACATGCTGATAACAGGATAGAAGACGAATACAGCCACCAATGCAACCAGCAGTGTAATGGAAGAGACGACAAAAGCGTCCCCCTTCATGACGCCGCGTTCTGCGAGACCAAACGAGAAAATCAGCAGAAAGCAGAGACCTGTCAGGATTGCTCCAGCGCCGAAGGCTGGCTGGCCTTCAGAAAGTGCGCCGAACAGGTTTTCACTGATGGTCCAGTTCCAGCCGGAAAAGCCGATGGCCAAGCCTTGCAGCGTCAGGACAAGTACACCAAGAAGGCTCGCCCATATCAGAACACCGCTCCGACGTTCAACAGGCAATAGCAAGCGGGCACCGGCACAAAGCAGCATGAATACAGCAACAGCGCCAATCCAAGGCCGCCCGAAGAAGGCTATCTGCCAAAGGCCGGGCGCCGTTGCACCATCACCGAACATTCCAGCGAGCCAGCCGAAGCTCAGAAAGCCGTCTTCTATGCGATACCACGGCAACAAGACAAATGCCGCGAGTGCAAGTGCCAGAACGATATCCAGTCTGCGATTATGCTGTTTCATGGATGTCCGCGTCCCTCCAGATCGGGGATTTCCAAGGAATGGCTAGAGCATTTCCAGCAAAAGTGCGAAGCGGTTTTGCGCAGGATAATGCGTAGAAACAAGAGATGGAGCATTTCCAATGATTCAATTTAAACTGGAAATGCTCCAGGTGCGCCGGCTCCTGCATATTTCAGGAAAACCGCTGCCTTGTTCCCTCATCCGGGACAGGTGCGTCGCACAACAAGAGCGGCGCACCCGGATTTCAAGCCAATGAAAGATCAGTTGGCGTGTGCACCGATTTCCTTATCCCAGCGCTCGAGCAATTCCTTGCGCTTGGCGGGTTCGCCATAGGTCTTGAAGTCATAATCAATGAGCTTGATGTCCTCGAAGCGCGGGGATTCCTTTGGAACCTCGGCTGATTTGTTCGAAGGCAACTGGAAGGATTTCGCATCTTTCATGTGCGACTGCACTTCGGCGGTCAGCGCCCAGTCGTACCACTTCTTCGCATTTTCGAGATTCTTGGCACCCTTGATGATCGACATGGAACCGATTTCGTAGCCTGTGCCTTCACACGGTGCGACTGACTTGATCGGGAAACCTTCTGCCGTCATCGATACTGCATCATGCATGAAGACGATGCCGATGCCAGTTTCACCACGCGCAGCCGACTTGACGGGAGCCGAGCCCGACTTGGTGTACTGCGATACATTTTCGTTGAGCTTCTTCAGATAATCATAGGCTTTGTCTTCACCCATGATCTGAACAAGCGTTGCCAGTGCCGTGTAGGCGGTACCGGAAGAATTCGGATTGGCCATCTGGATTTCGCCCTTATAGGACGCATCAAGCAGATCGGCCCAGCATTTCGGCTCTTTCAGGTTCTTCTTGGCAAGAATATCGGTGTTGTAACCCCAACCGAGCGCACCGGCATAAACGCCAACCGTGCGGAAGCCGGAGCTTTCGGCCTGTTTCTTGGCCCAATCATTCAGCTGGTCGAGCATCGGGGATTTATATTCGAGCGTCAGCCCTTCGGCCGCAGCCTGAAGATGCGGATCGCCGGTACCGGCCCACCAGATATCTGTCTTCGGATTGCGCGCTTCGGCCCGCACCTTGGCATAGGTTTCACCGGAGGAAAGCCGTACCATGTTGACCTTGATGCCAGTATCCTTCTCGAACATGTTCTTCATCTGCTCACAGATGACCACGTCCGCGGAACAGATAAGATTGAGATTGCCTGCGGCCTGCGCAGAAAAAGCGAATGAAGATACACCTGCGGCCAGCGCCGCAACCAGAAATGCTGAACGCATTGTTTTCCTCCCTTTATACGGCGCCTCCACGCCGACGCTTTTGCAAGCGTGTGCACAGTGTTTGCCTTTTATGAAAGCCTGTCAATGCCTTTGTAAATTTTATTCTGAAATTATAAAAAATAATCAAATCATTCTGTTTTCAACTATCATTGCACAGCCATGCAAACTTATATCGATAAAAGAAAAAGGCGGCCTAAGCCGCCTTTTAGTTGTTGCCTGTCCCCAAGGAGATCAGCCAATTGCCATCAAGCTGGCATTGCCACCAGCTGCCGTGGTGTTGATCGAAGTCGAAACTTCTTCCAGCAACCAGTTGAGACAATAGGCATCCGGGTTGTCTGCCAGTTCTTCCGTGGAGGCGGCTTGTGTCAGAACCAACGGTCCGGGAAGCGTTGCAAGCTTCTTGTTGATCTCGACAATGCGTTCAGCGTTCCCTTCGACCAACGCTCCAGCGAACGGTGCGTCCGATTCCCAGTTATTCGTCCAGATCGTGCGCGCTGCGACTGAAGCTGGAACATCTTTCAGGACATTCCGCAAATCTGAAGCCTCGTCGACATACACAGTATTGCCCGTAGCGAGGGCAGCCGTCATCTGGCGATAAAGGCCTGCTTCCGTTTGCGGAACCAGCAGGATATTTCCACGCGGATGCAGCGCATAAAGATTGCGCTCGCCAACAGGACCCGGCAATTCAAGGTCAAGACCGAGAGCCGAAGCGCTACCGGTGTCGCGCGCAGCCTGAGCCAGATCGTTCATGCCGCGTTGGCCAAGCCATTTCGCAAAATCCTTGAGCGCCGGATCAGTGTGAACCGAGCTATGACGCGGCGGGATTGGAGCTGTTTCCACGAGACGTCCGAGATAGAGCGGACCACCTGCCTTTGGACCAGTGCCGGACATGCCGCGTCCGCCGAATGGCTGCACGCCGACAATCGCGCCAATAACATTGCGGTTGATATAGACGTTTCCGACACGGATACGATCCGCAACATTGGCGATGGTCTCATCAAGGCGCGTATGCAGGCCGAAAGTAAGCCCGTAGCCGGTCGCATTGATATCATCGATCAGGCGCTCCATATCATCGCGCTTGTAGCGCACGACATGCAGAACCGGGCCAAAGACTTCCCGCTTCAGATCGCGAAGCGAATTGATCTCGACAATGGTCGGTGCAACGAAAGTTCCATTCTGGGTTTCAGGACCAAGCGGAAGCTGCTCAACCTTGCGACCGAGATCGCGCATACCCTGAACGTGCTTTTCGATGATGTTCTTGGCTTCATCAGTGATAACCGGCCCAATGTCCACCTTCAGCTTGTCGGTGCGGCCGATGGAAAGTTCCCTGAGCGCGCCCTTCAGCATCGTCAGGATACGATCTGCGACATCTTCCTGCAGGCAGAGAACGCGGAGCGCCGAACAACGCTGACCCGCACTGTCGAATGCCGATGCAATCACGTCGAACACGACCTGCTCGGCCAGAGCGGACGAATCCACGATCATTGCATTCTGACCACCGGTCTCGGCAATCAGCGGGATTGGCTTGCCGTTCGGCAACAGGCGCGAGGCAAGCTGAGCCTGAATGAGGCGCGCCACTTCGGTCGAACCGGTGAACATCACGCCGCAAGTCTCTTCCGCAGCAACCAGCGCGGCCCCAATGCGGCCATCCCCCGGCAGAAGTTGCAGCGCATCCGCTGGAATGCCAGCCTCGTGCAGGATGCGAACACCCTGTGCTGCAATCAGCGGCGTTTCTTCGGCAGGCTTTGCCAGCACGGGATTGCCTGCAACGAGTGCGGCTGCGATCTGACCGGTAAAGATCGCCAGCGGGAAGTTCCACGGGCTAATGCAGACGATAGGTCCAAGCGCCTTGTGGCCGACGCCCAGCGTACGACGGGTCTGCTCTGCATAATAACGCAGGAAATCGATGGCTTCGCGCACTTCAGCAATCGCGTTCGGCATGGATTTGCCGGCTTCGCGCATGATGAGGCCAAGCAGAACCGGCATATCACGCTGCATGATATCCGCTGCGCGCTCAAGACAAGCCGCACGTTCGGCTGGCGCAACCGCAGACCAACTTGCCGTTGCCTTCTGTGCAGCTTTCATGGCTTTCGCCACATCTTCTTCGGCGATCTCCGTCACCGTACCGACAACATCGTTCCGGTCACCGGGGTTGAGAACCGAGCGGCTGGTGCCTTTTACCTTGGTTCCGGCAAGCTGAGGTTCCGATGTCCACACGCGGTCAGCGCTGTCTTTCAGAATCTTGCTGAGTTCAGCGAGCGTGACTTCGTTCGACAGGTCGAAACCGTCAGAGTTCTTGCGAGCGCCATAGAGATTCTCCGGCAGGGCAATCTGGTCGTGGCGTGCTCCGACGACAGCCATTGAGCGAACGACATCAACCGGATCCGCGATCAGCTCATCGACGGAGACACTTTCATCGCCGATGCGATTGACGAAAGACGAGTTCGCACCGTTTTCGAGAAGTCGGCGAACAAGGTAGGCCAGAAGCGTTTCATGTGTGCCGACCGGCGCATAGATGCGGGCCGGACGGCCGAGCTTTTCGGCACCTACGACTTCATCATAAAGCGGCTCACCCATACCATGCAGGCACTGGAACTCGAACTTTCCGGTTTTGAAATCTGGACCAGCCAAATGATAGATGGTGGCCAGCGTCTGCGCATTATGCGTTGCAAACTGCGGGAAAACAGCATCTGTCGCCGCAAGAAGCTTGCGTGCGCATGCAATGTAGGAAACGTCGGTATGTACCTTGCGGGTATAAACCGGGAAGTCTTCCAGACCGTCAACCTGTGCGCGCTTGATTTCGGCGTCCCAATAGGCACCCTTCACCAGACGAACCATGACGCGGCGCTTGTTCTGACGGGCCATATCGATGATGAAATCGAGCACGAACGGGCAGCGCTTGCCGTAGGCCTGCACCACGAAGCCGATGCCTTCCCAATCTGCCAGATCCGGATCTTCGATCAGGCTCTGCAACAGATCAAGCGACAGTTCCAGACGGTCTGCCTCCTCGGCATCGATGTTGAGACCGATATTATAGGACTTGGCGATAGCGGCCAGCGCCTTCACCTTCGGCAGCAGCTCTCCCATGACGCGTTCGCTTTGCGCGCGGACATAGCGCGGATGCAAAGCGGACAACTTGATGGAAATGCCGGGGCCGTCATAGATGCCGCGACCGGCGGAAGCGCGACCAATGGCGTGAATGGCGGTTTCGTAATCCTTGTAGTAACGCTCGGCGTCGGCAGCGGTGGTCGCGGCTTCGCCCAGCATGTCGTAGGAATAGCGGAAGCCGCGTTCTTCCAGCGGCTTGGCGCGCTTCAAAGCTTCGTCGATGGTTTCGCCGGTGACAAACTGTTCGCCCATCATCCGCATGGCCATGTCTACACCGCGACGAATGACAGGTTCGCCGCAACGAGCGATCAAACGTGTCAGGGCAGCTGACAGGCCGCGATCATTGACCGTGTTGGTCAGCTTGCCGGTAACGACAAGTCCCCAGGTTGCAGCATTGACGAAGAGCGAACGACCACCACCGATATGAGATTTCCAGTCGCCATTCGAAATCTTGTCACGGATCAACGCATCACGCGTCGCCATGTCCGGAATACGCAGCAGCGCTTCGGCAAGGCACATGAGCGCCACACCTTCCTGGCTCGACAGCGAATATTCATGAACCAGGCCTTCGACGCCTGTACCCTTGTGCTTGGCGCGCAGCGCTTCAATCAGCTTGCGAGCCGTGGAACGGACTTGCTTGGCTGTTTCTTCCGGCAAGGCGGCCTGTGCAGCCAGCGCGGAAACGCATTCAGCTTCCGGGCGGCGATAAGCGGCGGTAATCGCCTGCCTCAGTGCGCTTTGCTCGCGGATCGGCGGCGCAAAATTCTGGAAAACCGGATTGATAGGAGCGGGTATGGTGTCGGTCATGGTGCAATGCTCACAAATGAAAACAGCCCCGAGCGTCTTTGCCCAGTTTAGCTCTGCTTTAAGTGGGCGCACACTATCATTTGTGCAAATTGCATTCTGCCTTCATTTGCTCCATATAAAGGATTATCGATCTTATTATAGGCTCCAAAGTAGGCTAAAAGAATGCGAAAGATAGATTCTGTAGACGATCTGGACCAGTTCGATCGGCGTATTCTGGAAGTATTGAGCGAAGACGGACGCATTCCTGTCACGGAACTCTCGAAAAAGGTCGGTCTTTCCAAGACACCATGCCAGGCAAGGCTGAAACGACTGGTCGATGAAGGCTATATTGTCGGCTTTCGTGCGGCCATCGACCCTGAGAAACTCGGTCTCGATCATATCGCCTTCACGACGGTCAAGCTTTCCGACACACGCGAAGCCGCGCTTGAGGCGTTCAACACGGCCGTGCGCAAGATACGTGAAGTCGAAGAATGCCATATGATCGCAAGCTCTTTCGACTATCTTCTGAAGGTGCGAACGCCCAACATCCGGCGTTACCGCGAGGTGCTGGGCGAAAAGATATCGAGCCTGCCCAATGTCGCAAGCACATCGACATTTGTGGTGATGGAGTCGGTCAAGGACAACCGCCCGGTAAGGGTCTATCCGGGCGCATTGTAATTTTCAGTTATAGCGGCTCACTTGCCAGATAACGCTCGAGCGTTTTGACAGTCCCATCCTGCCAGATGCGCAGAAGTGCGGATGAAAAAGCCGCCACATAAGCTGGATTTGAAGCGAGCGAGCCAAAGATATCATCCATCGCAAGCCATGCCGCCGGATTGCTTTTTGCAAGAGCCGCCTGCTTTTTCAGGCGGTCCCATGACGGATCGTTCGGCTCAATAACCGTGCCGCTATCGGTCGTGCCATAGCAGTAACGACACCAGAATGCGGAAACAAGCGCCAGCCCTGTCACAGACTTGCCTTCTGCCACCCGATCAGAAGCAGTGGGCAGAATGAACTTCGGCTGACGGTTGGAGCCATCAAGGCAAAGGCGGCGGATCGTATCGCCGATGCTTGGATTGGCGAAGCGTTCGTCGATGAGGATGCGATAGTCTTCGAGATTGGTATCCGGCACGGGTGGCACTTCCGGAATGATCTCATCCTTGCTGAGCTTTTCCAGATAGCGCCGGATCAGCGGATGCTCCATCGCCTCATGCACGAAGTGAATGTCGAGCAGTCCACCCGGATAGGCAATGGCTGCATGACCGCCGTTCAGAATGCGGATTTTCATCAGTTCATAAGCAGCGACCTGATCAGTGAACGTGACACCGACTTTTTCCAACGCAGGACGCCCAGTGGGGAAATTGTCCTCTACCACCCACTGCTTGAAAACTTCGCAAAAGACCGGCCAGCCATCTTCAACCCCGAAATCTTTCGCAGCGATTTCACGCTCGCGTGCACCAGTGGCTGGCGTAATGCGATCCACCATGGAATTCGGAAATGCGACATTAGCTGAAATCCAGTCGGCAAAGGCCGGATCACTAAGCTTCGCGAGGCCGGTGACGGCATCTTCCGTCACATGCCCGTTGCCCGGAATGTTATCGCACGACATGACGGTGAAAGGTTGAACACCCGCCGTCTTGCGCAGTTTCAGTGCCTGCACGATTAAGCCGAACACGGTCTTTGGCTGGTCCGGATGAGTGGCATCTGCCACAATATCAGGATGAGCAGGATCAAAGGTCTGGCTGGCCGGATCGATATAATAACCACCTTCAGTGATCGTCATGGAAACAATGCGAGTAGAGGGCGATGTGAGATAGGCCATCAAAGCCTTTCGCCCTTCTTCGGTCGATATGGTTACATAATCGATCATGGAACCGGTAATCCTTGCCCCCGCATAATCGGCTTCCTGTTCGACAACTGTGGTAAGCCAGTCTTGCGCCTTGAGCGTGTCCCGCATGGCATCATCACTGCCACGCACACCAGCGCCGACCAGCGCCCAATCGTGCCCCTCACCCATTCCGAACAGATCGTCCAGATAGACAGCCTGGTGAGCGCGATGAAAATTGCCGACGCCGAAATGCACGATGCCCGGTTTCAAACCGGTTGGATCGTAGCCGGGTTTGTGTACCTTGTCGAAGCTCTGGAGCGTTGCGCGCGACAGCTTGGTCATGACGATTTCCTTCAATTCAATCGGGTACGAACTGGACTTTCATCGTAGCTGGATCGCCACCGTGCTTGGTGAAGAACGACAGCATTTCACTGAGCGGCAGCCGATGCGAAACGAGGCGCGCCATTTCGCCCTTGTCCTTTTTCAGGATTTCCAAGGCCTGCGGAATGTTGCGGTTCAGCGAATGTGACCCGGCAATTCGGATCTGACGACGGAAAATGTCGAAAGGCGCAATCGAAATCCGCGCGTCAGGTGCGCAAACGCCAAACACCAGCACCGTACCACCGTCAGCCGTGAAGCCAATCATGCTTTCAACGACCTTGGCGATACCGGTCGCATCGGCAACAAAATCGAAACTGCGCTTACGCTTATCCAGCATTTCCGAGCCCGACACGACTGGCTCAAGGCCGAGACTTTCGACAAAAGTCAGACGGTGTTCGTTGATGTCAGCCACGGCAACCTGTTGCACGCTTTGCGCCTTCAACGATAAGGCTAGCAACAAGCCAATCGGGCCTGCACCGAAGACGAGTGCATTTTCGGCACCTTGTGAGCCGATTTTCAGTTCCGCTGCGCCAAGACCGTTGAGGACACAGGCAAGTGGTTCCGCGAGTGCTGCTACGTCAAAAGGCAGATTGCCAATGGAATGGAGATGGCTGGCATCGACAAGGCTCATGCCTGCAAAGCCACCATTATGGGTTACCCCATAGGCCTTTAAGTCCGAGCACAGATTGGTCAGTCCCTTGAGGCAGGCACGGCAATGACCGCAGGGAATATTCGGATCGACCGCAATGCGGTCGCCCACCTTCACATTGGTCACGTCTTCCGCCACCGCGACCACAATGCCCGCATATTCATGCCCTGGCACCAGCGGAAATGCGCTGGACCCATAGCGGCCATGCAAAACATCTATGTCGGTGTGACACAAACCCGACGCCCTGACGTCGATCAAGGCGTGTCCCGGCCGCAATGCTGGCTCCGGCAGATCAGTCAGTCCGGCTTCGCCGTGGCCTGTAAAATAGATCGCTTTCATTGTGTGTCCCGGCCCTGTCTCAAGCCATCCAGTTGCCACCGTCAACGCCGAAGGTCTGGGCGAGGATGTAGTCGCTATCAGATGATGCAAGGAAAACGGCCATGCCGGTAATATCTTCCGGCGTCGCGAAGCGACCGATTGGAACGGACTTCGCTACCGCCGCTTTTTTCTCACCCGGCTTCAGACCTTCCCATTTGGCAAAATTCGCATCCACCACGTCCCAATGTTCACCGTCGACCACGCCCGGTGCAATCGCATTGACATTGATGCCATGCTTGACTAGCGCCAAAGCAGCCGACTGCGTGGCGGAAATGATGGCGGCCTTAGACGCGCAATAGAGGGTCACCAGCGCCTCGCCGCGACGACCGGCCTGGCTCGCCATATTGATGATCTTGCCGCCGCGTCCGCGCTTGATCATCACGTTCGAGACCGCCTTCATCATGAAAAGCGGTCCCTTGAGATTGATACCGAGCACACGCTCATAACTGTCTTCGGTCAGTTCGTTGATAGGAGCCATATCGAAGATCGCGGCATTGTTGACCAGAATATCGATGCCGCCATATTCCGCGTCGATCTCTGCAACGACCTTGTCAATCTGACTGAGGTCGGTCACGTCAAGCTTTACCGCCTTGACCGATGAACCGATGCCGCGTGCGGCCTCCTCTGCCCGCTCAATATTAATATCGGCAATAATAACCCTCGCGCCCTCGCGCGCATAGGCTTCAGCGAAGCCAAGTCCGATACCGCGCGCAGCACCAGTGATGAGGGCCACCTTGTCTTTAAGTCGCATGGGGATACTCCGGGATATTGCAGCCTGCACTCACAGGTGCGTTTTCTTTTCCGTCAGCAATAATGGATGCCGTTCAAAGCGCTCCAAAGCCTTGCCATCGGGTGTAAACAAATGCGCGTCGGTCGGGTCAAAACCCAGTTTCGCCGTTTCGTGTGCACGTGCTGCGCTGCCACCGCCCGCCTCCGCAACAATCAGTCCGGTTGCGCTTTCATTTTGCACATAGAGATAGGTCTCACCACCAAGGCGCTCGACAACCATGATCTCACCTTCGAGGATACCATCCGCTGCCGGATGAAGATGTTCCGGACGAATACCGAGAACCAGCGGCGCCCCAGCGCTTACGCCTTCGCTTTTGACAGGCGCTTTGACCGAACGTCCATTTGCAAGCTGAACTGTCACCCCGTCGGTATCGACGGCACTGGCTTTGACTTCGATGAAGTTCATGGTCGGTGAACCGATAAAACCAGCCACAAAACGATTGACCGGATGATGATAAAGCTCCAGTGGCGATCCTACCTGCTCCACCTTCCCGTCGCGGAGAACCACGATCTTGTGTGCGAGCGTCATCGCTTCCACCTGATCATGCGTGACATAGATCATCGTCGCATTGAGCCGGTCGTGCAGGCGCGCCAATTCAATACGCATCTGCACGCGGAGCGCGGCATCGAGATTGGACAGCGGCTCATCGAACAGGAAAATCTTCGGTTCGCGCACCATTGCGCGTCCAATGGCAACACGCTGACGCTGACCGCCGGAAAGCTGTTTCGGCTTGCGGTCAAGCAATTGGTCAAGCTGCAGCGTTTTTGCAACCTCTTCCACCTTGCGATCACGTTCCGCTTTGGCAACACCTGCAAGTTTCAGCGCAAAACCCATATTGTCGCGCACATTCATATGCGGATAGAGCGCATAGGTCTGGAAAACCATGGCAAGACCACGCTCATCCGGCGGCGTATCGTTGATACGCTCACCATCAATCGTGAGGTCTCCGCCGGTAATTTCCTCAAGCCCAGCAATCATGCGCAGAAGCGTTGACTTGCCCGAACCGGATGGCCCGACGAAAACCACGAATTCGCGGTCTGCAATGTCGAGATCGACACCTTTGATGACATCAATATTGCCAAAGGACTTGGTGGCGTTTTTCAGTGATAGTGTAGCCATTTCATTCCCTTTATTTCACTGCGCCGAAAGTGAGGCCGCGCACCAGCTGGCGCTGCGTGACCCATCCGAAGACAAGTATTGGCGCGATGGCGAGCGTGGAAGCTGCCGAGAGTTTTGCCCAGAACAACCCTTCCGGTGACGAGAAGGACGCTATGAAGGCGGTAAGCGGGCCTGCTTGCGAAGCCGTCAGATTCAGGCTCCAGAACGCTTCATTCCAACAAGGATGATCGAAAGGAGCGCGGTGGACGCGATACCCGGAAGGCTTAGCGGCAGAAGCAAATAGCGTATCTGCTGGCCGACTTTCGCACCGTCCATACGGCTTGCTTCGAGGATTTCTCCGGGCACTTCCTTGAAGAAGGAATAGAGCATCCAGACCACAATCGGCAGATTGGACAGGGTGAAGATGATGATGAGACCGGTGCGCGTATCAAGAAGCCCAGTATCGCGTGCCAAAAGATAGATCGGCACCAGCACGCCGACTGCAGGCAGCATCTTGGTGGACAGCATCCATAGAAGAAGGTCTTTAGTGCGCTTGCCGGGGAAGAACGCTGCCGCATAAGCCGCGGGCACCGCGATAATGAGCGAGAGAATAGTCGCACCCAGACTTTCAACGACACTGTTCATGGCATAGCGGAAATAATCAGCACGCTGATTGACCGCGACAAAATTCTCCAGCGTTGGCTCGAAGAACAGTTTTGGTGGTGCCACCGCGTCAATTTCCGTCTTGAATGCAGCAAGCAGCATCCAGAGGATCGGGAAGAACATCAGCAACGCCACGATCCAGCCAATGATCCCGGCAGAGACGGCAGCCTTGTTGATCTTGCGTTTTGCAGCCATCGGTCAGCCCTCCTAATTATCCAGATTTCGTGCGACAGTCCGGATCAGGAACGCGGCAACGATGTTGGCAAGGATGATGGCGATGACGCCGGCTGCGGAAGCGCCGCCGATATCCCATTGCAGGAGCGCTTTCAGATAGATGAAATAGGTCAGCGTCGTCGTGGCGATCCCCGGTCCACCCGAAGTGGTAACAAGAATTTCCGCAAACACCGACAGAAGAAAGATCGTCTCGATCATGATGACGACCGAGATCGGGCGCAGCAAATGCGGCAGCACGATATAATAGAACATTACCGGGCCTTTGGCCCCGTCCAGGCGCGCAGCCTCCATCTGTTCCCTATCAAGAGACTGCATCGCCGTCATCAGGATCAGCGCCGCAAACGGCACCCATTGCCAGGACACAATTATGATGACGGAAGCCATTGGAAACTGTGAGAACCAATCGATGACCGGCAATCCGAAACTGCGTGAAATGAAGGCGAACAGCCCGTTCACCGGATGCATCAGCAGGTTTTTCCAGATCAGCGCCGAAACGGTTGGCATGACGAAGAACGGCGCAATGACCAGAAGCCGCGCTATATTCTTGCCCCAGAAATCCTGATCGAAGATGACCGCGAACAGCACACCTAGGACGACCGATATCACAAGAACCGACACGACAAGGATCAGTGTCTTGGCGATTGCGGACCATAAGGTCGGATCGGATAACAGGAAGGAATAGTTCGAGAAACCGGCAAAACCAGTAATAAATGGATTGATGAGATTGTAATACTGAAACGAGAACCACAAGGTCATCGCCAGTGGAACGATCATCCACAGCAAAAGCAGAATGACTGCTGGAGCGAGCAGAGGTCCAGTGCGGACACTGCGACGAGACTTTGCTGCAAAGCGTGATTTTGTGCCTGCGGCCAACGCATGGTTTGCTGGCATTCGGACTTATCCTCCCCTTCCCGTTTCGGATTCACCGTGGCGAACCTCTACGAAAATCAGGTCTGCCGCCCTCCTCCTACCGAAGGCGGCAGACCTTTATCTCACGGCTACTTGATGTAACCGGATTGCGTCATGATCTGTTCGACCTGACGCTGCGCACCGTCGAGTGCCGCATCAACGCTCTGCTGACCGGCAACAGCCGACGAAATCGCCTGTCCAACCAGCGTGCCGATGGCCTGGAATTCAGGAATGGCCACAAACTGGATGCCGGTATAAGGGACCGGGTCCTTGGTCGGCTTTGTCGGATCGGCAGATTCGATGGCTTTCAGCACCGTATCCGCGAAGGGAGCTGCCTTCTTGTATTCCTCATTGGCATAGGTGGACTGGCGTGTGCCCGGAGGAACAGCAACCCAGCCTTCGGACTTGCCGACGAGCTCGACATATTCCTTGGAGGTCGCCCATTTCAGGAACGACTTAGCGGCTTCCACCTTCTTGCTCGATGCCGGAATTGCGAGGTTCCAGGACCACGCCCATGAAGAACCGTTTGGCGTCACCTCGACCGGCGCCTTGGTAAAGGCAACCTTGTCGGCAACCTGGCTCTGCTTCGGATCATAGATGCGTCCGGCAGCCGAAGTGGCGTCGATCCACATGGCGCAATGGCCGGTCGAGAACAGGGCCTGATTTTCGTTGAAGCCGTTTGACGTAATTCCGGGAGGGCCCGCTTCCTTCATCAGATCGACGTAGAAGTTAATCGCCTTCTTCCATTCATCGGAATTGATCTGGGGCTTCCAGTTTTCATCAAACCACCTGCCACCGAACGTATTGATCAATGTACCAAGGTAAGCCATGTTTTCGCCCCAGCCCGGCTTTCCGCGCAGACAGAGACCATATTGCTCTTTCGACTTGTCGGTCAGCTTGGTCGCGAAATCCTTGATTTCCACATAGGTTGGCGCATCGGGCATCTTGAGGCCCGCCGCGTCAAACAAGTCCTTGCGATAGAGCGTAAACGAGCTTTCGGCATAGAATGGCACGGCGTAAAGCTTGCCATCCACCGTCAGACCGGCGCGAACCGGCTTGATGAGATCGTCATAGCCGTAATCATCACCAAGATCATCGACCGACAGAAGCCAGCCAGCCTTGCCCCAGATTGGCGTCTCGTAACCACCAATGGTCAGGATATCGAACTGGCCGCTCTTGGTAGCGATATCGGTCGTGACGCGCTGACGCAGCACGTTTTCTTCAAGCACAACCCAGTTGATTTTATTGCCGGTGGCTTTTTCCCACTCCGGCGACAGCTTCTGCATGATGATCATGTCACCATTATTGACCGTCGCGATGGTGAGCTCTTCCGCCCACGCAGCCCCGGCCATAACTGCAACACTTGCAGCAGACGCAATAAGCCCTGCAACATAAGACTTGGTCCGCATTTCGTCTCCTCCTTTACGAATGCATAGCAAAATTCTTACATATGTAAAATTTATGGCGTGAGCTTCCGTAGCTTGTCAAGCACGGTTTTCAATTTTGCGTTGCGAGAAGAAACGACCGCTTTTGTGAACAGTTCCAAGGGCCGAAATCGCGGACATTTCCACCTGCCAAATTCACGAACCGTTGTTTTAGCATATATGGATATTCACCGCATCATTCTCTGCGAACACATTTGACTGCTTGACGTTTTGCCCCGCCTTTGACAGTTTGACGGGACTTCGCCTGGAGGAATACAACGGCGAGCGGAGCTGGAGGAACATCCTGAAATCGTTACAGAAGCGGCAACCGGGACCAGACTTTGTCCCGAGAAATCAGCACATTCCAGTTTATGCGGCGGCTTCGCAGAAAACAGCATCGTCGTGTGTACCTAGGCCGCGACAACTGACGAACAGGACGTAAAGACGTGCGCAAAACAATACGCACCATGGAGGATTTTTCGGAGTTTGTTGGGCTTTCCCGCCCGACAGTGTCGAAATATTTCAGCGATCCGTCGTCCGTCCGTCCCAAGACCCGCGAACTGATTGAAGCGGCGATCAAGCAATCCGGCTTTCGTCCCAATCTTTTCGCGGTGAACCTCAATCGACGTCGCACGACAATTCTGGGTATAATTATCCCCAACCAGCTCGATCATTTCTACATGGCGATGACGAAACGATTGCAATCGCTCGCAGAGCAACGCGGCTATCTTGCGATTGTCCTGTCATCCGATGGCAAGCCTGAGCTGGAAAAGCAGGCAATTGAAACCCTGCGTTCGCTCAATGTCGCTGGTGCCATCATCGCACCGCTTGGTGAAGAGTCGCAACATTCGACGCTGGCACGTCTCGCGGAACACGTTCCAATTGTCTATGTCGACTCTCCGCTGGACAGCACCTCACCCTTTGTCGGCACCGACAATCTCAAATCCTTCCATCTGATTGTCGATTATCTGTGCCGCTCGGGCAGCGAGCCTTGTTATTTTTCCATGCCGATGGTCAACAACAATGCAATCAAGCGGCAAGATGCGTATCGACAAGCCATGGAAAAGCTTGGTTATGAGCCACGCATCATTGACCTCGAACAAAGCCGAAGCTGGGATTTCGAACGTTATGCCTTCGAGCAGACCGCGAGAATTCTACGCGAAAAGGGACGCCTGCCGACAAGCACTGTTCTGTGCTCCAATGATCGCATCGCCTTTGGCGTAACGAGTGCACTCTGGCAGGCCGGTCTGAAAATTGGCAGACTCAAGGATTGCGACGTTCGTGTCGCCGGTCACGACAATAATCCGTTATCGGAATATACGTGTCCTCCACTCACTACAGTGGCGCAGGATTACAATGAAATCGGACGGCTGGCGATTGAGCTCTTGTTTCGAACACTGGGCGAAACAACGGATGACCGACTGGAACTTCCAGAAACACAGCGCATTCTACTCAATGCCGAAATCAAACTGCGCATGAGCGCATGAAAATGGCGGGGTAACCCGCCATTTCAGTGTTCGCTTTTTAATTCAGGCCGAGCGTCCCGCGCAGGGTAGAAAGATCTTCGGCAAGCGTGGTCACAGGACCAGCAAGCGCCTTGCGATCATCATCCGACAGCTTGTCGTAGGATTCGTAGCCGTCACCCTTCTTGTACTTTGCAAGAATGTCGTCGACAGTCTTGAAGTTGGCTTCCACCTTCTTCACGAGATCCGGATTTTCCTTTTCCAGCAAAGGCTTGAAGAGCTCGACGATTTTCTGGGCGCCATCGACATTGGCCTTGAAATCCCAAAGATCGGTGTGGCTGTAACGATCTTCCTCACCGGAAATCTTGGTTGCAGCCACTTCTTCAAGCAGGGCAGCAGCTCCGCCAACAACCTTTTCTGGCGGAACGGTGAGGTCTTTTACACGCTTCTGGAGTTCCAGCACATCTGCGTAGAGCTTGTCGGCAACCGGAGCGAGTCCTTCGGTTGAATTCTGCGCAAACAGGCCATACTCGATGCGATGGAACCCGATAAAGTCTTCCGACTTCTCGCCGTTTTCATGGTCATCGGCGCGGCTGTCGATCGAAGCGTCAAGATCGGCGAAAAGCTCGGCAATCGGCTCGATCTTTTCGTAGGAGACGCGCGATGAAGGATAAAGCTCCTTGGCCTTTTCCAAATCGCCTGCTTTGACCGCGTCAGTGAAAGCCTTGGTGTCCTTTACCAGAACGTCGAGGTTTTCCTGCACATAGACTTTGTAGTCAGCAATCGGCTGAACAAGGTCCAGCGGCGAAACTTCAGCCTTGGCTGCGCCGAAGCTGAGCGTGAGGGCAACGGCACATGCCGATGCGAGCAATGGCAGACGATACTTCATGTTTAGCCTCTCCAGATAAAGCGCATTGCGGGAAATGCGCGTCAAATCAAAAACTTGAGATGCGATCCTCACCCGCCAGCATTTTGCGGACCGCTTGCCTCCAAAAGTGCGCGCGCGTAGTAGTCCTTATGATCCTGAACACCAGGCAGCGCGAAGAAATACCCGCCCCCAATCGGTTTCAGGTATTCTTCCAGCGGCTCGCCGTTGAGACGGTTCTGGACCGTGATGAAGCCCTTCTCCAGATCGGCCTGATAGGCGATGAAGAGCAGCCCCATATCAAGCTGACCTGATTTGCTGACCCCGTTTGAATAGTTGAATGGCCGACGCAGAATGAGGTGTTGCTCGGCATTGGCATCCCGCGGATTTGCCAAACGGATATGCGAGTCGAGTGGCGTCACCTTGCCATCCGCATCCTTCGCATAATCGGGAACATCGGCTTCGGTTTTACCGTCGAATGGCGCGCCACTATTCTTGCGGCGTCCGAAAATGGTTTCCTGCTCCTGCAGCGGCGTGCGGTCCCAGCGTTCGACAAAATTGCGAATGATGCGCACAGCCATATAGCTGCCATTAGCGGCCCAGCCCGGCTCTTCATTTTGCTTCTGCACCCAAACGATGCGGTTCATCAATGCATCATCGGCGGAATCCGGATTGGCGGATCCATCGCGGAAACCGAGGAAGTTTCGTGCGCTTTCCTTCGCCCGGGGCGAATGCGGCGGTTGCACAGGAACCGTCCCTTCCTGCTTCCAGCGAACCATCAGAAGATCAGGCATGTTCTTCATGATGTCGCGCAGCGCATGGATGTTCGTGTCCGGCGTATTCGAACAGAACTGAATGACGAGGTCCCCGTGGCAGATGTCCTTCTGCAGGGCGTCGTTGGGGAAACCGGTCATGCGCTGCAGAAGTTTCGGCTTCAACGGCTTCAAACCGAAACGATCATCGAACAATGATGAGCCGAGCGCCACCGTAACCGTGAGGTTATCCGGCGTGACGACAGGTCCAAGAATACCGGAATCCGATGGCGGAAACTTCGCATCAAGCTCCGGTGGTTCTCCACCCTTCATCAAAAATTCTGCCCGCTCGGTGAGCAGTTTGAACATGCGTTCCAGTTCGGCGCGGTCACGCGCCAACACATCAAAGGAAGCGACGAGACCCGCAGCAGGGCGCGGCGTGACGATACCGGGCTGGTGCTTCCCATAAAAAGGCTGACTTTCGTGAATCTTGTCGCTTTCCGGCGCATTGGTCACGCTTTCCGAAGAAAGAGCATGGGCTGTCTGCGGGGCAAGCACGCCTGCAACTGCTCCGGCAACCCCGGTTGCACCAGCCCCGAGGAGCAGTGCACGGCGACCGGCGGAAACAGGCTCTTCTGTGGTAATCTTATCGGTTTTGAAAAATTTTCTGGTCATCAATCTACCCCAAGCTGATCGCGGAGTTTCGTAAACTGTGCAGCGAGTTGAGCCGCACCTTCCTTAATTTTCGTCTTTTCATCAGACGACAGAGCATCGTACGCCTTGTAGCCATTGCCTTCAGCACCCGTACCAAGCAGCTTCCTGATCGAAGCTGCGTCCTTGTCGATGCCTTCAAAGGCTTTCGGATCAGCCTTTATAACAATGGGGCGCAGAACATCGGCAGTCTTGCCAGAGCCTTCAAGAAGGCCAGACAAAGCCTGCAGATCGGTGTGAGCGTACCGGTCTTCACCAGCATCCGACGCCGTCGATGCAAAACGGTTCAATGCAGAAGCAGTGCCCGCCATCATGCGATCCGGCGAAATCCGAAGCCCGCGAATGCGCTCTTTCAATGCAGTGGCATCCTGCTCAAGCTTGCCAGCAACAGGAGCCAGACCATCGACGGATTTCTGTTCGAACAAACCGTATTCGATACGGTGCAAACCACCGAACGCAGGGTCCTGCTCGCGCTTTTCAAAATAATCCGCACGAGCATTGATAGCTGTATCGAGATCGGAGAACGCTTCCGACACGGGAGCAATGCGCGCATAGGCTTCTCGCGCCGGACCGTAGGCGGTTTGCGCAGCCTCAAGATTACCGCTGGCTATTGCCGTGGAAAGTGCCGAAACCGATTTCTGGAATTCGGCAACCTCTGTGGTCAGATAAATCTGATATTCAGCCAGTGCACCAATGAAAGCTGTAAGCGGAAGCTTGCTCTTTTCCGCTTCACTGGCAGCGGTCGCAGTCACGATCAGCTTGCCGCGCGGATTGGAAAGAAGCCCGCAGGTAATCTGGTATTCGCCTGGCGTCAGCTTGGCGGTGATGGTCTGTTTGAAGCCAGGAGCAATATTTTCGCGCTCCTCAAGAACCATTACTCCGTCGAGAATTTCCCACTCGACCGTACGGTCGGACTTATTGACAATTTCGAATACCGAGCGCCCGGCCGGAACGGTCAGTTCGTTCGGCTCGCAGCTTTTTGCGTTGATCGCGACCTGTATTGTGTCACCGGCTTCTGCATGGCGGGCTTTGTCCGATACACGGGATGCATAATAAAACGCAGCGCCAGCGGCGAGCAGCAACAGCACGGCGAAAGCCAGTCCGATGCGGACCAGATTGCGCGACATGGGTTCAGCAGGTTTCGGATTCGTCATTGAAATCTCTTTTACTGTGCGCTTGTTTTGGCCTGGCTTGCCGTTGCTGGTGCATTTGCAGGCATCAGAAACAGAATGAGCGCCGGAACGAGGAAGGCTACATAGGCAACAACTTCACTGACGGTCGGTGTCGCGATGTAACCGAAAATGCCAGCAAGAACTGAACCAAGCGTGCTGTCGAGCGGGAGAATATCGCTCATATCGAAAACGACCGTCTGGAAATGGTTCCAGATGCCAGCTTCGTGCAATGCCATGACCGAATTGGCGAGAATGCCTGCCGCAATGATCAAAATGAAAACGCCGGTCCAGCGGAAGAAACGGCGAAGGTTCAGCTTCAAGCCGCCTTTAAAGATGCCGTAGCCAACTGCCGCAGCTAGCAACACGCCAAGAAGCGCGCCAAGCGGTGCTGCCGCCCCTTCGCTCTGCTGGAAAGCCGCCAGCAGAAAGAAGACCGATTCAAGCCCCTCGCGTGCGACAGCAAAGAACACCATCAGAATGAGGCCGAAACCTTTATGTGTCGGTGTCTGAAAAGCTGCATCGATGGAATGATGCAGTTCCGACTTGATAGAACGGGCCGCCTTGCGCATCCAGAACACCATCGAGGTCAACACAAAAACGGCAATCAGACCAATAATGGCTTCAAACAGTTCCTGCGCCTTCTGTGGGAATTCTGCACTCAGAAGCTGCAGGATAGCGCCGACGGCCAACGACATGGCCAATGCCAGCAATATGCCGATCCAGACCACTGGCATCCAGGCACTGCGGCCAGTCTGATGGAGATAACTGGCAATAATGCCAACGATCAGCGCTGCTTCCACGCCTTCGCGGAACATGATTAGAAAAGGTACGAGCATTCCAACTATCCAAAAGACAGAGAAATCGGCCTGTCCCTCGGTCGCTTCTCTTCAAACCCGGCATGAAGCCTTCGCCATTTGGTCATCTTTTTATATCCGCACGGCCAGCGCTGCAAGCTAAATGAAGTTGACCAACGTAGGAATGTTTTAGAATTATTCTAATTATTTCAGGAGCTTATGAGTCCGTTTGTTAGCGAGGAATGATAGTCTGCCAAGTTCAGAGATGATTGCATAAGTCATTGAAAATGCACTGAAGCCATGGCCCAAGCACTTTTAGACAGCAGTTGATTGCGCACTGAAATCAAACTGATCTAGGTTTCAAATCCCTCGGGCAAACCTGCTTTCCCGGCTTGCGACGGATTAAGCCGGACATAGTCAGCTTTCAAATCTTCGGATGTCTTGCGGCTGCCATCATGGCTCCAGCCGGGAGGCGCGATCATATACATCAGGCGCTGCCGCAAGGTGAGACCTGACGAGAATACGTCTTTAAACATACCAACCCATTCGTGAAACGCCACACGCACCGGATTAAATGTGCCGACATTTTTCACGATGCCATAGCGCGGCATATCTTCCGGTAATTCCTCCACGAAAGTGCCGAACATGCGATCCCAGATAATCAGCGTGCCAGCGTAATTTGCATCAAGATAACGCGGATTGGTCGCGTGATGTACGCGGTGATGCGACGGGGTGTTGAAGATGAACTCGATAGGCCTCGGTAGTTTGTCTATGGCTTCCGTGTGAATCCAGAATTGATAGATCAGATTGAACCCATAGACGAAGGCGATCACCGCAGGGTGAAATCCGATGAGTACCATCGGCACTTGCAACACGAACATGCCCGTCATCTGTCCTGTCCACGACTGACGCAGCGCCGTCGTGAGATTATAGTGCTGACTGGAGTGGTGGTTGACGTGTTCCGCCCAGACCCAGCGCACACGATGCGCAATCCGATGATAGCAGTAGTAGCGCAAATCATCGAAGATGAAGGCGACTACAAATACCCACCAGTGCAGGCCGAGATCAAGAAAGCGGAACTGCCAAACCCAAAGCAGCGCTGTCACGGAAACGAAGCCGAGCAGCAAACCCGCCGCAACATTGCCCGCCCCCATCAACAGGCTTGTAAAAGCGTCTCTTGTCTCAAATTCGCCCTTGCGTTGCCAATATCGGATTGCCACGAGCTCAATCAGGATTCCCAGCACATAAAGCGGGATCGCAACACGCGTCACATCGAAAAATACCGGATTGCTATCCATGTCGGTTCCCCTCCCCAGACGGACCTGAAAGCCAGGCCATCACTCTTTCCCGATCCTCAGCATTACTGAAAAGAAACCGCGCTTTGGGCCAAGTAAAATCCTTCATATGTAATATCAGTTCGGTATTGCCTTTATCCTCTAGAGCAAGGACGTCTGCGGCGGTCACGCATCGCGTCAAAAAGCGGTCCCCGACGCTATGAACGAGCCCTGTGGATGCGCCACGCAACGGGAAAAATGCTGTACGACGATCATCGGTATAACAAATCTCGCCGATTTTGATTTCAGGATAGTCAAGATGAAAGCGCGCTTTGACACTTTCGTCGTCGGGAAGAATACTACGCTTAAGCCCTCCACCCAGAAAATGAATTAACAGAACCCCGAAGCCTATCCCGGCGACAACCATAAGCAGAAGCAGCCGCAAATCCATGAAATCTCCCATTCGCAGCGATGCCAAAATGTTCCCGACGACATCCTAGTCATCAACCAGTGCGAATACATCCCAAAACTTTGCGGGCCGATTTGCTAGTCGCAACCCACTTGGTATTTGCAACGAGCGATTGTTTCGATTTGGAGCACGCCGAAGCCGTAACAGGATACAAATACTGGCCAATAAGCCAAAGAACACGGCCGAAATTCGAAAAGTTTCAGAATTTTCCGAAATGGTCAAAAATTTCGTGTTTCAGGGGTTGAAGATTGGAGCAAGGTGATACATATCACAGTCACTTACCGCTGTGCCTCCTCCCATTGCGCGCGGTAAGTGTTCCCCTCTGGAGGTTTGCCCAATGTGGCACCTTCATAACTTAGCCGGACTTCTCAGTCCGGCTCTTTTTTTGCCCAAAATCTGGATAGCGGCTCATTTCACTAAAAATGTGCAACTTGTGCAACTTGCTGTTTTAAAAACACTAATTCATAAGAATCAGCTTCACTATATTCGCCACTCTGCAAATTAACTTATTCTCAGTTAATCAGCCAAATACACGTGGTGCAACATAGAAAAAAAGCGCCGCGTTTCCGCGGCGCTTTCCATCAATAGACCTACATTTTATCTCAGCCGTAGGCTGCTACTGGCGGACACGAGCAGATGAGATTTCTGTCGCCGCCGACATTGTCGACACGGCTGACCGGCGGCCAGTATTTTGCCGTCGCATCGAAATCGCCATTGATCGCGCTTGCCGGGAATACGGCTTCCTCACGCGTGTAAGGATGCGTCCATTCCGTTGCCAGTGTATCGCCTGCCGTGTGCGGTGCATTGGCAAGCGGATTGTCATCTGCTGGCCAAACGCCGTCGGCAACCTTCTTCGCTTCGCCCGCAATGGCGATCATCGCATCGCAGAGACGGTCGATTTCCGACTTCGGCTCAGACTCGGTCGGTTCGATCATCAGCGTTCCGGCGACCGGCCAGGACATGGTCGGTGCATGGAAACCATAGTCGATGAGGCGCTTGGCCACGTCTTCCACGGACACACCTGCGCTGTCCTTCAGAACACGCGTATCGACGATGCACTCATGCGCCACACGATCATGCGCGCCGGTGTAAAGGATCGGATAGGCGTCCTTCAGGCGATGCGCGATGTAGTTGGCATTGAGGATCGCAGCTTCGGTTGCCTTCTTGAGACCTGCGCCGCCCATCATGCGGATATACATCCACGTGATGACCAGAATGGATGCGCTACCAAACGGTGCAGCCGAAACAGCATGCTTGGAACCGATATCCACATGGCCCGGCAGGTAAGGCACCAGATGCTTGGCAACACCAATCGGACCGACGCCCGGACCACCACCGCCGTGCGGGATGCAGAAGGTCTTGTGCAGGTTCATGTGGCAGACATCGGCGCCGATATCGCAAGGGCGCGCAAGGCCGACGAGTGCATTGAGGTTTGCGCCATCGAAATAGACCTGACCGCCATTATCGTGGACGATTTCGCAGAAAGCCTTGATGCCTTCCTCGAACACGCCATAGGTCGACGGATAGGTAATCATGAACGCCGCGAGATTATCGCGATGCTTCTCGGCCTTGGCCTTGAGATCGTCGATATCGATATCGCCATCCGGACGGCAATTGACCACAACAACGCTCATGCCTGCCATCGAAGCACTGGCCGGATTAGTGCCATGTGCAGACGATGGGATAAGGCAGATGTTGCGATGACCTTCGCCGCGTGACTGGTGATAGTGGCGGATGGCCAGGAGACCAGCATATTCGCCCTGACTGCCTGCATTCGGCTGCAACGAAACACCCGCAAAGCCGGTGATTTCGCAAAGCCATGCTTCGACGTCAGCCGTCATCTTCGCATAGCCTTCAGTCTGGGCCGCAGGCGCGAATGGATGCAGGTTTGCAACCGTATTCCAGCTCACCGGCATCATTTCTGCCGCTGCATTGAGCTTCATGGTGCAGGAACCGAGCGGGATCATTGCACGGTCAAGCGCCAGATCCTTGTCGGCCAGACGACGCAGGAAGCGCATCATCTCGGTTTCGGAACGGTGCGAATGGAACACGTCCTGCGTGAGGAAACCTTCACCGCGCCCCTTGCCGGGAACAAGAGCTTTGTCGCCATCGACCGACTTGGCACCGAACAGAACGGCGAGTGCTGCAAGATCTTCCTCGGTCGAGGTTTCGTCAAAGGTGACACCAACTGTATCCGCATCAATGATGCGGAGCAGACGACCGCCCTTGTCGGCTTCGTCGGCAATCTTCGCAGCCTTACCGGCAACTTTAATCGTTACCGTATCGAATAGGCTATCACCTGCGATCTCGACACCAGCAGCTTTGAGGCCAGCCGCAAAGCGTGCAGCAAGGCCGGCCACGCGTGTAGCAATAGCCTGCAGTCCTGCCGGGCCATGCCAGATCGCGAAAGATGCAGCCATATTGGCAAGCAGTGCCTGTGCAGTGCAGATGTTCGACGTGGCCTTGTCGCGACGGATATGCTGTTCACGAGTCTGGAGCGCCAGACGATAGGCCGCACGACCATGCGCATCAACCGACTGACCGACGATGCGGCCCGGAATGATGCGGGTCAGAGGCTCGGACACCGCCAGATACGCGGCGTGCGGACCGCCGAAGCCCATCGGAACGCCATAACGCTGCATGGAGCCTACAGCCATGTCGGCACCCCAGCTGGCAGGCGCTTCCATAATGGTCAATGCCAGCGGATCGGCAACGGCGATGACGAGGGCGCCCTTGGCTTTCGCATCGGCGATGACCTTGCTGAAATCGCCATAGACACCACGCGTATCCGGCCACGGCACGACGATGGCAGCGGTATTGTCATCGACAGTGCTGCCAGTTTCGATCTCCCAGCCGAGCGGTTCGGCGCGGGTGTTGATCACATCGACGGTCTGTGGGTGCAGTTCACCTGCAAGCAGAATACGGCTGCGCTTGTCGCGGTGGTGACGGCAAGCAACGCCGATGGCTTCAGCAACCGCAGTCGCTTCATCCAGGAGCGATGCGCAGGCAACCGGCAGGCCGGAAAGCTCAGCAACCAGCGTCTGAAAGTGGAAAAGAAGCTCAAGTCGACCCTGGCTGATTTCCGACTGGTAAGGCGTATAAGCCGTGTACCAGGCCGGATTCTCAAACAGGTTGCGCTGAATGACGGGTGGCGTTTCCACACCATGATAGCCCGCGCCGATGAAGCTCTTCTTCACCACATTGCGGCCCATGATTTCATTGAGCTCCGCAAGCGCTGCATGTTCGCTCAAAGCGGCTGGCAAATCGAGCGCGCGATTCAAACGAATGGATGCTGGAACCGCCTGGGTGATAAGGGTTTCCATGGAAGGAAGGCCGAGCGCTGCAAGCATTGCGCGCTCGTCTTCCAGTCTTGGCCCGATATGACGGGCAACAAAGGGAAGAACCTGTTGCGTCATTTGTTTATCCTACCAGTTTGTCGTAACCGGCCTTGTCGAGCAGACCGGAGAGCTGGCCTTCGTCGGAAAGCTTCAGCTTGAACAGCCAGCCTTCGCCTTCTGCAGCCTGATTGATAAGGGCTGGATCGCTTGCAACGGCTTCGTTGACTTCGACCACTTCACCATCGACTGGCGCGTAAACGTCGGAAGCGGCCTTGACCGATTCCACAACCACGATGCCTTCGCCCTTGGTGGCCGTGCGGCCGACGTCCGGCAGTTCGACGAAAACGAGGTCACCCAGTTGTTCCTGTGCGTGGATCGTAATGCCGACAGTGGCAACGCCGTTTTCGACGCTGATCCACTCGTGATCTTCGGTGAACAGGATATTGGCCATGGAAATCATCCTTTGCGATAGCGATGCGGAGTGAAGGGAAGCGCCGAAACGTCAACGGGAACCTTGTTGCCGCGAACGTCAGCGAAAACACGTGTGCCGGGGGTAGCGAGGCTTGCCTCGACATAACCCATGGCGACTGGGAAGCCTGCCGATGGACCGAACCCACCGGAAGTAACTGTTCCGATCTGGCGACCGGATTCATCAAAAAGATCGGCTCCGCCGCGAACCGGCTGACGGCCTTCCGGCTTCAGGCCGACGCGCTTGGCAGATGCGCCCTTGGCGATCGCGTCCAGCACGGCTTTTGCGCCGTTGAATGCAGCCTTTTCGCGCACGGCTTTGGTGATTGCCCATGTGAGGCCCGCCGAAACAGGATCCGTTTCCGGCGTGATGTCCTGACCATGCAGGCAGAGACCGGCTTCAAGGCGCAGACTGTCGCGAGCAGCCAGGCCGATCCATTCGACGCGCTCGTCGGCAAGCAGTTTCATTGCAAGCGCACGGGCTTCATCGGCTGGAACGCCGATCTCGAAACCATCCTCGCCGGTATAGCCCGAACGGGTCATGAACCAGCCAGCCTTGGGTTCAAACCCGCTCATGAAAGCAAGCTCGGCACCAGCCAGCCCGGCATCATTGATGACGGCTTCCGCTTCCGGCCCCTGAAGAGCAAGAAACACACGGTCAAGCGGATTGACCTTAACGTCCTTGCCCGATGCGGCTTCCGTCAAATGCTCGATATCGGCATCGGCATTGCCCGCATTGGCGACAACCATGAAACGGTCTTCGCCAAGACGCGTGACGATCAGATCGTCCAGAACGCCGCCATTATCATTGAGGAAGAAAGTGTACTTCGACTGACCTTCCTTCAGCACAGTCGGGTCGAGCGGACAGGTTTCGGCAAGAAGCGCAGCGGCATCCGCACCCGAAACCTCGATCAGCTTCATATGAGAAATGTCGAAAAGGCCCGCATGTTCACGCGTATGAAGATGTTCCTTCATGACGCCCAGCGGATAGGTGATCGGCATGTTCCAGCCAGCAAAGCCGCCGAAGCGCGCGCCAGCCTGTTCATGCAAATCCTGCAAAGGCAGGGTATTCAAATGTGCGGTATCGCCCATAACAACTCCAGAGTCGCACGTGTGCCTCCGCAAAATGCGGTTGCTTCGTGCCCCTCTGTCTCAGGCCTGAGAGACTCGCATGGCTATATAGAAAGCCATACTTACACCTTCGGCGCAGGGTTTCCCCTGACTTTCCAGAGTTGTCTTACCCGTCTGCGGTTCCTTGTACCTGAGAGATTTCGGGCGATTTCCCCTTCGGCGGCCAATTGGCGCTCTCCCGCAGACAGACAGTGCAAGAACGTCATATTATATGGCGTCCCGACACCCGACGGAACTCCCTTACCCCAATCCGGCGCGCAAGTCATGTAGAATTGTTGTCTCTAACCGACGATTTCCCGGACTTTTGCGACAAAATTTTAAGCGGACAGGAGGTCCGGATTTATACTTTATTATACATGCATATTGCGGCACAGACGAGACCGCGCATTTACCGGCAACTAAATCCGTTGGACGTGCCGCTCTCCACCACATTTTGTGGAGCAGTTTTTCGGCCAGCGAATTTTTAAAGAAGTTTTAACCAGTTAGCTGCCGGAGCAGCCTAAATCCAACCGATTTGCCTAACAGGGCATCAGATTGTGATCGCATGATGACCAAGCTGCGCAAAAGGCGTGCAACTGACAAGCTTTAACGCATTGCAGCTATGCAAATCTGTCTCTCCAATTCGAAATGCTTCAAGCCTATATGCTGTTTGCAACAAAGAGATAAGATTTTACTAGGTGAGAGAAATGAACCTGATCCGCTCGTACAACAACTGGCGCCGTTACCGTAACACCGTAAACGAACTGAGCCGCCTGAGCCCACGTGAACTGAACGACCTTGGCATCCTGCCTTCGGAAATCCCGTTCGTTGCACGCAAGGCCGCTGCTCGCTAATAGCGCCTCCGGAAGGCATCAGCCTTCTTCAAGGATCGCGAGTCCCCATAACCGCGCGTCCTACAGTTTCCAGAATATCACCGGGGTGCTTTCTCCTCCTCCCATTTCCTCGGTGATTCAAGACCGGATGTCCTCCTCCCAAGTCCGGTCTTCCCCATAAAACACCCGTCGCCTCCTCCCGCGACGGGTGTTTTCGTTTATGGGCTGTATTTATGCCTCTTGCGAGGCAGGTGTTGCCGCACCGCGTCTGTCGAATGCAATCGAGATTGCAAAGACCACCAGACCAGACAAGGCAAGCAATGCGCCGACTGTTCCCGTCGACGTCCAGCCATAGCCCCATGCAACCGCAAGACCGCCGAGCCAAGCACCGAGCGCATTGGCGAGATTGAGCGCGGAATGGTTGAGGGCAGCAGCCAGCGTCTGCGCATCCGCCGCTACATCCATCAGACGCGTTTGCAATGCTGGGACGAGTGCAAACCCGCCGCCGACCAGAAGCACGTTCAAGAATGCAGTCACAGGATGCTGCATGAGGACGGGGAATGCCAACATGACGGCCATATCATAGAGCAGTACCAGACCAACAGTTCCCATAACCGAACGATCTGTCAGTCGCGACCCAACTATATTACCAAGCACCATGCCGAGGCCGAACATCGCGAAGACGAAAGGCATCCATTTCACATCGACATGCGAAACCTCGGTAACTGTTGCCGCGACATAGGTAAAAACGGAAAACAGGCCGCCCGTGCCAATTGCACCAATCCCAAGCGTCAGCCAGACTTGCTTGCGGCGAAATGCTCCCAGTTCGCGTAGGGGTGACGCCCCCTCCTCTGCAGGCTGTTTGGGTACATAGATCGCGACCAGCACCATAGTTAGCATTGCGATCAGGCCAACGGATGCAAACATTGCGCGCCACCCGGCAATCTGGCCAAGAGAGGTCGCAAGCGGCGTCCCGCACAATGTCGCAATGGTCAGTCCCATCATGACCCGTCCTACAGCCTGAGCACGCTTGCCCGGTTCCGCCAAAGATGCGGCGACGAGTGAAGCAACGCCGAAATAGGCTCCGTGAGGAAAACCAGCGATGAACCGCATCATGTAAAGACCGGCATAGTCCTGCATGAATGCGCTTGCGAGATTACCGAAAGCGAATAGCCCCATCAGCAGGAAGAGGAGCTTGCGGCGGTCAAGCTTTGCGCCGATCACTGCAAGCACCGGTGCGCCAATCAGAACACCGAGCGCGTAAGAACTGATGAGATGGCCGCCTTGCGGTATGGTCACCTTAAGATCACGCGCGATATCGGGCAGCAGCGCCATAATGGCGAACTCACCGGTACCTATACCGAAGCCGCCGATGGCAAGCGCTAGTTCCGCCAATCGTGCAGACGAACGTAGCGAAGTTTCCGGCGATGAAGCCGAAGGCTGAATTTTGGACATGAATGGGCCTGAAGGGAATGGAGGATGTCGGACAACCCTACCACTCCTTTCAGGTAAAGGCGATACGCATTGCTGCGGCGCTTTGACGGCTCAAAACAAACGATTATCTGGCCGCGACCGCCTCGATTTCGACCTTGAATTCCTCACGTGTGAAACCGGAAACGATCATCAGCGTGGAGGCTGGCGCTGGTTGCGGGAACAGCCTGTCACGAACATCCATATAAGGACGCATATAGGCCCGGTCTGTCACATAGGCGTTGATACGCACGACATCGGAAAGGTCCATACCGCCATCGCGCAAAATACGGCGAATATTCTCGAAGCAGAGTTCAGCCTGAGCGCCTGCGTCTTCCGGCACATTTCCATCCCGCGCGATGCCTAACTGACCGGAACAGAAAATCATTTCAGCACCGGCTTTAACCTTCACGCCATGGCTGTAGGCGGCAAAGGGTGCTGCCATGTCAGCGGGCAGCAGATGTTTCAAACTGTTCATCGTGAATCCTCAAGATTTCGGCGCAGCGGCCAGCATTTCTTTCAGCCGCGCCGCCCCGGCGGCAATATCGGCCTCGGTCGGATTAATACCCGCAGCCAGCAGACGGCGCGCGATCATATGGTCTGCCGGACGATTGATGGAATCGACAGCCACAAGCCTGTCACCGGCAAAATGGAAGATGGAAAATGCATTTCTTCCGGGTTCCCCGAAAGGATATGCCGATCAGCATCGAAGGAAAGTCCTGCCGTCTGCAGCTTCATATCGCCCTGATCAGACCAGAACCAGGCGACTTCCCGAAACGGCGCTTCGCGTCCGACAATGGTGCGCGCCACATGCTTTGCCTGATCGGTCGCGTTTTGTACCGATTCCAGCCGTACCCGGCGACCAGCATGAAAGTGATCGTAGCTCACGCAGTCGCCAATGGCGTAGACACGGCTGGCAGAAGTACGCAGGTTCTCGTCGACAATAATCCCGTTGTCGATTGCAAGTCCCGCCGTTACTGCAAGCTCGACATTTGGCACCGCACCAGTGCCGATCACGACCATATCCGCCGGGAATATCGTGCCGTCTGCAGCTTTCACGCCGATAACATGGTTATTTTCCCCCTCGACTGCCGCCACGCCGAGACCGGTTAAAAGTGTGATGTTAGCGGCGCGGCTGCGCGCTTCCACATGGGCAGAGATATGAGTTGCAACCGAACGCCCCAGCACACGAGGCGCCGCTTCGATCAGAACCGTCTTTTTGCCAAGCGCGATTGCGCTATGAGCCATTTCGAGGCCAATGAAACCGCCACCGATAATGACGACATTCTCGACATTCGGCATTGCCGCTGCGATACGGCGTACATCTTCCATCCGGCGCAGCGTAAAGACACCTTCGAGCCCGACACCTGGTACATTGGGAATGCGCGCACGTGCGCCGGTCGCGAAGATCAGTTCAGACCAGTTCAACACGTGCCCATCATCAAGCGCGACCGTCTTGTCGGCAATCGATACGGCATCGACGTGATGGCCGAACAGCATCTCGATATTATTGTCGCGATAGGTTGCTTCCGGGCGCAACACCAGGCCACCGCCTTCCGGGGCTTTCAAATAGGATTTGGAGAGCGGAGGCTTATGATAGGGAATATCGGTTTCGTCGTTGATGAGAACGATTTCGCCTGCATAGCCTTCCTGCCGAAGGCTGATAGCGGCCTGCGAACCGGCATGGCCGGCACCAATGATAATGCATCTGTCGTCCATAGGACCTCCGGAAATTTCCGCGCATCATAAACACGTCACGGCCCGTCGCGTGACCGAATAGCCACGGATTCACACCTTAATTGCACGCAATTCGAATATTTAAAACATTTAGTTTGACCGATCGGTCAGATTGTTTAGTAGGATATGTCTAACGCCCTTGGCCCGAGCGTGTAGGAGTTGCAATCTTGAAACGATATTGGTCCGATTATACGAGCGAGGCATTCTCCCGCCTCGATCGCGAGAAGCTCGTGGCGGTTCTGCCCGTCGGCGCAATCGAACAGCACGGACCGCACCTGCCGCTGGCGGTCGATGCCGCGATTGTCGACGGCATGGTGAAGGAAACAATCGCCCGCCTGCCTGAAACAAGCCACGCGCTTTTCCTGCCGACGCAGGCCATTGGCAAGAGCAACGAACACAGTCTTTATCCCGGCACGCTGACGTTCTCGGCAGAGACAATCATTCGCATGTGGTGTGAAATAGGTGGCTGCGTGGCGGCAAGCGGCGTTCGCAAGATGGCGCTTCTCAACAGCCATGGCGGCCAGATCAGTGTCATGGATATCGTGGCACGAGAACTTCGTATCCGCCACAATATGATGGTGGTGAGCATCAACTGGTTCGGTCTCGGAATGCCGGAAGGCGTCTACAGCGACCACGACGCCAAGCACGGCATTCATGCCGGTGACATGGAAACCTCGGTGATGCTGGAAATGCATCCAGACCTGGTCGACATGTCGAAAGCCCAGGATTTCCGCACTCTTACGGAAACTTTTGCACGTGATTTCAAGCATCTTGCGCTGAGCGGCGGCGCGAAGCCTGCCTGGCAGATTCAGGATATCAATCCCTATGGCGCCGCTGGCGACGCAACGCTCGCGACTGCCGAAAAAGGTCGAGCGACCATCGATTTTGCCGCCGAGCGGCTGGTCGAGGTTCTCGCAGAAATCGAACGAGCGCCGCTTTCCTGGCTCGACAATCAACCAGCCTGGTAAGGACAATGAGCGTGGCCCCCAACTCGCAAGCTTCGTCCTCTCTGATCGAGATAGACGGCGTCTACAAGCAATATGGCACTGGTGTGATGGCCGTGAGCGACATGTCGCTCACGATCGAGCAAGGCCAGTTCGTCAGCTTCCTTGGTCCATCGGGCTGCGGCAAGAGCACAGCGCTGCGTATGATCGCCGGTCTGGAATCGATTTCCGCCGGTGATATCCGCGTCAACGGCCATGCTCCCGGCAAAGGTCCTATCGGAGCGCAGGATATCGGCTTTGTTTTTCAGGAGCCGACGCTGATGCCGTGGGCCAGCGTTTTCGACAATGTCTATCTGCCGCTGCGCCTTGCCGGTATCTCCCGCAAGGAGGCGACCCCGCGCGTTGAAGAAGCTCTGGCACAGGTTGGCTTGTCACGCTTTGCCAAGGCTTTTCCACGAGAGCTCTCAGGCGGCATGAAAATGCGCGTTTCCATCGCCCGCGCGTTGGTTACACGTCCGCGTCTTCTCTTGATGGATGAACCTTTTGCGGCACTCGATGAAATGACGCGCTTCAAGCTCAATAATGACGTGCTGCGCCTCTGGCAGGAACATGGCCTGACGGTGATCTTCGTCACTCACAGCGTTTACGAGTCGGTCTACCTGTCAAACCGCGTTATCGTCATGGCGGCAAGACCGGGCCGAGTGGTTGCCGATATACCAATCATTGGTTCCTATCCTCGCGCCGAAAATTACCGCACGACAGACGCATATGCGAAATATTGCGCCAAGGTTTCCGACGCGCTGACCGCGACGCTTTCTTCTCAAGATATAGACCATTGAGGGCGGGAAGATGAACCAGATGCAAAACGAACTGCCAGTTCTCAATTCCGAACAGGATCGCCTCGCCCGGCGCGAGCGCACTTTGCGCATCATGATGCCGACATTGGCAATCATCATCGCGCTCGGCATATGGGAAGGCCTTGTCCGCTACTATCAGGTACCGCATTACCTGATCCCAGCTCCTTCGCTGGTCGCCGAGACCCTGATCAAGGACGGTCCATCCTTAACGGCATCCATGTGGTTCACCGTCAAGCTAACCCTGATTTCGCTGGCCTGTGCCATTATTGGCGGCGTTCTGCTCGGCATGATCTTTGCCCTATCGCGCCCGATAGAAATGGCGTTCTTTCCCTTCGCCGTAATCCTGCAGGTCACACCGGTCATTGCTATTGCGCCGCTCATCCTCATCTATGTACGCGATACATTTTCAGCCCTGTTGATCTGCGCCTGGATCGTGGCGTTCTTTCCGATCCTCTCCAACACGGTAATAGGATTGCGCAGCGCCGACCACAATCTGCGCGATCTGTTCAAGCTCTACCGCGCCTCGCCATGGCAGCGCCTTCGCTATCTGCTGGCACCAAGCGCTCTGCCCTATTTCATGGCCGCGCTAAAAATCGCTGGCGGCCTGTCACTGATTGGTGCGGTTGTAGCTGAGTTTGTTGCCGGTACGGCAGGCCAGAGCACCGGTCTTGCCTCGCGTATTCTGGAATCGAGCTTTCGCAACGAAATTCCGCGCATGTTTGCGGCACTTTTCCTCGTGTCGCTGCTCGGCATCGTGATTTTCCTCATCACAAGCTGGTTGTCGCGCTTCGTCCTCGGACGCTGGCACGAAAGCGAAATCCGTCGTGAGCGCTAAAATGCTGACTGGCGTCGCCATAGCCGGACGTTCCGGACACTACGACATCAAGATCGAAGGTGATCGCATCGCATCGCTTGTTCCGTCGCAGGCAGTGGATGGTGGACTTGTCACCCCGCTTTTTGCGGATGTCCACGTCCATCTCGACAAGACGTTCACGATTCAGCGTATTACAGAAAATGGCAGCGCCACAGTGGATTGCCTGTTCGACGCCATAGACCTGATGGGCACAGACCGGAAGAACTGGAGCGCGGAAGATATCCGCACGCGCGCTAGCAGAGGCATTGAGGCTGCGTTCGAACAAGGCGTCGGCGCCATGCGCAGCCATGTGGACTGGACGACACCGGAAGTTCCTGTTGCATGGCCCGTTCTGAACGAGCTGCGCGAGGAATGGAAAGACCGGATCGACCTTCAGCTGGCGGCACTTGTGCATGGTGATCTGGTGCTTGATGCAGGCTCACAAATCGCGGCCCGTGTTGCAAAAGACGGCGGCGTCTTCGGAGCGTTCTTCTATCGCAACGCCGATCTTGAAGCCAAAATCGAAGAGATGTTCCGCCTCGCCGTGCAGCATGATCTCAATCTCGACTTCCATGTCGATGAAGGTCTGGATGTCGAAGCAAACGGGTTTTCGCTGATAGTATCGGCAACCAAACGCCATGGCATGGCTGGTCGGGTGCTGTGCGGTCATGCCTGCTCGCTATCACTGCGCAAGCCGGACGAACTGCAGCGTATCCTGGACGCTGCCGCGGATGCAGGCACGGCACTCGTTTCGCTACCCACGACAAATCTCTATCTGCAAGACCGGATCGGCGGAAAGTCTCCGCGCCTGCGCGGTGTTGCACCGTTGAAGGAAGCGCGCGCAGCAGGCATGGATGTCATGCTCGGTTCCGACAATGTCCGCGATGCATTCTATCCCTATGGCGATTACGACCCGCTCGCCATTCTTCGTCTCGCAGCGCCGGTTTGCCATGTCGAGCCGCAGGACTGGCTCGACAGCATCACCACCCTGCCCGCCCGCCTTATTGGCAGCGAATGCGTGCAGCAACCGCAGGCAGGTGGCGTGGCCAGTTTTGTCTGGCACGACGCAGCAGACCTGAACGATCTCATCAGCCGCCCGCAGGCCCGCCGCGTCGTCTGGCGTAATGGCGTTGCCGTGCCTCAAATCAACGGGAGAGCCACATGAATTCTGCCGCTCCACAGCGCATCTACGACTGGGCCGCATTTCGCGCCGAAATCGATGGAATCCGCATTTATGACGACCCAAAGCAAGTCGAACTGCGCTCGCGTGATTATTTCTGGTATAGCCCAATCCTCACCGAAGATATCGGCCATTATGTCGGCGATCTCGTCGTCATCCCGAAAGATCAGGATGAGGTGCGTCGCGTAGCGGCAGCCGCTGCAAAATTGCGTATCCCGATCACCGTTCGTGGCGGAGGTACCGGCAATTACGGTCAATGCGTTCCGCTCGAAGGCGGCATCATTCTGGACATGACCAAGATCGACCGCATCGTCTCCATCGAACCCGGCAAGGTTCGCGTGGAAGGCGGCGCGCGCATTTCGCGTCTGGACGATGCCGTACGCGAAACCGGTCAGGAACTGTTGATGTATCCGTCGACCCGCCGCATCGCCACGATTGGCGGCTTCTTCTCGGGTGGTTCAGGCGGCATCGGCTCATTGCGTCACGGCATGTTGCGCGACGATGGCAATGTCTATTCGGTCAAGGTTCTGACTGTCGAACCGGAGCCGAAGATTATCGAATTGACCGGACGCGACATTCATAAAGTCCAGCATGCCTATGGCACAAACGGCATCATTCTGGAACTGGAAATCGGTCTTACCAAGGCAACGGACTGGATACATACTGCAGCCTTGTTCGATAGTTACGAGGCAACGCTCAACTTCTGCCTCAAGGCGCTAGAAGGCAATCTCGACTGCTATCTTCTGACCACTGTAGATCGCCGTTTTGCGCGCTTTTACACCAAGTTCGGCGACCTATTCCCATCCGACAAGGATGCGGTTTTTGCCATGATTGCCCCGGAAGAAATGGCTCGTTTCGAAGCGCTCGCCACTGAATTTGGTGGCAAGATTTCCTTCGCCATGACGCTGGATGAATTGCACAAGAACGGGCTGCAACCCGCTTATGAATGTGGCTGGAACCACACAACCTTGCAGGCGCTGAAAGCCGAGGAAGGCTGGACCTATCTGCAGGTCGCCTATCCGCGCCCGTTTGACGTGGACGTAGTGACACGCCAGATCAAGCGCTACGGCGAAACGCAGTATATGCATCATGAAATGGCGCGCCTTGAAGGAGAAGTGCAGATTTTCGCGCTTCCGCTTGTTCGCTTTGAAGGTCGTGACGAGATGTACCGCCTGATCAAGGAACTGGAGCAGGTTGACGGTTGCGATATCTACGATCCGCATGCCTACACCATCGAGGATGGCGGCATGAAAGAAATCGACAGTGTCCAGATCGAATTCAAGAAACTGGCAGACCCATATGGCCTGCTCAATCCGGGCAAAACGCGCGGCTGGACCGCTGACATGGCTTTGACTGATTAAAACAAGGGGAACCAAATGAAAAAGACACTGGTTGCGGCGTTGGCTGCACTTTCCATGGGCCTTTCTGCACAGATGGCCTATGCGCTCGACAAGGTGACGCTCGGCACCAACTGGCTCGCGCAAGCCGGTCACGGCGGTTTCTATCAGGCTGTCGCAGATGGTACCTATGAAAAATACGGCCTCGATGTGCAAATCGAAATGGGCGGACCGCAGGTCAACAATCGCCCGATGCTTGCTGCAGGCCGTCTCGACTTCCTGCTGACCGGAAACTTGCTACTGTCGTTCAACAATGTCGCCAACGGCGTGCCGACGACGGTTGTTGCCGCATTCTACCAGAAGGATCCGCAGGCATTGATGGCGCATGAAGGTGCGTACAAGGACTTCAAGGACCTGGCCAATGCCGAAACGATCCTGATTTCGAAGGACGGCCAGTTCTCGTTCTGGCCATGGCTCGTCAAGGATTTCGGCTTCAAGGACGAACAGCTGCGCCCTTATGGCTACAGCCTCGCCCAGTTCCTCAACGACAAGAAAGTCGTGCAACAGGCCTATGCGACCGCCGAGCCGATCTATGCAGAAAAGGAAGGCGCTAAGGTTACGACCTATCTCCTCGCCGACTACGGTTACAGCACTTACGGCAATACAATCGAAACCCGTCAGGATCTGATCGAAAAGAACCCTGATCTGGTACAGCGCTTCGTCAGCGCTTCCGTGGAAGGCTGGACCAATTTCCTCTACGGCGACCGCAGCAAAGCCTATGAACTGATCCTGAAAGACAATCCGGATATGAGCAAGGAAACGCTCAATGCGGAACTGGAGCGGATCAAGAACCTTCAGCTTATCGACAGTGGCGATACGCTTGAAAAGGGAATTGGCGCAATCTCGATGGATCGCGTCAAGGCGTTCTACGAACTCGCCCGCAAGGCAGGGATTGTCAGCGGCGACGAACTCGACATGAGCAAGGTCGCGACCGATGCCTTCGTAAACAAGGGCGTAGGGCTCGACATCAAGAAAAAGCTGGGGCAATAACCCCTCCTCAATCGCGGCAGGCATGAATGAACAACGGCGACGAGAATGACGACACCGAACTGACCGGACGGGACAAGGTTCTCGGACGCAGGCGGCGCATTCTCGGTGCAATACGGGCTGCCGCGATCGATGAATTTGCCGAAAAAGGCCTTGCGGGGGCATCCACGCAAGGCATTGCGCACCGCGCCGGTCTCACCAAGCCGCAACTGCACTACTATATTTCGAGCAAGGAAGAGCTTTACGAGGACATCATCGTATACATCCTCGAAGAATGGGAAGACATATTCCTCGGGGCTAGTACCGAAGATGACCCTGCCAAGGTGATCCGCCAATATATCCGCGCCAAGCTCGAATATAGCCAGAAAAGCCCCAAAGCCTCGCGCCTTTTCACCACCGAAATTGCCAATGGCGCACCTTATCTGAGCCGCCATTGGAAAAAGCACGTCGCAGCGACCCATAATGCAGTGAAACTCATCCAGTCGTGGGTGGATGATGGTCGGATCAAACCTGTCGATCCCCTACTATTTCAGATGCATATCTGGGCCGTCACCCAGCATTATGCCGACTTTGAAACGCAGGTTCGCAGCATGATGGAACTCAACAAGGACGAACCGCTCGATCTCGAAAGGATCGAGAAAGAGGTTTCGGCGCTGTTTCTGCGGGCCTGTGGATTGGAATAAAACGCGTACCGACAACCCTTTCAGCGTAATCCTTCAAGTTCCGCGATGCGGGCGGCACTGTCTTTTTCAAGCATTCTGGTCATTTCGCGAATGACCGTTTCCGCCAGCACAAAGAGCGCTGCCGAAGAATCCCAGGCTGACGGTACGGCCGTACGTCCCGCCAGAACATGACGCGCCACGCGTGCAATCGGTGAAAGCCACTGGTCGGTCACGAGGATGACTTCCACGCCTCGTGACCTTGCCGTCTCAGCCAGTTTCAAAAGACTGTCCTGATAACGACGAATATCGAAAACCACCAGAACATCACGCTTTCCCATATCGAGAAGACGGTCACGCCACACGCTCTCCTGTCCACCCAAGTGAAAGACATGCGGGCGAATGACCGTCATATGCGCCGCCATATATTGCGCAATCGGATCGGTGAAGCGCCCGCCAATCAGATAGACATTGCCCTTGGCGTCACTCAAAGCCGACACGGCCTGCCGCAACTGCTTTGCACCCAAATGCCGGAAACTTTCACGAATATTCTCAAGCGTATGTTCCACCGCCGGATAGGCTGTGTCTCGCCCGGTTCCCGGCTGTTCGTTGCGGTGGTGCGGTGATTGCAGTTGAGCCGCAAGTTCATCCTGCAAACGCGCTTGAAAATCAGGATAGCTCTGAAACCCGAGCCTGTTCACAAAGCGCAATATCGTTGGGGAGCTGACACCGGCCAAGCCGGAAAACTCCGCGACAGTTTTTAGTCCCAGCATCGGGTAATTGGCGATCAGCGTCTGGGCGGCACTGCGCTCGCCCGCTGGCATCGTGTCGATCCGTTCATTGATCAATTCCGCAACGCTTGCATGCACCGGCACAGCACTTCCCATTCCTGAACGCCCTTTTTGAATTCGGGCGAAATTGTGTTTGACAAATAATCATAGGACGTATCAAATAATCCGCAATAGCGCATAATTGGAAAAAACGTAACATAAGTTACAGCGCGGGGAACGAACAGAATGACGGACGAGCGAGAACATCGCACGGCTTCGTGCGAGCCTGTTTCTGTCTTCAACAAGGATGGGGAAAGTCCCTATCTTCTTGTCTGCGAGCACGCATCCAATTTCATTCCCGAGACTTTCAAGGGGCTCGGTCTAGAGGGAGATGCCTTGCAGGCACACATCGCGTGGGACCCCGGCGCGGTGGAAGTCGCAAGACATCTCGCTACGTCTCTCGATGCGCCGCTCGTCGAAAGCCAGCTTTCGCGACTGCTGATTGATTGCAATCGTCCACTCGACGCTCACGACCTCATTCCGGAAATCAGCGAGACAACCGTGGTTCCCGGAAATCACGCGCTCAATTCCATGGAACGTCTGGCACGTATCGATCTTTCACATCGGCCATTCCACACTGCTGTCGAACACGTGATTGCAGAGCGTGCGCGACGAGGACAGGCATCCTGGATCGTGACAATCCACTCCTTCACGCCCATCTATCGCGACGTCCCCCGCCCCTGGCCGATCGGCATCATCCACGACGAAGATGACCGGATCGGCAAGCCGTTGATCGCTGCACTGCGAAAAGATCCAGCGCTCAATGTCGGCGTCAACGAACCCTATTCACCAGCCGATCGCGTCTATTACACGCTGGAGCGGCACGCGCGTCCGCGCAATGCGCCCTGCGTGATGATCGAACTTCGCAACAATGAGATTGCCGACGGTCCGGCACAGATTGCCTGGGCCGAAAAACTCGCAACGATATTGAGGGACATTGCGAAAGCAATCGACCCTCGCAACACAGAACAGAAAGCCTGAAGGAGCGGGAAATGCCGAAGCCGATCAGACTGTTCGTCAAATATGTTGATGCAGTGAATTACTATGTCGGGCGCTTCGCGATGTATCTCTTCTTCGTGCTCGGTGCCTGCCTTCTATATTCGACTTTTTCGCGTGTTGTTCTCGGAGTACCGGTCAACTGGGTATTGGAAATGTCCCAGTTCTTGCTCTCTGCCTATTATCTGCTCGGCGGTGCCTACGCCATGCAGCAAGGCGCGCATGTGCGCATGGACCTGTTCTTTGACCGTCTTTCACCACGCAGGAAAATGATCACCGACATGATCACCATCCTGTTCATCATCTTCTATCTCGGTGTGATGGTCGCCGGTGGCATTTCATCGACCAACTACGCCATCGTTTACAGCCAGAAGAACTATACCGCCTGGGCGCCGCTTCTCTGGCCGATCAAGCTCATCATGACTGTCGGTATTCTCCTGCTGCTGCTGCAATGCGTCTCCAATTTCTTCAAGGACTGGGCCTCCCTGCGTGGACAGCCGATCAGCACCATTGCGGGTCCTGCCATTGAGGAAGGGCATCACATATGAGTTCGGAATTCATAACGCTCTTCATGTTTGCAACCATGATGGTGCTGCTCATGACCGGGCAGCGCGTATTCGGCGTGATCGGTTTTGTCGGCTCGCTCGCCGCGCTTCTGCTTTGGGGCAAAGGCTCGTTCGAGATGCCGTATAATGCCACCTTTGCGGTGCTGAACTGGTATCCGCTTATCACTGTGCCCTTCTTCGTCTTCATGGGCTACATGCTCTCGGAATCGGGCATTGCCAGCAATCTCTACCGCATGTTCCACGTGTGGTTCGGCGGCATTCGCGGCGGTCTGGCACTGGGTACGATCGGCCTGATGGTCATTATTTCCTGCATGAACGGCCTGAGCGTTGCGGGCATGGCAATCGGTGCTACCGTCGCACTGCCAGAGCTTCTCAAGCGTGGCTACAACAAGGTTATGGTAACGGGCGTCATCCAGGCGGGCAGCTCGCTTGGTATCCTTATTCCGCCAAGCGTCGTGCTGGTACTTTATGCGATGATTGCCCGGCAGCCGGTATTGCAGCTCTGGCTCGCAGGGATTGGTCCCGGCCTTCTCATGGCCGCGCTCTTTGCGATCTATATCTACATACGCTGCCGCCTCCAGCCCGAGCTCGGACCGACTTTGCCACAAGAAGAACTGGACAGGATCACATGGCACGACCGCTTCGTCGCGCTACGCGCAGGCATTCTGCCACTCGTGGTCTTCGGCGCGATGATGGGCCTGTTCCTCACCGGCGTTACCAGCCTTGTTGAAAGCTCAGCCGTCGGCGCATTGCTTGCAACGCTTGCCGCGCTTTTCACCGGACGCCTCAACAAGATTGTCTGGGAAACCACGTCACGGAACAGTCTCACCGTCACCTGCATGTTCCTCTGGATCATTCTGGCTGCACTCTGCTTTTCGTCGGTCTACGATGGCCTCGGAGCGGTGAAAGCCATTGAAAGGGTGTTGCTGAACACCTTCGATCTGTCGCCCTGGACAATCCTGATACTGATGCTGTTTTCGTTCATCATATTGGGCATGTTCCTTGATGACACGGCAATGCTGGTCATCGTGGCACCGCTTTACATACCGCTGGTCAAGAGCCTCGGCTTCAACGCCATCTGGTTCGGTGTGCTCTACACGATCACCTGCCAGATCGCATATATCACGCCGCCTTTCGGGTACAATCTCTTCATGATGCGAGCCTTGGCCCCGAAGGAAGTCACGCTGATAGACATCTATCGTTCAATCGTACCGTTCTTCTTCCTCATGGTGCTGACCATCATCCTTCTGATGATCTTTCCGCAGATCGCGATGTGGTTGCCCAACTGGTACACCGGACGATGACGATAATTACGGGAGAATACGCATAAGCCGGTGACAAGAGCCAGAACGGCCAGACCGGAACACATAAAGGGTGAACTCAAACAAGAGTGGGAGAATGGGCATGAGTGAGAATAGCAAGCTTAACAAACGCGATTTTCTCAAGAAAGCCGGGCTGACAACCGTTGGCGCGCTGGGTGCAAGCACGCTTGCAACGCCATATGTGAGGGCGCAAAGCCCAATCAAATGGCGGCTCCAGACTTATGCAGGTCCGGCACTTGCAGAGCACGTCATCAAGCCGTCTATCGACGCCTTCAACAAGGCTGCCAATGGCGAGATGGTGATCGAACTTTATACTGCCGACCAGCTTGTGCCGCAGGGTGAGCTGTTCCGCGCGGTTCAGTCCGGCACAATCGACGCCGCGCAAAGTGATGACGACTCCATGGCGTCACCAGTCGATGTCGCGGTGTTTGGGGCTTATTTCCCCTTTGCATCGCGCTACAGCCTCGATGTGCCTGCCCTGTTCAACTGGTACGGACTCAATGAAATCTGGGAGGAAGCCTATAAGGAAATTCCGGGCGTCACATGGCTCAGCGCCGGTTCCTGGGACCCCTGCAATTTCGTAACCACCAAGCCGATCCGCAGCGTTGCTGACCTAAAGGGACTTCGGGTCTTCACATTCCCGACCGGTGGCCGCTTCCTGACCAAATTCGGCGTCGTGCCTGTCACGCTGCCTTGGGAAGATATCGAAGTCGCTATCCAGACGGGTGAGCTTGACGGCGTTGCATGGTGTGGCGCGACCGAGGCTTATACAGTCGGCTGGGCCGACATCAACAAATACTATCTGACCAACAATATCAACGGCGCATGGGCCGGTTCCTATTTCGCGAACACCGAGAAATGGGACGCCGTGCCGGATCACCTGAAGACGCTCTTCAAGCTGGCAATGGACTCATCGCATTATTATCGCCAGCATTGGTACTGGTGGGGCGAAGCTCACTATCGCACCACCGGTGGGAAGCTGGAACTGACAACTATTCCGGAATCGGAATGGAAGCAGATCGAGGACGCTGCCGAACAGTTCTGGGATGAAATCGCAACCAAGAGCGAGAGAAACGCGAAGGTGGTCGCAATCCTGAAAAAATATCAGGAAACCATGCGAGGTGCGGGTGCACCTTACCGTTATGCCTAAGGATTTTGGACGCGGCACACTGTGCCGCGTCCATCACTTTTTCCGTTCTGGAGCGAGCATAAATGGCCGGACAATTGACTTTCGATGCATTGAAAAAGCTGTTGCGAATGATGAAATCGATACGGTTCTCGCATGTTTTGTGGACATGCAGGGACGCTTGATCGGCAAACGCTTCTACGGGCAGTTTTTCGTGGAATCTGGTTACGACGAGACCCACGGCTGCAATTATCTTCTTGCCGACGATATCGATATGGAACCAGTGCCGGGCTATGAGGCCGCCGGATGGGACAAGGGCTATGGTGATTTTGTCATCAAGCCGGATCTTTCAACCTTGCGCGTCGCCACATGGCTGGAAAAGACCGCCATCGTGCTTTGCGACGTGCTCGATCATCACGACCATCAGGATCTGGCGCATTCCCCGCGTGCTATCCTTAAGAAACAGCTCGCGCGCCTGCACGAGCGCGGCTATCGCGCCTATTTCGCGTCTGAGCTTGAGTTCTATCTTTTTGACGAGACCTATAAGACAGCCCGCGCAAAGCACTGGCAGGATATGGAAACGGCATCTCCTTACGTGCAGGATTATGTCATCCACCTGACCACCAAGGAGGAACCGGTTCTACGCGCAATGCGCAACCAGCTCGCGGCAGCGGGAATTCCGGTCGAAAACTCCAAGGGCGAATGGGGTCCGGGACAGGAAGAACTGAATGTGCGCTATGCCGAAGCGCTCGAAATGGCAGACCGCCATGTCATCATGAAGAATGCGATGAAGGAAATCGCCGAAGCACACGGCAAATGCATCACCTTCATGGCCAAGTATGATTACGGCAAGGCTGGAAGCTCCAGCCACGTGCATAATTCCATCTGGAGCGCCGATGGCAAGGAACCGCTCTTCTTTGATCCGAAAGCCCCATACACTATGACGCCGTTGATGCGTTCCTGGGTGGCCGGACAGCTCAAATACGCCACCGACTACACCTATTTCCTGGCGCCCTACATCAATTCCTACAAGCGCTTTCAGGCAGGCACTTTTGCGCCGACGAAAATCATGTGGAGCCAGGATAACCGCACTGCAGGTTTCCGCCTTTGCGGCGAAGGCACGAAAGGCATCCGTATCGAATGCCGCATCGGTGGTGCTGATCTCAATCCATATCTGGCCTTTGCAGCGCTTATCGCATCGGGCTTGCAAGGCATAGATGAACAACTGGAACTTGATGAGCCCTTTGTCGGCGATGCCTATAGTGCGGTCAAACTCAAGGAAATTCCTTACACGCTCCGGGAGGCCGCACAGGCGCTCAAGAACTCGTCGTTTCTCAAGGAAGCTTTTGGGGAGGCTGTGGTCAACCACTATGTCCACACCGCCCATTGGGAGCAGATCGAATACGACCGGCGCGTGACCGACTGGGAACTACATCGCGGTTTCGAGCGCTATTGACCCGCGTGACCGGTCCCGAAATGAATAACGCAATGCCAGACTTCAGAGGAAATTGCAGATGAGCGGCACGGCCAAGATCATCTCTCCGATAGACGGCTCGGTTTATGCCGAGCGTCCTTTTTTAAATGAGGCTGCAATCGCCTCGACGGTGGCGGCAGCGCGCGCTGCGCAAACAGGCTGGGCTCAGTTGAGTATTGCTGAGCGCGCGCGCTATTGCCGGGCCGCACTGGATGCGCTTGCCGGGATGCAGGAAGAGATTATCCCTGAAATCGCATGGCAGATGGGGCGCCCGATCCGTTACGGCGGGGAGAATGGCGGCGTGCAGGAACGCGGCCAATATATGATCGACATCGCCGAAGAGGCGCTGAAACCTTATGTGCCCACACAGAAGGATGGTTTCCGTCGGTATGTGAAGCACGTGCCGCTCGGCGTGGTTCTGGTGATTGCACCGTGGAACTATCCCTATCTCACCGCCGTCAACACAATCATTCCCGCACTTATGGCCGGGAATACCGTGATCCTCAAACATGCAACGCAGACGCTTCTGGCTGGTGAACGCTTTGCAAAAGCGTTTGAGAAGGCCGGGCTGCCCAAGGGTGTCTTCCAGAATATCGTTCTCGATCACGCATCGACCGAAAAGTTGCTTGCATCCGGCACAATTGACCACGTGAATTTCACCGGCTCGGTTGGCGGGGGGCGCGCCATCGAAAAGGCTGCTGCAGGCACATTCATGACGCTCGGGCTGGAGCTTGGCGGCAAGGACCCGGCCTATGTGCTTCCTGATGTCAATCTGGACCATGCCGTCGCCAATCTGGTCGATGGTGCTTTTTTCAATTCCGGCCAGTGCTGCTGCGGGATCGAGCGCATCTATGTTCATGAAGCAGTCTATGACCGCTTCGTCGATGGTTTCATCGACCTGACGAAGCAATATGTCGTCGGCAATCCGCTGGATAACTCAACGACGCTTGGACCAATGGCGCAGGCGCGCTTTGCCGATCTCATCCGCGAGCAGAAGGCGGAAGCGTTGCGCAAGGGTGCGAAGACCCACGTCAATATGAGCGTCGAGAATGATCGCGCGGGCTCTCCCTATGTCGCGCCGGAAGTGCTCACCAATGTCGACCACCAGATGAGCGTCATGCGTGAAGAAAGCTTCGGCCCCATCGTCGGCATCATGAAAGTACGCAATGACGAGGAAGCTCTCGCGCTCATGAATGACAGCATCTACGGCCTCACAGCTTCGCTCTGGACAGCAGATACGGACCACGCTGCCGCTCTCGGTGACCGCATCGAAACGGGCACGGTTTTCATGAACCGCTGCGATTATCTCGACCCCGCACTTGTCTGGACCGGGGTCAAAGACACTGGCAAGGGTGCTGCCCTGTCACCCATCGGCTACGGCAACCTCACGCGACCGAAATCCTTCCACCTGCGTGAGAAAATCTGATCTGAATTGAATTTCTGGAAAGCAATCGACATGACCACTTTGACTGCCAAATGGAATTTCCCCACCACCGTGTTTTTTGGCCCAGGCCGCATCAAGGAATTGCCTGCCGTCCTCAAGGCCGCTGGCATTCAGAATCCGCTCTTTGTGACTGACCCCGGTCTGGCAAAACTTCCAGTGGTGGCGTCCACGCTCGCTATTCTGGATGAAGCCGGTGTGAGATACGGGGTTTTCTCCGACGTCAAACCTAATCCGGTCGAAAGCAATCTCTATGCGGGCGTTGAGGTCTTCAAAAGCGGCAAGCATGATGGTGTCATCGCTTTTGGTGGTGGTTCAGCGCTCGACCTCGGCAAGCTGATTGCCTTTCAGGCAGGGCAGACACGACCGGTCTGGGATTTCGAAGACATTGGTGACTGGTGGACGCGCGCTGACAGCAAAGCAATTGCCCCGATCATTGCCGTGCCCACGACCGCTGGCACAGGATCGGAAGTTGGCCGTGCAGGTGTCTTGACCAACGAAGCGACCCATACCAAGAAGGTCATCTTCCACCCCAAGATGCTGCCGGTCACAGTCATTGCCGATCCTGAGCTTTCCACCGGAATGCCACCTTTCATCACTGCGGGCACTGGCATGGACGCACTGGCACACTGCCTTGAAGCCTATTGCGCTCCGGGATTTCATCCGATGGCCGATGGCATCGCGGTGGAGGGTATCCGTCTGGTTCTTGAAAACCTTCCCACCGCCTATGCCGATGGCAAGAATATTGAAGCGCGTGCGAACATGATGGCAGCGGCCGCAATGGGTGCAACGGCCTTCCAGAAAGGGCTCGGCGCAATCCATTCGCTGTCGCATCCCATCGGTGCCCTTTATGATACCCATCATGGCATGACGAATGCGGCTTTCATGCCCTATGTCCTGCTTCAGAACCGATCTGCCATCGAAAAGCGTATAGAACGGCTTGCCGATTATCTCGGCATCAAGGGCGGATTCGACGGATTTCTGGCAGCAGTCATGAAATTGCGGAGCGATTTGAGCGTCCCCAATACGCTGCCCGAATTCATCAAAGGCCTCACAATGGATGACGCCCGGAAAGACCTGATTGCCGAGATGGCTATCGTCGATCCAACCGCTGGCGGCAACCCGATTGAATTGACAAAAGAACGCGCGTTGAAGTTGCTAAATGCTGCACTCGAAGGTAAGGTCTGACACGCTGAATTCAGGCTCGGCAAGGGCCATAAAAGTAAGCATCGCACCACCTATGGCGGGGGGCGATGCATTGGGGGAGCAGGTTCTTGGGGAGGAGCCTGCTCCCTTTCATTTGCGCAACATTCAGTCCTGCCCAAAACAGCGAAAACCCGGCTTTCCGCCTGTAGAAAAGCGGGAACAAATCGATATTTCAAGCGTTTACCTTAATCACCTAAGACGGAGGGTTGCACGTGAATATCTTCAAACAGACCTGTGTCGGTGCGTTGGCCGTGATCTTCGGAGCGACGTCCATCGCGCCGACAATGGCAGCGCCTTTGAATCTGGAACGTCCGGTCATCAATCATAATGTGGAACAGGTGCGCGATCATCGCCGCCCGCCACGTCACTATAATGGCCATAGGCCCCACCGGCCGGGATACTGGAACGGTCATCGCGGCTATCGGCATTATCGTCATGGCTATCGTCGCTATAATGACGGGTGGTGGTATCCGCTGGCAGCTTTCGGCGCAGGTGCCATCATTGGCGGTGCCGTAAGTCAGCCTCGCCCCGTTTATCGTGCACCGAGGATGTCCAACGCGCATGTTCAGTGGTGCTATAACCGCTACAAATCCTATCGCTCCTCGGACAATACATTCCAGCCCTATAATGGGCCGCGCAGACAGTGCTATTCGCCCTATTCTCGTTGATAATTGGAAACGCGCCCTTTGAGGGCGCTTTTTCATATAGTTTACGATGTGCCGAACAGAAACGTGATGAAATTTCCGGTTTCTGCGATAACCCAATGCTGGACGCCTCTCTCAAAGAGGAATAAGCAAGCCCGCGTCATAGCAATGTCGCGGGCAAAATTTTCTTCGTTCCCATTCTTTTGCGACATGACGGACAATATTCAGAACGTGGATGGTGAAAGAAATGTGCTCGACTTTCTCCACGACCAGTTCAGTCCAAAGCCGGCAGTCGCTCTTTAGCTGCGTGCATTGCGCGGGCAACAGAACGATTTCGGCACAACCTTGAGTTTGAGAATGTCGCATACCACCGCCGCAAGCCCCGCTCCTACCAATGCGCAACGTCTGGCGATGACCGCTCTGATCGTTGGCGGAATCGCTATTGGCAGCTCGCCGATCTTTGTCCGACTTTCCGAGGTGGGTCCGCTCGCAACAGGCTTCTGGCGTCTTGCACTCGCAGTTTTACCGCTTCTGCTCATGGATGGTCGCGAACGGCGCGACGAAAAGGATACTACCCCGCTCACGCTGTCCGACTGTTTGCGCCTCGCCCTGCCAGGCCTATTTATCGCTTTTGACCTCGGCGCGTGGCACTTGTCGCTGCACATGACATCCGTTGCAAATGCCACGCTGCTTGCCAATATGGCGCCGATTTTCGTGACATTGGGCGCTTGGTTGCTTTTCAAATCGCGCGTGAGCACGTCTTTCATGATCGGCCTTGCCGTCGCGGTCATTGGCGTCGTCGTGCTAAAGGGTGGACCGGGCGAGCTTCTCCAGTCCCAATCGTCCGGCGATGCGATGGCGCTTCTGGCCGCAGTCTTCTATGCCGGTTACATTCTCTCGGTTGGCCGCTTGCGCAGCCGCTTTTCCACCATGCGCATCATGCTGTGGAGCAGCGCGATTGCAGCCGTCTTTTCGCTGCCGGTTGCGTATTTCATGGAAGGTCAGATACTGCCTGCCACGCTCTATGGATGGCTTATTCTTGCAGGCCTCGCATGGGTAACTCATGCCGCAGGCCAGAGCATGATCGCTTATGCCCTCGCCTATCTTCCGGCATCGTTCTCGTCACTCACCCTGCTTCTGCAACCGGTTGTCGCAGCGTTTCTTGCCTGGACTATCCTGTCGGAACCTATCGGCATGTTGCAGGCTCTGGGCGGTATCATCGTGATATCGGGCATTTTGATCGCTCGAAGAGGATAAGGCATGAAAAAGCCCCGGTTTCCCGGGGCTTTCTTCCGGGGCTGATTACTCAGCCAGCCATTCCTTGATGCGGTCCGGATGGTCCGCGATATATTTATCGACGGCCTTCTCATAGGATGTTTCCTGCGCATCGAACATTGCAGCTTCGAGCTCGCTGATCGGAATGCTCATCTTGGTCAGCAACGAAGCAACTTTCGGATTGTCTTCCTTGAAGCCCTTACGTGCAATGGCGTCGATATGTTCGGCACCACCCAGTGCGCCTTCAGGATCGGCAATATAGCGGAGCTTGTACTTGCCGAACATCCAGTGCGGGCTCCACGAAGTTGCCACGAACCAGCCGTCGGAACGTGTGGCGCGATCAACTGTCGTCAGCATGGCCGCTTCACTCGAAATATTGAGCTTGTAGTCCAGCCCATATTTCTTGATCGCTTCCTGCGATAGACGAGTGAGGCCTGCGCCCGGATCGATGCCCTGAATTTCGCCCTTCAGCTTCTCGCGAACTTCTGGCTTCTTCAGGTCTTCAATGGAGCTGATCTCGCTTTCCGGGATGTAAGCCGGAACAATCCAACCGAGCTTTGCACCTTCATAGAGCGGGCCTAGGTCTTCGACCTTGTCCTTCACACGTGCATAGTAATCGGCGTGCGTTTCCGGCAGCCAGGCCATCATCATGGCATCGATATCGCCACGGCTCACGCCCTGATAAAGTGGGGCCACGTCCGTCTGAACCAGTTCAACCTTCTGGCCGAGATTGTCTTCGATCAGTTTCTTGGCAAGTTTGGTGACGAACTCAGCATCCGACCACGGTGCCCAGCCGATCTTCACCGGCTTGCCGTCCTGCGCAAATGCTGCGCCCATAGTCATCGTTCCCGCCACAACTGCCGCCAGACCGAATTTGGTTAGTTTGCCTAACATAGCTTCTCCTTTTCGATTGGTATCAGTTCCCATTGTTATTATTGGGTTATTCTTGGTTATTTTGGCTTTCTTTATGCTTCCTGCTTGCGAAAGGACGAGGCGGACTGAGTGTCCGCCGCCTTTCTTAAAGATGCGAGCCTTTTGAAAAATCCGGCTCCGCCCTTGCCGAAGCTCTGGGTAATGCGGTCGAGAATGACCGCCAGAATGACCACGGCAAGGCCACCTTCAAAGCCGAGGCCCACATTGAGGCGCTGGATGCCGGTCAACACTGTATTGCCGAGGCCGCCCGCACCGATCATCGACGCGATGACCACCATTGAAAGCGACAGCATGATCGTCTGGTTGATGCCGGCCATGATCGAGGGCATGGCGTTTGGAAGCTGCACCTTGAACAGAAGCTGCCGTGACGTGCAGCCGAAGGCCAGCCCGGCTTCAACGAATTCGGCATGTACCTGCCGGATACCAAGATTGGTCAGACGCACAACCGGCGGCATGGCGAATATCACCGTCGCAATTGTTCCGGGCACGGCACCGAGGCCAAAGAACATTGCTGCCGGAATAAGATAGACGAAAGCGGGCATCGTCTGCATGAGGTCGAGCACCGGGCGCACAATCGAGGCGACTGTATCGCTGCGCGCCATGGCGATGCCAAGCGGAATGCCGATCACGACAGCAATAACCGTTGATGCCAGCACCAGAGAGAGGCTTTCCATCGTGCCCGTCCACAATTCCATGTGGATGATAAGGCCCAATGCGAGAGCCGTGAATATCGCGAACTTCCACCCCACACGCCACAGCGCGAGCAGTGTAAGAATTGCGACCCCACCTATCGGCGGGACTGCGAGAAGAGCGTTTTGAATACCGTCAGTCACAAAACCGATGGCGGCTGCGATCATATCGAGCGCAGGCGTAAAGTGGTCGAGAATGTAGTTGACCACAACATCCGCCCATCCGCCGACACTGAAATTCAAATCCATGTTTTACCGTCCATTTCCGTATTTCTTCTGGATTGGACCAATTCTGCCTTCATCAGGCAAAAGGCCGTTGGCGCGCAGGTCTCAGCCCGCGCGACCAAGCGTTTCAAGCAAGGCCGATTTGCTGATAGCACCGACATAACGGTTCTGGCGGTCAGTGACCGGGACCGGCCAAGGGCTTTCCGCCACCTGTGTCAGCAATCCGGCAAGCGGCGCTTCGGCTTCGATAGCAGAGACGCTATCCAGTCTCTCGCCATCCTGCGCGACAGCACCCTTTGCCAGCGCATCACGACCGACCATGCCGCGATATGTACGGTCGGCATCGATCAACACGCCGAACGTCTTGCCGCTCGCGTCGAAACGCTCGAGCGCCGTCGCCAGCTGTTCGGGTTCAAACACGATCAGCTCGTCGTCGCGAGCCACATCAGCGGCTTTGAATACGCGGGACACGTCGACATTGCGGAAGAAGGAACGAACATAATCGTTGGCCGGTGCGGACACGATTTCGTTCGGCGTTCCCACCTGGACGACCTTGCCGTGCTGCATGATGCAGATACGATCACCGATACGCATGGCTTCGTCCAGATCATGGCTCACGAAAATGATCGTCCGGCTATGTTCAGCCTGCAACCGCTTGAGTTCGTCCTGCATTTCGGTGCGGATCAGCGGATCAAGGGCAGAAAATGCCTCGTCCATCAGAAGAATGGTCGGCTCGCTTGCCAGCGCGCGCGCCAGTCCGACACGCTGCTTCATACCGCCGGAAAGCTGATCCGGCATACTGTGGGCATATGGTTCAAGACCAACAGCAGCGAGTGCTTTCAGTGCCTTCTGGTGACGTTCAGCCTCACCCATTCCGGCCACTTCGAGACCGAACGACGCATTGTTCAGAACCGAACGATTGGGCAGGAGCGCAAAAGACTGGAACACCATGCTCATGTCGCGACGACGAAGATCGATCAGCTCGCGCTTCGTCATTTTGACGATATCGCGGCCGTCCACTTCGATGGAACCGGCAGTCGGTTCGATCAAGCGATTGAGCAGACGCAGAAGCGTGGATTTGCCCGAGCCGGAGAGGCCCATAATAACGAATACTTCGCCTTCATAGATGTCGAAGGTCGCATCATCGACGCCGATTGTTGCGCCAAGTTCGCTGTGAATCTGGGTTTTTGATTTACCTGCGCGCAATTCTTGCATTGCACGCTCCGGGTCATCGCCGAAGACTTTAAAAACGCTCTTCAAGCTTATTTTCGTCTCAGCCGGCGACTTCATACTTTCTTCCTTGTATAAAATACCATGCATTAAGTTTAACCCCGCTGTGCTGGCGGACTTAATCTCCTTTTTAACATTGATAGAACTTCATTCCAGCGCAAAGTGCCCACACGCGATCTGCGTTCCGCAAACGGTCCGCATGGAATGATTATCGATAGATTGCTTGATTCTATATAGGTCATTTCCCGACATGTCCACCCACAGCCGTGAATTCATCTGAATGATCCGTCCAGCAACCGTCCCCTTGAATGATTTTTTTGAAGGGTTGCACGACGCATTTCGAGGGCTGTTCGACACTGCCTAAAGCAGGAGGCAATCGACCAGCTTGAAGACAATAGTAGTCCCGATCCAGTCAATTACCGGAACACCCTGCGACAAATATGCTATCAGCTGCGACATCGTCCGAATTAGTATAATTCGGGATAAAAATGACTATAATTACAGAAAAATAGTGTGATTATACTGTCGCTCGGAATTATCTAGTCTATACATAAAGACGACGCGGATTGAGCAATCCGCGCCGTGATAGACCTGTTTCAAAGGCCTGTTTCTTCAACGATAAGCCATATATCCGACAAAGCCGGTGATCTTCCAGCGTGCCCCGTCGCGACGACAAAAATAAAGCGTCTGCCAGTTGAGGCGATCGATTGTTCCGTCCTTTCTGGCGATCGTTCCATCGAATTTTTTCCGTGCGAGAGCGACGTCGCCGGTAATATCGATCACACTCAGGTTGGTCGCACGAAAGATACCGTCCGCCAGAGATTCGGCATATTCCACCGCTGCACTCTCCGCTGCCTGTCGCAGCCATTCATCGCGATAACTTGCGAGCGTCGGAAAACCGGCGTCCCAATTGTCAGGATCGCGATCATTGTGCGCATGAATGCCAAGGAAGCGCACCTCATCGAAATCATCGGCCACCAATGACCAGTCCTGCGATACGAAGGCCTCGATATCGCGCCGTACAAGCATCTCCCAAATCTGCTCGCGATCCTTGTCGCCAGCAAACGGATTGGCCGCACCCTTCATGCTATCCTCCTGATTATCTTAATTTTCCACGTGCGGCGACCGGCAGGATATCGACGACATCCTCGCCCGAAACAAGATGAACTTCATCAAAGAGATTGGAAACGACGCAGACGTGGTCGGGAATAATTCGGAGCCGCTCACCAACCTTCAGACCCGCGACATCACCAACCAGCTTGCCGTGCTCCTCACTCAGGCCGATCACACGGGCATCGGGACGGCCCATCACTTCACCAAAGTCGCTCAGTCCCAGCGTATCGCTGGATAGTGCCTTGGACCCGGCATCAATGATCGCTCGTTCTGATGTTGGATGGCTGACGACCGTTGAAAGCACCGTCAAGGCGCAGTCATCCACTGTCGCCGCGGCCTTTTCGACCTGATAACGATCGAAATAGATATAGGTGCCGGGGCGATATTCGGTGACGACGCTGTCGCTGGGTTTGCGCCACATATCGGGCGTGCCGCCGCTTGAAATCGTCTCGCAGGGAAGGCCATTCGCCTCCAGCAACTCACGGGCCGAATAAAGCCATTGTTCAGCCTCGTCCGGCTTACCCGCTGCGGGATAGGTCATCAGACCACCGAAACGCAGTCCTGCGCTCTGGTCTATAATGCGTGCCAGCTCCAGGGCTTCGGCTGGCGTCTGCACGCCACAGCGCCCCATGCCCGTGTCGCATTCGACAAGCACTTTCAACGGATGCTTTTCATCAGTGAAACGCGCCGCCAGTCCTGCAAGGGAGGTTCGATTATCGACCGTTACAGACAGGGTGATGCGTTGATGCAGCGTATGAAGGCGATCAAGCTTTTCCTGTCCGAGAATATTGTAGGGCAGGAAAATGTTCGTCAGCCCGGCATCGGCCATGACTTCTGCCTCGCCTAGCTTCTGGCAGGTGATCCCGGTCGCGCCCGCTTCCACCTGCATTTTGGCGAAGAGCGGCAGCTTATGCGTCTTGATATGCGGGCGCAGTTTAATCCCCACCGCATCCGCATGGGCCTGTGCCTTAGCGATATTCGCCTTCACGCGATCAATATCGATGAGGATCGCAGGTGTATCCACCTCGTGAACGGTTTTCGGTCTGGTCATGGATCAGTCTCCCAGCGGCAAGCGCGGATCGTCTATGGTGAGCGTATTGAGGCTATGCTTGATGCGGCGCAGGCTTTCCAGCACCTTCGGGCCACGCGCTTCTGCTGTCGCCGTGGCGATCATGTCGAGAATGGCCAGCAGCGCGAAGCGTGACGATGTCGGCTTGTAGATATTGCCGTCTTCATTGGCCTGATATGGAATGAGCACATCCGCCGCCTTGGCGAGATCGGAACCGGCAGGCGTGATCGCTACCGTCTGCGCTCCATATTGCCGCGCAACCAGCACGGCCTCCACCACCGAACGCGCAAAGCCGGAGACGGAGAAAGCGATTACCGTTGTTTCATGCGTGGTGACGGCGGCATACATGCGCTGTAATTGCCCATCAACCTGTGCGCTGACCGGAATACCGAGCCGGAATAAGCGGTTCTGCATTTCTGTTGCCAGCATGGACGAGATGCCGCCAGACCCGAGACATAGCACAGGGCCACCGGCGGCAAGCCGTTCGGCCACTTTCATCAACACGCCCATGTCGAGCCCGTCGCTGGCGCGCTGGATAGCAGCAACTGCCGCATCGGTCACAGCCGTCGCTATGCGGCTTTCACGCACATCCCGCGCGGGGATTTCAGCCGTCAGATACTGCCCGCCGATGGCCAAGGCCTGCGCCAGAAAGAACTTGAAGTCGCGAACCCCGTCACAGCCAAGTGCCCGGCAAAAACGTGTCACCGTGGGTTCGCTGACACCTGCTCTGGCTGCAATTTCCGAGATTGCCGCCTTGGAAGCATAATCGGGATCAGCCAGCACGAGCGCAGCCAGCCTCCGGTCGGATTTCGATCCGTCCTGCGCCACGACATGCAGCCGCGTGATGATGTCGGCAACCTTGCTCATCGGAAATTTAAAGCGGGAGACCGCTATCCTTGTCGAAAAGATGTATGTGTTCGCTCTTCGCAGTTACAGGCACTTGCTCGCCGGGCGCAAGATGTATGCGCTCGCGAAACACAGCTCGTATAGGCTGTCCTGCAATCCGGCCATAAATATGCGTTTCCGGACCAGTCGGCTCGATCACCTCGACGGTGAGTTTCAGCCCCTTGCCATCCGGCGCGACCGTAAAATTTTCCGGTCGAATGCCTGCTTCCACCTGCCGGATTTCGGATGATCCCGCGCCAACAGCGATTTCCTCGCCCTCTCCGGTACGGAATACTCCGTCTGACACAGTTCCCGGAATGAAACTCATCGACGGCGAGCCGATAAAGCCCGCGACAAACTTGTTGGCAGGACGATCGTAAAGATCCAGCGGCGCACCGATCTGTTGAATCCTGCCCTGATTCATGACCACAATCCGGTCGGCCATGGTCATGGCCTCAATCTGGTCATGGGTGACATAGATCACCGTCGACTTCAGCCGCTGATGTAGCGCCTTGATTTCCGTGCGCATCTGTACGCGCAATTGCGCATCGAGATTGGAAAGCGGCTCATCAAACAGAAATACCGACGGTTCGCGAACAATGGCGCGCCCCATGGCGACGCGCTGGCGCTGCCCGCCTGAAAGCTGGCGTGGGTAGCGATCAAGATAGGAATGGAGATTGAGGATGGACGCCGCCCTGTCCACCTTCGCGGCCGTTTCTTCCGATTTCTCGCCGCGAATGCGCGGACCAAAGCCGATGTTTTCACGCGCCGTCATATGCGGAAACAACGCATAGGATTGAAAGACCATCGCAATATTGCGCTTTTGCGGTGGCAACTCGTTAGCCCGTTCCCCACCAATCAGAAGGTCACCACCGGAAATGGGTTCAAGCCCGGCCACCATCCGCAAAAGCGTGGATTTTCCGCAGCCGGAAGGGCCAACTAGCACAAGGAATTCCCCACTTTGAATATTAAGGTCGACATGGTCGAGGACCGTCAATTGTCCGAAAGTCTTGGTGATGCCGCGCAGAGAAACTTCTTTCATCGGTCAGTTCCCTCCGAGAATATCTTCGATGAAAGGACGGCAGCCCGCAGTCAGCCCGGCATCGACCGGAAGGATCGCGCCGGTAATCCCCGATGCGCGGTCAGAGGCCAGAAATGCTACCGTTTCCGCCACTTCACGCGTGTCAACGATGCGCCCCAGCGGATAAAAGCGCTGTAGGCGCTCCAGCACGCTCGCATCCTGTGCGATACGATGATCCCATGCGGGTGTTCTTATCGACCCCGGACAGACGACGTTGGCACGCACGCCCTTCCTTCCGAACTCAACCGCAATACCACGCGCAAAGGCATTGATTCCGGCTTTGGCAGCTGCATAAGCCGGGTTTCCGAAATGCAGGAGACCGTTAACCGAGGAAATGAAGACGAAAACGCCGTGTCCGCGCGACGCCATGGCCTGCGCCATGACATTTGAAAATCCGGCAACCGCAGTCAGGTTGAGATCGATCTCAGCGTCGATGTTGCCCTGATCCAGCCCATCGAAGGTCTCGGCACGGGTCCAGCCCGCATTGTTGATGACAATATCGGGCAGGCCCGATTCCGCTATTATCCGCTTTGCAGCCAGCTCCAGCCCGTCGCGGTCAAGCAGATCAAAGGCATGACGCGCATGAAAATCATCGCCGGTCATTGCCTCCAGTGTCGTATCGCAACCGATCACGCGGGCGCCGCGTTCAGAGAACAGCTTGACCAGCGCGCTTCCAACACCGCCACCGGCTCCGGTAACCAGCACCGACTTTCCGGTAAATTCGCCTGCTTGCTCCACGCTATTCCCCTTTTATGCGGCAGCTTTCTGCACCTGTTTATTCCCACCAGCGTAAAAGTCAAAATGTAAGTTTGCAACAAAACTTTTCGCTTGAAAGTACGGATTAAGCCGATAATGTAAGAAAATAACAAAAATAGATCGTCATCGCACCAATGCGGGGCAAAACAAGGGAACGGGAAGATGTCTATCAATAAATGGAAGGCCGGCCTGCTGGCCGGATTGAGCGTTCTGGCGCTGTCATCGGTTGCGAATGCAGGCGAAGTGCGCATGACTGTCGCGGAGTACAGCTCCAAGACCGGCCCCTACTTCGAAGAGGTCAAGAAGGCATTTGAAGCTGCCAATCCCGGCATCACGCTCAACTTTGAAGTGGTTCCATGGGATGTACTTCTGCAGAAACTGACTACCGATATTTCAGCAGGCACCAATGCGGACCTTTCGATCATCGGCACACGCTGGTTGATCGATTTCGTGCAACAGGGCATCGCCGAACCGCTCGACGGTTACATGAACGACGAGTTCAAGGGCCGGTTCATCGAGACTTTCCTGTCTCCGTCCATCCTTGAGGGCAAGACTTACGGCCTGCCGATCGCAGCCTCTGCCCGCGCTATGTATTACAACAAGGATCTGCTGGCCAAGGCAGGCGTCGAAAACCCGCCCGCAACCTGGGACGAGCTGAGAGCCGCCGCCACCAAGATCAAGGCACTTGGCGGAGAGAATTACGGTTTCGGCCTACAGGGCAAGGAAATCGAGACCGACGTTTATTACTATTACGGCATGTGGTCCTATGGGACAGAAATTCTCAACAAGGACGGCACGTCGGGCCTCAGCACACCCGGCGCGCTTGAAGCCGCGAAGCTTTACAAGTCGCTGATAGATGATGGCCTGACCCAGCCCGGCGTCACCTCCTATGCCCGTGAAGACGTTCAGAACCTCTTCAAGCAGGGCAAGGTCGGCATGATGATTACCGCGCCTTTCCTTTCCAACCAGATCAAGGAAGAAGCGCCAAACCTTAAATATGGCGTTGCAGCCATTCCTGCCGGACCGTCAGGCGCGCGTGGTACCTATGGCGTGACCGATTCCGTCATCATGTTCCAGAATTCCAAGAACAAGGAGGAAGCCTGGAAGGTGCTCGACTTCCTGTTCCAGACTGAATGGCGCGCCAAGTTCACGCAGGGCGAAGGTTTCCTTCCGGTCAACAAGGAAGAAGCGAAGATGGATTATTACGTCAATAATGCCGATCTTGCCGCCTTCACCGCGCTTCTGCCGGATGCCCGCTTTGCACCGATCATTCCGGGCTGGGAAGAAATTGCCGACATCACGTCCAACGCCATGCAGAGCATCTATCTCGGCAAGGGCGAACCTGATGCCGTGCTGAAGGACGCCGCCGCCAAGGCGGATGCAATCCTGAAGAAGTAACACTCCCCGCCTGCCCGGCAGTGCCCTCGCTCTGCCGGGCTTTTTTCTTTTCAGGGATTTTGATTGCCAATGCAAAGCCGCACCCTGCCCTATTTCCTGATCCTGCCGAGCCTGCTTCTGGCTGCGGTGGTGATCTTCTGGCCCGTGGTGCATCTCGTTGAAATTGCCAGCCATGACGTAAACCGCTTCGGGCAGCTACGCGATTTCAACGACGGCGCAAATTTCACTGCACTTTTCGCAACACCCGATTTTCTGAATGCACTCTGGCGCACCGCACTCTGGACCGTCGCCGTGGTTGGCGGGGCACTTATCGTCTCCATTCCGGTCGCCATCATCCTCAACATGGATTTCTATGGCCGTTCGGTAGCGCGGGTCATCGTCATGCTGCCGTGGGCAGTTTCGCTCACCATGACAGCCATTGTCTGGCGCTGGGCGCTCAATGGCGAAAGCGGAATGCTCAATTCCGCACTGCGCAATCTCGGTATCATCGACAGCAATATTCAATGGCTGGCGAGCGCGGCCACCGCCTTTCCAATGCAAATACTGGTCGGCATTCTGGTCACCGTGCCGTTCACGACCACCATATTTCTCGGCGGACTGTCATCCATCCCGGAGGATCTTTATGAAGCGTCGTCTCTCGAAGGCGCTAGCCTGTGGCAGCAGTTTCGCGAAATCACGTTTCCGCTGCTCAAGCCCTTCGTCAACATCGCCATCGTGCTCAATACGATCTATGTCTTCAATTCATTCCCGATCATCTGGGTCATGACGCAGGGTGGACCGGCAAACTCCACCGATATTCTGGTAACGCATCTCTACAAGCTGGCTTTCCGCCTCGGAAAGCTGGGAGAAGCCTCCGCCGTATCGCTTATCATGCTGGCAATACTCCTCGTCTTCACGGCGATCTATATCCGCCTCGCAATGCGGGGAGAACGCGCATGACCGGCTCGAAGCTGAAACGCACAATCATTGCCTGGGCCGTTCTGTCGCCGCTTATCGTGCTGACACTGTTTCCCTTCGCGGTGATGTTTTTCACCGCCGTCAAGCCTCCACAGGAGGTCCTGTCTCCAACATGGTGGCCAAGCAGCTTCCGCTGGCAGAATTTTTCGGAAATGTGGGTTCAGACCAAATTCGGGCAAGCGCTTCTGAACTCGCTTTACGTTTCGGTTATTGCTTCCGTCGGTGCCATCATTGTTTCCATTCCTGCCGCCTATGCCATGTCGCGCTTCCGCTTTGCAGGCCACGGTGCATTCCGGCAATTCCTGCTGATTTCGCAGATGATCTCGCCCATCGTTCTGGTGCTGGGCCTTTTCCGGCTGCTCGCCGCCTATGGATTGATTGAAAGTGTCTCCGCGGTCGGCGCGGTCTATATGGCCTTCAACATCGCCTTCACCGTGTGGATGCTGCAAAGCTATTTCGACACCATACCGCGCGATCTGGAAGAAGCTTCGTGGATGGAAGGCGCCGGGCGCGGCAAGACACTGATAAAAGTGTTTCTGCCGCTCTGCCTGCCCGCCATTGCCGTCACGGCAATCTTCACCTTCATCAATGCATGGAACGAATTTGTCGTGGCGCTGACCATGCTGCGCAGGCAGGAAAGCTACACCCTGCCCATTCAGGTCTTCTCGCTCGTCGCGGGGCGCTACACGGTCGAATGGCACTACGTCATGGCAGCCACCTTTCTTGCAACACTGCCGGTCGCCATCCTTTTCATCTGGCTCCAGCGCTATCTCATCAAGGGACTGGCCCTTGGAGCAGTCAAATAACCGGAGAAAATCATGTCCAGAAAACAGGTCTTCGGCGCATCACATGTGCCACTTTCCCCCGCCGTTCGCGCAGGCGACACAGTCTATGTTTCGGGTCAGGTACCGGTTGGACCAAACGGCCAGATTGTTGAAGGCGGCATCGAAGCCCAGACAAAACAGGTCCTCGAAAACGTCAAGGCCGCACTTGCGCTTGCAGGCGCCACAATGGAAGACGTGGTCAAAACCACCATATGGCTGGAAGATGCTCGGGATTTCGGGCGGATGAATGCCGTTTACGGCACCTATTTTCCAAAAGAGCCTCCCGCGCGCACCACGGTTGAATCCCGCCTGATGATCGACATCAAGATCGAAGTCGAAGCCATCGCCTACGCACCACAAAAATAAGCACGTCACCTCCCCGCACAGAGTATTTCCATGCGCATTTTCACCGCATCGCTTGCGACAGAAACCAACACGTTCTCGCCGGTTCCAACCGACAGGGCCTCGTTCGAGATGGCTTTTTATGCCGCGCCGGGCAAGCATCCGGAAACGCCGACGCTTTGCTCTTCGCCCATTGTCGCGTTGCGCAAGCGTGCGGCAGCGGAAGGGCTGACCGTCATCGAAGGCACTGCCACCTGGGCGGAACCGGGCGGATTGTTGCAGCGGCAGGCGTTCGAGGAATTGCGCGATGAAATCCTTGACCAGCTGAAAGCCGCAATGCCCGTTGATGCAGTCGTGCTCGGCCTGCATGGCGCCATGGTCGCTCAAGGTTACGACGATTGCGAGGGGGATCTTCTGGAACGCGTGCGCGCCATTGTCGGGCCGGATATTCTGGTTGCCAGCGAATTCGATCCGCATAGCCACCTGACGCCGAAGCGTGTCGAAAACCTCAATATTTTCGCGTCGTTCCTCGAATTTCCTCACACGGATTTTTATGAGCGCGGCGAGCATGTGGTCGATCTTGCGCTGGACGCCCTGAAAGGTCACATCAAGCCGGTCATATCCACATTCGACTGCCATATGATCAGTGTGTTTCCCACAAGCAAGGAGCCGATGCGCTCCTTCGTCGATCGCATCAAGGCGATGCACGGCAAAGACGGGATTCTGTCGATCTCCGTCATTCATGGCTTCATGGCTGCCGATGTGCCGGAAATGGGAACCCGCATTCTCGTCGTCACAGACAACGATCCGGCAAAGGGGGCAGCACTTGCCGAAAAACTCGGGCGTGAACTGATTGCGATGCGCGAGCAGACATTGATGACCATGTTCGACACCGATCAGGGCATCGACCGGGCGCTGGCTGCCCATGCAGCCAATCCCGCCAAACCTGCGGTGATCGCCGATGTATGGGACAATCCCGGCGGCGGGGTTGCAGGCGACGGAACCTATGTCCTTCGCCGCCTGATCGAACGCGGCATCGACAATATAGGCATTGCTACGATCTGGGACCCCATCGCAGTGACCTTCTGTCATGCGGCAGGCGAAGGCGCGGTGATCGATCTTCGTTTCGGCGGCAAGTCCGGTCCGCTTGGTGGCGAACCCATCGATGCCCGCGTGACGGTCATGAAAACCCTTGCCGAAGGCTGGCAGAGTTTTGGCCCAAGCCGCGTGACGCTGGGGGCCTCGGCGGTTGTGCGACTTGAAGGCACCGAGATCGATATCATTCTCAACACCAACCGGACGCAGACATTCGAGCCGGATATCTTCTCCAATATCGGCATCGATCCGATGAAGAAGGATATACTGGTAGTCAAATCCACCAATCATTTCCACGCAGGCTTCGTGCCGATTGCTGCCGAGATTATCTATGTCGCGGCGCCCAGCTCCTATCCGAGCAATCCGCGCACGACCAATTACCGCAAGCTCAGCCGTGCCATCTGGCCGCGTGTCGAAAACCCGTGGTGAACAAACGAAAAAAGCGCGGGAATTTCCCGCGCTTTTTCGAGCATTTCCGGTTTAAATTAAAACATTGGAAATGCTCTATCTCTTTGTTTTTAAGCATTATCCTACGCAAAACCGCTTCGCATTTTTGCTGAAAATGCTCTAATGAGCCAGATAGGTTGAGATAATCGGCACGTAAGTGACCAGCGCCAGCAGGATGAACAGCGCCATATACATGCTGAATGCCTGGCGGGTGAAATCTCCCACCCTCACCTTCGCAATATTGCAGACCATCAGCATGACCGTTCCGACAGGCGGTGTCAGCGTGCCAATCGACAGGTTGATAATCACGATGATACCGAAATGCACAGGATCAATGCCCAGAGCCTTTACCGTCGGTATCAGAAGCGGCACCAGAACGATCATCAGGGCCGTGCCCTCGATCAGCGCGCCGAGAATCAGCAAGATCACGTTGACTGCCAGCAAGAACGCATAAGGATTGCTGGTGAAGGACGAGATCAGCTGCATAAGCGACTGGCCGGCCTGTTCAAGCGAAAACACCCATGCGAGCGCCGATGATGCCATAATGACCAGCATGACGGATGCGGTCGATTTCGCCGTTTCGATCAGCGAATCCACCACATGCGAGACGCGCATTTCGCGATAGATCACGAAGCCGATAATCAGAACCAGCGTAACGGCAACTGCACCGGCTTCCGTCGGGGTGAAGATGTTCAAGCGGATGCCGCCGATGATCGCGAACAGCAGCAGCACCGCAGGCCATGCCGAAGCAAGCGTCGAGGCAACTTCGGCGCCGCTCATCCGCTTTTCACGGCTTGGCTTGTAGCCGCGCTTTACCGATGTCGCATAAGCCGCGATCATCAGGATAACGGCGCCCAGAATGCCCGGCAGCACACCTGCCATGAACATCTTGCCAATGGAAACATCCGCAATCAGACCATAGATGATGAGCGCAATGCCGGGAGGAATGATCGGCGTAATCAGCGAGCCAGCTGCCGTCACCGCGCAGGAGAACGCTTTGTCATAGCCACGCTTGACCATTTCCGGCACCATCATGCGGGTGAGCATGGCGCTGTCGGCCAGATTGGAAGCGCTGACGCCACCCATCAGGGTGGAAACCATGATGTTGGTGAGTGCCATGCCGCCGCGCATACGACCGACCAGAATTTCCGCGACCTTGATCAGACGTTCTGCAATGCCGGTATGCGACATCACCGTACCAAGCATGATGAAGAACGGAATGGCAAGCAGCGACGTGTTCTGTGCCGGGCTGATGAAGCGCTGCACGGCAATCGCTATCGGCATCTGGTTGAAAAAGGTGAAATAGGTGAAGACCGCAATCAAAATGGCCACATAGAGGCGCATATTGAGCGCGATCAGCGCCAGCATGATGAGAACGATGGTTGTCAGGTTCATGCCTTGCCTCCCGCAAAAGCGGCGCGCAAGGATTTGAATGCGCCTGCAAACATATAAAGAGCGATAATGACGAAGCCGACCGGCACAGCGATATCGATCCAGTAATAGGAGACCCGCAGCACGTCAGTCACTTTGAACTGAGCCGCAACCGAAAGCTTGTAACCGGCATAGGACACGTAAAGCAGGAACAGTCCCGACAGGATGGAGACGATGGCGTTGACGACATCGCGCACCTTTTCCGACAGCAGATCCACGAGCATCGGAATGGCAAGATGCTGGTTGCTGCGTTCTGCGGCGACACTGCCAAGCATCACGATCCAGATCATCAACAGACCGGCCATTTCCTCGGTCCATTGCAATGGCTGATGCATCCAATAGCGCATGACGACGGCGATGTTGAACATCGCAAGCAGGATGAACAGCGGCACAGCAGCCAGCCATTCGATCAGTTTTTCAAAGTATTTCATCGGATTGAGTTCCACGATCGAGCCATGCCGCGGCAAACCGCGACACGGCATTATCCGAGTAAGGATGGATCAGTTCAGTTCGGCTTTGATCTTGTCATAAAGGCCGGGCGACCATTCCGGGAACTGGGTGTAGACCTTTTCAGCAAGTGCCTTGAAAGGAGCGCGGTCGACATCGATAATCTCGACACCAGCTTCCTTCATCTTCTCGATCATTTCATTGTCTTTTTCGATCGTCAGCTTCTGGCTGTAGAGACCCGCATCGTAAGCGGACTCATGGATCATCTTGAGCTGATCTTCCGGCAGCGTGGAGAAGAAGGCTTCGCCGCCGACAATCAGAGCAACGTTGGTCAGATAGCCGACCTTGCTCAGATATTTGGCTTCTTCCTGGAACTTCTGGCCGTAAAGAACCGAGATCGGGTTCTCAACGCCATCAATCACGCCCTGCGCCAGCGCAGGGAAGGTTTCGCCCAGCGGCATCGGGGTCGGCGTTGCGCCCATGGCTTCGAAAGTCTTGATCTGCATGACGTTGTTCGGCACGCGAATCTTCATGCCCTTCAAATCTTCAGGCGTACGGATCGGCTTCTTGGAAATGATCTGACGAATGCCGTAGAGATAGTTCGGCATTACGATGTGAATGCCCTTCTTCATCAGCTCTTCACTCTTTTCCTTGAACCAGGGACCATCATAAACTTTGAAAAGCTGTGCCGGATCATCGGTCAGGAACGGACCGTAGAGTACGCCGAGGTCCGGGTCATATTCGGCCAGAAAGCCAACGTCGGAAATGGTCACGACATTGAGCCCCATCATGGCCTGCTCGGTCACGTCCTTCTTGGAGCCAAGCTGCGAGCTTGGATAGAGTTCGAGCGTGATCTCGCCATTGCTGCGCTTGGCAAGATCATCTTTCCAGTAATGCATCACCTCATCGAAAGGCTCGCCGGGGTTGTTTTCATAGGCAACCTTGATCGAAACATTGGCAGCATAGGCGGCCATGCTTCCTGCCAGCAGCATGCTGGCGGCGATCATGCCGGTAACGAGTTTCTTCATCTTTGTCCTCCCATATGGGGTCATTAAACAATTGGCCCTAGGGCCGGTTTCCTCCGTTAGAGCGCCATGCGTCCAATTTGGACGCTTAAAGGACGCTCTAATTTCTTCAGTTTACGCATCGATTTTCCATCGATGCGTGGCAGCCCACGTCTTCCTTCCCGACGTGGAGCATTTGCTTCGATTTCAGTCGCGTTCGATGATGATCTTCAAAACGTTACGGTCGCCGTCCCAGTAAGGGAGTGCCGCTTCAGCCTCATCAAACGGAAATATCTTCGAGATCAGCTTGTCGGCATCCGCCCCAAGCTTTTCCAGATGCGCAATGACGGCCTCGAAATCGGTCAGCGTCGCATTGCGTGATCCCATGATGTCGAGTTCCTTCAGGTTGAAGAACTGCGTCTGATAGGTGACTGGCGCCTTGGAATAGCCGACATAAACCACCCGGCCCGCAAAGCCCGCCAGGTCGACAGCCTGCGTGAAGGTGATCGGCAGGCCGACCGCTTCGAAAGCAACATCCACGCCGTCGTCGTTGGTCAGTTTCTGAACCTTGGCGACGACATCCTCACCGCCCGGCAATGCGTGCGTTGCGCCAAATTGCAGCGCGAGTTCGCGCTTTTCGGCACTTGGATCAATGGCGATGACCTTGGCACCGCGCGCCAGCGCGCCGATGAGAACACCCATACCGATCATGCCGCAACCGAGAACAGCAACCGTATCACCTGCCTGAACACGTCCGCGCTCGACGGCATGGAAGCCAACCGAAAGCGGCTCGACCAGCGCCAGATGACGGGGCGCCAGTGTCTCATTGAGGATCAATTTTTCGGCAGGCAACACGATCTGGTCGGCCAGTCCGCCATTTTGCTGCACGCCGAGCGTCTTGTTATAACGGCACGCATTGAGCTGACCTTTGCGGCAGGACGAGCATTCACCGCAATTCGTATAAGGCAGCACGATAACCCGCTTGCCTTTGACATAGGCAGCGCTGACACCCTCTCCGGCTTCCATGATCTCGCCGCCGATTTCATGCCCAGGAATGCGCGGCAGCTGCACCAGCGGATTAAGCCCCTTGAAGGTGTTCAGATCGCTGCCGCAGAGACCCACGTGCCGAACCCGCACACGGACCTGACCGGCCAGCAACGGCGCTTCGTCGATTTCTGCAAAACGTGTGACGTTTTCGCTCTCGATACGCAGAGCTTTGACCATCGAATTATTCCTGTCAGTCGTCATTAAAGAAAGGGATCAGGTTACGGCGCCGACCTGCCAAGGCACGAATTCGTTGTCGCCATAGTCGTAGACTTCACTCAACGTCTTCTCGCCGGATGCGACCGCGATGATATGTTCGAAGATGCGGATGCCGGACTGTTCGATGGTCTCGTCGCCGGTGACGATACCGCCGCAATTGATGTCCATGTCTTCCTTCATGTGCTCGTACATTTCGGAATTCGTGGCAATCTTGATGCAAGGCGAAGGTTTGAAACCGGAAACCGAACCACGGCCAGTGGTGAAGCAGATCACGTTACAGCCACCGGCCACCTGTCCAGTCACCGCGACGGGATCGTAACCCGGCGTATCCATGAAAGTGAAACCCTGTTCCGTGACGGTTTCGGCAAACTCATAGACGGCCTTGAGCGGCATGGAACCACCCTTGGCAACTGCACCGAGCGACTTTTCCAGAATGGTGGTCAGCCCGCCGAGCTTGTTGCCATGCGATGGGTTGTTGTTGAGTTCGTCGCCATTGCGCGCCGTGTAATCACGCCACCAGTCGATGCGCTGCAACAGCTTTTCAGCGACCGCAGGCGTTACTGCGCGACGGGTCAAAAGATGTTCGGCACCATAGATTTCCGGCGTTTCCGAAAGAACGGTCGTGCCGCCATTGCGCACGATAAGGTCCGAGGCATAGCCCAATGCCGGATTGGCCGAAATGCCGGAATAGCCATCCGAGCCGCCGCATTCCAGCGCTACTTTCAACTTTGACAGAGGCTGTTTGGTGCGCACCGCCGAATTGACCAGCGGCAGCATTTCCTTGATCTCGGCGATCGCATGATCGATGGTCTTGCGCGTGCCGCCATGCTGCTGGATCGTCATGGTACGCAGGCGCGAGCCTTCTTCCATGCGGTAATGTTCGAGGATCGGCGCGATCTGGTTGGTTTCGCACCCAAGGCCGATCAGCAGGATGCCGCCGAAATTCGGGTGCTTGGCATAGCCCTGAATAGTGCGCGTCAAAAGGCGATAGCCTTCCGACTTGGTGTTGAGCGCACAGCCGCTGCCATGTGTCAGCGCCACGACGCCATCGACATTGTCGAAACCATCGAGACCGCCCATGCGGTTGAAATAATCGGCGATGTAACGTGACACCGTGGCCGAGCAATTGACCGACGAAATCACCCCAATGAAATTGCGCGTGCCGACACCGCCAGCACCCCGGTCATAGCCCATGAAATGACGACGCTCCGCCTCGGGCAGCATACCGCGCTCTTCAATATCGATGGAGAACTGATGCTCGTGTTCGGAGGGCAGCATGGCGAGATTCTGCAAATGCACATGCTCGCCCTGAGCGATATCCTTCGTCGCAACGCCGATCACCTGACCGTATTTCAGGACTTCCTTGCCTTCCGGAATATCGCGAATGGCAACCTTATGCCCGCGACCGATCAGTTCGCTGGCCCTGATCCCGTCAAGGCCGATCGGATCACCGGCGCGAACGGAAACGCGCGCAACGGCAACATCATCCGACGGATGCAGCAGAATAACCGGCGCAACCGCTGTATCAACGGATTCATTCATTTGTCTGACCTCACTCCCAAATCGTCCCGGCTAATTACTCGCTGGGTTCATTATCCATCCAACGCTGCTTGGACCGGTCCAGATGCGTTCGCATGGCTGCCTGCGCCTGAAGCGGATCCCTCGCTTCCAGCGCCGCATAGATGGCTTCGTGCTCGGCCAAAGCCAGAGCCCATGTATCGTTGTCCTCGAAGCGCGTCCTGATATGCGACGTCAGCGGACTATGCCGCTCGTCAAAAAGGTCGCGCACGATGCGCACCAGCACGGAATTGCCTGATTGCTCGGCAATGAGCAGATGAAACTGCCTGTCGAGCTCAATCGCCTTGCGCCCGGCATCGACATTCACCTTCATTGCGTCAATCGTTGCGCGCAACTCGGCAAGCCTTTCAGGCGTCATGCGCGCACAAGCCGTGACGACCACGCTGCCTTCGACCATTTCGCGCGCCTGCATGATTTCAAGCGGGCTCTCGCCGATGGAAGCGCCATGTAAAAGCGAACGCTTTTCCGACTCTGCCGTGACATAGATGCCCGACCCCATGCGGATTTCGACATTACCGGCGATTTCGAGTGCGATAAGCGCCTCGCGCAGCGAAGGCCGCGACACGCCAAGTTGCTGCGCCAGCTCGCGTTCAGCCGGTAGCCTGCTGCCAGCAGGAAACTGGCCGTCCTGGATAAGGCTTCTCACCCGGTCTGCAATCTGCTGATAAAGCCTGCGCGGTTCCGCAGTTGCCGTAAAATCGCTCATAGCGCTCCCAAATCCGCCTCTCCTCGAATTGGCCTTACCATATTTCCAACCGGACAGAAGCGCAATATGCTTAAAAACCCGGTTAATTGCGGCAAATCGCGCATTTCAACATGTGGAACCGAACCAATCGTTCGATAAAGAATCCTACTGGCTTGACCAATTTACCCTGCATCGCTTAGTTAAAACCACTGATTTATGGGAGAAGGTCATGCACGAGAAGCCAGCGATCCTGCAGTTCGGCACCAGCCGTTTTCTGTTGGCTCATGTCGATTTCTTTGTTTCGGAGGCGCTTTCCAAGGGCAAAGCCATTGGGACAATTGCCGTCGTGCAGACGACTTCAAACCCGCAGAGCAGCCAGCGCATCGCGGCTTTGAACGAAAGCAACGGCTATCCTGTGATGATCCGTGGGCTTGTCGACAGCAAGCCATCCGAGACGGAACATCAGGCGAAGGGCGTTACCGCTGCCTATTCCGCACATCACGACTGGGCGGCGATTCTCGACCTCGGTGCCAGCGTCGATGTGATCCTCTCCAACACCGGCGACAAGGGCTACGAACTCGACAGAAGCGATGACAGCTCGCTTCTTGCGAACCCGGATGCTTTGCCGAAGAGTTTTCCAGCCAAACTTCTGGTGCTTCTACATCACCGCTGGCAGCACAATCCCGATGCGCCATTGTCGCTGTTTCCCTGCGAGCTGATCTCGCGCAATGGCGACAGGTTGCGCTCGATCCTCATCGATCTTGCCCATAACTGGAAACTGCCGGACGGTTTCGTGCAATGGCTCGAAACCCGATGCATTTTTGCCAACAGCCTTGTCGATCGCATCGTTTCCGAACCCATCGAGCCAATCGGCGCCATCGCCGAGCCCTATGCGCTCTGGGCAATCGAGAAGGCCGATGGCCTGACGCTTCCTTGCGAACACGAAGATATCGTCGTCACCGACGATCTTGCGCGCTATGAGCATCTGAAACTCTACTTGCTCAACCTTGGCCACACATTCATCGCGGAACAATGGCTCAAGGGCAGCCGTCCGAAAGACGAGATCGTACTGGAAGCCATGCAGGACGAAACGATCCGGAATGAACTGGAAGCGGTATGGCGCGAGGAAGTCCTGCCGGTATTTGCTGCGGACGGCCTTGGCGAACAGGCCGAAGCTTACGTGGCTTCGGTGCGGGAGCGGTTTCTCAACCCTTTCCTCAAGCATCGCATCGCAGACATTGCTTCCAACCATGACGAAAAGAAGCGGCGTCGCTTCGCTCCGGTCATCGCCCGTGCGTCGGAACTCGGCCTCAATCTCGCACAGAGCCGTTTGAAGACAGCTGTAGGCTAAGCCATTCGTTCAGTTCGATTTCTGCGCGTTCCAGCGCACTGTAATTCAGTAGTTTGCGCAAAAGCGCTACCGTCACGGCACGAGCCCGGAGATTGAAACGCCCTTCCTCCGGCTCGCCTTTCTCCTGATAAACGCCAAGTTTTTCATAGAGTTGCTGCAATCTGTTCTGGACGCTTCTCAGCGACAGATTGCGGCGGCGCGCAATAACGCGATCCGTAAGCCCCAGCGCAATATCGACCAGAATTTCATACTCACTTTCGCTGAAACCGCTGGCATGACCGAGGCTCTTTTGCTGCAGGCCGCGCACCTCGCGGTCGATGACGCATTGTGCTTCGACAAAGATACTGCGCAATGCCAGCCGCAGCTTATCGTCGGACGCCGATTTCAGCACATAGCCATAAGCCGCCCCTTCCGGCACGATGCGCGACACACCGCGCACATAGGCTTCGTCGGCATAGTTCGACCAGAACAGGATGCGCGTTTCAGGATTCTCCTTCCAGATGGTGCGGGCGGCCTCAATGCCGTTACGTCCACTCATCTGCAGGTCCATGACGATATGGGCTGCGCGATGCTGACGGGCCAGCTTCTCACCTGCCGAGCCGTTGTCGGCTTCCAGCACATCGCTGCATTCAGGCAATGCCGCACGCACAGCCTCGCCAAGATAGGCGCGATGCAATGGATCATCTTCCACGATCAGAACATGCATTTTACCCTCCCGTCTCCCGGCACATTTCCACAGGCAGATGGATCGTCACGCTGGTGCCACCGCCTTCCCCATTTTTCCTGATAGCAAAACTTGCAGAAATCAACCGCGCGCGCGTGCGCATATTGTCGATCCCATGTCTGACACCATGCCCGTCACTGGAACGTTGCATCTGGCGATCCATGCCGATGCCATTGTCAGCGACTTCGACGTGCAGGCGACCGCCCTTGTCGCGAAACGTAACCCGCAACCGGCTGGCATGAGCATGGCGGATCGTATTGTTGATCGCTTCCTGCACGATGCGGAACAGCGAAGTCGCAACTGTTTCCTCCAGCCGATCGGCCATGCCGTCGCTGCGGTCGTCCAGCGTCCACTCGATGGACGATCCACTGTCGCGCACCGAACGGTCAAGATGGTTTTCCGTCGCTTGCACAAAACCGAACAGCTGAAGAATTGAAGGCTTAGCTTCTTCAATGATTTGCCTGAGATCGTGCATGCAATGCTGCAGCCCGCGAAACAGCGGTTCAAGCTGCTCGCCCGAGAGGTCCGGTGCATGGGTAAGCCGCTCCACGTGACGCGCAAGGCGTGTCAGGTCGGCCAGCGTCTGATCATGCAAATCCATACCGATGCGATGGCGCTCTGTCTCCAGCGCTTCGGTCAGCTTCAACGCGCCGAAACGCAAGCCTTCCTCGCGAGCGCGCGCTTCCGTTTCCACGATAGCGGAACGCTTGGCCTGTTCCGCCGCGCGGATCGCAAAAAAATATGGTGCAAGCAGATCGGCAATCGACTGGGCGTTTTCCACGTCCCGCATGGTGTAGCAGGCGAGCGCGAGACTGGAGCAGCTGAGCGCGCCGATAATATCGCCCTGCGCCTTCAAGGGCACATGCAGGCGGCCTTTCAGATCATGCTCGATGATCGGACTGGAAAAGGAACCTTCAAAGTGAAAACGCTGATCGGTGCGCGCATCGTCGGTCAGAAGATGGTCGACTTCGCCGGAGAGCACTGTTCGAATGGGACTGCCCGACAACAGGGCGGGAGGATTACGGCTCCAGGCCGTCGATATGCCGCTCTCATAGGCGATGTGGAACTTGCCATCGACCATCTTGATGCAAACGTCCAGATGATCATAGGGCACGATATGCGTGATTTCCGCCGCCACCGCCTGAATAATGGAATCGAAGTCGAGTTGTCCCGCCAGCAATCTGGAAATATTCAGATAGTGGTCGAGCAACCTCTGGGGCACGAGTTCGGCCAAGCGTTTCTCCTCCAAACGCAAATTGCTCCTGAAGCACTATAATACGCCGTCACATCCTCGGCGCGTCTTGCGGGTTCCCGCAATTTTGCTGCGGGAACCCGCAAGACAGTTGCTTCATTCGGCCTTCACAGAAGGCTTGTCTTCTTTCATCCTCGCTTCACCAGAAAATTGCCCGCAAGACAAGAGCGTAAAATCGCGTCAGGTGCAGACTGGTGCCGTTGAGGAGCGGCGGTGCGGGAGGCCCGCATCACAATCAATTCAGACGATCCGAAGTGCCGGGGCGCTGCGGGTCGTACACTGGCAACCGGGAGGAAAGAATGAAACTCGCAAGAATCCTTTTCGCATCCGCAGCACTGGCAGGCGTTCTCGCCGCTGGCAGCGCGATGGCTGACACATCGTCGAAGAAGATTGCATTCTCCAACAATTATGCTGGCAACTCATGGCGCCAGGCCATGCTGCAAAGCTGGGACAAGATTACCAAGGAAGCCGTGAAGGCTGGCGTGGTGGCCGCCGCCGATCCGTTCACGACCGCAGAAAATCAGGCGACAGAACAGGCTGCACAGATCCAGAACATGATCCTGCAGGGCTATGACGCCATCGTCATCAACGCGGCTTCACCGACGGCCCTAAACGGTGCCGTGAAGGAAGCCTGCGATGCGGGCATCACCGTCGTCTCCTTCGACGGCATCGTCACCGAGCCTTGCGCATGGCGCATCGCGGTCGATTTCAAGGCAATGGGCGAAGGCCAGATCGACTATCTCGCAAAGCGCTTCCCCGATGGCGGCAACTTGCTTGAAATCCGCGGCCTTGCCGGTGTTTCGGTCGATGACAATATCCATGCCGGCATCGAAGAAGGCGTGAAGAAGCATCCGAAATTCAAGATCGTCGGCTCCGTCAATGGCGACTGGGCGGCGGACGTCGCACAGCGTGCCGTCGCCGGCATCCTCCCAAGCCTGCCGAAAGTTGACGCAGTCGTGACGCAAGGCGGTGACGGCTATGGCGCTGCGCAGGCCTTCGCCGCCGCCAAGCGCGAAACGCCGATCATCATCATGGGCAACCGTGAAGACGAACTGCAGTGGTGGAAGCAACAGAAGGACGCCAATGGCTACGAAACCATGTCGGTTTCGATTGCACCCGGCGTTTCGACGCTTGCTTTCTGGGTTGCCCAGCAGATTCTCGACGGCAAGGACGTGAAGAAGGACCTCGTGGTTCCGTTCCTCAGCGTCAGCCAGGAATCGCTCGACAAGGATCTGGCCAACACCCGGAAGGGTGGCGTCGCCAATGTCGAATATTCGCTGGAAGACGCGCAGAAGGTTATCGACGCGGCCAAGTAAGCCGGGCCTCACATAATCGAGCGATTGGGGCGGGTTTCGTTCCCGCCCTTTTCCATCGTCTATTCTTCAGCATTTCCAGCAATCAGTTGAGCGTATGACAGAAACAGCAGAGAAACGGGAGGTCGTCGCCGCGCGCAATATTCGCGTGCAGTTCGGTGCGGTGAAAGCACTGGATGGTGCCGAGCTCGTGATCCGCGAAGGCGAATGCGTCGGGCTGGTCGGCCACAATGGCGCGGGCAAATCCACCATCGTCAATGTCATCAATGGCGGGCTGTCGCCACATGAAGGCAGCGTTTCCTATCATGAGGAAGCAGGATACGGCGTAACGATGGCGCGCAAGCATGGCGTGCGCTGCGTCTTTCAGGAATTGTCGCTGTTTCCAAACCTGACCATTGCCGAAAATGTCCGCATCATGCAGCGCGACCTGACGGGCGCTGGCTGGCGCGGCAAGGCCGTCGAACTGATTTCCAAAAAGCTCGACGAGATTTTTCCGGGCCACAAGATCGACAGCAGTGCCACCATCGACGAGCTTTCCATCGCCGAGCGGCAGATGGTCGAAATCGCCATCAACTTTACCGCGCCCGGCACTGCGCCAAAACTGGTTATTCTCGATGAGCCGACCTCTTCGCTTGATGCAGGCATCGCCGCGCAGCTCATGGCCTATGTGCGCCGTTTCGTCAGCACCGGCGGCGCGGTTATCCTGATTTCGCATATGTTGGGTGAAATCCTCTCAACCTCCGACCGCATCGTGGTGATGAAGGACGGAAAGGTGGTCGCCAACCGCGCCGCAAACGATTTCACCAATCGCAGCCTTGTCGAAGCCATGGGCAGCGTCGAGCGCGAAAAGGCTGCGCGCCGCGTTGCAAAGACCGATATGAGCGGCACGCCCGTTCTGTCCTTTGCCAAGCGCGCCAGCGACATCAAGCCGTTTCAGGCATTCAGGGGCGAAGTCATTGGTCTCGCCGGTCTTGCCGGACACGGACAGACCAGGATGCTGCTCGATCTCTACTATGCACGGCGGCCGAACTGGGTTCCGGCTCGCAATTGCGAAATCGCCTTCGTTGCGGGCGACCGCAGCCTCAACGGCACCTTCCCGCTGTGGAGCATTCTGCACAATCTCACCATCGGCTCGCTGGACCGGCTGTCGTCGGCAAAGCTGGTTGACCAGAAGCGGGAAGACGTCCTCGGCAGTGACTGGAAAGACCGCATCCAGATACGCACACCGGATATGGGTAACCGCATCCTGTCACTGTCGGGTGGCAACCAGCAGAAAGTGCTTTTCGCCCGTGCACTGGCAACCAGCGCCAACACTATTTTGATGGACGATCCGATGCGTGGCGTCGATGTCGGCACCAAGCAGGAAGTCTATGAAATCCTGCGCCATGAGGCTGACAACGGACGCACCTTCGTCTGGTACTCCACCGAAATGGATGAAATCGAACTTTGTGACCGCGTCTATGTTTTCCGCGACGGCGGTATCGTTGCGGAACTGACCGGCGAAGACATTACGGAAAAGAACGTGCTTGCAGCATCATTTGAGGGAGGTCACGAATAATGCGCCTTTCCTCTTCCTCCATCCGCCTGCTGACGCCGGTTTTCTCGCTGGTTCTGCTGCTTGCCGCCGTCTTCTACATGCAACCACGCGCCATGAGCTATACCGGGCTGAATCTGCTGTTCAATCTGGCCGTCCCCATTGCGCTAGCGACCATCGCCCAGATGCTCATCATGGCGGTCAACGACCTCGACCTCTCGATGGGCACCTTCGTGAGTTTCGTGGTCTGTGTTGCCGCAACCTATCTCAACACTGCGCCCGTCATCGGAGTGCTGATCCTTGCCGCAGCCATTGCAGCTTATGCGGCGCTTGGCGCGTTGATCCACCTGCGCAATCTGCCTTCCATCGTCGTCACGCTTGGCATGAGCTTCGTCTGGGGCGGGTTTGCCGTTCTGCTGCTGCCCTCGCCCGGCGGACAGGCGCCGGACTGGGCGCGCTGGATCATGACCGCCAAGCCGCCTTTCATGCCGATGGCCATTGTCGCCAGCATCCTGATCGCGGTCGTCACGCATTTCATCGTCATGCGCTCGACCTTCGGCGTGCTAATGCGTGGCGCGGGCGGTAACAGCCGCTCCATAGAACGTGCGGGCTGGTCTGTGACCATGATCCGCGCCGGAACCTATGCACTGGCGGCCTTCTTCGCAGTGCTTGCAGGTATCGCACTCGTCGGTCTCACCACATCGGCCGATGCCAATATCGCGTTACGTTATACGCTTCTGTCTATCGCAGGCGTTATTCTCGGCGGTGGTGAATTCGTCGGCGGACGCGTATCACCTATCGGAGCCGTCATCGGCGCACTGACGCTGACGCTTGCCGGATCGTTCCTCTCCTTCATGCGCATTTCGCCGGACTGGCAGATCGGTGCACAAGGCGGCATTCTCATCGTGGTGCTGGCATTGCGCCTCTTCCTCAATCGCCTCGAAAAGAGGGAGAAAAAGCAATGAGCGGTCTCACCATCCTGACCAACCGTCCGTGGATATGGTCGTTCATCGCCACTGCCGTCGTCTGGATCATCACCATCCTCTTTACCGGCGGCGCTGGCGCGCACGGGCTCTCCCACGCAGCTTTCACTTTCGCGTCCTTTTCGGTGATTGTCGGCCTCGGCCAGATGTTCGTCATCACGCTCGGACCCGGCAATATCGATCTGTCGGTCCCGGCCAATATGACGCTCGCCGCAACACTGGCGCTCAAGCTCATGGATACGCAGGACGGCATGGTGCTTGCGGGGCTTGGTGTTGCCATTCTGGTTGGTGTTGCCATTGGCATCTGCAATTATACGCTGATCAAGCTTCTGCGCATTCCGCCCATCATCGCCACCTTGTCGATGAGCTTCCTGATCCAGTCCACCGCCATCTGGAGCAATCGCGGCCTGCGCGTGAAACCGCCGGAAAGCCTAGCGCAGTTCACGACATCCTCCACGCTTGGCGTTCCCAATGTCGCCCTCGTGGCGCTGATCCTGTCAGTCATTGGCTGGGTACTGTTGAAGAAGAGCATCTATGGACGCTGGATTTCGGCAATTGGCCAGAATCCTTTCGCTGCGCGCATGGCGGGCGTTCCGGTCGATGGCACCCGCTTCATCACCTATCTGCTCTGTGCAGTGCTCGCTTCGCTCTGCGGCTTTCTGCTTGCCTGCTTCTCGGGCGGTGCAGCGCTGAACATGGGCGCGGAATATCTTTTGATGTCGATTGCCGTCGTCATCATCGGCGGCACGGCGGTTGCAGGCGGTGATTCCAACATCCCTGGTATTTGGGGTGCCGCCCTCTTCATGTTCCTCATAGTTTCGATGCTCAACACCTACGGCTTCGGCGCCGGTGTCCGTCTTGTCCTGACTGGCCTCACCATCATTGCGGTGATCATCCTCGCCAGTGGTCGACGCGCCGAGCGCTAATTATCTTCGGAGTATCTCCCTTGTCTCAGACTGTTTCGATTTACGAAATCCACGACGAACGCTTCAAGCAGATGATCGTGCCGAGCGCCGATCTGGACGAACTTTATAGCGGCTGCCGCTGGGCGGAAGGCCCGGTGTGGTTCGGTGACCAGAACTGCCTTTTGTGGAGTGACATTCCGAACCAGCGCATCCTGCGCTGGGTCCCAGATGGCGGCGTTTCAGTGTTCCGCCAGCCCTCCAATTTCTCCAACGGCAACACCCGTGATCGTGAAGGACGCCTCGTCACCTGCGAGCATGGCGGTCGCCGCGTCACCCGCACGGAACCAGATGGCAGCATCACTGTGCTGGCGGACAGCTATCAGGGCAAGAAGCTCAATGCGCCTAACGACGTCATCGTGCGCTCGGATGGAACGATCTGGTTCACCGATCCGACCTACGGCATCATGGCCGATTACGAAGGCTATAAGGCTGAGCCGGAACAGCCGTCGCGCAATGTCTATCGCCTCGACCCGAAGACCGGCAATATCGATGCGGTCATAACTGACTTCCACCAGCCGAATGGTCTCGCCTTTTCACCGGACGAAACAAAACTCTACGTCGCCGACAGCGCCTATAGCCACAATGAGGATGCGCCCCGTCACATCCGCGTCTTCGACGTTGTGGATGGCGGTAAGCGCCTGACGGGCGGCACGGTTTTTTGCACCATCGACATGGGCCTGCCGGATGGCTTTCGTTTCGATACGGATGGTAATCTATGGACCAGTGCTGGTGATGGCGTGCACTGCTTTTCGCCGGAAGGGACGCTTCTCGGCAAGGTCAGGACGCCGCAAACGGTCGCCAATGTGACTTTCGGCGGTCCACGCCGCAATCGGCTGTTCATCACAGCAACGAAGTCGCTTTATGCGGTCTATCTCACAGTCACCGGCGCCCAATATCCTTGATAAAACAACGGCGGCTTTCCAAAACGAAAAGCCGCCGCTCTTTATAAGTATAATAATTCATTGAAAAACTGCATTCGCCGCACGTCGCATTCATGCGAACCTGCCAATAAGGTTTCTTTATTTAAAACGGATCTTCCCGGCCCAAAACCGGGGCGACCCGCATATCAGAACCGTGAATGACGGAACAAATCAAAGAATGATCTCTTCTGTCCTTCAGCCTGCACTCAACAAGAAAGGCCACAGCCTTACAAGTGAATGCATGCCCTGATGCGCTGAGGCTGTATAGCGCAACCGTCAACGCGATGGAAACAGTTTGTCAACAAAACCGCTCACATTACTGTGAGTAAACTCTGAAAAAGCTACAACTTTTCATGATGTTATCCGAAACATCAATATTAATATTAGTAATACCTATTTTATAATCCTATTTATTTCCGTTTATTAGAAGTACCGCAGCAACCGAAACAATGACTTGCAGCCTGACCGATCATGCAGAATGTCTGAGTTCCAACGGGCGCTGACCTGGAGCACGATAGCGGATGTGACAGCCGCTGATGCCCTGATATTCGACGTCGACATCGACACCGAAGACCTCGGCGATACGCTCTGCCCGCAACACCTCTCGCGGTGTGCCGAGCGCGACGAGATTGCCCTTGTCCATCACCGCGATGCGGTCGCAGAACATCGCAGCATGGTTCAGGTCATGCAAGGCAGCCACGACTGTCAGTTTTTGACGACTGACAAGATCAAGCAACCCGATCTGGTGCCCGATATCGAGATGATTGGTCGGTTCGTCCAGAAGCAAAATCCGCGGCTCCTGCGCCAGGGCGCGCGCTATATGCAGGCGCTGCCGCTCTCCGCCGGAAAGCGTATGCCAATAGCGGTCAGCCAGATGGACCATATCGACATTGACCAGCGCCTGGTCAACGATTGCATCGTCTTCCGCCGACCATGGCGACAGGGCCCCAAGATAGGGCGTTCGCCCGAGTTCGACCGCCTGACGCGCCGTAATGCGCTCGGTTGTTCCCGCCTGTTGCTCGACCAGCGCCAGTTGGCGCGCAATCTCGCGACGACTAAAACTGTCGATGGATGCACCGCAGAGGTTCACTTCGCCCACGCGGCATCTGCGAACACCGGAAAGCAAAGACAGAAAGCTGGTCTTTCCCGATCCATTCGGCCCTATGATGCCAAGAAACTCACCTTCCGCCACTTCCAGCGAAACATCGCGCAAGATTTCGACACTGCCCGCCGACCAGCCGACATTGCATGCTGAGAGGATCATGACGACGCCCTCCTTTGTCCAAGCAACAGGGCGAAGGCCGGCGCACCGAACAACGCCGTAATGACCCCGATCGGCAGAACCTGACCCGGAATGATGATACGCGACAGAATATCGGCGACGATCATAAAGATTGCTCCAATAAGGGCCGCCGCGGGCAACAACCTGCCGTGCCTGACCCCGACCACCATTCGCGCCGCATGGGGAATGACGAGACCGATAAAGCCCACAGAGCCGACGATGGAGACCATGACCGCCGTCATCATGGCGCTGACGCCGATCAGCACCGCGTAGACGCGGCGCACCGGTATGCCGAGAGAAGCTGCGGATTCCGTTCCGAAGGTGAAGGCATCGAGCGCACGCGCATGCCACAGACAGATGGCAAGACCGATCAGACAGGCAGGCAGAGCAAGAGTGACATCGGGCCAGCGCACGCCGGAAAGGTTGCCAAGGAGCCAGAACATGATACCGCGCGCCTGTTCGGCATTTGCTGCTTTGGTGACGATGAATGACGTCAACGCGTTGAAAAGCTGTGAACCGGCAATACCCGCCAGAATGATAGCGCTGCTGCCTCGCCCCGCCCGCAGCGCCAGCAGGGACACGAGACAGAAAGCAACAATAGCGCCAATGAACGCACCCAGCGAGAGTGTCAGCACGCCAGCGCCGATGCCAAGAATGGCAACGGCGACGGCTCCAGTCGAGGCGCCGGCGGAAATGCCCAGAATATACGGATCCGCGAGCGAATTTCGGAGCAGCGACTGCAGAATAACGCCGGATATTGCGAGAGACGCGCCGCAACATGCAGCGATAACCGCACGGCTGAGGCGATAGCTCCAGACAATCCCTTCATCGATGGGTTCGAGCGGATAACCGGCGTTCCACACCCGATTGGCTACGGTTTTCGCAACCACATCGAGTGGTATCGCCGTTTCGCCTATCGCCGCTCCGAGCCAAAGGGCAAGAAGAAGCAGGACAAGCGAAAAGGCCAGGAAGAACACGCCGGAGCGGGCCCTTCCCTTCTGTTTGAAGCCTGTTGTCGCTGCCCGCGCCGTCACTTGTTCAGGTCCGAGGCGGCGATATCGGCTGCAAGTGTTTCGATGCCTTCGATCACGCGAAGCGAAGTGCTCATCGACTGCGCATCCATGTCGAAGACATGTTTGTCCTTGACTGCTGGCATCAGCTTCGTGACCGCATCACTATCAAGGAACTGATGCTTGACGGCGATGTCGTCAGCCGGATAGCGGCGGCGGTCCAGCTTTGCAGCAACGATCATCGAAGGGTCTGATTTTGCAATCGTTTCCCATCCAACCGTTGGCCATTCTTCTTCGCTGTTGATGACATTCTTGATGCCGAGTGCCGAAAGAATGTAGGCGGGCGCGCCGAACTTGCCTGCGACGTAAGGATCGGCATCGACCTGCGTGCTGGAGAACCAGACAACGGCAGACAGCTTGCCGCCAGCAGACCCAATTTTTTCGCGCGCGGCCGCTTCGCGCGCCTTCAGGTCGGCGACGAGTTTCTCGCCGCGATCCTGCACATTGAAGATTTCCGCCAGTTCGGTGATTTCCTGATAGACGATATCCATCTTGAAGGCTGCCGTACGAACACCGTCGCCACCGCCGGAATTGTCCTTGCCAACACAATCGGAAGGCGATGTATAGGCCGGAATGCCCAGTTCCTCGAATTGTTCAGGCTTCGCAACAATGCCGGTCGGCCCGACATGCCACTGAAAATCCGCCGTCACGATATCCGGCTTCTGCGCCAGAACGCTTTCGAAACTCGGATCGTTATCGGCGAGCCGCTTTACCTTGGCATTCACCTCCTCAAAACCTTTGAGAACAGGCCCGAACCACACTGCCGTGCCGACGACCTTGTCGCCGAGACCAAGGCTGTAAAGAATTTCTGCGCTGCTCTGGCCGACCGCAACCGCGCGGCTCGGTGCCTGCTTGAAGGTCACGTCACGACCGCAATTTTTCAGCGTCAGCGGATATTGCGTTTCCGCTGCCTGTGCAGCCAAACCGCCTGCGAGAAATGCAACCGCACAGAGGGCGGCGCGAAACGGCATCTTGCCGAGAATATTCATGAAAGTCCCCGAAATGATGAGAAAAAGACGCCCTGTCAGCTGACGGAAAAAATCCGATACGGAAGACGGACAGGCATATCCGGGGACATGTCGAAATCATGTGATGACGATGGAAGGATGCGTCCTGCGACGCGGAAATCTGTCATAACCGGCTCCTGCTCCGGGCATCCCCGCCCGTGACAATGGACAACACTAGACGGCAGGTCTCCTGGCTCACGAATATCTGCTGTTCATCTGCCTTCCCGCGCTTCTCCGGCACAGTGGCATGACGCTTTCAACGTCACGAGGATGAACGGCAATCCGCTTACAGTTGCGGGGGCAGCCACGGTCTTGGCCCCTTTTCGGGTCGTCCTCACCGTGTTCCCTATTAATCCCCTTCGCTCTCGGTCGGGGAACCGTCGTTACACTATTACGTTGACCCGATGTCGCCGTCAAGCAGGTCTCGATGGCTATTTCCAACACACGGTTTTCAAGCGATTCGAAAGCCCGTTATTTAAATTGCGGCCAAACTATCGTCGCATGCGCTGGCCTATTGAATTTGTTTTCGCTAATCTCCATGTAGTTTTCTCCCGCTAGAGGAGCGGGACTTTGGGGAGGTCCGCCGGGAGGCGGCACACATTCTATCTGGGAGGACATATGCGTAGATTTATTCTGGCCCTGACGTCGGTAGCGGCGTTGGCTATGGCAGGCTCTGCTTCCGCAGAAGACTACAAGGTGCTGGCGCCTGCGGCTCCGGGCGGCGGCTGGGACCAGACGGCGCGCACGATGCAGAGCGCGCTTCAGGACGAAAAGATTTCCGGCAGCGTGCAGGTCATCAACGTTCCGGGCGCTGGTGGCACTATCGGCCTTGCCCAGTTTGTGAACCAGAACAAGGGCGACCCAAGCCAGCTCATCGTCGGTGGCTATGTCATGGTCGGCGCTATCCTGACCAACAAATCGCCGGTCACGCTCGACGCCATCACGCCGATTGCACGCCTTACCGGTGAATATGAAGCCATCGTCGTGCCTGCTTCTTCCGACATCCAGAACCTTGGCGACCTTGCCGCGAAGCTGAAGGCTGATCCAGGCTCCGTTTCGTGGGGCGGCGGTTCTGCGGGCGGCACCGATCACATCACCGCTGGCCTCTTTGCCAAGGCAGCAGGCGTCGACCCGACCAAGGTCAATTACATCGCCTTCTCAGGCGGCGGCGAAGCACTGGCAGCCATTCTCGGCAATCAGGTAACCGTCGGCATTTCCGGCTATGGCGAATTCGACGCCCAGATCAAGGCCGGTACGCTGCGCATCATCGGCATTTCGAGCGACGAGCGCGTGGAAGGCATTGACGCACCGACCTTCAAGGAAGGCGGCGTGGACGTTTCTATCCAGAACTGGCGCATGGTGGCCGCTGCTCCCGGCATCACTGCCGAGCAGGAAGCTGCCATCAATGCCGATATCGAGAAAATGGTGAAGTCGGAATCCTGGCAGAAGGCTCTGAAAGACAAGGGCTGGGCGGATACTTATCTCGCCGGCCCGGCGTTCAAGGAGCAGCTTGCCAAGGACGTCGCTGCGACTGAAACCATCCTCAAGGAAATCGGCCTCGTCAAATGACAGGAACAGAACCGCAGGAAAAGCGCCGCCCGGAAGGGGCGGCGCCAGATTTCGCCGCTCTTGTCATCGCCCTTGTTCTTGCCGCTGTCGCCATCGCCATTGCCTGGTCGACAACCTATGGAAACGACGTGACGAGCTACTCGCCGGTCGGCCCGAAAACCGTTCCCTATGTCGTCGCAGCCGGATTGTTCGGCCTTGCCATCTGGACCGTATTCGAGGCGCTTCGCGGTGATTTTCCAGAGCGAGAGCATCAGGAGATCGCCCCGATGGCATGGATCATCGGCGGTCTGGCCATCCAGATGCTGACGATGAAGACTGTCGGCTTTTCCTTGTCCACCGGCCTGCTTTTCGCAGCAACCGCACGTGGCTTCGGCTATCGCAAATTCTGGATCAGCGTTCCCGTCGGCATCGTCTTCGCCTTCGTGATCTGGTTTATCTTTGCACGCGGCCTGCAGCTATCGCTGCCGTCCGGCTGGCTCGAACAATTCGTTTAGAGCATTCCCAGTTTTGACTGAAACATTGGAAATGCTCTAAGTCCTTGTTTTGTCGCATTATTCCACGCAAACCGCTTCGCATTTTTGCTGGAAATGCTTTAAAGGCTCAGTGCCATCATGGATACTGTCGCACTTCTCGCCAACGGACTTCTGGTGGCGCTTGAACCATCGAACCTTCTTTACGCGCTGATCGGTGTCACGCTCGGCACCGCCGTCGGTGTTTTGCCAGGTATCGGCCCTGCACTTACCGTCGCGCTCCTCCTGCCCGTTACCTACAAGCTGGATCCATCCGGCTCGCTCATCATGTTCGCGGGCATTTATTATGGCGGCATGTATGGCGGGTCGACCACATCGATCCTGCTCAATACACCGGGAGAAAGCGCCTCCATCGTCACCGCATTGGAGGGCAACAAGATGGCCCGGGCCGGGCGTGGCGGGCCAGCGCTTGCAACGGCGGCCATCGGCTCGTTCATCGCAGGCCTGCTCGCCACTCTGGCGCTTGCCTTCGTCGCACCATGGGTCGTGAAATTCGCCCTGTCCTTCGGACCGTCCGAATATTTCGCGCTCATGCTTCTGGCCTTCATGACGGTCTCGGCAGCATTCGGCGATTCCACGCTTCGCGGATTGACGTCCCTGTTCATCGGACTGGCGCTCGGCCTGATCGGCATCGATCAGCTGACGGGTCAGGCACGTCTCGTCATGGGAACGCCGAACCTGCTCGACGGGATCAATGTCACCACATTGGCGGTGGCGCTGTTCGCCATCGGTGAAACCCTTGCGGTCGTGTCGAAGAAGCTTCGACCAGAGGATGAAGTCATCGCCGTCAAGGGTTCCGTCTGGATGACCAAGAATGACTGGAAACGCTCATGGATGCCGTGGTTGCGCGGCACCGCCATCGGCTTTCCAATCGGAGCCATGCCAGCAGGCGGCGCCGACGTGTCGAGCTTCCTTTCCTATTCAGCGGAACGGCAGTTCTCGAAACATCCGGAAGAATTCGGCAAAGGCGCTATCGAAGGCGTTGCGGGACCGGAGGCGGCCAATAACGCTTCGGCTGCGGGCACCCTCGTGCCGCTTCTGACGCTCGGCCTGCCAACCACGGCAACGGCAGCAATCATGCTTGCCGGTTTCCAGCAGTTCGGCCTGCAGCCCGGCCCTCTCCTGTTCGTGACCAATGCCACGCTGGTATGGGGTCTGGTGGCGAGCCTTCTCGTGGCCAATCTGATGCTGCTGGTTCTCAACCTGCCGCTGATCGGCCTGTGGGTGAAGATGCTCACCATCCCGCGCCACTGGCTCTATGCAGGCATTCTGGTTTTCGCAACGCTTGGAACAATCGGTGCGAATGCCTCCACCTCGATGCTGTTCGGCCTGCCGGTTTCATTCGAGCTCGGCCTGCTACTGGCATTCGGTGTGCTGGGCTACGTGCTGCGGCGCTTCTCATATCCCATCGCGCCGGTTGTTGTTGGCCTGATCCTCGGGCCAATGGCAGAAAAGAGCCTGCGTCAGGCATTGCAGATCAGTCAGGGCAACCCGATGGCTCTGGTGCATTCCTGGGTATCGATCGTGCTGATCGCACTGGCGATTGCAGCAGTCGTTGTGCCGATGATCATGCGCCAGCGTGGCAAGGGTGCCCTGCTGAGCCAGATGGCAACGGACGAAGACTAAAAACAAAAGCCCCGGAAACCCGGGGCTTTTTTACTCAGATACACATACGCTTACTTGATTGCTCAACCCTGAATACGACGGAACTGGTCAACGTCGATGCCAAGCGTCTCAAGGTCCTGGGCAGTGGGCTTCTGACCAGCGCGCACAGCAGCAGAAGCACGAACGGCGCTGCCAAATTGCGCGAATGCACGACCGAAACGATTATTGAAGCGGGTAAACATTTTTCTCTCCATCACGGACACTTCATTGGTCCGTGCCCATGAGATGGGGATCGCACTGACAACTTAGAAGATCGGCATTTGCATGCCAGCCATGCAGTTTCCGCATATTCCTTTTCGCTCAACTTGATCGCGATCAATGCCTTTGGCTCGCTGGCTTGCGAAGCTCTTTTCAACAAAGGAAGGAGCTAAAGAATGTCGAACACCCCCCATACACTTGGAGAAGAGTTTCCCGGCCAGCTCGACGCCATTCACGCGTTGAAGGCAAAGGATGCGCATTTTGCCCGCATTCTGGAAGAATACGATTCCGTCAATGATCGCATCCACCGCGCTGAAACGAAGATTGCGCCAGTAAGCCAGGAAGAAGAAACAAACCTGCGCAAACAGCGCCTTGCCCTGAAGGACAGCATCGCCGAAGCGCTCGCCGACGCTTGATCCGTCACTCCGGCAAACTGTTGGCTCGGTAACAGCTCAGGAGGTTTTGTCCTCGACTTTGCTGTTGTCCGGGCCAACCGAGTTTTCCATCCTGCCCACCACGACCAGAACCGTGACGGCAATCAACGTCGCCATGATTGCGATATGCCAGAGGCCCAGACCACTGGCGAGCCCCACTGAGGCCGCAAGCCACATGCCGGCGCCGGTCGTGATGCCGGTTATTTTTCCGCGTGCGAAGATGATGAAACCCGCCGCCAGAAAGGCGACCCCGCTGGTGATTGCTTCAACGAGCCGCGAAGGGTCCATCCGGATATTCTGATCGTTGAATACCGGCACATTGACCAGTTCCAGCGAAACAATCGTGAAGGTGGCGGAGGCGAGACAGACGAGCATATGGGTTTTCAACCCGGCCGGTCGCCGACGCCATTCCCGCTCCAGACCGATAATGGAACCGAGCAGTGTTGCCAGCAGCATCCGCGCCAGAACCACCGGCAAACTGATTACATTCTCATGCGTAAATTCAGCCCAGAATTGTTCCATGCTTCACAACGGGCACCATTGGGTTTGGTTCCGCTATAGACGAATGTACCAACGACGCGCACTCGCAAGCAAACGATCATTTCGCCGACGCCGGTGGGACCGATTCCGTCGTGGCGGGTGGCAGGGAGTTCTCGCCATTGGGCGTATTCTCATCGGGAGAAATAACGGTTCCGTAGATTTCGACCAGCACCCACACGATCAGTGCCGCCGCGATACTGACCAGCAGCACGATGAGAACGGGCTTGCCTTCGCGCCCCTGCCTTGCCTCAGTCGGGTTGACCTGTTTCATGGATCAAATCCTCCTGTTGGTTTCAGCGGCATAAGATTTGCCGCTACAGACCTAATGGCAGGGTAGGCTATTGGTTCCAATTAAAGCATCGAGCGCGCTATCGCATTCCTGCAATTCGCGTCAAACTGTTGTTTTTATGAATTTTTCTCAGATCTACGAACCAGCGTTTTATCGCTGATTTAAACTCGCAACGAATATATGAGAGACAATGGTACGGTCGGTTGGAGTTGAACCAACGACCTCAGGAGCCACAATCCTGCGCTCTAACCAACTGAGCTACGACCGCGTACCTTTGTGTCGGCTGCGTGACGCTCTGGCGTCGCCGACAGGGGGTCACATACGGAGAATCGATCCATATTGCAAGTGATTATAGCTCTCTTTTTTGAGAAATTCCCAATTGCGGGATTCAATATCAAATCCTGCTGTTAACGGTCACCGGCTGGTAACCATTATAGGTGACGGCTGTGCACAACCCGGATATTGGCCCGAGCCTGTAAAATTGCCTTTCCCGTATTAACTAATGAAACAGAAAATGCAGCCCATACCAAATGGCAATGGACCCGCGCCCATAGAGGCTTATTAACAGGGTATTAACGGCTGCAGGCAGTCGAAGAACAGGTAAGGACAGGTATGTCAGGGTCAATACCTTCATCGGTGATGTTGCCGCGCTGGATTCTATCCGCGAGGCTTTTGCAAAGGGCGATGCGCAGCGTGCTGAAGCGCGACCTGTCAGCAGTGCTTTGGGTCAACGGCCCCGGCGCGCAGCACTGGCTTCGATCGCGTGGAGAGACGCTGATCGGCGTCGGCCTTGATCTGCCCATCATACGCCGGCAGATCGCCGCTGAGGGCAATGCGGAGGTAGAGCCAGACCGTTTTCCATTCGCCTCCGGCGGCGGACTGCCGTTCCGACACCCAGTTCAGCGTATCGCATACACTTCCGACGGCGTGTCCGGGCTGCTGCTGACTGCCGATGGCAGGACGCAGAAACAGAGGGCATCATTTCCGGCCTCAGCGACGACAGCACGCATGTGCGCTGATCGGCGCGAACAGCCAGATGATTACCGCAAGCCCGCGTTTTGCTGCGCTCGACATTTCCTCGACACTAAGACCTTGTCATCGAAGCTGCAGATGCGACCGACCGTATCGTCAAGCGCCGTATCCGTGCCGGAGAAGCATTCCGTGCAGGGCGATTACGCGGCTGACCGATACACCGCCCATGCATCTTCTTTGCATCATTGGTGATGCTCCCGTCGCGACATTGGAAGCACCGCTTTGCTCTGCAGGGTGAAGCCAGAAATTCTGGAAGAGATACTTTGGAGCCTGTGGAAGCGCAAATGCCTGAAGATGCTTCGCCGATGTTGAAGCCCCGCAGTTTGTGTTCGAACGGGATGCTCCGCCCGCGCGCTACATCTGGAAGGTGGGACGGACGGCACATTCAGCGAATATCGCCGGACCTCGCGCACGATTGGGCGATGCAGCTGATGTCGTCGGGCGTCGCTTTGCCGATGTAGCCAATGTCTTCCGGCTTCGACCTGATGGCAGTGTACGGCGCTGCTGGACAAAAGCGGCGTGACGCATGGTCAGGAGAGCGGTTGATGGCCCGGTGGAAGGGCACGGATTGCGTGCGGTCAGGCTTGCCGCCCTGCCCGTTTATTCGCGCGATCAGGAATTTACCGGTTTCCGCGGCACAGCTGGTGCGTCCGGCTGGGGCCGAAGGACCCGGAAGAAATCAGGCTGGTGCTTGCAGGCCAGGTATTCCCGCAGGCGCGCAAGCCGTCAGCGGGCTCCAGTCGAAACAGCAGCGCCTGTATCAGGAACGACGATGTTCTGGCGCTAGAGCGAAGAAATTGCAACCAGCGACAGTCCTGTCGCAACGCTGCCCAAGCCGCGCTGGATATCAGCCAGCACCGGGACGCCGGAGATCCGATAAGGTGATCCAGCTTACTGAACGCGCGCAGAGAAAGTGGCTGCGGACCAGCACGGATGCGCAGAGCAGGAGCGCGAAGAGCGTCGAAGGCGACTGACAAGACCGAGAGCGCAGCGCATTTTCGCGAAATTGCTGATCGTCTGCGCAAGCGTGCGCAATTCGCGCGCCGAAACCAGAAACGGCTTCCACTCCGGACGAGACCGTTATTGACAGCTCGCAGCCAGTGAAAAGACCGAAGTGAAGCGTAACTCATCGACGAAGTTAGCGCCGACGGCTTATCCTTCAAATCTCCGGAATGACTATGAGATAGAAACGGCCCTGCTGTGCCAATCTGCCTGTGCCAGTCATCATTATTCAGGCGTGTCAGATCCATTACGTCAATCAGGCCTTGCTCGATCTCACCGGCTATGAATCGCTTGATGATATTCGCGGTGCGGGTGGCGTCGATAACATTCAGCTTAGCGAAGCGACGATGGCGAAACGCGACGGGGGTATAGTGTTGCGCCGCGCCAATGGCGGTGAAGAACCTGTCGATGCACCTCAACGCCATTTTCATGGCGCGAAGGCCGCTACACTCATGCTGAGCCTGGTGGTGGCAGCTGCGCAGCGGTATCCGTTGAAACCGTTATTTTGCTAGGCGCCGGTTGCGATCGACAGGACGACGAGAAGCAGGCACTTGCGGATCATGTCGAGGAACTGAAGACCATTCTCGACGGCGACGGATGGCGTTGTCACTTAGCTAACTATTGACCCACAAGTACGCTCAGCTCGATGAACCATTCGGCCTCCGCCCTCTTTGGCTATGAACGCGACGAGATGGAGAAACTAGTTCTTCTCGATGCTGTTCACCATCAGAAAGCCAGCGCGCCATGAACCTCGCCTGGACTTTCCGGCAGCGTGGTGTTCATAAGTATCCTCAATGATGGGCGCGAGTGATCCGGCCATGACCAAGGCGGCTTTATTCCGCTGTTCGCGACCATCGGCTGAACACCGCACACGCGTAGTTCCTGCCGTTCCTGCGTGACATCCACCGCGGTGAGAGCGCACCGAGAAGGGCGACGATGCGCGCAAAGGGAAACTGAACGCGCTTCAAGCGAAAACAGTTTCTGGCGCATCAGCCCACGAAATCCGCACGCCGCTCAGTACGATCATCAGTTTTCCGACTGATGGCCGATGAGTTCGGCTCCATCAGCAATGATCGCTACCGGGATTACCTGCGCATGACATCAACCGTTCCGGCAATCACGTGCTGGCATTGAGTCAATGATCTGCTCGACTTGTTTCAAGATCGAAGCTGGCGCTCTCGACAGCGCAGTTTGAAGCGGTCTCACTCAACGATGCTGTGCCAGAGGCCATTTGCTGATGCAACCGCAGGCCAGCCGCGAGCGCGTCATCATCAATTCGACTTCCAATCAACCCGACGACGCGTACGCGTTCAATCAAACGGTGGCCCTGAACCTTCCTGTCAACGCTGTGCGCCACGGCTCAGGCGATCGGGTGATCGTGTCGACAAGCTGAATGAACGGCGATGTCGTATTGGGTGCGCGATACCGGCATCGGCATGACCAAATCCGAGGTCGAGCAGGCGCAAAAACCATTCCGGCAGGTCAGCGCGCTGGAACGCCTGAAAAGCCCGAGACCGCGAAGGACTGGCGCAGTGAAGGCGCAGGCTTTCAGGCCCACCCACTGACAAAAACATGTTAGAAGCCAATCAGCAGGCGCAATTTACCATCGATTCCTCCGGGACACCTGGAACGGTGGTGGATTGCTTCCCGCCAACACGCGTACTGGCTGACTGATCGGCACCTTGAAAGCTAAGGAACTCCCCTTGCGAGGTTTTCGTATCCTGATTAACACAAAGCGCGGACGAACCGGCGCATCAGAATCCCCTCAGAGACAAAGGACTAAAGCAATTCCTGTGAGCACTGCCGGAGCAGCGGCTCGATCATCACTCAATTATTGCATTCATATCGCGTGGAAGCCAGTTAACGACGCCTAAGTTCTTGTTCAATTTGTGATAGTAGCGACTGTAAAATCAAGTTAATTTCCGCACAGCAGAATTGATTAACCATAGGAAAGAGCTTCAGCGCTGTTGATTTGATTCGTTCTGCAACCGTAGACGACTTATCGCAAAACTAGCGTCTTTGCTTTGACCCATTGCTGGTTTACAGCTTGGGAAATACGTCGCGCAAAGTGTAACGGTTTGCGATAACGATGTGCAAAAACGAAATCTGGGCGCGGCGAAAAACGTGGCGTGTTTCTGAAACTTCCACTTTGATTGGATGGTTGTGCGCTGGCCCGATTTACGCGCCTCATAATTGCGCTCTGCGTCATTCTCTCTGCGCCGCGGCTGCAGCAACCTTGCTGGCCGTGGTGCATTTATCGTCTCTACCGATGCCATCCATTATCCGCGTTGCTTTTACGGAAATCGTGCCTGGACCGGCTATAGCGTTGGTTTGCGACAAGCCCCTCGCCTGAAGGTGTTCCATTCTGCGCGCGTCGTTGAACGGCGTGACGCTCCCAGCAAACTTACACCGATCAGGGGCGAAACCACTCATGACGCTAGTCGCATCGATGTGGAGCTCTCGCTCGATGCCATCGTAGGACATATCTGTTTTCCGAAACGCAGATCGTCCCGTCCGCATATAAACCTCGACGGACCGATTTCGAATTTCTAAAGCTCCTCGACGCCATCGCCAATTCAACGGACGCCTCAGCACCGCGATCCGTGCGCAGCGCGCCCTGCAAAGACAGTTCCGGGAGATAATGCACAGGCAGCGCAGCAGGCTTCACAACCGTTTGTACGTGTCGTGGTTCGTGATCGGACGATTGCCTTTAACCGTCGGATGGCAGTGGAAATCACCAGTGACGAGCAGATAACCGATATCAACGCAACGCTGGAATGGCCCGCGCACATCAGGTGCCGCAACGCTGAAAGCAGCATAAGTAAGGCGCGAGACCTCAATTCAGCTACAGCTGCCGCGCAAGCGCTGCCGCGCTTCTGGCGGGCAGCATCAGATGTGACCGCAAGCCCTGACCGCAATCCACTAAGCCTCACATTTCAGAGCAGGCGAAATGGCTGAGATCGTTTCAAGAAGGCGATCTGACTGCCAAGACCCGTCACTCAGCGGCGCGGTGCTGGCTCCAGCCTTCCGCCAGTGGCGGCGCCGAATCAATTGCATTCTCCCGCTGCCCAGAATCCATAACGCGACACCGAAACTGGCTGAAATTCGCCGGTGTGAAATGACCGCCAGCGACAGCTGACCAGGCAGCGGAAGTCAGATCGGTCTGGAACAGGAGCAGCCTGCAGTAGCGGAACACTGGCTTTCGACAAGCGGCCCAGTGCCTGTTTTCAGCCATTCCACTGCCCGGCGGCGGCGCGCGCTCGCCGAACGAGCGCAGCAATCCTGACCACTGACGTAGTCGTGCGAGCTTCATTGATCATGCGAAGTCGACCTTCGCCTTTCCCGCGCGAAGTGCCACAGCGGGCGAGTGAACATGACAGGTGTAGCTGCAGCGAAGTTTCAGATGCAGAGCGGACATTGCCATCTTCGGCATCAGCGACGCAAAGCCTTCAACTTGGCATCATACGAAGCCAATGTGCAGATCGTGCGTGACCTGAAAAGTGCGAGCGGCGAATTGCGTTCAACGCCTCGGATATCGACAGTTCTTGTTCTTTTACGGCGCCCGGCTTCGACAAGCCTTTCGTAAACCGGCAAAGGCGAAATGTTTTCTTGTTCATGAAAGTCCGGCAATCGCTGGTCCGGCCTTTTGACCAACGCGCAGGGCAATGTTTCCATCCAGCTGTATTGGTCAGATGCAGGGCTTTTGCCGGTAGGATTTTCTGACCAGGCGCAGAGCCGCGCTACTTTCGCTCTGGAGCGGAAGGAAAATGTTGCGCTCGCCTTGATCGTCTGGATGTGAAAGCCAATCTCTTTTCCGATGGTGTGGCGACGCTGGAGAATACGCGTCACCGGCGCTTCCGACAGCGCGCGGCGCTGGCAGGCATTGCCTTTCGTGGATTACAGTCTGGCGCTGAGTGGTAGTCGTTTTCCCGAACAGCCAGCCGCAGCGCAGCCCTGGGGAAGGCAGCACAGACGAGTCAGGATAGCCAGCCGCCAGCGAAACTCCGCCGCCAAGCCGCCGCTCAATTTCTTCGTCGGCGGCTCGTGGGATCAACCATTTATTTCACCAAATCATCCATGGGAACGGGGCAGTAAGCCCCGTTTTCGATATCCCGCCGGAGACCGCTGCTCGTCGCGGCGGCTATACGCCTCCGCGACGCTTGTTGACGATCGAGGCGGTAGTAATACCGATGATCCTGCCAGCGCGATCAAGTTAGCCTGAACAGCGTTGATTTCCGGCGTACACCCAAGGCGCACCTGAAACATAGATCTTCATCAGCAGCGTGGTTGCGCCGGACCGGAGGTAAAGCTTGCAATCACCAGATCGTCGAGCGACCAGGTGAATGCAAACATCAGCCTGAAACCACGGCGGGCGGATGACCAGCAGAGTTACGCTTCATGAAGAGTCGTGACCAGCGCACCCAGATCGGTACCGCTAACCAGCGAACGGTGATCAAAGCTCACCCAGACGCGACTGCACGACGACCGCCACGGGAAACACATGAAGAAGGTGATGTGCGCAGGCGTCACCGTCAGAAGCCACGGTCAATTCATCGCCACGAACAACAGCAGCAATGAAAGACCGAGTGATGACATCCAGCATGATAGCCCAGTGCGTAAACCATGCCGAAACAGGATGGTCCTGAAAGCGCGTATAACGTGTCAGCGCCAGCGCTGCGAGCGATGCCCAGAACAGTGGCAATCGTGCGGACAGAAGCCGAAACATGCGGATCGTCACCATGCCACATCATCAGCGCCTGATTGCGAAACAGCTCGACATACCATTTGAGTCGAGAACCCTGCCCAGACCGTGACCAGTCAGGGATTCGTTGAACAGGTAAATCACCAGCGGAACGATGGGCAGATAAAGGAAGAAGCAAAGCCAGAGCCACCGATGCGATATTGACAGGACCAGTTGTTTCTGCATCCTGTTTCCCCTCCTGCGCCCCGCGCCTGCGCCTGCTGGAAAATTACGATCGGAATGATCAGCGGGATCAGGAGCACCACGGCCACTACCGACAGGACCGGCCAGTCGCGATTGGAAGAGACTCACTCCGTCGTCTTACCGATCGCGGGTGTCCCGAACCACCGAGAGGAGTCCGGAATGACGAGAACTCACCTGCGGCGGAATGAACACGAGAAACAGCCAGCCAGCACGCAGCCAGCGACAGCAGGAGCGATGATTTTCCAGAAGGCGGCAGGCGGTGTGCAGCCCAGGTCCTGCCCTTCGATAGGCAGATGATCCATGCACTCCAGCGAGGAATAGATCAACGCTTTTAAAGCGGGCGAATGAATAAACGATCCCGATGAAGATGGCCGTATCGGTGGCAGGAATATTGAGCGGCGTATCGACGTTAGGCCGCATCCGAAACTGATTGAGCAGGCCTTCGGCTAGAAATGCCGATCCGTACATGAACGCGGATCAGAGCAGAGTCAGAACGGCAGTCACCAGCATCAGCAATGTCGGACTGACGGATCATCGTTAGCGCGCGCGCCATGCCGACCATCGGATAGGCGACAAGCAAGGTCAGGAAGGTGGAATATAGCCTGTCCCGGACACTGAACCAGATGAGCTTTGTAATGCGTAGCAGATCATCAACAGCCAGAGATAATTGTCGAAGGAAATTGTTTGATTTTCTCCCGTTGCTGCGAACCCACATGCCATCGAAAGTTGGCATGACCGGGGTCCTGCATCGCGACTTCCGAGCGGGAAATCTGCGAAGACGATGAAGAACAAGGACGAGAAAGATACCAGCAATAGAGATGAGCACTGCGATGACAGAGACGGCAGCAATGGAAGCGACGAAGGCTTCTGCATGAATTGCCCCTCCTCAGGCGGTCAGCGCAGACCAGCATCAGTATCAGAAGAGCCCAGACACACGCTCATCATAGGTCAGCGGATTTTCCGTCTTGCGCGCGGCATTGAGGCTTACAGCCTTGATCGTACCCATTTTCAAACCGCACGTAGAACACCGTCAGCATCGCCGAAATAAGCAATATCCCAAAGCTCGCCTTCCACCGCATTGACCGACGCATCGTCCGGCTTTCAGTGTGATCCGCGTCTTTTCAGGACGCACCGCATACCAGACCTTCTGGCCCGGATTAGGTTTCTTTAGCGAGTCTCAGTCACAGATGGCGGAAACCGAATTTTCGGTAGCGATCTCAGCCTCGCCGTTGGCTTTCACCACTTCGCCTTCGATGATGTTCACATTACCGATGAAGTCCAGCCACCCGGAACTGGAGCGCGGTGCCTCATGGGCTTTACGCCGGCGTCGCCACCTGTGATACGGCCCTTGTCCATCACCGCGATGCGGTGGACATAGTCATTTACTTCTTCCTGATCGTGTTGTGACCATGAAGGTCATGCCAGAAGCTTGGCCTGCAAATCCATCAGTTCAGGCTGGTTTCCTCGCGCAGCTTCTTGTCAGACGCGCCCAGCTCATCCAGCAGCAACACGCCGGGCGCTTGGCGACGGACGGGCGACGCCACGCATGACGCTGGCCGCAGACAACTGATGCGGCTTGCCTTGCCATGTGCTCCCAGCTTCACGAGCTTGAGCATTTCAGCGACGCGCATCGATTTCCGACTATCATGCGTCCTGCTTGAGGCCAGAAAGCGATATTATTCTCGACCGTCATATGCGGAAACAGCATGGACTGAAACATCATGTTGACCAGGCGCTTATAGGGCGGGATGCCGCGCGCATATCCTGGCCGTCGGTGATGCGGCCCCGATGTCGGCTCTCAGCCACCAGCGCATCAGCGTGGTCGCACCACAGCCCAGGCGCCAACAGCGCGAAGAACTCGCGGTTGAAACGGTGAGCGAGAGATCATCGACGGCGGTACGTCATGAATATTTTCATCACATTCTCAAAAGAAATGAAAGGAGAAGCGGCCGCCGGATCATTCCAGGGCGCAAATTTGCGGCGAAAACTGCCAAAATTCATTCGTTCCCTATCCGATCACCCGGAACCAAAAGCCTGTCTATAAGCAGGACCGCTCTCCGATAATTTGCTGTATTACAAGACGCAGGCGGCCCTCCGTCTGCACGGTGGGCCGCTCTTCACGATGTCAGGCCGGGACATATCGGTCCCATCGTATTTGGCTCTGCTGCAGCCCGGTGACGATCTTGGTCGAGCGCGAGTGACCACGGCTGCAGATCGCCCGGGTATCATAAGGCGTGAGCACGTTAACTTCTTCATGACGTCTTCGGTCGGATAGATTTCCGGATCGTCAAGAATTTCCTTGTCCGATGAACTTCCCTGCGAGGCCTTGTTGCCATTGGCATAGAACACGTAGTTCGAAGCCTTAGCAGCCACTTTGAGACGCATCATGTAGTTCACATGAATTCAAGCGCTTCCAGCACATGTGGCGTCTGCCGGGATCGCCATCTGGTCGAACCAGATCAGCGCGCCTTCCTTCCGGGATCGAATAGCCGATCTCGACGCCTGCTTTGCCTTTTCAGCGCGATCACGTACCGGAAGATGGCAAATAACCAGTAGCCAGCCACAGATGCTCGCCATTAGCCCAGCGCATTGTGCTATTCAGACAGAGTGGAACTTGCGGATATTCCGGGCGGATCTTTGAATGAGGTCTGAGCCTTCTGCAGATCGTCCGGCGGCAGCGAATTCAGATTGAACCCAGATAATTCAAAGCCGGGCACAGCGTTTACGGCTAGCAGGATCAAGAAGATGGGTGCCGCAACCTTTGAGCTTCGCAGACTTCCAGGTCGAAAAGCGTCCAAAGTCGATTGTGTCGGTGCCGAGCGCTTCCTTGATCTGGCCTTGTTGTAGCCAATGCCGGTCGTGCCCCATGTAGTTGACAGGTATTCGTTGCCCGGATCGTAGGTTACCGCGCGGTTGGAGATTTCATCCCACGTATTCTTGCCGAGTTCGGCAGCTTGTCCTTATCGAGTTTCAGACACGCCACCGCCGGAATCTGACCAGGAATTCGCCCGATGGCACCACGGATCGTAGCCACTTTGCCACCAGCCAGAAGCTTGGTCTCAGATTTCATTGGAGTCGTAAACGTCGTAGACGACGATCCCAGTTTCCTTGGTGAAATCAGAATAAGTCGTCCGATATAATCGACCAGTTATAGATATTGACCACCTTGCTCCTGCGCGCTCGCGGAAAATGTGGCAGCCCGCTACAAACCCGTCGACGGTCGTTGCCAGAAGGAAGGATTTGATCCCCATCATTTGCTCAATCTGCACGATAAGTTTCCGGTGCAGGTTCAAGGTGGATATACTGTTTCTTTTATTGCACTTTTTTAGATTGCACGGCGTTCGTCCAGCAGGGTCGACGGGACGAACATAAGGTGCATCTTGAGCCCCATCCGCCCCCATCCGGTGGGGCGGTAAGTTCGGTTATGCTGGCAAACGCAGCTTACTGTTGGAGTGAGGCGGATAGCCCACATTGTCTCATCAGCCCGAGCGGACGTGTCGGTGGCTCAGCTGCAGTGATGCCAGCCCTGCCTTTCCGCTGGACGACGGAAGGCGGACCGATCTCCGTATTGCCAGCCTTTGAAAGTGACGCGCCATAGACCGTGTCGCTCCCACTTCCAGCGCACAGCCAAGCAACAGCGCTTTATCCGGCGCAGGCGCTCGCTGGGTGCGCCCTGCGGCCCTTCCAGCGTACGGGCAATTGTCAGGAAGCCAGCCGTCCGGCAGTTCCGCCAGTTCACCAGCGCCTGCCCTGCCTGAGCGAAGCCGCATAGACCGGCGGCTTGGGGCATTGACCGCCGAAGCAGGTCGGAGAAACCTTCCGCCCTGCAACATGATCCGATTGCCTGCATAGTCGATTTCCATCACGAAGAAGGCCTTGCCTTTTGCCCCCTGTCGCTGCAAAGGTGGTCAGCCGGTTTTGCCGCCTGCTGGAATGAAACCCCGGAAACGCGATGCGTAACACATCGACATCATAACGGGCCCACCTGGCCATCCTTGAAGCTGGCGATGAGGCATCATCAGGCCTGCGCCGCGCAAGCGCCAGTTCAGACCGCGCGATGCGCTTCGCCTCGCCCGACGACAGTTTTCAAGTTCTCCGTCTCTGCGCCGATCCACCCACCTGCATCGGATCAGCGCCGCCGCGGCGATTTCCTGCAGCTGATCGAAGGCGACAGACGCTCCGGGATACAAAGCCGCTGCGAATACCAGTCCTGCGCCTGCGCCAGTTCGGCATGGTGGCGACCGGCAACATTGCGAACCGTGATGCCATGCCGCAGCGCAGCCAGTCGCTGAGCGCTGGGTAAATCCCCGTCCGGCTTAAGGAGGTGTAAAGCTCTCCGCCTCTTCCTCGATACGCGGATAATGGTTTGGCCCGCCGCGCCATCACATCGCCTTCTGTCAGGCAGCAGGCGCGTCGCGGAAAGAAGCTCGGCCCGCTTCCCTCAGCCCGGCAGCAGTGCGACAAATCGGACAAGCGTTGCTGCTGCTCGCGATAGTGCGAAGCCAAAGTTTCTAAGTGCCGACGGCAGCATTTGGGCGCAGCCTCGCGATTTGACAATTCTGATCGCCCGGCAGTTCACCGGTCAGAAGTGGATCGAAACGCCCTTCAGCCCCGTGATCGTGGGCCGCTTTCGGCCTGAGGCTGTCGAGGTCGAGCTTGTAAGCCTGGCGAGCTTCCAGCGGCAGGGCTGCCGTCAGGGGCCGCTGGTTGCGCTCAGTCAGGTTGAGATAGGGCCAGCGAAATGCCAAGCGCCTCGGCCATCGCCGACGTCTGGGTCAAGCCTCGCTCGTTGCGGATGCGCCTGATGCGTGGGCCCGGCAAATATCTTGCGTTCGCTCACTGGTCCTCCCGACCCATAACGCGGATTTACAATTCATGACAAAATAGCTGTAAAAATTCAACTTTGACAAAGATTTACAAATTTACAATTACATCAGTCAAAACTCCGAGCAGCATTACCTCAGTATAAACTCTTTTTGTTGGTTTTTCTTGGCACACCAACAATCGATTGCCGTCTGGTCACAGAAAGAGCGCAGACAAATTGCTCTTCCAGAACCAGTCCAAAATGTGTCTTGAGAGACACCAGAGCCCAGCAGATTTTACAGCCTTATTCGCCAGCACAAAGGTCGCTGACGGCATCCAGCATTGCGCATGCGGCGAAGATGTAAAAGCTGCGTGGTTGGTAAGAATCAAGTATTCGCTAGCCGAGATAGGCGCCAGCCGCCTCTGAGCTGATCCATGAGAAGATTTCGTCAATTGCGCTGGGCGCGCTTTCAGCAATCAGGCAATGCAGATAGTTCGCGCCGGACTGAAGGCAATCTACCTCTCCATTTGGCAGGTTGCAGCGGATGCGAACACGGCTTCAGCCGTATGTCCGGACCAGTCACTCTATCAGCGGTACCATGAACTGGCCAAGCGCATCAGCAAGACGTTGCGGCGTGCCGACCAGATCGAAACCATGAAGGCAAGGACTTTCGGTCGATACCTGGATTTTGCCCCCATCGTTGCGAAACGCTGAAGCGAGCTTCATTGGTCCGCTGAACGCTTTCGAGATCATGAAAGCCTTCATCGAAATGGTGCAGCGGTATTCCCTGCGAGGACCAACTTGCCTCGGAAAAGAGTGCAGCCATCGGCGGCAAAGGTTCTGATCCGACGGCAGCGCATCAAAGCATAACGCGGCACAACGCGACGTGATGAACGGCAACGCTGGGTTATCGCCCGCACGGATGCAGAAGCCACGCCAAGGCTTCTGACCTCGGACGTGGCGAGCTGTGTATACGTCGATTACGATGCAGACGCACGGCTGAAACTATCAAGTGAAGAACGGCATTGGGTCATGTATCGCCCGATGTTGCTACGCCTTGTACGATCCTGATCTGGATGGAAACATCCAAGCCGGATCTTGGAGCAGATGACACCAGCCGCGCGGGAAGCCGTACGCAAGGCACATCCGGGCAAAGCTCGCCTATAACTGCTCGCCGTCGTTCAACTGGAAGAAGAACCTCGACGATGCCACGATTGCTGGATTCCAGCGTGAGCTGGGCGCGATGGGCTACAAGTTGATTCCTCCGCTGGCGGTTTCCACCAGCTCAGCTTTGGCATGTTCGAACTGGCGCGGCTACAGGACGGCAGATGACGCCTATTCCGAATTGCAACAGGCGGAATTTACGCTGATAGCGGCTACACGATAGCATCAGCGTGAAGTCAGCACAGTTGACTGTTGCATGTCCACTCGCAATCACAGCGGCCAGTCTTCCGACCACCGCCAGCAGAATCGACTGAGCAGCACAGTTCAGACCGGCTGCTGAGTAACGGCGTGGCGCGACAAACAGGAGGAATAGTTCCATGATTCGCCAGCACGCGTCAGGAAAGAGCAGAGAACGTGCTGGCGCGGCCATAGCGGGCCGTTATCGTATATATTCGCGATCCTGCATCGCCTCAACTTCCCACCGTCATGAGGCGGTCGAGGCGGGCGTTTCGTGATTGGTCCGCTCAGCCCGGCATCATGGCGGCGACAGCGGCTGGGGTGATCCTGCCGTCCAGTCGCGTGTCACCCGGCAAATGATGATACTTTTTCGACAATCGCCGTCGCCGCCATGTTCTTCATTTTGTACCTTTGGCAGCACGGGAACAACGGCGACGGCAACTGGGGTGATCTACTGATCCCAGTCATCGTCACCCACGACAAATGATGATGCTCCCGACTATCGCCGTCGCCGCCATGTTCCTTCATTTTGTGTGCCTTCGGCAGCACGGGAACGGCGACGGCAACCGGGGTGATCTACTGATCCCAGTCATCGTCACCCACGACAAATGATGACGGTCCTCGCTCTCATGCTCGCTGCCATGTTCACACACTTCTCTTTTGGCAGCGACACAATGTCCAAACTGGCAGTTGCCCGTAAAATTCGATGAAACAGGGTTGATCTGTCACTCGCTTTATGGTCGGATTTCCTCAACTGACCTCCCCGGCTGGCCCTGCCAGTCGGGGTTTTTTTTACATAAGAAGATAATCGACTGGTTGAGGAAGGTCGGGCAGGTTTTCCTCACCCAATGCTTCCCGCAGATTGATTTCGATTGTATCGGCGATGGCCCCGATGGGCAGATCGTTGGGCAATGTCCCGAACGGCTCCTCCAGCTCGTCGCCCAGCGCATCCAGCCCAAAGAAAGTATAGGCCACCAGTGTCGTCGCAAATGGCGTTCCCCAACCAAGCATATCGGCAAAGCCGAACGGTATGAAGAAACAGAACAGATAGGCCGTGCGATGCAGAAGCAGCGTATAGCCGAAAGGAACCGGCGTGAACCGCAACCGCTCGCAGGCCGCCTGAACCTCTGCCAATGCGGACACTGAACTGTCAAGCGTCTGGAAATCGACCGGATGCAGAGCGTCTTTCACACGCATATCCGCCAGAGCAGCACCAAGCCGACGCAAGATGAAATCAGGCTTGTTGCGGCTTTCCGCCAACGCTTTCCGCTCTTCCGCAGACAACCATTTGTCGTATTTGTTTGAGCCACCGGTTTCCTCTGGCCGAAGATGGCTGACCATGGCCTGCGAAAACGCGATCGCATAACGGAGCAGCTTTTCCCGTCCGTCTTCCAGTCCCCGCACGTTCTCCAGCAACAGCGTCTGACGCCCCAGACCGCGCGTCGTATAGACGAGCTTGCCCCAGATTTTGCGAGCCTCCCACCAGCGGTCATAACAGGCGTTGTTGCGGAAGCCGAGAAAGATCGAAAGCGCAATGCCGAGCAGCGCCAAAGCCGTCCCGTTGTTGACGGCTGGCACCCAGCCGGGAAACGCGCGATGCGCCCACACAACCAGCACCGACAGAAGGAAAACCGCAAAAATCTGCGGCAGGATACGCAGGATGATGGAGCCCTTGAGTATGAAGAAGAGCTTCCACAAAGGGGGGCGCGGGCGAACGATCATTTCAAGTGGGTCCGACGAAGATGAGCAAATGCAGCCTATACGCCTTCTTGCAACACACGACCAGAAGCACCCTGTATTTTCTTACCGTATAAGAGAATACAAAATTATATTATTCTAAATAACAGTATTACTTCTCATAAAATTGTTCTGACAAATATTATTTTATCAATTTTCATGGGTGAGAAATGTCAATCCAATCCTTGATAGACAATATTGCCTCAAACGCCAATATAGACCCTGGAACCGCCGAGCAAACAGTTGGTATATTGCTCTCCATCATCCAACACGAGGCTCCGATTGTCGCGCCGCAAATATTCAACCTGATTCCCGGAGCGCCCGCACTGGCACGCGCCAATGATGTGCTCAACCCTGAAAATCATCATGCAGATGGGATCCTCGGAACAGTTTCGAATGTGGCCGGAAATTTTGCGGGCGAGAGAATAGGCGCTCTGGTCTGCGGTCTGGCGGCATTGAAATCCACCGGCATGAGCATGGATCAGGCCAATCAGGCATTCCTGACAGTCATCCGTCATATAAGGCAAAAAGATCGCGAGCTTGTGCGAAAGCTCTTTGCTTTCGTCCCGGCACTGAAAAGCCACTTCAATATTCCGCAAACTGAATCTTGACCGAAAATTCACCGAACTCCAACAAAGCCGCGCCTCATGCATTGACGCCGGTGCACCATTGGTGGTCCCTGCACCCCGATCCGGCGCACAAGCCTGCGGGTCACTTGTAAATGGTTGGTCGTGGAAGCCATAGGGTTTGCTCGCCGACTGCGGTTTGAACCGCCCCTTGCGGGGGCAAGGAATTTGGAATTTTCATGTCTGTTCAGTCTCTCATTGATAGTATCGCCACCAAGATCAACATCGATCCGCAGCTTGCAGAAAAGCTGGCTGGCTCGGTGTTTTCGGTTCTGCAGCACAGCGCACCGGAAATCGGCAACAAGATCTTCGCACTCCTGCCGGATGCCCAGCAGCTCGCCAGCGCCCACGATGTACTTGCAACAGGCACGGGCGGCATTATGGGTGCGCTGTCGGGACTGATGGATAATGTGGCTGGCGAAAAGATGAGTGCGCTTCTCAAAGCCGCTGCCACGCTTCGTTCCAGCGGCCTCTCCAGCGACCAGATCACCGAAGCAGGCGGGCAGGTGATCAATTATGTGCGCGACCATGACCCGCAGCTGGTCGACCAGCTGGTGGCAAACGTGCCTGCACTCAAGGGTCATTTCGGCCTCTGACGCATCAAATTTCTTTTGTGTGCGCTTTCTGCGATGGCGCACACAAAAGCTCACTGGACCCATTTGTCATTGAGGCCGGTCGCAGCTATCATGCCACTATCGAAATCATTTTCTGGTGATTGATGTCTGCTGATACGACGGAAAAGAAGGTTACGCGCGCCCCGCGTCGCCGTACGCCTGCCTATGTCAAATCTCTTCGCGGTGTGAAGAACTGGAAGCAGGCGACCGAATGGCTTGCCTGGCGTGACATCGAAGACATCGAATGCATCACCCCTGATCAGGCCGGGGTTGCCCGCGGCAAGATGATGCCGTCGAAGAAGTTCACCTCCAATACCTCGCTGGCATTGCCTTCGGCCGTCTTCATGACGACGATTTCCGGCGACTATCCGGAAGACGGCTACGGCTTTCATTACCCGGAGGATGACGGCGATCTCAAGCTGGTGCCGGACCTCTCGACCCTTTCGGCTGTGCCGTGGGAATCCGATCCAACGGCACAAGTTATCTGCGATCTCGTCTATCAGGACGGACGCGGGGTGGAATTCACTCCGCGCAACGTGCTGCGCAATGTCGTTGCCGCCTACAGCAAGCGCGGCCTGAAACCGGTCGTTGCCCCAGAAATCGAGTTCTATCTGGTCCGCAAGAACCCCGACCCCGACTATCCGCTGACGCCACCTGTCGGTCGCTCGGGTCGTGCCATTGGCGGCGGTCAGGGCTATTCGATTGCAGGCGTGAACGAGTTCGACGAACTGATCGACGACATCTATCATTTCTCCGAAGGCCAGGGGCTGGAGATCGACACGCTGATCCACGAAGAAGGCGCTGGCCAGCTTGAGATCAACCTGCGCCATGGCGACCCGGTAGAGCTCGCCGACCAGGTTTTCATGTTCAAGCGCACCATCCGCGAGGCGGCGCTCAAGCACGACATGTATGCCACCTTCATGGCCAAACCCATTCAGGGCCAGCCCGGATCGGCAATGCATATCCACCAGTCCATCGTGGACAAGAAGACTGGACGCAACATCTTCACCAATGAGGATGGCAGCGAAAGCGAGGCTTTCCGCCATTTTATCGGCGGCATGCAGCGTCATGTGCCGAATGCGCTTGTCATGTTCGCGCCCTATGTGAATTCCTATCGCCGCCTGACACCGGATGCTTCCGCACCCGTCAACGTCAAATGGGGCTACGACAACCGTACCACCGCTTTCCGCGTCCCACGCTCCGACCCCAATGGGCGCCGCGTGGAAAACCGCATCCCCTCCTCCGATGCCAACCCCTATCTCGCGCTGGCGGCTTCGCTTGCCTGCGGCCTGATAGGCCTCGTGAACAAGATTGAAGCTGAACAGCCTGCGACCACCAGCGTCAACACCAAGGAAATCGAACTGCCCCGCGGCCTGATCGACGCGGTGGAGCTGTTTGAGGAAGACACGGAGCTGCGCAATCTGTTCGGCAGTTCCTTCGTCACGACCTATGCCGCCATCAAGCGTGCCGAGTTCGAAACCTTCATGGAAGTCATCAGCCCGTGGGAACGCGAGTTCCTGCTGCTCAACGTCTGACCGGTTCCACATGCCCTACCAAAGCCCAATCTCGCCCGGCATTTCCTGGTACGAAGCGAGTGTCCCTGATCGGCCGCAATATCCTGAAATGGATGGCTCGCGGCAGGCCGATGTCGTTGTCATTGGTGGCGGATATACAGGGCTTTCGGCTGCCTACCATCTGGCGAGACAGGGCGTGGACGTCACACTCATCGACCGAGCGCGGTTCGGCGATGGGGCGTCGGGACGCAATGGTGGCCAGTTCGGCACCGGCCAGCGCACATGGGCCGAAGATCTTGAAGCGGAATATGGCTTTGAGCGCGCCAAGGCTCTGTTCGACGTGGCGGAAGAAGCCAAGGCCTATCTCCTTGCCTTTGCCGACGAACACAGGATCGACATGGAATATGTGCCCGGCCAGATTTCGGTCGTGCATAAGCCGCGCTATCTGAAGTCGTATGAACGCCATGTCGAGCTGATGGCGAGTCGCTTCAACTATCAGCACCTGCGTCTGCTCGACCGCGCTGAAACAGCGAGTCTGCTCGGTTCAGAGCGCTATTTTGGCGGCGTTTATGATGCAGGCACCGGCCATATTCATCCGCTGAAACTGCTTGTCGGAACTGCAAAGGCCGCCCATGCGGCGGGCGCAAAGCTGTTTGAAGACACCAGAGCCACCAAAATCAGCACCGCAAGCGGGCGGGTCGAAGTCGAAACCAATCGCGGAACCATTGTCGCGAAAAACGCCTTCATTGCCGTTAATGCCTATGGCGGATTGCTTGAGCCGGTCAGCGCATCGCATGTCATGCCGATCCGCTCCTTCATCGGCGCAACAGTGCCGCTCGGCGACGACAGCCCCGTTATTCCGGGTGGTGAATCCATAGACGATTCCCGCTTCGTGGTGCGTTATTTCCGTCGTTCAAAGGACGGAAGGCTGCTGTTCGGCGGGCGTGAAGCCTACACTGCCGACAATCCGCGCGATATCAGCACCCACATCCGCCGCCAGATAGCCGAGATTTATCCGGCGCTGGACAAGGTCGAAATCACCATGCATGGGGTGGCTCGGTCGGCATCACCATGCCGCGCCAGCCCTTCGTGCGCGAAGTGATGCCCGGTGTCATTTCCGCAGGTGGCTATTCCGGTCATGGCGTCATGCTGGCAAACTATATGGGCAAGCTCTATGCCGAAACCGTTGCTGGCAATCGCGACCAGTTGAAACTGTTCGAAGAACTGCGGATTCCCGCCTTCCCCGGCGGCCGTACTTTCCGCTCACCGCTGCTGTTCCTTGCACTGTCGTGGTATGCTCTGATGGACAGGATTTAGAGCGCATCCCGAAAAGTGTGAAACGGTTTTCGGAACAAGATGCGCGTATCGATCTGATTGAATAAGATCGATACGCGCTCTAAGCCGTTACTTCGGCTTGTTCGCTGCACGCTCCAGCTTGGTCAACACACCGATCAGATTGGGGGCAAGCTCGCGTATCTCGGCAAGGTGCGCGGCGCTGAGCCGCTCAAGAACCTGCTCGGCCTTGTCGGTCAGCGCCAATGTGTGGCGGCGGCGGTCCGAAGGATCGACCATCCGCATCACCAGATCGGCATCCGCCAGCCTGCCGACCAACTCCGTTGCAGTATGCGGAGCAATGACAAGCCATTCCGCAAGGTTGCCAACCGTCAACGGTGCATCAGCGGCATGGGCCTTGATCGCAAGCAGCGCCTGATGCTGTTGCGCCGGAAGCCCTTCCGCTTCCGCAGCCGTTGCACTGAAACTCATGAACCGGCGCAAACGATAGCGAAGTTCCGCAAGCGCCTGATAGTCGGCTTGTGTCAAAGCATCCGGAGTTTGTTTCACAACAGGCTTCTTCCCTGACCTCGATATAAACACGCCCGTTCGGCTTTTCCGAAGGCGCTTTGCAGCAATCCCTTCCCCAATAGCAAGCCCCTTGCCCAAACACAAAGATGGCAATTGATTTATATCGTATTACGATATATTTAACCCGCCGTTTAGGTGCATCCCGAAAAGTGTGAAGCGGTTTTCGGACAAGATGCGCGTCAAAACAAACATCGAGACGCGCCGATCTGATTCAATCAGATCGATACGCGCTCCAAGACGCTCTCCCCCAAGCTAGCGTATCCGCCGAGAAAGACAGGAGTTTGCTATGGCCCGGCAAAACGAGTTTCGAAGACCGCACGATTTCACCGGCGGCGTCGCGCGCCGCGTCGCGGGCGATTTTACCGCCGACAGGCGAATGCTGCTCCTGATCGCGATGGCGATCATTATCGGCGCCGCCAGCACCGCTGCCGCATGGGTGCTTGTAAGCCTGATCGCCTTGGTCACCAATCTGGTCTGGTTTGGCCGCATCAGCATTGACCCGGCAACACTGGCGCACCTTTCGCCGTCCTTCTGGATCGTGCTCATCCCCATATTGGGCGGTCTGGCAATCGGGCTGATGGCGCGTTACGGCTCCGAGAAAATTCGCGGGCACGGTATTCCGGAAGCAATCGAAGCCATTCTGATCGGCGGCAGTCGCATGTCGCTCAAAGTGGCGATACTGAAGCCACTTTCATCAGCGATCTCGATCGGTACAGGCGGCCCCTTTGGCGCCGAAGGTCCGATCATCATGACGGGCGGAGCTATCGGATCGCTTTTTGCGCAATTGTTTCAGATGAGTTCAGCCGAGCGGAAGACCTTGCTCGTAGCCGGTGCCGCCGCAGGCATGACCGCCATTTTCGGTACGCCCATTGCCGCCGTGATGCTAGGCGTCGAATTGCTGCTCTTCGAGTGGAAGCCCCGCAGCTTCATTCCTGTGGCAGCTGCAGCAGCAGTCGCTCACACAAACCGACCCTTGTTTTTCGAAACAGGTCCGCTGTTCCAGACCCATTTTCATCTGGCACTGCCCTGGTGGGGAATAGTCGCATGTGCCCTGATCGGCATTGTCGCCGGCCTGCAATCCGGCTTGCTCACGACCCTTCTCTACAAGCTGGAGGATGCATTCGAGCGCCTGCCCATTCACTGGATGTGGTGGCCGGCAATCGGCGGCATCGCCATCGGCATTGGCGGTCTGATCGAACCGCGCGCGCTCGGCGTCGGTTATGATCTCATCGACGGTTTCCTCAATAATAAATTTCTGGCAACCACAGTGCTGGTGGTCCTGCTTGTCAAAAGCGCGATCTGGCTCTGCGCTCTGGCATCGGGCACGTCCGGCGGTGTTTTGGCCCCGCTTCTGATTTTCGGCGGCGCGATGGGCTGGCTGCTCGGCTTGATCCTGCCAGGCGGCGAACCCGGCTTCTGGGCGCTGCTCGGAATGGCCGCCATGATGGGCGGCACGATGCGCGCACCGCTGACCGGCACGTTCTTTGCAGTTGAAGTCACTGGCGATTTCGGCCAGATCGTTCCGGTGTTCGTGGCGACGGTAACCGCCTATGCGGTCACGGTTCTTCTGCTCAAGCGTTCAATCCTGACCGAGAAAATTGCGCGGCGCGGACAGCACATCACGCGCGAATATGGCGTAAGCCCGTTCGAGTCCGCCCGTGTGCATGAAGTCATGGTGACGAATGTGGACACGCTACCGGCAAGCATGACCGTGCAGGAAGCCTCTGCCTTTTTTGCCTCGGAAGCGGCACGGCATCGGCTTTATCCGGTCATCGATAACAACCGGATACTGATCGGCATGGTGACGCGCGCTGATGCGTTGGAATGGCAGCGGAAGACGGATTTGTCCAACCAGACGCTTGCAGATGCCGTTTCCGACACCTCCACACCTGTCGGCCATCAGGACGACAGCGTGGCGTTCATCACCGACATGATGATCGCTACCGATTGTGGACGTATCCCGATTGTGACACGCGACGGAAAACTCTGCGGACTGGTCAGCCGAAAAGACCTCCTGCAACTGAGAGGCCAGATCAACGGCAGTGAAATGGAACGGAAATCCTTCCTGCGCACGGCAGAAGCTGGCTAAACTCGGTTCACGAGAAAGGCGGGGCACCAATCAGCGCCCCGCCTTTCTTACCACCGCCCGGTACTATTCATTATTCTACGCTACGCTTTCACTCGTCTTTGCTGCCAGACGCTGATAGGTTTCCTCAACCACGTCGCGCAGCGGAAGAATGCCGCTCATGCACAACAATGCTTGCATGTGCTGGCGGGCACCTTCATAGCCCATAAGCGGCGCATAGGGCCGCATGATGATATTGGCTTCGTCCGGATATAGTTCCTGATACTCGGCAAAGTTGGTGAAGCCCTTGTAGCTGTCGCCGCGCATCAGGTAGGTTTCGACGGCTGCCCCTTCCGCCAGCACGGCATCATGACTGTCGAGAACGATGTTGTAATAGTCGATTGTCGTATCCATCGACACGCGCGCTATGCTCTGGCCGTTGACCAGATCCTTCGCGCGGATCAGAACGCCGTCGATAAGCAGCGCATGGTTGGGCGAAAGGTAAAGGTCGCGCTGCGGGGTTTTGCTGTCGATGGCATAACGTTTGACACGGATCGGCATCACGCTCTCATTCCATTGCGTGCCGCCTTTTCTGCAGCTCTGCCATCCGACCCACTTGACCGGACGCGTTTCACCGCAAGTCGTGGTCACAAGATCGCCAACGGATAATGTCTCCACCGCCACCGGGCCGGTGGGCGTTTCGATAAGTGTGCCTTTCAAAAGACAGTGCGATCCGGAGCCTCCTCCGCCACCATGACCACCATGCCACCATTTCGTGCCCAGGGCTTGCGACGGGCGTGATGACATTGTTGAAGCCAGAGCACCCAGTGCCACAACCTTGGCGGCAGTGGCTGCTGTGAGACCCAGAAAATGTCGTCGCGCACGACTTCGCGGCGAATGCCCGTTCTTTTCTGAAGACATGAATCCCTCCGCTCTTCTCGTTACGGCACCGGCCTGAAAATCAGCGTGGATTTCTAGCAAAGCACGATGCACAGCTTCAAAATCTGAAGCGTCGTTCCGTGTTGCCCGGATCAGCGGCGCTTCAGTGCTTTGCCCCAAGTTAACAAGTCTGATCTTAACTGATCCCGACCTCGAAAAGATTCCGGCAATCAGGTCTAAAGCCTCCTCGAATAGGCGTAAGCCCTACATCGAAAGGTGAGTTTTTCTGCCGTTGAAAGGCGTTGCCAGCGGTTGCTCCTGCTGATCGAAGTTAAGTCGGCTCCTGAAAGTGTGATTTGTAGCGCTCCAGGAAATAGTATACCCCCCTATTCTAATAGAGAGGCTGTTTTCATGAGCGCGCATCATCACTCCCACCATTCCCGGCATCAGCTGAGTTCCAGACACGACCATGTCTTTCTGGGAGAAAACCACCGGCGTAATGAAAAGCGAACCTGGATCGTGATCGCCATCACGACAGCGATGATGATAATCGAGATCACAGCCGGAAACCTTTATGGCTCCATGGCGCTCACTGCCGATGGCTGGCACATGTCCACCCATGCAGCGGCAATGCTGATCGCGGCCCTTGCCTATCTCTATGCGCGCAAGCACGCACATAATTCGCGGTTCACGTTCGGCACAGGCAAGCTTGGCGATCTCGCTGGCTTTGCCAGCGCAATCGTTCTCGCACTGATCGCCCTCCTGATCGGCTGGGAAAGCTTCTGGCGCTTCAGTTCCCCGGTAAACATCAATTTTCACGAGGCTATTCTCGTCGCAATCATCGGACTGATCGTCAACCTCGTCTGCGCCTGGCTTCTCAGGGACGATCATTCACACCATCATGGCCATCACCATGACCACGATCACGCGGGTGGCCACGACCAGAACTTGCGCGCAGCCTATATGCATGTGCTCGCCGATGCGCTGACATCGGTGCTTGCCATCGCAGCGCTCCTGCTGGGCAGTCTTTATGGCTGGCTCTGGCTCGACCCGGCAATGGGCATTGTCGGCGCTGCGGTGATCACACACTGGTCATGGGGGCTGATCAAAGACACCGGCTCGACCCTTTTGGACTATCTGCCCGAAGACGAAGACCTGCCGGACGAGATCGCGGAGATCATCAGCCGCGAGGGCGGAGAGATCGCCGACCTGCATGTCTGGCAACTCGGGCCGGGCCATCACGGTGCCATTGTGTCGATCGTCGCGGAGCAGCCGAAGGCACCGTCCTACTATCGGAACAAGCTTGCGGCGATCCATGATTTGTCGCATGTGACGGTGGAGGTGGAAGCGCGCGCTGCCTGAAAATCGCAACATTGCCATGAAGGACCGAAGTTCCCATGACCCACACTATCCGTGAAAAGCAGAAGCTCATCAATCGCGTGCGTCGCATTCGTGGCCAGCTTGAGGGCGTGGAACGGATGCTTGAGGAAGAGAAGGGCTGCGCCGAAGTCATGCAGGTGATTGCGGGCGTCCGTGGCGCGGTCAACGGACTGATGGCGGAAGTGATCGAAGACCACATCCTGATGCATGTTGCCGATGGCGCCCTTCCGCAAAAGGAACGCGACGAAGGTGCAGGCGAACTCGTCGACGTGGTTCGCGCCTATATGAAATAGACGGTGTGTTGACATCTACCAAAAGCAGGAATAGCAAGGCGGCATGAACAAAGCACTCATCAGCACCCGGTCTTATTACGCCCCGCTCATATAGCGGCGGGTTTGCTTTGTCATAGTTCAACCGCTGCATTGCCAGCGGTTGAGTTTCAAGGACAGCGCCTCTGGCCATGCGGCCCTAAAGAGGTCAGTCCATGTCTTGCGACAATAATCAGCATATAAAAATTGGCATTATCGGCTTTGGTGCATTCGGGCAGCTTATAGCCCGTCACCTGAACCCGTATTTCCAGTTGTATGCCTACGACCCCGTCGCAGACCTTGAACAGACGGTGCTAATGCATGGCGTTACCCTGACCTCCATGGAACAGGTCGCCCGGTGCAATATCGTCATCCTCGCAACGCCGGTCGCGACGCTCGACCGCGTGGTAGCGATGATCGCGCCGCATCTGCGTCCCGGCGCGCTTGTTCTCGACGTCGGTTCGGTCAAGGTCGGGCCTGCCGATATCATGCAGCGCGGCCTGCCCATGCATGTCGATATTGTCGCCACACATCCGCTCTTCGGTCCGCAGAGCGCCCGTGACGGCATTGCCGGTCTGAAAATCACCGTCTGTCCCGTGCGCGGTACAAAATTTCGCCGCGTTGCAGCCTTCCTGAAAAAGCATCTTGCCCTCGACGTCATCGTCACCACACCAGAAGACCACGACCGCGAAGCCGCAATGGTTCAGGGTCTGACGCATCTGATCGCCAAGGTTCTGGTGCAGATGGAGCCGTTACCAACCCGCATGACGACAAAGAGCTTCGACCTTATGATGCAGGCGGTCGGCATGGTCCGCCACGATGCACCGGAAGTGTTTCAGGCCATCGAGCGCGCCAATCCTTATGCTCCGAAGGTACGCAAACATTTCTTCGCACTTGCCGACCGCATCAACGAAGAACTGGATCATCAATCCCGTCGACACAGCTCGCTTGACGACATGCAACCAATACTCAACGAGAATACAGCTAAACTGCTGAATATGGCCGACGCCTATCCGAAATAATAGGAGTTTATTACTCATCTTTTTTCGTACTGTGCTAACAGCTTGATAATTCCTTCGGCAGATTCGGGTTTTCAACATGGCTTCCACTCAGAAAACCGCATCCATACCGTCAACGGTATGGATTCTTGGTTTCGTCAGCCTGCTGATGGATATCTCTTCGGAAATGGTACAGACGCTGCTGCCACTCTATCTGGTGGCCGGTCTCGGCGCTTCGGCCATGATGGTCGGATTCATCGAAGGGCTGTCAGTCGCCATAGCAACGGTGACCAAGCTTTTCTCGGGCGTCATCTCCGACTGGACAGGCCGAAGGAAGCCGCTTGCCGTCGCAGGCTATGGGCTGGCAGCCATTTCCAAGCTTATCTTCCCGCTGGCAACGACAGCGGGCGGCATCGTAATGGCCAAGGCGATAGACCGTGTTGGCAAGGGCATACGCGGCACGCCGCGCGATGCCTTGATTGCCGATGTGACACCGCCGGAAATACGCGGCGCAGCCTTCGGGCTACGCAAGTCTCTCGATACGGTCGGCGGCTTCGTCGGTCCGCTCATTGCCATAGGGCTGATGCTCGCAACCGGCGGCAACATCATCACCATTTTCTGGATTGCTGCCATTCCGGCTTTCATTGCGGTCGCGCTTTTGATTGTCGGCATTCGTGAACCGGAAACGCCTCCTAAACGCCCCCTTGCTCGCTCCAAGGGATTTCCACGATTTGCCGATGCGGGCAAGCTGAACGCGACCGTATGGATCGTGATTGCAGTTGCATCGATCCTCACCATGGCTCGTTTCAGTGAAGCATTCCTGCTCCTCAAGGCGCAGGAAGCCGGGTTTGCAGCCGCATGGGTACCGATCACCATGGTTGTCATGCATGCCGTCTATGGGCTGACAGCCTATCCGGTTGGCGCGCTCTCGGACAGGTTGGGGCGCAAGGGCCTGCTTGCCGCCAGTCTCGGCTTCCTGATCGTCGCCGATCTTGTGATTGCCCAATCGACCACGATCTATCCGTTCCTTGCCGGCATCGTTCTTTGGGGCCTGCATATGGGTTTTTCGCAGGGCATTCTCGCAACTCTCATCGCCGACACGGCACCGGGCCACCTCAAGGGTACGGCCTTTGGCATGTTCAACGTGATAACGGGTCTTGTCATGCTTGTCGGCAACATCGGCGCCGGTTGGCTGTGGGAAAGCTATGGCTCCTCGTCCACCTTCCTCGCCGGTGCAATTCTATCCGCGGTTGCGCTGCTTAGTCTGGCGCTGCTGCCCGGCATCGCCGCCCGCAAGACAGGTTAGAGCGGCATTTCGGAGGTCTGCTTGACTGTCTGGCTCGGTACGTCGGTCTTCAGATTCTGAACGCCCTTGATACGGCTCAGATATTCCGACTGGAAGCGGCGGTAATCCTCGATATCCGCCGCCACCACGCGGATCATCGCATCATAATCGCCGAGCATGAAATAGCATTCGAGCACCTGCGGCAGCTTCAGGATTTCCTTGGCGAAAGTCTGAAGCGTTTCCTCATCCTGCTGGTCGAGCCGGATGCGCGTGAAGAAAGTCAGCCCTTTGCCAACCTTGGCCGGGTTCAGCACGGCGACATAACGGTCGATCACGCCCGCCTCTTCCAGAAGCTTCACCCGCCGCAGGCATGGTGACGGCGAAAGGCCGACCTCGCGTGCGAGATCGTTATTGGCGATGCGGCCATCTCGCTGCAACACGCGCAGAATCCGTTTATCGATATCATCCAGCTTCATTGGCGTTCGATTCCATTTATGCTGACCTTATTGGCATTCTCTGCCAAATATTGATGCATGAGGGCATAATTCGCAACCAAATTGCTCAAGAGATTGGTTATAGTCGCGAAACTTCTCAAGCAAACACGCAAGAGACTGAGCAAGGGGCAACCAGTTACCGGTTGGTCAACGGGAATTTTATGGATATTTCACAGGCCTATGTGCCTCAAAAAAGCAGATCCGGGCGCGGCTCGGAATTCCGTCGCGGGGCCGCAGCCGGTCTGCCGGTTCTGCTTGGCATTATTCCCTATGCGCTGGTTCTGGGCGCGCAGGCCGCACAAAAAGGCCTCAGCGTCATCGAAGCCCCCCTGATGACCGGACTGAACTTTGCAGGCGGATCGGAATTCGCAGCCATCCAGCTCTGGACCTCGCCGCCGCATGTCCTGCTGATTGTTGCGATCACCTTTCTGGTCAACAGCCGCCATCTGCTGATGGGCGCGGCTCTGGCCCCCTTCATCCGCCATCTGCCCAAGCGCAAGGCTTTTGCGAGCCTGTTTCTGATGTGCGATGAAAGCTGGGCGCTCGGACTTGCCGATGCGAAACGTCGCCAGTCGAAAGGCGTCAATCCGGCACTGAGCCTCACCTTCTATGCCGGTGTGGCTATTCCTTTCTATCTCGCATGGGTTCTATTCACCACGCTGGGTGCCGCCTTCGGACCGATGATGGGAGACCTGCGCCCCTATGGTTTCGACATGGCATTTCCAGCAGTGTTTCTGGTTCTGCTGGCGGGCATGTGGAAAGGTTTTGCGGCCGCGCGCCCGTGGCTGGTCAGCCTTGTGGTGGCCGCGCTGACCTATCTCACCATTCCCGGCGCCTGGTATGTCGCCGCCGGTGCCTTGTCCGGTCTTGTTGCAGCCTATCTGCTGGCAGGTGAAGAATGATCGATCCATTGGCCGTTCTGACCATCGTTCTGATGGCAAGTGTCACCTATCTCACGCGGATCGGCGGCTATGTGCTGCTGCGCAACCGCACGCTCAGCAAGCGCGCGACGGCGGTGATGGAAGCAGCTCCCGGCTGTGTTCTGATTTCGGTCATCGCGCCCGATTTCGTGTCCGACAAGCCTGCCGACCTGATCGCACTCGCAATCACGATCTTCGCTGCGACGCGCTTTTCCATGCTGCCAACCGTGCTGATCGGCATCGGCGCGGCGGGCGCCTGCCGCTACCTGATCGGGTAAAGCATGTCTCCAAAAAGTGGGAACCGGTTTTTGGATAAAGACATGCTTGAAAACAAATAAGCATGTCTCCCGAAAGTGGAGACCGGTTTCGGGACAAAGACATGCTTGAAAGCAAATAAACATGCCTCCCGAAAGCGGGACCAGGTATTGCTCAGTGCAGATGCTTTAGCTTGTCTGGGTTGCGGACCACATAGATGCCGACAATCTTGCCGTCCTCAATATCGAGAGCTGTCGTCTGGATTTCGCCATCGGCTTCACGCGTGATGATGCCGGGCAAACCATTGATGAAGACCGCACGCAAAAGCGTGGACTGGTTGCCACGGAAATAGCCCGCCAGTTTCTCGTGGGTTTTCATCACCTCTTCGAAGCCGAAAACAGGCTTCGGGAAAGCCGGGCGCTTGCCGCCACCATCGGCCTGAAGGTTGACATCTGCTGCCAGCATCGCACCAAGCGCATTCATGTCGCCGCTGCGCGATGCATTGAAGAAGGCCTGCGCGAGTTCGAGCCCGCGCTGCTTATCGACCTGAAAACGCGGACGCTCCTCGCGCACATGCTTGCGCGCCCGTGCAGCAAGCTGGCGGCAGGCAGCGGCATCGCGCTGGATTGTCCTGGCTATCTCGTCGAAATCCAGCCCGAAGACATCGTGCAGCAGGAAGGCGGCGCGTTCCAACGGCGAAAGACGCTCCAGCGCCAGCATGAGCGGAAGGGTAACATCGTCATCCGCTTCCTCTTCGACAACCGGATCGGGAATCCATGGCCCGAAATAGGTTTCGCGCTGGTTGCGACCGGATTTCAGAAAATCGAGGCACAGGCGGGTAACAGTGCGACGCAGAAAGGCTTCCGGCTCGCGCACTTCGCTGCGATCAGCGTTCATCCATCGGATGAACGCCTCCTGCACCATATCCTCGGCATCGGCGACCGAACCCAACATGCGATAGGCAACGCGGATCAGTTTCGGGCGCAGCGGATCGAAGCTGTCAGCTGCATCGCCTTGCAAGGATGTGTCAGCCATCAGACGGCTGCCTTTACTGCCGGCTTCTTGGCTTCCGGCTCGAACCAGAGGCCGAAGCCAACCGCCATGCGGTTCCATCCATTGATGATGTTGATCATCAGCGTAAGGTTCACTTGCTCCTCCTCAGTGAACTGTGCCTGCATGGCAGTGCGGGCGTCTTCCAGATCGTGACCTTGTGACAAACGGGTCAGCGCATCGACCCATCCCAGAGCCGCACGTTCGCGCTCAGAGTAGCACGGCGCTTCGCGCCATGCGGACAACAAATAGATGCGTTGTTCGGTCTCGCCAAGAGAACGTGCTTCAAGCGTATGCATATTGATGCAATTGGCGCAGGCATTGATCTGCGAGGAGCGGATTTTGACAAGCTCGATCAGGCTCGCTTCCAGACTGGATGCGATGGTCATCGAAGCGTTCAACCAGGATTTCATCGTGGCAGGGGCAACATCGAACGGGTTGAGCAGAGGGGTCATGGTATTGTTCCTTTCGGTTCAAGGGGTTCGATAGACATGACGAGACAGCAACGCCGAATGTGACATCCGGTGGAAAAAATTTTGAATGCCCGACATTGTGGTTCTTATGCGATGGGACAAACTACCTCCCACGAAACCAATCGACGGAACTAATCGCCACGTTATGGAGAAATTGATGCATGAGAACGCCACAAGATAGGCTGCTTTTCCGTGATCTGTTTAAATCCAAACAGCACCAATCCGCTCCTCCTTTCCCCGTTTCCTTTCACCTGCTCCCACCTTTCCAACGGCCATCTCCCGGTTTCCTCCTTCTACCCTCGCTCCGCCCTCTTGTTCCTTCTTCCTGCCTCTCCACATTGACAACATACCAACCGGTCGGTATTATTTAGCAGAGGAGATTTTCCCGATCATATCGGGAGCCGCTCAGAGCAAGCGACAGCAGGCTGCCACTGAACCGGCGCACGGTTTGTAACACACCTTGCGAGCAGCCTGTGCTGTAGTGAGGAGGAACCATCATGAAAAACGCGTCCACCAACAGCAACAGTCCGGCACTTCCCGTCATCACCGCATTTGAAAATTCGCCCGATCGCGGCCGAGGGATGGCGCGTGACATGCCCGTTCGATGGGCGCTTGAAGAGACCGGGCAGGACTATGATGTCCGCCTCGTCTCGTTTGAGGCGCTGAAAGCCCACCCCCATCTCGATCTGCAACCTTTCGGGCAGATACCAACCTATGAAGAGGGCGATCTGGCGCTGTTCGAATCCGGGTCAATTGTGCTTCATATTGCAGAACAGAACCCAGGCCTTCTGCCGGATGACGCCAATGGCCGGGCACGCGCCATCACATGGATGTTCGCCGCGCATAACACCATCGAGCCAGTGATCCTCGAAAGGGAAGTTGCCGGTTTCGTAGAACGCAAGGAAAGCTGGTACGAGCAGCGCATCCCCATCGTGGAAGCGCGTATCCGCAAAAGACTTGATGCCCTTTCCGCCTGTCTTGTCAACAATGACTGGCTGGAGGGCGCGTTCAGCGCCGGTGATCTTCTGATGGTGACCGTGCTGCGAAGGCTGAAGAGTTCAGGCATATTGAACGACTACCCGAACCTTGCAGCCTATGTGGCGCGCGGAGAAGCCCGCCCCGCCTTCAAGCGTGCATATGACGCCCAGCACGCGGTTTTCCTCGCCGTGTCGAAAGATTGAGCCTGTCTTGGCAGCTATCTATCCGCAGTCGAGCTCGCTCAATATCCATTCCCTGAATGCGCGCACCTTTGGCGTATTGCGACGGGATTTGGGATAGACGAGCCAATAAGATCGCCCATCATCGCCAAGAATATCGAACGGCTGGATAAGCTGGCCGGTAGCGATTTCGATCTGGTGGAAAGCAGGCGTGAGGATGCCCACCCCCTGCCCTGCGACTGTCGCCCGACCTTCGATATGCTGCGCTCCGAGCCGGCTCTGCGTATTGCCTTGCATTTGCGGGTTTTCGATCCCCGCCGCCTTGAACCAGATATTCCACCACGGATCGCTCACATCGATGATCTTGAGCCGCAGGAGGTCCGCAGGTTCTTTCACCCCGCCTATAGTGGCCGCCAAGGCCGGGCTCAGCATGGGCGTGAAACTCGCCTTGATGAGCTGATGCGCCTCCAGCCCCGGCCATTTGCCGAAGCCACTTCTGATCGCGATGTCCACATTGGTCGTCGCAAAATCGATCATGCTGTCGGACGTATCGAGCCGGACCGCGAGTGACGGATGCCGCATCTGGAACGAACCAAGCCGATGCGCCAGCCAGTTGGCGGCAAAAGTGGCAAGAACGCTGATCGACAGCGTACCTTCCGCATCTTCCCGCAGGCTGGCAAAGGCATTGCGCATCGTCTCGAACGCTTCCGTAATCGCGGGAGCAAGCTGCCTGCCAAGTTCGGTCAGTTCCACCTGTCGCGGCATACGTAAGAAAAGCGGTGCGCCGACACGCTCCTCCAATATCTTGATCTGATAGCTGACCGCAGCCTGCGTCATGCCCAGCTCCTCCGCAGCGCGGGTAAAACTTGCATGGCGGGCGGCGGATTCAAAAACACGAATGGCCGATAAAGGGGGAAGCGCTGTCGTCATGATGCATAAGTCCTCCTTATGCATACTAATCGAGGTTCGATTGGAAAACAAAGGTTTTCAGGCGCATACCTATAGGCAGAATTTAACAAGCAGCTGCCTCCCACAGCCGCTTCATTCGATAGGTGAGATCATGAAAAACGTCGATTCTGCCTGCACAACCGCCACAGCGCCCACGATCAACCACAGACCGGAAAGCGGCTGGAGCGCGCTGTTCTCCCGCCTGTTTTCGCGCAAACGTACTCATATCGTCGTTACCGAACATTCGCCGGAATATCTCTTGCGGGATATCGGCATCGGTGATGGGCGCACGCAATATTATTCGCGAGACGGCCATAAGCTGCCCGAATGGTAATGATTGCGTCACGCACTGATGACGGCAAAGCCCCGCGCCTTGAGGCCGCGCCGGTCCTCGTGCAGACTATTGACGAGACGGCTGCGGCTTCCGTCCAGATGCGCGCTCATCAACGCCGTCGCCTTGTCGGCATTTCCTTCGCGCACCGCATCGAGAATGGCGCGGTGCTCGGCCCATGCGCGCGCGAGCGCCGCCTCGTCGCGCACTTCCAGCCAGCGCGCCCGTGAGAGGCGCTGCATAGCATCGCGCACGCCACGGCTGAGGAACTCATTGCCGGACAGGCGCGCCAGTTCGATATGAAAATCCATGCCGATCCGGTGCCATTCCTCGCGCGATGTGTCCGCATCACAGCTATCCAGCATAGCCAGAATCAGCTCCGCACCGCTGCGATCTTCAAGCGCGCAGGTGAGCTTTAACGCGGCAATTTCCAGCGCTTCACGATAGACACCGATTTGTTCAATTTCGCTGAGATTGATTGGCGAGACCGTCCAGCCACGCCCTTCACGACAGATCAGGCCTTCCGCCTCCAGCCGCAGAAGCGCTGCCCGGATCGGCGTGCGTGAGGCTTCAAACTGTGCCTCGATCCAGCGCTCGGTCAAACGTTCGCCCGGCCCCAGTTCCAGACCGAGGATCATGTCGCGAAGCTGCGTTTCAACCTGCCTCATCTGTGACATTGGCGACCATTCTCCATTTTAGAGCATAATCCGACCGGAGTGAAACAAGGATCGATAAGATTATGCTTCAAATAAAAGGGCTTAGAGAGCGTTTTGATCTGATACAATCAGAACAAAACGCTCTCTAAGGCAGCGCTGCAATTGACAAGCCTCAACAACAGGCGCATTCATGCATACCATTTTGGTATCCCAAAATGGAATACATTGCAATCGCGAGACATGACATGAGCACCGCCCAAGCCGCTGCAAGCGACGAAACCGTCGCTGCAGCCCGCCAGGAAAATATGGCCGTCGAAGATAATCACGAGCGCTACTGGAAGCAGAATCTGCTGATCTGCCTCATCGGTTCGTTCACGACGCTCATTGCCATGTCGCTCCTCCTCCCCTTCCTGCCGCTCTATGTGGAACAATTGGGCGTCACCGATCACGCGGCAATCGTGCAGTGGTCAGGCATTGCTTACGGCGCCACCTTTCTGGCAGCAGCCTTCGTCGCACCGCTGTGGGGCAGGCTCGGCGATCGCTATGGACGTAAGCTGATGCTGATCCGCGCCAGCCTCGGCATGGCCATCGCCATGTCGCTGATCGGCATGGTGACGAGCGTCTGGCAGCTGGTGGCGCTGCGCCTGTTCGTGGGCATCGCAGGCGGCTATTCGTCCGGCTCGATGATCCTCGTCGCTACCCAGACGCCAAAAGAAAAGACCGGCTGGGCGCTGGGCGCGCTTTCGGCTGGCATCATGGCGGGCAATCTGGCCGGCCCGCTGCTCGGCGGCGCTTTGCCGCCGCTGATCGGCATTCGCGCAACCTTCTGGCTGGCTGGCGGCGTGATCTTTCTCACCTTTCTGGCCACCACCTTTCTGATCCGCGAAGAGCGCAAGCCACCGAAGCCGACCAAAGAGCAGAAGGCGGAATCCATCTGGGCTGCCATTCCTGACAGGAAACCGGTTATCGCCATGCTGGTGACGGGTATGCTGCTGCTTTTTGCCAATATGTCGATTGAGCCGATCATCACCGTCTATGTGATCCAGCTGATGGACGATCAGACGAAAGTGACACTGATTTCCGGCGTGGTAATGGCTGCTGCAGCCCTCGGCAGCATCATGTCGTCCTCGCGACTGGGGCGCCTTGCCGACCGCATTGGCCACACCCGCGTCATCATCGGTGCACTGTCAGTTTCCGCGCTGCTTCTGATCCCGCAGGCTTTCGTGACGGAAGCCTGGCAGCTGATCGGCCTGCGTTTTCTGATGGGGCTGGCGCTGGGTGGATTGCTGCCCTGCATCACCAGCGTCATCCGGCACAATGTGCCCGACCGCGTAGCGGGCGGCATTCTGGGCTATTCCGTCTCGGCCCAATATGTCGGGCAGGTTGCTGGCCCCGTCGCTGGCGGTTTCGTCGGCGGTCACTTCGGCATGCGTTCCGTTTTTCTCGGCACATGCCTGATTATGGCTCTCGGCGCATTTTATAACTGGACCGTCCTGCGCAAGAACCGATAATTTCGGCCATCTCCCGAATCCGCAAAACCCACGGCAGAACCAGAATGACAGCACATATCTTCGCGCCTTTCGCAACGCTTGCCGAAAGGCTGCTGCCTCATGCGCTCGAAAATGGCGAGGACGGGTCACATGACCTGTCCCACCTTGCCCGTGTCTGGAAAAATGCCGCTGCGATCCAGCGTCAGGAAGGCGGCGATGCCGAAGTGCTTTGCGCCGCATCCCTGCTGCATGACTGCGTAAGCGTGGAGAAGAATTCGCCCGACAGAAATCGCGCCTCGCGTCTGGCGGCAGAAAAGGCGACAACGCTGCTGCGCAGTCTCAGCTGGAATGAAACACACATCGACCTCGCCGCCCATGCCATCGAGGCGCACAGCTTTTCAGCCAATATCGAGCCTGTCACGATGGAAGCGAAAATCCTGCAAGATGCGGACCGGCTTGATGCCATTGGCGTGATTGGAGCTGCCCGGTGTTTCTACATTGCGGGCCGCATGGGCAGTGCGCTTTACGACTGGCGCGATCCACACGCCGAAAACCGCCCGCTGGACGACAAGCTTTTCGCGCTCGACCATTTCCGCACCAAACTGTTCGGCCTCGCCTCCGGTTTCAAGACGGAAACCGGAAAGCTCATGGCCGCTGAACGGCACAGTCGGCTGGAAGCCATTTTTGATGACTTCCTTGCCGAAGCCGATGGCTAGATTGAGTAACCACCGTCGATATTCAGTGCCGTCCCCGTCACCATGGAAGCGGCGTCCGAGGCCAGCCAGAGTGCAGCTTCGGCCACATCCTCCGGCGTCGAAAACCGATTGAGGGGAATGGTGGCCTTAAGTGCTGCACGAGCCTCCGGCGTGTCCTCCTCCAGAAACAGTTTCAGTGCCTCACCGTCGCTTTCGGCCGGGCAGATGCAGTTCACGCGGATATTCTTGTCCGCAAGTTCCAGCGCCATCGCCTTGGTCGCGCTGATGATCCAGCCCTTGGAAGCGCTGTACCAGACGAGGCCCTTGCGCGGGCGCAGTGCGGTAGCCGAAGCCGTGTTGATGATGACGCCTCCGCCCTGATGCTCCATGATCGGTACAACGATCTGCGTCGAATAATAAAGCGCCTTCATATTCACGGACGCGATCAGGTCGAAACTGTCCTCCGTCACTTCGGTCAGCGGCATGTTGCGATGCGTAAAACCGGCATTGTTGATCATGATGTCGATGCGGCCGAACGTTTCGAAGGCTGTGCGCGCCACGCGCTCCATGTCGTCCTTGCGCGAGACATCGGCCTGCACAGAAAGAGCATTCTTGCCGATATCGGCAAGCTCATCCTCGACACGCTTCACGTTCACATCGGCGAGAACGACTTTTGCACCTTCGGCTGCAAATCGGCGCGCCATGCCTGAACCGAAGCCCGAGCCGGCACCGGTGATGATTGCGACCTTATCCTGCAGCCTCTTCATGTCATTCTCCTTTGGCAGAACCAAGATACCGTCCAACTTGGCCAAATCACTTGAATCGAGATTGTTTGTTCCAATATGGCCTTAAGATGAACATGTCATGTGTGCACAAGCCGTTAATCCGTCAATTATGGCAGGGCGCCTTCAATTTCGCGAGAATGCGGCATTGCGACTGTTGAATTTAAATCGATTAGATAATAGACAAGGGCAGCGTGAAAATCGCATGCTGCCCACAAGCAGACTGATTTGCGCAAGAAGAGAAGAGAGCGATAGATGACCAGCCAGACAATTCCGGTAGAGCCTTTCGACTGCATCGTGTTCGGCGGTTCCGGCGATCTTGCCGAACGCAAGCTCATTCCGGCACTGTATCAGCGTCAGCGTGCAGGCCAGCTCACCGACCCAACGCGCATCATCGGCGCATCGCGCAGTGCCATGACCGATGAGGAATATCGACAGTTCGCACGCGATGCCATCCACGAGCATGTGAAGGCTTCGGAAGTCGACGAGAAGGAAGTCGACAAGTTTCTCGCCCGTCTCAGCTATGTGGCTGTCGATGCCAAGTCCGAAGAGGGCTGGGATGCGCTCAAGACGCTGATCGGCAAGAAGCCGGAAAAGATTCGCGCTTTCTATCTCGCCGTCAGCCCCACGCTCTTCGGTGATATCGCTACGCGCCTCAAGGCGCATGGCCTGATTACCCGCGATACACGCATCATCGTGGAAAAGCCGATCGGTCGCGACCTGGAATCCGCCATGGCGCTCAATGATACGCTGGGCAGCGTTTTCCGCGAAGATCAGATTTTCCGCATCGACCACTATCTCGGCAAGGAAACCGTTCAGAACCTGATGGCGCTGCGCTTTGCCAATGCGCTTTATGAGCCGTTGTGGAACTCTGCCCATATCGACCATGTGCAGATCACGGTTGCCGAATCTGTCGGCCTTGAGGGCCGCGCCGGTTATTACGACACGGCAGGCGCACTGCGCGACATGGTGCAGAACCACATTCTTCAGCTGCTCTGCCTTGTCGCCATGGAGCCGCCATCCTCGCTGGAGGCCGATGCCGTCCATGACGAGAAGGTCAAGGTTCTGCGGTCCCTTCAGCCGATTACCAATGCAAATGTCGAAGACTTGACCGTTCGCGGCCAATATCGTGCAGGCGCATCCGCAGGCGGTCCGGTCAAGGGCTATCTGGAAGACCTCGAAAACAACACCAGCAACACTGAAACCTTTGTGGCGCTGAAAGCTGAAATCGCCAACTGGCGCTGGGCTGGCGTGCCGTTCTATCTGCGCACCGGCAAGCGTCTTGCCACGCGCGTTTCGGAAATCGTCGTCACGTTCAAGCCGATCCCGCACTCCATCTTCGGCGAAAGTGCTGGCAAGGTCATCGCCAACCAGCTTGTCATCCGCCTGCAACCGGATGAAGGCGTGAAGCAGTGGATGATGATCAAGGATCCGGGTCCGGGCGGTATGCGCCTGCGTCACGTGCCGCTGGATATGAGCTTTGCCGAATCTTTCAGCGAGCGCAATCCGGATGCCTATGAACGTCTCATCATGGATGTCGTTCGCGGCAACCAGACCCTCTTCATGCGGCGCGACGAAGTTGAGGCGGCATGGCGCTGGGTCGACCCTATCCTTCAGGGGTGGGAATTGAACAGCCAGCCTGTGCAGGGCTACACAGCAGGAACTTGGGGACCGTCATCGTCCATCGCGCTCATTGAGCGTGACGGACGCACATGGCACGAGAGCCTCTAGAGCGCATCCCGAAAAGTGTGAAACGGTTTTCGGAAAAGATGCGCGTCAAAACAAAGAGATAGAGCGGCTTCACGATTTTATCCGATTGAAACCGCTCTGGTTTCTGCTTTGGAAAGGTATGGAATGAGCATTGAACGGCACGATTTTACCAGCGGAACGGAACTGGCGCAGGCATTGTCGGAAGCCATTGCGAACAAGCTGAATGCCGCCATCGCTGAACGGGGACAGGCCACCTTGGCCGTCTCTGGCGGCACCACGCCGCTCAAGCTGTTCGAAGTGCTCTCCCGCAAGATGATCGACTGGAACCTCGTCACGATCACCCTTGTGGATGAGCGTTTCGTCCCCGTCGATAGCGACCGTTCCAACGAAAAGCTGGTGCGCGAGCATCTTTTGCGCGATCATGCGGGCGTGGCCAAATTCGTCGGCCTTTACAATCCGGCGGCGACGGCCGAAACGGCGGCGCTTGCTGCCGCCAGCCGCATCGATGCGTTGCGTCGTCCTTTCGACGTGGTGGTGCTTGGCATGGGCAATGATGGTCATACCGCCTCCTTCTTTCCCGGTGCCGACCGGCTTGATCAGGCGATCAACCCGGAAACAAGGGCGCTTGTGCTGCCGATCCATGCCGAGGGTGCTGGCGAAAAACGTCTGACCCTGACCCTTCCCATCATTGCCGAAGCCGACCTGCTGGTTCTGCATATCGAAGGCGCTGCCAAGCAGGCAACGCTGGAAAAGGCGCTTTCCGGCGATGACGAGAATGAAATGCCCGTGCGGGCTGTCTTCCATCATGCGCGCACACCGATCCAGCTCTACTGGACAAGTTAAATTCGATTCAAGCCAGATTGGCACAGGTGATACCCATGCCCACCGAGACGGCACATAAACGCATTCAGGAAATCACCGCGCGCATTCGCGAACGGTCCAAGCCGACACGCGAAGCCTATCTTGGCCGTGTGCGAGAGGCTTCATCCAACAAGCCAAAACGCGCAGTGCTGGGCTGTGCCAATCTCGCGCATGGTTTCGCCGCCTGCGGCCCGCACGACAAGGCGGCGCTGATCGGCGACGAGATTCCGAACCTCGGCATCATCACCGCCTATAACGACATGCTGTCGGCGCATCAGCCATTCGAAACCTTCCCGCAGCTTATCAAGCAGGCTGCACGTGAAGCGGGTGGCGTGGCGCAGGTTGCTGGCGGCGTGCCTGCCATGTGCGATGGGGTTACGCAGGGTTTTGCGGGTATGGAACTGTCGCTGTTCTCCCGCGAAGTGATTGCGATGGCAACCGCCGTCGGCCTGTCGCACGATATGTTCGATGCAGCCGTTTATCTCGGTGTCTGCGACAAGATCGTGCCCGGTCTCATCATTGGTGCGCTGACCTTCGGCCACCTGCCCGCCGTGTTCGTGCCTGCCGGTCCGATGACCAGCGGCCTGCCGAACGACGAAAAGGCCAAAACCCGCCAGCTCTATGCCGAAGGCAAGGTCGGGCGTGCCGAACTTCTGGAATCGGAATCGAAGTCCTATCACGGTCCCGGCACCTGCACTTTCTACGGCACGGCCAATTCCAACCAGATGCTGATGGAAATCATGGGCCTGCATCTGCCGGGCGCATCCTTCATCAATCCGGGCACGCCGCTCCGCGACGCCTTGACCCGCGAGGCTGCCAAGCGCGCGCTGGCGATCACTGCCTGCGGCAATGAATATACGCCGGTCGGCGAGATGCTGGACGAGCGTTCCTTCGTCAATGGCGTCATCGGTCTGAATGCGACCGGCGGCTCGACCAACCATACCATCCACCTGATCGCCATGGCAGCTGCGGCCGGTATCAAGCTGACATGGCACGATATTTCCGAGATTTCGGATGTGGTTCCGCTTCTGGCCCGCGTCTATCCGAACGGCCTTGCCGACGTGAACCATTTCCATGCCGCTGGCGGCATGGGCTTCCTGATCCGCGAACTGCTCGATGGCGGCATCCTGCATGAGGATGTGCGCACCGTGTTCGGCGAAGGTCTGCGTCCTTACGCGATCGAACCGAAGCTGGGTGCTGACGGTACAGTCGTGCGTGAGCCGGTGCCGGAGAAAAGCGGCGACGACAAGGTTCTGGCCAAGATCCATACGCCATTCCAGCCGACCGGCGGCCTCAAGGTTCTGACCGGCAATATCGGCAATGCGATCATCAAGGTTTCCGCCGTGAAGCCGGAGCGCCAGGTCATCGAAGCGCCCGCCAAGGTCTTCAACGATCAGGCAGAAATGCAGGCCGCGTTCAAGGCTGGCGAGCTGACCGGCGATTTCATCGCGGTGGTTCGCTATCAGGGGCCGAAAGCCAATGGTATGCCGGAGCTGCACAAGCTGATGACGGTTCTGGGCATTCTGCAGGATCGCGGCCAGCGTGTTGCTCTTGTTACCGACGGTCGCCTGTCCGGTGCATCAGGCAAGGTGCCCTCCGCTATCCACGTCACACCGGAAGCTCTCGATGGCGGCGCCATCGGAAAAATCCGCGACGGCGATGTCATTCGTCTGGATGCCGTGAACGGCACTCTGGAAGCTCTGGTCAATGTGGCCTTGCTGAATGATCGTGGCGAAGACCGTCCTGATCTTTCAGGCAACGAGCATGGCATGGGGCGCGAATTGTTCCGCGCTTTCCGCCAAATCGCCGGACGGGCTGACGAAGGCGCTTCGGTGTTCTGAAAACAGTCCGAATGAAATTAAGGCAAAACAGCGATTTCAGCTGTTTTGCCTCTCAAACCATCAAAACCGGAACAAAACTGCGCGAAAAGCGCGGTTCAATTGTGTCAAAAAACTGGCTTTTTCACGCCAGCAGTGCGGCAGGCCGCAGTCAGCGTGTTGGCCATCAGCATGGCGATGGTCATCGGACCGACGCCACCTGGAACTGGCGTGATCGCTCCGGCAACTTTTTCGGCTTCCACGAAATCGACATCGCCGACCAGTCGTGTCCTGCCTTCGCCCCGTTCCGGTGCCGGAATGCGATTGATACCGACGTCGATCACCGTTGCGCCCGGCTTGACCCAATCGCCCTTGACCATTTGCGGGCGTCCGACTGCCGCCACCAGAATATCCGCAGTGCGGGCAATCGCGGGCAGGTCTTTCGTGCGGCTGTGCGCAACCGTAACGGTTGCATTGGCAGCGAGCAGAAGATTGAACATCGGCTTGCCAACAATGTTGGAGCGACCGATTACCACGGCATTGAGACCCGAAAGATCACGGCCATGGATGCGCTCAATCATGATCATCGCGCCCGCGGGCGTGCAGGGAACGAAAGCCGTTTCAACTTCGCCGGTGCCAAGCTTGCCGACATTGATAAAGTGAAAGCCATCGACATCCTTGTCGGGCGAAATGGTCTGGATCACCCGGCCCGAGTCGATGTGCTTCGGCAGCGGCAACTGCACCAGAATGCCGTGAATGGCGGGATCGTTGTTCAAACTCTCGATCAGGTCGAGAAGCTCCTGCTCCGACGCCGTTTCCGGCAGATCGTGCTGCACCGAGTGGAAACCGCATTCCTTGGCCTTCTTGCTCTTGGAAGCGACATAGACCTGACTTGCCGGGTCTTCACCGACAATCACCACCGCAATGCCGGGCACGATGCCGGTTGCGGCAACGAGCTTTTCGGTTTCGGTCTTCACCGTGGAAACCACATCCTCGGCGAGCTTCTTGCCATCAATCAATTGAGCCATAGCGAGCGCTCCGTTCTTTTGTGATATCGGGCTTAAGTGTCTGGGAGATACACGACATCTTTTTCGTACACATGCCCATAAGCGTCATGATGCCCGATGACAATTGGCGAATGCGCGACAATGCAGGATTTTATGAAGTTTCAGAACGGAAAGTCCTGCGAGAACCGGTCAGGACTTTGCGACACGGGATGAGCGCACATCATCGATGGCACGACCGAGGGCGGCATTTTCCGTGGTGCTGTTGGTGCCTTCATTCTCGGCTTCCCAGCGCGCATTGGCTTCGCGGATAACTGCAGCAAGCCGGGTTTCGCCATAGGGTTCCAGAACCTCGTCCGGCTCGGCTTCGCTTCTGACCGACGATCGGGGCTTGCGACCGGCCAGCATCATCGCAAGAAGGCCAAGCAAAAACCCGCCCAGCAGTCCAAGGGCGATAATCCCTTGTGGAGAGAGAGTGCGCGGGTTCGGTTCCGCCATCGCTGGCGTAACGATCCGCACCGTCGCAGCAGACCCCGCCGAGGCAGGTTCGCCCCGTGCCGCACGCATCTGCAAATCTTCAAACAGCGCCTGCTTTGCCGCCGCATCGCGTTCCAGCATCTGCAGGCGTGCTTTGTCTTCGTCCGTGGCAGGCGTCGAGCCGAAACCGGCAATGGCAGCTGCTGCCTTTTGCTCGCGTTCGACTGCATTCTTAAGATCGGCCTGCAACACACTACGCTGGCTGGAAATCTCCTTGTCGATTTCCGCTTCGATCTGGTTCGCGTCAGCCCCCTGCCCTGCAGCGCGATAACGCTCCACCAGAGCACCCAACGCTCCAGATCGCATGGTTTCAGGCACGCCCTTACCGGCGAGGCTCTCCGCAGTCGCGCCGTTCAGGCTGTTGGCCTCCGCTGCGATGCGCGCTGTCTCGGCCTTGCTGTCGGCGAATTCACGTTGAAGTGCGGCCTTGTTGTCGTCGTCGCCAAAATCGCGGCTGACGCGAAAAGCAGTTGCCGCCTGCTGCGCCGCTTCGGCGTCTGTTTCCAGACTTTGCAGGCGCGTCGGAAGATCACCCTCAGACCCGCTCAGTTCCGCGCCACCCTGCAGATGATCGCGAAACGCCTGTGCAACGGCATTGGCCAAAAGTGCTGCCGTTTCCGGCCTGTCAGCCATAGCCTCGACATTGACCGTGCCGCTGTCGAGTGCCTGTGTAAAATCAAGACGCTGGCGCAGCAATTGCGCACCCGACATCTTTTTGTGTCCGGCCAGGGCCGGAGATTGCTGGTCTTCGGGCAACAATAGGGTCAGGCGAAAGTGCAATTCCTCCAGAAATGAAGGAGCGCCGAGATCGGCTGCACGTTCAATGCGCGCCATCTGTGCGGCGCGCTCAAGCACGGCATTCGAGGCAATTTCGCTCCGCCGCTCGGGCGGGAAAACCTGCAAGGATGCTGTCGCGCTATATTGGGGCGGCTCCAGAACAGCATATGCGGTTCCGATAATTCCGCCCAGCATTGTGAAACCCGCCAGAAGCCCCCAGCGACGCCTGCGGCGTGGCAATTGTAGCGGCTTTTCAAGCTTCGGGACGATGGTTGATGTGGGGGCAGCTGGCGCGGGTTGCGTCTTGATCGGTGCACCGTCGAGATTGGCTTGCAGCGCCTCCCGTACGGCATTCATCCGGCCCTGCATATCCGCCTTCGGATCAACTCGCTCGCTCGCTTCAGCGTCTAACAAATCCTGTTTGCGGCGGAGCAACTCCTCGCGACGCCTTTGATGTTCGCGCTCTTCGTCATTGTCTTCGGTCGCGCGAGCGGATGGCACAGGCACAAGGAATTCCGGCGCATAGGCCAGAAGTGGGCGCGCAGCAGCACGTCTCCTTTCTCCGTCCCTTTCCACCATCGCTCCGTCCCGTTTTTCACCCGTGGCTATTAATCCAGATTAGTATTCATCATGGCAAATAAATCGTTAAAATTGCAATTATATGTATTGATTCATACAGATAAATCAGGAGGCCGTTGTGAGCACCGAAACGGAATACCCGATCGATCCAAAGCGGCTGAGTGGCATAATCCAGTTTATCCAGAATGCAGAGCGGCTGAAAAGCACTTTGCGATCCGGTCATACCTCACAGGGCCGACCGGAAAGCACCGCCGAACATAGCTGGCGGCTATGCCTTCTGGTTACGCTGTTCGACCGCGAGCTGGGCGATTGCGACCGGTTGAAACTCATCAAGATGTGCATCGTCCACGATCTGGGCGAGGCGATTTCCGGCGATGTGCCCGCAATCCACCAATCTGCCGATGACGGGCGAGCCGAGCGCGAAAAAACGGACCTCATGACGCTGTGTGCCCCGCTGCCGGAGGATCTGCGCGCAGAAATCATGGAGCTGTGGGCGGATTACAGCGAAGGCAAATCGACTGAAGCTATTTTTGCCAAGGGCTTCGACAAGCTCGAAACCATGATGCAGCATAATATCGGGCTCAATCCGCCGGATTTTGATTATGCATTCAATCTCGACTACGGCGTCAAGCAGACAGCGCGCCACCCGCTGCTACGCCAGTTCCGCGAAATCGTGGACGCGGAAACCCGGCGCAATGCCGAAAAGCGTTAGAGCATTTCCTGTTTTGATTGAATCATCGAAAATACTCTATCTCTTTGTTTCTACGCATGTCTCTATCCTATCGTTGCGGGATAAAGACATGCTCTAACTCAACGTCGCGAAGTGACGCAGTGTGAAGGTGATCTGGTAAATCAGCGCGGCGGCGGCGAAAATCGCATGATAGCGCCGGTTATCCCAGAACACCGCAATCAGACTGAACAGGATAAAGCCTGCAACCTGAATCGGATATTCAGTGCCATAGAGCCGGTAGTGATCGGCTCCCTTCAACAACGTATCGATGAAATCGGCCACATAGACCAGCGCCAGGATGCCGAAAAACCACTTGCGCCGGGAAATGAAGTAATCGCGGTAGCCGGTATATTCTTCCATACTGTCGGGGAAGAGCAGCGTGCAGAGCAGGAAATACAATCCGGCATAAAAGATTACAAACAGATACTTCTCGAAAGTCCAGAGCGGAATGGTTCGCAAGCTGAACTCGAACCACCAGAAATGGATGACCGAAAGCAGGATGAAACCCACCCAAGCCAGATGGACCGGGTAAATTTTCTGCTTGCCGGGATGCTGGATAAAGCGTGCCAATCCAGTCAAAAGGCGTGAAACACACAGGCCGAGGATCATGCCTATGATGATGCGGACATGGCCAAAGGCTTCGGCTGGCGGCACACCTGTTGTCAAAGCCGGATCCATTCTTCCCCTCCGAAGCTTCACTCAACTTTGGTTCATATTGGTCGATATATTTTGGGCGATCAATGATTTAACCTCAGAAATTCGTGGATACGCCGCATATACTTGCGGAGTGTAATAAGGCGGGGCTATACCATCGCGGGCCATGTCCAAATGAAATCCAAAGGTGGAACAATCAATATGCATGACACGGTAATTCTGGTCGGTTGCGGCAATATGGGCTTCGCCATGCTGAAAGGCTGGCTCGATAGCGGTATCCTCAAGGCAAAAGACGTTTATGTCGTGGAGCCGACCGAAGCGCTTCGCGATCGCGCCGCTGGTGCTGGCGTCCATGCCTTTGCCGATGCTGAAGCCCTGCCCGGCGATCTGAAGCCGCGCATGGTTCTCGTGGCGGTCAAGCCGCAGGTCATGGCACAGGTTCTGCCAGCCTATAAGCGCTTCGCACCCGCTGCCACTTTCGTCAGTGTTGCAGCCGGTATTCCGGTCGCCCTTTTTGAAAGCAAGCTTGGTCACGATGCAGCCGTGCTTCGCTGCATGCCGAACACGCCTGCCGCCATCGGCAAGGGGATGCTCGTCACCTACAAGAACACGAATGTGAGCGACGAGAACGAAGCCTTCGTAGGCTGCCTGCTTGAGACATCCGGCAAGGTCGCAAGTGTTGACGATGAAGCGCTGATGGACGTTGTAACCGCCGTTTCGGGTTCCGGGCCTGCCTATGTGTTCCACTTCATCGAGGCGCTGACCGATGCCGGTGTGACCGCCGGTCTGCCGCAGGAAACGGCAGCTTTGCTGGCCATGCAGACGGTGATGGGTGCAGGCGCGCTGGCCGATGCCAGCACGGACACGCCGTCAAAGCTGCGCGAACAGGTGACAAGCCCGAACGGCACCACCGCTGCCGCGCTCGAAGTTCTGATGGGCGGCGACCGGCTCAAGACGCTGGTGGCCGAAGCCGTGGAAGCGGCTCGCAAGCGTTCGGTGGAACTGGGTAAGGCTTAGACAAATAGTCTCGGCACCGCCTCGATGAGCGCTTTAGTGACAGGCGTTTGCGGTGCCGCCAGCAGTTCCCGCGTCGGGCGGCATTCAACAATCTGCCCGCGTTCCATCACCGCGATACGGTCCGCCATCTGCGCTGCCACTGCGAGATCATGCGTGATGAAGAGATAGGCTGTCTGTTCGGCTTTCTGTATATCCCGCAAAAGGTTGAGAATGGCGCCGCGTACGGTGACGTCGAGCGCCGAAACAGCCTCGTCCAGCACGATCAGCGACGGAGTAGTTGCAAGCGCCCGCGCAATTGCGACGCGCTGGCGCTGCCCACCGGAAATCTCATGGACACCGCGCCGGGCCAGTGCCGGATCAAGCCCAACTGCTTGCAGAAGGCCGGCAATATCGCGCTTGAGCCCGTGGATGCGCAGCGGTTCACGTAAGAGATCATACACATTCGCACGCGGATTGAAGGCCGAGAGCGGGTCCTGAAACACCATCTGCATGCGCGCACGCTGCTTGCGGAGAACAGCTCCTTTGAGCGCCAGCCAGTCCTCGCCTTCAAAGCGGATTGTACCGCTTGCAAGCGGGTGAAGTCGCAGCAGTGCCCGCGCCAGCGTGGACTTGCCGCTGCCAGACGGACCGACCAGCGCCAGTGTCTCGCCCGGCTGGATCGTGAGGCTGACACCATTGAGCGCAAGGGCGTCGCCATAGCGTAAAATGAGATCGTCGGCCTTCAGAATCGGATCAACCATGGGCTGCCTCCAGCACCGGCACGGCAGCGATCAGCGCCTTCGTATAATCTGTTTGTGGGTCAGAAATGATCGTTCGAGCGGAGCCAAGTTCCACCAGCACACCCCGCCGGAAAACCGCGATGCGATCCGCCAGTCCGGATGCCAAAGCGATGTCATGAGTAATGAAGATCAGCGTCATCTCATCTGTGCGCACCAGTTCGCGCAGGAGAGAAACAATCTCCTTCTGCACGATGGTGTCGAGCGCGCTCGTCGGCTCATCCGCGATCAGCAGGCGCGGACCGGTGGCAATGGCGAGCGCAATTGCGATGCGCTGTTTCTGCCCGCCCGAAAACTGGTGCGGATAGCGCGAAAAACTTAGCTCAGCTTGCGGAATATGAACCCGCTGTAAAAGGCTGACTGCCTTGGCTTTCGCTGCTGTTTTGTCGATTTTCGCATGGGCGCGAATGGTCTCGACAAGTTGCGCGCCCACCGTCATCAGCGGATCGAAGCTCGATGCCGGGTCCTGAAACACGAAGCCAATGTCGCGTCCCGGCAGCAGCTTACCGTCTGCCCATTCCATATTGCCCGAAATGCTTGCATTCCCCGGCAGGAGCGAGGCCAGCGCGAGCGCCAGCGTGCTTTTGCCCGAACCGCTTTCGCCGATGATTGCCAGAGTTTCACCGCGTCGGACATCAAGATCGATGTTCTCCAGCGCCGTTTCACGGCCATAGCGCACGGAAAGCTGTTCCAGCCGGACAATCACCGTCATGGCTGCACCTCGCGCCGGGACAAGGCGTTCGTCAGTCCTTCGCCCGCCAGATAGACACCGACGACAGTGAACGCCAGTGCCAGTCCCGGCAGGATAGAAAGCCAGGGGGCGGAACGCAGGACCGTGCGCCCCTCGGCGATCATGCCGCCCCAGGTGACGCGGTTCGGATCGCCCAAGCCCAGAAAGGACAAGGCCGCTTCGATCAATATAGCGGAAGCGACGATCACCGGCACCAGTGCCAGAACTGGCGGTAAAGCATTTGGCAGAATCTGGCGGAAAGCGATTTCCATCGGATGCATGCCGATGACACGGGCCGAAGCCACATAGTCGCTTTCGCGGATTGTGAGCACCTGCCCGCGCGTGAGGCGCGCAGCCTGCGTCCAGCTTGAAAGCGCAATCGCGGCAATCAGCACCGGCAGTGTCGGCCCGGCAATGCTGACCAGCGCCAGCGCCAGCAGAAAGCCCGGCACGGTCTGGAAGGCTTCCGTAATCCGCATCAGGACTTCATCGACGATACCGCCCGCAAAACCGGCCAGCGTCCCGACAGTGCTGCCGAGGACGACTGCGGCGCAGGCTGCGGCCAGCCCGACTGCAAGCGATGTGCGCGCACCATAGAAAAGCTCAGCCAGAACATCACGTCCCAACCGGTCAGTTCCAAGAATAAAATTAGCATTATCAAATGGTTGCAGAAGCGGCGTTGAGACAATACTTAAAGGATCTGCGGGAAAGAGGAGCGGAGCGGCAAGTGCTGCCAGCACGAGCAGCACCAGCAGGATTGCACCTGCTATACCTTCACCCGTTCTGAAATAACGTTTAGCCCCGCTCATGTCCTGCCGCCTCCGGCAGCGATACGCGGATCAAGCCAGAGATAGATCAGGTCGATAAGGAAATTGACCACGATCACCATGACGGCGCTGATCAGAATGACTCCGAGCAGAAGCGGCGTATCGCGGCTTGCGACGGCCTCCTGTGCAAGCCGCCCCAGCCCTGGCACGGCGAAAACGCTTTCGATCACCACGCTGCCGCCGAGCATGGATGCGGCCTGCAAGCCCAGCACGGTAAAGAGCGGCAACAATGCATTCCGCGCCACGTGGCGCAGGACAATACGCGAATGCGAAATGCCCCTCGCCCGCAAGGCACGCACGAAATCCATGCGCCATATGTCGGCCATGGCGGCGCGCATGACCCGCAGGTAAAGCGCCAGATAGATCACCGCCAGCGAAACGACCGGCAACACCAGATGGACCGCAATGTCGCCTGCCCGCGCCAACCCATGCTTGTCGGAAGCGATTGTTTCAATGCCGCTCGACGGCAACCAGCGCAGCCTGATCGAAAACAGGATGACCAGCACGAGCGCCAACCAGAAACCGGGGATCGCATAAAGAACCAGCGATGCAACGGAAAGAAACCGGTCGCGAAAACTTCCGGGCTTCGCCCCTGCCACGATGCCAAGGAGCGACCCCACGGCAAAAGACAAGGCAGTCGCCGCGCCCATCAAAAGAAGCGTGTTGGGCAGGCGCTCCTGAATAACGTCGAGAATGGGCCGGTTGAAACTGACGGACCAGCCAAGATTACCCTGCACAAGGGTTGCCAGATAGGCCCCGAGCCGATGCCAGACCGACTGATCCAGCCCCCAGCGCGCCCGCATTTCTGCAATCGTTGCCGCATCACCGCCGAATGTTACGGCATAAGCGTCGACGGCATCGCCCGGCGCGCCTTCCAACAAAAAAAAGCAGCCGACAATGACAATCAGCAGCACCATAATGCTGCCGACCAATCGTTTGCGGAAAAGGGCCAGAATCTGTTTCACGGTGGCAGGATACAATCAATCCACGAGGTTCGTCACTGTTCCAGCCACGTATCCGCCCAGTTGGAAACTACCCAGCGCGGATTGCTGGAAACATTCTTCACGCGGTCGCTGGCGACGGTGATGAAACCCCATTCCGCAACATTGATGAGCGGCAAATCTGCGTCCACCATCTGCTGGAACTGATGATAGAGCGCCGTGCGCTTTTTCTCATCGATTTCGCGTGCGGATTTGGCGATCAGTGCGTCCAGTTCGGCATTGGCATAGCCGCCCTGATTGGAAAACGGCACGCCTGCCGGGATACTGCTTTCGACCAGAATTGTCGTGGATATGGCCGGATCGCCGCGATAAACCGTCGGTGCAATCGCCAGATCGAAATCATGGTCGGTGTAAACCGCCTTCTGGTGCGCGGCGGAATCGTTGTTGACGATGCGTGCATCAATGCCGACCGCCGCAAGCGCCTGCCGCAGATAATCACCGAACTGCTTCGTCTCGTTGAAATAGGGCGCTGGGAGAAGCTTGAGCGTGAAGCGCGTTCCGTCCTTGCCCCGCTCGTAACCAGCCTCGTCCAGAAGCGCATTCGCTTTCGCGACGTCGAACGGATAGGACGGCACGTCATCCGTATAGAACTGGCTGTCATAACGCGGCACAGGACCGGTCGAGGTCTTGGCGTAACCGAGGAAAATTGTCTTCACCACGAAATCGCGATCGATGGCATGGGCGATTGCCTGCCGAACCTTCAGGTTCGCCAGTTCCTTGCGGCGGTGGTTGATTTCCACCACGAGCTGGTAGGTCAACGCCTCATAGCCCTTGGAGATGACCGTGAGGCCCGGAACCTTCGAAATGCGGTCCAGATCGGCGAGCGGCACGGCGGAAAAGGCGGCGAGGTCGATTTCTTCGGCCTCCAGCGCGCCAGCCGCTGCGGCGCGATCCGGCAGCACGCGATAGACAATCTCGTCCAGATAAGGCTCACCCTTGCCCCAATAATCGTCGTTGCGTGTCAGCCGGTAATATTCGCCGGTCTTATGTTCGGCATATTTGAACGGGCCGGTGCCTATGAGCTTTTCATTGGCCGGGTTGGCCATGACGTCACTGCCCGCGAAGACATGCTTCGGCAGCACTGCCGTCAGCGCCGGCAGGGCATTGCGGATAAGCTGGAAGGGCGTCGGCTCGGAGAAATGGAAAACGGCAGTGAGGTCATCCGGCGTTTCGACCTTCTCCAGCGCCTTGAACACAACACGGCCCAGGTTTTGCAGCGGTTTCCAGATTTCCATGGCCGAGAACGCAACATCCGCCGATGTGAACGGCTTGCCGTCATGCCATTTAACGCCTTCGCGCAGACGGAACTTCACCGTCAGCCCGTCGGCGGAGCCTTCCCAGCCTGTCGCAAGTCGTGGCACGAGACCATTTTCGCCCTCGAAGGACGCTTCCGCCAGAGGTTCGATCACCTTGCTTGCGACAAAGAAAACGCCATTGGAGGCCACGATGGCCGGGTTCAGATTACGTGGCTCTGAATCTGCGGCCACGACCAGTCGCCCGCCTTTCTGCGCTTCACCAGCCGCATTCGACCGTTGCGGCCAGACGGCGACAGCGGCCAAAGCGGTCGATCCCGCCAGAAAAGCCCTACGTGACAGAACCAGTTGAGCCATATCCATTGCCCCGCAATCACATTTTCATTTGACGACTTTTTATACCAGTCACCCGTAAATGACAGGATCAAAACCTGTTACCGGAACAATAAATATCGAAAAACACTTCGCTTTCCGGCATCTTTAACCGTCAAGTAAAAATAATATTTCAATTATTTGCTAGCTTATTATTGAAGTATTTCAACCTATGCGTTTGAATTATTTTTTCGATTAAACCCAATTTAAAGAAAATCCCCTCTTGCCAAACAGGGCTTCTTCCGTAGATCATGGTTAATTATGTGTTGTCGTATTTCGTGAGCTTCATTTCGACACGGCACGCATAGACCACTGAAGAGCAATTCATGGCTCTTATTTGAATGCATTTGTACGCCCCATTTCATTCATCTGGCGGCAAATGCCCCCTGAAAGCTGAACCCATTGGAAGAGAGGAAACAGAAATGTCTAGTTTGCTGCCCCCGCTTCATGACGGTCACGCACCGATCTATCTGCATCATGCATTCCAGGATGCGGTCGATGCCTATGAAGATTGGGCTCTGGAAACGACCGAACCGTCCGTTCAGGTCAACGGCAAGGTCACACGGATCAGTGTCATCTTCCGCCGCCTGTGGAACTGCACCGACATGGTGCCGCGCCACACGCTGGAAGCGCTGAGGGATATCGTTCCGACCGGCATCATCCATGCTGAACACTGGAAGGAAACGCCCACATTTGCAGAAGCTGCCCGCATCATGCGTGCCGCTCTGGAAGGGCGCAAGGCACGACGGCTCCCGGTCGTGTGCTGATTTCCTGAAACCATAAAGGAAACGGGCGGATTTTCCGCCCGTTTTGCATTCAACTGCTGATCCTTCGACAAGCTCAGGATGAGGTTCGACAGTTCTGGATGAAGGAAGCCGAGCCTATGCAGCCACCAGCGCTTAAGAGCCTGAATCAAAAAGCTGCATGTGTGTGCGAAAATGGTGATTTTCGAGTACCGGAGCGCAGTGTACTTTTGAGCATGGTCCCCAAAAGTTGCAGACTTTTCGGATAAGACTATGCACCAGAGAAAGCTACATGAGCGCCGGAACGCAGACAAATTGCCATTTGCAGCCACACAGGATGGCTTTTGGAACAGGCTCTAAACAACAGGATCAAGTTTGCGAAAGCGCACGCGGGCGCTGCGTTCGATGGCGGCAACGGTCAGTTCATCCAGTGTCCAGCGGTCACGCAGCATCTGGAGAAATTCCAGTTCTTCCTGCTCCACATGCAGATCGGCAGCAGCGACTTCGACAGCCAGCGCATACGCCGTATCGTAGAGACGTTCCGGCAGTGCTTCATGGGCAAGGTCGAGAATTTTTTCCAGGCCGTCTTCATCGGCAAGAAGCGCATAGCAATCATTGGCAATCTGCGGCAGGCGGCCGGTATCGAAACCGCGGAAAACCGGCAGGCGCGTCACCACATTGCCGATGGATTCCAGCTCGGCATCGGTCATGGTGGTGTCGGCGGCAGACGTCGTAATCATAATATAGACGAGTGCATCCTGCTGGGTGATCTTTTTCATCGGGTACTCCTGCACAACAATAGCCGGAATCAACTTCAACGGCCCAAATTGTTTTGAAAGTTAGGAAGCCGCATCCCGTTGCGCAAGGAAATTCGGTCGCAACCGTTGACGGACAGTGGTTGCCGCGCCATAGAGCAGTATGCGCCTCCCTTGCGCGCAAGTTTTCAATGAATAAACTTTCTTCACAGGATTAAACCATGACCTCGCACCGCCTTCCCGAAATCACGCTGACCCCGGAACTGACCGCGGCGGCTGCGGAAGCGAAAGCATGGCCTTTTGAAGAAGCGAAGAAAATCCTCAAGCGCTATGCAAAGACCGGCCTGCCGGAAACGGTGATTTTCGAGACCGGTTATGGCCCTTCCGGCCTGCCGCATATCGGCACGTTCGGCGAAGTGGCGCGCACCTCGATGGTGCGCCACGCCTTTCGCATCCTCACCGAAGACAAGGTCAAGACACGCCTGATCTGCTTCTCCGACGACCTCGACGGCATGCGCAAGATCCCGGACAACGTGCCGGACAAGGCAGCCCTTGAACCCTATCTGCAGATGCCGCTTTCCGCCGTTCCGAACCCGTTCGGTGGCGACTACAAGAGCTTTGCGGACCATAACAACGCCATGCTGTGCCGCTTCCTCGACACTTTCGGCTTCGATTATGAATTCGCCAGCGCGACGGAATATTACCAGTCCGGCAAGTTCGACGCCGTGCTTCTCAAGGCTGTCGAGCGCTATGACGACATCATGAAGGTGATGCTGCCGACGCTCGGCGAAGAGCGTCAGGCGACCTACAGCCCGTTCCTGCCGATCTCGCCGAAGTCCGGTCGCGTGCTTTACGTGCCGATGAAGAGCGTGGATGCCAAGGCTGGCACCATCACGTTCGACGATGAGGATGGCGTTGAAACCACGCTATCCGTCACAGGCGGCAAGGTGAAGCTGCAATGGAAGCCGGATTTCGGCATGCGCTGGGCAGCGCTCGGCGTCGATTTCGAAATGTTCGGCAAGGACCACCAGACCAATGCGGGCGTTTATGACCGCATCTGCGAAATCCTCGGCGGTCGCGCGCCGGAACATTTCGTCTACGAACTGTTCCTCGACGAGCTAGGCCAGAAGATTTCCAAGTCCAAGGGCAACGGCATTTCCATTGATGAATGGCTGGCCTATGCGCCGACTGAAAGCCTTGCGCTTTACAATTTTCAGAAGCCGAAGACCGCCAAGCGGCTTTACTTCGATGTCATCCCGAAGGCGGTGGACGAATATTTCACCTATCTCTCGGCCTATGAGCGTCAGGAATGGAAGGACCGGCTGAACAATCCGGTCTGGCACATTCATTACGGCAACCCGCCGAAGGTGAACCTGCCAGTCACTTTCGCGCTGATGCTCAATCTGGTCAGCGCATCGAATGCCGAAAATCCGGCTGTGCTGTGGGGTTTTATCTCGCGCCACGTGCCGGGCGTTACGCCGGAAAACAATCCGGAACTCGACGCGCTCGTCGGCTATGCGATCCGTTACTTCAACGATTTCGTGAAGCCGACCAAGCAGTTCCGCGCGCCGGACGATGTGGAACGCGCAGCGCTCGAAGCGCTGGATGCGAAGCTCGCAACGCTGCCTGCCGGCACCGATGGCAACGACATCCAGAATGCCATTCTCGACGTTGCCCGCGCCATTGAGCGTTATCAGGACCACACCAAGAAGAGCCCGGAAGGCGGTCCCGGCGTTTCGGTTTCCTTCTTCCAGATGCTCTATGAAGTGCTGATCGGTCAGGAACGTGGACCGCGCTTCGGCTCCTTCGTCGCGCTTTACGGCATCGACGAAACCCGCGCGCTGATCAAAAAGGCGCTGGCTGGTGAACTGGCCTAAGTGCCCAGACACTACAGGAAACAGCCCCGGTTTTCCGGGGCTTTTTTCATTGGATGACCGACATTGCCCTGGGTCACATATACCCATGCGCTGAAAAAGCGCCTGATCTGTGGGCTTTGCGCGGTTTCAATACCCTCCGCCGCCCAGCTGCTATCTATCACTCGACCCCAATATGCCTGGGATGATGAGCAACCACGCTTCCTATGCTGAACCAATCCTGTTGAGGAGCCATGGTGGCCTCCCGGTCACCTATTCACTTCTGCGCTCCGGCACCGGAGTATTTCAAAGTAAGTTTAAATATACTCTTGATTGTCATTTTCGACTTTTCTTGCATTAACATATGTTAATCTGGAATAATCTCTATTAAATAATGACACCGGAATATAAACCAAAGATTATTTGGTAATCCCACCATCATCTGTGATAGGATGTATGGATAGTATCCAATCTTCACACACAGTGCGAGCATCCCTTTACTCCATCGAATGCTAGATTCGATGGACATTCGGAACTGTCGAGAAGACCTCCGGCGATTGAAGAAACGGAGCCTGCAGTGTCAACCGAGTTTGAAAAGATACGGCGCACAGTGCGCAGACGTCGGACCATGATCATCGTGGCCAAACATACGCTCGTGCGGACATCCATCGTGAAATTCCTGGAATACGAACTTGCCGATTGTAATGTCGTTGGCATGGCCTCTTTAACAGAACTGGTCAAAGCCAGCAGACGTGACATAGCTCTTATTGCGTTGGATCTGGGAGGCAGAGCGATGGATAGCTCCGCACTGCGGGAAGAGCTCCTCACCGTTGAGAGCCACTTTCAAGCGGCGTCGATCGCCCTTTTCTCTGACAAGGACGATGTTCTGCTGGAGTCACAAGCGATTAAAATGGGCGTGCGAGGGTTCTTTACGTCGTCCCTTCCGGTAGAGATCGCTCTGGCTGGCATTCGGCTGGTGCTCGCGGGAGGCATATTCTGTCCGCATCCGCAGGGCGCTCAGAGTACGATTCAAACAACGATCTCCTTCAAAGACAGATCAACGACTGAATTGACCGACGATGGAACCGATAGTGTGAACTACAGCTGGTGCCAGCCAGCCATTACCGGTTTCACACCGCGGGAAGTTGACGTTCTGACTGAGTTGCAGCGCGGTCATTCAAACAAGGTCATTGCTGAGAAGCTCAATCTTTCCGGCAATACCGTGAAGATGCACTTGCAGCATATTATGCGTAAACTACATGTTCAGAACAGAACTGAAGTCGTTCTGTTGCTTGGTGCCAAAGCGACTGCCAATGGGAGCGCCATTCAATAGGCGCAGATAATTCAGTTTTCGCGGAAAGCCCGGTGAAAACTGTCCAGCAATGGCCTGACAGCATAAAGTGCGACGCTGCTTTCCCCGGTTTCTATCAGGGCCTGCACAGGCATTCCGGGGATCATTTCCACGTCTCCGGCCTGCATCAGTTCATCGTCGGTCACGCGGATCGTCGCGGCATAGTAGGGCTGCCCGGTCTGTTTATCGATAAGCCGGTCGGCCGAAACATATGTCACTTGTCCTTCCAGAAGAGGCACGCGTCGCTGATCATAGGGCAAAAGATGCACCTGAGCGTTCAAGCCGGGACGCACAAGGTTGATATCCTCGGGCCGGACATGCGCTGACACGATCATGTTGCCATCCTGCGGCACCAGATCCAGCAACGGCTCGCCTGCCCCGATAACGCCGCCCGTCGTGTGAATGCGCAAATCCATGACAATCCCGTTCTCGGGCGCCTTGATATCTGTCCGGATCAGTTGATCGTTGATTGCGCGGTATCGTTCGCTTAACAGGAAAAGCTGGTTTTCGGTCTCGCGCAGTTCCTTTGCGATCTCGTTTTGGCGATCACTCTCCAGCTTGACGAGATTGGCCTGTGCTTCATTGATCACCTGATAAGCGCGGGACATCTGAGCTATGGTCTCTCCCAGCTGTCCATCCAGATCAGCTTTCTCGCGTGCGAGATTCAATACGCTCGTTTTGCGCTCGAGTCCCTTTTTCACAAGCGGGTTTATCATGTCCAGTTGCTGGCGCGTGATCTCGATGCGGGACGACAAGGCCATTTTTTGCGCTGCCAATCCGGTTATCTCTTCCTTCACCTGCCCCATTTTCTCGTGCGTTATGGCAATTTCAGATCGATAGACGTCGCGACGGGCTTCAAATATTCTTCGTTGTCCGACGACAATGGCGTTGACGGCCGGGTTATGCGGCGCGAGTTGTTCCAGCTCCGGTGGAAACAAAAGTTGCATCTCGTTCGCCTGTTCAGCGACCAGCCGAGCCCGGCTCGCCTGCGCGTCCCACAGCTGGCCCTGAATGCCAACCAGCTCCGTCCTGGGTTTTGTATCGTCCAGCTTGATCAGAATCTGACCGTTGGAGACCAAATCGCCATTGTGGACATAGATCTGCTGAACAATACCGCCTTCCAGATGCTGAATGGTCTTGCGGCTGGATTCCGCTTCGACAACACCCACAGCGACCGCCGCACTTTTAAGCGGTGCGAAAACTGCCCATATTCCGAAGCCTGCAACGAATATCAATACGAGCAGGTTTCCTGTCCAGGCCACGCCGCGCAGCCTTGGCCGTGATGTAAGCGGCGTTGGCAAAGTGTTTTTCCCAGGCAGCAACAGCGGGAAAGACGGGAGCTTCAGCTGTATTGCCCGCAAATGAGCCAGCAGCAGCGAATACTTCAACGCATTTGCTACCTTCACCGGGAGTTCGATGGGAACGAGGGTCATGACGAGGCATCCCTTACGGTCCAGTTTTCGCGGGGACGCGAAGGAAAGCATCGAAGATTTTCTCGCTATCTCCAAAAGCGCTCACCATACCGTCGCGCATCACAGCGATTTTGTCGGTCACGGGCAGAATGCCCATTCGATGCGTGATGATCACAATTGTAATTTGCCTGCACTTCATGCGCTCTATGGCGTCGAACAACAGCCGCTCACCCTCATAGTCGAGACTGGAATTCGGATCATCAAGGACCACGAGAGGAGGGTTGCCATAGGCTGCGCGCGCCAGTCCCAATTGCTGGCGTTGCGCCCGCAGAAGCAAGGCGCCACCTTCGCCGATATCGGTTTCGTATCCCTGCGGCAATCGCATGATCGTCTCATGCAGTCCGACGAGCTTGGCAGCTTCGATAACCTTACGCGGATCCGAGCTGTCGAGCCGACCGATGACGTCTTTGATCGCACCGCCGAAGAGTTCGATATCCTGTGGGAGATAGCCGATATGGCGGGCATTGTCGCAATGGCGAAGCAGTGAAATATCAATGCCACCCAGAAGAGCACACCCACACGTGGGCCGTGAAACGCCGGCCAGAATTCGTCCGAGAGTGGATTTTCCCGATCCAGAAGGGCCAATCAAGGCAACACAATCGCCAGGAGCAACCTGAAACGATACGCCTCGCAGAATGAACCGATCCGATGAGGGGAACCGATAGCCGACATTGTCGAGAACGAGCTGGCCTTTGGGCTCCGGTAGCAGAATGGTTCGCTTGTTGTCTCCGGGTGCAACCAGAGTGAGCATCTTGTTCAGGCGGTTGAATGCGCCGCGCACGAAAGCCAGTGCCCGCCACGCGCCTATGGCGCCTTCTACAGGTGCCAGTCCACGCCCCAGCAACAGACTGGCGACAAAAATAATTCCGGGGTTGCTGTTGTTCTGGAGGACGAGCCATGTCGCGGCTCCCATCATCAAAATTTGCGTCAACGCACGCACCGATTTCGAGAATGCCTGAAGTACCTCTGTTCGACGTGCCACACCGTCCTGAGCCGCTCTGACAGCCTCGGCATCCCGGTAAATGAGGTGAGCTGCGCCATGTTGCATCCCCATCGCGCGGATTACACCGATATATTTGAGAGCCATTGTGAAGCGGGAATAGCTTCGTGCCTGCGCAATATTTGCCTGTTCATTCAATTCGCGCGTCGTGAATTCATTCAACAAGGCCAAAAGCAGCAGACACAATGCACTGCTCAAGCCGATAAACCCGAGGAGCGGATGAACCAGAAAAAGCAGCACAAGAAAAACTGGGGCCCAGGGAATATCGAACAATAGCGCACATGATGGGGAATCCAGAAACTGACGCAAAACGGAAAGGTCACGATAATTTTCAGCGGCTGTTCCGGCATCAGTGCGCGCCGCATATTCAAATGATGCATTCATGACGACAGGACGTAGTTGACGGTCGAGCCAGCTGCCAATCCGGGAAAGTGCGGCGCGGCGTACGATATCGAGCAGAGACCCGACAATAACGGCTATCGCGATGATGATCGTCAGCATCAGCAAAGTATCAACACTGCGGCTCGACAGAACACGATCATAAATCTGAAGAAGATAGAGGGAGGGAGCAAGCAGAAAAATATTGTAGCCGCAACTATAGGCGAAGACCAAACCGAAGGCACCGGCACACCGACGCAAGGCAGCGACCAATGGGGTCACCGTATAGCGCGCTTGCGTAAATGCCGCTGTCATGTGTCGTCTCCGTCGAGATCTCCATTGTTATCGTAGGTTCACAATACCCATTGGCCTGTGAGGCAATGTCAGCGTATCGGCAATTCCGGGTAAAATGGGGAGCAACGATTTCAACCGTCGCTCCCAAGTCGGATTTCTCGACTACCCAGCAAAAGCCAATCGCCGATCACAGCGGCAAGTGGCTCAGATCGATATCGTGAAAATTGTCGTTAAAGCTGTCGATAAAGTTCGCTATATCGTTGGTCGTCGTAGTGGTTGTTGTGGTCGTCGTTTCCGGATTGGAGTGCACGAGCGCAGAGGAAATATCACCGCCGCGAGCCATGTTCCCATCGCCGCCGTTGCCACCGACCCCTGCAAGGATCGTTGCGTGCTGGTCGGCCAGAAGTTCGGTATATTGAACGGCACTGGTGTCCGCCTGACCGGCTGCTACATTGCCGCCGCTCGAAGAACCCAGACTGCCGTTGGAATTCGCGTCGCCGCCAGCACCGCCAGCACCATTGTTGGTGATGTTGGCGAGAAAGCCATTCGCTGCATCGGCTCCGCCGCCATCTCCGGCATGGCCTGCGTCCCAGCTGGCGTTTAACCACGGGGAATCGCCACTATGCACATCAACGGCTGCGCCTGTTACGTTTTGCGTATTGGCCACGACTGCACTTGGATTGTAATTGATATTCCCAAAATTATAGCCATCAGCACCGTTACCGGCATTAGCGTCGCCTGCATAAACGTCACTGAGATGGATTGTGTCGGAAACTCTCGGAATAGGCATTGTTTAATTCCTCCCTGTTGAGCCCCAGCCCTGTTTCGGATTGAACATCAGTCTTGGTGGTCGGCATTCCCAGATAAGAGATTGGCAAAATCGCGTTACCGACCGCGTTCCAAAGAGTGCGCGTGTTGATGTTACGGGACTAGCTAGAAATTCGGGTACCTACTTTAGGGTGGGCCAGACCGGAATGTATCAAGCGTGAAGAAGGCCAAGAATGTCGTTTGCAAGAAGCGCATCATGGCTTGTGTCGGTCAGATTATCGTAGCCGCCTGAACCACCGATACCGGCAATCTGTAAAGCATGCTGATCGACAAGCAGATGGTCTATCTGCTGGGCATCAGCGGTTCCGCCAGCGGGAACTGCAATATTGATCGGGTGGAAATACCCGATATTCACGTCCACCATACTGCCCAGGGAAACACCGTCACCACCGCTTCCTGCAGCTGTATTGCCGGTGAAAATTGTGTCCGAGGCCATGTTGAAGCCGCCGCCATTACCGCCGATCCCGGCAATCTGCGTGCCGCCCTGATCGAAAATCACGTTGTTTGTCTGGTGCGCCTCTGCATTGCCGCCAGCGGCAGCGACAGCGATATTGATGGGGGAGAAGATCGCCACGTTCACATCGATCATGGTGCCGGCAAAAACACCCGCACCACCATGACCTGCATAATTATCACCGGTGAAATAATAGGAATTTCCAGCGTCTGTATGTATCGGAGAGGCTGAAACGGACCCGGCGGCATTATGGTCTCCACCCGAGCCTCCAATACCCGCCATCTGGTCCGCGCCTTGCAGGAAGGCAGCGTTGTTGGTCTGGTTGGCAGACGCTACGGAATTGGATCCGCCTGCAACCGCAGCATTGACGGGAGCAAAAACCGCGACGTCAGAGCTGACAAGTCCCCCGAAGAAAACCCCGTCGCCACCGCTTCCTGCATGATTGGAGGTCGCGCCTTCTGTACCTCCGATCACGGCGTTGCCGTTTCCGCCGTCTCCACCCATTCCAGCCATTTCAACGACATGCTGATTAATCAATGCATTGTTGAACTGGTCCGCGCCCGCCCCGGCTCCCGGACCGGCAACTGCCGTATTGGACGGAACGAACACAGCGGATGCGTCGCTGCTTATCACACCGACGCTCAGTCCCATTCCACCGCTTCCGGCGGAATTGCCGGTTGTGCCTGAAGCGACACCGAAAGGGAGCCATGTCGGCACGAGCGCCAGGTGTCCGGCTGCGGTAGTCAAAGACGTACCTTGAACACCACCTGCAGTGAGGGTCTCGTTGGATATGGGACGTAGTTCATTCATCACCATTTCTCCTCGCCGGCGCCCAATTCCCAATGGTGTTGAGAAATATTCGGCTCCATGGCTATTGTGCCGTCAAATGACGCAAAAGAAGAGCCGGTAATTTGTCTACATCTGTTTGGGTGTAATGCACCCTTCGGGTTCCGTGCGGGTAACTTGAGCTTATATGGATCCGCTGCAGGAAACCCCTCTGCGCGGACCGCGGCTATACCGACAGCCACCATTTCACATGGCTCGCGAGGGTCCGCCCACATTTCGCAAGTGAAACAATTATCTTCATTTGACTTTCTTTTTGTTTTCGATTTTCATTGTTTGGCTTTCACACTCGCAATGGCCGAACGTGTGAACAGGGGGAGGAACATGTCAGTTACGAGTGCGCATGCCCTCTTCTCGGACAGTGGCGATAACGGTGTTCGGCACCATCGCCAAAGCGACAAGCTGCGTGTTTGTCGAAGTCATCCAAACCGAGTTTGTTCAAGCGTTAAAGATCACGGTCGCGCTGCCGCATCTGCTGGCTCGCGCTCATTGAGCGCCGGGTTCGGTGTTGTGTTAAGCTGGATGAAATCCGTTGGGAAACATCCTGTTAACAGTGCTCGGACTGTCGTTGGAACTTGCATGTTTCCTGAGAAAGTGTGGAAGCGGATCGCAGAACACGGATTGCTCATAAGGGATAAGGCACAGTCCCTGGAAGTTCATATTGAGAGGAATTGCCAATAAGCGCAATAATTCCGACGGTTGGAGGAGGCCTCGGGACATATGCTGGAATTGCGAAATATCTCGAAGACGGTTGGTGGAGCCACCCATATCCATCCGACAAGTCTGGTACTGCCTCGCGGGAGCCTGAATGTGCTGCTCGGACCGACCTTGTCCGGGAAGACTTCGCTCATGCGCCTCATGGCGGGCCTGGACAAGCCAAGTGAAGGCTCGATCCTGTTCGACGGACAGGATGTTACAGGCATGCCCGTGCAGAAGCGCAATGTGGCGATGGTCTACCAGCAGTTTATCAATTACCCGGCTCTGACGGTCTATGAAAACATTGCTTCGCCGATGCGCATCGCCGGAAAGGCACAGTCGGAGATCGACAGCGAGGTTCGCAAGGCGGCAGACCTTCTCAAGCTGACGCCTTATCTGGACCGCACACCGCTTAACCTCTCCGGCGGACAGCAACAGCGCACTGCGATTGCCCGGGCCATTGTGAAAAAGGCCAATCTCGTCCTCCTCGATGAACCGCTGGCCAATCTCGACTACAAGCTGCGTGAGGAACTCCGTGAAGAGCTGCCGCGCATCTTTGCCGAATCCGGTGCGATCTTTGTTTACGCAACAACCGAACCTTCGGAAGCACTGCTGCTCGGCGGCAATACGGCGGCACTTTCAGAAGGCCGCATCACGCAGTTCGGGCGCACAATCGATGTCTATCGCCGCCCGCTCGACCTCGTCACGGCACGAACATTTGCCGACCCGCCCCTGAACACAGCACGCATGGTCAAGTCGGGGGATCGTTTCCTGCGCGCCGACCGCCCGGCCATTGCCGTACCAAGCCAATTGGCTGATATAAGCGACGGTCCACTGACGATCGCGTTTCAGCCACATCATCTGCTGGTCCGTCCGGCGGAAAACGCTACGGTTCCCATTCGGGCCCGCACGCTGGTATCCGAGATCGCAGGATCGGAAAGCTTTATCCATCTCGATTACGAAGGCGACCGCTGGGTCATGCTGGCGCACGGTATCCAGATCGTCGAGCCTGACCGCGAAATCGAGGTCTACCTCGACACGCGACACCTGATGGCATTCGATGAAACTGGCCGCGCGGTTGGCCGCACGGTTGGTTTGGCGGCATAGGAGGGCGACGATGGCACGTATCACTCTCGATCATATCCGCCACGCTTATAATGCGAAGGCGCAAGCCGCAGGCGAATACGCTCTCAACATGGTCAATTACGAGTGGGAGGACGGCAGCGCCTACGCGCTGCTCGGCCCGTCCGGTTGCGGCAAGACAACCCTGCTCAACATCATTTCCGGCCTGCTGCAACCGACTGAGGGGCGCATCCTTTTCGACGGGCAGGACGTAACCGGCCTTGCCACCGAAGACCGCAACATTGCGCAGGTCTTTCAGTTTCCCGTCGTCTACGACACGATGACCGTGTTCGACAATCTGGCCTTTCCGTTGCGCAACCGACGGATGCCGGAAGCGGAAGTGGAACGTCGCGTCAAGGATATTCTGGAAATGACCGATCTCGGCGGCATTGCCGGGCGACGCGCACGCGGACTGACGGCAGATCAGAAACAGAAGATTTCGCTCGGTCGGGGACTGGTACGCGCGAATGTGAACGCAATCCTGTTCGATGAACCCCTGACGGTTATCGATCCGCATATGAAATGGGTGCTGCGCTCGCAGCTGAAACGCTTGCACCGCCAATCGGGTTTCACGATGGTCTATGTCACACATGACCAGACGGAGGCGCTGACATTCGCCGACAAGGTCGTGGTGATGCATAACGGAGAAATCGTGCAGATCGGCACGCCTGCCGAACTGTTCGAGCGCCCGAAGCATACATTCGTTGGCTATTTCATCGGCTCGCCGGGTATGAACCTCATGCCAGCACGGATCGACGGCCAGACTGCCACAGTCGGCGCGCAGGCCATTCCACTGCCCGGCATACCGCAGATTGGCGATGCAAAAAGCATCGAACTGGGCATCCGGCCGGAATTTGTCAGGCTCGGTCGCGAAGGCCTGCCAATCCGCATCGACAAGATCGAGGATATCGGGCGCTACCGCATCGTGCGGGCAGGCTTCGAGGGGCAGAAACTCGCCGTCGTGATCGGCGAGGACGACGAGATACCAGCCGAACCGCGCGTGACCTTCGATCCGAAGGCAATCGGCATATTCGCGGATTCCTGGCGCGTGGGAATGGAGGGCTGACCATGGAAAAAAGCTGGAATAACAAAGCCTGGTTCCTGGTCCTGCCGGTGCTGGTGCTGGTCGCCTTTTCCGCCGTCATTCCGCTGATGACGGTGGTGAACTATTCGGTGCAGGATACGTTCGGCAACAACCAGTTCTTCTGGGCCGGGACGGACTGGTTCGAGCAAATTCTTCACTCCGGTCGTTTCTGGGATGCGCTCTGGCGCAATCTCATTTTCTCGTTCATCGTCCTCGCGATCCAGATACCGCTCGGCATCCTGATTGCGCTCAACATGCCCAAAAAGGGCTTCTGGGTCCCCGTCTGTCTTGTCACAATGGCATTGCCCCTGCTGATCCCGTGGAACGTGGTCGGCACGATCTGGCAGGTTTTCGGACGCAGCGACATCGGCCTGCTCGGCTATTACGCCAACTGGCTGGGGCTGGACTACAACTACGTCAACGATCCGTTCGACGCCTGGGTGACGATCATCATCATGGACGTCTGGCACTGGACCAGCCTCGTGGTGCTGTTGTGCTATGCAAGTCTCGTATCCATTCCGGATGCCTATTATCAGGCAGCCAGGATCGACGGAGCCTCGCGGTTTTCAGTGTTCCGTTACATCCAGCTGCCGAAGATGAAGCGCGTTCTGCTGATCGCCGTCCTGCTCCGTTTCATGGACAGTTTCATGATCTATACCGAGCCCTTCGTGGTGACTGGCGGTGGACCGGGCAATTCGACAACATTTCTGTCGATCGATCTGGTCAAGATGGCGCTGGGTCAGTTCGATCTTGGACCGGCGGCGGCGATGTCGTTGATCTACTTCCTCATCATCCTGCTGCTGTCATGGGTGTTCTACACCGTCATGACCAGTCACGATCAGGAGGTGTGAGATGAACGCCATACAGGGAACTTCCGTGGGCAGTGCACCTGCAATTGCACCGGTCTCAAACGCCGTCCGACAAAAATCGAGCAGACGTGAGAGGTCGCGGTTCGGCTGGCTGATACCGACAATCTACATCGTTCTGCTTCTGATACCGATCTATTGGCTCATCAATATGAGCTTCAAGACCAATCAGGAAATCCTGACGTCGCTGACGCTCTTTCCGCATGAGCCAACATTGCAGAACTATCGCGCCATCTTCACCGACTCCGCCTGGTATTCGGGTTATATCAACTCGATCATCTATGTGGTCATGAACATGGTGATTTCGGTTTCGGTGGCGCTGCCTGCAGCCTATGCCTTCTCGCGCTACCGGTTTCTGGGCGACAAACACCTGTTCTTCTGGCTCCTGACCAACCGCATGGCGCCTCCGGCGGTGTTCGCCCTGCCGTTCTTCCAGCTCTATTCGGCATTCGGGCTCATCGATACACATATCGCGGTCGCACTGGCGCATTGTCTGTTCAATGTGCCGCTGGCGGTGTGGATTCTGGAAGGCTTCATGTCGGGCGTACCGAAGGAAATCGACGAGACAGCCTATATCGACGGCTATTCGTTTCCAAAGTTCTTCGTGAAGATCTTCATGCCCCTGATCGCATCCGGCATCGGCGTGGCAGCCTTCTTCTGCTTCATGTTCTCATGGGTGGAATTGCTCATCGCCCGCACGCTCACGACGACAGACGCGAAACCCATTGCAGCCACGATGACACGCACCGTTTCTGCTGCCGGTATGGACTGGGGGCTGCTCGCTGCGGCGGGTGTTCTGACGCTGATACCCGGTGCGTTGGTGATCTGGTTTGTTCGCAATTACATCGCCAAGGGCTTTGCCCTGGGGAGGGTATGACGATGTTTCATATACCCGACTTCTCATGGATGGCCTGGACCTGGCAGACGGCGGCGTTTTTCTGCGCCATAGCATTTCTGCTGCTCGGCATGGGCGTGTGGGAATATATCTCGCCCGGCGGCTCGCCGCGCAATGGTATCCTGCGCTTCGAGACAACACGCGGCGATCGCCTGTTTATCTCGCTGCTCGGCAGCGCATTCATCAATCTGGCATGGCTCGGGCTGGTTGGTCCGAACCTCTGGTGGGCTCTTGCCATTTCAGTGGTCTACGCCATCGGCGTATTCCGCTTTGTGTGAGAAATCCGGAGCGGAAGGTTTCCGCTCCGCGCAAAATGGGCTCGGGGGACAAACCGCGCCCGGAAGTCGATATGCAATGCACTCGCAAGCTTTGGGAGGATCAACATGCGACGGCATCTAATGACGACTACAGCACTTATCGTGCTGGCAATGACAGGGGCAGCTTCAGCGGGAATGGATGAGGCGAAGCAATTTCTCGACAAGGAAATTGGCGACCTTTCATCCCTGTCGCGCGCCGATCAGGAAAAGGAAATGCAGTGGTTCATCGATGCGGCCAAGCCTTTCCAGGGCATGGATATCAAGGTCGTTTCGGAATCGCTGACCACCCATGATTATGAATCGAAGGTGCTGGCGCCCGCATTTACAGCCATCACCGGCATCAAGGTCACGCATGACCTTATTCAGGAAGGCGACGTCGTCGAAAAAATTCAGACCCAGATGCAGACCGGCCAGAATCTTTATGACGGCTGGGTCAACGACTCCGATCTGATCGGCACGCACTGGCGCTATCAGCAGGTCCGCAACCTCACCGACTTCATGGCCAATGAAGGTAAGGATGTCACCAATCCGGGCCTCGATCTGGACGATTTCATCGGCAGCAAGTTCACGACGGCTCCGGACAAGAAGCTCTACCAGCTTCCCGACCAGCAGTTCGCAAACCTCTACTGGTTCCGCTACGACTGGTTCAACGACGAGAAGAACAAGGCCGACTTCAAGGCCAAGTACGGCTACGATCTTGGCGTACCCGTCAACTGGTCTGCCTATGAGGACATCGCCGAGTTCTTCACCGGTCGCGATGTCGACGGCAAAAAGGTCTACGGCCATATGGACTATGGCAAGAAGGACCCGTCTCTCGGCTGGCGCTTTACCGATGCGTGGCTTTCCATGGCTGGCAACGGTGACAAGGGACTGCCAAACGGTCTGCCGGTCGATGAATGGGGTATCAAGGTTGATGACCAGTCGCGTCCGGTCGGCTCATGCGTAGCCCGCGGCGGCGATACCAATGGACCAGCTTCGGTCTACGCCATCCAGAAATATCTCGACTGGATCAAGGCCTATGCTCCGGCAGAAGCTCAAGGCATGACCTTCTCCGAATCCGGCCCGGTTCCGTCGCAGGGCAACATCGCCCAGCAGATTTTCTGGTACACGGCTTTCACCGCCGATATGGCCAAGCCCGGCCTGCCGGTCGTGAACGAGGATGGCACGCCGAAATGGCGTGTTGCCCCCTCCCCGCATGGCGTCTACTGGAAGGACGGCATGAAGCTTGGCTATCAGGACGTGGGTTCCTGGACCCTCATGAAGTCCACCCCGGATGACCGGGCCAAGGCTGCCTGGCTCTATGCGCAGTTCGTGACGTCCAAGACGGTCGATGTGAAAAAGAGCCATGTGGGTCTGACCTTCATCCGCGACTCGTCCATCCATCATCAGAGCTTCACGGATCGGGCACCGAAGCTCGGCGGTCTGGTCGAGTTCTATCGGTCGCCGGCCCGCGTCCAGTGGTCGCCAACCGGCACCAACGTGCCTGACTATCCAAAGCTGGCTCAGCTCTGGTGGCAGGCGATCGGCGATGCATCGTCGGGTGCAAAAACGGCACAGGAAGCGATGGATTCACTTTGCGCCGAACAGGAAAAAGTTCTCTCGCGTCTGGAACGTGCGGGGGTACAGGGCGACATCGGACCGAAGCTCGCCGAGGAACATGACATCGAGTACTGGAACAAGGATGCCGTTTCCAAGGGTAACCTCGCTCCTCAGCTGAAGATCGAGAACGAAAAAGAAAAGCCGGTTACGGTCAATTACGATGAACTGGTCAAGAGCTGGCAGAAGTAAGCCTTGCGCATAAACACTGTCGAGAAATCCGTGGGATGACACGACAGGCTGAACATTGAACCGCATTGCGTACATTCATTGCGCAATGCGGTTTTCATATCAACTTGAGGACAAGAAGAAGGGCGGCAGGTAATGCCGCCCTTTTGTATTTCAATCACAATCAGCCACGCTGTGAATCGAGCTGTTCGTGGTTCTTTTCGACTTCCTGCGCCTTCAAGTAGCTTTCGATGAGAAGCTGGTAGGGAGGGAAAATCTTGGTGTAGACATTGGCCCATTCCTGCGCATCGTCACGATGCCATGTCTTCTGGAGTTCCGAAGCCACCGCAGCCGTATCCATCGGCACGACACCGGCCTGAACAACACGAGCGAGCGTGATTTCCTGCGCCATCTTGGAATAGGTACCGGATGCGTCCACCACGGCGAAAACCTTGTAACCATCCTGAACGGCACTGATTGCCGGGAAGGCCATGCAAACGCTGGTGATGGTGCCTGCGATGATCAGGGTCTTGCGGCCTGTGGCCTTCACGGCAGCAACGAAATCCGGATTGTCCCATGCGTTGATCTCGCCGCGGCGCGCTACATATTTGGCATGAGGGGCGTTCTCATGAATCTCGGGGATCAGCGGACCATTGGGGCCCTGCGGCACGGATGCCGTGGTGATGACCGGCATCTTGGTCAGCGTGGCCATCTTGGCAAGCGCGGTCGCATGATTGCGCAAAACAGGCATCGGCATGTCTGCGACGGTCTGAAACAGGCCGCTCTGATGATCGATCAGAAGCATGACAGCGTCGTTGGGGTCGATAACCGGACGCTGGCCATTAAAGTTAGCTGGGCTGCTCATTTTTTGTCTCCTTCTTCAGGCTTGGACGTATTCAGGGCCGAAAGCATTTCCGGTCCGGGGATACCCGTGGTTCATACTGACACCAGGGGAATGGATCAGGCAGGAATGGTGCCGAATTTCCCTGTTCGGAAATCCGCGAAAGCATCCTGCAATTCTTCATTTGTGTTCATAACGAAAGGGCCACGCATGGCGACAGGCTCGCCAAGCGGTTCGCCACTCAGCAGAAGGACGGTTGCGTCGCTGTCAGCCGTAATCTCGAAACTGCCACCCTTTCGGTCGAGCAGAACGAATTGCGCATCCCGTGCCGATCTGTTGCCGTTGACGGTGATCGTTCCGCGCAAGATTGCCAGGCCGGTCGTATGTTGATCGGGAAGATCAAACACAACGCTTCCGCCCTGTTTCAGGCGCAGGTCCCATAGATCAATCGGCGTGAAGGTGCGTGCCGGTCCGGCATGTCCGGCATAGTTCCCGGCTATGACACGGACAATTCCAGCTTCATCCGGCAGGGCCACGGTCGGAATATCCCGATCGAGCACCGTCTGGTAAGTGGCGGGCGCGGACTTGTCCTTGGCAGGCAGGTTGACCCAGAGCTGCACCATTTCCAGCGTGCCTCCCTGTTCGGTAAACGCCTTCGAATGGCGCTCCTCGTGCAAAATCCCGGCGGCAGCAGTCATCCATTGTACATCACCGGGACCGATCATGCCTCCGCTTCCAGTGGAATCGCGATGTTCAACTTCGCCCTGATAGACAATGGTCACGGTTTCAAAACCGCGATGGGGATGGCTGCCAACACCGCGCGGGGTTGCCGTGGGTGCAAACTGTTCCGGCCCGGCATAATCAAGATGCAAGAAGGGGCTGATGTGTTCGCCCATTGTCGCATGGGAAACCATGGAGCGAACCGGAAATCCATCACCCACCCAATGGGGCGATGAGCTGCTGTAAATGCCGATAACCTGTCTCATCTCGATCTTCCCGATTTATTTCGTTGCCTTGCGGACACTGAATTGACTGTCTGAGAGCAAAATAAATCTGGAACAAATTGACCGGTAGATCGAAGTTCAGGCTATACTGTCCTGAAAACAGGACAATGAAAGGCCCGGCCATGGCTGATCTCAACGATATGCGGCTTTATGTGGAAGTCGTGGAGCAAGGCGGCTTTTCCGCTGCGTCCCGAAAACTGGATATGCCGCGCTCCAGGCTGAGCCGCCGGATCGCCCTGCTGGAAGATGATCTCGGTGTCAGGCTTATCCAGCGCACCACCCGACAATTTGCCGTGACGGATATCGGCCAGGAATTTTATCGCCATTGTCTGGCGATGATGGTTGAGGCCGATGCCGCACTGGATGTGATCGACAGAATGCGCACAGAACCGCAAGGCACGGTGCGGGTGAGTTGCCCGGCATCGGTCATTTATTTCCAGGTCGGTGAAATGATCGCCCGTTTCATGGCGCGATACCCAAAGGTAAAGATACATCTGGAAAGCACAAACCGGCGCGTGGATGTTATCCGCGAAGGCTTCGATCTCGCTATCCGCGTCCGCTTTCCACCGCTCGAGGATAGCGATCTCGTCATCCGCAAGCTGGCGGAAAGCGAGCAACGACTGGTGGGAAGCCCTGTATTCGTCAAGGAAGGATGCAACGCCGTCCCCGCCGACCTCGTCGACATGCCCGGCCTTGCCTGGGGATCATCCCACAACAGTTTTGAATGGAACCTGCTTGGTCCGAACGGCACCACGGCTGAAATTCCCTATCAACCGCTGCTGATCACGGAAGATATGGTTGCGCTGCGGCTGGCCGCTCTTCAAGGCATCGGCGTTTGCCAGTTTCCTACAATGGTTGTCCGGGATGATATAAAGGCTGGGCGGTTGGTTGATCTTCTGCCCGACTGGGCACCCCGCAGCGGCATCATCCATGCTGCCTTTCCTTCGCGGCGTGGCCTGCTGCCTTCGGTGCGCGCGCTTCTCGATTTTTTGGTCGAAGAGTATGCCGCTTTATCCGCAAGCGAACACAGGTCATGACGACCCAGAGACCTTCTCCGACGTATCGTCTACCGCTGGCTAAAGAATAGTTTCGTCGATGGCCTTGCGCTGAACGGCACATTCCCGCGCCAGAAAGTCGATCAGGGTACGCACCGAAGGCAGCAGGCCACGCCTGGATGGAAATACTGCATGGACGATGCCCGCGGCCGGGCGCCATTCGGGCAAGACAGGCACCAATGTGCCTGCGGCAAGGTCACGCCAGATCATCATGGTTGGCAGCTGCACGATCCCGGCACCGTCCAGCACAACCAGATATTGTGAACTGCATCGCGACTGGCGCAACGATATTGAAGGTCTGGGTACGCTGTTTGCAAACCACATTCCAGATTATCGCAACCTGATTACCAGCTACAACACGATGGCATCCGGCAAATAAGCCGCCGCGACAATTCCGGTAAGCGAGCTGTGCTTGTCGGTTGGAACGTTGCAAGAGAACGCCGGGTTATAGCCCGGCATTTTTGTCACTTCTGATGAGTCAGGCTTGAGAAGCTGTTATCGCTTCACGGAGAACGGAGCGCAGCCGTCAACTGCCAGATGCGCCCCGAAAATATGTAGCATCCTGTGCAGTTTCGATTCAGCGTAGGCAGCCGTCCTACCTATGGGACATTGAGTACCGTAATCCGAACTGCATAGCACCAGGCCGTAGTGCCAGCCAGCGAGCCAAACGGCTCGCGTGGCTATGAGAAGCTCTAACGGTTTGCTTCAACACGCATCTCGTTCCGACAACCGTTCCACATTTTTCGGAATACGCTTTAGTATCAATCAGCCACCTGCTGGAATACCGCGTCGGCGTTTCAGCTGAGGAACAATTTGACGAGCAGCGGCACAACGAGTGACGTTGCAATAGCGTTCAGCGCCATGGCAATCCCGGCGAAGAGCCCAGCCGTCTCATCGACATCGAAAGCACGTGCAGTTCCGATACCGTGCGACGTCAGCCCAACAGCAAATCCACGTGCGGCGTAATCCCTTATCCGCATGGCATTCATGAAAGGGGTGACGACAAGTGCGCCGATGATACCGGTAAGTACGACCAATACCGCGGTTAGCGACGGTGTGCCGCCAAGTGTGGAAGAGATCGCCATGGCAACCCCGGCAGTTGCGGATTTTGGCAGAAAAGAAATCAGCACTTCATTGGAGAGATTGGCCCATTTACCCATCACCACAATGGAAAGAACCGCAAAGAAGGAGCCGACGACCAGCGCTGCTCCCATTGGGATCAGCGCTTGCCGCACCTGATGCCATTGGCGGAATAGAGGCACGGCGATGGCTACTGTGGCTGGACCGAGCAGGAAGTGGATAAACTGGGCTCCTTCAAAGAATCGTCCATAGGGAACATCAAAAATCACAAGCAGGCTGGAAAGCAGCACGATGGAAATCAGTACAGGATTGGCCAATGGATGGCGCTTCAGTCGAACGGAAATATGCGTCGCCACGATCCATGCGCATAATGTGAGAGTGAGCCACAGCAAAGGTGATGCTGAAAGGTAAACCCATAGTTCCAGTGGATGTTTCATGACGCTACCTCCGCCCCATGAAGCGTTGCACAAGAATGAAGGTCCAAACCGTCACCGCCAATGTGAGAATTGCCGAGATCACCACAATAGCCAGAATTGCCGTGGCTTGCCCCTGAATCTGGCTCCACATAGCCACCACTCCGACCCCCGCCGGGACAAAAAGCAGGCCGAGATTACCGAGAAAACCATCGGCCGCCGTTTCTGCTTCGGCAAAGATACCCCAGTCGAATATCTTGCACAGTTGCATGGCAACGAACAGAAGCACGAGCCCCACAACGGGGCCCGGTATAGGAAGCCCGCTCATGAAGATAAAGCTTTCGCCAAGCAGCTGAAACAACAATAGCAGCGCTATACCCTTGATCATGAAGGCTTCATCTCCGGTTCAAATCTCAAGAGCCAAGGTAACCGACCGGCCGTCCTACCGTCTATACGGTCGGCAGTGATAGTGTTTCTGATTTGCAAGAACATATGCTCGCCGAGCAGGCCCCGGGGCTTTGCTCCCGGCACAGGCACGCCTGAGGTTGGCGGCGTGCAGCACCACAGTCCAGCCGGAAATTCAATATACGGGGTGCCGCCCGAGGCGGGTCTACCGAAGGATCATTGCGCGCGGCGCACGGTTTCCGATGGGAGATAGCCGAAGCGCTGTCGGTAATCCGCTGAAAACAAGCCCATATGATTGAAAGCCCAGGCCATGGCGATACGCGTGATATCCCCCGGCCCGGCGTGGCCGCGGACAAGCTCTGCATGCACCTTGTCCAGCCGCATGTTCTTGAACACGCCGAGCGGCGTGTTGCCCCGGACACTGCGAAATGTGCGGTGCAAGGTACGTGCGCTGGTGCCCGTTGCATCGACAAGCTCCTGCAAGGTCAGCTGCTTGTCGAGATTGTCGAGCATGAATTTTTCAGCACGCTGGACATAGCTCGGAACCGCACTCGTCAGCGGCCTTGCGCGCGGCTGCGTGTCGAGCGCCGCTGCAAGCGATGCCATCAGGCTGTCTTCGAGACGCTCCGACAGACCGCCATGGAAAAATGCTTCCTTATCCTTCTCGATTTCGTTTATGACGAAATGCGCCAGCTGATAGAAGGCATGCCCCACCAGAGTATCGAAGGATACGACGCGCTTGTTATGGGTAAACTGCTCGATAAATTCCTTGCCCCCCAGAATATCGATCTGGGCATCGTTCAGGCTGAAGATCAGCATGCGCGTGGAAGGGTGAAATTCGAGATCAATCGCCGAATGCGCGTCGACCAGCTGCGCATTCATGCCGGACTGATACAACAGCTCGTCACCGCGCCGGTCGCGCGAGACGAAGATGCCCTGCAACGGAACCTGCAACAAAGTCATGTCGTTATGCGCTTCAACTTCGATGCGGGCATGGCCGCCAATGCGGATCGCAGTCAGGCCGAAGGGACGCATGCGCCCATGTGAAACTTCCGTCCGGTAGGTCCGGCTGGATTTTTTCGAGATGCGGCAAGGCCTGAGGAGACCCGACATGGTGTCCTGGAACGAATCGATGGACGGCGAAAGCCTGTGCATATAGCTCGTAGTCGGCATCACGATATTCCCCGTATCTCATTTAGAGAGCATTTTATTTTAAGATTAAAGTATCACGCTGGAGCGAGAGCGCAAGCGCCACGAAAATTTTGCACGAAAGCGCGTTTCTGGCGGTTTCCTGTTAGGAATGGCGTTTTGGTGATAGACAGCATTGTTCCCGCTTTTATCGTTGGTCCCAGGCGCCAAAGAGCAGCCACGAAAAAGGGAACCGCGAATGAAAGCGATTATCGTCGGAGGGGGCATCGGTGGCCTCACGATGGCATTGATGCTGCACGCACGAGGCATTGACTGCCAGATTTTCGAAGCAGCACCGGAAGTCCGTGAACTGGGCGTTGGTATCAATGTCCTTCCGCACGCCATCCGCGAACTGGCTGAAATCGGCCTTCTGCCCGCGCTGGACGCCACCGGCATCCGCACCCGAGAGCTGATTTACGCTACACGGCAGGGTCAGGAAATCTGGCGCGAGCCCCGCGGCATCGATGCAGGCTATGATGTGCCTCAGTTCTCAATCCATCGCGGCTATTTGCAGAAACTGCTTTATAATGCCGTCATCGAACGGCTTGGACCGGATGCCGTCATCGCGAACCAGCGCTGCGTGGGCTACACCCAGAACGAGGGTTCTGCCACGGTTCATTTTGCCGAAGGTTCAAAAATTACCTCGGCAACTGCCGACATCATTATCGGCGCGGACGGTATTCATTCCGTCATTCGACATCAGATGTTCCCGAACGAAGCCGGTCTCAAATGGAACGGCGTCATGATGTGGCGCGGCGCTGTTGAAAGCGATCCGTTCCTTGACGGTCGCACCATGATCGTCGCTGGCGGCTTTACGTATAAGCTGGTGCTTTACCCGATAGCCAAGGGCACCACGCCCGGCAAGATTCTCAACAACTGGGTCGTCACCTATCGTCCCGGCGCCGACGGATCGCCTGCGCCGAAGCGCGAGGACTGGAGCCGTCGCGGCACGCATGAAGAGCTGATGCCCCATGTCGAAAAATTCGGCATCAATGTCGTGGACCTTGCCGCTTTGGTGCGCGCAACCGATACATTCTTCGAATATCCGATGTGCGACCGCGACCCCGCCCGCTGGTGGACGGATGGCCGCGTGGCGCTGATCGGCGACGCCGCCCATCCGATGTATCCGGTGGGGTCGAACGGCGCGAGCCAAGCGATCATCGACGCACGCACGCTTGCCGACCATCTTGCCGCTGCGGAGCACGGTCGCGCGGCGCTGGCGGCCTATCAGGCAATCCGGCTGCCCGCGACGGCGGAAATCGTCCGGCTCAACCGGCTGGGCGGCCCGGAAGGCGTCATCGATGAGGTTGAACGCCGCGCTCCATCCGGTGTTGCCGATCTGGACGGCGTCATCAGCTTTGCCGAGCGCGAAGCCATTGTTCGCGGCTATGCCGCAAAGGCTGGCTTTTCAACACAGCAAGTCAATCGGGGAGTGTCTCGGGCCTCTGCCTGAAACCTGCGTCGGAATAATTTTTAACGCGCATCTTTTCCGAAAACCGTTTCACACTTTTCGGGGTGCGCTCTAATGAAAGGGAATTCGAGTGACTGTTCTTCAAGCTGGCGTGACCAAATCCGGTTCCTCCGTGGACGGTGTTGTCTGGCATATTCTCGGTCAGACCTATGTGCCCAAGCATGTCTGCGAAAGCTCCATGTCCTGGCACGCAACCTTCCCTCCCGGCACTTTCGTTCCGCCACATATCCACACCACGCAGGAAGAATTCATCTACGTGCTGGAAGGACGCTTCGACCTGCTTCTCGACGGCAAGGAAGCCGTTGCCGAAGCTGGCGATCTCGTCTGCCTGCCACGCAACGTGTCGCACGGTATTTTCAACAAGACCGAGCAGCCAGTGAAGTGCGTTTTCTGGGTTTCGCCGACCGCAAAACTTTGGGATCTGTTCGTTCGTATCGACAATGTCGGTGATCCTGCCGAAATAGTTCGCATTGCACCGGCACACGAGGTTGAATTTTTGCCCGCTCCAGCAGAATAATGCATCCGCCCGGCAGAAGTATGGGAGTACATCTGCCGGGTATCAGAGCATTTCCAGCAAAAGTGTGAAGCGGTTTTGCGCCGGATAATGCGAAAGAAAAATAAGACAAAGCAGAACGCTGCAATCGAGGTGGAACAATGAAAATTTCGACGAAAGCGGCCTTCGCGCTGCTCGCCGCAACCATGTTGAACGGAACCGCGCAGGCCGAAGAAGGCAAGATCAAGATCGGTTTGATCTATACGCTGAGCGGGCCAGCGGCCTTGCTGGGCGAACAATCCCGCGACGGTTTTCTGCTTGCCATGGACAAGCTGGGCAACAAGCTCGGCGGCCTCGATGCTGAAATCATCATTCAGGACGATGAGCAGAAGCCGGATATCGGCGTCAACAAGGTCCAGCAGATGATCCAGCGCGACAAGGTGGATTTTGTCGTAGGTCCCATCTTCTCCAATGTCCTGAACGCTATCGTCAAGCCAGCGACCGATTCCGGCACGTTTCTGATCTCGACCAATGCAGGCACGTCCAATCTGGCCGGTAAGGATTGCAACCCCAATCTGTTCGTCACCTCCTATCAGAACGACCAGATGCATGAAGTTTCCGGCAAATATGCCGAAAAGCAGAACTACCAGCGCGTCGTGCTGATCGCCCCGAATTATCAGGCTGGCAAGGACGCTCTGGCCGGTTTCAAGCACTCCTACAAGAACGAAGTCGCGCAGGAAATCTATGTGCCGCTTGGCCAGCTCGACTATTCGGCAGAACTGGCGCAGATCGCAGCCGAACAGCCTGACGCCGTCTACGCCTTCCTGCCCGGCGGCATGGGCGTAAATTTCGTCAAACAGTATCGTCAGGCCGGTCTTGAAGGCACCCCGTTCCTCTCGGCATTTACCGTGGATGAGACCACCCTGCCCGCGCAGCAGGATGCGGCAGTTGGCTTCTTCGCCGGTTCGAACTGGGCGCCGGATCTTGATTCCGCACCAGCCAAGGAATTTGCCGCCGCCTATGAAGCCAAATTCAAGCGCATTCCGGCGACTTTTGCGGTGCAGGCTTATGACGCCGCCATGCTGATCGATGCGGCCGTCAAGCAGGTCAACGGCAATATTGCCGACAAGGATGCCTTGCGGGCCGCCATGAAAGACGCGAAATTCACCTCGCCGCGCGGTGAATTCAGCTTTGGCGACAACCACTTTCCGATCCAGAATTTCTACCTGACCAAAGTTGTCAAGCGTGACGACGGCCAGTTCGCCACGTCCTACGTTGAAACGGTCTTCAACGATTACAAGGATAATTACGCAGCTGAATGCAAGATGTAACCCGGTGGAAGGCGGGTGCTCCGATGAGCCCAGTCCTCTCAATTTCCAAGTCTGAAACAGTTCACGCCAGTTTGCCTGGCGTGAAACGGACTTCAGTACAACGAGTTCCGGACGTCCCCCATGCTCAATCTTTTTCTGCTGCAGTCCCTTAACGGGATTCAGTTTGGCATTTTGCTCTTTCTCGTCGCAGCCGGTTTGACACTGATCTTCGGCGTCATGGACCTCATCAACCTGGCGCATGGCGTTCTTTATATGGTCGGCGCCTATCTGACTGCGACTTTCACTGCCATGACAGGCAGCTTCTTTTACGGCATCCTGATCGCCCTGCCCGTCACCCTTGTCATCGGCATTGTGCTGGAAGTACTGGTCTTTCGACGATTATACGAACGCAGCCATCTCGATCAGGTTCTGGCTACATTCGGGTTGATCCTGATAGTGAACGAACTCGTGAAGATCATCTGGGGCGCGGCTCCGCTCAGCGTGCCGATGCCGGATTCCCTATCCGGTTCCATCCAGCTCTTTGGCAACCTGCGCTATCCCGTCTATCGCCTGCTGATCATCGCTGCTGGCCTCGCCACGGCGGCGGGTCTTTATGTCCTCGTCAATCACACGCGCATCGGCATGTTGCTGCGTGCCGGAGCGACCAATGGCGACATGGTCTCGGCTCTGGGCATCAATATACGCCGCCTGTTCATGGTGGTCTTCGGACTTGGCGCGATGCTTGCAGGCTTTGCCGGTGGCATGATCTCCCCCATTCTCTCCGTTGATCCAGGCATGGGCGATTCCATCCTGATCCTCACATTCGTCGTCATCGTGATCGGCGGCGTCGGCTCCGTGCGCGGTGCTTTCGTTGCGGCCATCACCGTTGGCCTCGTCGATACGCTTGGCCGCACCTTCGGACCGATGCTGCTCCGCAATCTGCTCGATCCGGCCGCTGCCTCCCAGATGGGCCGCACGCTGGTGCCGATGCTCACCTATATTCTGATGGCAGCTGTGCTCTATTTCCGTCCGACAGGTCTCTTCCCGGCGCAGGGAGGAACCCGATGAGCGAGATTACCCATAACAGCACCCGCGATACCGCCATGCCGGAAACGGCAAAGAGCCGAACCTCGCCTTTGCTGGATGCGGGCCCGTGGCTGGTCTTCGCCGCCTTTGCAATCGTTCCGCTTCTCGCATCCGTATTGAACGACAGCTTTCTTCTCGTGATCGTGACACGCATCATGATCTTCGCGCTGGCCGCGCTTTCGCTCAATTTCATAATGGGTTACGGCGCGCTCGTTTCCTTCGGCCATGCTGCCTATATCGGGATCGGCGCCTATGCAGTCGGCATCCTGTCCAGCTATGGCATCGACGATCTGATCCTCCAGCTGGTTGCGGCCATCGTTGTTGCAGCGTTCTTCGCCCTCGTCACCGGCTATATCTCGCTGAGAACCAGCGGCGTCTATTTCATCATGATCACGCTGGCCTTCGGGCAGATGGCCTTCTTCTTCATGGTTTCCCTGTCAGCCTTTGGCGGCGACGATGGAATGACGCTGTCCACCCGCTCAACGCTGTTCGGCAATACGCTGCTTTCCAGCAATCTGGTGCTGTTCTACTTCGTGCTGGCGGTTCTGATGGGCGCATTTTTCATCTTCCGCATGCTGGTGCATTCACGGTTCGGTCGTGTGCTGCGTGGAACGCGGGACAATCCGGTGCGTATGCGCGCCATCGGTTTCTCGCCCTTCTCGTTTCAGCTCACCGCCTATGTGATTGCCGGTGTGGCAGCGGCCATTGCCGGTGTTCTGCTCGCCAACCAGATCCAGTTCGTTTCGCCTGCCTTCATGAGCTGGCAGCGTTCTGGCGAACTGATCGTCATGGTCGTGCTGGGTGGAATGGGCACGCTGATCGGCCCGGTCCTCGGCGCAACCGCCTTCATCGTGCTGGAAGAGGTGCTGGCGCATTTCTCCGAGCACTGGAAACTCGGCCTTGGTCTTTTCCTTGTTCTCGTCGTGCTTTTCAGTCGCGACGGTATCGGCGGGCTGCTCCGCAAGCTGCGTGGAGGTTCCGATGTCGGATGAACTGCTTCAGGTTCATGACCTGCATAAAAGCTTCGGCGCGCTCAAGGTCACGGATGGGGTCAATCTCACCGTCAAACGCGGCGAAATTCACGCGCTGATCGGCCCCAATGGCGCCGGAAAGACGACATTGATCCACCAGCTTTCGGGAAATCTCAAAAGCGACCGCGGTTCGGTCATCTTCGATGGCCGTGACATTTCCGGTCTGCCTATGCCCAATCGTGTCCATCTCGGCCTTGCACGTTCGTTTCAGATCACCTCGGTTCTTGAAGGTTTCAGCGTGCTGGACAATGTTGCACTTGCCGTTCAGGCACGATCAGGTTCGAGCTTCCGCTTTTTTCAGGCGGCAAACAAGGAAGCCGATATCAACGAGCAAGCCATGACTGCGCTTGCTCGCGTCCGGCTGGACGACCGCGCCCATCGCCGGGCCGGAGCGCTGTCGCACGGCGAAAAGCGCCAGCTTGAGATTGCCATCGCGCTCGCCACCGAAGCGCAGATGCTGTTGCTCGATGAACCACTGGCTGGCACCAGCCACGAGGAATCCGTGGTGCTGGTCGAACTGATGCGCGCATTACGTCAGACGCATACGCTGGTTCTGATCGAGCATGACATGGATGCCGTTTTCTCGCTGGCGGATCAGGTGAGCGTCCTCGTCTACGGGCGCGTGATCGCATCGGGAACACCCGCCGCCGTGCGCTCCGACCCGGATGTGCGCGCCGCCTATCTCGGCGAAGAGGAGGCCGCGTGATGCTGAAGGTCGAAGGACTCCAGAACGCCTATGGCCAGTCTCGCATTCTCTTCGGCATCGACTTTGAAGTCAGTGCGGGAGAAGTCGTCACGATCCTCGGCAGAAACGGCATGGGGAAAACGACGACCATCAAGTCGATCTTCGGCTTGCTGCCGCCCAAGGGCGGCAAGGTGTTCGTCAATGGCCATGACGTTACCGGCAAGCCGCCCTATGCGATTGCCCGCGAGGGGCTCGGTCTGGTCCCGGAAGGGCGGCAGATATTTCCGACGCTGAGCGTCGAAGAGAACCTGCTGGCCACCCGGCGTTCGGATGCGCGCTCGTCCAAATGGACGCTGGAAAGCATCTATCGGATGTTCCCACGCCTGAAGGAGCGGCGGCGCAACATGGGCAACCAGCTTTCCGGCGGTGAGCAGCAGATGCTGGCGGTTGGTCGCGCATTGATGACCAATCCGAAAATGGTCGTGCTGGACGAGGCTACGGAAGGCCTGTCGCCGCTCATGCGCGAAGAGATCTGGTCCTGCCTGCGCAACATCAAGGACGAGGGCGAAGCGATCCTCGTCATCGACAAGAATGTCGATGCGCTGGCGCGCTTCGCAGACCGTCATGTGGTCATCGAAAAGGGCCGTGTGGTGTGGAGCGGTGACAACGCCGCCCTTTTGAACACCCCGGACATCAAGGAACGTTACTTGCACGTTTGACCCAGCAGTCGAACGCAAACTGGCATTGACAGGAGACGAGCATGCACCCCAGCGCTCATGTGGACACATTCGTTCTGGATAATCTCCCGGCTGCGGAATTTCTACCGGATATCATCAACCTCGACGCACTCGGCTACCCGGAACAGCTCAATGCCACCACCGAACTGGTGGATGCACATCTTGCAAACGGCAAAGGCGACCGCATTGCATTGCAGGCGCCTGGCGTGCGCTGGACCTATAGCGATCTCGCCGCAATGATCAACAAGATCGCCAATGTGCTGACCGACAAGCTCGGCATGAAAACAGGCAATCGCGTGATGATCCGCTCGGGCAATAACCCGACCAAGATTGCGCTCTATATGGCGATCATCAAAGCGGGCGGCGTTGTGGTCGCGACCATGCCACTCCTGCGCGCCCGTGAACTGGTCCAGATCATCGACAAGGCCGAAATCAGCATTGCCTTTTGCGATCACGCGCTGATCGGCGAGATGCAGAATGCCGTGGCACAGACCGATTTCATTAAAACTCTGGTGACCTGGGAGGGCAATGCAGGCAGAGAGCTTGGGGCATTGCTGGCCGGTGCCTCCAGCGATTTCGAGGCGGTCGCGACACGCGGGGATGATCCGTGCCTGCTCGGCTTCACATCCGGCACCACCGGCTTGCCGAAAGCGACGATCCATTTCCACCGCGACCTGCTGATCGTCTGTGATTGCTATGCACATCATATATTGAACGCGACCGAAGATGACATTTTCATCGGCTCACCGCCGCTGGCCTTTACATTCGGGCTTGGCGGACTGGTCCTGTTTCCCTTCAGGATCGGCGCTTCCACAGTGCTACCGGCAAAAACCGCCCCGCATGACCTCGCGCTCGCTATCGGGGAATATAAACCAACTGTCTGTTTCACAGCGCCGACCGCTTACCGAGCCATGCTTTCGAAGATCGATCAGTACGATCTTTCGTCCCTGCGCAAATGTGTTTCAGCTGGTGAAGCCCTGCCGCTCCCTACTTTCGAAGCGTGGAAGCGTGCGACCGGGCTTTCGCTGGCCGACGGCATCGGCGCGACGGAAATGCTGCATATCTTCATCTCTGCGCCGGAAGACGACATCAGACCCGGAGCGACTGGTAAACCCATCCCCGGTTATGAAGCGCGTGTCATCGATGACAATGGGCAGGAATGCCCGCCCGGCACGCCTGGACGACTTGCCGTTCGCGGGCCGCTCGGCTGCAAATATCTGGCCGACGCGCGCCAGACCAAATATGTCGAGAACGGCTGGAACATCACCGGCGATACCTATGTCATGGATGCGGACGGCTATTTCTGGTATCAGGCCCGCAATGACGACATGATCGTTTCTGCCGGATACAACATCGCCGGACCGGAAGTCGAAGCCAGCCTGCTCGCGCATCCAGCCGTGGCGGAATGCGGTGTCGTGGCTGCGCCCGATGAGGAACGAGGCTGCATTGTCAAAGCCTATGTCGTGCTGAACGAAGGATATCATGGCGACACGAACTTGCAGGAAACACTGCAAAGCCACGTCAAAAGCGAACTCGCGCCTTATAAATACCCCCGCGTGATATGCTGGGTTTCAAGCCTGCCCAAAACAGAATCCGGAAAATTGCAGCGATCCGCCCTGCGCGCGCAGGCGGCAAGTGAAGCCCGCGCCTGACGTGCGGCTTCAAGCATGAAATACGCAGGAGACTTCTGTGCTGCACGACTACGATACCGCTTACGACAATATGAAGGCCATCAGCGATTCCGCCACCTATCCGCCGCGCTGGACGAAACTGGCATCCGGCTTTCGCGAGAAAATGCGCGATCAGGGTCGCTTGATCCCTGACATCGCCTATGCCGACGGCGCGCGGAACCATTATGACCTCTTCCTGCCGGAAGGCACGGCCAAGGGCACACTTGTTTATGTCCATGGCGGCTATTGGAAGGGGCTGGACAAAAGCTTCTGGTCACATCTGGCGCAAGGCGCGCTTGCGCGCGGATATCGCGTTGCCATGCCAAGCTATACGCTGTGCCCCGAAGCGCGCATTTCTGGTATCACACGGGAAATTGGCCGCTTTATCGACCATCTGGCGCAGGAAGTGGACGGCGATATCGCCTTGACCGGCCATTCCGCCGGAGGGCATCTGGTCAGCCGCATGGCGTGCGAAAATGCGCCCATTGCCGTCGCAACGGCGGAACGGATCAAGCGTGTTCTTTCTATCAGCGGGCTGCACGATTTACGCCCGCTTCTCAAAACCGCGATGAACGATATTTTCTCTATGGACGAGGCCGAAGCTGTCGCGGAGAGCGCGGCACTCCAGCGCCCGCGTACAGATATTGCCGTTCATTGCTGCGTCGGCGGCGATGAGCTGATGGAGTTCAGACGGCAAAATGCGCTGCTGGAAAACATCTGGTACGGGTTGGGGATAGAAACCAGCGCTTGGGAAATCGATGGCACGCATCATTGCAATGTCATCGACACGCTGTGCGATCCCGAAAGCCGCGCCGTTAAATTCCTCTGCCCTTAGTAACGCGGAGAGCGTTTTCAGAAATGCTCTATGGGAAGGCCGCGCCGTTCCTGTCCCGACAGGACAAATCCGGCCGGCTCGGCTTTCCTCGCACCGCTCATGCGGTTGATCAGGACGGCCACTTCGGTTCTGTTACGAACACCGAAACGCTTGATCAGATCGTCGACATAATCCTTCACCGTATGGGGCGAAAGCTCCAGATGTCGCGCAATCTGCTTGTTGGTATTGCCAGCTGCAAGCAACCGGGCGACCGTCGATAGGCGCGGCGACAGGTTGGTCAGATTGGCGCTGGGCGTCTTCGCCGGACGCGCTTCCTGAATGTTGCGCAAGGCAAGCGCCGACGAACGGCACAGCAGCGAAACCTGTTCTTCGAGCTGTGTTGCGTGCATCTCGAAACCGGCGGCATAGATCAGCGCCTGTATGTTGTCGCCAACGTAAACCGGACAGCACAAGTTATCGTTGTAGTTCCATCGATAGAGCAGCGTTCGCATCAGCGGCACATTCCCCGCCGCATTCTGGGGCAATCGCGAGCCCGCAACCGCGCCGGCATTCTGCACCACTGCCGCAATCATCGGATCCGAATCCGCAAGCCCATTCTGATATTCAAGAAGAAAGCCGGTGGGCGTGTTGATGCTGTGAAAAAGGCGCGGCCGATTATTCTCCAGCAAATAAATTCCAAGCGATCGCACCCGCAGGACATTCGCGGCAAAATAATCACAAGCTATTGTAAAATCGTCATAATTACGACTCTCCGCAACGGAAAGCGCTGCAGATATCCGCTCGTCTGTCGATAATATTTGCCTGGGCATTCTCTCTCCCGAGTTCCCAAGCCCCCCATCTGGGGGGAATGTCCGTTCCCACTCTTGTCCGTATCATTCCTGCTTATAACCACTAAATCAAGGGGAACTAACTTGGATACCAGCGTGCACCGGACTCACACGGCCGACAACTATTCCGCAGTCCTTCAGGGCTTCAATGACCGCCTGCAAGCGATTCTACCCTTGATTGAAGAAAAAGCAGAAGAGGCAGAGACACTCGGACGGATGCATGACGACGTCGTGGACGCCATGCGCAAGGGTGGCTTCTACACAATGCTGTTTCCCAAGGAAGTCGGCGGCGCGGAATTGCGACCCATCGATGCTATGAAGATCATGTCGGCGCTTTCCTATGCCCATGCCTCATCGGGCTGGTGCACGATGGTCAACAATATGGAAGGCACCACCATGGCGATCTACCTCGACGACGAGGGGATTGCGAATGTCTTCAAGGACGGCGTCGACATCACTATTGCAGGCAATGGCGTGCCGCGCGGCTTTGCCCGCAAGGTCGATGGCGGCTACATGATCCGCGGCAACTGGGCTTATGGAAGCTCCATCTTCCACGCGGAATGGATTCATTCCGGCTGCTTCCTTCTCGATCCCAAGGATCCGAGCGGCAAGGCGCTTTTGAAAGACGAAACCGGCGCACCGCAGATCATCGTCGCACATCACCCGCGCTCGACGATCCAGCTGCTTGGCAACTGGGATGTGCTGGGCCTGCGCGCCACCGGCAGCTTCGACTACACGCTGGCAACCGATGAAGACCTCTTCGTGCCGGATTCAATGACCTATAGTTTCACGCAATCCGCACCGAAGCGCGGTCAGACACAGGGCCATCTCGGGCTGGCGGGCTACAGCGCCCTCACCCATACAAGCTGGGCCATCGGCGTCGGTCGCCGGATACTCGACGAACTTGCCAAGGTGATCCGCCAGCGACAGGATCCATTCGGCAAAAGTGCAGACAGCGCCAGCCTGCGGTTCCAGTTTGCCAATGCCGAAGCCCGTTACCGGGCCGCACGAGCGCTGGCCATGGAAACATGGGAAGACGTCTCGCAGACCACCGCATCCGGCGGCGTCCCGTCCCTCGACCAGATGACGATGGTGAAGCTCTCGCTGCGCTATATGCACGACATCGTTTCGGATGTGGCGACATTCGCGCATCGTGCGGCTCGTGGAGCCTCGCTGCACAACACGGCCATGCAGCGCTTCTATCGCGATATCCATTCCGGCACCCAGCATATTTTGCTCGCCGACCAGATCGTCGAGGAATGCGGCAAAGGGCTACTTGGCCTTTCAGGCGCCGATGCGCGATGGACCGTTTTCGGCATCAGCGAAAACTGAGACCGGCCATGGCGCGAAATATTGTCAGCTTCGTCGGGTGTGACCGCCCGACGAAAGTTCACCGGCTAACCCAGGCGATTGCCGCAAGGCTGGAAGCGGAAGACGATGTGTCGGTCACGCATCTGGACCTGTCGCATGCCGGGCCGAACCTGTTTACCGTCAATCGCAAGGCGCTGGACCGGCAATCCGAAAGCCTCATTTCAGAGATTGAACATTGCGATGCTTTGATCGTCGGTTGCCCTGTTTATCAGGGAAGCTATCCCGGTCTTTTCAAGCACGTGTTCGATCTCGTCCATCCGCTCGCGCTGCGCGGTCGCCCGACCGTGCTGTGCGCAGTGGGCGGCGGGCATCGTCATGCGCTGGTCGTCGAGCATCATCTGCGTCCGCTCTTCGGCTTTTTCGAAGCGGGAACCGTCGCGACGGGCATCTATGCCTGTTCGGCGGACCTGGAACCGGATGGGCTTCTGCCCCCGGCCTTGGAAGCGCGGATCGACAGCGCCGTCGACCAGATGAGAAAGCAATTGGTCCAGTCACACCAAGCCAGCGGCATAAGGTGGAAAGATGTTGAATTACTCGAGCAGTTTTGAAAAACGCACGGTCGAAATCCGAGGCAAAACCGTCACCTATCTTGTGAAGGGTGAAGGTAAGGATGTGGTCTTTCTGCATGGAACCGGGACATTTCCCGGCTTTGACAGCCTGGCCGACATTGCTTCGCGAAACCGGCTCATCATCCCGTTTCATCCGAATTTCGGTGAAAGCGACGACGACGCCGATATCGTGCAGATCGGCGACTATGTGCTCCATTACATGGATTTCTTCGATGCGCTCGCACTGGATCAATTCAGCCTTGGCGGCTTCTCACTTGGCGGCTGGATTGCAGCAGAATTCGCGATAAGACAGCCGGAAAGGCTTGCCGCGCTGTTTCTCGCCGCACCTGCCGGTCTTGATCTTCCAACAATCCCTCTCCCCGATCTGTTTCAGGTCGCGCCTGCCGATATCCCAGCCCATCTCACGCATGATCCGGCAGTTGCGCTCCGCTATTTCCCGACCGAGCCCGACAGCCGGTTCGATGCGGCGCTCGGACGCGAAATGGGTGCGCTGGCGCTGGTCCACGCAACTGACGGACGCGGCAATCCGAAGCTTGGACACTGGCTGCACCGGCTTCACATGCCGACCCTGATCCTCTGGGGCGAGGAAGACAGGGTCATCCCCGCGCAATATGCCGAAGAATGGCAGCGCGGGATCGATGAAGCACGGCTGGAAAAACTCGGCGCGACCGGACATTTGCTGTTTGAAGAGGCGCCAGCTGCGGCGACACTTGTGCGCGATTTCCTGTCCACGGTCTGAGGTCCGTTTTCAAGCATTTGGCACCGCACGCTCCCGCGAGGAAGCATCATAACTTTGCAGGTAAAAATAAGGGGAACCAGACCATGCAATGGGAAAGCCTATCGGACTTCGATCAATCCAGAATAAAGCGCTGGCAATGGGGCATGCTGGCGCTGGCGCTTTTATGCGAAATGTTTCTCGCCGCTGACTGGTACGCCTTTGCGGCAGTGATACCGTTCATTTCGGAAACGCTCCAGCTTGATTCCGCGCAGGCCGGTCTGGCACAGGGGATTTTCGCACTGACCTATGGTCTCGGCATGATTGTCTGGTCACAATTGAGCCGCCGCATGAATGCCCGGTCGCTGCTGCTGATCGGTCTGTTCTGCACCGCTGTCGGCATGGTGGCGCAAGTCTATGTACAGAACTATGCCCAGCTGATTGCGTTGCGCCTGTTCATCGGTTTCTTCGATGCCGCAATCTTCCTCGGCAACATGAAACTCATTATCGGCTGGTTCCCGCAGAAGCGGCGCGGCAGCATGATCGGCTTGATCCTCGCGGCCTATAGTCTTGCAATCACGCTGGACTTTGCGATTGGCATTCCGCTTTCCATCACCTACGGCTGGCGCACCTTCTTTGCTATTCTTGCCATCGGAACGCTGGTGACGGCGGCGGCTGTGCTGCTCTTCACCCGCAACAATCCGGCTCATATCGGCTATAAGGATTTCCGCTGGGAGCCGGAAAAGCAGCAAACCTCCACGGCGTCTCTGGCCAGCATCTTCCGCTCGAAATGGATTATCGTCGGCAGCCTCGGCATTTCGGCCTGCACGATGGCCATTGCCGGAACCGCCACCTGGGTCATTCCCGGATATATTGCCGTGCATCAGATGCCGGTGGAAGACGCAGCACTGATCGGCACCTTGATGGGACTGTCGCAGGTCGTGTTTCTCGTCATCGGCGGTTACGCCGCCGACCGCCTGAACAAAACAGGGATGATCAAGTTCGGAACCGTGCTTGCCGTCCTCGTCGCTGCAATGTTCACGGTCGGCATGGCCATACCGCTTGGCTTCGGCTGGCTCATCCTGATGGCGCTCCTGAGCGGCATGGCACTTTTCGGCGGCGGTGCAATCTTCGCCTTTCTCAGTGAAAAATACCCAGAAGAGCTGGCAACAGCAGCGGTTGGTTATGCCGAAATCTTCGCCATCCTTGCTACGTTCATTTCGCCCTGGGTCATGGGCGTGGTTATCAAGGTTTCGGGCGGGTCCTTTGTCAGCGCCTTCCTGACCTTCGCGATCATGGAAGCGATCATTCTGGCTATCGTTCTTGTAGTCACCCGCGAGAGTTTCAGCCTCAACGACGACAAGGTTGCCATTGCCACCAGCGGCAACGGCATCTCGGGTGAGGCCTACCGCCCCTGATCCAGAAACAGCAGCGGATGCGATTGCAAGATCGCATCCGCCTTTTTCTCTGGCATCTTTCCACAACCGATATTAACACCGATGAGAGCGCCTTGTTGCGCCTGATGCCTCACTGCATCGGGCGCATGACTATTGTAACCATGATCTAAAGTGAGGGAATTCATGGAGGAACGCTTCTCAGGTACGGTTCTGGCTTCCGAACATCAGGAGGAGAACCCCGCGCGTTCGCTGGGCGAGATCGGCTTGAACAGTTTTGCGCCCTACCTGATGAACCGCCTGATGGCACGCTACAATGCGAACCTTGCGGAGGCGCTGAAAGGCCGCCAGATCACGACAGTCAAATTGCGAACGCTGGCCGTCTTGAGTGTCACCCCTTCGGCCACGATCAATGAGCTTGCGGTCTTTACCGTGACCGAACAATCAACGATGAGCCGCACGCTCGATTCCCTTGAAGAGCAGGGTTACATCCGCCGTCAGGCGCGTGCAGAAGACATGCGCATTCGCGATATTTCGATGACCGAAGAAGGCCGCAACATTTTTAACGAAGCATGGCCGGTCATGTATGATCTGCTGTTACAATTGTTTGAAGGCATTGATGAAGACGAGCATCGCGCCTTTGTCGGCACCTTGCAGAAAATGCTGCGCAATATCCGTAAGAACGAACTTTGATAGTATGCTGAATAATAGGCCGATCCGCTCTCAAGTGCGGATCGGCCTTTTCGTGGCTTAGTCCGTCGAGCGTGACGGGATCAGCGCGGTTGCCACAGCGGCCAAAGCGGCGACGATGGCAAAGATATAGAAGTTCCACTGCGGGCCGACATTGAGGCTTGCGATCAATCCGCCCAGAAGCGGACCCGACAGCGCGCCAATGCGCGAGAAGCTCAGCGCCCAGCCGGTTCCGGCAGAACGGATCGAGGAATCAAGCCGCTGGGCCAGAAAGCCTGTCAGAACCAGCGACGCCGACACGGTGCCAAAACCGGCAATTGCGACAAACACATAGTTCATCAGCAGCGAGCCCTTGAAGGCGAGCGCCACAATGCCAACCGCGCCCAGCGCATAGGAGCAGGCAACCGTGCGGCGCACGCCAAAGCGATCCGCCCATGTGCCCAATACAATACCGCCAATCGCCGAGCTGAGGCTGAAGACAGCAAGGAACAGCAGGCTGTTGCCAAGATCATAGCCATTCTTGCGCATGATCTGCGGCAGCCATTGCGCGAGACCATAGACCAGCAGTAGCCCCATGAAGAGCGCGATCCAGAAACAGGCGGTTTCGAACGCCTTTTTCGGGGAGAAGATTTCGCTGAAAACGGTGCGCCAGCCAACCTTGCCATGCTTGCGGACAATTGCCGCCTGAACGCCGACGCCCATGCGCGCTGCCGTCTTGCGTGCTGCATCATGCTTGCCGCGCTGGACCAGCGATTCCACGCTTTCTGGCAGGAATGCGAGGAAGATCGGAACAAACAGCAGCGGGATTGCGCCGATCAGCACGATAGTGCGCCAGCCATGGACTTCCAGAAAGCCACGACCGCACAAGGCGGCGGCAAGCAATCCCATTGAATAACCCGAATACATGAGACCGTAGTTGAAGCTCTTCTTCTTGATCGGGGAATATTCCACCGTCAGCGCGGCGGCGACCGGAATAATCCCGCCAAGCCCGATGCCGGAAATGAACCGGCTCAGCCCGAAGATGAAAGGCGACGGCGCCATGGCGCTGACGATCATGCACAGCGAAAACAAGGTGATGCAGGCGATGAAGAGCGGCTTGCGTCCATGAAGCTCGCTCAGCGTGCCCGCAAGAATGCCGCCGATCAGCATGCCGATCACCGTATAGCTGCCGATGGCGCCAAGCTCTATCGGCGTCAGTTGCCAGACCGGATCGACGGACAAGGCGGGCAGAATGGCCCCGATGACGCCGACATCATAGCCTTCCGCAAAAATGGCAAGCCAGCACAGGCCGACGACGAGCAGGCTTTTGCCTGCCGATATTTCCTTTCCGGCAACAGCCGGCGCATCTATGCTCTGCGCTTGAGACATAGTCCTTCCCCTTTTTTCTTTGAAATAACGGCGCGCTTCTCTCAGAGCGTCGCGATTGTTTTCAGCGCGCCATCAAGCGCGATACCCTGTTCGTCCAGCAAGGCTGCCTGCCGCAGGCGCCGCAACCAGGCCGCGCCGTCGTCCCGCTCGCTTAGAGCGGGCAAGGCGGACAGGACGCGGTCGAATTTCGACAAGCCGCGCGAATGCGTGTCGGAGTAGCCCTTGACCAGACGGCGGCAGCCAAGCACCTCGACCGCGAGATCGTAATTCTTGGGTAAGGTGGCCAGCGCCTGCGCCAGCCAGGCTTCGCGATGTTCAACCTCGCGCTGATGGCGCAGGCTGCCGCGCCGGAAACGACGCAGGCCAGACACGACATAAAGCCCGGTGAACCAGAACAATGTTCCCGTATTCACCCGGCGACCCTTGCTGATGCGCTTGTCGAGCCAGGCAAAGAGTTTTGGTCGATTTTCGATCCAGGCGCCGATGCCTTTGGGCAAAGTGCCGCACACTTCTTCCATGCGCGGATGCATGTATTCGGTCGTATAGGCGATCTGATCTTTCTTGAGGCCGATTTCCTTACGCACCCGCTCGAACCGCGAGCCGCGCACCTTGATATCGGCCACCCGGACCACATCGTCATAGGCCATGGCGATAGCGACATATTTTGCCGCCTGTTCGGTGAAGGCAAAGCCATGCGCCGTGCCGCCATTATCGCGATCCGCCTTGAGCAAGGCAGCGCAACGGGTCAGATATTCATCCGCATAGGCCGGGTCCTGAAACTCGGTCAGTTTCTTGATGCCCGCAAAAAGCATCGGATGACATTCACCCGGGAATTCGCTGCGAATGCGCTTGATAAGCCCGTCAAGTGCCGGATGATCGGACCGTTCGGGCAGAGGGTCGAGCCGCTTTGCGGGCGTTGCCGCAAGCTTGTCATTCGCGCCGCCAAGCGCGCGCTGATAGGCAGCTTCAAAAGCCCTGAGACTTGTCTCGATGCCCTTGCCGCCAGACTTGATGGTCGCTTCGAAGGCGGCCTTGTCGAAAGGCAAAGCGCCGGCAGCCGCAAGCGCGCCAAACAAAGCCGAAGATACCACGCTGCCGCTTTTTGTCGCCAGCGCTTCCATGTCAAAGGCAATGGTCTTGCGCGCTGCAAAGGCCGTCGCGTCCTCAACCACCACCGGATTACCGGTGCCGTCGCCCGGCTTTTCCTTTTCGCCCACCGCGAAGGAGCGATGGGTGGAGGTGATGAGCAATGTCTTGTCGGGCGTCACGAGGCCGCGCAGCACCGAGCGCCCCGCTTCCATCAATTCAGCCGCGATGACGATATCGACGTCGCCGGGCGTGGGCATCAGCGACAGGATCGGATGCGCCCCTTTGCGAGCCCGCAACAGTTCGAGATAATAGATCGTCGCGCCGGTTCTCTGCGCCACGCCGGGCACGGATGTGGTCTGCGCGACCCAGCCATTGGTTTCCGCCAGCGCCACAACCCAGTCGGCCAGAACCCCGCCGCCCTGACCGCCCATGGCGAGAATAGCAATCGATAGCGGCTTGTCCTGCGAAAGAGGGGCGGACGGCGATGCATTCAGTGTGGCCATGGCCTGTTCCTCAATCCGCAAAGACAATGCGCGACGCGCGGCGGCGCTTTTGCAGCCAGCCGATGACGCCGGAGCGCAGACGATGCACGAACTTGTCCCAACCCGTCGGGTTGTGGATGACATCGGCGCGATAGAAGGACGGGCACAGAACCGCCGCTTCCGAAACTTCACCGCAATTGCCGCAACCAACGCAGGAATTGTCGATGGCCGCGACCGGATCGTCCTTCAGCGGATCGTCGGTGTGCTTCACCGAAAGCGACGGACAACCCGACAGACGGATGCAGGCGTGATCACCGGTACACACATCCTCATCGACACCGAAACGCTGCTTGACCATCCGCTTGCCGTCCTTGACGGCCTTGGCGAATTGCGGCTTCACGCGGCGCTGCTTGTTGAGCATGCATTCCGACGACGCCACGATGATCTTCGGGCCTTTTTCTTCCGTCGTCAGCGCTTCCTTCAGCGTGTCGCGCATCTTTGCAACGTCATAGGTGTGGTCGATCTGGCGAACCCAGCCCGCACCAATTCCCTTGACCGCATCGACGATGGAATTGTTGGTCTTGCGGCGCGGATTGATTGCTCTGGAGGACATTACGTCCTGACCGCCCGTCGCCGACGAATAGTAATTGTCGACCACGAGGATGACGCCATCCTGCTTGTTGAAGACGGCATTGCCGACCGAAGTGGCAAGACCGTTGTGCCAGAAACCGCCATCACCCATCACGGAAATGGAGCGTTTGCCCGCAGGCACGTTGAAAGCGGAGGCCGAGGCCGGACCAAGGCCGTAACCCATGGTCGTGCCGCCGATATTGAACGGCGGCAGAATGGAAAAGAGGTGGCAGCCGATATCGGCTGACACGTGATGCTCGCCGAGCTCCTTTTCCACCAGCTTCATGGCGGCGAAGATCGGGCGTTCCGGGCAACCGGTGCAGAAACCTGCGGGGCGCGGCGGCACCACTTCGGCCAGCGCCTTGACGCGCTCATCGGCCAGAACCGGCGACGGATCGGGCAGCGGCGGACGGTTGCCGAGCAATTGCGGCGCATGCGCATCGAAGAACGCCGTCAGGCCCTTCAAAAGCACAGGCGTTGTGTATTCGCCGCCAAGCGGCAGCACGTCCTTGCCGGACAGTTTTGTCTGTATATCGCGGCGGCGCAGCAGCGTATGCAGCGCCTGCTCGATATATTCAGGCGCGCCCTCCTCCAGCATCACCACGGCTTTTTTGCCGGCAACGAAGTCGATGACCTCGTCGTCTATCATCGGATAGGCGACATTCATCACATAGAGCGGAACCCGGCTTTCGCCGTAAACATCGGCCAGCCCCATTTGCTGCAAGGCGCGCATGGCGCTGTTGTAAAGTCCGCCTTGCAGGATGATGCCGACATCGCCCTCTTTCGGGCCGAAATATTCGTTGAGACGATTGGCTTTGACGAACTCGACGGCTGCGGGCCAGCGCTTTTCGAGCTTTTCCTTCTCATGCAGGAAAGATGAAGGCGGCAGGACGATGCGTTTGACGTCGCGCCTCGGATTTTCCAGCGCTTCGGCCAGCGTGTGGGCAGGCCGCTTGTTATCCTTCGCCACAAACTGACCATGCACGTGGCAGCTGCGAATGCCGACCTGCAACATGACGGGCGTGTTGGAGGCTTCTGACAGTTCAAAGCCTTTTTCAACGGCTTCCACAATCGAGGGCAGGTTGGGCCGCGGCGTCAAGAGCCACATTTGCGATTTCATCGCATAGGCATGGCTGCGCTCCTGCATGATGGAGGAGCCTTCGCCATAATCCTCGCCGATGATGACCAGCGCGCCGCCGGTCACACCGCCAGAGGCAAGGTTGGACAGGGCGTCGGAGGCGACATTGGTGCCAGCCGTCGATTTCCACGTCACCGCACCGCGCACCGGATACATCACGGAGGCGGAAAGCATGGCCGCAGCCGCAGCTTCCGACGCGGACGATTCGAAATGGACGCCCAGGTCTTCCATAACGTCCTTCGCATCCGCGAGAACGTCCATGAGGTGGGAAATCGGCGAACCCTGATAGCCGCCGACATAAGACACGCCTGACTGCAACAGTGCCTTGGTGATGGCGAGAATGCCTTCACCACTGAAAATTTCGCCTGAGCCGAGTTTCAGATCCTCGACCTCGCGGGCGAATGACCGCTCCGCCATGATAGTTCCCCTTTTCCGTTTGCCGGAATATCAATTCATTTGCATCAGCATATTTTCCAATTCTAAACTGTGTCAATAGCGGTTTTTGGTGTGATTATAATTATTGCATTTGCATATTTTAGTTCACGGCCATTTCCCCTGTGTCGTAGGCGATATGAAAAAGATGGCGATTTTTTCACTTGACGCGTCGAAGTCGCCAATTATATTTTAAACTTAAAATAATTAACCGGCGCCGTTTGGCAGCATATCGGAAAGGGAACTCAACATGCGTATCGTGTGTATTGGAGGAGGTCCGGCCGGCCTTTATTTCGGCCTTCTGATGAAAAAACTTCATCCGGAACATGACATTACGGTCGTGGAGCGAAACCGCCCCTATGACACGTTCGGCTGGGGTGTGGTGTTTTCCGACGCGACCATGGAATCCATGAAGGTCTGGGACCCGGAAAGTGCGGCCGAAATTCAGGACGCCTTCAATCACTGGGATGATATCGAGGTGCTGTTCAAGGGCACGCGCCAGCGCACCAGCGGTCACGGCTTTGTCGGCATCGGGCGCAAGCGCCTGCTCAACATTCTTCAGCTGCGCTGCGAAGCGCTGGGCGTGAAGCTTCAGTTTGAAACCGACGTGGAAAGCGATCTCGATTTCCCGGACGCCGATCTCATCATCGCTTCGGACGGTCTGAACTCCCGCATTCGCAATCGCTATGAGGATGTGTTCGAGCCTGATCTGATCGTGCGCCCCAATCGCTATATCTGGCTCGGCACGGAAAAACTGTTCGACGCCTTTACCTTCGACTTCCGCAAGACCGATCACGGCTGGTTTCAGGCGCATATCTACAAGTTCGACGACAAAACCTCGACCTTCATCATCGAAACCACCGAGGAAGCCTATCTGGCGCATGGCCTGGACCAGATGGACCAGACCGCATCCATCGATTTCTGCGAAAAGCTTTTTGCGGAAACGCTGGAAGGCGTGCCGCTGATGACCAATGCGCGCCATATGCGCGGCTCGGCCTGGCTGAACTTCAACCGTCTGATTTGCGGAAAGTGGAGCCACTTCAACGGCAATTCCCATGTGGTGCTGATGGGTGATGCGGCCCATACCGCACATTTCGCCATCGGATCGGGCACCAAACTTGCCATCGACGACGCTATTGAACTGGCCAACCAGTTCCAGAAACTCGGTCACGGCAAGGAAGGCATTCCTGAAGTCCTGCATGCCTATGAGGAAATCCGCCGGGTCGATGTCGCACGCATTCAAAACGCTGCACGCAATGCCATGGAATGGTTCGAGGTCGTAGGCCAGCGTTATGCCGACACGCTGGAGCCGGAACAGTTCATGTATTCCATGCTCACGCGCTCGCAGCGCATCAGCCACGAAAATCTGCGCCTGCGCGACAAGAACTGGCTGGAAGGCTATGAGCGCTGGTTTGCCCGCAAGCAGGGGCTGAACGTGACGGAAGACGAGCGTTGCCTGCCGCCAATGTTCACGCCCTATACGCTGCGTGGCGTGACGCTGCCAAACCGCATCGTCGTGTCGCCGATGGCGATGTATTCCGCGACCGATGGCCTGATCGACGATTTCCATATGGTGCATCTGGGCAGCCGCGCCATGGGCGGCGCGGGACTGGTCTTTGCCGAAATGACCTGCGTGTCGCCTGATGCGCGGATCACCCCCGGCTGTCTCGGCATCTGGAACGATGCACAGGCCGAAGGCTGGAAGCGCGTTGTGGATTTCGTGCACAACAACAGCAATGCCAAAGTTGCCATGCAGATCGGCCATGCCGGGCGCAAAGGTGCTACCAAGCTTGCATGGGAAGGGATCGACCAGCCGCTGGAAGAGGGTTCATGGCCGCTTCTGTCCGCTTCCGCCCTTCCCTATCTCAAGCACAGCCAGACGCCGAAGGCGATGGACCGCGCCGACATGGATCGGGTGAAAGCGGACTTTGTCGCCGCCACCAAACGCGCCGCAGAAGCTGGCGTCGATTGGCTGGAGCTGCACTGTGCGCATGGCTATCTTCTGTCGAGCTTCCTCTCGCCGCTCACCAACCGGCGCGAGGACGAATATGGCGGCAGTTATGAAAACCGCGCACGCTATCCGCTGGAAGTCTTCCATGCGATCCGCGAAGTCTGGCCACAGGACAAGCCGATCTCGGTTCGTCTTTCCTGCCACGACTGGTTCGAAGGCGGCAACACGCCGGAAGATGCGGCGATCTTTGCGGAGATGTTCAAGGCCGCAGGCGCCGATCTGATCGACTGTTCGTCGGGTCAGGTCTGGAAGGAAGAAAAACCGGTTTATGGCCGTCTGTTCCAGACCCCGTTCTCCGACAAGATCCGCAACGAAATCCACATTCCGACCATTGCCGTCGGCGCGATTTCGGAAGCCGATCATGCCAACTCGATCATTGCTGCCGGGCGCGCCGATCTCTGCGCCGTGGCCCGTCCGCATCTGGCCGATCCGTCCTGGGCGTTGCACGAAGCGGCAAAAATCGGCATCAACTCCATCGCATGGCCGAAGCAATATCGCTCCGCCAAATATCAGTATGAAGCCAATCTCGCCCGCGCCGCCACAGCGCCGCAAGGCGCGAAGTAACGGGAGATTGCGATGAACGATGCCGCTGTTGGTCTTGCCCTTTCCGGCAAGCATGCGCTGGTCACCGGCGCCGGTAGCGGCATCGGCGCCGCCATCGCCGTCGGTCTTGCGCGCGCCGGGGCCAATGTGACCCTGGCGGGTCGCCGCCGCGAACCGCTGGAAGCAACCGCCGCCCTTCTGGACTGGCAGCGATGCTTCATTGCCGATGGTTTCGATGTGACCAACCGCGAAGCCATTGCAACCGGGCTGGACAGCGCGCGCGCCGCTTTCGGGCTGGTCAGCATTCTTGTCAACAATGCCGGGGAAGCACCGAGCGCACCTTTCGAGAAAACCAGCCTCGACATGTGGAGCCGCGTACTCGACGTCGATCTGACCGGCGTTTTCAATGTAACGCAGGCCACCCTTGACGATATCAAGGCGGGCGGCAAAGGCGGGCGCATCATCAATATCGCCTCCACGGCGGGCCTGAGCGGCTATGCTTATGTCTCGGCCTATTGCGCCGCAAAGCACGGGGTCGTCGGGTTGACCCGCGCGCTGGCGCTGGAACTCGCCCGCAAGGGCGTGACCGTCAACGCCGTTTGCCCCGGCTTCACCGATACGCCGATCATTTCCCGCTCGATTGCCGCCATTGTCGCGAAGACCGGGCGGTCGGAGGACGATGTGCTGGCGGAATTCGTCAAGGCGAACCCGCAGGGACGCCTGATACAGCCGGAAGAAGTGGCTGAAACCGTGCTGTGGCTCACATCGCCCGGCGCGCAATCGATAACTGGACAGGCGATTGCAATCGCCGGTGGGGAGGTAATGGCAGGATGAGCGACGGCACTGTTTCGATGGCGAGCAATCTGAAGCCTTTCAAGGATTATCAGGCGACGCATTTTCTATGGCAGACGAGCGAAGACGGTCGCGTTGCCACGCTGACCCTGAACCGCCCGGACCGGAAAAATCCGCTGACGTTTGAAAGCTATGCCGAGCTGCGCGACCTGTTTCGCAATCTCGTCTATGCCTCCGACGTGCGCACCATCGTCCTGACCGGCGCTGGAGGAAACTTCTCGTCGGGCGGCGATGTGTTCGAGATCATCGAACCGCTGACCCATATGACGATGCCAGATCTTCTGGCTTTCACGCGCATGACCGGCGATGTCGTCAAGGCCATGCGCAAATGTCCGCAGCAGATCATTGCCGCCGTTGACGGCATTTGCGCAGGCGCTGGCGCCATTCTGGCCATGGCATCGGATTTGCGCATCGCCACGCCGGAAGCCAAAACGGCCTTCCTCTTCACCCGCGTCGGCCTTGCTGGCGCCGATATGGGCGCATGCGGCATTCTCCCGCGACTGATCGGTCAGGGCCGCGCATCGGAACTGCTTTATACCGGACGTTTCATGAGCGCTGACGAAGGCGAGCGCTGGGGCTTCTTCAACGCGCTGCATCCGCAGGGCGACCTCATCGGCAAGGCCGAAGCGCTGGCGCGCAACATCGCCGATGGCCCATGGTTCGCGCATAGCATGACCAAAACCATGCTCAATCAGGAATGGGCAATGGGCATTGAAGAGCTGGTGGAATCGGAAGCACAGGCGCAGGCCATTTGCATGGCGACGCAGGATTTCCGCCGCGCCTTTGAGGCTTTCGCAGCCAAGCAGAAGCCCGTTTTCGAGGGGAACTGACGATGGATAGTTCCGCAGCAAAACCGCTCACGCGGGAGCATCTCGACTGGCCGTTTTTTGACAAAGCCCACACCGACTGGGCCGCAAAACTGGATGCCTTTGCTAAAAGCCCGGCGCTGGCCGGTGTCGACCACAGCGACACGGACAATGCCTGCCGCGCGCTGGTGAAGGCACTCGGCCAAGCCGGGCTGCTGGAAGCAGCAGTCAGCCTGACTGGCGGCGAAGGTATCGATTCCCGCAAGCTTTGTATTGCCCGCGAGACACTGGCCTACCACGATGGTCTCGCTGATTTCGCTTTTGCCATGCAGGGCCTTGGCACCGGCGCGATCAGCCTCACCGCATCGGACGAACTCAAGCAGACCGTGCTGCCGAAAGTGGCAAGCGGCGAATGGATTTCGGCCTTTGCCCTGTCGGAAAAACTGGCGGGGTCCGACGTGGCGGCAATGAGTTGCGCCGCCAGAGCCGACGGCGATGACTATGTGCTCGACGGTGAAAAGACGTGGATTTCCAATGGCGGCATCGCCGATGTCTACACCGTCTTTGCCCGCACGGGCGAAGCACCGGGAACACGGGGCATTTCGGCCTTTGTTGTTTTCGCCACCGATCCCGGCTTTTCCATCGCGGAACGCATTGATGTGATCGCGCCGCATCCATTGGCCACGATCCGCTTCGACAATTGCCGCATCCCGGCCTCGCGCCGCCTCGGCGCGCCGGGCGAAGGTTTCAAGATCGCCATGCGCACGCTTGATATTTTCCGCGCATCGGTTGCCGCAGCAGCACTTGGCTTTGCACGCCGTGCCGCCAGCGAGGCGCTGTCCCATGCACGGTCGCGCCCGATGTTCGGCGGCGCATTGGCCGACTTGCAGCTGACGCAGGCGACGCTTGGCGACATGGCGACCGATATCGACGCCGCAGCGCTTCTGACCTATCGCGCAGCATGGCGGCGCGACGTTCAGAAGCTGAACACCACCAAGGAAGCCGCGATGGCCAAGATGGTTGCGACGGAAAACGCCCAGCAAACCATCGACAAGGCCGTGCAGATGTTTGGCGGTCGCGGTGTGAAAAGCGGCGAAATCGTCGAGCGGCTTTATCGCGAGATACGCGCACTTCGCATCTATGAGGGCGCAACGGAAGTGCAGAAACTCATTATCGCGCGCGAACTGCTGAAGGCCAACTAAGCCTGTCCCGCACGTATTTTCTGGAGACACAACATGCATAAGACACTTCAGCCGCAAGGCTGGGCCCGCCCCATCGGATATGCCAATGGCGTTGAAGCGCGCGGGCGCACCGTCTACATCGGCGGCCAGATCGGCTGGAACGAACAGCAACAGTTCGAGACCGACGATTTTGTCGAGCAGACCGAGCAGACATTGAAAAACATCGTCGCCATTCTGGCGGAAGCTGGCGGCAGGCCGGAGCATATCGCCTCCATGACCTGGTATTTCACCGACAAGGCTGAATATACCGCCAATCTGAAAGGCATCGGTCGCGCCTATCGCGATGTGATCGGCAAGCACTTCCCCGCCATGGCGGCGGTGCAGGTGGTCGCGCTGGTCGAAGACCGGGCCAAGATCGAAATACAGGCTTTTGCCGTAATACCGGACTGAGACCACCATGGCCGATAGACGCGAATTCTCCCCCGTTGTGACAGGCATGGTTGTCGATGGCATTCTTGTCGTCACGATCGACAACCCGCCGGTCAATGCCACCTCTGCCGAGGTGCGCAAAGGGCTTGCCGCAGCCATTCACCATGCTTCCGCAACAGCTGCGATCCGGGCGACCGTGCTGAGCGGTGCAGGCAAGATCTTCATCGGCGGGGCGGACATTCGCGAATTCGGCAAACCGCCGGTTGAACCGACATTGCCGGATGTCATCACGATCATCGAAAACGCCGACAAACCCGTGGTGGCCGCAATCAACGGCCCCGCTTTGGGCGGCGGACTTGAAGTAGCACTTGTGGCTCACGCCCGCATCGCATCGACCAGCGCCTCCTTTGCCTTGCCGGAAGTCAAGCTTGGGATCGTGCCCGGCGCTGGCGGCACACAGCGCCTGCCCCGATTGATCGGGTCGCTCGCAGCACTGGACATGATCGCCATGGGACGCCAGATTGCCCCGGACGAAGCGCAGCAACTGGGCCTGATCAACCGGATTTCGGACGGCGATCTTGTGACCGACGCCATCGCGCTTGCCCATGCGCTGGTCGGCAAGCCTTTGCGCCGGACCGGCGATCTGCCGGTTACCGCGCCCGATGCCGCCACCTTTGAACAGGCCAAAGCGAAGATACTGAAGAAAGCGCGTGGCGCGACCGCCCCTGGCGAAGCCGCGCGGCTGGTGCAGCTTTCCACCACGATCTCGATTGCCGAAGGTCTGGCCGAGGAACGGGCAACCTTCATCCGCCTGCGCGACAGCGAAGAGGCGGCCGCCTTGCGGCATCTTTTCTTTGCCGAACGCGCCGCTGGAAAAGTCGAAGGCATGGAGGCAAAACCTCTGGCGCTTTCGACCATCGGCATTGCCGGGACCGGCCTGATGGGATCAGGCATTGCCGTCGCCTGCCTTGCCGCTGGCTACACGGTTATCGGCTATGAAACGACCACGGAAGCAGCTGCCAAAGGCCATGCGCGGATCAGCGATATGATCCAGAAGGCTGTCGATAACGGCAGGCTTTCCACCGAAGCCGCAGACGCGCAACGCGCAAAGCTCTCCGTCAGTGCCGATATGGCTGCGCTTGCCGATGCCGATCTCGTCATCGAAGCCGTCTTCGATGATTTCACCGTGAAGGCGTCGCTGTTCCGCGAGCTCGACGCTTTGCTGCCTCCAGCAACCATACTGGCAACCAATACCAGCTATCTCAATCCGGATGAACTGGCCGCCGTTACGAACCGCACCGACCGAGTGCTGGGATTACATTTCTTCTCGCCAGCCAATATCATGCGGCTTCTGGAAGTGGTGCGCTGCGCGGAGACCTCCGACGAGACGCTTGCAACGGGTATCGCCTTTGCCCGCAAAATCAAGAAGCTGCCCATCGTCACCGGTGTCTGTGAAGGCTTCATCGGCAACCGGATGTTTTCGGCCTATCGCACGGAAGCCGAGAAAATGCTGGCTGAAGGCGCCTATCCCGAAGATATCGATCGTGCCATGGAAGCCTATGGCTTTCCGATGGGACTCTTCGCGGTTTACGACATGGCCGGCCTGGAAATTGCCTGGGCACGGCGCAAGAGAGCGGCGGCAAGCCGCGATCCTAACCTTGCCTATTTCGACGTTGCCGACAAACTATGCGAAGCCGGGCGTTTTGGCCGCAAGGCCGGTCTCGGCTGGTATCGCTATGCGGACGGTGTCCGCACAAGCGACCCCGACGTCCACGCGCTGATCGACGATTACCGCGCGCGCAACGCCATTGTTCCTCGCAGTTTCAGCGATGAAGCGATCATGCAGCGCCTGCTCGCCGCTATGGCGCATGAAGGGCAAGCCCTGCTTGAAGAAGGCATTGCGCGCCATTCCGACGACATTGATCTCGTTCTGGTCAACGGCTACGGCTTTCCCTCGATCAAGGGCGGCCCCCTGTTCGCGACACGCCAGACTGGAGAAACCCGATGACAGAAGCTTTCATCTGCGACTACATCCGCACCCCCATCGGACGTTTTGGCGGGGCGTTGTCCAGCATCCGCACGGACGATCTTGCCGCTATTCCGCTCAAAGCACTGGTCGAGCGCAATCCGGCACTGGATTGCGAGGCGATTGAGGACGTGATTTTCGGCTGCGCCAATCAGGCAGGGGAAGATAACCGCAATGTTGCGCGCATGGCGGCACTGCTTGCCGGTTATCCCGTTACCGCCACCGGTACGACGATCAACAGGCTTTGCGGTTCCGGGATGGACGCCGTGCTTGCCGCCGCGCGTGCCATTCGTGCAGGCGAAGCAGAACTTATGATTGCGGGTGGTGTGGAAAGCATGAGCCGCGCGCCCTTTGTTTTACCTAAAGCAGACAGCCCGTTCTCCCGCCGCGCAGAAATTCACGATACGACAATTGGCTGGCGTTTCGTCAATCCGGTGATGAAAGCTCAATATGGCATCGACTCCATGCCGGAGACCGGGGATCACGTGGCTGTCGATTACGCGGTCACACGCGCCGATCAGGATGAATTCGCCTTGCGAAGCCAGAAGAAGGCTGCAGCAGCACAAGGCAACGGCCGACTGGCGCAAGAAATAACGCCCGTTTCCATTCCTCAGCGCAAGGGTGATCCCGTGGTCGTCGGTGCTGACGAACATCCGCGTGAAACCACGCTGGACGCGCTGGCCAAACTGAAACCAATCAACCGGCTGGAAGGTGCCACGGTTACAGCTGGGAATGCGTCGGGCGTCAACGATGGAGCGGCAGCGCTCATCATTGCTTCGGAAGCCGCTGCCCGTAAGTTCGGCCTCACGCCTGTTGCTCGAGTTCTGGGTGGTGCTACGGCAGGTGTTCCTCCACGCATCATGGGTATCGGCCCGGCGCCAGCCAGCCAGAAATTGATGGCACGGCTGGGAATGAAGCAGGAGCAGTTCGATATAATCGAACTGAATGAAGCTTTCGCCAGCCAGGGATTGGCCACGTTACGTCTTCTTGGAGTTGCCGACGACGACATCCGCGTCAATCCGAATGGCGGTGCCATCGCTCTCGGACATCCGCTCGGCATGTCCGGAGCGCGCATCACCGGCACGGCCGCACTGGAATTGAAACTTGGCGGCGGTCGCTTTGCGCTCGCCACTATGTGCATCGGTGTAGGGCAAGGTATCGCCATCGCGCTTGAAAGGGTTTAGCGTCCATCGCAACGATCAGCCCTTTAGAGCGCGTCAGTCTGCAATCAAGGCAAGCGTATCTCGATGCCTAACAAAGTTTCTGCAAAAGTCGTTGCGTTGCTTCAATGTCCTGGATCATCAGACTGCCCGCTTTTTTTGCGTCGCCGGCACGAATGGCATCCAGCATTTCGTAATGATAGGCTGAATAAGGATGGATAATACCCTGGTCCACTTGCTGACGGACATGATTGGAAAGAAGGCGCATATAGGGTCCAAGTCGCAGCCACAGCGTTTCAATCATCTGGGGTAATGTTTCCGATCCCGATAGTTCGTAGATCGTGAAATGAAACTCCTGGTTCTTGCGCAGCATCTCATAGATCTTGCCTTCTTGACCGAGAGCTTCATGCTCCCGCGCGAGCGTCAGACAGCGGTCAATATCGGCAGCCGTCATCCGCGGCGTTGCAAGTTCGGTGGCGAGCCCCTCGAGAGCAACGCGGACCCGACAAATGTCATCCAACCGTGTCCGCGAAATATCAGGCACACGTGCCGATCCATTACGGGCGATTTCCAGTCCGTTCTCCGCCGCCAGCCGTCGCAGCGCCTCACGTACGGGCATATGGCTTGTGCCGAACTCCTCGGCAAGTGAAGCGATCGTCACCGCCTGCGACGGCTCGAATGAGCCCCACATCAAAGCCTGGCGAAGCTGTTGGTAGACACCGTCCTGCACAGTTACGCGCGAGGATACCTTCAACAGACGGGTTTCACCGATCATTTGCTTCAAATCCCTTGTCTCCGTGTTCCTCAGTTATAGCATTTTACCACCCGATAGGATCACCGGGTGTCGCATAAATACGGTGAAAACAACAGGTTCGAGCAGAAATCGGCATGGAACCAAAAGGCTTAATCGAGCGCCAGCCTATCCAGCGCATCACACAAGGCTTCCGTTTCCATCAGGGAGGTCACCGACCCAGGTGAAAACCGCAGAATACGGCTGCGACAATCACAGTAAAAATTTTCAGCCTTCAATGCGGTCACGATCGCGGCCGCCCTTTCAGCCGAAACCGCTTGCACCATCACGCTGCCGCCGCGCTCTTCAGGCCTTTCTGGAGAGACCAACGACAGTGCAGTGTTGGCAGCGACCCGTTCCACAATCTTGCCGGTCAACAGTTCGTTATGCCGGGCCAGCACGTCGACACCTGTCGCGGAAACAAAATCAAGGCCGGGTTGCGAGGCTATAGCCGCCAGCACGGCAGGCGTGCCATGGTCGAAGCGCCGCGCATCGTCGGCATAGGCAAAAGTATCAAGATCCCAGGAAAACGGATTAGGTTGACTAAACCAGCCACGCAATTCCGGCTTGCAAGTCGTCAATAGTCCCGGACGCACATAGATTGCCCCTGCTCCCGAACTTCCACAAAGCCATTTGAGAGACGATCCCACCACGACATCTATCTCTCCGACGGAAAAGGGGCGGATGCCTACGCCCTGGGTGACATCTGCAACGATGATCGTGCCGTGCTGCCTGCCGTGTTTGGACATCAGGTCCAGGTCGGCGCGCTTCGATGTCGTGGACGACACCCATGTCACCAACGCAATCGCAACATCGCTGCCCCAAGCATCGATGAAATCCTCGTCGCGTACAAAACTCTCGCCCTGTCTCATGGGTACGGTTTCAAGCGTAAATCCGAACCGCGCCTGCAACCCGGCCAGCAAAAAATGCAGACTCGGGAAGCAATCGGCGGCGGCCAGAATTCGGCGGCCGCGCAATAATTCCTCAGGCAGTGCACCGATCAGACTGTAAAGGGCCAGTGTCACATTCTCTGCAGTAGTCATGGAGCCTGCGGGGGCGCCGATCAGGTTCTCCCAGCTTCGGATGAAATGCCCGCGCTCCGCCAGCATTGCCGGCCATTGAGAGTCATTTTCTGCCGACCAGATATCCGAATAACGACTAAGTGCCGCTTTCACCTTTTCCGCTTTACCCGGAAAGGTACCGATCGAGTGATAGAGAAAATAACCGCTCATATTATGCCTGCCATTGCTGTTGCCGATACCCGCCGATGAAACCAGAATTGGACTATCGGACTCTCTCCTTTTTGAACCGCGCCTCAAGAAGCGCGACCAAGCGCACAAGCGGCAGCAGGAGGATGAGATAGATAAGCGCTGCGCCGATCAATGGTGTCGGATTGGCATAAAGCGCCTGCGCGTCCTGCGCTTCCTTCAAAAGCTCGGGCAGAGCCACAGTAGACGCCAATGCGGTGTCCTTGAACATGGAAACACAATTGCTGGTAGTCGGCGGAATGATGATACGGATCGCCTGTGGCAAAACCACTTTCCACAGAGTAACCGGGAATGGAATTCCAAGCGCAGAAGCAGCTTCGAACTGGCCGCGTGGTACACTTTCGATGCCGGACCGGAACACTTCCGCCGAATATGCCGCCATAACCATGGAGAAGGACATGATGGCAGAGGTCCAGGCAGAAAAGCGTATCCCGATGAATGGCAGTGCATAATAGATCAGGATCAGCACGACCAAAACCGGCATGGCGCGGAATACATCGATATAGGCGATCGCGAGATAACGAAGAACCTTCGGTCCGTAGATACGGACAATACTGATCAGCAAGCCCGACAGAACACCAAAGAAAATGCTGGCGATACCGATGAGAAACGTATTGAGCAGGCCACGTCCAAGCGCTGGCAGGCTCGAAGCGAGAACATCGGTGTTCAGGAAGGTTTCGACGAATGTCATATTGGCGTCCTTCGCAGGCAAATCCTGGGAGCGCACGACCGGTCAGTCTGAGAAGTAACGGTCGAAGATGGGCCGATCCTGCAAATGCGGCCCATCTGTCACCAACATCAAAAGATTACGGCTGCGGGATCGGCACGACGGTGACTGTCGAGGAACTGGCTGCAGGTTCCGTACCGAACCACTTTTTGTGAATAGCCGCAGTGGTCCCATCCTGCTTCATGGCGGTAATCGCATCGTTGAGCTTGCCAAGCAACGGATGGTCCTTCGCCATCATCAGACCATATTGCTCCCCGGTCTGAATTCGGTCTTTCACGGCAAACCCCTTCATCTTCAGAAAGAGATGTTCCATGCCGGGTATGTCGGAAATGACGGCATCTATGCGGCCTGCACCGAGATCAAGAAACAGATCCTGTTGCGAGTTATAGCCTTTGATATCGGCGAAGCCTTTGGCCTCTTTGTTTTCCTTGACCCATTTTTCGCCGGTAGAGCCGGAAAGGGCACCAACGGTCTTGCCATTCAAATCGGCCAGTCCGGTGACAGCACTATCGGTCTTGGTCGCAACCCCGATGTCTGAATCGTAGTAAGGCTGGGTGAAGGACTGTGATTTCAGGCGTTCCGGCGTAATTGTTATGGACGAAACCGCCACGTCGATACGCCGGGAAGTCGTTGCGGCAAACAGGGCCTGAAACCCGTAATCAGCGATTTCCGGCTCCAGACCGACCCGTTTGGCTGCCTCGGTCGCGATATCGATTTCGAAGCCTTCGAACGTCCCATCGGCATTTTTCAACTCGAAAGGTGGGTTACTGGGATAGGCACCGATATTAAGTGCATCGGCAGCCAGAGATGCAGATGTCATGGCAAAAGAGCTCACAGCCAGAGCGCTTGCAAGGCCTGCCATAGCCAGAAAATTACGGCGACAGATCATCATGTTGTTATTCCCTCTATGGGTCGTTTCTTTCGGCAGAAGTTCCTGCTCCTACCTGCGTCGACCTATTTGATTATTTGATCATATGGAATTTTAAGTTTCAACTAAAATCGCATTGGTCTGAGCAACCAGACCGCAGCGAAGATGCTCCAGTCATTCAAAGGGAACCAAAGAACCGCTGAAGGCGATCCATGGCTTCATTGACACGTGCAAGCGATTGCGAACCGAAACAGACACGCAAATGCCCTTCACCGCCCGCTCCGTAAAAACTCCCCGCTTCCAGCACAACGCCCGCCTCTGTCATGATGCGTTCAGCCATGTCCTGCGACTTAAGACCCAATGCAGCGATTTTGGGAAACGCGTAGATCGTGCCTTCCGGCCAGTCGCACGTGACACCTGACATTTGATTTAACCGCGACACGACAATGTCGCGCTTTACTTTGTCTTCCGTCACCAGTTCGGCCAATATCTCCTCTGGCCCCGAGACCGCCGCCAGAGCCCCCGCCTGAATGAATGTGTTCACGTGAGTGACGTCGTTGGTCGTGATCTTCAGGATACCTTCGATCATATGCCGCGGTGCGGTGAGATACCCAAGTCGCCAACCATCCATGGCGAAACTCTTGGTAAAGGCGAACATTGAAATCGTTCGCTCCTTCATGCCGGGCAACGAAGCGATCGAAACATGGCGCGCGCCATCAAACAGTATCTCTTCGTAAACCTCGTCAGAAACCACCACCAGATCGTGACGGCGAGCAATATCCGCCAGAACTTCCAGCTCCTCGCGACTGTAGACCCGTCCTGTCGGGTTACACGGATTGATCAGAACAATCATTTTTGTGCGGGCCGTGATCTTCGGTTCGATCAGTTCCGCCTTGATCGAGAAACGGTCGCTGGCATCCAGCGGCGCCAGAACAGGTTTGGCTCCGGCGAGTTCTATCTTGCCGATATGCTGAGGATAATAAGGTTCCAACAGGATCGCCTCGTCGCCCGGGTCAAGCAGCGCCATGAAAGCGGCAAAGGACGCATGGGTCAGCCCGTTAGTGACAACGATATCGGAGGCTGAAACATCCATGTCATTCTTCTCACGCAGACGGGCGGCCAGGGCTTCGCGCAATTTTGGAATTCCCTGAAAATGCGAATAATGGACATCGCCTGCCATCAGTGCATTGACCGTCGCCTGCTTGATATGCAGTGGCGTATCGGCATGGGGGCTGCCAAGCTCCATGTGAATGAGGTCACCGGCATTCGCTCCGAGTGCCGCCGCCCGGGCATACATGCCAAAAGATTTGCTGGAACTTTCGGTGATGCGTCTGGCAAGGCGGATCATGAATCTATCTCTCCTGTTGTTTTCCGTCTCAGCCCCGCCCCTCAGCGAGTGTCAAAGCCGGCCTTCCGGGAACCTGGTCAGCTGGCGTAATCAAACCAGCACCGTCCTGTCCCTTTGTTTTCACATCTTCGTCCTGAGCAGACTGCATAAACGCAGCTTCAACCTGGATTGGCTTCCCAACATGCGCGTATCTAAAGATCATTTGATCAAATAAGCAAGTGAAATATTCCCTGATAATTTCTGCAAGTGCAGGAATTATATCGTTCCTTATATCCAATTGTTATTATTGTGTTTTTTATCGTATCTCAACGCGATGGCAGAGAGTAGGTCAGTAATCCATATCGAACAGCGGATATGGGAATGCTATTCCTCATTGTCATCCATGAGGTGATTGCCGACCGATTTTTTGACACGCTTCATATCTCTCAGCAACGAAGCGATCGTGTCGCGATCGACCTCGGCCATCAGATCACGTAACCAGCTTTCATGGACCCGTGCCATTTCTGCGAACACCGTCTGCCCAGTATCAGTCAATCGCGCGACGGTAACGCGTCTGTCGGCACCAGGTGTTTCACGACGCACAAGACCGTCGGCTTCCAATCGCTCAATCAAGCCGGTGATGTTGCCATTCGTCACCATGGTCCGACGCGAGAGTTCTCCCAGCCGCAACCCGTCCGGTTCCCGGTAAAGCTGGGCAAGAATGTCAAATTGTGGCAGCGTGACACCAAATTCATTGCGCAGACGGCGGCGGATTTCCTGTGAAACCAGTCTGGTTGTTGCCAGCATACGCAGCCAGAGGCGCAATTCCTGCTTCTCGCCCTCATCGACTTCGGTGACTATAAATTCGAGATCCATTATCCGCCCGGTGCATATCGTTGCGCTGCAATCAATGAGAATTGCGCCAGACAGCCGATATTTCAAGCCTAAATTAACCTGACCGCTACACCCCTGCCCTTTATTGGTCGGCAGATCACACAAGAACCTTCCCTTAAAGCAATCGAACCGTGAAGAATGCCGTCGACATGCGAGCCCAGTTTTTTTACAGATGGCCGATATTATACTTGAATGCATATAACTGCATTACCTTGCATGAGGTTTTACTACCAGTCACAGCAGGACATACGGACAGAAAAGTCCATAAATTTGGTCTATTGGCGAACGCTCTTCTGCCGCGAGAAAATTCCTGGAAGATTTTGTAAAAGAGATACTTGCAAGAGCATATTTCCTGCCATAGGCTTCGAGTGAACGTCCGAAAGAGACCGGTTCATCAAGGACCGCACAATAATGCCGGCGCCGGCTCAGGGCGAAATGGGGATTTCATGAACGATACATCTGCTCTTTCCAGCCTTGCGTCCGGACTGCTGTCTGGCACCGTCAAGGTCGTTGACATCACCGCACCACTCGGTCCGGATACGCCCGTCCTTTACCTTCCCCCGCAATTCGGCAAAAACACACCGAACGTTAAAGTTCACACTATCAGCCAATACGATCAGAATGGTCCGTTCTGGGCCTGGAACTGGATAGAGCTTGGCGAGCACACCGGCACCCATTTCGATGCCCCGTGTCACTGGATCACCGGCAAGGATCACTCCAACAACACCACTGATACGATCCCGCCACAGAACTTCGTTGCTCCCGTAAACGTAATCGACCGTTCCGCACAAGCCGCCGCCGACGCTGATTATCTGCTGACGGTTGATAGCATCAGGGAATGGGAAGCAGAGCATGGCGAAATTGAAGCTGGATCATGGGTTTTGATGCGTACCGACTGGTACAAGCGCAATGGTTCAGCCGATACATTTCTGAATGCCGATGAAAACGGCCCACATTCTCCGGGACCAACGGTTGAAGCAATCGAGTATCTGCTTTCCAAAGGCATTATCGGTTGGGGTCAGGAAACAGTCGGTACGGATGCAGGATCCGCAGGAGCCATGACCCCTCCATTTCCGGCACACAACCTCATGCACAAGGCAAACCGATACGGACTGGCAAGCCTGAGCAACCTTGATCAGCTACCAGCCAAGGGGGCGATCCTGATCGCAGCACCCCTGAAATTCGTGAAAGGAACCGGCTCGCCGGTCCGTGCACTCGCACTCGTCGTCGGAGAAAAAACGACCGGACAGTAGCATCTGCGACAAGGAAGTCCTGCACCGAGCCAAGAAAGGCTACGTCACATACTATAAAGTATGTTGCGATTCACTGTCTCCAGCGATTGGAGGCAGTGAGAGTGCCTTTGATCGAACTGATTTCGAATGGTCGGTGATCGAACCACTTCTTCCGACCACAGTGCGCGGCAAACCTCATGTCGATGAACAGCACATTTCGAACGGTATTCTCTGGCATCTGAGAACAGGTGCACCCGCATTCCAGTTCGATACGATCCTCTTCTTGGAGGCTTGCTTTAAGAGGTTTGATCTCTTTTCGTCATTGTGCAGGCGGCGCGGGCGGAAAATCACCCTGCGGCTGCGGCTGCGGCGACGGCGAGGATGGTTGCGGCTCCGGTTCAGGGGCCAGCGGCGACGGATTATCCATCATATTGCCGCTATCTGGCTCCGGATTGGGCAGAGACGTATCGGGCTTGTCGCCGAAAATGCCGAGACGCGCTTCCACAGCCTTACGACCCGCTTCGTCATAGGCACCGCCGGGAGCGGCCTTCGCCCAGCCATTGGCAACCAGCCATGCGGCTGCATCTTCATTGCCCAGCAAGCATTCGGTCGCCACCGCGCCACCGCTGTCGTTTTCAGGCAGGCGGCACATGACGGCACGGGAGCGCAACCATTGCCGGAAGGCAGTGCGCGCCTGCATGCCGCATGGCCAGCTTTCACCGGAAGCGGTCTGGCAGGTCTGTTCCAAGGGTACGATTTCGATGCCCTGCAATTCAATAATACGGCCCTGACTTTCAAGCCGTCCGGCCGCCACAGCGACAGGTCGCTGCAAAAGCTGCATCTGTTCACCCGCATCGACAGGCGTGGCCGGTGCCGGTGGCTCCGGCGGCTTGGGCGTGGATGCAAGACCGAGATCGCTCAGCGGTGGACGCGGTGCTTCGCGTTCAATGCCGTTGTCATTCACCTGGTCGTTGACCTTGCCGTTCTCTTTCCACGCAGGCGGCTGCCCTTCAACGGGGGCGGTTTGGCCCGGTTGCGGCGACGTCTCCTCCGAAGCATTGCCCGTTTCAGGCGATGTCTCCGGCTCGTTATAGTCAAACTGTTCGACGACGATACCGTTTCCCGTACCGGATTCTGTCTTCGTATCACCGGAGTTGATGACGACCACCGGGCGATCCAGTGCACCATAGAACGGCGCCACGAAGGCTGCGATCAGAACTGCGCCTGTTATGCCAGCCAGACCGCCGAAAACGGCGCGTGCATGGCTTCTATCCTGCGATTGCGCCATTACTGGCTCGCCCATAAAATGCGGGCGACCCATTCGATATCCCTGGACTCGAAAATGCGGTTCGGATGTTCGGGATTGAGCGAATGAAGCTCAATGGTTCGTGGCGTCTGGCGATGCAGGATCTTGGCCATCACTTCTCCGTCTTTCGTCCGCACCACTACGCGATCGCCCCGGCGAATGGCGGTATTGGGTGCTACGATCAGCGTATCGCCATCACGGTAAAGGGGCAACATTGAGTCGCCCGAAACCTCCAGCGCGTACACACCTTCCCCCGATCCGGCCGGGAATTCCACAATGTCCCAGCCTTGTCCAACCGGGAAACCGGCATCGTCGAAATAGCCGCCAGCGCCCGCTTCGGCCATGCCGAGCAATGGAATGGACTGCATGTCCTGCGTATATTCGCCGAATTGCGGCGTGCGATTTTCGCCACGGATGAGCCGCGTGAATTCATCGAACGTCGAGCCGGTGGCTTCCATCACCTTGGCCAGCGATTCCGTCGAAGGCCAGCGCGCACGCCCATCGGAAGCATAGCGCTTGGATTTGTTAAAGGTCGTAGGGTCGAGCCCTGCACGACGCGCCAGCCCGGACGCGCTCAGGGAATGACGTTCAGCCAGGGCATCAATGGCCGCCCACACGCTCTCGTGAGAAAACATAGTAATGATCCGCCACCTAGGTTCCGACATATCTTCCTGAATAATCCCCATCAGGAAAGATATATTTCAAAGGATTTTAAACCTATTATTCCGTCCCATCTTCGGCTTCAACCTACCGAAAAAGCAGTAATTGCGCAAGACGGCTGAATTAACAGGGAAAATTTTCTTATCCGGGGATGCTGCAGTTCAGCTATGACAAGAAGCACAAACAAAAAGCGCGGCATGAAACATGCCGCGCCTGATGATCTTGCGAAGGGTTAAGCTTACGCTGCCTTCTTTGCTTCCGTCTTGTAAGGGTTGAAACGCTGGTAGAAGCTTTCACCGTTTTCGGCCATGTCGAGCAGAAGTTTCGGCGCCTTGAACTGCTGGCCGTACTTCTTCTGCAACTCCTTGGCAAGCTTGACGAATTTCTTCGCACCCATGCCATCGATATAGGAAAGCGTACCGCCCGTATAAGGCGCGAAACCAAAGGCAAGAATGGAGCCGACATCGGCTTCACGCGGATCGGTGACAATGCCTTCTTCCATCACGCGGGCAGCTTCCAGAGCAATGGTGACGAGGAAGCGCTCTTTCAGCTCCTTTACATCGATCTTGTCCGGATTCTGCTGTGGATAGAGATCCTTGAGGCCCGGCCACAGATGCTTCTTGGCAGGCTTCGCCGGATAATCGTAGAAGCCCTTGCCGTTCTTGCGGCCCTTGCGGTCGAACTCGTTGACGAGACGATCCACCAGTTCTACATGGCGCGGATCGACCGCCTTTTCACCGAGATCGGCAAGGGTTGCCTTGAGGATCTTCTGTGACAGGTCGATAGCGGTTTCGTCGTTGAGCGCCAGCGGACCAACCGGCATGCCAGCCATACGGGCGGCATTTTCGATCATCGCAGCAGGCACACCTTCAACGAGCATGTTGTAGGCTTCCGACATATAGCGCAGCACGCAGCGATTGACGTAGAAGCCACGTGTATCGTTGACGACAATCGGCGTCTTCTTAATCGCACGAACGTAATCAAGGGCTACGGCCAGAGCCTTATCCGAGGTCTTTTTGCCGAGGATCACTTCCACCAGCATCATCTTGTCGACAGGCGAGAAGAAGTGAATGCCGATGAAGTTCTTTGGACGTTTCGAGACTTTCGCAAGACCAGTGATCGGCAGGGTCGAGGTATTCGACGCGAAAACAGCAGAAGTTTTCAGCACTTCCTCGGCCTTCTCAGTCGCAACGCGCTTGACTTCACGGTCCTCGAACACGGCCTCGATCACCAGATCGGCACCTTCGAGAAGCGCGTAATCCGGCGTTGCCGTGATAAGCGACAGGAGCTTTTCCTTATCGGCTTCCGTGGCGCGGCCCTTCTGCATTTCCTTGGCAATAAGATCAGCCGTGTGCGCCTTGCCCTTGTCGGCAGACTCCTGATCGCGGTCGATCAGCACCACCGGAATGCCTGCCTTGGCGGTCACATAGGCAATGCCAGCGCCCATGAAGCCAGCGCCGATGACGCCGATCTTCTTGAGCTTGGTCGGCTTTTCATCGACCGGACGGCGTGCGCCCTTATTCAATTCCTGCAGCGACACGAAGAGCGAACGGATCATCATGCCCGCTTCAGTCGTCTGGAGGATTTCGGTGAAGTAGCGCTGCTCGATCTTGAGGCCGGTATCGAACGGGACCAGAAGGCCCTCATAAACCGACTTCAGGATAGCGAGCGCCGCCGGGTAATTGCCAGAAGTTTCGCGGCGCAGGATAGCGGTCGCGGCAGGCCATAGATTGGCACCGGCAGCGGAATAGATGGTACCACCCGGTAGCTTGAAACCCTTTTCATCCCATGGCTGAACCGGCTTGAGGCCACCCTTGATGAGCTTCTTTGCGGTCTCAACCAGCTTCTTGGCCGGTGCAATCTCCGTGACGAGACCCATCGCCTTGGCGCGCTGCGCCGTCAGGCTGGAGCCGGTCGTCATCATCTGAAGCGCGTCCTGCTGGTTGGCAAGGCGCGGAACGCGCTGCGTACCGCCAGCGCCCGGAAACAGGCCGACTTTCACTTCCGGCAGGGCCATCTTCACGCCCGGCGCATCGGATGCCACGCGGGCATGGCAGGCGAGCGACATTTCAAAAGCGCCGCCCATGCAGGTGCCATTGATCGCCGAAACCCAAGGCTTGCCGCAAGTTTCAAGCTTGCGGAAAAGACCGCTCATCTTGCCGACATTGTCGAACAGGGTCTGGACCGCGCCCTGCGGGTCCTTGGCCTTCTGCTTCTGGAATTCCTTGAACATGCCTTCCAGCATGGTCAGGTCGGCGCCACCAGAGAAGCTGTCCTTACCTGACGTAATAACAACGCCCTTGATCTTATCGTCGGCAGTCACCGCGTCGATGATGGAATTCAATTCCTGCATCGCCTCGACGGTGAAGACATTCATCGACTTTTCAGGCATGTCCCAGGTGACGAGAGCAATGCCATCGGCGTCGGTTTCAACTTTGAAATTTACATAAGCCATTCGTAAAACCTCCCTCGCCTTAAACGCGCTCGATGATCGTCGCCGTGCCCATGCCGGCACCGATGCACAAGGTCACCAGCGCGGTGTTGAGATCGCGGCGTTCTAGCTCATCCAGCACCGTACCGAGGATCATAGCGCCGGTTGCACCGAGCGGATGGCCCATGGCAATGGCACCGCCATTGACGTTCATCTTGTCGTGTGGAATGTCGAAGGCCTGCATGTAGCGCAGAACAACAGCGGCAAAGGCTTCGTTCAGCTCGAACAGGTCGATATCCGAGATTTTCATCTTGGCCTGCTTGAGAAGCTTTTCCGTCACATCAACCGGGCCAGTCAGCATGAGCGCCGGTTCGGAACCGATATTGGCGAAAGCACGAATGCGCGCACGCGGCTTGATGTCGAATGCCTTGCCAGCCTTCCTGGAGCCAACCAGAACGCCAGCTGCACCATCGACTATGCCCGACGAGTTACCGGCATGGTGGACGTGGTTGACGGTTTCGATTTCCGGATGAGCCTGAATGCCGACCGCATTGAAGCCGCCCATTTCACCCGGCATCACAAAGGATGGATTGAGCTGGCCCAGCGCCTGCATGTCGGTTGTCGGGCGCATGTGCTCGTCATGGTCGAGAATGGTCAGGCCGTTCTGGTCCTGGATCGAAATGACCGAATTCTTGAAATAGCCCTTTTCCCACGACTTGGCGGCACGCTTCTGGCTTTCGACGGCATAAGCGTCGACGTCATCGCGGCTGAAACCATATTTCGTGGCGATCAGATCGGCGGACACGCCCTGCGGCATGAAATAGCCGGGGAAGCCGACCGATGGGTCCATGTACCAGGCACCGCCCGACATGCCCATGCCGACGCGCGACATGCTTTCCACGCCGCCTGCAATCACCAGATCGTCGGAACCGAAGGCGACCTTGGCTGCCGCCAGATTGACCGCATCGAGGCCCGAGGCGCAGAAACGCGAAATCTGGATGCCCGGCGCCTTGAAGTCGTAACCGGCTTCAAAAGCTGACGAACGCGGGATGACAGCACCAGCTTCGCCCACCGGATCGACACAGCCGAAAATAATGTCATCGACCTTTGCCGTGTCGATACCGTTGCGGTCGCGCAGGGATTCCAGAACCTTCGCGCCCAGACGAACGGCAGGCACTTCGTGCAGGCTGCCATCCTTCTTGCCACGTCCGCGCGGTGTGCGCACGTGATCGTAAATATAAGCCTCAGCCATTTTTGCTCCTTCCCGCTAAGTTCGAAAACTTAGCCTGATCTCTAACTCAGCCTGATCTCTAACTCAGAATGTGTCCGCGTTTAGCGCCATCATCGAATCCGCGCCCGACTGGATGCGTGCGAGATGTGCGGCGCTTTCCGGCATGATCCGCTCGAAATAATAGCGTGCGGTAACAAGCTTGGCTTCAAGGAACGCCTTGTTGCCTTCGCCACTGCCAAGCTTTTCTTCCGCGATCTTCGCCATGCGTGCCCACATGAAGCCAAGCGCCACCAGTCCAAAGAGATGCATATAGTCGTTGGAGGCGGCACCGGCATTGTCGGGCTTGGCCATCGCATTCTGCATCAGCCACATGGTGGCGGCCTGAAGATCGTTGAGACCCTTCTTCAGATGCTTGGTGAAGAAGGAAAGCTTCTCATTTTCGCGGTTGGCTTCGCAGAAATCGCCCACTTCTTTGAAGAACGCGGTGATTGCGCGGCCACCGTTAAGCGCCAGCTTGCGGCCGACGAGATCGAGCGCCTGAATACCATTCGCGCCTTCATAGATCATGGCGATACGCGCATCGCGCACATACTGGCTCATGCCGTGTTCTTCGATATAGCCGTGCCCGCCGAAGACCTGCTGCGCCATGACGGCGTGTTCAAAACCCTTGTCGGTCAGAACGCCTTTCAGAACTGGCGTCAAAAGGCCGACGAGATCGTCTGCTGCCTGACGTTCCGCTTCATCGCCTGCGCGATGGGCGATATCGGAGTTGAGTGCCGTCCAGAGGATAAGCGCCCGACCGGCTTCGTTGAAAGCACGGATATTCATGAGGTTGCGGCGGATATCCGGATGCACGATGATCGGGTCGGCTTTCTTGTCCGGTGCCGCGGCACCCGAAAGTGCACGACCCTGAATACGCTCACGCGCATAGATGGCAGCATTCTGGTAAGCGGTTTCGGCAATCGAAAGGCCCTGCAAAGCTACACCAAGACGCGCTTCGTTCATCATGGTGAACATGGCGCGCAGGCCTTTGTGTGCCTCGCCAATCAGGAAGCCCGTCGCATCATCGTAGTTCATCACGCAGGTGGAATTGCCGTGAATGCCCATCTTTTCTTCGATGGAACCGCAGGACACGCCGTTGCGCTCGCCCGGATTGCCGTTTTCATCGAGAATGAACTTCGGCACGATGAACAGCGAAATGCCCTTCACACCTTCCGGCGCGCCGTCGATACGGGCCAGCACCAGATGGATGATGTTGTCCGACATGTCGTGTTCGCCAGCCGAGATGAAAATCTTCTGGCCGGAAATCTTGTAGGAACCGTCTTTTTGCGGCGCGGCGCTGGTGCGCAGCAAGCCCAGATCGGTACCGCAATGCGGCTCGGTCAGGTTCATCGTGCCGGTCCAGGTGCCTTCCACCATCTTCGGCAGATAGGTGTCCTTCTGCTCATCGGTGCCGTGGGTCAGGATCGCGGCAATCGCGCCCTGCGTCAGGCCCGGATACATGGTGAGCGCCATATTGGCAGACGACATATATTCGCCGACAGCCGTATGCAGCAGATAAGGAAGCCCCTGCCCGCCATATTGCTCCGGCACGGCAAGGCCGAGCCAGCCACCTTCGCGATAAAGGTCGTAAGCCTGCTTGTAGCCTTTCGGCGTCGTCACCGAACCGTCCGAATGACGCTTGCAGCCTTCGCGATCAGCGGTCTGATTGACCGGAAACAGGGTGCCCTCGGCAAGCTTCGCGCCTTCAGACAGGATTGCCTCGACGACATCGGGCGACGCGTCGGCAAAGCCCGGCAGATTGTTGTAGCGCTGATAATTCAGAACGTCATTGAGAACGAAATTCGTATCCTCAACTGGCGCGCGATAGCTCGGCATAGAAATCCTCCAAATTCACCACCTGAGCCGTTCCGCGATGGCTGGAACGAGCCCGTAACCGCGTTTCATGCCTGCATGCCACATTATAGCAAAACGTTGTGACAGCGCGCATGTTGCAACAAAAAGGGATGATTTTCTCCGAAAACAGCCATTTTTGCCGCTTTTTTGACTGACCACATCACGGAATTCGCGCTCGTCCAGTCAATTTCGGCTCGAAGCTAACCTACTTTGACGTTTCCGTAAACGTCAAAAATTACACAAGTTCGTGCGGGACGGGGAAATGTTCATGTAAAGACGCTTTTCATCCTGATAGTGGTCGAAGGGAAAGTGTGATAAGCGCCTGCAAGCAACAACAGGAGTATAGTGGTGAGCGAACCTACTGTAGCGGAAGCGACAGACCGAATTTATGAATCGCTTCAGGCGGATAATGTCGACATCGATTTACATATCGCCGCCCTGAAAGCAGCGCTTGAGCGCGCGGGCCTGAAAGAGGCTGTGTTCGATCCGGCCAAGCTGGTGCAGAACAATCGCTCCGGCAGGAAGCTCATGCAGGCATATTTTCGCCAGCGTGGTGTTATGGTCAAGTTTGCGGCTTCGTGAACGGTCATTTTTGACCGGTAACGCGAGCTGAACGGTGAAAATCACGCCGATTGCGTAGACCGGATGACCACATGTGAGACATGATAAAGGCGGCAATTCTGCCGCCTTTCTACTATTAATCGATCCTTGAAGGCTTACTTGACCCATACAACGCGGCGGGTCTGCGTATCGATCAGAGCCGGACGATCTTCCACATAAACATAGGAATAAGTCGCTGCTCCGGAACAGCCACCAGCGGCACATCCTCGGGGATGACCATACCTTCGGCGATATCTCCTTCGATGATGACCGGATCAACCGGATTGGTTTCGATGTAGGTCACGACTTCATTCGGCACCAGCGGACCAGCATTCGGCCCTTCGGTATAATAGACGACCTGACGGTTCTGCATGGAAACGATCACCGGTTCACCATTGACATAGATGTAACCGAAACCCGGATTGTCGGGGATCGGATGAACCGCGATTACATCGGGGAGAACATAACCGTCACTGATTTCGCCCTCAATGACGACCGGGTCCGAAGGATTTGCGATGACATAATCGCGTGCTGCCTGAGGCACTTCGATAAGCACTCGATCCTGCGCCAGCGCAAAACCGGAGCTAGCAAGAAACGCCGCTACGGTCAGAACAAGAGCTTTTTTCATTGTCAGCCTCACTTTCGCATCAGAGCGAATTCGATCTGATTGGATCAGACCGGCGCTCCATCTGTTCGTTCTGGGCACATCTTGGATGCGCCATCAGTCGCAAGGCTGGAATAACCCCGTCGATGCGTCGAGGTTCCCACTCCAGGGCACACTTCATGCAACAGGCTGAAACATTCGGACCTGTCAGGCGGAGTTCGCTCTGACTTCGATCTGGCCGAGGCCGCACATTCGTAGATGCACACATATACCCAAATTAAAAAGATGACGGCGAATAATTGTGAACCGTAGTTTCATTGTCCAAAGCCGCCCCAGAGCGCACTTGGCGAGACACAAGTCGATACAAGTTTTCAGGAATCCCAGAACGAAGCCTTCCGGAAGCTTCCTTGCGGATAAATCAGTTATTCGAAAATTACATTTCAATATTTAGCGTTAGTTAAATTAGCCAATAGAGATTGAGAATCTTACCCAGCAAGTTGCTATTTTAAGATCGATCTAAATCCAGTTAAGATGGCCTTGTTTTCAATGAACAGGAGGTTTTAAAACTTTTTCTTATTGCTAAGCGCGACCTGTTCTCGCCCTGCAAGCAACATCTGTGTTGGTGGATTAGACCAAACACAGCCTGCAGAGCAAAAATGGAGGATGCAAAATGGCTTGTATATTACCGATACAAGACAGGCTGTTCCGTCATTCCCCGTATGGCGTCAAAGTCTAGATTGCATTCTAAAAGCGTTGATTTTTATATATATTTTTCAGTACGAGCGAATAGGCTGCCCTTATCTGTCCTGTCAATCAGATAGGGGCAGCCACATTTTCAAACTTCACACACCCGCAATCAAAACGATTGTCGCCCCATTCGTGCGAGGATGGTTCGCAGCTCTTCGACAGACTGATCAACCTCGTCCTTTTTCTTCTCAAGCTCGACCAGTTTTTCCTTGAAACGCTTGCGTAGCTTCTCCACTTCGACAGCGTCGCGGGTCTCATTTTCCCACACGCTGATCAACTGCCCCATCTCGCTCAGCGTGAAGCCGATGCGTCGTCCAAACAGGATGAGACGCAAGCGTGTATGGTCGTTGTAATCATAAAGCCGCGTCACGCCCGCACGGCGCGGATTGAGCAATCCTTTGTCTTCGTAGAAGCGCAAGGCGCGCAACGTCAGGTCGAACTCCTCCGCTAGATCGCCGATCCGGTATAGTTGACCGCCTGACTGACCTTCCTTTCGCATATTCACGCTTGTGCCGGTTAGCAAATCCGCAATTGCTAAATCTGCGACCAGCCCTGGTGCGTTAGCCTGTTTACTCATGTCCTACCCTGTTTCCGCCCCCGGAAACGCCCGGTCACCGCGCGATTGCGCGATGGAACCACTGTTGATGACAGCTCACATTGACATTGCTGTCAGTGCCGTAGCTTCGATTTACATTTTGCCGCCGCGGTTCACGCATCTTTCGTATTCGATAGATCCGCTTTTCATGCCGGGTTGCGTTTGACACGCTGAATTCAGCCCGCTCAACCATGGGATGCTATTCGGCATCCACGAAAGCACTCACTTAGCCGCATATATTAACGAGTTATTTACCACGTTTGTACAAATGTAAGCAGAGCAAATTCTTGCCTGTTGCGCTGGTGAAATTTGCTCCCGGCGGCCTCTATCATTAGAAAAAGTGAATTTATCATGGCAAATCCAGATATGGCGTCAGGTTCACGATCAATTATTGACGATTTGAATGCCCACCGCGAGCGCCGAGCGTCATCGCCTGCCATGGAAGAACTTAACCGCACGCTGGCGAGCCTTGAAAAACGCCTGATGGATCTGGAGCACGACAGCGCCCCGGACGTACGCGATATTCTGCGTTCCGAACGTCACCCAGTTCGCCATCCTGACGAGACTGTAACTGGCCTCGCCGAAATTGCCGAAAATCTGCGTCGGATGCGCGGTAGCCATGAAGAACCGCAGCCGCATTATGCCTCAAGCGCCGAGGTCAGCCGTGCCAGCCGCGAGATGACCCGCCTTCAGCGCGCCGCAAGCGAAGAAGGCTTTTCACAGCAGATGAGCGATGATTTCGAGCGTATCAACGACAGCGTACGCCTTCTCGCCGAACGCAGCAGTGAGGCAAACGCGCAGGCGCTCCGCCGCCAGCTCGAAGAGCTCCATCGCACCGTCCAGAGCCTCGCGCGCGAAGAAACACTGCATCGTCTCAACAATCGTTGGGATCGCTTCGACGCGCGTTTCGAGGCCTTCGAACAGCGCCACAACGCCGTCGATCCGGCGTTGGATGCGATCGGCTCGCGGCTTGAGCAGGTGCGCGACGCCATCGGTACGTTGCCCCAGTCGAACCGCCTGAGCGCAATCGAGGATCGCATCGGCCAGCTCGCGAATTCCATCGAGGAATCGCTCAGCCCACAACACGCGTCGTCGCTCGATCAGAGCCGTCTGCAGCAGATCGATGAGCGGCTGGACGAAATCAGCCGCGCTATCATCGCCACCAGCCGCGCCCAGCGCCCGGATCAGGACAGTGCGCGCCGACTGGAGCGTATCGAAAGCCGTTTGGCAGAGCTCGCAGAACAGCTCGCCACTTCGGCAACGCAGCAGAATTCCGATACGCTCTATCGCAAGCTCGGCGAACTTTCCTCTCGCATCGACGGCCTTTCAAGCGGCTCAGCGCTACCGGAAGGCGTCATTGACCAGCTCGCACACCAGATTAACCTGCTTGCCAATCAGGTTGGCAAGGTCATGGAGAATCTGAACCAGTCCGACTATCACGCTGTAGAGGCACGTCTTGAAGCCATCGGCGAGAAGCTCGAAGCTGCCGAGCGCCGGGTAGAGGAGCCGCATCCTTCCGTTCTGGACAAAATCGACCGCCGCTTTGCAGAACTGACCGAGCGTCTCGACGCGCAATATGCCACGCAGCATGTCGACAACAGCGCGATCCACACTCTGGAAGGCCGCCTCGACGATCTTTCGCAGCAGATTTCACTGGGTCTCCTTCAGGCGCCGACCTATGACGGCCCTGGACTGGATGTGAAGGCAATCCGCAGCCTCGAAGATCAGATTGCAAATATCGCCCATCATCTTGCGCAGCCCGTTGCCGAGCTCGCAGAATTGAAGCCGCGTCTCGTTTCCATCGAGCGCTCCATCGCCTCCAATCGCGAAACAGTGCTGGATGCAGCGCGCGAAGCTGCCGAAAGTGCTGTCGCGCGCGTTCTGCAGCATGGATCACATGGCGACAGCGTGATCGCCCGGCAACTCGCCGAAGACATGAAATCGCTTGAGGCCCTGGCGCGCAATTCCGACGAGCGCAACGGCAAGACATTCGAGACCGTCCACGACACATTGGTCAAGATCGTTGATCGTCTGGCCAGGCTTGAGCAGGACGTGGCAGGCAAATCAGACACGTCGGACACTGAAAAGTCGGCCTTCACCAGCCCCAACGCTGGATCGCCGCGTCCGTCGGCACCGCGTTCCCCGGCTGCAGCGGCAGCGGAAGCAGCTTTTGCAACCGTCCAGAGCGAAGCTGGTCCCGCCGATATGCAGGCAGGTGACTTGACCGGGAAGTCATCGCTCTTCGGCGGTTTCGCGAAAGCTATACGCGGTCGCCGCGCCGACAAATCCGTCGGAAAGGACGACGAAACACTCGAAGCCAGCGCTTTTGACGCGACGCTTGATGCGCCAGCCTTCGAAAGCGATCTTGCGGCCATCGAGCCGATCACACGCGAAGAACCGGAGCTGGAAACGACTCCATCCCCTCGCCCTCAGGGCGAAGGCATGCCGGACCTCAATTCGATTATGAAGCGGGTGCGCGAAGAACGCCGCCAGCGCGAAGACGCTGCCGATCTGGCCCTTGCCGCCAACGGCAAGGTGGACTTCATCACGGCGGCGCGTCGCGCCGCCCAGCTTGCCGCCGCTGAATCCGAACAGCTTCAGAAGGGCACGACCAAGCGCACTGGTAAGAAAAAGTCATCAGTCGGCGACATGATCCAGCGCCAGCGCAAGCCGATCCTGATGGCAATCGGTGCTGTGATGATCGCGATGGCTGGCCTGCAGATCGGCTCAGCTTTCCTCAACCGCGACGAGCCGGTGGAAGCCGCACTTGATACGGTGCCGCCTCAGATCGACACAACTGCCGCCGATAATACACCTGCGCCAGCCGACGAAATCGCTGCAAAAATCGCGTCGGACACCACACCTGCCCTCGAACAATCCGCGGAAACCACGCCCGTAATCGCAGAGCCCCGCGCGGAAAAAATTGCGCAGGAAGAAATCCCGAAACTAGCGAACGAGCAACAGGCAGCGGTCGAAATCCCCACACAGATTGAACAGCCTGCCGCAGCAACCGGAACAACCGTCCATCCGGTAGTTCCTGCGGAAACGGCTACATCAACCGAACCTGCCGCACAGCCTCAGGCCACCATTCCGTCTGTACCGGAAGAAGCCGGTCCGGCAGCGCTTCGCGAGGCTGCAGCCAAGGGCGACGCCCGTGCCCTCTTCGAGGTCGGCAATCGCTACATGGAAGGTCGCGGCGTTGCTGCCGACTTTGCCAAGGCGGCGAAATGGTATGAGATTTCTGCAGGTCAAGGCTTTGCCCCGGCGCAATATCGTCTCGGCAACTTCAACGAGAAGGGCCTTGGCATGGCCCGCGATCTCGAAAAGGCCAAGACCTGGTACCAGCTTTCAGCGCAACAGGGTAACGCCAGCGCGATGCACAACCTCGCCGTCCTTTTCGCAACCGGCGCCAATGGCAACCCTGACAATGCTTCCGCCGTGCGCTGGTTCACCGATGCCGCCGAACTCGGCGTGAAGGACAGCCAGTTCAATCTTGGAATCCTTGCGGCCAAGGGACTGGGCATGCCGGTCAATCTGGAAGAAAGCTACAAATGGTTCTCGCTCGCCGCCAATGCTGGTGACAAGGATGCTGCCGACAAGCGCGACCAGATTGCCAAGGCATTAAAACCGGAACAGCTTGAACGCGCCAAGGATTTAGTCAAGCTCTGGAAGGCCAAGCCGCTCGATCAGGCAACCAACTCCATCGACGTCCCGGATGCTTGGACCGAGAGCAAACCGCTCACCACCGGCTCGGTGGATATGAAGAAGGCTGTTCGTAACATCCAGCTTATTCTCCAGAAGAACGGCTACGACGTCGGCACCGCCGATGGCTTGATGGGCGGCAAGACCCGCGCTGCAATTGCTGCCTTCCAGAAGGCGAATGGCCAGACGCCGACCGGTGACGTTGACCAGAAACTGGTCCAGCTTCTTCTCGAGAAGAACAAGTAACGCATTGAAGTAAATCGGATTTTTCGAGGGCAGCAGATGCTGCCCTTTTTCGTTTTGGCCACAAGCGTCTGAAAGAAGTGACAGGTTGAATCGACTCGTTGAGCCTTATTATCTAAGCCCTATCAACGAGGGGATAGACGATGCTCTTGCACGTAAACAACGAGATGGAAAACGGGATCATCGCGAAGATTCCCCTCGCGCTCGACAAGGACATCAAAAACTTCCAGGGAGATGCGATCGACTTTGAGATTTCCTCTGGCGACAAGCAACTTATCCCTGCCGAGGATATTCATCCGTACAAATCCATTTTCAAAGTCCTATCCGGCAGTTTCGAGCTGAAGAACATCTTCATAGGCGTGTCGTTCAATGCGAATTTCACCACACCAGACGGCAAAAAGACCTGTCTCACACGGTCCAGCCCGATGGAAGAATGGAATGTCATGAATGGCAACTACTATACCGAAAGCATGAACTGCTTTGGTTTCAAGTCCAGCAGCCGCTTTGCTGGAAACTTCAGCGTGAATCTGACCAATCCCTATCTTTATATCATAAAGAACGGCAGCCTGACCGACAGTAAAATGTCCGACAACATTTCGATCCGTGCACAGTTTTACCCATCGTCTGGTCATTCCGTCATCACGCCGAAAGAAGATATCAATATCGTCATCAGCAACCGACAGAACGCTACCGAATGATCGACAGTGCATCGTGGCCAGATTGCGCTCATGTATTTCCTATATATTCTATGGGATTATACCAACAATGACTGTTTTAAGCTCTCTTCAAGGCTCTTTTTGTTGTTCTTAAACAACACCTAGCATTTTTCCTCGAATAGAGTTTCGCGAGATAACTTTATCAGCAATCGGCGTTTGACTTCGCGATGGCGACAGAGCAAGACATTATGAGGAGTGGTCGGGCTGAAACTCACGTGTGAAGTTAAGCCTAACTACTTGTTTTCATGCATTTCCGCACGCAGAACAGTTTCATAATTTTGCCGGAGATGTTTTAGTAGAGTGAAACATCTTGCGGAGAAGCGCGACCGCAAGCAGCTGTGTGTCATGCGTTCGTGAAAGCCGGGTTCGGAATTGGGTATTTATCTTCCCATTGCGGAATTATCGGTCAACATGCTGGTTCTTCTCGGCATGGGCGCCGCCGTGGGTTTTCTCTCCGGACTGTTCGGCGTCGGCGGCGGCTTTCTGATCACACCGCTTCTGATCTTTTATAACATTCCACCTGCAATCGCGGTCGCCACCGGTGCCAATCAGGTCATCGCCTCGTCGGTTTCCGGCGCACTGGCGCATTTCAAACGTCGCACGCTCGATATCAAGCTCGGCCTGTTTCTCGTGGCGGGTGGTGTATTGGGTTCCCTTGTCGGTATCTTCGTGTTCTCGTGGCTGCGCGATCTCGGCCAGTTGGACCTGATCGTTTCCATCCTCTACGTCTTCTTTCTCGGCACTGTCGGCGGTCTGATGCTGGTGGAAAGCCTGCGCGCCTTGCGCCGTGTGAAGAAGGGACAAGCAGGTGCTGTGCGGCGATCCGGCCAGCATACGTGGATACACCGCCTGCCATTCAAGATGCGGTTTCGCGCCTCTACCATCTATGTCAGCATCATTCCGGTTCTCGGCATCGGCTTCTTCATCGGCCTTCTGTCATCGGTGATGGGTGTCGGCGGCGGTTTCATTATGGTTCCGGCGCTCATCTATCTTCTGCATGTTCCGACAAATGTGGTTGTCGGAACCTCGCTGTTTCAGATCACCTTTGTGACCGCAGTCACGACCGTCCTGCAGGCAACGACCAACCAGTCCATCGATATCGTGCTTGCTTTCCTGCTGATGGTTGGCGGCGTTATCGGCGCGCAATACGGCGCACGCGCGGGCCAAAAATTGCGCGGCGAACAGTTGCGCCTTTTGCTGGCGCTTCTCGTGCTTGCCGTTGGCCTGCGCCTCGCCTTTGGCCTGTTCGTGCGGCCCGACAATCTGTTTTCCATTTCGATTGCGGATATCTGACATGCGGAGCCTTACGCTTTCCTCCGCATTGATGTTCCTTCTAATGACGGGAAGCGCACTGGCGCAGGTCGATTCCAGCGGCAACGGCAACACGGTTCCGCAATTGCAGAACCCTGCGGATGAAACCATCGAAATCGGACTTTCAACCGAAACCATCGCCATCACATCGAATTTCGGCGGCACTGACCTCACCATATTCGGCGCGCTCGACAATGCCGACCCGATGATCCAGCGACAAGGCCGTTACGATATCATCGTCGTGCTGCAAGGCCCCTCGCGCGATCTCGTGGTGCGCAAGAAGGACCGTTATCTCGGTGTCTGGGTGAATTCGGATTCGGAAACCTTCATGGGCGTGCCGCTCTCCTACTCGCTGGCCTCTACCCGCAATCTGCAGGACATTACCGAAGAGAAAATCTACCGACAACTTTCGGTGGGCGTGCGCAACTTCTATCTCGTCCCGGAAGATCCGGGCAGCCTGTCGGGCAATATCCCGACATTTGGCAACGAACTGCGCGAAATGAAAATCCGCCAGGGCCTCTATACGCAGCGCATCGGGGGTGTGGAGTTCATTTCCCGCACCTTGTTTCGCGCCACATTGAACCTGCCCGCCAATGTGCCGGTCGGGCGCCACAAGGCTCGGGCGCTTCTGTTCCGCAACGGTGTTTTTTTGCGTGAAGCCAATGCCAGTCTGGAAATCGTCAAGGCTGGTTTTGAACAGAGCATCTACAACGCCGCCCACCAGAACAGCTTTCTCTACGGCCTTTTTGCCGTTTTCCTTGCCGTCTTCACCGGCTGGTTCGGACGCATTCTGTTCCGCAGGGATTAACCCCCATAAAGCGCACCGCGCGCAATCGGGTAAACCTTACCCTGTCCCAGCATATAGGCGCGCAGGGTCTCGTCAGCGAACAGCCCTCGGAAAGCGCGATCCAGAATATTCAGCGCACCCGTATAGGCTCCGAAAGCAGGCATGATAAGCCTTTCCCCGTCGCTTACAAAACAGGGGCGGCGTACTGACCGCCCGCGTCGCACGATGCGGGCCGCCGGATGAAGATGGCCTGCAATCTCGCCCTGCCCGGCCTTGCGCGATGGTTCATGTCGGAAAACAAGCGGCCCGACTGCCAGTTCCTCCACACAATCGCCCGGCAGGTCGACCGGGCGATCCGGATCGTGATTGCCAGTGATCCAGAACCAGTCCCGATGCTCCATAAGCGATTTCAGCCGGATGGCATAAAGCGACGGCAGGCGTTCGCTGGCCGTCGCATCGTGAAAACTGTCGCCAAGGCTGATGACGGTTCGCGGCTGATAGCGCGCAATGGCCAGCGCCAGCATGTCGAGCGTCGCCGCTGTGTCATAAGGCGGGATGAGCTGGCCGCGCCGGGCAAAGGATGAACCTTTTTCCAGATGCAGGTCTGAGACGATGAGCATATGGAGATCAGGCAGGAACAGTGCACCGGATGGATCGCACACAGCTGCAACGCCACGCACTTCCGCATGGGCCAGACTGTAGGCCTCTCCGTTGCCCCACACGGCAGTCTTCATTGCATCGCCTCTCTGATTAGATCGTCTGCGGCCTCTTCAAGCAGCATTTCATCGCCCTCACCTGCCACACGCTCACGTCCGATTTCGAGCATCACAGGCAGCGCCAGCGGTGAAATCCTGTCGAGCGGCTTGTGCAGGAGATGACCTTTCACGCGTGCCAGCATGTCGCCAAGACGCTTGATATCCAGAAGCCCGGTCGCGGCATCCGCACGCGTCGCCTGCAGCAATATGTGGTCCGGCTCATGGGTCCGCAGCACGTCATAGATCAGGTCGGTGGAAACCGTAACCTGACGGCCTGTTTTTTCCTGTCCCGGATGACGGCGCTCGATAAGCCCTGAAATCACGGCACAATTGCGGAAAGTGCGTTTCAAAAGATAGCTTTCATCAAGCCAGGCTTCGAGATCGTCCCCCAGCATATCCTCATCGAACAGGCGGGTGAGATTGAGCTTTCCCGTGCCAATCAGCGCGCCCATATCCTTGAGGCCCCAGAGTCCCAGCGAATAATCGGTCGCGACAAAGCCAAGCGGATGTGCGCCCATGCGCTCCAGACGACGCGTCAGCAACATGCCGAGCGTCTGGTGTGCCAGCCTGCCCTCGAACGGATAGGCGACCATGTAGAAGCGATTGCCGCGCGGAAAAGTTTCGATCAGCAGCTCGTCCGTTGCTGGCAGTACGGATTTCCACTGCTGCACTTCCAGCCATTCCCGCACCTGTTCCGGCAAAAACTGCCAGCGCGTGCGGTCGGCAAGCATGGCGCGCACCTGCGCGGCAAGATAGGTGGAAAGCGGAAACTTGCCGCCTGCATAGACAGGAATCTTGGCATCCTGCCCGGCAGCATTGGAGGCGATGCATTCGTTCTCACGGATGCCTTCAAACCGCAGAACCTTTCCGGCAAACAGGAACGTGTCGCCAGCAGTGAGCGTCTCAAGGAAATATTCCTCGATGCGACCAAGAACACGTCCGCCGCGCGCATTTCCGCCCTTGCCGCCACGAGTAAGCCGGACATTGAGCTCCGGCGCTTCGACAATCGTGCCGATGTTGAGCCTATATTGCTGCGCAATGCGCGGATTAGACACCCGCCAAGTGCCGTCCACGGTCTTGCGGATTTTCGCGAACCGTTCATAGGTCTTGAGTGCGTAGCCGCCGGTCGCCACAAAATCCAGAATGCGGTCGAACGTGTCTCGCGGAAGGTTCGAATAGGGTGCGGCACTCTGCACCTCACGATAAAGCTGATCGGCGTTGAAAGGCTCGGCACAGGCCATGCCGAGCACATGTTGCGCCAGCACATCCAGCGCCCCATCGATCAGGGGTGGCGTATCCTGCGCACCCAGATAATTGGCATCAAGTGCGGCGCGACACTCCATCACCTCGAAGCGATTGGCGGGTACAAGAATGGCGCGGCTTGGCTCGTCCATGCGGTGATTGGCACGGCCAATGCGCTGCGCAAGGCGGCTCGCCCCTTTCGGTGCACGACATGAATGACCAGATCGACATCACCCCAGTCGATCCCGAGATCAAGCGTCGAAGTCGCGACCACAGCCCGCAATGTGTTGGCGGCCATGGCCTGCTCGACCTTGCGGCGCTGGCTGGCATCGAGCGAACCGTGATGCAGCGCAATGGGCAGCGTGTCCTCGTTGACCCGCCACAGTTCCTGAAACAGCATCTCCGCCTGACTGCGCGTATTGACGAATAAAAGCGTCGTGCGGTGCTGGCGGATCGCCTCGTAAATGTCAGGAATGGCATAACGTGACGAATGGCCTGACCATGGCACCCGTTCGTCGGAATCGAGAATGGTGATTTCCGGCTTGGCTCCGCCGTCCACCGTCACAAGACCGGCCATCGGCCCGGTGCCGTCCTGTTCCACCAACCAGCGGCGCAGTTCATCGGGCTCCGCCACCGTGGCGGAAAGGCCGATGGTCTGCAATTGCGGTTGCAGGCGGCGCAGCCGCGCCAGCCCCAGCGCCAGAAGGTGTCCGCGCTTGGAAATCACCAGCGAGTGCAATTCGTCCAGCACCACATAGCGCAGGCCCTTGAAGAACTGTTCCGCACCTTTAGATGCAATCAACAATGCAAGCTGCTCTGGCGTGGTCAGCAGAATATCCGGCGGCGCCAGCTTCTGCCGCTGGCGTTTGTGCGCAGGCGTGTCGCCGGTCCGGGTCTCGATGGTGATATCAAGGCCCATTTCCTCAACCGGCACCGTCAGATTGCGATGAATATCGACGGCCAGAGCCTTCAGCGGCGAGATATAAAGCGTATGCACGCCGCGCTTCGCCAAGCCGGGCTTTAAGCGCCCACGTTTTTCCAGATCCACCAATGCAGGCAGAAACCCGGCCAACGTTTTACCAGCCCCGGTGGGTGCGATCAGAAGCGTGGACTGGCCCTGTTCAGCACGGGCCAAAAGCTCAAGCTGATGCGCACGCGGCGACCAGCCCTTGGCCGCAAACCATTCAAGAAAACGGTCCGGCAAGGGAAAAGCGGCAGATGCGGCGGCGGGTTTCAGGTTCAGTGTCACGCCGTCAATCTAATCGCAGCGAGGCAAGCCGCCAAGGTGTTTGTTCACTTTTGTTCTCATTTTGTCAGCAGACGCAAGCTCCCTCTCTTTTCGGCGCGAACTTCGTGACCTATCTTGAAACCATGCGTTTCAACCAGCTTCTCTGCTCCTCTCCCAAAGGTCTTTATTGCCCGCCCGGCGATTTCTACATCGACCCCGTGCGTCCGGTGGAACGCGCGCTCATCACGCACGGACATTCCGATCATGCCCGCTCGGGCCACACCCATGTACTGGCAACGCCCGAAACGCTCGACATCATGGCGCTACGCTACGGCGCGAACTTCGCCGAAACCACGCAACCGATAGGCCTCGGTGAAACCCTGACGATCAATGGTGTCCGGGTCAGTTTTCATGGCGCGGGCCATGTGCTCGGTTCGGCCCAGATCGCAGTGGAGAAGGACGGAACCCGCATTGTCGCTTCGGGCGATTACAAGCGCGCAGCCGATCCAACCTGCGCACCTTTTGAGCCGGTCGCCTGTGATGTCTTCATCACCGAAGCAACCTTTGCGCTGCCAGTGTTTCGTCACCCTGATGCGTCACACGAGATCGCAACGCTTCTCAAATCAATCCGGCAATTTCCTGAACGCGCGCACCTTGTCGGTGCCTATTCGCTGGGCAAGGCGCAGCGGGTTATCAAACTCATACGCAATGCAGGCTACTCGGAACCGATCTATATTCACGGTGCACTGGAAAAGATGTGCGATTATTACCAGGCACAAGGTATCGATCTCGGTCCGCTTGAACCGGCAACCCTGGAACGTGACGAAGCGCAGCCGGATTTTGCAGGCAAGATCATCGTCGGTCCTCCATCGGCTTTTTCCGACCGTTGGGCGCGGCGTTTTCCCGATCCCATTTCGGCCTTCGCCTCCGGCTGGATGCGCATCCGCCAGCGCGCCAAGCAACAGGGCGTTGAACTGCCACTCATCATTTCCGACCATTGCGACTGGGATGAACTGACGGCGACCATAACGGAAATCGCACCTGCCGAAGTGTGGGTCACGCATGGACGCGAGGAAGCGCTTGTTCGCTGGTGCGAGTTGCAGAACATACCGGCCAAGCCGCTGCATCTCATCGGCTATGAAGATGAGGGCGATTGATGCGTGCTTTCGCTGAACTTCTTGACCGGCTGGTTCTGACGCCGCAGCGCAACGGCAAGCTTCGTCTGCTTGTTGACTATTTCCGCGCTACTCCCGACCCGGATCGCGGTCTGGCATTGGCGGCAATCACGCGCGATCTCGAACTGCAAAGCGTGAAGCCCGCCATGCTGCGCGCACTGATAGCCGAGCGCGTCGATCCCACGCTCTTTGCCTATTCCTATGATTATGTGGGAGACCTCGCCGAAACGATTTCGCTCATCTGGCCCGGCCCCAGTGAAACCGCACCCGGCGCAAATCTGCCACTTGGGATTGTGGTGCATGAATTGCAGCTTGCGTCGCGCCGCGAAGGCCCGATGCTCGTGGCCGGATGGCTCGATCTGCTCGGCATTTCGGAACGTTATGCGTTGTTAAAGCTCGTCACCGGTGGTTTGCGCGTCGGGGTTTCCGCCCGCCTCGCCAAACAGGCTCTCGCTGACTTTGGCGGCGTCAACGTTGTCGAAATCGAGGAACTCTGGCACGGCCAGTCACCGCCCTATGAGACGCTTTTCGCCTGGCTTGAAGGTCGCGGTGAAAAGCCTGCTGCCACCGCGGCCGCACCGTTTCGCCCCGTCATGCTGGCGACAGCGCTTAATGAAGCTGAAATCCCCTCGCTTGACGCATCCGCCTACAGCGCCGAATGGAAGTGGGACGGCATTCGCGTTCAGGCTGTCGCGGAAAGCGGTGTACGCCGCCTCTACTCGCGCACCGGTGACGATATTTCCGGCGCATTCCCGGACATTCTGGAGGCCATGGATTTCGAAGGTGCAATCGATGGCGAATTGCTTGTCGGTCATCACGGCGAAACCGGCATAGAAACTGCCACGTTTTCCGATCTCCAGCAAAGACTGAACCGCAAGACCGTGAGCGCGAAGCAGTTACGCGACTATCCCGCTTTTGTGCGGGCCTATGATTTGTTGCAGGACGGGAACCAGCAGACTGGCGAAGACCTGCGCGCCTTGCCTTTCTCCGAGCGCCGTGCCCGCCTGCAAGGTTTCGTCAGCAAGCTCGACCCTCGCCGCTTCGATCTTTCGCCAATACTGCCTTTCGCTGACTTCGAGGAATTGGCGCAGTTTCGCGCCAATCCACCCCATCCCGTCATCGAAGGCGTCATGTTGAAACGCCACGACAGCACTTACCTGCCCGGACGCCCGAAAGGGCCCTGGTTCAAATGGAAGCGTGATCCGTTCACCGTCGATGCCGTGATCGTTTATGCCCAGCGTGGACATGGCAAGCGCTCCAGCTATTATTCAGATTTCACCTTTGCCGTCTGGACGGGACCGGAAGGCGAGCCAGTGCTGGTGCCGGTTGGCAAAGCCTATTTCGGCTTTACGGACGAAGAATTGAAATTGCTGGACAAGTTTGTGCGCGAGAACACCACCGAGCGCTTCGGGCCGGTTCGGTCCGTGCGTGCCGAGCCCGATCATGGCCTGGTGGTGGAAGTTGCTTTCGAGGGTCTCAATCGCTCCACGCGCCATAAATCCGGCGTTGCCATGCGCTTTCCGCGTTTCTCACGGCTTCGCTGGGACAAGCCGCCCCGCGAAGCGGACCGGCTTGAAACACTGGAAAAGCTGCTAAGTTGATTATTCAGCCGCCGTCGAAACGCGGATTTCATAGATATTCACTGGCTTGCCGGAACCGCTCAAATCCGAGTTGACTGTGATCGTGCCTGCGCGACCTGCCTTCTGGCCGGACGAAATATCCATATCGAAAAGGAAGTCGCTCACGGAATCGCGAACGTCGTAGCGCCTTCGCCCACAATCGCCAAGACCGCCGAAATCACAATTGACTGACATCTGGGTCGTCTTGCCATCATCCGCTCGCGCAACAATGTCGAAGGTCGCCTTCTTGCCTTCCAGCTGGTTCAAAATGCCTTCGCCCACATCGAATGTGACCGTATCTTCGGCACCGGAAGATTGTACACGTGCGAAACTGCGTGTGCCTTCCTGCCTGATTTCCGCCGTCGCACGTCCCTTGACGGACATTCGTGTTGCCTCAGACGGCTGGAAAATCGTGATCCATTTCAATCCGCCGGGCTCTTCGCCTTCTTTCAAAGGCGCAATACTGCCATCGCTATGCAGCGGATTGTTCGCCGGTCCACGGCTCAAATCGATAAAGCTGTTATAGAGCGAATAACCGATGAAAGCGGCAACAGCGAGCACAAGCGCCGGAATACCATAGCTATAGAAAGGTGAATGACGTTTCTTTTTCCTGCGGTCCTTACGCGAAACGCCGCCCTCATAACCGAGATCGGCATTGCTGCGCTTCTTCTGCCGCGAGGTCGCACGGATGTCGCTGGTATCGAGCGCAGGCGATGCCTCTTCCGCCTTACCGCCAAGGATCGGATCTTCCCTGTGCGGAGCATCAAGTGACGGGTCGTGACGCTCAGTCTTGTCACCACCGGTCTTGAATTCCTGTTCAATGTGCGAGATCGCGTCCTTTAGCTTTTGGCGGCGCTGTTCCTTCTGCACATCGCTGAGCGCGGTATTTGCCGCAAGAGCGCGCTCATGCGCACCCCAAGCGGACTCATAGATTCGCTGGCGGGTCGCCGGATTATGCGCATCCGCCTTGGCAAATGCATTCCTGATCGCGCGCTCAATACTTTCCAAAGGTTGCTCTTCCCTTGTTCGTTCTTCCCGCCGTTTCGTCACGCCCTCAACAGGAGCAAGCGGTCTCCGATGCAGACGATTTCATAAGCCTCAGCGAAATTAACGTCTGAATCAAGGCATTTAGCTGTTCATCACCCGCTTTGACTAGCCAATAAGCATGTCGGAGACACCAAATATTAACTCTGACTGCGGTTTTCCCCCATCCGTATGGTTTTACAGCGCCGAACTGCCCCATGCGAATGAACGAGACATCCCGAAGTAGGCTGGCGATTCCCTCCCCTCCGGGCAATTCTGCTAACCATGGAGTGTCCATGCATCAAGAATGTCCCAATCAGCTGGTTTCCGTCACTCCCTGTCAAGATTCTCCGAAAACCGCGGGTGACCTGTATTGATAGATCGGTTCGCGCGCTTTTGATATTGCCGTTGAGCGAGGAGATGCTAAAACTATTACGTTTACGGAAACGTCAATCACGGAGGACGATTGAAGATGGCCTTGCCGGATATTCTGAAAAGCAGACTGCGCATCCCGGTGGTTGGTGCTCCCCTATTCATCATTTCGCATCCGGCTCTGGTCATGGCGCAGTGCAAGGCAGGCGTCGTCGGTTCCTTTCCCGCACTCAATGCCCGTCCTGAAGCACAACTCGACGAGTGGCTGGCAGAGATCACGGAAGGACTTGCCACTTACGACAAGGCCAATCCGGATCGGCCATCCGCACCCTTCGCGGTCAACCAGATCGTGCACCGTTCCAACAAGCGCCTTGAGTACGATCTCGGCCTTTGCGTGAAATACAAGGTGCCGATCGTCATTTCCTCGCTCGGCGCTGTGCCGGAAGTGAATGCGGCAATCCATTCCTATGGCGGCATCGTCCTTCATGACGTCATCAACAACCGCCATGCCAATTCGGCAATCCGTAAGGGCGCGGACGGCCTTATCGCGGTCGCTGCCGGTGCTGGCGGCCACGCCGGTGCGCTGTCGCCCTTCGCGCTCGTGCAGGAAATTCGTTCTTGGTTCGACGGCCCCTTGCTCCTTTCGGGCGCCATCGCCAATGGCGGATCGATCCTCGCCGCTCAGGCCATGGGCGCCGACCTCGCCTATATCGGCTCGCCTTTCATCGCCACGACCGAAGCGCGCGCGACAGATGCCTACAAGCAGATGATCGTCGACTCGAATTCATCCGACATCGTCTATTCCAACTACTTCACCGGCATCGGAGGCAATTATCTGAAGCCGTCGATCGCCAACTCAGGTCTCGATCCGGAAAACCTGCCGGAAGCCGATCCATCCAAGATGGATTTCGACAAGGCTCAGCAGGAAGGCGCCAAGGCCTGGAAGGATATATGGGGCTGCGGTCAGGGTATCGGAGCCATCCACGAAGTGGCACCTGCCGGGCAACTGGTCGACCGGCTGGAGCGTGAATATAACGACGCCCGCCAGCGTCTTTGCGCAGGCGTTTGATTCCTTGATGGTCACGGAACCGCGCCAGCTTGAAGGCTGGTGCGGTTCCAACGTTTCACACTCTACGGATCATTATCGCATGCCCGCTGTAAAACCCGGTTGATTTCCGCCCCGTCTGGTACTGCCGATGTACATGTTGTGAAACCTTTCTAACAAACAACGATATTGTTTGATTTGGGCCTTGCTTTCCTCCGTGCTTTTGGTTATCAGCGCACCGTTCAGTCGGAAACGGTTGGCTTCCTTCGGGAAATTGGAATGTAATGTTCCGGGCCGCTTTAGCTCAGTTGGTAGAGCACATCATTCGTAATGATGGGGTCAGGTGTTCGAGTCACCTAAGCGGCACCATAAAATCAATGATTTAGCCAGTTTTCGTTTTCACCACATTGACGCTAGCAATCAAATAGCAATCATCGTCGTGTAGCGCGCAAAATCGAATGACAACAGTTTTACGATTTCAAAGAACTGAGCGGAACGTTCATTGAAGCCCCACTGAAGGGGCCGTTAAGCCCTCCCGCTAATTATCAGTTCGTTGACCACCTTCCCCTTACCGTCAGCCGCTGCGTAGGTCAGGTCCACATCTTCGATGTCGAAGGCCGAAAAGATCGATCGGATCTCCGGCACGTCGTTGATGGACATGATGAAGCGACCCATGATGCGACCGAGGCGCTCGGCCATCACCTGGTATTGGCCTCGGCTGAACAACTCCTTCCCATAACAGTCCTCGCTGCCCCAATACGGCGGATCGAGATAAAACAGCGTCTCCGGTCGGTCGTAGCGGTCGATGAAGGCGCTCCAGTCGAGGTTCTCAATGACGCCAGACGCAAGGCGTTCATGGATTCTGTCGCAGTGGCGTCAGTCTCACTGCATGAAGCGGGCAATAGCACCACTACGCGGCTGAACCGAAAGGTCTTCATCATCCTGATCGGTTTCGAGCCGCTGCAGAATCGGGCAATGGGGGCGATGGTCGCCGTGACAGGCGTTGACCAACGTCGTGAGTGTCTGGGTCATGTCTTGCAGATCGGCGATCTTCTTCTGGAGTTCGTCGATATGAACTTGTGCCAAACGTTTGACTACCGCGCTCTGTCGCGTCTCGTCACGCCATAACCCGAGAAGATCACCTATCTCCGCAACGGAGAAGCCGAGATCTCTGGCTCGCCGTATGAAACGGAGCATATGCACGTCTGTGTCCGAATAGTCGCGGTAGCCGGAAGCTGTTCGGTCGGCAGCAGGTATGAGGCCGGTCTGCTCATAGTATCGGATCATCTTGGCTGATACGCCGGATGCTTTAGAAGCTTGTCCAATATTCATGTAATCACTCCCGCAATCTTCAGGCCGGCAAAGCCTTAAGAGCATTTTCGCGAGAGCCGATCTGGAACGTGCAAGTATCGCCTTTATTGGGTAGACAAATTGCTGCGTTCTTCGTCTCTGGAGTTCTAACAAGAGCATTCATAGCTGACTCCTTTTTCGTTCCGAAATTCAGGTTCAGTCGAAGTATGGTTCTTCCAACCGTGGGAAGGTCAATGACATTTTTCTTGTTTTTTCCACTTGACCTTTCCACGGTTGGAAGAACCACCTTGCATGTCATGAGACCCAAACAAGGAGAAATCTCATGGAATTGAAAATCGAAGGCATGACCTGCGGCGGGTGCGCCAAATCTGTAACTATGGCGATCCAATCGGTAGATTCCGGCGCCAAGGTCGACACCAATCCGACAGAGCGCGCGGTCAAGGTCGAAACAACTGCGACACTGGCATCTGTCTTGAAGGTTCTCGAGGAAGCAGGTTATCCCGCAACCGCTAACTGAATAGGAACAAGATCGCGCCGATATTCATCACGGATGTGCTTGCGATCAGCGCAGGCATGGCGATCGCACAAGGCTAGATGACAACGGATAATCCATGCATTGTCACGATATGTCTGCAATGTAGAAGCCTTTGTCGAGCAGTCCTTCGACAAAGGCCTATACAGTCTCCATGGATACCATGATGAAGAAATGAAGCGCCGATCACAGCGACTAGCTGCCTGGAACCGCCGCCGCGTATCATGACCATACGCAGCGGCGGCTTTTTATCTCAGTATTATTCTCCGCCGGAAATCATCGGTATGGGGCAGTCCTGTCTGGAACGCATCTCGGAAAAAGTGAAAAGGTTTCGAACAAGTCGGCTTTCGGAGCAAAATTAAAGGGCGCAAATCTGATCCAGACCTGCGCTCTATCATCACGTTGTCCACTTCATCGATTTGCACAGCGATTTTAGTGGCGAGCAACAATACTCTGAGTTTTCGCCGCCTGCTGCCGGCTCATCTGTTCAAGCAAGGCTCGCAACTGGTTTTCATCCACAGCATCTGCAGCCATGACAGCGCGGATTATGGGATCCGAGAGTAGTTCCTGAGCGGTTGGCTCCGGGTAGCAGTCGAATCTATTGCACATATGAATTCTCTCCCTTCATACTCTCTCAGGATTGACCCTTGATCCAGTTCACTGGGCTGGTGTTTGGTTAGGCCCGTCATCGGGCGTGAAAAACACATCGGCATGCATGTCCTCAACACGTAATCCGCGCGCCAAGGCGAGCTGAATGGCAGCGTCAACCATTCCCGGTGGGCCGGCGACATAGGCCTTCCACCCATCAAGGTCCATCAGGTCGTCGGCAACCGCCTTTGTCACAAAACCACAGCGGTACTGTGTCGCTTCTGCCTCGGATAACACCACCACAAAGGTAAGATTGGCATACTGTTCGGCCAAGGACTGAAAATGCTCGACGAGGTAGAGATCACACTCGCTGCGTGCTCCGAAATAAACATGGATCGGCTGCTTCATGCCGTGAGCAAGGGCGGTCTCAACGATCGACTTGATCGGCGCAAGGCCGGAACCGCCAGCGATGCACAGCATCGGGCCGGAATGATTTTGGCGCAGATAGGAGGAACCAAGGGGAAATTCGAGTTCAACTTTGTCACCGGACTTCAGCGCGCCGTGTATGTGTTCGGACGTAATACCTCCTGCGACGCGGCGAACGTGAAATTCCAGACTGCCCTCACCTACACGGTTGGCCATGGAATAGCTGCGCATCGGAGTTCCGGTAAATCTGATCTGGGCATATTGTCCGGCGGTAAACGGCAAAGACGAGCCATCTGCAGGCGCAATTCGTATCAGTTTGATGTCGTGCGTGAGGTCATATAGTCCGATCACGACCGCATCAAGACGCCGCGGAGCCTCCACGGCCTTTTCGTCGCTGACAAGCCACGCGACAGCGACATCCGTTTGCGGCAATGCGCAGCACGCGAGGATCAAGCCGTCGGATTTCTCCTCCTCAGTCAGTGCAAAGCGCGAGTGCTGAAGCAATTGAACCTCACCCTCGATCAGGCGCGATTTGCATGAACCGCAGCGACCGGATCGGCAGCCATGAGGATAGGAAATACCGGCAGCGAGTGCAGCTTCGAGGATTGTTTGTCCGTTCGAGACTTCCAGTCGGGTCCGTGTCTGTCGTATATCAACGTTTCTTCTGGTCATCCGGCTTTCCTTACAGTCCATCATTCAATCCGAGGGCCTTGAGCAAACCTGGCTTCTGCCGCACGAATGTTCCGTAGAAAATTTCAGAACCGACAATCGTGATCGGAGCCACCCGAACCCCTGTGCGCGCTTTGGCTTCCTCGGCAATCTCCGGCTCACTGAGGTCGCGCTCCTCATAGGAAAGCCCCTGCTCGGAGAGCCAGCGCTTAAGGGCATGACAGTCCGGACAAGTCGGGGTTGTGTAAATGAGAATGTGCGGCGTACTGGTGTGCGTCATATCTGGGCCTTTCACTCGGTGGACGTGCTTGCGTTCCCAGTCCGGCCGACAATCGACTGGCGTTCTGAGCGGAATTTTTGTCAGCCTGCAGCTTCCAACACTTGTAAGGTCAAGACCGTTTTTTTGCGCAGGGACGTGACCCGATCACGAACAGTGCGAAGGCTCCGGCCCTCACATGCAAGAGCAGCATCGTTTGATCGATCGCTTCTTCTCTTTCCCGGAATATTGGCGAAACAACGCGCGAGATTGGCCGCCAAACGAGGTTGCAGCTGCCACCAATACTCTCCTTGGGAAAATAACTCTCAGGGCCTTGACCTTTCCACCGTTGGAAACAGCAAGGTCGTCAAATGACCGTCGTCATGTCCCGCTGGCAGACGCTGCAGCCCTATGAAGGAGAACGAGAATGAGTAATAGAGCCGCCGCCCTGTTCCTGGCCGGCGCCGTCATCGTTGGTGGTACCTTTTATGCGGTCTATCGAGACGATATCGAGCCATATACCCAAAGATTCCTCTCGCTTGTTTCATCCGCAGCCGCACAGCCCGCTCAAATGCCTGCTCCCCAAGTACCGGTTGCCGAGGTCGTCACACGCGATGTTGCCCCATCCGTAGAGTTTACCGGTCATACCGAGGCAACAAGGACAGTTGACCTGCGTCCACGTGTAGGTGGGGCCATAGTTAGCGTCAGCGTTCCTGAAGGCGGCCTTGTTCGACCCGGCGACCTTCTGTTCCAGATCGATGCAAGGCCGTTCCAGGTCGCATTGGATGCAGCCAAAGCTCAATTGCAGCAGGCTATTGCTTTGCTTGATCAGGCTGAGATCGATTTCAAACGCGCTGAAGCGCTGGCTCCGAATGGGACTGTATCGCGTAAGACCTTTGATGATGCGAGGGCTGCACTTAGGCAGCGCAAGGCTCAGGTGGAGATCGTCAAGGCTGCCATTGCAGCTGCAGAACTCGATCTGTCTTTCACGCGTGTCACAGCACCGATTGCCGGTCGCGTTGATCGCGTTCTTGTCACAGAAGGCAATCTCGTTACCGGCGGCAATGCGGGGGCTGCCACGCTTCTCACCACGATTGTTTCGACCGATCCACTCTATGTTTATTTCGATATCGATGAAGCAACCTATCTGGAATTCGCAGCTCGTGGACGCGCATCCGTGACGGAGGGCGAAGCAGACAGGCTTTCGGTTAAGGTCGGCTTGATGATCGATAATGGCCACCCGCTTGTCGGCGAACTCGATTTTCTCGGCAACCGCATCGACCGGGGCACAGGCACGATCAGAGCCCGTGCAATCGTTCAGAATTACGACGACAGGCTGGCTCCTGGCCTTTTCGTCCGAGTGAAGCTCGTGACTGCCGAACCGACCCAAACCGTACTCATTGATGAGCAGGCGATTGCCGTCGACCAGGGGCGACGCTATGTGCTGGTACTCGGAGCGGAGAATAAGGCAGAGTACCGCCCGATTGAACTGGGACCGATGATCGACGGAATGCGCGTTATTTCTGCGGGACTCAAGTCCGGTGAAAAAATCATCATCAAGGGGCTCGTTCGCCCCGGAATGGAAGTCGATCCGCAGATAGTGCCGATGCTCTCCAACCAGCAGGGCGAAGCTGCCCAGGCTGCAGCAAATGTTCGGGAGGCGCATCGATGAACATCCCGCGCTTTTTCGTAGATCGCCCGATCTTTGCGGTTGTCCTCTCTGTCCTGATGTTGATTGGTGGAGGACTCACACTCCTGAAGCTGCCCTTGAGTGAGTATCCGCAGGTAACTCCTCCAACGGTGCAGGTTACAGCGAACTATCCGGGTGCCAGCCCTGAAGTGATCGCCGAAACGGTCGCCGCGCCGCTGGAGCAGGTCATTAATGGCGTGGAGAATATGCTCTATATGAGCTCGCAGGCTGCCACCGATGGACGTATGACGTTGACCGTTACGTTCCAGCAGGGCACGGATCCTGACATGGCGCAAATTCAGGTGCAGAATCGCGTCTCACGCGCGCTTCCGCGTCTGCCGCAGGAGGTTCAGCGCATCGGCGTGGTGACGCAAAAGACTTCGCCCGATATTCTGATGGTGGTTCATCTCGTATCACCCGATGATCGCTATGATCCGCTCTATCTGTCGAATTTCGCCACCTTGCAGGTACGCGACCAGCTTGCGCGTATTTCGGGTGTAGGCGACGTGCTTGTCTGGGGGGCTGGTGAATACTCCATGCGGGTCTGGCTTGATCCGGCGAAAGTGGCCGCCCGCGGTCTGACCGCTTCGGACGTCGTGGCAGCAATTCAGGAGCAGAATGCCCAGGTAGCCGCAGGCTCGGTAGGCCAACAACCAGATGCCTCGGCTGCACTTCAGGTTACGGTCAATACACTCGGCAGGTTATCCAATGAGGAACAGTTCGGCGATATCGTCGTCAAGACCGGCGCTGATGGTCAGGTTACCCGGTTGCGGGACGTTTCACGAATCGAACTAGGGGCTGACGGCTATGCTCTGCGCAGTCTTCTCGATGGAAAACCGGCACTGGCGATGCAGATCGTCCAGAGCCCCGGCGCCAACGCACTCGATGTAGCCAGCGCCATTCGCGGCACCATGGAAGAACTGCAGAAGGGGTTTCCCGAAGGGATCGAATATCGCATTGCCTATGATCCCACAGTCTTCGTGAAAGCCTCCCTTGAGGCTGTCGTGATGACATTGCTTGAAGCCATCGTCCTGGTCGTAATCGTTGTCGTGCTCTTCCTTCAGACTTGGCGTGCCTCGATCATTCCTTTGGTCGCCGTGCCGATATCGTTGGTCGGCACATTCGCCCTCATGTATATGTTCGGTTTCTCGCTGAACACGCTATCTCTGTTCGGCTTGGTGCTGTCCATCGGAATTGTGGTCGATGACGCTATCGTCGTCGTCGAAAATGTCGAGCGTCACATCGCGCTCGGCGAAACGCCCAAGCAAGCTGCTCGCAAGGCTATGGACGAAGTGACGGGACCAATCATTGCCATTACGTCTGTGCTCTCGGCGGTCTTCATCCCGTCCGCATTTCTGTCCGGCCTGCAAGGTGAGTTCTATCGCCAGTTCGCCCTCACAATCGCAATTTCGACCATCCTGTCGGCAATCAATTCCCTCACACTTTCTCCCGCACTTGCAGGCGTGCTCTTGAAGCCGCATCACGGCGACGTGAAACGTGATCTCCTGACACGGGTGATCGACGGTTTGTTCGGCTGGTTCTTCAGGCTCTTCAACCGGTTCTTCGACAGTGCATCGACTGCCTATGTCTGGTCGGTGCGACGCGCCTTGAGGTTGAGCACGCTCGTCCTGTTCGTCTATGCCGGCCTGCTTGGCATGACATGGATGGGGTTCCAGACTGTACCCAGCGGATTTGTTCCGGCTCAGGACAAATATTATCTCGTTGGTATTGCGCAGCTGCCAACGGGAGCGTCGCTCGACAGAACCGAGGCGGTGGTTAAGAAAATGTCGGAGATCGCACTTGCCGAACCCGGCGTGGAAAGTGTGGTCGCTTTCCCGGGGCTTTCGGTCAATGGCATGGTCAATATCCCGAACGCTGCTGTCATGTTCACGATGCTCAAGCCCTTTGACGAACGTAACGATCCCTCCTTGTCCGCCTTTGCCATAGCAGGCCGCTTGATGGGCAAGTTCAGCCAGATACCTGATGGTTTTGCCGGTATATTTCCGCCACCGCCGGTTCCTGGCCTCGGTACGACTGGAGGTTTCAAAATCCAGATCGAAGACAGGGCCAGCCTGGGGCTTGAAGCGCTTGCCGAGGCGCAAGGGGCAATCATGGCCAAGGCGATGCAGGCACCTGAACTCGCGGGCATGCTTGCAAGCTTCCAGATGAATGCGCCGCAGGTTCAGGTGGATATCGACAGGGTGAAAGCCAAATCGCAAGGTGTGCCCCTCAACACAATTTTTGAAACGCTGCAGGTGAACCTTGGTTCTCTCTATGTGAATGATTTCAATCGTTTTGGCAGGACTTATCGGGTGGTTGTCCAGGCAGATGCGCCTTTCCGGATGCACCCGGAAGATATTGGCCGACTGAAGGTGCGCAACATGGCTGGTGAAATGATTCCGTTGTCGGCGCTTTTGACGATCCAGCATAGTTCGGGACCGGATCGCGTCATGCATTACAACAGCTTCCCATCGGCCGATATCAGCGGCGGTCCGGCGCCCGGCTATTCGTTCGGACAGGCAACAGCCGCAATAGAACGCATAATGACAGAAACCCTGCCATCCGGCATGGCCTTCGAATGGACCGAGCTCGCTTATCAGGAGAAGCAGGCCGGAAACACGGCAATGTATATTTTCCCACTTTCCGTTCTACTCGCTTTTCTCATTCTGGCTGCCCAGTATAATAGCTGGTCGTTACCGCTCGCTGTATTGCTGATCGCGCCGATGGCTCTGCTTTCGGCAATTGTCGGGGTCTGGCTTACCGGTGGCGACAACAACATTTTTACTCAGATCGGTTTCGTCGTTCTGGTTGGCCTTGCTGCCAAGAATGCGATCCTGATCGTCGAGTTCGCGCGAGCAAAGGAAAATGAGGGCGTCGATCCGTTAAATGCCGTGCTAGAGGCGGCACGGCTTCGACTTCGACCCATCCTGATGACTTCGCTCGCCTTCATTGCAGGTGTCGTACCACTTGTGATCGCAACAGGAGCGGGTGCCGAAATGCGGCATGTCATGGGCATAGCCGTGTTTTCCGGCATGCTCGGCGTCACGTTGTTCGGGCTGCTCCTGACGCCGATATTCTACGTCGTGGTGCGAAAACTCGCATTGCGTCGAGATAAAAATGTTGCAGGATCGGCACAAGAACAGAAACCATGACAATAAGCCGAAGCAAACTGACATACGGGAATGCGGAAGAAAACTTGGACTATCAAGAAGGTGGTTCATGTATTCATACGAAGACAATATCCGAGCAAAAACACATTAAACGGCCAATTCCAAGAATACGGCGTCGGCTTGATCTGCGTTCAGCAGTTTGCTCCCCGAGCCCTGAATACTCAAATGTTCACAGGGGGCCGTTGTTGAACAGTTTAAAAGAGAAGGCGGCGCCATAACGGCGAAAGGCACTAGCCGGAACTCCAACGGATTCCGGCTAGTGCTTCGTTCTCTCATTGCCATCCGGTTATCATGCCTTATGGGGCGATTGCTCGTAGCGATCGTGGCGGCGTACCCAGTCCATTCCGCCGACCTCGTTGCGGCCCTTCGGAGCGAGATCGAGCATATTGTAAGTGCCCATCATTGCCTCGACACCGCGTCCATAAGTGGAGTAGGTGCGGAAGACCTCGCCTGCATTGTCCTTGTAGAAGGCGCTGACGCCCGGCCATTCTTCACCGTTTTCCTTCCATTCGCCGAAGTTATAGTCAATTTTTCCGCTGGCGACCTCATCGGGTGAGAAGCTCACCCGAAAATCATAGTTGAAGTCAGTGTCAAACGACGACACCCATTTGAACTCCCAGCCCATACGTTTGCGGTAACGTTCAATGTCGGCAAGCGGCGCGCGGGAGACGGCGATCATGGTAACGTCGTGATGCGCAAGGTGCTTGTTCATACCGTCGGTGTGGTCAGCCATGAAGGAGCAGCTGGGACAGCCTTCCTTCCATCCCGGCGCAAACATGAAATGCTGCACCAAGAGTTGAGACCTACCGTCGAAGAGATCGGACAGCGTGCGTGTGCCCTCCGGCGTGTCGAAGACATATTCCTTGTCGATGCGCACCCACGGCAAGGCGAGCCGCTGCTGGGCAACCTTGTCGCGAAGATGTGTCAGCTCCTTCTCCGCTTTCAGGAAATCCCGGCGAGCGGTCAGCCAGTCATCGTGTGAAACAACAGCGTGTTGCATTGTGAGTCTCCTATGGTTTGGTATTGGGGAGTTGGAAACGGGCGGCAAAAAGCTTCATCCACGGCGATAGGTGAAAGAGGCTCATCAACACGTACATCACGGCCATACTGTTGACGGCGGCGAAGGTCGATGCGTCAGAACACATCATTATGTCCTGCGAGCCGGATGCAGAAATCCACGCCATCAGCGCGAATGTCGGAGTTGCGGCGAGCCCAATCCAACCGGACGCTTTGCCCGTCAGTCTGGACGGCGAACCGACCTTTCCTATTACGGTGCGCATTGGCATTTCCGCTTCTCCCATCGAATTGCCGTTTCCAGCGGTTGCGATACAATGAAGCTAGCTCGGATGGAGGCGCGCGTGAGAGTTACAAGTGTGACGGGATTTCAATGGACCCACTGATCGCCGCCGCTGCAAACGCTCTCTCGGCAGGCGATCCCCTCGCCGCGCTGAAAAGGGTTGCATTACGTGATGACCCGCCAGCGCTGGCGTTGCGCGGCATCGCAATGGCGCAACTCGGAGACTTTGTGCGCGCTAGGGGGCTTCTGCGAAGCGCTGCGCGTAATTTCGGTCCGAAAGAACTTGTAGCCCGTGCGCGTTGCGTCGTTGCCGAAGCCGAAATCGCACTTGTTTCGCGTGATCTCGGCCGGTCATTGCAAAGGCTCAATGCAGCCCGGTCGGCACTTCAAGCGTTCGGTGACCGCAGCAACGCGGCCCACGCCGGCTATCTCGAAGCCCGGCACCTTCTCCTGATCGGCCGTCTTGATGAAGCCGAAGCATTGCTCAGTCAATTGGATGACAGCGCTCTGCCTCGCGCGTCGCTGGCTGGTCGGGAACTGGTGGCGGCTGGCATAGCCATCCGCCGCATCAGGACCGAACCGGCGAAAGCAGCTCTGGAACGGGCAAGACAGGCGGCGACAGACGCACGTATTCCGGCGCTCTCGACCGAGGTCGACCGGGCAGCACAAGCATTCGGCGCGCCAGCAGCTCGCTTGGTAACCTGTGGCAAAGAGCGCTTGCTCCATCTCGAAGACATCGAAAGGCTTTTGGCCTCCGATACACTCATAGTGGATACCTGCCGCAATGTAGTGCGTGGAGGGACAACAATAGTTCCACTCATCACTCGTCCGGTGCTGCTTAAACTCATGCGCGCTCTGGCGGAAGCTTGGCCGAAGGATGTAGCACGTGAGACGCTTCTCAAACGCGCTTTCAACGCGCGGCAAGCTGATGTGTCACACCGCGCGCGCCTGCGTGTTGAAGTTGCCCGGCTGCGTGAGGCCGTCAAACCACTGGCGACACTGAATGCAACCAGGGACGGGTTTGTTCTGCAACCTCACACCACGCGCAATGTCGCCGTGCTGGTGCCGCACGTAGAAGGCGACCGTGCCCAAATCCTAGCTTTGCTCAGTGATGGGGAAGCCTGGTCGAGTTCGGCATTGGCGCTCGCCTTGAACGTGAGCCCACGTACGGTGCAGCGAGCACTCGAAGAGCTTGCTCGCGACAGCAAGGTCGAGACATTCGGACGCGGAAGAGCATGCCGCTGGATCGCGGCGAGTGTGCCTGGATTCCCGACAAGCTTGTTGCTCCCCGCCACACAGATTTACAGTTAGGATGAAGACATGAAACACTCAACCGCTGAAATCATCCGTGAATATGGCCCCTTCCCCGATGCAGATGATGTGGCCGGGGTCAGCTTCGACGGCAATAAAGTTTGGTTTGCAACGGGCAAGAAACTGAATGCTCTTGACCCCGAAAGCGGAGAGATCCTGCGCTCGCTCGACGTCGCGGCCGATGCGGGAACCGCGTTCGACGGCGAGCACTTGTTCCAGATCGGTGATTCCATCATCCGAAAGATCGACCCCAAGACCGGGGAGATAGTCGCCACAATACCGGCTCCCGGAAATGGCGGAAATTCCGGCCTGGCCTGGGCAGAGGGTTCGCTCTGGGTCGGACAGCATCGCGCTCGAAAGATACATCAGGTGAACCCCGAGACAGGAGAAGTACTGCGCACGATCGAATCCGATCGGTTCGTCACCGGCGTCACTTGGGTCGACGGCGAACTTTGGCACGGTACGTGGGAAGACACCGGGAGCGATATTCGCCGCATCGATCAGAAAACGGGTGCCCTGCTAGAACGTTTGGACATGCCGGACGGAACCGGAGTATCGGGACTTGAATCCGATGGCGGCGACCTCTTTTTCTGCGGAGGTGGAAGCAGCGGAAAGGTAAGAGCTATTCGTCGGCCCCGACATGGCATCAAATGAGCGCATCGTAGCGGAAGCGCCAGTATGGGCGGAGTGCTGTTCGGGGCGCTACTACATCCGACAGCTGGACATAATGAGCGAAAGCCTTCGCCATATGCGTTCATTGTAAACAAAAAGGGTCAATACGACCAAACAAATTGCAATAGGGTTGGTGCATGACGAATGGGCATCCAGACACAGAAGCCGATGGCCCGCGACAAGCTTGAAGCCCATCGCTTCATGTTTGGGCGATTTGAAAGCATCCATAAGCTTCATAGACCAGCTAACACTGGGAGGCGCATCGCCGCTTGTCATACCAGAAGCCGCCCTCGCCTTTTCGTGAGCTGACAATCCTGTCGAAGTCTGCCTGTCACCAATTTGATTTCATATACAGTTTCCTTAACTACTGACCCACACATTGAAGTGCGAACACATAGATGCCGTCATAAGAGATTCTCTTTTTATGTTGTATAACAATGCCTTATGGATATTCTTCTTACTCTCAAATACAATTGGCATCATCATTTGACATTAGTCAGATCATATGTTTGTCGTGTTGATCGAAAGATTATTCTGTGCAACTCAGTCACAACAGAGACAGTAGGAAACGAGTATGACATCGGGCGCTCAAACACCGTCTGCGCATGCCATCCCGGCCGAGTTCGATGACGCCATCATCTGGGCGGCATGGCTCTATTACGAGAACCAGCTGACCCAGAACGAAATTGCACAGATGATTGGCGTTTCACGCGCAACCATAGTTAACTATCTGCAGGAAGCGCGACAAAGAGGCGTTGTGCGCATCCTGATGAATCCTGAAATCGCGACACGCACGCATATCGCACGTAAATTGGCTGCGCGGTTTGGATTGTCGGAAGTGCTCGTCATTCCATCGGAAAAATCATTCACGACAGAAACGCGTCTGAAAACGCTGGGCGCAGGTGGTGCACGTTTGATGGAACGCATAGTTAAGCCAGGCCAAACCATCTGTGTTTCATGGGGACGCACAGTACTCGCCGTCGCCGACGCTATTTCATTGCCGCAAGCCATGGAAGGGGTGGTCGTAGTGCAGGTCACTGGTTCCTCCATCGGCAAAAGAGAGTTTTCCGCAGAGCTTTGCACATCGATCATGGCGCGAAACATGGGAGCGACCAGCGTCAATATGCTGGCTCCGGCAGTACTGAGCACGGCCAAGCTACGGGATGCCCTTATGAGCGAACCCGTACTCCAGCGACAGTTCGAACTGATCGGCCAGGCCAATATAATTGTGTTCGGTGTCGGCGGCCTGGCCGCCGACAGCACGATGCGCATCGCCGATGTGACCAGTAATGAAGAGATTGATGCTTATGCTCGTGAGGGGGCCGCAGCGGTTCTGATATGCCGCTTTCTTGATCGCGACGGTAACCAAATCGTCCGCGAATTCGACCAGCGCGTTATCGGCATCGAACTGGATGAACTGCGTGGTGTGCCAACGAGGCTCTGCGTTGCGGGTGGAGTCCAGAAGGTCGAAGCGATCCGCGCTGTTCTAAAGGGTGGTTACGCCACGCATCTGGTTACTGATATGGACGCCGCCGAACAGCTTCTTGCCGATTAGAGGGCGAGCCGATTTTTGACCGGCCCACCATCCGTCAGTTTATTGATGAACAGGCACTGTGTTCATGAACGCAAGCGTATCATCGAACGAACGGATACCCGCATCTGAACCGAGTCCCGTCGCGACCAGCGCTGCGGACGCCTGAGCGAAATTCAAAGCAGTTTTCAAGTCCATCTTGCGACGCAATGCTGTAATGAATCCGGCGTCAAAAGCATCACCGCATCCGGTCGTGTCAACAACCTCAATCCGGAAAGCAGGTTGACGCACGATTTCTCCCGATGCGTCCATGAAACAGACACCGTCGCCACCCAGCGTGAACACGCAATGCTTCACACCGCGTTCGAGGAAGAATGCTCCCGCGCCTTCGGCATCCGCTGCCCCCGAAATCTGCTTCGCTTCCTCGATGGACGGCATGAAGTAATCGATATGTGGGAAGAGTGGAGCGATAAGGTCAAGCGTGCCATCATTCGCGCCAAGCAGATCAAAGGTTGTCGTCCTTCCGCGCGCCTTTGCTTCGGCAAGCAACTTACGGCTCGGTTCGCCGTCGAGCTTTGCCAGCAGGCCGGTGCCTCCCAGGTGAATGATCGGTGGTTCCAGCACTGCATCCAGCGCATCGTCGGCGATCTCGAAATGATCGGATGCACCACGTGCATGCAAAGCCGGGCGCTCGCCGTTGCGGCGGATATTCAGAATCGTCGATGATGTTGGCACGCCTCTAAGACGCTGCATCTGTGCCGTATCGACCCCAAAACGTTGTAGCGTCGCGATAACAAAATCGGCCTTCTCATCGTCGCCAACTGCACCCACAGCCAGACAGTTGAGACCGAGTTTGGCTAGGTCCACCACCGTACCGCCGGCGGTGCCTGCAACGGTCAACCGGATTTCATCTATAAACTCAACATTTCCGCCTGGCGGAATTGCATCGACCGGCCGACCGAGCACATCAAGAATATAAAGCCCGACGACCGACACATCGTGTGACATGAAAAACCTCCCAGAAAATGCACAAGACCGCATCAAGAGCGCTTAAGCCAAAGCGCGATTATTTTGGTTTCAGCCGCGATCACGCAAAGCAAAGATTGTGCCAGCAAGCAGAATGAAAATACCTACGATAGCGAGCTGCAGCGTGCTTGGAATGCCAACAAAAATCAGCACATTACTGACAATCGTGATGAGAAGCACGCCGAGTAACGTCCCCATCACTGAGCCTGAACCGCCCGTGATACGCGCTCCGCCCAGCACAACGGCGGCGATAATTTCAAGCTCCATACCTGCAAGGTCAAAAGGATTTGCAAGACGATTGCTCGAAACGTGCACGACGCCCGCAATCCCGGCCAGAAGGCCCGCATAAGCAAAGACGAAAATACGCACACGGAAAAGGTTGACACCCAGTCTTTCGGCAATGCCCGGATTGCCGCCAACCGCAAAAATCGCGCGTCCCATCAGTGTCCGCTCAAGAATGAACCACGTCACGAGGGCAGCAGCCACAAGAACCAGAACCGTCGCCGGTAGAACGGAGACTACACCATTCGATGCATGATGGGTGAAGAGTGATGCCTTGCCAAATGCATCCATCGCCACCGGAATATTCATGAACAGCGCGGTCCCGACAAAGGTCAGCAGAAAGCTGCGGATCACGTATTGCGTGCCGATGGTGACGATAAGCGAAGGCGCCTGCAGCTTCTGGACCAGCAAGCCGTTCAACGCACCGAAAGCAGCCCCCCCAATTGCCGCAAGGATCAGAATGATCGTCATCGGCATTTCGGGGAACCAGTTCGTAATCAGCATGGTAAGAGCGTACATCACAAAGGCTGCAATTGCGGTGAACGAGACGTCAATCCCGCCCGAAGCCAGCACGACCAGCACGCCCATCGCAAACAGTCCGCGCACGACGGAAGCGCGTAGAATATCCACGATATTGCTCATTTGCAGGAAATCAGGATTGGCTGCGATCACGACGACGCAGGTCACGATAATCAAAAGAAGCGTGAACATTTCAGGCCTGCGGCCCATCATATCCCAGAGCCGCGCACCAATACCGGGCTGACCTTTGTCCGTAACGTTGGCTGATACGATCTCGGTCATTGTGCCACCTCCTTCGACGTGCTGGCCATGGATTGGTAGATGGCATCTTCGGTCAGGTCTTCGGCAGCATGTGCTGCAACAATACGGCCCTGACGCATGATGAGAATGCGGTCACTGTTCTGCAGAAGCTCCGGCAGGTCGTCGCTGATGATGATGACGCCCATGCCATCATCGGCTAGGCGCTGGATGATGCGGAAGATCGTATCTTTCGAACCGACATCAACCCCGACTGTTGGCCCATGCAGAATTAACAGTTGCGGGTTAATGGTCAGCCAGCGACCGATCAAAACGCGCTGTTGATTGCCCCCCGATAAAGACTGTACTGGTATGGTGACATCCGGCGCTACAATCTGAAGATCCGCGACACTTTCCTCCGCAACACGGCGTGCGCGACGATCACTGATGATGCCTAGTGCATTGCGCAGCCGATCGAGGATCGGCAAGGTGATATTATCCTGTATGGGCTTTTCGAGGAAAAGGCCTTCCGTCAGCCGATCTTCCGGCACATAACCGATGCCATATTCAATGGCCTGTGCCGTCGATTGTGGTGCGATTTCGCGCCCGTTCAAGCGTACCTTACCATTCGTTGCCGGTTTGACGGCAGCAAGAGCAAGCGCAAGCTCGTTACGACCAGAATCCAGCAGTCCCGTGACACCGAGTATCTCGCCTTTTCTGAGACTGAATGAGACATCCTGAAAGGCTTCACCGTCGCCAAGCTTTTCAACTTCGAGCATGACTTCGCCCAGCTTGGGCTCGGTGCGATAGCGCGTTTGGCTAATTTCGCGACCCGTCATCCAATGACTGAATTCCGCTTTGCTATGCCCAGCGACGTCAAGTTCGGCCACTTTCAATCCGTCGCGCATGATAATTGCACGTCCGCCAAGCAATTTGCATTCATCAAGCTTGTGCGTGACGAACAACACCGCGACACCCTTGTTGCGAAGGCGCTCTACCACATGCAACAGATTTTCAACTTCCTGACGCGTCAGCGATGTCGTGGGCTCGTCCATGATAACGAGACGCGCTTCGGACGCAACGGCGCGTGCAATGGCAATCAGCTGGCGGGTCGCCAGCGGTAGCGTGTCGGTTCGGCGCGAAAGAAACGCCTTGTCGGTTGGTAGGTGCACTTCGGCAAGCGCCCGTCGCGCTGTTTCATTCAGAAGGGAAACGTTCAATCGGCGAGCAAGGCGCCCAGAGGCTTCAACAAGCTGTTCGGTAAAGGCCACGTTTTCCGCAACGGAAAGATTTGGAAGCAGCGACAGGTCCTGATAGACGGTTTCGATCCCGGCGCGAAGGGCTCCTATAGCGCCGAGATCGCCAGCACGCGAGCCTATAACCTCACCATCAATCAGTATTTGCCCCTCATCGGCAGGTTGCGCACCCGAGAGGATTTTGATCAGCGTGCTCTTACCGCAACCGTTCTCTCCCATCAGATGGTAGATTTGTCCGGCTTCGATCGTCAGGCTGACGTCTTTCAGTGCCTTCACGCCGCCAAAGGATTTCTTGACGTTTCTGACCTCAAGAAACGGTGGTACAGGATGTGTCGTGGAATTGACGGCGTGCATGGCGAATTCCTGAAATTATCGAATATTCTTTCCAGGACCGCCGTAGTGTGGTCGGCCCCGGAAGTCAGCTTTGGTGCGTCATTATTCGATTAGAACGGGAAGTCCTTGTAGTTGGACTTGTCCGCATCGACCCAGGCCTGCCCCTGGATGATGATGCCCTTGCCCGGTCCCTTGATGACAGTCATTTTCTCGTAACCCGGCACACCAAGGTCGATACCATCCTTGATCTCCTCACCCTTCAGAACGAGATCGGAGACCTTGTTCATGACATAGCCAGCGTCTTTCGGATCCCAGAAGAAGATCTGGTCGACGGCGCCGCTTTCCAGATATGGGCCGGTATCTTTTGGCAGACCGAGACCGTACACACATGTCTTGTCTTGAAGACCGGCCTCCTCGACAGCGCGGCCAATCCCGATCACATCGATGGCAGAGGATCCCTGAAAGCCCTTGATATCCGGATATTTGCGGAGAATCTCCTTGGCTTTTTCATAGGCGCGGTTGGCATCGTTGAACGACTCGTTCTTTTCCGCCACCAGCTCCATGTCCGGATATTGCTTGGCGTTTTCTGCACCAGCATCAACCCACTGATTGTGAGTCAGGCTGCCCAGTGATCCAACGAAAGAAGTCCACTTACCGGACTTACCCATGCATTCAGCAAGCTTTTCGTTGATGCGTGCGCCGAAAGCCTTGTTGTCGAAGGCTTCGATATCGACGTCCGTATTGACCAGACTATCGCCTTCATGGGTGATGACCTTGATACCACGCTGCGAAGCGCGGCGCAGTACACCTTCAAGCGCTGATGGGTCCATAGGCACGATCGCAATCGCTGAGACGTTCTTGGCGACGAGATCTTCGATAATACGGGTCTGCTGGGCGGCATCCGCTTTTGCGGGTCCGACCTGGCTGGTGCTCACGTTGGGATTATCTTTGCCATAAGCATCAACCCCTTCGTTCATACGGGTAAACCAGTTTTCGCCGGTAACCTTGACCACTGTCACTATGGTGGGCTTGTCTTGGGCAAATGCCGCCCCTGCTACGACTGTACTGGCAAGCATTGTGCCAGCTATTATTTTGGAAAACATGCTCATATGACTCCTCCATGAATATAAGCAGATTGTTTCTTTAGGTGTTTGCCAGCGTCCTTCATCTCGAAGTTGCCGGCTTTGTTTCTATTGTCGTTTTGGTCGTAACCAGTAACCCAAGTGCACGCGTGCCGATGCGAGCAACGCGAGAAGCAGAACACCCCAAGCGAGGTCGCGGAAGAAATTCGAAATGTTCATGAAGTTAAACAGGCTTGAGAGAATCTGCAGCGCGGTTGCAGCCAGCAACACACAGATCACCTTGCCATATCCACCTTCCGGCTTGACGCCGCCAAGAACGGCGATGAGGATAGCAATCAGCACATAAGACCCACCGTAATCCCACTTTACGGACGAGTTGCGTGCCGCGATGATAATTCCCGCAACGGACGCGAGCAGGCCGCACAGCGTATAGGTGATGAGGAGCATGCGTTTCTCATTGATGCCACCGTAGCGCGCCGCCTTGGCGTTGCTTCCGAGCAGCATGAGTTTCACGCCAAAAGGCGTATATTTCAGCAGAAATGAAAGCGCCGCAGCGATAACCAGAAATAGCGCGAAACACATGGGAATGCCGAGAATGGGCATGTTGCCGAAATTATCCAGCGGCTCGATGTAACCCATGCTGACGGCTGAACCGTTAGTGAGATAGACGGCTATGCCGGTAAAAAGAAGCTGTGTTCCAAGTGTAGCGATCAACGGAGTCAAGCGCGCATAGGCTATTACAACCCCATTGATAATGCCGCCAACCAGCCCGACAACGAGCGCTAGACCAGCGAATACCCATGAAAACAGCAAAGGCGCATCAGCAGCCGGAATGTAATGGCGTGTCAGTAAGAACGCGATAATGCCAGCGAGATTTGCTAGCGCTATGCCGGACAGATCGATCCCGCCATTGCCGGAAATCATCGCCAGCATAACCCCCAGCGCAAGAAGTCCCAACTCCGGAACCTGTGAAGCCATCGACTGCAGATTATAACTGTCCATGAAATTGGAGCCGGCCAGAAAGCCGCCCGCTGCCAGAACAGCAACATTGATCAACGCCAGAAATAGCGTCTGTCGATCCAGGCTATTTGATGACACGTCCATCCTCCCGCTATCGAAGCACCTCTTTGATCATCAAACCCTGCCGCCTCCAGACAGTCTTATGACTTGAAGATCAAACTCACTTTTGACATTTGTCAGTCACTTTTGTCTCTTGTCAATATGTTTCCCCCATTCAACGAGATCCTCTAAAAATGGAGCTGCAGGCTGAAACAGCCGAGCACATAGCAACACGCTCTGTCGAAGCCTAACAAGCGCGCAGAACTGCGCTAACAAATTGAATAGAAACGATCATTCATGCCTCCCAGTCCTTAGCCCGGTTATCAAAGGCCAGCGTTTCTCCCCTTCTTTTTACTTTCATACCGCATGGGTTGACATTTGTCGATCATTTATCGAATATTGTCAAAATGGCGACGGCGCTAACTGTTGCCAACGGAGGAACTGCATTGGAATTTCTGCTGGAAGTAGAAGGACTCAAGAAGTCTTTTGGTGGCGTTGCCGCCTTGCGGGATGGACGGCTGAAGTTGCGAGCTGGCTCAGTTCACGCACTGTGCGGTGGAAACGGTGCAGGCAAATCCACTTTCCTGAAGATATTGATGGGGATTTATACCCGCGACGACGGTCACATCCGGCGACGTGGAAAAGACGTTGTTTATTCCAGCCCCGCTGAAGCGCTTCAGGCCGGGATCGCCATTATCGAGCAGGAATTAAGTCCGGTTCCGCATATGACCGTCGCTGAGAATATCTATCTCGGTCGCGAGCCGCTCCGTCGCTTCGGCGGAATTGACTTCAAGACGATGAACCGAAATGCTCAGAAACTTCTAGATCAGCTCGAATTCAAGATCCGTGCCAACCAGTTCATGATGAACCTGTCTGTTGCCCAGGTTCAGCTCGTCGAGATCGCCAAGGCGCTCAGCCACGATGCCGAAGTCATTTTTATGGACGAGCCGACTTCGGCCATCGGCGAAAAAGAAGCGCAACATCTCTTTGCCGCGATAGAGCGCCTGAAAGCGAGCGGAAAAGGTATCGTCTATGTCTCGCATCGCCTGTCGGAAATTTTCCAGATCGCCGATACCTATACTGTGTTTCGTGACGGCAGCTATATAGATAGCGGCAATCTCGATGGCATTACCCGTGCCGAATTGATCCGTATGATCGTCGGACGGGAGCTGGGCGACGAATATATCAAGACCAATGCACCAACTGAAATACCAGGCATTGAGGTCTCCGGCCTTAGCGCGCCCGGCAAGATAACCGACATCTCCTTTACAGCACATAAGGGCGAGATTTTCGGCATTTACGGATTGATGGGGTCTGGCCGATCAGAAATATTCAACTGTCTTTTCGGGCTGGATAAAGCCTCCCAGGGTGCAATCAGACTTGAGAGTAAACCCGTCACCGTCCGGCGACCCTCCGATGCCATGGCTTTGGGACTGGCCTTTGTGACAGAAGATCGCAAGCTGACCGGCCTTAACCTTGATGACAGCGTTCGCAACAATATCTGCCTTGCCAGTCTTCCCGAGATGAGCCCGCATTTTGCAATGAACCAGCGTGAGGAAACATCCGCCAGCAGAGACATGATCGAACGGTTCAGGATCAAGGTCGCGCGCGATACGATGCCCGTTTCCGGCCTTTCGGGAGGCAATCAGCAGAAGGTCGTGCTGGGAAAATGGTTCCTGAGAAAACCACGCGTTCTGCTGCTTGATGAACCCACACGCGGCGTCGATGTCGGCGCGAAACAGGAAATTTATCGCATCATCTGTGAATTTGCCGCTGAAGGCGGGACCGTCATCATGGTCTCTTCCGAGATTGATGAAGTTCTTGGCATGTCCGATCGCATCATGGTCATGCGCAGCGGACAGTCGGCAGGCATTTTTCGCAGGGAGGAAACGGACGCGCAGTCGCTGGTGCATCTTTCGACATGAAAGCCACCCCAAAAGCACCGTGTTTCGTTCTAGAGAGGTAGAACAGTGTCCACCACAGAAAACAATTCATCGACGAGCTGGTTTGGCTCCGAACGTCGCAGACTGGTCATCCAGGAATATGGCATATTCATCGCCTTTCTGCTCCTGGTTACGATCCTCTCATTCTCCAACCAGTATTTCCTGACAGCAGGCAATATCTCCAACGTCCTGCTACAGACCTCGATCAACGGCATTCTCGCCATTGGCATGACCTTCGTCATTCTGACGCGTGGCATTGACCTCTCCGTTGGCTCGGTGGTGGCATTGGCCGGTATTGTCAGCGCCAGCTTTGCAACCACGTCGCGACTGCGGGTGTTGCAGGCGCTCCCTATTCGCCATTCATAGCCATTCCCGTTGGCCTCTTGGTGGGCGTTGGCTGCGGCGCGCTCGTCGGCACGATTGTCTCGCGCTTCGCGGTTCCAGCCTTTGTCGCGACATTGGGCATGCTTTCCGCTGCGCGCGGCCTGACGCTCATCTATGGCGGTGGCAAGCCGGTGCCTGCTCTCATCCCGGATTTCCGCTGGATCGGAACCGGAAACATACTGGGTATTCCGGTTCCGGTTATTTTGCTCGCCGTCGTCTTTCTGGCATCGTGGTGGATCCTCAACCGTTCACGGTTCGGGCGCTATATCTATGCTGTCGGCGGCAATCCCCATGCTGCCAATACATCGGGCATCAATATTTCCCGGGTGCGTTTTTCGGTCTACGTCATCTCCGGCGGCCTTGCAGGTCTTGCAGGCATGATCCTGTCAGCTCGCACCGGCTCCGCCCTCCCGCAGGCCGGTATCAGCTATGAACTCGACGCCATCGCAGCGGTCGTCATTGGCGGCACCAGCTTGTCCGGCGGCGTCGGCCGCATCACCGGAACGCTCATCGGCGCACTCATCATTGGTGTCATGAACAATGGCCTCGATCTGATGGGCATCCAGTCCTACTACCAGCAGGTTCTGAAAGGCGCCTTGATCGTCGGCGCAGTCATGCTTGACCAGAAGCGCAACCAAAATGCGTAATCTACCCTGACTTGTAACAACAAACGTGCCGCCCGACCGGGGCCAATTATCAAAGGAGGAGAATGAAATGAAGAAACTTCTCATTGCGCTTGCCGCAGCATCTGCACTGATGGTGACACCATCTCTGGCGCAGGACAAGAAACTCAAGATCGGCGCTGCACCATACGGGCTCAATGCTGAATTCATGCAGGTCTGGTCCGAAGCGCTGAAAAAACACCCTGCCGTGAAGAACGGAGAAGTCGATCTGACCATCTTCGACGGACGTTACGACGCTCTCGTGCAACAGGAACAATTCAACACGATGATCACGCAGAAATTCGATGCGATCATCTTCGTTCCTATTGACATCGAAGCGGGTGCTACGGCCGTTCAGGCAGCCAGCGATGCAGGCATTCCGGTTGTCGGCTCGAACACCCGCGTCAACTCCGAGCTGCTTGCCGCCTATGTCGGCTCCGACGATACGATTTCGGGCTATATGGAAGCCAAGAACGTTCTCGACAAGATCGGCTGCAAAGGCAATGTCGTCATTCTGGAAGGCCCGATCGGCAGTCCGCACAGATTTCCCGTCTGGAAGGTAACAAGAAGGCTCTTGCCGAATGCCCGGACGTGAAAGTTCTCGAAGACCAAACCGCAAACTGGTCTCGCGCTGAGGCCCAGACACTTATGGAGAACTGGCTGACGGCTCATCCCGGCCAGATCAACGGCGTGATCGGTCAAAACGATGAAATGGCACTGGGTGCAATCGAAGCGATCAAAGCCGCCAATCTCAAAGTGGGCGATTTTTCCATTGCCGGCATCGATGGCATTACCGATGCACTGCGTGCTGTCAAGGAAGGCACGATGACCTCCATCCTGCAGGACGCGAACGCTCAGGCGCAAGGCGCCCTCGACCTCGCGATCTTCCACGCCAAGAAGGGCGACTACAAACCTCAGTCCGATATCTGGGCCCAATATCCCGATATGCCTTTCAACGACGGCAAGGACAAGAACTACAATGTTCCATGGACGCCGGTGACGGCTGAGAACGTCGACAAGCTCCTGGAAAGCCGCAAGTAAAATTGTCTGGGCGGCCCGGCACACCCTCTCATGAAAAGTGTCATGAACGCGCCGGGCCATCAGGCTCACAATCCAGAACTCCGAGGCAAAAATGTCCGATCAAGCTCCCCAAATTGACCTGAACTTTCCACTCACCGGAAAAGTTGCCATCGTGACCGGAGGCGCTTCCGGCATTGGTGCTGCAATTTCCACGGCTTTCATTGCCAAAGGAGCTAAAGTTGCTGTGCTGGACATTAGTGCCGACATAGCGAAAGCCAAAGCCGAGGAGCTTGGCGAAAACGCAAAGCCCTTCGTTTGCGATGTTTCCAACCAGCAATCGGTCAACGATGCGATCGCCAGCGTTATCGAACAACTCGGGGTTATCGATATTGCGGTCAACAGCGCAGGCGTGGTCTATCTGGCTCCGGCGGAAGATATATCGCTCGACTATTGGGACAAGACGATCAACATCAATCTCAAGGGAAGCTTTCTCGTCACTCAGGCCGTTGGTCGCACCATGATTGCGGCAGGCAAGGGTGGCAAGATTATCAATCTGGCTTCCCAGGCCGGAACCGTGGCCATTGAAGAGCATGTCGCCTATTGCGCGTCTAAGTTCGGCGTCATTGGCATGTCGAAGACATTTGCCGCCGAATGGGGCAAATATGGCATCTGCGTCAACACGCTTTCCCCGACCATCGTCCTCACCGAACTTGGCAAGAAAGCATGGGCTGGCGAAAAGGGTGAGGCCGCAAAGAAACGCATTCCGATTGGGCGCTTCGCATATCCGGAAGAAATCGCCGCCGCTGCAGTCTTCTTTGCCTCAGCTGGAGCAGACATGATTACAGGCGCCGATCTTCTGGTCGATGGCGGCTATACCATTCTTTGAGCCCGGCGCTCATTCACCTTATAGGAGATACCATGCAGCGCTTCATCAACAATCCGGACGAAGTCGTTGAGGATACTGTAAAGGGCTTTGTCAAAGCTCATTCCGACATCGTTCGACTTGCAGAAAACCCGCGTGTCATTGTCGCCAGAAACGCCCCTATCGCTGGCAAAGTCGGTGTCGTCACCGGCGGCGGTTCCGGTCACGAACCGGCATTCATCGGTTATACCGGTAAGAACATGCTTGACGCTGTAGCGGTCGGTGAACTGTTTTCCTCCCCCACTGCCAAGAGCTTCCATGACGCAATCCGCGAAGCTAATGGCGGCAAAGGTGTTGTCGTACTTTACGGTAATTATGCCGGTGACAACATGAACGTGAAGATGGCCGCGAAACTTGCCGCCAAAGACGGTATAGAAGTTGCCACTGTTGTCGCTAATGACGATGTCTGCTCAGCCCCGGTCGATGAACGTGAAAAACGTCGCGGCGTCGCTGGCGAGATATTCATGTGGAAGGTTGGCGGTGCAAAAGCGGCAACCGGAGCCACGCTCGAAGAGGTTCGCGCAACAGCTCAGAAGGCCATCGACAACTGCCGCTCAATCGGTGTTGGTCTCGGCCCATGCACATTGCCCGCAGTCGGACATCCGAATTTCGAGATTGCGCCGGGTACAATGGAAGTCGGTATTGGTCATCATGGCGAACCGGGCGTGCGGGTTGAGCCGCTTAAGTCTGCTGCCGAGGTAGCAAAAGACATGTGCCAGATCGTGCTTGACGATCATGCACTGGCAGAAGGTACCGAAGTCGCCGTTCTCATTTCAGGTCTCGGTGCAACACCGCTCAACGAACTTTATATTCTGAATGATACGATTGAGTCGGAAATTACCAAACGCGGCCTGAAAATCCATCGCACCTATATCGGCAACTACTTCACGTCACTTGAAATGGTAGGAGCAACGCTGACAGTCATGGCGCTGGACAGCGAGCTGAAGGAATTGCTCGATGTCGAAGTGCAGTGCACCATCATTCTGTAAGGAAGAGACCTGTGCAAACACTTAATAACGCAACAGCCGGAGACATTGTACTCGCAATGGCCGACCGGATTGTCGAAAATCGCGCCTATCTCAGTGAAATTGATGGGAAAATCGGAGACGGGGATCACGGCGTCAACATGGCCAAGGGCTTCAACATGGCTGCTGAACGCCTGAAGGGAAAGAACAAAGCTCTGGCTGCTTCCCTCGATACGCTCGGCACTGTGCTCATGACCGAGATTGGCGGTTCGATGGGACCACTTTATGGTGTTATGTTCACCGAATTTGCAGAAAAAATCGATGGGATCGACAATATCGATGCCGCTGCTTTCAGCCGTATGCTTCATGCCGGACTGGAGGGCATTCAGTCCATCGGTTCTGCCAAGGTTGGTGACAAAACCTTGCTGGATACGCTTGTGCCAGCGGTCGAAGCCTTCGATGAAGCCACTGCTGCCGGAAGAACCTTTGCCGAGGCACTCGAAGCTCTGGTTGCTGCCGCTGAGAAAGGCCGCGACTCCACAATTGATCTGGTGGCGAAAATCGGTCGTGCCAGCCGTCTTGGCGAGCGATCACTGGGCGTGCTGGATGCCGGAGCGACCTCATGCGCGATCATCCTTAAAGAGCTTTCCAACGGTGCGCGGGAACGATTGCAGTAATACGAGCATCTACATTCAAATAGATTTGGCGCACTGTCGCGAAACCGGGCCGATCCGTTCTCCGGCAGATTGAATCCGGTAGGAAACAAACAAAAACATTGTATTGCAGGACAAGCCGGCAGATAGAAGGAAAAACCACGGGAATTAGTGCAAACAAGATGGCGTCAAACGGAAAAACAACCGCAAGCAAAATCGGACAGCTGGTCCCGACTGATGGCATTCCACTGCGATATGGCGACGATCCTTACGTCTGGGCTTGCTGGCTTTACTATGAAGATGGACGCACGCAAGGCGAAATCGCCGAAATCATGGGAATTTCGCGAGCCACGGTGAACAGCTATTTGGCAGATGCACGTAGCCGTGGCATCGTCAATATCTCGATCGAACCCGCACGCCTCAGTTCTCTTGCAATCGCCCAGGAACTCAAGCGTCATTTCGGTTTGAATGACTGTCTGGTGGTGCCCAATGACGACGGTGCACAGACTCTTATTGACCGGCTCGGGACAGCCGCAGCGCAGGCCATCGCCAAGCTTCTGAAATCGGGAGACACACTTGCTGTAGCCTGGGGACGAACAGTTCTCGCGATCGCCGAAAATACTCGCATATCCAACCTGCAGGATGTGACCGTCGTACAGGCGACGGGCGGAACGCGCGCCAGTTTTGCTTACACCCCCGAACTATGCGCGGCCGCCATGGCCCGGGCGACAAATGCACACCTCGTCAACATCACCGCGCCTGCCATCGTATCCAGTCCCGATGTAAAAGCGGCGATTATCGGAGAACCGATTATTGCGGAGCAATTTCAGGCGCTCAATCATGCGAACAAGGCACTGTTCGGCATTTCTTCGCTACGACCAAATTCGACAATTCACACCAGCGGCTTTTTTGAGAACGTCTCTATACAGGATTATCTCACCAAAAATGCCGTCGGCGTCGTGGCTGGACGCTTCATCGATTCTTATGGGCGGCCCGTGTCCGGACCACTTGACGACAGGACCATCGGTATCACGCTCGACATGCTGCAAAACATCGACACGCGTATCGCCGTTGCGGGTGGCTTCGACAAGGTACCGGCAATTCTTGCAGCGTTGCGAGGCGACTATGTCAATGTTCTGATTACTGATGCTGCGACAGGGCGCGGCATTCTCAATGCGGACGGCGTGACAGAAATCGACAGCAAGCTTTCCCAGAAGCTGCGTGCAGAACCGACAGTCAATGTGTCCAGCCATTATCGTACGCATATCAAGAAATTTCTGAACAGCCCAGACGATGTCGTCGAGGAAATGCTTGACGGTGTCATCAAAGCGCACCGATCCTATCTTGCTCCGATCAAGGAATCGAAACGTGCACTCGTCGCACGTCAGGGTCCGCGGCAGGGAAAAGTTGGCCTGGTAATTGGCGGTGGGTCAGGACATGAACCCTGCTTTCTTGGTTATGTCGGCAAAGGTCTTGCCGATGCTGTAGCTATCGGCAATGTCTTTTCTTCCCCTCCGCCGGCCCCAATCCTTGAATGTGCCAAGGCGGCCTCCGGCGGAGAAGGCGTGCTCTTCGTGTACGGTAATTATGTCGGAGACGTCATGAACTTCGAGATGGCTGCCGAAATGGCGCAAGAAGTTGCTATTCCGACGCGCACCGTTCTGACGACAGACGACATATCCTCTTCCCCCATAGAGGATCGCGATGGCCGTCGCGGTGTCGCGGGTAACTTCTTCATTTTCAAGGTGGCAGGTGCAGCCTGTGATCGGGGCATGTCGCTTGAGGCGTGCGAGGCGGTAACACGCAAGGCCAATCGGCGCACCTATACGATGGGTGTCGCGTTGGAGCCCTGTTCTTTGCCTCAGACGCGACGCCACAATTTTGAAATCGGTGCCGAGGAAATGGAAATCGGCATGGGTATTCACGGCGAACGGGGCGTTATCCGCGAAAAAATGATGCCAGCCGACGCTATTGTTGATCACATCATGGATCGGATTTTCAGTGAGATGAATGCGTCACCCGGAGACAGGGTGGCAGTGCTCGTAAATTCGTTCGGTTCAACGCCACTCATGGAACTGTACATCCTGTTCAGACGTGTCGAACAACGCTTAAGTGCTAAACAAATAACAATCGAAGCCAACTGGATCGGCCATTACTGTACATCGTTGGATATGAATGGAGCATCCATATCCATCATGCATCTCGACCAGGAATTGTCCGGTCTCCTATCACACCCTTGCGATACGGCTTTTCTTCGGATCAACTGACTAATGCCGCCTCCGGCGGATCATGAATTCCAGATCATCTGGGAGGTAAAAATGCAGGAAGCCGCAGCGCGTCGTCTTAGCCGAATGTTTCAGCTCATCGCCTTTTCCATGCAGGCGGAGAAAGAGCGACTTTCCGATCTCGACGGAGCTATCGGCGACGCGGATCACGGTATCACGATGGCTCTCGGCTTTTCAGCGGTGAATAGTGCACTCGCAAAAATGGATCTCGAGAAAGCACTGCCCTCCGATATTTTCACTACTGCAGCATCCGCTTTTCTCGATGCCGTGGGTGCATCAACCGGACCACTTTATGCGACAGCATTCCGTCATGCATCAAAAGCGCTTAAATCACATGAAGCCCTCGATACTGAGGGACAAGCCATCATCGTAGAGGCGATGACACGTGGCATTCAGGAACGAGGAAAGGGCCAACGCGGCGATAAAACCATGTTGGATGCATGGATACCAGCGATGGCGGTAGCCATCGACGCGCGAACACACAATCTGGCCAGCCAGGAAATGTGGAGCAAAATTCTCGAAGTCGCCGAAAAAGGTACGGATTCAACCCGCTCAATGGTCGCTACGCGAGGTCGAGCTGCCCGGCTGGGCGAGCGCTCGCTTGGGCATGTCGATCCCGGTGCGGCTTCCGCAATCATCATCCTGCGTGCAATGCGCGATAGCTTCACGGAAGCCAACTGACATCTTACCTATACCGCTTTCTACCAGGGATCGGACGCTTTCGATTACATCAAAATGTTTTACCATCCGAAACGCAACCACATCAGGAACGGGATGCGGTCAAACGTCGAATTCGAAAAGCAGAAACACTAATCGCAGCTGTCTACAAAACCGGGGCTTTTCAGTCTGAGCTAATGTTATATGCCATGTTAAGGGCAATTATCATGGCATCAAGCACTACGTCTGAATCGCTGACTTTATTGATTGTCGGGTTGAACTTAGAGATAGCGACGCGGATTGGCTGCGAGATAGAACGTATTGATCAGCGTGTTGATATCGAATACCGGCAAACCGGATTCAGCAGCCACATAGGACGAAAACGGGCACATATTCGTGCATTCAAACAAGATCGCGCCGGGATTTTCACAGCTTGCCATGAACTCCCGCGTCATTTCCAGCATCTCTTCCTTCAGCACTTCCGTGTCAAGATAATCGCGGCCTTCAATATAGGTCTGCGGAAATTCAGCATTCTGCTTCATCCCCTGCACCTGCACGGGAATGACCTCAGATGACCAGCCAACGCCTTTGAAATGTTCGTCATTCATGTGATGCGCGCGTTCGGTAAAGACGCCAATCACCTTGCCGGGCGCCAGCATTGCGTGGATGATCGGCGCCTGCATCAAGGATGAAGTAAAGACCGGAATGTTGACCGCTGCCGCGATATCCTTTTGAAACGGCCCAAGAAAGCCACAGCTCGTGGTGATGGCGCGCACGCCTTCCGCTTCCAGTTCGCGTGCCGCATCAATGAAGGGTTCGATGAGTTTTGGATCAGGATTGTTGCCCATAATGCGTGTGGCATGCGCACCTTTTACAGTCTTGTAACGCACAGGAAAATCATAGGACAGCGCATTGCCGATATCGCCAGCAGGACGAGGAAAAATCGTGTCCAGCATCAGCACGCCGATCTGCTGGCCATAATTGGTGTAGCCACCTTTGAGCATCATAGTTTCATTCCTTTGAATTCAGGATAATCAAAGCATTTCCAGCAAAAGTGCGAAGCGGTTTTGCGTAAGGATAATGCGTAAAAACAAAAAGATAGAGCAGTTCCAACTGTTCAATATTAACTGGAACCGCTCTAACAGCCGAAACGAACTGGCGAGAAGGCGCGAGCGCTTTCGGAAGGTAAGTTGTTGATTTCATCGAGCACCATATCGGCCGTTTTGGGGGCCCCAGCGATCCCGATATGGCCGTGGCCGAAAGCTGCGATAATTCCCGGATGCTGAGTTAGTTTTCCAATCACCGGAATCCCATCGGCAGGTGATGGCCGGTGCCCCATCCAGAGTTTGAGATTCTGCAGATCCCGCCTTGCCAGGTCGGGATAGCTCGCCAATGCGTGCTTAAGCAGCACCTCCGAGCGTCGCCAATCCGGGGCTTTCTCCACAGTTGCCAATTCAACCTGGCCGGAAAGTCGCAGTCCCATATTGGTTGGTGTATTTCCCATTCGCCCGGTGCTCGGCATGATCGGGATATCAAAGGGAAGCTCGGCCATCGGCAAGGTTACATGGTAGCCGCGCTCGCTTTGCATGGGCACATGCATGCCGAGATCGTGCATGATACGCCCAGAATGAATACCCGCTGCCAGCACGATGTGATCGGCGGCAATACTCTCATCATTATCGAGCACAATACGCGGCGAAACGCCGGTGAGGACCCTCACGACATTTCTTCGGATGAAGCGAACACCGGCTTTTTCAGCCTGCGCCGCGATACCCGCAACATAACCTCCGGTATCAAGACAATGCGCGCCTTCCGTCACATGAATGGCAAAACGATAGTTTCTCCCAAGAGCAGGGATACGTTCGCGCAATTCTGCTTCCTGCCATTCGTCGAACAGAATGCCGTTATCACGGCGCAGCTGCCAGCTAAGCGCTTCAGCTTCAAAGGCTGCACGATCAGGATAGGCGTAAAGCAGGCCTTTCTGCACGATGAGATGTTCCTGCCCGGTCTTGCTGGCCAGCTCAAGGTGGCGTTTCGGCCCATCATGAAGCAACCAGTTGAGCTTAGCCGCAGTTTTTGTCACCCGCGATTTTGTGGCGCCAGCAAGCAGGAAACGCAGAAGCCATGGTGTCAGCCTAGGCACCGATTTCCAGTCAAGGGTCAGTGGCCCGTTGCGATCAAGCAGAAATCCGGGGACCTGTCGCCACAGGCCCGGCATACTCATGGGAATGATCGAGGCGGGACTGATCCAGCCACCGTTGCCATAGCTTGCACTTTGCTCACCACCCGGTTCTGAGCCGTCGCACAGCGTTACTTTCAGACCGGCTTCAGCGAGCCGCAAAGCGGTGGTGGAGCCGATAATGCCAGCCCCAACGACAATAACATTGCCTGTCATGACATTTATCCGTTCTGCGCGCGCATTTATACGAGACCGCCATGGAAATGGCTTAAGAACTCTCGGGTTGCAGCTTCGCGCGGCTCATTGATCACTTGACGAGCGTCGCCGGTTTCAACGACGTAACCGTCCTGCATGAAGATGACCTTGTCGGCGACATCACGAGCGAACGCCATTTCATGGGTCACAAGGATCATCGTCATGCCCTGCTCGGCCAATTGCCGGATGACCGCCAGAACTTCACCGACAAGTGCCGGATCGAGAGCCGATGTTGCCTCGTCAAACAGCATCACATCGGGGCGCATTGCGAGCGCCCTTGCAATCGCAACACGCTGTTTCTGACCGCCTGAGAGCTGTTCTGGTCTGGCGTCCGCACGGGCGGCAAGGCCGACCTTTTCCAGCAGTTCCATGGCCAGCTCGCGGGCAGCCTTTTTGTCCTGTTTGAGAACACTGACCGGTCCGATCATAACGTTATCGAGAACGCTCATATGCGGAAACAGATTGAAGTTCTGGAACACCATGCCGGTATTGGCACGGAACGCCGCGAGATATTTGTCCTTGAGTGACACGTTCCCGGACGAGAAGTCTATTTTCTGATCACCAATTGCGATGTAACCGGCATCAGGCAATGAAAGCAGATTGAGACTGCGCAGCAGTGTCGACTTTCCGGAACCGCTTGGCCCGATAAGCCCTACCACCTGCCCGCGCTCGACTGTGAGGCTGATATTGCGCAGCACCTCGATTTCGCCGAACGACTTTTTCAGCCCGCGTACTTCGATCATCGGTTCAGCGCTCATGGCTTATCTCCACAATGACGGTTCGCTCGATACGGTTCATCATTTCAGCCTGCCTTCCAGTCCATGAGCGAGCCGTGTCAGAGGGAAGAGAACGGCGAGATAAAGCACTGCAATCAGGGTGTAGGTTTCAAGCGGGCGATAGGTTGCCGAGGTGACAAGCTGGCCCTGATAAAGAAGGTCAGGCACAGCAAGAACCGATAAAAGCGATGTGTTTTTGAGCTGAAGCACGGACTGGTTGACCAGCGGCGGCACCATGCGACGCAGTGCCTGTGGCAGAATGATCTTGCCCATGAGCTGGCCGCGGCGCATGCCGATTGCACGCCCTGCATCCCATTGGCCCGCATCAATGGAAACGATACCACCACGAATGATTTCTGCATAAAATGCAGCGCCATAGAAGGTAAGCGTGATGAAAGCCGCCATGGCAGGCGAAATTTCAAAGCCAATCAGCATGGGAAGCGCGTAATAGCACCAGACAAGCTGCACCAGCACCGGCGTACAGCGAAATATCTCAACGACCGTCATGATGGGGGCGGTTATGATCTTGTTGCCGGAAAGCCTGCCGAGAGCAAAAACCGTTCCAACAAGAATGCCGGAAATCACAGTGATAACCGTGAAACCAACGGTGTAGCCAAGTCCCTGAAGGAATAATCCCCGATACTGCCAAAGGCCGGAAAAGTCCCATTGATAGTCCATTAATTCACTCTTTCTGACATCCCGGCAACGGCACGGGAAGACGTTGAGCTGAACAGCCAATGTCCAAGCGACAGAACATCGAATACCGGCAAGCCAGAGGCTTTTGCGACGGCTTGAGCAAATGGCGGCATGTTCGTGCATTCAAGAACAACAGCACCAAGGTCGGGTTCGCGCGACTTCAACTCTCGCGCCGCATGTATGATTTCAGCTTCAAGCGCAGCGTGGTCATAAGTTCCACCGCCTTCAATCAGTTCACGAAAGGCTCCACCGTCTGGCATGCCAATTCGTGGCGTGCTGATGTCGGCGCCACAGGCAGCGAAGATCGCATCATCAAGGCTCGCTTCGTCATAGGTGATCACACCCACTTTGCGTTCCTGTCCGATCACCGTGCGGACCATTGGCAATTGAAGCAGACTGGAGGTCGCAATCGGCACCGAAAGCTTTGCACTCAGCGCGCTTTGGTGGCGTGCCATGAAACCGCAAGACGTCACCAGCGCGCTGCAGCCTTCAGCGATCAAGGCTTCACCCGCAATGACGCAGTCTTCGATCAACCCGGCGCCACCCTGACGAATGATCTTATCCGGCGACGCTCCGCTTACCTTCTTGAACCTTACCGGCATCCCCCATGATGCCGGATTGCCGACATCTCCGGGCGGACGCGGAAAGCCGGTGTCAAGCATGATGACACCGAGTGATCCTTGCTGATGCTGCATGATGGTTGACGCGTCAGAACTTCAGAGTTGGCGGCAGGTCAGATGGCTGCACGCCAACAAGCGACAGGCTGCTGACAATCCATTCATTGACCTTGCCTTCCTCGCGGCGCTTTTTAAGCCAAACATCAACGTAGTCGCGGAATTCGCCCTTTTCGTCTTTGCGCACACCAATCGTCGTTGGCTGGCTATCCAGCGGCTCTGGAACAAAAACCTTAAACTTGCTGCCAAGCTTGTGCGCCGTCACCACGGACATCAGAGCAACCTGCACAATCGCATCTGCCCGGCCAGACTGTAGTGCGATAACTGTTTCATCCGCACCCTTGAGCGCAACGAGCGTGCAATTAGGTAAGGTTTTGCGGGCGAAAAGATCCTGTGTTGATCCGAGATCAACCGTGACGCGGATTTCCGACTTGTTCAATTCCTCCCAATTTTTGACCTCGCGGTCTTTGTTGGTGATGACGGTGAAGACGTTATCCATCATGGCTTCGGTGAAATCGACGGATTTCGCGCGCTCAGGATTGTTGCTGAGGGCAAACATGATGTCGATTTTGCCGCCCTGAAGGTCCATGACGGAATTACCCCAGGTGGTTTCGACCATTTCGAGCGGAACACCAATATATTCGGCCAAGTCCCTGCCCATGGAAACGCAGAAGCCGTCCCATTCGCCGGTAGCGAGATTTTTCTGATAATAAGGCGGTGTACCATTGAACACACCGATACGCAGGGCACCCCGGTCCTTGATGGATTTCAGTGTTGCACCGTCTTCGACAGCCCACGAAAAGCCGGGAGCAAGCATGACCGCTGCGCTACCCAAAAGCGTTGTCTGGATAAACTTACGTCTATTCATTGTTGTTTCCCTCTTTTTGAATCGAGCATTCCGTCGAATATTATTGGGCGCTTGAATGCGCCAGACTGCTTTCTCTATTAAACTTATTGGAAAGTACCACCGAATAACTGACGTTCTCGATACCTTCGATTTGTGCCAGCTCCTCGATGAGTGCTTCCAGATCTTCAAGAAATCCGACATGAACCCGGCACAATATGTTGGCCGGGCCACTAATAGCATCAGCGGTCAGGATTTCCGGATAGGCGCGCAAGGCTGCAAACAAGCGCTGCACAATGCGTTGCGAGGCAGTGATAAACAAATAGGCCGAAATGCTGTTGTCATCCTTCGCCCTGCGGACGATAGCCCGATATCCCAATATGACGCCACGACGCTCCAGGCGGCCTATCCGCTCCTGAACACTCGACCGGGCAAGACCCACGCGCCGCGCCAACTCACTCGCCGGGAGACGTGCGTTTTCCTCCAGGATACTGACCAGATTTCGGTCGATACTATCACCGTAGTCCATCGTGTTCCCTTATGTTTGTTTTTAATAAGAATGCGGCGCTTTCTCATCAAATAAAAGCATTGAAAATTGGATTATGCATGACTTAAACTCATGATGAAATTCTGAGGTTACCCAATGCGCCGCTTTCTTCCATCTCTTTCGGCTCTGCACGCTTTCGATGCTTCGGTACGCTATCTGAGCTTCACGCGCGCATCGGAAAATCTTGGGATGACCCAAAGCGGAGTGAGCCGCCAGATACAAAATCTTGAATCTTTTCTCGGGCTTAAACTGTTTGAACGCGCTGGACCGCGACTGGTTCTGACCGAAGAGGGGCAGAACTATTACGAGGAAGTTTCGCGCATTCTGGCAAAGCTTGAAGAAGTGTCGATGGATGCAGTCCGTGGGTATAAAACGCAAAGCCTGCTCAAAGTGGGCTTGCCGCCAACACTGATGCGGAAATGGGCGCCGGGTATTATCAGCACCTTTGCGAGATCTCATCCGCAAATATGGTTTGAGGTGTTTCCCTGCTCACATGATCTTGACTGGGGGAAGTCCGATCTCGATCTTGCCGTACTGCGCGGTATTGGCAATTGGGCCAATGTGCGTAGCCATTTGCTGTTTCCTGAAGAGCTCGTCGTGATCGGATCACCTGACATCGTGCCTGAAAACGGACTGGCCGGAGACGTCGAATTGCTCGATTTCCCACTGATCCAGAACTCAAACAGGCCTAGCCTATGGCTGCATTGGCTGCGCGGCGCAGGCATCCATTACAACAAGCGTATCTTTGGGCCGCGTCTGCCAACACATGACGTTATTATCGAATGCGCCGTGGCGGGTATGGGGCTTGCAATCGCGCCCAGAATTTTTGTGCAGGAAGAATTGCGCTCCGGAAAACTCAAGCTGGCACTTGAGCGCGTGCAGACATCTGGCGAGAGCTATTTTCTTTGCTCAGCGCAGGCGCGTCAGGGTTCGAAAAATGTCCGGCTGTTCCGCGATTGGTTTATTACTGAAGCAAAACGCCACAGACATTCTCTGCCTGTAGCGTCGTAAATAATGGCGTTCAAAAACGGCTCAGACGTAAGAACGCTCAACAGGCTTGAGATTAAGCGGGTCTTCACCACGCTTTAAAAGCCATGAATAAACCGGCGGCACTCGGTCAGCGATCGATTCAACATGAATATCGACAAAGCAAGGGCCATCCTTCCACGCGAAAGCTTCCGCCAAGGCTATATCAACCTCATCGGCGGTTTTTGCCGTCCATGCTTTCAGGCCATAGGCTTCGGCGATTGCTTGACCTTTGGGAGCAAGAAAATCGACGCCAAAGCATTGATTGTGCCCTTTCAACCTGTGCAAACCTTTGATCCAGCCAAATGTCGCATTGTTGAACAAGATAAGGATCGCTGGCACCTGCAAGCGCACCAGCGTTTCAAGCTCGCCCACCGTCATGCCGAAAGACCCATCGCCAAACAATCCGATGGGACGCTTGTCTGGATCAGCACGCCATGCACCCACCGTAGCTGGAAGTGCTGATCCAAGACCACCAAAAGCACGCGGAATGGCAAACCGTGTTTCCTGATCGTTGATCTTCAAGAAACGTGTCATGTAGGGCGTCGGTGTGCCTGCATCAGAATAAATCAGGGCTGGCTGTCCCGATTGACTCAATGCATCATTGAAGGAACGCACAACACGTTCTGGACGCAACGGCACACGCTCGTCATTCAAAGCTTCCTCAGCATGTTCCCAGAATATGCGCCTGCGAGCATTCAATTCCTCGATCCAGCCATCGTGCTTTTTCGGTTCAATCGTCAGCTCGATCTGCAGTAATTCTTCAAGAACCAGCAATGCATCGCCCTGAATGGAGAGCAAATTCTCATAGTTGTTGGCCATGATTTCAGGCGAAATATCGATTTGTGCAAGGCGCCGATTGAGCGTGATCTTGGGAAAGGTCCAGCCAATCGTCACGACAGAGCCGATGCGTGATCCGACAAAAAGGGTAAAATCAGAATGTTCCAAAGCCCAATTGGCATGGGGATGATAACCATTGTCGCCGATCACCCCGATGGCCAGACGATGATCGTCATCAATCGCGCCTTGCCCCGTCATCGTCGTACACATGGGAATGTTGTATTTCTCGGCCAGCCTTGAAATCTGATCGCCCGCTCTGGCGCGATTGACACCGCCGCCCGCAACGATCAGCGGGCGCTCAGCCCTGGCAATCAGTTCGAGCAGTTCATGCAGCTTCTGTTTTGGCGGCAATGTCGGAAAAGCCGGGAAAGTTTTGCACTCTTCTTCAATGTGCAGTGAAATGCGCGCGGGATCGACCTCAGCGAGAAGCATGTCCTCAGGGATCTGGAGATGCACCGCACCCGGTTTACCGGAACAAGCGACGCGAAACGCGCGACGGATGATTTCTGGCAGTTTTTCGGCAGATTTTACCTGAACGGATAGCTTTGTTACAGGCTCGAACAGTTTGGCGCAATCAAGCTCGGTGAGAACACCGCGCCCTTCTCCCGGCAAAGGAATATCAATGGTCAGGAGAATGACAGGTATCGACGATCCATTCGATTCAGCGACCGGCGGCAGCGAATACATAGCACCCGCACCTGACGGACACTCGAAAACACCGGGCTTATTGGAAAAACGGCCATAGGCGTCGGCCATGTAACCAGCAGAGCGTTCATCCCGGGCCATGACATGGCGGATTTCGCCTTCACGTTGCTGGAGCGCTTCATAAAAAGGCACGTTGGTATCGCCCGGCACCCCGAAGATTGTCTCCACGCCATAGCCAATCAACATTTGGACCAAAATATCTGCGCCGCGCATTCCACAACTCCTTCAGAAACTGACGGGCCGAGAATAGGCGCTATCATTTTCGGGCTGAACCATCGGATCGACGGCCGTTGCATATCAATGCCGACGAAACGCAGGTGTGGGGCGGCATGATCGCAAAAAGCGCACTAATTTTGATGCGACCGAACCTGAATCATGAAACTTATGAGTGTCTTAGACGCCATCTGCCGTAGAACACAGCTCCTGTAGTGAGTTATCTGTTGGCTGATTTACGTTGCTTCTCAACTAGAACTAAACACGTTTTGGTGGCAAGCAAGAATCCAGAGGAGATAAAGTCCACCCAATAGTCCGGTCGTAAGACCAATCGGCATTTTGATGCCGAATGGCACATGCTGGCTTAACAAGTCCGCGCCGACCAGAAGGGTTGCTCCCATGAGCGCGCCCGTTATCAGTGGGACATTCGAACTCGCTGTCAGACGCCGGGCCAATTGTGGCGCTGCCAGAGCGACAAAGGCAATCGGTCCGGCGGATGCGGTAGCAACAGATGTCAGGGTGACCGCGACCAACACCATTGTCAGACGCGTACGCTCCGGCTGGATGCCGAGCTGGCATGCTGCATCATCGCCCATTTCCAGCAGATTGACAGATTTGGCGTAGTAAAGTGCCAACGGCACGGTTACCGCGAATCCGGCCATCGCCGGGACAGCATGTGCCCAGCTTCTTGTATTGAGTGATCCCGATAGCCAGAGTTGGGCCGACGCGGCCTGGTCCAGATCGCCCGCAACCAGGAGTACAGTATTGATGCCCGAAAGAATGGCTCCCACGCCAATTCCGACAAGGATGAGCCGATAGCCACCGGTTCGTCTACCTTTGACAGCCAACATAAACACAAGAACTGCCGCCGCCATTCCACTTGCAACGGCTGAAAGCGCTGTTTCAAGCGGACCGGCATTGAACAATATGATTTGTGCAATGGCGCCGGTTGCTGCACCTGTCGTAAAGCCGATCACGTCGGGCGAGCCAAGGGCATTGCGCGAGATTGATTGGAAGATCGAGCCTGCCATGCCGAGTGAAGCCCCCACAAACAAGGCCGTGACAAGGCGGGGCAGACGTACGCGCTGGATTATACGGTCGGCGGTCGCATTGTCGCTTCCGCCAAGAAGACTCGAGACGACCTGGGAAAAGCTGAATGACATTGTGCCTGTTGCGATGTGGAAAACCGCAAGCAACAGGATGGTTGCAAGCAAGAGGCAGAAAATCATCAGCGGGCGCGATTTCCAGCGAACAGAAACAGGACCTATTCGCAACATATTCATTGAACTGCTCATAGTTTTGTCAGCCGGAATTTGCGCACGACAAAAATAAAGAAAGGCCCGCCGATCAACATGGAGACAATCCCGGCCGCAACTTCCGAAGGTGCTGCAATTAGCCTGCCGATGATGTCAGCGCCAAGCAAAAGGATGGATGCCAGCAATGCGGAATATGGCAGTATCCAACGATAGTCCGGGCCGGTGATGGTCCGGGCCAGATGCGGCGCAACCAGTCCGACGAACGCAATGGGGCCAGCCCCAGCAGTGGCAGAACCTGCCAGAAGCATTACGGAAAGACAGGCCAAAAGCCAGGTTACATGCAGGTTGACGCCCAGCGCAGCACCAAAATCCCTGCCCAGCGCCATTGCATTCAGGTTACCGGCGATCGACATCGCCACGGCAAGCCCTGCGATGACTGCTGGAGCCAGAATGGCGACGACATCAAGGCCGCGCCCCTCAACGGAGCCTGCGGCCCAGTGACGAAACTGGTCAAGGACAGCGAGCGGTGCATTGATGACAACAATACCCGTGACCGACGCAAGCACAACCGACAATCCGGCTCCGGCCAGCACCAGTTGCACGGGATTATTCGCCTTGCCGTGGGCATCTCCGAGAATGAAGACGGCAATTCCAGCAAGACCAGCGCCCGCAAATCCGAACCAGACATATTGCGCCATTGTCGTCAGGTTAAAGGTCACGATCCCCAGAATAACTGCGACGGCTGCACCTGCATTGATCCCCAGCAATCCTGGTTCGGCGAGCGGATTGCGCGTCACAGCCTGCATGATGGCGCCAGCGGTTCCAAGGGCCATACCGGCAATGATTGCAACGATGGTGCGCGGGATACGCAGTTCGCGAATGACAAGATGTTCGTTGTTCGAAAAATCAGGCTGCCATAGCGCATGGATGGTCTCGCTAAGGGCGATTGACCGGGAGCCCAGAGCAAGGCTGCAAAGCGCCATTGCGGTCAAAACGGCGGCGGCAACAATAAGGCCCCTAACACGCCTCTTCTGCAATGGCATGACAAACTGCATCCTGTTTGACGTCATTTGGGAAAATTGGACGCGACAGCCTCGATCATCTGGAGACCGGAATAATAGTCGATACGGAAAGAAGATGGTCCGAGAGGATAGACGTTATGATCGCGGACCGCAGGAAGGTTCGCCAATACTGGATCTTTCAACAATGCCTGGACGTCATTTTGTGAGCCGCGCAAAAGGAAAATGCTCTTGCCTGTGATCGCTGCCGAGAGGTTCTCGTGGGAAATGAAATCGAAATCGGACCGGCGTGTGACATCCTTGGCTACCGTGTCGGGCAAGCCATCGACCTTGAAACCCAATGCTTGCAGTAGCTGTGACTGCGGGCTCGAAATTCTGCCGACCGAGTAACTGTTGCCGATATTGTAGCCGACGATTGTGACGGGTTCGCTGGGCGGCGTAATCGTTGCAGCCACCACTGCAACCTTCGCGTCGAAACGGGCGATGGTCGCGCCGGTCTCGTCTTCCAACCCCAATGCCGTGCCGAGCTGAGTAGCAATCTCCTGCCAGCTCTGGTTGGAATAATTGACGACCAGCGTCGGAATACCTTGCGCTTTCAATTCACTGTAATGTTGGACGACACTATCCGCTCCGGTCGCCGATGCGATCAGCAGGTCCGGTTCAAAACCGATAATGGCTTCCATGTCGAATTCGAGATTGGGATATAGCACTTCGACGCCGCGCTCATCGGCGACGTCTGCCCATTGAAGGAAGAAGCCCTTGTTATCTGTCAGCGGGCTCGGGGTCGTCGCGGCTGTCGCCACCAGAGGAGCGCCCATAGCCAGCAGAATGCCGGTTATGCTGGGCGTGGTCGATACGATGCGAACGGGTTTGGTTTTCAGTGTGAGTTCACCTGCTTCATGTTTTACAGTGCGGGGCCAGACCTGTTCGGCTCCAATGGCTGTCCGATATGGAGAAAACAGAATAACCATGGTGGCCAGAAGCAAGAAAATCGGACGTGCGGCTTGCATGGCTATTCTCCACCGACGCAAATTGGAAATCTTCAGACGGAAAGCTTTCCGAACGAATGCGCGACCAGCCAGCATTTCGAATAGGAAAACACTGCGCCGTTATCGAACGAGGAGCGAGCGGTCTGCTTCAGCTTCGAAAACTGGAGCTGATTACTCCATATTGCAGAATGCGTTCTACAATGCAATACGAACAGCCACATGATTTCCTCCAGGGACGACCAACCATGATGCAACGCCTGCATGCGGACGCCGTTACATTGCGCTATGATGATCGGGTCATCGTCGAGAACTTGTCGGTCAGTATTCCCGATGCGTCTTTCACCGTCATTGTCGGCCCCAATGCGTGCGGGAAGTCCACGTTGCTGCGTGCCTTGTCACGATTGCTTGCACCGGCCAGTGGAGAAGTCGTGCTGGATGGCAGGAATATAAGCCAATTTCCGGCAAAGGAAGCTGCGCGCAGGCTCGGTCTTCTTCCGCAAATCTCGGTTGCTCCCGATGGCATCACCGTTGCCGATCTGGTGTCACGCGGTCGTTATCCGCATCAGTCCTTTCTGCGACAATGGTCGGTGAAAGACGAAGAAGCGGTAGCACTCGCCATGGAAGCCACCCGCATTTCCGACCTCGCCAACCGTTCAGTCGACGAACTTTCCGGCGGACAGCGTCAGCGCGTCTGGATTGCGCTTGTGCTGGCCCAGGAAACACCGATCCTTCTGCTCGATGAACCGACAACCTATCTCGATATCGCGCATCAGATCGAACTTCTGGAATTGCTGGCGAAACTTAACCGCGAGGGCCGGACTGTCGTTGCCGTACTACACGATCTCAATCATGCCTGCCGATATGCTTCACATCTGGTGGCCATGCGAAACGGGGCGATCATGGCGGAAGGCGCTCCATCCGAGATCGTTACAGAAAAGCTGATAGAAGATGTGTTCGGCCTTGCATCGGTAATCATTACCGATCCGGTTTCGGGAACGCCGCTCGTCGTCCCCCGAGCAACGCCCTCGCAATCTCCGTGATATTTCAATCGCTGGCGGCGCCACCCTCCCCGTCTACGATCCTTCCGCCGGTTGCCTGATTGACCAGTGACGCTTCATGAAAAAGCGCTTTCCGCTCGTCCTCGCTTCGCAATTGTCCAAGATCGGCCACCGTCGTCATGACGCAGACGATTTCCCGCTGCGCGTCGAAGACCGGGGCGGCCTGCCCTGTCACATTTGAAAGAAGATGGCTGGTCATTTCGGACCATCGTTCGTTGCGCACTTGTTCCAGCAGTGACTTTGCCGGCGGGCTGCCCCGAAAGTGAGCTGGCTGTACCTTACGCGCTGCATCGACCATAGCCTTGGGTAGAAAAGCCTGAAAAACCAGACCGCAAGCCGTATTATCGATGGGCAATGTGTCTCCCAGCGCCAGCGGATTGACCGAGAAATACGCACTTCGATACCAGCGCACGAGCGTCGGGCCACGATCTGTCCAGATAGCGACACCACCACTGACGGCATGTCGTTGCGAAAGGGCCTTCATGTGTTGCGCCGCAATCTCCACAGCGTCCACACGTTTCAAGGCGCCTATGCCGATGCTCAGCGCAGTCGGCCCCAGATCGTAAAGACCGCTTGCAGCGTCCTGTTTTGCAAGGCCTTCCTTGACGAGGCTCTGCAGATAACGATGCGCTGTCGAGCCGCCCGTCTTTGCCCGCCGGGCGACTTCGCCCAACGCAAGCTCGGTTTCAGCATTGGCCAGAATCCGGAGAAAGCGCGCGGCAATGGAAACCGACTGTATTGTACCCGAGCGTTTTTCACTCGTGGTGTCGCTCTCATCGGACAGGTCGTTCTCGTTCAAATGCTTTGCCTCCTCCTCGGTAATAGCAAATCGATGTTTAGCGACAAGCCGTTGGAAAGTCATGCCCTCTGCGTTGCGAATGCGATGGGCAGACCTCGAGGGTTTTGAGCCGGATTGAATTGCCCCTCCCTCACTGTTGCAGGCATGCAACACATATCGGAGGCTTGATATTATACTGTATTGCGGCATGCATTCCTTATTGCGGAATGATGCCCTTATGCTTTAACAGAACATGACTAATATACTCATGTTTGGGGCGACTTATGAATATCCGTTTGAATCGTGGCTTGATGTCCAGCGCCAGTGCACTCACGCTGGCGGTATTTGTGGTAACGCCTGCGCTTGCCCAGGAGGCTGCGAAAGCCAGCTCCGATGCGATCGTGCTTGATACTGTGGTCGTGACAGGGGAAAAAGTCGCGCGCGACATCAAGAACACGGCGTCATCTGTCACCGTCATTTCGGCCAAGGAAATCGACAAGGAGAAGACAGGCGATTCATCCGTGGCTGAAGTGATCGCGAACGTCCCGAACGTCATCTATACCGACAACGTCGGCGCTCCCATCATTCGTGGGCAGGATACGCAGGGCCCAAACACAGGGCAGAATGTGTTCTGGGGCGGCACCGTGCCGCGCGCCACGATTAATCTCGACGGACATTATCTCAACTATAATGAATACTACTTCGGTGCGACCTCGGTGTGGGATCTCGACAGCATCGAAGTGTTCCGTGGCCCGCAGACGACGTCCCAGGGTGCGAATGCGATTGCCGGTGCGATCATCGTGAACACCAAGGACCCGGTATTCACACGCGAAGGCGCTTATCAGGTCGAGATCGGCAATTACAACACCAAGCGCACCTCAATCATGCTGAACAGTCCCATCTACAAGGATGAGCTGGCAGCGCGCCTTGCAATCGACTATTCGGGCCGTGATACCTTCATCGACTATATCAGCCCCAACTTCATTTCCGAAAAGACAAATCAGGATTTCGAGGCCCTGAATGCGCGGCTGAAACTGCTGTGGGAACCGGCAGAGATTCCCGGCCTCACGGCAAAGCTGACCTATTCCCACAATCGATCCAACCGTCCAAGCCAGGAAGCAGCGTCTGCACCATTCGACGAACTCGAACATCTGACTACGACCATGCCAAGCTGGAAGCAGGATACCAATACAGGCATCCTTGATGTTGGCTATGATTTTGGCAACGGCGTGAAATTCTACAACCAGGCGCAATATTCCGCCTCGTCTGTGCATCGCCATACCGGCATTGCGAATAACGGCAAGGCCGATATCAACCAGAAGAACATTTCCAATGAGTCTCGTATCACGTTTGGCGAGCAGGAAGACGTCATCAGCGGTGTCGCCGGTATTTTCTACGCCAATACCAAGTCGGACGAGTTCATGCTGCTTCAAGGCACGACGACGTTTGACGATACGAAAGACAATCTGGGGCTTTTTGCCGAAGTGAGCTACCGGCTCGACGACCAGTGGACGTTGACCGGTGGGCTTCGTTACCAGCAGGATCGTGTACAGCGCATCGGAAAATCGGCGCTGGCGCCAACGCCGCTCGATTACGACGAAACATTCTCCGCGCTCTTGCCAAAGGTATCGCTGGCATATGCTGTCACACCCGATCTGACGATCGGAGCACTGGTCAGCAAGGGTTACAACCCCGGCGGGGTTTCCCTCAATCTCAATTCAAGGCAGTGGAAGCCTTTTGAGGATGAGACGCTGTGGAACTACGAATTGTTCACGCGCGCCAATCTGCTCGACGACAAGCTGACACTGACAGGCAATCTGTTCTACATGGACTTCAAGAACGCCCAGTACAACATTCCTGTCGTCGTCTCTCCCGGTGTGGCGCAATCCTATACGATCAATGCCGAAAAGGCTCATGCCTATGGTCTCGAAATGGGGCTCGACTATCAGCTTTTGTCTAATCTGACGATCAAGACAAGTGCCGGTATTCTCCGCACCGAAATCGACGAAATTTCGAGCAATGTGCGCTATGAGGGTAACGAGTTCGCCAAGTCTCCCGGTTATATGTTCAGCATCGGTGCGAGCTGGGATGCAACGGAAAAGCTCAATATCTCCGGACAGGTTCGCCACACTGACGGTTACTATTCCGACCTTGCCAATACACCGACCTATGTCGTGGACGCCTATACGATTGCCGATGCGCGTGTGAGTTATGATTTCCATGAATCACTGCAGCTTTACGGCTATGTGAAGAATATTTTCGATGAGCGCACCCCGACCTATCTGCAGCAGAACCGCGGTATTGGTGGCATCGAGGCAAGCATGACCATGCCTCGCACATTCGGCGTCGGCATCAAGGGCACGTTCTAGGCATTTTGTAAAATCGCCAATCCAGCCGGTCACATCCGTGGCCGGCACAGCTTTTTATATGCATTAACGGGAGCCCGAAATGGGTAAGCAACGGAAACTTCACATTGGTATGTCGCTGGCACCGACCTGGCTGAGTGGCGACGGGTGGCGGCATCCGGACAGCAACATCGAAGGGACACTCGGTTCAGATTTCTATATCGATATCGCCCGGCGAGCCGAGGCGGCGAAGCTTGATTTCGTATTCCGTCCCGATAGCCTTTTCATGAACCATCAGATCATGGAAACCACTCCGGGCTTCGGCAGCATGGATGCGACGCTCGTCATGGCAACGCTGGCGCGGGAGACTTCGCATATCGGTCTTCTGACCACGATATCGACAACTTTCATGCCGCCTTATGTCGTTGCCCGTCAGGTCCAGTCCCTGCACTGGCTCAGTAATGGCCGGGCCGGGTGGAATATTGTCACGGCACTCGATGGCAACGAGAATTTCGGTTTGACGGAAATGCCTTCATCCGACGAACGCTATGCAAGGGCAGCCGAATTTACCAGCGTCGTGCGTGATTTATGGAAGAGTTTTCCTGGATCGGCCTTGAAACGTGACCGTGAAAGCGGCCGCTTTGCAGATACGGCAGTCATAAATCCGATAAATCACGACGGTACCTATTACCGGGTTAAAGGTCCGCTCAATGTCCCTTCTGTTCAGGATGCTCCCATCCCGCTTATTCAGGCTGGCGCGTCACCGGCAGGGCGCGACTTTGCGGCATCCGTTGCCGACGCCGTCTTTTCCGCGACCCCGGATATGGAAGCGGCAATCGATCTTCGCCGCAATCTTCGTGACCGTGCGCAATTCCATGGCCGAAAGTCGGACGACGTTCGCCTGCTTCCCGGTCTCAGTCTCTATCTGGCACCAACGCGGAAAGAAGCGGAAGAACTTTTCGCCTACACGCATGCGCGAGGTGATCGGACTCGTAAAATCGCATTCATCCGCGAAATGACCGGCCTCGACCTATCGGAATGGCCCGCAAATCGTCTCATTCGACCAGCCGACCTGCCACCCCCACCCGAAAAGGTCCGAAGCAAAACCCATGCAGGATTGCTTCGGCGTTTGCTGCAACGTGAGGAGCTTTCGCTTGATGAGCTCTTGCGCAGACCCGAGGTCATCAGCGCCGCTCATTGGCAGGTGATCGGGACGGTTGATGATGCAGCCCAAGACATTCGTAAATGGTTTGAAGCAGGTGCGATCGACGGTTTCATAACCGCGCCGGGTGGCTCAACCGGATCAATGCGGCTAGCGCTGGATGAACTCATGCCAAGGCTTAGCGAAGAAGGGTTACTGCGTTCAGAATATTCAGGAAATACCTTCTTCGAACATCTCACGGAGTAAGGTGGTTTTGGTACAAAAGATGGGTGGACTTTGAAAGGACGACTTCCAGCCGAGTTGTTTCCGATGTCTCAGATATTCAGCACCGCAGACTGAAGTCAGCCAAGATTATCGACCCACTCGATAACTATTATATCCCTGCGCTTGAAAGAGATATGAACCGCCAACTGGTCATTAATTTTGTGAGTAGCCGGAATGGGGCCAAGAGTGGACTATCAGCTTGTGGCTTCCAAGATGGCGGTAGCGGACGTTCTGCCCTATTAAGAGCGACATGCAGTTTTTGGGCACGGGGGGAGAGCGGGCACACCAGCGCGAGCTTAGATCAGAAACGAAAACAACGTCTTATGAGATTCCAAGCATATTTTCGAGCTTTCTTCTGGGTACTGAGCGATCCAGTAAATGTCAACATTTCGCCTGATGAGCGACAACCTTCTTAGTGTTTAGTTGCCGGCTCTTGGTTGAGGGCGAACAGGCCGGCAAGCACGTCCTCTTCCGTCAAGTCGACCGCCAAACCGTATGCTGCAGCTACAACCTCGTCCAGAGCCTCGTGTTCAAGGCCCCACCAAGTAGGACGTTCGTTACATAGGTTTGTCAGCGTCCGCTGTTTCAATATTTTTCTGCCTCTTCGTCAACAGGAACGATCCGGCCTGGAAATCCAGGCACAGCTTCTTGGGTTCAGCCCGTTTTCTCGTAACTCGTTTAGCTGTTTCTCGACATCTGCAATTCTGACGGCTCTGGAATCATTTGGTTCGGATGACGTATGAACACGTCCTGTATTGACTGGTATGGTAGTATGGTATATCCGGAATTTGAGGAGTCAAAATCATGCGAAGCCCATTGTTGCAACCGAAACACGTCAGTGTGGTCGATCAGCTTTATGCAACGCTGCGGGCTGCCATCATTGATAATGCATTGTCGCCCGGCACCCGGATTTCCGAGGCCGATGTGGCTCAGCAATATGGGGTTAGCCGTCAGCCTGTGCGTGAAGCCTTCATCAAGCTTGCCAATGAAGGGCTGCTGGAGGTTCGACCTCAGCGAGGCACTTTCGTCGCGAAAATTTCACTTCAGGCCGTAATGGATGCGCGCTTCGTGCGCGAAGCGGTTGAAGCGGACATCGTTAAGCTTCTGGCCCAATCTCCTGATCAGACGTTGGTTACCGAGTTGCGAGCCCAGCTCGTTTGTCAGGAAAAGCTCGTTGGCGGGTCTGCACGGGATTTCATGGAGGCGGATGAAATATTTCACCGCACCCTGGCCGAGGGAGCTGACAAGGGAAAAGCCTGGCGCGTCGTCGTCGAGATGAAGGCTCAGATGGACCGGGTACGGTTTCTTTCCAGCATGCATTTCCCGGTTGATCGCCTCATTGCACAACATCGCGCAGTGGTGGAAGCAATTGCGGACGGCGATGCCATCCAGGCCGAACATTCGATGCGAGGACATCTGCGAGGAATTCTGAGTGATTTGCCTGTCATCGAACAGGAGCGGCCCGAATATTTTCTGTAGGGTTCACAGCAACAGCAAAGACATTATCCAGAGGAGGAAACAATGAAATTTCGGATTCTTACGCGTCTGGCAGCAACCTGTGCTGTTCTCGCTATCATGGGAGGAACATCGCTGGCGCAAGAGGTAACACTCAAGCTCGGCCATCTGGCCAATGAAGAGAACATCTGGCACAAAGCGGCACTGAAATTCGCGGAAGAGGTCAAATCTCGTACAGAAGGACGCATTGCCGTCGAAGTCTATCCGAATGAATCGCTCGGTAAGGAAATCGACGTCATCAACGGCATGCAGCTTGGCACGGCCGATATGACCATCACCGGTGAAAGCCTGCAGAACTGGGCGCCAAAAGCAGCCCTGCTTGCTCTGCCATATGCATACAAATCGCTTGAACATATGGACAAGATTGCCTCCGGCGAAATCGGAAAGCAGATCGAGGCAGAGATCGTCGAAAAGGCGGGTATTCGCCCGCTGACCTATTTTGCACGCGGCCCGCGCAACCTTTCTGCCAATCGCGAGATAACAAAGCCGGAAGAGCTGAAAGGCTTCAAGGTTCGCGTGCCGAATGTGCCGATCTTTGTCGCCGCATGGCAATCGCTTGGTGCGAACCCAACCCCGATGGCCTTCTCGGAGGTTTTCACCTCACTCCAGAACGGCACTATCGAAGGTCAGGAAAACCCGCTCGCGCTTTTCAAGTCTGGCGGTTTCTATGAAGTCCAGAAAGTCGTCAACAAGACGGAACACGTTCGCTCGTGGATCTATCTGGCCATATCGGAACGAAGCTGGGGCAAGCTTTCGGAGATCGATCAGGCTGCATTGCAGGAAGCTGCCAAGGCCACGCAGGCTTACGAACGCGAATTGTTCATCGCTGACGAAAAGGCACTCGTCACCGATCTCGAAGGCCGGGGCGTGAAGTTTGTCGACGTGGATCAGGCTGCCTTTGCCGACAAGGCGCGCGACGCTGTCATCAACTCTGTTCCGCAGGAAATCCGTCCCCTGGTCGAACAGGTTTTCAACGACTGAGATAATGGGGCTGCCGGACCCAATCCGGCAGCTGCCACGTCGAGGATACCATGACAAAACTATTCAAAGGATTGGAAGGCATATGTCGCCTTCTGATACTGGCAGCATTTCTCTTATTGATGGGGGCGGTGCTGTTGCAGGTCTATGCGCGCACGTTTTTGAGCAGCGCCCCGGTCTGGACCGAGGAACTGACCAGATTCTGCCTGCTCTATATTGGTGCGCTCGGCGCGGGCCTCGCGCTGCGTAGTGGCGATATGGTCAATGTCGCCCTTCTTTGCGAAAGCCTTCCCGGACGAATGCCGTGGCTTTTGCGACTGGTCAGCGCCGCATTGACGGTGGCTTTTGCGGCTATTCTCCTGCCCGCTGCGTGGGATTACACCATGATCGGCAGCCGTCAGACAGCCCCGTCGCTTGGCTGGCGCATGGATTTCGTCCACGCAACACAAATCATTCTTCTCGTCGCTCTGGGTCTCTGGGCACTGATGCGCATCATTGAAATGCTCTCGGGCCGTCATGATGGGCGCCCTATCCCCAATTCGGAGGAAAATTGATGGGCCTGACCCTTCTTCTTGGCTCGTTCGTGCTGGGCCTTGCCATCGGCTTGCCCGTAGCTGTGACATTGGGCCTTTCCTCGATGGCCTATCTTCTGTTCGCGGACATCCCCTTGGTTGTCATCCCGCAGAAAATGTATGCCGGGATGGACAGCTTTGTACTGCTTTGCATTCCAGGGTTCATTCTGGCTGGTAACCTTATGAATTCCGGCGGCATTACCGAACGGATTATTCGATTTGCAAATGCCCTTGTGGGCTGGATGCGCGGCGGGCTGGCACAGGCCAATATCGCAGCCTCGATGCTTTTCGGCGGTATTTCAGGAACCGCAGTCGCAGATGTAGCTTCCGTTGGCGGCATGATGATCCCCGGCATGAAGAAGGTTGGTTATCCGGCCGATTTCTCCGCTGCAGTCACAGCCGCCTCATCGACTGTCGGCCCGATGATCCCGCCAAGCGTGCCAATGATTATCGTCGGATCGCTCTCCGGCCTTTCGGTCGGCAAGTTATTTCTGGCAGGTGCGGTACCCGGCGTTCTGATGGGTTTTGCCATGATGGTGACGACCTATTTCATCGCCAAGAAGAAAAACTTCCTCGCGAGGACTGGAAGGGCGCCCGAGAGTTGCTGTCGTCATTCACCGGAGCGATCTGGGCTATTGCAATGACCGCACTGATCGTGGGGGGCCTGCTGATCGGCATCACGACACCGACCGAAACGGCAGTGGTTGCATGCCTTTATGCGGCGGTGGTGGGGCTGTTCGTCTATAGAGAACTGCCAGTAAGCCGGATTCCGAAAATCATCATCGATAGTGCAATCAGTTCGGCAGGCATTCTCGTACTGGTGGGCACAGCCAATGTGTTCGGCTGGATTCTCGTCGCCGAACGTATTCCGCAGACATTGGCCAATGCGGTTCTCTCCATCACCGATAACAAGTTTCTCGTTATCCTGCTGATCAACATTCTGCTTCTGTTCGTCGGCATGTTCATGGAAACGATTGCAGCCCTGATCATTCTATTCGTACCATTGCAGGCTCTAGCCTTGGCAGTCGGTATCGACCCCATTCATTTTGCGTGTTTTGCGGTCCTGAACCTTATGATCGGCCTGACTACACCACCGGTCGGCGTTTGCCTGTTTGTCGCGTCCAATATTGCGCGTCTCCCGCTCTCGCCGGTGATCAGGGCGATCATTCCCTATATCATCACCAATCTGATTGTCCTTTTGATGGTCAGCTACATGCCGCCTCTGGCGACCTGGCTGCCCAACACGCTGATGCCGTGAGGTGGAAATGACTGAGTTGTCGAACACGCGCGTGATCTGCCTTCACGCACAGGACGATCTGAGGATCGAAAGTCGGCCTGTCGGAACACCAGGGCCAGGAGAAGTGCTGGTCGCGGTCGAAGCAGGCGGGATTTGTGGATCGGATCTGCATTACTGGTTGGAAGGCGGCATTGGTACTATCCGTGTCCGGGAACCGATCATCCTAGGTCACGAGGCCTCGGGACGCATCAAGGCTCTCGGCGAGGGAGTGACGGGGCTGGTGCCGGGTCAGCTCGTTGCTATGAACCCTTCGCAGCCTTGCGGCACCTGCAGTTTCTGCCAGCAGGGTCTGACGCGCCATTGCAGTGCGATGCGCTTCAAGGGATCGGCAATGTATCTCCCGCACCAACAAGGCATGTTCCGCGACAGGATAGTGATTGCGGCGGACCAGTGTTTTCCTGTCCCGAACGGTATTGATCCGGGAGCCGCAGCCTGCTCTGAACCACTGGCAGTTTGCCTTCATGCCGCCAATCGTGGGGAAGCGATTGCAGGCAGCTTGATCGGTAAGGTCGTGATGGTGACGGGTGCAGGCCCGATCGGCGCCCTTTGCGTGGCAGTAGCGCGACAACGCGGCGCGTCGGAAATCATTGTGACTGATATTCAGGACGCCACTCTGGCTGTCGCCGCACGCATGGGCGCAGATCATACGGTCAATATTGCAACCGACCCGACAGGGCTCGCCCGCTGGCAGGAAGGCAAAGGCAAGGTCGATCTGGTATTTGAATGCTCTGCTGCAGCACCGGCCATCGGCGACGCAATTTCCTGCCTTCGACCGCTCGGCACCCTCGTACAGGTTGGCGTCGGCGGACCGACCGTTCTGCCTCTCAACGTCATGGTGGGTAAAGAAATCCAGTTTGTCGGCTCGCAGAGGTTCGATACAGAATTCGCCGAGGCCGTACGCCTTATCGGATCAAAAGCTATCGATCCTCGACCGATCATCACCGCAACCATTCCCCTGACGGAAGCCTTGTCTGCCTTTCAGGCGGCTACGGACCGTACGCGGTCCGTTAAGGTTCAGATTAGTTTCGCTGATGCGTCAGCCTAGTACTGAAAACAGAAAGACGAATAAATGAGACAGACCTGGCGCTGGTTTGGCCCCAAGGACCTCGTATCCATCGATGATATGCTACAAGCAGGTGTTGAAGGCGTTGTCACCGCCCTGCACCATGTGGCGACCGGATCCGTCTGGTCGCCCGCCGAAATCGAAAAACGGCAGGTCGAAATTGCCCGGATGAAGAACGGCGAACCTTCGGGACTGAAATGGGAAGTCGTGGAAAGCCTTCCGGTTTCAGAAGATATCAAACGCCAGACAGGTGACTGGAAAACTCATATCTCGAACTGGAAGACATCGATGCATAACCTGCGTGACGCAGGCATCGAGGTCATTTGCTACAATTTCATGCCCATCCTCGACTGGACACGCACCGACCTTGCCTATCGGCTGGCGAACGGGGCAACCTGCATGCGTTACGACGCCCTCGATTTCGCCGTCTTCGATCTGTTTCTGCTCGAACGCAAGGGCGCATCGGACAGTTACAAACCTGAACTCATCGAAGCTGCACGCAAGCGTTTTGCGGAGATGTCCGAGGAGCGACGGCTTGAGCTTTCCGGCAACGTCGTCTTCGGTCTGCCTGGCGCTGCCGAACGCATGTCGATGGACGATGTGAAGGTTCATCTCGCCCATTACGACAATATTTCGCCAGAGCGCCTGCGAAACCACCTGATCGACTTTCTGGCAGAGGTGAGTCCGCTTGCGGAAGAGCTTGGCGTACGTCTGTGCTGCCATCCAGACGATCCGCCCTTCCCCCTTCTCGGACTGCCGCGCATCATGTCCACCGAAGCTGATTATAAAGCGGTCATGGATGCAATAAACATTCCGGCGAACGGTATCACACTTTGCACTGGCTCGCTGGGCGCGCGCGCCGATAATGACCTGCCAGGCATGATGAAGCGCCTGGGTGACCGTGTGCATTTTCTGCATTTGCGCAATGTCGCACTTGAAGAAGCCCACCTTGGCGGATCGTTCCATGAGGCCGCTCATCTTGAAGGCCATACGGATATGGTGGCGATGATTGCTGCCATTTTGTCAGAGGAGAACCGCCGCAAGGCCGAAGGTCGTGCCGACTGGCGCATTCCTATGCGCCCTGATCACGGTCAGGATATTCTCGATGATCTGAACAGACGCGCTCAGCCGGGTTATCCATCCATTGGGCGCCTGAAAGGCCTGGCCGAATTGCGCGGAATCATGACCGCCCTGTCCCATCCAAATGTCAGGATAGACAAGTGACACGGCTTTCAGCACTGGTGAACGATGCCGTAGCAGCCAGCTGGCCCGCTTATACTCCCGAAAATCACGAGGTCGGTATTGTTCATCTCGGCCTCGGCAATTTTGCCCGCGCGCACTTGTTATCCTATACCGATACCGTGTTGGCACAGAAAGGTGGCAATTGGCGGGTGACGGGAGTGTCGCTGCGCGGAACCGCCGTTGCTGATAGTCTGAATCCACAAGACGGGCGCTATACCCTGATCACACGCGGTCCGGTCACAGAAGCACGTGTGATTGGCGCACTGAACCGGGTGCTATCCGGCCCGACGGTTGGCAATGATGCCCTGGATGCGATGACCTCGCCCGGATGTCGCATCGTCAGTTTAACCGTAACGGAAAAAGGATATGGCATCACCAGTGACGGTAGGCTGGATCGTGAGCATCCGGCAATCGTCGCCGACCTCGCTAATCCAGACGCGCCCACCAGCGTGATCGGGCTTATTGTGGCAGCGCTATCTCGCCGTATGACCGGTGGATTGCCACCCTTCACGGTGCTCAGTTGCGATAATCTCTCTCACAATGGTCAGAAGTTGCGGGACGCAGTATTGGCATTCGCCGATCAAACGGGTGGAAGACTGCTTTCGCTTTGGATAGCAGAAAAAGTCGCCTTCCCGTCCACTATGGTGGATCGGATCACGCCGGCGTCAAATGCCCAGACCGCCAAGCTCGCCGTGGAGCTGACGGGGCGAGAAGATCACGCTGCCGTTGAAACCGAACCTTTCAGCCAATGGGTGATTGAGGACAAATTCTGTGCCGGACGACCGGAATGGGAATGTGCTGGCGCTCTCTTTGTCGACAATGTCGCCCCATATGAAAGCATGAAACTGCGAATGCTGAACGGGGCACATTCTATGCTTGCCTATAGCGGGCAGCTCTCAGGTAAAAGCTTTGTCCGAGACGTGATGGCCGACCCGGATCATGCTGCACTCGTCCGTCGTCACCTTGCTGTCGCTGCGGCAACTGTAGAAGGACTGTCCATCGATCTCGACGCCTATGCTGCGGCTCTTGCCGAGCGGTTCGCCAACCCGGCTATCGCCCATTCCACCGCACAGATTGCAATGGATGGAACACAGAAGCTTCCCCAACGCATCACAACCCCGGCCCTGGAAGCTCTGGCATCGGGCAAACCGTACGGACCCTTCGTATTTGCTCTCGCTGCGTGGCTCGCCTATCTGGCTCGAAAGGAGGACGACGGCCACCCGGTTCCATTGAATGACCCCAAAGCGACCGAGCTTCAGACCGGCTTGAAAGATATCAAGACGCCCGAGGAAATAATCCGTGCGGTTGCGTCTGTGTGTCCCGATATCCTTCCCAGTAAGCTAACAAATGGCGTATTCGGTTCAGCGCTGCGTGATACGCTTCACACAATCCAGTCGGAAGGGATGCCAAAGGTCATCAAACAAAAAGCGGCAGAAGCTTCCTGAGCGTCGATACAAGCAGAAGACTTTGCTGTCATTGCTCTGAACACAAGAGCCTGAATCATAATGAACGTGACGATATCAGGCTCCGAGCGGCTAACCATGGCTTACTTTGTTTATAGTTCACGGCGCATTTGGTAATTTTCCCTATCCTAAAATGAAATTCCGACAACGTTATTGCGATCTGATATAATAAGGAGTGCCTGACATTTTTCGGGCACATTTGTTGGTGAACAGCCGCGCTCTCTATCGCCACCATCCGGTGAAGCGTATGGGACGCCAACAAACAAAGGCTGGAGGCAACATGGTTCAATCAGCAGATGCCGTGCATAAAGCAGCGGCCGGACACATACCCGCATTTATAACACCCCCAGGTCAAGCCGATGTACTTTTGAACATCGTCATTATTTTTTTATCTGCGTAGTATTCTTAACTGGTATTCTCTACCTGAGACTCCATGCTCTCCCCGAACACATCGCTCATCAGACGAACAAGATTCAGATTCAGCTTGTTGCTGTATTGGGCTTGATAGCGCTCTTCACCCACAATCAGCTCTTCTGGATTGCAGCTCTTTTGCTAGCAATGACGGATCTTCCAGACTTCCTGTCGCCGGTAACATCAATGGCAAGGTCTCTGCGTACCATTGCTCGGCGAGGACTTCACCTGACGATTCCGCCATCCGCCCCAACGACAGGCGATGATGTTTCGTCACAGACTGCATCACCGACGCCGCAAAATGTTGCCGCTTCGACAACCGCGCCCGACACCGGATTATCCCTCGATCAGAACAAAGAGGAGCAGAAATAATGTTCGAATTCCTGCTTTGTTCGATGATCACCATACTTCCAGATTATCTTTACCGTCGATTTGGCCAGGGAAAGCGAATTGGACACGAGATCACGATCTATTCCATGTGGTTTGAACTCAGATGGGGGATCACGGCGTGCCTCATCCTCACAATTTCCCTGATTACGATGATCTTCTATTACCATCCGTCTACATCTAACGTAACGGCTGCATTTCGAACCGTTACGATCCTTCCTGAAATAGGCGGACGTGTCGATGAGGTATATGTCTCGCGAAACCAGAAGGTAAAAGCCGGCGAGGCGCTCTTCAAGCTCGACGACAGCAAACAAAAAGCCGCGCTGGAAACAGCCCGGAAACGCATTGCAGAAATCGATGCGGAGATGGTTGTCGCCAAAAGCGATCTTGTCGCTGCCGACGCCCGTATCAAGCAAGGTGAGATAGCATTTGTTCAAGCACAGAACGATGTAAACACGCAGCTTGAACTGCAACGCCGCAACCCAAACATCGTCGCCCGCAAGGATATTGAACGTCTCCAGTCGATAGCCGATGGCAAAGGCAGCGAACTGGCAGCCGCAACCGCCAGCAAGCAGACGCTCGAAACCAAAATCACCTCATTACTTCCGGCGCAGAGGGCAAGCACCGAAGCTGCCGCCGCTCAGGCGGAAGTTGAACTTAATAAAACGATCGTGAAGGCGGGCGTTTCGGGAACCGTTCAACAGTTCACCCTGCGCGCAGGTGAAGTCGTCAATCCACTGCTCCGCCCTGCTGGCATACTGGTGCCAGAAACAGCAGGCCGAACGGCTCTTATCGCAGGATTCGGTCAGATTGAGGCACAAGTCATGAAGCCCGGCATGATTGCTGAAGCTACATGTATCGGAAAGCCGTTCACGATTATCCCTATGGTTGTAACCGAGGTGCAAGACGTTATCGCTGGCGGACAGGTACGCGCCAGCGATCAGTTGGTCGACATCCAGCAATTGGCGAAACCGGGAACAATCACAGTCACTCTGGAGCCTCTCTACGAAGGGCAACTTGCAGGCATACCCCTGGGTAGCAGTTGTGTGGCCAATGCCTACACGAGCAATCACGAGGAACTGCAATCCGGTGAAGCGGGTACGCTGCGGTCGATATTCCTGCATGCCGTCGACGCAACCGCGCTCGTTCATGCCATGATCCTGCGAATACAAGCCGTGATGATGCCAGTGCAGACCCTTGTGCTTTCTGGGCACTAATTCTCATCACATCGCCTATGAAACGGGGGGCCATCATGGCTCCCCGTTTTTCCCAGCTCACAGGCAGATCACGTCGCAGCAAAACGCTATTTCGCAGGTTTCTTGTGCTAAGCCGTCGCACATCAAGGTGAGCAGAACGAGTGAACTACAGGTAAAAGAGACCTAACTACACGACTTGATATGGATCGGTGTCTCCTCCGTCTTTCCAAGTTCAACACATTTTTGTTCCGAACAGAAAGTCCAGCCTCCAGTCGTCTTGCCGGAGGCAGCCAGAACAATTTCATGACGCGGAGGGATGGTTGGGTGATAGATATACCAACCGTCCTTAAGAACGGCATCGGCAGGTGGATCCATGCCTGCGCCAGAGCCTTTGATGCGAGCTTCTGACAATACCAAGCCCTGGGACGTAACATTCCAGAACTCCTGCCATGGCACTTTCTCAACGCTGTGCGTCCATGAAAGAACAAAGCTCGTGGCGGCGATTTTCAGTACGCCGCCAGCCGTCGCAATGCAGACCGCCATCAACCGGATGACGCGACGACGGAAGGTCGCGATCTCCAGAAATGCCATGCAAGGAAAGCTGCACAGGCAGCAAAACCGAGTTCATCGCTATAGGGATAGGTTGCGAGCATCAGCGCAATAGCGACGAAAGCCCATATGCGTTCCCACATGTTCAACGGCGTTCGAAGATGGCCGATAGCGGCTGCGCCCCAAAGCAGAATACTGAGCAGTGCCTTGATGAACATATAGGCGAATGCAGGCCAGAACCCGAGCGTTTCCGAAAGAGGCCCTCCTTCCTGAAGCATGATGACCGGCTCGTACACCGCCATGAAAGGCACGGCAAAACCCGCAACCGCAATACGGATCGCCTGCATGCCGATCTTCATGCCGGACTCGCGCGCGATTGGCGCTGCCGCAAAAGCCGCAAGCGCAACAGGCGGCGTGAGATCAGCCATGATACCGAAATAGAAAACGAACATGTGCGATACCAGAAGCGGCACTTCCAGGTGAAGGAGTGCTGGGCCAGCGATCGAGGATGTGATGATGTAGTTTGGGATAGTCGGAATGCCCATACCGAGTACCAGACAGGCCAGCATGGTCAGCACCAGCGAAAAGAACAGCGAGTTTTCTCCAACGCTGACAATCACACGAGCGAAAGTAGACCCGGCTCCGGTAAGCGCCAGAATGCCAATGATGATGCCAACCAGCGCGCAGGCAACGCCCACGGGCAGCGCATTCTTGGCACCTTCCCCGAGGCTTTGAAGACACAGACTGAGCGTTTCCCGACCACCGCGCACCAGAAAATTTATCATGACCAGCAGCACAACGAGGGCGATGATCAGCGTAATACCGCGCAGGGCATAGCCGAAAATGTTGAAGGTCGTGCCGAAGGCTGCTGCTGACATGACGCCGAGCGCGACCCAGAACAGCACACGCAAAGGCATCGACATCGAGCCGGAAACCGGCACGCCGAGAATGATGAGCGCGGTCAGACTGAGGCCAACAGTGCCTGCAAAAAGTGGCGTATAGCCGGAGAAAAGGAGCCACACCAATGCGACGAGCGGCAGAACCAGAAACCAGCGTTTTCTGATTGCTTCGAGGGCGCTTGGCATTTCGCTTTTATTGAGGCCTTTCATCTTGAGGCGACGCGCCTCAAGGTCAACCATCACGAAGACAGTTATGAAGTAGAGAATAGCAGGTACGATTGCCGCTTTGACGATCTCAACATAAGGCAGACCCAGCGTTTCAGCCATGATGAAAGCAACCGCCCCCATGACCGGGGGCATGATCTGGCCACCCATCGACGCAACGGCTTCGACACCACCCGCGAATGCCGGGCGGAAACCGGAGCGCTTCATGAGCGGAATGGTGAAAGCGCCCGTGGTCACAACATTGGCGACACCGGAACCGTTGATCGTTCCCATCAAGGCCGACGAAATCACCGAAACTTTTGCAGGGCCGCCACGCGACGCGCCAACCGTTCCCATGGCAATGTCATTGAAGAGTTGGATCATGCCCGCGCGTTCGAGAAATGCGCCGAACAGAATGAAAAGGAAAATATAGCTCGATGAGACATAGATCGGCGTGCCGTAAATTCCTTCTGTTCCCAGAAAGAGAACTTCGACCACCTGCTCGAAATCATATCCGCGATGGTTGAACGGGTGCGGGAGATATTGTCCGAACAAGCCGTAAGCCAGAAAGATCGCGCAGATGAGAGGTAAGGTCCAACCCATCATCTTTTTTCCCGCCCAGAAGACGAGAGCGACCACGAGAATGCCGATTATGATATCCGGCGTGTTGGGTTCGCCAGCCCGGATCACCAGGTCTTCGTAGAAAACCCAATGATAAAGACTGAGCACGAAAGCAACGATGGCCGCCAGCCAGAAGGCCGCTCGCTTTGCAGCGACTGTGCTCGCATTGGCGTAAAGGCCGAAGAGAAGCAGAAGCAGAAATCCGACATGGACGGAGCGGACCACCTGACTTGGCAGTGGTGAATAAGCGGAAGTCCAAAGCTGGAAAACCGAAAAAGCCACGGCGATGGCAAACAGGACTTTTGCGCCTGTGCCTGTGCCCCAGGCGGGAATATGCTCGGCCGATTCTACGGCGCTGTTCTCGCTCTGCGTCATGAACGAACCTTCATCAGATTGTGCATTTAAAATGAACAGTTAAGGGAGCGATCCGATTAACAAGGATCGGACACCGTCTGTCAGAAAAAGGAAGGAACCCGGGATTGTCACCCGGGTACCAACCGCCGCGCAGGATTGCTGCCAGCCTATTCGATGCCTTTTTCCTTGTAGTAACGCAGAGCACCGGGATGAACCGGAACAGGTGACACGATGGTGCTTTTATCGAGCTTGATTGCCTTTGCGGAAGAATGGGCGGCAGTTAGCTGGTCGAGATTTTCGAATAGCCCCTTGGTCATCTGGTAAACCAGTTCTTCATCCATATCGGGGCGAACGATCAGATAGTTGATCACGGAAGCTGTCACGACATCCTTGTCCTGCCCGCTATAGGTATTCGCCGGGATCGTGTTGACCTGATACGGCGCGCCGATTTTCTCGATAACGTCTGCCGGAACCTCAACCACATTGATGTCCACGGAATTGGCAAGATCGCGCAGCGAGGCGACGCCAAGTCCGGAAGATTGCAAGGTTGCATCCAATTGGCGGTTCTTCATCAGCTCGACGGATTCCGCGAAGGGCAGATATTCGATCTTGCCGAGATCATCATAGGAAAGTCCAGCAGCCCCCAGAATGGTGCGCGCATTGAGTTCGGTTCCCGATTTCGGTGCACGACGGACAAACGCTTTCCTTTGAGATCAGCCAATGTCTTGATGCCGGATTCCTTGGAGGCGACGATCTGCACATAATTCGGATAGATTGCCGCAAGCGTACTCAGATTGGTGAGCTTCTTTTTAAAACCGGCTGCTTCATTGCCTTCATAGGCATCGCGCAGGGAATCGCCCAGCGTGAACGCCACTTCACCCCGGCCGCTGTTGATGAGATTGATATTCTCAATGGATGCTTTCGTCGCCTGAACCGAGGGACGCACATCAGGAATGCTCGAGTAGATTTTTTCCATAGCGACGCCGAGCGGGTAGTAGACGCCACTGGTGCCACCGGTCAGAATATTTACAAACTCCTCGGCTTTCGCTTGAGCAGCACCGAACACAAGCCCCAATGCGGTAGCCAGAGAAACAGTCGTTTTCCGATTAAAGATTTGCATATTTCCTCCTCACTCCAATAGATTTTGCCATGGTGCAGACACCACGACTAAGCGGGAAGTTTTTGTAGATTACTTCCCCCACTGCATTTCATAAGGTCCTCCCACGGAACTGCGAAGACGCTAACGCATTCTGGGGAGAATCCAAAATGTTTTTGACCGTTATTGCCCAGTGAGTTTAATTCACCATGTTTGCTTTGAAGACGACGAGGTTCTGCCACCGTTATGCAGAGCGCACGGCAAAGCCGTGTTTCAACCAAGATCAAAGCCCACTCGTCCGGGGCTAGCAGTTAACTCGCCAGTGAGAGGTCTGTTACTGGTTCAAACCAGGATAGAAGCTGTCCGCTTTCAGGTCTTACCATTTGAGTAAAACGCGCCCGCCAATCATGCCCAAAAAACCCATGATTGCGATGCCGAGCGTATACCAGATTGCAATAAACGGCATTCCGGATTCCGGACAGTGTAGTGAATAGATAAGAACTCCTACGGCGCCAGCAACCATACCGGCGACAAGACCGGTCAGAGCAGGATCGGCCGGAGCAAGTCGCCGCATGGCAGTAAGCAGAAACCCGAGCATGGGAAGAGCTATGAGAACAATCAACCATGGACAGACCAACGCCGTCCGCCCCCATATCAACACCTCTGCTTGTCCGGGCTCGGCGTTCAGCAGCTGGATTGATGCAGCGCCTGCAAGACAAGCCAGAAGTATGGCCAGCGGCAACCAGTGCAATCCCGTGCGAACGGGCCGCGACAAGGTGAATAATGCGGGGATCAGTATCAATAAAAGCAGGACTGCGTAGCCGAATTTCATCCAATAGGCTGTCGTCGTCATCGCCAACAACAAATCGTGACGCACGCCAAGGAAAACCAGCATAATCGCAAGCCCGCCTACAATGCCTCCCGTCGCATAGCGCAAGAAAAGCTGGCGCATTGCGTGAGGGCCAACCGGTTTGACATCTGCTGTCAGCTTGTCGATCAGATCATCGGTCATGCCCTTTGCCTCCAAATCTTTTCGCTATTGTTGCAAGACCGCGGTGAATGGCGACTTTGACCGCGCTCTGGCTCAAGCCGGTGTCACGTGCGGCTTCATCTATGGATTGTCCCTCGATTTTTACTTTGCGGATCAAACCTGCCGTGCGTTCGGAAACACCGCTCAACATCCGGTCCACATCCATGCGCGCATCGGCGACTTCAGCATCATCGGACACAGGAACATCCTCTTCCAGAGGTGTAGCAGTCTCACGCCCGTGACGGCGTAGATGATCGACAAGCTTGTGATGTGCAATTCCATTCACCCAGGGTAGAAACGCCATGCCTCGATCATAGGTTATGCGTCGGGTATGGATCGCCAGCAAAGTCTCCTGAATAAGGTCCTCCGCTTGCGATTTATCGCCGAAAAGACGCCGCAGAAAATAAGGTTTCAGTCGGCGCGACAGATCCTCAAGCAAGGTCCGATAGGCTGCCTTGTCTCCGTCGAGCGCCAATATCATCAGTTTTTTCAACCTCTCTTCGTTCGAATAGGTCAGGTTACAACTCCCAATCACCGGCATATTCGTGAAAGAAGCGGAAAAGGTTACACCTTCCAATGAGGTGATCACATCGCCGTGATCGGTGTAACCATTTGCCTCTGCCTGTCGAAACTCCTCCCGTTACGCGCCGCTGGCGCCCAGATGAACAGGAGTATCGTCATGACCATCAAACAGAACATCATCGTCCTTCCGGCGCTCGCCCTGCTTGCCGCTATATCTTTCACGCCGGTTTCTTTCGCGCAAGACGCGATGAAAACCGACACCATGAAGTCTGACACTATGAAGAAGGATTCCATGGGCAAGCATGACGCCATGAAAGGTGACGCCATGCATAGCGATACAAAAAAGAAAATGAAGAAACATGACGACAAAGCGATGAAGAGCGATGCCATGAAACAGGACGCAATGCAGTCCGACTCCATGAAGAAGCCACAGTAATTGTTCTGGCCCGCCAGTCTTCCCTCATGATTGGCGGGCAAATTACCGGAGCGCAACATCATGAAACAGCTCATCTATCGCCAGCGTCTGCTGACGCGTCTCACACACTGGATTTGGGCTGCAAGCCTCTTCTTTCTGCTGCTGTCCGGGCTGCAGATATTCAATGCGCACCCCACACTCTATCTCGGCAACGAATCCGGTTTCGACTACGATAATGCCATTCTGGCAATTTATGCCGTCGAGGGCGAAGGCGGCCCTGAAGGTCGTGTCGATATCTTGGGCAAAAGCTTCCAGACAACCGGTTTTCTCGGCGTATCAGGAACCACAAGCGCTCCCGACTATCAGGCATTTCCCCCATCGTTGACCATTCCGTCCTATCGCGATCTGGCAACCGGACGTGTGGTTCACTTCTTCTTCGCCTGGGTTCTGGTGGGCACGCTCATGATATGGTTGGTAGGCAGTGTTCTGAACGGGCATCTGATGAACGAGTTACTGCCATCTGCATTGGATATAAAGAGCCTGCCCGGCGATTTTCTCAACCATCTGAAATTTCGTTTCCAGCATGGGAAAACATACAATCCTATGCAGAAACTGACCTATTGCATGGTGTTTTTCGGGCTTTTCCCGATGGTTATAATTACGGGGCTGGCCATGTCTCCCGGCATGGATGCCATACTGCCGCTGACGGAATGGCTCGGCGGACGCCAGACAGCCCGCACTCTTCATTTTGTAGCCGTTTTCCTGCTTTGCGCATTCGTCGTTATTCATATCGTGATGGTGCTTGCGGCAGGTCCGTTCAACGAAATGCGATCGATGATTTCCGGTTGGTATCGCGCCGATCTTCCGAAAAAAGACGAGGACAGGCACCCATGAGCAAGCTGAATCTTTCCAGACGAAAGTTCCTAACTTTTTCCGGAGCCGCAGCCTCTTCCATTATGTTGAGCGGTTGTGATGCTTTCGATTTTGTCGGCAACAACGAAAGCGCTACGCGGCAAGTCCTCGAAAAGACGAACGATCTGACCTACCTCATTCAACGGCAACTGCAGGGACATAATGCACTTGCAAGGGAGTATGGGGAAAGCGAGCTGCGTCAGGGTCAAAAACCGAATGGTGAAACTAATCCTGCGACGGAAGAATATGAAGCACTTCGCGCAGCCGATTTCTCAGACTATGTTTTGCAGGTAACAGGTCTCGTGGAAAAACCGGCAAGTTTTTCGCTGGAGCAACTGCGCAACATGCCAGCGCGCACCCAGATCACCCGCCACGACTGCGTGGAAGGCTGGAGTACAATCGCCAAATGGACAGGCGTTCCCTTGAGCCAGATTCTCGATGCGGCACGTCCCACGCCATCCGCACGCTTTGTCGTCTTCCACTGCTTCGATCGGGTAGACGGCGCGAAAGGAGCAGCGTCATTTTACGGCAGCATAGATCTCATCGACGCCCGTCATCCTCAAACTATATTGGCCTACGGTCTCAACAATCGGGCCCTTCCGGTGGAGAACGGAGCTCCGCTTCGTCTGCGCGTAGAGAGACAACTCGGATACAAGATGAGCAAATACATCAAGTCGATTGAGCTTGTCTCAAGCTTTGCGGCCATTCAGGGTGGGAAAGGTGGTTACTGGGAGGACTATGGCTATGACTGGTATGGTGGAATATGAGCCTTTGAAATGCCCGGCTCCGGTGCTGGTTAAACGCTGATATTCCGAGTGGAATAAGCACTTTCCGCGCTGGAACAAAGCGGCCACTAATTATTTTGGATCTTCGTGACCGGATTATCAGCCCCCAAAGCACGCTTCACCGCTGCACGCGCCGACGCCAGATCCGGCATGACCCAGTTCGGCTCGCTACCAAGAAACTTATCAAGAAATGCTATCGCATAACCCGGCATTTCCGAGACGTTTTCCTTGTAAGACCACCATGTCCGCAGCTCATCAGCACACTGATCGATATCCGGAACAGTACCGAATTCCTGCTCCTGCACAGCAGCAATCGCGCAGATACAGTAGTTTGTGTAGAGAAAACCTTCTGGCCAGAAGCTGACGATTTCGTAAAGACGCGCGGCATCGTCTGCAGCGTGCTTTGGCGGCGAAACGACCTTCGCAGGTGACAAGCGGATCAGCTCTCGCAACACAAGGCCCGCAGCAAAGGTGATGAAATCCTTACGATCCACTTTGGCGAAACGCTTGTTCTGATCAACGAGCTCCACCCAGTTCAGGAAGGCTTCTGTGAGCTTCTTTTCATCAATCTCATATTCGACGCCATAAAGCTCATGCAGCAAGCTCGCATGTTTACGGAACGTCGCCCTGAACCAACGCAGCTGGCGCAGTCGATGACGCAAATCTGGCATCGATGCCATTTGTTCTCTGAGTAGCAAATCCATGTTGCGAGCGGCCTCCCGTTTACAAACGACATTATGCGAAACCGATTGCAATGTCAGTCGTCATTCGTCTTCATTTGCTGACAAAATTATACATATTGACATTCAAGAAGACAAATGTTCTCTATTTGCTGAAGGGCGAACTCGGAAAATATCCTATTCGTCCTTCGTGGGAGGAGAACAAAATGGCTATCTGGCAATGGGCTTTGCTGGCGCTCGCCTTGCTTTGGGGCTTTCAGTCTCTGGGCGTCTGGTTTCAGATGCGTCACTATTCCGATGTGATGAAAGGCATCACCTCGAAATATTCTGACGGCTTTGTCGGCGCGGGTCATGTGCGAGGCCGCTTCGGCAGAGGCGTTATTGTTTTGCTCGTCGTAGACCGCAATTTGGTGGTGCGACGCTTCCTGCAAATGAGCGGACGAACAGTTTTTGCAAAATTCAGCCGCCGCGAAGGCTTTGAGGGAATGCGCCTCAGCGAGTTGCAGGACAATCCCGCAATTGGAGAAGGAACGCCTGAAGTGGTGGCTGCTGCCAAGCAGGCGATAGAGCAGATCGGTCGCATAAGAGATCAATCCGATGGGATCGAACTCGAAGGTCTGAAGGCAGTGGGAGCATAGGAGTTGCTTGCCTGAAACAAGCAATCGAGGAGGAGCAATGTCGATAGTGACGATGTTGGCACAACATGCTGACGTAACAATGCAATCTATACATATGGCCGGCAGCATGATTTCCGATGCGGCCCTGCATGGCAAACATGCCGCAGAGCACGCCGGAAATGATCTTCTGCAGCTTGCACAAGCAACAACCACCGCGCCAGCCGATGCCGGCAGCGGCGGAATTACCGTTGATCAGTTCAAGGAACGCCTTCAGAACGTCCAGCAGGAAGAACAGCTGGGCTGGCTTGCTTCGATCGGCAAGCATTTCATTGGCGTCTTCCAGAAGGGTGGCGAAGTTTTTGCCGGGTTTGTAACGGGTATTATCCCGACGCTCGTCGTGTTGATGACCGCCTTCTATGCCGTAACCGAACTGGTCGGTGAAAAGCGCGTCCACGGCATTGCCCGCAGCGCCGGACGTATCGCGCTTACCCGCTATACGGTTCTGCCGGTTCTTTCGGTGTTCTTCCTGACCAACCCGATGGCCTACACATTCGGGTCGTTTCTGGACGAAAAATACAAGCCCGCCTTCTATGACGCGGCTGTTTCCTATGTTCATCCGCCACTGGGTCTCTTCCCGCATATCAATCCGGGCGAATACTTTGTCTGGGGCGGCGTGCTCGTTGCACTTCTCGAACTTGAGAAGAAGGGCGCTGTTCCAACGGGTTATCACATCAACGTCGCCATCTGGTACGCCATCGTTGGTCTCGTCGTGATCCTCCTTAAAGGCATGCTCACAGAACGCATCACCGCCATCATGGCGCGGCGTCAAGGCATTGAGCTTTAAGCGGGAATTGGGGAGGACGACATGGTAAAGACCTATAAGGCAGTTAAAATTTCCCGCGGCTCAAATGGCTGGGGCGGTCCGCTTGTCATTCAGCCGACAGAGCAACGCAACAAGGTGGTTTCGGTCACTGGCGGCGGCATTCATCCGCTTGCACGCCGGATTGCCGAACTGACCGGAGCAGAGGCCGTTGACGGCTTCCGCTCACCACCAATTGAAAGCGAAATGGCAGTCGTGGTTGTCGATTGTGGCGGCACTGCCCGCTGCGGCGTCTATCCGCGCAAGCGCATTCCAACGGTAAACATCACACCGGTTGGACAATCCGGGCCACTGGCGCAGTTCATCACCGAGGACATTTACGTGTCAGGTGTGAAGCCGGAAGACATCGTTTCTGCTGATGGCTCGGCCGCCGCTGCCCCTGCAGTTGCCGCAGTTGAAGAAGAAGAGTCTGCACCGGTAGAACAGCCGAGCGAAGGCGGCTTGGTCGGACTGATCAGCAGTATCGGTCGTGTTATGGGCCGTGTGGTTGGTATCTTCTTCCAGGCGGGTCGCCGCACAATCGATCAGGTTATCCGTAACGTTTTGCCATTCATGGCATTCGTGACCATGCTGATCGGTCTGATCCTCTATACAGGCATTGGCGATATTCTTGCCCAGCCGCTTGGCCCCCTAGCCAATAATATTGTCGGCTTGCTCGTGCTTTCCGCCATCTGCGGCTTGCCGTTCCTGTCGCCAATCCTCGGACCGGGCGCGGTTATCGCGCAGGTCGTGGGCGTGGCGATCATAGGACCGCAGATCGCCAACGGCACCATCGCTCCGGCCATGGCCCTGCCTGCGCTCTTTGCCTACAACACGCAGGTCGGTTGTGACTTCGTGCCGGTTGGTCTGGCGCTCGGGGAAGCGAAACCCAAGACAATCGAAATTGGTGTTCCGGCAGTTCTGATCAGCCGTCAGATCATGGGGCCACTTTCGGTCCTGATCGCATGGGTTGTCAGCCTCGCAGTGCTTTAAGACGTTCAGCCTGTCGCAGCAAAAGCGGCGGCAGGCAATCTCCCAAACATCTGCAATGTCGATATCGCCTGATCACTATTTCCGGGCATCGAAGACCATACCAAGAAAGGACCGCCTCTATGTCGATACATCTGAAAACGCGGATCACCGCGATCGGCCCGGAAGTTGCGGATCTCGCTGAAGGCGGCGTTCTCATTCTTTTTGCAGATGGGTCGCCACCCGAACTCGCTGAAGTTTCCGTAATGCATGTCGTGGAAGAAGGCCCGGAAGCGGCCGCACCTGCTGTCGGAGCCCGCATCACCATCGGCTCGCTCAACGCAGAAATCACTGCTGTCGGTGATAGCGCCTGGCAAAAAGTACGCGAAATCGGCCACGTCGTTATTTCGTTTACGGGCGCACAATCGACAGATCGTCCAGGCGAAATTTGCGCTACTGAAATCGTCGGCGAAGAGCTTGTCGCTGCTCTCAAAGAAGGGCAGATTATCACCATTGGCGGCTGAATCTGGCCATCATTGGATTTGGAATTACGTGTTAAAACAGATAATTGGAACAAGTTTTGACATTCAGGATGTTGGAATGTTTCAGATGTCGCTTTGAGGCTTATATAAATGGAACGCTCGACTATCGTCCGGGTGCATGAAGGGCTGCATGCGCGCCCCGCAACCCGCTTCGTTAAACTGGCCAAGGGTTTTGAAAGCGACATCGAAATCGCCAAGGCCGGGAAAAGCGTAAGTGCCAAAAGCTCCGTCAAGCTGATGCTGCTTGGTGTGAAAGAACTTGATGAAGTGACCGTTCGTGCCGATGGTGCCGATGCCATTGAAGCCATCGAAGCTTTGATTGGCTATCTGGAAAACCCGCAGGCTGGTCTTGAAGAGGCCGCTGCACCCGCTGCTACCCCTCAAGCAGAAACCGCGCCGCCAGCCGCTACTCAGCCTGCGATTTCGATAAAGCTGCCCACGGGTCAGATAAAAGGTATTGGTGCGAGCGAAGGCATCTCATTGGGTACTGCGTTTCCGTTTTTTCCTGAAGAAATCAAGCCGTTGGGCCGGAAGCTTGCAGCATCTGAAATAGACACCGAGATTGCCCATTTTAAGTCGGCTATCGCGACGGTACAGCAACGCATGGATGCTTCGCTCTCCAGCGGCAACCTCGCTGACGCTGACAGAGGCATCATTGCGGCATTAAAGGATATTGCTGCGGATGATAGCCTGACCGACGAAGCACTTGGGCTCATTCGAGATGGTTTAGATGCCATTTCGGCGATGCTTGCTGCGGCTTCCACGGTTGCCGGGCAGTTTGCGGCACTCGACGATCACTATCTTAATGCACGTGCAGATGATGTGCATGCCGTCAGTCGCCAGATCTGTCTTGCACTTCTCGGCAAGGAAGATATCAATCTGGAAGGCTTGCCGGAAGGATCGGTGCTTATTGCCGAAGACATCGGCGCCTGGGATCTGGCACGTGCACCGCTCAAGAAAATCAAAGGTGTTGTGTGCGGACATGGCGGCGCCACATCGCATGTTGCGATCATCGCCCGCACGCATGGCATTCCGGCTGTTCTTGGCCTCGGAAGTGCGGTTCAGCAGCTTAAAAATGCTAAAGTCGTTGCTGTAGATGGAAGTAGCGGTATCGTTCATTCAGACCCAGATGCGGCTACCTGCAGCGATATCGAAGCACGCATTGCTGCGGCGTTGCAGGAAAAGCAGGCGCTTGATGCCTACCGCTCGATAATTCCTCGACGCGCAGATGGAAATATTATCGAAGTTGCCGCCAATATGGGCGCACTTGAGGAGATCGACGTCGCGCTCGAAGCCGGTGCCATGGGGGTTGGTCTTTTCCGCACTGAGCTTCTCTTCATGAAGCATATTCATCTGCCGTCCGAAGACATGCAGGCCGAAACCTATTCGGCGCTTCTCAAAGCATTTGCACCACATTCGGTTATTGTCCGGACGCTCGATATCGGTGGCGATAAGCCCATTGCAGGCATCGAGTTTCCCGAGGAAGAAAACCCTTTCCTTGGCTGGCGCGGCATTCGCATGTGTCTGGATCGTTTGGATGTATTCAAGCCGCAGTTGCGCGCATTGCTGCGCGCAGCAGTCAATGGCAACCTCAAGGTGATGCTGCCGATGGTCTCGGATGTCGAAGAAATTCGCGCAACCAAACGACTGATCGCAGAATGCATCAGCGAACTTACAAACGAAGGTAAAGCTTTCGCCCAGTTCGACCTTGGCGTTATGATTGAGACACCGGCAGCTGTTTTTGCCGCCAGAGAACTCGCAAAAGAAGCGGCTTTCTTCTCCATCGGCACCAATGATCTCACGCAATATGTGATGGCTGCGGATCGGCTCAATCCAACCGTTGCGAAACTCAACGACGTAAGCCACCCGGCTGTCATGGCGGCAATTGAGATGACCGCAAAGGCGGGCACCGAAGCAGGCATCATGGTGGGCATGTGCGGCGAAGCTGCAGGAAAGCCGGAACTCATCGGCGAATTCCTGCGCATGGGACTGACCGAGCTCAGCATGAGTCCGGCTTCAATTCCCCGCGCAAAAAAGCTGATCGCAGATATGTTTGGAAACTAAACTTCATCTGCGACGCATCTATAAAACAAAGCCCGGATCATCGTATCCGGGCTTTGTTTTATGGCAGGTGTGCAATCAAGGTCTGGAACAGATTTTCGAGCTGTGGATGATCTCGATCTTCAGCAGCCTGCATCAGACGCTCATGTCTTGCGTCCAAAGCCAGAATGGCGCTCTCAAGTGGGTCAATTCCTTCCAGGTCGCCAGCTTTCGCTGTGGCCAGTCCGCATGCCAAGCCAACAGCAGCGAAACACATTGTTTCGAATTTACGTAAAGCCTGCGGATCGCAATGGCCATCCAATGAAATAAAACGAACCGGCTTTTCCGCAAGAAGCTCGAAAAACATGGCCGTGATGGCCTTGGCCGTTTCGGCTACTTTTTTGTCGCCCGCCTCGGCGGCAACCGCGCTCTTCAAGAGAGCTCCATGTTTGCGCATTATTTTTGCATGCACGGTGACAAACACAGCTTCCTGAATCAGCACATTCTGCAACTGATGGCGGCGGAGCACTTCTTTGGTGAGATAGTACATATCCTTGCGGAACGCGCGCCCACCTTCAGCTCCTGCGCCGAAATAGACTGACAGGCTTCTCACATGCGGCGCACTGTTATGAACATTCGGGTTCGATGAAATCAACGAAATGGAGATTGTTTCAGCCGTCGTCAGTGCCTTGTCCATCATGCTCGCGGCATGTCCAAGCAACAGTTCCGGCGACACGATTTCACCCGGCCGGGAAGCGGCTTGTTCGCCCTGCAAACTTTCATGGCGATTGCGGCGAATCATATATCGAACCTCACGCAGCCGGTCTTTCAGATTGACTGCAATTTCTTCCGAAAGAATGCGTAGCATGTTCATTTTCCTTAACCGAAGCGCCACCGGAACAGCCTGGACAGAGCACATGAATTATTGTTTGCCTTCACGTGGAAAAGCAATAGGTTCGCTTTAAGAGTATCACTTCTATAAAGCAGTATTGCGCCAATAATTTGAGGGATTATTTTGAAAAAAGCTGGCAAGAAGACGCAAAAGAATCCGGAGACAGCTGACCTCATCATTGGATCGGAAGGCGTTGCCGCCGAAAACCGCACGAGCCGGTTGAGAACGCGTGCCGCGTGGATGTATTACGTCGAACAAATGACCCAGAACGACATTGCTGAAGCGCTTGGCGTCGGCCGTGTCACAATCGTTCGCCTTCTTGCTGATGCCCGTGCTCGCAATGAAGTAAAAATTACCATCGAAGGCAAGCTGGCAAGCTTGACCGCACTGGAAGTGGAGCTTGAAAAGACCTTTGGTCTGGAACGCGCGATTGTCGCACCGCTCTCTTCATCCGACATTGATCCCATTCCACCGATTAGTGCTGCCACCGGCGCTTATCTGTCGGAAAAGGTGCAGCACGGTATGACGATTGGCGTCGGCTGGGGGCGTACCCTTTCCAGCACTCTGCAGCACATCGGTGCCCGCCCGCTCAACGACTTGAAAGTCATCTCGCTGCTCGGCGGCATCGTGCAACCACGTCGTTCCAATCCGCCGGAATTTGCCTGGCAGTTTGCGCAGATTTTTCAGGGTGAAGGCTATCTTATCCCCGCCCCTGCTCTGGTTGATAGCAAAGAGACACGGATCGCTCTTATCGAACGTTGCGGATTGAATACCGTGCTGGATATGGCCGAAGAATTGGACATGGTTCTGCTCAGCGTCGGCGACATTCAAACCGCCAGCAGCACGTCTTATCGCGTCGGCCTGATTGACGAGGAACAGAAGCTATCGCTCATTGCAAATGGCGCTGTTGGCGACGTACTTTTCCACTTCTATGACAAGAACGGGAAGATCGTTGATGATCCCGTGCACGACCGCGTCATGTCGGCCAAAATTGAAAGTCTTCAGAATACGCCGCAACGTATTCTTACATCAGGCGGCAAAGAGAAGATTGCCGCTCTGCTTGGTGCAATCGAACTTCTGAAACCCACCGTTCTCATCACCGATGAAGAAAGTGCGACACAGATGCTCAAGGACAGGGCGCAGTCCGAGTAACAACAAAAAAGCACATCGCCGCAAAACGATGTGCTTTCTTTTTAATCACACCAGTTGAACATCAATTGGCGGCGGCTGCGCATTCTTTGAGAATTTGCAGCACCGCAGCCCGCTCTTCGATTTGTGGCATATGTCCACAACCTGCGAAAATGTGGACGCCAACTTTCCCCGGCAAACCATGAGCCTGGGCAACGGGAATAACCCGATCTTCGGCACCGAAGATGAGCCGCACCGGCATTGCAAGCGAGGCAATGCTTGAGCGAACCTCAAAAGTCTGTGTGCCATCCGCAAAAAACCGATGACCAATCGCTTCCTGCGTATCGCGCAGTTCTGCATCAGCGGCTTGTGCAACTGTTGCATTGATGAACGGCTTCGTCAGATGGCTCTCATCGGCAACGAGCAGTTTCAACCAGGGAACGATGCTGGCTTCGCTTTTCGCGCCGATAAGACCTTTTATGAACGCACCATTGACCTGCGGTCCCAAGCCCCCCGAAGAAATAAGCAACAGGGAACGCACATCGACAACGCCACGCGCAGCGGTGATTGTGGCGACGGCCCCGCCAAGCGAGTGGCCGACCAACAGGCACGACGTCACACCGAAAGCAGCAAGCGTCGCTTCGACTGAAGCAGCAATGTCATCGATGCTTTCAGGAACAACACGTGGCGAATTGCCGTGTCCCGGAAGATCAAGCGCCAGTATCGGGTGGCCAAGCGATACCCCGGCGAACAAGCCACGCCATGAGTTGAGGTCCGCAGCAAAGCCGTGGATCAGCACAATCGGCAACCGATCGGCCTCGCCCTCACGCAACCAGACTGCGTTGGGTTGACTAATGACAGCAACATCTGTGTTTGTGCGTACAGACGATTTAGTCTGCACAGCCAACGGTTTTGTGACGGTGATATTGCTTTCAACGTCCTTTTTCTGGACACGACCTTTGGGTCCAGAACCCAAGATACTTGCAAGATCAACACCCGCTTCACGTGCAAGCCGACGAGCGAGTGGTGTTGCCCGCACATCATTGGCTGAGCTCGGCTCAAAGCCTTGGGAGGATTTTGGTTCAGCCTGTTTTGAAGTTACCGGCTCAATGACGGTTTCTACGGGTACAGCGGCAACTGGCTCTTCAACGACCGAAGTTGACTTAGCATTACGCTCTTCGCCTTCGTCGTAGATCCAGGCGACAGTCTGACCAACCGGGACAACGGCGCCTTCTGCGGCACTGATATCCGCAATGATGCCTGATGCCGGAGCGTCGACTTCCATCGCCGCCTTGTCAGTCTCAATTTCAAAGAGAAGCTGGCCCTTCGTGACGGTATCGCCATCCTTGGCGTACCAGCGCGAAATCTGCCCCGTCTCCATATCCATATCGACCTTGGGGAGAATGACTTCCGCAGCCATGGTCAGCGTACTCCCTTGGCCAGATCACGCGCACTTTTCAGGATATCAGGCACCTGCGGAACCGTTGCGCGTTCAAGATCAGGATTATAAGGAATTGGCGTTTCGGCTCCGCCCAAACGCACGATTGGCGCATCAAGATAGTCGAAAGCGTCACTTTCGGCGACGATAGCAGAGATTTCAGCACCGATACCAAGCGTCTTGACCGCTTCATAAACGCAAAGAAGCTTCGACGTCTTCTTGACGCTCTTGATGATGGTTTCGCGGTCAATCGGACGCACGGTGCGCAGATCAATCACTTCAACATCAATGCCTTCTTTGGCAAGTTCAGCGGCGGCATCAAGGGCCTTGTGAACCATAATCGCTGTAGCAACGAATGTGAGATCGCGACCTTCACGAACCACTTCCGCCTTGCCGATTGGCACGGTGTAGAAGCCTTCAGGAACTGGACCTTTGGTCTTGTAGAGCAGCTTGTGCTCGAAAATCATGACCGGATCAGGATCTTCAACCGCTGCAAGCAACATGCCCTTGGCATCATAAGGTGTCGAAGGCTGCAAGACCTTGAGACCCGGCACATGGCCAAGCCAAGCCTCTAAGCTCTGGCTGTGCTGTGCAGCAGCACCCGTTCCCGAACCGGCCGGAAAGCGCATGACCAGCGGCACAGAAACCGCCCCGCCCAGCATGTAGCGGATTTTTGCCGCCTGGTTGACGATCTGCTCCATAGCAAGTGCTGCAAAGTCGGAGAACTGAAATTCAAAAATCGGACGCATACCGGTCAGTGCTGCGCCGACAGCAACACCTGCGCCGCCCAGTTCTGAAATCGGGGTGTCCATGACCCGGTCCTCGCCAAAGCGATGCACCAGATCACCAGTCACCTGAAACGCGCCGCCATAGACGCCAATGTCTTCACCCATAAGAAACACGCGGTCGTCGCGTTCCATGGCAATTGCCATGGCTTCCTGAATGGCTTGCGAATAGCTCAACTCACGGATTGTCGTGTCCATGTTCAAATATCGTCCGTGTAAACGTCGCGGGTCAGGTTGGTCAGATCGGGTGCAGGGCTGTTCTTGGCGAACTCAATCGCCTCAGCGATCTCCTTCTCCACCTCGGCACGGATCGCCTCGATCTCGGCATCGTTGATGAAGCCATAGGCTTTCAAATCGGCCTCGAAATGCGCGATTGGATCGCGATCATTCTGCCAGTGCTCGATTTCTTCCTTCGTGCGATAGCGGTTGCGATCGCTCTTGGAATGACCACGAATGCGGTACGTTTTGTTTTCAATGAGCGTAGGCCCATCGCCGCGCCGTGCGCGCTCGCTGGCTTCGTTGACGGCCTCTGCCACTTCCGACAGATTGTTACCATCCACGATCACACCCGGCATGTTATAAGCGGAAGCGCGGTCTGCAACGTTGGCAACTGCCGTCGAACGCTCGGTCGATGTCGACATGCCGTAGCCATTGTTTTCGCAGATGAAAACAACCGGAAGCTTCCAGACCGCGGCCATATTGAGTGCTTCGTGAAAAGCACCCTCATTGTTCGCACCATCGCCAAAGAACGACACGACCACCTTGCCGTTTTTCTGCTTCTTGGCGGAAAGAGCTGCACCTACCGCAATCGGGATACCCCCGCCGACAATACCGTTCGCACCGAGATTTCCCTTGGAAACATCTGCGATATGCATCGAGCCGCCACGGCCTTTGCAATAGCCGGTTTCCTTGCCGAAAAACTCAGCAAACATGCGCTTCACGTCTGCACCCTTGGCGATGCAGTGGCCATGACCTCGATGGGTCGAGGTGATCATGTCGTCATCGTTAAGCGGCAGACACGAGCCCATCGCGCTTGCTTCCTGCCCGATGGACAGATGCATCGTTCCATGAATGAGGCCACGCGTGTAGCTTTCTTCCGCGCCCTCTTCAAAGCGGCGGATGAGATACATTTTATGCAGTGCTTCTTTCAGCTGTTCCGGCGAATAAGTGCGGAAAGCATAAGGCAAATTGTGACGGTCGCCCGTATCCTGCGGTTCGACTTTTTTGGCTTGAACCATGATGTTTTGTCCTCACGCTCCGTAAACGAGCTTGTCCTGACGTGCGCGCAGCTCGGCAATCTTGGAGCCGGGAGCTACAGCCGCATTGTCGTAAGTGATCAGTTCGCCTTTTTTGATCGGCTTGGTCACGCTGCCACCCTGCAACAACCCGCATGGGATCGCATGCGCGCTTCTTGCTTCACCGGAAGTCATGATCCAAGCGCGGTAGCAATATTCGCCAATCGCATCGAGCTTTTCGCCCGGCTGCATGTCCTTCTTTGCAACGGCTGCCACTTCGGCGACCGGCTTTGAAAGCGGAACCATGTCCGGCTTGCCATAGAGCACAACGCGGGCGCAGGTGAGCGGCACTTCAAGGGAAGTCAGGTGATACGGACGATGGAACGTGAAATATGGACCCTTGCCCATTTTCAGATCTTCCATGCGCTCGGAAATACGCGGATGCGACATGTCGGCGACAACAAATACGCCCGGCGCAACACCCTTGCCGATGGAATAATCGACCACACCGACCTTCGACAGCACGCCGCCATCCTTTTCAGGGATCAGCGTCTTATTGAGCTGGTCGAGCGTTGCAGCAGGGCCGTGCATACCAGCTTTATCGGGGACGAGACCTGTGGCATTGGCAATAGCCGCCATTTCAACCATGGTCTTTGAACCGTCAACGAATTCCACCAACATGCGTACATTCATGTTACGGCGCGTGGCTTCTTCCATATATTCATCTGGAATGGCGTCGATATTGAGCGGATTGTTCTTGCCCTTGCCCGCCGCCACAATCGGATGACCCATGGCAGTCACAAACTCGATCAGCTCCATACAGGATGACGGCTCATCGCCTGCGCCCAGCGAATAGGTCACGCCAAGGCGCTCGGCTTCGGCTTTCAGATATGCACCGATGGTGACGTCCGCTTCGACATTCATCATGACAAGATGCTTGCCATGCTCCATAGCGCGCAGGCCGATTTCGGCCCCCACAGCTGGAACACCGGTTGCATCGATCACGACATCGATAAGATCATTTTCGAGGATCAGATTGGCATTGTCGGTTACAGCAACCTTGTGCGCTTCCATAGCAGCAGTCAGGTCGGAAGCTGTCGAGACCTCGCGGCCATGGCCTTCTTCCTGAAAAGCAATATCCACTGCCTTGAGAGCATTGGGAACGCGCAGTTCAGAAATAGCGCCAACCTCGATGCCCGGCATATGTGCAACGCGCGTGACGATATCGGTGCCCATTTCGCCGGAGCCAATCAGTCCGATGCGAATTGGTCGCCCACTATCCGCCCGCGCCTGCATGTCACGCGCCAAACCTGTCAACGCCACATTGGTTGCCATCGTTTCCTCCTGAACGTCCCTGCAAAATTCTCGCAGTCTCCTCTGATGCATTATCGATTAATGAACATTTGTTTCTAAGTCAATACCAGTGTTCATTTCTCGCAGCGTTTACACCTCCCGAAATGCCATCTTGTTATTCAACTTTAGTTTGCTATAGAATACAAATGTTCTGCCGTTTCGCCCAATTCACATTTTGAAACGTCGATACGTGCGAGCTAATAATGATGTTCTGTTAGTTCGGTGCACTTTGGGACGTGCTCCGAGGGGGAGGAGAGATAAATGGACGCATTTCTGAGCGGACTTAAAACGGCAGTCGATACGCTTGGGGCGACAGTCCTGTTGCCTATCGTGATTTTCATTATCGCAGTGGTACTTGGGGCGAAGGTCGGCAAAGCCTTCCGTGCAGCCATAACAATTGGCGTCGCTTTCATCGGTATCAACCTGGTCCTTGGCCTTATGTTCACCTCCATCGGTGAAGTGGCTCAGGCAATCGTGACCAATACAGGCATCAAACGCGACATCGTTGATGTCGGTTGGCCTTCCGCTGCAGCCATTGCCTTTGGTTCATCCGTGGGCTTGTGGGTTATTCCAGTAGGTATTCTGGTCAACATCGTCCTCCTGCTGATGCGCTGGACGCGCACGCTCAATGTGGACGTATGGAATTTCTGGCACTTTGCTTTCGTGGGCTCGCTGGTTGTCGCTGCAACCGATAACCTCGCTTACGGCATCATCATTGCAGCCCTGGTTGCAGCACTGTCTCTGCTGTTTGCAGACTGGTCCGCACGCGCTGTTCAGCAGTTCTATGGCGTACCCGGTGTGTCCGTGCCGCATCTGGCCTCGGCGCAGATCCTGCCAATTGCCATCGTGCTCAACTGGATCATGGATCGCATCCCCGGCATCAACAAGATCAACATCAACACCGAAACCATCGAACGTCGCTTTGGGGTTTTCGGTGAGCCGGTCGTGATGGGGCTGATCATAGGTCTCGTTCTTGGTACTATCGCATTTTATAATGCAGGCGACTTCGGCACGATCCTCGCCAAGGTTCTCGGCACCGGCATGACGCTTGCAGCAGTCATGCTGCTTCTGCCGCGCATGGTGAAAATCCTGATGGAAGGCCTGCTGCCGGTTTCTGACGCTGCACAGGAATTTGTGCGCAAGCGCACAGGCGACCGCGAACTTCTCGTTGGTCTCGACTCGGCAATCCTGATCGGACACCCGGCTGCGATTTCGTCGTCACTCATTCTGGTACCGATTGCGATCATTCTGTCGGTCATCCTGCCGGGCAACCGCGTAATCCTGTTCGCCGATCTTGCCGTCATTCCGTTTATCGTCGCCATGACGGCACCGCTTCTGAAAGGAAACGTGTTCCGTATGGTCGTTGTCGGAACCATCACACTGGCCATCGGCTTCTATGTCGCCAATGCGCTCGCACCATTGTTCACCAGCGCTGCTGTTTCATCGGGCTTCAAGCTGCCTGAGAACGCCTTGCAGATTACTTCGGTGGTTGATGGATTCCTGTGGGTGCCTTACGTCATCATCTCCGCCATCCAGTGGCTCGGTGCTATTGGTATCGCGGTAATCGCCGTGGTTATTGCAGCGCTTTTCATGCTCTATCGTCGCAATACGCAGGCATGGGAACGCGCTGCGGGTGCTGAGGACGAACCTGCAGACGAAATTGCTGCCTGAGGGCGACACTGATCACTGCATGAAATACAAGTCGCACGTCGAGATCGGCGTGCGACCTTCTTTGAATGGAGAATGGAATGGCTGCTGGTCTGATTGAGTTTCTCGACCCACAAGCGATCGAGCTTCAGAGCGACGCAAAAACCAACGAAGAGATTATCCGGATATTGGCGGGCAAGCTGGAGAAACTTGGCTACGTCAAGCCAAGCTATGCTGATGCCGTCGTCAGCCGCGAACTGTCCATGCCTACCGGATTGCCACTAGAGCGCGATGATAACGTCGCAGTCCCTCACACCGATCCTGAACATGTGATCAAGGCTGGTATTGCATTCGCGACGCTGAAATCGCCCATCCAGTTCGCCAATATGGAAGACCCGGAAGAAGCTGTCCCGGTTGGATATGTGTTTCTGCTTGCTATCAACGACAAGGACAAACAGATTGAAACCTTGCAGCAGATCATGGCAACCATTCAGGATGCTGATGCACTCGACAGGCTGAAGGCCGCACGCACGCTTGAGGACGTTCAAACTGCCTTGCAATAAAGGCTAGAGCATTTCCGGCAAAAGTGCGAAGCGGTTTTGCGTCGGATAATGCGAAAAACAAAGAAATAGAGCATTTCCAATGATTCAAGAAAAACAGGAAAATGCTCTAGCGCCCTGAACACACAAGCACCAATTGGAGGAAACCATGGCTAAAATGAAAACAATTCTCTTCGCTTGCGGTACAGGTGTAGCGACATCTACGGCAGTGAATGCAACCGTCACCGAAGAAATGAAAAAGCGTGGGCTTACCTTCAACGCTCAGCAGGCAAAAGCAACTGAAGTTGCTTCTCTGGCTGACAATGTGGATTTCATCGTTTCCACTACGCCTATTTCGGCTTCTGTGACCAAGCCCGTCATAAAGGGCCTCCCCTTCCTGACCGGCATTGGCAAGGATCAGGTTCTCGATCAGATCGAAGCCGAGCTGCGCAAATAAGCGCGGACCGTGAAACCTGACCGTTCACGCGATCTAACGGGTTTAGTGCGGGTTATCTTCTGAAATCCGATAATCCCTAAGTTTAGCAACAGCGCAGCGGGCGGCGCCAGCACCTCCCGTTGCGAGTTCTCTCCCGCACTGGCTTGAACCAAAGCCCTATCGCAGATAAACCAGATCGCCCACAATCGCCGCAGCCTCGTTCTGCAGGACATCTGTCGCGCTCTTGCGGTTTTTCTCAATCGCCAGATCAGCACTCAAGCTTCGCTCATTCGACTGCAGACCGTCATCCATCCCAGTATCAATACCGTCGTTGACCTTCCCGCGTGCCTTGATCCGCTTTTCCTGAGCGGCCATCTCGTTGCGACGTTCAGTTTCGTTGAGGGATATGGATTTTTTCTCGCGCTGCTCTTTCAGCGTTGCAACGTCTTGCAAAAAGTCCTGAAACTCCGGGGATTTCTGCACGCGCTCATCATGCAGGTTCTGCAGCCGGGGCAACAGCGTCTTTATATTGTCCGATGACTTGTACTTCGCAGCCTTCACCTGCGACCACGGCAACGCATTGTCGAAGCTTGATTCACCGACAAGCTTGAGATCGAAAAGCCCCGGTAGACTAATATCGGGTGTTACACCACGCAATTGGGTCGTACCACCGTCAACTCGGAAGAACTGCGCGACTGTAAATTTAAGCTCGCCATATTCGGGTTTGGGATTATTGGCCACTTCGTCGAGATTGACCACGGTCTGCACCGTTCCCTTGCCGAAACTTGGTTCGCCGATAACCACACCACGACCATAATCCTGTATCGCCGCAGCAAAAATCTCGGAAGCCGAAGCTGAACCGCGATTGATGAGTACACCCAGCGGGCCCTTCCAGGCAGGTACCGAAAGAGTATCGCTTTCCACCTTGACTTCGCCGCTTGCATTGCGCTGCTGGACGACCGGTCCTTTTCCAACAAACAATCCTGTCAGATCGATCGCTTCGCTGAGCGAACCGCCGCCGTTGTTGCGCAGGTCGACCAGCACACCATCAACCTTGTCTTGCTTCAACTCAGCAATGAGCTTGGCAACATCGCGGCTGGCACTCCTGTAATTCTTGTCGCCCTTGCGCCGCGCTTCAATGTCTTCGTAAAACGCTGGCAGAGTGATCACTCCAATCTTGCGGGAGGCGTCTCCGTCTTTCACCGAAAGGATCTTCTTCTGGGCGGCCTGCTTGTCGAGACTGATCTTGTCGCGGACTAGAGAGATGACATGGTGCTTGCCATCGGGGCCAGCATCAACGGGCAGGATATCGAGCCGCACAACCGAACCCTTGTCACCACGGATCATCTGCACGACCTCATCGAGACGCATGCCGATCACTTCCTTGATAGGACCTTCCTTGCCCTGTCCAACGCCAACAATACGGTCGCCCACGGCAAGCTTGCCCGATGACTGTGCCGGACCACCCGCAACCAGTTCACGGATCGTCGTATAGTCGTCTCTTTCCTGGAGCACCGCCCCGATACCGACCAGAGACAGCTTCATTGAAATATCGAATTCGGCGGAAGCCTTGGCACCGAAGTAATCGGTATGCGGATCGACCGACGTCGTATAGGCAGCCATGAATGATTGGAAAGCGTCGTTGCTGTTGTATTTAAACGTGCGCTCGATGGAGTTTTCATAGCGCTTGTCGAGGGTTTTGCGAATCGTCGCATCATCCTTGCCGGCAAGCTTCAAACGCAGCCAGTCGTTCTTGACGCGTTTGCGCCACAGATCATTGCTCTCCTCACTTGATCGCGGCCAGGGCTCCTTGTCGCGCACGATAGAGAAATCTTCCTGCTTGCTGAAATCGAACCCCTGCTTGAGCAGGCTGCGCGCAAAGGTCATGCGCTCGATGATGCGCATCTGGTAGGTGTTGAAGATGGAAAACGGAACAGTCAAATCCTGACGTTCGATGGCATCATCGATTTCCTTGCTGCCGGTCAGGAACTTGTCGACATCCGCCTGCAGAAAGATGAGCCGATCCGGGTCCAGCGAGTCGATAAACCGGTTCATGATCCGGATCGACAGCGCATCATCCAGAGGAATGGGCCGATAATGAAAACGCGTGAGAAACTCTGCCGTTAGATTGGCGGCTTGCATTTGCTCCGGCGACGGCTTCAAAATGGCCGGAGAACTGACTTCAAGAGCATGCGCTGACGAAATGCCTGCCAAAAAGAGCCAGACCAAGCCAATTTTAATGCGTTTCAAGCTGTGTTCCATTCTCGACATTGAGCGCTTAGTTCCAACCCTTGTTCAGCAATTATGTTTTTTTGGCAACCGTCTGTATGAATTATTCAGTCGAGCGGCACTTGGTACTGGCCCATAAGAGATAGACATTGGCTACCGGAGGGGCTTCTTCATGATCAATGGCCCATCTGAGGCGGGTGCCGTATATCGCATTACCACCCGGATCGTCCGCGACTTAACCGGAGCTCTGTTCGCGCACTCATTCAGCGCCTGCTGCGCGCTGATTGCGAATTCTCGGCCCGCTCGTCTAACTGGTTGATACTCGACAGTCACGATGCGCACCAACTCGCCCTCAGCATTATATGTAACCTCGAAAGTTGCGGACGCTCGTTGATAGTCAATATTCTCGGGCAACTTCCAGCACTCGGAAGCCATATCGGCAACCAATTGCGCGTCGTTTGCAGCAGCGGGAAAGGCTGCAAACAGCATCAGGATAGTTCCGACGAAGCCAGTTCTGTGCATGTTTCTCCGTCGCGATTTCACGGGTTACGATTCCACCCTTATACGTAGTCGTTGAATCGCGAAGCTACCAGTCTGGGGAGGTTTGTGGTTGTAAAACTTGTATGACCATCAAGCCGGATTTTCCCCGCTTTTTCCCGTTCATCATCAGTTCATGCGCCAGATTTCAGGATGCGAGCTTGAAAGGAGTACGCAGAATGAACCTAGTTAAAGGACTGATCGCCGGTGTTCTCGGTGTCGGGATGCTGATCGGAGCAGGTGCTGCCAATGCCGCGCCGACACTGAACGTCGCAAAACCAGACGTGAGTTCGAATGTCGAACAAGTCCGGGATCATCGGGGGCATCATTCACGGAAACATTGGAAGAAACGGCATCACTACAAGCGAAACAACTGGCGCTCGCATCACCGCCATTATCGTGGACCACGCTGGCATTCGCATCGTCATTACAGGCACAACGCCTGGCGCAATCATCACAGACACCACTATTATAGTGGGCCACGCGTGAGGCAGGGTCACTATTAGCGAAAGGGGCGCATAACCGCGCCCCCTTTTTTCATTCTCGCTGAAAATGATCGGGGTTGAACCACGTTCAGCCCCGATTGTTCATTCTTACTTTGCTTCGATAGCCTGCAGACCGGCAAGTGCGCATTCCGCATCAGTTGCACCCGATGGTGCGCCGCCAACGCCAATTCCGCCAACCAATGCATCCCCGATCTTGATCGGCAACCCACCCGCCTGAATAACGAAGCGAGAATCCATGTCCCGCATGCCATTATTGGCTGGCTTCGACGCGATAAACTCTGCGACTTCACCGGAATCACGGCCCAGAGCAGCCGACGTGAACGCTTTTCCTTCCGCGCTGTTGCCGGTATGCGGACCGGAAAGATCGGCCTTGAGCAGAACCTTGGTCGATCCGTCTCGCGCCACAACTGCAACGCTCACATTATTGCCCTTGGCGACACAGGCATCCAGTGCAGCCTGTGCAGCTTTGGTTGCCAGATCAAGCGGCAGATAGGGCGTGGTGGGAAGAGTCTGAGCGAAAGCGGCAGCCGGGGCCATCGACAAAACGATAATTGCAAGTTTACGGATCATGGTCGTTCCTCAGTTGTGATGAGGAACATTTAGTTCCCGTCAGCAAGCAGTGAAATCCGTAACATTTACGAACTTATCGGTAGTTCTACGGATGTGACTGTCCTTCAAGCCACAAGCGTGTCATTTCCGCTTGCGAAGTCGTGCCCAGTTTTGCTCCTATGGCCGCACGGTGGCTATCTATCGTGCGTGGCGACAATTCAAGACCATCGGCAATTTGCCGGGTAGTGAAGCCCTGTGCAATACGATCAAGCACCTCACGCTCACGCGCCGTCAGCGCGTCCAGCAATGCCAGCGTTTCGGCTCTCAGAGCCTCGCTCCCCAGCTTGCGTTCAAGCAGTTGCTGAGCCTTCTGGATTGCATCGATCAAATCCTGCTCATCGACCGGCTTGGAAAGATAATCCACCGCGCCATTTCTAAAGGCGCGACGACAGGCTTCGATATCGCCGTGGCCCGAGATGATGATCACCGGCCAGTCAACTTCCTGCCCGGCCAGAAGCTCCTGAAGCTTCAGGCCCGTCATGACAGGCATGCGAATATCGAAAATCATGCATCCGGGTTTCAGTCGCGGCAGCTGCGCCAAAAAAGCGGAAGGATCAGCAAACCCCCTGACCTCGATGTCTATGGTCGACAGAAGAAGGCTGAGCGACTTTCGTACCGCTTCATCATCATCGACAAGATAGACCGGTTGAACCATCGTCTTAACTTCCTGTGCCATCGGCGATTGGGAGCACAACGCGAAACAACGCACCTTGCTCCTGAGGAATATAGGAAATTTCACCACCAAAGCGTTCAACCAGCCGCTGGCTGAGTGCCAGGCCGAGACCGGTCCCTTCAGGGCGATTTGTCGTAAAAGGGGTAAAAAGACGCGGCAACAACTCTGGCGCAACACCGGGGCCGTTATCGGCAATTTCCAGAATAGCGAGCGATCCGTCAGCTTTCAGAGATGCGTTGATCCGTCGATCACCATCACTATCATGAAAGGATTCAATTGCATTGCGGAGAAGATTGAACATCACCTGTTCCATTTCCACCGGGTCAAACGCAGCCAACAAAGGTGTCTCGGGTATCGAGAGTTCAACTTTGACGCCTTGTCGTACAGCCTCCGAGGCGAGCAGTGTCTGCACGTTCTGAAGTGAAAGGCGCAGATCAGCATGTTTCGTCTGCCGGCGCTGCGGACGAGACCAATTGCGTAGCCGATCCAGAATGGCGGATGCCCGACGCGCCTGATCCACCATATCGTCCAGCGCTCCGGCCAGTGCCGTCATATTGTTGCGGCTCAACAAGCGGCGCCCCGCCTGAGCCCCCGCCAGAAGGGCCGTCAGGGGCTGCGTCAACTCATGTGCCATGCCGCTTGCCATTTCGCCCATCGTGTTGACGCGTGAGGCGTGTGCCAATCGGGCTTCGAGGCTACTCAGTTCTGCACGACGTTCCGCATGGCGCGTGCGTTGTGTCTGGCGAACGATGACCAATCCACCAAAGAACAGCAGGTTCGTAAGAACGAGGATCGGAATAAGCTGGTCAAACGGCAAAAGATCAGTCCAGCCCATGGCAAGGGCTGTCTGGAAGAGAAGCGGTTGCGTTGCACTGCCCAGTTTCTTGGAAAAATGCGCTTCACCAAATGTGCCCGCGCTACTGAACAAAACCTTCCCATCTGGCATGAGGATACGCTGCGCAACGCCATCCCGGCTCCAGAATGCATCGTCAGAACTGATGAGACTGCTCGCATTGATCGAGAGTGTCAGACCGTCGTGCGGGGTGTCCGTATTCGGGCTGCGTTTTACGATCATGTAATGCCCGGGTCGCGCAGCAGGTGCCAGAAGCTCGGGGACGCCTCGCGATGAACGAGCGGCCACACGTATGGCATCAGCCAGTTCCGGTTCCAGCTTTCTTGTGCCGGTCACCGGCTCAGCCGGGTTCATCGGCACCAGTTGAATTTCATCGATGCGCGGATAGAAACGAGTGATCGTTGCCGCCACTTCGAGGAAAACGTCATCCTGCGAAACATCAGCCGTTCGCGCTTTGGATTGAGCGATCGTTGAAAGCGCCGTCAGATGGGCATCGTGTTGGTCGGCACGTTGGGAAGCCTCACGATGTAACGTAAAGCTGGCAGCTTGAAGTTCGGACAACAGCGCCGCTCGTTGATAAACAGCAAGGCTGCCTATCGCCAGAAGGTTGAACAGCAGACACAAGAGAAATGGAAGCAAGGCAGATCGGATGCTTCCATTGTAGAGGTTCATAAATTGCATCCCGATATCAGGCTGTGTTCTGGTCTTTATGGCATCTCTGCTATCTATATATACCCGTATTTATCTCCCCGTCCAAACCGCACCATGCACGATACATGCCTGGGCTGTTGAACGGCAGGCTGACATTGCCTTTGCGATCCACCGCAACAAGACCGCCAGAGCCACCGATTTCACCCAGCTCGCGGACAACCGCGCCAGCTGCCTCATTGAGCGATTGCCCTGCCCAGCGCATCCGTGCATCCACTTCGTGACCCACCGCCCAGCGAATGAAATATTCTCCGTGACCTGTGGCGGAAAGCGCTACCGTCTCGTCATCCGCCCAGGTTCCAGCACCGATGACCGGGCTGTCGCCAACGCGTCCCGGTGTCTTGGCGGTCATGCCGCCCGTGGATGTGGCTGCCGCCAGATGACCGAAACGATCCAGTGCAACTGCTCCGACAGTGCCATGCTTGCGGGCAGGATCGCCATCGTCGGCGGCACCACTGCGACGACGTGCCATTTCGTCGTGCAAGGCCTTGCGACGCTGTTCCGTCGAGAACCATTCCGGCGCCATCATTTCCAGACCGGCAGCTTCGCAAAATCGCTTTGCCCCTTCGCCTGCGAAAAATACGTGTTCGGTCTGCTCCATGACTGCACGTGCCGCCAGAACAGGATTGCGTGGCCCGCAAATTCCGGAGATGGCACCGCATGCCCGCGTTGCGCCATCCATGATGGCCGCATCCATCTCATGCGTTTCATCCGTCGTGAAAACGGCTCCGCGCCCGGCGTTGAAAAGCGGATTTTCTTCCAGGGCAATCACAGATGCCGTCACGGCATCAAGTGCTTTGCCACCTTTACGCAGAACATCCAGTCCAGCCTGCAGGCATTCCCGCAGGCCGGCATGATAGGCTGCTTCCTTCTCTGGCGTCATATTGGCTTTAAGAATGGTTCCAGCGCCGCCATGCAACGCAATGACAGGTACAAATTCGGGCATCGTCATTAACTCGCTAAAAAAAACCGGCGGCCTTGAAGCCGCCAGTGGATACGGTCTTATTTCGGCTTGACGTCCATTGCCAACGTGTCCTCGTCAGAGCGCGGCGTATAGGAAATCTTGTCCTTTTTTACACCCCATGCCGACATGTTCACAGCAAGCGGCAAATCTGGTCTGTCGGTTGAAACAAGCAGATTGGCTTTCTCAAGAAGAGCGCCACGCTTGGCCTCGTCCATTTCACTACCGGCATCCTCAATCAGCTTGTCCATTTCCGGATTGGAATATCCGCGCGTATTGAAAGCGCCCAGTGATTTCGCGGTGTCATTTGTATGCATCAATGACGACAGCATATAGTTGGATTCACCGGTCAGCGTGCCCCAAGACGCCATATAGAGCGAATAATCCCCGCGCGTCTTGGCCGGATTAAATACCGCTGCAGGGACGCCGCTGACATCGACCTGAACATTGATCGAAGCGAGCAACTGGGCAATTGTCGGCCCCAATTCCATCGGCATACGGTCATTAGCATAATTCAATGACACTTTGAAACCATCCGGATAGCCAGCATCGGCCATCAGCTTGACTGCCTTTTCAACGTCGTAAGCAGCCGGAGCAATGTCCTTGTTGTAGCCGAAAATATTCGAGGCCACCATTTGCGTGGGCACCGAGCCCATGCCTTCCAACGCTACTTCCGTGATCGTCTGGCGATCAATAGCCAGGTCGAAAGCTTCACGCACACGCGGATCAAGAAACGGGTTCTTCTCCAGCTTTTTGCCGGTTTTATCCCAGACCATTGGCGATTCTTTGCGGAAGTCGAACTCCAGATAGGGAATATAGACGGATTCATCCTTCACGACGTCCAGCTTGGAATCGGACTCCAAGGCAGCAAGATCTGTCGAAGGAACCTTCGATATCAAATCAACCTGACCGGCCTTCAGCTGGGCGACGCGAGCAGCATCATTGGGAATTTCCTTGCGCACGACGTGATCCCAAGGTTGGGCACCACCCCAGTAACCGTCAAATTTTTCCAGTACCAAGTCCTGCGTGGGAGCCCATTTCACAAATTTATAAGGACCCGTACCAATCGTAGCCTTACCTGAATTGAAACCGTCTGCGGCCGTTTCCTTGGTCGAGTAATCCGCTGCAGCCTTGTGGGAAACAATGAACAGACGTACGAAATCATTGGGCAATGTTGGCGCCGATCCAACCGTCGTCACACGGACGGTCAGCGGATCGATCACTTCCACACCCTTCACCCTGCGAACATAAATGGTCGAAGGATTAGGTCCCGTAACATTTGGAATGCGCTCGATGGAAAACTTCACGTCCTCGGCAGTAAAGTCCGATCCATCGTGGAATTTGACACCTTCACGCAGTTTGAACTCCCACGTCGTGTCATCGACAGGCTTCCAGCTCACAGCGAGTGACGGTTCGACTTCGAGCTTATTGCCCGATTTCAAGAGCGTATCGAAAACATGCTTGGTCGCTTCGGCATTCGCAGACGTTGCCGTAAAGTGCGGGTCCATTGAAGCTGGCCCCGATTTCGTGGCAATCACGAGGTCGGCAGCAATCGCTGACAACGGCATCATCAGTGTCGTTGCCAGTAAGGCGGTGTTGAATATCGAACGAATGGTCATTTTTTCCCCTGTAATTTTCTCATTGGCATGACGAGTAGTAAAATCCATGGCAAGCCGATTTGCCGATTATTGATCCGAGATGTGCTGTTTCAGGTATCTTCGCCGTCGATAGGCTCCAAATCCGCGACGAGCTGCTGCGGCCAACTTTCCGAAGCTACCACCAGCTTGGTCAGGATTTCAGAAAGGTTCAAACGCTCGGCGGGCGACAGGGATTCGAGCATCATGCGTTCGTGATCCATCATCTTCGCCTCGACAGCTTCCACCGCCAAACGCCCTTTTTCAGTCAGTTTTAAAGCAACTCGGCGCTGGTCAATGGGGTCGAGCTCGCGGCTGATCATGCCCAACGTGTCGAGCTTGTTCACGGCACGGCTCAAGGTATTTTTTGGGAAACCGGACGACCGGACAACTTCGGTCAGGGTCAACTCGGCGCTCAGATAGAGCGACCAAAGCACGACAAACTCCGGCCGCAGCAAACCAAGTTGCTGTTGGATCAATCCATAAACAGGATTGTTGAACCGCAACGCCAGATAGTTCAACCGAAATGAAAGCCAGCACGGATTTCGCCAGAGCTTGGGATAGAGCGGATCGCCCTCCGAAAGACTGGAAAGCCCCGGCTCCTCCCGTCCTGCGCGCCCTTCGTAAAGAGCCGTACGCAACAAATCATCCATCGATAAAACCTCAGCGGTTTTTCATTTAGTACTATTTGGAACGATATTTAAAAATTTTGTTGCGTCAACTCTATTTTTTTGTTCCTAATGGAACCGAATTCAAAAAAGCAAATGAATGCAGGGATGCCATCGCACAACCATCCCTGCGAGGGGTTAGTGCGCTCTGGTTGCCAATCCGGAAAATTGCAGGAGACGAAAATGCGCATTCAGGACATGCATTGGTCGCAGGTCGAAGCACGTGTAAAAGAAGACGACCGTTGCGTCATCCCGATCGGGTCTGTTGAACAACATGCCTATTTGAGCTTGGCAACCGATATGATCCTGGCCGAACGCGTTGCCGTAGAGGCGGCCGAGCCGACAGGCGTGCCGGTGTTTCCTTGCCTGCCCTATGGAATGGCATCCGGGTTCGCTGATTTTCCAGGTACGGTTACGCTGACGCTGCGCACCTACATCAATGTGATCGAGGACATTCTGAACAGTGTCTATCATTCAGGTTTCCGTCGCATTCTGATTGTCAACGGTCATGGCGGCAATTCGCCTATCAACCCTCTCCTGTCGGAATGGATGAACAGTCATCGCGACACTTCGGTCAAGCTCCACGACTGGTGGCGCGCGCCAAAGACCATGGCAAAAGTGCAGGAGATTGACCCTGCTGCCAGCCATGCCAGCTGGATGGAGAACTTTCCATGGACCCGCCTGGAAGGTGCGCCGATCCCGAATTTCCAGAAAGAGCGCATCGACTTTGCCGCATCCGCGCGCGTCGATGCTGGCAGAAAGCGTGAACGTATTGCCGAGGGCAATTATCACGGCGTCTTCCAAAGGCCCGATCGGGACATGATGGAAATCTGGAAGGTCGGCGTCGAGGAAACGCGCCACGAGATCGAGCATGACTGGCATTAACGCGCCGGTCAAACCTTCCAAGTCCCTCGCAACCCTTGCCCGAATGCAACCATTGGGGCACTAGCCAGAGAAAAGCCAATGGCCTCATTCATTCTCCGCAGGTCGGGACAGGCGTTCATCGTCCTGGTGGTCATGTCCATTCTTGTGTTCATTGGCGTTTACGTCATCGGCAACCCCATTGACGTACTCATTTCACCGGATGTTACGCAAGAAATCCGCCAGCGGGTTATCGAGGAATACGGCCTCAACCAGCCCCTCTGGAAACAATATGCCGATTTTGTCGCCAAGACTGTCAGTGGCGACTTCGGAAGATCATTCGTCTTCAACATGCCAGTCAGCGAGTTGATTGCCCAGCGATTGCCGGCGACCTTGGAGCTCGCTGTTATCGCCGTTCTGCTTGCCTCTCTTATCGGCATCCCTCTTGGCGTCTATGCCGGTTACAAGCCAGAAGGGTTCGTTTCCAAACTGATCATGGCAGGCTCGATACTTGGCTTTTCCGTACCTACCTTCTGGATCGGATTGATGCTGATTATGGTGTTTGCTGTTCAGCTCGGCATGTTGCCCGCCGGTGGGCGAGGAGAGACTGCCGATATTTTCGGGATTCCCTTTTCGTTTTTGACCCGCGATGGCTGGTCACATCTCTTCCTTCCAGTTCTTAATCTGGCTCTGTTCAAGATGGCGATGATGTGTCGACTGGCAGCAGCAGGCACACGCGAGATAATGACGACCGATACAATTAAATTTGCACGGGCGGCAGGCATTCCTGAACACACGATCCTGCGCCGGCATGTATTGAAGTTGATCTCCATTCCGCTTGTTACGGTGTTTGGTCTGGAACTCGGCTCAACACTTGCCTTCGCTCTTGTCACGGAAACCATTTTCAACTGGCCGGGGCTCGGAAAACTCATCGTAGACTCCATCGCATCGCTCGACCGTCCAGTCATGGTCGCCTATCTGATGATGGTCGCGATCCTCTTCGTCGTCATCAACCTTTGCGTCGATCTGGCTTATGCAGCCCTCGATCCACGACTGCGTCAGAAAGGTCGCTGAGATGGCCGAAACGGTATCAACTCAAAGCTCCGCTCCAATAAGCAGCACGTCTCCTGTGAAGGAGTTTTGGCGGGCCTTTTCCAAGAACAAGGTCGCGGTTATCGCATTCGCTGTGGTTGTCATCATTGCTCTGCTGGCAATATTCGCGCCATGGATCACGCCACAAGACCCCTACGACCTCAAATCTCTCGTGCTGCGTGATGCGCGCCGGCCGCCCGGCTATGTCGGTGCCCAGGGCATGTATTATCTGCTCGGCTCGGACAGTCAGGGACGCGACCTGCTGTCAGCCATTATATATGGTCTGCGCATATCACTCGAAATGGGACTGATTGCAGGGGCCATAGCCTTCAGCCTCGGCGCGATTGTCGGTTGTTTCGCGGCCTATCTTGGCGGGCGAACAGAAACTTTCATAATGCGCCTTGTGGATGTGCAATTGTCATTTCCGGCCATCCTGCTGGCCTTCGTGGTTGCCGCCGTGCTCGGTCAGGGAAAGTGGCAGCTCATTCTGGCACTTGTCTTCGCGCAATATGCCTATTTCGTGCGCACGGCACATGGTGCGGCGGCGGCGGAACGGCAAAAGGATTACGTGCAGGCAGCCCTTTCCGTGCCGATGAGTGGCTGGCACGTCGTGACACGGCATATCCTGCCCAACTCCCTGCCACCGCTCATCGTCGTGGCAACTGTGCAAGTTGCTTCAGCCATTTCGCTGGAAGCCACGCTTTCATTTCTTGGTGTCGGCCTGCCGCCAACAGAGCCCTCCCTTGGAATGTTGATTGCCAATGGCTTCCAGTATCTTCTGTCGGGCCGCTACTGGATTTCCATCTATCCGGGCGTTGCGCTGATTGTTCTGATCATGGCCATCAATCTCATGGGCGATCAGATCAGAGACATACTCAATCCGAGGTTGCGCAAATGACAGCTCTGCTACAAGTCGACAATCTCTCCACTTATTTTGAAACTGACCGCGGTACGGTGAAATCCGTCGATGGCATCTCATTTGAAATCGGGAAAGGCGAAATACTTGGCCTTGTCGGAGAATCTGGTTCAGGAAAATCGATCACCGGCTTCTCTCTGATTGGCCTGATCGATAAGCCCGGCAGAATTCAACCCGGAAGTTCAATTCGATTTGAAGGCCGGGAGCTGGTCGGATTGCCGGAAAACCAATTGCGCAGCATTCGCGGTCGGGAAGTCTCTATGGTCTTTCAGGACCCCATGATGACCCTAAACCCGGTCCTCAAGGTCATCGACCAGATCGCAATGGCTATCCGCGCTCACGAAAAGGCTTCGGATGCCGAAGTTCGCCGCAGAGCAATCGAAGCTTTGGCGCGGGTGCGCATTGTCGAGCCGGAAAAGAAGGTCGACCAGTATCCACATCAGTTTTCAGGTGGCATGCGCCAACGCGTGGCGATTGCTATTGCGCTGCTTCACAAGCCCAAACTGGTAATCGCGGACGAACCCACAACCGCGCTCGATGTGTCGGTTCAAGCGGAAATCCTCAAAGAAGTGAAAGCGCTCGTCTCTGAACTGGGCATCTCGATGATCTGGATCAGCCATGATCTCGCGACCGTTGCTTCAATCTCACAGAGAATAGCCGTCATGCGGCTTGGCAAGATTGTCGAGATGGGGAGCGTTGCCGAAGTACTCGGTTCTCCCAAGCACTCCTACACTCAAGGCCTGCTTGATGCCCTGCCGTCACGAAAACAGCCAGGGGAGCTTCTAACCTCAAGCGCCACCGAGAACGCTGGCGAATATTCAATTATAGAGACGCAGAAGAATAAATCTCTCGCCCCAAGCCCGAACTTCGTCAGCGCCGATGACGTTACGATGATCTTCCAAAAGCCGGTAGGCTCGCTTGGCCGTTTTGCCCAACGGCTCGGCCTCGCCAAACCAGCTCATGCCGTCCATGCCGTTCAGTCCGCAACTCTTACGATTGCACGCGGCGAAGTGCTGGGGCTGGTCGGCGAATCCGGCTCGGGGAAATCAACGCTTGGCCGCATCATCTGCGGCATCTCCACGCCAACTTCGGGTAATGTTCTGGTTGACGCTCGCAAGGTGCGGGAAAAAGACCGCAAGATTGGCACTTCCGTTCAAATGATCTTTCAGGACCCCTTTGCATCGCTTGATCCACGCCGCACAATATTTCAGTCCGTCGCGGAAGGGCCGATCGCACACGGGCTTTGCACCAAGAAAGACGCGCGCGAATATGTCAATCGCTGGCTGAAATCAGTGGCATTCGATCCGGCGCTGGCAGACCGTTATCCTCACCAATTCTCCGGCGGACAGCGACAGCGCATTGCTATTGCGCGGGCGCTGGCAATGCAACCGGAGCTCATCGTTTGCGACGAGCCAGTGGCTTCGCTCGACGTTTCCATTCAGGCACAGGTTATCAATCTCCTGTTGCAACTGAGGAAAAGCCTTGATCTGACATTGCTTTTTATCAGCCATGACCTGTCTGTCGTTCGCCATCTGTGCGACCGCGTTGTTGTCATGCATCACGGCAAGATTGTCGAAGAAGGTACCGTTTCTCAAATATTCACTCAGCCGAAACAGCCATATACGCGCATGCTGCTTGACGCGGTGCCCAAGCTGGCCTGGTGAAAGGGCCTATCGAACAGGTTTAAAGGCTTCACTCACCCCGTCTCAGAGTATAGGGCAGAATAAACAGATACAGCCCGGTTGCGAGTAATATAAACAGCGGTAGAAGCGGAGAATAAACGATCCACACCGGAGGCTGCCCGAACGCCATAGTGACGAAATTCGCAATCACGGTAAGCGTGAATATGATCGACAACCAGCGGTGAATTTGGCGTATGGATTTATTCAAGACCATATGTGCTTCTCCTTATGGAGTTCGCCAACCACATTGGCTGAACTCCAGCTCCTTCCAGCTCATTATGTTTTGCGGCACTCTCTCTAGGAGCAGGTTCAGTCCAAATCAGCGGCGACGGCATCGAGCTTTTCAAGGAAATTTCGCCATCCATGATGTGCACCGTGAAAGGCCTGTTTCTGACCCGGCATAAAGCCCGACTGTTCCATCCGCAGATGTGTCCCGGTGGCGGTCGGTATCAAAGTCAATGTTACGATACTTCTGAGATTGTATGCTTCGTCCTCATGGGTGTGGTTCCAGGTGTAGGATAGCCGCCTGTTCGGCTCGACCACCAGAACCTCACAATCCAGCACCCCGCCCCACTCACCTTTGAGCTTGAAACAATGGCCTACGGTCGGAGCGAAATCATTATTCATCAGCCATTCCGCGATGAGGTGAGGCTCCGTCAATGCGCGCCAGAGCTTTTCAGGCCGATGAGGCATTTCACGCTCAACAATTACCGTTCGCACATCATCAGATATCTCGGTCATTGATCCATCCTCTTCAACAGGTCTTCAAGGGCATCGAACTTCTGCTCCCAGAAACCGTTCAACTCTTTCGCCCAATCGATCAGTGGAATTAGTGCCGTGTATTCGGCCCTGTAGTGGCTTTGGCGCCCCTCGTGACGATCACTGACGAGGCCTGCCCTCTTGAGAGCGGCAAGATGCTTTGAGACGACCGGCTGGGACACACTCGTTCCTGCGGTCAAAACCGTAACCGTCTTCTCGCCCTCTCGGCAAAGTCGTTCAAATATCGACCGTCGGGTCGGATCGGATAAAGCTTTGAAAACTTCGTCTCGCATAGTCATCGCTCAATTCATACCCAATTGGTTATGCGTTGATACATAGCCGAATGGCTATACATCAGTCAAGTGCCTTTCGACGAACTGTCCGTAACGACGTGACACACTGACTAACCTGAGAGCCGTCCGATGCAAATAAAATAAGGATGGACAGGCGGAACATGCCGCCTCCGTTATCAGAACCGCTTCTTGAAATTGACCAGGAAACCGTGTTCGCGGTCCCCGTCTGCAGCTATCAGACCACGATATTCAAGCCGTGCTGCTTGTCCCTTTGTCGCCAATATCGCTATCATCACGACCACAGCCGAAGCTGCCCCGACAGTCAGTTCTCTGGCAAGATGATAGCCCATGCTAGCGCTGACGCCGGTGGTCGTGAACCTGACGTGCTTGCCATTATCATGCTCACCCACATTGATCGCACCACACCGGTCCGCAGAGTGAGAAGATTGCACCGGAACCAATCACTTTGCCAGAATTCATCGTGACCTTCACCAAGACGACAAATGAGCGGTTGAGCATCATGCGCTCATACACCTGTTCCGGTCTTTCGCCGCTTCAAAAGTGGGAGTGTTGCAGGATGACTACAAACCGACAAACATGACTCTTTTAATCATGTAATTTCTTGCCAGCACTAATACATGAATATATCACTCATGATTGTCAAAATCATGTTGGGAATATTCTATATGCGCTCCGATTGCATGCCTCTTCGCCGTACAATTCTGGCTGGTACATCCCTGATTGCTCTTGCCGCCACGGCAATAGCGCAGGACCAGACCACTGCCTCTCCAACGGAGAATGGTGCAATCGTTCTCGACAAGATTGTGATCGACGGCGGCAGCGGCGGCGTGATCGATGCGGACGGTTATGTGGCGCGCAGCAGTGCGACCGGCGCCAAGATCGACACGCCATTTGTGCAGACCCCGCAGTCCATTTCGTCCGTCACCCAACAGCAGCTTGAAGATCGCAATCCGCAGACTTTGCTCGACGCCATTGCCTATACGCCCAGTGCACGCGTTGGCGGCTTTGGTTTCGATCCGCGGTTCGACTCCTTCACCGTGCGTGGCTTCGACGTCACGTATACCGGTGTCTTTCGTGACAATCTGCGCCAGCCCGGAGCAAGCTCGGCGCTGTTCAAGACTGAACCCTATGGCCTGGAAGGCGTTTCCATTCTGCGCGGCCCATCGTCAGCCCTTTACGGCGCTTCCGGTGCCGGTGGCCTGTTCAACCTGATCAGCAAGCGCCCGACCGAAACCCCGCTTCACGAAGTACAGGTCCAGTACGGTACCAATAATCGTTATCAGACCCAGTTCGACCTCTCCGGCCCGGTCAAGGAAGGCGACCCACTTTACTACCGCCTGACAGGGCTTTGGCGCAACGCCGATACCGAACAACCCTCGGTTCCCGACGACCGTATTTACATTGCACCGGCATTTACGTGGAAGCCCGACGAAGACACGCGCCTGACAATCCTCAGCGAGTTCTCCCGCATCAAAACCGGCGGCACTGCCGCTTATTATTACGATGCCGTAACGGGCAAGGTATCCGACATTTTTGCAGGCAACACTGCCTTCAATGACTCAGTACAAACGCAGGGGCGTGTCGGTTATGAATTTGAAACCCGCCTCAACGACACGTTCGTGTTCCGCCAGAATGCTCGCCTTGCATCGACCAAGATCGGAGCCGACTGGGCCTTTGCCTATCAGGCCAATGAAATCGATCCGTTACTGCTCGACAGCAGCGCAGGCACTTTTGAGGAGCGGCTGACCAGTTTCACAATCGATAATCAACTGGAAGCAAGCTTCGATACCGGCAATTTCGAGCACACGCTTTTGGCCGGCGTAGACCTGACAAAGCTGCAATGGAAGGGATTGAACGGGTATGGTTATACGCCACCGCTGGATACCAGACATCCGTCCATGGGGCGCCCTGTAGCGCCAATCGATTTCCAGACAAAAGACGTTCAGGACCAGCTCATGGCTGGCATCTATCTGCAGGATCAGATCCGCTATGATGCCTGGACCATAACCCTCGGCGGTCGTCAGGACTGGGTCAGCACCGACACCAAGAACACCGATCTGGCAACCGGCACGTCCAGCGATTTTGATCAGAGCGACAAGGCCTTCACATGGCGCGCCGGGCTGACTTACGAAACACCTTGGGGCATCACGCCATATGCCAGCTATTCGACAGCCTTTTCGCCCAATGCCGGTGTAAACCGGGCAACAGGCAATCCGTTCGAGCCAACGGAAAGCGAACAGCAGGAAGTCGGGATCAAGTATCAGCTGCCCAACAGCAACACCCTGATAACGGCCGCCCTGTTCAACATCAATCAGGACAACGGTCTCTATTACGAAGTGGTCGAATTGGATGCTGGCCCGGCCAACATTCAGGTACAGCGCGGGAAACTGCGTTCGCGCGGTCTGGAACTGGAAGCCAGCACCAGTCTCGACAACGGCCTCTCCCTCATTGCGTCCTATAGCTACATGCAGACCAGCATCAAGGACGGTCCGGACGGAACAGTGGGCAATGAAATCTCATCTGTACCGACCCACATGGCGTCAGCCTGGGCTCACTATAAGTTGCCTGAGAACAGCTTCCTTTACGGGCTGGGTGTCGGCGCAGGTGTCCGTTTTGTCGGCTCAAGTTACGGCAATGACGAAAATACTATGAAAAACAGTTCGCGCGCCTTTGTCGATGCAGCAATTGATTTCGATTTTGGCGCGATCAAGAAGGACTATGAAGGTGTCAAACTGCAGGTCAACGCCACCAACCTGTTCGACACCAGCAAGCCGGTCTGCTCCGCAGGTTTCTGTTATCGTGATCAGGGCCGCACTGTTGTCGGCAGCCTGAAATATTCATGGTAAGCGCCGATACCAGAAATGAAGCACTGCAAGCTCTCAGGCCCCAAGGCCTGAGAGCACTGTTCCATGGTGACAATGCATGGTGTGCCGATAGTATGATGCTGTCCTGCGAAATGACTGACAGCATGCCTCTGTCGGAATTTCTGTACGGCCCTCTCCTGACGAAAACCCTGCATCAATGCGCAGCCGCCTATCCTGATGCCGACCTGCGGGCGGTTTCTTCGTTCTGGTCGCTCTATTATTTTTCGCTTCTGGTCATTCCCTATATCTGCGCCCGACAAAGTGGAGTGGCCCTTCCGGTCGAGCTCGAGAATATGACCATTGCCATCAATGATCAGGGCTTGCCACGTTCCTTTGGCTTGCCCCACGAAGGGCAAGCTTGTGACGCGCCGGATGTAATGACGGTTATCAGCCATGTCGCAAAGAGCCATCTGAACACTGTCGTTCAAGTCCTGAAAGACCGCACCGGCATCTCGCCGAAGCTCGCCTGGAATAATGCAGCAGTCTATATCGACTACGCCGTCAACAGCGCAGCTGAAAACCATTGTCGTGACGGCTGGCCATGTCGCCCGCTTTTTGAAACGCAGATTTTTGACGATGGAACGCGCAACCCGTTTTTTGGGTGTCTGCGTCAAGAAACAGATCATGGCGCCAATTTGTGCCGGCGCAAGATTTGCTGCCTGCGCTATAAACTGCCGGGCGTTGCCGGATGCGGTGAATTATGCGCGCTCCCCGAACTTAGAAAGCAATGAAATGATCCGTCTTGTTGTGTGTCTGACTGTAATCTGGCTGGCCCTCGGTAAAAGCGCTGTTGCAGAGGTAACCTATCCCATTCACGTCAAGGATGCGCTTGACCGGGAAGTCACCATTACCGCCCAACCAAAATCCATATTGCTTGGCAGCGGATTCAATCTGATTGCGTTGTCGCTCGTCCATCCAGATCCCGTCAGTGTGCTGGCCGGTTGGGCCGGTGACCTCAAGGGGGACAATCCGGAAATCTATGCCGGCTTCAAACAGCGCTTCCCGGAAATTGAAAAACTGCCGATCATTGGCGACGGCATTACAGTTTCGGTCGAGAAAATCGTTTCTGTAAAAGCCGATCTGGTCATTCTTTCAGACTGGCAGATGCGCAATGATGAAGGCGTGCAGGCGATCGCCTATCTCGAGAAAATGGGCATACCGGTGCTCGTGGTCGACTTCGGCAATCATGCACTCGAAAATACTTCGAAAAACATGCGCCTGCTGGGCAAGGTACTCAACCGCGAGGAGCAGGCTAACGCTTTTGCCGACTTCTACGACGAGCGCATTGCCCGCATTCGTGATCGAGTGGCGAAGAGCGATGCCGGACCGACTGTATTGCTGGAAGCCTTTCCCAATGCCGATCAATGCTGCTACGCTTACGGGCGAACCAGTATGGGCGAGTTCATCACATTGACCGGCAGCCGAAATATTGCTGCAGATGGACCAGCACAGGGAGGGGTGATCAGCAGCGAATTTATCGTTGCCGCCGACCCGCAAGTTTACATCGCCACCTCATCCCCAGGCGGGAAGTATAGCGGTTTTTCGGTTGGGCCGGGCGTAAGCGAACAGGAAGCGCGCGACACACTTTCAAATGCCCTGAAAAATCCTTTCCGCGCTGGTTTGAAGGCCGTGAACGACAAGCGCGTGCATGGATTGTGGAACTTTTTCAATGCCGTTCCCTTGAATGTTCTGGCAGCAGAAGCCTTCGCCGTCTGGCTGCGACCGGAACTGTTCGCGGATATCAGCCCCGAAGCGACACTGGCGGAAATTAACCAGCGTTTCGCGGCTGTCCCGTTTGAAGGTTCATACTGGATCAGCCTGAAACCCTGACCCCGCATTTTTCTGGCGTATACTGCTATCGCAGGCCGCCAGAAGTATGAGTGTGGGCGTCCGCAGCCAGACCCGGCCAGTAATAACCATTGCTGGTCGGACGTGGACCGAAAATGGCCTGCCCGACCCGCACCACGGTTGCCCCCTCCTCAATTGCAACCTCGAAATCGCCAGACATGCCCATGGAAAGTCCGTTCATATGCGGATGCACATCAACAACACGATCCCGCAGACCACGAAGCAAGCGAAAGCAGGCGCGCACGCGCGCTGTGTCGGAGCTGAAAATTGCGAGCGTCATCAGCCCACGTGGTTTGAGGCGGGGAAACTCTGAGAGGCGCGCCACGAACGACATGAGATCGTCCGGATGCAGCCCATATTTGCTTTCCTCGTCCGAAGTATTGACCTGAACGTAAACATCAAGATCACGATCTTCTGCGTCCAGTCTGCGATTCAGTTCTTCCGCCAGGCGGAAACTATCCAGCGCATGGAATTCCCATGCAAGACGAACAAGATATTTGACCTTGTTTGTCTGCAGATGGCCGACAATGCTCCAACGGATCGGCAAATCGTTCAGGGCCGTTTGTTTGTCGCGCGCTTCCTGAAGTTTATTTTCTCCGAAATCGAGAATTCCGGCCGCATAAGCGTGCCGCAGGATGCGAGCCGAGACTGTTTTTGTGATCGGGAGAAGGCGCACATCGTTCGGGTCACGTCCGCTGCGATGACAAGCCGCGGCGATCCGCGCGCGAACCTCTTTGAGATTGCTCGCGAAAACAGAAGTCGGATCAGCACCGAAACGCGCTATCTCGTCTTTGATTGCCTGCCCCTCAACCGGCTGCGGCTCGACAGATAGTTGCATCGCCAATCTCCCTTCAAGCGCCGATACAAATGCTTGCCGCTGTGCGGATACGACATGGCAACCATCCCGCCAGCTTGTATCATGGAGATGGTCTGGTTCTCCCATCCACTTCCAGCACAAAGATCAGACCAATTTCCAAGTCATCCGGTAATGACGATCATTCAACTGCTGACCATTCGAACACCTATGGCTTCATGATCGCGCGAAAGGCCGTCGCCAGCTTTTTAACTGCGATCTCGATTTCTGTCGGCGTATAGGCTGCAAACCCCATCAGAAAACCGGCCTTTCCGTCACCGGCAGCGTAAAGCCCGGACAGACCGAGGAGCTCGATACCGACACGTTGGGCTGCAGCGACGGCATTGCGCTCCGATAAATCACCGGTGAGCAGACAAGACATCTGTAACCCTCCGGCAGGTACATGCGGCTCGACGAAATCCGCCAGATATCGCTCGATCAGCCTGGCCAGTACATCGCGCCGTTCAGCATAGATGCCGCGCATGGCCCGGACATGCGCGCCGAAATGTCCACCTTCCATAAACCGGGCAAGCGTCAACTGCGCCATCGGTGCGGAATGCCCATCAAGCAGGGTGCGCGCAACGGTCATCGGTTTGACCAGTTGCGGCGGCAATACCATGTAGCCGATACGCAGGCCCGGAAAGAGTGATTTGGTGAAAGTGCCGATATAGATTGTCCGCTCATGCCGGTCGAGGCCTTGTACGCAGGCGGTCGGTTTGCCAGCGTAATGAAACTCGCTGTCATAATCGTCTTCGATAATCCATGTCTGCTGGCGGGCGGCCCATTCGATCAGCGCCAGTCGACGATCCAGCGACAGGGTCGCGCCGGTTGGAAACTGGTGCGAGGGTGTGAGAAACACGGCCTTGGCCTTGAGCGTTTCGCCAACCATCCGCTCGATCACAATGCCTTGCTCGTCCACATTGACTGGAATGGATTCAAGACCTGCAGCATCGAACGCCTTGCGTGCACCGTAATAAGCCGGGTCTTCGATGAAGATGCGGTCACCGGGGTCGAACAGCATGTTGGCACATAAAGTCAGCGCCTGTTGCGAGCTGGTGAGGATCAGCACCCTGTCAGGTGTCGCGCGTCCTCCGCGTTCCAGGTTCATGTACTCGGCAACAGCGCGTCGCAATGGCTCTGTCCCCTGCGGATGACCATGCAGCAGCGCCTGCGTGCCGGCTTCCTTCAAAACCTGCCGTTCCAGACGTTCCCAAAGCTGAAGCGGAAAATTTCGTGTTTCCGGAACACCGTGAGCGAAAGGTCGTGGCGCCAGCAGCTCGCGTACACCACCGCTTCGGAACATGGCTGCTCCGCGTTTGCTCAGATTGGGCGCCTGATTGCGCAATAACGCTTCGCGCTGGGAAACGCTGTGTCCGGGTGTGAATTCCGTTATCTGCGCCACGAAACTTCCACTGCCCACCCGGCGGTCGATAAAGCCCTCTGCATGCAGCTGCGCATAAGCCGCTTCGATCGTGTCTCGGGAGACACCCAGCGATTTGGCGAGGCTGCGCGAAGCCGGAAGCGGCTTTCCCGGCCCCAGCGCACCATCGATGATCAATTGCCGGATCGACCGCTGAATACGTGCATGGAGCGGCATTGCCGCATGGGCGGGGTGGGCAATCCAAGCCTTGACGGATTCAAGTTGCGAATGCCTGAACAAATGGACTGGTCCTTTTGTCAAAAATGGATGGGCATATCAGGCCATTAAACAGCTAACTGTCAATCAATCTTTTCAGCCCGACTTGCAGGCCATGTGCCCAATTCCCAGAAGGTTTTTGAGGATGATACCATCCCGTGCTTCAACGTCATCGATCCGCTTGAGCGACCTTGCCCATCCTATCGTGGCGGGCCTAATCTCCGTCATTGTCAATTATGGCGGCACATTCATTCTTGTTTTTCAGGCCGCAAAGGTTGCGGGATTGAGCCCGGAATTGACTGCCTCCTGGGTTTGGTCGGTTTCGATTGGCGTCGGGCTTACCGGCCTTTATCTCAGCTGGCGCTACCGCGAGCCGATCATCACCGCCTGGTCGACGCCAGCTGCTGCCTTTCTTGTAACGGCACTTGCCACCACATCCTACGCAGAGGCAATCGGCGCTTTCATGATTTCGGCTCTCGCATTCATCATCCTCGGTGTGTCGGGCTATTTCGAGAAGGTCATCCGGCTGATACCACCAAGCATAGCTTCAGGGCTTCTGGCCGGCATTCTGTTGCAATTCGGAATAGGGGCCTTCGGCGGCACCACCACCGACCCGTTGCTGGTTGGATTGCTGATTGTTGCCTATGTGGTTTTGAAACGGCTGTCCGCCCGCTACGCCGTAGTCGGCATTCTCGTGCTCGGACTGGCCTTCCTGCTTCTGCAAAACAGGGTCGACCTGTCTGGACTGCGACTGGAGTTTGCAACTCCAGTCTTCACCATGCCTGCATTCTCTCTCAATGCCCTGCTGTCCGTCGCGCTGCCATTGTTCCTCATCACACTGACGGGACAGTATATGCCGGGGATGCTGGTTCTGCGTAATGACGGTTTCAAGACCAGCGCCAATCCAATCGTTACCGCAACAGGTCTCGGCTCGCTTATCATGGCGCCATTCGGATCGCATGCCTTCAACATTGCGGCAATCACGGCAGCAATCGCGACCGGGCCCGAAGCACACGAAAATCCATCCAAGCGCTGGATCGCCGGTATTGCAGCGGGCGTGTTCTACATTCTCGTCGGCATATTCGGTGTGACGCTCGCAGCTGTCTTCATGGCCTTTCCCGCAAGCTTTATCACAACGCTCGCAGGTCTGGCCCTGTTGGGCACGATAGGCAGCAGTCTGGCTGGAGCCATGTCAGACCCCACGCATCGCGAGGCAGCATTGACTACCTTTCTCGCATCCGCCGCAAACATCAATCTCTTTGGCATCGGCGGTGCTTTCTGGGGACTGATAATCGGACTGGTTGCCTATATCGTTCTCAACGGTCGTCTGCCGCGTCGTGAACGGACCGAATTGAGCGTGAGCGAAGGAGCTGCAAAATGACTGCTAAAAGCACTGGAATGACCACTTCCATCATTTCAATCCAGAGCCAGGTTGTGCACGGGCATGTCGGCAACAGCGCTGCGGTTCTGCCCATGCAGGCCCATGGGTTGAATGTCGCTGCAGTCCCCACGACCTTGCTGTCCAACAATCCGCATTTCGAAACCATGCGCGGGCGGGTTCTCGAATCCGAACTGGTCGGCGATCTTCTGCGCGGCGTCGAAGAGCGCGGATTGATTGAAACAAGCCACTATATTGTTTCTGGCTATCTCGGCTCTCAGGCAAACGGGGATGTGGTCGCCGCGTTCGTCGAACGCGCCCGCCAGATCAATCCCGACATAAAATATATTTGCGATCCTGTCATGGGCGATATGAACCTCGGGATCTTCGTTGCCGATCAGGTGGTGGAATGTATCGTTGAACGGCTTGTTCCGCTAGCCGATCTGTTGACACCCAACCAGTTCGAATTGGGTCTTATCGCACAGACAGATGTAACCTCCTGGGCTGCACTTGAAACCGCGGCGGGGCGTGTGCAGGCACTTCACGGCGCGCAGCTGGTTGTGACCAGTTGCGAACTTGCCGACACTCCTGAAGGCTTGCTGGAAAACATCGTCTTCGACCACGAGACCCGCACGCGACTGATATCGCCGCGCCTGCCGATCGTACCTGTGGGGACTGGTGACCTTTTCACCGGCCTTCTGACTGCCAAGCTTACGCGCGGGAAAACATTGATCGAGGCAGCCCGCAGCGCCGCTGCAACTGTGCTTGAAGTACTCAGGCGTACCATGGAGGCGGGTGAACGTGACATGCAGCTTGCCAGTGTCATCGATGCGCTCATTCCGAGCGAGAATGCTCAAGAATGAAATTCCAGACGATGCTCATCAGATGAAATAATAGCTCAGCGCGATGAATCTGCCGGCTGTTCAACTGTTGCCCCGTAGTGCAGTCGGGATTTGCCGTGCAGTGTATCCCGATAAAGGAAACGGAAGAAGAAGGCGTCGCCCGTTCCGCGCAGAAGTCTGGCAAATATCGCGACCAGAACAATGGAGAAAATCAATCGACCGAACAGGACGACATAGATATCCGCGCCAAGAGCCACCACGATCAGCGTATCTTCGATCAGGCTGTGGCACAGCCCCATGAAACTCGACGCGAGAAAGACGTCCCGAGGCTGAATGTGTCCGCGCTGTGCTTCACGGATGATGAGACCTCCACCATAGGACAGTCCCAGCACCAGCCCGACCACGGTCAATGGAGCGGCATTTTTCGATATGCCGAGCAGGCGCAACAAGGGTGAAAGAAGCAGGTTGAGGAAGCGTGTCACATCCAGCGCGTCCATTGTTCTCAGCACGGCCACCAGACCGAGCAGGACGATAAATATCCAGACCAGCGTGGAGGCCGTATCGGCGACGAAGCTGCTCCAGCTTGAATCGTAATGGCCCGGCACCCAGCTCGGCGCAGCCGGTTCTGCCAGCCAGCCGGTATGACTGGAAATCAGGTTGATCCCCCATGCGAAAGCAAGTCCGCCAACAAGCCGTATCAGCGTCGAGACGATCAGGCGCGGGCCAGCCTTTTGTACGATACGCTGTTCGATGGGAAGAGCATGAGCGAAGAGGAAAAGCGAACCGAGGATCGTCACCTGAGCTATGGTGAGCGTGTCGACCGGCAAGACGGCGAACATCACCACTGCCCCGCTCCACACGCCAACCAGCAGGTTCATAGCCCAAACAAAACCGGCTTCAGGCGGCAGCCCCACGAACTGCATGACGGGAGCGAAGGCAGGAGAAATGGCTTTGATCAAGCCCATCTCGATCGCCAGCTGCGTCAGCACCATCACCGGCAGCATGATCTTGACGAGCGTCCAGTAGACGCCGATCGCCTCGCGCAGGATAACCATGCCGAATGCTGCCAGTCGCTTTGCCAATCCAGTGGCCATCCCGTCCCCTCCGCTTTTGTCCGGAGCGTGCGACAGATCAGGGTCGATGCTTTCGGCTTTGGCGAGCAGAAAATCAGCCCACGCACGCCGATGCAAGCCATATTGCTTATGTTTCACGCGATTTATCGGGATTAGCGAAAGTCCACGACGATGCCGGTTGCGATAATCAGCAGAACCGTTGCGGCAATGACGGTGTAGACGTAATCACGCTCGCGCAGAAAAAGATACATCGTCAGCGCGACCCGGATGATCGGCAGGAGAATGAATACCGCAATACCAGCCTTCACGATGTCATAGCCGTTCAGTGCAAGCGACGGCGGTTCAATAGAAGTCATAACGACTCCGACCGCGATCAAGGCAGAAGCGAACCATGTGCCATACCAAAGAAGCGCTGCAATGATTTTGTCCCGTCGTCCGGCGTCTGCGGTAACTTTCATTTTAAGCCTCCAGAGATCTCTATACCGAAAGCGCTCAGAAGCATCTGGACCGCGAGAACAAGGAGAACCACGACAAAGAAGATGCGCAGTTTTTCCGCCGGAAGGCTCATCAGCAGGCGGGCGCCGACCAGCGCACCGATGACCGAACCAAGCGCAATCGGTCCCGTGATCCCGATATCGATGTCACCGCGAACAAAATAGGCGCTTGCGCTTGCAGCAGCCGTGACGCCGATCATGAAATTGGAGGTGGCGGACGAGACCTTGATAGGAAGTTTCAAGGCGGTGTCCATCGCCGGGATTTTCAAAACGCCCGAGCCTATCCCCAGAAGGGCCGAGACCAGTCCCGCCCCATACATCAGCGCCATGCCCAGCGGAACATGGCCGACGCGATAGTACACCTCCTGCCCGGATATGTGATCGGGAAAGCTGGAATGCAGTCGCAGGCTTGTTGCGAGGCTCTTCGCATCCGGCATCGCTGAGCCGATTTCGTCGCGCCGCCGTACCAGCATCTGCTTTGCAGAAAGCACCAGAATGGCTGCGAACAAACCATATAGAACCGAAGTCGAAACGATTCCGATCAGAAACACGCCGGTCAGCGCACCAAGCGTGGTTGCCGTCTCAAGAACGACCGCGAGCCGGACATTGGTTAGCCGTCGCTTCAAAAGCGGAGCCGCGCTGCCGCAAGAACAGGCGATGACCGAAACAATGCTCGCCCCGATAGCGACGTGAATATCCACGTCGAAAAACAGCGTAAGCGCCGGCACGATGAAGATGCCGCTTGCCATGCCCAGCACGCCACCGAGCGCGCTTGCCCCGAAAGCCGCTATGAACAGCCATAAAGCCAACATTTCACCCCCCGGCTATCTTTGGCCGCGCGGTCGCCGGGCCAGGCGAGTGACAAAGCTGATGAGATCACCGCGATAGTGAAGCTTTTCGTAGTCGATTGCCCGATGCCCCTCGGTGTAGGACGTGCGCTCGATCAGGAAGACAGCGCTGCCCGGCTCGACTGCGAGGGCCTCCGCAACATCTGGCGAAGCAGTGACAGCCTCCAGCCGATACTCCGCCTCGACAAGCGGCAGATCATATTTATCTTCCAGCAGCGTGAAGATCGGCTCTATGTCGAGGTCGTGCGTGACGATCTTCTCACCGATTTCACGCGGCAGATATGTTTCATCCAGAGACATGGCGACGCCGTCGGCAAGCCGAACGCGCCGGATCCGCATGACCAGAGCTCCGGACGGCAGAGCGAGCTGGCGCGCAACGTCTGCATCGGCTGGCACTATCTCCGTGTCAAGTAATCGTGCGGTCGGGGCGCGACCGAGCGCCTGCATGTCTTCGACGAAACCGGTCAGCTCCGTCAATTCCTGCGTGACCTTGGGCTGGGCAACGAAGGTTCCCTTGCCGCGACGAATTTCGACAAGGCCACGCGCGACCAGATTCTCAATGGCCTTGCGAACGGTCGTCCGGCTGACTCCGAAACGTTCGATCAGGCGATCTTCTGGAGGAAGCTGACTGCCCGCAGGCAGAGCACTGGCTGAAATATCGTCCGCCAGCGATGTTTCCACCTTGGCATAGAGCGGAGCATGATCTTCTGCGATTTTCATCAGGAGATAGTGACATCATGATGTCATGATGTCAATGAAACTCACCCGGCTGAGTGAACCTTTTCATTAGTTGTTTGTTAACCATGCTGGAGGACATCGCCATGCAGTTGATTTTTTGGATTGAGTTAACAGCGATCCTGGCCGTCAGCGCTGTTGTCTTCGGCATTACCTGGATCGAGATCCACAGAAAATGACGCGCTTGTTACTTGCCGATCAGATTTGGCTCTGGTCAGGCGTCATTTTTTCAACGGTCGTAGGCCTGTATCTGCTGTGGAGATTGCCCCATTGATTTCAGTGGGCGCTCCCTGTTACCGCGCAGTATGCTTCAGATAATCCCTTTCAGGCGCAGAAGCCCGAAGGCGGCAATAGTACTCGCATCTTTGATATCGCCACGAAGGATCATCTCGACGGCTTCCCCGATAGGAAAGCGGCGGCAGATGAGCCCCTGCTCTTCGGCATCGAGGTTGGGCTTTCCCATTTTCAGTCCTGTAGCGAGAAAGATATGGCACTTGTTAGCCGCAAAGCCGTAGGCTTCGTAAGTCTCTCCGAAATAGACCATTTCCTCAGCGGTCAGCCCGGTTTCCTCTTGCAGTTCTCCACGAGCCAAAGTGAGCGGATCGACGTTCTCCTGCTCCTGCCAGGCCCCTTGCGGAAGCTCCCAGAAGCGGCGCCCGACGGGATAGCGGAACTGTTCCACTAAATAGACGCCGTCTTCGTCATCCATTGCGAAAATCAGTGCGGCATCGTTTTTCTCGACAACGCCATAAATGCTTTCGCTGCCGTCCGGATAAACAATGCGATCCTCGCGAACCTTCATCCAACGATTTTCGTAGACCCGTCTGGATCCCAGTGTTTTTATTTCCGACATCCAGCCTCCGGTCGAAACCTGCCGCTCTCTTTTACAGGCTAGCGTTAAGGCTTTCCCATCGCAACAGACGGTTGAGTTGACGCGAAAACTGCGCCAAGGTGTCGGCCATGATTGATTGGCCACTCATATTTGCCAGCCTGCTAGCTATCGGCGTGGCAGTGTTTCTGATCTACTGTTTTGCAGTGATGATTTTTGCCAAGCCAGACGGCAAGCCCGTCGAGCCGACGACAATCGACACGGTCGATATGCTCCCCTTCATGAATCATGACGCTGATTGATATCCCGGTCTCAAATGCCAGCTGCCCGCGCATCCCGGAATCTGTCCGAGCGCAGCACTACCGCGCGAATTTTCCTTGTTCACTGGATGTTTTGGCATTGAATGCCTCGTTTTCAATGGGGCGACAGTGCTAAAAATGCTCTTAGCAAGAAATAGAATTATTCTTAAAAACAATGCCCGAAACACAACATCACAAGAATGTAATTTAGTACATTTTATAACATCATTATATCATAAACAGACTCCACGATCAGCTCTATATCTTGCCATTGGAGATGCAGACCATGATCCACTCGACATCGAATACAGTCGCCTCAGGCGCACCGGAAGCCGGTGTTCGTGCGTTTGGCAATTCCGGCAGGCTTCAGGAATTGCTTGCCAAAGTCGAAGATGCCAAGCGCAAGGCCAACAACAGCTTGCGACGCGCCCAGTCCGCGCCTGAGCCACATGTAACGACGAATTCCATTTTCGTGTCTCTCTACGAAGAACATCTGCGAGACCGGGAATTGTTGTTTTCATCATTGCGGCAGCTTGATGATATGCGCAAAAATGCGAGTATCTGAGGCGACGCATCCATGAACATGCTTTGCCGTGAAAGAATGACCCAGAATTACGATCAGCCTGAATACGCCGTGCCTTCTGCCGATCTGTCCCGTATGGCTTTGACCGAGGAGCTCGTTTCGCTGAGCCTTCGGCTTGAGGTTGATCGCGGTCCTGATCCGAGCCGGGCACCGATCACCGACAATGAGGTCGATGAACTGGCGGAACAGCTCTTTCACGAAGCAGGAGACAGCCCGCTCTGGGTTTTCGCCTATGGCTCCCTGATCTGGAAGCCGGATTTCGAGGCGGTGGACTCGCGCGCCGGAACGGCGAGCGGCTGGCACCGTTCATTCTGCCTTCGGCTGACCCGCTGGCGCGCAACGATGGCCCAGCCGGGCCTTATGCTGGCGCTGCGACCGGGCGGCAGCTGCAAGGGTATTGCTTTCCGGCTGTCCGATGAGGACCGCCTTGGACAATTGCGTCGAATGATCCGGCGCGAAATCAGTTCGATTGACGATGCCTATTCCATCCGCTGGGTTTCGATCGACACCGAGGATGGACCAATACGTGCGCTCGTTTTCTGGGCCGGACCGCGTGGAGACAGGCTTTCGGACAACATGCCCCTGACGTCCGTGGCACAATTGCTTGCGCGCGCCTGCGGGCATATGGGCTCCTGCGCCGAATATCTCTATCTCACCGTAAAGCATCTGGAAGAAAAAGGCATCCGCGACCGCAATCTCTGGGAGTTGCAGCGTCTGGTCGCCGAAGAGATCATCAGCATTTATTGCGGGGATATGCCCACGCAGAGCCTGAAACCAGCCTGAACGGAAAGCTGCGCGCTAGTCCTGATAGGCCAGACTATCACTGAAATTGCCGCTGAAATTGCGCCCGGCTTCACGGGCGATATTGGCCACAAGCGTGATCAGGCGCGTCGCTGCGCTTTCGAGATAAATAGCGCTATAGCTCGTCGCCGGGAAAACGGCATTGGTGTTCAGCACCTGCAGCTCACCTGTCCGAAGCTCTTTCTGGATCACCACCGGCGGAATGACGGAAATACCGACACCAGCCGAAATCATGTTGATCGTCGTGGTGAGCGAATTGGAATAATGAACGGTCGCGTCTTTCAGGCGCTCTTCGGTGAAATAATTGATGATCTGCTGATAATTATAGGAACCGCTCTCATAGGAAATGAGATTGCAGCCAAGCAGGTCATCGCGTGACAGCATGTCTTCAGCCCCGCCCGGAAACTGATTGCTGCGCGATATCCAGAACATGCCGAAAGTGCATATGTCGACGATGCGCAGGTTGGGCGTAGGCTCGGGCTTGATGGCAAAAACGATGTCGAGTTCCCGCTGCTCCAGCTTCTGCACGATCCCTTTCGATGATGAGGTCGTGATCGAGATGCGTATCTGCGGATAGCGTTGGCGGACGATATCGAGAATACCCGGCAATATGGTCATGGCGAGGCTCGGAACAATACCAATCTTCAGCGTGCCTTCAAGCCCGTTCTGCGGACTCAGGCTTTCCACCAGATCATGATAACGGCGTACGACATCGCGCGCGCCCTCGACAAAAGCTTCGCCTTCCGCCGTCAGATTGACGTCGCGGGCATCGCGGTCGAAGAGCCGGAACCCCAGTTCCTGCTCCATCGCGCCGATACGATTGGATATCGCCGCCGGGGTCATATTGAGGCGAGCCGCCGTCGCCCGGAAATTACGCAGTTCCGACAACCAGATCACCGTTTCCAGAAAACGGATATTCATGGACGGGCATGTCCCTTCCCATTTCAATCACCCGCGCGCCTGCGTTTCTTGAAGTCCCTTATAGCGCTCCGGGCAATCAGATTCGTCCTTTCCTTCTAAGACACTTGCGGGATGAAAATAAGCAAATAGTCATATTCCATCCCACAAATGATCAGGGCCGGCCGAAACCGGCCCGTATCGGATCAGCTTCCCGCGTGGGCGAGAATTTTCTTGGTGGCGCCAGACACGTCACCGAGCTTGAGACCGGTTTTCACCGAAGCCTCACGCACCTTTCCCTTGTCCTGTATATCGAGCGCGCGCGAGGCAACCGCGTTCACTTCGTCCCGCGGCAGGACCAGAACCCCGCTCTCATCGGCCAGAATGGCATCACCGGGATTGACAACCACACCGCCGCAAGAGACCGGAATGTTGATGCCACCGCCCAGATCATAGAGCCGCGTGGTGATGGGCGAGATACCCCTCGCCCACATCGGAAAATCGGAATCCTCGATTTCCGTCAGGTCCGTGCACGGGCCATCCACGATGCCAGCGACCGCACCCGAGGCCTTCGCAGCGATGGTCACACCGCCGCCCCAGCACGCATAGCGGTCGTCGCCCATCCGATCCACCACCAGAATATCGCCGGGGCGAAGCATTCCGGTTACGTGGTGAAGCAGGGTGGAATCCGGACCCGGTATGGCGATGGTGACGGCGGTACCGACCACACGGCGCTTCGGGAGGAGCGGCTGGATGGAACGGTGCATGAAACCGAAGAAGCGCCAGTGTCCGACAGTGGCTGTCTCGACCCCCGACAGAAGCTGGAGGTCACCGGCAGCAACCTGCTCCGGCATGGGATTGATCGTATACATATGAGGCCTCCTATGCGCAGGCTTGCAACTGCTTGCCGATACGGCGATGGCTGACCATGGGGATGAGCGAACGCACACGCTCGATCTGCGCGCGCTCGATGCGCGCCGTCACGAACCCGACACCGTCAGACGCGCGCGCCACAACGTGGCCCCACGGATCGCAGACGAGCGAGTGACCATAGGTATGACGCCGCTCGCCATTCGAAACCGTGCTGCCGGTCTGGCCACAGGCGGCAAAATAGGTCTGGGTTTCGATGGCACGGGCACGCGCCAGCACTTCCCAGTGGTCCTTGCCGGTTTGCAGCGTGAATGCGGCGGGAAGCACGATGACATCGGCACCGGCCTTTTCCAGCTCCAGATAAAGTTCGGCAAAGCGGATGTCGTAGCAGATCGCGCAGCCGACCTTGAACCCGTCAAGGTCATAGACGACAACATTCTCGCCCGGCTTGACGGTTGCCGATTCCTTATAGGCCGTCCCGTCCGGCCCGACGATGTCGAACATATGGATCTTGCGATAATGCGCAATCTCCTTGCCTTCGCGATTGAAGACAAAGGTGGAATTGTAGATGCGCTTTTCGTTTGGAACCTTTTCCATCAAGGTTCCGGCATGGACGAAGACCTTGTGCTCGCGAGCAAAGTCCTGCGCCATCTTGTAGGCAGGGCCACCGGGAACGCTCTCGGCTGCCGCAAGTTTTTCTTCCGGAGTACCACCGTAATATTCGAAATACTCGGGCAGCACGATCAGGTCCGGAGAATCCGTGCGCACGGCATCTTCCATCAATCCCCGCGTAATACGCAGGTTTTCTGCCTTGTCGGTCTGCGGGCTCGTTTGGATCAGGCTAATCTTCATTTCTTCCTCCAGCGAATGAGTGGGTATTCAGTTCAGTCAGGCAACCAGGGCTTCGTTTTTCAGCATGTTCACAGTCGAAACCATGCCCTGGCGAAGCGTCATGTTCTGGGTAGCGACGACCAGCATCGCGGCGCCCTCTTCCTGTGCGAAGCGCCGTTCGGCTTCAGTCCAGGCGGGCATGATCCATGGCTTCCCGGCAGCGCGTGCAGCCGCCGCACAGCGGCGCAGATCGGCCTTGTCGTCATCATTGAAAGCGTATGCTCCCCGACCGCGCGCAAGCGCCAGATCCGAAGGGCCCGGAAACAGGCCGTCGACCGTATCGAGCGCGATAATCTTCTCGACGTCGGCTAGACTTTCTGCCGTCTCGACCATGGCGAAGCATTTGGTGCGCTTGTTCTCTTTTTCGAAGGCATCGGTCGCCGGACGGGCATAGCCGAAAATGCGGCCACCCGTGTAAGAGCGCGTGCCGACCAGCGGATATTTTGCAGCCTTCGTAACCTGATGCGCATGTTCCACGCCGAGAATATGCGGAACGATGACGCCATCCGATCCGAAGTCCAGCGCCTGCTGAATGGCTTCTGGCGTCGGTGCCAGCACCTTCGTCAGGGTGGAGAGACCTTGCGCCTTGGTGAAAGCCAGAAACTGGTCCAGCGTCGACAGGTCGAAGGTTCCGTGTTCGAGTTCCAGAACGAAGGATGAGAAACCGCAGGTCCGGGCAATTTCGAGATAGCTGAAATGCGGTTGCGACATCCAGAGGGCGATATTTTCCATGCTTGCAGTCACTTTCAGTTGGGAGGTTATTTGCCGAGTGTGCGTGACAATCCGAGTGTGCGTTCGATGACGAAGATGATGAGCAGCGTGGCCGCGATCAGCACGACCGAGATGGAAGCGGTCATCGGGTCGGTGCGGCTTTCGACATAGTTGAAGATTTCCACCGGCAGCGTCGTCATGCGCGGTCCGGTGATGAAGAGCGAGATCACCACCTCATCGAAGGACAGAAGGAAGGACAGTGCGGCACTTGCCACCAGACCCGGCATCATCAACGGCAGGGTGATGCGACGAAACACGGTGAACGGTGACGCACCCAGCATCGTGGCTGCCTCTTCAACCGATGGCGGCAGTGTCGAGAACGCCGTTATCATGATGCGGATAACGTAAGGGGTCGTCACGATCAGATGGGCGATCACCAGACCGGTGAACGTGCCGAGCAGTTCCAGCCGCACAAAGACCAGCAGAATGGCGAGGCCAAGCACGATGGAAGGCAGAAGCAGCGGCGCGGTAAAGAGGTTCAGCACCGCTTCGCGTCCACGGAACTGATAACGGCGGATGGCATAGGCGGCCGGGATACCTGCCAGAAGCGACAGGACGGTGACGACCGATGCAATGCCGAGGCTGATCCAGAACGCCTGAATGAGCGTTTCATGATGCAGCATTTCCGCATACCACCGCACACCCCAGCTCTGCGGCGGAAAAGTGAGATAGTTGTCGTTGCTGAACGATAACGGCACGACGACCAGAATTGGGGCCAGCAGGAACAAATAGAGCAGGCCGACCAGTAGGCGGAATGGCAATGAAGTTGAACCAATCATCTCGTTTCTCCTTTGCCAATCAGTCGATGCGACGTGCGATGCGGGAATAGACCATCAAGGCGAGACCGAAGATGATCAGGACAATGACGGAGGTTGCGGCGGCTCGCGGCCATTCAAGCTGGATCACAGCCTGATCGTAGATTTCCGTCGCCAGCAGGAATACGCGCCCGCCACCAAGCAATTTCGGTGTGATGAAGGAGCTGATTGCCAGCACGAAGCAAAGCAGGCAGCCAAGTGCGATGCCCGGCAAGGTGAGTGGCAGGATGATCCGGCGAAACCGCGTGAAGGCATTGGCGCCGAGGGATGCTGCAGCCTCCTCAAGTGAGGCATTCAGGCGCCCGAAACCGGCAATCAGCGACAGCGCCATATAGGGGATCAGGATTTCCACCATCCCGATGAATACGCCGAGCGTATTGTTGACGAGCCTGATGGGGGAGGAAATGATGCCGAGGTTCATCAAGGCTCCATTGACAAGTCCCTGATCGCCGAGAAGCACCATCCAGCCATAGGTGCGCACCACGCTGCTGACGAGCAGCGGCGAGACCGTCACCACGAAAAGGAAGTTGCGCCAGACCGGCGAAACACGGTGCAGGAAAAGCGCGATTGGATAGGCACAGATAAGCGTTGCCAACGTGATGAACGCGCTCAGCCAGAGCGAGTTGAACACCAGACCCCAATTGAAACTGTCGGTGAAGAAATTGATATAATTCTCGAACGTATAGCGGTCTGTCAGGACACCGCCGCTCTCGCTCTGCAGGAAGGATATCTGCGCCAGGTGGGCAACCGGCGCAATAAAGGCAATGAGATTGATCAAGGCCATCGGCAGAAGAAGCGCAACGGCGACGAGGCTGTAGCGTCTGCGCCTTGATGACTTTGCCGGGGTGATGTCGGTCGATGTGATCGCTGTCATGACATCAGCTCCCGAAAACCAGCATGTCTTCCGGCTTCCATTCGCACAGCAGCCGGTCGCCGGTATGGAATGCATGTCCTGCACTGGCGGTTGGCACTTCTACTTTCAGACAGGCGCCCTCAATCTCGATGTCATATTGAACGATGTCACCGATATAGGTCGTGCGCTCGACCACGCCGTGGGCGCTATTGGTTACGACACTGACAAGATTGCGATCGCGGTTGGGCGTGAGATTGATGCGATGCGGACGAATGGCGATCTGCCCTGACCCGCGTGACTTTCCATGCGTGTTGCAGCGATAGGTGCCGCTGCCCAGACGGCAGACATTTTCGTCAACGATCTCGCAATTGTGGACATTGGCGCGTCCGACAAATTTGGCCACAAACAGGGAGGATGGCTTCTCATAGATTTCTTCCGGCGAACCGAGCTGTGCCAGCTTGCCGCTATCCATCACGCCGACGACGTCGCACATTGTCAGTGCTTCGACCTGATCATGTGTGACGAAAACCGTCGTGATGTCGAGGCGCTTCTGAATCTCGCGGATTTCGATCCGCATGTCGTCGCGCAGCTTCGCATCCAGATTGGACAGGGGCTCATCCAGCAGAAGAATGCGCGGACGGATGACCAGCGCACGCGCCAGCGCCACGCGCTGCTGCTGACCACCGGACATCTCCTTGGGCTTGCGCGAACCGTAGCCGGGAAGCCGCACCATTTCGAGTGCTTCCTCAACGCGCTTCTTTGCTTCGGCCTTACCGACCTTACGCATATCGAGACCGAAAGCGACATTTTCGGCCACGGTCATGTGTGGGAACAGGGCGTAGTTCTGGAAAACCAGACCGATATCGCGCTGATGGGGCGGCCTGTGCGAAATATCGTTGCCATCAATCAGGATGTTGCCGTCCGAGATCGAAGCGAGACCTGCAATCATGCGCAAAGTCGTCGTCTTGCCGCAACCGGATGGACCGAGGAGGCCAAGCAGTTTTCCGCGCGGCAGATCGAGATGAAGATCGTCCACTGCCCGGTAGTTGTTACCGTAAAGCTTGGTGAGGGCCTTCAACCGTAGAAATGTGCTTTCTGCTACCATATCGAAACCTGTGAGGGGTCGTTGCCGCCCCGGAGAAACGGGGCGGAAGCGTGAATTTCAGGGTGAGGTAGAGTTTTAACGACCAGCCGGAATGATCTGGCGGCGCCAGGGATTGAGCAGCTTGTCGCGCATATCGCCAATGGTCATCCAGTTGACCGGAATGAGCTTTTCGCGTTGGGCCGCATCCATGTACGGAATGCGCTTCTTCGTTTCGTCGTTCACGTCCGCTTTCGTGTTCGATGGCGCATAGAACATGATCTCGGCGAACCGGGCCTGCGTCTCGGGGCTTATCGCATAGTCGATGAATGTCTTGGTTGCATCCATATTTTTGCCGTTGGCAATCGCACTGATGACATTCACCTGCGCAGCCGTGCCTTCCTTCGGGCCGACCGACTGAAGCTTTCCGCCGGTCTGGTCGAAGTAGAACTGGGCGCGGGCATTATAGCCGATGGACAAGGTCGCAGTGCCGTTTGCAACCAGCGTATAGGCATCGGGCTTCGGTTCCCACGTCTGCACGGCAGGCGCCAGCTCCACCAGCTTGTCGACGCCCGGCTTCACAGTCTTCGTATAGTCGTCTTCACCAGCGAGACGGTTCGCGATGATCGTAAGCAGGATGGCTTGAATATCGCCGCCGCCCTGTGCCGGGATGATAACCTTACCGCTTTGCTGCTTGTCCCAGAGCGCTTCCCAGCTATCCGGTGCACCTTGCGCAAATGCATCGTTGTTATAAAGAAGCGAAAGCGTGTCATATGTGATCGGAATTGCAGCGCCTGCGAGTTCCTTGCCGAGGTCGGCGACATCCGCATAATTTTTGAGCGATGCCGGATCGAGCTTCTCGACCAGCCCTTCCTCATCGGCGATCTTGGCGACCGAAAGGTCATAGATGACCGCATCCGTCTGGGGAGAGGACTTCTGGGCGCGCATGTTGCCGAGCGATGTCGCTGCATTCTGCACACCATAATAGGTGACCTTGATGTCGGGATGTTCCTTCTGGAATGGTTCGATGACGGCCTTGACGTAATTATCCTGGAATGCACCGCGATAACCCATCACCGTGATTTCAGCAGCATTGGCTGCGAAAACAGTCATTGCCGAAACACTCAACGCTAAACTTGCCAGAAAAGCCGATTTTCTGTTGATCGAACGTGCCATCAGTCACTCCCCTTTTGTTTGAAGGTAAGGTGAAGAATGGTGGCCGGAGCGTCCAACGACTTATTCTGTCCGCCTGTTCGATTTTGCTTTATGCCTTTGAATTTCAGGGGCTTCTGGGCTTGAGTGACAGGTGACAAGACTGGGATGACGCACCCGGTATTTCAGGCGTGATGAAATTCTAATCTGTTGCCTGTTTTTTGAGCAGACATTCTCCGCTTTCCGTTGTGCAAATCTTGCCCGCTTTATCGCTTGCGCCTGTGCCACCGTGGAAATGCGTCAAATTTGAAACTGGCACGGTCCTTGCTTCTACTAAATCGAACACCGAGCCGCGCGACACCGCATGACTTGTGGTGATCGATCAACCGAGGATGACAGAGAGACTAGCGATGACCAAGTACAAGCTCGAATACATTTGGCTCGATGGATGCACCCCTGCTGCCGGACTGCGCGGCAAGACGCAGATCAAGGAATTCGACGCTTTTCCGACACTTGAACAACTGCCGCTCTGGGGCTTCGACGGCTCATCGACGATGCAGGCCGAAGGCCGCAGCTCCGATTGCGTCTTGAAGCCGGTCGCGATCTATCCCGATCCTGCGCGCAAGAACGGCGTTCTGGTGATGTGTGAAGTCATGATGCCGGATGGCATCACGCCGCATCCATCCAACAGCCGTGCAACCGTCCTTGAAGACGATGATGCATGGTTCGGTTTCGAGCAGGAATACTTCTTCTACAAGGATGGCCGTCCGCTCGGCTTCCCGGAACAGGGCTTCCCTGCCCCGCAGGGTCCATATTACACGGGCGTCGGCTACAAGAATGTCGGCTCCATCGCCCGCAAGATCGTTGAGGAACATCTCGATCTCTGCCTCGATGCCGGTATCAATCACGAAGGCATCAATGCTGAAGTGGCCAAGGGCCAGTGGGAATTCCAGATTTTCGGCAAGGGCTCCAAGAACGCCGCCGACCAGATCTGGATGGCCCGTTATCTCCTGCTTCGCCTCTGCGAACAGTACGAAATCGATATCGAATTCCATTGCAAGCCGCTCGGGGATACCGACTGGAACGGCTCGGGCATGCACTGCAACTTCTCGACCAAGTATATGCGTGAAGTGGGCGGCAAGGACTATTTCGAAGCGCTCATGGCTCAGTTCGACAAGAACCTGCAGGACCATATCGACGTTTACGGCCCGGACAACCACATGCGCCTGACCGGCAAGCATGAAACCGCCCCATGGAACAAGTTCTCCTATGGCGTTGCCGACCGTGGCGCTTCGATCCGCGTTCCACACGCATTCGTCAGAGATGGATATCGCGGTTATCTGGAAGATCGCCGCCCGAACTCGCAGGGCTGCCCATACCAGATCGCTTCGCAGGTTCTGAAGACGATTTCTGAAGTCCCGACCTCGGAAGACGAAGCACTGGCTGCTTAATTTCTAGCCAAACGGCCTGCTTGAGGATTTCAGCAGGCCGTTTTGCTTCATTCTCGTGAAACTGCAGACAACAAAAAAGGCCGGGGCGAAAACGCACCGACCTTCCTGATCATCGCTTTCCTACCAGTGCCAGTACATCCGTGGTCAAAAGCATCAAGTGATGAAGGCTATTGCGAGCGACAGACGCGTTCCAGCGCTCTTAAGCAATGCCTATGACAGCCATATAGGTGCACATCTTGTTCAAAACAAGGTCATGCAACAATTTCTATAAATTAGTTTGACGCCTTAACCTGACGTCGCGCCAGCAGATACACGACGACAATTCCGGCACCGATCGCATAGGCCAGAACGTCCAGCCAATCCGGCGTCGCTCCGAGAATAATACGCAGGGCCGGGTTTCCGATCACGATATCGAACTGCTTTGCAAGATACTGACCATATTCCACCGCCACCCCGGTCAGAAACGCGATCAAGGCCAGCAGCAGGCGGTTTCCGTCAATAAAAGTTCTGAGCACCGCATAGACAAAGATGACAGCGATCACATCCCCGATGAAGCTTCTGATCCAGCCCAATCCTGCCCCCATTGTCGCGAGCAGAGCAAGTAGCGCCAGAAGCATCAGCGTGAAACACAATGCCGATCGCGAAAATTTAAACTGCACGGGATTTTCCTGCCAGGATATAGATCAAAGCCTAATCCAGCTTTTTCCCGTTCCACGCAAGACCGACGCACCGGAATATTAGTGGACTACTTGTTACTGCGATGGCACAAAGCGCCATCGCAGTCCCTTTTCATCGCTGTTCCTATAAAGCCTCACGCCACGTTCAGAACGCTTTCGGGCGCGAAAGCTTCGTAACCGAGCGCCTCAGCAACAGGTTTGTTGGTGATGCGCCCCTTGTGAACGTTCAAGCCATTGCGCAGGTGCTTGTCCTCGGCAATTGCCCTCAGGCCACGATCGGCAAGCGCCAGACCGTAATGAAGGGTGGCATTGTTGAGGGCGTGCGCCGAGGTCACCGGAACAGCACCCGGCATATTGGCCACGCAGTAATGGACGATCCCGTCCACTTCGTAAGTGGGATCGGAATGTGTCGTTGCATGGGATGTCTCGAAACAGCCGCCCTGATCGATAGCCACATCGACGATAACTGCCCCCTTCTTCATGCCCGAGAGCATTTCATGGGTGACGAGTTTCGGCGCTGCGGCACCGGGGATCAGCACGGCGCCGATGACGAGATCGGCAGAGAAGACTTCATCTTCAAGCGCCTGAATGCTGGAATAGCGGGTATGAACGCGACCGCTAAATATATCGTCGAGCTGGCGCAGACGCGGCAGCGAGCGATCCAGAATGGACACGTCGGCGCCAAGTCCCACTGCCATTCTGGCCGCATGAAGCCCGACGACGCCACCGCCGATGATCGTGACTTTTGCCGGCAGCACGCCGGGCACGCCACCCAGCAGAATACCGAGGCCGCCATTGGCTTTCTGGAGCGCCGTCGCACCGGCCTGTATCGACAGACGGCCCGCCACTTCCGACATCGGGGCGAGCAGCGGCAATCCACCGCGATCATCCGTTACGGTTTCATAGGCAATTGCCGTCACGCCGGAGGCGAGCAGGCCCTTGGTCTGTTCCGAGTCGGGGGCGAGATGGAGATAAGTGTAGAGAAGCTGGCCTTCGCGAAGCTGCGCCCATTCGGAGGGCTGTGGCTCCTTGACCTTCACGATCATGTCGCACTTCTCAAAAATGTCTTTTGCAGAAGCGGCAATTTTCGCACCAGCGGCGATGTAGCTGGCATCATCGGCACCGATACCGGCACCTGCCTTTGTTTCAATCCAGACTTCGTGGCCATGAGCCACATATTCACGAACCGCGGCGGGGGTCAGTCCGACACGATATTCATGGTTCTTGATTTCCTTCGGGCAGCCGACACGCATAAGCGTTCCTCTCATTTTTTGCCCACTTGCCGTGGGTCGTTGTCGATCCGAAAATGAGAACATCTGCGGCTTGCAATGTCCTTGCAAAGAAGATTTGCCTGCGCAGATTTTTTAGTGAATTATTGTGCAGATGATCCTCTTTTTCGAAGGTTCTTCGAATGAGCAATCTTGATCCTATCGATCTTGCAATTCTCAGGACATTGCAGGCCAATGCGCGCATCACCAATGCAGAACTTGCGGAGAAGGTTGGATTGTCGCCTTCAGCCTGTTCGCGTCGCCTCGACATTCTGGAAAAAAGCGATGTAATCGCAGGTTATCATGCCCGCCTGTCCCAGAAGGCGCTCGAATACCGGATGATTGCAATTGTCCATATCTCGCTCTCCGGACAGTTCGCCAAGACGCTGGCCGAATTCGAGGCTGCGGTGAAGCGTTGTCCCAACGTACTTGTCTGTTATCTGATGTCGGGGGAATATGATTATATTCTGCGCGTTGCAGCCCGCGATCTTGAGGATTACGAGCGCATCCATCGCGACTGGCTCTCGGCCCTTCCGCATGTCGTGAAGATCAATTCCAGTTTTGCGCTGCGTGAGGTGATCGACCGGCCGAATGTCGGTCTCTGACTGTTTATTTTGACGCGCATCTTACCCGAAAACCGTTTCACACTTTTCAGGATGCGCTCTAGATTGAAGCTTTCGAGTCCCTGATCGTTGGATCCATGTTGCAGTTCACCAGAAGAGTTTTGCAAGAGGCCGGTTGGGGCTTGCCAGCCTCAGTGGTCCTGCATCTGGTGCTGGCAACTCTGTTTCTGGTCCGCCTTCCGGCACTCCCTTCGCCGGCTTCGGAACAAAGCGTCAATGTGGAGCTGGTTCAACCACCGCCCCCTGAAAAGAAGCCTCAGCAGCAAACACCAAAGACGCCGGAACAGGCCGCCCCTCCACCGCAGCCACAGGCATTCGAATCTGCCTCGGCGAAGCAAGACGTGAAGTCACCGCCAGAGCAGGACCTGCCGCCCGCAGCGCCTGAAGAAATACAGAAGCCGGACGAACCCTCCGAGACTGCAGCCACAACGGATGCTGACAAGGCGGAAGAAAAACCTTCTGTGACGGAGGGCCAGCCTTCCGAACAGCTTCTTCAAGCGGAGAAACCATCTGAATCCGGTCAGGCCGCCGCGGAAAAAACTCAAACTGCACCGAAGCAAAAAGCCGATGCTCCCAAACCGGCGACGCCTGCCAAGAAACTGACGCGAGCGCGTGAAATCTATTCGAAGGACGCCATGTCCGATCCTCGTGTGAAACAGGCGCTGGGAAAGCTCGCGCCGAAGGACCGGATCATCCAGATTTGCGGCATCGAAGCGCTTGAACAGGTGCGCCGCCATAAAGCCGGTGCTTTTCCGGATATGCTTGCGCGTGAAGGCGGCTCCGTTTCGACAACCGGCCTGACCGTCAGCGACGGCGCCTTTCGCAGCCAGCGCAAGTGGTATGCTATCGACTTCACATGCAAGGTCGATGCGGAAACAATGGTGATTGGCTCTTTCAGCTACAATATCGGCAGGGCAATTCCGGAAAGAGAATGGGCCAGACGACAGCTTCCAAGGGACTGATAGCAGCCATGAAAATGTCGTCCCGCCGATGTATCACCATTCGTCAATGTAAACTGAACAACATAACTGAAATTCAAGGAGACCGGCATGACTGTGCATTTCGCCCCGCAACTGACTGTGTGTGGAATTCAGGAACTGCCCGATCAGCGGACGCGCAAAGTCACACATGTTCTTTCGCTGGTTGATCCGGACCTTCCGGAACTGGATGCGTTTCAAACTTTCGAGCAACACCATCGTGTAACGCTGCGTTTTCACGACATCATCAACGCAGCCGACAACCACACAATGCCAACGCCCGACCATGTGAATGCGATCCTGCAGTTCGGCTCGGAATTCCAGGCGGCACCGAACCCGCAAGCGCCGAGCCATCTGCTGGTCCATTGCCATATGGGCGTGTCGCGCTCGACGGCGGCAATGGTTTCGCTTATGGCACAGGCCAATCCGGACGAGACGGCAGAAAGCCTTTTCACCCGCCTTGTCGCCATTCGCCCGCAGGCATGGCCGAACTCCCAGATGATCGGCTTTGCCGACGAGCAGCTTGGACGCAGAGGCGAACTGACCGCTGCATTGCGCAGACATTACGGACGCCAGATTGAACGCACCCCTCAGTTTACCGAATTGATGGAGAGGCTGGGACGTCATGCCGAGCTTCAGATGGCGCTGCGGGACTAGCTCCCCGCCCCATCCATATTGTTCAGTTTGAACCTTCGTCCCCGGCAAGCTTCGTAACCTTGCCGGGCGGCGTCAGCGGTTCAGGAACAGGAACGCCGGTGAGCAGCCGATCGGCCCCCGAATAAATATCGCCCTGCACCTGTGCCGTCAGCCGTTCAGCATCGCGCATGCGAATATCGCGTAGCGTATCCTCTGCGAGACTCTCATCCAGACCAAGCTCGCAAAGCGCTTCCTTTCCGAAAAGCAGTGCAGATTCGAACGTTTCGCGCAGTTCAAAATCCACACCTGCCTTCAACAACTCGATGGAATGCGTGCGGTCGTAGGAGCGCACCATGATCTTTGCTGCCGGGAAATGAGACTTGACCAGTTCCACAATGCGATTGGCCGTCTTTCGGTCATCCACGCAGATCATGATGACTTCCGCTTCGTCTGCACCTGAATGATGCAGGATATCGAGACGTGATCCATCGCCATAAAATATCTTGAAACCGAACCGCCCGGCTTCACGGATACGGTTGGGATCGGCTTCGATAATCGAAACATCCGATCTCTGGGCAAGAAGCAATTGCGCCGCGATTTGTCCAAAACGCCCGAAACCGATCATCAACACCCGACCTTTGAGATTATGAGCGGTTTCAACGCCTTCGAGAGAAGGCGCTTCCTCGCGCAAAAGTCGGGAACCCAGAAGCAGCACGAACGGTGTCACGGCCATCGATAGAATGATGACAGTCGAAAACAGCGCATTGTCGCGTGCTGAAAGCAACCCGTTACCGAATGCCGACGTGTAGAGCACGAAGGCGAATTCTCCGCCCTGCGCGAAGAGCAACGTCCGTTCGAGCGCCGAACGATGGCTGGAGCCGAAAATTCGGGCGACGGCATAGATGCCGATTGCCTTGGTAATCACATAGGCAATGAGGAAGATGAGGACCGTGGGCCAGTCCGAAGCAACCACGCCGAGATCAAGCGACATGCCGACAGCCAGAAAGAACAGCCCCATCAGGAGCCCCTTGAACGGCTCGATGTCACTTTCGATCTGGTGCCGGTAACTGGAACCGGACAGCATGACCCCGGCCAGGAAAGCGCCCATCGCCATGGAAAGGCCGCTCGCTTCCATCAGCAGGGCAGCCCCGAGCACAACGATCAGTGCGCCAGCCGTCAAAACCTCGCGCGCCCTCGCACGCGCCAGCAAGGAGAAGAACGGATCCAGCAGCCAGCGCCCAACAGCAATCAGCAGCAAAATGGCGCCAATGGCCGTCGCAATGCCCAGGATTCCGCCGGACTCATGCTGGGAAGGCGAAAGGAAAGCAACGAGCGCCAGCAGCGGAACGATCATCAAATCTTCGAGCAGGAGAATGGAAACGGCCTTCTGGCCGTCGGGCGTGGCTATTTCGCCTCGCTCCTGCAGCATCGACATGATGACAGCTGTGGAAGACAGCACGAAGCCAGCCCCCGCGATCAAGGCCGTTATCGGAGACAGGCCCAGAAGAACCCCCGCCCCTGTCAGAAGGGCGATACAGCCCAGAACCTGTGCAAGACCGAGACCGAATATCTGCTGCCGCATCGTCCAGAGCTTGCCAGGGCGCATTTCAAGTCCGATGACGAACAGGAACATGACGACGCCGAGTTCGGAAAAATGCAGGATCGTTGCGGGATCAGTGAAGAAGCCGAAGACCGAAGGCCCCACCAGGGCACCGGCAGCGAAATATCCCAGCACAGAACCGAGACCCAGTTTCCGAAACAACGGCACCGCCACGACACCGGCGGCAAGCAGAACCACCGCAGGCCCGAGTGTCTGTCCAAGTCCTTCAGTCGCCATATGGTCTCCGTGTCAGGATCCGTTTGTTATGTTTCACTAATATACCGAGTCAATAAAAACTGAACAATTAACGCATCTCCGTCAACCGGATTCAAATTCCATCCGCGATGTGGCAGCCGAACTGATTATGGCTTACATTCCATGTGGTTATATAGAACGGAGCAAGAATGAACCTGATCGCCCATGTGGAAATACCGGTAGCTGATCTTGAAAGGGCTATGCGATTCTACTCCGCAGTGTTCGGAGCGACTTTTGGTGAAGTCGTTACGATACACGGAAACAGAATGGCCTATTTCCCTTTTGAAGAAGGCAAGGATGGCGCGAGTGCCGCGCTTGCCGAAGGCGACGTCTATATTCCAACCGTGCATGGCGCGATTATCTATTTCAATGTCGACGATGTGGACACCGTCATCACCAAGGCCGTGCAAGAGGGCAGCGAAATGCTGTTCCCGAAAACGCCGGTTGGAAACGGCTTTGTCGCGGAGATCAGGGACAGCGAAGGCAACCGGATTGCGATCCAGACTACCTGATATCTAAACCGGTTTTGCAAGCAGGCCGGTTGCAAGCGCTCGAAAGGCATCAATCGCCTTCGAAAGAACCCCTTTCGGATCTTCACTGGCGGCAATCCAGAGTGCTGCATTCAATGCTGCCCCGTTGAGCAACCGTGCGGCGGCTTCCGGGTCAACCGGTTTCAGCACGCCTTGCTCTATCAAAAGAGCAATTTTTTGCCGGGACGCCTGCAGACAACTATTCTGGCTCGGCCATTGTGACGGATCGCCGAGAAACGCCGGTCCATCAAGCAGCACGATGCGCTGGACATCAGGATCGAGTGCCGCCTCGATATAGGCAACCCCTTCCGCCAAAAGCCCCTCCCACAGATTATCTGCCCGCGCAGCAATCTCTTGAGCACGTTCGGCCATTTCGCCATCCATCTGGCTGACCACAGCCGCTAGCAGCCCGCGCTTGTCTCCAAAATTATGGTAGAGCGCACCACGTGTCAGGCCGACTTCCGCAGTCAGTTCATCCATAGAGGCGGCGGCATAACCCTTTTCCGCAAAAGCCTTCCGGGCTGCCGCTATCAGCTTCACTCGGTTTTCTTCCATCGCCTTGATGCGCAGGTTCATGGCCATCGTCACACCTTTTTGGTATACGAACCGTATATTAATTGACATACGGATCGTATATGAATATTTAGTATACGTGACGTATATCAACTATCCCGGTTGTTTGTGAAGCCGCAAATACAAAAATCTTCCGATAACGCACGCCTCAGCATCAAAAAGGAAAACGAAAATGACCAGAAGAGAAACAATTTTCCCCGCCGACCGCAGTGCCCTTTATGACAAGCATCGTTATTCCGCCGCTATCCGCTCGGGCGACCTGCTGTTTGTCTCCGGTCAGGTTGGAAGCCGCAGCGACGGCACGCCCGAACCCGACTTCGCAAAGCAGGTTCAACTCGCTTTCGATAATCTTGAAGCGACACTGAAGGCAGCCGGCGCCACTTTCGATGACATTGTTGATATAACCTCTTTTCATACCGATCCTGAAAACCAGTTCGAGGCCGTCCTGCAGGTCAAGGACCGAATTTTCAGCGCCCCACCTTTCCCCAATTGGACTGCTATCGGCGTCAGCTGGCTCGCCGGTTTCGACTTTGAAATCAAAGTCATCGCTCGCATACCGCAATAAAGACAGGCCATAAGCCGGAGCGGCTAATCCCGTTCCGGCAACTGTCATTCGCATTCCGCAATATAATTTGATTTGCAATTCAAACTATATTGCGTCTTAATGACCTCATGATTTCAGACACTCCCCGCTCTCAATTCGGTATTCGCTTTTCACTGCTGGCGCGGCGCTGGCGACGTGCGCTCGACATCCGCCTTGCCCAAGCCGGGCTGACTGATGCGACCTGGGTTCCCCTTGTCCACCTTCACCAGACCGGCGGCGGCCTGACGCAGAAGGAACTGGCTGCCCTGGTCGGCATAGATGGGTCCAGTCTCGTACGCCTCCTCGACATTCTATGTCGGCAAGGTCTGGCGGAGCGCCGCGTCGATGAAAGGGATAGTCGTGCAAGGCTGGTTCATCTGACGGCGCAAGGGGTAAAGCGGGTTGCCGAAATTCGTCAGGAGCTGGCAAAGGGCGAGCAAGAAATGCTCGCCGATCTGTCAGACAATGACATTGCAATCATGCTTCGCAGCTTTGACAGCATTGAGCACCGACTGACGCTGATGCAATCCGATCGCGAGCAGGACCGAGAATAATGAAAGCGGACGGATCTCTTTCAGGACGCCGCCACGCCGCCTATAACCTTCTGAAGCCTCAGCAGTTTCGCGAAAGCATCGCCCTTGCTGGCCAGCCATCGCTCCGAAACTCGTCGCTTGCCGGGCTACAGGCTGCCGCCACGGTTGCCATCGCGCTTCCGTTGGTCAGCCTGTCCTCGTGGTCGCATCTGATCGGCTTTGCCTCGCTTGGCTCGCTCGTCGCATTGTTCGGCCGGTTTGCTCCGGAGGCAAAACGCGAATGGATCGTCCTCCTGTGCGCGATCTGCCAGACACTCGCGGTGTTTTTCATGTCGCTCGCCACATGGGTTGGCCTGCCCTTGCCCGGCCAGCTTTTGCTGCTGGCACTTTCTGCGGGCATATTCTCTTTCATAACCGTTACCGGCAAATTCGGACCACCCGGCGCGCTCATATTCATCTTCGCAGCCGGCGCCTCCATGACGCCGGTCGCGTCGCTGCACGTTGTGTTTGAGCGTACCGCCGCGACAGCAATCGTCTCGGCTCTCGCTTGCCTGATCTGTGCCCTGACCGAGAAGTTTCGTCATCAGGCATCGCCGGAAAAGCCATTTCCATCCGAGCCGTCACGTCCGACAGTTCACCGGCTTATTGCCGCCGGTCGGATTTCGCTTGGCGCCGCAATTGCCGCGCTGACCGCTTATGCTCTCGGCGCCATCCACCCAGCCTGGGCAGCCATGGGCACTGTCGCCGTGATGCAGGGCGCGCATCTGCACATCAGCATGAACCGAGCCTTGCAACGCATGGCAGGTACGCTTCTGGGCGCCTTGATTACATGGCTGGTGCTTGCGCAAGGCCCCAGTCTCTGGTGCGTCATTGCAATCCTGGCCGGACTGCAATTCGCCACCGAAGTCATTATTGGCAGCAATTATGCGCTGGGGCAGATTCTGGTAACTCCGATGGCGCTTTTGATGACCTATCTGGCAATGCCCGGAGTGTCCCACAATGGTATAATTTCCGAACGTATCCTCGATACGTTTCTGGGCGCAGCTCTGGCGGTCATCTTCGCAGTCATTTGTTCCAATCGCGACGACCGTATTTTTCTCGCCCAGCATAGGGCAAGAAAATAACGCACCAAAAGAAAAAGGCGCCGTAAGGCGCCTTTTTGCTAACTTACCAATCGGCCCAGCCATATCAATATGCAGGCACCGATAAAGCCCGCGATCAGATAGCCCAGCCAGCCGCCGAACGAAACACCGAGAAATCCGAAAATAAAACTCGCTACGGCTGCGCCGATGATACCGAGAATGACATTCATGAATATCCCGGTATTGCTGTTCATGAAATTGGAGGCAATCCAGCCGGCCAGGCCGCCTATGATGATCGCCGCAATCCAGCCAATTCCTGCGCTTCCCATCGGGAACCCTCCTGATTACAATCCGGCGGGAACTTTACCGCCATTATCCTTGAGTTTCTGGATAACCTGCTTGTGCAGCCAGACATTCATGGTCGCGGAATCGCCTGTGTCGCCGGTATAGCCCAGCTCCTTGGCAAGTTGCTTGCGGTGCTCCAGACTGCTGTCGAGGCCAAGAGCCTTCATCAGATCGACGATCGAAGTCTTCCAGTTGAGCTTCTGGCCGCTTTTGGCAACGGCAGCGTCCAGAATGGCGCCTACGTCGACAGCGCCCGCGGCAGCGGGTGCGGATGCAGATGGCGCCGGAGCGGCGGCAGTAGAGGAAGCGGTCGGTGTCGGAGCAGGCTGTGCAGCCGTTTCCGCCTCAGGAGTTGCCGCTTGTGCCTCGCCCCAAATGGCGTTCTTGATCTTATCGAAAATCCCCATAATGAACTCCAATCGTTGAAAACCGATATGCCCCCAAACTCCCGATTTGTGACGACCGGAAACCTGGACACAGCAAATCATCCGGTGATTCCCAGACAAACGCTCGAACTAAATGAATCTGAAGCCATTTTGTTCCCGATAAAGATGCGGTTGAAAGTTTCTTCCACGTATAGGCCGGTATTCGAGTGGGCTGAGCGGCATAAATCCGGGCACCAAGACAGGCTCAGCGATCTGCACCGGACATATCGCCAGCATAAAACAGTCCGCTGACAACGCACGTGCCAGACATGTTTATGATGCAACGGGATTTCATGTGACGGGTATCAATATGAATAAGTCCCTCACTTAGTGCGCATTAGGAGCCAGGCTTCCGGACACACTCGATTTTTCATACGATGACTGATAGCGGAGGTTGTTACGCCGAGCTCGATTGCAGCCATTTTCATGCTTTTGCGGCGTACGATTGTCACGAATATGTTGAGATCAGCCAGCGCGGAGCGATCGAGGTTCACGATTGTCTTCCTTTGATAACGAGGCTGTTTGATAGCTTAAACGGGTCAGTTTGTCGTTATGGTCGGGACGGGGAAGTTTTGCAGCTGCCCCGGCTGCTTTGGTCAAAAAAAAGCCCGCGTTGTGGCGGGTTTTGATTTGGTTTTGGGCTGGTGCCTGGTTGCGTTTGTCGGGGGATTGTTACGCTGGATCGTTTCTTTTTGCTGCCCACCCTTGGGGTTATGAGCGCGCTGCGGTGCGTGCGTATAGAACTCGCTTCCGTGCATCGATATTAGGTCGAACGATCTTCTGCGAGAAGCCGGAGCCAGCTCGCAAAGATACGAACATCGGTTATGCTTGAGAGATTTCGTGTATTTTTGTGGGAATTTGGTTGCGGGGGCAGGATTTGAACCTGCGGCCTTCAGGTTATGAGCCTGACGAGCTACCGGGCTGCTCCACCCCGCGCTATGGGTGTTTTGTATGTATTTGAGAAGATGATTTGATTTGTGTTCTTGGCAGACCTGGCAGCGACCTACTCTCCCGTGTCTTAAGACAAAGTACCATTGGCGCTGGAGCGTTTCACGGCCGAGTTCGGAATGGGATCGGGTGCAGCCGCTCCGCCATAACCACCAGGTCGGCGAAGAACACAAATATGAGAAGCTGGTTGTCTTTCGTGCAGATAATTCAGCGATAAACGCTGATAAACAATAAGCACACGACTGTGTGCCGGCCGGAGGCCGCGCCCGCGCAGCCGTTTGGCGGAGCCAAACTGGCGTGAGCGCTATAAATTCATCGAAGTTTGTTCGATGGATATTGTAAATGGGAGTGATCAAGTCGATCGAGCTATTAGTACCGGTAAGCTACATGCGTTGCCGCACTTCCACACCCGGCCTATCAACGTGGTAGTCTTCCACGGCTCTGATAGGGAATACTCGTTTTTAGGTGGGTTTCCCGCTTAGATGCCTTCAGCGGTTATCCCGTCCGTATATAGCTACCCTGCTATGCCGTTGGCACGACAACAGGTCCACCAGAGATACGTCCATCCCGGTCCTCTCGTACTAGGGACAGATCCTATCAATATTCCTACACCCACGGCAGATAGGGACCGAACTGTCTCACGACGTTCTGAACCCAACTCACGTACCGCTTTAAATGGCGAACAGCCATACCCTTGGGACCTGCTCCAGCCCCAGGATGCGATGAGTCGACATCGAGGTGCCAAACAACCCCGTCGATATGGACTCTTGGGGGTCATCAGCCTGTTATCCCCGGCGTACCTTTTATCCGTTGAGCGATGGCCCTTCCACGCGGGACCACCGGATCACTATGACCGACTTTCGTCTCTGCTCGACTTGTCAGTCTTGCAGTCAGGCAGGCTTATGCCATTGCACTCGACGAACGATTTCCGACCGTTCTGAGCCTACCATCGCGCGCCTCCGTTACTCTTTAGGAGCGACCGCCCCAGTCAAACTACCCACCATACACGGTCCTGGACCCGGATAACGGGCCGCAGTTAGACATCCATATAGGCAAGGGTGGTATTTCAAGGATGACTCCACAATGGCTGGCGCCACTGCTTCAAAGTCTACCACCTATCCTACACATGCCGACACGAATGCCAGTGTAAAGCTATAGTAAAGGTGCACGGGGTCTTTCCGTCTAACCGCAGGAACCCCGCATCTTCACGGGGAATTCAATTTCACTGAGTCTGCGTTGGAGACAGCGGGGAAGTCGTTACGCCATTC